>CABIXN010000016.1 GCA_902362715.1 Lachnospiraceae bacterium | reverse complement strand
TCCGGAAGTTCCACTCCCCACCACTGCTGGAATTTCAGTGTTACATCGCTGGCTGCGGCTTTATCAGAATTTGCTGAACTCTGGTTCGCATCATCCTTTTTGTCTCCGCAGGCTACGAGACCTACCGCCATGGCTCCTACTAATCCTACGGCCAGGCCTCTTTTCATGAGTGTGCTTAATTTCATGTCTTTTCCTCCTTTAAAACATTATATATCAGCCTCACACGGAATCTCCCTCCTTCTTCCACAACCCCTTCGTGAAATTGACGGATTCTTTTCCCTTTTCTGTGTGGAAACTGTACTAATTTG
>CABIXN010000015.1 GCA_902362715.1 Lachnospiraceae bacterium | reverse complement strand
TGGGAAAGGGATTTTCTTTACAGTTGTAAGGAATCTCTTTATAATGAAAGGAGAAGTTATTTGAAACCTAGTAAACCATTGGGACAATTGACACTGTTTGATCGCTTTTTATTCGCAGAGGCTATGGAAAGCCCGGGAAATCTGCAGATTTTACTGGAAATTATTCTTGGAAGAGATGTTCATTTAAAGGACTGCCCGCAGTCTGAGAAGGAAATACGGACTACTCCGCTGAAGCGGTTTGTAAAGCTGGATGTCTGGAGCCAGGATGAGGAGGGTGTTGTATATAATACGGAGGCCCAAAAGGAAAATACCGGAAATCTGCCGAGGCGAAGCAGATATTATCAGGGAATGATTGACAGTAAACTGCTGGA
>CABIXN010000014.1 GCA_902362715.1 Lachnospiraceae bacterium | reverse complement strand
CGTACCCATCCCGAACACGATGGTTAAGACCTAAGCGGCCGATGGTACTATGCTGGAGACGGCATGGGAGAGCAGGTGGCTGCCGGAATACTTAAAAAAGAAAACAAGGCGGAAGCCTTTTGATATAGAACGGACACGGAAAGCCGTGTCAACCTGTATCAGCGGGGAAGCGCTGTTCATATAAACTGGGTTTTACCAGTGATCAGAGTATCTGAAAGATCAGGTATCCTGATGGCTGATAAAACAGCCGGCAGGAAGCAGGGAAAGAACTGCGGACTGCACATGTACCTTGAAAACTTCATACAGAGATAATGAATTGATAAAACGTTTTGTGATCGAAAGATCATAAAACTTCAGATATATCAAGACATCCGAGAAATTTGTCAGCAGAATGCGAGTGCGCAGCTGAGGACTAAAAGGATCCGGGAGTTTACTTCCGGGATGCTTTTAGGACGAAGATGCATATGAGGTTCGCCTCAAGCGGGAAGAAGCGTAAGCGGATTCACGCGGGAACGAGCATCTGCAGACGAAAATGCAAACCAAACACAAACGTTGAAAAACGAAAACTCATTCTTGAATGAGAGCTGCGAAAGCAGCAGCCCGCCTAAGTAGCTAACGCTATAGCGAACGGGAAGGGAGAGCGGAAAACGCTCGTAGCAAGGTCAAGCAAGAAAGAGCGCAGGGTGGATGCCTTGGCACTAAGAGCCGAAGAAAGACGTGATAAGCTGC
>CABIXN010000013.1 GCA_902362715.1 Lachnospiraceae bacterium | reverse complement strand
AACGGATGCAGATGGAAAGCTGGCTTTCAAGTCTGCAGGAGTTTTTGAGGATGCATAAGAGGGTTTGCCAGCACTGAGAAGCCGCGAAGCGGATTGGAAGTGGGGCAGAGCCGGGCACGAGCGAACAAGAAAAGATAACAAAGATTTCCGGTGGCGATGCGCTTAGGGGAAACACCCGTACCCATCCCGAACACGATGGTTAAGACCTAAGCGGCCGATGGTACTATGCTGGAGACGGCATGGGAGAGCAGGTGGCTGCCGGATTAAAAAAGAAAACAAGGCGGAAGCCTTTTGATATAGAACGGACACGGAAAGCCGTGTCAACCTGTATCAGCGGGGAAGCGCTGTTCATATAAACTGGGTTTTACCAGTGATCAGAGTATCTGAAAGATCAGGTATCCTGATGGCTGATAAAACAGCCGGCAGGAAGCAGGGAAAGAACTGCGGACTGCACATGTACCTTGAAAACTTCATACAGAGATAATGAATTGATAAAACGTTTTGTGATCGAAAGATCATAAAACCTCAGATATATCAAGACATCCGAGAAATGCAAAGTAAAGAGTTCATGCGAAAGCATGAGCGATTGAAAACCAAACACAAACGTTGAAAAACGAAAACTCATTCTTGAATGAGAGCTGCGAAAGCAGCAGCCCGCCTAAGTAGCTAACGCTATAGCGAACGGGAAGGAAAAAATTACGAGAAAAAGGCGTTGCAGCTCATTCATAGGATGCTGTGCATCCTATTTCATGAAGCGCTGTCGCGCAATGATTTCGTACTGAGACATCCAAAAGAAAG
>CABIXN010000012.1 GCA_902362715.1 Lachnospiraceae bacterium | reverse complement strand
TTCGCTCGCCGCTACTTACGAAATCGATGTTTCTTTCTCTTCCTCCGGCTACTTAGATGTTTCAGTTCACCGGGTTCCCCTCCATACGTTATGGATTGGCGTATGGATACATGAGGGCTTCTCATGTGGGTTTCCCCATTCAGACATCTGCGGCTCTATGGATATTTGCTCCTCCCCGCAGCTTTTCGCAGCTTATCACGTCTTTCTTCGGCTCTTAGTGCCAAGGCATCCACCCTGCGCTCTTTCTTGCTTGACCTTGCTACGAGCGTTGCGATTTCGGCTTTGACAGACAAAGAAAGTTTGCTTTCTTTTGGATGTCTCAGTACGAAATCATTGTGCGACAGCGCTTCATGAAATAGGATGCACAGCATCCTATGAATGAGCTGCAACGCGTTTTTCTCGTAATTTTTTCCTTCCCGTTCGCTATAGCGTTAGCTACTTAGGCGGGCTGCTACTTTCGCAGCTCTCATTCAAGAATGAGTTTTCGTTTTTCAACGATTGTGTTTGGTTTGCATTTTCGTCTGCAGATGCTCGTTCCTGCGTGAATCCGCTTACGCTTCTTCCCGCTTGAGGCGAACCTCATATGCATCTTCGTCCTAAAAGCATCCCGGAAGTAAACTCCCGGATCCTTTTAGTCCTCAGCTGCGCACTCGCATTCTGCTGACAAATTTCTCGGATGTCTTGATATATCTGAGGTTTTATGATCTTTCGATCACAAAACGTTTTATCAATTCATTATCTCTGTATGAAGTTTTCAAGGTACAGTTAGCACTTCACACTATTCTTTCAGTGTTTCGTGCAATGGAGACAGAGAGATTCGAACTCTCGACCCCCTGCTTGCAAGGCAGGTGCTCTCCCAACTGAGCTATGCCCCCATTCTAAAACGCAAGCTTCGCCTTACGGCTTGCTTTTATGAAGTGTTCCGGCAGCCACCTGCTCTCCCATGCCGTCTCCAGCATAGTACCATCGGCCGCTTAGGTCTTAACCATCGTGTTCGGGATGGGTACGGGTGTTTCCCCTAGGCGCATCGCCACCGGAAGTCTTTGTTATCTTTTCTTGTTCGCTCGTGCCCGGCTCTGCCCCACTTCCAACCCGCTTCGCGGCTTCTCAGTGCTGGCAAACCCTCTTATGCATCCTCAAAAACTCCTGCAGACTTGAAAGCCAGCTTTCCATCTGCATCCGTTTTTTCACCTGCGCACTCGCTCTTTGATAACCAAACAGTGAAATATCTTCTACTCGATTTCCTTAGAAAGGAGGTGATCCAGCCGCACCTTCCGATACGGCTACCTTGTTACGACTTCACCCCAGTTATCAGGCCTGCCTTCGACGGCTCCCTCCTTATGGTTGGGTCACCGGCTTCGGGCATTCCCGACTCCCATGGTGTGACGGGCGGTGTGTACAAGACCCGGGAACGTATTCACCGCGAC
>CABIXN010000011.1 GCA_902362715.1 Lachnospiraceae bacterium | reverse complement strand
ATTTTATTTCACGAAAAAATAAGGTTTCATTTTGTGAAAAACGATAAAAAAGCGGCTGCGTTTCCGGAAATGTATTGACTTTTTCGTATTTGTAAGGAAGCAAATTAGTACAGTTTCCACACAGAAAAGGGAAAAGAATCCGTCAATTTCACGAAGGGGTTGTGGAAGAAGGAGGGAGATTCCGTGTGAGGCTGATATATAATGTTTTAAAGGAGGAAAAGACATGAAATTAAGCACACTCATGAAAAGAGGCCTGGCCGTAGGATTAGTAGGAGCCATGGCGGTAGGTCTCGTAGCCTGCGGAGACAAAAAGGATGATGCGAACCAGAGTTCAGCAAATTCTGATAAAGCCGCAGCCAGCGATGTAACACTGAAATTCCAGCAGTGGTGGGGAGTGGAACTTCCGGAAGGTTATCTTGAAGATATCTGTGCACAGTTTAAAGAAGACACAGGTATTACAGTAGAACTGCTGAGTGCGCCATGGGCGAACACAAAAGAACAGATTGTCAGCGGTGCGGCAAACAAAACTGTTGCAGATATCGTAAGTGTTGATGGCGCATGGTTGTCAGAGTTTACAGATATGGGAATACTCACAGATTTAACAGCGGCAGGTGTTGATGCAAATCTTGCAACAGACACATGGAAAGTAGGAGATACAAGCTATGTTGTGCCTGTATTGAATTTTGCATATCCGATGTATGTAAATATGGACATCCTGGAAGAAGCAGGTGTAAAAGAGATCCCGAAAACATGGTCAGAAATGATTGAAGCATGCAAGAAGATTAAAGCAGCAGGAAAATCTGCATTTGCTCTGAATCTTGGAACAGAGAACCCCAATGGTATTCAGAATGTATATATGGGAACCGGCTGGGCGTCTGGTATGGCTCTGAAAGATGACAGTGGAGCTTATAAAGTGGAAGGAAGCGAAGATCTTGTTTCTTTAGCTGAATTCTTTAAGACATTAAACGATAATGGTTGTCTGTATCCTGGCGCAAATACATTGGAAGAAGCTGCAATGACAAGTAACTTTGCAGCAGGAAACTGTGCATTTACACTGGCGTCAGCAGCCACAATGGGAACATTTAAAGATGTAAATTTCCAGGCAACAACAGTGCCTGTAAAAGACGGATATGAAGGTAAAAGCGGTATCTGTTATGCATCATGGGCAGTAGGTATCTCTGAAAACTGTGAGAACAAAGAAGCAGCAGCTAAATTTGTAAACTATCTGCTTGGCGGAAAAGACGGAAAAGACGGCTCTGTATCTGCAGGTTTGGCTCAGACACAGTCTGCATTCCCGAACAGTACAGTAGCACAGCCGGATTACAGCTCTGCTCCACAGCAGTTCCAGGATTTTTATGAACTGTACAAAGAAAATTATGTAATTAATGAATTTATTGGTCTGCCAAATGCAACTGACGTTATGACAAATATGACAAATGATGTTGTGAAATATTTAGACGGAAGTCTTGATGCCGATGCTATGCTGAAAAACTGGCAGGGATATCTTGATGAAGCAACAAAATAGTAACTAATTAATAGCAAATGAAAATGTAGCTGTGAAAGTGGGGGTCAGGGTCTTTTGACCCGCCCCCGTTTTTATTTGATCAGAGACGGGAAATTCTCTGATGAAAGTTATAAGGAAAAGGTGTTTCTATTATTTAAGGAAGAAACACACCTTCTTTAAGGAGGGGTAAAATTTTGAAATCAATTGGAACGAAAACAACTCCATATAGATATCTTGCACCAACATTGATTCTGATGGTTGTGTTCCTGGTGGTGCCTATTTGTATGGTTATTGGATATTCCTTTGTAGACAAAGCCATTGTTTCACCGGATCCGACCTTTGTTGGCTGGGAAAATTATAAAACATTATTTGCGGATCAGGAGTTCTGGGGAGCCGTTAGTCATACAATTGTATTTGTTATTGTCAGTGTCGTGGCGCACCTTGTTATTGGTATGATATTTGCAATGCTTTTGAACTCCAGATATTTTAAAACACGTACAAAAACAGTTGCCCGCGTTATTTATGTCCTTCCGTGGGTATTTACAGCCTCTGTAATTGCTATTTTGTGGAAATTAATGCTGCAGCCATCGGGTATTGTGAATGCTGTTTTGTCTTTCCTGCCACAGGTGTCGCAGAATACAGAATGGCTCAGTGATCAGAGTATTGCACTGGCGGTAATCTGTTTTATCAATATCTGGTGTGGATATCCATTTTATATGATCAGTATTCTGGCAGGTCTGCAGGGAATATCCGGAGACTTATATGAAAGTGCAGCTCTAGATGGAGCTACAGGAGCAAAAAGTTTCCTTCATATTACAATTCCCCAGCTGAAGCCAATTTTAATCAGTATTGCGATGCTGGATTTTATCTGGACATTGCAGTCTTTCAATGTTGTGTGGATGCTGACGGCCGGAGGTCCGGTAAATTCCACGGAGATGTTGAGTGTATACATATATAAACTTGCATTCCGTAAAGCAGACTACAGTATGGCTGCAACAACAGCAGTTGTGCTGCTGATTGTATGTGTTATTATCGCAATATTCTATGTAAGACAGCAAAAGAAAGCGAGGGATTAGTATATGGTTGGAAGTTATAAAAAGCCCGTTAAAATTATCCTGTCGATTCTTTTGGTGCTTGGCGGTGTATTTGCCGGATTTCCGGTTCTGTGGATGGTATGTTCATCGCTGAAATCCAATTCGGCAATTTTTGCATGGCCGCCCAAGTTCTTTGACGAGACAGCCAGTCTGTCATCTTATCTGGCGGTTTTGACAGATCCTTCAAAAATACGTTTTTTTGTTAATAGTTATATTATAGCGGCATGTGTGGTCGCGGCAACCTTGTTTGTAGGCATTCTTGCAGCTTATGCGTTCAGCCGTTTTGACTTTCCTGGAAAAGCAATTTTTAACTCACTTGTTGTAAGTGTACAGGCAATCCCGCCAATTGTATTATTGATTCCATATATGGGTATGATTGTATCCATGAGACTGTTCAATACTTATTTTGCATTGATCCTGACATACCTGATCACAACATTGCCATATTGTATTTTAATGATGACCGGATATCTGAATACGCTGTCCCGGGAACTGGATGAGGCAGTTATGATTGACGGTGGTTCCCGCTGGAAGGCATTATGGTCCATATTGGTGCCAATATCACTTCCGGGTATGGTCTCTGTGGGAATGTATACATTTATGCAGGCATGGAATGAATATTTGTTTGCATTGACATTGACCCAGACCACAAATATGAGAACCGTGCCTATCGGTATCAATCTTTTAATGGGACAGCATGCATATGACTGGAGTCAGATGATGGCTATGAGTGTGCTTGGTTCGCTCCCTGTACTGGTTCTGTTTATTTTTTTCCAGAAATACTTTATTGCCGGGATGTCTTCCGGTGGTGTAAAGGGTTAATGGAAGTCACAAATAATAAGTTTTATTCAAAAAGGAGATGTTTATTATGTTAATGAACATGAAAGATTTACTTGCTGTAGCTAACAAACACAACTTTGCGGTACCTGCTTTTAATATCAGTGACTACAATATGTTCAATGGTATTATGGAAGCATCCGAGGAGAAAAATGCTCCTGTGATCATTGCGATACATCCGGATGAATTAAGCCATACTTCAACAGAAATGGTAAAAGGTATTATTGACAGAATAAATAAGTCACCGGTTCCGGCGGTAGTTCATCTGGATCATGGAGCTACATTTGAACAGGTAATTACAGCAATTCAGGCGGGATTTACCTCTGTTATGATTGATGCCTCAAGCCAGCCATATGAAGGGAATATCGCTACCTGTCAAAAGGTTTGTGAGGCTGCACATGCAGTAAATGTTTCTGTGGAAGGTGAACTGGGGACCATCGGTAATACAGATTCTGTAGAGACAACTGCTCCTGATGAAATATTGTATACAGATCCAGAGCAGGCAAAAGATTTTATTGAGAAGACGGGTATCGACTGTCTGGCAATTGCCATCGGAACCTGTCATGGAATTTATCCAAAAGATAAAAAACCAGAGCTGCGTATTGATATTCTGGATGATATTAAGAAAATTGTGGATGCTCCACTTGTACTTCATGGAGGATCTTCAAATAAAGACTCTGAGATTGCAAAATCTGTAGAGCATGGTGTAAATAAAATTAATATTTCCAGTGATATTAAAGTGGCATATTATGACAAAATGAGAGAAGTATTAAAAGATGCATCTCTTCGTGAGCCAAATCAGATTCAGCCGCCATGTGTGGAAGCAATGAAAGCGGTTGCTTATCAGAAAATTGAGCTGTTCCAGGCCGATGGAAAGGCTTCACTTTATTAATTCTACATAAAAGGCGCGCAGTATTGTATTGCGCGCCTTTGCAGGCGGTAAAGATAAAATTACACTGAAGGAGATGACGGATGGGTGAGAAGATAGCACTAGGATTCCACACATGTGTGGATTATGAATTAGTGTGGGATACACAGGTGGTAGAGGAGCAGATTCGGGCATTTAATATATGTGCAGATGAACTGCAGACAGACATACATGTAGATACAGAACGTGCGGTCTGGATTGCATGCCTGGCGCATCTGAAAGAAGGTATCGGCGGTGAAATGGTACCGGATACTTCTGAGGCCTGTGTGGACTTTGCAAATCATTTTAAGTATAGCATAACTCTTGGAGGAACTGCGACACGTGCGGCTATTATCCTGGATGGGCTGGGTTATGGAAGTGTACTGCAGACAAGCTGTTATAATGAGCATGTAAAACGGCTGATGCCATCCCGTGTCCGCGTTTTGCCTGGTGTGCCGAAAGATCATGATGATATTTACCCCCACGTTGTGCTGCAGTGCCGAAAAGGAGTGCGGATCTGCGCTAATGATATTGATTTTGTGACCCCGAGAGAAAACAGAGTTATGGTATCCCGCGATGTTGACAGCTTAAATATTCCGGTTCTGCCGGAGGAATTTGGAAAAATGATTACGGATGCTGAAGTATTTTTGCTGGGGTGCTTTAGTGAAATTCTGGAATCCAAAATTTTAGAGGATCGTGTAGCTAAAACAAAAAAATTGTGGGAAAGTCTCCCGGAGCATGCAGTAACGGTTATGGAAGACGGATGTTATGTGAAAAAAGAGTTTCGTTATTATGTACATCGGGAGCTGGCGCCGGTAACGGATATTCTTAGTATGAATGAAGATGAACTTCAGGAATATATAGGAGAGCGGATTGATCTTCTTGATCCGGGGGCTGTTGTCAAAGCAATCGAGTATGTATATAAAAAATCCGGGATAAAGACAATATTAGTCCATTCAGCGGTCTGGGCGCTTGCATACGGTGAAAAGGCCGGGATTATGTATCGCTCTTTGGAGGGCGGAATAACAACGGCATCTACACGTTTTCGCAAGGGAGACCAGTTTACTGCGGAAGATTATCGGGAAACAGCATTGATGCCGGGGAGGGCTGACAGTGCAGCATTTTGCGAAAAGCTAAAAGAGATACTTGGAGATAAGATATGCTGTCTGCCATGCAAAGATTTAAGTAATGTAAAACATCCGACAGTTGTAGGTCTGGGTGATTCTTTTGCAGGTGGACTCCTGCCGGGATTATTAGTAGAAAACAGAAAATAATTAGTGAAAAGAAAAAGGAGATACATATGTACGAGAAAGTGGAAAATATTTTAAAAATGGCGAAGGAAAGTAATACGTCAGTAATTGCATTTATCTGTATGGATTATGTAATGGCCAGATCAGTAGTATATGCGGCCGAGGCGGCTAATACGCCTGCTATTGTTATGTTATATCCGGAGCATGTTACAGTTCAGCATACAACAGGATTCAGGAAGTTTGCTGCTATGGTAAAAGAACTGGCAAATGAAGTAAAGGTTCCCATTGGGCTTCATGCAGATCATGACTATACTTATAATAATATTATGACAACTATAAATGCAGGGTTTGAGTCTGTGATGATGGATGGCTCAATGAATGATTTGGATAAAAATATTGAACTGACAAAACAGGTAGTATTAAAAGCGCATGAGTTAGGAGTCTGCGTTGAGGGCGAAATCGGGCATGTAGGCCTTGCATCAGATTCCGACAATCATAATGAGGATTTATATACAAAGGCAGACGCAGCAGAAAAGTTCTGCAAAGAAACGGGTGTTAATTCCCTGGCAGTTTCTATTGGAAATGCCCATGGTGAGTATAAAGAAACACCTCATCTTGATATTGCGCGCCTGGAGGAAATTCATGCGGCTACAGACGTGCCGCTTGTGCTTCATGGAGGCAGCGGGATACCGGATGACCAGCTGCTGACGGCATTTTCCAAAGGAATTAATAAGTTTAATCTTGGAACAGAATTTTTGGGTAAATATTACAGTGCAGTTGCTGATTTTTCTAAAGAAAATGCAGATAATAAAGATCCAGTCAAAATTATCAATATGCCTGCATATGTTCAGGCTAAGCTGCAGCCATATTTAGAAGAACGAATGAAAACGCTGTGTCACTTTTAGAAAGCTGTTTTGAGGGATAACCCTTATCATATTAAAAATATAAAGGTCTGCCCATTGGTGTATTTTCCCAGTGGGCAGACCTTTTTGTGTAATTTTAGAAACATGTTATTATACTAAGTGATTATGATTTTCCAATCGTTTTGATAGGATGCATCCTGTTTTAAACGGATTAAATCATTTTTGTATTTAAATTCTTCCACAATATCCTGTCTAGAAGGAAGGGAGGACCATGGTTCGATACAAATATATGGAGCTTCCGTTTTTGGGGCGTGCCATAATCCCAGATACGGAAGATCAGGATAACAAAGTGTGACAGAGTGTTCACTTTTATCGGATTTTAGAGTAACACAGTCACATACATTTTTTAAAACAATGGCATCTTGATCGAACATAGAATGTATCAGAGGTATTTTGTTCCCATTTTCTAGCGGATAGTCGGTATCAATTCCGCTTAAGAAGCAGGTTTCTGTATGTCCGACTTTTGCAGGCGTATGGGCCAGTGGAAACTCCAGGTAATAATCCTGAAAGGCTAATCCGTTTTCCAATGGTACGTTGAATCCCGGATGACCGCCGATTCCAAAATACATGGTTTGGTCTGAAAGATTCTGAACATGATAAGAAACAAAAATTTGCTGGTCCTTTATGGTATAGGTTACATTAAATATAAAATGAAAGGGGTACTTTTCAAATGTTGCCGGGGTATCTGTCATTTGAAGCGTAATACTGTTATCAGATTTTTCTATAACATCAAAATCTGATAGTTTTGCAAAACCATGAATTGACATGGGGTAACGTTTACCTTCAAGGGTATAGTGTCCATCTGTGAAACGTCCCACAAAGGGAAACAGTACAGGTGAATGCTCAGTCCAGTATGCCTCATCACCCTGCCACAGATATTCTCTTCCCTGGAAGCTGACAGACTGCATTTCAGCGCCGTGGCTGGAAATGATCACAGACAAATCATTGTCTTTTATTGTATATTCCATTTATGAATCCTCCTGATTATTTAGCCTGTGGGTATTCGTTGCAAAGCAGCCGGTATGCAGGTTCATCCTCTTCTATTTCAGGAAAACGTCCTATTGGTTCGTAAAAACGGTTGTCTGTGTTATCATCGTTGCACATGGATACTTCCCCTAAAAGTACATCACCGCTGCCGGGCTCTACATTGAAATCATGATACATATATGGGTAGATGGTAATACTCTCACCAGGTTCTAGTTTTACAGCAGTGCCGGCAGGCACATAATAAGTACGGCCGTCCTTTGTCACTTTTACATCGGTATCTGCAAACTCACCGTCTTTGGTTGAATTATAAACGGTTATTAGAATGTTGCCGCCGCCTCTGTTGATAATGTCTTCCATCTTATAAAAATGAAAGTGCATAGGAGCGTGCTGGCCGTCTCTGACCATCAGAAGCTTTTCAGCATATGGTTTAATGTATTTGTCTTTTAACTGCTGATTACCGTTTCGAATAGTAATCAGAGAAAAACCTGTTTTAGCGAAATTGTTTAAACCATAGTCAGTGATATCCCATCCAAGCATATTTTCTCTGATTTCATCATATTCATGGTTTTTATTTTCCCAATCCTGTGGGGTCCAGTTACAGAAAGGCGGAATTTCAAAACCGTGTTTTTTGATCATTGTTTCCATTTCCTTGATTGCTGCGTTAATTTCTGAACGTTTCATTGTTTTCCTCCCTATTATATAGCAGTTTTTAGATTTAGCTGATTAGTCTCCTGAGACTATAATAAAATAAGAAGAAAGAGTTGTCAATTTGCAGGCGAACTAAGAAAAGAGAAGTGAATAAGAAGAAAAGCAGTAGGTGAAAGAAGAGAGAGTGAAGAAAAGTGTAAAAAGAGAGGCGGGGG
>CABIXN010000010.1:2500-93220 GCA_902362715.1 Lachnospiraceae bacterium | reverse complement strand
ATAGGTCAGAGGTGGAAGTGCAGTAATGTATGGAGCTGACTGATACTAATCGTCCGAGGGCTTGACCAAAAAGGGAAGAAAGCGGGTTTCCGAAACCGGAAGCACAGGGAAGAAAAGTTATTTTCTGAGCTGTGGGAAACGGTTGAAGGAAAGGCATTTGCGAAGCAAATGGCACCGAGAAAGCAAAGCTTTTGAGGTGACCCCGGTTTCAAAAAAGGAAAATGGTTTTAGTGAATCGAACTTCCTTAGAAAAGAAAGTGGTTATCTGGAATGCTTTCACGGAAATCTGTATGAAGTTTTGAAGGTATATGAAATAAGATAGTACCTGATCCTCGATAGCTCAATGGTAGAGCATTCGGCTGTTAACCGAAGGGTTGTAGGTTCGAGCCCTACTCGGGGAGTTTTTTCAGTTAAAAATAAAGGAACTGAAAGAGGATAAGGAAGATGGCTCCATGGTCAAGCGGTTAAGACATCGCCCTTTCACGGCGGTAACACGGGTTCGATTCCCGTTGGAGTCATTGTAAATTGTTCTTGACTGAATAATTTACAAATGGTATAATTTAGTAGATTAGGGCGACATAGCCAAGTGGTAAGGCAAAGGTCTGCAACACCTCTATCACCAGTTCGAATCTGGTTGTCGCCTTTATAAACCTCAGAGTAATCTGGGGTTTTTTTATTTTTCCATAAAATTAGTTAGTTGTAATTCTAAGAGGCCACAGAAAAATGTTTTTTACTATTCAGATACACAAAGAATAAAATTTTCTTTTAAAGGATTACTTGAAACGGGCAGAACTCCGTAGAAGAAAAATGCAGGATGAGAATTCTAATACAATTGAATAATCTGTTTTTTTATGGCAGTATATTTTCATAGTGTATTTTATTGCTAAATTGAGACAATAAGAATATTAACTATAATATTTTGAACAGGGGAAAAGAATTAAGTGGAAAAGTTATTTAAATTAAAGGAACGCAATACGACAATACGTACAGAAATAACAGCGGGTATTACGATCTTTATATCTATGGCATATATCCTGATGGTAAATCCCGGAATGTTTTCTCAATTAGGAGATGTATCATACGGAGCTATTTATATAGCAACGTCTGTTTCTGCAGTTGTTGGTACAATTTTGATAGGATTGCTGGCAAATCTGCCTTTAGCCCAGGCTTCCGGAATGGGAATTAATGCATTTTTTGTTTATACAGTTTGCTTTGGTATGGGATTTAGTTATGCAAATGCGCTGGTATTTGTGCTGGCAGACGGATGCATTTTTATTTTATTAACAGTTACAGGATTAAGACGTCTTATTTTTGATTCTATTCCGTCAGCAGTGAAAAAGGCTATTCCTGCGGGGATTGGATTATTTATAGCGTTCCTTGGACTGCAGGATGCAGGGCTGGTTATAAAAGATGAATCTACCGGTGTAAATCTTGCTTCTTTTAATTTACTTGGAACGGCCGACTGGGAAAGTATTATGCCACTGCTTATTACTGTGGCGGCAATTATATCTATTGGTATTCTAGCTAAGAAAAAAGTAAAAGGGGCGATTCTCTGGAGTATTTTGGGTGCCACAGCAGCTTATTATTTACTGGGCCTTACTATTCCAGGATTTTACGAGGGATTTCTATCTGATGTATCATTAAATCCGTTGAAAGCATTTCAGGAATTTGGAGTGCAGTCTTTTGGAAAAGTATTTACGGAAGGATTTGATTTTTCTGCCTATTTATCAGTGGAAGGTCATAGTATCAGTGGACTGGTTATTGCATTTATAACAACTGCGCTGGCATTTTGTATGATGGATATGTTTGATACAATAGGAACATTATATGGAGCCTGCCGGGGCGGCAATCTGCTTGTAAAAAATGAAAAGGGGGAAGAAGAAGTCCCAAATATGAATCAGGCGATGTTGTCAGATGCCATAGCAACATGTGTAGGGTCTGTCTGCGGTACTTCCACAGTTACAACATTTGTGGAATCTTCATCCGGTGTAGCAGTAGGGGGACGCACCGGCTTATCCTCCATAGTAACAGCTGTTATGTTTTTTATAGCAATGTTTCTTTCACCTCTTGCAGCGTTTGTGCCTGTATGTGCTTATGCGGCGGCCCTTGTTTATGTGGGTATATTAATGATTGAATGTGTAAAGGAAATTGAATGGCATGATCCTGCAATTGCTTTACCTTCATTTTTAACCATTGCCATTATGCCGTTTACGTATAATATTTCTTATGGTATTGCTTTTGGTTTGATATCATATACAGCTATTAAAGTATTTACCGGAAAGATCAAAGAAGTGAATGCGGGAACCTGGGTTATAGCCGTATTATTTGGACTGATGTTTTTCTTTACTCATTAGGAATAACTGTCAGAGAAATAATAATAAAAAAGGAGAAGCTGCAATTGTGTCACTTTCCCGAAATTAGATTTTGAAATCTAGTGATTGGAAATGGATGATACAATTGACAGCTTCTCCTTTTCTTTTTATGAATTGATAACTTTTAAAAACTGTTTTAATGCGGGATTCGTATTTTGCTTTTTCCAGATAGCATTTACATAAACTTTTGTGTTTTCCAGAGGAATTTTCCGGATCTGATCCTGCCAGGAGTCTCCCATAAACAGATCACTGGCAATGAGTATTCCCTTATTTAATATCAGATTCCCAATGTGTTCGCCGCCGCTGTGGCTGTAATGAGAAATCAGCGGATGTATATTCTGGCTGTTAAAAAGTTGATTAACATAAGAACAATATCCCGGAGAAGATTTTCGGTCCAGCATCAGCAGATACTCCGCCTGAAGATCTTTTACAGAAAGAGTTTCTTTTTGTGCCAGAGGATTTTTGATGTTTAGATAAGCTGCCATATGTGTAGGCGCCAGTTTTACCATAGAGTATTCTTTTTCCGTAAAAGCATTACAGTCGTAGGACATTGTAAATATAATATCCATTCTATTTGTAAAAAGGTTGGCTCTTAATTCAGAAAAATTATTCCGAAACAGATCTACCGATATTTGTGGATTAAGATCAGTAAATTTTTCCAGATAATCCATAAACAGCAGATTACTCCATTCCAGAAATCCTAGTTTTAAATATCCGGACATTCCCATCTGAGTTGTATGTGCTTCCTGAAGAGCATCAAGAATATCATCTGTAATTCTTTCCAGCCGCTGTTCTAATACCCTTCCGGCGGGAGTAAGAATTACTTTTCTTTTATTTCGTATAAATAGCTGCAGACCAAGTTCGTTTTCCATTAAGTCAATTCTTTTACTGACTCTAGACTGTGTCATAAACATTCTTTCACCGGCTTTGGTGAAGCTGCCATATCTTGCAACATTTAAAAATAATTCAAGATCCATTAACTGCAAATTAAATAAATTAATATCCCGCATAATTTGTCTCCGATTATTGATTTTGTCAACATTTTAACATAAATACTGTAACTTTAAAATAATTTCAGTATATATTGAGGAAATAATCAAACAAATGACATATTTTAATGTTAGATGGAAGTAAATAGAATTGTATTAGCAGTTAAATTAGTTTATAATCCCATCTTTGACAGTTGGAAAGTGAAAAAACGGCTATATCCTCAGTAAATATGGGGTGCATAGCCGTTTCCCTTTTTGTAACGATATGTGCTATATTATGATATCTTTGGTTTTATCTGTTTGGTATCTTTAACGATCGTTCGCATAGAAGCTTTAGTGATGAACTCATAATCCGTTCTAAAACCAAATGTTTTGTGCAATGCGTCTGTCAATCCAGTTCTTGTGTAAGATGGAATATATCCACTGGCTGTACTTAACAGTGTCATCTGCATAGAACGTAATGTCCCGAGGATCTGACTGGCTGTATAAACATTTTCGAGCTTTTTTTCCAGCAAACGATAAAGAAGAAGACTCATGTAGCAAGTCATGAAATGCGCCTTTATTCGATCTTCTCTTCGGACATATACAGGTCTTGCTTCAAATTCGGTTTTCATGATTCGGAAGTTTTCTTCGATTTCCCATCTTTGTTTATTTATTCTTATGATTTCTGAAATATTGCCCTCAAGATTTGTGATAACCGCATAAAACCCATCATACATTTCTTCTTTTTCTATCTGTTCTTTATCAAGAGCATACACTTGTTTTTCTGCAATCTCTCCGTCTGGAGTAATGGAAGCTTTTTTGACGAATCGCATGGGATCATTTTGATTTTTCCCTTTTCGTTTGCGACAGGGGGTTGCAATTATCTTTTCTGCACGTTCAATCTGTCGGGTGCGGATTTTTCGCTGATAAGCTTTATATTTTGGAGAATAGGTAACAACCAGGGTTTCATCCATGCTGCCTGTGACAACAGGTACTTCTTTGTAGTAAATCGCGTTATAAACTTCTTCATCTGTTTCATCCAGTGTACGAAGATCTACAAACTTTTGGGATCCTACTTTACGAAACTGGGTTGGATTCAGAGCAATTTCACGATCTTCCTTTTTCATCTTTTTAAGAGAATGAGTAATAATATAAGCACGATTTCCAAGGCTGTTAAATCTTCTGTTACTTGTACTTCCAAGACCGGAATCGGAGCAATAGATAAACTCACTGCAGTTAAAATCCTGAAGAATTTTAGATTCTAAAGGTTTTAAGGTTGTCTGTTCATTTTGATTTCCCGGAAAGATATCAAAAGCAAGAGGAATCCCATCTGCATCCATAAATAATCCCATTGTTACGATTGGATTAGGTCTGTTTTCTTTACTTTTTCCGTAACGTTTGAAATCACTTTCTTCTTCAATTTCAAAGTAATAATTCGTACAGTCATAATAAAGAATACGTTTATTTCTTGGATGAATAAAGTTGGAGTTCTTATAAAGCTCACTTTGAATAAAGTCTGATTCTTCAGCAATCACAGAAAGCGAACGATAAACGTCCTGCAGACTGTATTTTGGTGGTTCCAGTAAGGACTGGCAATACTCGTAACTGGCCAGTTTACTTGCGTGAGAAAGGATTCTTGCATAGACAAGATCGGAAAGTATCGCATGTAAATCATACTTAAATTTATGGCGGATTTTGATTGCCCTGCAGATTTTATCCAAACGCAACTGTGTAAAAAGATTCTGAAGGAAAAGGTAACCAACATGGAAGGAACGTCGTTCGTTCAATGGTATAGTTGCAGTTTTTGAAAACTCTACGGCGATTTTCCCTGTGTGCTGCTTATAAAGCTCGGTTTCTTTGGCAGCCTGTTCTTTTGCCCATGCCATCAGCTTATCTACATCGCCATGGAATTGTTCTAAGAGAGCATTATACTTTCCGAGCTTTTTGTAGATACGGGAGGAGGACTTCCCGTTTTCTTTCCGAAATGATTGATAAATATATATGTCTTTATTATTTTTACTACCCGTAACTGCGATATACATGATAAGAAAATCTCCTTTTTTTATATTATACCACACTAGTACAAACAAGTACATATAAAAGCATAAAAATTTGACAAAAAAATGCAGGCGCTATAAGGCCTGCGAGGTATTTTTCTATTATTCAACTGTCAAACTCCCGGCAAATTAAATAAATTAATATCCCGCATAATTTGTCTCCGATTATTGATTTTGTCAACATTTTAACATAAATACTGTAACTTTAAAATAATTTCAGTATATATTGAGGAAATAATCAAACAAATGACATATTTTAATGTTAGATGGAAGTAAATAGAATTGTATTAGCAGTTAAATTAGTTTATAATTATCTATATTATACAAAAGCGGGGAGGATTGAAAATGAACAAAAAATTAGGCTGTCTGGTTTTATCATTGATAATGATATTTGGTTTAACAGGCAGTTTTTTTTATGTCCCAAAAAAGGTACAGGCTGCTGAAAAAATAAATAAATATATAAATGTTGTATATGATGATTCAGGAAGTATGATAAAAAGTGATGGAGATGCATCCAAAGCTGAATTTTATGATAAATGGTGTCAGGCCAAATATGCTATGGAGGTTTTCAGCACCATGTTATCATCGGATGATACCCTGAATATTTATCCTATGAGCCTGGAGGGGAAAAAGGGGTTGACTCTGAAAGGAAGCCAGAGTGCTGAAGAGAGGGCAAAGGCAGTACATAACTGGAAAACGGATGCGAAAGACACGCCGTATTCTGTTGTGGAAGCCGCTTATAGTGATTTACAAAAACAGGATAAAAATTCAGAAAAATGGTTATTTATTATTACAGATGGTGAATTTGAAGGAGGCGTTTCAGCAACCGGTATCAAAAAAGATTTTGATAAATTTACATCCAGTGGAGTGAAAGTTATTTATCTTGCCATCGGTGATGATGTCACTAAGTTTCAGAATGATGAAAAAAAGGGGCTGTACTGCAGATATGCAAAAAAAAGCACTGATATTTTATCCTGTATGACAGAAATAAGTAATCTGATCAGTGAACGTCTGACATTGTCCGGCGATACCCATGTAACGACTATGGATAAAACACTGGTTTTAAATACGGATGTTCCTATGGAGGAACTGATTATCTTTGCTCAGGGACAAAATATCAGTATTGGAAATATGACAAACCCGGACAGTGAGGTAAAAAAAGAATCTGAAATAGATGTTACATACAGTTCAGAAGCGAACCCAAATTATCAGAGTAAATATGCGGACAAGATCAAGGTAGCCAATAATTTAAGCGGTGTGATTACATCCTTTGTAAGTGCAGATGACAGTGTTCCCTTAAGCGCCGGCGAATATAAAGTAGAAGTTTCTGACTTGTCTAATGTACAGATTTATTATAAAGCGAAAGTAGATGCCTCTGTCTCTATTACCCAGAACGGGGAAGAGATCAATGTCAATGATTTTATTGAACCTGGAGAAGTTCAGATTGAAGCTGTGCTGCGGGATCCTATTACTCAGCAGGTGATAGAATCAGATTTGATGAAAGATATTCATGTTACCTATAAAATTAAAAACGGGGATAAAGAAGAAATATTGGAAAGCAGCGGGGAAGCAGTAACATATAATGCTCAGGTAGGAGATCTGACAGCAGATATTTCCATAGAACTTCCGGGTAACTATGTAGTAAAAGGACAGCATAAAATTCAGGTTGCAAATCCACTGCCTCCACTGACTATTGATGAGGTACAGCTTGAAAATATGGATGGCGGAGGAAATTTTAAAAAGGAAGATCTTATAGAGAAATCAGGTTATGCACTGATTACTGTAAAGCAGGAGGGAAAACCTCTTTCAGAGGAGTATTGGAAAGCCACAGACCTGCGGCTGGTTTCTGACAGTAAATGTTTAAGCTTTAAAGTTACAAAGGGTGATAAAGTATCTACATACAAAGTAGAAGTAATTTATGACCATGATAAGGATGAAAGTCCTTTAAGTGATGAAACAGCAGACTGTGTGATTAATGCTGTATTAAATTATGAAGGACAGGCGGCAAAAAGTGAAAGCTCCAATGCTGTACTTATTGCTGAAAAGCTTCCACTGATGTACTACTGGAAAGAATTACTTGCCCTGCTTGCAGTTATTATTATAATTCTTGGATTCCTGCCGCCATTTAAAAAGCGTTTTCCAAGATCTTTGAAAAAGAAACTGGGAGGAACAGAAGTACCCACTAATGGAATTGGTAAAAGAAAATCGTATAACGGCGCATTCCAGAAAAAATTCTGGTCTATTCTTATCCCATACCGCAGAGAGCGCGGCGAGGTCAGGTTCTTAAAACCGGGTGTCAGTGGATTTTCTAAACTCCAGGTACGGGCTGTAAGCCGGGGAAGAATGGAAATTACCAATGCTAACCGTTATGCAGGCAAAAAAGAGATAAAATTTGATAATGAAGTAATTGAAAAAGGCACAAAAAAACAAGTGGTTGCTACAAATGTCAGTATTGTAGCCATTGTTGGAAAAAATAAATATACATGTAATTTGTAAAAACGGAGGAAAAGGTTATGTTAGCACCAACATTAGTAGTAGGTCTTGGGGGAACAGGCTCAGACATTGTAAAACGTGTTGCAAAACAGGTAAATGAGGAACAGGCACAGCATATACGTTTTGTGGTATTTGATACAGATGTAAATGAGCTGGCGGATATTCGTGCGGAGAATAATTTAATCCGTACTGTACAGACATCCACAAAGATGACAGTAGGAGAATATCTGGAGCAGGATGTTCATGCAAAAGATAAATGGTTTCCGGTAAGTCCTATTTTAAACAAAAAGACATTGACTGAAGGAGCAGGTCAGGTACGGGCAATCTCCAGACTGGCTCTGGACACCGCAATTCGTGCCGGAAATGTGGAACCGTTACATAAAGCAATTGAGGAATTAAATCAGCTGACAGGTGAACAGGCACAGCAGGCACTCCGCGTGATTGTAGTAAGCTCTCTGGCCGGCGGTACCGGTTCCGGTTTAATCCTTCCGGTGGCAATGTACATTAAAAACTTTTTAACAACCCGGTTTAAACAGAGTGCAAATATTATGCGTGGATTTTTCATTCTGCCGGAAGTATTTTATGAAGTAATTACCGGACAGCCGGAAAGAAATAATTTAAGATGTAATGCATATGCTACACTGCGTGAGCTGGATGCATTTTTAATGAAAGGGGACGGAACTTTACCAGAGAAATACAGAGATCTGAAATTTGAGGTTCCAAGAATCGGATCAGATGAGTATGATTCCTATGAAGTAACCCCATATGATTTCTGTTTCCTGTTTGACGCTCAGAATAAGGACGGCAAAAAGCTTACTTCTTTCGAACAGTATAAAGAACACGCTGCAAACTGCATTTATGCGCAGTCTATCGGTCCAATGAATAAACGAAGCAATTCCTCTGAGGACAATGTAGTAAGACTGCTGTGCAAGACAGGTGGAAGAAGCCGTTACTGCGGTGCCGGAAGTGCTATGCTTGTATATCCATTTAAAGATATTAAAGAATATCTGGCATTGCAGTGGGCAAAGGAAAGCGTTTCTACCCAGTGGCTGGTATTTGATCAGGAATACCACAAAATGCTGGAAGAAAATAAAAAGAAACGAAGCCAGGGTTATCAGGCTACAAATATTACGCCGGATAAATATTATATTACTTCTATTGATTCCGCGGCAGAAAATAAAAATGCTTTTGCAATGGCCATTAAAAATGCATGCTGCAATCTGACAGAGGATGGTCTTGTAAGTGAAGATGACAAATGGGAGAATTACATTGCAGCTTTGCGCCAGCATGTGGAAAATATGCTGACTACTGTTCAGGTAGACGTGGAAGAACAGGAAAGAGAATGTGAGGAAGCCATCGGTGCTATCGGAGTAGACGGAGAGTATGATTTTACCAATGCATACATGAAGCTGGTGCGTTACAAGGGACTTTCTGTGAAACGTACATCTGAGACAGCGAGAACAATTGCATATTCTTTGTTTAAATCAGATAACGGAAATGTTACAAAAGACAGAAATAAGCATCAGCTGGAGACATATCTGCGGGATGCTGAGACAGGAAGTTTTATTCATCCCAATGCTGCCAGATATTTTCTTTATCAGACATTGGATGCATTAAAGAAGCAGAAGCTTTCTAATGAGAATGAGTTAAAAGAAAAAGAAGAATATATTCTTACATTTGAAAAAACCAAATTTGATAATCCGGATACAAAGGATGTTACAGAGACATACAATGATATTTCAGATAAGATCGAGAAAAAACCGATTCTTGGAAAACTTAGAAAGCTGACTTCTAAACAGGAAGAAGTATTAAAGAAATTCAATACATTTTATCAGTTTATCAGCGAATATCGTTTTGCAGCTGTGTATGCAAATGTTTTAGAAGAAGCTATTTTATATGTACAGAATATCTGTGAATCTTTCCAGTTATTCTATACAGTATTTGAAGGCCGTGTAGAACAGATTGACGCAAATATCAGAACTATTGAGAAAAAATATCACAATTTGTCCGGACATGCGGTTCGTTATGTCTGCGCTTCACAGAAATGTTTAAAGAAGCTGTCAGCTAAAGCATCTTATTCCAGTGACGGGCTAGATCTGCCGGGAGAATTGTGTGATAAAATTTACAGCAAGATTCGGGAATATGCTATGATGGGCGATGACAAACCAAAGAATGATTCCTTCTTTATGGATTTGTTTGACACAGCTATTTTAGAGCATTTCAGAAATGCGCTGATGCGTTCTCACGGAAGTGAAATTGATATTGACATTATTACTGCCCTGGAAGTAGAAGCAGGATATGAGAAAGAAATCTTTAATAAAGATGAAGCAGAACGTTATGTGGAAGATGCTATTAATTCCACAAAAATACTGGCGGCTCCGTTTATAGAAGCGCCAATTGGTGAACAGCGACAGCCTATCCGGGCATGTGCGTATAATCCATGCCTGTATATTAAAGGGGATATTGCAAGAGAAGCTCTGGTAAATCGTACACTGGCAAATAACGGCGGTGTAAAAGATAATGATATTGAGAAAAATATGATTCTGTTCTATGAAGCACTTTATGGAATCAGAGCCAATGATTTATCTAAATTTGCACCTCCTGCACAGACAGAAACTGCAAGAAGAGAAGGCGGTGAATATTATACTGCTTATTTCGATCTGATTAATCAGATTAAACCTGGAAAGGGTGCAAGAGAAATTATCACACCGCATCTTGACCGGGAATGGCACCTGCTTTCCCAGATGCCGGATCTGGATGAGGGCAACCAAAAACAGATGGAGAAAAATATTTACAAAGCAATGATTCTCGGTTTGATTTTCGGTAAAATTGTATATCGCCCCATTGTAGAAAATGAGCGCTATTACAGAATTGCAATTGGTGAGGAGACTCAGGATTTTATTGTATCTAATCATACGCCTTGTGACAATTTCTTTGAAATTCTGGATGCTTTAACTATTAATCCTACAGTTGTAAAAATGATTCTTAACAGTGTGGAAGAAGATATTAAATATGAGAAACTGAAAAAGATCAGTTTTGACCGCACATTGTTGAAAACCCGTCTGGAAAAGTTCAAACTTGTAGAATTTTCCGGAAATATTCAGTCTGTATTCGATCTGGCAATGTTATTGAAAGTATCTACTCCGGCTGAAGATTTCTATGAAGAAGAGGGCAAAGAATTTGTCCGGGCTATTTTGGATATTATTTACGAATACATGGCTCAGTTCTGTACGAAACAGAAACTGAATTATGATTTTGCAGCTTTTGTCATTGAACAATATCATGCATTTATAAAGAATTACAGCTGGTATGAAACCGAGTGCATGGATAATATTGATTCCTTTAAGGCAGATGCATTAAATATCACAATCAGCCGTTTAAGAAAACTGGGAATGCTGGAAGAGGCAATGATTATTGCTGATGACTTAGAGCGAGCAAGCGAAGAATTTATCGAGAAAACCCGTCAGACAGGCAAGTATTAAGAAGAAGGTAAAGGTGGTGAAATAATTGCATACGGTAATTATAGCCAATGAAAAAATGACGCAATTGTTTCGTGATTACAAAAATCTGTATATACCGTTCCTGGAAGATGGAGAGATCAGCTTTTGCGACTGGAATGAGGAAGGTCCGGATTTGGACACGGCTCTGCCGGACCTTTCAAAAGCTGTAGATGGGGATCATAACTGGAGAGCTATTATACTCCATGACCCCGGACATTTTGAGGATGCCGATGGAAATGAGATCTTTGACGAATACAATCCGTATGATTATGCGTGCAACTATGGACGTGAAGTTCCTCTGGTGGAAGACAGCCCTATTCCACTGATCAGACTGACCCATCACCTGGCAGGATATCCGGATCTGGGGGTTTACGATATTGTAGAGAAACCAGTAGAAGAGCGTGATCAAAGGGATGTGGTGGAGTATGAAACCATGGATTATTCCAAAGAGCTGCAGAAAAAACATGCAGTTCTGAAAGAAAAATATAATGAATTATTGTGGAAACCAAAAGATCTTTGGATTATATCCATCCGCAGAAGACGCAGGAAGCTGAATAAAAAGGATTTAAAGGAAATCTGGACAAGTAAGTTAGAAACAGAAAGCTCCAGATTCTGGCTTAGAAATAATTATCCGGAAGTCTGCCGTTTTATGTGTTTTGACGTATCAGATATCTACAATGAACTGTATTGTAAAGAATTGTTTCAGTTTTGGATGACGGTGCTGACTCTTGCCAGAAATAAGATTCCGGCCAGCAATATTCAGGCGTACCGTCTGTATCGGATTACCTGTGAGTTTGATAAGGAAAAAATGCGGGAAGAGTTTATGCATCACTATTCCCGTATCTGCCAGGCTAAGGAAACAGTAGAATCTGCGCTGAAAATACTGCCGGAGCAGAACATTGATCCGGATGAAGAAATCCTGCAGCTGCAGCCGGTTCCGGTTATTTTTGAAAATCACGATGAAAAAAGTGCTTATATAGAAACAAGAGAGATAGGATTCGCTAAAGACTGTCCTCAACGTGAAGATGAGCTCTGGAAAAATGAATATAAGGATATAAAAAAGTATCTTGCAAATTATGTAAAAGAACCCCGGCGGGCCATTGACCGTGCCGCTGAATACACAAGAAAAGCAGAAGACAGCTTCTATGATCTGGAATATGAGCTAGATCAGATACAGCTTGAGGAGCTCCAGGAATCCGTTTATCAGTTAGAAGAGGATATTATGTCTGCGGAAACCATGCGTATTGTGGACCTGAATGCTTATGAAGAAGAGATGCAGAGTGTAAATAAAAATGTGGAAGAGGTAATCGAAGGCCGCATGACAAGAAAAGTTACAGTTATTGCCGGCTTATCCGCAGCAATACTGTTTTTCTGCGGATTTCTTCCATATTTAATCCATGCTGCTTCAGATGGGATACCTACATTTTTAAAGAGCCTTCAGCTGGCGGTTATTTCTGCAGCATGTCTGGCGGCAGTTGGATTTCTTGTGCTGTTTGTGTTTCGAAGCAGAGTGAAAAAGGCCATACACAGTTTTAATCTTCTGACTTCGAGGATTGTTGCGGGGATTAACCGGGCTGCCAGTACCTTTGAAGAATATCTATCTTTGATCTGTACTTATATGAAAGCTCAGTCTGTGATCCAGGGAACAAAGGATAATTCGGATTCGGTAAAATCCCACCGGGCGCTGCTGCGTATGCATAAATACGCTATGAATGAGACTTTAGAGCAGATGGCTATGTGGTGTGCAGCTTATGATCTGAAGATAAAAAGAGAGCCTATTTCCGCCTCAGAGGAGTATTATGATTTTGATATGATGCCCACAGAGTGTCCGATCTATTATATGAAGACAAATCCTGTGGAACAGAATATATCCATTAATGGAAGCGGCGATATTTTAACGGCTCCCTATGAGTTTGTTACAAAACTTCATATCGTACGTGAGGAAATTTATGAAAGAGGAGGGGAGGAAGCATGATGATTTTGAGAATTCTTCTAAACCTTCTGGCAATTATTCCTTTTGTATTATTGTGTCTGCTTTTGGTCAGGGTAAATCTAAAGCGGCCTTACAGAGGAAGGCAGTTTTTAATGCCTGTTATTGCAGCTGTGTACTGTATCGTTATGGCAGCAGCATTCGGGTGGATTCAGACGGGATTTGAACATTTCCTGGATTTTCTGATTACGGTGATTCCTTTTGAACCGGTAAAGGATTTGCTGAGCCGTGTTCATTTGGGAAGCGGTATGTTTTACTTTACCAATTATCTGCTGTTGATTATCTATCTGATTTTGAAGAAAATCCTTTTGGCCATTCTTAACAGCGTATGGGGAAACCGGACCGCTCTGATGGAAAATACCAGTGGTACGTTTTATCAGTATGAGGAAGAAATAGGTATCTGGGCTATCCGAAATAAATGGAGGGATTTAAGAAGCTACTTTACTTTTTTCTTTTATATGGCCCTTGCAATCTCCTGTATTCTTGTAATTATTATGCAGTCACGTGCCAGTGGACTGGCATTTCGTAATGCATTTTATCCGGTTTTTGGTATTCTGATTATCGGGGAGATTGCTTTTTATCTGAATGGTGTAACCAAGACAGAATTTATCGAAGATATTCTGGGAGAGGATGAGAAGTCTTATCGGATTTACAATTACAGCGGTTTGCGTACTGTATTAAAAAATCTGTTTGGAGACAGAATCATTTATGACCGCTATGTGGACCACTCAGAAAATGAAGTGTCTACCTTTGGAAATCTGGAAGAAATGATGGAGTCCACAGACAGAAATCTTAAGAATGCCGGAAATTATTTTCAGAAGTTAAAGCTCCAGGGAAAAAATATTGATATGCATTATGTGAAAAGCTGTCTGGATCTTGGCGCAGGAAAAAGTGTATTAATTTATAATCCATTTTACAGGGATTTGACGGATTACCTGATCTTTGTTTTTACCAGGTATCTTCTGGCTCATAGAAAAATTTTGATTGTGGCAGGCAGAGATGCCCTGGAAGGGGATTTAAAACAGTGGCTGGATGAGAGCTTTTTTACATATTTTAATATTTCGAATTTCTGGAAAACAGAAGTATTAAATGAAGATTCTGAAAACTGGGATGTAGGTATTATGCAGTTTTCAGAAATTCATAATCTGGCCTTGCAAAAGCAGCAGGAAAAAGAGCTGGCCCAGGTCAGTATGGTGTTTCTTATTGAACCGTCACGGGTTATGGCGTCAGGCCAGCTGGGACTGCATCTGCTGCTGAACCGTTGTGGCAGGAAAGTACCGGCAGTTTATTGTGCCTGTGACAGAAACAGTGATGGTATTGTAGATGCACTGTCTCATCTGCTGAAAGTAAGTATCACGGAAGTTTCTGCTTCGGAAGCAGCTTTGGGAAGAACATCAGAGATCTATTGGCAGGCTGACGGTCCTTATATGCATCACAAAATTATGCCCAATATCTCCAGATATCTGGGAGTTGGCTCGGAGATTGGCGCGGCAGCGATACGCAGTCAGGTTTCAAAAGTAACCTGGTTAAGCAGTGAAAAATTTCCGGTTAGTGATATGAAATGGTTCCTGGGTCAGTATTATCAGAATTTCTGTAAGTATACGCAGCTGCCCATGAGCCAGGAAAGTATTTATGAACATTTTGAATTTCAGCCGAATCTGTGGCAGTGTGACAGAAGTAAAACAAAATTTCTGATTGTAGAAGATGAATTTCGAAATCTGTTTGAGGCCATGCGTCTGTTTGGAACCAGGGCAGCAGAAGAAGGCGTGATAAATATTATATCTGAAGAGTATCTTTTAAGGGATTACATGCTGGATCATGTATCAACTTTTCAGAGTGATGCGAAAGCAATTCCTTCCATTGTTCCTGATTATGCAAGAACAGAGCGAAACGTGCTGCTTCGTCTGCTGATGCTGATGTCAGAAGAGGCTGTAAAAGAGCGGGATATTGTAACAGAACTGCGTCTGGCTGGCATTGAGTCATCTGATGTGTACAGTACCCTGCAGGATTTGTTCCATAAACACTGTTCAGAAGAGGTTCTGGCTTTGAAGGTACTGTATAAAGAAGAGCTGTCGGATGATCACTTAAGGACAGTCAATATGAAATATTATACTCTGGGAAGAAGCGAGGCTATGCAGACATATATGCAGGGATTGAAAAATGCTTATTATGTTGCTGAGGATGAAGAGGGACATAAGCATTATATCGCTTCTAAATTATACGGGCATGTATTTCAGGTTCTTCTTCCGGGACAGTTTTTCTCATATGCAGGCAAGTATTATGAGGTTATGAATATTACGGGACAAAACGGCGTTGTGGTGCGAAGAGCTGCTGATCATATAGTGAATCGTATTTACTACCGTCAGAAACGGAGTGTACGGCTTTCCAATTATATACCGGATGAAAAAATGGGAACAGAAAAATCCATTAATAGTATCCGTATTATACAGGGGTACAGCGATATTGAGATTCGGACACATGGATATTATCAGATGAATGCCTGTGATAATCTGGAACATGCAGAGTTTGTAAGCATCAATGGGATACCGGTGCGCAGATATCATAATAAGAGTATTTTAAAAATTCAGCTTCCGGGCTCTTCCGGAAAAATAAGAAATACCATTTGTACTGTATTATCAGAAATGTTTCGTTCAATTTATCCGGATACCTATCCGTATATTCATGTGATGTCTACCTACTGGGAAGAAGAGGATGAAAAGCTTTCAGGATTATTAAGCCATCTGGAATCGGATGTAGAAGATGATTTTATTTACTTTATAGAAGACAGTGAAATAGATCTTGGATTGCTGGTATCTATAGAACGAAATATCAAACGTTATCTGGAATTTGTCATGGAATATCTAACCTGGCATAGGGGAAAAATGAATGAAGTACCTGAACAGGAAGTTTCTCAGAAAATACAGCCTGAGATTGTATTTGAAGATCAGAGAAAATATACGTTCTGGGAGAAAGTGAAGCTGTTCTTTAAACGTTTCCGTAAAAAATCAATTGTTCCTGAAGCGTTGGAACCTTCAAAGAAGGATAGAAAGAAAGATGAAGAGGCGGAAACAGAAAAGGAAGAACCGGAGATAACAGAAGAAGCTGAACAGGAGACTGAGGCTGGAACGGAAGAATCAAATCCGGAAAATGAGACCGAAGCAGAGGAATTAAAACCGGAAGATGAGACTGATGCAGAGGAGTCAAACTCAGAGGGTGAGACCGGAGCAGAGGAATCGAACCAGGAGGATAGTCCGGAAGAAACAGATTCAGAAAGAGATCATGAAAAAATGAGACAAGAGCCAGAAGAAGAATCTGTTGTAGAAGAGCAGGAGCTGATACAGGATCAGGAAGTTACTCAGATAACAGATCCACAGGCAGAAAAGGAAGGTGAAGATGATGGAAGAGAATAAAACACCATATCAGAAACACAATTTTCTGTTTTTTGGAGGCGTACAGGAACCATCTTCTATTGATGTAGGCGGCACAATTGCTTATCTGGATGGTTTTGGTCTTGGCTCTAATCCACTGGAACAGGCCAGAAAAAGCGAGGAAAATGCTCTGCATATAGAAGATAATTATCTTCCAGATAGAGAAGGGGTTCATTACTGTGATTTCTGTGCGGCTGTTATTACCGGTGTGGAATATGAGGTGCTGGACAGTGGACTGGAAAGATGTCTGCAATGCGCTTCTTCTGCGCTTCGGACTCAGGAACAGTTTGTTGCCCTGTACAAAAAAGTGCATCAGAATATGGAAGCGTTTTTTGGTATCAATCTGAATATACCTGTGACTGTTCGAATGGTAAATGCAAGTAAAATAGCTAAAATGACAGGAATGAGGCTGGTGCCGTCTCCGGGATTTGATCCAAGAGTGCTTGGATTTGCAAGAAGAGATAAAAACGGTTTTTCATTGTATATTGAAAATGGTTCCCCTAAAATTGCCGCAGTGGCCACAATGGCCCATGAGCTGACTCATATCTGGCAGTATGTAAACTGGAATGATAAGCTGCTTGTCAGACAGTATGGAGCCAGAAATCAGCTGGAAATATATGAAGGAATGGCGAAATGGGTGGAAATTCAGTATTTGCTTTATATTAATGAGATCGCATACGCAAAACGTCAGGAGATTATCACTCTGCATCGGGATGATGAGTATGGCAGAGGTTTTATTAAATACCGGATGCGCTATCCTTTAACTTACGGTACAGAAATCGGTGCAGAAACACCGTTTTGTAATAGTAAGGCGCCGTTATAGTTATAGCGGAAAAGTATAACAGAACATAAAATAATCCAAATTAAAAAGAGTTATTGTGTAATAGATTGTGGCTGGTCTATGATGCAATAACTCTTTTTTGGGTATTGCGTTTAGCTTAGTTTTATATTCAATAAAGGTTCCCATTTCTTAATATATATTTAGGAATATAGAATATGCATTGATAAATATTTTTTGTTCCCCTAAAATATTAACAAAGGAATCCTGATAATTAGTTTATCATTTTCAAAGGCAGGTCCTGTAAAATGCGGCTGTAACGTTTTAAATCAACAACATTTTAATTTATAGGGAGGTCTATATGAAGAGACTGATGCAAGGTGCAGTGGTATTTATAATTTTAGTGGTGCTGGCGTTATTAATCATATGTTCTAAAACAAATCATATGGAACCATATGAAGGGCTGGGCAGATCATACAGCAGTCAGTGGTATACCTGGAATGGTAATCAGCTTTATTTTTCTGATGTGGTGGATGGAAAAGAATATAAAGAGTATCGGGGATTGTACTGCATGGATATGAGTCGTGTTAAGACAGATCAAAGTATAACTCTTCTTTCCCCCAATTATGCAGGATGGGTTAATTTGTATCAGGATGATATCTACTTTATTAATACGGACCACAAAATCAGCCGGATTTTAAAGAACAGCGGACAGGAGGAAGTATTTTCTGATATGGAAAATTCTTCTGTGGACAGACTTCTGATCATTGGTGACTGGATGTACTGGACGGAATATGAGAAAGATTTTATTGTAAAGGCTTACTGTCTTGATGGAACAAAGGAGCAAAAAGTTCTGAAAACGGATATGGATAAAGGATATGAAGAACTTTTTGCATATAATGGCAGTGTTGGATTTCTGGTAGAAGAAGGCAAGGTATTTAGAACCTGGAATCCCGAAAACGGGAATGTAACAGAATATAAATGGCAGGATTCGGATGCACAGGAAGAAGATACGTTATATGGTTTTATAGAGAACAAATTCCCTGTATACTACAGTGATGGAGATATTTATATCAGTGAGGATTTTGAACGTTCAGGGGAACGTAAGGTATGCAGTCTTTCTGAAATCACAGGAACATACCGGGAACAATATCAGGTGCTGATTCATAAAGATGAGATCCTGATTACAGTGATAAATCATGAACAGGATATTGCGGTATTTGAAAATTATATTTATTCTCTGAAGCGTAATACCCTGGACCGCACTGCTGATTCGTACAATCCGCCTCAGGAATGGACTGATACATATATCACAGGAGGTCATCAGGAAATATATGGTGATGCAGAACTGGTTGACAGAAAGAGCGGGGAGCATATATTTGCAGGTCCAAGAATAGAAGAAGGATATGAACATATTCTGGAGCCTTCCGGAGTTTAAGAAAATAAGTCAGGGAGAAGAATTGTACATTAGTAAAGATCCTCACCGGTTGGACATTAAGTCTGATCAGTGAGGATCTTTTACGTTGGCTGCTGATATACGCTCTGCCAGGAGGTGCAGCGATTCGGAATGGAATGTTGTCAGCAAAGCTGACCCTAATCGCGCACCAAGTCTCGCAAGAGCGAGACTTGAACAGATTTTATTTGAAAATTATTTTTTTATATTTTTTCTTTCCCCTGCGGAGTACGAAATCTTCTTTATTGATATCTTCCGGTGTGTAAGCGGCAGCGATGTCTGTTACTTTTTCACCGTTTACGGAAACGCCGCCCTGCTGTACTGCCCGTCGTGCTTCAGAACGGCTGGTGCAAAGCTCTGAAGCCACTAAGATACCCATAATATCAATTTTTCCGTCTCTTAAATCTGATTCTGTAATTTCGGCAGTTGGCATATTTTCTGCATTTCCGCCGGTAAATAAGGCCCGGGAGTTTTCCTGTGCTTTGGCAGCTTCTTCTTCGCCGTGAACCAGTTTTGTCAGCTCAAATGCCAGAATTTCTTTTGCTGTGTTTAACTGACTGCCTTCCCAGTGATCCATTTCATCAATCTGCTCCAGAGGAAGGAATGTCAGCATACGCAGACATTTTAATACATCGGCGTCTGCAACATTTCTCCAGTACTGATAAAAGTCAAAGGGTGAAGTTTTTTCCGGATCAAGCCACACAGCGCCGGACTGGGTTTTTCCCATTTTCTTTCCTTCGGAATTTAAAAGCAGTGTAATTGTCATGGCGTATGCGTCTTTACCCAGTTTTCGCCGGATCAGTTCCGTACCGCCCAGCATGTTTGACCACTGGTCGTCGCCGCCAAACTGCATATTGCAGCCGTATCTCTGATATAATGCATAAAAGTCATAGCTCTGCATAATCATGTAGTTAAACTCTAGGAAGCTTAATCCTTTTTCCATACGCTGTTTGTAGCATTCTGCGGTCAGCATACGATTTACAGAAAAATGAGGTCCCACTTCGCGGAGTACTTCAATATAATTTAAGTCCATGAGCCAGTCAGCATTGTTTACCATCATAGCTTTATCATTTGAAAAATCAATAAAGCGTTCCATCTGTTTTTTAAAGCAGTCGCAGTTGTGCTGAATGGTTTCTACTGTCATCATCTGACGCATATCGCTTCGTCCGGATGGATCGCCGATCATACCGGTGCCGCCCCCGATTAGTGCAATTGGCTTATTGCCAGCCATCTGAAGACGTTTCATCAGACACAGCGCCATAAAATGTCCTACATGGAGACTGTCTGCAGTAGGGTCAAAACCGATATAAAAAACAGCTTTTCCGGTATTTATTAATTCTTTAATTTCTTCTTCGTCTGTTACCTGGGCAATAAGTCCCCGGGCAACTAATTCTTCATAAACTGTCATGTTATTTTTCTCCTCCTATTTTTGGTAAAAGAATAAAGAATATGTTTTAGTATATCCGGCAGTAGAGCGGCTGCCTGCGGCACCTTTCATCTTCATGGAAGTGAACATCTCCTATGGAGCCTTTTTGTACAATAAGAAATAAGGTTTCTATTGTATAAAAAAGAACCCTTGTCCCAAAAAGGACGAGAGTTCATAATCCCGTGTTACCACCTTAATTCGCCGGCAACTCACATTGACGGCCTTGTCAGGTATCCTGCAATACCTATGCATGTTAACGGATGCAGCTCCGTCGCAGCCTACTAAAAAATTGTTCGGTGCGAAGCTCCTGAAGGTATTCTGTATCAGTTTCCCATGCGCCTCTCATCAGCCGGCAGCTTTCTGTTTGTTTCACGGATACATACTTGTTTCAATCAATGCCTTGTACTTTATTCTCTTCAGATAGGCGTATTATAGTTGATAAAATTTGGTTTGTCAAATAATTCTGAACTATTACAGAAATTTGTTGGGAATGCCTAACGGTGTCAGGGTGTAGAAAATTTTTTACAGCCTGATATATATTTTGGAAAAGTTCTTGACTTTTTTTCTTGATAACCGTATAGTAAAAAAACTTTGAAGATACAGGAGGATAAAAATGTCGTATTTGGAATTACTTTTCATTGGGATTGGACTTGCAATGGATGCATTTGCCGTATCTATCTGCAAGGGTCTTGGAATGAAAAGGGTAAATAAACTGCATTGCTTTATTATTGCACTATTTTTTGGTGGATTTCAGGCTGTTATGCCATTTGCCGGCTGGCTGCTGGGAAAACAATTTCAGTCCTATATTGAATCTGTAGATCACTGGATTGCATTTGCTCTGCTTGTCTGTCTTGGGGCAAAGGCGGTTCTTGAGGCGGTGAGAGATCATGATGATGGCTGTGCAGAGAAACAGGAGAGTGTATTAAATGTGAAAGAGCTGTTTTTGCTTGCCATTGCAACCAGTATTGATGCTCTTGCAGTCGGAGTAACCTTTGCGTTTTTACAGGTGTCTATTTTACCGGCGGCAAGTATCATTGGTCTGGTGACTTTTGTAATATGTATATTTGGTGTGTTTATTGGAAACCTATTTGGAAGCAGATTCCAGAAGAAAGCAGAAATTGCCGGGGGCGCAATCCTTATTATCATAGGCTTGAAGATTCTTCTGGAACACTTACATATTTTCCAATGAATATTATTCAATAGTAAGGGTGTTATAATATCTGTTTTTTCCAATGGAAGATTTTTTATATTCGATAGCCTGTACAGGACAGCAGCAGATACATGCCATGCAGTGGGTGCAGCGGTTTCCCCAGGAGGGTTGTCCCTTGGCGCAGGAAACGTTATTTAACGGACAGACAGATTCACATTTTTTACACTGAATACATTGATCTGTTGCATAAAATCCTTTAGCTTTTACCATAAATGTATAAAACATATCATTTACGATACCGCTTTCTAGTCTGCCTGCAAAAGAAGGCTGTTTTGTGGGGAATGTGCTTTCACTTTTGATGGCATCTGCAGCTTTTTCAATAGGAAATTTAGCATTTTGAATAATTTTTGCAGATTCAGAGGCTGTTGGGGTTTTAAACATCACCAGATAATTTTCCGGCATTTGTATTGCCATGCAGCCCATATAATGAAGATGCTTTTCCCTGCAGAGTCTTAGCAGGTACTTTTCTGCATTTCCAATACTTTCCCCACAGGTAATTATAAAATAAATTTTTCTGGTGCCAGTAAATGTGCTGGTTTTAATAAAATCCGTAATAATCTTTGGTATCCGCCATGCATAAACTGGTGTAACAAAAACAAAAGGACGCTGAGATGTAAAAGTTTCTTTTGTCTTATTCTGTTTGAGATAATCATTAATACATACAATTTCATCGTCCATCAGTTTGGCCAGGTATTGTGCGGTATACCGGCTGTTGCCGGTTCCTGTAAAATATAAAATCATAACGTAAACCTCCTTATGTATGGATAGTTCAAAATCTATCTGCCGGATATTTAATGTGCCGGGAGAAGTTAATGATTTTGTTCTTATCCTGTCAGACCAAATCAGGAAATTGCAGAATAGTTTTCCAATTTGACCTGACAGGATACATTATAGCATAAAATATAAAGATGTTTGTCATAGTTTGTCGTAAATAAAAAGGACAGAGATGAATGGTATGAAAAATGGATGTAATAAATACAGAATAATCGGAAATACGACGTGTCAGGCCCCTGAGATGTTGTAATCAGGGGCCTGAGGGATGAGGGCAATATACAGCAGCAAAATAAAGGATACTACTTGCTGTTGATATGAGATATTATAGGTTTGTTATCAGAAACATGGGACCAGGTACCGTCAGAATTTTTACAGGTGCGTAGATCAAACGTGATATTCTGGTAAGGATTTGGATGATCTTTCCAGAGATCATATATAGCTGGTAAAAAATCACGGAAACGGCCGGCCTCATATTCGTTATGCTCCAGAGTTTTCTTGGGATCAGCTTTCGAACGGTAATTTTGTATCCATGCCAGCTCAGATTTTTTTGCCAGTTTAATAGTAATCCATTTGGTACCGCCTTCCATCTGTTCATACATATGTATCAGACGCATTCCATATCCGGTATCGCCAAATGTACCATCAGCAATCCAGCAATGCTGCGCACATTCGGTAAAAGGGTAGTTTTCCATTCCAATTCGTTTCATATGGACCGGAAGGAAATGGTTGGTTTCAAAAATATATTCGGTGGAGCCTTCGTACCCTACTTCATTTGGTGCAGCTTCCCATTGAAAACCAAGATGTTCTCCCGGAGCCCAGAGATAATACGCTTTTTCCATATTCGCGAAGAACCAGTCGATCATCTGTGGAGTAACATCTTCTAAAAATTTTACTTCGTCATTTCCAATCATAATATAGTCGCTGTCCTGCCATTTCTTATGAAATTGATATCCGCCTTCTTTTGATGGAAGATCAGGGGCTTTTGTGTAAGGAACTGTTTGTGTAAACACAGATTCCAGCTCCGGTGTAAACGTCTGACCGGAATTTGCGGTATAAGTCTGTTTCATTTTTTATATCCTTTCATTTTTCAGTATTTTAAGAAATAAATTGGGAAGTAATCATTCATATTTTCCTTCTGTCATTTCATAGAGTTCCGGAAGAATTCTGGCCAGGTTTGCGTATTCTCTGGAAGAGTGTTCTGTAAGTTTGACAATATTTCCGACAGCCATTTTTTCCCCATCCGGAATCATTTTAACTTTTTTTCCGTTAACTAGTGTGCAGCCCCGCCAGGTTCTGCTTCTGAGTTCTACTCCATTTTCTGTCTCACGAAAATAATGCAGCAAAATACGGTGGCGCTCAGGAATTAAAGTACTGTCATTGGGATCTGAGACAGCTCCCATAACTGTAATACCAGGTGTTTTCCTGTATAGTTCCCGGTCGAATCCAAGGGTTTCCATATCTACAAAGGGAATTGTATGAGGGCTTGGGATCTGGCCAAGTCCCATAATATCTTCACAGACAGAATGGGTAATGTTCATGTGTTTTTCTTCAGGGGGAATCTTGGGATCCAGTATTTTTCTGCGCCCTTCTTCTGTTACGTAAATAGAAAAGTGAGCGCCTGGATACCAGATCATATAACGAAGATCTTCCAGTGCGTGCCAGGCAAACCACCAGTTAATCATATCCAATGTAACTCCGGGCATTTTGTATAAGGAGGTAATATAGGCTGTACCATCCGGCATCTGACAGTATCCGGTTTCTGTTTTATGATATCCGGGCTCTAACAGAGCATTAACATTTTCCGGATCAAGTGCATCTTTCCAGTCCATAGGCCCTCTTTTATAAATATCAATGATGGCTGGATCTGGTTCGGGTAAGTCCTGAAAGTAAAATTTTGCATATGGTTTCTTTTTTTCTGCAGAGGTCAGTTCCCGTTTTAAATTCATATAAAAATACCTTCTTTCCATTTTTTGATAATCATATATAAAGCAAAAATCATGCCATAATTTTATAGCTGAAAAGAATTTGGTTGGGTTAAAATAATTTGCAGATAGTGATAAAAAATTAAACATATGTATAGAAAATTAACATTACATGTGTAATAATTAAACAAGAAGAATTGTAGAAAAAGATGAAAAGGGGATTAAAATGAAATTAAATTTAACCCGGAAAGAAATTCATACAAGGGGTGGAATGCTGGATCATATGATGGATGCACTTCCCAATCCTTCTATTTTGGTAGATGAGAATGGGCTGGTGCTGTATGCCAGCAGCCAGACCAGACATTTGTGGGAGCCAAATACAGAAAAAAGGCTGAACCATCCTATTCAGTCGGAGGATTCTAGAGCTGCAGTTGAGGAGACTCTGCGAACTGGCAGAGCATCTATGGATAAGCTGGTCCATATTAAAGGGCATAGAACACTGAGTAATATGATTCCCGTATTTGAGGACGAGGAAGTGATCGGGGTATTGTGTACGATTACTATACAGGATATTGTTATGCTGAAAGATATGGTGGCAAAGCTTGGGAGAACTACAAAGGATAAAGAAATGTATCATACGTTGTCCCGTGTACTCAGCAGGTATCGTTTTGAGGATTTTTTGGGAACAGGGGATGCCGCGAAGAAGGTAATCCAGCAGTGCCGGCTTGCGGCAAAGTCGGATTATTCCATATTGATTATCGGGGAAACCGGATGTGGGAAGGAAATTCTGGCAGGAGCGATTCATTCGGAACGGACGAAATACCGATCAAAGCCCTTTGTAAAAATCAATTGTACAGCGATACCGGATAATCTGATAGAGGCAGAATTATTTGGATATGAAAAAGGTGCATTTACAGGAGCAGTAAGCGCAAAAGCAGGTAAGTTTGAGCAGGCTGCTGACGGTACGATTCTGCTGGATGAGATTGGAGACATGGATATTGCGCTGCAAAGCAAACTCCTTCGTGTGTTGGAGGAAAGAGAGTTTGAACGTGTAGGCGGTGACAAGGTATATCCTTTACAGGCTGATATTATTGCAACCACCAATAAAAATCTGGCGGCTATGTGTGCTGAAAATAAATTTAGAATGGATTTATATTACCGGCTGGCCATGCTGGAGATTCATATTCCTCCCTTGAGAGAACGAAAGGAAGATATTCCCCTTTTAACAGAGCATTTTATGAAAGAATGTGGTTCACGGTTTTCGCTGGAAGAGACTGCTAAAGATAATCTGCTTTTGTATTCCTGGCCGGGAAATGTAAGGCAGTTAAAACATCTAATTACAAGGCTGACTGTTCTCTATCCAAACGAAACTGTAACCGGTGCTGTACTGGAAGATTATTTTAAAATCGGATCAGGAGCGGCAGTCGATATAAAAAATGAAAGAGAAGCTTTTCAAAATTTCGACAGTCAGGAACAGTTAAAGCCAGAAGATTATTCATTAAAATCAGTAGAAAAAGCACATATTCAGAAGCGATTAAGGGCTAATGAGGGAAATGTGTTGAAAACGGCAAAAGAACTTGGAATTACCAGGAATACCCTTTACAGTAAAATGAGAAATTATGGTATAACAAATTAATGGTTTGAAGTTTTGATATTTCATGAAAAGGAAAGAGTATGTCAAAAAGAGAAGAAATTCTCCGGCGGGTATACTCTTTTTTTATAAAAAAAAATAAATGAAATATTGGCATGTGATTTGCAAGAATATAAAGTATCATTTGACTACAGGAGGAGAAAGATGTCAACTTATGAAAAACGATTAAAGAGAATACAGGATGCTATTGATTTGAAAGAATCTGACAGGGTACCCTGGGCGCCTTTTTGTCAGGGCTATCTGGCATATCATGCAGGATACTCTATGAAAGATATTGTATATGATATGGACAAAGCAAGACATGCCTTTGCAAAGTTTGTCACAGACTATAATCCGGATATGCTGCTTCAGATAGCCAATAATAATGTGGGAATGGGACCTGTATGGGAGCAGCTTGGTATGAAAAATCTGGCCTGGGCCGGTGGACCGGATCACCGGGTGGATGATGACAGTATCCACCAGTTCCTAGAATATCCCTTGCTGAATGAAGAGGAAATGGAGGAGTTTTGTACAGATTTCTCCGGCTGGTTGATAACTAAAGGTTTTTCCAGAGTGGCAGCTTTGTTTGAGGGAATGGAACAATGGAAATTTAACAGGATTAATCCAACATTTAATGGTCTGACAAATGTAATTTCCACATTAAGTACACCGGAATCAAAAAAGATGATTCGAAAGTTCTGGGAAATTGAAGAGTTAATACAGAAACGTAAGGGGAAACTGAAAGAGATTGAGAACATGGTTGAGAACATGGGATATCCGGTTCTGGATAAAGGCGGTGCAGCGGTACCTTTTGACAGATACAGCGATATATATCGGGGAACGCTGGATTCACTGACGGATTTATATGACAATGAGGACATCATTTTATCTTACTGCAGACAAAATTTAAAAATTATGAAAGAAATGATTCGTGAACAGGGAAAGTTTTTAAAAGGTCAATGGGTATTTATTGCGCTGCATAAAGGTATGGATGGCTTTATGTCAGATGAGCAGTATGCAAAATATTACTGGAAAGATTTGCTGGAAGTAATAGAAGAAATTGTTGCCTGTGATATGGTTCCTTATATCTTTACAGAAGGAAAGTATGACAGCCGTCTGGAATATTTAAAAGAGGTTCCAAAGGGAAAGACGGTGATACATATTGAAGATTGTAATATGAAAGAAGTAAAGAGAATTCTTGGAAATACAGCCTGTATTGAAGGAGGCTTTCCTTCCTATTTGTTAGAACATGGGACAAAAGAAGAGGTAATTAATACATGTAAGTATTTAATTGATAACTGTGCCAGTGGCGGCGGGTATATTTTCTCCACAGATGGAGGGATGGACAGGGCAAAACCCGAACTTTTAGAGGCGGCGATGGATACAGTTTTAACTTATGGAAGTAAGTAATAAAATTTCAAGCGGATAAAGCGGGAGAGGAACAGAAAAATGACAGTAAAAAAACCAGAATGGCTAGGGAAAAAACAATTGGTGATTATACTTTTTGGCGGGGTGCTGTTTTTAATCTGTGCTTGTGTAAATGCCGGGACTACAAATACGATTCTGCCCATGATTGCAGAAATACGGGGATGGAAATATGAAGATCTTTTGCCATTTATGAGTTATGGGGGTTATATTGGCGCTGTGGCAACAGTGTTTTTTGGACAGCTCGTAGTAAAGAAAGGACCGCGGTTTGTAATAATATGTGGTCTTTTAATTGGCGGAGCAAGTCTTGCCCTTTATGGGACAACAAGAATTTTTGGGGTATTTGTTTTTACTATTATCTTAAACAGAGTCATGTCATGCGCTTACCAGCAGGCCGGAAATGCAGCTCTTTTGAACAACTGGTTTCCACGAACGAAAGGTATTGTTCTTGGCTGGGCCACAATGGGAATCATACTGGCTGATATTGTCTGGTCGCCCTATATTCCGGCTGTTATACACAGAATAGGGTCAGAGGCTACCATGATATTATTTGGATGTGTATTGGTACTGATTGCGTTGTTTGCCAGACTATTTATAAAAAATACACCAGAAGCAGCCGGGACCTGTCCTGATAATAACCCGAACGGTTTGGAGGAGCTAATTAAAAATACTCATGTAATGAAACGATATCAGAACAGTTATACAATGAAAAAATTGCTGCGTACAAAACAGATGTGGCAGATCAGCATTGGATGGGGGCTGCTTTGGATGGCTGCAGTGGCCTATGTCAGCCAGATTGTGCTTCGTTGTGTATCGTTGGGGTATTCTCAGGAATTTGGGGTACATGTGCTTCAGATAGCAGGTGCAGCGGCGCTGGCGGGAAGCTGGTTTTTTGGCTTTTTGGACTTAAAACTGGGAACTAAAAAAGCCAGTCAGATATATGCACTTGGAGTTCTTGCCATGTATGCAATAAGTCTTTTTCATAAGCAAAGTACGGTTTTAATCTGGATCAGTGCCTGTGGGATGATGGGATGTGTAGGTGGAATTGCTAATTTACAGCCATCTATGGTGGGAACTGTATTTGGGCGCTGGGATTTTGCAGCAGCTAACCGCCTTATAGCACCCGTTGTTATGGCTGTCAGCAGCTCCAGCTTCCTGGTAGTATCTATATTTTTGCGGTCACCATGGGGAAGAGATGGACTATATGTATTCAGTATTATTTGTACAGTTGTCTGTTTTATAATAGTCACAGCTGTCTCAGAAAAAATGATTGGAGCGAATGATACAGAGGCATTACAGAATGTAAATGAAATATTTAATAAACAGATAACAGAAGAATCAGGAGGAGAAAAATGAAAGTCTGGAAAGAAGTATTAAGAAAAAATTTTATACTTATGATAATAGCGATGATTATATGCGGGACTGCACAGATGGCGGTGAATACGAATTCAGCAGCTTATGCGGTAGGCGTTCTTGGCCTTGAACAGGCGCGGTTCGGAACAGTAGTAGCTATTGCGGGTATTGTAGTTGTGGTGCTTTATCCTCTGCTTGGAATTTTGTGTGATAAAATGCGTCATGGATTATGCGGAGCTGTGGGGGCGGTTCTGCTGGCACTTGGATTTATTCTATATATGCAGAGCACAGGATTTGCTTCTATTACAATTGCAAGATGTATACAGATGGCAGGATTTGGGTTCGTAATCAATGCGGCTCTGTCTATTGCAGCAGCATCTGTACGGCCGGAAATTCGTTCTGTAGCTATGACACTTTATGGTTTGGGACCGGCGTTATCATATTTTACAGGACCTCAGACCGGGACCGCTATTTTTGCAAAATTTGGTTTTAGAACAATGTTTATTGCCTGCGCTGTGTTATCTGTTGCCGGGGCAGTTATATTTCTATTGAATACGTCAAAACCGGTAAATAATCCGGATGCCCCCAAAAGAAAAGCCTTTGGTTTTGAAAAAACTGCCCTGCCAGGATTTATTCTTTCTTTTTTAATTCTTCAGATCGTCTTTATTGGTCAGACCTATGCGACGGTAAGCCTTTTGGAAAGAGGGATTGAAAAAGCGGCGCTGTTTTGGACAGTTGGGGCAGTTATTAATGTATTTGCAAGATTTTTCATGTCGGGCATTATTACAAAGATCGGAATTAATAAAATGTTTTACTGTTGTGTGGCGCTGCTGGTTATTTCTGTGATCTGCATTGCCAAGGCTCCGGGGCTTGGTATTGTTATTCTGGCTTCTGTCTGCTGGGGAGTCGGTTATAATGGGACGCAGGCGGCGATTATGTCGATATCCGTACTTCGTGCGCCGGCAGACAGAGTTGGCCAGGCTAATTCCACACATCAGATTGGACATAATCTTGCACAGGTTGTATGGGCACAGGTTGCAGGAATACTGGCAGGAGTTTTTGGGTATCAGGGAATGTTTTTATTTATGTTAATTCCCATAGCTGCCGGAATTATTTTCTTCATTGCATATGTACATAGAATGGTAAACCGTGTGGAGGCCAGAAAAGCTGCGGCATAATGAAGGAGAAAAATAAGATGACGATAAATATAAAAGAAAATGCATTAACAGCTTTAAAGGGGGGAATACCGGAATTTGTGCCCTGCTGGTTTAATGATTATGAAATGATGTTTGTTTCTCCTATGGGGGAACGACCGCCTTCCTTGACTTTTTAATTTTGCTGTGATACGATTTCTCTATATACGATAAAACGCAGTGAAGAAGAGAGTACATCTGCCGGAAATTTACAGAGACGCTTAAAATGCTGAGAAAAGCGAAGGGATGACAGATGGAAGATGGCTTTGGAGCGGCGGGACTGAACCTTTATATTCCAGGAGGAGTAAAAGGATAAGTTCTGACAGGAGCGCCTGTTACAGCGCCGGGTATTTTAGGATACTCAAGGAGGCTTTAGCTGTGAGGCTGAAGCGAACAAAGGTGGTAACACGGGAACAGTTCTCTCGTCCTTTTATAGGACGGGAGATTTTTTATTTCTCTATAGGAAATACCATGTTGTGATAAAGCTGAAAAGTACCGATTCCTATAGAGCAAAAAAACGCTCCGCAGTGGATCGCACTGCGGCAGAGTGAAATCATGCTGCTTGCGCAACCTGCCGCAGGCGGAGAGTCCTACCGTGGCAGGATTCTTTTTTATAGAGGCACAATATGCCCAAAAATATAGACGAGGAGGAATTATTATGTGCAAAACATGTAAAGGAAAATATTATATGACAACGGCTATTGCCTACACATCCGGCAAGCCACATATCGGGAATACCTATGAGATTGTTCTGGCAGATGCCATTGCCCGTTACAAAAGACAGGAAGGATACGACGTATATTTTCAAACCGGTTCAGATGAACACGGACAGAAAATTGAGCTGAAAGCCCAGGAGCAGGGTATTACGCCAAAGGAATTTGTAGATCAGGTTGCCGGAGAAATTAAGGGTATCTGGGATATGATGAATACATCCTATGATAATTTTATTCGTACTACTGATGAGGATCACGAGAAACAGGTACAGAAGATTTTTAAAAAACTGTATGAGAAAGGCGACATTTATAAAGGACATTATGAAGGTATGTACTGTACCCCATGCGAGTCCTTTTTTACAGAGTCTCAGTTAGTGGACGGCAAGTGTCCGGACTGCGGAAGAGAAGTGCAGCCGGCCAAGGAAGAGGCATATTTCTTTAAAATGAGTAAATATGCGGATCGTCTCATTGAGCATATCAATACCCATCCGGAATTTATTCAGCCCGTTTCCAGAAAGAATGAGATGATGAATAATTTCCTTTTGCCGGGTCTGCAGGATCTGTGTGTATCCCGTACGTCATTTACCTGGGGAATCCCCGTGGATTTTGAACCAAAACATGTGGTATATGTCTGGCTGGATGCGCTGACCAACTATATTACAAAAATCGGATATGATGCGGATGGTAATTCATCGGAATTGTTCAATAAGAACTGGCCGGCAGATCTGCATTTGATTGGAAAAGATATTATCAGATTCCATACAATTTACTGGCCGATCTTTTTGATGGCACTGGATCTGCCGCTTCCAAAACAGGTATTTGGGCATCCATGGCTGCTTCAGGGTGACGGTAAGATGAGTAAATCAAAGGGAAATGTGCTGTATGCAGATGAACTGGTTGAGTTTTTTGGGGTGGACGCCGTGCGCTATTTTGTTCTGCATGAGATGCCTTTTGACAATGATGGAATTATTTCCTGGGAGCTGATGGTAGAGCGTATGAACTCAGATCTGGCCAATACTCTGGGAAATCTGGTAAACCGCACCATATCCATGAGTAATAAATATTTTGGCGGGATTGTGACGGATAAACAGGTATCTGAACCTGTGGATGAAGAATTGAAATCTGTAGTAACAGGTACTGTCGACTGCGTAGCAGAAAAAATGGAGCATTTAAGAGTAGCAGATGCTATTACAGAAGTATTTGCATTATTTAAACGCTGTAATAAATATATTGATGAGACAATGCCATGGGCACTGGCAAAGGATGAAACAAAGCAGGAGCGTCTGGCTACTGTTTTATATAATCTGGTAGAGAGTATTTGTATTGGCACATCGTTGCTAAAGAGTTTTATGCCGGAAACATCGGAAAAGATTTTTACACAGCTGAATGGAAGAGACAGAGATTTTGAGGAATTAAGTACCTTTGGTCTTTATGAAAGCGGTACAAAAGTCACAGAAAAACCGGAGATCTTATTTGCCCGTCAGGACATTGAGGAAGTTTTAAAAAGAGTAGAGGAGCGCCATCCAAAGGAGCAGAAGGAAGCAGAAGCTGTTAAAGAGACAGATGAAACAGTAATTGATATTGAGCCAAAAGACGAAATTGAATATGATGATTTTATGAAAATGCAGTTTCAGGTAGGTGAAATTATCGCCTGTGAAGAAGTGAAAAAATCGAAAAAGCTGTTATGTTCACAGGTAAAAATAGGATCTCAGGTCAAACAAATTGTTTCCGGAATCAAAAAATACTATTCTGCAGAAGAAATGGTAGGTAAAAAGGTTATGGTTTTAGTGAACTTAAAACCAGCGAAGCTGGCTGGCGTTCTTTCAGAAGGAATGATTTTGTGCGCGGAAGATGAAAACGGAAATCTGGCAGTAATGACACCGGAGAAGGATATGCCGTCAGGCGCGGAAATTGCTTAAAAGGGAGACATGAAATGATATTCGAAAGTCATGCTCATTATGATGATGAAAAATTTGATGAAGACAGAGACCAGCTGCTTACTTCCATGAAAGATCATGGAATCGGTACAATTATAAATGTGGGGGCCAGTATGAAGGGATGTGAAAAATCACTGAAGCTGGCTGAAACATATGAGTTTGTCTATGCTGCGCTGGGGATTCATCCCAGTGATATTTCGGATCTGGATCAGGAAGGCACAGGCTGGATAGAGGCTCATCTGTCCCATCCCAAAGTGGCAGCTGTAGGGGAAATCGGCCTTGATTATTACTGGGGAAAAGAACCCGAGGTACACAACCGGCAGAAATACTGGTTTTGCCGACAGCTGGATATTGCAAAGCAGGCGGCGCTTCCGGTGATTATTCATTCCAGAGAGGCTGCGGCAGATACTATGGACATATTATCCCAGAGCTGTTATCAGGATTTAAAAGGAGTGGTCCACTGCTATTCCTATTCCAGAGAAATGGCGGCTCAATACGTAAAAATGGGATACTACATTGGAGTGGGCGGTGTTGTAACCTTTAAGGCTTCCAGAAAATTAAAAGAAACCGTGGAGGATATACCGCTGGAAAAGATTCTGCTGGAGACAGATTCCCCCTACCTGGCGCCTGAGCCTTACCGGGGAAAACGAAATTCCTCATTGTATCTGTCCTATGTTGTGGAAGAAATTGCAAGAATTAAGGGTGTTTCAGAGGAAGACGTTATCCGCGTAACCAATGAAAATGCAAGAGCTTTGTTTTTCAAGGTAAAGGAAAAATAAAATCCCGTTGTATGGACTGTTTCGTGTCGGATACAGCCTGATATTTAGCGGGAGAAGAAAAAGGACAGCCTTAGAGCAGTCAGAAAGGAATAAGGATGGCGACCTTAGGAAATCCCCAGGAAACCATTGCGGTTTTAAATAAGTATAAATTTGTATTTCAAAAGAAATTTGGTCAGAATTTTTTGATAGATACCCATGTATTGGATAAAATTATTCGTGCGGCGGATATTACATCGGATGACTTTGTGCTGGAAATTGGACCGGGGATTGGCACCATGACCCAGTATCTTTGTGAAAATGCCAGAGAAGTGGCTGCAGTGGAAATTGACAATGCACTGATACCTGTATTAAAGGATACATTAAGCGCCTATAACAATGTAGAAGTGATTCATAATGATATTCTGAAAGTAGATATCAATCAGCTGGTACAGGAAAAAAATCACGGGAAACCCATTAAAGTGGTTGCTAATCTGCCCTATTATATTACAACACCTATTATTATGGGATTGTTTGAAAGCCATGTACCCATTGAAAGTATTACGATTATGGTTCAAAAAGAGGTGGCTGACCGTATGAAGACAGGGCCGGGATCCAAAGAATACGGTGCCCTGTCTCTGGCGGTACAGTATTATGCAAAACCTGAAATTGTGGCAAATGTTCCGCCCAATTGTTTTATGCCCCGGCCAAATGTAGGTTCGGCGGTAATTCGGTTGATTAGACATGAGGTCCCTCCTGTGCAGGCAGAAGATGAAAAACTGATGTTTCGCATTATCCGGGCAGCCTTTAATCAGCGTCGGAAAACACTTGTGAACGGACTGAAAAATGGTCTGAATCTTCCGCTTTCAAAAGAGGATATAGAAGGTGCCATAGGAGAGCTTTCAAAGCCGCTGAACATCCGGGGAGAGGCACTGACGCTTAAAGAGTTTGCAGCTCTCAGTAATTTTATTAAAAAAAGACTATAGTATAGAAAACAGCAGATATCTGATATGTGTTCTTTCAGGCAGACAGGTAAGATCGTAAAACCTGTTTACTTCCTAGGAGAATATATGAATCCGTCAGGTGGCTGCTGTTTTTATGTATATTCTGAATCCGGATATCATACAGTGAAATATGAAAGAAAAAATAAAATTGTATGGTGCAATTCTGATCTTGATTATTTTTATTCCGTACCTGATTACTGTATATTTTCAGGGAGGAAAAGGATTTCCTTTTCACTCTGACAGCAAAGAGTCCTCAGAATTTGAACAAAAAGTAATTCAGATGGTATCAGAAGAAATGTCCGGGACAGACGAAACGGAGGCCCTAAAAGCTCAGGCGGTGATTGCTCGGACAAACCTATACCGGGATCCAGATCAGGAAATAAAGGAAAATGCAGAAAATCTGGCGGAAAACCTGGAGAAAATCACATTTTGTGTGGAAGATACCAGTGGAGAAATACTTACCAGTCAGGGGGAAGCTATAGATGCTGCGTATCATGCTGTCAGCAGCAAATTAACCCGCAATGCGTCAGAAGTACCCGGCCAGGAAAATAAAACATATTTGTCCAGTGTAGAGAGCAGCTGGGATATATCATCGGAACAGTATCTTATGGTTACATTTTTAGAAAAAGAAGAGATGGCTTCAAAATTGCAGAAGGTTTTAAAGGATGAGAAAGTAGAGGTTTCAAAGCTGCCGGGAGAGCTGAAAATTAAAACCAGGGATGAGGCAGGATATGTTACGGAAGTACAGATTGGAAAGACAGTTTTAAATGGAGAAGCTGTAAAAGAGGTTCTGGGACTGCCATCCTCCTGTTTTTATTTTTCCCAGCTGGAGGGCAAGGTGCGAATTACGACCAAAGGACTGGGACATGGTCTGGGTTTAAGCCAGTATGGGGCTAATCAGATGGCAAAGGAAGGAAAAGATTACAAAGAGATTTTGAAATATTACTATAAAGATATAAAGATTGAAGCCATGAAAGAAAAATAAATGGAAAATTTTTATTCTTTTGTATAAGAGATAACATTTCAGGCAAAGCTATCCGTAACAGATTTTGTGAAAGCGGATGGTGATGGAAATGAAAAATGACAGAAGATTTATTAGATCCAGACAGAAATCATATCTGACTGCCGGCGTTATCGCTCTGGCGGCAATTATTGCCATGGGTGGTCTCTATTATAAAAATTTACAAAAAGAAAATCAGCAGCAGATACAGCTGGCACAGACAAAAGATATCGTAACAGAGCCAAAAGAGCAGGAAGAGGAACCGGAAACGGTGGAAACTATGGCTGAGGATCAGAGTGCCTCGAAGGAGGCAGCTAAGGAACCGGAAACAAAGGAAACTGCATCCTATACGGAGGAAAAAGAAACCGTAAAAACCAAGGAAGCCTCAAATGCTGCAGAAACGGCCAAAGCTAAGGAAAAAAAGGAAGAATTAACTTTCAGCAAAAGTACAAAGATTGCATGGCCGGTAAAAGGAAATGTGCTTTTGAACTACAGTATGGACAAAACAATTTATTTTGCAACATTGGATCAGTATAAATATAATCCGGCTCTGATTATTCAGGCCCAGGTGAACACCAAGGTACAGGCCGCTTCAGACGGCAGGGTGACAGATGTATCAACCAATGAAAATACGGGGATGACTTTAACTGTAGACATTGGCAGCGGCTACACTGCTCAGTATGGACAGCTCAAAGAAGTAAAGCTCAAAAAAGGTGATGAAATTAAAAAAGGTGATGTTATTGGTTATATTACAGAACCGACGAAATATTACAGTGTGGAAGGAAGTAATCTGTATTTTGCTATGATGAAGGATAAAGAGCCTGTAGATCCTATGGACTTTCTGGAATAATACAGATTTTTATATCTGGCCATAAGACAGGCACAATCGGCGCATTTTGGTGTATAATATTTTAGAAAGACCAAAATACGCAATCGAATGATTTCTACAGGAAGTGTTCAAAAAATGAGTGAAGTACAAAACTAGGTCGATTGCTTTATATAAATAACAGCCGGTACCGGACTGCTTTAGGGCGGCCGGTGCCGGCCCGGGATACATACAGGAGAAATAATGAATTTTACATATATGCTGAAGTGCAAGGATGAAAGCTTTTACACAGGGTGGACCAACGATATTCAGAAAAGAATAAAGCAGCACCGCCAGGGTAAAGGCGCAAAGTACACCAGAGGAAGAGGCCCCCTAAAGCTGGTTTACCTGGAATTTTATGAAAATAAGGAAGATGCCATGAAAAGAGAGGCGCAGATAAAAAAATTAACCCGCCGGGAAAAAGAAAGACTGACAGAAAAAGATGACTGGAAATGGGAACTGCAGAAAATGGGAATACAGGAGTTGTAAAAACAGTATTTGACTTCCTGGCATCTCTTTGATATGATAAGCAGGTGGAATTTGATAAAGCATAGTAATCAGCGTTTCGCAATCTCCTTCGGAGGCGGGCGCTTTTTTTATATCATAGAAACTATGATTTATTTAATATGCCAGGAAATTTATCCTATGATATGAATAAGGAAAGGAATATAAATGGAAACAGTAAGATTTGAAGAATTAGAATTATACCCGCAGGTACTGCGGGCAGTAACAGAAATGGGATTTGAGGAGGCTACACCGATTCAGGCCAAATCCATACCGGCAGTAATGAGTGGACAGGATGTTATCGGTCAGGCTCAGACAGGAACAGGTAAGACCGCGTCTTTTGGTATTCCCCTGCTGCACAAAGTAGAGCCTCATTCTAAAAAGACACAGGCCATCGTTTTATGTCCTACAAGAGAACTGGCAATTCAGGTGTCTAATGAGATCAGGAATCTGGCAAAATATATGCACGGTATAAAAATTTTACCTGTATATGGGGGACAGGAAATCAGCAAACAGATCCGTTCCTTAAAGGGAGGAGCTCAGATTATTATCGGAACGCCGGGACGGGTTATGGATCATTTGAGAAGAAAAACTATCCGCTGTGATCATGTAAATACCATTGTTCTGGATGAAGCAGATGAAATGCTGAATATGGGATTTCGGGAAGATATTGAAACTGTTTTAGAATACCTTCCGGAAGAACGTCAGGTTGTGTTATTTTCGGCAACCATGCCAAAAGCAATTCTGGACATTACAAAAAAATATCAGAAAGATGCTATTACCATTAAAGTTGTAAAGAAAGAGCTGACAGTTCCCAGCATTGAGCAGTACTATTATGATGTAAAAAGAAAAGATAAGGTGGATATTTTGACACGTCTGCTGGATTATTATGATCCGAAGCTGTCTTTGGTATTCTGCAATACAAAACGGATGGTAGATGAACTCACAAGTGAGCTGCAGGGCAGAGGGTACTTTGCAGAAGGTCTTCACGGTGATATGAAACAGACACAGAGAGACCGGGTAATGAAAAGCTTCCGTAACGGAAAAGCAGAAATCCTGATTGCCACAGATGTAGCAGCCAGAGGAATTGATGTGGATGATGTGGAAGCGGTATTTAATTATGATCTGCCTCAGGATGATGAATATTATGTACATCGGATTGGAAGAACCGGCCGTGCCGGAAGAACCGGCCGTGCATTTTCTTTTGTAAAAGGAAAAGAGGTTTATAAATTAAAAGAGATCCAGCGTTACTGTAAAACAAAAATACTTGCACAGCCCATCCCGTCAGCAAAAGATGTGACAAATGTAAAAGCCGAGAAGATCATGGATCACATTGGACAAATTATTGAAGAAGAAGATCTGTCCAAAGCAATTAATATGATTGAAGATCAGGTTAATCATTCTGATTATACTGCTATGGATATTGCGGCGGCTTTTCTGGTGGAAGCTCTTGGTATGCTGGAAAAAGAGGCAGGAAAGCAGGATAATTTTGAATTTGAGGATACCGGTGCGGAAGAAGGCATGGTACGTCTGTTCATCAATATCGGAAAAAAAGACCATGTAAAACCCGGAAATATTCTTGGCGCTGTAGCTGGTGAATCCGGAATGCCGGGAGAGCTGGTGGGCACCATTGATATGTTTGACAAATACACCTTTGTGGAAGTTCCGAAGGAATACGGAGCGGCTGTAATGACGGCTATGAAGAAAGCAAAGATTAAAGGAAAGAGTGTAAATATCGAGCCTGCAAATTCAAGATAAGCTGATCTATCTCCCCCATGATAAGATTATGGGGCAATAGATTAATTGTAAAAAAGAACCATTACACATTTTTATGGAAAAAGTCTTTCCTGTGTAATGGTTCTTTCTTTTAGATGTAATGATATATGGCTTTGGAATTAACCAAAGTATCTCTCTAATAAGCCTTTGAATGCTCTTCCGTGACGAGCCTCGTCTCTTGCCATTTCATGAACAGTATCATGAATAGCATCAAGGTTAGCAGCTTTTGCACGTTTTGCAAGATCAAATTTACCAGCTGTAGCGCCGTTTTCAGCATCTACACGCATTTCAAGATTTTTCTTTGTGCTGTCTGTAATAACTTCACCAAGTAATTCAGCAAATTTTGCAGCATGTTCTGCTTCTTCATAAGCAGCTTTTTCCCAGTATAATCCAATTTCCGGATATCCTTCTCTGTGAGCAACGCGGGCCATAGCAAGGTACATACCTACCTCTGAACATTCGCCTTCGAAGTTTGCTCTTAAATCTGCAAGAATGTCTTCGCTAACGCCTTTTGCAACGCCTACTTCATGCTCAGCAGCCCATGACATTTCTCCTGTCTGCTCTTTGAATTTTTCTGCAGGTGCTTTACAGACTGGACAGAAATCCGGTGCTGCATCTCCTTCGTGAACATAACCACATACTGTACATACAAATTTTTTCATTTTTATCCTTATCCTTTCCTATTGGTTTTTCAATAAAAAATTTATTGATGCTACTATTGTTTTATAAAAAATCAGTCATGTCAACTGGTTTTTTTACTACTTTTTTCCTTTGCACATTCAGGGCACATTCCGTAGAAATAAGTAATGTGTCCATGAATCAATCCGGCAAAGTTTTTTCCGGCAATATCGTTGATATGGTCGATATTATCCATTTTCAAATCCAAAAATTGTCCGCACTGCTGGCAGATAAAATGATTATGGGGAGCTGTATTCCCATCAAAATGATCAGGTCCAATGCCAGTGGAAATCTTTCGAATTTCCCCTAACTCGGAAAGCAGAGAAAGATTTCGATAAACTGTCCCAAGGCTTAAAGACGGCATCTCTTTGCGCAGATGCATATAAATTGTTTCCGCTGTAGGGTGGTCTGTGCGTCCCATAAGAAACTGTTTAATACATTCCCGTTGTCTGCTTCGTTTAATCATGATTCTCTCTTTCTTGATAATAGTAATTATTACTGATTTCTATTTCATTATAACCGATAAGATAGATTTGTCAAGTAAAAAAATCATATTTTAGAGAAAAAATCATAAATTGTAGAAAGCTATATCGGGAGGAAGTATGTCCAATTATAAAAGGTTTATAACGTATCTGTTTCAATATGAAAAAAATGAGAAAAAGCTAAATTGTGGTTTTGCGAAGGTGGAACAGCGTCAAAATCAATGCAGGATGGAATTTCATATTAAAAACTGCCCGGGCCAGATCAATGAGATACAGGTATGCCTGTTTGTCAGAAAAGAGGGCTATCTGCCGCAGATTTCAATAGGAAAGCTGCCGGTAAAAAACCATTCTGCAGATGGTGTGTTTCGTTTTGACGGCGCTGCTGTAGGAGGAACCATGTATCAGTTTTCTCAAATTAGAGGAATTATTATTCCCCTGCAGGATGACTTTTTAATTGCCAGTCAGTGGGATGATGAAAAAACTGACTGGAACAGACTGCGTCCGGAGAAAAAAGAAAATGTGGAAGAAACAAAAGAGCGTCCCCAGATAACGGCTGCGCAGGCAGAGGAACCGGACAATATCCGGGTATTTCCCGGTCAAAATACTCAGGAAGAAACGACAGAGGTTCAAAATGACAAGAAGGTAATTTCAAATGTAGAACGTCTGATGGAGCAGGAAATACTGAAATCGGAGCAAAAAGATGAAAAAGAAATAAAAGCAGAAGAGCATGATTCTTTGGAACAAAAAGTAATTCCTATAGAGCAAAGCGGGAGTGAACAGGAAGGCATGGGAGATGATGCTGATCTGATAATGGAAGAACAGATAGAGAAGGAAGAGAGCATTACGGGAGAAGAGGAACTGAAGATACAGTCTGCCGGTGCCGCAGCAGTAAAAAATGCGGGAATGGAAAATTGCTGGAATGCATTGAAGAAAACCCACAGAGAGATTTATCCTTTTTCGGGTGATACGGATGTGCGTGCTATCCGTTTTGATATCAAAGATTTTAAACAGCTGCCCAAACAATATTGGTTTATGAGAAATAACAGTTTTCTGCTCCATGGATATTTTAATTACGGAGCGCTTCTTTTGGGTTACATACAGTCCGAGAATCGCTGGTTTTTGGGAGTCCCGGGTGTATTTCAGAATCAGGAACGGGTGATGGCGTCCATTTTTAGTTTCACAGAATTTAGAACCCAGGAGCAGTGTATACAAAAAACAGGAGAGTTTGGGTACTGGTATCGTTATCTGAATTAAAAGGGGCGGCGGCTGGGTATAATTTAAGTTCCCCGTATGCTTACCGAAGGTATATAGTTTTGGCACAGCTTTTGGTAATATTTTAAATCTGTGTAGTCAGGTGCATGAAGTTTTTGGAGCGGGACGGAGTCAGAGCTTTTAAAAGGCTGAAGGACATAGCGTGAAGCTCCTAAAAGCCATTCTCCGATAGATTTAAAATCAGATGCATGATGAAATTCCCGGATGACTGTAGTGCGGAACTCAATATATAGATCTGTTGTATTTTTTAACAGCTCAACGGAGCTTAAGATTGCCGGAAAGGGGAGCCCCTGATCTGTAATACCGCAGGTTGCGGCATATTTTTCTTTGGAATTTTTAATATCCATAGCCACCGCATCTATTAGTTTTTCTGATATTAAAAAACTTAACATTTTAGGGTTGGTACCGTTGGTGTCAAGCTTAACCAAATATCCAAGTTTTTTTATATCACGGATAAATTCGGGAAGATCTTCCTGCAGTGTAGGTTCGCCGCCGGAAATACAGACCCCGTCCAGAATACTTTTTCGTTTTTCAAGCAGGGAAAGGATTTCTTCAGGAGAAAATAAACCTTTAATGTTTTTTGGAATCAGAGAACTGTTGTGACAAAAAGGGCAGCAGAAATTACAGCCGGAAAGAAAAATACAGGCGCTTATCTTTCCGGGATAATCAAGCAGTGTTGTTTTTTGCAGTCCACCGATTGTCATAAAATCACATCCTTTCAAATTTACTTCTGATCATATCTGCATTATACTATAGAAAGAATGTCCGAGAAAGAGAGATACTATGGAGAAACATGAAAAGTATATGAAAGAAGCTGTCCGGCAGGCAAAAAAAGCCTGGGCGCTTGATGAAGTTCCCATTGGATGTGTGATTGTCTGTGAAGATAAAATTATTGCCAGAGGATATAACCGCCGGAATACAGATAAAAATACGCTGGCTCATGCGGAACTTTTGGCGATCCGGAAAGCCAGCCGGAAACTGGGGGACTGGAGGCTGGAAGGCTGTACTATGTATGTGACACTGGAACCGTGTCAGATGTGCGCCGGAGCGCTGGTGCAGTCTAGAATCAGTAAAGTTGTGATTGGAAGTATGAATCCCAAAGCCGGCTGCTGCGGCTCAGTGCTGAATTTGCTGCAGATGGGACAGTTTAATCATCAGGTAGAAGTAATACGCGGCGTTTTAGAAGAGATATGTTCAGACATGCTCAGCAGTTTTTTTAAAGAATTAAGAGAAAAGAAAAAGGCTAAAAAAGAAACAGAAAAATTTGACAATTAGACAGAAAAAAGCTATACTTAAATCTCCGAGCAGCTGGGGCGTTAGCGGTGCCCTGTACCAACAGTCCGCTACAGTTGGGGTGATATCCGGCCCCGGGTTTTTGACTGCAGAGCTGCCCTCTATAAGTGGCGTCGAAGTTTGGGTCTTACGCAATAGGACTCTGTGAACCAGGTCAGGTCAGGAATGAAGCAGCCTTAAGCAGAAACTCCTATGTGCCGTGAGGGTGCCTGGGCTGAGTTAACTGTAGAGGTAACGTCTGTGGCCATTAACTCAAAGCCGGATGCTCGGTAAAAAGAATAAAGACTTATGTGAAGAATGTGCAAGGCACATTCTTTTTTGCGCTATAAGAAATACCGTGTTGTGATAAAGCTGAAAAGTACCGATTCCGATAGAGCAAAAAACGCTCCGCTTTTGATCGCACTGCGGCGGAATGGAGTCATGTCGCAAAAGCGACCCGCCGCAGGCGGAGAATCCTGCCGTGTCAGGATTCTTTTTTACATAAACTGGACTGGTTAAAAACAGGAAAAGTGGATATATGAAATAAGCCATTCTGAGAGTAGGATAAGTTCCAGCAAAAGAAAGAAGGCTTGTGAAATGGAAAAAACAGAAAAGAGAGGTATACAGCAGATTCGATTTATTACAGTAACAGCAGTCTTTGTTGCATTGACATATATCTTTACTGCCTGCGTCAATATAAGGCTGCCAATTGCGGCCAATGGAGGTTTGATTCATCTGGGAAATATTCCTTTGTTTGTGGGAGCAATTATTTTTGGGAAAAGGACAGGAATGATAGCAGGAGGAGTTGGAATGGGGCTTTTTGATCTGTTGTCCGGCTGGACTTTATGGGCACCTTTTACACTTGTGATTGTAGGATTTATGGGATTTGCTGTGGGCCGGATTACCGAAAAAAGTTCCCATCAGAAATTTGTCTGGTATACGATAGCAATTGCCGTGGCATGTGTGATTAAAGCAGGCGGTTATTATCTTGCAGAAGGAATTATTTATGGGAACTGGATTGCACCGGCAGCTTCCATACCGGGTAATCTGCTGCAGATTGGCCTGGCGGCTGTGGTTACCCTGGCCATTGTGGGGCGTCTCAATACGGCGGCAAAGAGAATTGGCCTGAAAGAAGCATGAAAGTCTGATAGATAATCAGGCAGAAAGTAATTTATAAGAGAAAGATACCCAGCAGAAGGTGTCACTTTCAGAAAGGATAAAAATATGTATAAAATGATGACCCCGGGTCCTACAGAGGTTACGGAAGCTGTACGCAGCGCCCGCAGCCGGGAATTTGTGAATCCGGATCTGGATGAGACGTTTGTGGAATTTTACCAGGAAACCTGTCAGCTGATCAGCCGGCTGCTCCATACGGAAAATGAAACATTGATATTAGGCGGAGAGGGAATTTTAGGACTGGAAGCAGCCTGTGCCTCTTTGACAGAACCTTCTGACAGGGTTCTTGTTCTTGATAATGGAATTTTTGGAAGAGGATTTGCTGATTTTGTGGCTATGTACGGAGGAAATCCCTATATTTATTCGGCCGATACAAGAGAAACTTTAAATGCAGAGGAATTGAGAAAGTTCCTGGAAAAGGATCATGATTTTAAATATGCTACCGTTGTACATGGAGATACGCCAAGCGGTATGCTAAACGATGTATCCGTTATCTGCCCGCTGCTGAAAAGATATGGTATTTTAACGATAACAGATGCGGTTTCGACGGCTTTTGGAGAACCGTTATCTGTAACAGATGCGCAGATAGATATTTTATGCGGAGGCTCTCAGAAGGTGGTTTCGGCTCCTCCGGGCCTTACCTTTGTGACTGTCAGCCAGGATGCTAAACGTGCCATCAACAGCCGTAAGACACCAATTGCATCTTTTTATGCGAATCTGAAAGTGTTTGAAAACTATTACAAGGAGAAATGGTTTCCATATACGATGCCTGTCAGCGACATTTATGGGCTGAGAGAGGCGATAGAACAAATTGCAGCTGATAAAGATATTTTAATAAGACATGAAAGAATTGCAAAGGCATCCCGGAGGGCAGTGACGGGGGCAGGTTTAAAACTGTATCAAAACAGCGGTTTTTCCAATACAGTTACGGTATTTGAGGTGCCTGACGGAACAACTGATACGGCCATTCTTAAGACGATGCTTAAGGATCATCAGATTATGCTGGCGGGTTCCTTTGACCAACTGAAAGGAAAAGTAATCCGTATTGGACATATGGGCAATAATGCTTATCAAGATAAAATGACGGCGGTATTTGATGCATTGGATCAGACAATGAAAAAACTTGGGATTTCATTGAAGGACAGTATGAGAGAGCTGTTTTTGCAGGCAGTGGAAGAATGATAAAATTATAAATAGAAAGAACAGCACTTTTACTTATTGGGTAAGATACTGTTCTTTTGCATTTGATTATGATTCTGTCTTAGTTTGCCGGGGCTCTGTTTCATAAAATTCCTCTTCGCCTTTTTTCAAAGCCTCGTAAAATGCGGTGCTGTCAGCGGGATTCTGTTTTGTAATAAGGCTGAAAAAGATCATACAGACTGTGCTTCCTATAAGACCAAAGGTTCCATACCAGGATCCGCCCAGATTCCATACGAAATAAGTCATCAGTACCAGTGCGGTGCCCACGGCTGCTGAGATAATAGCAGCCTGTTTTGTTGCCCGTTTCCAGTAGATGCCGATAACCAGAATTGGAAACAGCGGCATAACAATGGCGTTGGCAAACATAATCAGTGTGAAAATCAGTCCCGGCGGCTTTAATGCCATAAAAATACTAATTACGCCGATAAAGGCGATTACAATGCGGACGGCCGTCAGCTTTCCTTTTTCGCTGAGTTTCAGATGCAGTGTATTTACAAGAATATCTTCTGTTAAAATAGATCCGGAAACAAGAAGAAAAGAGTCTGCGGTAGTTACACCTACTGATACGGAACCAATGAAAAAGCCAATCATCAGAATAAAAGCTGCAGCCGGATGAATATTCTGAATCACATTCTGTATCAGATAGGGAATAATGTATTCTGTTTCGGATGTGCTAAGACCCGGCATCAGTCCCATAGCAACAAGACCGATAATCATACATCCGCTCCATACAATAACCTGAAGCACCGGTGTTAAAAACATCAGTTTGCGCTGGGTCTGCAGGGAAGAGCCAGCGTAGCCGGAACGGATAAATACGTGAGGCAGCATAATTGTCCATCCAATGGCACAGCATAAGGGGTATCCAAGGCGGGCGCTGTAGGGGACCCAGTTATCAGGGCCGGGATAAGAAAACCATTCGCTGGTATTTTCCCACACAGTGGAGACCGCATTTCCCAGAGAACCGTTAAAGCCAATCAGCAGACAGACAATGACAATAATCCATAAAATTGCAATGTACAAAAGCCCCTGGATGGTATCCGTGATTACGATTGATTTCAAGCCTCCGATCATAACATAGGCGACAATCACAATTCCGATAATTAAAAGAATATAGCGGTAATTTATTTTTCCGCCGGTTGCGATTTCAGCAGCTTTGGAAATGGCAATTAATACAGAGGTTACCATTGGAAAAGAAGCACTTAAAAATACAAGAGCCAGAATAAATCTCAGAACAGGGCTTTTAAAGCGGTCATAGTAAATGTCTGCCGGGGTAGTGTAGTGCCGGCTGCGGTTAATAATCCATACTTTGTTCATAACAAAATGAACAATGACTGGAAAAAGACAGATAAAACTAAGCTCGCTGGCCCAGTATCCGAAACCGCCACGATAGTATGCGCCGGGGCCGGCAAAAAAGACCCAGGTGCTCATCAGCGAGGCGATGTATGTCATAACAAGAAAGGGCCAGCGGATGGTACCGCCGCTGGTGGAAAAGTCTTCTGCATTTCTTGTTTTGTGTCTCTGAAACAGACTGCCAAAGCTGGCGATAAAGAATAAAAAACAGAGATATAAAATAAATACAATCCAGAGGGTGTGTTTGCTTAGCATGTAGTTATTCCCCCTCTTTTTTCTTTAATTTAAAGATTCGGCACATTTTAAACAGACCAAAATAAACCACGGTCCACAGTGGAATAATAGTCAGGATCATATGTATAATTGTTGCTTTCGGATGATAATAAGCCGGGAAAAACGGCAGATTATATAAAAAGAAAAAAATAATGACTGAGATCAGCCAGATTTTTTCAGCTCTTTTCAGTTTCATAAAATGATCTCCCTTAAAATGTATTTACAACTGTCTTGTCAGTTGACATGTTTATTATAACAACATATCATAAATGTGCAAGAGAAAATTAATTCTCAGACTGCTGCGGGGGTAAATGCAGGATAGTTTTGAGAATGGAAATAAAGGGTGAGTGCATGAAGCTGACATTTAAATTAAATCATAAGGAGATACATGCTGATATTGCTCCGAAGCATACGCTGCTTTGGTACCTGCGGAGAACCGCCTGTTTAAAAGGAACAAAGGAAGGGTGCTCTACAGGGCATTGCGGGGCATGCACCGTTCTGATTAACGGTGTACCCCGCCGTTCCTGTATTACCAGGATGGAACAGATAGCCAACTGTGAAATCCTGACCATAGAGGGACTAGAAGAAGAAGGCAAACAATATCCGGAGGGGATTCATCCCATTGCCAGGGCCTTTTTAGATGTGGGGGCTGTGCAGTGTGGTTTCTGCACACCGGGAATGCTGCTGGCAGTAAAGGCACTGCTTGATGGCTGCCATCATCCTTCTTTTGATGAAATATGCGCCGGACTAAAGCATAATTACTGTCGGTGCACCGGTTATGTAAAAATTATAAAAGCAGTCAAACGGGCGGCAGAAATGTTGTATCCGGAAGAAAACCAGGACAATGATTTAGAAGATCTTGAGAGAACCTGTTTTTTAAAAGGCAGGTACGGGGCCAGGATGGAATGGGTTCCAAAACATATAGTGGGACAGGCAGTCTGGGATACCGACGGCATCAAAAAAACAAATGGGACGCTGATTTATGCGGACGACCTGGAAATAGCGGATTGTTATTATGGAGCCTTTGTATTTTCGGGCGTGCCCTGTGGAAGAATCAGAAATATAGACTGCCGAAAGGTGCAGAGCCTTCCGGGTGTTATAAAGGTTCTGACGGCTAAAGATGTTCCGGGATTTAACGGATACGGGGCAATTGAAATGGACCAGCCTGTTTTCTGTAAGGATAAGGTACGTTTTTGTTATGATGCCGTGGCTCTTGTTGTGGCAGATACACCTGAGCATGCCAGAGCGGCAGCCAGCCAGGTTCATCCTGATATTGAAGAGCTGCCTGGAGTGTTTTCCATGGATGAGGCAGCTGCCTGTGGTCAGATTTATGCGAGAATGTCTCATGAAACCGGAGATGTGGAAAGAGCTAAGAAGGAAAAGGGAATTATTGTAGTGAAAAATTCTTTTGATATGCCTTTTGTAGAACATGCCTGTATGGAGCCGGAAGCGGCAGCAGCAGTTTATACAGATGAAATGATTCATGTATATACATGTACTCAGTCTCCTTTTGAGCTGCAGGGCATGATCGCTAAAATACTAAATCTTTCGTCCGAACAGGTCCGGGTAACTGCAACGCCTCTGGGAGGAGGCTTTGGCAGCAAATGCGATCCGGTGATAGAGCCTGCGGCAGCAGTAGCTGCATATGTTTTAAAGCATTCTGTAAGGATTACTTTATCAAGAGAAGAATCTATGGGTATGACAAATAAAAGGCATGCATATCATACAGAATATGAAGCAGGATTTTACAAGGACGGAACAATCTGTTATCTGGATGCAAGGCTTACATCAGACGGAGGTCCATATATGGGGCTGACACCTGGAGTTTTAGAACAGTCTCTTATTTTTGCCGGTGGACCTTACCGGATTTTAAACGGCAGAGCTTCAGGAACGGCCTGTCGGACAAACAATGCGCCGGGAGGTGCCTTTAGAGGTTTTGGAATTAATCAGGCAGCCAACAGCATGGAGTCTGTTCTTGATGAAGCTGCCAAAAGACTTGGTATAGATGTTTTTGATATCCGTATGAAAAATGCATTAAAACCGGGAGATCGGACTTTTTCCGGTCAGGTACTGAAAGAAAGCGTGGGTATGGAGGATGCCATAGCAGCCTGTAAAGTTAAGACCCTAAAACTGCTGGAAGAATATCAGAAAAACTGGCCGGACAGAAAGTTTTTTATGGGGGCAGCCTGTGGATATAAAAATGTAGGTGTTGGCAAAGGAGCCGTTGACGACGGGGGTGCTAAGATCACACGCCTAGAAACAGGCAGATACCTTCTTGCGGTTACCGGAATTGATATGGGGCAGGGATTTCGTACGGCTATGAAGCAGCTTGCATGTGAGGTGCTTATCTGCAGTCCAGATGATATAGATCTGATAAACGGAGATACTAAAAGGACGCACAAGCATTACGGAGCGGTCAGTGAGCGTCAGACGTTAAACAGCGGCAGAGCGGTTGTAGAGGCGTGCAGGCTTTTGATTCAGAAAGACTGGAAGCCAGGATTGGCAGTATCCGCGCAATACCAGTATCAGGCGCCTGAGACATATGCTCTTACTGACCGAAAGGCACGGCAGATAAAAGGAGATGCATACAGAAATTATCCGACTTATGCGTATACCGCTCAGGCTGTGATTTTGGAAAAAATATCAGAAAAGACAGTGAAAGTAAGGCACATGATCGCTGCCCATGACGTGGGGAGAGCCATCAATCCACATATCATTGAGGGTCAGATTGAGGGCAGCTGCTCTATGGGGATTGGATACGCTTTAAGTGAGTGTTACGAAGTGGAGCGGGGATACCCTGTTCAGAAAATGTTTGGGCAGCTAGGGCTTCCTAAAATAGAAGATACGCCTCGTTATGATATCATTCTCATTGAAGACCCGGAGGAGGAAGGACCTTTTGGAGCAAAAGGAATTTCGGAGGTAGCAACAGTTCCGTCTGCGCCGGCAGTGATGAATGCAGTTTCAAAGGCCTTTGGGCGGCGGATTACAAAAGTGCCTATTTTAAAATAAATTTACGAAAGGGACCATATTTACGCGGCTGATATAGTATAATAATTTCAGATAACAACCTATTATGGAAAGGGGGATTTTTTATGAAAATAGAGTTTCTTGGCGCGGCTCATGAGGTAACAGGAAGCTGTCATTATTTACAGGCCGGTGATAAGCATATTTTAATAGACTGTGGGATGGAGCAGGGACCGGATATTTACGAGAATCAGGAAATTCCGGTAAATGCCGCGGATATTGCTTATGTATTTATCACCCATGCTCACATTGATCATTCCGGATTACTGCCGCTATTATATGCCCGGGGATTTCGGGGGCAGATTTTTGCAACTACGGCTACCTCTCAGCTGTGCGATATTATGTTAAAGGACAGTGCGCATATACAGATGTTTGAAGCAGAGTGGAAAAACAGAAAAGCCCGCCGGGCAGGAAAACCGGAAGTTGTTCCTATGTATGATATGAATGATGCCCAGGGGGTGCTTACGCACTTTGTTCCATGTGAATACGGGGAAAAGATTGCTGTCTGCGATGAAATTACAATTCGATTCCAGGACGCGGGACATCTTCTGGGCTCAGCCTTCATAGAGATCTGGCTGAGGGAGGAAGGAGAAGAAATTAAGCTGATTTTTTCGGGAGATCTGGGTAACGGGAACAGACCATTACTGAGGGATCCTATGATGCCGGATGAGGCAGATTATCTGATTATAGAGTCTACGTATGGAGACAAAGTACACTCAGTTCCTCCGGATTATGCTCTAGAGCTGGCCGCACTTATGAAAAAGACATTTTCAAGAGGCGGAAATCTTGTGATCCCGGCATTTTCGGTGGGAAGAACCCAGGAAATGCTGTATCATATCAGAAGAATTAAATCAGAGGGGATGCTGCCGGAATTTTCAGACTTTGAAGTATATGTAGATAGTCCCCTGGCAGTGGAGGCGACGAATATATTCAATAAAAATACAGAAACATGTTTTGGCAGTGATGCAAAAGAGATGATTGCCAAAGGTATTAACCCGATTCAGTTTTCGGGATTGAAAAAATCCGTATCCAGTGATGAGTCCAAGATGATAAATTTTGTAAAGAAACCTATTGTGATTATTTCTGCTTCCGGAATGTGTGAGGCCGGACGGATCCGCCATCATTTAAAACATAATCTCTGGCGTCCAGAGTGTACGATTCTTTTTGTTGGCTATCAGGTGCCAGGGACATTGGGCTTTCATCTGTTAAACGGGGCGAAAGAGGTGAAGCTGTTTGGCGAAATGATTCATGTCTGTGCGGATATTGTAAATCTTCCGGGAATCAGCGGCCACGCAGACCGGAACCATCTGACTTCATGGGTTCAGAGCATGAGCAAACTGCCGGAGCGTATTTTTGTGGTTCATGGAGAGGACAGTGTTTGTGACGAGTTCGCAAAACATCTGCACGAGGTTACCGGATGTGAATGTACAGCGCCGTACAGCGGCGACAGCTATGATCTGAATCGTAATGTGTGTATTGCGGCGGGCAGCAGAAAAGCCGCCGGTAAAAAAAGATCAGCATCAAAAGCATCTTCCAATATTTTTGCAAGACTTCTGGCGGCAGGTCAGCGTCTTATGGCTGTGATTCACAAAAATGAAGGGCGTCCCAATAAAGAACTCAGCCAGTTTGCGGATCAGATTAATTCATTATGTGATAAGTGGGAAAAATAAAAATATACCTGCTGTAAGATAAGTGACAGGTAATAAAAAGAAAGTTTTTGCAGCATAATATAAATGCGTTGAAGAAATATTACAATTGTTTTAAAGTATTATTAAATCATGGAGAAGTTGGTAGAAAATGAAACTTTTTACTTTTTTTTGTGGTCTAATTGTTAAAGAAAAGCATTACAATAAAAGAAAAGTATAAGAGGAACAAGCTATGACAAAACAAGTAGGAAAAGTATTTGGTGTTACACTTCTGGCTGTATCATGCGTTGGACTGGCAGCAGGATGCGGCAAAAAAGAAAGTGTGGAGATGGATACAAAAAGTCTTGCCCAGGAGCTGCAGGACAGTGGAATTTTTGAAGGCACTTTAAAAGAGGCGGATGCATCCACAGCATCTTATATGGTGGCGGCAGCGAAGGATACAAATGTGGAACTGTATATGGGAGAGGATGGCAGTAAATCAGATGAGATTCTGATTCTGACAGGTAAGGACTCTTCTTCCACAGAAGAAAATAAAAGTGCGGCAGAGACACATTTAAAGGATATTACCTCTTCTTTTGAGGATTATATTCCGGAAGAAGCTGCTAAAGCGGAAAATGCTGTTCTTGTTGATCAGGATAAATATGTAGTGCTGTGTATTTCCGATGATTCGGATACTGCAAAACAGATTATTGAGAAATATTTAAATGGTGAGGGCAAGCAGGCTAAGGCAGATACTGACAGCAAAAAAAAAACGAACAGTTCTGATGGAACATCAGCAGATGTAGAAGATAAAACATCTGATTCCGGTTCGGATTCCGGGGAAACTGATAAGACCCCGGAACCGGATTATGATAAAATTGAGAGTAATGACAGTGTAAAAAAATATGGCGGAGTGGCAGCGGTAGGAAATCAGGGATTTGAAATTTATAATTACCATGAAAATGCAGCTAAGAATTACGCGTCCCTGGTAACAAAAGCTGCGGACAAGTTAAAAGGCGTATCAACGGTCTATGATTTAATTCCACCCACCAGTGTGGGGATTACGTTCCCGGATAATCTGAAAGATAAGATCAGCAGCAGCGATCAGGCTGAGGCGCTGGATAAAATACATGGCTTCATGGGAGCGTCTGTAAAATCGGTGGATTTATATGATAATCTTATGAAACACAGAACAGAGTACATTTACTTTCGAACGGACCATCACTGGACCGCTTTGGGAGCATATTATGCATACGAGCAGTTCTGTAATGAGAAAGGCATAAAGCCCAATGCCTTAGCAGATTATAAAACAGTAGAGTACAGTGGATTTTTAGGTTCCTTTTACAAAGATACAAAAAACAGCAAGGCTCTTGGAAATACCCCGGATACTATCAAGGCTTATCTGCCCAAAGGTAAAGCATCCTTGGATGTAACTGCACAGGACGGACAGAAGTATACCTGGGATGTAATTCATGATGTCAGTGATTATGGTGCATCTTTAAAATACAGTACATTTATTGCCGGGGATAATCCCATGACTGTCATTAAAAACAGCGATATTACAGATGGCTCCTCCTGTGTAGTAGTAAAAGAGTCCTTTGGAAATGCGTTTATTCCTTTTCTGGTAGATCATTACCAGACCATATATGTCATTGATTACCGTTACTGGAACGGGGATGTTGCATCCTTTGCGAAGGAGAAAAAGGCGGGAGACGTGATTTTTATAAATAACATATCTATGACCAGAAGCGATTTCCTGATTGGAAAGCTGGCAAAGGTTATAAAATAGCGGAGAGAAAACATGGTTTTTAGCAGTATAATTTTTCTATGTATGTTTCTTCCGGTAGTGATGGCGGCATATTTTATATGCCCCCGCCGCTTCCGGAATTTAATTTTGCTTATATCAAGTTTATTTTTTTATGCCTGGGGAGAACCGGTTTATATATTAATTATGCTGTTTTCAACAGTATTTGATTATATAAACGGACTGCTTTTGGAATGGTTTGATGTCAGGGAAAGATTTCGTGCCCGTAAAGTGGTAATTGTGGTTTCGGTAGTTGTAAATCTGGGGATTTTAGGATTTTTCAAATATACTGATTTCTTTATCTCCAATATAAATGAGCTTACGGGGTCTGCCATTGGATTGTTACAGCTGGCGCTTCCTATCGGAATTTCTTTCTATACATTTCAGACTTTATCATACACCATTGATGTGTATCGGAGAAAAGTAAAAACTCAGCATAATCTTTTAGATTTTGCAACTTACATTAGTATGTTCCCCCAGCTTATTGCAGGACCTATAGTACGGTACAGTGATGTTGAAAAAGATATCCATGACAGAAAGACAAGTCTGGATCTCATCGTAAGAGGGGCACAGCGTTTTCTTTTGGGCCTTGGAAAAAAGGTTCTGCTGGCCAATCAGATCGGAATGGTATGGGAGGAGATCTCTTCCATGGGACAGCTTAGCACATCCCTTGCCTGGATGGGGGCTTTGGCATATACCTTTCAGATATATTTTGATTTTTCCGGATATTCGGATATGGCGGTGGGACTTGGACAGATTTTTGGGTTCCATTTCCCGGAAAACTTTCGCTATCCCTATCAGTCTAAAAGTATTACGGAATTCTGGCGCAGATGGCATATTACTTTGAGCAGCTGGTTTTTAGAATATGTGTATATTCCTTTGGGAGGAAACCGCAAAGGCAGAGGAAGGCAGATCGTCAACCTGTTTATTGTATGGTTTTTAACAGGCTTCTGGCACGGAGCAGGCTGGAACTTTATTATGTGGGGCCTGTATTTCTTTGTGATTTTATTGATAGAAAAGCTATTTCTGCTAAAACTGCTGGAAAAATGTCCGGCTGTGATACAGCATATTTATTCTGTATTTCTGATTGTTGTGGGCTGGGTGATTTTTGCCAATACAGATTTATCTGTTATGGGCAATTTCTTTAAGGCAATGTTTGGTATCGGAACCGGTGCTGCCGGAGGATTATCCGGCTATTATTGGCGTACTCATATAATATTAATTATAATTCTTGCAATTGGTTCTACCCGGATTCCGAAGATTTTGTGGCGGCTTAGCCTAAAGAAAATTTTTGCAAAGGCAAAATACCGCGTGCTGGCAGTGAATATACTTTGCCTTGCAGTACTCTTTTTGAGTCTGGCTTTCCTGGTTGGGGATACGTATAATCCGTTTTTATATTTTAGATTTTAAGAGGTGCGGCAGATGAAAAAAATTAGAATGATTTTTATAATAATTGTTTTTGCGGCTCTGGCGCTTCCAGGATTATTTATACTGATAGTGCCGGATAAATCTTACTCTGAGAATGAAAACCGATACCTGCAGACCCGGCCGAAGTTTTCTGTAGATAAAATCTTTTCCGGGGAGCTTCAGCAGGAACTGACGGATTATTTCAGCGATCAGTTTGTGAAAAGAGATTTTTGGACTGCAACAGCTACAAAAGTAAAGAAAGCTGCGGGCTATGATGATATCGGCGGTGTTTTTCTTGGCAAAGATCATTATTACTTTGAAAAAATAGAAGATTCAGATATTTCAGCAACAAGATATAATCAGAATCTTAATTTTGTCAAACAGTTTCTTAAGAAACATGAAGACCTGGATTCTGCCGTGATGATTGTACCCTCCCCGGGAACGGTGTTAAGTGATAAACTTCCTCAGGGGGCTATGCTTTATAATTCTGATGGAATGTATAAGCAGGCAGAAACTATACTGAAAGGAAACGGATTTATTGATATCCGTCCGGAGTTAAAAGCTGCATCCGGAGATTATATCTATTACCGGACAGATCATCACTGGACTGCTCAGGGTGCCTATATCGGTTATCAGCAGTATTGTAAGAAAAAAGGACTTAATGTGAAAGACTTTGACAGTTTCCAGGCAGCAGCGGTTACAAAGGATTTTTACGGGACTTTATATTCTAAGGCACTGGATTCTGCAGCTATACCGGATACCATTGAGCTTCCGCAGAATCTTCCGTCTGTATCAGTGGAATATAACGGAAAAGAATATGACAGTATTTATGATGACTCGAAGCTGGAAACAAAGGATAAATATGCAGTATTTTTCGGAGGAAATTATGGTGAAGTGGTAATTAACACATCGGCCGGGACCGGAAAACGTCTGATGGTAGTAAAAGATTCCTTTGCAAATAGCATGATTCCATATCTGCTGGAAGATTATGACCAGATTATAATGGTTGATATGAGATATTACAGAGGGTCATTAAGCAAAGATATCAGGGAAAATAAGATTACGGATATCCTGGTATTATATGAAATGAGTAATTTTGCGGAAGATGGAAATCTTTATAAACTAAATACTTTTGAATAATTGGTTCCCCTGCTTGGCAATTTCGGGAAATATGGTATAATAACGCCAGAATGTTGAAAAATGCAGCATGAGGTGGATGTATATGAATATCAACGATATTGCAGAAATGGCAGGGGTTTCCCGCGCCACTGTATCCAGATATTTAAATGGAGGGTATGTCAGTCAGGAGAAAAAAGATTCTATTAGAAGAGTGATTGAAGAGACCGGTTATGAGCCGTCCCGGCAGGCCCAGATGCTCAGAACAAAAAAAACAAGAGTGATCGGTGTTGTCATACCCAGAATCAATTCTGATTCCATCAGCCGGATGGTGGAGGGTATCAGTAAAGTTTTGCTGGAGGCGGGCTATCAGCTGCTTTTGGCAAATACCCAGAATCAGGAGCAGGAGGAGCTGAATTATTTTCAGACACTGAAAAATTATCATGTGGACGGTATCATTCTTGTGGGAACTATTTTCACGAAAGCCCACAAGAGGGCGCTGAAAGAACTGGATATTCCCGTTGTTATTTTAGCTCAGCAGCTGGATGGATACCCTTGTGTATATTATGATGACAGACGGGCAGCTTATGAGCTGACAGGATATATGCTGAAGGAAAGTAAAAATCCGGGCTATATAGGAGTTACATTAAAGGATCAGGCAGCCGGCTTTCGGCGGCGGGAAGGATTTTGCGAGGCATGCAGTGAATGCCGCATAATCTGTCCGCCGGAGAATATGGAAGAGGCTGATTTTTCCATGGAATCTGGATATGAACATGCCAGGGAGCTGTTTGAACGGTCGCCTCAGATAGATGCGGTTTTCTGTGCTACAGATCAGATTGCCTATGGAGCTGTTTTATATCTGCGGGAAACAGGCCGCAGCATCCCACAGGATGTGCAGGTTGCAGGGATTGGAGATTCTCTGATTGGCCGGTTAATGGAGCCAAAGCTTACAACCGCCCATTATTTTTATAAAACCAGCGGAATGGAAGCGGCTAAGATGCTTCTGGGACTGGTTAAAGAGCAGACAGAAAGTCTGAAGGAAGTAAAAATGGGGCATCGGCTGGAATTGAGAGATTCCACCTGGTCCAAATAAGAAAATAGCGGAAAAACAGCATCAGAAGAAAGCGGACGCTTAAAAAGATACAATAAAAGGACGAAATCTTATTCCGAAAAGTAAGGTTTTGTTCTTTTTTTATATTTTTATAAAAGGATCCCCAAAGATGTGGACTTCCGGAAAAATGAAACGTATTGCAGGCGGCCGGCTTGCCAAAACAGAATCTTCAAATTGTCAAAAGAAGCAAGAAATTTGGCTAAGTTGCATAAATAAAGGGAACTGTATTTGTAGAAAATACAAATTTACAAATTAAAATTAATTGTTATAATTTGAATATAAGAGAACGATCTCACATATGAAAGAAAAGATATAGATGGTAGTGCTGTAATATCATTATATATAAATGAGAACGATATCATATAAGGGAGGAAGAGAAATGGATTACAAGGATACGGCCAGACAGGTATTAAAACAAATCGGCGGAAAAGAAAATCTTATTTCAGCGGCTCATTGTGCTACAAGACTGCGCCTGGTAATTTCGGATAATAAAAAGTGCAGCAAAAAGTCACTGGAAGCAGTTGACGGAGTAAAGGGTGTTTTTGAAGCTTCCGGACAGCTGCAGATTATTTTCGGAACGGGTGTGGTAAATAAGGTTTATGATGAATTTATCAAGGCTGCGGATATACAGGCGTCCAGCAAAGAAGATGTTAAAAAGGCTGCGGCTTCTAAGGGAAATTTGTTTCAGCGTTTTATTAAAATGCTGGGAGATATTTTTGTACCTATTATTCCGGCGATTGTTGCCAGCGGATTTCTGATGGGCATTATGAATACACTGGATTTTATGAATAACAGTGGAATTATTCATATTAATACTTCGGGCTCGCTGTATGTATTTGCTACGTTATTTGCCAATACGGCATATACATTTCTGCCAATTTTAATTGCATTTTCCGCGGCAAAAGTATTCGGCGGAAATCCGTTTTTAGGAGCGGTAATAGGTATGATTATGATTCATCCCGATCTGCAGAATGCCTGGACGGTTGCTACAGAGGGAGTTCTTAATATGCAGGAGGTTTTTGGCGGATTATACAGTATAAAGCTGGTAGGTTATCAGGGCCATGTAATTCCTGTTATTATAGCCGTCTGGGTTTTATGCATGATTGAAAAACGGCTGCATAAAATTGTTCCTGCTATGCTTGATTTATTTGTAACACCTCTGGTTTCCGTATTCGTTACCGGATACCTGACCCTGGCAGTGATCGGACCGGTATTTGTCACCGTTGAAAATGGAGTTTTAAATGGTATACAATGGCTGATTGCGATACCTTTTGGAATTGGTTCCTTTATAATGGGCGGACTCTATGCGCCTACTGTTGTAATGGGTATCCACCATATGTATACCATTATAGATTTGGGACAGTTGTCTATGTATGGACTTACTTTCTGGCTCCCACTGGCTTCTGCCGCCAACATTGCCCAGGGAGCGGCGTGCCTTGCTGTAGGAGTGAAATCAAAAAATGCCAGAAATAAAAGTCTTTGTCTGCCCTCTGCGCTGTCTGCCTTTATGGGGATTACAGAACCGGCCATTTTTGGTGTGAATCTTCGATTTTTCCGGCCGTTTCTTGCAGGCTGTATCGGAGGGGCATGCGGAGCAATGTATGCATCCATTGTCCAGCTGGGGGCGTCGGGAACAGGGGTAACCGGAATTTTTGGTATTTTGTTATGTTTAAATATGCCTCTTTCTTATATTATTATGTTCGCGATTTCGGCAGGGGTGGCGTTCTTTGTATCTTGGGCCATTACACCCCGTGCTCTGATTGATCCAGATGAAAAAAAGGATGAGGATTCCGAAGATACAGAGCTTGAAACAATGACAGAAATTACGAAAAAGGATTCAGCGGATATAGAAAAGAATACAGAAGATACAAAAGAACTACAGCCGGACGGCGGAGCGGATGCTGTGCTGGAACTGCCGTCACCTCTTTGTGGAGAAGTTGTATCTTTAGAAGAAACAGGGGATGAAACGTTTGCATCTGGGATGCTGGGAACCGGAGCGGCCATACGGCCGTCTTTGGGAGAAGTAAAGGCGCCATGCAATGCGGTTGTATCTGTAGTCATGGGACATGCTGTGGGCCTGGTCTGTGATAATGGAATAGAGCTTTTGATTCATGTTGGAATCGACACGGTACAGTTAGAGGGAAGACATTTTGAGACGCTGGTTTCAGAAGGGGAACATGTGACGGCAGGGACGCTTTTGATGAGGTTTGATGGAGAGGCTATTGTGAAAGAAGGATATCCCATCATAACTCCGGTTATTATAACCAACAGCGATATGTATAAAGAGATTTCTGTACCGGCCTTTGGAAATATCAGCACCAAGGACACATTGTTCAGAATTAATCAGTAAATGAGGAAATGAAATTTTATGCGTGTAAAAGAAGATTCAGCAGCATTTTATAAAACAAAAGAAGCGTGGAAGGAGGCTATTCAAGAAAGGGAACGGGCGGCCGCCTATCAGGCGGCTGAGGACCCATGGAGGCAGAAACTGCATTTAATGCCGCCAGTTGGCTGGCTGAACGATCCCAACGGCCTTTGTTATTTTAATGGAGAATATCATGTTTTTTATCAGTATTCACCCTTTTCTGCAAATGGAGGAAATAAATACTGGGGGCATTATAAAAGCCGGGATTTGATTCATTTTCAGTCATGTCCGGTAATGCTTTATCCTGAACACAGCTGGGATGATAGGGGGGTTTATTCCGGTTCGGCGCTGATTGATCATGGAAAGATGTATCTTTATTATACCGGGAATGTAAAGCTTGAGGGTGATTATGATTATATCCGGAACGGAAGGGAGCATAATACAGCTGTAGCAGTGAGTCTTGACGGAATTACAGTTCAGGAAGAAAAACTTCTGTTAAGGAATGATGATTATCCAAAAGATTTGACCTGTCATGTGCGGGATCCGAAAGTATTTGCTTATGAGGGAAAATTTTATATGGTTCTGGGAGCCAGAACTAAAAGTGATATCGGGCAGGTACTGGTATGGGAATCTGAAGATAAGCTGAACTGGAGGCATATTAATACGTTAAAGACAGAGAAGCCTTTAGGATATATGTGGGAATGTCCGGATTTATTCTGCCTGGATGGACAATGGATTCTTATGGTATCGCCCCAGGGTGTTTCTCATGAGTCTTACCGGTTTCAGAATATTTATTCCAGCGGCTATTTCTTGGTATATGGAGATTTCAGGACCCAGGCATATTTAGGGGAATACAAAGAGGCAGATATCGGTTTTGATTTTTATGCGCCTCAGACATTTCAGGCACAGGAGCGGAGGCTTTTAATGGGCTGGATGGGAATGCCTGATGCGGAGTACAGTAATCCAACGGTGGCTTATGGATGGCAGCATTGTATGACCATTCCAAGAGAGCTGAAGTATGCAGATGGGATGCTGAAAATGGAGCCTGTCCGGGAGTTAGAGCAGCTTAGAGGGGAAGAAATAAGAGTTTGTGTTTCTGGAGAGTCTGCAGTGGAGTGTCCCAGGACAGCGGATATTCTGGTTGATAACCATTCGGAAGAATTTTACTTTGAATACGATCAGACGTTCTGTCTGGAGTGGAAGGCAGGATGTCTGCAGCTTCGGTATCTGAATAAAGATTATGGGCGGACATGCAGAAAACTGCGGCTTAAACATCTGGATAAACTCAGAATCATTATTGATGTATCCAGTGCAGAAATATTTGTAAATGCAGGGGAAGCGGTTTTCAGCAGTCGTTTTTACAGAAATACAGAACGTCTGTTAAAGGTTTCCGGGGTGTTTGATATGAAAATTTACGGCCTGGACTGTGAAAATATCCAGGTATAAAATTATGTTAAATGAGCGGAAAGCATTAATGAATACAGGAAATCAGAGACCGGAGGGGCGTAGTCATATGCTTGTCCTTGTGCCATACAGCTAACAGCTGGTTACGGATAATAAGGTCTTTAATTTCAACAGAAACCAGTGTTTTGTCAGCCAGCTCCTTTTTTACTAATACCTCAGGGAGGACGGTAATGCCAAGACCGGCTTTTGCTGCCTCTATCAGAGCGGAAGAATTTACGCTGGTCCATGCAGGGTGAGCTTTATAGCCGGAAAGGAGCAGCTTACTGTCTAATGCATCCCGGATGGCGCTGCCCGGTTCCCGCAGCAGGAGCTGCCGGCTGCAAAATTCACTAATAGAAGCCGGCGGGCGTTCAAAGGACAAATATGTTGGAGCGCACAGGATTTTTAGATTATATTCGGCAAAGCAAAAGCTTTCAAAGGGGGCATGAGGGGTTGCGCCTTCTACCAGGGCCAGATCTGCATTTCCCTCATGAAGCGCCTGCAGGGCATTTGCCGCACTGACCACGTTTACGTATACGGGAACATTCGGGTGATATGTTTTAAAGCGGTTTAGTATACCGGGGAGCCAGTAAGAGGCTAGAGTAATGCTGGATACAATATTGATGGGGGCCTGCAAATCCAATCGACGGATTTTTTGTTCCAGAGATCTGCAGGCAGTAAGGATCGGCGTGATCTCTTCTAGCAGCAGCTTACCGGCTGCTGTCAGCCGGACCTTTTTAGAAAGCCGGTCAAAAAGCAGTGTACCGGTGTATTCCTCCAGCTCGCGGATGGTATGGGAAACCGCAGACTGAGTAATATAAAGATTTTGGGCAGCCCTGGTGAAATTTTCTGTCGAGGATACTTCTTTAAATATCATGTAGTGGCGCAGTGACAGCATTTTTGGGAACCTCCTGATAATTATCATGAAAAAAACTAATGACTTCCAGAATATTATATCGTTTTTCAGATAACAGAACAAGTGATATGATATTTGATATAAAACTAAGGAAGTGGAATAAAAGGTATGAAAGAGATCAGGCAGGAAAGCAGCAGGAAAAAAGAAAAGATTATAACTTATTTGTGGCTGATGAAGGTAAATATGTTCATCAGCGCTTTTACATTTGGCGGAGGATATGTAGTGGTCCCCATGGTAAGGAAATATTTTATAGAGAAAAAGCATATGTTTTCGGAAGAGGAATTGATGGAAATGGCGGCGATAGCTCAGTCAACACCAGGGGCTATCGCTGTTAATATGGCGTCTCTGGCAGGTTACCGGACGGCAGGGAAGATTGGGATGCTGATTAGCTGTGTGTGTGCGGTAATTCCTCCTGTTCTGATTTTATCTGTTGTGTCCGTGTGCTATACAGCTGTTATTTCCAATGAAGTGGTGGCAGCTGTGCTGAAAGGAATGCAGGCGGGAGTAGCTGCGTTAATTGTTGATTTTATTGTAGATATGACCCGCATGATTCGAAAAGAGAAATCCAGGATTTTGGACCTTCTTGTGATATTGTCTTTTGCAGTCAGTTTTTTTACCAGTATCAATGTGATTCTTGTGCTTTTATGCAGCTGTGCGGTATGTATTCTACGGGTATGGATGACGAACAAAAAGGCGGTGGGATAAATGGGGCAGATTTTACAGCTGATGTATGTGTTTTTTAAGATAGGAACATTCAGTATCGGCGGAGGCTATGCCATTATTCCACTGATTCAGGAACAGGTTGTGGAACATTATCACTGGGTAAGCCGTCAGACATTTACGGATATTGTTACCATATCTCAAATGACGCCGGGGCCTCTTGCCGTGAATACCTCCACTTTTATTGGAATACAGATTGCCGGTATCCGGGGAGCGGTTTTTGCCACGGCCGGGTGTGTGATTTCCGGCGTCTGTATTTCTGTATTACTGTACCGTTTTTTTAAAAGGCATCGGCAGTCGAAATATATTCTTGAAGTATTAAACGGGCTGAAAGCAAGTTCTCTTGGATTGATTATTTCGGCAGCAGCTACGATTCTTCTTCTGGCTTTTGCAGGTACAGAAACTATCAGCCGGAAAATGACCTGGGACTGGATAGCAGTCGCAGTTTTTATCAGTACCTTCATTGTTATACGTAAGTGGAAAATAAATCCCATTCTGGTTATCATTGCAGCCGGAATCATCGGGGGACTTGTTTATTCATAATCCTGCCATGAGATTGCGGCATATGCTTATTAGGATTTAACTGTTCCCTGATTGCTTCCAAAGGCATCAGGGGCTTTTTCTTTTATATACTGAATAAATAATTCTGTGTTTTTATTCATGGAATATGGGTTCCAGGTCATGCACAGCCGGATGGGAAAGGCATCTGAGATGGGGATCAAATGAAGGTCCCTGGTGTTCATACAATAATCGCTGGCAATAAAGGATAATCCGGAACCGGCCCGGGCAAGGGCTACAATGGTCTCCATATCCTTTAAATAGTGAATACGGTTTTTGCTCTGGCCCCGGTTCATGTACAGAAAAAACGGCAGCAGGGAATGCTGAAACGGAGCATCCTGAGATTCCAAAAGCAGAAGGGTTTCGTTTACTATTTCTGAAAAACGGATGGCCGTTCTGTGAGCCAGAGGATGATGTTTAGGAACAGCCAATGCAAGCTGATCCTGATGCAGTGTTATGGTCTGCAGAGGATTTGGGCAGGATGTTGCAGCAGATAACAAAAAACCTACCTGAATTTTATCATTCAGCAGATCGGAAAAAATCTGGCTTGGGGAGCTTCTATCAATTTGTACAGTAATATTTTTGTTCTCTTCCTGAAAGGAAAGGATCCAGTCTGGAAGCTGGTGATTGAAAGAACCGGACATGTGGTGGATATGCAGCGTATCAGGAGTAGAAAGAGCGGCCGCACGTACACGGTTTACCAGCTGTGTATGTTTGGCAAACAGTTCATTTGCTTCTGAAAGCAGAGTCTCACCTGCGGGAGTAAGAGTTAATGAATGATTTCCACGGTCAAACAGGACTACCTGGAGTTCTTCTTCCAGCAGACGGATTTGTTTGCTCAGGGCAGGCTGGCTGATATACAGTTCTTGAGCGGCTCTGGATATATTCAAATGTTTTACCACCACCAGAAAGTATTCAAGAGATCTAAGGGTCATGTATCGTTTTCCTCCTTGCACATAACTATATAACTTTAGGGTTATAGTTATAGCTCAAAAAATATTAGTATTTTAATTCAAAATACACTAAAATCTATATAAATACAATAAATATTTGGGGAAATTGTATTGAAAGTATTGAAATGTAGAGAAAGTGGAGGTTATACTATGAATCAAAATTCAGCAAAGAGTAATTTCGGAAAGATGGGCTGGCTGATTATTATTTATGTACTGTTTTTGTATATGTTTTCCAGCACTCCGCCGGATACTCTGAATGTAACGGCAGAATTTTTCGCGGGGGCAATGGGATTAGATTCCAGCAATGCCCTGCTGGTATTTTCAGCAGTGGGAGGTTTTGTGGGAATACCGGTGGCTCTGATTTTCGGTCAGATTGTATCAAAAGTAGGTGTAAAATGGCCCACAGTTATTATTTTACTGATTTATGCGGTAATCTGGTTTATCAACGGCAAAGCCATTTCTTTCGGGCTGTATGCAGTGATTGTAACGATTATTACAGCCGTTTCAAATACCATTAATCTGGTGGCAACCCAGCAGATTATGAGCAACTGGTTTCCGAAAAAGAAAGGAATTGCACTGGGATGGGCCACCATGGGTATGTGCTTTTCAAGCGCTATTATGGTTGCGGTTTTCCAGGGGATGATTCTGAATGTGGGATTATCGGCACCATTTAATTTAATGGTAGTTATCTGTATTGTTATGGCGGTTATTACCGCAGTCTGGTTTAAAGCTTATCCGGAGGAAGCGGGGGCTTATCCTGACAATGAACCGATTTCTGAAGAAGAGAAGAAGGCAAATCTGGAATTAATTAATAATTATAAAAGTGATTTTTCTTTTGGAAAATTATTTAAAACAAAAGAGCTCTGGATGATAGTAATTATTTTTGGCTTTTTATTTATCGGACTTGTAGGTACGGTTTCACGAATGATACCGAGACTGGTTATCGTTGGCATTGATCAGAATATAGCAGTCCTATGGCTGACCATTGCCTCTGTGATTGGTATTCCGGCTTCGTTCTTCTGGGGATTGATTGATCAGAAAATCGGAACGAAAAAGGCAGTTGAGATTTTCTGCGTGTTATGGACAATTATGATGGCCATTGCCGCAGTAGGGTCTGCAGCAGTAAGTGTACCTGTTTCTATTATTTCCGTTGTATTTTATGCATGTCTGCTGGGCGGACTTGGAAATCTTATGCCGTCAATGGTAATTCAGATCTTTGGACGGTATGATTTCCCGCAGGCAAATAAACTGGTGGTTCCGCTTGTTGTTGGAATTCGTTCCTTTGCCCTGCTGATTGTTCCGATGATGCTGCAGATGAGCGGAATTGGAAACGAGAGTGCAGGTTACCGAAATGTCTTTATCGTATTTATGATATTATCACTGGTTGTGACGATACTGGCTTTTGCAATTAAAGATAAAACCATAGGTAAGATTTAAGTTTATAAGGAGGATATATCAGATGAAAAAAGTAGGCGTATGTGAAGAAGAAAAAAGATTATCATATTTTAAGTTTTATGAGCAGCCACTGGCTGAAATTCCCCAGGAAAAAATTGATATTTTAAATGCAGGACCAGCTGATCCGAAAACAGGAATGGGAATTGAGGATAAAAATTTATTTTTAAAGGGAGACATTGAGGGATTCTGCAAAACAGGCTATGGTGTCCGGGAAGATGGAACGGGTTTTGTATGCAATACTACATATATGCCGGGCGTAACAAGTGAAATGTTAGACTGGTGGTTTCCATGGCATTCTGTAGGCTCCGATCTGCGTTATAAAATCTGGGATCCAGAAGATCATTATTTTGCAAAAGCAGACCGGGCAGATTATGTCTGCGATCCGGCAGTGCCTATGAATCAGAAAACATGGGATGTAAATCACTATATCCTGGAAGATATCGGAATGGGACCGGAATATTTAAAGCTTTGTTTTAAAAGACCGGCGGATTTTGGATATGATGAATCTATTATTGGTACGGAAAACTGTACCTCTATGGTATGCGCTATTGGAGAAAGCAGCTGTGCGGCAGCTATGACACATAAATGGCATCCTTACAAGGATGGGGTATTGTTTGAATCACGATTCTGGATCGGGTTTAAATGGGAGGACGGCAAGATCGTAAGAGGTCTTCCGGAAGGTGCTGCAATTCCGGAATTTGTGCCAAAAGCTTTATTCGGCCACAATATTAAGGAATTTTCAAATCTGGCGGCAGTTCTTCCTAAGGTATATGCCCAGGAGAAAGATATTTTTTAGGAAATCAGGAAGTTTTATCTAATATGTATAGGTATATATAAGGTCTTTTATGGAAACGGAGTAACCCATATCTTATAGTTTGACACGGTCTTTAAGCAAGTGTCATTATAGGATATGGGTTATTCTGTTTTGAACAGCATAGCCTTTGTTAAGTATACTTGATTATATTTTCTGAAAAAGACGGATTTAATGAAATTTATTTACCGTAGAATTCGTTGATTCCATCGAAGAATGCCTGGATATTATCCCAGCTGGAAAGCGGCGGGATATCGCATCCGGAGGAAACCACAAAGTTTTTGTAAGAACCGCATTTTTCCAGAAGTTCTATTGTATTGGCCTTTACGGATTCCGGTGTTCCATTGCGGAACTGGCCGGCAGGATCTACATTACCCATTGCAATGATATTTTCAGGAATGTGTTTCATCATTTCAGACATATCAATAGCGTTGCCAAAGTGAAGAACACGGCAGCCGTTCTGTACGATAGAATCAATCTGCTGGATGGTACAGTTGCCGCAGTTATGGTAGCCTACAAGAAAATCGTCTGTCTGTGTTGCCGCGATAATTTTCTTTACATATTCACAGGAAAATTCTTCTTCCAGTGCCGGTGATAAGAGCCCTGCAAGAGGTTCTGCCATTAATACACCGTTAGCGCCTACTGCTTTATAAGCATTAATATAATTGATCAGGAATTCAGAAACCTTTTCCAGTACAGTATGTACCATATCCGGTTCATCGTAACAGTAAATCATTGCTTCGGAAACGTCCATCAGTCTTCCTGCCAGTGAAAAGGGACCAATAACTCCGGCAAAGACCGGTCTGTCGTTAATCAGCTTTACAGATTTTTCAATAGCGTCAATATAGATCTGTGTACGGCCCGCTCCAAGTTCCGGAACCTTTAAAGCGTCGGCATCTTCCTCGGAATTAACGATACTTCCAGTTACTGTAGGTACTTCGTCATCAGAGAAGTGTACAGTAGAACCAAAGGCTTCTGCCTCTAGAGAAAGGTCCATCATGCTGACAGCAGCAGCAGCTTCCGGTGTTGAATCAGCAACAATTTTCATTGCTTCCGCTTGTAAATCGCTGGATGCAATTAATTCCTTCACGGTAATGCCCATTTTCTGGATAGCAGGGAATGATAATACAAGAAATCCTTTTTTCTGATCAGCAGCAAGTATATCATCTACCCATTTTGTCATATTCTGTTTCATATTCCGTTCTCCTTTTACTATTAGACTTAATCTAGTTGTTGGGCCTATTATAATGTAAAAAAATTATATTATCTGTGATAAAGTCTTATATAAAATGTAATTTTTTTGGAAAAATATTAGATATAGAAATTTTTTTATTTGACTGACAAAAAGAAAAATATACAGGAAATAAGAAAAATTAAATATTAAAAAAACAGAGAGTATGATACAATAAATGAGTCTTCAAGAGATTCCAGAGGACAAATCAAAGAAGGGAGAATTTGAGTAAATGAAAAAGAATGTTAGCTGCAAAAAAATGATTGCGGCGATGTCGGCAGCGATTCTGGGAATTTCGTTAATTCCGATTCATGCGATGGCTGCAAAAAGCAGTCCGGATTTCCAACTGGAAATTGCCAAACTGCCTGCAGAGGATTACAGCGGAGGAAAGATTCCGGGCAGTTTTGACCAGTCTTACTATAATTATCCGAAACACATGGTTCAGCCATATGTTTCTTTGCCGGAAAAGTATGATCTGCGGGATGAGGGGCGGGTAACACCTGTAAAAGACCAGTCTCCTTACGGGAGCTGCTGGACTTTTGGAGCGATGTCGGCCATCGAATCTTATATGGGAAACAGCGATGACTTATCTGAACTTCATTTGGAACATTTTGTTTATTCTCTGTACCAGGGGGAAGGGATGAATCTTTTACAGGTGGAAAACGGCTTGGATTTAGGAGGAAATGCAGATATGACAAACAGTCTGCTGTCTTCCTGGGGCGGAGTCGTACCGGAAGAGGCGGCGCCTTATGAAGCGCCCTGGACAGTAGATGCAGCGCTGAGAAATGAATCTGTGGGACACCTGCAGAATGCAGATTATCTGCCGGGTCCTGCGGTGTTTGATGACGAAGTAAATAAAACCGGGTATCATCTGGATACAGCAGCCATGAACAATATAAAACAGATGATGATGCAGTACGGCGTTATTGACATGTCTTACAATGCTGAGCAAAATCTTCCGGGCCAGCCTGAGGGAAATACATATTGGAATGGGGAAACAAGCTCTCAATATATGAATACTTATATGCCGGCGAATCATGAAATTTCCGTTGTGGGATGGGATGACAATTATTCCAGAGATAATTTCTCCATTAAGCCGGAAGGCGACGGTGCATGGATTGCAAAAAACAGCTGGGGAAGTGACTGGGGAGAGGAAGGATATTTTTATATTTCCTACTATGATCAATCTCTTTGTGATTTTACAGTGTTTCATATAGACCAGCCGGAAAATGATCTGTATGAGTATGACCATAATTATCAATATGATTATCTCGGGACTGCCAGTTTATTTAGACCAAATCCAGTAAATATAAAAATCGGGATGGGAAATGTCTTTGTGTCAGAACAGGATGAAATCCTGACGGCAGTGTCAGCGATAACAAGAAATCCCGGCAGTGAGGTGGAAATCCGGATTTACAAGCTGAGTGACGGACAGGAGCTTTTGGATGGACAACTTGTGTATGAACAGATTGAAACAGTGGAATACGGCGGCTACCATACGATCGTTCTAGATAAATCTGTTGCGCTGAAAAAAGGGGAGCGTTTTGCAGTAACTGAATTTGTAAAGGGAAGAGACGGTTATTTTATAAATATTGAAAGTGGCTTTGGCAAAGACGTATCAGAATTATATGGTTTGCCATATAAGCAGGACGTGGTCATAGAACCCGGGCAGTCGTATCTGCTGCAAGAAGAGGAAGGCACCGGAGAGCTTGTGGCAGAGGATATTTATGAAATACCTGGCGTAAATGGAATGAAATTTGGAAATGCAGAAATCAAAGTATTTACAGAAAATCAGGAAACAGTTCCGGAGCTGATGTTAAATATGGACTGCTTTGACGCAGAGGGCAGGCTGATAGACAGTAGCAGGCTTTTGTCAGACCATACACAGATACGGCTTTCTTCTGACACGGAATCAGTATCTTTTGAAAAAGCCGGGCAGAACGGTGAAGGAAGCTATCAGCTGAGCCTGGGAGGAGAGCCTTATACAGAAGGAACCCTGATTTCAAAAGAGGACCTAAAAGGCGGCTTGGAGATATCTTTAGTATCTGCGCCTAGAGGAAATGCAGATGCCAAGATTGGGTATCAGTTTGTAACAGAGACTGTTCCGGAAAAAGAACCGTCAGAAAATGAAGATGGAGATAAAACACCGGGGACAACAGATCAGCCAGAGGACAATACCGGCGGCGATCAGAAAGATCCGGGAAAACATCCATCGGACGAGCTGTCAGATAATAAGAATCCTGGTATGTCAGAAGGTTCAGGAGCAGATCAGACCGCACAAGATAAATTAAAAAAGGATACAAGTCCAAGAACAGATGACTATGGGAATAAACCAGCGCTCTGGGGATGCATTACAGCTGCCGCCGCGTTGGGAGCTGCTGTAATTATTAGAAAAAAGAAATATTATTCATAAAAATTGGCTGCCGGTTTTTGCCGGCAGCTGTTTTAGTGTTACAGAATGCTGGTGTTCTGTAAGCGCATAAAGCGGAGGAGAAGGGATTTGAACCCTTGCGCCGGTACTGCCGACCTACTGGTGTTCGAAGCCAGACCCTTCAGCCACTTGGGTACTCCTCCAGAATCAATATCTTTATTATTATAAAAGTAATATGAAGATGCGTCAATATGTTTTTTGTCCTCCAGAATGTAAAAAATAATTGCTGTTAATACAGATAAAAAGGCACCGATTTTCAAGATGGCAGATGTCTGTATTACAGGTGATATGTATGAAGTTATGGAAAAACTGACGGACTGTTTCTTTTAGGAACAGTGCCGTCAGTTTTTGTCAATTTACAATGTGGAGAAACCTTTTTATCATATAGACATACCATCAGAGATTTTGATGATACAAAACCAGGCATCCCAATGCAGACGGTTACTGTAAAACAAAATAAGATGGAGGATGAGTATGATAAAACAAAAGTATCCACATTTAATGGCGCCTTTTTCGGTAAAGGGAATTGATTTTAAAAACCATATTTTTCTGCCGCCGTGTGCCCTGTCCCATGTAACATATGGCGCCCCCAATGATCTGGGGATTGCATATATGGAAGAGAAGGCCCGGGGCGGTGCGGCGCAGGTGACTCAGGGAAATATTACCGGTCCGGGAGGATACGGTGATAACGGAGGACATTTTAACCGATATTTTACCAATTGCTTTACGGATATGGCGTTCACGGAGCTGGCAACTGCCATCAAAGAGCATGGCTGTGTGGCATCTGCAGAAATCAATCATGCGGGGTTTATGGCCGGTCTGGCAGAAAACAGCAATACGCCGCCTATGAGCTCCATGGGATTTATCCGTCCTGATGGAGTAAAGGTTGTTCAGATGACGGAAAAAATGATTGATGATGCCATTACATATTATGCCAATATTGCAAAGTTTTTAAAGGACTGCGGGTTTCAGATGTGTATGGTTCACGGGGGTCATGAAATGCTGATCAACCAGTTTATGTCGCCGCACTTTAACCGCCGGACAGACCGGTGGGGGGGCAGTCCACAGAACCGGATTCGTTTTCCAAAGATGATTCTGCAAAGGATCAGAGAATTGTGTGGTGAAGAGTTTTTAATTGAAATGCGTATTTCAGCGGTGGATCACTGTGAGGATGGAAAAAACATAGAGGAAAGCATTTACTTTGTGCAGGAATGCGGTGATCTGATGGACTTTGTACATATTTCAGCCGGGTGCGGACCGGATAAAGCATATCTGACCCAGGAAGTATGTTTTCAGCCGGAAGGTTTAAATATTCAGTATGCGCAGGCAATGAAAGAAGCCGGTGTAAAACCTCTGGTTGTAGTGATGGGCGGAATTGTATCACCGGAGGTGGCAGAAGGATTTCTGGCGGAAGGAAAGGCAGATGTAGTGGCCATGGCCAGGGCGCTGATGGCAGATCCTCAGCTTCCAAATAAAGTCCGCAGAAATCAGGAAGAGGATATTGTGCCGTGCTTAAGATGTAATCATTGTCTTGGCTCCAATAAGACGGCCTTTTTTGAGGCAAAATGTATGGTAAATCCTCATATGGCTCACGAGCACCGGACAAGATTGATACCGCCAGCTGACTGTTCAAGAAAAGTTCTAATCGTCGGGGGAGGTATTGCCGGCATGAAAGCTGCCATGACTGCAGCGGACAGAGGACACAGGGTCATACTTGCGGAACAAAGTCCGGAATTGGGCGGAGCCATTAAATTTGCAGATTATGATTCGATTAAAGTGCAGCTAAAAAAATATAAGGACTATTTGATTCGACAGGTGTCAAAAAGAGAGATTGATATCCGGATGAATACAAAGGCCGGCAAGGAACTTGTTCAGAAGGTGCAGCCGGATGCAATTATTGTGGCAGTGGGTGCAAAACCGATAATTCCGGATATTCCGGGGATTCAAAAAGAAAATGTTATGTATGCCGTGGATGCATACTTTCAGCCGGAAAAGGTGGGAAAAAAAGTTGTAATTATCGGCGGAGGGCTGGTGGGCTGTGAAGTAGGTGCGCATCTGGCCAATACCGGACATTTGGTGGACGTACTGGAAATGGGACCGGAGCTTGCACCGGAGGACAATCCGTTTCATCATTTTGGTATGCAGGCTTACTGGGCAGAGCGGCCTATTTTGGGGCATGTGAATACGAAGGTGACAGAGGTCACGGACCAGGGAGTAAAGGCAGTCTGTGAAGATGGAAAGGAGATACTGTTTGATGCGGACACAGTGATATACTGTGTTGGTCTGCGGGCGGATACATCCGTCACAGAAGAAATGAAAAAATATTGCTATGATGTAGTTCCGGTAGGAGACTGCGTCAGAAGCGGAAGAATCGTGGACGCAGTAGAAACCGGCTATCATGCGGCCATTGATTTGGCATAAGTTTAAAGAGGGTGTTCCTGTCTGTGCGGGGCACCCTCTGTTTTAGCGGCCGGATAAAGATCAGGAAAAGGTAGACAGCAGTGCGCCTAAGATCAGCGGAAGCAGAGGGTTTTTATTTGCCTTTTTAAAGATCAGACAGACATAGAAAGTTTCCAGCACATCAGAAATAGGGAGCAGTTTAAAGCCCAGATTCCGGCCAAGCATTGTACTTTTGGGGAGGATGGAGACTCCGCGGTTAATACCGATCTGGAAAAAAACGTCTTCCAGTCCGTCTGCATTATAATAATTCGGGAAATACAGTTCTACAATTTTGCCAAGCAGTGCCATATCTGTATTAATAGTGCCGACTCTTGGGGGAAAGATAATACATTCTTTCTGCAGATCCTTCAGGCTGACAACATCTCTTAAGGCCAGGGGATGCGTAGGGTTTACAATCACACAAAAGGAATCTTCAAAAAGGTTCTTGCATGTAAAATCTTCCATATCTTTGGGCAGCAGATAAGAAAAGCCAATACCGATATCCGCCTGTTTATTTTGCAGAATGTCGGGAATGCGTAAGGGTTCTGTATGGCTGAAAATAAAATTAATATCCGGGTGTGCCATTCCGATTTTTGACAGAGTTGCAAAGATTTGAGTTTCGTACAGCGGAGGCATACACAGGGTGATAGTGCCCTGGATGGAGTTTTCCACAAAGTGAATCTGCTGTCTGGTATTGTGCCATATTTTTTGAATGTAGGTGCCCTGTTCTACCAGATATCTGCCGGCCGGAGTAAGGTGCAGTGTGTTTTTATCCCGGATAAACAAACGGGTATTCAGCTCTGCCTCTAAAGCGGCTATGCTTTTGCTCAGGGCAGAATGACTGACATAAAGCTCTGTTGCGGCCCGGGACAGATTCTGGTATTTGGCAGATTTTAAAAAATATTCCAGCTGGTCAAAATTCATAATAAAATGTGCTCCTTTCTGATTCCTGTGAATCAGATTTTTAGGGTACTTGTTTTTGGGTCAGTAATGTTTAAAAAGATGCAGGTAATTAACATTAAAATAACAGATCACAGCCGTCGGTTCAAGAAATGATACCTGATATTCCAGCGTGAAATTTTGGAACAACGATCTCCCTTTTATTCAATATGCAGAAACTGTCAGAGCGGGTATGATGTTATTACAACGTTAGTTAAAAGCAAAACTGGCGGATGGAATGCATTGGGATGCAAGAATACAGGGAGGAAGACAAATGACTGTTGAAGAACGTTTAGAAAGACTGGAAAAAGAACTAAGGATAACGAAACATGAGCTTGCCAGAGCCCAGGCAGTGACTGAGATCGCCAATACAATGGCGCGTTACAACTACTACCACTCAGGGGGGCGCCAGAGAGAATGTCTAGATCAGTTTGCTATGAGAACGCCAGGTGTGGCTATTGAAATTGCCATGTGGGGACAGTACCACGGTCCGGAAGGGCTTTATGAAAATTATGTGGAGGGGATTGCCAGACATGAGGAAGCCGCCGGGGACGGCAGAAAAGGATGGTATTGTGAACATCCCATCTACAATCCGTTGATAGAGGTTGCCGCTGACGGGAAGACAGCCAAAGCGGAATGGCAGACCTTTGGTCCTGAGACGGCCAAAGCCAATCCGGCAGATCCGGCCTGTGAATACGATCCAAACTGGATGTATGGAAAGTTCCAGGCAGATTTTATTCTTGAGAACGGACACTGGAAGATCTGGCATCTGCAGGTTATGCCTGATATTATGTGTCCTACCTGCGAACCGTTTACAAAACAGAAGCCTCATGATGATTTTATTCCTGAAGATATGCCAGGTTTTGGGGACCGTGTGAAGTCATTTTGTGAGGAGTATGACGTTAACAAGGTGCGGAAATTCTGGCCGCAGCCGCCGGAGGCATATGATACATTTGAGGGTTCTAGGATGCATGCGCTGCATAAACCTACAAAAGAAGATCAGATAGAATATTCCTATCAATATAATGATTTTACACTAGAAGAGTATATGGCGTATCTGGAGGCGAAAGATCCCTGGAAAGAGTAGCGGATTTCAAAGAACCGGAATACTTTGTGGAGGAGGATTCAGATGAAAAAATTTAATTTTGGTATAAAAGGCTGGGGAATTATCATTTTTTGTTTCTTTTTATTCTGGGTGGGGTCCGGATGCCCGGTTACATCTTTGAATGTCATTATGGAGGAATATCACCAGATGTATGGGTGGGATGTATCTGTGCTGAACAGTTTCGGCACAGTGGCCAATCTGCTGTCTATTGCGGCCGCAGCATTTTTCGGCTGGTGGTGCAAAAAGAAAGGCCCAAAGACACTGATTTTTGCAGGCTGTATAGTAGGCGCGCTTTCCATGTTTATGTGGGGGCGGGTGGAATCGGTTGCTTCCTATGCGGCGTGGTATACAATTTGTGTTATTGCCTCCAGCGCATATTGTCAGATCGGCCTGGCCTCTTTAATTGCCAACTGGTTTCCAACAAAAAAAGGACTGGCTATGGGAATTGTAACGCTGGGTTCCTGTATGGTGGGGTGTACCTATATTAAAAGCCAAAATGTTATGATTGACCATTTCAGCTTTGAAGCCTCTTTTGACTTGTATGCTGCAGGTTTTGTAATACTTGCAGTTGTGTGTCTGCTGCTGGTAAAAAATGATCCTGAAATGTGCGGTGTATTTCCCGATAATGATCAGAGTATGACAAAAGAAAAGGTGGAGGCTATGCATCAGGAAGGGATTCTCTATCGGCAGTCCAGTCCGTGGACAGTAAAAAAACTGTTAATGACCAAAGAAACATGGTTTGTGGGAATCGGAGGCGGCGTGCTGGTTATGTTTACCATAGGTATTATGAGCAGTTTTATTCCCATGTGTAATTATGCGGGAATTGAGACGCCGAAAGCCGTATTTTTAATGGGAATTACTTCCTTTGTGGCCATGCCGGCTTCTGTTATATGGGGAATAATTGATGAGTATATTGGCAGCCGGAAAACCTGCATTGCCATGTTTATATATTTTATTATTTCGGTTATCTTTGCACTGATACCTAATCCCGGGACTATGATACTTGCGATTGTTATGTTTGCCAGTGTAATGGGAGGTGCCAATAATCTTGCGGTATCTATGACTGCCTCTGTCTGGGGACGTTATGATTTTGATTCTGCGTGGACCGTTGTGTTCATTCTAAATACGCTGGTGAGATCCTTTGGATTTGTAATTGTGGGCAGTCTGGCTGCTATAACAGGAAGCTTTACAAGTACATTTATCGGTTTGATTATCTGTTCTGCAGCGGGAGCAGTTTTAATGGTGCTTTGTACAAAGAAGCCCCTTGGAAGGACAGATTTATATCTGCAGAAAGAAAGCTGAACAATGACTGGGGAGGAGGTATTTAGGTGGTACAACAAAGAGTAAATAGTCCTGGTTTTGCAGGAACGCTGGCCATGCTGAGTCTGACGCTTATGGGGCTTGGATCTAATGCAATTACACCGGCGCTGGCAACGTTAGCTGATCACTTTGAAGGAAGGGATGTATCTTTTATACAGACCATAGCTACATTAAGTATGGTGGCGGGCTCTCTGGCGGCAGGAGCTGCTGCAGGAAAAAGAATGAAAATAAAAACCCTTGCTCTTTTGGGAAGTCTACTTTGCCTTGTTTTCGGGATTCTGCCAGTATGGATTGACAGCTATGGCTGTATTCTGCTGGTAAGGCTGGTATTCGGATTTGCACTGGGAGTAATATCTCCTCTTGGGAATGCGCTTATTATGACACATTTTAAAGGGAATAAGCAGGCGGCTTTAATTGGCATCGGCACATTTTCTATGAATATCGGAGGAATTGTTTTTCAGATGCTCAGTGGTGTGCTGGCCGATATATCCTGGCAGCTTTCATTTCTGGGACATTCATTTTTCATTGTGGCAGTTGTAATGGCATTTTTTCTGCCAAAGGAGGAACTGATAAAGCAGGAGAAATCCTATGTCCAAAAAAAAGCAGGAGAAAAAATAAATTTAAAGACCGTAATGTTCATCGGTGGTCTGCTTTGTATCTTTCAAATTGTAAATTTAAGCGTAATGATGAGTGCGTCAACTATTTATGATATACGCGGAGCAGGCGGCGCTGCAGCCGCCGCGGCCGCTCTTACCGCATTTTCTGTGACAGGGATGTTTGCGGGGCTGCTTTTTGGAATGGTTTTTAGGCGGGTGAAAAGATTTATATTTTTTATAGCCTTTATCTTTGTGGCTTTGGGGGCATATATTATCCTTACCGGCTCCTCCGGTTTGATTATGGGGCTTGGGTATGCTCTTATTGGAATTGGATTTAACTGGCAGTTTGCCGCCTTTACCGGCTGGATTGGTATATCCACACCCCAGTCTACCATCAGCGCAGGTACATCTATTGTGCTGGCGATGATGAATCTGGGAGGGTTTTTCAGTTCTTTTTGGATGATGGCACTTGGAGGAAACCTGACAAGCATATTGCTGGCGGATGTGGTTCTATGTATTTTGCTGGCCGTGCTGCTGCTGGTGATCAATCCTTTCAAAGGTAAAAAATAAATATCAGAAAAACAAAAGGGACCGGGAGCTATGATTGATTCCCGGTCTGTTTTGTTTTTTTCAGGGAGAATTGAATGCTGAAAAGTATTGACAAAATTACTTTTAATAGTATACTGAAAATATAAAAGTAATTTAAAACGTACATTATGGGGTGAGAAAAATTGCTAGACTGTGGTAAATGGGAACGTGGAGGTGGTAGGCTAAATCGAAAACAAAAGTACGGTTAAAAGTATATTTGAGGAATTTCTGGTAAGGAACAAAAAGACAAGAGAAAAAGGAGAAGAAAGATGAAGAAGAGACAGATATCTATCATACTTTGTTTCGCTGTGGGGACAGCGCTGATGGCAGGCTGCGGTACGCAGTCAGAGGAACGTAAAACCGGCGAAAATACATCATCTAGTGGGTCTAAAGAAGCTTCGAGGGACGGTGATTCAATTATTACCGGTTATACATGGATGGCGGAAAATGAAACGGATGCCATGTATTATAAAGACTATGAGGAAAAATTGGGGGAAGTAACAAAAGAGATGGTTCCCAAAGATTTTTCCATTGGAGTTGTATCTATGGCCTCATCTAACGATTACTGGATTAATCTGAATCAGGGAGTAAAAGAACGGTGCCAGGAGCTTGGAATTGAAGTCGCTGTGGAATATGTGGAGGGTCCTACTGATTATGAACAGACGCTGACAAATGCGGAAACCCTGTATAATGCAGGCTACAGCGCCTATATCTTCAGCCCTGAAAATGAAACCTGCCTGGAGGAGATTACAAGAAAAATTGTGGGGGAAGGATATCCCGTTATTAATGCTTATTGCTGTGAGATCAATGATGCCACCTGCTTTATCGGTTCTTTGGATAGTGAAACCGCCAGGATGGCAGCAGATCTGGCCATTGAGCTTTTGGACGGAAAAGGAACGGTTGCAGTAGCTGAGGGTGATGTGGCAGCAAAACTGGCACAGACAAGAACAAATTATTTTATTGACCGTATTGAAAAGAACTCAGATATCAAAGTGGAAGAGATTCCGGCTCAATGGAATCCTACAACAGCAAGAACTATGACAACGGATCTTTTGACAGCTAACCCCGACGTATCCTTTATCTGGTGCAATAACGATGATCTGGGACTTGGTGTATATGAAGGGCTGCGGGAGGCCAATGCCATTGACGACTGCTATGTAGTATCCATGGACGGCACAAAAGCCGGTCTTTCATCTGTGGCATCCGGGGAAGTTTATGCTACATACTGGAATAATCCCAAATTAATCGGAAGATTATCTGTAGATGCCTGTGTCAGAGCCGCTGTGGGGCAGGATATACCAAGGGTAGTGACCACGGATGTGGAGCTGGTAACAAAAGAAAATGTAGAAGATTATCTGGAAAAATAGCTGCATTCAGACCATATTGCGTATAGATATGGGGGAAATGCCGGGGCCGTATTTGCTGCGGCTCCGGCTGAAAGGATACGTGTGATATGGAACATATATTGGAATTAAAAAATATTTCTAAAAGTTTTCGAAATACAAAGGCACTAGATGGGGTTTCGCTGACGTTGTATCCGGGAGAAATACATGCGCTGCTTGGAGAAAACGGTGCCGGGAAATCCACTGTGCTGAATATCATATCCGGGACTTATCTGCCGGATGCCGGAGAAATGATCTATAAAGGTGAAAAGACAACAATGGAATCACCTATGTATGCAAGAAAGAAAGGCATTGTTATGGTTCACCAGGAGCTTCAGCTGGTTCCGGAGATGACTGTATATGAAAATATTTTCCTGGCAGATGAAATTGTAAATCCGATTACGAAATTCATAGATTATAAAAAAATGGAGAGCAAGGCAGATGAACTGTTAAAGAGAGTAGACGCCGACTTTAAAAGCTGTGTAAGTGTAAAATCACTGAGTATTGCTCAACAGCAGATGGTTGAAATTGCCAAAGCTCTTCATCTGAATTCGGATGTTATGATTCTAGATGAACCAACCTCCAGTCTCACAGACAAAGAAATAGAAAAGCTGTTTGTGATCATGGAGAAGCTGCGGGCGGAGAAAAAAGCGTTGCTATTTGTGTCCCACAGAATGGAAGAAATTTTTAGAATTGCAGATAGGATTACAATTTTCCGGGACGGGAAATTCATTGATTCTATGCCTGCTAAAGGCGTTGGAAGAGAGGAATTGATTTACAAGCTGACCGGAAGAAAGATTCAGAGTGTTTTTAATACGGAAAGCCTGAAAAAACCGGAAGGGATAGCACTTTCTGTAAGGAATCTAAAGGATGCTGCCGGAAAAATTGCAGGGGACGGTGTGAGTTTTGATTTATATAAAGGAGAAATTCTTGGATTTTCAGGTCTGGTAGGTTCCGGGAGAACAGAAACTGTGCGATTGATTTTCGGAGCGGATAAGATACGCTCCGGTGAAATAAAAATAAATGGAAATACGGTTAAAATAAAATCTATTCGGGACAGCATAAAACAGGGAATTGCTTTGATTCCGGAAAATAGAAAGCTGGAGGGTTTTGTGGGAACAGCAAAAAATATGAACAATATTGGAATGTGCTCCTATGACCGGTTAAAGCGCGGACTGCTTTTTGATAGAGACATTTTGAAAAATGCCAAAGAGTATATGAAGAAACTGCATGTAAAGCCAGAGGATCCCATGAAACATACGCAAAATTTAAGTGGGGGAAATCAGCAGAAAGTAGTGCTGGCAAAATGGCTGTGTACCGGGCCGAAAATCCTGATTATGGATGAACCCACCAGGGGAGTGGATATTGGTGCAAAAGAGGAAATCTATAAACTGATGAACGATTTAACCAGACAGGGGGTTTCCATTATTATGATCTCTTCCGAACTTCCTGAGATCCTTATGATGAGCAACCGGATTATGGTGATGTTTGAAGGGAAAATGAATGCCATTATTAACCGGGAGGATGCCACAGAAGAGAAAATACTGAATTATGCAATGGGAGGTACATCATGATGGAAAGAAAAAATTATCAGGCTGCGGCGTCCGGCCAGGCCATAGGTATTAAAAAGCTGCTGAATAACCGGCTGACCGGCATTGTATTGGTGCTGATTTGTATGATTGTAGTTCTTTCCCTTGCAACAGACAGCTTTCTGACACCCAACAATCTTCTGAGTATTATGAATCAGGCCTCGCTGAAAGGAATCCTGGCTATTGGGATGACGTTTGTAATTGTGGGAGCCGGAATTGATTTATCGGTAGGAGCTTCCATGTCTATCTGCGCTATGTTTTTAGCAGATTTCCTTGTAAAATATGGATTTGAAAAAATATGGCTGGCAGTTTTGGTATGTTTTCTGGCGGGAACTGCCTGTGGTCTTATTAATGGTCTGCTGGCGGCTTATTTAAAACTTCCGGAATTTTTACTGACCATGGGAACTATGAGTATATTTCGAGGATTTGACTATGTGTATACAAACTGTCAGACGATACGGGGAATGGATCCGCGGTGGATCAATTTCTGGAATGCCGGGATTCCCTGGCCGGCAATTTTTATGATGGCGCTTGCGGTGGCCGCATGGCTGGTGATTAAATATACAAAATATGGCCGGTATGTGTTTGCGGTTGGAGGAAATGAAAATGCCAGCAGGCTTTCCGGAATTAATACAAAGAAAATAAAGTGTGTAAATTATATGGTTATGGGATGGTGCTGTGCTCTTTGTGCCATTGTCTATGTGGGAAGGATGTCTTCGGCGGAAGCGGCGGCCGGGGATGGATTTGAACTGACGGCCATTGCGGCTGCGGCTATTGGCGGCGCCAGCCTGGCGGGCGGCCGGGGAAGTATCGCCGGAGCAGTTATAGGTGCGCTGATTCTGTCGGTTTTATCAAACGGACTTACATTGCTGAGGGTAAGTTCCTATTACCAGACGATGTTTACAGGTGTAATCATAGTTGTGGCAATTTTAATTGACCGCTTTACACAAAAGGACTAAAATTCTCGTAATGCTTTGACATCAGGGGAACATAACTGTAAAATATACCCAGAGATATATAAACAGGGAAGCGCAGGGATATGTGATGTCATCAAATTTATCAATGTTTTATCAGAAAAACGGTATTACGGTAAGAAATCTGTCCAGGGATTTGCTATGCCTTTCAAAAGGAGAGGTTATGACATCCATCGCAGAATATACAGAGCGTTTTTGTGTATCACGCTGGACGATACAGACTGCGATTCAGTTCCTTCTGGAAAATGAATGTATGCAAATAGAAAAGCATGGTCCGAAAGGAACACTGATTGTAGATCTTAACAGAGAGAAGCTATGGAAATATGCAGACCTAAAGCCGCTGGTGGGCTTTGCCCCTCCACCGTCCACCTATATACATGATTCTCTGTATACCGGACTGGCAGCGGCCGTTGCAAAAACAGATCTGCCTGTTAATCTGGGATATATGGTTCCGGCAAGTCTGCGTATTGATTCTTTGAACAGCGGACGGTGTCATTTTGTTATAACATCAAGACTGGCGGCGGAACTGTTTCTTGAAAAGTATCCGGAAATCAGTGTCGCACTTATTTTAGAGGGAGCAAAATATACTGTGCCCTACCGGTTGTATGCAAGAAAAGGCAGAACACCAAAGGTGGAAGACGGAACGCGGGTAGGTATTTATAATGAAGCGATTGAACAAAGTTATCTTACAGAGCGCCTGTGCCAGGGAAAAAATGTGATCCGGAAATACGGGAATTACCATGGGTGCCTGGAACTGCTTGCCAAAGGTGAGATAGATGTATTGGTACAGCGGGGGGATATTGATAAATATCCCCTGCAGGAATGTGCCTATTGCGAATTGACAGATCTTGGAGTAGATCAAGAGGTAGTGCTGCCCGTTATTTTGTGCAGTCAAAATGACTATGGGGTGGAGGTACTGTTAAAAAAGATGCTGGATGTGGAATATATTGCCAGCATTCAAAAAGAAGTTCTGGATGGGAGCCGGGCGCCAAGTTATTATTAGCCTGATTCTGACTGCCGGATTTCTTTGCAAAATAAAAACGGGTGTAAAAGCAGACGCTGTTTTGCAGGTGGATCATCATTTGCAAAGGGGCGTCTTCTTATTGTGATATTGGTTGATTGTTATTGTTTTAGAATGAAAAATGGACTATAATATCTACAGTTATCTGGATACATAAAAATGTACCTATTTATAGTATAATCGGAAGGAGTATAGCTTATGAAAAGAATCGGAATGCTTACAAGTGGAGGAGATTGCCAGGCATTAAATGCGGCTATGCGCGGTGTGGTAAAGGGACTGAGCAATAGTTTAAAAGAGCTGGAAGTGTATGGATTTTTTGATGGTTATAAAGGACTTATATATGGAAATTACCGTCTGCTGACTGCGGCAGATTTTTCCGGAATACTCACAAAGGGAGGAACCATCTTAGGGACTTCCAGACAGCCCTTTAAACAGATGAGAGTGCCGGATGAAAATGGTGTGGATAAGGTGGAAGCAATGAAACATACATACCATAAACTGAATCTGGACTGTCTGGTGATTCTGGGGGGGAACGGAACCCAGAAAACAGCTAATCTTTTGCGGGAAGAGGGGCTGAATGTGATTCATCTTCCAAAAACAATTGATAATGATATCTATGGAACCGATGTTACATTTGGATTTCAGAGTGCGATTAATATCGCAACAGATGCCATTGATTGTATCCATACCACAGCAGCATCCCATAACCGGATTTTCATTGTGGAAGTTATGGGCCATAAAGTGGGGTGGCTGACACTGTATGCTGGAATCGCCGGGGGAGCGGATATTATTTTGATTCCTGAGATACCATACAGTATTGACAAAGTGATAGAAGCAGTGGAAAAACGCAGTCAGGCAGGGAAGGGCTTTACTATTCTTGCGGTGGCAGAAGGTGCAATTTCCAGAGAGGATGCAAAACTCTCTAAAAAGGAATATAAGGAAAAGCTGAAAAAAAGAGAATTTCCGTCTGTGTCTTACGAGCTGGCGGCGCGGATTGGAGAAAGAATTGGAAACGAAGTGAGGGTTACCGTACCAGGACATATGCAGCGGGGCGGCAGTCCGTGTCCTTATGACAGAGTTTTGTGTACGCAGCTGGGAGCAGCGGCAGCTAAGCTTATATTAGATAATGATTACGGATATATGGTAGGAATGGTTAATGGTAATACACAAAAAGTGCCATTGGGAGAGGTTGCCGGAAAGTTAAAGATGGTGGAACCGGATTCCCAGATCATTGACGAGGCGAAAGCTGTTGGAATCAGGTTTGGCGATTAAATTACCTGTCTGTATCGGAGAATATGAGGATTTAGTACTGCAGATAGCAGTGCCGTAATAAAAAAGCGCAGGAAGGAGACAGAAAATGTCATATACAGCGTTGTATCGAAAGTACCGCCCGGCTGAGTTTGAAGATGTAAAAGGGCAGGATCATATTGTTACGACCCTGAAAAATCAGATAAAAGCAGAACGAATTGGACATGCATATCTTTTCTGCGGAACCAGAGGAACGGGAAAAACAACTATTGCAAAGATTTTTGCAAAAGCAGTAAACTGTGAACATCCGGTGGATGGAAGCCCCTGTGGTGAATGCCCATCCTGCAAGGCTATTGCGGCCGGAACTTCTATGAATGTTATTGAAATTGATGCGGCTTCTAATAATGGCGTTGACAATATCAGAGAGATTAGAGATGAGGTTGAATATTCACCTACAGAAGGCAAGTATAAAGTATATATTATAGACGAGGTTCATATGCTTTCTATTGGTGCATTTAATGCTCTTTTAAAAACATTGGAAGAACCGCCGTCTTATGTTATATTTATTTTGGCTACAACAGAGTCTCATAAAATTCCCATTACGATTATGAGCAGATGTCAGAAGTATGACTTTAGAAGGATCTCAATTGACACAATTTCGGCCCGCCTGCAGGAACTGATGGATGAGGAAGGCACAGAAGTGGAAGGTCGTGCAATCCGTTATATTGCCAAGGCGGCAGACGGCTCTTTGAGGGATGCGTTAAGTCTTCTTGACCAGTGTATCGCATTTTTTCTGGGGCAGAAACTGACCTATGATCATGTTCTGGAGGTGCTTGGGGCAGTGGATACAGAGCTGTTCAGCAGGCTGCTTCGCAAAGTGATGGAAAGTGATGTGGCAGGGGCTATGGAGCTTTTGGAAGAACTGGTAATTCAGGGAAGAGATTTGGGACAATTTGTGTCGGATTTTACCTGGTATCTGAGAAACCTTCTGCTGATGAAAAGCTCCGATGATATGGAAGATATGCTGGACATGTCGTCAGAGAACCTGATGCTGTTAAAGGAAGAGTCTCAGATGATTGACGGTGAAGTGCTGATGCGCTATATTCGTATTCTGTCAGATCTATCCGGACAGCTTCGTTTTGCGGTGCAGAAAAGAATTTTAATAGAAATTGCATTGATTAAACTGTGCCGTCCGGCTATGGAGACACAGCAGGATGCACTGTTAGACCGGATAGCCCAGATTGAAAAGAAGATAGCACAGGGAATTGTGCCGGCCTCTGATCTGCCTGCAAAGGCAAATGATATTCAGAATGTCAGCCAGGAAAAGCCAAAGATGCCCGATGCGCTGCCGGAAGAAATACAGAAACTGATTGTAAATTGGAATACAATGCTTTTGGAGCTTCATCCAAGATACCGTATGGACTTATCTCCGGCAAAATCTATCAGTCTTGGTATCAAAGGCAGTGGAGAGGGACAAAAAGCCGTTGGGCTTGAGCCTGGGAATGGAAATGAGCTTGTGCTTACCTTCAGCCGGGAACGGGAATATGCTTATCAGGAAATCAGTATGGAAGAGCATAAGCAAATAATAGAAGATACATTTACTAATGTAATAGGAAAACAGGTAAAGCTAAAAGTGGTGCTAGATGAATCAGCCGGTGCCTTTCAGAATAAATATCATTCAGTGGAAGATTTCATGAATGTATTTGGAACGGCCGGTATTGAAATAGAAAATGAAGAAGAGTAATCAGGAGGATTAAAACATGGCAAAAAAAGGAGGATTTCCGGGAGGAATGCCGGGAAACATGAATAATTTAATGAAACAGGCACAGAAGATGCAGCGTCAGATGGAAGAGGCAACCAAAGAATTGGAAGAAAAGGAAGTTACAGCCTCTGCCGGAGGCGGAGCAGTGGAAGTTACTGTTTCCGGGAAAAAAGAAGTGGTCAAAGTAAAGCTGGCAGAAGAAGTAGTAGACCCTGATGATATTGAGATGCTGGAAGATCTGATTATGGCAGCTACCAATGAGGCTCTGCGTCAGGTTGAAGAGTTTTCACAGCAGTCTATGTCAAAGATCACTGGTGGCCTTGGGGGTATGGGCGGAGGATTTCCGTTCTAATGGATTATTACAGTAAACAGATTTCACAGCTGATTGAAGAACTGGCCTCACTGCCGGGAATCGGAAATAAATCGGCGCAGCGTCTGGCGTTTCATATTCTAAATATGCCAAAAGAAAGGGCGGACCGCCTGGCAGTCACGATTCAGGAGGCCAGAAATAATATTCGTTACTGTAAAACCTGCTGTACATTAACAGATGATGAAGAATGTCCCATCTGTAAAAATTCCGGCCGTAATCATAAAACAATTATGGTGGTGGAAAATGCCAGGGACCTGGCGGCCTATGAAAAGACGGGACAATATGATGGCGTATATCATGTACTCCATGGAGCTATATCACCGATGCTTGGAATAGGCCCAAATGATATTAAATTAAAAGAACTGATGAAACGTCTGCAGGGGGATGTGACAGAAGTCATTATTGCTACCAACTCCAGTTTGGAGGGTGAGACAACGGCCATGTATATCAGCAAGCTGATTAAACCCACAGGCATCAAAGTCTCAAGGATTGCCAGCGGCGTGCCGGTTGGCGGTGATTTGGAGTATATTGATGAGGTTACGCTTTTAAGAGCACTGGAAGGACGGATTGAGCTGTAAAATGGGCTTCCTTTTAACTGGGGCTAAGTGATATTGTATAGAGGTATAAAGCACAATAATATGTGAGAAAGGACTTTCTTATGACAAAACTAGAGTTACAAAAAACTGCTGTGGAAATTCGGAAAGGTATCCTGACAGGGGTACACAGCGCAAAATCCGGGCATCCGGGTGGATCTTTATCCGCTGCAGATATTTTTACATATCTGTATTTTGAAGAGATGAACGTTGATCCGGCCAATCCAAAAGCGGAGAACAGGGACAGATTTGTATTATCTAAAGGGCATGTAGCGCCTGGACTATATTCAACATTGGCAAACAGAGGCTATTTTCCGGTAAAAGATATGGAAACTCTGCGTCATGTGGGCTCTTATTTACAGGGGCATCCGGATATGAAGCATATTCCGGGAGTAGATATGTCCAGCGGTTCTCTTGGCCAGGGACTGTCAGCAGCAGTTGGGATGGCCCTTGCGGGAAAAATGGATCAAAAAGATTACCGTGTTTACGCATTGTGCGGCGATGGTGAAATCCAGGAAGGCCAGATCTGGGAAGCTTCTATGTTTGCAGGGCACAGGAAACTGGATAATCTTGTTGTAATAGTAGATAATAATGGGCTGCAGATTGACGGAAATGTAGATGATGTGTGTTCCCCGTATCCCATTGATAAAAAATTTGAAGCATTTAATTTTCATGTAATTAATATAGATGGTCATGATTTTGATCAGATAGCGGCAGCATTCAAAGAAGCGCGGGACACAAAAGGCATGCCAACAGCAATTATCGCAAAAACCGTAAAAGGAAAAGGTGTTTCCTTTATGGAAAATAAAGCAAGCTGGCATGGGGTGGCTCCAAATGATGAGGAATTTGCCAATGCAATGGAAGAATTACAGAAAGCAGGTGAAGCATTATGTCAGAAGTAAAGAAAATTGCAACGAGAGAAAGCTATGGTAATGCTTTGGTTGAACTGGGCAGAGCCCATGAAGATCTGGTGGTTTTAGATGCCGATCTTGCAGGAGCAACAAAAACAGGCGTGTTTAAAAAGGTATTTCCAGACCGCCATGTAGACTGTGGAATTGCAGAATCCAATATGGCAGGCATTGCAGCCGGATTGGCCACCTGCGGGAAAGTGCCATTTATGAGTTCTTTTGCAATGTTTGCTGCGGGCCGGGCATTTGAACAGGTGCGAAATTCCATTGGATATCCTCACTTAAATGTAAAAATCGGGGCAACACATGCGGGGATTTCTGTAGGTGAAGATGGTGCAACGCACCAGTGTAATGAGGATCTTGCGCTGATGCGTACAATTCCGGGAATGGTTGTAATCAATCCCTGTGATGATGTGGAGGCAAAAGCGGCGGTAAAGGCAGCTTATGAATATGAAGGTCCCGTATATCTTCGCTTTGGACGTCTGGCGATTCCGGTTATTAATAATGAAGAAGATTATAAATTTGAAATCGGTAAAGGGATTGTGCTCAGGGAAGGCGCAGATGTGACGATCGCTGCAACCGGACTTTGTGTAAATGAGTCCTTGGGAGCTGCAGAAATGCTGGCAAAAGACGGGATAGCTGCAGAAGTAATTAATATTCATACAATTAAACCTTTAGATGAGGAATTGATTATAGCTTCAGCAAATAAAACCGGGAAAGTTGTAACAGTAGAGGAGCATTCCGTAATTGGCGGTCTTGGAAGTGCTGTATGCGACTGTCTCAGTGAACATGCGCCGGCAAAAGTAATGAAAATAGGTGTGTATGATCGCTTTGGTGAATCAGGACCGGCGGCACAGCTTATTAAAAAATATGAATTGGATGCAGAAAGTATCTACAAAAAAGTAAAAGCATTTATATAATCAGGCAAAATAGAAAGGCTGTCGTTATTTAACGACGGCCTTTTTTGATTCTTTTGTCAGAAACTGCGAATTCTTCTTTCATAAAACGGCAAAAACGGCAGAAAAAGTATGATATTTTTTGAATATCTTATAATGTTATGCAGAGAAGAGGTGCGATTATGACAGAAATAAAAACGGAAACTTCGGATAATACAGAACAGAATCAGGTGCAGGATACATTTAGTTTGCCAAAGAACATCAGGCAGATGGGAACTCCGGGACAAAAACACAAATTTTACATAGAAGATTATGTTTATACATATTTACATACATTTTTAAAGGAAAAGCACAAAGAAGATACACTGCAGGCGGCAGTGCTGTTAGGGCGCTATGAGGTGTACCAAGAATGCCGCTACACATTTGTAAATGGCGCAGCGGCCTGTGATTTCTCTGTTTTTTATGAGGGCGCCGAGGGGCAGATTTTAGAAACAATTAGAGAACATTTTCCGGATTTGGTAATTGTTGGCTGGTATGTCCGGTGCAGCGGGCAGGATTCCCATGTGCAAAGTGTAATTAAGCATTATTATGCTGAAAAAGATTCTGCGATATCCCTGGCATTTGTATATGAAGATGAACTGGAAGATGAATTCGGGGTTTATGTGTGGGAGCAGAATGCCCTAAGAAGCCTGGATGGATTTTATATTTATTATGAAAAAAATCCACAGATGCAGGAGTTTTTAATTCGGGAGAAAGGTGGACAAGTGTCAGAAGCCTCAGAAACGTCAGAGGTGATACGGCCGCTGCCAAAACACAGGACTGCCTATGAAACAAAAGCTTCCGGGGAAGAATATAAGCTGCGTGAAAAAAAGAAACCGCAGAAATTTATCTATGCAGCCTGTGCGGCGGTTTTAATTGTAGTAACGGCGACAGGAATTACTCAGATAGGAGATTATCAGAATCTGAATAATTTTCAGAAGACAATACAGACGATGTCAGGAAATCTTTTAAACAGAACCAACAAAACGGAAAATGATAATAGTCAGGAGGAAGAAAAGTTATCCAGCGGAACAGACGAAAGTTCGAAGAATTTATCAGAAGAGGATGTAAATCATAATCAGACAGCTGCCTGGCAGGACCGAAACGAAGACATAGAGGAACAGCAGCAGACAGATCAGCAGGGGTCAAACTCAGATAACGAGGGAGACAGTGATAATAAAGAAGATAATTCACAGAAAAAAGACGCTGATAAAAATAGCACAAATAACACAGAGGCAGACAATACAGCAAAGAATTCCGCGGGAGATAAGGAGGATGAGACAAAAGCAGCAGACAGCCAGAAGGTTCTTTCTGAAAGCCAGAAAGCCTTAAACCAGGGGTATTATATAGTGAAAAAGGGCGACAGCCTCGTAACTATAAGCCGGAAACTATATAAAACAGATGCTATGGTTGATTCTATTTGTGCCGCAAATGGGATTGGAAATGTGGATGTTATATATGAGGGACAGAAATTGAAGCTTCCTTAAGAATATGTGAATTTCATTTTAAATATATAAATGTCGTGTTATAATATGCCATATCAGCCTGCGGGGATATGATTATTAGATGCTGTTTGTCAGGATGATAAAAGTTTAATAAAAATACAGAGGGAAAAATGTCGGATAAAAAAAACAGATTTTTACATGAAGTGAAGATAGACTGGGATGAAATAGAGCAGAAGGTTCGTGAGCATAAGAAGCAGAAGTTAAAGCAGGCCGCTGTAATAGCGGCCTGCTGTATCGCTGTTTTTGCGGTGGTTTATATATTTTTCCAGGTGAAAACATATAGCAAATACCGGGTGGTAAATACCATTGAAAGGTCAGATACTGAGGCTGCAAAATTCATACAGTTTAATGGGAATATTTTAAAATACAGTAACGATGGAGCTTTTTATACAGATATCAAAAATAACCTGATCTGGAATCAGACTTTTGAAATGCAGGAGCCATTGATGGCTCAGTGCGAAGAATATGTAGCATTTGCTGATAAAGGCGGCCAAAAAGTATATGTTCTAAATACAAGTGGTCTTAAGGGAACTGTGGAGACAAATATGCAGATTCAGAATATACAGGTGGCCAACCAGGGGACTATCGCTGTTCTGATGAAAAGTGAAGGCGCGTCATATATTGCATTATATAATAAAGAAGGGGACTGTCTTGCCGAGGGTGCACTTCATATGGAAAACAGTGGATATCCTATGGATATGGCACTTTCTAATGATGGTCAGAAATTAGCAGTTTCTATTTTGGATGTAAGCCAGGGAAGTGTACAGACAACGATTTCATTTTACAACTTTGGTTCAGTAGGACAGAATGAAATAGATAATATAGTAAATACGTGTTCCTATGCAGGGAATGTAATTCCGGAGATTGTTTTTGTAAATAACAACAGAATGCTGGCCTTTGGAGACAGTGGTATTATGATTTTTGAGGGAAGTGAAAAACCGGAAGAGAAGAAAACGATAAAAGTATCTGAAGAAATAAAAAGTGTGTTTTATGACAATTCGTATTTTGGCTATGTATACTCTGATAAAGAAAATGATAATAAGCGTAAAATGATGATCTATGATATGAAGGGAGCGCAGGTTACAGACGCGGAGCTTGGTATTAATTATGATGAAATATATTTTCTGTCCAATCATGAAATCTGTGTACAAAATAACAGTCAATGTGAAATATATACTCTTCATGGCATAAGAAAGTTTGTTTCCAAGTTTGACGAAAATTTATACTATGTTCTGTCCAGAAAGGGATTTAGGAATTATTCTCTTATGCTGGAAGGAGAAACACAGCAGATAAAATGTAAAATATTCAGCAGTGCACGTTAAGGAGCAGATAAATGAACTGGTTACTGGTAGTTGTTCTTATAATTATTGTGTTTGCCATGATTCGGGGATTTAACAGAGGATTCCTGCGGGTGTTGTATTCTCTTGTGGCAATTATTCTTCTGATTGTACTGGTAGGTTATGCAACTCCTCATGTCAGTCAGTTTCTGAAGGAAAATACAAAGATTTATACTTCGGTTTCTGATAAATGGGCGGATAAAATTCAAAATTCTATGGAGGGGGCAGTAGACAGTACCGCGCAGGGACAGCAGGAGACTTTAGATGAAGCGGGAATCCATCTGCCTAGTATTTTAGAAGATTACATATTTGGCGATGGAGTGCAAAAGGCGCAGCGCAGTATAGAGGAAACTGGTTTCTATCAACAGGCCGGTAATCAGATGGCGGATATTATTGTTGCTATTCTTGCGTTTTTGCTTGCTTTGTTTTTGGCGGTTATTATTGTGTGGATCATAGGCAAAGCCACGGATGTAGTGAATAAGATTCCAATTATCAAAGGAATAAACAGATTTTTGGGTATATTTGCAGGGGCGTTTCAGGGGTTTATAGTTGTATGGCTGCTGTTTTTATTCATTACTATGATAAGCGGAACGGAAATAGGAAAGGTGCTTGTCAGTTCTATAGAAGAAAATTCATTTTTAAGTATACTATATAATCATAATATACTGCTGGAAATATTCTCATGGATCTTCTAGCTGATGAATAGATATTGGGGTGCAGAATGCTTTGCACCCCAATATCTATAGAAAAGGAAAAAAGTGTAAAAAAAGTGTTAAAAGATGGTTGACAAAGGAGGAGGCTCATGCTATTATAATCAAGCTGACCGCGAGAAATGTAAAAACACTTCGAAGGTCAGAAAAAAATAAAAAAAGTTGTTGACAAAGCACTTTATAAATGATAAGATATA
>CABIXN010000009.1:99979-114994 GCA_902362715.1 Lachnospiraceae bacterium | reverse complement strand
AGGCAGCATAAAAATCTGCCAGCAGGTAACACCTACTGGCAGAAAAAATTTTATTTTTTTAATTGTCTACTTGACGGGAAGCAGTTCAAATCGGTACCCTCTTTTGTCTTGTGTTTTTGGAAAACTTCTTCGGATGTGCTGTAAAAGGACAGGTATTTTGCGAAAATATCGGAAATACCGATGAAAAGAATCGGAAAGATTGACACATATCAGGATGGATGCTAGACTGGGGCTTAAAGTAAAAGAGGGAGAAGATAAGAATGATATATTTAGATCATGCAGCTACTTCTATGTACAGGCCGGACTGTGTAATAAAAGCGGTGGCAGAGGCAATGTACACTATTGGAAACAGCGGCAGGGGAGTAAATGAAGGAGCGTTATCGGCGGCAAGGCTGATCTATGAAGCAAGAGAGACGATCTCTGACTTTTTTCAGCTTGGATATCCGGCAGGAGTGTGCTTTACATCAAATGCTACAGAAGCCCTGAATACAGCAATTTTGGGACTTATCCACAAGGGAGATCATATAATTACCACAGATCTGGAGCATAATTCTGTTCTGCGTCCTCTCTATTATCTGGAAAAACAAGGGGTTGAAATCAGCTTTTTGAAATCAGATAAAAGCGGCTGTGTTAAGGAAGAAGATATTCCGTCTCTGATCCGAAAAAATACAAAGGCGGTGATCTGTACCCATGCATCCAACCTTACCGGTAATCTCATTGATATTCATAAAGTCGGCCGGATTGCGGCAGAACACGGACTGTTGTTTATTCTGGATGCATCCCAGACCGCCGGTACCTTTCCCATTCATATGCAGGATGATCAGATCAGTGTTTTGTGTTTTACCGGGCACAAAGGAATTATGGGACCACAGGGAACCGGTGGTCTGTGTGTATCAAAAGGAATTTTGATAGATCCGCTGAAAATGGGGGGAACCGGTGTGCAGACTTATGCAAAGGAACAGCCGGGGGAGTATCCGGTACGGCTGGAAGCGGGTACGTTAAACGGACATGGAATTGCAGGACTGCTGCGCGCTTTTCAGTATCTGGAAGAGACCGGCATCTTAAAGATTCATGAAAAGGAATACCGGCTGATGAGATTGTTTTACGATGGCGTCAAAAATATTCCGGGAGTAACCGTCTACGGAAACTTTTCAGGAGACAGAGCGCCCATTGTTTCTCTGAATATAGAAGGGTATGATTCCGGGGAAGTGTCGGATATATTGTGGCAGGAGTATGATATTGCTGTGAGATCGGGCGCCCACTGTGCTCCGAGAATGCATGAGGCCCTTGGGACAAAGGGACAGGGGGCAGTCCGTTTTTCCTTCGGCTGGTTTAATACGGAGGAAGAAATCAGGACAGCTATTGATGCGGTAAGGAGTATTGCGAAATTATGAGAGAAAAAAAGTTAATGCTGGTAATTACCTTTCATACAACTGCAGATGCAATGGCTATGGAAAAGCAATGTAAGCAGCAGGAGATTTTGGGACGTCTGGCTCCGGTTCCAAGATCTGTGACATCGGACTGCGGAATCGCCTGGTGCGCACCGGTTACAGAACGAGAACAGGTGGAAAGGGCGCTGACAGGGTTGGAATATGATGAGATATATGAGGTATATGAGGTATATCTTTAGAATCAGGCAGTTATCCAGGTAAAAAAGGTGTGGAAGTATTAGTTTTTATCCCCCAAAGAGGGGCAGGCCAGGGAGGCGTCTATGAATTTTAATTTAAAACAGCTGGAAGTGTTTGCCGCAGTGGTAGAGTGCAAAAGCTTTACAGCAGCAGCGGAAAAATTGTATCTGGCGCAGTCTACTGTCAGCGGTCATGTGGCCGCGCTGGAAAAAGAGTGCGGTGTGCCGGTATTTATAAGAACCGGCAAACGGAAAATACTGCTTACAGAAGCCGGACAGAAAATCTATGCCCATGCCAGGGCAGTGCTGCAAAGCTGCGAGGATCTGGCGAGAGAGCTTCAGGAGCATACGGCTTTTGAGCTGGTGCTTGCGGCTTCCACAATCCCTATGCAGTATCGGCTTCCGGCAGTGCTTGCGGGTTATAAAAAAAAGCAGCCGGATTGTCTGTTTACATTAAAAAGCGGTGACAGTGCAGCTGTTCATAAGATGATTCTGGAAGGGGAGGCTCAAATTGGGTTTGCGGGAGGTATGTTTAACCGAAAGGAGGTCTGCTATGATTTGTTATGGGAGGACAGGCTGGTTTTGATCACTCCGGATACGGAGTTTTTCAGGGAAAAGCAGGCCAAGGGAGCGGTGGGAAATGATCTGCTCTCAGAGCCGCTTATTTTCAGAGAAGCAGGATCCGGAACCCAGCAGGCTGCAGACCGCTTTTTGTGTGAGAATAATATCAGTCCGGAAAGGATACATATGGCAGCCCGGATGGATAATAATGAGGCAATATTAAATTCTGTTGCCCTGGGAATCGGCTCAGCCATTGTTTCCGGCATGGCTGCGGCAGGTGCAGCGAATGTACTGAAGTTTTCTCTGACGGGAAAAAGTACAGAGAGAAGTCTTTATATGATCCGTCCTAAGGGGCGGCATCTGACTACAGGCGCAAGACAATTTTTTAAATATATCAAATGTGAGATGACTCCCGCTTCTATAGGTGGTGAGTAACAAGCAGGTATCAATAGCGGGAGTCAATCCCCCATCTGATATACGCTCTGCGAGGATGTGCAGCGATTCGGAATAGAATATTGTCAGCAAAGCTGATCCGAATCGCGCACCAAGTCTCGCGAGAGCGAGACTTGAATTTGTCGGAATGCAGAGAAAAATAGAAAATATAAATGAAGATTCCTATGAAAACTATCGAAAAAACCGATAAAAAATCAAAAAATATTTAATATATGTATTGGAAATTTTTTTAACATCCTTTTATACTTATCTCTGAAAGCAGCAGCGAATCCGGGCTACAGCCTGGGAGGGGCGGCTGCTTTTGGTACGAAAAAGGAAGAGGTGGATTATGAAAAAGTTTTTAACACAAAACTGGATCATACTGATAACCGGTGTGATCATAGGAATTGCGGCCATTTTGCTTACATGGCTTGGAAATCCGGCTAATATGGGATTTTGCATTGCCTGTTTTTTAAGAGATATTACAGGTGCGGCGGGACTTCACCAGGCGGGAATTGTTCAGTATTTCAGACCTGAAATTGTGGGTATTATACTGGGAGCGCTTGTGATGGCAGCTGCGGCCAAAGAATTTAAAGGAAAAGGCGGATCTTCACCAATGCTGCGGTTTATCATGGGGGCTTTTGTGATGATTGGCGCGTTGATGTTTCTTGGGTGTCCTCTGCGCATGGTTATCCGTATCGGCGGCGGAGACTGGAATGCCATTGCAGGACTGATTGGTTTTGTGGGAGGTATTTTAGTTGGAATTATCTTCCTGAAACGGGGCTTTACTTTAAACAGGGCTTACAGACAGTCAAAAGGAGAGGGACTTGCTCTTCCCGTTTTGTTTTTGATTCTGTTTATTTTCTCCCTTTTGTTCCCTGCTTTATTTAAAGCATCCGGGGAAGGGCCTGGAAGTATGCATGCTCTGTGGATTGTTTCCCTTGCTGTAGGACTGATTGTGGGGGCATTCTGCCAGAGAAGCCGGATGTGTATGGCCGGCGGCATTCGAAATGCAGTGATGTTTAAGGATTTTGGACTGATTATGGGATTTATTGCCATTATTGTAACAGTTCTTATCGGCAATTTGATTCTTGGAACTTTTCATCCGGGATTTACCGGACAGCCGGTAGCACACAATGACGGTCTTTGGAATTTCCTTGGAATGGCATTGGTTGGATGGTTATCCATACTGCTTGGGGGCTGCCCGCTGCGTCAGCTGATTTTAACCGGCGAGGGAAATTCGGATTCTGCAATTACAGTAATCGGAATGATGGCGGGAGCTGCATTCTGCCACAATTTCGGCCTGGCTTCTTCCGCGGACGGTCCTACCGCCAACGGAAAAATTGCGGTAATCATAGGTTTTGTTGTTGCTCTTGTTATTTCAGCAGGATGTATAGGAAGGAAAAAATCATGAAACAAATAGATGCCAGAGGTTTATCCTGCCCCATGCCGATGATGCTGGTGCAGAAAGAAATAAAAAACACAAATCCCCGTGAACTAGAAGTACTGGTAGATGATAAATGTGCGGTAGAAAATGTTACCCGTCTTGGAAATAGTCAGGGATATAAAGTGGAATGTGAAGCAGTGGAAGATGAGTTCACATTAAGATTAAAAAAATAAAATGTTGTCAGCAAAGCTGACCCGAATCGCGCACCAAATCTCGCGAAAGCGGGACTTGAAAATTTCATATCAGATAGTATAAAACCACCAAACACTGATTTTTGTTTGGTGGTTTTTTTCAGGATTCTTTATTCATTTCATAGGAAAGAATCAGATACATCCGGTCTTTATAATCATCGAAATCCTCTCCCAGCAGAGAATCTATTTTTTTAAAACGGTAAACAAGAGAGGAACGGTGCATTTCCATAGCTTCAGCAGCAGCTGCCAGATTGCGTTCGTGAATCAGATACATATACAGGGTGTATGCCAGCTCTGAGTGGTGTTCTTTGTCATAGTCCATTAAAAATTTCATCTTGGGATGACAGAAGGTGTCCTGGGATTCTTTCTGCACAAAAATATTTTTTACGTGCTCCAGATAATAATCTTTGTAGCAGAACAAATTTGGTTCATTGCTGTGGCAGACTCCAAGCTCGATAGAGCGAAGCGCCTGATGATAGTATTCTTCAAATTTCATAATATCCTGAAAACAGTTGCTCAGTCCGGCAAAGAGACTGTTTTCCTGGCAGATTTTCTGTCCGGTGATTACATATTCTTCCGGAATCAGCTGGTGTTTTTGTATAGTTATAATGGCGATGATCTGACCGTTATAGATGATTGTTTTGGAATAGGGATAGCGGCTTTCCACAAGATTTCTGATATGCGAGGTATTAATGGCAGATGTACTTCTGGCAGTTTCCACAACCATACAATACATGTTGCCGGAAAATTCACTTTTCACATAGTTCATCTGAGTCAGGTTGGCACGGTCGGTTGCTATTTTTTTATCCAGCAGGTCTTTTAGAAAATATTCATAGTTAAAACCCCGGGACATCCGGATAAAGGAGTCCTTTTTCAGCTGCTGATTGACATATTTTTTTAGAATCAGCAGAAACTCGGTGTCAATGGGCTCTAAGGGTTTATTAACGGCGGATACAACAATGTGTCCCAGATCTTTTTTGGTATTGATGGTACAGTACATCTGCTCATATCCAAGTTTCTCATTATAAGCTCTGATTGGAATTTCACTTTTCCGCACTTTATTGTGGAGGTGGTTTTGACGGTTTACCATCTGGAAATCCTGATCTGAAAACTGGCGGTTTACGATGACCTGATCCTGAATATTTAATTTCTCTATGGCTTTCCAGGTAGCGGCTATGAGATTGTAGTTGGTGTCAAAAACAAAAACCGGGTTCTGAAAGACGCCATAGGCATGTTCAATGGCAGGCTGGAGGCCGTCTTCAAAGGAAAGAAATTCCAGAAGTGTCTGTCCAAACATTCCCACTCCGCACTGCATGTTGAAATAATTCTGCAGCTGTGTATAAACCGTTTCCGGATCGCTGGTTTCGATTAGAAGGAGACTTAATGTATCCGGAAATTTTTGGGAGCACAGTTTTAAATCTGAGCCGGGTACTGCAATGCACAGAACATGCATCTCATCGGTAAAGGAAGAAAGGTCAAAATCCTGAGAGTATTCACATACATACAGCAGATGATCTGTATAAGGCCGGGGGGCTGTGGCAAGCTTGTTCCATCCGGTGAGGCAGTGAATGCCGTCTGAACCGGTGAGCAGGTGGGGAAGATCTGAAAATAAGTGCTGAATATTTTTTAATCCTATGTACATGGTGCCTCCTTTTACCGGAAAAATAGATTCTGAATTTATCAGGAGTATATCATATTTTTGCAGGGAAAAACAGCTTTTCGTCACTGATGTAGAAAAACGGCTTTCTTTTTCTGACAGAGTAAGTAAACCTTTGAAATTCTTTTGCTGTTAAAATGAAGGCAGAAGATAAGAGGAGGTAAAAACATGAATTTTAATGATAATATTCCAAAACTGAAACCATATACAAGAAGTGTTTCCATCATTGGCGTAGGAGCAACGCCCTTTATTCGTGTTCTGGATGATCCGTCTGTGGACGGCATGAATGAGGCGGAATTGTTTGCTTATGCAGCCCGTGATGCCATGAAAGATGCAGGGGTAGACGGAAGTGATGTAGAGTTTTATGTCCACGGCATGGCAGGCCCGGGCTGGACCAGTAATTACGCCACTCCCAATATGCATGTGGCGAACTGGCTGGGCATGAAAGGAAAGGGATCTCTTCATCACAGCGAAGCCTGTGCCACCGGCTATATTGCTTTGGAAAATGCAGTAAACCTGGTAGCTTCCGGTACGTATGATATGGTTTTAAGCGGATGCATTGAGATGCCTTATTCTATTGCATATCCTACAAGAGTTCTTACAAAGCGCCGGTTCGGAACCGATGCTATTTTTCATGACGTGCTCTGCTCTACAATGCCAAGAGAATACACCATGTTTACCAGAGGGGCGCTCCCCTTTAACTCTGAGTCCTGGCTGGACTACTATGTAAATGAGAATCAGCTCAGTGAAGATGAGATAGACCGGATGATGACAAATCTCTCTGTAAACTGCCGCCGGGGGGCAGCCTTAAATCCTTTAAGTATTTGCAACAATACTTATGAAGAACTGGCTTATGCAAATGGTATGGATACAGCAGAGGAATATCTCCATTCCAAATTTAATCCGCTGATTGGAAAATATATGCGTGCAAGTCATTTTGAGCAGCGCTGTGACGGTGCGGCAGCAGTGATTGTATGTCCTACAGAGCTGGCATATCAATATACAGATCACCCCATTGAAGTTCTGGGAGTAGGACACTCCTGTCTGGAAATCAGCAATCCGAGACTGGAAATGCAGGCAACAGAGAATGCATATAAACAGGTAAAAGAATTAACGGGACTTTCTGGAGCGGACATGGATTTGTTTATGACCAACGATTTTTACAACCAGTCCGAAATGCTCTCAGCAGAAGCCTGCGAATATCTGCCAAAAGGCCAGGGCTGGGAATACACCATGGAAGGCCGGATTGCCTTTGACGGTGACCGTCCGGTAAATACAAACGGCGGCCGCTGCCAGTACGGACATGCGGCAGGAGCATCAGGTCTCCATGATCTTTACGAAACAGTAAGACAGATGCGGGGAGAAGCAGGAATATCACAGGTGAAACATCCGGTAGACCATGCACTGATCCGTGGATTTGGCGGAAGCCAGAATGTGTTGGCTATGATGCTGGAGAAAAAGTAAGAGGAGGGAGGAAATGATTATGATGACAAAATATGATTTGGAACCAATTGTCAAAACTTATTATGATGCGCTGGAAGAAGGAAATATTCTGGGGCGCAAGTGCCAAAGGTGCGGACATATGGAATTTCCACCCTATCTGTGCTGTAATACATGCGGCTGCCTGGATACAGAATGGGTGAATTTAAACCATATCAGAGGAGTTGTAAAACAGGTGCTTCCAACGGTGGGAGCTTTTGGAGATCCGGATTTCAGAAAGGCTCATGGTGACTACTGGGCAGTGGAAGTGGTACTGCCTGATATTGATCCTTTTAACACAAGTCTGCTTCATATTGATCCTGATAAATATACAGAATTTGCGGAAAAGATCAGAAAAGAAGACGTATATGTAAAACCGCTGCTGATTCAGGACGAGGACACAAAAGTTTTAGTATGGGAACTGGAAGAGGACAGCGAATTTAAAAAAATACCGGTGATTACAAAGTCTGTAGAAAAAGAAGAGGTTTCCCCGAAAGCGGAAGAGAAAACTGCGGATGCGGAAGGTAAAGGAGAACCGGTTAATGATGAAATCGCACGGACAGTGATTGCCTGTGCAGCAGAGGCTTATGGTGTGGATGCTTCAGAAATTACGCTGTCCACAGATATTCGTGAGAATCTGTCCAATGAATCTATGAAAATGATTGTTATGATTTCTCAGATTGAAGATGAGCTGGATGCAACCATTGAGATTCAGGAGGCAAGTCTGTTAAATACAATCAAAGATTTTGTAGAAAAAGTAAAAGAAAAATTATAACAGGATCTGCACAGCTCCTGGATGATAAATGGAGGAAACAAATGTCATTTCCGGAATGCAGTATGATCTGCCCTAAGGGGGCTTATCAGATGCTGATCACAGCTGACACGCAGCAGAATACAAATAAAAAAGATATCACCTGCAAAGATCTGGCCAGATGGATGGAAGCTATTACAGAAAAGCATCTAAGTCTTTCTGGTATGAGCCGGGAGGGGTTAAAGCAGGAAGGTAAAATCTGGGTAATATCCTGGACGTCGATTGAGATTTTACACTTTCCAAAAGCGGGAGAGCAGATACTGCTGCGTATCTGGCCCTGCAAAAGGAAAGGCGGGATGTATCCTAGAAAATATGCGTTTTATACTGTAGAGGGGGAACCTTTAGCGTGCGCATCATCTCTGTTTGCATTGATGGACAGTAAGACCAGAACGTTAGCCTCTCCCACAGAAAAATTAAAGAATATTTCTGTAATTGTAGAAGAAAAGGAACAGGATCTGCCAAAGATGCTGATACCCTTTCCAGAAACATTAAGGGGCGGCATAAGCCGCAGGGTATGTCCGGAAGAGATTGATAAAAACGGACATCTGAATAATACCTATTACATTGACTGGGCCTGTGAGCTGGCAGAACAGGTTACTCAAGGTCCATGCAGCCCGGAATCTGTCTGGGTGCAGTACAGCAGGGAGCTGCTGGAAGGACAGGATGCAGTATTGAACTATCAACAAGAAGAACATACATTTTATGTCCGGGGATATGCGGAACAAGAAGAGGCGTTTTCTGTAATCATAAAAATGAAAGAATAGAACAAAGAATGTTTCGTGTTTTTTGAAACGGGAAAAAGTAAGCAGGGTGGATTGCTCCAGGTGAAAGGAGCAGCCCACCCTGCTGTTAAAAAGAAAGGAGACAGCATGGGATTTATAGATGTAATTTATGAAAAAGCAAAGGCTCATAAACAGCGCATTGCGGTACCGGAATGTACCAATCCAAGTATGATGCGTGCCTGTGTGAAAGCAGCTGTGGATGGAATCGCGGATATTATTTTTGTGGGGGATCCGGAAATCTGCAAAAAGACAGCAAAAGAAAATGAGATAGATTTAAGAGGGGTTAAGATCGCTGATGTAAACGATCCGGTTTATCAGGAGGAGCTGGTAGAAAAATACGCGCAGCTTCCCAAAAAAGTACTTGGAAAAAAATCTGTGGCAAAGAGAATCGTATCACCGTTGTACATGGCTCTGGTGATGGAAGCAGTGGGTGAAGCGGATTGTACCTTTGGAGGCCTGGATACTACAACTTATGAGTTTGTAATGGCGGCTCAGGGAGTTTTGGGACTGGCTTCTGGAGTCAGCGCTCCGTCGGGTATGCTGATGATGGAACTGGATGACTATCAGGGAGCCCAGGGAAATATTTTCGGTATGGCGGACGGAGCAATCAACACAGAACCTACCTCAGATGTCCTGGCAAGTATAGCTGTATCCTGCTGCGATACATACAGTGCCCTGACCGGAAATGAAGCACTCTGTGCGTTCCTTTCCTACTCTACAGACGGCAGCGGAAACAGCCCTTCTGTATTCCGGGTGCGGGAAGGATTAGAGAAGGCAAAAGCGCTGCGGCCGGATTTAAAAATTGATGGAGAATTTCAGGCGGATGCCGCTATCGTTGAACGGGTGGCAGAAAAGAAAGTGAAACGTGCCAGCAAGGTTGCGGGAAAGGCAAATGTCTTGATTTATCCGGATGCCGCTGCCTGCAATATTGCTACCAAACTGATTCAGCAGTTTGCACCGGGACACAGTTATGGTCCTATTTATCAGGGGTTTGGCAAACCGGTACTGGACTGTTCTAGAGGTGATACGGAGGAAAGAATTTATGATAATGTGGCATTCTGCAGCGTGATTGCATCTGGAGCGGCCAGATAAAGGAGGAGGGAAATCATGAAAGAATATACGGTTTTGACTGTGAATCCGGGTTCTACCGGAACGAAAATCGGTCTGGTAACAGGAGAAAAGGTCGTTTTTGATCTGAATGTGGATACACGGCCCGGGGAATTTGACGGGTGTGAAACTTTTGGGGATCAGGCGCCTTACCGGGAACAGAAAATTATGGATATGCTGGCAGAGCATCAGGTGGATCTTACGTGTATTGATGCGGTATCCGGCAGAGGAGTAGGGGTTCATTCCTGTGAAGGAGGCACGTATCTCATAGATGATCTGGCTTATGATCATGCGCTGAATGATGCGGCCGGGATTCATCATGCGGCCACCCTGGGAATCGTACTGGCAAAACGGATCGCAGACAGGCTGTCAAAGCCGGCGTATTTTGTAAATCCAATGAGTACCGATGAACTGTGTGATGCGGCCAGAATGACCGGTGTAAAAGGTCTTTACCGCCCTTCTCATGCCCATCCTCTGAATATGAAACAGGTAGCCATCCATCACAGCAAACTCCAGGGAAAACGTTATGAAGACTGTAATTATGTAATTCTGCATATGGGAGGCGGCACCAGCATTGGCGCACACTGTAAAGGAAAAGCAATAGATCAGACAAGAATTGGTGATGGACAGGGTCCTATTTCACCAAACCGTGCCGGAGATCTTTGTATTGATGATGTAATGACCCTGATGAAGCGCGGGATGAGCCTGGAAGAAATTAATATGCTTGCATCCGGAAAGGGAGGACTGAAAAACCTGTGCGGGACAGATGATGTGCGCAAAATCAGAAATGAACTGATTCCGGCTGGAGATAAAATGGCAGCTCTTGCTCTTGAAGCTATGGAGTATACCATGGTAAAGTGGGCGGCTATGATGGCAGGAGCTTTAAAAGGAAAGGTGGATGCAGTCTTAATGACCGGAGGTCTTGCAAATGATAAGGTACTGGCAGAACAGCTTACGAAAGATCTTAAGTGGATTGCTCCGGTGTATGTGTATCCGGGAAGCTATGAAACAGAAGCCCTGGCATCCGGTGCTGTCCGGGTCTTGTGCGGGGAAGAGAATGCCAGAAAATATACAGGAAAACCGGTCTGGGAAGGCTTTGATTTTTAATAAAAAGTGAAAGGATTTTATGTTTGTTTATCAGTGTAGGAAAACGGAATGCTTTTTCTAATAAAGTAGACAAACGAAAGAAAGCCTTTGGTTGATACAATGGAATCAAACAAAGAGAAGGAACAAAACAGGAGGTATTACTATGATCGTAACGAATCAGGGGCAGCAGCAGAGCGTAAAGTTTGTTGTAGATACGGAACGGTGCTGTGGGTGCAGACGATGTATCCGCCGCTGTATGGAAAACGTATGGCAGTGGGATGAAGAAAATCATTATGCATATCCAAAATATCCGGATGAATGTGTGTTATGTCTGCAATGTGAAATGGACTGCCTGAATAATGTGATTGATATCTATCCTGTCAGTACACTGCAGGTAGATCCGCTGGAATACAGTGCAGGACTTAACAGACGGGAAGAAGCAAAAGGGGGGAGTAAAACATGGCAAGTGTAAAAGATTTCGGAGAACTTTATACATCGGATATTCTGGTGATTGGCGGAGGAATGTCAGGTCTGGTAACAGCTATCCGGGCAAAAGAAAATGATCCGGATCTGGATATCCTCGTTGTAGATAAAGGAATCATCGGGTGGAACGGACAGGCAACAAAAGCCGGAAACGGAATCCGCTCAACTTCCAAACATCCGGACGGTGTCATGAATGCATTAAAATATCTGGTGCATGCTCATACGCCATTTATGAATGATCAGGAATTCTTAAAGAGATATCTGGAAGTCCACAGAGATAATATTGACTATATGAAACATTGCGGCGTCATTACCTCCTGTGATGAGGAAGGAAATGCCACACCCCTTACGTTTATACCGGACGCTTTGGATATGGGCGGCGTTTCCATTTATGTCTGCAAACAGCTTCGGGAATTTGCCTTAAAGCTTGGAATCCGTTTATTAAGCCGTATGAATTTATTTGAACTGTTAACCAATGACAATGGAAAAGTAATTGGGGCTGTAGGATTTGATATGGATCACGGCAAATTTAAAATCTTCCATTCCAAAGCCACTGCAATGGCTACGCAAGGGTGCCATTTCAAGAAAATCGGATTGGAATTTATGGGATACGGAACCGGCGTGGGAGCTGCGTACCGGGCAGGTGCGGTTATGAGAAATGTGGAATTTTCCACTCAGGTAGACGTTGTATTTAAAAAGACAAATACACCTATTTACGGCGGGTTCAATATCATTTACAACCAGAAGAATGAAAACATTACAGACAAATATATCGGACACAAAGAGTGGGAAGTAACACCAAAGCTTGTTGAGGCTATGGTAAAAGAAATAAAAGATGGAAACGGCCCTCTCTGGTGTGACCTGGATCATCCCGACGAAGTCCGGGCTATGATCGGAGGCCATGATATGGCGGAAGAGACACAGCGTATGTTCCGGGATAAACTTGCCTGGGAAGAGCATGTATTTGCCAAAACAATCCGGTCTCTGGGCGATGTGGGCAATAAACCGGATACAACCATAAAAACAGTAATTCAGGTAGAGCCTATCAAAGTTGATACAGATATCAAAACAGACGTGGAAGGACTCTGGGCTCCCGGCAAGATTTCTACACAGGGAAATGCTTATTTTGGCTGGACAAGAGGAGACGGTCTTGGAAATGCCTCCACTACAGGAATGATGTGCGGCGACAGTATTTATAAATATGCAGCGGAAGCGGAATTTGATGAAATTAATCTTGATCAGCTGGCTGCATTAAAAGAGAAAATTTATGCACCGCTGAAACGGGAAGGCAAAAAGAAGCCGAAAGAAATCTTTGATATGATTGAACGCTACATTTTTGATGTGAATAAGTGTATTACGAAAAATGCAGATGAAATTCAGAAAGTATATGATGATATTGACAAGATGAACAAAATGATTCCGCAGCTTTCAGCCGATGATCCTCATACTCTTGCTAAATGCCTGGAAGCAGCCGATACCGTATTATGTCTGGAAATGATATACCGTTCTGCAGACATGAGAAAAGAGACACGGGGCATTATGTATCCTCATTACCGCACGGATTATCCTGAAACAGACAATAAAAACTGGCTGAAATGGATCAATATCAGACAGGGCGCAGATGGGGAAATGGAACTCTTTACCGAGGATATTCCAATGTGGAGATATCCGGTGAGACCAAAAGGCTATGAAATTCCCGATGGTCACGTGGAAGAGTATTATGTGGAACAATAAGGAGGAGTAATGATGGGAATGATTACGATCAAAATAAATGGCAGAGAGTATTCGATGAAAAAAGGAATCACCATTCTTGCTGCTTCCTTTGAAACACAGAAGTTTAAAAAGGAATATCTGCAGCATTGGATTCCGACCTTATATTATTTAAAAGGAGTCGTAGATATTGATGAAAGCGGAGTCTGTATAGCAGAAGCAGACGGTAAGATTGTGAATGCGTCTGTAACCAGAATTAAAGATGGAATGGAGATAGCCACCAATACACCGGCGGTGATTGAGGCACGGAAGGAAGCGCTGGCCAAAATTCTTGTCCGGCACAATAAATCCTGTCTGTACTGTATGCGTTCCGAAAGCTGTGAACTTCAGAATCTGCTTCATGAGTATGGATTTACCAATGAAGCTGAGCTGCCTGCAGAAAAACTGGAATTACTGGATACTTCTTCAAAAGTTCTGGTAAGAGATCATAATAAATGTATTAAATGTAAACGATGTATCAATGTCTGTGCAAAAATGCAGGCGGTATCAGCCATTGCTGCAACAGGAGAGGGGCTGGATACAGTGATTGCGCCGTCGTCTCCAAAAGGGCTGGCAGCAGCAAGTTGTGTAAACTGCGGACAGTGCGTAGCGGTCTGTCCGGTGGGAGCGCTGACTGAGATTAATCAGACAGAAGCTGTAAAAGAAGCATTGAAGGATCCTGAAAAATACGTAGTGGTACAGGTTGCTCCGGCTGTAAGAGCAGCGCTGGGAGAAGCATTTGAATTTCCAATTGGCGTTGATGTAGAAGGCAGAATTGCAGAAGCGTTGAAACGGGCAGGCTTTGATAAAGTATTTGATACAAAGTTTGGCGCAGATCTGACAATTATGGAAGAGGCCCATGAGCTGATGGAAAGAATTAAGAAAGACGGAGTGCTTCCTATGATTACTTCCTGCTGCCCGGGATGGATCAAATATGCAGAACATTTTTATCCGGATATGCTGGATCATCTTTCAACCTGCAAGTCTCCCCATCAGATGCAGGGAGCTATTGTAAAATCATACATAGCGGCAAATGAGGGCATCCATAAAGAAAACATCGTTATGGTCAGTGTTATGCCGTGTACGGCAAAGAAATTTGAAATTACAAGAGAGGATGAATGCGGCGCCGGTGTACCGGATGTTGATATTTCCATTACCACGAATGAACTGGCAGAATTATTAAAAGATTTTGAAATTCAGCTGGAGGCTATGGATCCAAATGCCAGATTTGATGCTCCCTTAGGTCAGGGCAGCGGCGCCGGCGTTATCTTTGGAGCAACCGGCGGTGTTATGGAAGCAGCTCTTCGTACCGCGGCAGAGCAGATTTCAGGAAAAACGTTAAATGAACTGGATTATACAAACGTCAGAGGTATGACCGGTATCAAAGAAGCGTCTGTAGATATAGAGGGAACCGTTGTAAAAGTAGCAGTGGCTTCGGGACTTGCAAATGCCAATACACTTCTGACAAAAATAAAATCCGGTGAGGCAGATTATCAGTTCGTGGAGATCATGGCTTGCCCGGGAGGATGTGTAGGTGGAGGCGGACAGCCTCATCAGCCTGCGGCAGTCCGGGCCATGACAAATGTACCAGAGCTTCGTGCCG
>CABIXN010000009.1:0-99669 GCA_902362715.1 Lachnospiraceae bacterium | reverse complement strand
GGTCTACACGGCAATTCTGTTTCTCATCGGAACAAGTATTATTGGCGGCAACAATAATACAGTATTTCCGATTTTTTCAGAAATACGGGGATGGGATATTAATCTGATCAATATTGTCTCAGGTATTGCATGTATTATGAAAGCTATCGGTGTGCTTGCACTGGCAGGTGCAGTGAGAAAACTGGGACCTAAAAACTTAACGGTAATTACGTTATTTATCTCGGCAGCGCTGCTGATTGTATTTGGAACTACCAAAAGTCTTCCGGTATTTTTGATTGTTATTCTGGTGATGGGATTTTTAGGGGGCGGCTATGAAAAGAACGGCGGTATGACATTGACTGCTAACTGGTGGCCCACCAAAAAGGGTGTTGTTCTTGGATTTACCACCATGGGCATTGTGGCAATGAATATTGTATATGTACCTTATATGCCGAAGCTGTTAGGCGCCTTGGGACTTGGAATGGGCATGACAGTAATTGCCATCATATTGGTGGCAGCAGCTGTTATTGCAATGCTGTTTATAAAAAATACACCGGAAGAGGCAGGAGAATTTCCGGATGGAGATCCTTCCTATGCAGCAAACGGTGTTGAGATTGCACGTCAGATGAAAGAATATAAAACACCGTTTACTCTGAAAAAAGTATTGGCTGACCGTGATACCTGGTTTATCGGACTTGGTTCTGCATTTGCATTTATGGCGGTAATGAGCTATATTGCCTCTGCCATTCCAACAATGATCGGATATGGATATGCTCCGGGATTTGCAACCGGTATATTTGCCACAGGCGGTATTATGGGAATTATCGGAAGCTTTCTGTTTGGAGTTATTGATCAGAAAGCAGGAACAAAAAAAGCATTTATTATTTATTTTATCTGTATTATTATCGGATTTTTGTTTACGTTATTAATGCCAAGAGGAGCAATTTTCTGCTGGCTGGCAGGAATTATTATTTTTGCGGCACAGGGAGCTTTATGTAATCTTCTTCCGTCTTATGTTGCCACAAAATACGGCCGCTGGGATTATACAGCGGGCTATCGTGTCATTGGAACCATTTTCGAAATCGGCGCAGGTGTGGGCGTTATGATGATCGGATTCTTTACAAATCCGGGAATTATGTATATTTTTGATATTATAATGCTGGTAATCGGATTTATTATGATGATTGCTTCCCGGGATAAGTTTATTGGAAAAGCGGGATGATAGAAAAATAAAAAATGGCGATACTGGGCTTTGGCTTTTCGTATCGCTGTTTTTTTGCGGATTTTTGAAAATAACCGTGGGTTTTTCTGCAGATTTGTGTATGATTTAATAGAGAGACAGTAAAAAAGGGGGCATAGTTGTGAAGGAACAGGAAATAGTTAAACTGCTGCTTCAGAAAGAGGAAGAAGGAATGAAGGCATTGTTAAAGCATTATGGGCCTCTGATGAGATATATTATTGCCCCTGTGTTATCAAATGAGCAAGATAGAGAAGACTGTCTTTTTGAAGTGGCAATGAAGGTATGGGAAAAAGCCGGGAAGTATGACCCAAAACGGGGAAGCTTTCATGCCTGGTTAACCGCAGTTACCAGAAATGGTGCCCTGAACTATAAAAGAAGTATTTTTTTGCATAGTAATACCGTGGAAATTCCGGAAGATATGCCTTCTACAGAACTGAATCCGGAAGATGAAGCCATTTGCCGGGAAAGACAGGCAGCTGTTTATGATGCACTGCAGCATTTATCCTCAAAAGAAAGAACTTTGTTTTACAGAAAATATTATTATATGCAGTCCACAGAACAGATTGCCTCTGAAATGAATATGACAAAGAGAGATGTGGAAGGAAAACTCTATCGTTTGAAAAAGAAGCTGCGCAGGATGCTGGGGGGGTGAACAATATGAGTAATCATAGCTGGGAAACAATAAAAGAAAAGGATTTTGAAAAAATGCTGGAAAGCAGTATTTCAAAACTGCCTCCTGATAATATTGCTGCGGCAGTAACACCTTGGAAAAAGCCGATGTATCGAATACTGGCAGGACTGGCGCTGAATGCTTTCATACTGGACTTCCTGTGGCTGGAATATGTGCTGCCGGCCATCGGTACAACTTTGCTTCTGCTGGGGTTTTGCAATTTAAGACATGAAAATAAGTGGTTTAAAATTTGTTTTATTCTATCAGTTTTTCAGACCATATATTTTTATACTTTTTTGATACTTAATACGAGTATTTATCGAACTGTAATATATAATACTCAGGCTGTTTTCATACTGAAACTGTTTCATCTGGCGATTCTGTTTTTTGAACTGGTTTGTCTTTGGCGGGGAGTGCTGTCTGTTCAACAAAAAGCAGGGATTTCGCCTCATGGGAGAGGGGCGACGGCGTTGATTGTCTGGTATGCTCTTTTGTGCCTTCTTGCCCTTATTCAGTACAGCGGATGGATCGTGCCGGGAGCCATGATTGTCAGTTATATATTTATCATTCGAAGTCTGTGTAAACTGTCAAAAGAATTTGATGAAGCCGGGTATGTAATCCGGCCTGCATACAAAAAAGTGTCAGACCGCAGTATTGTGATATTACTTCTTTCAATTCTCCTGGCCGGATCTGCCTGTGGTTATACATTTGGCGGTAGTTATCCCATGGAATGGACTGTTCTTAAAGCAGATGAAGCTGCGAAGGCTGCTGATACGAAATCAAGACTTCTTCAGCTTGGTTTCCCGGAGTATGTTTTAAATGATATCAGTGCTGAGGATCTGGCGGCCTGTGAGGGTGCACGGCAGGTAGTTGTTAATGTGGCAGATGAACCTGCTGAAGATATTAGAAATCTGCGTATCACCGGGGTTGGGGTGCAGATTTCCGGTGAGAAAGAACAATGGATAATTTTCCACCATTTTCTCTGGAAGAAGGATTTCGGTTGTTCCGGTACGGAAGCGATTCAGCTTTTGCCTGCGTATCATGTAGTTTCTGACGGATGGGAGTCGGCCGGTGATGTAACCGGGCGTGTACTATATGATAAAAATGGGGAAACTTTTGTTTCTGATTATTACTTTTTGGGTTCCCAGACAGATGTCTCAAACAATATCCAGGGAGAAGATCAGAACAGTACGCAGGTCTTCGCAGCGTTTTCCATGCCTTATGGAAGCAGACAGCAGAGAGGTTATGTATCCTACACTGTAAATGAAATTCAGGAGGGTTATACGGTCAGCAGCTGGTTTAATTATATACATCAAAAAAACTGGTTTCAGTATCCTGCGGTAACTGCCATGGAAAAGAGAATGCATGAAGAATTAAGCAGTATAGGCGCATTTCGCCTGATTCAGGATGAATTTTTATTTGATCCGGTGGATGGGAATGTTGAACTGGATAATTAAAAAATGTCCTCTTTTGAAACTGCTGACGGTAGAAAAGCAGCGTTTTAAATGAATTTATAAACTAAATGAATAGTGACAAAAAACAGCCATTGTGGTATAGTAAGTGAAACATATCATTTCTATATTCTATATGGCTGTTTGTCATATCGGCAATAATCCAGATTTCTGCCGCCAATGCAGCACAACCCAGAATGTTAATAAAAAATTTATTTTTTCTTTTCAAATACTTTGGTCCTGTATGTTAAAGTAAATTGTTCCGAAGAACAAATTTTTTACTCTATAGGAAATACTGTGTTGTGATAAAGCTGAAAAGTACCGATTCCTATAGAGCAAAAAACGCTCCGCTGATGATCGCACTGCGGCGGAATGGAGTCATGTCGCAAAGGCGGCCTTTTTTATCAGGAACCGGTCTGTATCAGAGACCGGAGGAGGAAACAGCAGAAGATGAAGTGGAAAAAAAGAATCAGATGTTTTTTAATAGGATTATTATGTGTTGTACTGGCAGTGCTGGGAGTTGTATTTGGCATAAACGGATATGTGAAATATTCTGTGAAGGAGAGGATTATAACCTCCAAAGAAGCTGCACAGATGAAAGATGCGGATTGTATTCTGGTGCTGGGCTGTGCGGTCTGGTCAGGAGGAAAGCCAAGCTATATGCTTCAGGACAGGCTGGATGCGGGGATAGATCTTTATCAGAAACATGCGGCACCAAAGCTTTTGATGTCAGGAGATCACGGGAGAAAGGATTATGACGAAGTAAACACCATGAAGAATTATGCCATGGATCGGGGAATTGTATCTGAGGATGTTTTTATGGACCATGCCGGGTTTTCCACATATGAAAGTATGTATCGGGCCAAAGAAATTTTTCAGGCAGAAAAGGTAATTATTGTTACCCAGGAATACCATTTATACCGGGCCTTGTATGTGGCAGACAAGTTAGGGCTGGATGCTTACGGAGTGTCTGCAGATGCCAGAACCTATTCCAGACAGTCCTACCGGGAGCTTCGAGAGATACTGGCAAGAGTGAAAGATGTATTTACCGTCGCTGTTCACGCAAAACCAACCTATGAAGGTGAGGTTATTTCTATAAAAGGAGATGGAAATCTTACCAATGACTGAGTATACTAATCTTGAGAACAGGATGCAGATAAAGTGATTTACAGCTTGATTCCCCGGTTTCTGGATAAAAGTGAGCATTATTTTTGTGAACCTGTGGGAATCTTTGCGCGGAAACCTATTGAGTCAGATCAGGATATAGAGTTTCTTTATGAGACAGATGAAACACAGGAATCAGATAAAGCACAGGAAGAGCAACCGCAGGAAGAACAGACACAAAAAGAACAGTCAAAAGCAGAAAGTGATGATGAATCAGCAAAAGAAGATAAGGTTCAAAAGGAGTGGCAGGATCAAAACCTTAAGGATCCCTACAGTGAGGCTGCCCGGCTGATATATGATCAGATACTAAAAGAAAAGGGATGCTCTTTTACAGAAGGGTTTGATGCTAAAGGAAATACATACTATGATCTTGGTCTCTGTGGGGAAACTATAGGATCAGAAGAAAAGGAACTTTCAGAACGGCTGGTATTTGACCGGATGTCTAAAAACGGAAAATGCTATCTGTATGCAGTGAACGGAACAGAACAGGATGGGCAGAGCACCTATCTGGTGGAATATTATGCGGTGGATTTGAAAACAAAATCAGTAATTCCTTCAGGAAAGAGAAGTTATGCCCAGACCGGAAGCCGAAAATATCAGGAAGCCACCGGTGAATATTAGAGAAGTGTCCGGCATATAAGCATAGAGAGCAGAAATGGGAAGCAGATGAATCATCATTATAAGAAGGGGAAGCTCTATGAAAAGCGGGCGGCGGCCTGGCTTACAGTGCAGGGATATGAAATCCTGGAACAGAATTTCCGCTGTATGTTGGGTGAGATTGATCTAATCGCCAGAGAAAATGGAGAGCTGGTATTTGTGGAAGTAAAATACCGCAGTAATCATATGACAGGAACGCCGGAGGAGGCTGTTACCTTAAATAAAAAGAGACATATTTCCAATACGGCGCTGTTTTATTTAAAAACCCATGGAAAAAATATCTTTACGGCCTGCAGGTTTGATGTTATCTGTATTGATGATACCGGATGCAGGCTGTATCAAAATGCTTTTGAATACTGCGGAACATTTCGGATATAACAGGAGGATGGATAGTTATTTATGGAATTTGTGAGAAAAAATGCGGACCGGATATTAAAGCTGAAATATGAAGAAATAGGTGAAAAAGAAAAGTTTCCGCTGCTTTATTTTGAAAATCTTGAAAAAACCGGGATTGTGTCACATGGCTTTACAACCAGAAAAGGCGGAGTCAGTGAAGGAATGTTTTCGGAACTGAATTTAAGCTTTACAAGAGGCGACCGTGCCAAAGACGTTACAGAGAATTTTAAAAGGACTGCCCGGGCTCTTCATACGCAGTTTGAAGGATTTGTATTTTCAGATCAGACACATACCACAAATGTCCGGACAGTTACAGAGGCTGACGCCGGGTGCGGGCTGATAAAGCCCAGAACTTATACGGATGTAGATGGCCTGATTACAAATGTGCCGGGACTGACGCTGTCAACTTTTTTCGCCGACTGTGTACCGTTGTTTTTTGTGGATCCCATACATCGAGCCATTGGAATGACCCATTCCGGATGGCGGGGAACTGTGGGAAGGATTGGATTAAAAACAATTCAGGCAATGGAAAATGCTTACGGCACCCGCCCTGAGGATGTGGTGGCTGCCATAGGCCCGTCCATCTGTCAGGACTGCTATGAGGTCAGTGAGGATGTGGCTGATGCTTTTAAAAGAGAATTTAAAGAACAGGAGCAGGAAATTCTGCTTCCAAAAACAGGAGGAAAGTATCAGCTGGATCTTTGGAAAGCCAATGAAATCCTTCTGCTGGAAGCCGGTATTAAAAAGTCTCACTTGGCAGTTACCAATATCTGCACCTGCTGTAATCCGGATCTTTTATTTTCCCACAGAGCAAGCCACGGAAAGCGGGGGAATCTGGGGGGTTTTTTGTGCCTGAAGAAGTTATAGCCGCCGCAGGCCTTCCCAGGCGGCGATGGCGATTTCGTGGGGAACAAATTTAGCTCCCAGCCGATAAAGTGTACTGATAATTCCTGGGGTTGCAATACCAAGTCCTATTTTATTTTGAAACATAGAATTTCGGACGACCTTTTTTGCAGTGGTGCCCAGCATAAAGTGGCGGATGGCATCGGGCCTGGCGGTTCCGGATTTTGTAGTTTCGATAAATTCCGTATCGCGGATCCAGTAAGGGCAGACGCCGGTGACTTTGATGCCCTTTAAAAACAGTTCCCAGTGCAGTGCCCGGCTGTAGCTGGTGACAAAGGCTTTAGAAGCTGCATACACATTAAACCCCGGAAGGGGCTGAAAGGAAGCAACGGAGGAGATTTCCAGTATCCGGCTTCCTTTTTTTGTGTAGGGAATACAAATCTGGGTAATGTCCATCATAGCTTTGCAGTTTACAAGGACCATATGATCCAGTTCTTTCAACGGGATATCTTTATAAGAGCCCATTTTCCCAAAACCGGCGGCGTTGATTAAAAATTGAATAAAGGGCTGTTCTTTTTCCAATGCCAGGGAGAGCACTTCTATAGCTTTTTCATCTGCAAGATCCAGGGGGAAAACCTTTGATGGGACGGACAGTGTATCTGCCAGTGCATAAAGCCGGTCCTTACGTCTTGCCGCCAGCCAGATTTCATCTAAGGGAAATTTTTCACACAGATATTTCACATATTCCTGCCCAAGTCCGCTAGAGGCGCCGGTGACAATGGCGATGGATTTTGGTTGTTTTATGGTATCATTTGAAGGTGTCATCATATCTCATAGTTTCTTTCCTTTTTTCTTTTATATACTATCATATAACAGAAAAGTAATAAAACCCAGTATCATTTAGGAAAAATTATTTCCGGCGCAGTTTGCGGCAGGTTTTTATCAGAGCTTTTGCGGGCCGGTAAACAGGGCTTTTGCGAAGCTTTTCCACATAACGGACTTCTTTCTTTAAGCGGTTATTTTCCTGAAGCAGACGCTGCATTTCGGAATTGAAGCTCTGCCAGTAATAATATTTTAACGGATCCTCCAGCAGAATGGAGAGGTTGTACAGATCCTTATCAGAGAATAAAGACTCATCTATTTCCTGACGGTCATAAGCTTCCCTAAATTCCAGGGCAAATCTTTTGGCGTATTCTTTTCGGAAAGAATCGTCAATCCGTTGAAAGGTAAATACGTAATTGTGATACTGTTTGTAGTGATAAACACCCATAAAGGTTTTTAAAATGTCAGGGTGCTGTTCCATAAACCGGCGGATAAAGGCATATTCTTCATTCATGCAATAAACCTTTTCCCGATTATGGACAGAAGAATTTGGGTTATCCCGGCGGTTCATATAATAAGGTTTGTCAAGGAACATAATCCTTTCTGCCTGAGTAAATGTCTGGAACCAGAATCCGTTGTCCTGATAAGAGGCGCCGGGGGTTTCATTGTGGCGGATCTGAAAGTCTTCCAGAAATTTACGTTTATAAATGCCGCTCCATGTATTTAAAACAAATTTAAAGACTTCCAGCCGGTGGGCAGGACAGATCACCTGACGGTATCCCCGGCCGGAGGGGGAGAGAGGCACATAGGTTTTTTCCAGATTGGAAGGATTATCTCCGGTGAAGCGGTAAAAATCAGCTTTGATAATATCCAGATTTTCTTTGACAGCAATTTGATACAGATCTTTGTACATGTCCGGAAGAATAAAATCATCCGGTTCCACAATGCCGATGTATTCTCCGGTGGCAGCATTTAACCCCCGGTTCATTGCTTTTCCGTATCCGCCGTTTGGTCCGTCAAGAATGCGGATGCGGCTGTCTTTTTTTTCATATTCTTTTAAAATTTCCAGTGAATGGTCGGTGGAACCGTCATTGACAGCCAGAATTTCAAGATCTGTCAGTGTCTGGCCGGTGACACTGTCCATACATTGTCTTAAATAAGCTTCTACATTGTAGGTTGGAATAATAATTGATACCTTTGGCATAGTACCCCTTCCTTAAAAAAATATTATTGAGAACTTTTTGTTTGAAAACCCTTTGTTTTTTGGAGTATTTTTTTCGCCGTTTTTTTTATCTGCCTTCCGTGAAAGCGAAGAATCCTGCGGGCAGCATTCTTTTTTGTATACGCTGTAAAGCCCATGGTCTGCATATCCCTGGCCTTTTTATAAAGTCCGGGCTGCCGGATATCCTCTTTCCGAAAACGGGAAAACTGAATCAGTGGAAGTACTTCGGAGCGGATCAGATTGTAAACCTTTTCTTTGCAGGGGCCCTCTATGGTTTCCAGATTCCAGAAGGAAAAATGCAGCATCCAGTTTACAAAGGACAATTCAACCTCCGGATATACACCTAAGGACTGCAGTTTGTTATAAAGCTCTTTTCCTGCCAGATAAAAGCAGTTCCAGGAGCGTTCCCTGGTAACGGAGAGAGACTCATTGATTTGTATTCTGTGATGAATCAGAAGGCTGTCTTCCACACAGATGCTCTCTGCCAGAATCAGAGACAGAAATGTAAAATATAAGTCGTTGGAGGTCCGAAGATTTTGAAAGGAAAGTCCGGATGTCTCTAAAAATTCTCTTCGATATAATTTATCCCAGGCCCAGCCCACAACAAAATTAAAAATATAATCAGAAAGATCATGATAGTTAAATACTTCTTTGAAAGGCAGCAGCTCATCCCGCAGAGCGTACTTCATAGGGATAAATTCCTGTGCCTGATGCCGGTACCGGTCGCCTTTAAACAGCACAATATCAGTATTCAGCTTACAGGCCCGCTGCCAGGTTTTTTCAAGCATATCCGGTTCAAAGAAATCATCTGCATCCAGAAACAAAACATAGCTGCCCCGGGCTTTGGTCAGACCATAGTTTCTGGCTGTAGCAGCGCCGCCGTTTTCCTGATGAAAAGCACGGATGCGGCTGTCTAGTTTTGCATATTGCTCTAAAATTTCGGGGGTATCATCGGTGGAGCCGTCGTTGACGCAGATGATCTCAATTTCTTTTAAGGTCTGACAGATAAGATCATCCAGACACTTCTTTAGTAACTTACCGCCGTTAAATACCGGAATGATGGCAGATACCTTTACAGAATCATTCATAATCCTTTCTCCTGCTGCTATGATTTTATAATTTTTAACTGTTTTAGTATGAATTTAGCAGCTTTAAACTTGCTGATGGCTACTTCCCTGGTTTCCCGTTTTAACTGATCTACCTTTGCTTTCCCGTCTTTCCAGTTTAACAGCAGATATTCGGAAGGAGTGTGCTGTAAAATCAGCTGGAGCTGATGATACTGCTCTTTATTGTAAAAATCCTGCTCCTGCATAGCTGTAATGCCAAGAAGGGGAATCAGCTGATCCTTAATACAGCCGTAAAGTTTTATAAAAGCGGCTGCATCTGTCTGGGAAGCAAGGACGTAAAGCAGGGTATCTAAAGCTTTGTTGCAGAAACTGCGTGTTACAGAAGGGTCTGATAACACCTGCCGGCTAATCAGCTGCCGGTACGTCTCCTGATAAGCTTCGCAGACGCATAAGGGCTGAGCAGAGACGCTTCCCATGAGACTCTTTGGATTGTTCACTCTGTAATGAATCAAAAATTTAGAAGTATAGCATATTTTATCTGCGCAGGAGAGAGCGGTCATTACAAAGAGCGTATCGTTAGAACGGGGAATTTCCTGCCAGCGGATGTTCTGGTCTAAGATAAAAGAACGGCGGAACATCTTGTTCCAGGGTACATTTGTGGTAAAGTTAAAAATCCGGGAAGGGATATCTTTAATATTAAAAACCGTTTTATGTTCCAGATACTGCAGCTTTAAGTAGGACAGAGCCGGCTGAGAGCTGCCGTCTGCCTCATTATATTTTCTGACGCCGCAGACACAGATGTCCCCGTGTTTTTTAATGATTTCCATATACATGGTTTCCAGGGCATCCTTTTCAAACCAGTCGTCGGAATCCCAGAAAACAAGAAATTCTCCGCTGGCCTGTGAAAGCCCCAGGTTTCTTGCGGCTCCGGCGCCTTTTTGTTCCTGGGTAAAAACTTTGATCCGGCTGTCCTTTCTTTGATATTCTGAGAGAATTTCTGCAGTACTGTCAGTAGAACCGTCATTGACGCAGAGAATTTCAATATCCTTAAGGGTTTGTTCTATAATGCTGTCAAGACATTGTCTTAAATAGGTTTCCTGATTATAAATAGGAAGTATAACTGAAATCGCTGTTTTCATAACCTGCTCCTGTTCCTGTAATCCTCTCCCTAAGGAAACATGAATTGGCTGTTTCCGATGAATAAAGGGAAGGAATCTGTGAGTGCTTACATTGATTTTAATATATCAGACGAAATGAACAGGCACTATCAGGGCAGCGTTATATATTCGTGAAATCATTGTAAAGTCATTAAGAAAAAGAAATTGAAAACAAAAATCGGGAAAAAGAAATGCTGTACACAGTAAATATTCTGTATACAGCATCTTTTGTAACATGTATGATGTTTAGTTATCTTCTTCATCAGACTGGGCCATTGTATATACCTGACGTTTCCTTGCCATCTCATCACTTTCTAAGTATTCGTCATAAGTGGTAATTTTATCAATTAAAGTTCCATTTGGTAAAATTTCCATAATACGGCTGGCTGTTGTCTGTACAATCTGATGGTCCCTAGAGGCAAATAAAAGGACGCCGGGGAACTTAATCAGTCCGTTATTCAGGGCCGTAATGGATTCCATATCCAGGTGGTCGGTAGGCTCATCCAGAATCAGTACGTTGGAAGCTTCAATCATCATTCTGGAGAAGAGAACACGGACCTTTTCACCGCCGGAGAGCACGCGCATTTTCTTGACGCCGTCTTCTCCCGGAAACAGCATCCGGCCAAGGAAACCGCGGACATAGGTAGCGTCTTTGATTTCAGAAAACTGTGTCAGCCAGTCAACAATAATCAGATCGGTATCAAAAATCTGGGTATTGTCCTTTGGAAAGTAAGACTGACTGGTGGTAACACCCCATTTGTAAGTTCCTTCGTCTGCTTCCATTTCTCCCGTTAAAATTTTAAACAAAACGGTTTTGGCCAGCTCATTGCCGCCTACAAAAGCGACTTTATCTTCGCGGCCGATAATAAAGGATATATTATCCAGGATTTTTACTCCATCAATGGTTTTGGATAAACCTTCTACGCAGAGCACTTCATTTCCGATTTCACGTTCCGGACGGAAGTCGATGTATGGATATTTTCTGCTGGAAGGCTTGATTTCATCCAGCTGAATTTTTTCCAGGGCTTTTTTTCTGGAAGTAGCCTGTTTTGACTTAGAAGCATTTGCAGAGAAACGGGAGATAAAGTCCTGGAGTTCTTTGATCTTTTCTTCTTTTTTCTTGTTGGCTTCCTTCATCTGTTTGATCATCAGCTGGCTGGATTCATACCAGAAGTCATAGTTACCTGCATACAGCTGAATTTTTGCGTAATCAATATCTGCGATGTGTGTGCAGACTTTATTGAGAAAATAACGGTCATGGGAAACTACGATAACAGTATTTTCAAAATTAATCAGAAATTCTTCCAGCCATGCAATGGCATCTAAGTCCAGGTTATTGGTAGGCTCATCCAGGAGCAGAATATCCGGGTTTCCGAACAATGCCTGGGCAAGCAGTACTTTGACCTTTAAAGGGCCGGTCAGCTCAGACATCATCTGATAGTGAAAATCTGTATCAATGCCAAGGCCGTTTAACAGCATGGCAGCATCTGATTCAGCATTCCATCCGTCCATATCTGCAAATTCGGCTTCCAGTTCGCTGGCCCGGATGCCGTCCTCATCGGTAAAGTCTTCTTTCATATAAATAGCGTCTTTTTCTTTCATAATATCGTAAAGGCGCTGATTTCCCATAATAACAGTATCAAGAACGGTAAATGCATCATATTTAAAATGATCCTGCTGAAGGAAGGAGAGTCTTTGCCCCGGTGTGATGCTGACGTCGCCGTTGGTAGGCTCTAACTGGCCGGTGAGGATTTTTAAAAAGGTTGATTTTCCGGCGCCGTTAGCACCAATAAGGCCATAGCAGTTTCCTTCCGTAAATTTAATATTTACATCTTCAAATAAAGCTTTTTTTCCCAGTCGTAATGTGACATTATTTGCACTGATCATAAATAGTTTCCTTTCCTTATATATGTCAATTATTTTATACAAGATACACAAGACAAAAACCGTATGCCAGACAGCAACGGTTTCAATACCGTTTATTGTATTGGTAAATAAAAGAATTTGCAAGTGTTTTAAGCTGTTATTCCCAAAATATTGTGATAAAATAAGAAAGAACAGATGAAAAAGTAAGATCTCTGGTGAAAAATATATCAAAATCATACTGCTGGATATTTCTGGAAGAGATCTGATTGTGGGATGAAATTGTGGAAATATGTAAATAATCAAAATAAAATCCCCGAAAATGGGCTGTATTTCCGGAAAAGTGTATTTGAAAAAATGCAAAATTATGGTATAATGACGTTGCTTTTTTGCACTGGTATTGTATGATAAAAGAAAGAAATTGTTAAGAAATTGACGAAGTAAAATGAGTAGAAATAATAGGAGGAATTAGTATGAAACGTTCTATGAAAACCATGGATGGTAACCATGCAGCAGCACATGCTTCATATGCTTTTACTGATGTTGCGGCTATCTACCCGATTACACCGTCATCTGTTATGGCAGAGGCTACAGATGAGTGGGCGACTCAGGGCAGAAAAAATATTTTCGGACAAACTGTTAAAGTAACAGAAATGCAGTCCGAAGCAGGTGCGGCAGGTACGGTTCACGGTTCACTGGCAGCAGGTGCCCTGACAACTACTTACACAGCTTCACAGGGATTATTATTGATGATTCCAAATCTTTATAAAGTGGCAGGCGAAGGCCTTCCAGGTGTGTTTAATGTATCTGCACGATGCGTTGCAACACATGCGCTGAATATTTTCGGTGATCATTCAGACGTTTACGCATGCCGTCAGACAGGCTGTGCCATGCTTTGTGATTCTTCTGTTCAGGAAGTTATGGACTTAACTCCCGTTGCCCACTGTGCGTCAATCAAAGGGAAACTTCCGTTTATCAATTTCTTTGACGGTTTCCGTACTTCTCATGAGATTCAGAAAATTGAAACATGGGATTACGAAGATTTAAAAGATCTGATGGATATGGATGCTTTAAAAGCATATCGTGACAACTGCTTAAATCCAACACATCCATGTGAGATGGGTTCTGCACAGAATCCGGATTTATTCTTCCAGACAAGAGAGGCGTGCAACAGCACTTATGAAGAAATGCCTGCCATTGTTCAGGAATACATGGATAAAGTAAATGCTAAAATTGGTACAAACTATAAATTATTCAATTATTATGGCGCCGAAGATGCAGAACATATTATTATCGCTATGGGTTCTGTATGTGAGACCATTGAGGAAACCATTGATTTCCTTGCAGCAAAAGGCGAAAAAATCGGTCTTGTAAAAGTACGTCTGTACAGACCATTCTGTGTATCTGCTTTGTTAGAAGCAATTCCGGATACTGTGAAAAAGATCTCAGTATTAGACAGAACAAAAGAGCCGGGCTCTCTTGGCGAACCGTTATATCTGGATGTTGTGGCAGCATTAAAAGGCACAAAATTTGACGGAGTTGAAATCTTTACAGGACGTTACGGCCTTGGCTCTAAAGATACAACACCGGGACAGATTATGGCTGTTTACCACAATGCAGACAAAGGTGAATTTACAATTGGTATCATTGATGATGTTTCTAATCTGTCTCTGGCAGAAGAAGAGCATCCGGTAACTTCTCCGGAAGGAACCATCAGCTGTAAATTCTGGGGTCTTGGAGCTGACGGTACTGTTGGAGCAAATAAAAACTCCATTAAAATTATCGGTGATAATACAGACATGTATGCGCAGGCATATTTTGATTATGACTCTAAAAAATCAGGCGGTGTAACGATTTCCCATCTTCGTTTTGGAAAATCTCCGATTCACTCAACCTACCTGATTAATAAAGCAAACTTTGTTGCATGTCACTGTCCTGCATATGTACAGAAATACAACATGGTTCAGGATCTGGTTCCGGGTGGAACATTCCTGTTAAACTGCTCCTGGGATATGGAAGGATTGGAGAAACATCTTCCGGGACAGGCAAAACGTTATATTGCAGAAAACAATATTCAGTTCTATACCATCGACGGTATTAAAATCGGTAAAGAAATCGGACTGGGAGGCCGTATCAATACGGTATTACAGTCTGCATTCTTCAAACTTGCAAATATTATTCCGGCAGATCAGGCAAACACACTGATGAAAGAAGCAGCAAAAGCTACTTACGGAAGAAAAGGCGATAAGATCGTACAGATGAATTACGATGCCATTGATGCAGGGGCAAATGCAATTGTTAAAATTGAAGTGCCGGAAAGCTGGAAAACGGCAGCGGATACTTCTATTACAGGAGAAGCTGCAACCGGTGACCGTCAGGATGTAGTTGATTTTGTAAATGATATTCAGAAAAAAGTAAACGGCCAGATGGGTAATTCAGTACCTGTATCTGTAGTGAAAAAATACGCTGACGGTTCCACACCATCCGGATCTTCCGCATATGAAAAACGTGGTATTGCTGTAGATGTACCTGTATGGGATGCGGCAAAATGTATTCAGTGTAATGTATGTTCTTATGTATGCCCCCATGCAGTTATCCGTCCGGTAGCTATGACTGTAGAAGAAGCTGCCAACGCTCCGGAAGGTATGCAGATGCTTGATTTAAGAGGAACAGACAAGAAATTTGCTATTGTGGTATCCGCATATGACTGTACAGGCTGCGGTTCCTGCGTAAATGTCTGCCTGGCAAAAGAAAAAGCAATTACAATGAACAACTTTGAAGCAAATGCAGCACAGCAGAAATACTTTGATTATGCAGCAAGCCTTCCTGAAAAAACTGATATTGTAGATAAATTCAAAATGAATACAGTAAAAGGTTCTCAGTTTAAGAAACCGCTGCTTGAGTTCTCAGGAGCATGTGCAGGCTGTGGAGAGACACCTTATGCGAAATTAATTACACAGCTGTTTGGTGACAGAATGTACATTGCAAATGCTACAGGATGCTCTTCTATCTGGGGTAACTCTTCACCGTCCACACCATATACGGTAAATGCAAAAGGACATGGTCCTGCATGGTCTAATTCTCTGTTTGAGGATGCGGCAGAGTTTGGTTACGGTATGCTTCTTGCAAACAATGCATTAAGAGGCGCTCTGAAAGAGAAAGTAGAAGATGTTGTTGCTAACGGATCCAATGAAGATGTAAAAGCAGCCGGTCAGGAATGGCTGGATACTTATACAAGCGGTGTGGAAAACGGACCTGCAACAGATAAACTGGTTGCAGCACTGGAAGCATGTGGATGCGACAAAGCCGGAGAGATCTTAAAGGACAAACAGTATCTGGCTAAAAAATCCCAGTGGATCTTCGGCGGTGACGGATGGGCATACGATATCGGATTCGGCGGTCTAGATCACGTACTGGCAAGCGGTCAGGACATTAACATTATGGTATTTGATACAGAAGTTTACTCCAATACCGGCGGTCAGTCTTCCAAAGCAACACCTACAGGTGCAACTGCACAGTTTGCAGCAGGCGGTAAAGATATTAAGAAGAAAGACCTGGCAAGTATTGCAATGAGCTACGGTTATGTATATGTAGCACAGATCGCAATGGGCGCTGATTATAATCAGTGTGTAAAAGCTATTGCAGAGGCAGAAAGCTATCCGGGACCATCTCTGATTATTGCTTACGCTCCATGTATCAACCATGGTATCAAGAAAGGTATGAGCAAAGCGCAGACAGAAGAGAAAGAGGCAGTAGCAGCAGGCTACTGGCATAACTTCCGTTTCAACCCTGCACTGGCAGAAGAAGGAAAAGCAGCATTCTCACTGGACAGCAAAGCTCCTACAGGCGATTACAAAGAGTTCTTAAACGGCGAAGTACGTTACAATGCTTTAGCAAGATTCAATCCGGAAAGAGCAGAAAAACTCTTTGATGCAGCTGAAAAGAATGCAAAAGAAAGATATAAATATCTGAATAAATTAGTAACACTTTACGGTGCTGAGGAGTAATTTCAAATCAATAGATTTTGAAGCTGAATGTATAACCTAATGAAAAAAGAAGTTCTGACGATACACATATGTGTCGTCAGAGCTTTTTTTTGTCCCGGTTTTCAAGGACACTGCTGATAGAGCGCAGCGAATATTCTTTTTTGAAAAAATCAGTTGTGACCGGGATGATTCATTGTTAAACTAAAGGAAGATCAAGTGAAAGACAAAGGGGAAGGAACGATGGAGCGAAGAGATATACCTGTGGAAACACTAGAACAGGACGAGTTTGGTATTCAAAGATATGTGCAGGGACTGTGTACCTTTATAAAAAGCAGCGACACGCCAATTACTATTGCACTTCACGGGGAGTGGGGAAGCGGGAAGACATCTTTTATGAAAATGATGGAAAACTGCCTGTGTTCTCCTTTGGTATCCCAGGAGGAACGATATGAAGCAATCTGGCTGAATACCTGGGATTTGTTTTTGGAAAATGAATACGGGGTGGCGGTAAAAAAACTTCTCACCAGTCTGTTTTCTCAGATGGAACGGCATTTTGAGAAGCTGCATACAAAACAGAAAAATGAAGAGCGCAAACGCCAGGTGAAGGAATATTTAAAGGGTGTTTCCAGTGTGATGATGTCCATTATTAACATTGAACTAGAAACCTCCGGGAAAGTGCTGGATAAAGTATTTGGAGGACATGATTACGCATCCGTAAAAACATTAAAGCATGAGTTTGAAGCTTTTTTAAAGCAGGAGGTGGCGCAAAAGGGGAACGGGGTGACAGATCAGGCATTTATTATTTTTGTAGATGATCTGGACCGGTTAGAGCCAAGGCTTGCGGTGACTCTTCTTGAGGCATTGAAAAACCTGTTTGATATAGAGAAATGTATTTTCGTTCTGGCCATCGACTATGATGTGGTGACATTTGGCATTGAACAAAAATACGGAAGAAAGCATCTGGCCAACAGAAACATTGGACAGGACTTTTTTGACAAGCTGATTCAGGTTCCCTACATGATTCCCATGGCAAAATATGATATCAAAGACATGGTACTTGGACGGTTAAAACGGATTGACTATTTTGAACGGGAATATGATTATGAAAAATATGAGGGGCGGATTGTAGAAATCTTTCAGCTGGCTACTAATAAAAATCCCCGGACCATGAAGCGGCTTTTAAATATGCTTCACCTGATGACGGCTATGAAGCTGGGGGAGGAAAAGCGTCACGCAGAACTTCGGATGATGGAGCTGCTTTTAATGGCGCTGCAGTTATCTTTCCCAAAGGTGTATACGATTCTTTGTAAAAATAATAATCTGGATACCTGGAAACTGAGCTTTATAATGGAAAAACAGGAAGAAATCAGTGAGTTTACAAAAAATCAGTACAAGCTGGATGAGGAATGGAAGGAGATTATTTACAGAGTAGTGTCCCAGGATGCGGTGATCCGCCATAATTATCACCGGGTTGCCCGTCTGCTGGAAATCTATGAACAGCTGCAGGACCGCTGTCATAAGGTGGGAGAGCGGGTGGAGGACGCTCTTGGCATTGTAAATGTCATCTGCAGAACCCAGGATGAGAATGAACAGATCGAATACGACGGGGAAGCTTATGACCGGTCTTCTCAGACTCAGTACCGTCAGGGAACAAAGCTGGTAAGTGCCATTGATTTCAGCCGATTTACGAAAGTGTTAGATGTGGGCTGCGGCAATGGGAATACAACCCTGGATTTGTGGAATCAGAACCGGGATATGCAGGTACGGGCTTTTGACCTGGCAGTAAGCCAGATTGAAAAAGCCAATGAAAAATATCTGCAGCTGCTTGGGACAATTCCGGAAGGAAGCTATGAAGGCGGGATTGATTTTGACGTGATGAATGCCCTGGATTTAAAGGAGAGGGGGGTATATGATCTGATTTTTTCCAATGCCACCCTTCACTGGATTACCGACGAAAAGAGAATGTATCAGCTGTTATTTGATGCACTGGAGCCGGGGGGAGAGCTGGCTGTCCATCAAGGGGGATATGGAACCTATGCAGGACTTCATAAGACGGTCCGCCAGGCGATTAAGAATACAGGTCTGGAAGAAAAGTATAAAAAATGGCTGTTTCCTGCTTTTTATCCCAAAAAGAAAGAGATGGAGCTTTTACTTTCTTCTATTGGTTTTGAGGATATTCGTGTGGAAAGCGTATATTCTGATGAGAAGGACAATGACAATCTGGTAGACAATTTTGCCAATGCAAGTCTGATTTTTTACAAGATTTCATCGGTAACAGAGGAAGAGTATGAAGCGGTAAAGGAAGAATATTTCAGAATCTGCGCAGCAGAAGAAGTTGATAAATCTTCTCACCGTCTGTACATATTTGCAGCCAGACCAAAGAAAAAGCAGGGAGAACAGGAAGATGAAGATTGAATATAAGGGAACAGCATTAAATGAGCAGGAAAGAGAACAAGTATGGGAAATTTTATGTCAGTGTGATGATGAGTTTTATCCTCCATTATCCGCCCGGAACAGTTCAGCCCAAAAGCAGTTAAAAGCAGCCCCCGGAGAAACAATGATAAAGTCCGGACAGCCGACGGTTTATTTTGAAGAAATGATAAAACAGCAGTTTCTTCTGGCCTATGATGATACAGGATGTGTCATTGGTTTTATGACCTTTAAAACGGATTATATCTGTGAAGCTTTAGAAGACTTTGGAACATCTTTGTATATTACTACCATTTGTGTCCGAAAACACTGCAGGGGGCAGAGTGTTATGGGAAAACTCTATGACTATATGGAAGCAGAAGGGACAAAAATCTGTAATTGTCCGAGAGTCTCTACCCGGACATGGTCCTTGAATGGGGCCCATATGAACGGACTTGCCCGCAGAGGATACGAAAAGCTTGTGGTGTTAAAAGATGACAGAGGGCCGGGGGTGGATACGATTTATTACGGCCATGTTGTTTTATAAAAAATAGTAAAAATGGTGTAACTTTATTCTGGTATCGGTATCTAATAAGTAAAGAAAGGTCACAAAAGGAAAAGCAAAAAGCAGAGAACTGAGAAAAGGGAAGATGGAATCATTTCAGGAGATTTTTAAAACATATTACAAAAAAATATATTGTTTTTTACTGAAACTCTCCGGAAATGAGACATTAGCGGAAGAGCTGGCACAGGAGACTTTATATAAAGCCTTTCTGCATATTGAGCAGTTTCAGGGGCGCTGCAGTCTGTATACCTGGCTTTGTGAAATCGGAAAAAACGAATGGCTCTTAGAATGCAGGAGACAAAAGCATTTTTCGAAAACAGAACAAAATCCGGAAAACAAAGAAGGAGACAGTCCTGAACAGGAGGTGCTCAAAAAACAGCTTTTGGAAATCATGCGGCAGGAAATACGGAATCTTCCGAATCCTTACCAGGATGTGATAGTACTTCGGGTCTATGCGGAGCTGACATATAAAGAAATTGCCGGGAAGTACCGGAAAACAGAAAGCTGGGCCAAAGTAACCTTTTTTCGGGGAAAAGCTATGCTGGCTGAACGAATGGAGGGATACCGATGAAAGAATGCAGCTGTGAAGTAATAAAAGATTTGCTGCCGCTGTATGAGGACGGGTGCTGCAGTGAAGAAACAAAGAAGCTTGTAGAAGCACATGTAAAGACATGCAATACCTGCAGGGGATTAAGTGAAACCTTTCAGCAGGAATTTTTGGAGGAGACAGTCTGTAAGGAACCGGAGGCAGAGGTCTTAAAGCGTGGATATCAAAAAATAAGGCGGAGACAAAAGCGGGGATTTCTGATTCTTATCCTGGCATCTGCGGCAGCGGTACTTAGTGTCCCTTCTGTCAATCAAATCCGCAAAACAGGAAGGTGCTTTACAAATGTCAGGGAAATCCGCACAGTATCCGGATTTTTAGATGCAGTGGAGAACAAAGAATACGAAAAGGCATATGGTTATCTGGATATACAGGGAAATTATGAACATCTGACAGATGGCACTTATGCATTAAAAGAACAGGGAGAGAAGCTCTCAGAGCGGGGATATGACTGGTATCAGAATGCCTGCAGGAGTTCTTTTACAGAGCAGATGCAGATGCTGAAGGCTCAGGGTCTTCAGGTGGAAGAGGATTCCTACGGAAGTGCTGATTATGTGGACGGTCAGTGGCAGATTGGAATGAAACTGATGCTGGAGGACGGCAGCAGCGCCTATATGACCGCTTTTGTTTCCGGAGGCAAAATAACTCCCAATATTGCAATGTATTCAGATCATCAGGAAGTGAATGCAGCATTTCATATGATAACGTTGAATGAGGATGTCCTGGAGCTGTTATATGAAGATTCTGGATATAACCGGGAGGAACTGATACAATAATATGTGAATTTTCAAAAAAAGAATGTGCGCGGCGCATTCTTTTTTTGCTCTATAGGAGATACTATGTTGTGATAAAACTGAAAAGTGCTGATTCCTATAGAGCAAAAACGCTCCGCTGTGGATCGCACTGCGGCGGAGTGGAATCATGTTGTTTACGCAACCCGCCGCAGGCGGAGAATCCCGCCGTGGCAGGATTCTTTTTTACTCTATAGGAGATACTATGTTGTGATAAAACTGAAAAGTGCCGATTCCTATAGAGCAAAAACGCTCCGGGGCATTTCAGGTTTGCGCAGGAAGAAAAACTGGTGTATGATAATACCGATATATAAGCTTTGGATATCAAAGAATTTACCTGTTTCAAAGCTTATAAATAAGGACAAGGATAATAATATGCAGACAAAAGAACATAAAATAATTCAGGTGGAGGACGGCAGCATCGCACAGGAACTGAATTTGGTTCCCGGTGATGTGCTTCTTGCTGTGAATGGGCAGACAATAGAGGATGTTTTTGACTTTCATTATCTGGTCAGTGACGAGTCACTGACTCTTTTGGTTCGGAAGGAAAGCGGGGAAGAGTGGGAACTGGAGATTGAAAAAGAATATTCCCAGGACCTTGGAATTACATTTGAAAACGGACTGATGGATGAGTACCGTTCCTGCTGTAATAAATGTATCTTCTGCTTTATTGATCAGATGCCGCCTAATATGAGGGAAACTCTTTATTTTAAAGATGATGATTCCAGGCTGTCCTTTCTTCAGGGGAATTATGTAACCCTTACGAATATGTCTGATAAGGATATTGACCGCATCATTAAGTATAAACTGGCCCCCATCAATATATCTGTGCATACCACAAACCCAGAGCTCCGCTGTCAGATGCTGAATAACCGGTTTGCGGGAGATGCGTTAAAGAAAATACAGCGCCTGTATGAGGCCGGGATAGAGATGAATGGCCAGATTGTACTCTGTAAAGGAATCAATGATGGGGATGAGCTTGAGCGAAGCATCCGGGAGCTGACCGGGTATCTGCCCTTTATGGAAAGTGTTTCGGTAGTGCCGGTGGGAATGACAAGGTATCGTGACAATCTGTATCCTCTGGAGCCTTTTTTAAAGGAAGATGCCAGAAAGGTTCTTGAGATCATTCATAAATGGCAGGACATCTGTTATGAAAAACACGGTACCCATTTTATTCATGCCGGCGATGAATGGTATCTGCTGGCCGGACAGGATTTTCCAGAAGAGGAACGGTATGACGGTTATATCCAGCTGGAAAACGGTGTTGGCATGATGCGTCTTTTATATGAAGAATTTACAGCAGCCCTGAAAGAAGACCAAAAAGAACAGGAAAATGCAATATTTTCCCCAAAATTCCGGTTTGGCAGGAAAAAAAAGGCGAAAACCGGGCATCATAAAATAACAGTGGCAACTGGAAAGCTGGCAGCTCCCATGCTTATGAAACTGGCGGGGATGTTTACGGCACTGCATCCGGAAACCAAAATACAGGTGGTTCCGATAGAAAATGAATTTTTCGGAAATCAGATTACCGTATCCGGACTGATTACCGGACAGGATTTAGCTCAGCAGCTCTGTGCTCTGGAACTGGGAGAAAAGCTGCTGCTGCCCTGTAATATGCTTCGCAGCGGAGAATTCGTATTTTTGGATGATATTACCGTGGAAGAGCTGGAAAAAACTTTACAAGTGCCGGTTGGTATTGTAAAATCAGACGGGCAATCACTCTATCAGGAGTTTTTATGTATACAGGAAAGAGAGGAGTAGGTTATGAGTAAACCAGTGGTAGCAGTTGTAGGACGCCCCAATGTGGGAAAATCTACACTGTTTAATGCTCTGGCGGGGGAGCGGATTTCCATCGTTAAGGATACGCCGGGCGTGACAAGAGACCGTATTTATGCGGACGTTGAATGGTTAAACCATACATTTACCATGATAGATACCGGAGGTATAGAGCCGGACAGCAAAGATATTATTTTATCCCAGATGAGAGAGCAGGCAGAGATTGCCATGGCAACGGCGGATGTGATTCTATTTATGACGGATGTGCGTCAGGGGCTTACGGACGCGGACGCGAAAGTGGCCGATATGCTCCGGCGCTCCAGAAAACCGGTGATACTGGTGGTGAATAAAGTCGACAGCTTTGAAAAGTTTATGGGAGATGTTTACGAGTTTTACAATCTTGGAATTGGGGATCCGGTTCCGATTTCAGCTTCTTCTATGCTTGGACTGGGTGATATGCTGGAAGAAGTTGTAAAGCATTTTCCGGGAGAGGCTAAAGAGGAAGAAGAGGATGAACGCCCAAAAGTGGCCATTGTTGGAAAGCCCAATGTTGGCAAGTCTTCCATTATAAATAGGCTTACCGGTGAGAACAGGGTGATTGTATCGGATATTGCCGGAACGACCCGGGACGCTATAGATACTGAGATTAAATATCATGGCAGAGAATATGTTTTTATTGATACTGCCGGTCTGCGCAGAAAAAACAAAATTAAAGAAGAAATTGAGCGGTACAGCATTATCCGGGCAGTGACAGCTGTGGAGCGGGCGGATGTGGTAATGATTGTTATTGATGCCACAGAAGGCGTTACAGAGCAGGACGCTAAAATTGCGGGAATTGCCCATGAACGGGGAAAAGGGATTATCATTGCAGTGAACAAATGGGATGCCGTGGAAAAAGATGATAAGACCATTTACAAACATACAAACCGGATTCGCGAAATTTTAAGCTTTATGCCTTATGCAGAAATTTTATTTATTTCCGCCAAAACCGGACAGCGTATGCCAAAAATGTTTGATATGATTGACATGGTTCTGGAAAATAACTCCATGCGTGTATCCACGGGTGTGTTAAATGAAATCATGACAGAAGCGGTGGCTATGCAGCAGCCCCCTTCTGATAAAGGAAAACGCCTGAAACTCTACTATATTACTCAGGCTGCGGTAAAGCCGCCCACCTTTGTAATTTTTGTAAATGATAAGGAATTAATGCATTTTTCCTATGTGCGTTATCTGGAAAACAGAATCAGAGATGCCTTTGGGTTTAAGGGGACAGCTCTGAAATTTATTATCAGAGAGAGGAAGGAAGACCGGAAATGATTGCAAGTCGTATCATATGTCTGGTAATTGGATACCTTTGCGGACTGTTCCAGACAGGTGTTATTTATGGAAAGCTTCACCATTTTGACCTGCGCAAGCATGGAAGCGGAAACTCGGGAATGACAAATTCTTTAAGAACCCTTGGCTGGAAAGCGGGAATTATTGTATTTTTCGGAGACAGCTTAAAGGCGGTTCTGGCCATTGTAGTTACATGGGTGCTGTTTAAGGATAAGTATCCGGAAGCTGTGAAAATGCTTGAGCTTTATGCGGGACTTGGCGTGATTCTTGGAAATAACTTCCCCTTCTATCTGAAATTTAAGGGCGGAAAGGGAATTGCGGCCACGGTAGGAATTGTATTTTCAACTTTTGTGTATATGGTTCCTATTTCTGCGGCATTGTTTTTTGCAACAGTGATTCCCACAGGTTTTATTTCCATCGGATCGTTAATGATTATCAGTTCTTATTTTGCGCAGATTGTAGTATTCGGACAACTTGGGCTGCTGGCGGCAGGGCCGCAGTTTCTGCCGGAAACCTACATAATAGCCGCAGTCATTGTGCTGATTGCTTTTATCCGGCATAAGGAGAATATTAAGCGGCTGGTAAACGGTACAGAGAATAAGTTTGCACCGAAACATAAAAAAGATTAACAGGGGTGTTTATAAAATGGCAAAAGTAAGTGTAATTGGAGCAGGAAGCTGGGGAACTGCCCTTGCGGCTGTACTGCAGAAAAATGGAAATGACGTAACCGTCTGGTCTATTATCAAAGAAGAAGTAGAAATGCTTTCCTCTAAAAGAGAGCATTTAGATAAGCTTCCGGGGGTGAAGCTTTCTGAAAAAATTGTGTTTACAACAGATCTGGAATCAGCAGTAAAAGGAATGGATATGCTTGTGCTGGCAGTGCCGTCGCCTTTTATCAGAAGTACGTCTAAAAATATGTGTCCCTTTGTATCCGAGGGGCAGCTGATTGTAAATGTGGCAAAAGGGATTGAGGAAGATACACTGATGCCCCTGCCGGATATTATCAAGCAGGAAATACCCCAGGCAGAGACAGCGGTATTGTCCGGGCCAAGCCATGCGGAGGAGGTTGGAATCGGCCTGCCTACAACGGTAGTGGCCGGAGCCAGAAAAAAAGAGATTGCCGAATATATACAGAGCCTTTTTATGAATCAGTCTTTCCGGGTATACACAAGCCCGGATATGATTGGAATTGAGCTTGGAGCGGCGCTGAAAAATGTAATTGCCCTTGCTGCGGGGATGGCAGACGGCCTTGGTTACGGAGACAATACAAAAGCGGCTCTGATTACAAGGGGCATTAAAGAAATTTCCAGACTTGCCATTGCCATGGGCGCTAAAGCAGAGACACTCTCAGGTTTATCCGGGATTGGAGACTTAATTGTGACCTGCGCCAGCAAACACAGCCGGAACCGGAGAGCAGGGATGCTGATGGGACAGGGATATTCCATGGATGCGGCTATGAAAGAAGTTAAAATGGTTGTGGAGGGAGTATATTCCGCCAAAGCAGCCATGGGACTTGCGAAAAAATACGGAGTATCCATGCCTATTATTGAGCAGGTGAATGCCGTTTTGTTTGAGGATTACCCGGTGAAAGATGCTGTGGTAAATCTGATGCTTCGGGATAAAAAGACAGAGCATGAAGATATGCTCTGGGAACAGGAGTAGTTATGCCGGAAATCAAAATTAAATATTTTACAGAAGAGATAGATAAACTGGAGTATATTGACGGAAAGTCAGACTGGATTGACCTTCGGGCATCGGAGACGATAACCATGAAGGCCGGGGAGTTTAAACTGATTCCCCTTGGTATCGCCATGGAGCTTCCAAAAGGATATGAGGCGCACGTGGTCCCCCGCAGCTCAACCTTTAAAAATTATGGAATTCTGCAGGCCAACAGCTGTGGAATCATTGACTGCACATACTGCGGCGATGAAGATATGTGGAGAATGCCGGCGTATGCAACAAGAGATGTTACCATCCAGAAAAATGACCGGATTTGTCAGTTTCGGATTATGGAAAACCAGCCGAAAATTACATTTAATCAGGTGGAGAGCCTTGGAAATGTAAGCCGCGGAGGATTTGGAAGTACAGGGAAACAGTAGTTTCGTCAAAGTGTCTAAGTAACTAATGAAATCCCGTCAGTTTGCTGAATAAGACAGGCGAATCACAGTGGAACTGTCAGATATGACAAGCATGGAATTATAATTTTGGAAGTTCTGCTGATGGCAAAATGTCCGTCATTTTGTTAAGATAGGGATAAATAGTTAAAAAAGATTTTTATCATATTGGAGGTACATAATGGCACAGTTAAGTTTAAAACATATTTACAAAAGATATCCAAACGGCTTTGAAGCAGTGAAAGATTTTAGTCTGGAAGTGGCGGATAAGGAATTTATTATCTTTGTAGGTCCTTCCGGCTGTGGAAAGTCCACAACACTGCGTATGGTTGCCGGACTGGAAGAGATTTCTGACGGTGAATTTTGTATTGATGGAAAACGTATGAATGAAGTAGAACCAAAGGATCGTGATATCGCTATGGTTTTCCAGAACTATGCGTTATATCCGCATATGACTGTATATGACAATATGGCCTTTGGATTGAAATTAAGAAAAGTGCCAAAAGCTGAAATTGATAAAAAGGTCCGTGACGCAGCAAAGATCCTGGATTTGGAGAAACTGTTAGAGCGTAAACCGAAAGCTCTTTCCGGCGGACAAAGACAGCGTGTTGCTATGGGACGTGCCATTGTACGTGAGCCAAAAGTATTCCTGATGGACGAGCCTTTATCCAACCTGGATGCAAAACTGAGAGTTCAGATGCGTGCAGAGATTGCGGCTCTGCATCACAGACTGGGAGCGACTATTATCTATGTAACCCATGACCAGACAGAGGCTATGACTCTTGGTACAAGAATCGTTGTATTAAAAGACGGTGTGATCATGCAGGTGGATTCTCCTCAGACATTGTACAATAAACCGGACAATCTGTTTGTTGCAGGATTTATCGGTTCTCCTCAGATGAACTTTATGGATTGTGAAGTAAAGGAAGAGGGCGGAAATATTCTGCTGGTACACGGTGAGATGAAATACGTAATGCCGGAGAATAAAGCGAAAGCATTAAAAGAAGGCGGTTACATCGGAAAAACTGTTGTATTCGGCATTCGTCCGGATGATATTGATGATTATCCTGAGTTTGTTCAGAAATTCCCTGAGTATATTATCAAGGCTGAGTGTACTGGGTACGAGCTTCTTGGTTCAGAAGTGCTTCTCTATTATACAGTAAACGGATTGACAATGACTGCCAAAGTTGATGCAAGTACAGCAGCACAGCGGGGTGAGACCATTGAGCTTGCATTTGATATCAACAAATCTCATATCTTTGATAAAGAAACAGAGCAGATTATTTCACATTAATTGGGAATTGATTTTGACAATTAAAAGATGATATAGTAAAGACCGGGTGGATGTATACCCGGTCTTTATTTTCTCTACAGGAAATATCGTGTTGTGATAAAGCTGAAAAGTACCCATTCCTATAGAGCAAAAAAACGCTCCGCTGATGATCGCACTGTGGCGGAATGGAGTCATGTCGCTTTTTTGAATGATATAAATGGAGGAACCAGATGAATACAGAATTGTTAGCAGAAAAACTCCAGAATGTTTTAGAAGAAATGAAAGAAATTTCCCATACAGATTATTATTTGTTTCTGCCTGACGGTGTTTTGCAGGGGGGGACGAAGGAGGAGCTTGCCGCCGAAATAACTGCGGAAGTATGCAGCTTTATCAGCTCCCCTGCCCAAAGGCAGTTTGCATACGGATACCATTTTGTAAAAATTATGAGCTGTGACAGAATGATTTATATTCTCCTTGTAAATGCCGGGAATCAGGATGAGTATTCCAATATGCTGGTGCAGATGGCCGCGTCGCAGATTAAAAATATTGACATGATGGCCAATGTGCCTATGGATGAACAGCAGTATCTGCGTCAGATTCTTATGGGAAATTTAAAGGAGGACGAGCTGGAAACAGAGGCGGAGCATTTGAAACTGGAGGAACATCCCCGGAGTTTGTTTGTTCTTGAATTTGAGGAAGAAAAAAATGCCATTGCCATGGAAATGCTGAAAAATCTGTTTGTGCAGGAAAGGGAAGATTATCTGATTGATATGAATGCCTGCCGGGCAGTATTAATGAAAGGCAGTGAGTTTTCAAAAGAAGAAGCGGCCAGAGAGCTTTCGGAAATGATTATAGACAACATGCAGACAGAAGCTCTTTTAAACGTCAGAGTGGGAATTTCCGGTGAGGCAGACAGTATACGAAGACTGGAGAAGGGGTATCAGGAGGCGTGTATGGCTTTGAAAATAAGCCGGATTTTTGAGCCAAAAAACCAGATCGTAATGTACGGACATCTGGGGATAGGAAGGCTGATTTACCAGCTACCGGTGGAATTGTGTCAGATGTTTCTGCGTGAAGTCTTTGGAGAGCATAAGCAGATTGATCTGGATGAAGAAATGCTGGTAACCATAGAACGGCTTTTTGAGAATAACCTGAATATTTCAGAAACGGCCAGACAGCTGTATGTCCACAGAAATACACTGGTATATCGGCTGGAACGGCTGGAGAAGCTGATTGGGCTGGATATCAGAACATTTGAGGATGCGATGATGTTTCGGATTGCCATGATGGTGCAGGCCCATATCCGGAACCTGAAGAAAAAAGAATAGGTTATATTGTCAAACCGGAACAGCAATGATACAATAGAAAATATCAGAGTATAAAACATAGAAGGCCTATAGGCTGTGAGGAGGAGCTCCTATGAGTATGTTTTTGGGCAGAGACAGCCTGAGGCAGGGGAAAACAGAAGAAGTTCGGGAAAGGAAACCGAAAAGCGTGCAGAAGGAAGATTATTTACTGAAACAGATCGACGAGTTCAGGGATAAGGCCAGACAGCTGCAGAATCTCCTTGGCACTAAGGAGCAGCAGGTGCGTGAGCTGGAAAGCCTTGTAAATGAAAGAGAAGATAAAGCTCAGGAACTGGATTTTGTGCTCAGGGCCAGAAGAGAAGAGGCGGACAGGCTTATCAAAGGAGTTGCGCAGCAGCTTCAGAATATGATTGACATTCTGGACCAGAAAATGCAGCAGCTGGATGGAAATATTCAAAGTCAGTTAGAGAGAGTAGATCATGAAATTGACGGAGGCATGCAGCAGTTTCAGGAGGGGGTGGACAGAAGCCTAAAAAGTCTTAATGATAAAGTAGATGGACAGATGACTTCTCTGGACGAAAAAGTTCAAAGACAGCTGTCTTCCATAGATGATAAAGTGGAAAGCCGTTTAAACCAGGTAGATGAGACTGTTCAGACTCAGTTTACCCAGATGGATGAAAAGCTGACAGAGCAGCTGCGTGAAATTGACGAGAAAGTAAGCGGACAGCTGGGAGAAAGTCTCGCAAAAACAGCGCAGGACACACAGACCGTAATGCTTTCTGTAGAGGAATTAAAAGAGTCTCTAGAGAAGATGAAAACAGAAATCAATGATAAAATTCATAATGAAGATGTGAAATGTTATCGGAATATCAAGAATCTGATAGATACGCAGGAAGAGCAGTTTTCCAAAGTAGAGCTATCGGAGGATGGGATAGAGCAGGTAAACCGGTCTTTCGGGGGATTAAAGTTCCTTGCCATTTTTGGACTGGTAGACTGTGTGCTCTTGGTATTCTTCCTTTTATTCCAGTTTGGTGTGCTGGACAGATTTTTCTGATAGGAGAGGACTATGTGATACACAGGATTTGCGTTCCGGTGAAAGAGACAGACTGTTCAGGTGATTATCCTGAACAGTTTTTTATACAATCAGAAAAGTTTGCTGCCTGATTGTATAAAACCCTTTGCGCAGGATGTACATTCGCGTAAAAATAAAGAGTGCCGCAGCGGCCATGTCCGGTGCGGGAATAGAAAACAATAATCAGGGAGTTGAAATTATGCCAGGAAAATCAAAGAAGGTCTGGGTGGTAGGACATAAAAACCCGGATACAGATTCCATTTGTGCAGCAGTTGCATATGCGGATTTGAAAAATAAAACGGCAGAAGAGGGCATTGTTTATGAAGCGAAGCGTGCCGGTGAATTAAACGAAGAAACGAAGTATGTGTTAAAGCATTTCCATGTAAAGGCCCCGAAGCTGATTGTGGATGCAGGAGCACAGGTAAAGGATATAGAGATTCGGAAAACAGAAGGAATCCGAAGCAAAATATCCATGAAAAAAGCATGGGAGATGATGAAACAGCTGCGGGTGGCAACCCTTCCGGTTACCAATGAACACGGTCATCTAGAAGGGCTGATTACCACCGGGGATATTGCCACATCTTACATGGATATTTATGACAATAAGGTGTTATCCAGAGCCAAAACACAGTATAAAAATATTATTGAAACCCTGGAAGGGACTATCCTTGTGGGAAATGAACATGCGTATTTTCAGGATGGAAAGGTTATGGTTGCGGCGGCAAATCCCGATATGATGGAAGAATACATCGAAGATAATGATCTGGTTATTCTGGGAAACCGTTATGAGTCCCAGCTGTGCGCCCTGGAAATGAACGCAAGCTGTGTAATTGTCTGCTCCGGGTCTAAGATAACCAGGACGATACAGAAGCTGGCGGAGGAGAGGGACTGTGTTCTGATCAGCACCCCCTATGATACCTACACCGCGGCCCGTTTAATCAACCAGAGCATTCCCATTAAGTTTTTTATGCGGAGAGATCAGCTGATTACCTTTGAGCGTGAAGATTATATTGACGATGTAAAGGAAACGATGCTGAAAGAAAAGCATCGTGATTTTCCGGTGCTGGATGAGAAAGGCAGATACGTGGGGATGATTTCAAGACGAAATCTGCTGAATATGAAGAAAAAACAGCTGATACTGGTGGACCACAACGAAAAATCTCAGGCAGTGGATAATATAGACGGTGCAGAAATTCTGGAAATTATCGACCACCATCGTCTGGGAAGTCTTGAGACTATGGCGCCGGTGTTTTTTAGAAACCAGCCTCTTGGATGTACCGCTACCATTGTGTATCAGATGTATCAGGAGAAAGGCATTAAAATTGAAAAGGAAATCGCAGGTCTTTTGTGCTCTGCTATTCTTTCAGACACCCTGATGTACCGCTCACCCACCTGCACAGCCATTGATAAAATGGCGTCGGAGGAGCTGGCAAAGATTGCGGGAATCAAAACAGAGGAGTATGCAAAGGCGATGTTTCAGGCCGGTAGTGATTTTGCCTCTAAATCGGCGGAAGAGATTTTTTATCAGGACTTTAAAGCATTCTGTTTGAATGGAGCAGATTTTGGCGTGGGACAGATCAGCGCCATGAGCCAGGAAGAGCTGAATCAGGTCCGGGATAAACTGCTGCCGTACCTGACACAGGCAATGAATGAGCGGAAGATCGACATGGTATTTATTATGCTGACGAATATTCTGGAAGAGAATACGTATATGATCTGCGCAGGAGAAGGGGCATCTGATCTGATTTTCCGGGCTTATCATGTGCATGAGGAACAGGGATATTACCTGTTAAGAGGCGTTGTATCCAGGAAGAAGCAGCTGATCCCAATGTTTATGTCTGCTCTGCAGGAGCAGTAGCAGTCAGCAGGCAGAAGAAAGGAATCTATTCAGTATGAAAAAGCAGTTTTGGAAGCCCGGCAATATGCTGTATCCGGTTCCGGCAGTTATGGTCAGCTGTCAAAGGCCCGGAGAGAAGCCTAATATTATAACCATTGCATGGGCCGGAACTATTTGTTCTTCCCCGGCTATGGTGTCCATTTCCGTGCGCCCTGAGCGTTATTCCTATGAAATAATCCGGGAGACGAAAGAGTTTGTAATTAATCTCACCACAAAGGAATTGATTCGAGCGGCAGATTACTGTGGAGTAAAATCCGGAAGAGATACGGATAAGTTTCAGGATATGAAACTGACCCCTTCTGTGTCTGAAAAAGTTGCCGCTCCCGGAATTATGGAAAGCCCTGTAAATATTGAGTGCCGGGTAACGGAAATTAAAAAGCTTGGAAGTCATGATATGTTTCTGGCAGAGGTGGTGTCGGTAGGAATTGATGAAAGCCTGCTGGATGAGAGAGGAAAGTTCCATCTGAATAAATCAGGCCTGGCGGTTTATTCCCATGGCTCCTATCTGGAGCTTGGAAAAAGTCTGGGAACCTTTGGGTTCAGTGTCAGAAAAAAGAAAACTCAAAAAAAGGAACAGCATAGGAATCCTGCCAAAGCAGTAAAAACTACAGAGAATAAGAAAAAGAGCGGGAAAAACAAAACAGTATAAGATTTTTTGGAAAAAAGGTATACAGCCTGCAGTGTGGAAACTGCATGGCTGTATACCTTTTTATTTAATCAGTTCATCCATCAGCAGGCTGTAAATGCGGTCATTTTGTTCCTGCCAGTTTTTACAGACAGCAGATGCCTGTTCTTTGGAGCTGACAGTCAGTGTCAGATCAATCAGGGATTTTTCTCCGTCTTTCATCTGACAGCGGACAGCATATGCACTGTCCGTTGTTCGGTAATAATCCGCAAAAATGGATGTTTCATTTTTTAGATTCCATTTATTGTTTCTCAGATAAGTAATAATATCATCTTTGATGGCTTCTGATATTTTGCCGCTGAAAAATTTCAGTACCTGCTGTCCTTCAGCGGTAATATGGTATCTGGTGTTGTTGTGTGTGGACTCTGCCGTAATAAGTCCGGAATCCGCTAAATCAGAAAATGTCTGCTGAACGGTAAAGTAGTCTGTATAGTCATTTTCCAGAATGAAATTGGTGATCTGGGTATTTGTCAGCGGAAAGTCTACTTTATTCAGCATAAATAAAATAATCAGTCGATATAAGGTAAGAGGTTCTGACATAAAAATACTCCTTATTTAATAAATAATCTGCCCTGCCAGCTGTTTCTGGTCCGGAATTGTTTTTGAATGGTATTAAGGACCCGTTTTTTGTCAAGACTCCAGGAGGGTTTTAGTAAAAGGTTTCTTGGACCGTCACCGGTTATACGGTGAATGACAATATGTTCCGGGAGGCGTTCGATACAGTCAACAATCAGATCACAGTATTCTTCCAGGGACAGAATTGGAAATGGGGAAGTCTGATATACGTCAGCCAGATCGGTGTCTCTCAGAATATGAAGCAGCTGAAGCTTTATTCCCTGGATGGGGCTTTTAGCCAGGTAGTTTACTGTTTCAAGCGTCTGGTCTTTTGTTTCTTCCGGCAGTCCTAGAATAACATGAGTGATCACAGCAAGATTTCTTGTGCGAAGTTTTTGTACACATTCCTCATAACAGGAAAGAGAAAATTTCCGCCGGATAAATTCTGCTGTCTGATGATGAATGGTCTGAAGGCCCAGTTCAATCCAGACAGGCTTTATGCGGTTTAACTCAGTCAGTAAATCTAAAATCTCATCTGTGATGCAGTCCGGGCGTGTGGCAATAGATAAAACAACGATCTCTGGTTCCTTAATTGCTTCTCTAAAAATCCGGCTCAGATAGGAAACAGATGCGTAAGTATTTGTATAGGCCTGAAAATAGGCAATAAATTTCCTGCAGTTTGTTTTGCCGGAGAGGAGCTGTCTGCCGGATGCAATCTGCTCCCTGACAGAAACAGCGGCACTGCCTGCAAAGTCTCCGGACCCGCCCCGGCTGCAGAAGATACATCCTCTGGTTCCAAGGGTGCCGTCCCGGTTTGGACAGGTCATGCCGCCATTTAGGGAAATCCGGTAAACTTTTTCCCCGAAAGTATTTTTTAGATAATAGTCCAGAGAATAGTAGCGTTTATCGTTCCATGTTTTCATATTTATCGGATATGTGATTTGACGGCTTCGCTGACAACCTGCGCAACTCTTGGGTCAAAGGCTTCCGGCATAATGAAATCTTCATTAAGCTCCTCTTCACTGACAAGCCCTGCGATAGCTTCTGCAGCCGCAAGTTTCATTTCCTCTGTGATCTGACGGGCATGTCCTTCTAAAGCGCCCTTAAAGATACCCGGAAATGCAACTACATTGTTGACCTGATTTGGAAAGTCGCTTCGGCCGGTACCTACAACCTTTGCGCCGGCGGCTTTTGCGATATCCGGCATGATTTCAGGAACCGGATTTGCCATGGCAAATAAGATGGCATCCTGATTCATAGAAGAAACCATTTCTGCGGTGACAATATTCGGAGCGGAAACTCCTACAAAGATATCGGCGCCCTTTAATGCATCTGCAAGCGTACCTGTCTGCTCTTCCAGATTGGTTACTTCTGTCATGCGTTTCTGCATCCAGTTCAGATCTGGATAATTCTTTCCGATCATGCCGGCTTTATCACACATAGTAATATGTCTAAATCCGTAAGTGAGAAGAAGTCTTGTAATTGCAACCCCTGCAGACCCTGCGCCGTTAACAACAACGCGGCAGTCTTCTTTTTTCTTGCCGGTGACTTTCAGTCCGTTGATAATTCCTGCCAGCACTACAATGGCTGTGCCGTGCTGATCATCGTGGAAGACGGGGATGTCAAGCATTTCTTTTAGCTTTTCTTCGATTTCAAAACAGCGGGGAGCGGAAATATCCTCCAGATTAATTCCTCCGAAGGTGGGAGCAATGTTAGCCACTGTCTGAATGATTTCATCTGGATCCTGTGTATTTAAAACAATGGGAACGGCGTTTACATCTGCAAATTCTTTAAATAATACACATTTTCCTTCCATAACGGGCATGGCTGCTAACGGTCCGATGTTTCCAAGTCCTAAAACGGCACTTCCGTCAGAGACAACAGCTACTGTATTTGCTTTCATGGTGTAAGTGTAGGCTTCGGAAGGGTGTTCGGCTATGATTTTACAGGGCTCCGCAACCCCTGGGGTATAGGCGATAGACAGATCTTCCCTTGATTTTACAGGGGATTTGGACACGGTATTTAGCTTTCCGTTCCATTCTTTATGTAACTGTATGGCTTTTTCTTTTAAATCCATAGTATGATTCTCCTTACGGTTTATTTTAAAACAAAATAATCATATCATTAAAAAAAAAACAAATCAAGGCGAGAGGGCTTCCTATTTGGTAAAATATAGTGTATAATGCATTGTACTAATTTATATGTTTTTCGTATAAATTTATATATGAATCATTAAGATCCGTAAATTTCAGTCAGTTCTGACGATTTTTTCCGTAGATAGTAGATATAAGGAGAATTAAATGAGAGAAAAGTATGAGAGTTTATCTCTGGCAGTTTTGCGGGAACTTGCAAAAGCCAGAGGATTAAAAAAGATTTCAGCTTTAAAGAAACATGAGCTGATAGAGGTGATGTTAGCAGAGGATGAAAAGTCTTCGGCAAAGGAAAAACAGCCGGAGGTTCAGACAGCGGCAGAAGAGGAAGAGACAGCGGCAGCCAGAAAACCTGCAGAGTTTCATAATAATAAAAGAAATGAGAAAAGACCCGATGACAAAAGACCAGATGAAACTGTTTTAGACAGTGGTGTGACCGCTAACGGTATTCTAGAAGTGATGCCGGATGGTTATGGATTTATCCGGTGCGAAAATTATCTTCCGGGAGAAAATGATGTCTATGTATCTCCCTCCCAGATCCGCAAGTTTAACTTAAAAACCGGCGATATTGTCAGCGGAAATACAACGGTGAAACAACAGCAGGAAAAATTCAGCGCCCTGCTTTTTATTTCTTCTATTAATGGGATGCATCCGGCGGAGGCTGCCAGACGAAAAGCCTTTGAAGATCTTACTCCTATTTTTCCAAATGAGAGGCTGCGGCTTGAGACTTATACAAGCGGAGTATCTATGAGGATTGTGGATTTGATCTCACCTGTGGGAAAGGGACAGAGGGGAATGATTGTGGCCCCTCCAAAAGCTGGTAAAACAACGCTGCTTAAGGATGTGGCAAAGGCAATTAAAAAGAATAATCCGGAGATGCATCTGATTATCCTTCTCATTGATGAGCGTCCGGAGGAGGTTACCGATATTAAGGAAGCTATTGAAGGGGATAATACGGAGGTTATTTATTCTACTTTTGACGAACTTCCGGAACACCACAAAAGGGTATCAGAGATGGTAATCGAGCGGGCGAAGCGTCTGGTAGAACACAAAAAAGATGTTATTATTTTATTAGACAGCATTACAAGACTTGCCAGAGCTTATAATCTTGTAGTCCCCCCCAGCGGACGGACCCTTTCTGGAGGACTTGACCCGGGAGCGCTGCATATGCCGAAGCGGTTTTTTGGTGCGGCCAGAAATATGCGGGAGGGCGGAAGCCTTACGATTCTGGCTACCGCTTTAGTGGAAACCGGAAGTAAAATGGATGATGTTGTATACGAAGAGTTTAAAGGAACCGGAAATATGGAGCTGGTGCTGGACCGGAAATTGTCTGAAAAACGGGTTTTTCCTGCCATTGATATTCCGAAATCCGGAACCAGGAGAGAAGATCTGCTCCTTGACAGAGAAGAGCAGGAAGCTGTTTATATTATGCGCAAAGCATTAAATGGCATGAAAGGCGATGAAGCGGTTGAAAATATTCTTCAGATGTTCCTTCATACGAAAAACAACCGGGAATTTGTCCAGATGGTGAAGAAGAGAAAACTCTTTTAATAGATTTTCCTAAAACTATTGCATATTTTTCATTCCTGTGCTACAATATCAAAGCTGTTTATCAGAACAAGCTGATAAAACAAACAAGTTTATTGTTTCTAAGAGGCATATAATAGTGCGGGAAAACAAAGAAATTTGGTATGAGAGGTGAAAATAATGAGAGAAGGAATACATCCAGACTATTATCAGGCAACTGTAACCTGCAACTGCGGAAACACTTTCGTAACAGGTTCTACAAAGCAGGATATCCACGTTGAAATCTGTTCTAAATGCCATCCATTCTATACAGGACAGCAGAAAGCAGCTCAGGCTCGTGGACGTATTGATAAGTTCAACAGAAAATACGGCTTAAAATAATAGCAGATATTTCAAAAATAAGGTTGAGGTTGCAAAATCTCAACCTATTTTAATATAAGTAGGAGGAGAATATGAAATACTCCGGAATCGGTGGTCAGGCAGTAATGGAAGGCGTAATGATGCGCAATGGCGATCAGTATGCGGTTGCAGTCAGAAAGCCTGATCAGGAAATTGAAGTGGCAGTGAAACAGTACAAGGGAATCGGAGGAGACTCCGTCTGGAAGAAGATACCTATGGTACGCGGTATCATCAGCTTTATTGATTCTCTTGTTTTAGGAATGTCCACACTTATGTATTCGGCATCTTTTTTTGAAGAGGAGGAAGAGCCGGAAGACAAGAAGAAGGGCAGGACAAAAGAGATAAAAGAAAAAGGGGAGGCTGTAACCAATCCGGAAGATCTGCTGAAAACAGATCAGAAACAGCAGAATACAAAGGAAAAGGCCATGATGACAGGGGTAGTGATTGTATCGGTAGTGATTGCAGTAGCGGTTTTTATGATACTGCCGTATTACCTGTCTATGCTGTTTAACCGTGCTGTTGCGTCACAGACAGCGGTAGCGGTCTTTGAGGGCATTATCAGACTTGTGATTTTTGTGGCATATATTCTTCTGATTTCAAGAATGAAAGAGATTCAGCGGGTTTTTATGTACCATGGTGCAGAGCATAAGTGTATCAACTGCATTGAGCATGGCCTGGAACTCAATGTGGAGAATGTCAGAAAAAGCTCCAAGGAACATAAACGCTGCGGAACAAGTTTTCTGATGTTTGTTGTTGTAATCAGTATTATTTTGTTTTTGTTTATCCGTGTGGATTCACATACTATGAGGCTGGTGATCCGGCTTCTTTTGGTACCGGTAATTGCAGGACTTTCTTATGAAATACTCCGGCTTGCCGGCAGATATGATAATGCTTTTATTAATTTCTTGAGTAAACCCGGGATGTGGATGCAGGGGCTGACTACAAAGGAGCCGGATGATGATATGATTCAGGTTGGAATTGCGTCTGTGGAAGCGGTTTTTGACTGGAAAGAATATCAGAAAGAAATGAAAGAAGAGGTGTCCTCCGGAGAAGCAGTGTCATGATATACGGAGAAGCATACAGAAATGTACAGAAGCTTTTAAAGTCAGCAGGAATTGAAAATGAGATTTCAGATGCCTGGTTTTTAATGGAAGAGGTCTGCGGCATAAACAGAAGTTTCTATTTTCTGCATGAAATGGAAGAAATGCCCGGGGAGCAGTATGAGAAGCTTCTGGAAATAGCGGCAAAGCGTTGTGAGCGTATTCCTCTGCAGTATCTGACTGGTCAACAGGAATTTATGGGGCTGGCTTTTAAGGTGACCCCGGATGTGCTGATTCCCAGGCAGGATACTGAAATACTAGTGGAGACGGCGCTGAATTACTTAAAGCCCGGAATGAAAGTTCTTGATCTGTGTACCGGATCAGGGTGCATTGCGGTGAGCCTGAAACATTATCAGCCGGAAATTCAGATGACAGCGGCGGATATTTCAGCGCCTGCGCTGAAAGTTGCTGCTTATAACAGTGATAAAAACCAGACGGAAATCCGTTTTTTACAGAGTGATCTGTTTGAAAAGACAGAAGGGGAATTTGATGTGATTGTGTCAAATCCACCCTATATACCCTCTGATGTAATAGAAACATTAATGCCGGAAGTGCGGGATTATGAGCCCAGGAAAGCTTTAGACGGCGCTTTAGACGGCCTGCATTTTTACAGGGAAATAGCAAAGGAAGGTATTCGGTATTTGAAGGAAGAGGGGATACTGATATTTGAAATTGGCTGCGATCAGGGAGGGGCTGTATCGGAGATTTTAAACCGGAAGGGATTTACAGAGATTCTGGTTTTGAAAGATTTAGCCGGGCTGGACCGGGTTGTAATTGGAAGGAGAGCGAAACATGTTTGATAAATTGGAAGATCTTTTGATTCGTTTTGAAGAAGTGTTAAGCGAATTAAGTGAACCGGGTGTATCAGATGATCAGAACCGGTTTCGAAAACTGATGAAAGAGCAGAGTGATCTTGCGCCCATTGTGGAGGCATACAGAGAATATAAGCAGTGCAGACAGAACATCGAGGACAGCCTGGAGCTTCTGCAGGAAGAAAGCGATGAAGAAATGCGGGAACTGGCTAAGGAAGAGCTGAATGAATCAAAAGCCAGAGTGGAAGAGCTAGAAGGACAGATGAAGATTTTACTTCTTCCGAAAGACCCCAATGATGATAAAAATGTTATTGTGGAGATCCGCGCCGGAGCAGGAGGGGACGAGGCAGCTTTATTTGCTGCGGAAATTTACCGTATGTATGTACATTATGCAGAGTCCCGCCGCTGGAAGGTAGAGACTATGGATGTGGAGGAAATTGGTATCGGCGGCATGAAGTATGTAAGTTTTATGGTGACCGGCCAGGGAGCTTACTCTGTGTTGAAATATGAAAGCGGCGTGCATCGTGTCCAGCGTGTGCCGGAGACAGAGTCGGGAGGCCGTATTCATACATCTACCATTACCGTTGCTATTATGCCGGAAGCGGAGGATGTGGATGTTGCCATTGACATGAACGATTGTAAATTTGATGTGTTCCGTGCTTCCGGAAACGGCGGACAGTGCGTCAACACAACTGATTCTGCAGTACGTCTGACACATATACCTACCGGAATTGTGATTTCCTGTCAGGATGAGAAGTCACAGCTGAAAAATAAAGATAAAGCATTAAAAGTACTGCGTGCAAAGCTGTATGATCTGGAATGCCAGAAGGCCCATGATGCAGAAGCGGAGGCCAGAAGAAGCCAGGTTGGAACCGGGGACCGTTCAGAAAAGATTCGTACTTATAATTTCCCCCAGGGCCGTGTTACAGACCACCGTATTAAACTGACTCTGTATAAGCTGGAAAATATTATGAACGGGGATATCCAGGAAATTATTGACAGTCTGATTGCTGCGGACCAGGCGGCTAAAATGGCAAATATGCAGGAAAACTAGAAGGGGAGGCGATTCAGAAATGAATTGCCTTTCTTGCTCTATAGGAAATACTGTGTTGTGATAAAGTTGAAAAGTACCGATTCCTATAGAGCAAAAAACGCTCCGCTGATGCTCGCACTGCGGCGGAGAGGAATCATGTTGTTTACGCAACCCGCCGCAGGCGGAGAATCCTGCTGCGGCAGGATTCTTTTTTAATCTATAGGAAATTTAATCTGCAGATGGAACTGTTATCAGTCTGAGAGGAACCAAAATGAAACAGAAAGGAAAAGTTTTCGTTTTTGCTGTGATATTTGCCGCGGCGGCAGGGGTGAGTATTTCTGCTTTTATATCTGCAGGAAAAATTAAGACAAAAGCGGTAAATTTGCCTTATGATCCAGCAAAACAAAGTTATTATACGAAGCCGGATAAAAAACATGCGGCGGTAGATGAAAACAGCGGTATAGAGTACATAGATAATGAGCTTCTCATTACGCTTGCGGCAGAATGTTCCAAAGCAGATGTTTTGAATGCTGTAAGTGAGTATCACGGAACGATTGCAGGGGAGCTGAAAGCTGTGTCTGTGGTGCAGATCAGGTTTCCGGATTGTTATACCTATCCGGAATTAGAGCAGGTCCAGAAGAAGTTGATACAGAAGGGAATTGCCGTATGCGGAACACCTAATATTTTGTGCAGCATTTTATCAGGGGCCATGCCTTCAGACAGCAGGTGGGAAAAGGAGTGGACAGGAGAGCTTTCTGTCAATGAAACCTGGGGGATGAAAGCGGTGCATATGGATCAGGTCTGGAAACTGAAAGAGCAGATGAAGACTTCTGTAAATTTAGGGATTCTGGACACCGGGTTTTATACAGAACATGAAGATTTGAACTTTACGGAGATGCCTCTTGCCAATCAGCTGTATGATGAAGAGGGGCAGTTAGAAACCCACGGGACTCATGTGGCCGGGATTGCTGCTGCCGGATTTGATAACGGGATTGGCATAACCGGTATCATTCCCACAGAGAAAAGAAATCTGTACGGTGCTTCTGTGTTTGGACTTGGGGTGAAAGATGATAAAATAGATCTGATGGGGCTTGAGACTGCGTTTACTTATCTGATTGCAGATCGTGGCTGTAAGGTGATTAATTTAAGTCTCACCTGCTTTGGCGGGGATGATTTGACGGAGGAAGCTGTAAAAGGAAATCCCAATATAGAAGCATATACCGTGCAGCTTGAAAAGCTGTTTTTGGCATTTCTGAATCACGGGTATGATTTTTTGATCTGTAAAGCCGCCGGAAATCTGCCGGAAACGGATGCATCCTGCGATCCGTTAGCTGCCATTGATGCTCCAGAGGTAAAAGGCCGGATTCTGGTTGTGGGGGCAGCGAAACAAAATGAAGATGGAAGTCTTTCACTGGCTGATTACAGCAGCCCCGGAGAACGTGTGGATCTGATTGCTCCCGGAGGAGGGGACAATGATATTTACAGTACGATAGTGAAGGAGAATTTCCTTGGAAAAAGAAAAGGAAGCTATGGCGGTATGATGGGAACCTCTATGGCAGCGCCTTATGTTTCCGGCACAGCTGTGCTGCTGGCTTCTTTCAATCCCAGTCTGGACGGGAGCCAGATCAAAGAGATTTTGTGCAGCACTGCCGATAATTGTCTGGTGAATGATCAAAGAGACGGTCTGCTGAATGCAGAGAAAGCGGCCAGTGCGGCAATTCAAATGAGAAAGTAGGGAGAACATGGAATATACATATCCGTATTATTATAAACAATTTAAGTGTACAGCCCATCAATGCAGTGACACCTGCTGTGCGGGCTGGCAGATTGCCATTGACAAAAAGACTCTGAAAAAGTACAAAAAGGAAAAAGGACCTTTTGGAAATCGTCTGTATAATTCTGTTGACTGGCCGGAGGGGACCTTTTTGCAGTACGATCACAAACGCTGTGCGTTCCTCAATGAACAGAATCTGTGTGATATCTGTCTGGAGGCAGGAGAAGAGTATCTTTGCAAAACCTGCCGCAGATATCCCAGACACTATGAAGAATTTGAAAATCTGAGGGAAATCTCCCTGTCATTATCCTGCCCGGAGGCCGCAAGGTTGATACTTGGAACAAAACGGCCAATTTCTTTTAAGACCCGGGAGCAGGAAAGTGATACAGAAGAATATGATGTATTTGATTTCTTTTTATTTACAAAGCTTCAGGAAATACGGGAATTTCTTTTTGAGACGATCCGAAGAGAGGATATGTCTTTTGAGATAAAAACAGCTCTGATGCTGGCAGCAGTCCATGATCTGCAGAACCGGCTGAGCCGCCAGGAGCTGTTTGCGGTGGATGATTTATTAAAGCGTTACCGGCAGCCGGATTTTCCCGAAAAAATTCAAAAGAAGTGGAGAAGATACGAAAACCGCGGTGAAGTCAGGTGCTATCTGATGCATGGAATGATGTACCGGCTTCATCAGCTGGAAGTGCTGGATCCGGAGTGGGAGAGCTGGCTGAAAAAGTGTGAAGGGCTTTTGTATGAAGAAACGCCGCCAGGCATCTATATAAGCAGGAGAGAGGAGTTTTGTACCGCTTATGCTGACCGGAATTATGAATATGAAAGACTGCTGGAATATTTTATTTTCAGTTATTTCTGCGGGGCGGTGTATGATGGAAATGCTTTTGGGAAATTGAAACTGGCAGTGGTTCATACACTGCTGATCAGGGAACTGAATCTGGCTTCCTGGATGATAAAGAAAGAAGCGTATTCTTTCGAAGATCAGATTGAGATTTCCCATAGATATGCCAGAGAAATTGAACATTCGGATTTGAATCTTCATAAAATAGATAAGATGATGTCGGAAGATCCTTTTTTTGATCTGGACCACCTGCTGGTTTGTACGCTGGGATAAAAGGAATTAAAAAAAATCCTTGACTTTTTATAGAAATATCTGTATCGTAGTAAAGTATTGAATAGAAACAAGAAGAAGTTTGCAGGAAATTGATGTAATATCATCCGAAGGAGCAAAACTCTCAGGTGTCCAAAATTAGAAGATTTTGGATGAGGACTGCAAATGGATTGTGACTCTGGAGAATCTCAGACGTATTTGAGTGCCGAAGGTGCAAGGCTTTATTGCTTAATCTCTCAGGCAAAAGGACAGAGAAAGAATAGCAGTGGATGAAGACTGTTCTTTTTATGAGTGTAAAACCGGAGTAGAAACTCCGGTTTTTTTATGTCAAAGGAACGTCCTATGACATAAAAACGCTCCGCTGTGGCTCGCACTGCGGCGGAATGGAGTCATGTCGCAAAAGCAACCCGCCGCAGGCGGAGTATCCTGCCACAGCAGGATTCTTTTTATAAATAAAATAAAAGGGGAATTGAAATTATGTGGGAAACAATTAACAATGTACTGCAATCCGTTGATGATTTTGTCTGGGGTGTTCCACTGATGGTGTTAATTCTTGCCGGAGGAATACTGCTGACTGTCCGGATGGGCATCCTGCAGGTAAGACGCCTGCCGCTGGCTCTGAAATGGATGGTAAAAAATGAAGAAGGCGGCGAAGGTGAGGTAACTTCTTTTGGCGCGCTGTGCACGGCACTTTCCGCTACCATAGGTACCGGAAATATTGTCGGCGTTGCCACGGCTGTCTGTGCCGGAGGTCCGGGAGCTTTATTCTGGATGCTGGTGGCGGCATTTTTTGGAATGGCTACAAAATATGCGGAAGGACTTCTGGCTGTTAAATACCGTGTGGTAGCCAAAGACGGACATTCTCTTGGAGGGCCCTTCTACTATATTGAGCGTGGAATGGGAAAAAAATGGAAATGGCTGGCTAAGCTGTTTGCGTTTTTTGGAATCTGCGTTGGATTATTTGGAATCGGAACCTTTACTCAGGTGAACGGAATCGCATCTGCCATTAAGAACTTTTTTGATCCTGGCGGCTTACATACTATCACCATTCCTGGCATTGGAACTTATTCCTGGGTTGTTGTAATTGCATCTTTAATTCTGACCTTCTGCGTAGCGCTTGTTTTGATCGGCGGTATTAAGAGAATTGCAAATGTTTCACAGATTGTTGTACCGTTTATGGCAGTGGTTTATGTACTGTTCTGTGTGATTTTAGTAGTTTGCAACATTTCTGCTGTACCTGCGGCAATTGGAACTGTTATAGAGGGAGCCTTTAATCCCAAAGCGGTTACTGGAGGCGTTGTGGGAACTATGTTTATTGCCATGCAGAAAGGTGTTGCAAGGGGAATTTTTTCCAACGAAGCAGGTCTTGGTTCCGCACCCATTGCAGCGGCAGCGGCACAGACAAAGGAGCCGGTTCGTCAGGGACTTGTGTCCATGACAGGTACCTTTATTGATACAATTATAATCTGTACCATGACAGGACTTTCTATTGTCATGACTGGCGCCTGGAAGATGGAAGGCATGGAAGGAGTTCAGGTCACCACTTATGCGTTCCAGCAGGGGCTTCCCTTCCCAACGGAAGTAGCTTCCTTTATTCTGATGCTGTGTCTTGTATTTTTTGCCTTTACGACAATTCTGGGCTGGGATTATTATTCTGAGAGATGTCTGGAGTATCTCACCGGAGGAAGAACAAAAGCTATTACGGTTTTCCGCTGGATTTATATTCTGGCAGTATTTATCGGGCCATATATGACAGTGTCTGCGGTGTGGACCATTGCGGATATCTTTAATGGTCTTATGGCAATTCCAAATATGATTGCAATCTTCGCATTAAGCGGTGTTGTTGCAAAGGAAACAAGAAAATTCTTTCAAGCGAAAAAACATAAAATGAAGTGATAGCATTTTGAGAGGTCCCCTGTCTGTGGGGACCTTTTTGTCTCTCTATCGGAAATACCGTGTTGTGATAAAGCTGAAAAGTACCGATTCCTATAGAGCAAAAAACGCTTCAGATTGTTCTGAATCCATATTTTGAACAGGACGGATAAATAGTGTATAATAAAAATTAGTGTAGATGAATGTGCTTTGCACATTCTTTTTTACTCTATAGGAAATACTGTGTTGTGATAAAGCTGAAAAGTGCCGATTCCTATAGAGCAAAAAACGCTCCGCTGTGGATCGCACTGCGGCGGAGTGGAATCATGTTGTTTACACAACCCGCCGCAGGCGGAGAATCCTGCTGTGGCAGGTTTCTTTTTTATAAAGGAGAGATTTATGGCGCTGCATTTTTTGATAGGAAATTCAGGAAGCGGAAAAACATATACTCTGCATCAGACAATTTTACAGCAGGCGAAAAAGGATCCCAGGCGCATGTTTTATGTGGTTGTTCCGGAACAGTTTACCATGCAGACACAAAAAGAGCTAGTGTTAAGACAGCCGGAGCAGGCCATTATGAATGTGGATGTGGTGAGCTTTGACCGGCTGGCCTACCGTATTTTTGATGAGCTTGGAAAAGGCAGTCTTTCTGTGCTGGAAGATACCGGAAAGAATCTGGTGCTTCGGAAACTGGCGGAAGATCATAAAAACAGCCTGACAGCTTTAAAACAAAATATCAGCAGAATGGGTTATATTGATCAGATGAAGTCTCTGATTTCGGAGTTTATGCAGTATGGTTTGACTCCAAAAGATCTTGAGGATGAGCTTTTGGCATTATCCAAGAATGGAGCATTGTACTATAAGTTAAAGGACATGCTGCTTTTGTACCGGGAATTTGACCGGTATTTAAAAGATCGTTTTGTGACATCGGAGACACTGCTTTCTGTGCTGGCAGATTGTGTGGGAGAATCTGAGCTTTTAAAAGGGGCAGTATTTGCTTTTGACTGTTTCACTGGCTTTACTCCGGTACAGATGAATCTGATGCGTGAACTTATGAAGGTGTCCGGGGAGTTTTATGTAACTGCCTGTATGGATATCCAGGGGGAGCTCTACAATGACAGGGGAATTCAGGAACTGTTTTATATGAGCCGTAAAATGGTCCGAAGCCTGACAGGCATGGCCGGAAGGCTGGGAATTACCATAGAACAGCCAAAGCTGCTGGACGGACGCCTGGGGCGGTTTTCAAAAAATCAGGTGCTGGGATTTCTAGAAGAGCATCTGTTCCGTCCTGGGTATTATGTTATGGAACATGCCCCGGAGGAAAGAGACAGATGTCCGGCATTGTCCGTGTACAGCCTGGCCAGCCCGAAGGAGGAGCTGATTTTTGCTGCGGCAAAGATTCGGGAGCTGTTAGAGTGTTATAATTACCGGTATCAGGATATTGCCATTGTCAGCGGCTGTGCAGATGTGTATGAGAAATATGCAAAAGAAGTATTTGAAACCAGCGGTATTCCGTACTTTTCTGATGAGAAAGAAAACGTGCTGTTTCACCCCTTTACGGAGTGGGTCCGGGCTGCGCTTTGGATGGTGGAAAAGGATTTCAGTTACGAAAGTGTATTCCGTTATCTCAGAACAGGACTTTCCGGTTTTGAACCCGATGAAATTGATGTGGTGGAAAATTATGTGCTGGAACGGGGAATCCGGGGATTTCGGCGGTGGAAGGAGAAATGGGTCCATCTGCCGGGAACAAAGACATCTGTGCTAAAAAGCCAGGAGGACGGGCTGCAAAAGCTTTGTAAGCTCAATAGCTTCAGAGAACGATTTGTAACGCAGATTATGGATTTTCGAACTGCGCTAAAGGGAAGAAAACGTACAGTGCGCAGTATGTCGGAGGCGCTGTATCAGCTGATGCTGTCCCTTCATATGCAGGAACAGTTAAAGGAAAAACAGGAGCAGTTTGAGGCGGAAGGTCAGGAAGTCCAGGCGGCGGTGTATGCTCAGATTTACCGGGTAGTTATTGACCTGCTGGATAAGATTGTAGATCTGCTGGGAGAGGAGACCACCACTGTCCGGGAGTATGCGGATATACTGGATGCCGGATTTACTGCGGCAAAAATAGGAACTATCCCTCCCGGTGCAGACTGCGTGATTCTTGGAGATATTGAGAGAACACGTCTAGACCGCGTGAAGGTAGTTATTTTTCTGGGGCTTAATGACGGTGTTGTCCCAAAACAGGCAGACCGGGGAAGTCTGCTTTCCCAGTATGACAGGGAGCTGCTGGCAGACAGAAACATAGAGCTGGCTTCCACTGCCCGGGAACAGGTTTTTCTGCAGAAGTTTTATCTATATCTGAATATGACCAAGCCCTCTGACGCGCTGATTATGACCTGCGGCAGAATGGACAGTCTTGGAAATGCCAGGAAGCCCTCTTACCTGGTGGGAGCTATCTGCAGGATGTTTCCTTTTTTACAGGTACAGGAATTAACACCGGAGGATTCAGACAGATACCTGACGGCCGGAGATGTTATGAAGCAGTATGTAAAGGGACTGATACTTGCCAGGGAAGGACAGATTACAGGCGAGTGGAAGGGGTTTCATCACTGGCTTTTAGCTCAGCCTGTGTGGGCGGACCAGACACGCCGGCTGTTTGATGCTGCGTTTGCCTGCTTTGACGGAGAAGGTTTGAATACAGAAACAGCGAAACGGCTCTATGGAACCACACTTCAAACTTCTGTTTCCAGGTTTGAGTCCTTTGCAAGGTGTGCTTACGCCCACTTTCTGGAATATGGTCTGAAGCTGAAAGAACGGCCGGAGTTTACATTTGAGACAGCGGATATGGGAAACGTGTTTCATGGGGCCCTTGAATGCTACAGCCGGAAAGTAAAAAATGAAAACTTAAGCTGGTTTGATATTACAAAAGAGCAGCAGAAGCGGCTGTTAAAAGAGGCTGTTACAGAAACGGTTCTTTCCATGGATACCAGTGTTTTGGAGGACAGCAGCCGGGGGCGTTATATGATAGAGCGGATTCATAAAATTCTGGAAAGAAGCGTATGGGCCCTTACTGCACAGATACGAAGGGGTGTTTTTCATCCTGGAGAATATGAGACATTATTCCGGCGGGAACTGGAGCTGTCTCAGGGTCAAGAAAGGTTAAATGAGCAGGAGAAAATCATAATCCGGGGAAGAATTGACCGGATTGATACCTTTGAAAATGAAGATCAGATTTATCTGAAAGTCTTAGATTACAAGTCCGGCAAGAAAAAGTTTCAGCTGTTGAACCTATATTATGGGCTTCAGCTGCAGCTGATGACCTATATGAATGAGGCCCTTGCAGGAGAAAGAAAAAAGACGCCGGATAAAGATGTGATTCCGGCGGGAGTACTTTATTATCATCTGGAAAATCCTATGGTGGAGCTGTCCGCGCAGGCCTCTTCGGAAGACATAGAAAAAGCCGTTCTGGAAGAATTAAGACCCGAGGGGCTTATTAATCAGGATCCTGCTGTGATTGAAAAACTGGACAAAGATCTGGAAGGAAAATCAAGAGTTATACCCGTTACACTGAAAAAGGACGGGACATTAAGTTCTAGAGGATGCTCTGTGGCCAGCAGGGACCAGTTTGAAAAGCTGGGAAGATTTACAGAAGCAAAAATCAAAGAAAGTGCAAGGCAGATTCTGAAAGGAGAAATCAGCCCCAAACCTGTGGTTTTAAATGATCAGGATGGATGTCAGTACTGTCCCTTTGCCGGTGTCTGCCAGTTTGATTTACGGATACCGGGGTACGAAAAAAAACAGCTTGAAAATCTGGCAGAGGAAGAGATCTGGAGACGGATGGATGAGGAGGAAACGGAATGGAAATGAGATGGACAGCAGAGCAGAAGCAGGTGATAGGACTGCATCAGCGTAACCTTCTTGTTTCGGCGGCAGCCGGATCCGGAAAGACAGCCGTGCTTGTGGAACGGATTATCCAGATGATACTGAATCAGGAGCATCCCATAGATATTGACCGGCTTTTAGTGGTGACTTTTACCAATGCGGCGGCATCTGAAATGCGTGAACGCATCGGCGCAGCCCTTGACACCGCATTAAAGGAACAGCCAGATAATCTGCATCTGCAAAGACAGGTAACTTTGGTTCACAATGCACAGATATCAACCATTCACAGCTTTGGGCTGAGTGTCATACGCAATCATTTTTATGAGATTGGTCTGGATCCCGGTTTTCGGATTGCCGATGAGCGGGAGATCAGTATGCTTAAAGAGGATGTGCTTGATGAGGTGCTTCATGAGGCTTATGAGGAAAAGAGAGAAACTTTTCTGTATCTTATAGAGAATTACAGCAATACAAAGAACGATCATAATATCCGTCAGATGCTAGGAAGCCTGTTTGAATATTCAGACAGTTATCCCTGGCCCGAAGAGTGGCTGGATGAGAGTCTTTCCATGTATCAGTGCAGTTCTCTGGAGGAAATGGATGCACTGCCCTTTATGGGGGAATTGTTTGCATGGCTGAATCAAATGATACAGTCTTTGCTTCAGACGGAAAATCAGATGTTAAATATTGCACAGCAGGAGGATGGCCCGGTCCTCTATCTGGAAGCAATATATGATGACATCCACAGGCTGGAACAGTTAGAGGGACAGAAAAGTTATAAAGACTGGTATAAGGCGCTGCAGGATTTCTCTTTTCAGGCTCTCTCTAGAAAAAAGCAGACTTGTGATCCGGAAAAGAAAAAAAAGGTTCAGGATCTCAGGGACAAAGTAAAAAAACAGCTGACAGTTTTAAAGAACAGTTATTTTGCTTATCCGCCGGCTCAGCAGCTTCAGATGCTTCAGGATGAGAAGATTCCTATGGAAGAGCTGGTACGTTTGGTAAAATTATTCAGGAAGAAGTTTGCTCAGGAGAAAGGGGACCGGAATATTCTGGATTTTTCGGATATTGAACATTTTACCCTGAATATTCTGGTGGATTCTGAAACTAAAAAGCCCACGGCAGCAGCAGGGGAGTATCAGCAAAGGTTTGCGGAAGTTATGGTAGATGAATACCAGGACAGCAATTATGTGCAGGAAGCCCTGATCCGTGCTGTTTCAAGAGAAGAGAATGGGGAACCGAATATTTTCATGGTTGGAGATGTAAAGCAGAGTATTTATCGGTTTCGTCTGGCCAGACCCGAGCTTTTTATGGAAAAATATAACCAGTATACCATTGAAGATGGAAAGTATCAGAGAATTGATCTGCATAAGAACTTCCGGAGCAGACAGGAAGTGCTGGATTTTACCAATGAGATTTTTGATCATATTATGGATGTGGATATGGGAAATATCGCTTATGATGAAAAGGCGGCATTATATCCGGGGGCGGCTTATGAAGAGACGAAAGATCCAAAACAATACCAGGCGGAGCTGGCGGGGATTGTTCTCTCTCTGGACCAGAAGGATAAAGTCGAAGCAGAGGCCCGGTATACAGCCGCAAGGATACGTAAGCTGGTGCAGAGTACAGAGTTTGACTATCAGGATATTGTAATACTGGTGCACGCTCTAAAAGGCTTTAGCGAAACTTTTGTGCGGGTATTTTCAGAAGAGGGGATTCCTCTTGTGACCACATCAAAGTCGGGATATTTTTCAGCTATAGAAGTACAGACTGTAATTCAGTTTTTGAAAATCCTGGATAATCCAAGACAGGATATCCCTCTGGCGGGGGTTATGTCATCGGCAATCGGCGGATTTTCAGCAGAAGAGATGGCAGATCTTAAAGCAGCATTTCCGGAGAAATCTTTCTCAGAAAGTGTTCTGGCCTGGAAGTCGCTCAATAAGGAGGAATGGGAAAAACTGCTGGAAAGCAGTAAAGACAGAGGTGCAGATGTTCAGAGAATTCAGCAGAAGATAACAACTTTCTGGGAGCTTATTGAAAAACTCCGGGAGTTAGTTCCATATACCCCTGTTCATGAGCTGATTCAGCAGATTTACCGGGAGACGGGATATCTGAACTATGTAACGGCGCTGCCCGGAGGGCGGCAGAGAAAGGCGAATCTGGATATGTTTTTAGAGCGGGCCATTGCCTATGAAAACACCAGTTATCAGGGGCTGTTTCATTTTATACGGTATATTGAACAGATGCTCAAATACGAGATGGATTACGGAGAGGCGGAGCTTGTCAGCAGCCGGGACCATGCGGTACATCTTATGACCATACATAAAAGCAAGGGGCTGGAGTTTCCGGTAGTATTCTTGTGCGGCATGGGAAAGGAATTTAATCTGATGAGCTTAAATGCTCCCATGATTTTTCATCCTCAGTATGGCGTGGGGATGCGCTGGATGAACGGACAATACAGGGTGAAGTGTTCTGGTATTTCCCGGCAGGTATTTGGAATGCTGGAACGTAAGGAGCTTCTGGGAGAAGAGCTGCGTCTTTTGTATGTGGCCCTGACCAGAGCCAGAGAAAAACTCATTTTGACAGGAATCATAGATGAGAAGAAATCCTTTACGCCATGTCCTCTGAAAAAAGGAGAAAAGCTTCCCTTTGTGCAGCGGACAGAAGCCAGGTGTTTCTGGGACTGGGTGCTTCCGGTTATTCTGTCCAACGAACAGCCCTGGGAGCTTGAGATAATTAGAGACTATGAGCGGGCTGAGATGGAAGCGGATAAGAAAGCGGAGCTTTTTAACAGCCGGGAGAAAATACTTGCGGCCTTGTCACAGACAGATTCCAAAGCGTTGAGTTTGTGGGATGAGAGGATGTCCTGGAAATATCCTTATGAAGCCTTTGGAATTATAAAGCAGAAAGTGTCAGTCTCTGAATTAAAGCACAGATATATGGAAGAGCAGATAGCTGCCCAGGCGGCAGAGTTTTATCCGAAACAGGACGTGATTCCGTATCTTCCGAAATTCGCAGACAGAAAAGAGGAAGAGAATGCAGGAGCTCTTAAAGGGACGGCCATGCATCGCTTCCTGGAGTGCTTTGACTTTGCGGGACTATTAAACTGCAAAGGTTTACAGGCCGGTGACTGGGTGGAGGCAGAGTTTGACAGGATGCGGCATATGCATCTGATAGATGAAGCGCTGGCAGTTCGTCTGGACATAAAGCAGCTGACGGCTTTTGCCTCATCTGATCTGGCCTTTGAGATGGCTAAGGCCCAGAAGGAAGAAAGACTCTACCGGGAGCGTCCTTTTGTGATGGCTCTGCCGGCGTGTCAGGTATGGGAAGAGGCCAAGGGAGAAGAGCCGGTGCTTGTGCAGGGAATTATAGATGTATTCTGGACCGGAGAAAAAGGCATAACACTGCTGGATTATAAAACAGATGCGGTATCAAATGGCGGGGAGCTGGCGGGAAGATACCGAAAGCAGCTTCTGCTTTACGGACAGGCGTTAGAAAAGGTGTTTCCGCAGATGAAGGTAGAGAAAATTTTTCTGTATTCCTTCCGCCTTGGGTCTGTGATATCCGTTGAATAAAGAGCAAGACTTGAAAGAATCAAGGGGGAATTTTAGAATGGAATATCAATGGATTTTAGCGTCGGCATCTCCTAGAAGAAGAGATCTGCTGAACCAGGTGGGGCTTTCCTTTCGGGTGATGCCGGCCGCAGGTGAGGAAAGCATCAGCAAATCAAGTCCGGATCAGGTTGTCATGGAACTTGCCCGGCGGAAGGCAGAAGAGATTGCGTCTCAGCTGTCAGATTCTCCGGGGAATTATGTGATAGTAGGCGCTGATACGGTGGTGGTATTTAAGGAACAGATTCTGGGAAAGCCCGGGGATGAGCAGGATGCATTTCGGGTATTATCCATGCTGTCCGGGCAGACACATCAGGTGTATACCGGGGTATCTGTTATTCTTTTGTATACCGGAAAAAAACAGGTTCATACCTTTTATGAAGCTGCAGATGTGACGATGTACGATATCAGTCCGGAGGAAATACGGGACTATATCCAGACGAAAGAACCTATGGACAAGGCTGGTTCTTATGGGATACAGGGAAAGGGAGCCGTGTTTATTAAAAAGATCCACGGGGATTATAATAATGTAGTAGGTCTTCCTGTTTCACGACTGTATCAGGAACTGAAAAAATGGCACCCGGAAATATTTAAAAATCATTGCACAGACGGGGTTTTGCCTTTATGATAGTAACAGAATATTGTCAGCAAAGCTGACCCGAATGGTGCACTAAGTCTCACAAGAGCGAGACTTGAATGACAAAATAAAGGAGTATGTGATGTACGAATATGATGAAATGTGTATTCAGGTTTTTCTGGAACAACAGCTGAAGTTGTTTCCAAAAAAAGTTGCAAAAACACAGGAGGAAGCAGAAGATTTTTTAGAAATGTGTATGGCAGTGGTCTGCAAAAATATAAAAGAGGTGCGGGAATATCTGGAGGAGGCAGGTGCGGATATTGCCGGAATGACCAAAGAAGACCTGGAAGAAGCCCAGGAAGTATTTGCTCTGCCGGACGGACGTTATCTGGTAGTGGATGCGTGATAACAGCAGAGTTAGAAAAGGAATTGCTGAAATGAAAGTAAAACAATGGATTACATGGGGCGCTGCGGCGGTTTTAACTGCAGCAGCGCTGACGGGATGCGGTATTGGAAAAAAGAATGTATTTAAGATTGATAAAGAGGCCTGTACAGTGTCGGAAGCCAAAGTATTTCTGGTAAATTATCAGAATCAGTATGCGGACCTGTACGGGGTGAATCTATGGGAATCTGATCAGAAGGAAAAACTGGAGGTTTACATAAAAAATCTCACGGTGACAAAGCTGGCGGAGATTTATACTATGGATCTGATTGCCAAAGATAAGGGGCTTACGCTTACGGAAGCGCAGATGAGCCAGGCAGAGGATGCGGCAAAGGAGTATTATAAAACGCTGAATGATGCGGAAAAGAAATATTTTGGTATTTCAGAAAAGGAACTGACGGATTTGTATGAAAGATATGCCGCTGCCCAGATGACCTATCAGTCGCTGACAGAAAACATAGATCAGGAAGTCAGCGACGCAGAGGCACAGGTTATGAAAGCCCAGCAGATTTTTGTAAAATCGGAGGACACCGCAAAGAAAATAAAGCAGCAGCTGGATAACGGAGAGGATTTTGCGCAGCTGGCGTCTTCTTACAATGAGGCTGCAAAAACAGATATTAATCTGGACAAAAGCCAGTTAGAGGAAGAAAACCAGGAAGATATTTTTGCATTAAAGGACAATCAAATCAGTGGGATTACAGCGGAAGATAACGGTTATTATATTTTCCGATGTGTGAAAAGTTATGACGCAGAGCTTACCGAAAAGAATAAAGAGAAAGTATTAAAGAGCAGAATGGAAGCTGCGGTGAACAGCACCTATGATACATATGTAAAGGAAGCGGATTCCAGATTCAATGAGGAGATCTGGAAGAATGTAGAGCTTGACACCAGCGGAGAGTTAAAAACCGGAAGTTTTTTTACTGTCTTTGAAAAATATTTTGGCGGAGAGAATACTCTAGAAGAATAAAAAGTAAAAAGTGAAAGAAATGAAAAAGGAGCTGAAGTTATTTGGCTTCTTTTTTTGCTCTTTAGGAAATACCGTGTTGTGATAAAGCTGAAAAGTAGCGATTCCTATAGAGCAAAAAAACGCTCCGCTGATGATCGCACTGCGGCAGAGTGGAATCATGTTGCTTGCGCAACCCGCCGCAGGCGGAGAATCCTGCCGTGGCAGGATTCTTTTTTGTGCTTTCTAAATCAAATGTTTGAAATACCAGAAAATGTAAATTTACATTTTAAAACCCTTTAATAAAGCAATGATGTGAAAGAAAAATTATTTAAATTATATAAAAAATATTGAAAATAATAGACTATATTTACAAAAAACACAAATCTTATTGACCAAAACAAGATTTGTGTTATAATAATGATATGAAAATTTACAGTAAATAATCATAAAAATGAAAGAGGGATGACATGGAAGCTGTATTGGAGATGAAAAAAATTACAAAGCGTTTTCCGGGAGTGGTAGCTCTTGATCAGGTCAGTCTGACTGTGCATAGAGGAGAAATTCATGCGCTGATTGGCGAAAACGGAGCAGGAAAATCTACCCTGATGAAATGTCTGCTAGGTATTTATCAGAAGGATGAAGGTGAGATTATTTACAAAGGCAGGGAAACGGCGTTTAAATCTCCACACGATGCTTTAAATGCGGGAATTTCCATGATCCATCAGGAACTGAATCTTGTTCAGACATTTACTGTTGCAGAGAATATCTGGATGGGAAGGGAAGGAAAGTTTGCAAAGGCCGGAGTCATTGACACCGGATTGATGAACCGGAAGACAAAAGAGCTGCTGGAACGGCTGAATATTTCAGTGGATCCTTCTGCCTATGTCAGCAGTCTGTCGGTGGCAAATATGCAGCTGATCGAGCTGGCAAGAGCGGTATCCTATGACGCTGATATTATCGTAATGGATGAGCCCACATCCGCTCTGGCCGACCAGGAGATTTTGCTGCTTCATGGCATTGTCCGGGATCTTGTAAAAAAAGGAACCGCGGTTATTTTTATATCCCACAAATTAGAGGAACTGTTTGAAATCTGTGACAACATGACAATTATGAGAAACGGACAGTTTGTGGCCACGAAATCCTGTAGAGAGATCACTATGGATCAACTGATCGGACTTATTGCCGGCAGAGAAATAGATGATGTTTACATAAAGGATCAGTTCGAAAAAGGAAAAGTTAAAATCCGGGTGGAAAACCTCTGCGGAGACGGATTTTCAAATGTATCTTTTGAGGTGCGGGCAGGAGAAATCTTAGGGCTCTGCGGACTGATGGGAGCGGGACGTTCCGAGATTATGCGGGCCATTTTCGGGATTGATCCCATCCGGTCCGGGAAGATATATATCAATGATCAGGAAATAAAAATTACCAGTCCCAAAGATGCCATTGCCCAGGGAATTGCCATGGTAACGGAGGACCGGCTCAGAATGGGAATCTTACAGTCCATGAGCATATCCACAAATATTACGCTGCCCAGAATTAAAGAGTATGCCAGGGCCGGTTTTATGAACAGCAGGAAGGAGCTTTGGGATTGTGAGCAGATATCAGAAAAGCTGCATGTAAAAAAAGCCTCATTTTCAGACCCTATTGCTTCTTTATCCGGAGGAAACCAGCAGAAAGTAATTCTGGCCAGGTGGCTGTTAAATAATCCTGAAATTCTGATTCTGGATGAACCTACAAGAGGGATAGATGTGGGTGCGAAGTCAGAAATTTACAAAATTATGAATGATCTGGCCAGAAATGAGGGGCTTGCTATTCTTATGGTATCCTCTGAGATGCCGGAAATCCTGGGTATGAGCGACACCATTGCAGTAGTCAGAAATGGACAGATTGTACATATGGAAGAAAACCGTGAGGGACTTTCGGCAGATGATCTGCTCCAGTATGCATTTGGTGTTTCTGAGGAACGGGTTAAAACAGGTCAAAAGTGTCTGAACTATAAGGCATGTGATGAATAAAACAACAAATAAGGAGGAAAAAAATGAAGAAGGTATTAAAGAAATTATTGTGTGTGGGACTGGCGGCAGTATTGATTTTATCTATGGCAGCCTGTGGGAAACAGGAAGGCGGCAATGGTTCGTCGAAAGAAGGCGGGGCCGGAAAAGAAGCCCTCACCATTGGTTTTGCTTTTCGTTCTCTGGATGAGGCTATGACCGGATGGTGGGAAAAAACAGAAGAACTAATTGAAGCCTATAATAAAGATGACAGCAATCCGTATACCATTGAGTATTTCTTTACCAATGCTAATCTGGATGTGGATACACAGTTATCCGACGTTGACAGCCTGATTGCCAGAAATCCGGATGTTATCTGCATACAGGCAGTGGATTCTGACGGCTCTGTTCCGGCTTTTGAAGCCTGTACATCAGCTGAAATTCCTGTGATTGATTTCGGATTTGGCATTAATTATGAAGACTATACCGCAAGCCTGCTTACTATTGATCATTATGGAGCTGGTGTGGCACAGGCAGACTGGCTGAAAAAGTATCTGGATGAGAATAAGGATGTTACTTTAAATGTTGGTTATATTAACGGCGCCCAGGGTGTGAAACAGATGACAGAGCGCTACGAAGGACTTTGTACATTATTTGAGGATGAAGCTTATAAAGACCGGGCAAAGTTACTGGAAATGCAGTATTGCAATTTTTCTGCGGATACAGCGCTGTCTCAGATGGAAGACTGGATGCAGACATATCCGGAAATGAACTGTGTAGTCAGCGCAAATGATGAAATGGTAATGGGGGCTATGCAGGCATGTGCATCAGCCAATGTAAAAATGGTATCTCTTGGCATGGATGCCACACAGACAGGACTTCAGGGAATCAAAGACGGGCTGGAATCAGCAACCATCGGATTTGATTTTGATATTATTGCCGAGAATGGCCTGAATCTGGCAATTGCCGTTGCTTCTGACAAAACATTTGAGAAAACAACTGATATATCAAAAGAAGTAACTTATATTGTGGACAGCAGCAATATTGATGAGTATGTAAAATAAATGCAAAAATCAGTTTGTATTGCGGGATGATGTTTACAGCGGCAGGAATCCTGTCGCTGTAACTGTATAGGAGTATAAAAGAATGACAGATACAAAAAGTACATTTTCACAGAAAATAAATATTGTCTGGCGGGCATTGGTTGGAGATTATAAATGTATTTTAATCTTTCTGGGAATTTTTATTGTATTAAGCTGCGTTTCCGATGCGTTTTTAACCACAAGAAATCTCACAAATGTTCTGCGGCAGATCTGTGCGTCTACTACACTTGGAATCGGATTTACACTGGTAGTGGCCAGTGGAAGCATTGATTTGTCAGTAGGTACTATGGTTGGCATGATAGGAACTTTCGCGGCTCTTTTAGCTACAAAAACAGCCATGCCGGCGGTTTTCATTGTAGTGCTTGCACTTGGAATCGGACTTTTAGCCGGGCTTTTAAATGGTCTGCTGATCAGCAAAGTGGGACTGCCGTTTTTTATCGCCACAATTGCTACTATGTCTATTTTCGAGGGAGTCAATTATCTGGCCTGCAACAATTCTTCGGTAACCGGGATTCCGGAATGGTTTAAATCCATTGGACAGGGTCATGCGGGACCGATACCGGTGCCGGTGATTATGATGCTGGTTATGGTAGCCTTTGGAACCCTTCTGATTAAAAAGACAACCTTTGGCAGAAATGCCCTTGCCATTGGAGGGAATAAAGAAGCCGCCAGGGTCTGCGGCGTAAACACCAAACGGGTGGAAATGGGAGTTTTTATTTTTATGGGAATCTGCGCGGCTGTAACAGCGCTGATTCTCACAGGAAGAGCCGCTTCCGCCCAGACTTCCGCCGGACAGGGCATGGAAATGGATGCCATTGCAGCTGTAGTTATTGGCGGCACCCCGCTTTCCGGGGGGAAGGGAAGCATGGTTGGAACCTTTGTGGGATGTCTGATTGTAGGATGTATCAATAACGGCCTGAATCTTTTAAATGTAGATTCCAACTGGCAGCTGATTGCAAAAGGACTTCTGATTATCATCGCTGTATTTATAGATGTCCAGAGTTCTCATATCAGAAATAAAATGCTGAAAAATAAAGCGCAGAAGGTGAAATAATTTTCATGATTAGAAAACGGAAATATGTAAAAAAGCAATTTGGAAAAGAGCAGATAGAGGTGATTTTTGATCCTCATCAGGTTTATCCTAAGGAACAGCATCCGGGGGTAAAGCGGGAGACTGTATTCTTAAAAAAAGGAAGCCGTATTACGAAGGAATCAAAGCCTCTTGCCTGCGATATGATACTGGAAAAGGATCTCCCTGTGGAATTAAGAGACGGAACAGTGATATTCACTGATGTAATCCGGCCCGCCGGTAAAGAAGCGGTTCCGGCGGTTGTAGCATACAGCCCCTATGGAAAACATGTGCACAGTCTGCATCTGCCCTGGGGCGTGCCCGATGGAGCTCTTTCCGGGCTGCAAAAGCAGGAGGGGCCAGATCCGGGTTTCTGGGTGCCGGCCGGGTATGCGGTAGTACAGCCTGACGCCAGAGGGACTTATTACAGCGGCGGGGATAATGTTTCCTTTGGCACGGCTGAGGCGTTAGACGGATATGACATTATAGAATGGGCAGCCAAGCAGCCCTGGTGCAGCGGAAAAGTTGGAATGTCCGGAAACTCTTATCTTGCAGTTGCGCAGTTTCTGACAGCCTCTGTGAGACCTCCCCATTTAGCGGCCATTGCACCCTGGGAAGGATTTAATGATGTGTACCGGCAGACCAGTATGTGCGGCGGAATTCCCAATTTTGGATTTCAGCAGCGGATTGACCGGGAAAAAGAAGGCTTTACCTATTATGAAAACATGGCGGCCATGTCAGAGAAATATCCTCTGATGAATGCATATTGGGAGGATAAGCGGATCAGGCTGGAAGACATTACCGTACCGGCATATATTGTGGGAAGCTATATCAGCAAGTTTCATACCTATGGAACTCTGGAAGCCTTTGAGCGGATTGGTTCTTCTGCTAAATGGCTGAGGATACATAATACCCATGAATGGTCTGATTTGTATGAATATCAGGAAGATCTGAAACTCTTTTTTGACTGCTATCTGAAATCCATAGATAACAAGTGGATTAAAACGCCGCCGGTTCGTTTAAGCGTATTAAATCCGGGGGGAAAGGATATTGTCAATCGTCCGGAAGAAAAGTTTCCACTGCCGGATACAGAATATAAAAAGATATATCTGGACAATGAGAAGCACTGTCTTACAGAGGAAAAGCCTGTATCAGAAACAAAGCAGGGATACAGAAGTGATAATCGAAAAGATCAGCTGGTATTTTCTATGACTATGGATGCAACAACAGAAACAACAGGATATTTTGCCGCTCATCTCTGGGTGGAAACAGAGTCGGCCCATGATCTGGATTTGTTTGTTTACGTGCTGAAAGCAGATGCGCATGATAACCTGATGCCTCCGGTTGTGTACGGGGCTCCCTTCAGCGGATTTGAAGGCTCTCCCCAGTACACGCCCTGCGGAAGACTGCGGGCATCCTTAAGGGAAACAGACGCAGAGCTTTCAACGGAAAGCAAGCCGTATTTAACCTTTCGCCACACTGAAAAATTAGTGCCGGGCCGGCCGGTGAGAGTAGATATTCCTCTCTGGCCTGTGGGGATGATTTACGAAAAGGGCCAGAAAATGCAGTGCATAATTTCTGGTTATGAGATAAATAAAGAGGAATGGCCGGATCTTGAACCGGCGGCCAGTGTAAATCGTGGAAAGGCATTTATTTACACAGGCGGAGATAAGGCTTCTTATCTCACTGTTCCATGGGTTCCGGGAAGGAAATCGTGATAGAAAAAAAGGAGGAGATATTATGGATTTTACAGCCTTTAGCGAATATATGATCTGTAACGAAGACATGCAGTATTACGGCACAGAAGATCAGAAACTGGGGTATGAAATGAAGCTGACCTTTCCTACCTACCGGGGAAGCTTTCTGTGCAATGTAGAAAAACTGCGGGTGTTTTTGGATGGAGCTGAAATTCCGGAAAGCTGGTTAAGGATTCTGGTAAACGGAACCTGGTACCGGATGGAGGAGGTTTCGTATGCATATAAGGAATACTGGTTTACCGGGGATAAGGCGGTTTTAAGGGTGCTGACAGAAGCCCCCCCAAAGGCAGGGGAGTATCAGGTCCGGGTAGAAATGACCTATAAAGTACCTTATACAGGATACTTTGGAAACTATATGGTAAATACCAGGGATTGTGTAAGGCGGCTGGCGCTGAGATAAGGAGGTGTAACAAAATGAGTCAGAAAATTAAGATCGGAGCGTGTCTTTACAGTTATGCAAAATTGTTTTTTACAAAGGAAAAAAATATGGATGCGCTGATCAAAGAGGCAAAAGATAATGGTTTTACCGGGGTTACTGTGGTAGCGTCGCAGTTTGCCAGAGGATATCCGGATATTCCGGATGAATGGCTGTCTGCCCTCCGGGACAGTATGAAAAAATATGAGATGGATCCGGTGAGCTGGGAGGCCTATATTGATATGGGAATGCGCCATGACCGGGACTTGAATCGGGAAGAAATTATTGAATTTACCAGAAACGATATTGTTTATGCCAAAAAGGCCGGGTTTTCCTGTGTAAAGACCCAGCAGTCCATCTCCCCGGAAATCTTTGCCAAAATGCAGCCCTTCTGTAAGAAGATGGGGGTAAAGCTTGCCATTGAAATTCATTTTCCACACAATATTCATCTCCCCCTCTGGCAGAACTATCTGGAGATTATGAAATCATCAGAAGGCTGGCTTGGAATCGTGCCGGATATGAGTATCTTTCAGAGGTATCCCCATCCACTGCATATTGAACAGGCGGTGAACGATAAAGAATGCCGGCGGGAAAAAATAGAACAGATTCTGGCGCGGTGGGATCTGAAACTTAAGATGGATACGGTAAAGGACCTGGAATTAAATGAGAGGGAAAACATGTATGCGGAAGAATTTTATGAGAAAAACGGCTGTCCGTCAGACCCCGAAGATCTCCTTAAGATGCTCCCATACGCTCATATGATTCATGGAAAGTTTTATTATCTGGGGGAGGATAAAAAAGACAGCTGTATCCCTCAGGATGTACTGATGAAATATATTAAGGAATCGGGATACGAAGGATATATTGCGGCAGAATACGAAGGACACCATTTCAGTATTAAAGAAGATGAAAGAGTGCAGATGACAAGATACCGGGAGATGGTTCAGGGGCTGCTGGAGGAAAGCTGATGACAGAACAGAAAATTGGCAGCATTTTATGCCTGGAGGAAGGGAAAGGAAGTAAAAACAATGAAATTATTTAAAAGTCTGTTTCATGTCAGCCTTTTTTGCAATGATGTGAAAAAATCAATAGAGTTTTATGAAAAGCTGGGATTTGAAGTGTTGTTTTACCTACAGGAAAAGGAAGGGGATGAGCCCTGGGATTATTACATTAAAGTTGCACATGGACAATACATAGAACTGCAGCCTGTAAAAGGAGATAATCCACATCCTCATCCGGATACGGCCGCATATTATGACAATCAGACCGCATGGCATTTTGCACTGGAAACAGAGGATATGGCGCAGATGATACAGGTTTTAAATGAAAGGGGCATCGAGGTGGTAAAATCTCCGGAGCCGGATGCAGAGCGGGTATATTCCATAGATGACATTTTTCTAAGTGGTGACGGATGTTATGTGTGCTGGATTGTGGATCCGGACGGTACGCCCATTGAGCTGATGGAGCAGGTGGGGGAGACAAAGCAGAGAATGTATGATCCTGCATAAATAGAAGGAGAACATATGGGTACAGAATTCAGGAAAGATGTAGTAACTTTAATTCCAAGGGCCAGCCATCCAGCCAGAAAATTTGGAGAACTGTCTTTTGCGGAGATACAAAAGCTGACAACCAGACTCACAGAAGAAGAAAAGCAGTCCCCCTATGCGGATCTGTATGAGCAGGAAAATGCCCTTAGCAAGGAGCAGGAAAGAGTGATTGAAGGACCTCCTATGAATAGGGCAGATGCCTTTGAACCGGAGGATTACGGCATATTTATGAACCGTCCCGGGCACTGTCAGGCAGAAAACGGATATTGTATTCTTGAGAGCGGGATTGCATATTCAGCTGTGCTGATACGCCAGCCAGGGCGTACCAATGAAAAAATGGAAGCCTATAATCGGGAATTTGCTGTGGAGGGGGCGCTGGCATATAAGATCTGGTGTCCGGGCTCTCATTATTATCATTACAGTGACGGGGCTGTGGAGGATTTTGGATATGGCCTGCTGAATATGAAAAATATGCTGGATGAAGAAAATTACTGCAATGGTATTGATATTACGAAATTGGGAATCTGTCTGGAGGATGTGGAGAACAATGATCCGGACTGTCTGTGGATAGGGGGAAATTACTGGAAAAATTATCCGATTCTTGCAAATGGTATTTCTGATCAGCCCATTGATATGATTATTGTAAATTATTTAAGAAAGACGGAATATGGAAGAGAGTTAAGGATTCGTATGTTTGGCGGGGCTGCCATTGAGAATGGGAGAATTGTCCGCACGAAAATGCCTGAAATGTTTGACAAACTGGAGTGTGCAAGACTGCATATGAAGCATCTTATGATGGAATACGGCAATGAAGCAAGACTCGTCAATCAGTTCTGGGAGCGGAGAAAGAAATCTCTGCACAGAGAAGTACAGTAAAAAGGAAGCGTTTTAAGAGCAATGTCAATAAGGGGAATTGGCGGATGCTGGCACTGATTTATACAATTACGGGGAAATCGGCTGATGAGACGATTTCCCCTTCTTTATTCATGACTATCTATTAACTGATTTCCCCATTTTTTGTTTTTCATTTACTGTGTACTCTGACGAACAAGAAATTCGTTTTTAAAGGCAAGATGTTTTGTGGGAAGATTGGGATTGTTCAGTTTTTCCACAAGCAGATTCACGGACTGAATGCCGATCTCTCTGGCGGGCTGAGCCATAGTAGTAATATTTGGAATCACCATAGATGAGATTGGCGCATTGTCAAAGCCGGTAATGGCGATATCCTGAGGAATCCTTAACTTGTGGTCCAGCGCAACTTTCATGCAGGCGGCCGCCAGCACATCGTTAATTGCGATAACAGCGTCCGGTCTTTCCTTTCGGGACAGCAGCATATCCATTTCATTTGCTGCCAGCTCAATATTAAGTGTTGGAAGATGTATCATCCATTCTTCGGGGATATCCAGGTTATTTTCATGGAGGGTATCCAGAATTCCCTGTTCTCTGTCCGTGGAAAAGCGGAAATCATCATTTAGAGACATAATGGCGAAGCTGCGTTTCCCTATGGAAAGAAGGTACTGGGTAAGCATCTGACATGCCGCGTAGTTATCATTATACAAAGTAGAGATGGCGTCGCTTTTAAATTGTGAATTAAAGGCGATGATTACCGGATATTTTACAGCAATGGATTCCATAACTTCCTGGCTTTCATAACAGTTATGCATAATCAGTCCCGCTACCGGCATGGTTTTGGCAAGAGACTGAAAGGTTTCCAGAAAATTATTTTTAATCTGCAGGTAATCAAGGATCACGATCTGATATCCTTTTGCGTAAGCTGCTTCATGCAGGCCTGTGGAAAATTCCGTTAAGATAGGACTGTCAGATTCCGCTACTAATAAAATAATAGAATTCCTGGTCTGATTCCTTAAGCTTGCGGTTGTACCGTATTCATTTTCCAGCCGTTCAATAGTAGAAAGAACCCGGTCTTTGGTTTCTGGTTTTACGATTCCTTTTCCGCTTAAAATTCTTGATACGGTTGCAATAGAAACACCGGATTCACTGGCAATTTTTGTGATAGTTATTTTATTGGATGTTTTCATAGTAACCTCAATGACTTTCGTTTTTTCTTTTATTATACACTTTATTATATAGTTTAGTGGAAAAAATGTAAATAATTTTCTTTTTTTACCATAAATAAAATTTCTTGTGTCGATATTTGTAAAGACTTTCATAATATAAAAATGCATAAAATAAGCATATATCTTATTAAATTGTAAATAAATTGATCTTTTATTGACTTTTTGTAAGAAAAATAATATAATTTATTAAGAAAATTTACAACAAATTTACATAAAGGAGGAGAGGATGGAACGAGATTTAGAAATTATCACAAGAAAAATGTGGATTATGCAGCAGTGCCGGAATCAGATGGGAAGATATCAGTTCTTTCATTCGGCTAAAATGCATCAAAAGACAGCGGAACTGTTTGCCAACAGAGATGACTGCTGGATTGAGAACAATGATTTGGGATTTTTCAGGGGCCCCGATGGAATCAGGCGTTTTTTTGTTGATTTTCACAAGAAAATGGATGGGGATGATCTGCGGGGGTCCTTTTGCCAGCATGATCTTACAACAGAAATTATGGAAGCTGCAGATGATCTGAAAACCTGCAAAGCAGTCTGGCTGTCTCCGGGGGTGGAGACCAGAAGAGATCCAAAGACCGGAAAGCTGACCTCGTACTGGTGCTGGGTAAAGTACGCAGTTGATTTTATAGAGGATTGCGGAACCTGGAAATTCTGGCATTTTACGATTTATTCAGATTTCTTTTGTGATTATTATACTGCCTGGGTAGATGTGCCTTATACCACTTCTGCTACCGATGATATGCTGGCTCCAGATGAAACAATCAGCGCAGATAAAAGCTATGTTTATACAAAAGATACAGTGCCGGTTTTGTGGCCCAAGCCCCCTGTGCCATACAAAACTTATGAGAGAAATACATTGACGGAGCGTCAGGAACAGGAGGGGGCAGTATGAAATTTGGATGCAGTCTTGAAATGGTAAATGTACTTGTCAGCGGTCCCGGAGCTTTTAACAGGCAGTCAAAAAAATTCTGGACAGATTATATCAAATATATATCAGCAGTGGGATTTCAGGGGATTGAGCTGCCTTTTTGGTGTTTTTCATCGGATGCCATGGCCTTTGAAACGGGGAGAAGCGGGATTCCCTGCAATCAGACGGCCATAAAGGAAAAGTACAGTTCCCCGGAAGGTTTTCTGGAGTTTTTAAGGGAAGCGGGAATTGAAACTGTAGTCAGCGTTCATGTCAATGCCAATGACGCCATGCTGGAGCTGGCAGCCCTGCAGGGGGATACGGATACCTATTATTCACTGTTAGAACAGCTCTGCATGGAAGGGCTGGAACACGCTTGTTCTTTAAAAGCAGAAGGGCTGATTGTTTCTCCTTCTCCGGAACTGGGATGGCTGTATCGGTATTTTGGTGATGATTTCGAAGAATTTGAGCAAAGAACCGTTGACATTTTGCAGAGGACGGCGAAATGTGCCAGAGAAAAGCAGATACTTTTTGCATGTAAAAATGAATTCTGGAGTTATTTTCATCAGGAAAAAATCAGATGGCTGACAGAACAGGCAGAAGGAATTTCTTTTTGTCCTGATCTGGCGCATTTAAAAATTGCAGGTGTGTCTGCAGCAGATATCCTGGATGAATACAGAGATAATCTGAAATTTATAAAGTTTAACGATACAGCCTTCAAAGACCTGGTGGGAAATGCTGAAAGAATCAATGCAGAGCTTCCGGTAGAGGGGGCCCAGAAAGTATTCTGTGACTGTGGAGAAGGAGATGCAGATTTAATAAAAGCTGCAGAGCAGCTGAAAAGAAATGGGTTTGACGGCTGGGTGATCTGTGAAAACAAAAATACACTGGATGTATATAAGGGGCTGTTAAAGCTTGGCTGGTTTGTGAATAACAGATTGAAAAATGTGTAGGGGGAGGTGTAGAGAAATGGAACATATAAAACTATCTTACCAGACAAATATGTGGGGACTGAAGGTTCCGTTTCCAAAGCTGAATCACTGGAAGGAATGGTATCAGGGGGATTTTGGAAACAGTGTGTATTACCTGGACTGGGATCAGATTCTTAAATACCACGTGGGCGCCGGTTTTACCGGGGTGGAGCTGATGTTTCATATGAAGCCCTACATTGAGCAGTTTTTTGAAACCGGAGAAAATTTCGCGGCTTTTGCCAGGGAACGGGGAATTGAAGAGATTACCGCCACCTTTGCCATAGCGATGGATTCCCATAGACCGGAATGCTATGAGAAAACCATGAATCATTTATTGTCCATGGCTGAATTTACGAAAAAACTGGGAGGACATCGGATGACAGTGATGCCATGCAGTGGTTATTTCGGGAACGGCCCCCTTTCAGCGGAACAGTTAAAACATGCGGCAGGTCTGATGAATGAATTTGGAAAACACTGCAGTCAGATGGATATTATTCCATGTGTACATTCGGAGTTCTGGTGTGCCATTAATAAATATGATCTGGAACGCTATATAGAGCTGCTTGATCATAAGGTGACAGGCTTTTGTCTGGATACCGCCCAGGTGGGGATTCTTGGATTTGATGTAGTGGATTTTTATGATAAGTATCATGATTTTGTGAAATTTTTTCATTTGAAAGATACGAACCGGCTGGGAGCAGAGGATGAAATGCGGTTTTGTGCAGGAGCAGAGTTTCAAGATTCCGGGGACCGGTGGTTCTGGGAGCTTGGGGCAGGAGATATTGACTTTAAAGGCCTGTGGAAGCTGTTAAAGAAGTATCGGTATGAAGGCTTTATGAGCCTTGAGACTGACGGAACACCGGATCCTATGGCAACTATGCTGCTGTCAAAATATTACATCAGCCGTGAGCTGTTTCCGATTTATCAATAACAGTTCCGGATATGGAAAGGAGAAGAGTGGGTGAGATTTTCAGTTAATCTGGATTTTGTATATGAAGGAGAAGACTATGTAAAGGCAATGTACGAAATCCGGGAAATCGGGTTTGAACAGATTGAAATCTGTTTTATGCAGAATAAAAGTCTGGATGCGTTGGTTGAGGCCCAAAAGCAGACTGGACTGGGTGTAGAACTGATGCTGTCAGATTTCATAAATCTTACGGAGGCAGAAAAAAAGAATGATTTTATAAAAGCTATGGAGGGAAAAATCAGGCAGGCATCTGCTCTGGGATGTAAAAAAATTATTGTAGCGGCAGGGGATGATATTCAGGGAATTGATCACGGGGAACAGCTTAAGAATATTGAGCGTGGATGTATCGAAATGATTCCCATGTTTGAGAAGACCGGGATGCAGATGCTGATAGAACCCATTAATAAAAAGGTAAATCATCCAAAGACCGGGCTGTGGAGTTCCAAAGAAAGCTTTGAAATGGTGAGAAGAATCAATCATCCGGCAGTCCGGGTATTGTATGATATTTATCATATGCAGGTGATGGAAGGGGATGTGACAAGAACTATTTTAAATAATCTGGATCTTATTTCCCATCTGCACTGTGCGGGAAATCCGGGCAGGAACGAGCCTTATATGGGAGAGCTTAATTATCCGGAAATTTTAAGGAGGGTTTCAGAAGGCGGGTATAACGGAGCAGTTGGAATTGAATATACCCCTGTTGTCACTCCAAGAGAAGGACTTATGAAGCTGTATGAAATGTATCAGAAATTTATGTGATCTGCAGTGAGGCAGATGCCAGAAAAAGTCTGCGGCAAATAAAAGTTCAGTGGTGAAAGGAGAGTTTCATGGGAAGAATCGTAACGTTAATGACCAGCCAGTGGGCTGATCTGGAATTAGAGGAAATGTTTCGGCTGGCCAAAGAGATGGGATATGAAGGGGTGGAGCTGGCCTGCTGGGGGAAACATCTGGATGTAAAACGGGCGGCAGAAGATGACAGCTATATTGATGAAGTAAAGAGCCTGCTGGCTCAATACGGACTGGAGTGCAGGGCCCTTGCCGCTCACATCATAGGGCAGTGTGTAGGGGATGATCATGATCCGAGATTAAATAACTTTGCGCCGGCAGAACTTGCAGACCAGCCGGACAAAATCCGGGCCTGGGCAGTTGGGACCATGAAGGCGTCGGCCCTGGCGGCTAAAAAACTGGGGTGTTCTGTTGTAACCGGTTTTACCGGTTCTCCTATTTGGAAATATTTCTATTCATTTCCTCAGACAACAGAAGAGATGATAGAAAAGGGCTACCGGGAAATTTATGATTTGTGGGCGCCTATATTAACGGAATTTCAGGAAAATGGTATAAAATTTGCTCTGGAAGTACATCCGGGAGAAATTGCATTTGATTATTATTCTACGAAACGTCTGCTGGAAATTATGCGTCCTTTTGATTGTTTCGGACTGAACTTTGATCCCAGTCATCTGATCTGGCAGGGGATAAAGCCGGAATTGTTTTTGCGGGATTTTTCGGAAAAAATTTACCATGTACATATGAAAGATGCTGCGGTAACACTGGATGGAAGAAGCGGTATTCTAGGTTCCCATATTGATTTTGGCAGTGCCAAAAGAGGATGGAATTTCAGGTCACTGGGCCATGGTGATGTGAAGTTTGAGGAGATCATCAGGGTTTTAAATGATATCGGATATGACGGCCCTTTGTCTGTGGAATGGGAAGATTCCGGTATGGACCGGGTTTACGGAGCCACTGAAGCTGCAGCTTATGTGAAAAAAATAAACTTTCCTCCCTCATCTATAGCCTTTGATGCATCTATAGCAAATTAAAGAATCATGAATGAAAAAGGAGAAGACTATGAAACGGGAAAAACTGCGGTACGGACAGGTGGGCGGAAGCCTTGGAGCTTTTATAGGAGGCGTACACAGAAGAGCAATCGCCATAGAGGAGAGGGCTGTTTTAAAAGCCGGCTGTTTTGACAGCCGCTGGGAACAGAATCAAAAAACTGGACAGTTTTACGGCCTGCAGGAAGAGCGGATCTATAAGGATTATAAAGAGATGGCAGAAAAGGAAAGCAGAAGGGAAGATAAGATTGACTTTGTCTGCATCTGTACGCCTAACTTTCTGCACTATGAGATAGCCAAAACATTTATAGAAGCCGGTATTCATGTGGTATGTGAAAAGCCGTTGTGTTTTGAAATCAGCCAGGCGGAGGAACTAAAGGAACTTGCAGAGAAACACAAAGTTTTATTTGCAGTTACTTACACATACACCGGATATGCCATGGTAAAATTTGCCCGGGAGCTTATTGGACAAGGATACATTGGAAAAGTAGTCAGCGTAAATGCGGAATATCTTCAGGACTGGCTGCTGGATGAACTAAAGGAAGAGCCGGAAGAAGCCGGGAAAAAGAACCTGAGTGTGTGGCGCATGAATCCTGAATATTCCGGGAAAAGCAATTGTGTCGGAGATATTGGAATCCATATTGAGGCTGTAGTTTCCTATATGACAGGACTGAAAACCAAAAAAGCAGCGGCAGTTTTAGATACCTTTGGAAAAGCCCTGGATTTGAATGCGGGAATCTTAGTGGAGCTGGAACATGGCGTACATGGAGTCTACCACTGTTCACAGGTGTGCTGTGGTCATTATAATGGTCTTGCGGTACGTATCTTTGGCTCAGAGGGAGCCATTGAATGGGTGCAGGAAGAGCCGGATTTGTTGAAGGTTACGAAAAAGGGAGGTCCTGTTCAGATTTATACCCGGGGAAGTAATTGTGTCACCGGCACAGCTGCAAAGAGAAGCCATCTGCCGTCAGGACATCCGGAAGGGCTTACGATGGCATTTGCAAATATTTATGCTGCCTTTCAAAATACCCTGCTGAAAAAGATCAATGGGGAAGAAATAACAGATGAGGATATGGATTTTCCGGATCTTGCTATGGGAGCAGAAGGAGTGAAATTTATACAGGCATGTCTTACCAGCAGCAATCATCATGCAGCATGGACAGAATTATAAAATATGTCTAGCTGCAAAAGGGCAAAGCCGTTTTTGGCTTTGCCCTTTGTTTGGGATACCTTTAAAATTTTCTGCCGGATCCTGGAATTATTTTTTATTATTATTTGGCCAGAAGCATCATAATCTCATTGCTTCTTTCTACAAATCTGCTCATTTCTTCCGGTGTCAGCGGATGGTTAGAGAGTTTGGCAAGATCGTAAATCTGTTCGCAGAATACGGGAACCTGCTCAGAATCGCCATGCTCTAAAATGTAGGTTACAAGAGGGTTGCTTACATTCAGGGTCAGAGTTTCATTAGAGCCGAACATAGAAGGATCCATACCGTACATATTGTACATTTTCATCATATCCTGCATACGTCTGCTCTCTTCGCTGACTGTAATCACAGAAGCAATAGAAGTATCTTTCAGTTTTTCTACCTTGACTTCCAGGTTCTCTTTGTTTAAAGCCTTTTTAAAGGTAGCAGTAAGGCTGTCTAAAGCATCTTTTAATTCTTCCTCAGAAACATCCTCTTTCAGAGCATCGGTTACATCGGCATCAATTCTCATGAATTTGTAATTCTGATTCCGCTGTTCTAACTGTGAGATAAAGGAGGTGTCGATGTTGTGATTTAAAATAACAGCATCCATACCCTGTTCTTTAAACATTTTAATGTACTGTCCCTGCTGTGCGGGGTCTGTAACATAGTAAATGGTTTCCCGGTTATCCTTTTGTTCTTCCGGATTTTCTGCTGTATCGGTATCAGCAGCATCTGCGTCTGATGTGTGATCGTTGGCTTCTTCTTTTGCCTTTAAGATTTCCGGAAGTGTGAGATATTTGTCATCAAGATTTTTGAAAAGAATGGAGTCATTCATTTTGTCACAGAACTTTTCATCTTTCAGACAGCCGAATTTAATAAACGGACTGATATCATCCCAGTATTTTTCATAATTTTCTTTATCGGTTTTACACATTCCAGTGAGCTTGTCTGCCACTTTTTTAGTAATATAATCAGAGATTTTTTTCACAAAACCGTCATTTTGAAGGGCACTTCTAGAAACATTTAGCGGCAGATCCGGGCAGTCGATCACGCCTTTTAACAGCATCAGAAATTCCGGAATCACTTCTTTAATATTATCGGCGATAAATACCTGGTTGTTGTAAAGCTTAATGGTTCCTTCGATGGAATCGTATTCCGTATTGATTTTCGGGAAGTATAAAATACCTTTCAGATTAAAGGGATAATCCATGTTTAAGTGAATCCAGAAAAGCGGTTCTTTATAATCATGAAATACGTTTCGGTAGAAGGTTTTGTATTCTTCATCGGTGCACTCGTTGGGATGTTTGGTCCACAGCGGGTGAATGTCATTTAAAGGAACCGGACGTTTGATGATCTTTGTTTTTTCCTGACGGGGGGAAACCTCAACAACTTCCTTTTCACCGTTTTCATTTTCTTTTTCTTCTGTTTTGGCTTCTTCAATAATTGTTTCTACAACGGTATCTGTTTCTTTTACTTCATCAGAAGGAATTGTTTCGTATTCCGGCGCTGCATTCTCTTTTGCAAGATAAATTTCTGTAGGCATAAAAGAGCAGTATTTTGTAATGACCTCTCTTGCCCGGTATTCGTTTGCAAATTCAAGGCAGTCTTCATTTAAAAACAGTGTGATCTCAGTACCAACAGTTTCCTTACTGCCGTCAGACATATCAAATTCAGTGCCGCCGTCGCATTCCCAGTGAACAGCCTCAGCGCCGTCTTTATAGGAAAGGGAATCAATATGAACCTCATCAGCTACCATGAAAGCAGAATAAAAGCCAAGTCCGAAATGACCGATAATCTGATCTTCATTTGCTTTATCTTTATATTTTTCCAGAAAATCAGAAGCTCCGGAAAAAGCGATCTGATTAATGTATTCTTCCACCTCATCAGCAGTCATGCCAAGTCCGTTATCAATAAATTTCAGTGTTTTTTCTTCCGGATTTACCAGCACCTGAATCTTTGGCTTATAATCTTCCGGCAGGGAATATTCCCCCATCATATCCAGTTTTTTTAGTTTTGTAATTGCATCACAGCCGTTTGAGATCAGTTCTCTGTAGAAAATATCATGATCGGAATACAGCCATTTTTTAATAATAGGAAAAATATTGTCACTGTTAATAGAAAGATTTCCATGTTTGCTGCTCATTAGTTATCACTCCTTATAAAAAATAATTTTGATTTACCTTTTGTTTTTTTACTAATAAAAACTATAATACGTCTAAAAATAAAAGTCAATAGAAAATCAGCACTCTTTTTGAATGAGTGCTAACAAAAAAGAAAATTTTATAACCAACAGACGATGAAGCTTAGAAAGAGCGTCATACATTATTCTTGCGAAACAAAGTAAAACATATTAAACTAACAGGGAACCCAAAAACATAGATCAGGGAAAATCAGGAGAATTTTATGCAGTATAGATATGATAAACATGCAGACCCGGTTTCTGTGCTGGCATACGGATGTATGCGTTTTGCAAAGAAGAATGGAAAAATAGATATTGATAAAGCGGAAGCAGAAGTCATGGAAGCAGTAAAGGGCGGTATTAATTATTTTGATACTGCATACATATACAGCGGCAGTGAGGATGCTTTAGGCGTGATTTTTGAGAGAAACCACTGCCGGGAGCAGATATATATTGCAGATAAGCTTCCACACTATCTGATTAAATCAAAAGCCGGACTTGAGAAAACCTTTCAGGAGCAGTTAAAGCGGCTGCGCACCACCTATATTGATTACTATCTGATGCATATGCTTACAGATTTAAAAACCTGGGAGAAATTAAAAGGTCTTGGAATTGAGGAGTGGATACAGGAAAAGCTGGAAAAAGGACAGATTCGGAATATTGGATTTTCCTATCACGGGAGTACAGAGAAGTTCTGTGAGCTTGTGGATGCCTATCCCTGGGATTTCTGCATGATACAGTATAATTATTTAGATGAACACAGTCAGGCCGGCAGACGGGGGCTTATGTATGCTTCAGAAAAAGGGCTTCCTGTGATGATTATGGAGCCTCTGCGGGGAGGTAAACTGGTAAATCTGCTGCCGGAAAAGGCAAAGGAGAAAATCGCACTGCATCCTTCGGGGCGGTCGGCCGCAGAGTGGGCCCTTCGGTGGCTTTTTGACCAGCCCCAGGTCACCACTGTGTTATCCGGAATGAATTCTATAGAGATGATAAAGGAAAACTTAAAGGTTGCCTCAGATGCCCGCCCGGGAAGTTTCAGTCAGGCAGATCAAGCATTTATAGAAGACATTAAAAGGGAAATTAACTCCAGCATGAAAGTGGGATGCACCGGATGCGGGTATTGTATGCCCTGTCCAAAGGGCGTGGATATTCCCATGGCATTTTCCTCCTATAATCTGATTTACAGTGAAAGCAGAACCGCAGCCAGAAAAGGATATATGCAGTGCACCATTATGCGGCATACTCCAACAAGCGCGTCTTTGTGTGTAGAATGCGGAAAGTGTGAAATTCACTGTCCCCAGGGAATTGAAATCAGAAAAGAGTTAAAGTGTGCGGCCCGGGAACTGGAGACTGTTAAATACAGAGTATTTCGGAGGATAATTCAATTATTAAAACTTTGGTAAAACCGGAGGCGGATGGCTGTAATGATAAAAAAGAGAAATGCTTACTTTGATAATATGAAGGCAATGCTGATTTTTCTGGTGGTTCTTGGGCATGTATTAAGCAATTTCGGCGGAGAGGGCAGTCTTGCCCGCTGGCTGTATCTGATGATTTTCAGCTTTCATATGCCTGTTTTTCTGTTTGTATCCGGATATTTTGCAAAACCGGATCCCAAAAAAGTGATTGCACGTCTTCTGATCTTATATCTTATCTTTCAGGTGCTTCAGGAGGCGGTTCAGTATATGATCGACTTTGTAAAACATCCATCGGAGGCGGCCTTTGAGTTTCAGCTGTTTTTCCCCCTGTGGACGCTGTGGTATCTGCTGGCGCTGATTCTTTACAACATATTACTTCCTACCTTTGATACGGATGATCCCAAAAAGCAGATCCGCAATCTGGTGATTGCCTTTGCCATGGGGATGCTCATCAGCTACAGCACAAACACGGATAATTTTCTTGCGGCAAACAGGGTAGTGACCTTCCTGCCTTTTTACCTCACTGGATATTATGGGAAAATTAACGGAAATATCGACAACTACTTAAAAAACAGAAAAAAGATCAAAAGCCGGGAGATGGCTGGCAGAAAAATTGCCGCCGCAGCCCTTGTAGCCGGGATGCTGCTGCTGTTCTGGCAGACTCGTGATTTATGGCACAAGGACTGGCTGTATGGAACGGACTCTTATATTGGGACAGGCCTTACTCCGTGGATTAAACTCCTTACTTACGTGCTGGCATACATCTGGCTGTTTGTGTTTTTGATTTTGATGCCCAAAAGAAGAATCGGATTTCTTACGAAAATCGGGAGAAATACCCTTGGAATTTATCTGTTTCACAGTATTGTTATCATTATTCTTCGGGAAATTCCAGGGTTTTCCGGTAAAATGGAAAACACGATTGTATGGAGCATTTTGCTTTCTGTGCTGATAACCTGGGTGCTGTCAAGAGATCCTGTAGCAGTATTTCTGGATAAATTCCAGTATAAAAGAAAATTGTCTCAGGAGTAACGATTCTATGATATAAAAAAGAATCCTCATTCTGTGTAAAAACAGGATAAGGATTCTTTTTTTTGCAGTTTATGATGATGCTGACAATTCCTTGTTCAGATTTTTCTGAGCTGTGGACAGCATCAGTTTAATACGGTTTAACTGGTTTACTTCACTTGCGCCCGGATCAAAGTCAATGGCAACAATGTTGGACATTGGATACTGATGCCGCAGCTCTTTGATTACACCCTTGCCCACAATGTGGTTTGGCAGACAGCCAAAGGGCTGGGTGCAGACAATATTGTTTGTGCCGGAGTGAATCAGTTCCAGCATTTCCCCTGTTAAAAACCATCCCTCACCGGTCTGGTTTCCGTGAGAAACAATAGTTTCTGCGTACTTGGCTGTATCATAAATACTTGCGGGAGGTGTAAAGTGTTTACTTTCCACGAAGGCTTTTCTTGCGGCTCCCCGCAGTTTTTCCAGAGCCCAGATACCAAGATTTGATTTGCGGGCTGAGGATTTATTCATGCCAAGCTTTTCCGCTTTGAAATTGTTATTGTAGAAGCAGTAGAGGAAGAAGTCTAATAAGTCCGGAACAACGGCTTCGGCGCCTTCCGCTTCTAACAGGTCTACAAGATAATTGTTGGCCATAGGAAGGAATTTTACCAAAATCTCACCTACAACACCAACCTTTGGTTTTTGAATGTCCAGACGCTCCAGTTGATCGAAATCACGGATGATTTCACGGCAGAAGCGCTTGAACTTTCTGTGGGAAAGGAATTTCTTACTGGTAATCCATTCAATAATAGTCTTTTTCCATTTCTCGTGAAGAGCGTTTGTGGACCCTGAAACGGCCTCATATGGTCTTGTGGCGTATACACAGCGCATGAAAATATCACCGAATACAAGGCAGTATAATCCTTTCTGAATCAGGGGCAGTGTAAACTTAAATCCGGGATTGGATTCCAGACTGCTTAAGTTTAAGGAAATAACCGGAATCTGAGGATAACCGGCCTTTTCCAGTGCACGGCGCACAAAGCCGATATAGTTGGAGGCACGACAGCCGCCCCCGGTCTGGGATACCATAATGGCCAGCTTATCCGGATTGTATCGGCCGGAAGTTACTGCTTCCATAATCTGTCCCACTACAATCAAAGAAGGGTAGCAGGCGTCGTTATTTACAAATTTCAAACCGATATTAACGGCGGATTTGTTATCATTATCCAGCACCTCTAGATTATATCCGGCAGCCTGGAAAGCCGGCTGCAGCAGCTCAAAGTGCATTGGTGACATCTGGGGAGCGATAATAGTGTAGTTTTCCCGCATTTCTTCGGTGAAGATCACCCGATTATGGTTTGCGGGAGCAATACAGCGCTCCTTTGGATGTTTTTCCCGTACCCGGATGGCTGAAATCAGTGAACGGATACGAATGCGGGCAGCCCCCAGGTTATTGACCTCATCAATTTTTAAACAGGTATAGATTTTCCCTGAGTTTGTGAGAATGTCGCTGACACAGTCTGTAGTAACGGCATCCAGTCCGCAGCCAAAGGAATTTAACTGAATTAAATCCAGATTGTCTGTGGTTTTTACATAGTTTGCGGCGGCATATAACCGGGAGTGGTACATCCACTGGTCCATAACAATCAGCGGGCGCTCCACCTGTTTTAAATGAGAGATAGAGTCCTCAGTCAGCACTGCAAAGCCGTAAGAGGTAATCAGTTCCGGAATTCCGTGGTTGATTTCCGGATCAATATGGTACGGACGTCCGGCAAGAACAATTCCCCGTTTTCCGGTTTCTTCCAGATATTTTAAGGTCTCTTCTCCTTTTTTGCGCATATCCTCCCGGGCAGCGGCCAGTTCCTCCCAGCCGGCAGCGGCAGCGGCAGCTACTTCCCCGGCGGGAATCTGATACTCCTTTGCAAATTCTTCTGTCAGCCGTTCTGTCAGTGTTTCTAAAGACGCAAAAGACATAAACGGATTTAACAGCTTTACCTGCCCGCTGGTGATTTCATCCACATTGTTTTTAATGTTTTCCGCATAAGAAGTAACGATGGGGCAGTTATAATGATTATTTGCCTCTTCAAACTCGTTTCGCTCGTATGGGATACACGGATAAAAAATTGTCTCGATGCCCTCTTTGATCAGCCAGGAAATATGTCCGTGGGCCAGTTTTGCCGGATAGCATTCCGATTCACTTGGAATAGATTCAATGCCAAGCTCATAAATGCTTCTGGTGGAAGTAGGAGAGAGCACCAGCCGGAAACCAAGCTTCTGGAAGAAAACAGCCCAGAAGGGGAAGTTTTCATACATATTCAGAACACGGGGCATTCCCATAGTGCCGCGTACCGCTTCCGATTCAGACAGCGGTTCATAGTTAAAAATCCGGTTATATTTATATTCAAACAGATTTGGAATCTGCTCTTTATTTTTTTCTTTTCCAATTCCCTTTTCACAGCGGTTGCCGGTAATATACTGACGGTTGCCGGAAAATTTATTAATGGTCAAAAGACAGTTGTTGGTACAGCCGCCGCATCTTGCAAGCTTTGTCTCAAAGGTTAGATCATTGATCTGATCAATGGTAAGCATCTGGGTCTGATGTCCCTCTTCAAAACGTTCTCTGGCAATCAGAGCGGCGCCAAAGGCTCCCATGATTCCCGCAATGTCCGGCCGGATGGCCTGACAGCCGGAGATTGTCTCAAAGCTTCTGAGTACTGCGTCGTTGTAGAAAGTACCGCCCTGCACAACAATATTGCTGCCCAGCTCCGAAGGATCTGACAGTTTAATAACTTTAAACAGTGCGTTTTTAATAACAGAGTAGGCAAGGCCTGCTGAAATATCTGCAACAGAGGCTCCTTCCTTCTGTGCCTGTTTTACCTTGGAGTTCATAAAAACAGTACATCTGGTTCCAAGGTCAATGGGATTTTTCGCAAAAAGGGCTTCCTTTGCAAAATTTTCCACACTGTAGTTTAAGGATTTGGCAAATGTCTCAATGAAAGAACCACAGCCGGAGGAACATGCTTCATTTAACTGAACGCTGTCAACGGTCTGGTCTTTGATCTTAATGCATTTCATATCCTGGCCGCCGATATCAAGGATGCAGTCTACCTCAGGATTAAAGAAAGCCGCCGCCGTATAGTGGGCAATGGTTTCAACCTCCCCTTCATCCAGCATCAGAGCCGCTTTAATCAGGGCTTCTCCGTATCCTGTGGAACAGGAATACACAATGCGGGCTTTTTCTGGTAAAAGAGAATAAATCTCCTTTATGGATTTTAAGGAAGTTGCAAGAGGACTTCCGTTGTTGCTGCTGTAGAAGGAGTACAAAAGAGAACCGTCTTCTGCCACAAGGGCTACCTTCGTTGTGGTAGAACCGGCGTCAATGCCCAGATAGCAGTTTCCTTCATAGGAGGAAAGATCACTTCTTGTTACGCAGTGTCCGTTATGGCGGGATGTAAACTCTTCATAATCAGAATCGGTCTGAAACAGCGGATCCATACGTTCTACTTCAAATTCCATATGTATGTCAGAAGAAAGCTTTTTAAGCATATCATCCAGCTGAATCTGTACGTCTTCTTTATAGTTTAAAGCAGATCCGATTGCTGCAAATAAATGAGAGTTATCCGGTGCAATAATATGTTCATCATCCAATTTCAGTGTACGGATAAAAGCTTCTTTCAGTTCTGAAAGGAAGTGCAGAGGACCGCCTAAAAAGGCTACATGTCCCCGGATGGGCTTGCCGCAGGCCAGACCACTGATGGTCTGGTTTACAACTGCCTGGAAAATGGAAGCAGATAAGTCTTCCCGGGTGGCGCCTTCATTGATCAATGGCTGAATATCTGATTTTGCAAATACCCCGCAGCGGGCAGCAATGGGATAAAGAGCCTTGTAATTTTTTGCATATTCATTTAAGCCGCTGGCGTCTGTCTGAATTAAAGATGCCATCTGGTCAATAAAAGAACCGGTCCCTCCGGCACAGATGCCATTCATCCGCTGCTCTACATTACCGCCTTCAAAATAGATGATTTTGGCATCCTCGCCCCCAAGCTCAATGGCAACGTCCGTTTTGGGCGCATAATTTTGAAGTGCTGTAGATACAGAAATAACCTCCTGTACAAAAGGTACTTCCAGATGGTTGGCTAAAGTCAGACCGCCGGAACCTGTAATCATCGGAGCAATTTTAATATTACCCAGTTTTTTATGGGCTTTGTTTAATAAATCGGATAATGTTTCGCGGATATTTGCGAAATGTCTTTCATAATCCGAGAATAAGATTGTGTTAGTATCATCTAAAATTGCAATTTTTACAGTAGTAGAACCGATGTCTATACCAAGCTTATGCAGTTTTAAATTTTCCATAATTTCACCTGTTATTTCCTATTATAATGTTAATATGTTTCAAACTATAAACAATCGACATTATACAACAGTAAAATAGAAAAGTCCATGACTTTAATCCCATTTAATAGATTTTTCACAAAAATGAGTTATGCGCATAGAGTAATATAAAAACAGGCGGAGGAAAGAGATGGAATTTTATCAGAGCCAGGAAAATCAGCAAAGGGAAGTTATGCCCGTGGAAGAAAACAGGGGAAGTGATCAGTGTCACGGAATGATTCATGTAGTAAAGAAGGGGGATACCTTATATAAAATAGCCCGGATGCATCATGTTTCGGTATCCGAGCTGATGTATGTCAATCCATATGTAAATGTCTACCAGCTGCAGCCGGGAGATGAGATCTGCGTTCCGGTATCTAATCCGCAGAATCTGTAATTCTAAACACTTTGTGAACAATAGAGCCCTTCGTTGACAAACAGAACCCTAAAATTTATAATGGCAATAGCTGTAATTATAATGAAAATGCATAGATACGGCCTGAAAAACAGATTTTACAGGCTGTGTCTGGAAATGAGGGAAATCTGAGATGAATTTTTTAAATAAACTGGAAAGAAAAGTGGGACGTTTTGCGATTCCCGGCTTAATGAAGTACGTTATATTATGTTATGTGGCGGGATATATTTTTCAGTTTATAAACCCGCAGATTCTGGGGTTTTTGACACTGGAGCCATATATGATTTTTCATTATAGCCAGGTTTGGCGTCTAGTAAGCTGGGTTTTGATACCCCCTCAGACCGGGATTATCTTTGCGATTATTATGATGTTCTTTTACTATCAGCTTGGAATGAATCTGGAGCGGACCTGGGGAGCCTTCCGCTTTAATGTTTATATTTTCGGCGGCATGATTTTTACTGTGATCGGGGCTTTGATTTTGTATTTTGTCATGGGACAGAATGTGCTCATGGGCGGATTGTTCAGCACATACTATATTAACCTGTCAATTTTCCTGGCATTTGCAGTATGTTATCCGAATATGCAGGTTATGCTGTATTTTGTGATTCCAATTAAGATGAAATGGCTGGCTCTTGTATATGCGGCACTTGCGGCTTACAGTGCAGTCAACAGCGGCTGGGCGGGACGAGTGGCGATTATTGCATCCCTGCTGAATTTTCTGATTTTCTTTTTATCCACCAGGAATTATAAAGCATATTCACCTCATGAATATAAAAGAAAGCGGGATTTTAAAAGGCAGGTGCATCAGGCAAAGACCAATCCTAGAACCGGCGGAGTAAGCAAGCATAAATGTGCGGTATGCGGACGCACGGAGATCGACCATCCGGATCTGGAGTTCCGTTTTTGTTCCAAGTGTGACGGAAATTATGAATACTGTCAGGACCATCTCTTTACACATGAGCATGTAAAGCATAAATAGACTGGAAAAGATTGACGTTGTCAGGCTGCTGTGTTACATTTTTATGTATGGAAAAAAACGCGGGAGGTTTGAGAGAGTGGATAACGAAACTGTTTCCAGAAATTTTATAGAACAGATCATTGAAAAAGATATAGAGGAGGGAAACTGTGAGGCCATCTGCACACGTTTTCCTCCTGAGCCAAACGGATATCTGCATATCGGACATGCAAAGTCTATCCTTTTAAATTATGGACTGGCTCAGAAATATAACGGGAAATTTAATCTGCGTTTCGATGACACAAATCCCACCAAAGAAAAGTTTGAGTTTGTGGAGTCTATTAAAGCAGATGTGGAATGGCTGGGAGCGGACTGGGAAGACCGTCTGTTTTTTGCGTCCGGTTATTTCCAGCAGATGTACGAGGCCGCAGTGAAACTGATACAAAAGGGCAAGGCTTATGTCTGCGATCTGACGCCGGAGGAAATCCGGGAATACAGAGGAACACTGACCGAAGCCGGTAAGGAGAGTCCCTGCAGAAACAGAAGCATAGAGGAAAACCTGAAGCTGTTTGAAGAAATGAGGGCCGGAATATATAAAGATGGTGAAAAGGTGCTCCGTGCAAAAATAGATATGGCATCTCCCAATATCAATATGAGAGATCCCATTATTTATCGTGTGGCTCATATGACCCATCACAATACCGGGGATGCATGGTGCATTTATCCCATGTATGATTTTGCGCATCCCATTGAGGACGCCATTGAAGGTGTGACACATTCTATCTGTACACTGGAGTTTGAGGATCACCGGCCGCTGTATGACTGGGTGGTAAGAGAGCTTGGTTATGAGCATCCTCCAAAACAGATTGAATTTGCAAAGCTGTATCTGACCAATGTAGTTACCGGGAAGCGTTATATTAAAAAGCTGGTGGAAGACGGTATTGTAGACGGCTGGGATGATCCCCGTCTGGTTTCCATTGCCGCCTTAAGACGCCGGGGATTTACGCCGGAGTCTATCAAAAGGTTCGTAGAGCTCTGCGGTGTGTCAAAAAGCAACAGCTCTGTAGATTACGCGATGCTGGAGTATTGCATCCGTGAGGATCTGAAGCTGAAGCGTCCAAGAGTTATGGCTGTTTTGGACCCGGTAAAACTGGTGATTGACAATTATCCGGAAGGTCAGACAGAGGAGCTTCTTGTGGATAATAACCTTGAAAATCCGGCTCTGGGCCAGCGTACAGTACCGTTCTCCCGGGAACTTTATATTGAGCGGGAAGATTTTATGGAGGAGCCGCCTAAGAAATACCGCCGTCTTTATCCGGGAAATGAAGTACGTCTTATGAACGCTTATTTCGTGATCTGTACGGGATTTGAAAAGGATGAACAGGGAAATATTATAAAGATTCACTGTACCTATGATCCGGAAAGCCGCGGCGGAAACAGTCCCGACGGCAGAAAAGTGCGGGGAACCATTCACTGGGTTTCCGCAGAACATGCGAAAAAAGCAGAGATACGTCTCTATGAAAATATTATAGATGAAGAAAAAGGCGTATATAATGAAGACGGAAGTCTGAACTTAAATCCAAATTCACTGATTGTAAAGACGGAGTGTTATGTAGAACCTTCTTTGGGACAGGCAGAAAAATATGACAGCTTTCAGTTTGTACGCCAGGGATTTTTCTGTGTGGATGCGAAAGATTCTTCCGGGGATGCGCTGGTATTTAATCGTATTGTATCTTTAAAGAGTTCTTATAAACTGCCCTCACAGGCATAGCATATTTCAGGTCATGACCGGGTGTCGTGGCCTGTTTTTATGCCCGCTGTGGCAGGATTCTTTTTACAAGGGAGACCCAGGAACATATGAAAGAGTTATCTATGGAATTGAAGGCCGATGGCGCAAAGCCGTTGTATCAGCAGATCTATGAATACATCAGGGCAGAGATTATAAAGCAGAATATAAAGCAGGGGGAAAAACTGCCTTCCACCCGTTTTCTGTCAGAATATTTAGAAGTCAGCAGGAGTACAGTGGAGCTTGCGTACGATCAGCTGACGTCGGAGGGGTATATTGAGGCAGAACCGTACCGGGGATTTTTTGTCTGTGATGTAACGGAAGTCTATGATTTAAGGGCTGAGCGCATGTCTGAAGGACAGCTGCAGATGTCCATGAAAACAAATGAGAATCACTGGGAGAAACATACAAAAAAATACTTGTATGATTTTTCTCCCAACGGCGTGGACCTTTCTGTTTTTCCCTTTAAGACCTGGAGTAATATTACAAGAACCCTGCTTTTGGATCAGGGAGAGGAACTGTTTGTCAGTGGAGAGGCCAGGGGAGATCTGTCTTTTAGATGTGCCATTGCAAATTATCTGCATCAGGCCAGAGGGGTAAACTGCAGCCCGGAGCAGATTATTGTAGGAGCCGGAAACGAATACCTGCAGATGCTGCTGGCACAGATTCTTGAAGGGAAGTTTCGGATTGCCATGGAAAGTCCTGCCTATCTGCCGGCATATTATACATTCCGCAATCTGGGTTTTTTCGTATCTCCTGTGGAGCTTGACCGGGAAGGAATGAGAGTGGATCAGCTAGAGAACTCCGGGGCTGACATCGCATATGTAATGCCATCCCATCAGTTTCCCACAGGGACAGTTATGCCCATGAAGCGGAGACTTGAGCTTCTGGCCTGGGCAGCAGGGGAGCCGGACCGTTATATTATAGAAGACGACTATGACAGTGAATTCCGCTACAGGGGGAAACCGATTCCCTCTCTCCAGGGCAGCGACAGATTTGGGAGAGTGATTTATCTTGGCACGTTTTCTAGAAGTATTGCTCCTGCCACCAGAGTCAGCTATATGGTTCTGCCTCTGCCGCTGTTGGAGCAGTACAAAAAAGCATGTGGATTTTATGCTTCTACCGTGCCAAGATTGATGCAGAGTACCATATTCCACTTTATTCAGGAGGGGTATTTTGAGCGGAATTTGAATAAAATGCGGGTGATTTATAAAAAGCGTCATGAGCTTCTGATTGATTATCTGAAGGGCTGCGGCTGGTGTGATAAAATCAGAGGGGAGCATTCAGGACTTCATCTGCTGGTGCAGACAAATTTAAACTGTACAGAACAGGAAGTAATTGCAAAGCTTGCCAGAGAGGGAATCAGAGTGTATGGATTATCAGAGTATAATATCGGGGGAAAATGTCTCACCCAAAAGCCTGTGCTGATTTTTGGTTTTGGAGGCATGAAAGAGGATGAGCTGATGGATGGTCTGAAAAAAACAGGGAAAATTCTGCACTAAACGGCCGGATGCAACTGTCAGTTGCGCAATTTCCAAGGCTTTTATATAGTGTGCAACGCCAGTTATTGTTACAATGTGTACACAAAGAAAGCAAAAATGCAGTTGAAAGATTCTGCTGCAAGGTTAGGAGGATATTATTATGATACTGGCAGACAAAATTATGATGCTGCGCAAGAAAAAAGGATGGTCACAGGAAGAACTGGCAGAAAAAATGAACGTTTCCAGACAGTCTGTTTCAAAGTGGGAAAGCGGTAATTCTATTCCAGACTTAAATAAGATCTTAATGCTGAGCCGGATATTTTCTGTAAGTACAGATTTTCTGTTAAAGGATGAAATAGAAGAGGGGGAAACTTGGGATGAGGATATTTCCCAGGAGGAATCTCAGGTGTACCGGGTGTCTATACAGGAAGCAAAAGATTATCTTAAGGCGTCAACGCATTTTATGAAACAGGTCCGGCTGGGGGTGGTGCTCTGTATCTTATCGCCATTTTTACTGATTCTGTTAGGCGATATGAGTGAGTTTGGAGTTATCAGAATGTCAGAGGATTTTGCCGGAAGTATTGGAATCTGCGTGCTGCTGCCCATGGTGGCCTGCGCCACAGCGCTGTTTGTAACCGGAGGTCTTAAAATGAAACCCTATGATTATCTGGAAGAAAATCAGATAGAGCTGGAATATGGGGTTTCGGGTATTGTAAAGGAAGAGAAAAGGCGCAGGGAAGCAGCAAACCGGATTTATATTGTGCTGGGAGTGACACTTTGTATTTTAAGTCCTCTTCCATTAATTATGGGAGATAGTCTGGGAGTTTCTCTGATGACAGAAAGTGTGTTTACTGTGCTTTTGCTGGTAATTGTTTCAGCCGCTGTTTTTTTGTTTATTACTGCAGGCATGATAAATTCTTCCTTTGACAGGCTGCTGCAGGAAGGGGACTTTTCCAGAAAAAAGAAAAGAGGAAAAAAGAGAGCCGAAAAGATTATGGGAATTTACTGGCCTGTGATTACCGTTATTTATCTGCTTTACAGTTTTATATCCGGTGAATGGTGGATCAGCTGGGTCATTTGGCCGGCAGCCGCGGTGGCAAGCGGGATTATCGAGGCTGTCTGCGGGTGGAAGGAAGCGTAAAAGTATAAAATAAAGTTTAGAGGAATGTTTCATAATTTCCGGTAGACAGAGATTTTGTTGTATATTTTTGTCATCCGGAAATTTTTTTTGCGTATTTTTCAGTAAATTCAAGTATGTTTGCATGAAAAATGTGAAATATAAAATTATAATAGAAATTAAATTCAAATTGAGAGGAAAAATAATGCAAAGAGAGACAATTTTAATAACCTATGGTATGGTTGAGGAATTTAAAGCTTATCTGACAGAACGGGAAAACGCATCTGCCACCATAGAGAAATATGTTAGGGATGTAAAAGCCTTTATTAAATTCTCAGGTGTCAGCCAGGGCATCACAAAAGAACATTTGCTGAGGTATAAACAATGGCTGCTGGAGCACTATTCGGTCAGCAGTGCAAATTCTATGATTGTAGCACTGAATCAGTTTTTAATATTTATGGAACAGGGGCGTCTTCGATTAAAAAGAGTCCGGGTACAGAAACAGAATTTTGAGTCCATGGGCAGAGAACTTGCCTTGAAAGAATTTCGGCATCTTGTAAGGGTTGCCAGGAAGCAGGGGAGGGAACAGCTTGCCATGATGATGGAGACTATGTGTGCCACAGGTATCAGAGTCAGTGAATTGAAATTTTTCAGAGTAGAAACCATAAGGAGCGGAATGGTAAAAGTATGGAATAAAGGAAAGTATCGTCATGTTATTATTCCTGAGGCCTTGAGAAAGAAACTGCTGATTTATATTGGGAAAAACGGAATCACCAAAGGTCCTGTTTTTGTTACCAGATCAGGAAGGGCAAAAAACAGATCTAATATATGGAGAGAGATGAAACAGCTGGCTGCAGCTTCCGGGATTCATCCGGACAAAATATTTCCACATAATTTAAGACATCTGTTTGCCAGGACATTTTACAAAGCTACAAAAAATCTGATCAATCTGGCAGATATACTAGGACACAGCAATCTGGATGTGACAAGGCTCTATGCATCGGAAGGGATTTGGGAATGGAAGAGAAATCTGGAGACCATTGGAATTATCGAAGAATGACGACATAATAATAGTTATGTTGTATTTATAAATTAATAAAAGTTACTTATTTTTTTGTTTATTTTATTATACATATTTTAAGAAGTCAATAAATCACATAATTTAAGCTGTAAATTAACAATTTTAATGTTTGTTTATGGCTTCTTTAGGTGTATAAATTCTCCGGTGGAAAAGTTAGAATTCTTTTCGGCTGGAAGAGCTTATCTAAGTTTCAAAATTTTTGTTCTATCAGCCTGTTTCTGGGCATTTTTTTCTATATTTTTAGCCAAATACAACATAACTATTATTATGTGCCAAAAGCAGTTAGAAAATGGCAGCATAATTTTGGTGATAAATCATGAAGCAGCCAATGAAAACAATACGAAAAAACAAAGGGACAGGAATTATGGGGATTATAATCCTCATTTTGTTTCTTCTTATTATAGTTAAAACTGCGGATCCCGGAAGTTCTGTAAAATATGACCGGATTCTTACCTATAATGACGGCTGGTATATGCTAAAAGACGGACAGCGTCTGCCGGTTCGTCTGCCGGGGGTACTAGATACACAGACCGGGAAAGAGCTTATCATAGAACATGTACTGCCAAAGGAGGCAGCAGATGGCAGCGCCATTGTGTTTCGCAGTCAGCAGCAGGAAGTAAAGGTCTTTGTGGACGGACGTCAGATATATCAATATCCGGGACAGGAGTATTTTCAGGGGATTTTGCCAAGTACCTGGAATTTTATTAAGCTGCCCCAGGACAGCGGGGGAAAGACCATTCAGATATACCTCAGTTCTCCATATGATCATTTTTCCGGGAGAGTCAGTAAAATTTATTATGGTAATTATAATGCGCTGATAGATTTTGTCCGGGGAAGCCATATTGTTTCCTATGGTATAAGCCTGGCTGTTGGAATGATCGGAATCATTATGATTTTTTTGTCAGTTATTTTTCATAAATATAAAATTTATGAAAGTGAACTGATTCTGGGCTGTCTTTTGGCATTTGTATCTGTGTGGATGTGCGGAGAGTCTAAAATGCCGTTGATGCTTGTTAGTTCTCAGGCTCAATATTTTCTGACGCTGTTGTCTCTTTCTTTGTGCCCGGTTTTTTTTCTGGCTTATATTAGAGAAAAAATCAAAGGACGGGCAGAAACGCTGGCATTTTGGTTTTTGTGTTTTACAGTGTGCCTGCATTTGATGTATGTCATATTACAGGTATTTGGAATCTTAAGTCTGATTCAGCAGATTGGTTTGATGCATTTGGTGCTGGGGGCCGCCCTGCTTTATGGTGTCTGTATGTATGGAAAGCAGATTTTAAAAAAAGGACCAAAGTGCAGCCGGGGAGAGTTTTACTGTCTTTTGCTGATCTGCGGAGCGGTTGTAATAGAGATAATACGGTTTTATCAGAATAACTATCAGAATATAGGTATGTATGTGCGGCTGTCGTTGTTGATTTATGCTGTCAGTCTGCTGGTTTCTAGTATACGAAAAGTCTATTTAAAATTAATGGAAAACAAAAGGCTGAACGTTCAGCTTCATGACAGTAAAATCGCATTGATGATGAGTCAGATTAAACCTCACTTTATCTATAATACTCTTGGCACTATCCGGGTACTAATTAAAACATCCCCTGATGATGCTTATCGGATGGTTTATGATTTTTCAACTTATTTGAGAGCCAATATTGATTCCATTGGAAACAGAACAAAAATTTTGTTTTCGGAAGAACTAAAACATATCAAAGCCTATATTAATATAGAAAAAGTCCGGTTTGAGCAGCGATTGTCAGTCCAGTTTGATATTTGTGCGGAGGCTTTTTATGTGCCGCCTCTGTGTGTTCAGGCATTAGTGGAAAATGCTATTAAGCATGGCATCTGCAAAAAAGAGGCTGGCGGCTGTGTCTGGATTAGAAGCTATGAAACAGATAAGTGTTATGTAATTGAAGTGGAAGATAATGGTATCGGGTTTGACAGATCCCAGATAATTGGAGGGGATGATAAAAGTCAGGTGTCTGCCGGAATACAGAATATTTCATTTCGACTAAAAGAACTTTTTCATGGACAGTTAACAATCGGCAGCGAATGCGGCAGAGGTACAAAGGCAGTTATTGAGTTACCAAAGATGGAAGAGAGGGGTTTGTGTGAAGGCAATAATAGTTGATGATGAAAAGCTTGCGTTGAAACAATTTGAAATTGAAAGCCGGGGAATTCCGGGCTTTCAATTGGAGGCGGTGTTTACAAATCCTTTGCAGGCTTTGGATTATTTGAAAGATCATCCTGTAGAAGTGGTATTATCAGACATAGAAATGCCCGGAATGAACGGGATTATTTTTGGGAAACGGGTCAGAGAACTGTATCCGGATATTGTATTTATTATTATTACCGGATATGAGCAGTACGCCATGGATGCCTTTAAAATAAAAGCAGATTATTACCTGTTAAAGCCCTACAATTATGAGGAGATTGTATATGTTTTAAAACGTGCGAAGCTTTTGGCAAAAGCAATGAAAAAGAGAGTCCGCATCCGGACTTTTGGCAGGTTTGATTTGTTTATTGACGGAAAGGTTGTGTATATACCCAATGTAAAGGCAAAAGAGCTGCTGGCCCTCTGTGTGGACCACAGGGGCGGTACTGTAACTATGGAGGAGGCGATAGACAAACTCTGGGGAGAGCGGGTATATGATGAAAAGGTAAAGAACCTGTACCGGAAAGCAGTGATGGTGATCCGAAATGTTTTTAAAGAAAATTCTCTGGGTGATGTGTTTGTCAGTACCCGGGGAGCCTGCAGCATTGATTATGAAGCTGTAGAGTGCGACTATTTTCAGTATATGGATGGTACTGACAGTCAGAATACGGAGCTTTTGCTGATGGGTTCTTATTTGTCGGAATATTCCTGGGCGGAGGAGACGGCGGCGGTGTTAGAACAGCACCATGGATTTGGCAGAAAAGCGATAAAATTCTGAAAAAAATTTGATTTATAAAATACGGGCCTTTGGACAATGTCTTTTATATGACAATGTCCGGAGGCCTTTTACTCTATAGGAAATACCGTGTTGTGATAAAGCTGAAAAGTACCGATTCCTATAGAGCAAAAAACGCTCCGCTGATGATCGCACTGCGGCGGAGTGGAATCATGTCGCAAAAGCCACCCGCCGCAGGCAAAGAATGTGCTTTGTACATTCTTTTTTAAGTAACGGATTGGTCACAGTGGCTTTTATATACTTTACGAAGATAGTGGTATTTTATCCTTTTTTGAAGGAAATTTAGAAAAATAAGGGGTGAAAAAGTGGAACAATCATTGAAATACGCTATCGAAGATGACATAGCTCGCACCAGAGGAGGTAGAAAGGAAAAAGGTTATGATAAGAAAAAGAAGGGTCAGGATTCTGACAGCTATAGTGGCTCTGATTCTGGCGGTAGCGATGGGTATTTCACTGGTGCCACAAAAAACAGTGTATGCATCAGAGGATAAGAATTCAAATATGGAAGGATTCTCAGCAACTCTGATAGCAGACCCTGATACATCTCAGAGTGAAACCATTTTTAATGGAAGCCCCTCAGAGGATGGTAAGATCTGGACAGATAAATCGGTTACAACAGGGACCATTTATGGAGCAGCTGCCGGGGAGGATAATTTTAATATAGCCCTGTCAGCTATGGGACAGACTTACAGTACGGTAACTACCAGTATGGAAGCCACAGAAGAGCTTGTAGCTTATGACGTTGTATTTGTGCTGGACTTTTCCGGAAGTATGACAGACGGAATCTCTTCTTCATGGGGCAGCAACAGCAAGGCTCAGGCAATGGTAGATGCCGTAAATCCGGCCATTACAACGTTGATGGAAAATGAGAATAACCGGATCGGAATTGTAGCTTACAGTGGCAGCAGCGGTTCGACCAGCAATGCGACAGAACTGTTCAGTCTTGACCATTATACAACATCGTCTGACGGAGAGTATCTGCAGTACAGCAGCAGCTCTATCCGGTCTGCAAGACGTAGTAATAATAGTGGTTATTATGTCCAAAACAGCCAGGGAAACAATGTAACCAGCAGTAAAAGCGTAACCGGCGGGACACCTACCCAGGCAGGTATCTATAAAGGAATGGATATGCTGGATAAAGCTTCTAAATCCGAAGATGTTGCAAGAATCCCCATTCTAGTATTATTGACGGATGGAGCTGCAGGATATGCTTATGATGGATATCAGAATTTGAATGGCAGCAGTTATACTGGTACAGCAGGTAATGGCAGACCTGCCAAGGATGCAGAAGTAGGTGCTTACACAATGCTGACTGCCAATTATGCCAAGGACAAGCTCAATCAAGAATATAAAGAGATTTATGGGGACAGATACAGTGAGATCTTTTCCGATTATACAGATGAGACAGCTATATCTAAGTTTTATACCATTGGTCTTGGCATAACGAACAGTGAATGGACTCATTTTACCCTGGAGCCCTCCACAACGGATGCAGATAGGGATAGTACTGTAACGAGTATAAAACAGATTCTGGCACGGGATTCCACATATGGCAGTAATTATAATTACGCAGATAAGTATTTTGGCGGTTCTATTACAGAAGAGCAGTTAAAACAGATTTTTGCGGATATTCTTGCAGACATGGAAGTGGAGCCACAGGTAACAACCAGTGTCAATAACCCGGTGAGTGAATCCGGCGGCGGTGCGGCAGCAGGAAGCAAGATCACTTTTTCAGATTATCTTGGATACAAGATGGAATTAAAAGGTGAAAAGCAGTATCTCCGCTATAGGGGTGTGAACTATGTTTTCGAAAAACAGACGGACGGCTCATACAGATTTAATGGAACAAATCAGGACGGAGACAGCGTTACAGGTCCTGTTGTTACAGAAGATGGTAAAAGCTATGACTTGTATGATGTGGATTTTCAGGCAGAATTTGATAGTGATCTGACGGTAAACGGCCAGAAAGGTTACTGGAAGGTGACCTGGAGCTTCCCAAGTGCGCTGCTTCCGATGTACAGCCGTGCCAATGATTATAATGATTCTAATCTTGAGCCTATTCGTATGCTCTATGAAGTGGGGCTTGAGGAAACTGCGGATCTTTCCTCTGACGGATTAAAGATTGATGAGGCTGGAAATCTGTTGGATAAAGATGCAGCTGAGTTTCATGATTATGCATTCTACACCAATCTTTATGATTTTAAGAATAAGCAGGCAAAGACAACCGTTGAATTTAATCCTTCTTTGGAAAACCCCTATTACTATAAAACCGGGTATACCTCAGAGGTGATTGAAGGAAGTGCAAAATATCTGAAAGTAGATATGGAAGCCAGCAAAACGCAGACGGTGACTGTAAATGGTACGGCGGATGTTACCCTGACAAATCTGTCAGCAAATAATAGCAGAGTAAGTTTTTCATACGATGGAAGGACATATTCTGCAGATTTAACCGGTAGTTCTGGTAGTTATCAAGGCAGTACAACTATTCTGGTTACAGGAAAAGCAGATAACGGAAGTGAAATGATAGCAAATGCTGTAATATCATTTGATGTGTCCCGCCATAGAAACTGGGGAAGTGGAAGCTATTCTTATGAAATTGATTCTGTAACTGTAAATGGTAAGACTGCTAGCCTGAGCAATACTACAGCTACAGCTAATAATGTTCCAATTACCACGAAACAGACCGTAGAAAATACAGGTCAGGAAATTATCTCTGTTTATATGGAATTAAAGACAGATGATGATGGTCAGCTTTATGTGGAAGATCTCAATGGAAAGAGAATCAATGTTGAGGCTCAGAGTGACGGAACGTATGAGATTGTAGTGGGAAAGAACACATATTACAGCAATGTATATTACAAGTATACAGAAGGGACCCAGCAGTATCAGGAGAAAGAACTAGATAAAGGGACGATGACAAAATCCTATGTGGGATCTTTTGAGGTTGTCCAGCCTGAGAATGAGAATGAGCTTACAGAAGCTAACTTCAAAGATTATTTTGTGTATCATTCTGCAGACGGAGCTGAACATTCGGCCACTGGTATTTTGTTTTCTGATGGAAGTACCTGGGGAACTGTAACAGAAAGCGGGGAAGCAAACCGGCCTGCAGAAGGAACCTTTAAAGTGCTGGTTGACGGAATAACCAATGAAGCTGAAGAAGGTATAGAAGTTAACTTCGAATTTATTGTGGAAACACAGAGAACGGATTCCGGAATCAAATATGGGGTGCTTGAAAGCAGTTACTGGGAAGCGGCAGGTCAGAATCAGAAATCTGTAGATATGCATTTATCTACTACTCCGGAAGTCAAGGAGGACGGATCTTACTGGTATGATGTTTCCTATACAATTGTGATAGATAACCCAGATGATACCAAGAATGAAAACAATAAGACTCATACAGATTCGGGATATTTTACATCAGAACTAACAGCTGGGGCATTAGACGCATATCTTGGCAACAATGGCCGGGTAGCCGTTCAGATTGCAGATAATACATATGGAAAATCCATTACTGTGAATAAGACCTGGCTGGATGGAAATGGAAATGTGATTCCAAACGATAATGCCGGACTTTCCAGTGCCAAGATCGAAGTGGGGCTTTATCAGACTTATTCTTATGTAGACCAGAATGGAGATACCATTACTTCCCAGGAGGGCAGCGGAGCGTTTACAACCGTTGAGTTAAATCAGGGAAATCTCTTTTCTCATACCTGGGGTGAAACATCTCTGCCAAGATATCTGACAGACTCCGGCGGAAATATTGTCTTGGATTACACAGAACTGAATAATCCTGTTCCGGTAGAAGTAAATTATACGGTAAAAGAAATCAGCGGTACCAGCGGCTGGGTTTTAGATGGCACTGTAGAAAGAACCGAAACAGATACAGTTGTAACGTTTGCATTAACAAATGTTCCAAATGCAACATTTTCTCCAAGTGTAACAAAAGAATGGACAAAAGACGGAGAGCCGGCAGATGCTCCCGAAGACTATAAGTTAAAGGTAGAGCTTCTGGCCAATGGACAGGTGGTGAAAGATTCCGCTCAGGTAGATGCGCAGAATCAGGTTGTTGCCACGTTGACACAGGCTGATGAAAGTTCAGATGCAGTACTGCAGGTACAATATGGCGGAAACGATCTGGGTACACAGGATGTCCCCCTTACAGACTTTGCAGGTTCTAAGTCAAAGGAATACACATTTACCTATGGTTCTGTTGGTACGCCGGGCAGCGGCAGTTATGCTGACAAAGTAGAAGTGCGGATTACCGTGTCAGATACCTATGGCGGCAAGCTTGGTATTTCGGATGCAAAAACTGTATATTCTATAGCAAAAGCGGATGGAAGCGGTCAGTTTGAGGAACATATACTGCCTGCAGCAAAAGCAGAGCGTACAGAAACAGACGACAGTAAAACCGTTACATTTACCATGAAGTATCTTTCAGAGAAAGAAGCCAGTGTTATTTTAGACGGCACAGAGACCGAGCCCTGGAGTTACACATGGGAGAATGATGAATGGCATCTTCCGCTGCTTACACAAGATCCTGATACCGGTAACTATGAACCAATTGTATATACAGTAAAAGAAACGCTGCTTGTTCCGGATGCATCTGCTTCAGGCGGATATAAAGAATATCCGGTTGATGAGGATACTGGACTGATTCAGGTATCGGATACAGAAGTGTATAAAGTGTCAACTGAAAGTACAGCAGATTATCAGTTTACAATTACCAATGATTTGGGCGTGACTGAAAGAACGGCCGAAAAAGTTTGGATTGATAACAATAATGCTTACACAACCAGGCCGGATCAGATTACATTTACACTGCAAGCGGACGGCACAGCGGTATCCGGAGGAGAAAGAGTAATCACCCCGGATGGCACTCCGGAGATCTGGAATGGAACAACTCAGGCACTCTGGGAGAATCTTCCGGTTTATAATCCTGATACAGGTGAAAAGATAGCTTATACTGTAGAAGAGACCATGGGAACACTTCCAGGTGATTCTTACAAAACAACGGTTCAGGCTGATCCGGATGATGATAAGAACTTTATTGTCACCAATCAGCTGAGTACAGATACTACAGTGGATGTGTCTGTAGATAAGACATGGGTAGATGATAATGATGCTGCTCAGAAGAGACCGGATAACCTGTATATGGTATTGTACAGTCAGGCAGATGGCGGACAGCAGTCGCCTGCGGCAAAGAGTCCCCTTACATTTACTGATGATGTCTTATCAGGAAACTGGACGGATCTTCCAAAATATAATGGTCAGGGACAGAAAATTAATTATTCCGTAAAAGAATTTAGTCAGCTTGGTGATGATCCAGTAGAATGGGCCGATGGCTATACTTATACGGTAGATTCTGATACAGATACGGCTGGCAATATAGCGTACTCATTTACGAATACGCTTGCTGATGGAGAAATTAGTAAGACTGTAACAAAAGTGTGGAAAGATGCAGCTCTTGCAGATCAGCGTCCTGATACTGTGACTGTTGAATTAAGTGCAGTTACAACGGATGGAGCTAAAGTAGATTTAGCAGACCTTGGCATTACTGCAGAGCAGATCTTGTCAGACGGAACTTGGACTTATACCTGGGATGATCTGCCGGAGTACCAGAATGGAATGAAGGTAGATTATACGGTAACAGAGACAATGGTTGGTGATCAGCCGGTAACGGATGGTAAAGCAGGATTGTATCAGTCTGTGGTAACAGATGACGGGGCAGGAAATGACTTTACCGTTACGAATACATTAACAGATAGTACCACGGTTTCCGTTACAAAAGACTGGGTGGACAATCCGGACAGCTATACCATTGAGGATGTAAACTTCGATGTGTATGGAGAAAATCCGTCAACGGCAGTTGATCATCTTATCATTCCGGCATCTGCTCCTGAATCTACTGTAACAAGCGGTGCTCTCCCCAAATATAACGCAGAGGGAGAAGTGATCACCTATACAGTAAAAGAAGATCCGATTTCCGAAACCGAAACCTACAAAATAGTATCAGAGATCAGTGATAATCAGGGAACAGGAGGCACATTCACCTATACAGCTACCAATACGTATGTAACTTTAATTCAGGATCTGACAGGAACGAAAACCTGGGAAAAGGTAACCGGTAACAACATTCCCTCTGATATTACCATTGAGCTTCACAGAAAAGCCGGTGATCAGGACGAAACTGTAACAACCGATCTGTATGGACAGAATCTGGAACTGGAATGGAACAAGACTGGCAGCATATGGAATTATACATTCAAGGATCTTCCCATTTATGATCAGAATGATGAGAAGTATGAGTACTATGTAGTTGAGACAAAGATTGGTCAGAATGCTGTTGCTGATACCGATTATAAGGTAACGTATGATAATTCCGGACTGCATATTACAAACACGCTGGAAGGAACGGTAGATGGAGCAGACCTTGCAGGAACAAAGACCTGGGCGGATGTGGAAGAAAGTAACATTCCGGACAGCATCAGTGTGGCTCTTTACCGGTCTGTAAATGGAGGAACTCTTGAACCGGCAGAAGATACGGCTCAAAAGGAAGTAAAAATCAGTGTAAACAAAGAAGAGCAGGCGGATGCTGCTTTATGGAGCTTTGATTTTGACGGAGTGACACTTCCTAAATATGATTCCGATGGAAATGAGTATGTATATACTGTAAAGGAAGTAAGTATTACCTCAGGCCAGGAGACAGCATCTGTAGTTTATCAGGATGCGGTAACCGGTACAGTTGGAGATTATACAGTAGCTTTATCCGGTATGGATATTACAAATACATTAAAGGCTGAAGGTGACAGAGATCAGACAACCGAGTTTCCAGTAGAAAAAATCTGGGATGTACCTGCCGGAACAACCCTTCCGGATGACATCACTGTTCAGCTGTATCAGAACGATACTGCATATGGAACAGAGTATACTTTTACAGCGGATGATATACAGGACTGGAAACATACCTTTACAAATCTCCGCAAATATGAGGATGATGGAATTACGCCATATACTTATTCTGTAGAAGAGACAAAAGTAGGCGCGGCAGATGTTGTAAAGGGCAAGGCAGGAGATTATGCTGTAACGGTTTCTGGTGGAACAATTACCAACAAATTTACTGAAAATGCTGAGGATATCACCATCACCAAGACCTGGAAAGACGTGGAAGTAAACAATCTTCCGGACAGCATTCAGGTTCAGTTATATCAAGATGGAATAGAATATGGAGATCCTGTTGACATCACAAAGGCTGAGAATACATCTGATGCCGATGCCAATGTATGGACTTATACTTTTGAGGATCTGCCGGTTTATTCTCCGGATGTAGACAAATATCAGTATACGGTAAAAGAACTGAGTGTGACAGCCGGCAGTACAACAGCAGATGCTGCATATTCTGATACAGACAGCTCTGTGGGAACTGTTGGAGATTATAATGTAAAACTGGATGGCCTTACCATCACCAATACCTTAAAGCAGGAGGATGATAAAGCACTTATCAATTATCCTGTAACTAAAAACTGGGCAGATGTTACTTTGGCGAATATACCGGAAAGCATTACAATACAGTTAATGCAGGACAATAAAGATGCAGGAAGTGAAGTAGTTCTCACTGCAGATAACGGTGTAAATGATACCCAGTGGGCATATACTTATGAAAATTTACGTAAATATGCCGACAATGGAATCACACCATATACGTATACTGCTAAGGAAACAAAAATCGGTTCAGCAAAAGTAGAAGGTGGAAGAACAGGAGACTTCTTTACCACATATACTCAGCAGGATAAAGATGCTACAGTGATTGAGAACCGCTATGCATCTGATACAGAGAAGGCGGCAACTTCCTTTACTGTTACTAAGAAGTGGACAGATGCTAAGGGCAGTGAACTGACAGAAGATCTTCCGGACAGTATTACAGTGCAGTTGAAGCAGGATAATGCTGTATATGCAGAGTATACCTTTACAAAAGAAGATATTCAGGATAACTGGTCTCACACATTTAAAGATCTGCCGGAATATCAGGAAGATGGCGTAACAAAATATCATTACAGTGTAGAAGAAACAAAAATTACACAGAATGGTGTTTCTGTAAACGTGGAAAACGGAAAAGCAGGTTCCTATGAAGTGAGTGTGAATGATGCAGGAAATGAGATTACCAATAAACTCACTGATGATACAGCAGTATTGACAACTGCAGCAACTATCACAAAAACATGGGAAGGTGTTGCCGGAAGCAATATTCCTGAAATTCAGGTACAGCTTGTACAGGATGGAAAACCACTGGCAGATAAGATTGTGAAACTGACAGCCGATACAGAAGGTGTGGAAGTAAAAGGCAATACATGGACTTATACCTTTAAGGATCTGGAGAAATACACAGCTGGAGGTATCATAGAACATGTATATACGGTTCAGGAAAATAGTGTAGACGGCAAAGCTGTTGATCAAACAACACAGACAGCCGGTGATTATAAAGTATCAGAAAATGGCCTTGCAATTACCAATACACTTACCGGAACTGTAGATATCAGCGGTGAAAAGATCTGGAAAGATGCTGCAAAAGATGAGGAACGCCCGGATGAGATTACAGTAGAGCTTTATAGAGAAGCCGCAGGCGAAAGTGAATATGTAACAAAGCAGAAAGTAGGAACGTCTACAGACTGGTCCTTTACCTTTGCTGATCAGAGTAAGTATGATAAGGACGGTAACTTATACCAGTATTCTGTAAAAGAGAAGGGTGAATCATCCAATCAGATTACTTATAATGGAAATACCTATAAAGTAGCTTATTCTGAGAACGGTTACAATATTACTAACACATTAACCGGCGAGTATCACCCGGATGTAAATCCTATTAAGGTTACCAAGCACTGGATGGATGATGAAAACAGTCAGAATCAAAGACCGGAGACCTTAAAAGTTTCTCTTACACAGAATGGAACAGTTGTAGAGGGTCTGACACTTACAAAAGCAGATGCTCAAAAACCTGCGGATAATGCAGCAAAAGATCAGGAGGCAGAAGACCAGGAGGATGTACAGAGTACTGCTGGTGAAAACAGCAACGACTGGATGAAAGCTTTTGCAGATACCTATCCGATGTATGATGAAGAAGGAAATCTCTATCAGTATGCTGTAACAGAAGATAAGATTGAAAATTACACTTTGAAATCAACAGAAGGATCTGTGGAAACAGGATTTGTGCTGACAAACGTATATGATCCCGGAAATACAACTATTACTGTTCAAAAAGCATGGAATGATAACCAGGATGCAGAAGGACTCAGACCGGAAAGCATTACGGTTACCCTGCTCCAGAATGGAAATGTGTATAAGGAACAGGAAATCACCGGATCCTTGTGGCAGGCCAAATTTGATGTGCCGGCTGCCGATGAAAATGGTAAAATCTATACGTATACAGTGGATGAGAAAGATGTAACTTTAGAGGGAAGCGATTCCTACAGAAAATCCATTGACGGATTTACTATCACTAACACACTGGAAGGTAAAACGGATGTAAGCGGAACAAAAGAGTGGAAGAATATTTCACCTGAAAACCGTCCGGAATCAGTAACCGTTGAGCTTTGGAGAAGTCTGCCCGGCAGCGATGCTGTAAAGATGGAAGGCGACGCCTATACAAAAGTACTGAGTGCTGAAAATGACTGGAAATATGATTTTGGAACACTTGATAAGTATGATGAATCAGGAAAAATGTATACCTATACCATCAAAGAAACTCTGATCGGAGAAACTCCAATTGAAGAGACAGATTATGAAGCCGTTTTAGACGGATATAATCTGATTAATTCACTGAAAGAGGAGACTAAAACTGCTGTAACAATCAGCGGTACAAAGACCTGGGTTGATAATGATAATCAGTATGGTATGCGTCCGGAATCTATTACAGTGAATCTGCTGTGCGGTACAGAAATCGCAGCAACTGCAGAAGTAACGGCAGACCAGGATGGAAACTGGACTTATGAATTCAAAGATCTTCCAAAATATAATATGGAAACCGGTGAGCTTCTTACTTATACCATTGAAGAAGTAAGTGTTGAAAACTATGAAACAATTTTGAATGGTTATGACCTTACAAACAAGCTGGATGAGAGTAAGATTCCTCAGCCGGAGGAACCGGAAACACCGGTAGAACCAGAAGAACCGGAAACACCGGCAGAGCCGGAGGAACCGGAACAGACAACAACTGTGAAAACAGGTGATGAGGCAAATGCTGCAGGATTTACAGCAGCGGCAGTCATCGCTCTGGGAGCAGCAGTAGTTACCATTGCGTTAAGACGCAGAAAAACAAGATAATCTGAAATAGCGGGCAGCCCTCGGAACGAAAGTTTCGGGGGCTGTTGTATTTTTTTTGATATGGTGTATAATGAAAGACGATATTAGTAATTATACATTTCTTATTTTAGTTCTATTTTTTCTACTACACATCCGTAAGTAACCACCTCAAAATCTATCAAAGTATAAAAGATGAAAAAGAAACAGGAGATTTTCTTTACAGTTTTTTGAAATCTCTTTATAATGAAAGGAGAAGTTATTTGAAACCAAGTAAACCATTGGGACAATTGACACTGTTTGATCGCTTTTTATTCGCAGAGGCCATGGAAAACCCGGGAAATCTGCAGATTTTACTGGAAATTATTCTTGGAAGAGATGTTCATTTAAAGGACTGCCCGCAGTCTGAGAAGGAAATACGAACCACTCCGCTGAAGCGGTTTGTAAAGCTGGATGTCTGGAGCCAGGATGAGGAGGGGGTCGTATATAATACAGAGGCCCAAAAGGAAAATACCGGAAATCTGCCGAGGCGAAGCAGATATTATCAGGGAATGATTGACAGTAAACTGCTGGAACCGGGAGAAATTGATTTTAGAAAATTAAATCAGCTGTATGTAATTATGATTACACCTTTTGACCTGTTTGGGGCGGGGAAGTATCAGTATAC
>CABIXN010000008.1 GCA_902362715.1 Lachnospiraceae bacterium | reverse complement strand
AGAAAATCGGCAAAAGTGCTTCGTTCGACTTGCATGTGTTAAGCACGCCGCCAGCGTTCATCCTGAGCCAGGATCAAACTCTCAAATATAAGTGTTTTAATTTCTGCCTGCACAAATTATTTTCAGGAAAGGGTTCGGAAAGCCTGCTTTCCAGAACAGCTTTATTGAAAATAAGATGTATTGGCATAATGACGTTTAGCGAGGAAACTTCTGTTTCCGAGCCGTCAGAATGCGCAGGCATAATTTCAATCGTTTGTATCCCGTTTCAGAATTAGCTTGGCTAATTCTTTAAAACGTTTTACTGTTTTAGGTTGCATATTTTTATGCTTTGTTCTTGAATGATCTGCCGCTTGTGCGCCTTACTCGATTCCGCTTTCGCTTCATCTCGTTTGAGGCAAGCCTCATATACATCCGTGCACCAGTCTGCTGCCAAAAACAAGCTTTTGCAGCATCCTTCTGCCCGGCTGTGCACTCGCACTTCGCTGACAAAAATCTCTTTGAATCTTTCAAGGATATTTCACTGTTCAGTTATCAAGGTTCTTTGTTTCGTTGTTGTTTGGCAACTTTTGTATCTTATCATGTATCAGATGCTTTGTCAACAACTTTTTTAAGTTATTTTTACCAACCAGCTTTACATTTGCCTTATGTTTTTTAGAACATTTTACTCACTGGCAATTTCTTCTTCGCGGTCAGCTCGATTATAATATCACTTCTATTTTAGATTGTCAACAACATTTTCCAACTTTTTTAGATCTCATTTTACTTTTTCCGAGTTTTTTTGTTTTTCATCCTTCTCTTTCCAAACATAATGCAGTAACATGAAAGACGCATTTGTGAATTACCGCATAATAGTTTATACAGATCTTTTACTTTAGAGTTTTTGCTGCATAACAGCACAGGGTACCCTGCAGCCGGAAAATGCCGGCCGCTAATACCAGATTGTTTTATGAACCAATACAGCGGATCGCCTCCCGAACATCTGCAACCCCTATTAACTGTATTCCTTTGATCTCTTTTACCGAATCCAGACATACTTTAGGAAGAATACATTTCTCAAATCCCAGCTTCTCTGCCTCCTGGACTCTCTGCTGTACCATATTGACAGCCCGAACTTCTCCACTTAAACCCACTTCTCCAAAACAGATTGTCTTGTCTGATATGGCCTTATCTTGGTAACTAGAAACCAAAGCAAGTACGATCCCAAGATCTATAGCGGGTTCTGTCATCCGGATTCCCCCTGCAATATTTACATAAGCATCACTAGAAGACATTGGAAGCCCCTGGCGTTTTTCCAACACTGCCATAAGCAGGTTTACCCGGTTTAAATCCGCTCCCGCAGCGGTTCGTCTTGGTATCCCAAAACTGCTGTGGCATACTAAAGCCTGTATTTCCAGAAGAATTGGACGGGTTCCTTCTATAGAGCAGGCTACAATAGAACCTGAAGCTCCTTTGGGCTTCCCATTGAGCATATATTCAGAAGGGTTCTGTACTTCCCGCAGCCCGTCGCCGCACATCTCAAATACTCCGATTTCATTGGTAGAACCGAACCGGTTTTTTACACCACGCAAAATCCGGTAAGCTGCATGTCTATCTCCTTCAAAATAAAGAACAGTGTCCACCATATGCTCTAATACACGGGGACCGGCCACCACGCCTTCTTTCGTAACATGCCCTACAATAAATACCGTAATCCCCATACCCTTAGCTATCTGCATAAAAGAAGCTGTAGCCTCTCTTACCTGAGAAACACTGCCGGGAGCAGAAGAAATCTCTTCGCTGTACATGGTCTGTATAGAATCAATAATAACAATCTCCGGTTTTTCTCTTTGTATTACATTTTTAATATCCGCAAGATTCGTCTCACACAACAGGGTAAGGCTGTCTGAAAACGTTCCGATACGTTCTGACCGGATTTTGATCTGCTGCAAAGACTCCTCCCCTGATATGTAGAGTACTTTCCTAGAAATCTGGCTGAGCTTTTGGCACACCTGAAGCAAAAGAGTGGACTTTCCGATCCCGGGATCGCCACCTACCAGAACAAGAGAACCGGGTACGATTCCGCCGCCTAGTACCCGGTCAAATTCCTGTATCTGTGTCCGAAGCCGCTGCTGTTTAGACATTTCAATCTGCTTTAAAGTCACTATCTTTGCAGTTTCACGGCTCCCTGTTGTTTTGGCAGATGATTTTTTATCTACAATTTCTTCCACAAAGGTATTCCATTCTCTGCACCCCGGACACTGCCCCATCCATTTGGAAGACTCATATCCACAGGACTGGCAGAAATATACTGTTGTCTTTCCTTTGGCCATACCCGTTAACCCTCTCGTACTTTAAATATTACCGTGCCTTTTTGGACACCTGCATCTACAACATCACCGGATTTAATCTTTCCTTCCAGCATTTCCTCTGCCAGCGCATCTTCAAGCTTGGTCTGAATCATCCTTCGAAGAGGACGTGCACCATATTTGGGATCGTATGCCTCATCCACAATATATTTTTTTACTGAATCTCTGATATTCAATGTAATATTCATCTGCACACTGCAGCGGTGGACAAGAGACTTGGTCATCAACGTCACAATCTTCTTCATATGATCTTTATTCAAAGAGTGGAAAACGATAATCTCATCAATACGGTTTAAAAACTCCGGTTTAAAAATCCTTCTTACTTCATCCATTACATTGGATTTCATGCGGTCATAATTTTCTTTTTCATCATCCGTTACTCCAAACCCCAGCTTCTTAGGTTCTACAATAGCCTGCGCACCGGCATTAGACGTCATAATTAAGATTGTATTTTTAAAATCTACCGTTCTGCCCTGTGAATCAGTAATATGACCATCATCCAGCACCTGAAGCAAAATATTAAATACATCCGGATGTGCTTTTTCAATTTCATCAAATAAAATTACAGAGTAAGGATTTCTCCGTACCTTTTCACTCAGCTGTCCCCCTTCATCATATCCAACATAACCTGGAGGAGAACCAATCATTTTAGAAACACTATGCTTCTCCATATATTCTGACATATCTACCCGGATCATAGCCTGTTCACTGCCAAATACAGCCTCTGCCAGCGCTTTCGAAATCTCTGTCTTTCCGACTCCTGTAGGTCCCAGAAATAAGAAGGATCCGATGGGACGGCCGGGATCCTTTAATCCTACTCTTCCCCGCCGTACGGCTTTAGAAACCGCACTGACAGCCTCTTCCTGTGCAATTACACGCTTATGAAGAAAACTCTCCATCTTCCGAAGTCTTTCCGACTCTTTTTCTGTGAGCTTTTGTACCGGGATATGAGTCCAGTCAGCAACTACATCATCCACCTCTTTTTCTGTAACAGAAAGATTTTTCTTCTCAATATCTTTCTGTACCTTCTTCAAAATACGATCATACTTTTTCTGAGCTTTCAGACGTTCTCCTCTGGCCGCAGCCGCACTTTCTATATCACCATCTGCAATAGCATTTTCCAGCTGTTCATTTAATGCAGCCAACAGCTCTTTTTGTGCTGTCAGCGCTTCCGGAACTTTTATCCCTCCCAGATGTACTTTCGAGGCCGCCTCATCAATAAGGTCCAGCGCTTTATCCGGCAGAAAACGATCATTGATATAACGTTCTGACAACTTTACAGCCTCTTCAATACCGGCATCCGTTATTTTTACCTGATGATGTTCCTCGTACTTTGGACGCAGTCCTTTGAGTATCTCTACCGTCTCTTCTGTACTGGGTTCTGGAACATTGACAGACTGAAAACGCCGCTCAAGGGCCGCATCCTTTTCAATGTATTTCCGATACTCCTGAATAGTAGTGGCACCTATCATCTGCAAAGCACCTCTTGACAGGGCCGGCTTCATAATATTTGAGGCATCAATTGCCCCTTCAGCTCCGCCCGCACCAATCATAGTATGAATTTCATCCACAAACAAAATTACGTTCCCGGCATTTTCCACTTCCTGTATCACACCCTTGATGCGCTCCTCAAACTCTCCCCGGTATTTTGAACCTGCCACCATTGCGGACATATCCAGGGCAAGAAGCCGCTTTTTCTGCAGCATCTCCGGCACCAGATTCTCTGCAATCCGCTGGGCAAGCCCTTCCACAATGGCAGTTTTTCCTACTCCCGGCTCTCCAATCAGACAGGGATTATTTTTCGTTCTCCGGCTTAAGATTCTGATCATCCGCTGCATCTGCTCTTCTCTGCCAATCAGCGGATCTAATTTCCCTTCCGATGCAAGCAGTGTAATGTCCCGGGCATATTTATCCAGAACCGGCGTTGCAGATACCTGCTGTTTTTTTCCGCTTCTTAACGCTTTGCTTTCTTCTTTGGAATAGCTTTTTTCTTCCCCTATGGCAACCAGAATATCCGTATAAATTTTTGCCGGATTCACTCCAAGAGCAATTAAAATTCGGCAGGCAGAACACTCTCTATCCTGAATCATAGCGAATAATATATGTTCTGTTCCTATCTTATTACTGTGAAACCGACTAGCAGCCCTGTCCGCCCTATCCAGCAGCCGCTCAGCTTCCGGCGTCATCTGTTCCGGATCCTTAAGCATCACTCTGCGGCCCGGAATCATAAGTCCCTCTACCAGTTCCGCCACCTTTTTTTCTGATATTTTCAATTCTGTTAAAATCTGTCCGGCAATTCCGCTTTCTTCTTTTAACAGCCCTTCCAGTATATGTTCTGTTCCTATATAACGCTGATCCATACCGCCCGCAGACTGAGCGGCATATTTCATTGCATTTTCTGCCTGATCTGTAAATGGTCGTATCATACACGGCCCTCCAATCTTGCTTATTTCTAACTCTGCGCCTTAGTATTCATTAAATATTTCATCCACCAACCCATGGACCTCTTCCCGGCTGATATTCTTACAGCATGCTTTTGCCAGCACAATCTGAAGGTTCAGCCGCATTTCTTCTATGGCTTTCAGCTTATCCGCGTCCAGAGCAATCACGGCTCCCTTTCCGCGGTTCAGCCGGATCAGCCCCTCCTGCTTAAGAACACTATAGGCTTTATTTACAGTGTGCATATTAATGCCCACAGTCTCTGCCAGCTGACGCACAGAAGGCAGAGAATCTCCCTCCCGGTATACTTTTTTTGCAATTCCGATAACTATCTGATTTCTAAGCTGCATATAAAGCGCTTCTTCACTGTCAAAATCAATCTCAATGTACATTACTATCACCTGCTTCACGTGTGTTATACCGATAATATAACAGCAGCGCCCGTATTGTCAAGAATAAAGAGCCCTAAGGAGCATCCGGCCAGGCTCATCAATTCAGCTTTATCGCAACACAGTATTTTCTGTAGAGTAAGAAAAGCATTCTGTGATATTGTCCTTCACAGAATGCTCTTATCATTTGCTTTATTGGTTCTCTCTATACAGAATGTAAATGTAAAATACCTTTACTACAAATCCAGAAATTCCAAATCGTCATCCCAGTTATCCTGAGTTTCTTCTTTTTTCTTCTTATTTGCAGAAGCCCTTTCCGGTTCCGAAACTTCAGCTTCTGAATCCTGCACCGCATCTCCCATCAGTCCGTATTCCTCTCCGTCTACTACCAGAACTTCCTCTCCATGCTCTCCTTCTGGCTCAGCAGACTCCGGTTCTGCTTCTATATCCTCAGCTTCTGCCTCCTCATCATCTTCCATAAAATGACGGTATCTGCGTCTTTCACGCCTGCGCTCAGCTCTTGATACCGGCTCCTCCTGAGGTTCTTCTTCCTCTTCTTCCAATTCCTCTTCCGGAATATGTTTTTTCAATCGTCTGCACCTTATTCCAAGAGAAATAATAATAAGGAGCAGAATCAGAAATACAATTCCGGCACCAATGATAATGATACGGCCAATACTCTGCCAGGACTGGGTCTCTTTTTGCTGTTTCTCACTGTCCGCATTCAGATCAACACTAAGATCTGTGGCTGACCGGACGAATGTCTTTTCTACATTGTCATATAAAAACCACTGATACGTGCCATCCGCCGACATACCATATATATAATAATACTCACCAGCCACGGCATCCAGGCGCATTGTGGATTCGTTTTGATTATAGAGATATCCCGTAATCCCATCCGTCTCATTGACTGCAAAAATTGTTTTTTCGTAGGAAGAGGCAACTTTTTCTTCCAATGGCGGCAGTGTCAAAATAACAGAAGCATCTCCTGCGGTTAATTTTATAAAAGATACGACACAGTTCTTTTCCGTATCATATACATAAAAATCTCCGCCTTCCTCTCCCTTAAGATAAAACAGGAATAATTCCCCTTTATCTGCCTTTAAAACATTAATTTCTTTTCCGTTATATGTAATCTTTGTCTCCGAAAACCCCTGCGGAATATCCTCTTTGTTAAACTGACCGGAAATCTTCATGGACTCTCCTCTTACGAAGAAAGAATCCTCTCCGTCCGGAAGATATCCGTCTCCGGAAATAGCTGATACATCAGCAGAAGTATCGGCTCCGTCAGAGCCTTTCTCAGGTTCTTTACTTTCCGGTTCTTTGTCTTTTTGCTCATCCTCTGCAGTACTTTTTGTTGTATCCTGTCCATCGGACTTATTATCATTATTATTTTCCTGGGGTTCTTGTTTTGTCTGATTATCCGTTTTTGTTGTATCCGAATTATTATCTGTTTCCTGATCTGCAGGTGCATTGCCGCTCATCAGATCCGCCCGGACCCATCCTCTCTTGGTAGTCCCATTTGAAGTGTATTCTACCTGATTCCATGTACTGCCATCCGCACTGGTCCCGGAAGAAAGAACTTTTACCTGGGCACCGGCCTTTAGGCCGTCAACCACTTCTTCTCCACCTGCGGCATCTCTCACTTTGCAGTCATACTGTATATACGTAGCCGCATGACTTGTTATGCCGCTTTGGACCATCAGACCTGAAAATACCAGTACAGCTGCTGTTGTATATGTTATTATCCGTTTTCCGAAACGGTTCCACTTTCTCATAAAATCCTCCTGAATTATCTGACTTCCACAAGATCTGGTATCCGCAAATCATTAAAAATACAATTTGCTTTATTTTCATTATAGTAGGGCTTCTCAGAAATTGTCAACTATTGTCTATAAATGGAACCTGTTTTCAGCCGCTTTATTTTTGCAGCAAAAATACTCCGCTGATGATTCCCGTCAATATAAAAAATACGCTGACAAGAATTGTATTATTCCATGATGTTACATCTGTCTGAGTAATGAGAGCTGTCAATGCAAGGATGCAGACAGCCGCCGCCATGGCAATTACCGTGTATACCAGAAGAGTCATAACATCCAGATATTCCTGTGATTTATCTTTTTTTGTTTTATTCTTCCGTTTTTTCCAGTCCCGCATTTTTATTACTTTATTCATTTTAAAACCCCTTTCTCAATCTGTTTAAAACACGCTACCTGCAAATTGAAATGCTTTTTTGTTTTGTATCTGCATGTATTCTCTCAAAACCAAAGTCCCATAAACAGGACTTTATTTGTTTTCTCGACATTTTTTCTTGGAGGCAGATAGCAGAAATTCAAAATCTTTTTTAATATTTTCTAAAATCCAAAAAATTATCGTGCAGAATGAAAAAACCATGATATAATAGGCTCCAGAATTTGGCTGTGCAACAACCGGCATATGCCGCACATCAAAATTCTTTCAGTATTATAATCATGGAGGTAAACATGGGCTTTATTTTGAACGCAGTCAGGGGGTTCTGCATGGCAGTTGCAGACAGCGTACCTGGCGTCTCCGGCGGAACCATCGCTTTTCTGATGGGATTTTACGATGAGTTTATTAATTCGCTGGATGGATTATTTCTTGGAAACAAAGAAGAGAAGAAAAAGGCAATTGTCTTTTTAGTGAAACTTGGAATTGGCTGGGTTATCGGGCTTTGCCTTTCCATTTCTATTTTAACGACGCTTTTTGCGTCACACATTTATGTAGTCAGCTCTGTATTCTTAGGCCTGACTGTCTGTGCAATTCCTATTGTCATCCGGGAGGAAAAAGATTCCGTGGCAGGCCATTACAAACATATTATTTTCCTGATTCTTGGAATCGCTGCCGTTGTGCTTATCGCAATGGGCAACCCGGCTTCCGGCGGTGAAGGACTGCATTTAAATCTTTCCAGCTTAACTTTTGGAAACGGTATTTATATTTTCCTAGTGGGAATGCTTGCCATTTCAGCTATGGTGCTTCCAGGTATTTCCGGTTCCACCATGCTTCTTATTTTTGGACTATACATGCCTGTCACAGGCGCAATCAAAGATGTACTGAGCGGCGATTTCTCAAACATAAAGATTTTGATTTGTCTTGCCCTTGGAATTATCACTGGTATTCTGGCTATTATCCGTCTGGTAAAATTTTGTCTGAAACGATTCCGTCCCCAGACAATTTATTTTATCATTGGATTAATGATCGGATCACTTTATGCAATTGTGAAGGGACCAGAAACCCTTGATATTCCTCAGGATGCTATGACCATATCCACCTTCCATATTCCGGGATTTATTTTTGGTATTGTAATCCTGCTTGTTTTCGAACTAGTAAAAATCAAAAAAGAACGTTCCTGATTTTTCAGGGCCGACCTGTCATCATCGGATAAGTGACAAAAAAACATCCCTGCAGCTATGGTATTCTCATATAGAAAATACCTTCTGCAGGGATATTTTTTATTGATTTTATATTTTTACAGCCGTACCATCAAATTCTGGTTTCGGTATCATGCATCTTCTGCCCTGTACCCCGTCCATTTCTAATGATCTCCAGAAATTTTCCTGCTTCGGCCCAGGCTCTCTTAGACTCTGGAAGCAGCAGCAGGGCCATCTGAAATACATGAAACATCTCATCATAAATACTCAGACGGACTTTCACACCTGCTTCTTTTGCTTTCCTGGCCGCTGAAACAGAATCGCTCAAAAGCATCTCATAGCTTCCCACCTGAATCAGCATAGGCGGAAATCCTCTGAAATCTCCAAATAACGGAGAAATAAAAGGATTCGCCAGATCATTATCCTGTACATAATCTTTATTATAAATCAGGCTGTCCCTGGTGTTTCCAAACAGCGGATCTTTTGTATAGTTTTCCACATAAGATTCTCCGGAAGCTGTAAGATCTGTCCAGGGGGACATGGCAATAATACCGGCCGGAAGCTTCCGGCTCTGTTTTTTCAGATACATGCACAGCGCCATGGCCAGCCCTCCGCCGGCAGAATCTCCGGCAACCACAATTTCATGCTCCTGCCATCCCTGCTGTAAAATCCAGTTGTATGCAGTAATGGCATCTTCCAGGGCCGCAGGATACGGATGTTCCGGCGCCACTCTGTAATCTACAGTAAACACCGGTATGCCCTTTCCAAGCTCACTGTACAGCCCCGCAAAACTGCGGTACGCATTGCGCATAGCTCCGATATAGCCGCCGCCGTGAAGCTGAAGCACAATCTGCGTATTATTAGGATTCTCAGCTTCTAGCAGTTCCGCTCTGCAGTTTTTCAGCTCAATATCTTTTAAAACATAGTGCTCCGGGCATTTCCATGCAGGTTCCACCAGTTTCTTTCTAAGCTCTCCGCTTTTTATTTTTCTGCCGATTAAATTATCAGAAGTTACATGCGCAATCAGTTCACGCATTACTCTCCCTCTGATGCTTACTTCACTCTCTGCCACTTTTATCCATCCTCATATGTTATACATGAAAACGCCGTTTTAATTCTGTTACTGCGCGCTTTCCGCCTAAAATTACAGTCCCAAGGAAAAGAAAGATTGAGATTCCAAAACATCCGATGGCTGGATACCACTGATCTGTCACATGGATGTGATGGAGAAACAGCGGTATCAGACTCAGCACAATCATCACGATCTCTACCGGAATATAGCTCTGCCAGTTCCTGCTGTTTACCGCCATTAAAACTCCCACCGCAATATCCAGTAAAACCAATCCCGCCGGCAGTACATAGTTCAGGGACCAGCCCTGAAATCCTAAAATCCCATCTATAAATATCACCAGCGCCATGGCTCCCAGCGTCTGCCAGAACATAGTAAAACGGTAACCATTCTGATTCAAAAACGAAAGCTGAAGCGTCAGATAACCATAGACCAGCACTCCACCGGTAAGAAGGTCCCACCTTACCGCCGCCCCGGACATATAATTTATAATACACAATACCACAAATCCCAGTATTGCCGCAAATACATAGACCCGGACGGCATATTTCATCCGCTCTTTTTTCTGTCCAACTGCCGGATACTTCATCTGGGTTTTAAGATCTTTATCCCTCAGCAGCACACATCGGCACAGTGGGCAGATACCGGTATCATCTCCAATTTCCACATTGCATTTTAAACATCTATTCATAATATACACCATTGCTTTCAATCCGCACAGCAATTCCTTCCGAAGCCAGATACCTGAAAAAATATTTCTGCAGGGAACTGTCCTTTAACACAGAAGAAAAAGTAAATACCAGCGTATCTTGATATGAGCAGATACATCCCTTTAGATTCTGTCCCTTAGACCGGGATAAAAAGGCATAAAACTGCTCAATGAAAGGCTCATACTCCGGCAGTACTTTAATATTTCCAAGATTCGTCACTGTTGTGGTATTGGCTCTGGCCGCCATATCATAAACATAGCGCATAGCCGGCTTTTTTAGAAACAGTGGAACTGCCCGAAGCATCAGATTCTTCTCATTGGACACATTATAAGAAATCACTTCTTCTAAGTGCTCTCTGGTCAGCTGGTCCTTCAAACTTTCCTGTACACTGGTTATTACTTCCTGAAATGTCTGATCTTCCCGTTCCGGACGAAATACCGCTGTTATTACCGCAAAAAAGTTCTTTGTTGTTTCCGAATTAAAATACGGTCTTAAGTTTACCGGAACACAGGTTGTCACCGGTTCCTTTCCTGGCATACCATGAAGATTTTCTTTGTAGATGCTAAAAAGCAGTACTGCAATCAGATATTCATTTATGCTTGCATGATATTGTCCGGCCTTTTCTTTCAGCTGCGAGACAGGCATAAAACCATGAAGCAGTCCCATCTTTCCCTGCTCAAAAACAGGTCCTTTTAAAAGATATGCCCGCTGGGAATGATAATTTTTAGATGTACTTTTCCGGTAATTCTCAAGAAAACTGTCCGCCGTATTCAGGGATGTCTCAACACTCAGTTCGTCTCCCATCTGTCTGCCCAGTTCCTGATGAGACAGCCTTAGATACTGATAGGTCAATTCCTTTAAGAAATTAAAAGCTCCCATGCCATCTGTGAGCACATGAAATACTTCCAGATTAATCCGCATTTTATAATACGTAACCCGAAACATATAGCTTCTGTTTTTTCCGGAGTCTATGTACTGACAGGGATAGGTATTCTCCTCTACAACCCTGGGAGCTTTTTTGCCATTTTCTTCAAAATAATACCAGAACATTCCCTGCCGGAGTCTGGAATTAAAAACAGAAAACTGTGGGAGCACCAAATCCAGGGCCTTCTGAAGAAGCTCTGGCTTTATCTCCTCTTTAAGAACTGCACAGACACGATATACGTTGCTCATTCCTTCTCCGGCAATCACAGGAAAGAGATGCGCTGTATTGTCAAGCTTATCCCATTTGATTTCCCTGCGCTTTTCCGGTTTTCTCCGTTTCGTTTTCTTTTCTCTGCTTTTTAAAGCCATACACTTCACCACTTTTTATACATACTTTTCAATCTTGACACGGAAACGTCCCTTTTTTGTTTCCTGCAGAATCCCGCTGTAAATAAATTTTCCATGCCCTCTGACTGACACTACATCTTTTACATTAAGCATCCCGCTGTTATTTTCATATTGCTGTCCATTTACAAAAATCTTCCTGCTCTGAAACAGCAAAAGACTCTGATTCCTGGACATCTGGTAAGCTTTTGCCACGATACTGTCGCATCTTGGTGCGCTTACTACAAGAATCTCCTCTTTCAGCTGCGGCTCTGCCTGGGAAGGCATTTCCTTTTCCACACTGCAGGTTACGCTGGTATGACGGACCCGGTCTAAACTGTCCGCAATATAATCTGCTATTTTATCCTGACAGATCATATATCCAACGCCTTCTCTCAAAATAATATCTCCTATGACACATCTGTCTATTCCAAGATTCATCAATGCCCCCAAAAAGTCTCTGTGGGTTAAATCCTCCGAAAACTTTCTCTGAAGAGGCTTTACTGTGATACAGCTGATAGGAAAATCTTCCAAAAAACCCAGCTGCTCTAAAGAACCAAATCGTACCATCTGTCTTTCACACCCCGGCACACCTCCCCACAAACTGAAGTCCACATAGGAAATTTCCTTTTTCAAAGAATGAAAAACCGCCTGCTGATTTAATGTAAGAAAATCAGAAAACATATAAGTATTTTTCTGATAACAGCGCCGGGCAAGATCTTTAAGCTTTTGTTTGATTAATTCTGTTTCTTCTTTCATTTCCCTTACCTGCTTTCATCCAGATTCCTCTGACATCCCGGACAGCACTTAAAAATTTCTGATATGGAAATACAAGCTCTAAAACCTGAGGTTTTAGAGCTTGCTCTTTTCTCTTTCGCATCTTATAACTGAGTCGTAATAAAAATATCGTAGATTGCCTGAATGGCAGCCTCAAAATCTGCGTTTTTTACACCGATAATAATATTTAATTCGCTGGAGCCCTGGTCAATCATCTTACAGTTTATATTTGCATGGGCCAGTGCTGAGAAAATTCTTCCGGCTGTACCTCTGGCCTCTTTCATATCACGTCCCACGACTGCAAGAAGGGCTAAATCTGCTTCTACATCTACCACATCCGGCTCTACAGACCGCTGAATGCCGGAAAGCACCATCTGCTCATGCTCCTGAAACTCATCCTGATGGACAAATACACACATGGTATCAATACCAGAAGGCATATGTTCAATAGAAATATCATTTTCCTCAAATACCTGAAGCACTTTCCGGCAGAAACCAATCTGAGTATTCATCATATCTTTGTCTACCGTTACCGCCACAAAGCCTTTCTTTCCGGCAATACCGGTAATAGTAAATTTAGACCTCTGGCTGGTTGTAGAAACAATCAAAGTTCCCTTATCTTCCGGATGATTCGTGTTTCTTATATTAATAGGAATGCCTGCTTTTCGAACCGGGAAAATAGCATCCTCATGGAGTACTGAGGCTCCCATATAAGAAAGCTCCCGAAGCTCCCGGTATGTAATAATATCCACTACTTCCGGATTTTTTACAATTCTTGGATCAGTTACCAGAAATCCAGATACATCGGTCCAGTTCTCATAAAGATCCGCTCTCAATGCTCTTGCCACAATAGAACCCGTAATATCAGAGCCGCCTCTTGAAAAGGTTTTTACGGTTCCGTCTGCCTTTGCACCATAAAAACCAGGGATCACTGCGTTCTCACAGGTCTTTAAACGCGCTGACATTCGTTTATCTGTTTCATCTGCATTAAAATTACCGTCCTCATCAAACAGGATAACTTCTGCCGCATCAATAAATTCAAATCCAAGATATGCAGCCATAACCTTTCCGTTTAAAAACTCTCCTCTGGATGCGGCGTATTCATCACCGGCTCCATCTTCAAAATTTTTCCTGATAACTTTAAAATCTTCCGCTAAAGAAAAGTCCAGCCCCAGCCCACTGATAATTTCAAGATATCTTTCCTGAATGGCCGCAAGCTTATCATCAAATGCCTTTCCTTCTGAAGCAGTATGGTAACAGTCATAAAGCATATCCGTAACTTTAATGTCGCCGTCAAACCGTTTTCCCGGTGCAGAAGGCACCACGTATTTTCTGTCTTTATCCGACCGGATAATCTCTCCCACCTTCTCAAATTGTTTTGCACTGGCCAGAGAACTTCCTCCAAATTTAACTACTTTCTTCATATGCTGTCCACCTCTTAAAATCTTTACGCTAACGCTGATTATAATAAGAAAATACTGATAACACAACAGTTTTTTCAAAAAAAGCCCAAAAGCCGGCCATTACCAGTCATTTTCCATCCCCATATGCCGGAGTGCAGCCCGCCCTCCAGCAGCCACAATGGAAAACTCGGTCTGCATATCCAGAAGTTTTGGAAGGTCGAACCCTATTTTTCGGATATCCTCTGCAATCTTTTTTTCTACTTTATCTTTTTTAATTCTCCCAAACCCAAACAGCAAAGATCCGTACTGTTTGTCTTCCAGGCAGGTAGCCGCATACACAAGAAACAAATGTTTTATTTCTGTCTCTAACAGCTCCCGGGTAAAATGTTCCTTGAAATCAAGTCCCAGCTGCTGCAGGATCTTTTGCGCTTCTTTGCATGCTCTTTTTTTACTGAAAGGCCTTGCGGCGTCAATTGTCAGCATCAGCAGATGAATCAGCCCCCCCATAAAGGTATCCTTAAATTCATTTTCCTTTTTTAATGGCTGATACCGCATCTCCCACAGCTCCATGCGCAGGCTGTCGATCTCTTCCGTTTCTCTGCTCTTTTTATGTTCTTTCAAAAGCGCCAGCCGCCGTCCGGCATCCACTTCCATATAATAACTCTCCGGCCAGTCATACGGATTCACTTCTTCTTTTTTTACTTCCGCCTTTTTTAACAGCATGTAGATATCCTCTTCTTTCATCCCCGTAAACTGGTTTCATTATAATAGCATATCAGCGGGAAATCAAGCGGCTGGTAAACAGCCGGATGACTTTAACTGATATGCTATCTATAATAATTACTATATGATATTGTCTGCCATACAATTATGATACGGCTGCTTCGCCTTCATGAATGTCTGTCTTTGGTTTGGAAAGTCCTTCAATTACAATTCCGTTTTTCTCTGCATAGTCCCACAGTGCTGCATGAATGGCTTCCTCTGCAAGAAGAGAGCAGTGGACTTTTACCGGCGGAAGCCCGTCTAACGCTTCCATCACTGCCTGATTGGTAACCTTTAAGGCCTCATAAATGGTTTTTCCTTTTACCAGCTCTGTAGCCATACTGCTGGTAGCTACTGCAGCACCGCATCCGAACGTTTTAAATTTACAGTCTCTGATCACCTTTGTGTCCGGATCTATATCAAGATATATTCTCATAATATCCCCGCATCTGGCATTTCCAACAGTCCCCACACCGCTGGGCTGATCTATTACACCTACATTTCTCGGATTATTAAAATGGTCCATTACTTTTTCACTGTATTTCATATAATTCACGCTCCTTTTTCAAAATCTTCAAATAGCGGGGACATCTCCCGCAGCTGTTTTACAATTTTTATCAGTTTATCTACAATAAAATCCATTTCTTCCTTTGTATTCTCATGAGACAATGTCAAACGCAAAGACCCGTGGGCAATCTCATGAGGAAGTCCGATAGCCAGCAGTACATGAGAAGGATCCAGGGAACCCGAAGTGCAGGCGGAACCGCTGGATGCGCAGATTCCATTTTGGTCCAGCAGAATCAGCAGTGACTCCCCTTCTATAAACCGGAAGCTGAAATTTACATTGTTGGGAAGGCGCAGTTTCTCATGTCCATTGAGTTTTGCATAAGGAATTTCTTTTTGAATCCTCTGTATCAGATAATCCCTCAGCTTTGTCTCTTTTTGACTTCTTTCTTCCATTTTTTCCGCTGCAATCTGTGCGGCCTTTGCCATTCCCACAATTCCGGGTACGTTTAAGGTGCCCGCCCGTCTGCCATGCTCCTGGGCACCTCCGTGAATCAGTGAAGGAAGTGCAATCCCTTTTCTGATATAAAGAAATCCAACACCTTTGGGACCATGAAATTTATGGCCGCTGGCTGATAAAAGATCAATTCCAAGTTCTTCTACAGAAATTGGAACATGTCCATATGCCTGAACGGCATCGGTATGAAACAAAATCTGATGTTCTTTTGCAATTTTTCCTATTTCAGCAATTGGCTGAATGGTCCCAATCTCATTATTGGCAAACATAATAGAAATCAAAATGGTTTCTGGCCTGATGGCCGCTTTTAATGCTTCCGGATCTATCCTGCCATATTCATCCACATCCAGATAAGTCACTTCAAATCCATGACGCTCCAGATAATGGCAGGTTTCGAAGATCGCATGGTGCTCGATTTTGGATGTAATAATATGGTTCCCTTTTTTTCTTTTCAGCTGTGCCACACCTTTTAATGCCCAGTTATCGGATTCGCTTCCCCCGGCGGTAAAATAAATTTCTCCAGGATCTGCATGTAAAGTCCCGGCGATGGCAGCTCTTGCTTCCTCCACTGCCTGATTACTTTCCTGTGCAAAGCTGTACACGCTGGCCGGATTACTGTAATGCTCCAGTAAAAATGGTTTCATAGCCTCAAAAGCATCCGGATCCAGCCTGGTTGTAGCCGCATTGTCTATATATATTAATCTGCTCATTCTTTCTTCCTCCTTATTTCATACTATTCATATATGATTTATATGTATTATTGCCTTTTTTATACAGTTTGTCAAGTGATTTAAATAAGATTTAAAAAATAAAAAAGCATATCCCGCTTTTTTTGTCAGGATATACTTTTCCATTTCTTATCAGATTTCTCTGGTAGCCTCTTTCAGCCAATTTTTCTCTGATTCATTCAGATAAGGACTTAATGCCTCATAAACTTTTTTATGATATTGATTCAGGTAATTTTGCTCAGTACCGGTCATCTCCTCCGGCAGAATGCCCTCCAGATCAATGGGAGCATAGGTGAGATTTTCAAACTCCATAAACTGTCCGTATTCATTTTTTATCCATTTTCTGCACAGCAGCTCATTTTCAATACGAATACCGTATTTTCCTTCCACATAAACTCCGGGCTCATCAGTGGTTACCATTCCTTCTTCCAGGATGCAGTCATCTCTCCGCTCCGGCACTGTCCTCCATCGAAAACCATTTGGTCCCTCATGTACATTTAAAAGATACCCGTTTCCGTGGCCGGTTCCGCATCGGTAATCCATCCCCTGCTGCCACAGAGGGCCCCGGGCCAGAATATCCAGATTTAATCCACTGCAGCCATATAAAAAACGGGCATTTGCAAGATTTAAATTAGCCCTCACTACTGCCGTATACATCTGCTTTTCTTCCTTTGACAAAGGACCAAGAACAATATTTCGGGTAATATCGGTAGACCCTTCCAGATAATGCCCCCCGGAATCCACAAGAAGAAATCCTTCCGGTTTTAAAACCGCATTACTCTCATTCCCGGGTGCATAGTGCATCATAGCTGCATTTGCACCATAAGCGCTGATGGTATCAAAACTGATATTTACAAAATGTTCCTGCTCCATCCGGCGTTCTTTTAAATATTCCGCCGCCGAAAGCTCTGTAATCTCCTGCTTTCCGATATTTTGTTTCAGCCAGTAACAAAATTTTGTAAACGCGACGCCATCTTTGACGTGAGCTTTTCGGATATTTTTAATTTCTACCGGATTTTTCACCGCCTTCATCAGTTCCTCCGGATTGCTTCTATCAATGATTTCCACATCCTCAGGGATACTCATTTTCAAGCTCAAATTTATTTTCCCGGACTCTAACAGTACGCGCTCTCCCGCCTCTAGCAGCTTGAGATCTTCATAAATATCAGCATAAGATCTGATATCCACCTTATGCGCTATGAAATATCCCACAATTTCTCTGGACAAAGCATCCAGATTAACATAAAAGCAGCATCTTTCCCGGGTCAGAATCAGATAGGACATCACCACCGGCACATGAGAGATATCTCCTCCCCGGATATTTAACAGCCATGCGATATCGCAGAGAGAAGAAAGAACATGTACCGTGGCCCCTGCCTCTTCCATCTTCCGGCGGACTGCACTGATCTTATCATCTATACTTCTGCCGGTATAGACTTCATCCAAAAGAAACGCAGGATTTACAGGGAATTGCGGACGGTCTTTCCAGATCATCCCTGCTAAGTCCTCCTTCCAGTACAGCTGCGCCTGCTTTTCTCTGGCAATTACTAAAAAAGTATGGCCCAGACTGGCATTTAACACTCTTCCGTCAAAACCAAGATATGTGTTCTGTTCTAAGTTCTCCCGGATAAATTCTGCAGCTGTGGGGACTCCTTCCATTCCCATACGGTATAAAACAATCTCTGTTCCTGCAAGCTGTTTTTGCGCCTGTATAAAATATCTGCCGTCAGTCCACAGCCCGGCCTTTGTCTGTGTAATGACTGCAGTTCCGGCAGAACCTGTAAAACCGGTCATATACTGCCTTACTTTGAAATAATCGCTGACATATTCCGATTCATGAAAATCCGATGTAGGTATTAGATACACGGATATCTTCCGTTTCTTCATTTCCCTGCGAAGTTTTTGTATTCTATCTGAAATAGTATCCGCACTCATCTGTTTCCTCCTTTTTAAGATTGCCGCAGCCTGCTAAACAGCTCTGCTGCGATTCCCTCATAATCACAGAGCCTCTGGGTCTTTTTTATCCGTTTCCCATATTTTTCATATTCCGGAAAATATTCTATTAAGTACAGCCACAGCTCCTTCATTTTGAAAAGAACCGGTTTATCTCCGGAAAAAAGCTCTTTATACTGTTGATACAGTTCATCATGATATTGCTTTAACACTGTGATCTTTAAATGTTCTCCCATAACAATTTCCTGCGCCAGCGCCGGATTTTTCAAAAATCCCCGGCCGATCATAACCGCCTGCAGATTTGGAAAACGCTCTGTGAGATTATCAAACTCTTCTTTTGTACAGATATCCCCATTATAGCAGACCGGATGCCGGCTGTGCCGCACAGCCTCCCCAAACACCTTAAGATTTGGTTTATTTTTATAATAGTCTGTCTGGGTTCTGGGATGTATAATCAGCTCACTGACAGGATATTTGTTATAAATCTCCATCAATCCAAAAAACTCCTCAGGATCGTCTTTTCCAATTCTGGTTTTTATAGAAATCTTTCCTTTCAGCTGGGAAAACACCTGATCCAAAAACCGGTCCAGCGCCTCTGGTTCTGCCAGAAAACCGGCCCCTTTTCCTTTGGATACAACTGTGCGGGAGGGACAGCCAAGATTCAGATTTATTTCCGAATAGCCAAGCTCATATATCTTCCTGCCGTAATCTATAAAGTCCTGTGCACAATTGGAAAGCAGCTGTGGAACCAGATGCATCTGTTCATTATTTTCAGGCAGGATGTCCCTGACTTCTTTTCTCTTTTGAAATCCATGAGAGCTGGTAGAAATAAACGGTGCAAAATACTTATCAATACCACTAAAATGCCTGGCATGGACATTTCGGTAGACATATCCGGTAATTCCTTCTAACGGTGCAAAATATAGCTCCAATTTCTAAAACTCCTTTGTACATTTTATAGCTTTTATCATAACACAAACGAAGGCGAAGTTCCATTTCTGAAACTCCGCCTTTCTATGATTCACATCACTTAAACATTTTTGTGTTTGCTTGCAGCCGTAATACGCGCCATTGCCCGGGCCAGGGTGGCCTGGGATCTGTGATACTCCTGCAGACTCTGTTTCTGGCGCAGCCGCTCTTTCGCACGTTCTTCCGCCGCTTTTGCTCTGGCCACATCAATATCTTCCGGACGCTCAACAGTATCAACCAGCACCGTTACTCGATTGTTCATAATGTGAACAAACCCGATTCCGTTTACTACATCCACCATCTCACCCTGCTGATTTCTAAATTTAATTTCTCCGGCTTTTACGGCCACTACCATATTTTCATGATGAGGCAGTACTGCCAGTTCTCCGTCCAGAGCAGGAACAATCAGCAGATTACTTCTGTCATTATAAAAAACTTTATCGCAAGCGATAATTTTCAGTTCAAAAGTTTCCATTTTACCACGTTCCTATCTTTATGATGCGCTCTCCATCTCTGCCTTTGCTTTTTCCTTAACGTCATCAATGGTTCCTACATTAAAGAATGCATTTTCCGGATATTCATCCATCTCACCGCTGACAATGGCTTTAAATCCACGAATAGTTTCTTTCAGCGGCACGTATTTTCCTTTTGTTCCGGTAAAGTTTTCCGCAACATGGAAGGGCTGAGATAAAAATTTCTGGATTTTTCTGGCACGGAATACAGTTGTTTTATCTTCATCTGATAATTCTTCCATACCAAGAATCGCAATGATATCCTGCAGTTCTTTATATTTCTGCAAAAGCTCCTGTACCTGTCTGGCTGTCTCGTAATGCTCTTTTCCTACTACATCCGGTTCTAGAATCCTAGAAGAAGACTCTAACGGATCTACCGCCGGATAAATACCCTGCTCTACAATCTTTCTGGACAAAACAGTTGTTGCATCCAGATGAGCAAAGGTTGTTGCAGGAGCCGGGTCTGTCAGATCATCTGCCGGTACATAAACCGCCTGCACACTGGTAACAGATCCGCTCTTGGTAGAAGCAATACGCTCCTGTAACTCACCCATCTCCGTTGCCAGGGTTGGCTGATAACCAACTGCAGAAGGCATACGTCCAAGCAGAGCAGAAACTTCGGAACCCGCCTGGGTAAAACGGAAAATATTATCAATAAACAAAAGCACATTCTGATGCTGTTCATCTCTGAAATATTCTGCCATTGTAAGCCCCGTTTCAGCTACACGCATACGGGCTCCGGGAGACTCATTCATCTGTCCGAAAACAAGTGCTGTTTTTTCCAGAACACCGGACTCTCCCATTTCTGTCCATAAATCGTTTCCTTCACGAGATCTCTCCCCAACGCCGGTAAAAATGGAATATCCGCCATGTTCTGTGGCAATATTTGTAATCAGCTCCTGGATCAGAACAGTTTTTCCCACACCGGCACCGCCGAACAATCCAATTTTACCCCCTTTGGCATACGGTGCCAGAAGGTCAATTACTTTGATACCGGTTTCCAAAATCTCAACTACCGGGCTCTGTTCATCAAAGGCTGGAGGATCCCGGTGGATTTCCCAATGGGGGGAAGAGGCATCAATTTTTTCTCCGCCGTCAATGGTTTCACCTAATACATTGAACAGACGTCCCAGTGTCTGTTCTCCTACAGGTACTTTTACTCCGGCCCCTGTAGCAGTTACTTCCATGTCCCTGCTCAGTCCTTCGCTGGCTGCCAGCATAATACAGCGTACTGTATTATTTCCCACGTGCTGTGCTGCTTCCATCACACATTTTTTGTCTCCGTTTTCTACCTGGAGGGCTTCTTTGATTCTGGGAAGGGTACCATTTTCAAATTCTACATCAACAACAGGTCCCATGACCTGTACAATTTTTCCTTTATTCATACCTTTTCACCGCCTTAATGCTTCTTTTTCGCTTTCTGTGCCCGGGCGCCGCCGATCACCTCCGTAATCTCCTGAGTAATCGCAGCCTGTCTTGCACGGTTATATGCAATGTCCAGTTCCCGAAGCATATCTTTCGCACTATCCGTGGCAGCTTCCATGGCCATCATTCTGGACTGATGCTCACTGGAATAGGATTCAACCAGCGCACCGTAAATCAGTCCCGTGATGTAATCCGGCACAATATTATCCAGCACCGCATGCTCTGAGGGCACAAACTCTACAACTTCATGAGCATAATCCACCGGAAGATTTTGAAACTTTTCAACTTTCAGAGGCAGAAGCTGTATGATATCAGCCTCTGCCGACACCGCACTTTCCATTTTGGTATAAATCATCTGTATCTCATCCAGTTCATAATGATGATACATCTCAAGAAGTCTGGATGTAATGATTCTTGCACGGCCAATAGTTGGATCCTGTACTGTATATCTGAAATTCTCATCAATATTGATGCCATGTTTTTCAAAATACTGCCGGCCGATCTGTCCCATAACCATCAGCATGTTCTCTGCTTCACCGCTAAGCTTCTGCTGTGCCAGCTTTATTACGTTATGATTATATGCCCCGGCCATTCCCTTGTCTGCCGTTATTACAATATATCCGATTTTCTTTTTATGCTCTTCTTTTGTACCATGCTTTTCATGATAAAAATAGGGATGATCCAAGTCCGGAACATGGCGGATAATCCGACGGATTGCCTGCTGCAGCGTATAGAAGTACGGCTCCGTATCCTCAAGCATCTTCCGGGCTTTTTTCAATTTAGAAGAAGAAATCATATACATTGCATTTGTAATTTTCATTGTATCCTGAATGCTTCTCATTCTGGTCTGTATTTCTCTTGCATTCGCCATTTCACTCACCTGCGCATTCTTTGAAATGCCATTTCATTTATTGGAATCTTCCTTTAAACTCGTCTGCCGCAGCCAGAATCTTTTCTGTGACAGCATCATTTAAGTCTTTGGTTTCTTCTATCTCACGGATAATCTCCGGATGAACAGACTGAATATACTCAAGCATCTGCATCTGAAACTCTTTCATGCGTTCCACCGGAACATCCATCATTTTTTTATGAGTGGCCGCGCATAATGTGATGACCTGCTGTGCCATGCTTAAAGGATTGCACAGCGGCTGTTTTAACAGCTCCATCAAGCCTTTTCCATATTGCAGCTGAGCTTTTGTTGCATCATCCAGATCAGAGCTGAACTGCGTAAATACTTCCATCTCCCGATACTGGGCCAGATCAATCCTGATACTTCCGGATGCTTTTTTCATGGCTTTTGTCTGAGCTGCACCGCCTACACGGGATACAGACAATCCCACATTAACCGCAGGACGCATACCGGAAAAGAACAGATCGCTTTCTAAGAAAATCTGTCCGTCTGTAATGGATATTACATTTGTTGGAATGTATGCCGCCACATCCCCCGCCTGTGTCTCGATAATCGGAAGGGCGGTAATGGAGCCGCCTCCTGCTTCATCTGACAGCCTGCTGGATCTCTCTAACAGTCTGGAATGAAGATAAAAAACATCCCCCGGATACGCTTCACGTCCCGGAGACCTTTCAAGCAGTAAAGATAATGCTCTGTAAGCTACCGCATGTTTGGACAAATCATCATAGATAATCAGAACATCCTTTCCCTGATACATAAAATACTCTGCCATGGCGGTAGCCGCATAGGGAGCAATGTACTGCAGAGAAGCTGACTCGCTTGCTGCAGCGGACAATACAATCGAATATTCCATAGCGCCATGCTGTTCCAGCGTATTTACCAATTTTGCAACTGTTGATGCTTTCTGCCCGATGGCTGTATAAATACAGATGACATCCTTGCCTTTCTGATTAATGATTGCATCTGTGGCAATGGAGGTCTTACCGGTCTGACGATCTCCAATAATAAGCTCTCTTTGTCCCCGTCCAATAGGAAACATAGAGTCAATGGATAAAATTCCTGTTTCCAGTGGAACACTGACAGATTTTCTATCAACAATCCCCGGTGCTTCATGCTCGATGGGGCGGTAATCTTTAGATATGATCTCACCCTTTCCATCTATAGGAGCGCCAAGAGCATTGATAACGCGTCCTATAAATGCCTCTCCTACCGGAATCCCTGCTTTCTTTTTGGTTCTGTTTACTTTAGTTCCTTCTCCGATCTCAGTATCTTTTCCAAACAAAATACATCCGATTTCGTTCCTTCTGATATCCTGGACCATCCCTTTTAAGCCATTTTCAAAAATAACAATCTCACCATACATTGCATGGTCGATGCCGTAAACAGTAGCAATACCGTCACCCACCCAGATAACGGTCCCGGTTTCTGAGGCTTTTGCTTCCATCTCATAATTTTCTATTTCACTTTTCAGAATTGAAATAATTTCTTCTGAATTGATTGCACTCACGCGTCTCACCTCCGGATTAATTTCTGCTGGAGCTGTTTTAATCTTCCAGAATAGCTCCAGTCATATTCTTCATTACCGACTTTTAGTACAAAGCCGCCAAGCAGCTGCGGGTCTGCTTTCAATTCCAGTTCCACATCCTGGCACTGATATTCTTTTTTTAAATACTCTTTTATTGATGCTATCTGCTCCTCTTGTGGTTTTGCCGCATAAATCAGTTCCGCAGATAAAATATGTTTATGTTCTCTGACGATTTTTTTGTACTCCTGCACAATATCCGGAATCTGGGAAACTGTCTGATACTTGCATATCAGCTTTAAAAAATTTCGAACCTCCGGAGCAAATACCCGGTCAATTACCGCCTGTTTTTCTTTCAGCGGAACCACCGGATTTTCCAGGGCTTCTTTTAAAGGAGGCGACATTTTAAAAATCTCACCTGCTTTAACCACCGCTTCTTCCGGAACCTGCAGTTCATACAAAACCTGTGCATAATTAATGGCTTCCTGCGTCATTCTTATCACCTGCTTTTTTTAGAAACTGATCATAAATTGCCGAATCATTACCTCTCTTATCATCCTGGCCCATAATTTTAGCTGCTGCCAGCATGGCGAGAGCCGCAATTTCTGATTCTGTATTCTGAATCGTCTTTTCTTTTTCCATTTCCACCGACTTATGCGCTTTCGCTATAATCTCAGATGCCTGCAAATCAGCTTCCGCTTTGATTCTCTGCTGTTCCGCTTTCGCGGCAGTTCTGGCTTCTGTTAAAATCCGGGCAGACTCATCATGAGCCGTCTTAATTGTCTGTTCATACTGATCTTTTAATTCCAACGCTTCAGCTTTTGCTGTTCTAGCTTTAGAAAAATCATCCTCAATCATATTTTTACGCTGTTCAATAACGCCCATCACTCTTTTAAATAAAAGCTTGTAGACAATAAGATACAGCACAAGAATATTGATGACAACGCAGATCAGGTTTACTGGATTTAAATTTAACAACCTGTCTCACCGCCCTTTTACTGGAGGAATAAAATAATAATCAATGCAACAACGAATCCATAAATTGCGGTTGCCTCTGCAAGGGCACATCCAAGGATTAAAGACTTGTTGATTTTGCTTTCTGCTTCCGGCTGTCTTGCAATCGCTTCTGTTGCTTTTCCTGTGGCGATACCAATTCCGATACCTGCTCCAATACCTGTTAAAACTGCGATACCTGCTCCAATTGCAATAAGTGTACTCATAATATTAAACGCTCCTTTTTATTAAACTTAGTCTTTTAGGCCTTATCTTTATATCTACTCTTCTATGGCCTCTTTCATAAACAGGGATGTCAGGAATACAAATACGTATGCCTGCAGCAGCCCGTCAAATATATCAAAATAAAAACTCGGCAATATCGGTAAAAATACCGGCAGAATCTGTTTGATCAGCTCCATAACTACAAATCCGCCCAGCATATTTCCGAACAGTCGCATACACAACGATAACGGTCGTATCACGATCTCTAAAACATTCAAAGGTGCAATAATTGCCACCGGCTCAGCAAAACTCTTCGCCCATTTTTTAGCACCCTTCGCATGGATTCCCGCGTATTCAATCAGTATAATACTCATGATGGCTAAAGCGGCCGTCACTGTCAAATCCTTAGTCGGAGGTTTAAAACCAATCAGTCCCATCAGATTTGACAAAGCCAGATACATCAGCACTGTCATAAGATATGGAATGTAACGCTTGCCCTTCTCTCCCAGAAGATCGTAAAAAAGTTTGTATACCCAGGATACAATACTCTCCAGCATCAGCTGTCCCTTTTTAGGATTTTCTACTTTAAGATTTCGGGTGAGAAGCAGAATAACTACAAGCAGCGCTGCAATAATCATCCATGAGACCACTACTGATTCATAAATGGGAATCCCTCCAAAAATCGGGATATGAAATACTACGTCGCAATTTAATTCTTCCATTAATTTTGCCGACAATTCTCCCACACTGCTCACTTCCTTTCTGAAATTACTTTATCCCGTTTTGTTCATCTCACCTCTTTCCCCGTCCGGTCTCCCAGAGCAAAATTCAAATGCAGAACACATGCCCGCTGTATATTGGTATACCAATATCTTTAAAGAGACTCATAGCCGAAGAATGCTCTGTTTTATTTTTCATAAAACAGCCATCTTCGGCCATGCCTCCTGTACTTTATAGCTGCGGGGGTCCACATTTGTATGTATATTATTCCTACAATTTTACTTTGTCAACAAATTCTTTTTTTTGCATTTTGCATCATTTTTACTTGTTTTTTTATTCATACACTCCTGATTTTTCATTCTTTTTGAGAATTATTTATTCATTTTTTCACTGGATTTTTTTGAAACTCAGGTTTGAGCTTTATTTATGCACGATTATTCCCGAATTATTTTTCTTAATTTTTGTGCATTTTTTACATCTCATTCTTTTCATTCACTTGTTGTCCAATACACTTTAATTAAATTTCACTTGTTTTTTTAACTTTTTTTGTTCTTATTGGTGACTATTTAGAAACCGGCAGTGGTCTCTGCCTGGGCAGGGTTTTACCAGCGGCACACTTCACCTTCCCATAAGCGGGCATATTCACACAAAGTATGTTTTTTAACATTAATAAAGCTTCCACGCGGCTTTCACCGCGCAGAAGCTTTATTATATGAACTGACTGTCAGAACAGCCAATACCGTTCACTATATACTTATAATTCCAAATTGTGACAGGGAAGATGTAATTAATATGATAACTAGTAAAATCGGCGCCACGAATTTAATCATAACAATGTACAGTTTCTTTCTGTGCATTCTTTCCCCATTTCTTGTAATTTCTTTGATAATCACTTTACATCCCACAAACCATCCAATCAGCAGGCAGGTGCACAGAGCCACAATGGGCATGATAACACTGTTGCTCAGATAATCGAAGAAGGTTAAGAAGTCCATGCCAAGCAGTTTAATATTCGACCATGCTCCATTTCCAAGTGATGCGGGTACTCCAAGAAGAATACAAATTACAATAGTAATGATACATGCTTTCAGACGCGTCATTTTGAATTTATCCATAAAGGAAGAAACAATTGCTTCCATAATGGAAATCGAACTGGTCAGAGCCGCAAAAAATACCAGAACAAAAAACAGTGTGCCTATAATCATACCGCCGCCCATCTGATCAAATACCCTTGGCAGTGTCTCAAACATCAGTCCTGCCCCGCTCTGCTGCAGCCCGGCCTCTCCGCTGAACACATACAGTGCAGGCACTACCATAAATCCTGCCATAAATGCCACAACTGTATCAAAAATCTCAATCTGATTTACAGATTTTGTAAGATTTGTCTCTTTCTTTGTATAGGATCCGTAAGTAACCATAATTCCCATGGCAAGACTCATGGAAAAGAAGATCTGTCCCACAGCCGCGCAGACGGTCATAAAGGAGAATTTGGAAACATCCGGAAGGAGATAATATTTAATACCTGCCCCTGCTCCCGGAAGGGTGCAGACATAAATGCAGATAATTACTGATATCACCAGCAGAAGGGGCATCAGAAATTTACTGATTTTTTCAATTCCCTTTTCTACTCCAATGAGAATAATAAATACTGTAACAGCTAAAAAGATTGCAAAAAAGATAAGGGGAGAACCTGAACTTCCAATAAAGCTGCCAAAATATCCGGTATCTGCCGCCGCTCTCCCAGCGCCTCCAACATATGTTGCCATATATTTAATTACCCAGCCTCCGATAACACAGTAATAAGGCAGTATAATAATTGGTACCAGTGCTGCAATGTATCCTAAAAATCCAAACTTTTTATGTATTGCCTTGTATGCCAAAATGGGGCTTTTCTTTGTTTTTCTTCCGACGGCAATCTCTGTGGTCATTAATGCAAAGCCGAAGGTAAGGGCCGCAATTATATAAACAAGTATAAAAATTCCGCCTCCATACTGCGCCACCAGATAAGGAAATCTCCAAAGGTTTCCAAGACCGACAGCACTCCCCGCAGCAGCAAGCACAAAGCCTATTCCGCCGGAAAAACTGCTTCTTTTCTTTTCATTATTTTCCATATTTCATGTCCTCTCTGTAAGTATACTCTTTCGCTATTATATAATAGACAACAACCTGTACACAATCCCTTTTTTTATTAATTGTAAACAATTGGTTAACTCCATGTAATATCCAGATAAAATTATTCTTTAATTCCCCATGACAGACTCTGAAAAATGTTATACTATTATTGACATTGCTGACGCATATTTCTAAAACGGCTGCTTATGAGATTAAAAACAGAAGGTGGACAAAAATGAACAATACTATGAAACATAATTTTACATTTATTATAAAGGGTGATTTCTGCTATTCCGCATCCAAAAAGGAGCTTGCGGCCAGAGAAAATCATTTTCTGATCTGTATAAACGGCATATGTGCCGGTATCTTTGAAAATATTCCCATGCAGTACAGACATATTCCTGTAACAGACTATTCCGGACACCTGATACTGCCCGGGCTTACTGATCTCCATACCCATGCTCCCCAGTATTCATTCCGTGGAATGGGCATGGATCTTGAATTGCTGGACTGGCTGAATACCCACACATTCCCGGAAGAGAGCAGATATGAGGACCTCGCCTATGCACGGAATGCTTACCGCAGATTCACCGATGATATGATACACGGCCCCAGCACGCGAGCCTGTATCTTTGCTACCCGGCATGTAACTGCAACACTGCTTTTAATGGATATGCTGGAGGCAAGCGGCCTTATTACCAAAGTCGGAAAAGTAAATATGGATCGAAACTGTCCCTTCCCTTTATGTGAAGCAGACTTTAACACATCCCTGTCTGATACACAATTATGGCTTGAAGCCTCAAAAAAACAAAAACGCTGTCTGCCAATCCTGACTCCCCGCTTTATTCCTTCCTGCTCTGATCCGTTGATGAAAGGACTGGCTGATCTGCAAAAGAATACCGGTCTGCCGGTACAGAGTCATCTGTCTGAAAACCTGTCCGAAATTGAATGGGTGCAGGAATTATGTCCCGACAGCCGTTTTTACGGGGAAGCCTATTACAATTATCATTTATTTGGCGGTGAAACCTGTCCAACCATCATGGCGCACTGCGTCCACTCTTCTCCAGAAGAAATAGAATTGTTAAAATCACAGAATGTGTGGGTTGCCCACTGCCCCCAGTCCAACACCAATCTCTCTTCCGGTATTGCTCCCGTCCGGCGCTATCTGGACCAGGACCTCAGAATCGGTCTGGGCAGCGATATCGCCGGGGGGACCTGCGGCTCCATTTTCCGGGCTATGACAGATGCCATTCAGGTTTCCAAGCTTTACTGGCGCCTGATAGATACTGATGCCGTACCGGTTACCGTTGAGGAGGCATTCTGGATGGGAACTGCCGGCGGCGGAACCTTCTTTGGAAAAACAGGCAGCTTCCTCCCCGGATGGGACGCAGATATACTGGTAATGGACGAATCACGATTTCCAAATACCAGCCCTCTGACACTGCGGCAGCGTCTGGAACGAGTTATCTATCTGTCCGAAGACAGAGATATCCTTCACAAATTTGTGGCCGGACGACAACTCTTTTAAATACTGTTTATTTACCTGTCCTTTTCCATAAATGATATCAACCGGCTGTCTTCTATATCCTTTTTTCCGGCAGTCCTTTCTGACTGCCGGAACACTGCAGAACAATTTCCCGGCATTGTACTTTCATCTTAACAGCCTTAACATGAATCTTTTCATGCCTCAATCTTACAGCTGTTCTCCGTTACTTATAATTACATCCCGATACCAGTAAAAGGATTTTTTCGGCGTCCGTTTTAATGTTCCGTTTCCCTCATTATCCTTATCCACATAGATAAATCCATATCTTTTTTTCATTTCTCCTGTAGTAAAAGAAACACAGTCAATACAGCCCCAGGGGGTATATCCCATCAGATCTACCCCGTCATGCACAACTGCTTTTTTCATTTCTTTTATATGGGCTCTCAAATACTTAATCCGGTAATCATCCTCTATGCTGCCGTCCGGCTTTACTTCATCTACCGCTCCAAATCCGTTTTCCACTACAAACAGCGGAATCTGATACCGCTCATACAGCACGTTCAATGCATATCGTAATCCAATGGGATCTATCTGCCAGCCCCAGTCGCTTCTTTCCACATAGGGATTTTGCACACTTCCCGGAAATCCGTCAAGTCCGCTGCCCGCAGCTTTCGTATCCGCTTCCACAGCATTGGTCATGTAATAGCTTAGCCCTACATAATCAACGGTCCCCTCTTTTAGAATCCCCGCATCTTCCGGTTCCATCTGAATCCGGAACCCCTTTCGCTCCCATTCTTTATAAATATAAGAGGGGTATTCCCCCCGCACATGCACATCTCCAAACAAATAACGGTCATGCATGGCCTCCACAGAATACATCATATCCTCAGGTCTGCAGGAAAAGGGATATAACGGCACAAATGCTATCATACATCCAATCTGAAACCCGGGATTAATTTCATGTCCTTTTTTTACAACAAGGGCACTGGCAACCAGCTGATGATGCACCACCTGATACATACACTCTTCGGGATTTTTCTCATCCGTAAATATAACACCGGAACAGGTATATCCAAAGAGCGGATACTTATAATTTTTCTGATTGTTGATTTCATTAAATGTCATCCAGTATTTGACTTTATCTTTGAAGTGTTCCATAACTGCAGCTGCATACCGGACAAAAAAGTCTATTAGTTTCCTGTTTTTCCAGCCGCCGTATTCCTTTACCAGCCCCAGAGGCATTTCAAAGTGAGATAACGTTACAACTGGTTCTATATTATAAAAACGCAGGGTATCAAACAGATCATCATAAAATTTCAGTCCCTCCTCACAGGGAGATTCCTCATCACCATTGGGAAAAATCCGGCTCCATGCAATGGAAGTCCGAAAACACTTAAATCCCATTTCCGCAAACAATCTGATATCGTCCTTATAATGATGATAAAAATCTACCGCTTCATGATTGGGATAGTAACAATCTTCTTTTACTCCATCCGTAATTTTACGGTCTGTTCCATGGGCTCCTCCGGTGAGCACGTCCACCACACTTGGACCCTTTTTGCCCTCCTGCCAGGCTCCCTCTACCTGATGTGCCGCCACTGCGCCTCCCCATAAAAATTTCTCCGGAAATTTAGGTTTCATCTGACACCTCCTGATATTGAATACGCATTGCCGGATCCAGAACATCTACCTGAGTTTCCTCTAGCAGCTCAATGCGCTGGATCATTTCCATATTTGTAATAATATAGATCACCACAGGATCATATCCCTGTTTTTCAATGAGCTCTTTATCATACTCCACCAGCAGATCTCCCTGCTTTACGGTATCTCCCTGGCTGACATGAGCATGAAATCCCTTCCCATTCATCTGTACGGTGTCCACGCCAATGTGTATCAGCACTTCAAGCCCTTCCGGACTGATGAGCCCAACAGCATGTCCTGTGGGAAAAACGGTTTTTGCCACTGCATCAAAGGGGGCGTAAATTTTACCGTCCTCACTAAGAATCCCTACTCCGTTTCCCATTGCCGCAGAAGCAAACATCTCGTCACTGACATCCTTTACAGGGATAATCATACCCTTTGCGGGACTTTTCAGATTTTTCCACTCTCCCGCCTGTATTTCATTTTTTACAATTGGATAGTTCTCGGTCTGCTGCATGGCAGGTTCATCTTCAAATCCTACAACGATTGTCAGTATGGCCGCCAGCACAAAAGAAACCGCAATGGATATCAAAAGTCCCAGAAACTGATTCATATAACCTTCTTTGAAATAAGCCGGAAGGGTTGCAATTCCAGGCATATTATAACTCCAGGATACCGCTCCCATACCACCTGCAATAGCACCTCCCACAGCTCCGGCAATACAGCCGCAGATCATGGGTTTTTTTAATCTCAGATTCACACCATAAATGGCAGGCTCCGTAATTCCAAACAATCCGGTAACGGCGGAAGAAAGCGCCACGCCTTTCATATCTTTGTTTTTTGTTCTGAAAAAAACTCCAAATGCCGCTCCGGCCTGTGAAAATACTGCAGACGCCTGCATCCCTGTAAATGTATCATATCCAAGATTTGCATAGTTTCCAACGGTAACCGGAGTAATCCCCCAGTGAACACCAAAGATCACCAGAATTTCCCACAGGCCGCCTACTATAATACCTGCAACAACAGGACTTAGTCCGTAAAGGTAATTATAAATTCCTCCGATTGCCCCTCCCACTGCATTTCCAACAGGTCCAAATGCCAGAAGTGTCAGCGGAACCATAATCACAATGGTAAACATATGAGAAAACAGATTCCGGATTACAATCGGAAGAACTTTATCAAAGAATCTCTGCACATAAGAAGCAATCCAGATTGCCAGTATAATTGGTATAACAGAGGAGGTGTAGCTTAAAAGCTGTACCTTCATTCCAAGAAAATGTATATCTGCACCGGTATTTACCATATTAATATAATCCGGACTTACAAGGGCACAGGCAATTACCAGCGCCACAAAGGTATTTACGCCAAACTTTTTGGATGCCGTCACAGAAATCAGAACCGGCAGAAATGTAAATGCCGTCCAGGATATAAAGTTTAAGATCTGATATGTGCCTCCGGCTGTGTCAATCCAGTTTAGCGCAACAAAAATCCCAAGGATCCCCTGCAATATACCGCAGGCTGCCAGTGTATATAAAAATGGTGCAAATATGCTGGATATTACATCTATCACCCGACTGATAATACCCACTTTTCTTTTGGGAAGCTCCTCATGCCCGGGATCTACCGTTATCAGTTCTTTTACATGCTGATATGCATCCCTCACATGATTGCCAATCACAACCTGGAACTGACCGCCCGCTTCAACCGTTGTGATAACTCCCTGTATTTTTGACACTTTTGACACATCCACCACCGATTCATCTTTTAAAATAAAACGCAGTCTGGTAGCACAATGTGTCACATTTGTAATATTAGTGTCACCGCCAAGAGCATCCACAATCTCCCTGGCAGTTTTCTTATAATCAATCGCCATACTCAGCTGCTCCTTTCTCAAGCTATCTATTTATTATGGGAAAAAATCCAAAATAAATTCCCGGTATAACGGTTGTTAAAAACTACCATATGGTGCAGCGGTTTTAATGATTATAAAATTAAAAATTAATCACAGCAGTTATTTCTGATTATCCACCCACATGCCAGATCCATAGCGGCTCTGCATGCCAGTGTCTGATCCAGAGAGTGAAGCATTACAAAATCATGTATCATAGCCTGTATCCTTACCGCAGTGACAGGTACACAGGCTTCTCTAAGCTTCACAGCGTAAGCCTCTCCCTCATCTCTAAGCACATCTGCTTCTCCATTAATAATCATAGCCATTGGAAGATTGCAAAGCTGCTCCCTGCTGGCCCTAAGAGGAGAAACCAGAATATTGCTCTTTGCACGTCTGGATCTGATATACTGATTCCAGAACCATTTCATACCATCTTTGTACAAATAATAATCTTCCCCAAACCGGCAATATGATTCCGTATCAAAGCAGGCATTGGTTACCGGATAAAACAACAGCTGTTTTTGTATCTGAGGCCCTTTTTTATATTTTGCCAGCAGTGTCATATCAATAGCAAGGGTTCCTCCGGCACTGTCTCCCGCTACAGTTAAAGTGCATGGATTCATCCGGCAGTCAGCGGCTGCAAGAATTGTCTGCAGATGACACATCACATAATAACACTGATTCATGGCAACAGGAAAACGGGCCTCCGGCGCACGGGAATACTCCGGAAAGACAACAATACATCCGGTTCTGGCCGCCAGCTCTCTCACCAGTTTTTCGTGGGTATGAAAGCTTCCGAACACCCACCCGGCTCCGTGAATATAATAAATTACATTGGCAGGATCTTCCGTCTGGGGCGGCACAACAATATAAACCATAATATTTCCCCATTTCTCTGTATTTACTTTCATAGAAGTAATTTCCGCCGGAAACATCTCAACAGGAGAACTTTGAATTTTTTCCAGTACCATTCTTCCTTTTGCAGGAGGCATCTGATAAATCCTTGGCTGCGCCATACTCTCATTGCTGACTTCTTCTGCCTGTGGCTCTAACAACACTTCTCGCTTCATAATTTTTCCTTCAATATCCATTCTGTAATATAATATTCAAAACCTTTTTTTTGTTTCTGCCAGGAAATATTCTTATTGAGACGCATGTGTTTTGAGAGATATAATCAATGCAGACAAAAGAACCACACAGCGATTCCTGCCATGTGGTCCTTTTGTTTTTACCTATTCTGATCTATTTCTAAAAAGTATTCCCGCTTTATCGTTTATCCCGCAGCATTACGTCATGGGCTCCGCCCTCCACAATGCTGGTGGAAGATACCAATGTAATTTTTGCTTTCTGCTGAAGCTCAGGAATCGTTAACGCACCACAGTTGCACATGGTAGATCTCACCTTACTCAGGGTCAGTGTAACATTATCTTTCAAACTGCCCGCATATGGCACAAAAGAGTCCACTCCCTCTTCAAAGGAAAGCTTTTTATCGCCGCCCATATCATACCGCTGCCAGTTTCTGGCTCTGGCACTTCCTTCTCCCCAGTATTCTTTCATATAGCTTCCATTAATATTTACCCTCTTTGTGGGACTTTCATCAAATCGGGCAAAATACCTTCCAAGCATTACAAAATCAGAGCCCATAGCCAGCGCCAGTGTAATATGATAATCATGTACAATCCCGCCGTCGGAACATATGGGAATATAAATTCCGGTCTCTTTATAATACTGGTCTCTGGCTCTTGCTACCTCAATCACTGCAGTAGCCTGTCCTCTGCCAATCCCTTTCTGTTCTCTTGTAATACAGATGGCTCCGCCACCGATTCCTATTTTTATAAAATCAGCACCGGCCTCTGCCAGGAAACGGAAACCTTCCGCATCTACTACATTTCCTGCTCCTACTTTTACGGTATCTCCATACTGTTCCCGAATATAATCAATCGTAATTTTCTGCCATTCAGAATAACCTTCCGAACTGTCAATGCAGAGCACATCCGCGCCGGCTTCTAAAAGTACAGGTACCCGTTCCCTGTAATCTCTTGTATTGATTCCGGCTCCCACCATAAACCGCTTACAACTGTCAATGAGCTCATTCTCATTTTTTTTATGGGAATCATAATCTTTTCTGAAAACAAGATATACCAGCTCTTGTTTTTTGTTAATTAAGGGCAGACAGTTAATCTTATGTTCCCAGATCATATCATTGGCTTCTTTTAGAGTCGTATCTTCATGAGCATACACCATCTTTTCAAAAGGAGTCATAAATTCACTTACTTTTGTATCCGCATCCATACGGCTGATGCGGTAATCCTTGTTTGTGACAATTCCAAGTAATTTCCCCTGAGATTTTCCATTTTCAGTTACTGCCACTGTAGAATGTCCTGTTTTTTCAGTAATGTCAAGGACATCCTGCAGGGTCATATCAGGAGAAACGTTAGAATCGCTGACAACAAACCCTGCCCGGTACCGCTTTACCTTCCGTATCATTTCCGCCTGACGCTCTGCCGTCTGAGAGCCATAGATAAAAGCCAGGCCCCCCTCCTGAGCAAGAGCAATGGCAAGCCTGTCGTCAGAGACGGACTGCATAATAGCCGATACCATGGGAATGTTCATGGACAGCGCTGGTTCCTCCCCTTTTTTAAACTTTACCAGCGGGGTTTTTAAGCTGACCTCTGATGGAATACATTTCACAGATGAATACCCCGGAACTAACAGGTATTCACTAAACGTTCTGGATGGTTCCTCATAATAATATGCCATACTACTCCTCCTTTTCACAGCCAAACGATGGTGTTATTTTATATATTTCTGCGTTTTATGACCACCAGCACCGCTGCCGCTCCTGCTGCTATAATCATAACCGCATAAATACCTGTCCGGAAAGAATCACCGGTTTTTGCCGGTTTTTCTATCTGAGTTTCTGTCTGAGAAGCTGAAGCATCGGTATTTTTACTGCCGGCTGGATGTTTGTCAGGAGCCGGGCCCTGATCTTCCAGTTCATCCCCCGGCTGTTTACCGGGATCTTTATCTCCGTCTGGCTTCGGATCCGGCTTCACTGTATCTTCCTGGTCTTTGACAGCATTATGAATGGAAAACTCCACTTTCCCATCCTGCCATGCCCCGGCTGTTAATAATTTTCCGCTCTGAAAACTAACCTTCATTGAGTTAATGCTGCTTGTCTCTGAAACAAGATTTCCCTGCAGATCTATAAAATAGCTGTCTGCCAGATAAAAATAGCCGTCATCCAGATACTTTCCATCAACCCGGTTCCTCAGATGAAGCATCATCATATCATCGGATACCGATACAGTTACCAGCTCCGGCCCTATATTGCTATTACTATTTTTTGTAAGCCGAAGCTGTTGATCAACAAGGGTTCGTCCCAGAAATCCTCCTGTTTTCTGATCCAATATATAGCACCACATCTCTCCGGTTATATACATGGTATCAGAAGCAGACCAAATCTCTTCATAATCCTGCATCAATGCAAACAGATATAATTTCCCCTCTGCTGATGCCGCAGCAGCAAACTCCCCGCCCTTAAACATATCTTCATTTTCAGAATCATATGAAAAAGTATGTACTAATTTATCATTTTTGTCATAGATATCAAAACAAATATAGCTTTTGTCCCGATCCTCATAGTACGGGAACAGATATCCCTCATCTGTAAAGAGAATGGTACTGTATCTCATGCGGTCCGTGATCTCAACAGATTTCGGTTCTCCTTTAAAATCCACACTTAGCAGCTCCTGCAGCTCATACAACTCGGTACGGTACAGCTTAACAGTATCACCGGTAACTGCCAATTCATAATCAGATCTATCCAGCTTCACAATATCATCCAGAAGATTTCCTTCCTGATCAATATGGGCCAGTTTCAAAGTTCCTTCCAGCCAGTCATTTCCTCTAAAAACAAGAGTCCCGTCTGAGAGAATCACTATATTTTCCACACTGCCCTCTCCCGGAGCAATCCAGCCTTCCCAGGAACTGACATCCAGATTCTCATAATGAACACTTCCATCACTGGCGATCCTGTATAACCGCAGTTCATTCTCATCAGACATCAGTACATACCAGCCGCCGTCAAAAGCTGCTGCTCCACTGAAGCTGTTGCCAAAATCTATAGATAATCCACCCGTTTTTTCAGCATTTTCAGCGATGCTGATATCTCTCGCGATTTCCCTTGATGCAACTCCCATACCCAGATCAAAATATCCCTCAGGGAAAACAACTCTGGCTGGACCGGCTGTCAGACTGTCTGCCTCTGCCACAAACAAAATCTGGCTGTCCGTAAGCCGCTCTATTCTTCCTTTAATTTCTTTTCCGTCCTTTGTCTGAAGCACCGGAGAAATCCTATCGTCTAAAATCGAGGCCTCCATGGACAGCGCAAAAGGTATCATCACAACATTGCTCTGATCTGTGGTCAGCCAGCCTCCACATTCTGTAAGTTCAAAATCCTCAGGATCCGGCAGAAGACTTTCTTCCCCGAAAGATACTGAAAAACTTCCTGCCGCCTCTCCTCCGGTAACAAAGGATTCCATGGTAATCCCGGTATAGCCTTTATATTTTCCGCCTTCAAAGGCGCTGTTTGGCAAAGACTGCGGCGTCAGGCTGTCACCTTCCATAAATTTGCAGTGATAGCTTTCCGCATCATAAGGTCCGGGCACCTGATCAAAGCCGTCCTCATCACCGAATATATCACCATGAAACAATGCCTCGTCCGGATCCACCAGTTCAATAAGCTTTGTCTGGTCCGCCGACCAGTTTCCTGTAGCAAATCCTGTTCCGCCGTCATTCAGCCGGGCATTTACATGAAATACCCGAAAGCCATCCGGCAAAGCTTTGCCGTTAAAGGTCAGTGCTTTTTGATTTTCCACACAGGTATCATATTCCACTACAAAGTATTCCGAGAATATCCCCTGATCTTCTGGTGATATCACTGCAATTTTAGGATTATCTCCGGCGGCCTGCTCCGACAAAGATTCCAATGTTACACTGTCTATGTCTGTCCAGTTATCCTTGGTAATCCGCACAACCTGATCCTCAGAAATCCATCCCAGGAGCCATTTGGAAAATCCGTTGTAATCGCCGGTATTCATATACATCATGTCATAGGTTTTAATTCCGCCCTCATAATCCTGACCGGGCGCGTAAAAGTCCGGAAGCCCCAGAACATGGCCGGTCTCATGAATCAGCGTCTGGGCTCCCCATTTTGTATTGGAAGGATTATGCAGAGTCACATATTTTCCTATGCGGACCCCGTCAAAAGCTTCCTGCCCCAATGAATTATTTGTTATGCTCCACCAGGTGCTGCCCCAGCCGCTGTCCACACCGGCAAAATGCAGGTATACTCCGTCCAGATATCCGTCGCCGTCTCCGTCAAACTGATTATAATCCACTTCATCATCCAGCGCTCTCATGGCTTCTGTAAACAGACTTTCGATATCATTCTCATAAAATTCCCTGTTGTTTTCGGCAGTATAGGAATAAACGTCTCCGTCAATATGTAATTTTCCGTAAGAAGCACGCTCATAATAAGCTGTCAGACTTTCATACGGCGCATAATCATTGTTACTGCCAAATGCGATTTCTTCCAACGCCTCTTTTGTATCTCCGGCTTCAAACTTCTCATCCGGAAAATCCACATGCAAAAGCAGCACCTTTGCATTGCCCTCCGCAGGCATACCGCCGCTCATATTTTCCCAGTTATCCGGCAGACTGCTTCTGGTTTTTAAACCTCCCTGCTCCCTGAAAAGTGCTTTTTTAATCAAACTTTCCGATACCTCAGCCCCGGCACTGTTTTCATAATACGCCATCCGCTCTTTCAGCGTCCCGTCCTTCTGGTACTCTTTCAGTTCCTTTTCCCCGGGTATACAGGGCGGCTGATACGCTTCTGCCTGCGTACCTTTTGCTCCTCCTGCCAGACATACAGTAAAAACGGCCGCTGCCAGAAGTCCTTTCACTATTTTTTTCATAACCTCTCCCTTTCCTGATACTATTTATGATTTTACAGCCCAGCGCATCTTAGTGGACTTCGCCCGGCTATTTTTCATACACTCCTCTTTTGACGGGCGGATAACTTCGGTACAGATATCTGAATATACGCCCTCTTTATATAGCTGTTTAAAAGACTTTTTCACAAGCCTGTCCTCCCCGGAATGAAAGGTGAGTATTGCAGCTTTTCCTCCTGGAGCCAGTACATCCGGAAGCTTTAAAAGGAATGCATACAATGCCTCAAATTCGTGATTCACATCAATGCGCAGCGCCTGGAATGTCCTCTGACAGGACTTTTTCACCGCATCTTTCCGCTGTTTTTCCGGCAGAAAAGTAAGCGCTTCCTCAATTACCTGGCGAAGCTGCATGGTCGTCTCTACTTTTTCTCCCCGTTTCAGCTTCTGGATAATTTTTTTTGAAATTTCCTCTGCATATGGCTCATCGGAATTTTCTATAAGCATCCCCTGCAGTTCTTCCTGATCTATTGTTTTTAAACGCTCTGCGGCGCTGAGCCCCTCCAGCGGGTTCAGCCGCAGATCCAGAGGTCCTTCATTTTTATAGGAAAATCCCCGTTTTGGATTATCTATCTGCATGGATGACACCCCAAGATCCGCAAGAACAAAATCAAAAGGCCCATCTTCTTTTGCCGCAATATCAATATCTGCGAAATTCTGCAGTCTTACAGTGAGTATCTCTGGCCCGTATCCTTGTTTTTCCAGCCGCTCTCTTGTTTTTTCCGACTCAATGGGGTCAACGTCCAAAGCACAAATATGTCCCTGTCCGTTAAGGCACTTCAACATCTCCAATGTATGTCCGCCATATCCCAGCGTCGCATCCAGACCTTTTTGTCCCGGCTGAATCTTTAGAAAATCCAAGATCTCTTTGACACAGATAGAAATGTGCATCCCTGCAGGCGTGCCTCCTTTTTCTATCACCCTGGATACAGTAGCGGCATATTTTTCCGGCTGAAGCTCTTTGTATTTCTCCTGATAGTGTCTTGGATATTTTCCTGCATACCGGACACGTCTCTGATGTTTTTGTTCTTCCATAAATTCCTCATTTCACCATCTGATTCTAATTCGTTTCGTTTTATACAGTATAACATATTTTAACAGATTTCGTATAAAAAGAAGGCCGTATTGGGAAAAGGGATTTCAAATGCTTTCGCAGCAAATGAAACTATCTTTTTACTTTCAATTCATGTATAATAAAATAGTTACTATATGTATCCAATATCTTAGATTGGATCAGATTCATAAGGAGAAAATTTATGAACAACTTAACCCAAACTCTTCTTAAACGCGACAAAAAAGGACTGTACGGGCTTACGCAGTGCCAGATGTGCTACCATTCAAATCATGTAGAAAACAATGCTCTGACAGAGGAGCAGATCACCTCCATCTTAAAAACCGGAACTCTCCCTGCTTCAGATATCCAATATTGCCTGAAGGATATTCAGGAAACCGCCGGACATTTTCTGATGTTCGATGAAATGTTAAATACCTATGAAGAGCCTTTATCCTCTGAACTGTTAAAAAAATACCATTTTATATTTAGAAACAGTATTCTGGATGACCATCTAAATAACGGCCAAATTGGAGAATTCAGAGAACATACAGAGGAATCCGTAGCAGATTTACTGTCCTGGTATCAGACGCAGGACATATCTCTTTACACTCTGGCAGAATTTTGCCTGAAGTTTGAAACTATATATCCGTTTCAAACAGGCGGAAGACAGGTTCTTAAAATTATTTTGTTTAAAGAATGCCTGAAGAATCAGCTCACCCCTTTTATCATACGTGACAGCAGCGAGCAATTATATTTCCAGATACTGGAATTAACAGACGGTTTCGAGGAATTAAAAGGTCTTTTTACAGAGGAACAAACCGCATATTCTCTAAAAAACGTCAGATTGACCAGCGGCAAAATATCCGCGCCGGTATCCCGGAGCGTTTCTCTGGCCAAATCAGCGGTACAACATTCAAAAGATGCACAGGGAGAATTTATCAGGGAGTCGTCTTCTATATTTAAAAAAGGGCAGCAGCCCGGATTTTATAACTACTGCCCCTCTGCATTTGAAAAAGACGGAATTATTTATACCTATTTTTGTACAAATACACAGCCTTACATTATTGTAGATTCTATTGCACTGGTAAAAAGTATTCCAAATCCTTCCGGAAACGGATACCTCCACACCGACGCTAAAATTGTGCTTTCTGCCGGGAAAAATCCCCAGTGGGATTCCATGCATGTTTGTGATCCAAGTGTCATTGAAGGAGACTTCCAGTACAACGGAAAACATTATAACTATTTAATGGGTTATCTTGGCTGTACATCACTGGATAATCAGGACAACCAGATTGGCATTGCCGTGTCCAACGATTTAGAAAATTGGCACAAAATCAATGAAAATCCATTTATTAAATTTACCCATGACAACACACATTCAGCGTTTCAATGGGGCGTTGGCCAGGTATCCATGATCAATTTGGATAAAAAGGGAAAAATTGCTTTCTTCTATACAAGTGGAACACATAACCTCACCAGTGAGAAACTTTCCGTTATAGAACTTTCTAATTTAAATGCCCCTGTTGTACTGCGAGAAGCCACGGTTCCTAATAAAGTAACCATTAATCGACAGGGATATCTTGACTTTATCAGCAATGCCGATTTCGCTTACAGAGATGGCATCCTGTATATGGTATGCGATACCCATCCTTTTGCAGATGAAATCTACGAAAACGGCAAGCTTATAAGAACGGAGACTTCCATTACTCCTGAGCGTTCCTCCATATACAGTATGCCGGTGAATTTAGATGATCTAAATTGGGGTGTCTGGACCCGGACAGGAGTGCTTAATCGGGAAACAACCGGCTATGACAGAAATCATAACTGCGGTTTCCTTAGAGATCCCTATGGCTATCTGCCGGCTGGAGCTATTTCTGTCATGTATACCGGTGCCAAAGGAAAAGCCGACGGTGTCGCACCTTTCTGCCGGCTGTGGAGCTATACTATTTATACCCACCAGCTAGATACACAGGCAAAATAGAATGAAATATATCGTTTTTTTCATAATGAATGATACATATTGAAATTATTCAGAGCAGCATACTGTTTCCTCCACGGTACAGTATGCTGCAAATTCTATTTATTTTTATATATTTATCTGCTTTTTACTGCACTGCGGTAAATATAAATTGCAATTACTGCTGTTACAGCCTCCGCGATCCAAAAAGCATTCCATACACCAACAGCTCCCAGAAACCTGCTTAATACAAATGCTGCCGGAAGAATGATAATTGTATAGCGGAACAAAGATATTAACAGCGAAGGAGTTCCCTTGCCCAGGCCCTCTAGAGCCCCGGAAGAAGCTACAGAAACAGAGGAAACAATAAACCCCGCACTGATAAAACGAAGTGCTGTTTTTCCCAGTTGAATCGTCTCCGGATTTTCGGTAAACAGTCCCATTAACTGGCCGGGAACCACAAGACAGATCACCATTCCCAGCGCCATAATAACCGCTATCATCCCCAGCGTAATATCGTAAATCTTTTTTACTCTTTCATACTCCCCTGCGCCAAAATTAAATCCAATGATTGGCCGCATCCCCTGCACAATTCCATTGGCCGGTAAATATAAAAAAGTCTGAAGCTTATAATAAATTCCCAGAATTACCACATATATCTGTGAGTATGTACTTAAGATTGCATTTAATGCAGATGTCAGCAAAGACGGAAGCGCAAGATTCAAAATGGCCGGAATCCCAATAGAATATAATTTTAAGTCCAATGCTGTATCCCTCTGCAGATGTTTAATCGCAATCTGCACGGGGATAGGTTTAAAAATATAGATAATTACATATATAGACAGTGTAACAACCTGTCCCAGCCCGGTGGCAAGCGCGGCTCCGGAAATTCCAAGTTCCGGAAACGGACCGATTCCAAATATAAGAAGCGGATCCAGAATAATATTTGTAATACATCCGCACATAAGACTGATCATTGTTACTTTCATACATCCCACAGACTGAAAAATTTTTTCAAATGTAATACTTACCGCAATCATAATAGAAAACAGAAAGGCAATGTTAGAATAGTCCACTCCCATCTTAAGTACTTCCTGATCAGAGGTAAACATACGTAAAAAACCGGGCATTACCGCAATACAGATCACCGTTAACAAAATTCCATGTATCACGGCAAATAACATACCGTGAGTTGCCGCCTGATCTGCCTTTAACTGATCACCTGCTCCCAGACAATAAGCGATGACAGCATTGATTCCAATCCCAAACCCGATAGCTGCCGCATTCACAAAATTCTGCACCGGAAATACAAGTGAAAGTGCAGTCATAGCATCTTCACTAATCCGGGCTACAAATAGACTGTCCACAATATTATATAAGGAATTAACCAGCATGGAAATAACCATTGGAAATGCCATTGATGCCAGCAGAGGCAAAATCGGCTTTTCTTTCATAAAGTTTTCATTCATTTTACTTTCTCCTGCTGCCTGCACCGTCTCCCGGTAAAGTCAAAATGCCACACAGTTACCGTATCTTTTCAAACATTATATGGTTTTTCCCAGACGATAGGCCTGTTCTGGAAATTCTGTGCTTTTTGTCATAGAAACATTACCGCATCCTATTCCTAAAATCTGGCCCTGATCTTTGAAATTCAAATAACGGCACAAAGTTTCATAGTGAGCGGAAATATCTTTCATTGTCCAGTCATTACTGTCCCATGCCGCGGCAATCAGCATGGTCTTTAATGCTTTTTCCATAAGTTCACTATTAAAACTGTAAAATCGGTCAATTACTGTTTTTAGCTGTGCAGACATTCCAAAATAATAAATAGGAGTTACAAAAACAGCCATATCCGAATCAAGAATCTGACTGCGCAGCTCTGTCATATCATCTTTCTGGATACACAGACCATTCATATGACAGGCATCGCATCCAAGACACGGGTGCAGCTTAGCATGGCCGGCATCAAAGATACTTACCTGATGGCCCTTTTCCTCTGCGCCCCGAATAAAATTTTCCGCCAGCAGATTCGATGAGCCCTTTTTATGGGGACTGCTCTTAATTATTAGTATATTCATTTCTTAAACTCCCTTCTCAAACTCAATTATAATGCTGTAGTTTTGGACATATACAGTTAAGCTACATCCGCTCCTTCGCGTTTCAAAAGTTATATCTTCTTTCCACTACCGGTGGATACTTGTCCTCGAACGCCACTAAAATCTCAAGTAACTGCTTATCCAGAAAAGTTAATGTATGCCTTCTGATTTCAGCAGAAATGCCATAATACGCCTCCGCAACTCCACCACAAATAGCCGCGATAGTGTCACTGTCTCCTCCGATTGAGATTGCATTTCTAATTGCATCTTCAAAACCAGTTGACTCAAAAAATGCCATCAATGCCTGCGGCACCGTATCCTGACAAATCTCATTGAATTTATAAGCTGCTCTGATACCATCCAATGTAAAGTTCATAGAGTAATAATTTTCATGGATATAATTCCTAATTTCCAGCAAACTGCTGCCAGTCTTAGCCATATAAATGGCAGCTGCCACAGCCTCAGCTCCTTTAATACCTTCTGGATGATTATGTGTCACTTCTGTAATCTTCTTTGAAATTTTCTTTGTTTCTTCAAGACTACTCCCTGCAAAGCCTGCAGCACTCACGCGCATTGCTGAGCCATTTCCAAAGCTGTTATATGGCTGTGGAGCATCAGAAAACATCCATTAATAAAAAGCTCCACCATAACCGCAGTCCGGATAATTACGGCCTATGGATTGCATACACTCAACTGCATTTTTTGACAGGTCACTGTAATCCGGCTTACTTATCAGAATTGCCTGTGCCAGCGCCAGAGTCATAATACTGTCATCGGTGGGAAAACATTTATATGTAAGAAACTCAAAGTCCTTACTTTTATGATTATTCCATTCAAAACGGGACCCTGCGATATCCCCAACAATAGCTCCTAACATAGTTTCCTCCTTTCTATACTCCTTCCAAAATGTAATTATAGAAAAAAGCACCCGCCGTTTTAGCAAATGCTGATTTGTATGTACTTATTTTGTATACGTTTTTTAGTCTATGAACTGATTTTTAATCTACAATCTCATGTCCTATAGATTTAAGGACATCCAAACCCTTCTGATAATTCTCACTTTTTATCAAAACATAGTCTGTATTGTAGGTAGACACTGCAAAAATCGAAATATCGTTATCCGCCAAAACTGCGATGACTTTAGCCAATATTCCAATTAATGAAAAATCTAAAACACCTTGAATACAAAAAGCTTTCCAACCGTCATCTCGCCTAATGACATTTGAAGGGACTTCACTAGTAATACATACAAGGGATTTTTCTTCATCAGTCTTTCCGATAAAGCTGTACTCGGAATCTAAATTCACAAGGGAATAATCTTCTACCTGACATACTGAAAAGTCTTGATAAATCTTTTTTATTTTCACAATAGTGCCTCCGAAATTTTCAATTCTCAATATCAATTCTTTCAATTTTGAAAATCACCGGCCTCGTGCCATCATTACAACAGGCAATCATTACTTTATCATCATTCATCCAGCCATGCATGATTGCTCCGCCTTGAAGCGCCGCATAAATATATCGGCTGATAGCGTCCCATGCCTCTGAGCAGAAAGGAACACCGTCCGTTCCACAGTGCATAGTTCCAGGAGAAATCAATACCCCCTCGTCAGGCTGACCACTTTTTACTAATGTTCCTGCCCCCATATGCCAATAATCGTCTCTCTCATCATTTCGATAAAACATAAATTCATCCCCCACATAATAACAGGGACACTTTCCGCTGTCTGGTACAGCACAATACTGAGTCTGTAACTCAGGAAATAATTTCTTATCTAAAACAGTCACCTTCACTCTATGTTCCATCCTGTAATCCTCCTTCCTTTTACAGCTTTTCCAGTTCCAGATAAATATTTATGCAAATCTTTCTGACTGATATCCATTTCCAACAATACACGTGTCTTCCCCCAATCATATCCACTTTTCTTTTAATCTATTTCATTATTCTGCTCTTCAAGCAATTTCTTCAGTTCTTCTTTACTCGGAAGAACTGTCTGATACTTACTGGCAAAAATCTGTGTGTTATCTTCTGGAAGTGTCATTTCTACAACAGCATTATTCTTATCTTTACACAAGACAATACCGATTGTTGGATTCTCTTCCTTGAGTTTTACTTTTCTATCATAGTAGTTCACATACATCTGCATCTGACCAATATCTTGATGTTTTAATTCTCCAATCTTCAAGTCAAAAAGCACAAAGCATCTCAATAAACGATTATAAAAAACCAAGTCAACCCGGAAATGTTCTTCATTAAATGTAAAACGCACTTGACGTCCGATATATGCAAATCCTGTTCCAAGTTCCAATAAAAATTTTTGCAAATGATCAATAATTCTTGTTTCCAGTTCCGTTTCTGAATATTCCGGTAACTTTGGAAGCCCAAGAAATTCCAACACATACGGATCTTTCACGGCATCTTCCGGCTTTTCAACAATCTGACCTTCCGTTGCCAGACGAGTAACTTTATCCTTGTTTGAACTTAGTACAATCCGTTCATACAAAGCACTATTGAACTGCCTCTTTAATTCTGACAAACTCCAGTCATTCTTTGCTGCTTCAATTTCATAGAAATGTCGTTCATTTACATCAGAAATACGCATTAATTTCAAATAATGTAATCAACTAAGAAAAAATTTTCTTCCACTACTTGCTGTTGGTAGGTTTTTGAATTGGTCAGAGACTGTCTGACCAATTTACAGTTCTTATACATTTTCAACACATTCTAAAAATCATTCAATTTTCGCATCTCCTTCTGTATTCATAATCCTATAATAATCTTCCATATCCAAACTTAATTTCACATAAGTATCAGGTTTTGATTTCTGAAGTAACGCAATAGTCTCCACATGCACCGTTCCTGGAAACATATCTACACAGCAAACCCGTTTCACTTCATACCCTCTGGCCAGAAGTACTTCCAGATCTCTCTGCAGACTGGTAGGCTTACAGGAAATATATATCATCTGATCAACACCATAACGAATAATCTTCTCCAGGGCTTTTGGATGGATACCCTCTCGGGGAGGATCCAGCACTATAAAGTCCGGTTTCTCTACAATAGTGTCCAGCACTTTCAAAACATCTCCGGCTATAAATTCACAGTTATTCAGCTGGTTGAGCGCCGCATTCTCTTTTGCGGCTTCCACTGCTTCTTCCACGATTTCGACACCGATTACGTTTCGCGCGGCAGGCGCCAGCATCTGGGCAATGGTTCCGGTTCCGCTGTACAGATCAAATACTATTTTCCCGGCTTTTTCATTAAGAGTGTCACCTATATACTCACGGGCTGTCTCATACAGCACTTCCGCGCCCAGTGAATTGGTCTGGAAAAAGGAAAACGTTGATATTTTAAATTTCAGTCCCAGAAGTTCTTCTACAATATAATCTCTTCCATATAACAGGTCTGTTCCTTCATTTTTTACTGCATCCGCCACACTGTCATTTTTTGTATGTAAAATGCCGGTAATAGTACCAGATAGCGAAAGGCCCAGCAGGGCTTCCTTCCAGGAAGACAATATAACAGCTTCTGATTCTGCGTCTGAAGAATTTAATAATTCAGCTCCACTCTGCATCGTATCTTCTGATTCCGTTGTTTCCTTTGTGGCCGATGTTTCCTTTTTTCTCTGAAGGATATCTCTTATTTCTTCCGGCTGACAGCTTGACATTTTATCATATTGTGTGGTTGTTACAAGATCAATTAGAATCTCTCCGGTTTTAACGGCCTTTCGTACCAGCAGATGACGCAGATAACCTGTATGGCGCAGACGATGATAAAAAGCAGCTCCAGATTTTTGAAAAAATTCCAGAGTACAGCTTAAAATCTTTCGGTAATCCTCATCCACAATCTGGCACTGGTCCACTGTTACAATGTCATAAAAGCTGTTTCTCTTATGCATTCCCGCCGATAAGGGGCCGTCTTTATACTCATCCCCGAAAGTGAATTCCATTTTATTGCGGTATCCAAACTGCTGGGGACTTGCTTTGATGCCCTCAAACAGTTCATTTACATTCGGGACAACTGATTCCAGCAGATTTAAAACCTGTTCCGCTTTTAATTTCAGCTGTTCCTCATAAGGAAGACTCTGGTAATTACAGCCTCCGCAGCTTCCAAAATGCGGACAGGAAACCTGCTCCAGTTCCACAGGAGATTTCTCCAGCGTATCCAGCAGTCGTCCCTCCGCTTTCCCTTTTCTGATTTTATTAACCATAAAAGAAACTTTCTGTCCTGGAATCGTATTTTTTACTGTTACCTGACGGGCATCTATTTTAACGATTCCTTTATTTGGAAAGTTTACCTCTTCTACCATTCCTTCAAAAATCTGTCCTTTTTTCATATGTCACCTTCCTGTTCAAGTCTCGCTCTTGCGAGACTTGGTGTGTGATTCGGGTCAGCTTTGCTGACAACATTCTATTCCAAATCGCTGCACCTCCTCGCGGAGCGTATCTCAGATGAGGGATTGACACCCGCCACTAATACCAATTTGTTACTCACCGCCTGCAGAGGCGGAAGTCATCCCACATCTGATATATTCTAATATAAATTAAGGACTGCCAGCAACGCTGACAGCCCGGTAAATACGTTAATAATAATTCTATTTATTATTCATATGCTGCGTTTATACACCTGCATTTTTAAGTAACTTTCTATATTTAAGGATACTTATATATTGAAGTGTATGGGCAGATATTTCTCTTGCTGCTTACTCTTCCCCGTATTCTTCATCTTCATCGTCAAAGAAATCATCTTCGAATTCATCCTCAAATTCGTCTTCGAAATCATCCATATAATCCGGAGCAAAAAATTTGTAAATGCAAAGGGCTACTACTGCAATTGCAACCACTGCTCCGATAATTGCAACAATCCATAAAACTTTTGATTTCTTCTCTTCGCCTTCTTTGCGTTTTAAGAAATCTGTCAATTTTGCAACACTTACTAATTCTTCCATTTTATTCATAACAGTGCTCCTTTTCTATTGCCATTACCTACTATTTTTAGTTCAGTCTATCATACTTTTTTCAGTTTTGCAAATGATGCAAACATTTTCTTTGTACCCACATTTTCAAAGTCTACAGTAACTTCAAAATCTCTTCCGCCGGCCAGAATCTGCAGTACAATCCCTTCCCCGAACTTCATATGTCTGACTTTATCCCCTACTTCATAAGAAAGTTTCTTACCTGTTGTGGCGCCGGAATCAAACGACTTGGCCATATTTGACGAGTACCGGCTGTACCCCGCTGCACCAGTATTTCCGCTTCCTGCATAGGAAGAAAACGGCTTCGCCTGAAACGACTTCTTAGCAGACATATAATTTGATTCTGAGGGCATTTCCCGGATTTTTTCTTTGGGCATCTCTCCGTGCATCAGCTCCTGGGGAATCTCTTTTAAAAACCGTGACACCCGGTTATACTGTGTCTCGCCCCGAACCATACGCATTCTTGCACTGGTTAATGTCAGGCGTTCCTTTGCCCGGGTAATTCCAACGTAACACAATCTCCGTTCCTCCTCAATTTCCATTGGATCATCAGAGGTAATGGTCATATAGCTGGGGAAAAGTCCGTCTTCCATTCCTGCCAGATAAACATTCGGAAATTCTAATCCCTTTGCACTGTGGAGAGTCATTAACACCACATAATCACTGTCTTCACTGAGGCTGTCAATATCTGCTATTAATGCTACCTCCTCCAGAAAAACACTTAAACCGCCGTTTTCATTCTGATTATCAAAATCTGCCGCTTTGCTGATCAACTCATCAATATTTTCGATTCTGGCATTTGCCTCATCGCTGTCTTCCAGCTCCAGATCATGAACATACCCGGTATCCTCTATAATCTGATCCAGCAGGGTCTCCACAGACATATAATCAGTCTGCGCCCGGAGTCCCTGTATAAATCCTACAAATGGACGGATCTTAGCTGCCGCTTTACCAATGGAGGGAATATTTTCGGCCCGGCATAGAGCATTAAAAAAGCTGATACCCTGATTATCTGCATAATCCTGCACACGATTGATGGTTGTGGCTCCGATTCCACGTTTTGGCACATTGATAATCCGTTTTACGGCCAAATCATCCTTTGCGTTATCAATGGTCTTTAAATATGCCAGCAGATCTTTAATTTCTTTTCTGGCATAAAAGTTTACACCGCCAACAATTTTATAAGGAATATTCAATGATACAAATTTTTCCTCAAACATACGGGATTGTGCATTCGTACGGTATAGGATGGCACAATCCCGGTAATTATATGCACCATTTTTCACGAGTTTTGAAATATCCCCCGCAATATATTCTGCTTCCTCATATGCCTGGTCAAACTGCCGAAAAATCAGCGGATCTCCAGCATGCTGATTTGTCCATAATGCCTTTTCTTTTCTGCCTGTGTTATTGCGTATAACCGCATTGGCCGCATCTAAAATATTCTGGGTAGAACGGTAATTCTGCTCCAGCTTCACCACTTTTGCATCCGGAAAATAAGTTTCAAAATTTAAAATATTATGTATATTGGCCCCACGGAATTTATAAATAGACTGATCATCATCGCCAACCACACAAAGATTTTTATACTTTTTCGCAAGCAGCTGTACCAGATGAAACTGTGCTGTATTGGTATCCTGATACTCATCTACCATTATATATCGGAAACGCTCCTGGTAAGATTCCAGTACCTGATCATCCGTCTGGAAAAGCTCTACGCATTTGCAGATCAGGTCATCAAAATCCAGAGCATTATTTTTTTTCAGAACCTGCTGGTACTCACGGTATACCTGAGCCTGCTTTTGCAGTGCATAGTCTCCTGCCGCCCGCAGCGTAAACTCCTCCGGCGTAACCAGTTCATCCTTGGCAGATGAAATAACATTTAAAAAGGTTCGCTCCTTGTATTTTTTTGTATCAATCTCTAGGCGTTTGCAGATTTCCTTCATAACCACTTTCTGGTCATCTGCATCATAAATCGTAAAATTATTGTCAAACCCGATCCGGTCAATATATCTTCGCAGGATCCTCACACAGGTAGAATGAAAAGTACTGACCCAGACACTATCAGAGCCCTGCCCCACAATTCCATCAATTCTTTCTCTCATTTCTCCTGCAGCTTTATTGGTAAAAGTGATAGCCATAATATGAAAAGGCTGTACACCTTTTTCTTCTATTAAATATGCTGTACGGTAAGTCAGCACACGTGTTTTCCCTGAACCGGCGCCAGCCAGAATCAGCAGGGGGCCCTCCGTGTGAAATACCGCATCCTGCTGTTGTTTATTTAAAGACTCGTATCTGTTCATAAAACTCTCCAATTCTTTTATCGAACATATTTTCTGTATATAACTTATTATAGCAAGTCTCTTTCATCTATTCAATATCTTTTATTACCGGATGAAATATCTCTATTTCTTGTTTTCTGATTTCTCTTACTATATAATCAAGAAAATGAGGTGAAAGAAAATGGAATTAAACACAAAGGACTTAATGGACAGCATCGTAAAAAACATCAGCAGCATTGAACATATCAAACCGAAAGAAATTCCGGATATCGAACTGTACATGGATCAAGTTACCACACTGATCAATTCCCGCCTGGGAACCTTCCGTCATTTTGGAAATGACAAACCACTAACAAAAACTATGATTAATAATTATGCCAAAAATAATCTCCTTCCATCCCCCAATCGAAAAAAATATTCGAAAGATCATATTCTGACTCTGATTTTTATCTACTACTTTAAAAATATTGTAAGTATCAATGAAATCCGTAAAATTTTAGACCCTGTAACCAAAAAGTTCTTCGGTCAAAAACAGGATCTTCAATTAGAAGAAATTTACCAGTCTGTTTTCTCTATCAAACCAGATCTGCAAAGAGCACTAGAACATGATATCGCAGAAAAACTTCAGCTGTCACAGGCATCTGTAAAAAAACTGAAACATATTCAGTCTGATGATGAGGAATTTCTGCAGGCTTTTACACTAATCTGCACCCTGGCCATTGATATTTATATGAAAAAAATTATTATCGAGCAGCTGATTGATTCAGTTAGCGACAGTTTCAAAAAATAAATATTCAAATGTATTAAAAAGGTATCCCAAAAACACTTTGTTTCGGATACCTTTTTTGTGTCTGTTCAGCTTTATTCCTCTACTCGTTTTCCTTTTTCATTCTTTCAAAGACCATGTCATAGCCGTCATTTCCATAATTCAGTGAACGGTTTACACGGCTTATGGTTGCTGTGGAAGCCCCTGTTTTCTCAGCAATATCCAGATAGGTCCTCTGCTCTCTCAGCATATGTGCTACCTCAAAACGCTGAGACAATGATAAAATTTCATTGATAGTACATACATCCTCAAAAAATGTATAGCATTCTTCTTTGTCCTTTAAACTTAATATTGCCTGAAATAAATGATCTACAGCCTCTGTTCTGATTTTACTGTTCATTGTCCTGCTCCTTATATACTTACCAGATACTATTTTTAATCTGGATTTCCCGTGCTATAAATTTATTACGTAAAAATTTTATCACATTAAAGTTTTAGAGTAAAGACTTTCTTTTTATGAGCAGACTGCAGATTTTTATTCTTCTAAAAACAGATACACTACAAACTCAGATTTAGTTCTCGGGCAACCCCTTCCATAATGCTTCTCACAGTCCCTTTCTCAAAAGGATTGCTGAGGCCTGCAAACTTCAGTGTATCAAAATACCCCATACTTCCCCCCACACGGCACAGCCTGTAATAGTCTTCCCAGACATTTTGGAAATCCTGCTTTGACTTCACAAAAAATTCAAAGGCCCCCATCTGAGCAAGGGCATATTCAAGATAATAAAACGGGAATAAAAAGATATGCTGCTTCTGCATCCAAAATCCCCCTTCTTCCAGAAACTGATTGCCAGCATAATTCCTCCAGGGAAGATATACCTTTTCCAGCTCATGCCATACGGCTCTTCTTTCTTTAGCAGTCATATCCGGATTTGCATATACCCGATGCTGAAACTCATCCACACACACAAGATAGGGAATTACTTTTACGGCATCTGCCAAATGTGTATACCGATACTGTTCCGCCTGCTCCCCGAAAAATAGTTCCATCCAGAGATAGGTAAACAACTCCATGGTCATAGAATGGATCTCAGCAATCTCATTAACAGGAAATACATAATCTCCAGGAATCTCTGTTTTTCCTGTTTCATAAGCTGCAAAAGAATGACCGGCCTCATGGGTCAGCACATCTACATCTGCACTGGTTCCGTTAAAGTTGGAAAATATAAACGGTACCCGGTCCCTGGCAAGAAACGTGCAGTAACCCCCCGGTCTTTTTCCCGGCCTTGTCTCCAAATCAAACAGTTCTGATTCCTTCATAACATCAAAAAATTCTCCTGTTTCCGGAGACAGCTGGTGATACATCTGCTGTGCCTTCTCCACCAGTTCTTGCGGTGTTCCTTTTGGAACTGCATTCCCATTAGGATTTGAAATGGATTCATCATAGTAATAAAGTGTCTCAATTCCCAGCTGTGCCTGCTGCTCCTTATAAAGCTTCTGACAAAATGGCACTACTACTTCTCTAATCTGACTGCGAAACTGCCGGGCATCCCCTTCTTTATAATCATACCGGCGCAAAGCCGCAAAACGAAACTTTGTATAGGATTCATACCCAAGCTTTTCAGCCATGCCCACCCGGATGCGAATCAAATCATCATAAATCTTATCCAATTCTGGAGCAATCTGCTCATAAAGAGCCGCCCAGGCCTCAAATGCCCCCTTCCGCACTTCCCGGCGGGAACTCTGCATATATTTTAGCAGCTGGTAAAAATTACAGGATTCACCTTGAAACTGGATCTGACTGACAGCAGTCAATTCAGAATACTGCTGACACAGCAAAGCTTCCTGTTCCATATCTTTCACTACTTCCTCTGACGCCAGTGTCTGTTCTATTTCCATATCTGTCAGCAGAGTCGCCGGCATTCCTTCCTGAAGGGCCTCTCTGTATGGTGAATCCAGAATCACTTTATTTGCTTCCTGATACAGCAGAACTATTTTAGGAATTTCTCCATGAAAAATCTTCATCTCATTTTCATAAAACTCATCTCTGGTATCAATGGAATTTCTGATACTTGCAAGCACCTGCATCGTTTGAAGATATTCACTTCTTTTCTGTTCCTTTTGATATACCTCTTTTAATTCCTTACCAGATGAAACATGCTTTAACGTCTCAATATAATCTCTGATTTCCTGCTCTTCTTTTTTAAAGTCCGGTCTTTGATATTTTAAATCACAGAATTTCACCATTTCTCTCCTTTTGTCCTTCATTTATTTTCTTTTAAGTATATCCCGGAACACAGTTAAAATTCCAGACCACAGATTGGATTTTTTGTAGGTGAGTTGAAAAAGTGAATTCCACTTTGCAAGATTAAATTCCACTTAAAAAAAATAAATACAAAAAAATAAAGATTTCATATATGAAATACCCAAGATCAGAGTTAAAATACAAGTAAAAGCTGTGGTTTAGGGTATTTTATTGCATACTGAGCGGAAGTCGAATTTACAGTTGGTTTTTAGGATAGAGTAAATTCCACCCCGGGAGATTCTGCGATGATGGCTTGCAATAGATTCCTGCCCAGCTTTTTAATTATATTTTTAAGGTTATTTTAATAATTCCGGACTCAAGATGATTTTATCAGCAGGAATTTTTTTCAAATGGAACACATCCAATAAAGTTTTTCCGTATTGAAATTCAAACATCTCATATGGACTTTTATTTCCAAGCTTCTTCCGTGTATAGGAATTGATATGGCTCATCATAAGATCAATCTGTTCTTGTGTATATTGACCGATGTCTACGCCTTTTGGAATGACTCGTCGAATCATTTCATGGTTGTTTTCACAGCTGCCTTTCTGGTATGGGGCACTGGCATTACAGTAAAATATTTTTGTACGAGGTTTTCCCTGGGCATCGAATTCAACATTTGCCACAAGACCAGCAAAAGCGATTTTTGTGAGAGGTACATTTTTGACAGACCATCTGTGCAGAGCATTTACGCTGAAAAGCGAAGCGGCAATCATTGAAAGATTTGCCGTAGGTGCCACTTTTTACGAAAGAAATGTGATTTTTGATTTCTTTGGAGATGGTTGTACAATCCTTATTTAAGAATCTGCCGATGGCTTTAAAATTTTCCCCTTCGTTCAGTTTTGTTTCAATCATAATCCGGGAATCAAGGGTTAAATGTTTTTGATTATGCATAAGTACGTCCTTCCTGCTGGGAAGAAACAGCCATATTTTACAAAGTATTTTAACAGATCATTTGGAAAGATTAAATTCCACTATTGTGGGGAAGAGGATTTGCAGGTTTAAATTCCATATGGGGGTGGAATTTAAATTTGCAATTAACTGCAATTAACTAAAAGGTGTGGAATTGATTTTTTTGATTGACAATTGCTGGCCTGTGTAGTATATTATTACAGGTCAGTAATTTAAAAATCTGCTGCCTTGGCGCAGTCGGTAGCGCGTCGCCTTGGTAAGGCGGAGGTCGGGGGTTCAAGTCCCCTAGGCAGCTCTAAACCTAACAGTCAAAAGTGTTGAGAAATCAGCAGTTTTGGCTGTTTTTATTATATCCCCATAGAATCCGTTTAGCATTCTATGGGGATATTAAATTCATTGGCCGTATAAAATTATTTTGCAGCTTTTTCTGCAAATTCTGTCGTTACCAGATCTTTATAGGCAGGTGATCCGCTAAGTTCTCCTGCTTCATCCAGAATATCCAGAAGGAGTTTGTAGCTGGATTCCTCAAAAATCAGATCTGTTTTCCAGGTATCCTGCTGTGCATAACGGTCTACAATCGTAGTGATCGTTTTAAGATCCGTATCTTTAAACTGAGGTTCGATAACTTTTGCAATTTCCTCAGCTGAATGAGAGTTAACATAATCCATACCCTTTTGCAGTGCATTGGTAAACTGCTGAATCACCTCAGGATTTTCATTAATAAAACTCTGTTTTGCACTGAAGGCAGTATATGGTACATAGCCGGAATCTACACCCAACGAGGCCACTACATATCCTGCGCCTTCTGTTTCCAGAGCTGTAGCACCTGGTTCAAATTCAACGCTAAAGTCTCCCTGTCCGCCGGAAAAAGCCGCAGCTGTAGAACCAAAGTCAATGCTTTGATCAATTTTTAAATCCTTAGCCGGATCAATGTTGTTCTGTTTTAAAATGTACTCAAATACCATTTCCGGCATGCCGCCGGCACGGCCGCCCAGCACATCTTTACCTTTTAAATCTTCCCATTTAAAGTCTTTGATTTCCTCTCTGGCAACTAGGAAATTGCCGGCGCGCTGGGTCAGCTGTGCAAAGTTTACAACTACATCGGAAGCCCCCTGGTTGTAAGTATAAACAGTGGTTTCAGGTCCCATAAAACCAATGTCAGCTTCTCCGGAGAGAAGTGCAGTCATTGTTTTATCAGCGCCAAAGCCCGTTACAAGATCCAGCTGAATGCCTTCCTCTTCAAAATAGCCATTTTCAATGGCTACATACATTGGAGCATAAAAAATGGAATGGGCAACTTCATTTAAGGTAACTTCAACAGTTTTTTCTTTTTTATTAGATGCAGAAGCATCCTTCCCTTTTTGCTGGCAGCCAGTCAGTACCATACAAAATACAAGAGCGGCACACAGCGGCAGTACACAGAATTTACGTAAAAATCTTTTCATACAAATCCTCCTGATTTATTTCGATAAATTATTGTATGCAGGAGAAGCAGAAATTGTGTGTATGCCTCAAGGAAGGAGCTTATGAATTTGATAAAGCTTCTGTCAGGCTGGTAGTTGTATGTACCACCCTGTGATTCTGTACATTATTTACCTGGATATGCAGGCCATATCCTTCGCAGGAAAATGTCTCTTTGTCATCTGGTATCCGGTCGATGATACCACAGATCAGGCCGTTGAATGTGTCATATTCATCAACAGGTAATTCTACTTCCAGTTTTCTGGCCACATCGTCTAGACTAGCAGAGCCAAGAATAATCCACTGGGAGTCGCCTGTTCTCTGAATTTCCTGCGGTGCGGGCTCTTCGTCTGAATCATATAAGTCACCTACCAGCTCTTCCATCAAGTCGTGGAGTGTTATAATACCGGACAATCCGCCGTATTCATCCAGCAGTACAGCGAAATAGCGGCGGTCTTGTTTCATATTCTGAAAAAGAACATTTGCCCGTAAATTTTCCGGTATAAAGTATGGTTCATCAACTGCACATTCTAAAACCAGTTCTCTGGTACGCTGACTGAGACGGAAGTAATCCTTTGTATCTAAAACACCAATAATATTTTCCGGATTTTCCTTATAAATCGGGTAGTGGGTATGCCGGCTTTGAATAATTGTCTGGTGCCATGTTTCCAGAGTATCATTGTAGTCCAGGGATACAACATCTCTCCGGTGGGTGCAGACCTGCTCTGCAGATAAGTCATCAAATGCAAATACATTTTGAATGATTTCGTTTTCGTGATCATCAATGATACCCTGCTGACTTCCCTCTGCCAAAAGAAGCATAATTTCTTCCTCTGTAACAGCTGCATCATCCTCGTTCGGGTTAATATGCATCAGCCGTAAAATAGCATTGGTGGATAATGTCAGTATAAACACCAGGGGGGCAAAAATTTTGGAAACGGCATAAAGCAGGCTTGACATTCCTAAAGCCATAGAATCTGCATTTTTCATGGCCAGCCGTTTTGGAACAAGTTCTCCGAAAACCAGGTTAAAATATGCTAAAACAATTGTAATTACAAAAAGCATAATTGTTTTCAAAACTTTTTCCGGAATTGCAACCCCCGCTTCTATCATCTGAGCAGAGATTGGCCCTGCGAAATTTTCTGCCGCAAAAGCACTTCCCAACAGTCCTGCAAGGGTAATGGCTACCTGAATTGTAGCCAGAAAACGGGCCGGCTCTTTCGTTAAAGCTGATAATTTTTTCGCCTGGGTATTTCCTTTTTCAGTCAGGCGTTTCAGCTTAGTTTCATTCATAGAAATAACAGCTATCTCTGCACTAGCAAAAACAGCATTTAAAAATATTAATACAATCTGTAGTATAATTGCACCTATCATGGTAAATCCTCCTGAAATTGATCTTAAAAAAGCATAAAAAGGTATAGTCTGTCAAAAACAGACTATACCTTTATCTATTCAAGATCTTACATGGATAAGTGTAAAATAAAATTGTTGCGGCACTGTCCGTGTCACCGTCCATGTATGAATCACATCCTTTCTTAGTAAAATAAATTATCATATCTAATGTTTTTTGTCAAACAAAAACATTTTCTTCGTATCTATTTCTCTTAAATTATGAAATAAAAAATCAATTCCACACCTTTTCATAATCTTCCCATCTTTCTAACTAGGACCGGAGATTCATTATAAACATAAATACACACAACGCAAGATACAAAATCATTCCCGGATGAGTGACAAAATTTTTCAGAACCTCTATCCGCCCAAGCTGCATTTCTCCCTGTTTAAATGCAAAACGCTTTCGATAGCGAATCAGCATCACAAGCCCCGTAATCGCCACACCAATCATTGCAAGTTCAAAGAGCAGAAGTCCTACCACCACTCCCATCCGGTTCATGACACTGCCTAACTCTCCCATATAAAGATTATACTGCATCTGAGAAAGATCCATCAGTTTCATAAACAGAGCCGGCACAAAACCACCAAGAAAATTTACAGCAATATGCATCGTAATACTGTATTTCAATCTGCCGGTACGAACATAAACATATCCGAACATCAATCCAACTCCAAATGCATAAAAAAGCTGTGTAAAATTTCCATGGAACAAGGCAAACATAATAGCAGAAATCAGAATCGCCGCCTTATCTCCAAAAACAATCAGGCGGTCAATCAATATTTTCCGGAACAAAATCTCTTCTACAATAGGGCCTATCACAACTACAACCAATAAAACAATACCCAGATTACTGCCCATAACCAGATCATTTGCATCCGACCCGCCTGCAAGCCCCGAAGCACCTGTAATAACAGTATCTACTATATTTCCCACGATAGAGCCAAAAAACATCAGACAGATTATCATAGACATCAAAAGAATCCATGTTTTAAATCTCATGTCATGCTGATACAGCTGCTTTTGAGGCAGTTTTTTCATAAGTTTTGCACAGACTGGAAACGCTGCCAGATACATAGAGCCAAAAGAAATCAGCCATACCAGCCAGTCATGTATAAAAGCCATAGGCCAGATCTTTCCGATAACCAGAGAAATCAAAAACTGCAGCCCCATAGCTATCGCACCAAATGCGAAATAAGAGACACCTGTTCGGTTAAAATATTTTTTTATATTCATTCTGCACCTTTCCCTTTCTCATCTCATCAAACAGGAAGTATTGCCTTCACAGCGAAAAAAATAATCGGTATCGCCAGAGAAGGCAGCATATTCAGAGATTTCAGGTTTTTAATATTTAAAATACTTAATCCGGAACTGGCAATTAAAAATCCGCCTACAATACAAAGCTCCGATATCAGTTCATCGGAGATCAACGTTGAAGATGCATACCTGGCAATCAGATAAATAGCGCCCTGCCAGCAGAAAAGAACAGGAGCTGCTAAAGCCATCCCAATTCCATATGTGGATGCCAGAACCATAGAAGTGATCAAATCCAATGTTGCGTTGGTAAACAAAAAAGTATGATCCCCATAAAGAGCACTCATAATCGGCCCCATAATTGACAGCGTACCGATACAATAAATCAAAATGCCAGTGGACAGCCCCTGTCCCAGATTTGATTTTGAATGTTTATTTACAAGATTCTGAAACCGATCATCCAGCTCCAGCTTCGTTCCTATCAGGCTTCCAATAGCCAGGCTGATAATAAACAGTACCGGAATTGTACTGTCGGCCATATGGCTGACTACCGCATTGATACCTATTCCGCAGGCCGCCAGACCACAGGCTGTATACAACGCTTTCTGATATTTTTCCTTCAGCCCTTTTTTCAGCCCGCTTCCAATCAGACTTCCCACCAGTATGGTGCAGGTATTTGCAATCGTTCCAATCATTTCATATTCCTCTTCTTGTAATTATTAAATCATGCTGTATTTAGTCCGCCCTTAAATCTATCCTTTACAATCTCATCAGTTCAGACATCATACAAACCCCTGCCGCATCCGTCTGTAAGACCTGATGCATATTTTCCGGACAAATCCCTCCGATTCCGTATACAGGTACCTCTACAGTGTGACATATATTCTGCAAAAAATCAATCCCTCTGGCCGCAAGCCCCCTTTTGCAATCCGTCAAAAATACGTGCCCCGCCGTAAGATAATCAGCTCCCAGCCTGTGGGCATTCTCCGCCTGCTCTTTTGAGTGTACCGATACTCCAATCAATGTAAAATAACTTTTTTCAGACGCTGTTAAATGCTCAAGAATTGGAAGGGGCAGATGTACTTTGGTGCAGTTTAAATTTATGGAAGCCTTTATAAATGTATGAAGAATACATTCTGTACCGGCTTCCTTGCAGATTCCAAGCACTTGATCTGCCAGTTTTTCATACTCTGCTTCCTCCATATCCTTTTCACGCAGAATCAGTGCCTTGACACCCAAAGATGCAATCTTTTTTATCTGCTCCAGAAAATCATTGCTGCAAAGCTTTCGGTTTGTCACAGCAATTACTTTTTCCCATTCAATCTTTTCCTTACACATAGATATAATCACTCATAACCGGCTGCAGGCCAAGGGCTGTAATTGCCTGATACATTTCCTCATAGTTTCTGCCGTCATCAATCTCAAACTGATCGTCGCCCTGTTTCGTCTCTTTGGTGTGCCCGCCAATTCCAGTATCCACACCGGCCGAAACTTTTGTGGCACATATCTTCATCAGATTATCTCTCACCCGGATACATTCTCTAGACGATACAACAATCTGAGCAAAAGGCATTAACAGCCGGTATGCACATACCATCTGCAAAAGCTGTGTTTCATGCACATCCATAGGATTGATTTTGTCATTATTAACAATGGGTCTTAAACGCGGACAAGAAAAACCAATCTCTGCATGGGGATATTTCTGTTGAATATAATATGCATGCATACCGGTTGCATATGCATCCTTTCTAAAATCATCCAGTCCCAGCAGCGCCGCAAAGGTTACCCCCCGCATTCCTCCCATCAATGCTCTCTCCTGGGCATTCAGCCGATATGGGAAAATCCGTTTATGTCCTGCCAGATGAAGGGTTTCATACTTATCAGAATTATAGGTTTCCTGAAACACGGTAATATAATCGGCCCCGCACTGATGCAGATAGGCATATTCATCGGCATTCATTGGATAAACCTCCAGTCCGATCACCCGGAAATACTTCCTGGCCAGCAAAACAGCCTGGCCAAGATACTTTATATCAGCCATAGAACGGCTTTCACCTACCAGCAGCAAGATTTCTTCCAAACCGGTATCCGCGATGGCCTTTAACTCTCTTTCTATGCCCTCCGGATCAAGGCGGGCCCGCTCAATTTTGTTATGGCGGTTAAATCCGCAATAGATACAAAAATTTTCACAGTAATTGGACAAATACAACGGCGTCATCATGTATCTATTACTGCCGAAATATTTTCTTGTTTCCTGCTGAGCACGCACTGCTAGTTCCTCCAAAAAGGATTCTGCCGCCGGTGAAAGAAGCGCGGCAAAATCCTCCGGTGAGATGTGCTCTTTGTTAAGAGCCCTTTGTACATCTTCGGCTGTATACATATTATAATTATAGTTTTCCATGGCCAAAATTGTTTTTTCCTGAATATTTGAATCAATGACCTGCATATCAGGAAGATACGTCATATGGTCAATTCTTTTATCTTTCATCCGCTCCCGGATTTCATCTGTTACAATACTCTCGTTTATTTTATTCTCTGACATGATCCTGTTCTCCTGCCTGTGTTTCTAATCCCGTAAAAAGCCTGTCAGCGGAGAAGATGCAGACGCTCCCCTCTCCATCACTCTCCCGGTCCCTGACAGATAAGCCTTCCGGCCTGCTAAAACCGCATCTTTAAAGGCCTCAGCCATAGCCGGAATATCCCCGGCTGTGGCAATTGCAGTATTTGCCATCACAGCCGCCGCCCCCATCTCCATTGCTTCACATGCCTGAGACGGACGTCCGATACCGGCATCCACAATTACAGGCAGGTCAATCTCATCAATAAGAATCTGTATAAATTCTCTGGTACAAAGCCCCTTATTCGATCCGATGGGCGCCGCCAGCGGCATCACAGACGCAGCTCCGGCAGATTTTAAATCCCTGGCCGTATTCAAATCCGGATACATATAAGGCATAACAATAAATCCTTCCTTTGCAAGAATCTCTGTTGCCCTTACAGTTTCCTGATTATCGGGAAGCAGATATTTGGAATCTCTCATAATCTCAATTTTCACAAAGTCCCCACAGCCAAGCTCTCTAGAAAGCCGTGCAATGCGCACCGCTTCCTGGGCATTCCTTGCCCCGGATGTATTTGGAAGCAGGGTAACATTCTTTGGGATATAGTCAAGAATATTTGCCATCCCCCCCTGATTTGCACGTCTTAGAGCCAGGGTAATCATCTCCGCTTTCGCCTGTTCCACCGCAGCCCGGATCAGCTCCAGTGAATATTTACCGGACCCCAGAATAAATCTTGACTCAAATTCATGTCCGCCTAATACTAACTTATCATTTTTTTCCATACTTAAAGTCCCTCATCTTCCCTTTTATAATAATACCAGCCATTATGTTTCCGGTCCTTTTGTGACACTCATTTTATTTCTCTTCTTAAGCTTCCGTTTGTTTCTTTCTCTTATCCAAAATCAGTTCTATGGCCTGATTAGCAGCATGACCTGCACAGATACTGACTCTGGTGGAAAAAAGTGTCCCTTCCGTTTCCACACCAGCTTCCTCATCTCCGCACAAATAAAAATTTCTGCTTACTTTTCTTGTCCTGATCTTATTTCCATCGCTGTATCCTGCCATACCAGAGCATGCAATCAGCTGCTTTTCAGGGAAAAGCTCTAACACTCCATTTACCAGCATTGCCTTGGCCTCAGGCTGATCAAAGGCTTCAATAATAATGTCCGCATCTACAAATAACTCACAAATATTTTCTTCACTTACTACCACCTCTGAGGTCCGGATATCTAAAAACGGATTAACTTCCAATATCAGAGACTTTAATGCCTCCACTTTAGGCATTCCAATATGTCTCATAAAATACTGTTGTCTGTGAAGATTTCCAAGTTCCACCTTGTCAAAATCAATAAGATGTATATGGCCGATGCCAGCTCTAGCCAGTGACAGTGCCGTATGAGACCCCATGCCTCCTGCCCCTGCCACTGCAACCTTCGCCTGATACAGCCGTTCCTGTGCCTCCACTCCATGGCGGCTTTTAAGCACACGGTCAATTTCTTTTTGGATCCGTTCCATCCCATCTGAAATGCTCTCTGCCAGACTCATTATCAGCCTCCTCCCACAAAACTTACAACTTCAATCACATCCCCTGCATGAACCAGTGTCTGATTGTACTTTGACTTTGGCAGGATTTCTCCGTTTACTTCTACTGCAATCCTGTCCATCTGAAATTTTTCTTTTTCCAGCATAGTTAAAACACTCTGATTATGATACTCTTCCTTTTCAACACCATTTAGTCTCATATTTTTCCGAAACTCCTTTCCATCAACAAATTTTTTCAAGTCTCGCTCTCGCAAGACTGTGTGCACGATTTGGGTCAGCTTTGCTGACATAATTCCCAGTGCAGGCATCCACCACAAATGAATGCCTGACCACTCCGTTCCAGAGGCACTCTCAGCCTTTGCGGACATTTTCTGTAAATAAAAATGCAGAGTATCCATGAAGCCTACACCCGCGGTGGTGTACCCCTTCATGAATGCTCTGCATCCAATCTGTCCGCTATTATAACACAGTCATTTTTATACTGTCAATTTTATCTTATGCTGCCCTATACCAGTTCCAGAAAAGACTGGATCCGGATATCTGCATACTGTTGTAAAACTGCCTCCTGCTTCCCGGCAGAAGAATCAAATACGGAACACACGGTACACCCGGAGAGCTTTGCGCCTTTTACGGCAAAGGGAGCGTCCTCAAAAACCAGCGTTTTTTGAGGTATACTCCCCATCTGTCTGATGGTGTGAAGATAAATATCCGGTGTGGTTTTTCCCATTCCCAGTTCCCCGCAGGTATATATTTTTTCAAAGGGAAGAAAATGCTCCAGTCCATGGCGGGCCGCTGCCGCTTCCACACACGGCCGGCCTGTGGTTGTAAGAATACACATTTTTTTCCCTGCCTCAGCCGCCTTTTGTACAAATGCCAAAGCCCCTGGCTTTAATGCCAGTTCCAGCCGGTATTTTTGGTCAGCCATCTGATAAATATCCTCCAGATACTCATCTAATGTTTTTTTCAGTCCAAGTTCCCGGATATAAAACGCTCCGCTTTGTTCTAGTGTCATAGATATCAGCCGTTCTTCCAGATCCTGTGGAGGCATTATTCCCTGAGATATGAGATAATCCGTTCCAATATGCTCCCACATAGGCATGGAATCCAGCAGTGTACCGTCAAAATCAAAAATCAGCAGCTCTTTTTCCATCCAAAGCTTTGCAAGTTCTTCCTTTTTCAGATATTCTCTCATTTTTCCAATCCTGCCTACTCATCAAAAATGCTGACAATCTCACCGTCCAGTATTCTGTTAGTATTTTTAACCGCACAGAAATTGCCGCACATAGAGCAGGTATCTTCTTTTTCCGGTTTAGCCTCTTCTCTGTAGCGTCTGGCCTTTTTAGGATCAATGGCAAGCTCAAACATAGCTTCCCAGTCCAGTTTTTTTCTTGCCTGATCCATTTTGTGATCCCAATCCATGGCGCCTTTCACTCCTTTTGCAATATCGGCAGCATGAGCAGCTATTTTAGTTGCGATAATTCCTTCCTTTACGTCATCTACATTAGGCAGACGCAGGTGCTCCGCAGGCGTTACATAACAAAGGAAAGACGCTCCTGCTGCCGCTGCAATAGCTCCTCCGATAGCAGACGTAATATGATCATACCCCGGCGCGATATCAGTTACAATGGGACCTAATACATAAAACGGTGCCCCTTTACAGATTGTCTTCTGAATTTCCATATTGGCGGCAATCTGATTCATCGGCATATGCCCAGGACCTTCAATCATAACCTGTACATCTTTTTCCCATGCCCGTCTTGTCAGTTCTCCAAGAGTTACCAGCTCTTCGATCTGGGCGATATCCGTCCCATCTTCCAGACACCCCGGACGGCAGGCATCTCCAAGACTCATGGTCACATCATACTGCCTGCAGATATCAAGTACTTCATCATAGTACTCATAAAAAGGATTTTCCTGTCCGGTCATTTCCATCCAGGCAAACATAATAGAACCGCCTCTGGATACAATATTCATCAACCGTTTATTTTCTTTAAAACGCTGTGCAGTATGCCGGTTTAAACCACAGTGAATGGTCATAAAATCCACGCCGTCTTCTGCATGCATCCGTACAATATCAAGCCACTCCTGGGCAGTAATCTCTTTCAGGGCCTTATGATAATATACAACTGCATCATAAATGGGTACTGTGCCGATCACCGCCGGACATTCTCTGGTGAGACGCTGTCTGAACACTCTTGTATCTCCATAGGAACTCAAATCCATAATAGATTCCGCCCCCATATCCACAGCTCTTTTTACTTTTTCCATTTCCATATCCATATCTTTACAATCTCTGGAAATTCCAAGATTCACATTGATTTTTGTGCGGAGCATGGAACCAATTCCATAGGGGGTAATACTCGTATGTTTCTTATTACAGGGAATACAGATCTGTCCTTTCGCCACAAACTGCAGCAGCTGCTGCTCCTCCATCTGTTCATATGCAGCCACAGCCTTCATTTCCTTTGTCACAATCCCCTGCCGGGCAGCATCCATTTGCGTTGTGTAAGTCATAATTACTCCTCTCTTGATGAAAAAAAGAGACATCTCCTGTCTGGAAATGCCTCTGCAGCTCTAATATCAAAATCTCAACTGTTATTCAGTCCGTTTCTCATATATCTTCCTACGCCAGTATTATCCGTATCAGGTTATATGGGTTGAAACCTTGGTTTCTCTCAGCCTGTTTTGGGCACCCCAGATATATTTGCTATGTAATTTTTATTAATTATACGGGAATATTCCGCAAAAATCAAGTTCTAATCTGCATACCTTATGCATACACTATGTCATAGGAGGTTATCACCATGAAAAAATCTATAAAGCATTATACTATTTTCGGCATTCTATTTTCATTAATTCTTGGAACTTTACTCCACTTTATTTTTCAGTGGACAGGCCAGGCCCCGGCGGCAGGATTTTTCAGCGCTGTTAATGAATCTACCTGGGAGCATCTAAAGCTTCTGTTTTATCCGTGCTTTTTATTCTTTCTTTTTGAACACTTTAAAACCAGAGCGGATTTCACAGGCCTTTTCACCTGCCGTATTATTGGACTGATGCTTGGACTCCTTGTTATTGTCGCCGGATTTTATACTTACAGCGGTATCATCGGACGAAGTTTCCTGGTCATTGATATCCTGCTGTTCGCCGCCGGAGTGTTAACTGCTTACCTGTGGAGTACCAAAAATTACCTGGCCCGAACTTACAGTAAAACAAATTCCCTGCCGATTGTATGCCTCTTATTTGTTTTTTTGTTTCTTTTTATTCTTTTTACTTACCTGCCGCCCCATATTGCACTTTTTATGGATCCGGTATCCTTTACTTACGGAATCCCTTCCCCGCTTCTTACCGGGCTGGTTTAACAAATACTAGCAAAAAGAAGGCAGAACCGCTGTTTAGAAAAACGGGTTCTGCCTTCTTTCCTGTTTTTTTGACTATTTAATAACCGATTTCATCTTTGCAAGAGATTTTGATCCAAAAATTCCATCTGCCGATAATTTGTATTTTTTCTGGAATGTTTTCACTGCGTTTTTCGTTCCAGAGCCATAGATTCCATCTACAGTAAGCTTGCTATTGCAAACTTTATTCAGACAAGTCTGCAGCCATTTTACATCATTTCCACGGCTTCCTGTATTCAACAGTCTAGTGGGCGCTGAATAGGGGTTTTTCCAGGTACTGCTGCTGGCAGAGCCGCTTCCTGAAGAAGAACTTCCAGAACTGCCGGAAGCAGAACTTGCTGTGGCAACCAGTGTTTTCATTTTAGCAAGAGATTTGGATCCAAAAATTCCGTCTGCCGATAATTTGTATTTTTTCTGGAATGTTTTTACTGCATTTTTCGTACCGGATCCATAGATCCCATCTACAGTAAGCTTCGTCCCACAGATTTTATTTAAAGATGTCTGCAGCCATTTTACATCATTTCCGCGGCTCCCTGTATTCAGCAGTCTGGTGGGTGCTGAATAAGGATTCTTCCAGGTACTGCTTCCTGAAGAAGAACTCGTACCTGCCGTCTTAGAAGTAGTAATCTTAACATTGGATACATACTGTCCGTAAACAGTCAGTTTCGAATCTGTCCGGTATGCTTTCGCTGTATAGTAATATGTGGTTCCCGCTTTCGCTGTTTTATCCGTATAGCTTACGGTGCTTCCTGACTTGATGGTTGTCAGAAGCTCCCAGGAACCGCTGGCTGTCTTCCGGTATACACGGTATCCGCTGGCATTGCTTACTTTGCTCCATTTTACTGTATTCTGGCCATTTTTTGTACTGACAGATACAGAGGGTTTGGATTTCTGCACATTTAACAGCGTTGTCATTTTATTTCTAGAATTTGTTCCAAAAATTCCGTCAGAGGACAGTCCTGTTTTCTTCTGGAAATCTGCCACTGCCGTTTTTGTATCGGAACCATATGTTCCGTCCACGCTGATCTTTGTTCCAAGTACTGTATTTAATGCTGTCTGAAGCCATTTTACATCATTTCCCTGGCTTCCGGACTTTAATGTACGTGTCGGCACCGGATAGGAGGTTCCCTGATTAGAAGAAGAACTCTCTGATTTTTTCGATGTAGTTATTTTCACATTGGACACATACTGACCATTGACAGTCAGGCTGGATGTTGTCCGGTATGCCTTGGCTGTATAATAATATGTGGTTCCTTCTTTTGCTGTCTTATCCGTATAGCTTACGGTACTTAACGACTTGATCGTTGTCAGAAGCTCCCAGGAGCCGCTGGCTGTCTTCCGGTATACCTTATAACCAGTTGCATCTCCTACCTTACTCCACTTTACAGTATTGGTTCCTTTACTGGTGCTGACAGATACCGATGGCTTTGAACTCTGCACATCCAGCATCGCTGTCATTTCATTTCTGGAATTTGTTCCAAAAATTCCGTCAGAAGACAGACCCGTCTTTTTCTGAAAATCTGCCACTGCAGTTTTCGTACCGGATCCGTATTCCCCGTCTACATCCAAACTTTTACCCAGCACTTTATTCAGGGCAGTCTGAAGCCATTTCACGTCATTTCCCTGGCTTCCGGACTTTAACGTACGTGTCGGCACCGGATAAGAAGTATTTCCGTTATTATTATCCCCGGTGTTAGTGTTATCAGAGCCGCCGGTGCCTGAGGACGAACCCGGTTTATAATCCCGGCCGGCGCCCATAATCTTTTCCATTACAGCATCAATGGTATTGGTCCCCGCAAGGCCGTCTGCTGTCTGTTTCGAATCTTCCTGAAATTTCTTAACCGCCGCTATGGTTTCCGTATCGTATTTTCCGTTTACGGTAAGATCCGCTCCACAATATTCGTTTAATGCCCACTGCAGCCATTTTGTGCCGGTCTGATTGGAGGATGACAGTGTCTTATATGGTATCTGGGAATCCTTTGACTGGCAGTAAGTCCATCCCAGTCCGGACGCATAGCCATATACTCTGGCCCTTCTGGATCTGAAATCCATCTTTCCGCTGTCCCAGTAGCCCAAAACACTATCCGTCATAGATGCTATATGTAATTCATTCAGAGTAATCGCAGAATAGCTTCCCACAAGATTGTAGGCTCTCGCCGCACACCTAGAAGCACCTCCGCTGCCTCCCTGATTTTGCAGATCCGCATAGTATACCAGCGCAGACGCATTGCGGATACCTCTTTCAATACCACTATTTACATACACTGCAATACAGGACCGTTCAATATCATCCTGTACTTTGATACTCTGAGAAGTATTTAACAGCGCCTTTATCTTAGAAGCCTCGGAGTCTGTAAGCACTCTGTTGTTCCAGTTTGTGTTCACATTCATTGCTTCCTTATACAGGCTGTCCCCTAACAGTCTGCGTCCGTCATCTTTATCCTGCATAATAATTTCACGCAGAACAGCCAGGGCATTCTGTCCATGCCACTGAAGCTTTCCAATAGACAGTGCCTTGACATCCTTTTTGGTAACAGTTGTGTAGGTTCCCTCATTTAGTGAAATAATGCCCAGAGCCTCATCCACTACATCTGACGCATTGACATTAGAAGGAGACAGCTTTACACTATCGTTTGGTTTTACATAATTATAAGAACCACTGTATTCGGTATAAGCTCTTTCCTCAGCGGAAAAAGCTGCAGCTTTTGCCCTTGTATCCCCATTGGGTTCAACAATTTCTTCTGTAATTTCCGCATCTTTAAGATCACTGGCATCTTCCATGGAACCTTCTGCATCCGGACTTTTTTCGTTTTCCGTCTCTGCCTCAGAGTCCCCTTCCTCATCTGAGCTGTCTTCTGTATCCCCAGCCGGTTCCTGCTGTTTTTCATCTTCATCTGTATCCGGTTCTTCCGGCTGCTGAGATTCCGGAGTCTGCTCCCCGGCTCCATCTGCAGTTTCATCTGCATTGTCTTTATTTTCAGTATCCTTCTGGTCTGACTGTACAGTATCATTTTTATCTTCTGCTGAAGCTTCCGAAGACTGCTGCTCCTCTGCTTTTACATTTTCCGCTCCACTCTGCTGTGTAACGGCCTCCGGCGCCGCAGCTGCAACTTCTCCGGAAATCATTGTGCCAACAATGGTAATTGCCATCAATTGACATAATAACTTTTTCTTCATGCTTTCACCTCATAATCTATCCCGATTTTCATAATTGTCCCAGTTACCGCTATTTTAAATTAACATAATTCGATTATAAAGGACACTTATGTAAATTACAAGCCATTTTTCCCTGTCTTTCTTCAGGAATCAGGGAAATATAAAAGGAATTTACTGTTTTTTTACAATTTCAACAATAAATCCCTGATTACTTTTTTTCAATGGAAACAATTTCCATCTTAAAAACCCGCTATTTTATTTTTAATGCGCTGCATGGCGTTATCAATTGATTTCTCCGGCTTTCCAAACTTGTGTGCAATCTGCCGGTAGTTCATTCCCTTCAGATATTCCTCCAGCACTTCCCGTTCCAGGGTACTTAAACATTCAGAAATTTTCTGCAGCAGCATATCCAGATTTTCCTGATGAATCAACATATTTTCCGGATTTTCATCCTGATCCTCAAGCTCCACATTCCAAAGCTGTACCTCCCGCTCCTCTGCTTCCGCAGGAAATAGTGAAATATAGGAATTTAACGGTCCATGTTTTTTCCTGGCGGCAGTCTCTACCGCCGAATAAATCTGCCTTGTAATGCAAAGCTCTGCAAAGCCAAAAAAGTTTCCGCCTTTTTCTTCATCATAGTCACGTATTGCCTTAAATAAACCAATCATTCCCTCCTGAATCAGATCATCGGTATCTCCGCCAAGCAAAAACATGGCATTCGCTTTTTTTCTGACCAGGTTTTTATACTTTTCAAGCAGATAATCCATTACATCAGATTCTCCGGCTTTTAACCGTATAAGCAGCTGTTCATCCGCCTGATCTTGGTATTTGTCTTTGTCCATATTTGCTCTTTCCACTTATTTTTGAAGACGCTGCCTTACAATTTCATAAGCCAGCACACCGGCAGCTACCGAAGCATTCAGAGAATCAATTTCTCCCCGCATTGGAACCGAAGTAATAAAGTCACAATTTTCTTTTACAAGTTTGCTGACGCCCTCACCTTCATTTCCAATCACAAGGCCAATTGGACCTGTGAGATTCTGGCTGTACATAACCTCGCCGTTCATATCCGCGCAGACAAACCAAAGCCCCTTCTCTTTTAGTTCCTTCATTGTGGCGGTCAAATTGGTAACCTTGGCCACAGGCGTATAATTCAGCGCCCCTGCAGATGTTTTTGCAACAACTGCTGTCAGTCCGGCTGCCCGCCGTTTGGGTATAATAACCCCGTGGGCGCCTGCCAGATTGGCAGTACGTATAATTGCTCCAAGATTATGGGGATCTTCAATTCCATCCAGCAGAATTAAGAACGGCGGCTCCCCTTTTTCCTCAGCCATTTTCAGCATATCATCCACCAAAGCATATTCATAAGCTGCTGCTTTTGCAATCACTCCCTGATGCTTCCTGGTCTCTGACAGCTGGTCTAAGCGTTCTCTAGAAACAAACTGAATAATCGTATCATGCTTTCTGGCCTCCCGTGTAATTGTCTTCACAGGCCCGTCCTGGCAGCCGTCTAGCACAAACAATTTATCAATGGTTTTTCCGGAACGAAACGCTTCTAGTACCGCATTTCTTCCTTCAATTGTCAATTCTTCGTATCTCATATGATATCCTCATTTAATCCTTTCAATCCCGCCTGGACCAGACAAAGGAGCCGGTCCATCTGATCTGTCAGATACAGATACCCCATCAAAGCTTCAAATCCCGTTGCCCTGCGGTAGTCTCCCATAGTTGCATTTTTTGCCATTGTAGGAGACTTTGCATTTCTTCCTCTTTTGTATACTGCCTCTTCTTTTGCTGTAAGCATGGGCAGCATTCTCTCAAGCATGACAGACTGCGAATGAGCCTTCACCAGATGACTGGTATGCTGGTGCAGCTGGCTTGCCCTTGTGTTCCCCTGTCCCACAACAATGGTCCTTATCACCAGATCATAGATTCCATCCCCAATAAAAGCCAGCGTCAGAGGGGAATAAGTCCGGATGTCTACATCCGGAATCTGAAATTTATTCCTAATATATGAATCTATACCCTTTTCCATGTAACTCCTTCCCTGGTATCTTTTAAAATAATTCCCATATTCTGCAGCTGATCACGAATCTCATCTGCTCTCTGGAAATTTTTATCCTTTCTTGCCTGCTGACGTTCCTCAATAAGTGCCTCAATGTCTCCATCTAAAATCTCTGTTTCCTGCTCCACAATAATTCCCAGAACATCACACAGCTGAAAAAGTCTTTGATATAATGCATCCACATATGCTTTGCTGCTTGACTCACCGGTATTTGTATTGATGAATTTTACCAGTTCAAACACCGCAGCGATGGCATCTGCCGTATTAAAATCATCTTCCATGGCAGCTTCATATTTCTTCACATATGCATCCGTGTTTTTTAAAGCTTCTGCTTCCTCTGCGGCCATATTCCCGCTTCCTTTTTCGGCCAGATACTTTAACTTTTCTGCCGCAGTGCGGATACGCTCAAGACCGCTTTTTGCAGCTTCCATCAAATCTGCACTGAAATTCAGCGGACTTCTGTAGTGGGCGGACAGCATAAAGAAACGCAGAACCTGCAGATCATATTTCTCACTGATCTCTCTTACCGTGAAAAAGTTCCCCAAAGACTTAGACATTTTCTTATTATCAATATTTAAAAAGGCATTGTGCATCCAGTATTTTGAAAACTCCGTTCCATTGGCAGCCTCACTCTGAGCAATTTCATTTTCATGATGAGGAAATACAAGATCTTCTCCTCCCGCATGAATATCAATTTCATCACCCAGATATTTTTTAGACATTACAGAACACTCAATATGCCAGCCCGGACGCCCCTGACACCAGGGAGATTCCCAGTACGGTTCCCCATCCTTTTTAGGTTTCCAGAGCACAAAATCCAGCGCATCTTCTTTCAGATCTCCGGTAACCTTAATATCTCTGTGCCCCGCCTGAAGATCATCAATATTTTTATGAGATAACTTTCCATATTCCCGGAATTTCCTTGTACGATAATACACAGTTCCGTCAGACGCAGCATAGGCATACCCTTTTTCAATCAGGCGGGAGATCATCTCAAGCATTCCTGGAATCTCTTCCGTTGCCAGTGGATGGGTTGTAGCTGGTTTTACATTCATGGCCTTCATATCTTTTTTGCATTCTTCAATGTAACGCTTTGCTACTTCCTCTGCAGGAATCCCTTCCTCTATAGACTGTTTAATAATTTTATCATCCACGTCTGTAAAATTGGAAACATAATTCACATCATATCCTTTATATTCCAGATAACGGCGTACCGTATCGAAAACAATCATTGGACGTGCATTTCCGATATGGATATAATTGTATACCGTAGGTCCGCAGACATACATTTTAACCTCTCCCTCTTTAAGAGGCACGAACTCTTCCTTCTGTTTTGACAGTGTATTATAAACTTTCATTTTCTTCTCTCCTTTTCAATTCGTTCACTTCCCGCTCAAGCTCTGACAAGCGGCTGCATAACTCTGTATTGACACACTGAAGATTCAGAATATCTTCCATGGTAGGATCCGGCAGATGAATCTGATCCATACTGTCCTGAGGATGACAAACCTTTTCATTATCCTGCTTTACAATTCTTCCAGGAACCCCTACAACTGTACAGTTTGGCGGCACTTCTTTAATTACCACGGCCCCGGCTCCGATTTTAGAATTTTCTCCAATGGTAAATGAACCTATGATTTTAGCGCCGGCGCTTACCATGACATTATCACACAGTGTGGGATGGCGCTTTCCGGTCTCTTTCCCTGTACCTCCCAGAGTTACTCCCTGGTACAGGGTTACATTATCCCCTATGATAGACGTCTCTCCGATAATAACGCCGCTTCCGTGGTCGATAAACAGGCCTTTTCCAATCTGGGCTCCGGGATGAATCTCAATACCGGTTCTTCTAGCAGCCCTCTGTGAAATCAGGCGGGCCCTGAAAAAATGTCCCTTTAAATATTGTTTATGCGCTCTTCTGTAACTTAGCATAACCCGGAATGCCGGATATAAAAACACTTCCATTGTAGATTTAATAGCAGGATCACGGTCTTTAATTACCTGAATCTCTTCCTTCACAAACTGTATAAATCCCATATTATCACTTCTTTCACTAAAATTATTTCCTGTGGATATCCTATAAACAAGAATGTGCAAAGCACATTCTCCGCCTGCGGCGGGGCGCTTTTGCGACATGACTCCATTCCGCCGCAGTGCGTTCCACAGCGGAGCGTTTTTTACTCTATAGGAATCGGTACTTTTCAACTTTATCACAACACAGTATTTCCTATAGAGTAAAAAAGAAAACGGACTATCTGCCTCATAAGAGACGGATAATCCGCGGTTCCACTCTACTTAGAACTGCTTCTGACGCAGTTCCCACTTATACACGTAACGTGTGCCAGACGGGCAGAGCTACTAATTCAAGTCTCGTTCACTCTGCCGGCTCCCGGAGGCACTTCCAAAATCTTTAGATGAAACTGCTTCCAGCCAGCGGCAGTTATTCTCTGTCATCACCCGATTCTGTACTTTTCCGTTCTCAGCCTTTTTCATATAGAATTAAGTTTATGCAGAAAACCGTTTTTTGTCAACCGTTTTCTCCGTCAGCCGTTGAAGCATCTTTATACCTTCCACTTTTTCAGACAGGTTCTGACAATTTCATCCATCTGTTCACGCTTCTCCTCAATATCAAGTACAAGATAAAACTGATTTACCGCTTTCTCCAGATTTGCAGTTTCATGATCAATATGTGAAAAATATACGTCGCCGCCAAGATAATCTGCCAGATAACGAATGCCGTTTTCCATAGTCATCAGCCAGACGGAATACACCATTAATTCCTTCTCTTTTTCTGTCAGACTTGCTGCCATCTCTGATAAGTATCCTCTTGTATATGCCTCAAACAGTTCCAGATTCAGCTCTAAGCCTCCGCTTCCTCTCTCTCCGGATTCGGATGCTCCTGACCGGATTGCATCCCCGAAATCATAAAGGGCAGAGCCCGGCATAACCGTATCCAAATCAATCACACATACTGCTTTTTTGGTATCCTTTTCCATAAGAATATTGGAACATTTTGTATCATTATGGGTAACCCGTTTGGGAATGGTTCCCAGCTCCATCTCATCCAAAATTAATCCCAGTTTTTCTGAGCGCTCCAGCACAAACATGATCTGCTGCCGGCACCCAGATGCCCTGGCACACACATCTGCACGAATAGCATTTAGCAGCTGCTTCATCTGATATCTGGTATCATGGTATCTGGTAATTGTTTCAGAAAGTCTGCTGATATCCAGATCCTCCAGGCGTTTCTGAAATTTGCCGAAAGCCGCCGCCGCATGCTCTGCACATTCCACGGTCTGAATCCGCTCCATAGCTTCAGCGCCCTGAATCATCCGATACATACGGTAAAATTTTTTATCCTCCGTCTGCAGCAGCGTATTTCCCTCCCGGGTGCGGATAAACTCTAACGTTTCCCGGCGTGGATCTCCCCCCTCTTCCCGGATTTTTTTCTGCAGATGACCGGTAACTAAAAACAGATTATTCATAACATCAGACGGATGCTTAAATACAATAGGATTAATTTCCTGCAATACATAATGATCTCTGCTGCAGATAACCTCATAGGTTTCATTGATTGCCCCGTGTCCCAGTGCTTTTGAGGAAACATAACTGTCTTCAATCTGAAATTCTGCTACAATATCTTTAAAGTCCTTCATAATTGCCTTCTTCCACTAACTTTTGTATTGCTTTCACTACCATCTCTTTATCTTCCCGATAGGTAACTCCATACCATTTATCCTCTGCCACCAGAACCTGAACCTGTTTTCTGCCGGTGGAAATCAGCTGATCTATTACGGAAGGAAGATAAAACTCTGCTTTTTTGCTGTCAAGATTTTCATCCAGAAACCTTAAAAATTCACTTTCAAAAAACCGGAATACATCCGGACGCATTCCCCACATGTTCATGGAAACTACCGCATCTTTGGGCAGCTGTACTTTCGTCCCGTCTTCCTGCTCACAGCGGCACTCTGCATCTATCTTTGTACACTCATTAATTTCGGCCAGCCTGCCGCCTTCTATCCGGCAGACGCCTCTGGATACATAGCCGTTTTCTGTAGTTGTATTGCTGAGACGGAATCCCACCATGCAGCACTCACTGCCGCCCTTTAATGCCTCTATAATTTTTCGATAAGAAGATGCTCCATAAAAATCATCTGCATTAATAACCGCAAAGGGAATATTCACAGCTTCCCGGCAGCACCAGACTGCCTGTGCTGTTCCCCAGGGCTTCTCTCTGCCTTGCGGGCACACATACCCTTTCGGAAGCTTATCTGTTTCCTGAAATACATATTCCACAGGAATCTGTTTTGCAATCCGCTCACCCACCAGACGCTTAAACTCTTCTTCTATTTGATGCTTAATAACAAAAACCACTTTCGTAAATCCTGCCTTTTTTGCATCATAAACAGAAAAATCCAAAATAGCTTCTCCCCGGGGGCCTACCGGCTCTACCTGTTTTAGTCCCCCAAACCGGCTTCCCATACCTGCTGCCATAATAATCAGTGCTGCCTCAAATGCCATAGCGCTCTCTCCTTACTATACAATCTCATTGATATATATTCTCATTTTATGAAACAACAGCTGTCCAATTTCCGCTATATCCATTGACAGCTCCGGTTCATGGGAATGAATACGCACAGCCCTGCCGCCGTTCTCATCAATCCGTATCCGGTAACAGCCATTATTTTCAGGAATCATTGTATCCCTTATCTCTGTGTTAATTTCCACAGGCTCCCTGCTTTTCATAGCCGCACAAAAACTCTCAAGATGAATAATACGTCCCATCATCAGCGGATGGACATATTCTGTACAGGAAGTTCTCATAATAGGCTCACGGATTTCAACGCCGCATTCTCTGTCAAACCCGAAAATTCCGCTGACCGCCCCCTCCGGCCTTCCATTCTCCCGGGATGTCTCTCTCATCACCACAATCTGCCCGTTCTGGCTTTTCTGCTCCAGAATCAGACGTTGATAATATGCCTCATCCTTCTCAACATATAAATCAAATCTGTTCCCCAATACTTCATTGGAAAACAGGGCGAGCTCTCTGCAGTCCTCTTTTTTTGCCGCTGCAACCTTTTGTCCCTGCCAGATATCTCCCTGGTCCTGTTTTAACTTAAGCTGACTCTCCCAGTATTCAAATCCGCAGGAGTAATAATAATCCGGATTTGCAGGAATCAAAAAGGTAAAGGGTTCTTTTCTGCCATACAAATCATGGAATGCCTGATTCATCAGCTCCAGCATGTATCCTCGTCTCCGGCAGCTTTCATCCGTGGCAACTGCAACAATATAGTGGACACGGCAGCTGTTCTGATTCATAGATACAGTAAAAGGATTCAGATGTATCATAGCGTATACTTTTTCATGCTCTTCCAGTACAAGAATTTCATTATCCTTACATTTCTGTTCATAATAATAGTTCACAAATTCTTCTGTATCCTCCGGAAAGCATACTTCATATAACTCCCGGGACAAATGTTTTTCATCCTGCGCCAAATATCGTAGTTCCATCTGTAATACTGTTTCTCTATCCTTTCTTTCTACATATCTTTGCTGCATCCATATCCGGGTTTTGCAGATCTTTATATCTGCACCCCGGACGGTTCCAGACAGCAGACCGCCTGAGCAGCGATTCCCTCCTGGCTTCCGGTGAAGCCAAGTCCCTCCTCGGTTGTAGCCTTTACATTAATCTGACTTTGTGAAACTCCAAGAACCTTTGCCATATTCTGCTCCATCTGTGCAATATAGGGCCGCAGTTTTGGTTTCTGAGCAATTACCGTGGCATCTATATTTTCTATTCTGTACCCTTTTTCTCTGAGCAATCGGCTGACATAAGCCAGCAGCTTCATACTAGAAATCCCCCGGTACTGTTCCTCTGTATCCGGAAAATGCCTGCCGATATCTCCTAGGGCCGCTGCTCCAAGCAGCGCATCCATCACTGCATGCAGCAGCACATCTGCATCCGAATGTCCAAGGAGTCCCAGCTCATGGGGAATTTTAACTCCGCCAAGAATCAGATCTCTTCCCGCTGTAAGCCTATGTACATCATAACCTGTTCCTACTCTCATAATCCGCTCCCTTATTCTCTCTATTCATCTCGTCATAAAATTAACACTTCTTGACTTTTTTGATTTTTCCAGTCTAAGATAAAAGAGGAGATGATAAAAATGATAAAAACCATTAAAAATTTTTGCTTAAAAGCGTTTGCTCCCACTATCGTGGTAACGCTTATTTTCTTTGTTAACTATTATTTTTTCGGCATGGAAAACACCATGATCGGCCCTTTTGTAACGTTGTCTTTTCTCAGATTCAGAAACATGAGCAGCCATTACTCCTGCATGTGCAAGACATATCTGATCTATCTGATTATGACAGCCCTGGCTTTTATTGCGGTAATTAATATCCCGCTATGTATCATTGTAAATGCCTGCGCCCTGTTCTGGCTGGCCTACTGCCTGATTGACGAATACAATCCCACAAACTATTTCCCTGCAGGAATGGCCCTGATATTTTTTCAGATTGCTCCGGTAAAAACACCACAGCTTCTGCTTACACGAATCGAAGGACTTACCGTATCATTTCTGATTATTTTTGTATTTCTTATCATTCTTGCCAAACCAAGAGCTGTCAGAAATCCTCTTTGCAGTTTTATTCAAAAGGGACTAAAAAACTGCCAGGAACAATTAAAAGCCTTTGAAATACATGATACCACAAAACTGGAATTTCTGCATCAGGAGCTTTCTAATATTAATAAACAAATCTGTGATGAAATTTACAATTACAACCGGGCAAGCCTTCGTCTCACCGGCAGAATCAACTGGTACTGCCGGTATGCTGCACTGTTCCAGGTTATCAATTTTTCCACAGGTGAAGATTTTAACCGGGAAAAATTCGCAGATATTTCCGGAATGCTCAAATGCTTTACTACACAATTTGAAAAACAGACCCCCTCAGCGGACTACAAACGGCTCCATTTTAGAAACCGCATTCCGTCTATCCGGGCCTTTCGGTTTCGTTTTGCACTCAGACTTGTAATTGTGATCACTCCCTGCCTGGCTTTCGCCTATATCAGCCAGTGGGAAAACAGTTACTGGCTTGTGATCTCAGTATTCTTCATGATGATCCCTGTGTATGAAAATACAAAGGTCCGCATCCGCCAGCGGGTGGTTGGAACGCTTATCGGAATTATCGTATGCTTTTTCCTGTTTTCCGTTATCCGGCAGTTTCCCGGACGCGCAGCCCTTATGACCTTTGCAAATTTTATGATTTACGGCTCCACCAGTTACTCTTTCATGGTCATTTATATCACCTGCTCGGCCCTGGCCATTCAGTCTATTGAGGCTACCATCAGCGTTGTTTTGCTGGAACGACTGATTTATACAGGTATTGGAGGACTGATTGCGCTTCTTGCAAATAAATTTATCTTTCCTATCCGGACCAGAAAAGACATGGCAATTTTAATTGAACGGTTAAATGATCTTCGCTCTGATCTGACCCAAATCAACGAAAACAGCTATCCGGACCCGGATGAGCGGCAGTACCATACAGATGAACTGATTATAAAATCCTATATGCTGATGAAACGGCTGCAGACTTATCATGCTTCCCTTCCTGCCGGCCAGCAAAGCAGCACATTCCTGCAATACGAAAAAAAATATATGCACTTTATGGGCTCCTATCTAAGAGAGCACCTAATCGACAAAATTACCTTCCATTAATAAAAAAGAAGAGAATGCCTGGGTGAATGATGATAGTTCATTCCACAGGTTTTCCCTTCTTTTTTATTTTCTGCATATAGGATTTTAAACATATCAAATCCTCAGGTGTATCCGCATCCATTTCACATCCCGGATCATTTATTTTTACATCCGCAATTTCCCCTTCCACATATCTCCAAAACCCCCGAAGCCCCCCCTTCCCTTCATAATCAAGAATATGCTCTGCCATTTCCATGGAAATCAGCTGAGGATGTCTCCTTTTCCCATGAACCGAGGCTATTGCAATCTTTTTCCCACACTGATCATACACCTTTGACAAACGCTCAAAGGTATTGACAGACACTGCCGGCAGATCTGCCAGCAGCAAAAAGAACCGTTCAAATTCCTGGCGCTTTAATTCCCTGACACCACACTTGATAGAATCTAGAATTTCCCCGCTGGCAAAATCCCCATTAAAAACCGGCTGCACAAGGCTGATATCATACTTTAAAAGCCAGCGCTGCATCTGTGCTCTTTTGTTTCCAATGACTACAATTACTTTTTCTGCCCCGCCCTGCAGCATGTTTTCGATGGTCCAGTCAATCATTTTCTTTCCATTCAGTTCTATAAGCGGTTTAAAACTTCCCATTCTGCTGGACATTCCCGCCGCTAAAATCAGCCCGGCTGTCTTCATGGCATCTTCCTCTTATCTTTTCTTTTTCGTCAGTAACGCTTCCAGATTCTTCAGCATCCGGCGCAGCTCCGTCTCGCTTGCCGCATAGGAAAAACGAACACATACCTTCTCTTCCTCACCGTAAGCAATCCCGGGAACTCCTGCAATCTTTCCTTCCTCCAAAAGATAGTTACATACCTCCTCACTATTCATGCCAAGATCAAACTTCACCCAGGCATAAAATGCCCCCTCGGGCTTAAGCATATCTGCTCCCGGCAGCCGCCGGATTCCTTCATACAGCAGATTTCTGCGCTTCTCGTATTCCCTGCGCATCTTTTCCGTATCCTCACTGCAGCCCAAAGCTGTCACTGCAGCCATCTGCAAAAAACCGCTGGTGCAGCTGATCGTATGCTGAAACAACTTCATGACAACGCTGAAAATCTCATAACTGCAGGCAAGATAACCAAGCCGCCAACCTGTCATGGCAAAACTTTTTGAAAATCCATTGACAATAATTGTCCGCTCAAACAAATCCGGCACGGAAGCCATACTTACAGCCTCATATCCCGTATAAATAATATGCTCATATATTTCATCTGACAGCAGCAGCACATCCGGATGACTTCGCATAAACTGGGCAATGGCTTCTCTGTCTGAAGGAGACAACACTTTTCCCGTGGGATTATTGGGATAATTGATAATCAAAAGTCTTGTCTTTTCCGAATAAGCCTCTTCCAAAGCGTCAAAGGTAATCTGATAATTTTCTTCCCACTTTAAATGAACAGCTACCGGGACACCTCCGCTGGCCTCTATGATGGACGGATAAGATACCCAGCCCGGAGCCAGCCAAATTGCCTCATCCCCGGGATTTAAAACTGCCTGAACTGCCAGATATACCGCATACTTGGCCCCCGGCGTCACCAGAATCTGATCTTCCTGATACGGGGCATGGTTTTCTGTCCGCAGCTTTTCTGCCAGTGCCTGCCGAAGCTTTGGGATTCCTGGCCCATCTGTATAGTGAGTAAACCCCGATTTCATCTGGAGGTACGCCTCCTCACAGATTTTTTCCGGCGTTGCAAAATCCGGCTCGCCGCCGGTCAGATTTATAATACTTTTGTCTCTTTGCTGCATGGCTTTTGTTTTGGCCATTAAAGTCACAGACTTTGACGGTTTCAGCTGCGCTATTTTTCTATTTAATTTCAACATAATTTCATCCTCTTTTCTGACGTATTTTATTTTACAATAATTTTTTTCTCATCACAACAATCATCTCATGAATATACTGGATTTTTAGAAAATATAGGTTATAATATTCGATAAGAAATTCCAGTCAAAACAATGAATACATATTTGCAATATAAGGAGATTATTATGAAAAAAATTGGCTATATGGGCATTCCCGGCAGTTTTTCCGAAATCGCTGCCCGAGAACTTGCCAAACAGGCAGAAATAACCGACGTATCTTATATTCCGTTAATCTGCGCGCGTAATATTTTAAAGGAACTCCAGCAGGGCACCATTGATTACGGCGTGCTTGGGGTGGAAAATTCCAGTGCCGGACCGGTTTCTGAATTCGTGGAAACCTTTTCACACATTCAGTATGAACACCTAGAGACCTTTGTGCTTCCGATCCACCACTGTCTTTTCAAATTATCAGCCGAAACACCAATGGAGCACCTTACAGAAGTTGCCTCCCACCCTCAGGCGCTGTCTCAGACACAGCAGACAAGAGCTGGAAATTATCCGCAGCTTTTGGAAAAGGAAATCGAAGATACAGCCATCGGAGCAGAATGGCTTGCGAAAGGAATCCTGCCAGACACCACTGCTGTAATCTGCAGCATCCGGGCCGGCCAGGCATGGAATCTGGAGCTGGTGGCTGAAAACATCGAAGATTCCTCTACAAACCGTACAACCTTCTGGCTTTTAAAATTAAAGTAAAATAATATGAAAACAATAAAACGGAGAAATTTACTTTTACAACTGGCCAGCTTAAAAGCTTAAAAGTTTTGGGATTTTTTTCAAAAAACACTTGACTTCTAATGGTATTTAATTGTATATTATTTAGGCGGGTTGTCCAACAACCCGTAAAATTATGGCGAGATAGCTCAGTTGGCTAGAGCATACGGTTCATACCCGTAGTGTCGAGGGTTCAAATCCCCCTCTCGCTATTAAATGGGATCTTAGCTCAGCTGGGAGAGCATCTGCCTTACAAGCAGAGGGTCACAGGTTCGAGCCCTGTAGGTCCCATTTTTTACGCAAATTAAAAATTTGGCGAGATAGCTCAGTTGGCTAGAGCATACGGTTCATACCCGTAGTGTCGAGGGTTCAAATCCCCCTCTCGCTACTAAAAAATCAGCACCACCAGCTTAGCTGGTGGTTTGCTCTGTCCCTGTAAGGGACTATTGCCGGCTTGGGCCTCAAAGGCCCTACGAAAATAAGAGTCCCAACCGCACCTTATTCACCGGCTTAGTCCTTACAAGGACTTATTATTTGCCTTTATCTTCTAAATTTGGGTGCAAATACAATGTGATATTTACACTCCCACGTTGTGTGTGATAAAGTATTTTTATCCATTTTGGATACCTCCTTTGTTATATGTAGTGCGGTTTAGGACCCACACTTATTATAACATTGGAGGTTTTGTTATCTAGGGCTAAAGCCGAACGGGGAACCACTCGCAGATCAGGTGGTTTTATTGTATAGGTATACAAGAAAGAGCCGATAATATATGAGGCTTCTCACATATCATCGGCTCTGCGTCTTTGCGTCTGGCGCTTTGATGACACTTATACGTAGGTTCTCGGCTTCAATTAAACTTTCTTGCTTACATTTTGGGCAGTAGAGAGGATAGTCCTCCAATACTGTATCTTCTCTTATACGGTCACGAGTTTTATTGCCGCAAATAGGACCAAATATCCAATCTGCTTTTATCACTCTTTGTGGTCTTTTTGTCAGCAGAAAGAACCTTACGTCGGAGCGACTTCTTATAATTTCCCACGCTTCATCTCGCCAAGCATCAGCTTCTTCCAAGAAAAAATCTGAAGACCTGAAGACATACATACTCTAATCAATTCACCTCAAATCTGAAAGAACAGTACCTATATCGCCGTTAATACAAATCGACTGTTCCTTGATTTCATTAGGGCAAACAGCTTCACCGAAATTCACACAAGCGTATGTAGCTTTGGGATTTGATACTGTCATCTGCCAAAATGGATACTTAATAATAACAGGGGTGTTATGTTTATTGCCCGCCATTTTGAAGTAAATCTCTCCTTAATATCTTCTTTACTGCGGAAGGCAGTAGCGGGTATTCTTTCCTTTGCCGTCTTGAATCAGCAGACCGTTTTCTATCATTTTTTTTAACAAACGTCCGCATGATGATTGTCTGATACCAAGCAATATTTCAACTTCTTTTCTTGTAACAAAACCCCGTTCTTTTGTCAGAGCAATCACCTTTTCTTCTGAGGTATCTTTCCTGGTTCTGACCTGTATGGCTTTTTCCGGTTCAGGCCTTGCGTTCAAGTTCGGGAGAATAATCTTAAATGCATTTTCAGATGTTTCAATCTGCGGTGTCATCCCTGTTCCCTCATATGCATCCATGATTTTTATAAGTCCCGTTCCATAAGCTTCTATCAGTTCCAAACGGTAAAATACATTTGCAAGTTTTATGTTTCGGCAGACAGATATACCCATTGTTACATCCTTTAAAGTCACGCCGCTTACTAAACCGCCGATAGAAGTAAATTCAATCCTGTCTGCATAAAGACTGACGAATGTACTGGCACGGAATGAATATTCACGATGAACCAGAAGATTCATAAGTGCCTCTCTGACAGCAGTTTCGGGATAATCCCGCCTGTCAATACGATACAGTTTATCAAAGGTTGAATGTGTCTGATTGTGAAAATCAATAAAATCATAGACTTCATCCATCTGCTGAAACAAAGAACCAGAAAATTCTTTCCGATCCTTAAACTCACTTTGCTTTGTGCCCTGAAAAACAGCAGCCTTGATTGTATGCACACACTGATCTGAAAGCAGCAGCCCCAGATTTGTATAGACGCCATCCTGTGTTATTAATCCAAGTGTTTTCATTTGTGCAGGTCCAAACTTTACATTTCGCTCTGCAAATGTTTTTTTCGCACTTTCAAAAGTTAAATTCTGCTCCAAAGACCGCATTTCCTCAAAGCGGTCTCCATCTGTTTCTTTAATCATGCGCCGGATTGCTGTATTTGTGGCTGGAACAGAGGAATAGCCCTGACGGACATAAACGCCTTCAGGGCGCAGACCTTTTTTAGCAATATAATATGGCCTTTCAGTTCCTTGCTGAATATCAACTGCAACGATTTTCTTTCCGTCTGCCGTCACTGTTTCATAGTGAAGAAACATGGTCAAATCCGGCTTGATTGCATCCCGAACCATATTGCTGATTTGTAAAGAAGTTTCATCCGGATTATCCAATCCTGACACTGTTCCGTCATCCTGAACACCGATATATATTTTCCCACCCTCGCAGTTTGCAAAAGCAATGATTTCTTTTTTTATATCTTCCACCACGATTGCCTTCAACTCAACTGTTTCGCTTTCCTGAAAAATCATTTGACCGCCTCCAAATTTTATTCTACCCACATTCTACCCATTCTGACCGTTCTTGTCAATAGATTGGTTAGAATGAGCAGAATAAGCAATCTTCTTTTAAACAGGCAGTGCTATATCCTTGCTTATCACTTTCTTTCGCGTTGCCATTATACATAACTGTAGTACGAAAACAAACACAAACTTTAAATGAATCTGTTGTCTATAATAACTCCAGCACCTTCCCAATATCCCCCTGAATACAGATGGAACGTCTTGCAATCTCCTGCGGTGCCGCCGCATCCATCAAATTTAAGCAGGCATAAACTGCCCCGGGATTCTGTGCTGTCATCTGCCAGAAGGGATATTTTATAATGCCCGGGGTGTTATGTTTATTGCCCACCATTTTCATTTTGTTCCGCCATTCTCTGTTAAGGCATACAGGAAACAAACCGCCGCCACGACCGAATCCCATTCCAATTCAGCTGCATAAGAAAACTTCTTCCGATAAGCAGTCCAAAGATTCTGCATCACATGGCTGTCTTTCACCTCTTGAAATACTGCTTTTGCATCAGCCAGATACTTCTCTGTCTCTCGCTTGTGGGCGGTGGACAACAACGCATCACGGAAAACCTCCGTGTTCAACGACCTTCCATGAAGCTGTTTCAGAATGTAAATATCGTAGAAGTCTCTCATGCGGGTATTCGTTGTTGCCCGGGTAATGATTGTCTCCAGCTTCTCTGCCAGTACGGTTTCCAGATTATACGCCCAAATATCAATAGAGCGCTCTTCCAGCATGAGCTTAAAGCTATATTTGACCTCCCTGGGAGTAATAGCGTCTCCGGTAGAAATATCAATCTTCAGAGGCGTCACCACTCCATCAAAAGCTGCCGCCATGCTGACTCGACTTCCCGGATACTCGGCCTCGTCCATAATTTCGGAAATACTTTTTAACTGAAAGGTCACACCGTCATCAATAGGAACTGTTATGATGGATGCAATCAGATTTTCAATGTCCGTGACATTCACATTGGTTCCTTTGACCGTTGCATCCAAGTCCATTGTAGACCGGGCATCCAGTCCCACCATTGCCGCAACCAGCATTCCACCCTTCAAAATAAAATTATCCCGATATTCCGAAAGAGAAATACGCTCCAAAAAACGCTCCATCATGTAATTTCGCATCAGAATTTGCGCATCCGCAGATTTTTCCTTCGAGAGATTGCGAATCAAATCTTTTAACTGTCTTGCAGTCTTTATCATAAAAGCACCTCCAAATACTGACGCAAAATCTTCTCAACCCGGAATAGTCCTGCATATTGCATCAGTCTCCGCAAGTCTTTATCTTTTCTGCGGGCATACATTTTGAGCGCACTTTGAAATGTCTGCATCTCAATGCTGCTCCGGCAGCGCAGCAAATCACAAATGGTTCGCTCCATATCATACACTGGAACCGTATGACCGAAAGGGGTTTGTGCCGTACTCTTCCCAATCTCGTGCAGTTCCTGCTTAATGGTGTAAACAGAAAGCCCATCTGCTTTTAAACGGGTAGTACTATATCCCCGCTTAACTGTAATGGAATAGGGCGAAGGCTCACGGTCTGTAAGGTCATAAAAAAACAAAGCAGTCTCGTGGGAAAACACCCCGTGACTACACCGCATATGAATCAGATACATGGCATCAATCCAAGCATCAGATGATACATAGATTCCATGCGCCGCCTGCTCTAATTTTTTTTCTTTTACATAGTTATAAAATACCGGTTTTGAAATGCCTCGTTTTACTGCCTCCGATGTCTGAATCATTCCCCCCTGCTCATTCAAGAGGATTTCCAACTTCTCAAACTGTTTCATTCAATCGCTTCCTTTCGTGCTACAATTATACATAACTGTAGCACGAAAGTAAATATGAATCTTTAAATAAATCTGTTGTCTATAATAACTCCAGCACCTTCCCAATATCCCCCTGAATACAGATGGAACGTCTTGCAATCTCCTGCGGCGCCGCCGCATCCATCAAATTTAAGCAGACATAAACTGCCCTGGGATTCTGTGCTGTCATCTGCCAGAAGGGATATTTAATGATAACAGGCGTATTATATCCAACACCAAGTTCCAGAAATAGTATATTCCCATTTTGCCGTGAACGAAGAAAATTTGAATAACGCTCGGCTGCAGTATGCCATCCCTTGTCCTCAACAAACTTATTATCAGAACGCAAATTCATTGTCATAGGCTTGCCGCAGACAGGACACTTGGGTAAAAGTTCTGTAGGTACTTTCATATTTCTTTGCTGTGCCATCATATTTCTAATGACCTCTTCATTATCGTATGTTTTATTATGGCAAGGCACGCTGCATTGAAACAAGCCGTAATCTCCCTGCGTATAAAATAAGCGTTTTTTATCAAATCCTGCTTTTTGAAAACAATGGTCAACATTTGTAGTGATAACGAAATAATCTTTATCGTTCACAAGCTTAAGTAATTCATTATATACAGGCTTTGGTGCATCATCATATCGGTTGACCGCAATGTAGCAACTCCAATATGCCCAATATTCTTCTAATGTTTTATATGGGTAAAAACCACCTGAATACATATCGTGAAAGCCGTACTTTTCTTCAAAGTCAGCAAAATATTTATGAAATCTCTCGCCATCATAGATAAAACCTGCCGAAGTAGAAAGACCTGCTCCTGCACCTATGACAATCGTGTCGGTTGTTTCGATTTTTTCTTTCAGTTTTTTGATATTATCCAAGTAAGGCTCTGTAGATTTTGTAATCCTCATCTTTAAAAACATTAAATATCACCTTCATTTCATTTTTACATTTTTCAAGGTATTCTTTAACGGTAGCAACTGCAATTTCAGCTGCTATATCATTTGGAAAATGAAATACTCCTGTTGAAATACAGCAAAACGCAATACTCCGAACTTCCTTTTTCTCCGCAAGCTCCAAACAGGCACGGTAACAGCTCCGAAGCAAATCGCAGTCCTTTTGAGTAACTGTTCCACTCACAATCGGACCGACAGTATGTATTATATATTTGCAAGGCAAATTATAAGCAGAAGTGATTTTTGCTGTACCTGTCGGTTCTTTAAAGCCTTGACGTTGCATCAGTTCCGCACACTCTAAACGAAGCTGAATGCCTGCAAAAGTATGAATACAATTATCAATACAAGCGTGGCAGGGTTGATAACACCCCGTCATTCCGTTATTTGCAGCATTAACGATGGCGTCGCATTTCAGCGTTGTAATATCGCCCTGCCAAAGATAAAGGTTGTTCTCAAATGACTTAAGACTTGCAAGGTCTGTAATACCTTTTAGTTTGGTTTCTTCCTGCAAATAGTCATCTTGCACAGTAAGAAATTGCTCGCTAATTTTATGTGGCAAACGGATATTAAGGAGCGAACGCAAAAGACCTTTTTGTGCTTCTTCGCTTTCTGGTATCTCCATATTTGCATATTCGGGGTGTTCTGCAAACAATTCTTTTATTAAATAATTTCTTCTTTCAACCTGTGTCATATTTTATTCTCCGTTGCAGACTTATTCTTGTATCAATACCTTAACAATTTCCCCGTTATTATTCAAGTATGAGAAAACAGCGTGACTATGCACAAAAGGCTCATTATTATTATCAACAGTGATATTCCCCATAAGAGAAATCATCTCAATCATTCCAGAAATGGTATGGTCTGTAAAATCATTTTTATCGGGCAAATAAGTTGAGAGCGTTGCTGTATCACAAGCTCCAATTCCTTGAAAATGTCCTCCGTAAATCATTTCTTTTGCACACACCGTCTTGATTGTTTCAACTATTTTTTCATTTTTATCAATCCGAAGATAAATCGCATCGTTTGCTTTTCTATATTCCATTATTTCGTTTTCTTTCGTTTCAGATATTTATCCCACGATTTTGACTCTTCCCACTTTTCTTGGTTTTGTGTGTGGCTGCTCACCGTCGATATATCCGAGAATAACAAAGCAAATCGCAGAATAGTTTTCGGGAATTTCCCACTGTTTAAGTATTTTTTTCCCCTCTGCACTTAAAAATGTGTCTGCTCCACGAGAAATTATGCAGGACGCAATGCCAAGTTCTGTTGCCTGTAAAACCATATTTTCGGCACAGCAAAAAGCGTCTGCTTCCCGAAATAAAAATCCATTCTGCCCGAAAATTGCTACAACACTGGGTGCATCGTAAAAGCCGTTTTCAATATGTTCATCATCAATTACACTCGGCTGTTCCCTTGAAACATAAGAGCCTGCAAGGTTACTACGGTCAAATTTTGAAAGGTTCATTATTCCTATTTTGGTTACTAAATCTTTGTTGTGAACTCCGATTAAAATACTACGCTGACCGCCGCCTGCATTAGGAGCAAAATTACCAGCTTCCATAATTTTCTCCATATCCTCACGGCTGATTTGCTTATCCGTGTACTTTCGGATAGAATGACGAGCTTTAATAATATCCATTAACATAATTCACACTTCCTTCCAACATTGCGGGTCTGCCGCATAAAAATTACCGTCTTTTCCGCTTGCCACAGCAGGGCAGCCACGACACCACGCTAAAAGCTCACATTTTGAGCATTTTTCAAATTTTGTATAGTCACGGTAGTTTTCCATTTCACAAATCCACACATCAGCAAGTCTGTCCTCAAATACATTTCCCACCTTACTGTTTTGTACTCTTCGGCAGGCGAAAACATCTCCCGTCGGAACTATTGTCAAATGACAGTTACCACAGTTACAGCCTCCGTATATCATTCCATCCTCGATAGCTTCGGAAACTTTAAACTCACCTGTTTCATACTCATACAGAGTCCATAAATGGTCTTTCTTGTTAAAGTATGTCTGACATCCATTCGCTTCATATTCCTTAAACTTTTTATCGCAAGCGACAAGCAATTTGCGGTATTCCTGCGGGGTCATCCCTGTATCCTTTTCTTCGCTTGTTGGGCAGTAGCGAGCAAACGCAAATACATTTACGTCAGCCTTTACAGCCGTATCAATAATATCTGGTACTTCTTTGATATTTGTTCCTGATACTGTTGTCATAACCACTGAACGAATACCTGCACGATTGATACAACCGATTTTCTCTAAAGTACAATCAAATGAGCCTGGCTTACGAAACCAATCGTGTGTTTCACGCATACCGTCAAGTGAAAGCTGATATTTTTGACAGCCGTATTCTTTTAGCTTTCTGCAAATATCATCTGTTAAATGAAATGGGTTACCGAGAATGCTAAACGGTATTTCATTTTCGTTCATAAGCTCAAGCAGACTCCAAAAGTCTGGGTGTAAAATCGGGTCACCACCTGTGATATAAAAATACGGCAAACGGTCATATACCTTACAAAAATCAAGGCAGTTATAGAAAGTATCCTGCATTTGTTCGAGGTTCATCATATCGAGCTTTTTGCAGTTGTTTTCAGAAAAGATATAGCAATGCTTACACCTTTGGTCACATTCATCTGTAATGTGCCATTGAAAAGAAAAATATTGTTTCATAGTAATTTACCTCATATAATAAACGGATAATCCGTGTTATTGTTAAATGTTCCCGACGAATGCACATTCATCGGGAACCCCAGTTTGGAACAATTATTTATCACTTGCTCCGCAGGCTGAACCGCAAGCAGCAGGTGTTTCAGCAGGCTTATCGGATGCTCCGCAGGCTGAACCGCAAGCGGCAGGAGTTTCATTAGGCTTGTCAGATGCTCCGCAAGCTGTTCCACAAGCAGAAGCAGGTGCTTCCTCTTTTTTGTTCCAACCTAAAATGTCTTTGAGTGCCATAATATTGACCTCCATTAGTATATTCAGCGAGTTTTTGGCTCCCTGTATCTATAATTGTACTAATAAATTCTGCTCGTACAAGTACGCACTTTTTTATTGGGATACGCACCTTTTTGTAACTTTTGCGTGTTTACAGGCATTTTAAGGATAATATTTTTTAGAAATTAAGACTGCTCTATTGCTTTTTTAGCGATTCACAGTAAAATATGAGTATAACATTACAATTTGATGTAACATTCGATTAGAGGTGCTTGCTATGATAAAAAAAGAAGAACTGCCAGCTTGCCCTGTGGCTACTACTGTTCAAATGATAGGAAGTAAATGGAAATTGCTGATAATGAGAAATCTGCTTGCCCGTCCGTGGCGATTTAATGAATTGCAAAAATCCCTTGAAGGTATCAGCCAAAAAGTATTAACGGACAGTCTGCGTTCTATGGAAAGCGATGGAATTGTCATTCGTACAGTTTACGCCGAAGTTCCACCGAGAGTAGAATATTCTCTTTCAGAACTTGGGGAATCAATGCGACCAATTATTTCTGCAATGGAAGCTTGGGGAAAAGATTATAAAGAGAAAATGTAAAATATAAAGACGGCAAGGTTTTTACTCCCTGTCGTCCTTATGTTTAATCGTTGTATAAGTTTTATAAAAAAATCGCTCAGACCTCACGGTCTGGGCGATTTTTCTTTTAGGGGAGTTTTTTTACAGCCCCTTGGGATTTCTTTTTTGCTTTCCGCTTATCTTACATGAATCATTCTTTTCTGACCACAGTCAATGTTTACCGGTATTTCTCATAAAGTGACCTTAACGTATCTAGATCCTCCTGACTCATCGACTGCTTTAATTCCTCTTTTATTTTGGACAGATCACCGCTCTGCCATGCCTGCATATATTCATTCATCTTTCCAAGGGAAATATATTTTTCTGCAATGCCGGTGGCTGTATCCAGATCCTCATCTGACATCCGGTTTAAAATATCTGAAGCTTCACTGCTGCCGCTTTCCTGAACCTGCTGAGTAATCATCTGTCTGGCCGCTGTCTTCGCAATGGTGTGTTTTAAAAACTTTCCGCCTGCCAAAAGCAAAAGCAGGATAATTACAACTATAACAATCAATATAACCGGCCATTTTCTTCTGCGCCTTCTTCGTCTTCCACTCATTTTTATGTACTCCTTTCCACCCTGTCATTTTATCATATTTTTAATTGAATAATCTTAATCTTTCATGAATTTTCCGGAAAAGGAGACTTTTAGTACTTATGATTTTATTACCGCTGTAAATAAGTCCTGTTCTTTTATTACCACGCTCTTACTGCTCAAACACCTCTTCTGCCAAAGCATCCTGCTCATCCTTTTCTTTGGATTCCGGTCTGATTGTCTTAACCTTAAACAAAAAGAATATCATATGAAACACCCAGACACCCGCTAAAATAATACGTCCCACCGGAATCCGGCTCATCATGATAAACCCAATAGACATCAGGGCAGTAACACTGGCCATAACAGAAAGCTTAGTCTTCATTGTCATACCTTTTTTATTTAGAAAAGGCTCCAGGGAATTTCTGTACATTTTTGTTCCCACAAACCAATTATGAAGCTTTTGCGAACTTTTTGTAAAGCAGATAACCGTCAGCAGGAAAAATGGAAACGCCGGAAGCAGGGGAAGCACAACCCCCACACATCCCACTGCCAGTGAAAGACACCCTACTGCCATTAGTATTAGTTTTTTAATTTTCATTGACATTCCTCCATTCTCTCTTTTCTCTTTTACTGGTAATTAAATGTCTGATTGCCGCCACAGGATGATAAAGAATCATGCGCGGTCCTGAAAAAGCCATAACTTTCCGTATCTTTTCCCGCATTTGGGGGCTGTAGCAATGGACCGTACAGTTGGAACAAAATGTTTTTGTTTCCATAAATGGACAATGATCACTGCGCACTTGTGCATAATGCTTCAGCTCTCTGCACTCTGAACACAAGGTCTGCCGGGCCCCATGCTTTTTTCTGCAGTACAGAAAAATCATATCAGATACCATCCGCTTCTCCTGCTCTGTTTTTTTCTTAATATCTTTTGTCATCAGCTTACCCTCCCGTGTTCTATCGGGCAGACATAATCTGCAATTTTCATAGTTGAAGGCCGGTGGGAAACCAAAACCATGGTTTTACCGCTTCTTTCCTGGCACAGCGCTTTTAACACAGCCCCTTCATTCAGACTGTCCAGATTACTGGTTGGTTCATCCAGCAAGATAAACGGTGCTTCATGCAAAAAAGCCCTTGCCAGCCCGATTCTCTGCCGCTCTCCCCCGGAGAGCGCATCTCCCAGCTCACCTGCATTTGTCTGATATCCATTTGGAAGGCTTATAATAAAATCGTGAACTGATGCTTTCCGGCAGGCTTTTTCTATTTCCTCCCGGCTGGCATCGGGTTTTGCAATTCGTATATTATTTTCAATGCTGTCATGAAACAGATACGTCTCCTGAGTAACAAAACTTTCCATATTTCTAAGATTCAGGGTATTAATACAGTTAATATCTGTACCGGAAATGGTTATGCTTCCCTGATCGCGCTCCCAGAAACGCATCAGCAGCTTCAGCAGTGTAGATTTACCGCTTCCGCTTTTACCAGTAATACCGATAATTTGATTTTTAGAAATTGACAATGATATATCAGATAAAATTTTTTCATCTCCATATCCAAATTCTACATGCTGAAGTCTTGCTCCGGAAAACACCTGTTCCGGCTGATCTGTAATATCTTCTGTCAAAGGCATCTCATCTAGAATATCCAGCACCCTGTTACCTGCCGCCATGGTACTTTGCAGAGTACTCGAAAGATTGGCCAGTGCAATCACCGGGCCAAAGGAACTCATAAGCGCCACTGTTGAAATCAGTATCCCTTCAAAGCCAATCAGCTGCTTTTGAAATAAAAACGAAGAACTTAAAAGCATAGCCAGGCTGAGAACAAGAACCGCTGTATGAATCACCGCCTGATTATTCCCGGCCAGCTTCTTCATGTGTTTTTCTTCCTCAGACAGCTTATCTGCCCGTTCATTCATTTCCTTAAGCCGCTCCTCTCCCATCTGATATTGAATGTTTTCCTCCAGCCCTCTTAAGCTGTCCAGCACATAGCTTCCAAGCTCTCCGGTCTGTTTTCTAAAGTCGGCCCCATGCCCTCCGCTCATCCGGGAAGTAATCCCGGGTAATACGCATCCAAGAATGAAATAGGAGGCGGCGGCAAGACCTCCCAGGGCCCAATGGTAACGGCCAATAAAAAGGCACATAAAAACTGATGTGCAGACTGCAATCAACACCGGTGAGATTGTATGTGCGTAAAATACCTCCAGCAGTTCAATATCCGAAGTAATTACCGAAATCAGATTGCCCTTTTCCTTTCCTTCCAGTTTCGCCGGGCAGAGCCTGCGAAGAGCCCTGAATACCTTATCACGAATCAAAGCCAGCAGCTTAAATGCAATAAAATGATTGCACGCCTGTTCCCCATATCTAAGAAATCCTCTGCATACAGCAAACACCGCTAACAGTATAAAAATTATCTTTAAACTCAAAGCTGTCGTAACCTGAAGAACAGAAAGCACGGCAAACACACCAAGAACAGTAAGAAAGGAGGCGCAAAGATGTCCTGCGATCCCCATACCCACTGCAAGAACCATAAATCCTGCCAGAGGTTTCACCAGTTTTAAAAGCCTCAAACAAATACTTAAACTACTTCTTTTTTCCACTGCTGCACACTCCTTCCATAGTTTTCCAGATCCTGCTGTGTTTCCCAGAGATCTGCGTAAACTCCATTCTGACCCAGAAGCTGTTCATGGCATCCCTGTTCTGCGATCTTTCCTTTCTGCATCACATAAATCCAATCCGCATTTTTTACATTTGATAAACGGTGGGTAATCATCAGAACCGTTTTTGTTCTGGCCAGCGAATAAATCTGCTGTAAGATATCGTCTTCACTTTCAGCATCAATATTTGAAGATGCTTCATCAAATATATATACCGGGCTGTTATGAAGCAATGCTCTTGCCAGAGCCAGCCTCTGACGCTGGCCTCCCGAAAAATTACTGCCATTTTCCGTAAGCATGGTGTCAAGCCCCTGTTCTGCTCTCAAAAATCCGCTCAGACGCATCCGGTCCAAAACCTCCCACATCTCTTCCTGGGAAGCCTGATGATTTCCCATTAACAGATTTTCTCTTACCGTCCCCCGAAACAGATAGCTGTTATGCCCCACATAAGTGATCTGTTTCATAAGCTCCTCTTCCCGGATCCGGTCATAATTACAGTCCCCTGCTTTCAGCGTTCCCTGCTGCACATGGTTCCTTCCCATCAATATAGATGCAATTGTAGATTTACCGCTTCCGCTTTCCCCTACAACAGCTGTAAAACTCCCTTCCGGAATATCAAAAGAAATATCTTTTAAAATCTCACGTTCTCCATCATAAGTAAAATAAAGATGACGTGCTGATATGCAGCAGCCTTTTTTCGGGAAATCGCAGACTTCCTTTTGTTCTGCTTCTTTTATCTCCAGCAATTTAAAAATTCTGTCACTGGCAGCCATTCCATTCATTGCTATATGAAAAAAACTGCCCAGCTGGCGCATAGGAATAAAAAACTCAGCTGCCAGCAGAATAATCGCCAGCGCTCCCGCTAAATTTACATTTCCGGCCTGAAACTGACGGACAGATATCAAAATTCCAAGGGCCGCTCCGCCATAAGCCACTAAATCCATAATAGTAATGGAATTTAACTGCATGGTCAGTACTTTCATAGTAATCTTCCGAAACTTTTCAGCCTCCTGGTTCATCTCCTGATTTCTAGCTTCATCCGCCTGATAAATCTTCAATGTAGTAAGCCCCTGAAGATTTTCCAGGAAATGGTCCCCCAAAGACGTGTACTGTCCCCAGTATTTTGACAGCAGTTTTTTGGCAAAGGTCTGTACTCCGGCAATGGCCGCCGGAATTAAAGGAACGCAGATCAGCAGTATAACCGCCGAGCGAACATTAACAAATGCCAGTGTCACAAACAGCGTCACCGGAGCCAGCAGACTGTAAAAAAACTGTGGAAGATAAGCCCCAAAATAAGTTTCCAGCTGATCTACTCCTTCCACTGCCATCTGGACAGTTTCCGCCGAAGATACCTTCTCCTGATATGACATTCCAAGCTTTAACAACTTCCTGTATATGTTCTGCCTTAATGTTTTTCTGACATTTTTAGATGACAGATACGACATTTTTGCGCTTCCTCTGGCACAGAAAAACCGGACAGCAACAGCTTCCACAGCCGTTATTATCAGTCTGAGCCAGACTTCTGTTCTAAATTCCCCCTCATACAGCATCTGCAAAAACGCAGCCACAGAAAAAATAAAAGTGATATTTGCCAGAAGGGATATCCACTGCAGTAAAATATTTCCGGCAATATACTTTTTATCCGCTTTCAACATATGAATCAGTCTTTTGTCCATCATCATTTTATTAGTTTCCTTTCGCTTACTTTTATTAGTTATAACTAACTGATATGGATTTAAAAAATGCCCTGGGGCATTTTTCTATCTTACTGTATCATAAATACTACCTGTCTTATCTTCTTTTTTGTAGCGCAGATGCAACATTATTGATTATTATCAATCAGATTCTAAGATATTTAAAGCAGCCAGCAGAAGTTGCATTACTGCATCTTCTGCTGTTGAGTTTATTTCTCACTTACTGCTGATATATTGCCGAAATGTATCATTTTCTAAACTTTACCCTTAAAATATCACGGTAAAAACCGCCACACTCTCAGGCATATGGGCCGTCCCTGCAGAACTTCTCATTTTCAGTTTTACCGTTCCATGATACAAACTATCAGGATAACTGCCAAGATTCATAAAATGCATACTATCTGCCGGAAACTGCAGAAAATCACCAATATGTTCTGCATCCCAAAAAGCTCCCCCGCATTCATACTTCAGATTTTCTATTTTTCCATGCATTTTCCTTCCGTCAGCCGCAGAGCCATGGGCCACTGAACTAGCCTTCAGCCGTATCACTCCCCGTTTTTTTCTCACCATCAATTCACAGGGATGTTCAAACCCTTCATTGGCCATAGATACCGGAGGCTGATTCCTGGCATCTTCTTTGTAAATCACAAAAGGAAGCCGGTAATTACCTTCATGCAGCTGCTGACACAACTGTTCTCCGGTAAAATTTCTCTGATCTTTGAAAATATACTTCATACGATGCCGCTCTTCCCCGTTCTGAATCGCCTGAAACGTTTCCTCAGAACAATACCTGGCCAGATAAAAAGCATCTTTTCTGGCAACGCTCTCTAAAACACCTTCATATTTCAGATGATTCATAGCTATTTCCATTCTGTTTTTATATTTTAAAGCTTCTGTTCTGCCTTTACCTGTGAGCTTTGGTCTCCGACGGCTGCTCCGGTCAAGCATCCCTTCTCTTTCCAGTGCCGTAAGAATCCGGCTTACCGTATATTTCTCCACGGCAATTACCTTTGCCAGATTTGTGACATTGCATCCCTCCTCTGACATTGTAACAAAGCACATTAAAATCCGAAACTTTAAAATCTCTGTCTGATCTGCCATGACCTTATTCCTCCTGTCTCTTCCTTTAGTCTGGCAGCCAGCTGCCCAAATCCAGCCTTTCCTGGAACTCCTCCCTTGTACAAGTATAGGCCACCTCTGCCCGGGCCCCGTCTCGTATTAAAAATTCTGACAATCCATAATCACTGCCGCTCTCAAAAGCCCAGTCATAAGTATAGCCCAGCCGGGTCCACGGATAGGAGCCGTCAAAATAACTATCTATAATATTATCATCAAACCATTCCTTATATTCCGCATCTGGATTTGATGTAAAGCTGTCTGACATGTTTTTTTCTGTAATATCCGTTACATAAGCCGGCCGGATGACATCCTCCGGTTTTACCCATAATCCGGTAAAATGTGTTGCCATATTGTCTGTGGGCAGCCCTAAAAGCTGCCGGAAACGTTTTCCCGGATCTCTTAAATCTTTTTTATTTACCGCATACCAGTCTGCCATCTCTCCGCCGGTAAATGTCCAGACATCTCCCCAGTCAATAGTTACCTCCTGTCCGTCGGGATAGCTTTCCGGATATTTGTGATAAGTAAATAACAGCAGTCTCGTTTTATCATGATTGTAAACAGCATAGGGTTCCCCTTCTGCAAGACTCACTACAGGAAGAATCTCTTCTGTCTCCACTGTCATTGCATCCTTTACTGCATCCTTATATAACTCTTCATCGCTCCTATTCGATGCCTCAACTGCTGACCCAATCTCTGTCTGCTCTGTTACTGCCGGCAGCAGCGTTCCGCAGCCCGCAGCCATACTTAAAATAACTGCCGTCAGCGCAGCAGCTCCCCATTTTGCAGTGATCTTTCCAACTCTCTTGTATTTCATAATCCATCTCCTCACCATTGTCTGTTTTTATTATTGCAGACTCCGATTTGAAAATCCAGTATCAAAAAAATTTTTTTATCATATTTAAGTATAATATGATTTTCCTTTACAGATCACAGCATTCTGAATAACAAAATTTAAGAGAGCTGCCCGACTTTCTCGTCATCAGACAGCTCTCTTAACTATAATTCAGAAGTTTCACTTAATTAACCTCCTTTTCCTTATTTGATTTTCAAAGAACTATGGGTCTCTGCCTTTCATTGGAATCACTCCTTTTTAGTATTTACTGTAATATCATCCGGTATCATCTATATAAACACTATCGTGAGTGGATTTTATCTGTCAGCTAACTATCCCATTGGACCGTCCTCCTGTTACTTAAATCAGATTCGAATGTAAATTTCTTCTGCGGCTTTCCCGCCAGGACCAAACTTCCTTTGTTTTTTTACTTCTCTTCTTTTGTTGTCTTTATTGTACTCACTTTAATTCATTTTGTCAATATATTTTCTGATATTTTTTTATATTTTTAACTTTTTTCAAATATTTTTATATAATCCCAAAAAAGGACTGATTTTAATATCTCAAGATCTCATTTTTTAATTAAGAACAAAAAAATTCAGGGCATAGTTTTTGATATACCCTGAATCCTTCTTAATAATATAATGGTGTAAATGTTTTTGTAAAATCACAATCTGGTGATTCTAGAAGAAACGTATGAACAAAATCCACTCCCGGTTCCAGAAACGGAAATTTATCAGAAGTTGCCCACTCCGGCTTCGTAAAAGCAGGTGGATTGTTAATCACTGCATTTGTCCAGTCATCATTACATTCAAACCACAATTCAGACAGCCTGTCCCAATGCCGCATCATATTTTTCAGCTTATCGGAACCTTCCTCTTTATTATCATCTGTTGTAATTGGCAGTGCGCTTCCCTCAAACTCAATGGCTTTATGACTAAAAAACCGTATGAGCCCCGGCATCTTCATAATTTCCTGCGCCTGGGTTTCCAAAAAGAATTTATCACAAGCTTCCTTATCTGCACCTTCCGGATAACGATATGCAATCACCCAGCGTAAAATAGGATGCTGTTCATAAGACCAGTCAGCTCCCAGAAAATCTTCTGTTGGTTCTGCAGGAATATGAATAATATCTGCTTTGATCACATTACTGCAAGGTTCCGGCGTCATTCCGATTAAACCTTTATGACCCCGGCGCAGTTTTATATCATACGCCCAGTTTTCATGAATCCGGTAAGTATAAAGTCCTGCATCCTCAGCGCCCTTTGGAGCCGGAACCGGGCGGTATAAAAGATAGCGGTTTGTCCACGGATACTGCGTCAGCACATCCGGCACATGAGATCTACGAAACCAGCGCTCCATAGCCGGCCTTGCATTTTCATCCAGTAAGTTGTGAAAAATAACCATTTTTTCCATTGTTGACATAAAGGACCTCCTAAAATCTAAAATCTGAAATCAAACCATTCATCGGTTACATCATATTTTACATCATTTTGGGACCAATGTGAATATATTTTATATGATATAAAATTGTTCTGTTTCTACGCTTTCAAAAAATTACAGAAATAACAATACGTTCTAGTTTTGCTAATGCATGGATTTTTTGTTTTAACCTAAGTATTTCTATATCCCATATAATCTAACGCAAAACTAATGCGCTAATCCTCTGCAAATTTACAGACAGAACTTAGCGCATTAATCTAATAAAATATTCAAAAGAACAGGAATGAAATAAAAATGAAAATACTAAAATAATCAGATATATTCTAAAATCCAGATAAACTTAATTTGATATTCTCTCCTGGAAAACTGCATGTTACAGTTCATTCAAATAGCGTTTTACTTTCCCCTTCTCCTCATCCGTTATCTCTTTATTTTTAAACACATAGGATACCAGCTCAAGTGCAGAACCTTCATACCAGAACTCTACAATCTGCTTTGCCCGCTGTGTACGAAAATCCTCTTTACGAAGCAGCGCCTGAACAAATGCATTTCTGCCGGTCCTGTATGTATATAAACATTCTTTATTTTCCAGACGTGTAATAAACGTACGTACCGTTGTTCTCTTCCAGCTTTTATTGTACTTCTCCGCCAGGTCTTTGATTAACTGTGACATTGGGATTTCTCCACCGTAATCCCAAACACATTTCATAATTAATAATTCACTGTTTGTCATATATACCATATTTATTCTCCTCTTCTGTACGCTTCATTCATAGTTTTTTCTGGTTAGTAGCAGGGTAAAGCCATTGCCTTACCCTAATTTTGTATATAGAAAGTGATGTTTATTCATGTATTTTCCTATTCTGTAAATGAAAGATACTGTTTACTTACATAACCAGACACTCCATTGGCCACTGCTCTTATATAACACCAAGTACCTTCTGAGTTTGTAACTGTACGGTCTACTTTTACTTTATCACCACTATACAGTAAACCTACTATGGTCCCACTTGTTGATGCACTACTTCTAACTCTTAAACCATTTGCATTAACATATGCGTAAGCGTATCTTGGTTGAATATTAAAATCAGACTGCTCTTCAACATCATAGTTAACACTTTTTACATCTCTATTTGAAAAATCAAATCCACATTGTAATGTAAAAACTGCTATTAAACTAATAACAACTATCACTTTTCTCAACTTTTTACTCATATTATTCCTCTTTTCTTTATTATACTAAACATCACTTTTTCTAAATTATATAAATAATCCTTTAATTACTCACAATACAATTTCTCTTTTTTAATTCCATTTTTCTCAAAATATTTTAAAGCATCTTCTTCATTTGACACAAATGCATCATAATTGTCCAAATGCGCGATTCTATAAACAGATTGATCAGAAATACTATAATCAATAATACATGCTCTATTATCGTCTAAAACAAAATAAAAGCAAAGTATTCCATTATACAATTTATTCTGTCCATCTACTTCATAATATTCCATATAAGATTGCGTAAGGTTTTTACCATCAACAATCATATTTAGATACTCATTCTTAACTTGATTATAGTACCGGAAAAAATCTTTCTTATCAATCCTTATCCCTTTCTCATATGTACTTTCTTTTTCTTCTCTTATTTCATAAAAGGCACCACTATTTGCATAAATATTAATATTGTATAATTGATTCTCTTCACCAGAATATTCAATTACATACATTTTCTCTCCCTCATCAGGAGTTCCTCCAATTGTAAATATCTCAGATTTATACCCTGACACATCCTCTCCAAAAATATCTTTAATCCTATCTATTCCAATCTCCACCGCCTCATCTTCTGATATCTTACTTGCTTCCTGGAACACTTCTGTTTTTTTGGCAGAGGCATAGGAATAGATACTATAATCTCGTTTATAGTAAAAGTCTATCAGCTGTAACAGCTCTTCATCGTTCATCTGACGATCAGGAAAATAAAATGTACTGGTTGTGCTTACAAAACAGAGTTTGTTTGAAACTACCCATTTATTATTTGCAAGCCGCAATAATTCTGAAGTGGGAAATTTTCCATATAAACTATACTCTTTCTTCAAAATGTCTAACCGCTTCTTTTCTTTCTCTGTCAGATCTCTGTTATAGCTATCTGCCTGGATATCCGTACTTTGTAATTCATGAACGTAAGCAATCCGTTCATCGTAACTCATAGCCTCCATTCTCTGATACCGGTAGTTGACTGCGGCACAAACACCTGCAGATGTAAATAAAATGCCACACATAGGAATTAACACCATTTTTCGAAAATGATTTCTGACTTTAACACGTCTGGATTCGGCGCAGAGTTGTTTTACCAGACGATCCATGTCATTTTCAAAATTTTCCGGCATAGAAATATGAGAATTTTGGGCCATTTCCCTTAATTTATCATCTATATTATTGTCCATGTCATTCTCCTGTAGCTATCAAAGCTCAATTAAACTTTTCAACTTATTCCTTGCCCTGGCCAGCCTTGACCTGACGGTCCCTTCTGGAACCTTAATAATTTCACTGATTTCCATGGTTGAAAAAGATTCAAAATAGTATAATATGACAACCATTCGAAATTTTGCTTCCAGGTTCATAACCGCGTCCCAAAGATTATCATAATTCTTTTCAGAAATGATACTGGTCTCTAACGCTTCTACATCTGGAACCACAAGCAATTTATTTTGTTTTCTAATCATTGCCCGTATAACATTCATTAAAATTTCCATTATCCATGATTTAAACTTTTCCCTTTCCCGTAATTTGTGCTTGTGTTCAAAAGCCTTCACTATTGCTTCACTGACTGCATCTTGCGCATCCGCTTCATGTTTCAGTAATGCAAATGCAAAACTGTACATTCCGTTTTGACAAGCTGCAACATAATCCGCAAATTCATCATTTGTAATCTTGTTCATTATGTTTCCCGCCTTACTTCTCTGCGCTATGTAAAACTCTTCATATATGTGATTCATTTGACACCCATTTTGCTCCCCAAATTGAAAACTTTTTCTTTTTTAGTCATATCACATTAATTTTTTCTTAATTAATCCTCTGAATTTCACTATATTTAACAAATTTTGAACATGTAGTTTTTACGGAATCAGGTTCTCATACTTATATTGTAACACAAAAATCCCGCAAATGACGAGACGTCATTTGCGGGTTTCTTATCGTTTGGAACTTTCATGGTCTGTTATTTAGCGTAATCTACTACACGCGACTCCCTGATAACATTTACCTTAATCTGACCTGGATATTCTAATTCCGCTTCAATCTGCTTTGATATATCCCGGGCCATTAATACCATATCTGCATCAGATACCTGTTCTGGTATAACCATAATTCGAATCTCTCTACCTGCCTGAATTGCAAAAGATTTATCTACACCTTTAAAACTATTTGTAATATCTTCTAGCTGTTTCAATCTGTTTGAATATGTTTCTAATGTCTCTCTTCTTGCACCGGGTCTTGCCGCTGAAATCGTATCAGCAGCCTGTACCAGACATGCAATCAGTGTTTCCGGTTCCACATCACCGTGATGTGATTCCACCGCATTGATCACAGTTGCAGACTCTTTGAACTTTCTGCACAGATCCACACCGATCTGAATGTGAGAGCCTTCCATTTCATGATCAACAGATTTTCCGATGTCGTGTAATAAACCTGCACGTTTAGCGATTCTTACATCCACACCTACTTCAGCTGCTAAAAGTCCGGTGATCTGGGCAACTTCAATGGAATGCTTCAATGCATTCTGTCCATAACTTGTCCGGAACTTCATTCTGCCCAGCAGACGAATCAGCTCCGGATGGATTCCATGAACCCCAACCTCTAACGATGCCGCCTCACCTTCTTCGCGAATCATTGTTTCAACTTCTTTTTGTGCTTTCTCAACCATTTCTTCGATTCTGGCCGGATGAATACGCCCGTCCACAATCAGCTTTTCTAGAGCAATCCGCGCAACCTCACGGCGGATTGGATCAAAGCCTGACAAGATAACCGCTTCCGGAGTATCATCAATAATCAGATCCACTCCCGTCATGGTCTCAAGGGTTCTGATATTACGTCCCTCTCGTCCAATAATACGCCCTTTCATCTCGTCATTTGGAAGCTGTACTACTGAGATCGTAGTTTCCGCCACATGATCTGCAGCACATTTCTGAATCGCTGTCACCACATATTCTTTGGCTTTCTTTCCCGCTTCCTCTTTTGCTTTCGTCTCTAATTCTTTGATTAATTTAGCAGTATCAAGTTTAACATCTTCTTCGACGGTTTTTAAAAGATATTCTTTTGCCTGTTCGGAGGTAAGTCCAGAGATTCTTTCTAGTTCCTGTACTCTTTCTTCATTTAATTTGGCAACTTCAGCTTTTTGTCGTTTAATTTCTTCTTCTTTTGCTGCAAATCCGGCCTCTTTTTTCTCGATAGCCTCCAGCTTCTTGTCCAGATTTTCTTCTTTCTGCACAATCCGGCGTTCATTGCGCTGAATCTCTGCTCTCCGGTCTTTAATTTCTCTGTCGAGTTCATTCTTGGTTTTAATGGACTCTTCCTTGACCTCAAGCATCGCCTCACGCTTTTTCGCCTCTGCTGATTTCACAGCATCATCAATAATGGTTCTTGCCCGATCTTCCGCACTTCCAATTTTCTCATCAGATACTTTCTGGATGTGGGACTTGGTGGCAAAAACTGAGATGACAGAAGCAACAACTGCAACGACCACTGCTGTAATTACTACTGCAATGATACCTGGCACAGGAGCACCTCCTTATTTAATTTTCATTGTACATATAACAACTAAAAAATTATATATGTCATAACTACAACATATAAATTTTATACTTTTTTGTGCATTGTGTCAAGCCAAAACGCATACAACCGTGAGAATGCCTGTCCGAAATATGTTTCTGATTCACGGACTGTTTTTTACAGAAACCATTTCTCTTAAAAGTGCCACAAATGCACGCAGCGCCGGATCATCCTTATCATTTTTCCATAACAGATTTACCTGGTGGGAGGAATCCAGTTCCAGATACCCAAAGCTTGCATTATCAAGGGCTCTGCACCAGATATCTGAAATCGCCACCCCCAGTCCGCACTGAACCCCTAGAATCATAGCGTCGGTGCTGTGTACAAGCTGCACCTTGGGCACAAATCCATAGGGACGGCAAAATCCCCGGATTAAATCCGTCACATAATCAAATTCTTCATCTGAAACAGTTAAAAACGCCTCTCCTTTAAAATCATTGGGCGTTAATTCCTTTCCGGGATTTTTCTGCTGTGTCTTCTTATGATAAAGCAGCACCCTTGGCAGCTCTGTGATAATTTCGGAGGCAATGCCATCTATATTTAAAACTTTTGGCTCAATTGTCAAAACCACATCCTCTTTCCCGGCCTGCAGCGCTTCCACCGCTTTTCTTGGCTCATAGCTGTTGACTTCCAGTTTTACATCAGGAAACCGCCGGTAAAAAATCTCCTGCAGCGGTATTAGTATATGTGAAATATTAGAATTATTCATAACCCCCAGCCGGATAATCCGGTTTTTATTTTCCATAGACAGCTGCGCACGCATTTTCAGATTGTTCAGCGAGGTTTTGTACTCTTCAAAAAAATCATAAAACAGTTTTCCGTTTCCGGTGAGCAAAATCCCCTTATTTCTGCGCTCAAAAAGCGGACATCCAAGCTCCTCTTCCAGCGCAATTACCTGCCTGCTCACTGCCGGCTGAGACACAAACAGCTCCTGTGCAGCTTTCGAAAAACTTAAATTCCTAGCTGAGGCAAGAAAATATTCAATCTGCAAATCATTCATAGCTTCACATCCTTAACGATAGATATTATTTTAAGTTTACTCAGATTTTAAAAAGATGTAAATAGTCCCTTTTAAATTGCCCCGGGAATTGATCTCACAAACTAGTTTTAAAAATTTTTAACCGTTTTTTCCTTTTTTGTATAATTACCGGTATTACAGGTATATACTGAACCTGTGCGTGATTCGCAGTACCCCAGAAATCAAGTCATACATACCAAGGAGGTTTTCATTATGATGTTTTATCAGCTAAACGGCCAGCTAAAGAGACTGACACACCCAAAGGATGCCAATGGCTCCTACTTTACAGCTATTCTTACTCCCGAAGAATGGGAAGAGCAAAAAAAGGCTCTTGGCTTTCCGGAATACACCGGCTTTGAATATACAAAGGTTCATTCCTGTAAAACAGAAATCTACTCCAAATATATTTTTGGCACCATTCTGTTTCCGGATAAAGAAAAACATTCAAAAACTGCCTATGAGCTTGTATTTTATATTAATGAAAAAAGTATTGTGATTATAGACAGCGGAACTCTGGCCGATCGTATTATCTGTAAAATAGTACAAAAATACCAGCACCAGGAAATTACTCCGGAGCTGTTTCTTTACGGCTTTCTCCACTATTTTATTAAAGACGACCTTGAAATGCTGGAACATTACGAAAAGCATCTGATTTCACTGGAAGAAAAAGTCATGCACGGAAAAATCCACAACATGCTTCCCCAGTTATTTTCTTATCGAAGAGAGCTTACAAAAATCCGGTGCTATTATGAGCAGATGGAAGATCTTTCCAGAGAGCTGGAAGAAAATGAAAAAGGATATTTCGATGATGAGCGGATGGGATATATACGCTTATTTGGAGACCGGACCGGACGTCTCCACGATACAACTGTACAGCTGATTGAATACTGCCAGACACTCAGAGAAGTCTATCAGGCAGAAATAGATCACCGTCAGAATAAAAATATGCAGTTTATGACTGTGCTGACTTCTATTTTTTTCCCGCTGACACTTATCGCCGGCTGGTATGGCATGAATTTTACTCATATGCCGGAACTTGATACAAAATACGGCTATGGAGTAGTTATCATTATCAGTCTAGCTGTCATTATCGGGGAAATTCTATATTTTAAAAAGAAAAAAATCATATAAGCTCCAAAAAACAACTAACACATTTTGGCTTATTGCAGGATGCTAAGGCTATAGCTGCTGATTTTCAATACGTATCTGACAGCGGCTCATTGCCTCTAGCGCGCACTGATGCCCTTCTTTTGTACTTCCCGCACAGCAGGCTGCATCTACAATGATCTCTACATCCGGCAGAGACGCCTTTGCAATCACGGCATTGGAAATTACACAAATATCCGTGCAAAGCCCAATCAGCGTAACGGTCCTTATCCGCTCCTGCTCATTGAGTTTCCGAAGAGTCTCCCCCAGAAGAAAGCTGCCAAATGCCGGCTTGTCAACAGGCTCCTTATGGCAGAATTTCTGAATCTCCGGAATCAGTTCCCAGCCTTTTGTATGGGCAATACAATGTTTCACCGGAAGCTTTTTTCCCTCCAGTGTTTCCAGATAATTGTCTCCGTGGGTATCCCGTGTAAATATTATTTCCCCGGAAAAACTCTGGATTTTTCTCACTGCCCGGGGAACTATGGCTCTGGCATCATCACTTCCCAGAGCACCTGTAACAAAATCATTCTGCATATCCACGACGATTAGAATATCCATAACTGCCTCCCTGATCAAGCTTTATTTCTTTCCTTTTTTCTCTTCTTTTTTTCTGTGAAACTTCTGGACCATAAAGGCCGCAAAAAATGACACCGCTCCTGCGCCAATGCTTAAAACAAGCAATATTATAATAATTGCCCCGATACTTAAATCTAAACCTGCTATCTGCATAATAATTCCTCCTGTTCAAGTCTCGTTCTTGCAAGACCTGGTGCGTGATTCGGGTCAGCCTTGCTGACAACATTCTATTCCCAATCACCGCACCTCCTGGCGGAGCGTAGATCAGATGGGGGGATTAACACCCGGCACTGATACCAATTTGTTACTCACCGCCTGCAGATGCAAAAATCATCCCGCATCTGATATATCTGCTTCATAATATCAAACCAAAAAAATCCTGTCAATGAATGACAGCCTTCCCTCGCTTCATAAAATCTTAAGAGAATGTACCCATTAATGCAACATAATTTTTATGAGATATGCTATAATTTGAAACAGCTGACATCTGCACAAAATGAAGATATCAGCCTTAAAATTGAAAGGAGTTTTTTATGCCTGATATTCTAGTTGTAGACGATGAACACGCAATTGCAAATTTAATTGAACTTTATCTGAAAAACGAAAATTTTACTGTATACAAATTCCATAACGGTACCGACGCACTGAACTGTATCCAAACAACCCATCTGGATCTTGCAATTTTAGATGTTATGCTTCCCGATATTGACGGATTTACGATTTGTCAAAAGATCAGGGAGCAATATACGTTCCCGGTGCTGATGCTGACTGCAAAAGATGGGGAAATTGATCAGATCAACGGCTTTACCCTTGGAGCAGACGACTATATTACAAAGCCCTTTCGCCCGCTGGAACTGGTAGCCCGCGTCAAAGCACATCTTCGCAGAGCCAACCACTATGACGCTGCGGCCAGCCAGACAAAAAGCAGCGAGCTCTCCATCCGGGGACTTTGCATCAACACTGCCAGCCATGCATATACGTTAAATGAACAGCCTCTCTCACTGACACCCACGGAATTTGATATTCTCCGGATTCTGTGCGAAAATCTGGGACAAGTGGTTAGTTCCGAGGAGCTGTTTCAAAAAGTCTGGGGTGAAAAATACTATAAAAACGCTGTAAATACGGTTATGGTTCATATCCGGCATCTGAGAGCGAAAATGCATGATTCCGCAGAGAGGCCAAAGTATATTAAAACAGTGTGGGGAGTGGGGTATAAAATAGATGAAACTTAAAAAACACTCCAATATCAAAACGGTTCTTCTGATCATTGCGGGAATACTGGTGCTTTGTTTTTTCATTTATTATCTGTTCGACAGATCTTTTAACGGTATTTTCACTGACTGGTTTTCCAGAAAATTTATCTGGCAGACCCAGGATCCAAATACCGGTCAGCTTAACAGCGGATTAATACTTACAGGCTTTAAATATTTTATTATAAAAACAGTATTCTTTCTGGCGCTGACCGTGTCTTTGGCCATCTGGCTGGTCTCAAAATTTTATGCCAGACGAAAAGTGCAGGCCTCTATTCAGCTGCTGTCACAGCAGGTTGAAGAGTATCTATCTTCTGATACAGCCAGTCTGGAACTGATTTCCAAAGAATTTTCTTCCATCCGCCTGCCTATCAGCCAGCTGCGGACAAAGACGCTGGAGCAGGAGAGGCTGCTGGAGCAGGAAAATCAGCAGAAAAATGATCTGATTACTTATCTGGCCCATGACTTAAAAACCCCCCTGGCGTCCGTAATCGGTTATCTGTGTCTTTTGGATGAAGCGCCCACCCTTCCGGAAGACCTGAGAAAAAAATATATTAGTATTACACTGGAAAAATCTTACCGGCTGGAACAGCTGATTCAGGAATTTTTTGAGATTACCCGCTACAATCTCCATTCCATTGTGGTAAATCCCGGCCGTATCCATCTAGAGACCATGCTGCTGCAGATGGCCGATGAATTTTTCCCGGTTCTGGAACCTATGAAAAAAAGTATTTCCGTGGATGTTCCATCCGGCCTGATTCTTTACGGTGATGCAGACAAGCTGGCCAGGGTATTTAACAATATTTTTAAAAATGCCGCCGCCTACAGCTATCAGGATTCCGATATTGCGGTCTGCGCCCGCTCCGGCCAGGACGGCGTCACCTTGACTTTTACAAACCAGGGAGATCCCATACCGGAACACCAAAAGGAAACCATTTTTGAAAAATTTTACCGGCTGGACAGCTCCCGTTCCACCCAGACCGGCGGCTCGGGTCTCGGACTTGCCATTGCCAAAGAAATTGTTACGGCACATCACGGTACCATCTCTGTAGAAAGCAATATGGACGCCACTACATTTACCGTATTTCTTCCTCAGACAGACTATCACACAAAATCATAAGTGCCTGTTAAGAAAACCATAAGATTTTTCACAGGTAATTGCAATAAAACCGTATCTAGTTTTGATTACACTAAATGTATCAACACCGGATGCGGTTTTTCTATGAAAGTGACAAAACTGTCATCTAGAAGTCATCTGACCGTCATCCGGATCTGATATCATTTTTTCAGAAAGGAAGGATTCCATATGAACCATACATCAGAAACTTATACAACATCAAAGAAAACCATTGCTGTTATATTTGGCGGCTGTTCCAGTGAATATGACGTTTCTCTGCAGTCTGCCTCAGCAGTGATCTCCCATATTGACACAGAAAAATATAATATTGTACTGCTGGGAATTACAAAAGAAGGGGAATGGTACCGCTTTTACGGCTCTCCTAAGCAGATAGCCGCTGATATCTGGGAAAACGGCACCTGCTGCCCGGCAATTATCTCACCGGACCGTACAACCCACGGCCTGCTTGAGTTTACCACTTATGGGATTCAGACTGTTTACCTGGACGCAGCGCTCCCTATACTGCACGGAAAATTCGGAGAGGACGGAACTATTCAGGGACTTTTAGCTCTCGCCGGCATCCCATGTATCGGATGCGGACTTTTATCCTCTGCCCTGTGTATGAACAAAGATACTGCCCACAAGCTTGCTGCCGCAGCGGGAATCAGCGTTCCTAAGTCCACAGTAATTTATGAAATGGGCTCCCAAAAGCAGCTGGCCCTTAAGGCTTCCCATCTGACATATCCGCTGTTTGTAAAACCTCTGAATGCCGGTTCTTCTTTTGGCATCACAAAGGTCACGGACCCGGCTTTGCTGGCTGACGCTGTTGTTACAGCCTTTACATATGATACCGCTGTTATTATCGAAGAAGCCGTAGACGGATTCGAAGTAGGATGCGCAGTGATGGGAAATGAAATCCTTTTCACCGGTGAAGTGGATGAAATCCAATTATCTTCCGGATTTTTTGATTATACCGAAAAGTATCAGTTAAAAACTTCTAAGATTCATATGCCGGCCCGGATTGATGAGGTAACTGCCAGACGTATCAAAGAAACTGCCAAAACTCTTTACCGCACTATGCACTGCAGCGGCTTTGCCCGGGTGGACTGCTTTTTAACCCCATCGGGAGAAATTGTATTTAACGAGATCAATACCATTCCCGGATTTACTTCCCACAGCCGCTTTCCAAATATGATGAAAGGCGCGGGAATCTCATTTAAAGATCTGGTACAAAAGCTCATAGAAACGGAGGTGTCTGAATTATGAAACAGTCCTTTTATCTTCAGCTTGTAAACCCGGCCCACCCGGCACTTATGATTCCAGAAGACACAGAGCTTCTCCCGGCCCACCCGGATTATCCGGATATTCTACTGGAAACTAAGGCTGCAAAGGCGCTCCAGGCTCTTTTAACCAGACTGGACGCATTTGATAAAATTGTTCCGGTCAGCGGATTCCGCACCATGCAGGAACAGCGTATGATCTGGAAACAGTCCATGAAGGACAACGGATATTTGTTTACCAGACAGTATGTGGCTCTCCCAGGATGCAGTGAACACCAGACCGGTCTTGCCATTGACCTGGCCGCAAATATTCCTGATATTGATTTCATCTGTCCGGACTTTCCCTCCTCCGGTATCTACGGCAGATTTCGCCTGCTGGCTGCCTCTTACGGATTTATTCTCCGATACCCTGAAGGGAAAGAACACATTACGAAAATCTCAGAAGAACCCTGGCATTTCCGTTATGTAGGTGTTCCCTATGCAGAAGAAATTACCCGCCGTGGAATTGTTCTGGAAGAATATCTCTCTTTAGACGAGAGGATTGTTTCATGAATACAGTATCCGGAAAAGATTACTCCGGCCTGGACGGATTCCGAATAATTGCAGCCTTTCTGGTAGTTTCTATTCATACTTCCATTTTTACCTCTTTTTCGCAATCCGCAGATTTCTGGTTTACAAGAATCCTGGCAAGAACAGCGGTACCATTTTTTATTATGGTAACTGGATTTTTTCTGCTGCCAAAAGCAGCCAAGGAACCCAGGGCAGTGATTCCGGCTCTTAAAAAACTTCTGCTGCTTTATGGCGGGTCCATTCTCCTTTACCTGCCTCTTAACTTTTACGGGCATCAGTTTGAAGGACTTACTGCATTTGGCTTTATTCAGAAATTAATGTTTGACGGAACCTTTTACCATCTCTGGTACTTTCCGGCTGTTATAGCAGGCCTGTTAATCGTACTGCTTCTGCAAAGATTTTTCTCTCCAAAGGGCTGTCTGATCATCAGTTTCATTCTGTACCTGGCAGGTCTTGGAGGCGACAGCTATTACGGTCTGTCAGAAAAGCTTCCGATTCTGCATCAGTTTTATGACGGAATCTTTCAATTTAGCAGCTACACCAGAAACGGAATCTTTCTGGTTCCCTTCTTCCTCTGCCTGGGATGGGTGCTGCATCTTCGCAGGCCTCCAAAGGGGAAAAATGCGCTGTACTGGTTCCTTATTTTTCTGATGCTTATGACATTAGAAGGATTTCTGCTCCATCATGGACAGCTTCAGCGGCATGACAGCATGTACCTCTTTTTAATTCCGGCCATGTACTGTCTGTTTTCCTGGCTTTTAACCCGGCACTGGCCCAAATGTGCATGTTTTAGAGATATTTCTCTGCTTATTTATGTAATCCATCCATGGATGATTGTTCTTGTCCGTACCGGAGCAAAGATCACTCATCTGGAGTCGGTATTGATTCAGCAGAGTCTTATACATTATCTTGCAGCAGCTTTTGGCTCCTGCATACTGGCGGTGATTATATGGAAAATACAACAATACTTAAAAACGAAACAACAAACACCTCTCTTATAAGAGCTAGATCCTGGGCTGAAATTGACTTTAAAGCCCTGACAGAAAATACAGCCATTATCCGCAGCCTGCTCCCCGATTCCTGCCGCCTGATGGCTGTAGTTAAGGCAAACGCTTACGGCCACGGCGATGTCATCGTATCCAGACATCTAAACAGCATAGGTGTCACTGACTTTGCAGTTGCCACACTAGAAGAAGGAATTCATTTAAGAAAGGCCGGGATATGCGGAAATATTCTGATTCTTGGCTATACTCCCGCGTCTTTTGCTTCCCAGATTTCCTATTATCAGCTGACACAGACTGTCACAGATCTGTCCCATGCCCGGGCACTGGCTCAATCCGGTTTTTACCTGGACGTTCATTTAAAAATTGACACCGGAATGCACAGGCTTGGAATTACACCGGAGCATTTTACAGAAATCTGCAGATTATTTGAGCAGCCGGATATCAATGTCACAGGTATGTTCACCCACCTGTGTACCGCTGACAGCACAGAGCCTTCCGATATCAAATATGCAGATTTTCAGATTCAGCAGTTTTTAGAATTAGATAAAACACTAAAAGCTTCCGGTATACAGGTTCCCATTCATATCCAGAGCAGTTACGGCGTTATTAATTATCCTGGACTTCCCTGCGACTTTGCACGCCCCGGAATCCTGCTTTACGGCTGCTACAGTGATACTAACAAGGATTCCTGTCTGCTTCCCTCTATGCGTCCGGTTTTATCCTGGTACACACATATTGCCTCCATTCGGGAGATTCCTGCCGGAGAATCGGTTGGATACGGGCGCACTCACAGAGCAAAACGTCCGGAGCGGATCGCTGTACTTCCTGTGGGCTATGCAGATGGCTATCCCCGAAGTCTGTCCAATCAGGGATATGTCATCATCCACGGGAAAGCAGCTCCTGTCATTGGCCGTATCTGCATGGACCAGATGACTGTAGATATTTCAGACATTCCAATGGCTTCTGTGAATGATAAAGCAACCCTTATCGGTTCCGAAGGTGCTCTTACTCTCACTGCTGAAGAACTAGCTGTGCGGTCCGGCTCTATCACCAACGAGCTGTTAAGCAGGATCGGCAGCCGGATTCACAGAATACCGGTAAATAAAAAGAATCCCTCCCTAAATCCTAAAGATTTCCCCTAAAAATAAGCTCAGAAGATCAGACATATTAAAAACCCCTGTCTTCCGGGCTTTTTTCTTTGCGAAGAATTCTATCTTCCTCTATAATGGATGTATCATCATTTAAAAGGAGTATGTTATGAAAAAATTATTGACACTATTGTTATGTGCACTGCTGACGGTTTCAGCACTGCCCCTTACCGGACTGGCTGCAAAGTCATCCGATTCTGAGCGGGCAATCTCTGGCAGTTATGTAAAAGGGGAAGCCATCGTCTGCCTGAAAACAGATACTGCCCGCAGCCGCAGCTCACTTCCCGGTCTTTTGTCCGATTCTGAACTTCTTATGTCTCTGTCTTCAGATACGTATACTTCTGACCGCACAGTTGCAGAAAAAACAAAGTCTGAAAAATCTGCCAAAGGACATGCCTCTGACAGCTCTTCCCTGTCCCTTGTACATATCACAGACAAAAGCATGTCAACAGCACAGCTGATTGAGGAACTGGAATCTTACCCTCAGGTAATTTTTGCAGAACCAAACTATATCACTGAAAATTACAGCATGTCAGCCGCAGATCCCGATTTAACCCAGTGGCAGTGGGGTTACCAGAATCAATCTGACGGGGACAACCCTTTTGAGAACGAAACGGATTTTAATATCGGTATTCCCGGATGGAACTCCCCCGGCCAGGGCGGCGGCGATAACGTTGTTATTGCAATTTTAGATACCGGTGTGGATTTAAACCATCCGGACTTAAAAGATAAATTGTGGACGCGTCCCGCCAACTCTTCACTGCCCGGAGGCAGCCACGGCATTAATCTTACCGGAGAAGGCCCCGCAGATGACGTCTCTGATAGCAACGGCCACGGAACACATTGCGCCGGAATCGCCGCTGCTGCCTGGAATAATGCCGGTGTATCCGGTGTCAGTGAACAGGCTGAAATTATGGCCATTGAAACAAACAATGAAATTGTTTCTAAAATCCGCGGATTTAACTATGTTGCACAGGCCTTAAGGGAAGGCATTAACGTAAGAGCTGTCAATCTCTCCTGGGGCGGGACCGGCATTTCTAAGGCAGTGGAGCTTGCTATTACGGAAGCCGGAAAAGCCGGAGCCATTACTCTGATTGCTTCCGGTAACTCTGGATATGATAATGATATTTCTGACAGCATGGCAAGCGGATTTTTAAATAATCCTTATATTGTTGTGGTAAATGCTGCCGCTCCCGGCAAAACTGCTTCCTGTTACACTGAATACGGGAAAATGACTACAGATGTGTTTGCCCCGGGAACTCAGATTCTCTCAACAGTGCCCTTAAATCAAAGCGTTTATTATCCGGAAACAGACGATCAGCCTGTCTGGTATGAGGACTTTGAAAGTGATGCTCCGTCACTTGTACTTACTGAAGATCCCAGTGACACGCAAGGTACTTCCGATCTTATATCCCTCTCAGAGGAAAAAGTGTATGAGGGAAACCAAAGTCTTCAGATTAAAAAGAATACAACTGAAACCATACGCCTGTACAGTCAGCCTATAGACCTTTCCAGTAAAGCCGACTCTGTATCAGGAGATAAAAGCATTAGTTTTAAACTTTCTGCCCAGGGACAAAACGGTGCCAATGTCAGACTTTATGTAAAGACTACTGATCAGCAAAATCCCTGGGAACCGGTAAATATCTCTCCCGATTCTACCCTGGACGGATCCTGGGATACTTGCACTGCAGTACTTCCCCAAAACACTGACTATAAAAACTTCCGTCTGATGTTTGATCTGGCAATGTTTTCCCTTGTTTTCTCTGACCATGATGCAGCTATGAATGCAGGAGCAGCCACAGGCAGTGTTTATCTGGATGCTATTGGTATCGGAGACAGCCAGAAAGCCATTCCTTACGCTTATATGAACGGAACTTCCATGGCGGCCCCCGCAGCAGCCGGTGCAGCCGCAATACTGGCAGACATTTACAACGAATCCGGGGCAAAACTGGCAGCCAGAGTAACCGGAACCGTTACCAAATATGACACCTTTTCGGATAAATGTGTATCCGGCGGCATGATTGATCTTGGCCGGAAGGAGCCATATCCGGTGTTAAATAAAGCGACCGACCAGGGGGATTCTATCGTGGTGGACGGCTACTTTTTTGGTTCGGTTTCTTCCGCAAAAATCGGCGGCATGGATGCAGAAATATTAGATAACAGCCAGAATATTGTCTCAGACACTCAGGACGGCGAAATCCTGATTCTGAAAAAACCGGCAGGATTTTCAGGAGGCATGACAGAAATATCCGTTACAACAGCCGCCGGGGAAGGCCATCAGTCCTTTGACCTTGGAAAAGCCACACAGACAGCGTACTTTGAAGAGGAGCTCCCTCTTCCGGACGACCCGGATCTGGCCCAGATAACCACGTTCAGCCTTGCGGGATATCATAACCAGATTTTCTGTCTCCCCGATCATCTGAATGAACAGCCGGCACATAAGATCTGGGCTTACAGTATTTCTGATAAAACATGGAAAACCATAAACCTCCCGGAGGAGCTGTTTGGACTGACCGCCTGCACCTGGAACGGAACGCTGGCCATAGCCGGATATACCCAAAATTCCTTCGGATACTTAAATGAACAGCTGTATTTTTATGATGAAAGTAATGATGAGACCTTTACAAAAGCAGAAATTGATCTTCCGCCGAAAACCTTACTTATCAATCACAACGGTACTCTGATGTGCATAGGAGGCGTCAGATTAAACGAAACCGCCGGTGCATATGAAGATATTTCAGATATCCAGATCATTGACCCGGATACAAAAAAGACTGAAAAAGCCGGTGAAATGCTTTCTCCCCGCGCCAATCCTGCCGTCAGTACCTGTAACGGAAGTCTGCTTGTATCTGATATTTACGGGGTGGAATTGATTCAAAAAAACAATCATACCGGACTTTACACAGGAAAAGAGCTGACCGTGGAGCATCTGGCGGAAGGTCAGACCATGGTTGCATTTTCCAATGCGGGACTAAAATCATCTTTTGCATTAACCGGAAAGAAAAGCAGCGGCACGCCTGCCTTTGATACTTACCTTGTAAATCCAAAAACAGGAGAAACCACCGTATATGAGAAGCTGCTGGATAACGGTACAACTTCTTTCAGCGCCGCTGCTGCCTACCAGGACAAACTCTATGTGCTGGCATGCAGCTATACAAATCCGGAACGATATATTTTCAGGGCCACTGCCATGGAAACCCAAAATCCTCAGCCTGGAGATCTTGCAGATGACAGCAGCAAGCCCGAAAATCCGGACGATGAACAAAAACCAGGCGGCGATGACCCAAAACCAGATGGAGGCGGCGGACAAACCTCTGATGATGACAGCAAAAAACCAGAGCCCGGCGATAATAAACCAAATCCCAACGACAGACAAGAGCCAAATCAGTCATCCAAAGATCATCAGAATATAGATAAAGTGAATTCGACTCCCCAAACTGCCGATTATAATTATCCTGCCGCTGCCGCATTCAGCATATTAGCAGTCGCTATGCTGGCAGCAGCCGCAGGAATCAGGCGCTTACTTAAAACGACATAATTCCTGAGAAATTCATTTATTCTGAGCCAGAATTTCTCCGGCCGCGTCTCTTATGACAATCAAAAACCTCCTGTATCCACTGCTCTGATACAGGAGGTTTCTTAAAAGTATCCCAGGGAGGAACTGTTGATAAACCACAATTTCCTAACACGTTTTCAGACTCCCCTAATGTGATGTTACTTTCTATTTTACTTTTTCCAACAATGCTTCCTGCAATACCTGCGAAAAGTTTATTCCGGCTCTTGTTGCCGCAGCATTCAACCACTCTGGTATTGTTAATGTCTTTTTCACCGCTCTGGTATTATGCATTTTTGCATATTCAATGGTATCACAGGCAATATAATTCACAAACTCACCTTTTTCACATGTTATATGATCAGGAGAAGATGCTTCCGGTATCACATTTCCTTCTGCTTCTTCATCATACAAATAAAATGCCAGAATATCTTCTGCCATTACGATCGCATCCTGTAAATCATCTCCACAAGTATAGCAGCCTTCCAAGTCCAGAAAGAATACGGAATATTCAAGTCTCACTCTCGCGAGACTTGGTACGCGATTCGGGTCAGCTTTGCTGACAATATTCTATTCAAAATATTTTTCTTTTATATATTATTTAATATGACTGCCTCAAGCACTACAATCTGTGCTTGGAGATCAGCAATTGCCTGGCTAAAATTATCTGCGCCAATACTCGGTACATAGCTGCCGGGAGCGAAGTCTCCCTCAACAAGCATGATGTCGGTAAATGTAGCTGATTCTCCGACAACGCCGCCAACAGTTGAAATATCACTTGCTTCAAATGAAATTAATAAAAAATCTGCTTTATCAATATCTTTTGTATTAAAAGCAACAACTGGATTAAGACAATTTCTCGCATTTCCCAAAGATACTGCTGTCGTACCGGTCATTAACGTACATCTTATCCCTCCGCCAGTAGTTCCTGTTCTTGTTGATTTTGCAGATATAGTATAGTTCGTATTAGGCTTCAGATCCTTCGTCCTATAAGACGCATATGCATAGTTACTATTATCTGTTGACTTTACAGTTATTTTATTTTCAGAAACACTTCCCGTTGCTCTTATAAACGTTATTCCATTGGCACCTTTATAATCAAACAGATTAATAGCTGACCGATTATCCACAGCCGCCGTAAGCTGCGCTAGATCTTTGACATTATGCAGATTAGCCGGAGCGTATTGGGTACCCTCCATTAGTAACACATCTTCAAAGGTGGCTGTATCACCTACCTTGGATTTATCCGTAATTCCAGATAAGAGCGCAATTCTAAAACTTTTTGCTTTATCTGATTCTCCACTGAAAAATATTAAACTACCATTCAATTCATTTGGTTTTTCGGCAATTCTTTTATTCCCAGTGCCATCATTGTAATCTATAAGCACGCCACCGCCATAACCCCCAGATCTTGTTGAACTCCAAGTCAACGTGTACCATGTATTTGATTTAATCATATCCTTAATATTTACAATACCACCCTGAGCTGCTGTAACAGCTTCACTTGTCACAATTATTTTTCCATCACTTATTTTTACTGTCCCTGTTTCACCATCTGATATCTTATTCATATCGAACAAATTCGCCGCATTTGTCCGCTCATCCAAGAGTAACTCTGTCACATCCTTAACACTATTTAGCATTGGCCTTTCTTGGCTAAAATCATAGACTCCCTCAACCAAAAATACTTCGAATGTGGCCGTGTCTCCGGATACAGCACCGGTAGTCAAACCCGAATACATCATAATTCTTGCTGTAGCATTTTCTTTCATGTGAAATGTTGCAAAAGTATTTAATAGCCCAGAATATCCATTGGTCCCTGCCTCCGTAGTTCCGTCTGAATATCTCAAGTCGACATAAATACCACCGCCACTATTCCCACTGCGTGTTGATTGCCATGCAATTGTATAATATCCCTTTTTTAACTGTATATCTTTGTAAACCAGACACGATTTGCCTGTAGTTTTACTGGTTATAGTTATTTTATTGCCATCTACTATATGGCTTGTATTCGAATCATGTAAGTTGTTAAAACTAAATAGATTCGCCAGATGCTCCACCTTATCACCGCTGTACACAGTTACTTTAGACGATGTCTCATCGTTAATAAGCGTACCTTTTACTGCTCCCTCAATGGCCTCCAGGGCATCCTCTGCCCGGCCCGCTGCCGTGTTTGCTTTATCTGTAGCTGTATTGGCTTTGCTGGTGGCGTCTTTGATGTCATCCAAATAGTCATCTATAAAATTTGACTCATTGTCAGATTCCGGAACGTCGCCGGCTACATAGTTTTTATGTACCCGTACCAGCTGGACAAAGGTCACCAGGGTGTCGGCGCCTTTTACGATCTGTACCTGAAGCTTTGTCAGACCAACCTCTGAAAACATCTGATCTGTTACATCCACATTGACATCATTCCCGGATATGGCTGCAGTATTGTAAACTGCCTTTGTAGATGGTTTTGCGGCGTAAACTTTGGCCGATGCACCGGAAGGGATATCATAATCCAGAAAATGAAAAGAAATGCCCAGAGCGTTTGTTCCCTGGACATAATCAATGGTTTCTTTTAATTTGTTGTCTAACACATATACATCTACATCAATTACCATGTTATTCACCCGCTTTCTCCATAAATCGTTCCATAATCTCCTTCATAACCATATCTTCTTTGAAATCCGCATCTGCTCCTGGCAGAATCTGCGCTTTATCCATTGTATTGTTTAACTCTATTTCCGCTTCTTCCATTACTAATTTCATTTTCATAAAATACTTCCTATGCTTTTGGTGCAGAGACAATTAATCCATCTACCACACTAATTGTACTTGTATAATAAGAACCTCCTTTTTCATAATAAATAGGAATTGTTCCCGTCCAAGTCCCTTTTCCATCAATCGCCGATAGGTTTTCCACTTTCAAATTCTTTAAGGACCAATTGTGAAAATCTATATCAGAATAAATATTGCAGTCTACATTATTGGGAATTTGAAAAGATTTGCTACAATTAAACCCATCTATGATTGCCTGCTGGATCTTATAATTCTGCATATCCAGGTTACAGCCAGCATTTAACGCATTTCCCGTAAATCCTGATACACCGCTTCTTGCAAAGGTAAGCACCGTTGTATATACGTTTGCACTTGCTGTTTTTTTATACGCCCAGGTCATATAATCCCCATCATCTTCCAGATCAAATACCAGTCCTTTTTTACTGGCATCTTTGGAAAGATTATTGGCTCCGATATATCCGATTTCATCTCCATCGTAAACAACCCGGATTCTCCCTCCGTTAATACGAATCCCATCCGTTCCGGAAATATTCTCAAAGGTTGCCTTTCCTGCGTGCAGTTCCCCGGTGTCTAAATTCCACCAGTTATTTCCACTTTTATCCGTAATCTTCCCGATCTGCATATAGGTAGCATTTAAGTATAACTTTCCTCCGGACATATAAATTCCCTGTATCTGTCCATGATTCGTCAACCGGTTGAATACCTCTTCCTGATCTAAGGCATCATTCAGCGCTGTTACCGCCGAATCGTCTGTATACTTACTTGCTTTTATCCAGTCAGAGGATAAATAAGAGCCGGATGCCCTTGCCGTTTTACATCTCATAATGTCACCAGCTGCGCCCTGCGTCCAGAGATCCCCCACATCATAAGGGGGAACCGGGGTTGTAATAAATACCCTTCGTTTATGGTCTGCGGTATCCTGCGCTTCTGCTGCAGCTTCTAACGCCTTCGTAACATCTGTATCCTGTACCATCTGCCAGCTCCAGGTTGATCCGTTTTTGAAGAACCGGTATGCATATCCTTTGGATTTCCAGTAAAAAAGATCTCCCTCATGTTTCAGACGTTCCGCTTCTGTGTTCCATTCAGATGCCGGAACATTGTTAAGCGTTGGGGCATAGTCGTAATAATATGTTTCGATCTTACCATCAATCTGTTTCTGAAGCTCTGCGATTTCAGGATCATATACACTGCTGGCAAAGTCATTCACCTGTTCGCCGGCAATCTGATCAATTGTTTTTCCAGCCAGAGAAAACTCTGTAGCTACCACACGTAACTCTCCGGTATCCAGGTTCCAGTAATTAAGTCCTTTTTGATCTGATAATACTCCTGCAACGATGTAGGTGGCTATCATTCCCGCCGCCGTTATCGCTGTCGTCCAGTCCCAGCTGCGCCCGTCTGCCGTCCGGCGCTTGGAAATCATAAGCCCCTGTGTGCCTAATGCCAGTGCCCCATATAGAGAATTACTATCATCCAGGTTTTCAAATAATATCGCCAGCACATCCTGTTTTTTCGCAGCATTATACTGTGCCGTCAGACTTGCCATGGCGCCATTGATAAATCCGGCGATTTTATCAGCCATTACCGTTCCGTCTGGGCGGATTGCCTGATCAATCCGGTTTACACTACTGGAAACTCCGTTGAAATAATTATATGTAAAATCTCCCAGCACCACGGAAGAAACCTTTTGCAGAACTGCATCATAAACAAGCTCCACCACTCTGGCTTCTGTGGTAAGGTCCAGCCGTTCATGATGACAATGAATGGTATCCCCAAGCAGCACCGTCTCCAGCACCGCATACTCCTGATACTGATCTGTATCCGAAAGCAGAATCATATCTGCTTCTATTGACACTTTCGGTTGATCTATCCCGGCCTCATACTGTTCCTGGCAGCGTTGTTTCAAGGCCGTATTCAGTTCCGCCTGATTTTTGCAGATAATCACTCCTTTTTCCGCATCGTCCTCCTGGGCGTCTGCTTCCATCTTTACATCGTCAAAAGTAATGGTTACTGCTTTGATTGTTGGATAGCTGTTGATCAGTGGGCTGTCCACATATCCAGTGCCTGCCATTTTATAACCATTATAGGCTTTGGGATAAATACGGGTTACTACTTCTCTGAGATCAACATCTTCTGTAAATCCATCCTGGGGGATATTCTTCCCATACCGCAGTTCCACTCCATAATCGCCGCCCACTCTTTTATCAATAACCACCTTATAATTATCAAACAGGATTTCTCCGCCCCAGCGGTTCACAAAACTGTTCTCATTGTCCCCGTTGATTGCTTCAATCAGATTCATATATTCGTAATAAGCAGTGGCTGTTGTTGTGATGTTGGACGTTCCGGAATACTTTTTATTGACTGCTGTCATACTATTCAAGGCTTCCTGGCCATTCTTTCCGGTCGGCCGGACATCAACTAAGAAACAATCACCAAGAGCGTCCATAAAGATCGGCTCCATGGTGACTGTAATCCCACTGTCTGACTTTTCTTTTTGCTTGATCCGGAACAACTGATTTCCATTAAAAGACGGCAGCTTTACCACAGCATCCTCTACAATATACTTCCAGCGACCCTCATCATCAATCGGATGTGTAAGCGATGCTGTCCAGGCCCCATTTAAAATCACATGCACAGATGCGCTCTCTGGAAGCAGCGTCATATCTCCGTTATGCTCAAAGTCTGCGTTATCCGGACTGTATAGTTCTATCACTATAAGCACCTCCAATTCGGAATTACTTTTAAGTCAAATCCCTTTGTGATTGCGATTGTATTTTCCCCCGGCTGCAGATACAGGTCTTTATACGCCCCTTTTACCGCTGTATTCTGTAAGGTTCCATCTGTCCGGCAGGCCAGCATCCGCTCCGTGTGGATCGTCAGGTTCTGCCCTACTGTGGCTGTCATTTTCTTTCCATTGACTGTCAGCGTGCATCCCCCATTTCCCGTAATCAGATAGGTTGGACAGCATACCGAATATCTGTTTTTCAGAACCTTATCCGGAGAGTATTCCCGCGTACCGGAAATCAAATATTCTCCCGGATCACAGGTAATGGTAAGATCTACCGATATAGTAATATCCGATTCTCTGGAATACCCGGTGGTCTCTGTATTCTTAATCTGGAAGAACTTTCCTGAAATCTCTTCCAGATACAGCAGACGGCTGTCCAGAACCTTTTCCCGAAACTGGCTGTAAATCTGATCTACAGAACAGCTTTCAAAAACCGGCACAGTGATATCCAGTTCCATTGTAACAACGGTATCTGTCCAGCTCCCATCTTTAGTTGTCAGCGTCCCTGCTCTTCCTGGAACTTCTGTATATGTCACCTTCTGCTGTCCTCTTTCAATCACCGGATAGGACCGGAACCAGATATAATAATCGGCAGAGTTTAAAATATCAGTAGAAAACCTATACATATGCACCTTGAAACCGCCCCCTTTGCCTTTGTTCGTTTCCAATTCGTTTCATAGCTGCCTTTGTGGTTTTTGTTACCAGAGGTTCTCCGTCCACTTCGAACGTATTGTTTATGACAATGGGAATATCATCTCCGGCACTCCCATTTAAGACGTCCTCATACTCGATAACTGGATGATATTTTGCAGACAATTCAAAGGCTCTGCTCTGCATGGACGCTACCAGATCAGAAGTGTCAATTCCCTGAAAAGAAGAAATTCCACGCTCATAGCCGGTTTCAAAATCCCCTAAAAAGATTCCATCAAAAAGAGAAGATGTTCCTTTTTTCAACATGCCGAAAGGTTTTACAGCTGCATCCGCCAAATTAGCAGATGCTTTCTTCACAAGTTTTTCATCATCAGCAATTCCACAGGCCAATCCTTCCGGTACTCCCTTTCCAATCCTTCTTGCTACTTTAGACGGCGAATTAATCTCCAGTTTACTTCGCAAGGCAGAATTTACGACCCCTGCAACGGATGAGGCAGCATTTACTACTTGTCTTATAACATCTGTTGCTGTCATTCCATCAGCCAGTCCTTCTGTTACCTGTTTTCCTTTTGGTTTTGTGTCTATATTCAACTTGCCTTCAATCTTTCCTGTCAGGTAGTCTGCTTTATCTATAGCTCTCCAGGATTCATTATAAATAGAACCCGCAAAATTTTTCACCCCATTTATTGCAGGCTTTCCGGATTTCTTCTCAAATTTTCCAAGCTCAATCACAGATTTATCTACCATATATTTGGCATTATCAACCATTTCCTGGGTTACTCCAGGCGCCCCTTTCTCTATCTTGGTTTTCAATTCTTTATAAAGAGCCTGCATATTGGAAACCTGACGCTCCAGGCTATCCTTCGATGCATACTCAGCCGTTATAAAAGAATTTTGCATATCCAGCATAGCCTGCTGAATCTTCGTTGAATCTCCTGATACAGTAGCCGCTGCCAGACCTTTGTTGTTCTGGATAGTAGCATTATAGCTTTCCCATGTCGTTTCCGCGTCTTTAACCTTCTGCTCTGCTTCTGCCACGGAAGCTTCTGCCTCATCATGAGCCATTGACAGCTTTGCTACTTCTTTGCTCAATTCTGTGGCAGCCGGAGAACCATGCATTTGAGCAATTTTCAACTTTTCCTGTGCTTCTTTCAGAGCCGCTTCTGCCTCTTCCGCTTTCGCTGTCTTTTCTGCTAAAACGTCCTGTGCCTCTGCCATCCGCATATACGCATCTGTCTGATTTTGCAACGCTTCTGCATATGCTTCCCTATTAGCTTCCAGTAGAGCCTCCGCCGCTTTTTTCTGTATAATCAAATCTATAGAATCACTTAATTCTCCATATTTTTGAATCACTCCATCTGTGATCTCAATTTCAATCCCAAGTGCCTCTGACAGCATACCAGTAATAACTGCAGCCCGGTCCTCATATCCTTTTTTGACCTTTCCATTTTCATCTGTAATAGAACGCAATTCCTCAGCTAATTGTTCATAATAGACATATTCCTGTTCAAGTTTATCGAAATTTTCTTTTCGCGCTTCATTGGTTCTCTGATTTGCTTCATAAACATTATTAATTTCATCAAACAGCTTTTTTTCTTCCTGAGTAAGGCCGTATGTCTTCTCAATTTCCGCCTCCAGTGCATCCGCATATTGTTTGCTCCAGGATACCGCAGCCATAGTAACTCCTACTATCGCAGAAATACCCAGTTTTAAGGCTCCTAAAGGACTAGATGACATTGTAGCATTCAAAATCTTCTGCGCTGCATCCGCAATCATAACGTACGTCTTATACGTCAGCCATGCGGTTCCAAGCCCTGCTACCATGCCGGAGACCAGATCTATGTTATCCATCAGCCATTCCAGACCTTTCATGGCCACTTCCATGACATTTCCAATCAGCCTGGCTCCTGCATCCCAGTCAATCCCATCTATCAGCTCTATAAATGCATCTGCTACCTTTTCTATCATCGGCGCCATGGCATTCAAGGCTTTATTTTTAAGTTCTGTGAACCTTGTATTCAACGGAGTGAGGGTTTCCCCAAGCTCTGCCTGAGTTTCCTTCAGTTCCGCTTCTGCTTTATTGGCATCCAAAATACTCCCTGATAAATTATCATAAGTCGTCTTTGATTTCCCATAGGTTTTATTTAACAGCTTGGCTACCATATTGGCACGGTCCTGTTTATCAGATGTTGCTCCCAGTGCAGCGCCAAATGCTTCCTCTGCCGGCTTGCCCTCTTTCAGCATTT
>CABIXN010000007.1 GCA_902362715.1 Lachnospiraceae bacterium | reverse complement strand
GACGGATTGACAGTCTCAAAGAGAATGCGGAAGTGAGTGTGAGATATATGCAGGCATGGGAAGAGAGAGTCATGGAGCAGAATGAGGCAAGGGAAGAAGGTTTTGCGGCAGGGAAAGATGAGAAGCTATTAGAGTTAATTCAAAAGAAATTGGAAAAAGGAAAGAGTACCTAGTTGATTGCAGATGAACTGGAGGAAACGACGGAGACTATTCAAAAATTTATCAGGAAAATGAAACCTGATGAAAAAATATAGTTTTATTTCTTAATTGTCTATGTGAAGGAAACGGTTCAAAAGAATATATCAGATGTGAGATGACTCCCGCCTCTATAGGCGGTGAGTAACAAGCAGGTATCAGTGGCGGGAGTCAATCCCCACCTGATATACGCTCCGCGAGGATGTGCAGCGCTTGGGAATAGAATATTGTCAGCAAAGCTGACCCGAATCGCGCACACAGTCTTGCGAGAGCGAGACTTGAATATGATGTTCTTCCCAGGCTGTTTTGAGCCTGGGGAACTGTTTTTGGCTATATCTTAATACATTTCTTAAATTTTTTTCAAATTATTAGCAAAAAATCGGGAATTTCTTTATAATAAAAGAAAAATTAACAGTCTTGAGGTGAAGCCTGCTGGATTGTAAGAGATCAGCAGGTTCCATAAAACAGTTTGTGAGGTACGGATAATTGACATTTTTACAGGTGCGTTATTTTATAGAAGCGGCCAGACAGCAGAGTATTACAAAAGCCGCAGATGTATTATTTGTTTCCCAGCAGGCAGTCAGCAAACAGATCAAGGCTTTGGAACAAGAGCTTAACTTTCCTTTGTTCTGTATACAGAGAAAACAGCTGATGTTAACCCGGGAAGGGGTAAGGATGCGAAAACTCTGGGAAGAACTGCTTTTTCGGATGGATGAAGAGATACGTCTGATTCAGGAGGAGCGGGAGCAGAAGGAATGTCTTGTGAAGATTGCCATTTTAGAATATGATGCAGTAAAAGATTTGACGCTGCCCCTTCTGGCTCAGTATGGGAGCAAAAATCCGGATATACAGATTGAGGTTGTTTCAGGGAATCCGGCGTATGTAAAGCAGCTTGCCGAAGAAAAGAAAGCGGATTTAATTGTAACCTATTCTACAGAGATTCCAAAAGAGCTGATCAGTCATCAGCAGTGTCTGCTGAAAACGGTGCAGCTGTCCATTATCCTGTCCCAAAATCATCCTCTGGCTGCAAGAGAGAAATTGTCGCTGGCAGATGTGGGAGAGGAAACGATTTTTATTTTTGAAGATTCTCATTCTGCGGATGCACAGAAAAAAATACTTGGTCATTTTCACAGTATTGGGATAGAGCCAAAGGTAAAATATTTTAAATCCTGGGAAAGTATGGAGATTGAAATTATGGCTGGGAAGGGAATTGCCACCGGTTTCCGGGAATTTTTCAGAAACCAGTATGGTGGTTTGAAATTTTATCCCATTGCCTATATGCCGGAGGATGAACCGGCTCAGATCAGCATAGTAGGTGTCAATGGATTTGGAGAACATATGACGGCTCAGCTTTCGCAGTTGTATCAGAGAAATCATATGAAAGATCAGAAAAATAAATTCGATGTTGTATTATAGGATATAGAACACAACCTTTTTATTGTGAATAGAAAGAAAATAATTGTTTTACACTCTTTTGATTTCCAATTATAATTAATACAAAATGATTACATGGAGGTAACTGGTATGAAGGTTTTAGGTATCTGCAGCGGCAGAAAAAACGGTAATACAGAAATTATGATGAAAGAAGCATTTATGGCAATTGAAGAGAAATGCGGAGCTGAATGTCAGCTGGTTCGTCTTCAGGAAGCTGAGATCAGAAAATGTGTAGGATGTGAGACCTGTATGGTGAATCATCTGAAAGGAAACTGGGATTTTAGATGTGTTCACAAAAACGGTACGGATCATTTCTATTTTATTGAGCAGCTGATGCGTGAGGCAGATGCAATTATTGTATCCAGTCCTGCTTACAACCTGCTTCCAACGGGTCCTATGATTACATTTTTAAATAAACTCCATGCAAGTGGAAATTATCGTGACATGGTACATAAAAATAATAAAATCGGGGCAGCTTTTTCTATTGGAGGAACAGACTGGACCAACTTTACACTGAATTTCTGTAAAATGGCAGCTATGGAATTCTGCGGATCATATGAAGCACTGGTGGATGCTGTTCATTTTGATTTTGTTCCGTCTGTGGCAGCTGTTGTGTTAGAGGATGAGATGATTGCACGGATGCATAAATTCGGAGAAAATATTGCAGATGCACTGCTTATGAAAGAAAAGGGTGAAAAACCATCCTATGTAGGCACAAAAGGCGTATGTCCGGACTGTCATGGAAATATGCTGGAGATAAGAGAAGACGGTGTCTACTGTCCGCAGTGTCTCACAAAAGCGAAACTGAGCCTTGTAAATGATGAATTAATGGTAGAATTTACAGAGGAAGAGATGGCTAAAAACCGCTGGAGTAAATGGGGACAGGATCTCCATGATAATAATATCCGGAAAGGCCATATGAAGGCTGCCCAAGGCAAGGATATTATTGCTGAGAAACGGAAAAAATATGCCGCATATGAAAGAGCAGTTGTTCTTCCGGAGTTAATCAAAGAGTAAGTGGCAAAGCTGACCCAAATCGCGCACACAGTCTTGCGAGAGCGAGATTTGAAAAGTGAATCATAAAAAAACAGATGCAGATTTTTCTTTATGAAAAAGGTGCATCTGTTTTTTGTATATACGTGAAATTAACAAATGATCAAGGGCAATTTAATCTGTTTTCTTTCTATGGGACTGTTTTTTATATAAAGCAAATTTCTTTATATAATAAGTTACCGCAGTGAACAGCGATGACATAATGACAGATTCCATAAGATATATCAAAAACGTTTTGGATTCATCGTATTCTTTCTGATAGTCAATCAGATGAAATAGTTCCTCCCAAAAGCGCCTGTCTATGAACAAATATACACCGTATATACAAAGGAAGATTACAATCAGTCGGAAAAACCACCTAAAAAAGATTTGTGTTTTGGGATTTATGGTAATTTTTTGTGCGATTCCTATAAAGTTTGTCCAGTGCAGTCCAAGATGTACCGACATAAGGATAAAAGCCCATGCTGTTGTTACAAGATGGAGAAATCTTCCAAGCTCTATTGTGCCGCCGTTTCCCACAGAGAAGATATACTGTGAGGAAAAAATCCCACTAAGCATACATCCAAATACAGTAAGCAGAAGAAGCAGATTTACGGCTGTCTGCGCAATGCGTATTGCATTGTACCTGCCTTTGAAAATAGCCGTGTACCATTTGTAATTAAATATATTGTGCAGAATGAAAAGAATTCCTGCAGTAACCCCCAGCCATTCGTGTGGCGCATCTCGTAAGAGATATTGCCCCATAAGCAGCAGAAATAATAGATACATTGCTACATCAATACTTATTTTAATAATTGACGTCCATTTCATACTGCCTGCCTCAGTTCTTTTTCAGCAGACCGATCTCGTCAATCCAATCAATAATTTCTTGTCGGGCATCCTCGATACTGCTTCTTGAAATGGCTTTTCCTTCCAACATGGCCGCTTCAGGCTCCAGCTGCGCAATTGTTTCCGGTGTTCCCGAAAAACCACTGCCGCCATGTGTCATAAACGGAACGATAGTTTTGCCGGAAAAGTCATAGCTTTCAAAAAAGGAATACATAATGTACGGCATATCTGCATTCCAGTTGGGATAACCCACAAAGACCACATCGTAGGAATCAAAGTTCTCGATTGTGCCGCTAATTTCAGGGCGGGCATTTGTGCGGATTTCATCCTGTGCCGCCTCTAAGAGTTCTTCGTGGTCGGTAGGATACGGGGTAACAGGCTGAATGCGGAAAATATCCGCACCTGTGTTTTCCTGAATAACCTGTGCCATATATTGGGTATTACCCAGGCGCGCACCATCCACTTCAACATAACTGTTATCACGGTCGTCGGGAATAGAAAAATAAACAACAAGTGCATTGGCAGTCTCATTTGTTGAATCGGATGTGTCGTCAGCAGGATTGGAATTGCCTGCGGACTGGTTTTCATTCGTGGAATTACCGGTATCTGTGGAAGGCGTCGTAACATCATTTTCAGATGAAACCGGCGTTTTTTCTGAACAAGCGGTCAGAGAAAAAATAATAGTGATTCCCAGGGCGCATACGGTTAAAAGTGAAAGTAATTTTTTCATAATGATATTCTCCTTATTTTTATTTTGTGAGCTTTATTTTATGAGACCGTTTTCAGAAAGATAAGTATCAATCGTGCCGGTATCAGACGGTCTTTCAAACAATCCGTCGTGAACCGCTGCTCCTTTAGAAACCTCGCGGACAAATTCAATAGACTGATTGAACTGTTCGGTGTCCATGGAAGCTGACTGGGTAAATGGATAAACTTCTTTTCCGGACAAATCATAGTTCTCTAAAAAAGTACCGATAATCATAGGAGCTGTATGCCACCAGATGGGATAGCCCACTAGAATTGTATCATACTCATCAACAGAAGATGGGAGATTTGCAATTTCCGGCCGGGCATTTTCGTCACGCTCAACCTTTGCAATATCGCCCGTTTCATTGTAGTCGGCAGGATAAGCTGTTTCCGGTTCAATCTCTAACAAATCACCGTTTGTCTGTTCTGCGATATAGGAAGCCATTTCTTCGGTGTTACCTGACCAGGAGAAATAAACCACCAGCGTTTTGCTGTCTGCGGATTCTGTTTGTTCTCCCTCAGCGGGAGTGGACGTTTCTGTTTTAGACGGCTCTGTTTCAGAAGATTCACTGATGACAGCAGAATCAGAAGAAGCCTGGGTGTCACTGTTTTGTGCGGGTGCCTGTCCACAGGCGGCAAGAGCAAAGAACATAATTGCGGTCATCATCAGACCAAGAATTTTTTTAAACATTTTGATTTCCTCACCTTCATTATTTTAACTTATTTTGATTTTGATAAAAATTAACATGCTTCATTGAGAATATCGTAAATCTCATTGCGGCTGAATTTGTTCATTGTAACCTCCAATCACTTATTGAATAAAATTTGTTAAGACTTTTTCGTTTTCGGGATGTGTCAGTCCGTGTTCTTTTCCAAGCTCTAGACAATTCAGCACCCATGCCATATTTTTACCGATGTTATACATCGTCATAAGCCCCTCCTTATCCTTTGAAATCTGTTCCGGCTGTGCACCATAAACCTGATTCCAATAGGTAGATGAGATTACAGGCATGGAGCTGATTGTAAAATATTTGTTGATAACATCCATAGAAGCTGTTGTTCCAGCGCGTCTTGCCGAGAGTACCGCGGCGGCAGGTTTAAAACGAAACGCTGCACTGCCAGAATAAAATGCTCTATCCATAAATGTTAAAAGTCTCCCGCTGGGATGTGCGTAATAAACCGGAGAACCGAAAATAAAGCCGTCTGCGGATTTTGCTTTTTCTACAAATTCATTCACATTATCATGGAAAATACAACGGCCGATTTCTCGGCATTTGTGGCAGGCAATACAGTCCGGCAGGGCCTCATTGCCGATATAGATGATTTCCGTTTCAATGTCTTCTTCATTTAAAGCCCTTGCTGCTTCATTTAAGGCTGTATACGTGCATCCATTTTTTCTGGAACTGCCATTTACAAGTAATACTTTCATTTGCAATTACCTCCTTGACTGCTTGCAAATTCAGTGTTTCTACGCTACAATACGATTGCTTCAACCGTTTGATACAACCGATTATAATTTGCGGTAGTAACTATCGGTCAATAGGTTTTTTAAAAAAAGTTTGTGAATTTTTTTATGAACAACACAGGAGGATTTTTATAGTGTATACAATGATGCAGGTCTGCCGAGAGCTGGATATGACTTATCAGACCTTGAAATTTTATTGTAATGAAGGGTTAGTCCCTAATGTTAAACGAGATGGAAATAATCGCCGGATTTTTGATGAAAAAGATGTTAAATGGATCAAAGACCTTACCTGTCTTAAAAAATGTGGATTGAGTATTCAGGAAATGAAAAAATACCTTGCGCTGTGTATGCAGGGTGAATCCACGATTATTCCACGAAAAGAAATGCTGGCAGAGAAGCAGGAAGCATTGCGGGCTTCCATTAAGGAGCTAGAGGACAGCGTTGCTTATATTGATTGGAAACAGAACTTTTATAATGAAGTTCTTTCCGGCAAAAGACCATATGTGAGTAATTTAGTACAGCCAAAAGAATAAGCTGACGGGATTCATGAATTTTTCCCTTAATTTAAGATGACGTCTGCAAACAATGCAATCTGCCTAAGATTAAGTATCATTGCGGATTTTGCTCTTTGAAATTCTGCGGTTCTTATGGGTAAATAATTAAGATTTTTTTAATAAATTCCCCGGAAGTTGTATTACAGTAACCAGACTGTTACTATAATACTATCAGTAACTATTGTTTTTTCACATAAGGGAGATGGAGAGATGAAGAAAAGATTGTTGGCGTTGTTTTTGGCTGGAACACTGGTGTTTAGTATGTCTGCTTCTGTGCTGGCGCAGGAGTCAGAACCGGAAAGATTACGGAATGCGGAAAAATCAGAAACAGATCAGCAGTTTGCAGCAGGTCAGCAGACAGCAGCGGACAAGCAGACAGCAGCAGATGAACAGGCTGATGTGAGCAGACCAGCGGAAAACGAACAGATTACAGCTGACGGACTGTCAGAGGGAAATGAATCATCAGAGGGAAATAAAATATCGGAGAAAACACAGAAAACACAGGTGATACTGGATTCATATGAAGAAACTATATCGGTGTATTCCGAAGGCTTGCAGCTTTATGCAGAAGTTTGGCCGGAAACTATGGATCAGAAGGTTACATGGACCAGTTCGGACGAAGAGATTGCGGATGTGGACGAAGATGGATTTGTATGTCCATATGAGCCGGGGACAGTAATTATTACGGCGACAGCGGCAGATGGCGCATCCGCTTCCTGTAAGGTAACTGTTACAGAAGAAGAAGGGCTTAATACAGATGAGGCATTGGAGGCAGTTATTCTCTGGACGTTTTTAAATGCTGTTGAAAACTGGCTGCCGGAAGAGTTTCAACAAGCCATTGCAGAATTAGAGCCGGAAATGAATGCTCTTGACCACTTCCTTGAAACTTCTAATTGGGGGAAAGAGGACCAGGAGGAGCTGGATACTCTTACCCGTCCTTTGCTGGAAAAAATATATGATATTTTTGAAAGGATGGATGCCCAGCAGGTTGTGGTGGAGATTCCCATTAGAATCAGTTTTAAAGATATTGATACAGATCAGAAAATAGCGGATGATAAAACCGCGGTATTGGATGTGCTGAAAGTTATGGAAGATCTGGATCTTGAGGCTGTGGAAGCGCTGATGGATCCCATTAATATCAAAGGCTATGAGCTGTATGAGGATGAAGGCGGGATTCTCGAACTGCAAGAGGATGGGAAGACCTTGGGGATCACATATTATTATAAGAAAGTAAAGGAAAACAGTGTTGTTTCTTCTTCTGAATCAGCCGTTAAAAAGGAGCAGCCTAAAACAATGGAGATAAAAAACAGTACACTTACGGCTGTTCCAAAAACCGGAGATACAAATATGCCGGTTGTGATTTTAATTATCTGCGCAGGAACGCTGGCTGCTGCAGTTTTTGCAGGAAGAACATTAATACATAAAAGATAAGCAGTTTTTGTAAGTACAGAGGACAAATCCAGGATAGCAGGATTTGTCCTCTGTATTATGCTGTGGCAAAAACTTATCTTTAGATCCAGGATTTATAAAGAAAGCTTCTCTTTTGCCTTATAGCCTTCTGACATGTCATAGCTTCTAAGCTCATTGTCCCAGATCAGATAGAAGGTATCTTTGATAAAGCATCCCTTTGGATATATGGGAAGGATATAATCAGAGATAGTAGTTGTATATAAGGAGGAATAATAAGCTTCGGTGGTCTCAGACAGTGTTTCTGCAAATACATTCTGAAAACCTTTTTTATCATGATAGGTAAAAATCAGATATTTGTTATCACAGGAAAAACCGATGACATTTTTTTGAGGGTCAATCATGACAGCCTTATAATTATTTAACAGAGAACAGTCATTGGCATCTTTGATAACATATTTCTGTACCTCTTCTACATTAGCAGGATCAGAAATATCAAACATGGAGAGCTTGATTCCATAGGAGGCCCCGGTTTTGGGGTCTGTTTCGTAACCAACGCCAAGGAGACGGTCTTCTCCGTAAAAATGCAGGTAGGAAGAAAACCCAGTTACCTTTAATGCTCCCAGAATTTTGGGACTGGAAGGATTGCTTAAGTCAACAGAAAACAAGGGGTCTGTATTTTTGTAGGTTACAAAATATCCGGTATCTCCCATAAATCTTGCCGACTGTATCGTTTCACCCCGGGCGATATCCTGTATGGTTCCGCTGATATTAAGTTTCTCGTCTAGAATATAAAGGGCGTTGGTTTCCTGTGTCTGTGAGTTGTCAGTCAGGACAATTCTCAGGTATCCGTCGTATTCATTCATGGAAAAACTGTCATTTAGATATCCTCTTAAGCCGTTGGCATAAACAGCAGAAATCCTGCCTTTGTCGTAATGAAACTTCATGATTTGTGTCAGGCTGCCGTCTGCATTTGGATTTGTAGTGGAGATATAGATATTGTCTGTGCTTACATAAAAATTTTCTGCGGCTGAAATAATTCCCTTTGAGTCAAGGGGCTCAGAGGGGGAATTACTGTCAACAGAAGAAATCACCAGGTAATTTGGAACCGCGGCATATTCCGGCAGACAGATATCGGATTCTTTCAGCTGTGTTCCGTTCACAGCAGGAACATAATCCTCTGTTTTTGCGGCGGAAGTCAGCTTTGGACTGTATTGGGTAAACAGATAAATAATACTGTGTTTTTTTCTGGAAGCAGAATAACTGCCCTGCTGGGAAACAGATCCTTTTAATTTCGGATTGGTGCGGTCAGAGATATCATATGTATAAAGGGTTGTATAGTTATCGGTTACAAGTTCATAAAGATCTTCCTTCTGATTTTCCATGGCAGTGTGGCTGCCGGTGGCTATCAATGTTAGAACAGCGCCTTCCACATACATTTCCCGGGGGATTTCCTGAAGATTTTCCGGATGTATGGTTCCGGCAATTTTTATGGTATCCTGCCGGGTGTCTGCAATCTGTATGGTGCCGTCAGACTTTAGAATATAAAGATACTGCCCGTCGCATTTTACAGTATCCCCCTCGTCGACGCCAAGTTCTTGAAGATTTGTGGAAGAGTAATCTTCTGAGGCGGATTCTGCACTGCCGGAGGACAAAGATTCATCTGCAGCTTCTTTAGAAGCACTGTCCAGGGCTCCGCCGCCTAAAGCACCGTTGATTTTATCTAAGGGTCCTGCTGTATTCATTTTCTTTAATGTCTGATAGATAGTCTGATAGGAATCTGCACCTGGAAATGAGGATTCACGGGAAGAATCAGCTGCTGATGCAGTGGAAGTTGCTTCGGTGCTTTTTTGATTGTCCTGTTTGTTATCCAGCCCCGGAATATGGAGAACTCCCCCAAGTACAAAAAAGGCTATCAGTGCAGTAGCTGCTGTAACGGCAGAAAAACGTTCATATTTGTGATACCATTTGGGAGAAGGAGCCTCTTTTAGCTTTTTCTTTATAGTTTCAGGCTCCAGTGAATCCGGGATTTCCAGATTTTTGGCGGACTGTTTTACCTTGTTCATCCATTTTTTCTCATCCATAATCATCACATATAGTCCAATCGTATTAGAAAGTAATTGGATTTTTCCTTTCTCCCAGATTCTGCTGGGTAATTCACCTTTTAATCGGTAAGCATTTGTTCTAGTTTTTTTAATGCCCGGCTCTGCCGGGAGCGAATCGTATTTTCATTCCGCTTAAGGAGCTTTGCGATTTCATAACTTTTATATCCTCCAAACAGGCTCAGGGATAATATCAGCCGTTCCTCTTCATCCAATTGAAAGAAAGCCTTTCGAACATCCATATCCTCAGCGGTGCATTGTTCCGGTGCAGCAAGTGTTTCCGGCAGCAGCTGTGTTTTGATAAGGTAAGATTTCAGACGCTGTTTGCATTTTGCTGTAAGAATGCGAAACATCCAAGCTTTAAAAGCGGATTCTTTCCTTAATGTATGTATGGACTTCCAGGCATCCAGAACCGTTTCGCTTACTGCGTCTTCCGCATCCTGCTGGTTTTTCAGCAGGTACAGAGCAAAACGAAACAGATCTTGATAAATTTCTTTGTATTTTTCTGCGAACCGGTCCGCATTTCTTTTCATGCTCCACCCCTCCCCGATAATTTTGAAGTGCCTCTGATTAATAAGTGTAAAATAAAAAGGATTTTGTTGCGTTGAGATGACAATTTTTTCTATATCTTAAGTATAACAGAAGCTTTGGCAGGACTGAAACAATTAAATGTAAAGTTAAAAAAGAAATGTTAAATTTCTCCTGAAATGTAAAATCACAATTGTTTTGTAAAAAAAAGATTTAACATAAATTTAACCACTGCGCGATTTTACATTTAACTTTTCGTGCTTATACTTCTAAATGTGCCCGGGAATGAGCGGTACAAAAAAAGAAAAAAACATTTACGAAAAGTCAAATGGAGGAATAAAAAGAATGAAAAAGAAAAAAGTATTGACATTAGGATTAGCAGCAGCATTAAGTGCAGTGACAGTACTGGCAGGATGCGGAAGTAAAGATGATGCCGGTAAAGATAATACAAGTGCCAGTCAGGAAGCAAAAGCTCCAAGCGGTGAAATTACGGTAGTATCCCGTGAAGATGGAAGCGGTACAAGAGGAGCTTTTATTGAATTATTTGGAATTGAAGAAAAGGATGCAGAAGGAAATAAAATTGATAACACAACTGCAGCAGCTGAAATCACAAATAGTACAGCAGTTATGATGACAACTGTTGCAGGAAATGAAAATGCTATTGGATATGTTTCTTTGGGCTCTTTAAATGAATCTGTAAAAGCACTGAACGTTGACGGTGTTGCACCAAGCGCGGAAGGAGTCAAAGACGGTACATATAAAATTGCACGTCCCTTTAATGTAGTAACAAAAGATGGAATCAGTGAGGTAGCTCAGGATTTCTTAAACTATATCATGAGTGATGAAGGACAGCAGGTTGTAGAAGAAAACGGATATGTAAGCCAGGGTTCTAACGGAAGCTACAAAGCTTCAGGTCTTTCTGGAGATATTTCTGTGGCAGGTTCTTCTTCTGTAACACCAGTTATGGAAAAATTAAAAGAAGCATATGAAGCGTTAAATCCTAACGTAAATATCGAAGTTCAGGAATCCGATTCCACAACAGGTGTTACATCTGCAACAGAAGGTGTATGTGACTTAGGAATGGCATCCCGTGAATTAAAAGACAGTGAGACAGCTGCCGGCGCAAAAGCAACTGTTATTGCAATGGATGGTATCGCAGTTGTTGTTAATAATAATAATACAACAGCAGGACTTACTTCCGATCAGATTAAATCAATCTTTACCGGTGAAACAACAGATTGGTCTTCTCTGGCAGAATAAGAAAAACAAATAAGTGATTTAACGGTCTGGCAGCTGCTGTCAGACCGATTCTCCCGTGTAGACATATAGGAGGTTACAACACAAAATGAAAAAAGCAAAAGAGACAGGAATGCACATTGTGTTTCTGGTGGCAGCCTGCATATCCATTTTTGCAGTTGCGTTAATCTGCATCTTTCTTTTCACAAACGGCATACCGGCCATTGGAAAGATCGGTATTTTTAAGTTCCTGGGAGGGATGAACTGGAAGCCTCTCAATGAGATTTTTGGAATTTTTCCCATGATTATCGGCAGTATTTATGTAACAGCCGGAGCGATTATTGTCGGGGTCCCCATCGGTATTTTGTGTGCGGTTTATCTGGCAAAATTCTGTCCCAAGAGTTTATATAAAATATTTAAGCCGGCGGTTAATCTTATGGCCGGAATTCCGTCCATTGTATATGGTTTCTTTGGACTGGTGGTGCTGGTACCCATTGTACAGGATATTCACGGAGGCAGCGGCAAAGGCGTCCTTACAGCATCTGTGCTCCTTGGAATTATGATTCTTCCTACTATTATTAGTGTATCTGAAACATCTATCCGTGCGGTTCCCGAATATTATTTTGAGGGGGCGCTGGCTTTGGGAGATACAAAAGAAAGAAGTATTTTCTGTGCGGTTCTGCCGGCTGCAAAGTCCGGAATTATGGCAGGTGTCATACTGGGAATCGGACGTGCCATCGGCGAAACTATGGCGGTTATCATGGTTGCAGGAAACCAGCCTATTGTGCCAAATGGAATTTTCTCCGGAGTGCGTACTTTGACCGCTAATATCGTACTGGAAATGGGATATGCTACAGATATGCACCGCCAGGCTTTAATCGCCACCGGCGTGGTTTTATTTGTGTTTATTCTTATCATTAATATTCTTTTCTCATTGTTAAAAAAGAGGGGGGATAAGAACTCATGATGAAAAATTTGAAATCTCAGCTGCAGTCCTATAAAAGAAGTCCCATTTCACTCATACTCCGGATTCTGGTAATTGCGGCGGCAGTTATTACGGCATTTATTCTGGGAGCTATCATTATTTACATTCTGGTGAAAGGAATCCCCAATTTATCCCTGGATTTGTTTGCCTGGGAATATAATTCTGAGAACGTCTCAATGATGCCTGCAATTATCAATACCATACTGATGGTACTGCTGACACTGGTGATTGCGGCCCCCATTGGTATTTTTTCTGCTATTTATCTGGTGGAATATGCAAAAAGGGGAAATAAACTGGTAACCCTTGTGCGTATGACTGCGGAAACACTGGCGGGGATCCCTTCCATTGTTTACGGTCTGTTTGGATATTTGATGTTTGTTGTTTCTCTCCGCTGGGGATATTCCTTTATGGCAGGAGCCTTGACGCTGGCTATTATGGTACTTCCCACAATTATGAGAACAACAGAAGAGGCGTTAAAAGCCGTACCGGATGCATACCGGGATGGAAGCTTTGGCCTTGGAGCAGGAAGATTAAGAACCGTATTTCAGGTGGTGCTCCCTTCTGCGATTCCGGGAATCCTTTCCGGAGTTATTTTAAGTATCGGACGAATCGTAGGAGAGACGGCGGCGCTGATCTTTACAGCAGGAACCATTGCAGCGATACCGGCCAGCGTTATGAATTCCGGACGTACACTGGCAATCCATATGTATGCTTTGCTGAATGAAGGACTGTATATGAATCAGGCTTATGCAACAGCGGTAATTCTGCTGGTTATGGTAATTATTATCAATGCATGTTCAGGATTGGTAGCAAAACTATTTGCAAGGAAAACAGGAGAGAAATAGATGGGAAAAATAGATGTAAAAAACCTGGATTTATATTATGGCAGTTTTCAGGCTCTGAAAAATATTAATCTGGAAATGCCGGAAAATGAGATTTCCGCTTTTATTGGACCTTCCGGATGTGGAAAATCCACACTGCTAAAAAGCTTAAATAGAATGAATGATCTGGTGGAAGGCTGCAGGATTACAGGAGAGATCACTTTAGATGGAGAGAATATTTATCAGGGAATGGACGTAAACCGTTTAAGAAAAAGAGTGGGGATGGTATTTCAGAAACCAAATCCTTTTCCCATGAGTATTTATGATAATGTGGCATACGGGCCAAGAACCCATGGTATCCGGTCTAAAGTGAAACTGGATGACATTGTAGAACAATCTTTAAGAGATGCGGCCATCTGGGATGAAGTAAAAGACAGACTGAAAAAAAGCGCTCTTGGAATGTCAGGCGGCCAGCAGCAGCGTCTGTGCATCGCCCGGGCACTGGCAGTTCAGCCGGAAGTACTTCTGATGGATGAGCCTACATCTGCACTGGATCCTATATCCACATCGAAAATTGAGGACCTTGCGATGGAACTGAAAAAAGATTATACTATCATCATGGTAACTCATAATATGCAGCAGGCGGCCAGAATTTCGGATAAAACGGCCTTCTTCCTTCTGGGAGAAATGGTGGAATTTGGGAATACAGAAGATATTTTTTCAAAACCACAGGATAAGAGAACAGAAGACTATATTACAGGGAGGTTCGGTTAATAATGAGAAAAACATACGAAGAGCAGCTTGAGACTTTACATGTGGAACTGATTCAGATGGGAGCCCTCTGCGAGAGGGCCATTTCCGCTACCGTAAAGACGCTGCTTGTAAACAATGAAGCTTTAATTAAGGAAGTGGCCCACTTAGAACAGGATGTTGACCAGAAAGAACGTGATATTGAGGCTCTCTGCATGAAGATGTTACTGCGCCAGCAGCCGGTGGCAGGAGATCTGAGGCTGATATCTGCAGCCTTAAGGATGATATCTGATATGGAACGTATCGGAGATCAGGCATTTGATATTGTAGATATTACAAAACATCTGAAAAATAAAGAGATCTTTGATGAGCTTCCAATGAAGGATATGGCAGAAGCGACCATAAGAATGGTAACTGACAGTGTAGATTCTTTTGTCCGCCGTGATATTGATCTGGCCCGGAAAGTTATGGAGGCAGATGATTTTGTAGACGGGAAGTTCCAGCAGATTAAAGATCAGATTATCAATCTGCTTCATGCGCATCCGGAGGAGAGCGGTTCCTGCATGGATCTTCTAATGGTTGCGAAGTATTATGAACGAATCGGAGATCATGCTGTAAACATTGCTGAGTGGGTGGAATATTCCATCACAGGAGAACGGGCAGGAGATAACGAATGATTTATATTTTAGAGGATGATAATAGTATCCGTGAACTGGTTGTATACAGTCTTAAAAATTCTGGAATGGAAGCTATGGGCTTTGAACGTCCGTCAGATTTCTGGCAGCAGCTTGAAAAGGAGCGTCCGTCACTGCTTTTGCTGGATATTATGCTTCCGGAGGAGGATGGTGTGGAGATATTAAAACGCCTGCGGGACAGAGCAGATACCCACAAACTTCCTGTCATTCTTCTAACTGCAAAAAGCAGTGAATATGACAAAGTGAGAGGACTTGATTCCGGAGCGGATGATTATGTTTCTAAGCCCTTTGGAATGATGGAACTGATTTCTAGAATTAAGGCTCTGCTTAGAAGGACCAGAGAGGAGACAACAGAGACCTGTTACCAGATTGGTGAGCTTGCAGTTTATCCTGATAAGCATCAGGTCCGTGTCAGCGGGCAGATAGTGGAGTTGACTTTAAAAGAATTTGAGCTGTTAAATTTAATGATTTCCCATCCTGAAATGGTGTTTACAAGAGAGCAGATTCAGGATAAAATCTGGGGATATGCCTTTGATGGGGAGAGCCGTACTGTGGATGTGCATGTGCGGACCCTCAGGCAGAAGCTTAGAGAGTGTGGAAAACTGGTAAAAACTGTTCGAGGAGTAGGTTATCGTCTGAGTGGAGAGGAAAAATGATTAAAAAAACATTTCGTTCCATGGTAATTTTAATTCTGTGTATGCTGGCTATTTGTGTGAGCCTGATCATGGGGGTTTTATACAATTATTTTGATAAACAGTATGTCACGGAACTGAAAAATGAGGCGGTATTTATCGGAAAAGGCGTTGAACTAAACGGCCTTGACTATCTGAATGATCTGCCCATGAAAAACTGCAGGATTACCTGGATTGGAACTGACGGAGCAGTTTTATATGATAACAAAGCAGATGCGGCTTCTATGGAAAACCATGGGGACCGTGAAGAAGTAGAAAATGCCCTGGAAAAAGGCGACGGGTTCAGCACAAGATATTCAAAGACCCTGGATGAGAAAACAATCAATTATGCCATCAGGCTGGATGATCAGACGATTCTTCGTGTATCCTCTGATTATGATACGATGCTTCATATTGTGCTTGGCATGATTCAGCCGATTCTGGCAATTGTTGCAATTGCGTTGATTGTTGCGGCGATTTTTGCATACCGGCTTTCTAAAAGAATTGTGAAACCTTTTAATGATATTGATCTGGAGCATCCTGAGAAGGCGGAGGCTTATGAAGAACTGGCTCCGTTTTTGCGGAAAATTGAACATCAGAACAGACAGATTAAAAAACAGATGCAGGAGCTTACCAGACAGCAGGTAGAGTTTGCTGCAATTACCGAAAATATGACAGAGGGATTTCTGGTTGTAGATACAAAACAGAAATTATTATCATATAATACAAGCGCTCTGGTTCTTTTGGATGTTCAAGGAGAGGTGGAGCATGAAAATGTACTGCACTTAAACCGCAGTGAGAACTTTCAGAAAGCAATTACCCTTGCCCTGGAAGGAAAACACAATGAACAGTCCATGAAATTTGGAGAGCATTATTATCAGCTGTTTGCAAATCCTGTCTTTCAGGATGAAGTGCTTTCCGGCGCCATTGTAGTTATTATGGATGTAACGGAAAAGGAGCAGCGGGATGCATTAAGGAGAGAGTTTACCACCAATGTATCTCATGAGCTGAAAACTCCGCTGACATCTATTTCAGGAACTGCTGAAATTATGGGAAACGGCCTTGTAAAGCAGGAAGATGTTCCCCATTTTGCAAATATTATTTATAAAGAAGCCCAGCGTCTGATTGCTCTGGTAGGAGATATTATTAAATTATCCAAGCTGGAAGAGCCGGATATGACAGAGCAGAAAGAGATGGTGAATATGGCGGAAGTTGTGGAGTCCGTTGTGGAGACTCTAGAAGTTCCGGCAGCAAAGAAAAATATTTCTTTTCTGGTGAAAACAGAAGACTGCGTGATCCTTGGTATTCCTTCTATATTGAATGAAATTGTATATAACCTTTGCGACAATGCTGTAAAATACAATGTGGAAAAGGGAAAAGTAACTGTTTCATTGAAAAAGAAGGAAAAACGTACGGTTCTTACAGTAGAAGATACCGGTATCGGGATTCCCCGTGAGGAGCAGGAGCGGATTTTTGAACGGTTTTATCGTGTAGATAAAAGTCATTCCAAAGATATCGGAGGAACCGGACTTGGACTTTCCATTGTAAAACACGGAGCCGCATATCATAATGCAGAGATTACACTGGAAAGTGAAGTTGGAAAAGGAACAAAAATATCTATCATATTTTAATTGGGAGGATGTCTCTTTCTATGGATTTTAAGGCTCATAGAAAGAGACATCTTCTTATTTTACTCTATAGGAAATACCGTGTTGTGATAAGGCAGAAAAGTGCCGATTCCTATAGAGCAAAAAACGCTCGGCTGTGGATCGCACTGCGGCGGAGTGGAATCATGTTGTTTACACAACCCGCCGCAGGCGAAGAATCCTGCCGTGACAGGATTCTTTTTATACGTTATCCTGTATAATAAGTGAAAAAGTTTCAGGTTTGTATTGAATAAAATTCATTTTAACTATTTACATTGATAAAACAACTGTCTATAATAATCTGGTGCGAATCTTATCCGTCTGGCGAGAGCGAGACTTGCAAGGATATAATATAGAAAATGAGGAATCAGAAATGGAAAAAGGAATTGAAATCAGGTGGCACGGCCGGGGCGGCCAGGGTGCCAAAACAGCAGCGCTGCTGCTGGCTGACGTTGCTTTTAAAACTGGAAAGTATGTACAGGGATTTCCGGAATATGGTCCGGAGCGTATGGGCGCTCCTATTACAGCCTATAACCGGATTAGTGATGGCAAGATCCGGGTGCATTCTAATATTTATGATCCGGATTATGTAGTAGTTGTAGATGAAACGCTGCTTCATTCTGTGGACGTGACTGCCGGATTAAAAGAACAGGGAGCGATTATTGTTAATACTTCCAGATCGGCGGAGGAAATAAGACCTTCCTTAAATGGGTACTCCGGAAGAGTAGTGACCGTTGATGCGAGAGTGATTTCAGAAGAAGCCCTGGGAAAATATTTTCCAAACTCCCCTATGCTGGCAGCTGTAGTGGCAACCAGCCAGGTCATGGAAAAAGATAAATTTTTAAATGAAATGAAAGCTTCTTATGAGCATAAATTTGCTAAAAAACCGGAAGTAATTGCCGGAAACATGAAAGCTCTTGAGATGGCATTTGATGCTGTGGGCTGTTAGGGAGGTACATATGAGAACAGATATTACGAAAATTAATGAACATTCATCTCATACGGAAATGACGGAAGGTATGCGCGTCTGTGCTGCTGGAACGTCCAGATTATTTAAAACCGGTGAGTGGAGAAATTATACTCCTGTTTATCATGAAGATAAATGTAAACAGTGCCTGCTGTGTGCGCCGGTTTGTCCGGACAGCAGTATTCCGGTAAAGGATGCTAAGCGGGAAGCATTTGATCTAGATCACTGTAAAGGATGCGGGATCTGTGCAGAAGTATGTCCCTTTGGGGCAATTACAATGAGGGAGGGAATCGAGTAATGGCAGTGAAAGAACGTATGTCAGGAAACGAGGCTGTTTCCTATGCAATCAGACAGATTAATCCGGATGTTATGCCGGCGTTTCCCATCACTCCGTCCACGGAAATTCCCCAGATGGTTTCTTCCTATATCGCCAACGGTGAGATAGATACGGAATTTATACCGGTGGAGAGTGAGCACTCATCCATGAGTGCGGCAATTGGCGCCTCTGCGGCGGGAGCTAGAACGCTTACTGCCACATCTTCAGCGGGGCTGGCATTTATGTGGGAAGAGCTGCTGCTTGCGGCATCAAACCGTCTGCCGGTAGCTTTAGCGCTGGTGCTTAGAACGCTGTCCGGCCCGATTAATATTAACTGCGATCATTCTGACGGCATGGGGGCAAGAGATACCGGCTGGATTCAGATCTATGCGGAAAACAATCAGGAAGCATATGACAATTTTATTCAGGCTTACCGTATAGCGGAGCATAAAGATGTACGCCTTCCCATTATGATCTGCCAGGACGGATTTATTACCAGCCATGCAGTGGAAAATATTGAGCTTTTAGAAGATGATGTTGTAAAAACTTTTGTTGGTGAGTATGAGCCGGAGGAGTTTTTGCTAAATCCAGGGAAACCGGTTTCCGTGGGCCCTTATGCTGTTTCCAATTATGTTATGGAAGGGAAAAAGAATCAGCTGATTGCCCTTGAAAATGCAAAACAGGTAATTTTGGATGTTGCCAGGGAATTTGCAGGTATATCCGGAAGAGAGTATGGATTTTTTGAAGAATATAAAATGGAGGATGCCCAGTATGTAATGCTGCTGATTGGCTCTGCTGCCGGGACTGCCAAAGATGCAGTGGATGAGCTTAGAGAAAGCGGTGTAAAAGCAGGTATTTTAAAATTAAGAGTATTCCGTCCGTTTCCGGCCAAAGAGATTGCAGAAGCTCTGAAGGGCTGTAAGGCGGTGGCGATTCTGGACCGGTGCGAAAGCTATAATACCAATGGCGGCGTTCTTGGCAGTGAAGTGACAGCAGCGCTATATCAGAACCGGGTAATGACAGAAGCTGTGAATTATATGTACGGTCTTGGAGGCCGTGATTTTACGGTGGAAGATGCAAAGGGTGTATTTTTGGAACTGCAGAACATTGTAGAGAACGGTGCGCCGGCAGAACAGTTTAAGTATATAGGACTGCGGTAGAAGGAGGCAGATGATGAGCGGATATAATTTTAAAGAAGTAATGAGTAAACCGGAACGTCTGGCTCCGGGACACAGAATGTGCGCCGGATGCGGCGCCACCATTGCGGTTCGGGCGGTTCTTCGGGCCCTTCATGAGGGAGACCATGCGGTAATCGGAAATGCCACAGGATGTCTGGAGGTGTCTTCCTTTATGTATCCATATACATCCTGGGAAGACAGTTATATACATAATGCCTTTGAAAATGCAGGTTCCACATTAAGCGGTGTGGAGGCAGCATACCGGGCGCTGAAAAAAAGAGGAAAGCTTCCGAAAGATGAGACCTGCAAATTCATTGCTTTCGGCGGAGATGGTGGTACTTACGACATCGGTTTTCAGTCCTTATCAGGAGCCATGGAGCGGAATCATGATATGGTTTATGTATGCTATGATAACGGAGCCTATATGAACACGGGTATTCAGCGGTCTTCTGCAACCCCTATGTATGCAGATACTACAACCACTCCGGTTGGCTCCCATTCCAATGGCAAAATGCAGAACAGAAAAGATCTTGCCAGTATCATTGCTGATCATGATGTTCCATATGTGGCTCAGACAACGACTCTGGGCAATTTCTCTGACATTCACAAAAAATCGGAAAAGGCAATTTACACAGAAGGGGCGGCATTTTTAAATGTGCTGACACCATGTCCAAGAGGATGGAGATATAATACTCCGGAAATTATGAAGATCTGTAAGCTGGCAGTGGAAACCTGCTACTGGCCGCTGTTTGAAGTGGATCACGGGAAATGGATTTTAAATTATGAACCAAAGAAAAAGCTTCCCATTGAAGATTTCTTAAGGGAGCAGGGAAGATTTAAGCATTTGTTTAAAAAAGAAAATGAAGATTTGCTGGCCCAGTTCCAGCAGGAAGTTGACCGGCGATGGGAAGATCTGCTGTATAAGTGTGCCAGATAATAATGTTGAATCTGCCGGGAGAACAGATCTCGGTCATTGAGAGATCATAGAATGGTTTTTGGACGGGACTGGCTCGGATTTAAGGAGAACTATCATGACATTGCTAGCTTATCAGGTATTCCAGACAGTGGTGGAACAGGGAAGCTTTCGGAAAGCATCAGAAATACTGAATCTGACTCCTTCGGCAGTGAGTCATGCAATTTCAGCCATGGAACAGGAGCTTGGCTTTTCTCTGTTTGCAAGAAGTAAGTCGGGAATTTCACTGACCAATTACGGAGAGAAACTGCTGCCATATATTAATGCAGTGCTAAACAGCGAGGAGAGTCTGAAACAGGCGGTTTCACAGCTGAACGGCCTGCAGCAGGGAATTGTAAAGGTGGGCTGCTTTTCCAGCGTGTGTACAAACTGGATGACGGATATTATCCATTCTTTTGCAGAAGAATATCCGGGAATTAAACTGGAAATATATCAGGGGACTTATGCGGATGTGGCATACTGGATTAAAAACGGTATTGTGGATATGGGATTCTTATCTGTTTCAAGCGCAGGAGATCTTCCCATTGAACCTCTGTGCAAGGATCCTCTGCTTTGTGTAGTTCCCAAAACATTTTCGAAAGCCAAAGCTTCAGAAAAGATGACCATCGAAGAGATGAGGGAGTGTATTTTTGTATCTCAGATGGAGAGTACCGATGCGGATATTCAGAAATTTCTGCGTGAAAATAATCTCAATGTTCAGTCAGCCTATCATGTGGTGGATGATTTATCTACAATCGCCATTGTAGCGGAAGGATTTGGAATCTGTATTATGCCCGAGCTTGTGATGCGGGATATTCCTTATTCTGTAGATGTCTATCCTTTAGAGCCGCCGGCCTGCCGGATTATTGGAATATCCGTATTGAATCCGGATTTTATGGCGCCTGCGGTGAAGACACTGTACCGGCATGTGATTGAAAAGTACAAGAAAGAAAACATATCAGATGTGGGATGACTTTTGCCTTAGCAGGCGGTGAGTAACGAATTGGTATCAGTGTCGGATGTTAATCCTCCATCTGATCTACGCTCCGCCAGGAGGTACAGCGCTTGAGAATAGAATGTTGTCAGCAAAGCTGACCTGAATCGTGCACCAAGTCTCGCAAGAGCGAGACTTGAAAAAAAGAAGCTTTTGTGTTAGGGAACCCTCCGTAAGGAAGGCGTCCCAAGTGTTTTGTATCTCAAATTAAATATTGTTGTGTTGAAACGGTATAGCAAGCTGCTATGCCGTTTTTGTCATCATCACGACTTAATCTTGCGTATAGGGTGGTAATTCTGTCTGACTGTTTTAATAATATTTTTGATCTGCTTTTTCAAGAAACTGTGTGTTAAAAGTTGTTGATATTCATTCCCTTTTGTATTAGAATATTTTCAGAACACAGTTTTAGATAATTGTAATTTGAAAGTTGGTGTATGAATGGATAAAAAGAGAACTGCTGAAAAGATAATAAGTAATGCAGGTGGCATTGCTAAAACTTCCGAATTTGTTTCCGCAGGACTTTCGAATTTTGATGTTGCCAATTTGTGCAATGACGGATATATCGAGCGTATACGGCATGGATATTATCAGCTTGCCGAGAAAAAAGATATAAAAGAGGAACAAATACTTGCCTCGCTTCTTCCTGAAGGTATTATTTGCGTTGAGTCTGCACTTTTTTACTATAGATACAGTGATTTTGCACCAAGACAATGGTCTATCGCTGTTCCAAGGACATTTTCAAGAACAAGACTGAAATTTGATACTTTGCCTATGAAAATATATTATATTCAAAATTCTCAATTTGAAATTGGAAAAACAGAAAGCAATTTTAATGGAGTAAAACTTACTGTTTATGACCGTGAGCGTACTATTTGCGATTGCTTTAAATATCGTACCAAGCTCGACAATGAGCTGTTTAATAAAGCTCTTAACGCCTATGTCGCAGATGATAAAAAGAATTTAAGTAATCTTTCAAAATACGCAAAGGAAATGCGTGTTTACAGCAAACTTATGAATGTAATGGAGGTGCTTCTTAATGGCTGATATAGCTGCGTCCGTACTTGCAAGACTAAAAAATAAGGCAAAAGAAAGTGGTAGAAGTTATCAGCTCTGCTTGCAGCTTTTTTGCCAAGAGGAGTTTCTGCGTCGCTTAGAAAAATCAAAGTTTGCAGAAAACCTTGTACTAAAGGGCGGATTGTTTATATATTCGGTTACTGATTTTGACAGCCGAGTAACGGTGGATGTAGATTTTCTTCTTCGAAAAGTTCCCAATACTCCTGAACAGTTAAAAATTGTGTTAGAGGAAATCATTGCTGTTCCAACAGAAAATGATTTTATTACTTTTGAAGTTAAAGACATTGCGCCGATTGCTATACAAAAGAAGTATGCAGGTATCGGTGCTTCACTTGTAGCATGTATCAAAAATACCAAAACGCCGTTCAGTATTGATTTTGGTGTCGGCGATGTTATCGTACCGAAGCAAGAGAAACGAAAAATTCCAACACAGCTTGATGATTTTACTGCTCCGACAGTAAATACATATTCTCTTGAAACAACTATTGCCGAAAAGCTCGATACAATCCTCAGCTTGATGGAATTTTCAAGCCGAATGAAAGATTATTATGATATTTATTACCTTGCCAATAAGTTTGACTTTGACGGTAAAGTCTTGACCGAAGCACTTAAAAAGACATTTGAAAATCGTGGACACGCATTTACGATTGAACAGTTTGAGCAAGTTATGCGTTTTGCAGATGATTCTGCTATGCAAAAGAAATGGAAAGCTTTTTGTCGAAAAATTGATACAAAAACTGATGACTTTAGTGCTGTATTAAAAACTATAAAAATATTTCTTATCCAGCCTTTTGTGGCTGCGATAGAAAGCAAAAATTTCACAAAACAATGGACTGTTTTATATTGCGAATGGAAATAAGGAGAATTTTTGATGAGTAATCCTATAAAAGATATATGTGAGAAAGAATCGCTGATAAAAGACATAGCGGAAAGAGAAAACATCATACAAAGTTATCAAGGAGCAGGATATCTTGACCGTAATAATGCGATTAAAAAGATTCAAGAGTTGAGAATTAATGATAAAGCTGTAGCGGGTGTTACTTCTGCAAAACTCGCGATATCTTCTGTGCCGTTTAACCAATCGACCAATGATCAAATTGTTGCCGAGTTAGCTATGCAGAGGGATATTTTGCAGGCGAAACTTCTCAAAAAGCAAATGGAGGACAAGCAATGAGTACAAACATATCAAAACAAAAACGTGAGGATTTGCTTGCGAAAATCAAAGAAATTCACAGTTTTATTGCTGCTGCTCCGCAAGATGAGAACACCGGCAATTTGCGGTCCTGCCTTTCTGACCTCAAAAAGATGTGAACGGTAAAAAATACGGTCTTGTTTTTGCGGAACACAGAGAGGAAATAGATGAAATGCCTGCAACGCGTTCTGTCCGAAGAAAAAGACTTTATTTATATTGAACCCCCATCTGATATACGCTCCGCGAGGAGGTGCAGCGCTTGGGAATAGAATATTGTCAGCAAAGCGGACCCGAATCGCGCACCAAGTCTCGCGAGAGCGGGACTTGAATTCAGATGAGGCAAGTTGGAAATACACTTCTATATGTAAACATTTGGCAATTACAAAAGGATTGGTGGTATTAAACTTCCTTTACGACTTTATATGGAGTAACACCAAATTTTTGTAAAAGCTGCTCAAACACTTCATACAGAGTTTCAAAAGATATTGGAATTTTTCAAACTACCTTGTCAAAGTGGAAAGCTGGAAGGAGTGTTCCCAGTGTAATAAATTTAAAAGCACTTTCTAAATATTTCAATGTATCAGTTGAGTATTTCTTGGAATAAATAAAGAGAAAAAAGAGCAGTAATATACTGGTAATAAATGGACTGTCTTGCCGGTTAATAGACAGTCATGAATAGGGAAGGCAGCCACTTACCGAGTCGATGCCTTCCCTATTTCTATTCCTATAAAAAGAGAAAAAGCTGGTTAACGACAACCATTTTCCTCTCCGTTACATGTTATTTGAAGAGATATTAAAGATACTGTGTTTCCGGATTGTCTTCATCAATTTCACTTCGAAGCTCCTGCATTTGCTTATCCAGTTCAAAACTGATTTCTGCACAGCGAATCAGTTTTTGTGAAATCTCATCAGCATTTTTGATATCTTTTTTATACTTCATTTTATGTTCCAGACTGGCCCAGCATTCCATAGCTATAGATCTGAGCTGAATCTCAGCTTTCATAGCTTTTTTTTCCTTTGCAAGAAAGATAGGGATTTCTACCAGAAGGTGCAGACTGCGGTATCCGTTGGGTTTCGGATTTTTTATGTAATCTTTTTCTTCCACAAGTGTAATATCATCCTGTTTGATCAGCAGATCCCGGACAGTGTAGATATCTTCCGGAAAAGAACAGATAACTTTGATTCCTGCAACATCAAACAGATTTTGTTCGATGCTTTCCACAGAGAAGGGAAAACCTTTTCGTTTCATTTTATCCACGATACTCAGAGGTTTTTTTATTCTTGTCCGGATATCTTCAATGGGATTGCGGTTGTAATTCATGGAGAACTCTTCATTCAGAACCTGAAGCTTTGTTTCAATTTCCATAATTGCGCATTTATACTGCATCATCAGACGGCTGAAGGGCTCAACCTTATTTAAAAGAAGTTCGGGATGTTCTATTTTCAGGACATCTTCCATGGATAGAGAGTTTATCAATTCCATCTGTTTATCTTCCTGCTGCAGATCATCTGTCTGTGTGTGTTTCATTTGTACGTTCTGTTTCCTTTCGGAGTATTTTTTCTTACTGTATTTTAACTGTTTTCAGCGCATTTATTATACTATGACATGTTTTCGATTGCTATTACCATTTCCTGAAAAATTCATGAACAAAATATAAAAATAGCTGGCAATCTTTTGTGGGATAACGTATACTGAAACAAGTTCTATGTAAATGAAAAATTTTGGAGGATTAATATGAGCGAAACAGCGGAAAAGATAACAATTGTATTAGGTGAATATAAAGGAATTAAAATCCCTAAACAGGAAGTAACTGTAACAGAGGAAGAAATTGAGGCAGAATTAAAACGCGCCCAGAAAATGGCGGCGAAAAAAGCTGCAAAAGACGGTGAGGCTGAAACCGGAGATGAAACTGTGATTGATTTTACAGGTTACATTGACGGCGAAGCGTTTCCGGGTGGAGACGGAAAGGATTATCCACTTATTCTTGGCTCCGGTTCCTTTATTCCCGGATTTGAGGAGCAGCTGCTGGGAAGCAAAAAGGGTGATCATGTGGAAGTAAAGGTTTCTTTTCCGGCCAATTATCATGCGGCAGAATTTGCAGGAAAAGCAGCAGTTTTTCAGGTAGATGTCAAGGAAGTGCGCACAGCCAAGATGCCGGAAATAGGAGATGAGATGGCAGCAGCTGTTTCTCCGTGTAAAACGCTGGCAGAGTTTAAAGACTATATCAAAAGTGAAATTGTAAAACATAAAGAACAGGAACTGTCTGTGGAAGTTGAGAATGCCATTGTCAATAAGATTATGGAAACTACAACAATTACCGTTCCAAAGAAAGATATTGAGACAGCAGCAGAGAATTTAAAACAGGGATTTATCAATCAGCTGACCAACAGCGGCCAGACCCTGGAAGCTTATCTGGAATATAACGGAATGACCATGCAGCAGTTTGAGGACAGCGCAATTGCTCAGGCAGAGCATATGATCAAAGGCCAGAGCCTTTTAGCAGAAGTTGCAAAGCGGGAAGGCTTAGAAGTAATGGAAGCGGAACTGGAAAGAGAGCTGCGGGGCATGGCAGTAAGCTACCAGATGGATCAGGAAAAACTGAAAGAACTTCTAGGAGAGCAGGGACTGGAATTGGTGAAACAGGATATTGCTGCAGGAAAAGCAATGGATTTCCTTCTGGCATCTGCAATTCAGGAATAAAAATTCTCAGGTGTGAGTTATGGCAGGGAGTAAAAACGCATCTATGTGTGAATTTTGTTCCAATTACATATACGATGAAGACGACGACTGTTATTACTGTGATGTAAATCTGGACGAGGATGAAATGTACCGTTTTTTAACAGGTACATTTCGGGCATGTCCTTATTATCAGTCTGATGATGAATATAAAATTGTAAGGCATCAGATGTAGGGCCTTTTGGGGGGGATATTGCAGGATAGCTGATTAATCAGCTGTTCTGCAATATCCCCCCCCTTATTGTTTTCTGAGTGAGGTCATGCAGGTGGATGGATGTTCTGATATCGGCATAATTACATAAAAATATTCTGAAAGTCCTGTTTATGGTACTCTGATTTTGCGAAAATACGTACAGAAACAAAACGTATCAGCAAAAGGAGTGATTATTCAATGAAAGGTTATGTTACAGAAGCAGGTTACATGGGACTTGTAGACGGAAGATATATGCTTTTTTCAGATGAGGCTGATTATCGGGATTATCTGTCGGAGTAGTGTATTTTCAACTGGTGACACCAGATAAAAAATGTAGTATAATTCAGTAGGGATGTTGCAGAATGATAAGAGAAACAAAGTGCAGCATCCTTTCTGTTGTGTGAAGAAACGTGTACACGGTACATGTCCGCATACAGTATTTGCTATTTTGCAGCAATCAGCAGCGGATGCGCTGGTATGGAGGACTTTATGAATAAAAAAATCGTATTGATTGACGGACACAGTATTTTAAACAGAGCTTTTTTCGGGATTCCCGATCTCACCAACTCTGAGGGCCTGCATACCAATGCAGTGTATGGATTTTTAAATATATTATTTAAAATACTGGATGAAGAAAAGCCGGATTACTTAACGGTAGCTTTTGACGTTCATGCGCCTACTTTCCGCCATAAAATGTTTGAAGACTATAAGGGAACAAGAAAGCCTATGGCAGAGGAACTGCGCCAGCAGGTTCCCGTTATGAAAGAAGTGCTTCAGGCAATGGGAATTGTGATTATGGAAAAAGAAGGGTATGAAGCGGATGATATTCTGGGAACCATTGCAAGGCAGTGTGAGGAGGCCGGGCTAGAAGTCAGTATCGTGTCCGGCGACCGGGATCTTTTGCAGCTTGCCACAGAACATACAAAAATCCGGATACCCAAGACCAAACGGACCGGAACGGAAATTGAGGATTATTACGCCCGTGATGTAGTGGATAAGTATCAGGTCACTCCAGGGGAGTTTATTGATGTGAAAGCTCTTATGGGAGACACGGCGGATAATATCCCGGGGGTTCCGGGAATTGGAGAAAAGACAGCGACCAATCTGATTACAGCATTTCACAGTATTGAGAACGCCTATGAGCATCTGGAGGAGATCAAGCCTCCCCGGGCACAGAATGCTCTGCGGGAGCACTATGATATGGCCTGTATGAGCAAAACTCTGGCTGCCATTGATGTACATGCCGGGATTGAATATCAGATCGAAGATGCGCTTTTAAAAGATTTTTATACAGAAGAAGCTTATGTATATTTCAAACGCCTGGAGTTTAAAAATATGCTGTCCAGATTTGAACTGGATACTCCGAAAAATCAGGCGGAACAGCATTTTAAAACCATTACCATGCTGGATGAGGCGGAGACCTTTTTTGCGGAAGCCAGTCAGGAGCTGGGCCGGTCAAAGGCAGCGACGGGAATTGCCCTGATTGCAGAAAAGGGGCAGATCTATGGAATATCAGTGAGCCTTTCTGAAGAAAAAACGGTCTTTATAAAAACAGAAGGATTTTTAACAGAAAGCTATCTGCTTGAAAAAATCCAGATGCTGGCATCTTGTGCAGCATTGCTTGTAACACCTGATTTGAAAGCTCTGCTCAAACAGATCAGTATCCCGGAGGAGCAGAGCTGTTTTGATACGACCATTGCTGCCTATTTATTGAATCCTTTAAAGAATGAATATTCTTATGATGATCTGGCAAAGGATTATCTGAATCTGATGATCCCGTCACGGATGGATTTAATTGGAAAGCTGAGTTTTGCAAAAGCCAATGAGGAAAAGGAAGAGGAGTTAAACCGTCTTGCCTGCTATACCGCTTATATTTCCCTGGCCTGCCATACGGCTCTTGAGAAGCAGTTAGAGGAAACACAGATGTTAAAGCTGTACCGGTCGGTGGAAATGCCCCTGGCATTTACACTGGCGGATATGGAGATGGAAGGAATCTGTGTGGATGCAGAGGCTCTTAAAATTTATGGAGAAGAGCTGTCGGTGAAAATTCAGGAACTGGAACAAAAAATCTATGACCAGGCCGGGGAACGTTTTAATATTAATTCTCCAAAGCAGCTGGGGGGAATTTTGTTTGATAAACTGAATATGCCAAATGGCAAAAAAACAAAAACAGGTTATTCCACAGCGGCGGATGTTTTAGATAAGCTGGCTTTGGATTACCCAATTGTTTCTGATATTCTGGAGTACCGTCAGCTGACGAAGCTGAAATCCACATATGCAGACGGACTTGCCGCATATATTTTAACAGACGGGCGGATTCACGGCACCTTTAATCAGACCATTACAGCAACCGGACGTTTAAGCAGTACGGAACCGAACCTTCAGAATATTCCCATTCGAATGGAGCTTGGGCGTCTAATCCGAAAGGTATTTCTGCCAAAAGACGGATTTGTTTTTCTGGATGCGGATTATTCTCAGATTGAGCTGCGTGTGCTGGCCCATATGTCTGGGGATAAAAATCTGATTGAGGCATATAGACATGCAGAAGATATTCATCGGGTAACGGCTTCCCAGGTGTTCCATACGCCCTTTGAGGAGGTTACCGATCTGCAGAGAAGAAATGCCAAGGCCGTAAACTTTGGGATTGTCTATGGAATCAGTTCCTTTGGACTGAGCCAGGATTTAAGCATTACAAGAAAAGAAGCGGAAATGTATATCAAAAGTTATTTTGAAACGTATCCTGGTATTAAAGAATTTTTGGACAGACTTGTAAAGGATGCGAAAGATACCGGCTATGCTGTTACAATGTTCGGACGGAGAAGGCCGGTGCCGGAACTGTTTTCAAGCAATTTTATGCAGCGTTCCTTTGGAGAACGTATTGCCATGAATTCGCCTATTCAGGGAACGGCGGCGGATATTATTAAAATTGCCATGAACCGTGTGAGGGCAAGACTGAAAAAAGAACAGCTGAAATCAAAGCTGATTCTTCAGGTGCATGATGAACTGCTGATTGAGACAGCAGACAATGAAGTGGAACAGGTGAAGCAGATTTTGAATGAAGAAATGCAGAATGCCGCGCATTTAGAAGTACGTCTGGAGACGGATACCAAGGAAGGAAGCAACTGGTATGAAGCCCACTAGAGAGGAATAAAAGATGCTTTTTATAGGAATTACAGGAGGTGTGGGGGCCGGAAAGTCAGAGATTTTGTCCTATCTTCGGAAAAATTATAATGGAGAAGTTCTGCTGGCGGACCAGGTGGCCCACGATCTGATGGAACCGGGAACAGAATGTTATCAGAAAATCAGGGAATGCTTCCGGGAGGAGCAGATTTTTGGCCCGGAGGGAAGTATTGACCGGGCAGCTATGGCGAAAATTATTTTTTCCAGTGAGGAAAAGCGTGAGGCATTAAATGCCATTGTACACCCCCAAGTGAAGGCGTTTGTGCTGCAAACTGTTCAGAAAGCCCGGGAAGAAAAGATACTGGATTTTGTTGTATTGGAAGCGGCATTGCTCATTGAAGAACAATATGATAAAATCTGTGATGAATTATGGTATATCTATACTTCAGAAGAAAACCGTACAAAGCGCCTGATGGCATCTAGAGGATATACCCAGGAAAAAATACGAAATATATTTGCCAGTCAGCTGTCGGAACAGGCCTACAGACAAAGCTGTCTGGCAGTGATTGACAATAACAAAACGCCCAAAGAGGCTTATTCTCAGATAGACAGGCTTTTGCAGGCAAAAGGAATTTATCCTGTCGGTAAATTTGTGACAGGTGCGGAGGAATAAACATGGAGTTATGCAGTATAGCCAGCGGAAGCAGCGGAAACTGTATTTACGCTGGCACAGATCAAAGTCATATACTGGTGGATGCCGGGATCAGTGGTAAACGGATTGAAGCCGGTTTAAATGAAATTGGACTGAAGACGGAAGAAATACAGGGAATACTGGTGACTCATGAGCATGTGGACCACATAAAAAGTCTTGGAGTGCTGGCCAGAAAATACGGGATTCCCATTTATGCCACAGCAGGAACTATTCAGTGGATTACAGAGCGGCAGGCCATTGGGAAAGTGGATGAAAGCCTGTTTCATCCGGTAGTGCCGGAACAGGATTTTAAGATTGGAGATCTGACGGTATGCCCTTTAAGGACTTCTCATGATGCTGCAGAGCCTGTAGCATATATGATGAAAAACCAGGGAAAATCTATGGCAGTGCTTACCGACCTGGGAAAATATGATGATTATCTTGTGGACAAGCTGCAGGGATTAGATGTATTATTGTTAGAAGCAAATCATGATGTACATATGCTGGAAGTGGGAGGCTATCCCTACTATCTGAAAAAAAGAATCCTTGGAGACAGAGGACATTTATCCAATGAGTTGTCCGGCCAGCTTCTTGGCAGACTGCTCCATGACAAATTCCAGAAAGTAGTTCTGGGCCATTTGAGTAAAGAAAACAACTATCCACAGCTGGCTTACGAAGCTGTGCGGCTGGAGATTACGATGGGCGACAGTCCTTATAAAGGAAGTGATTTTCCCATTCAGGTAGCAAAAAGAGACCAGGTATCGGAACTGGTCTGCGTCTAAAAGAGATGTTTCAAATAAATGAAATATATAACAAAGAGAGGAACAGCGGGAGAACCCGCGGAGGGAAGAGATGGATAATACAGCAAACAGAACAGTAATTACAGTAGTAGGAAAAGATACCGTAGGCATTATTGCGAAAGTATGTACTTATCTTTCAGAAAATCATATTAATGTACTTGATATTTCTCAGACGATTGTACAGGGATTTTTCAATATGATGATGATTGTGGATATGAAAGATGCGGCAGAACCTTTTGCGGAATGTGCAGCTCAGCTGGAAAAACTGGGTGAAGAGATTGGCGTTTCCATTAAATGCCAGAGAGAAGAAATTTTTGATAAGATGCACAGACTGTAAAGAAAAAAGATAAAGGGGAATACACGCATGATTAATATGTTTGAGGTAAACGAGACCAATAAAATGATTCAGCAGGAAAACCTGGATGTGCGTACAATTACACTGGGTATCAGTCTGCTGGACTGTATTGATTCTGATCTCGATAAGTTAAATAAAAATATTTATGAAAAAATTACAACGCTGGCAAAAGATCTGGTAAAGACAGGACGGGAGATTGAGCGGGATTATAGTATTCCCATTGTAAATAAGAGAATTTCCATTACTCCTATTGCACTGGTTGGAAGTGCAGCCTGCCATACGTCGGATGATTATGTGACGCTGGCAAAAACACTGGACAGAGCGGCAAAAGAGGTTGGAGTTAATTTTATCGGAGGTTATTCCGCACTTGTGTCAAAGGGAATGACAAAAAGTGATGAGCTGCTGATCCGTTCCATTCCGGAAGCGCTGGCATGTACGGAAAGAATCTGCAGCTCTATCAATCTTGGTTCAACAAAAACCGGTATTAATATGGACGCCGTAAAACTTATGGGCGAGATCATACATATGACGGCGGAGTACACAAAGGAAAACGATTCTCTTGGGTGTGCAAAGCTTGTGGTATTCTGCAATGCCCCGGATGATAACCCGTTTATGGCAGGAGCCTTTCATGGCGTAACGGAAGCGGATGCTATTATTAATGTGGGCGTCAGCGGACCGGGAGTTGTAAAAAAAGCGCTGGAGCAGGTGCGGGGAGCCAACTTTGAAGTACTTTGTGAAACCATTAAAAAGACCGCCTTTAAAATTACAAGAGTGGGCCAGCTGGTTGCCCAGGAAGCGTCTAAACGCATGGGGATTCCTTTTGGAATTATTGATCTGTCCCTGGCTCCTACACCGGCGGTTGGAGACAGTGTAGCTGAAATTTTAGAAGAAATCGGTCTGGAATATGCAGGAGCTCCGGGAACTACCGCCGCTTTGGCGCTGTTAAATGACCAGGTGAAAAAGGGCGGTATTATGGCGTCATCCTATGTAGGCGGCTTAAGCGGAGCTTTTATTCCGGTAAGTGAAGATCAGGGAATGATAGATGCAGTGCTGGCCAATGCACTGACACTGGAAAAGCTGGAGGCTATGACCTGCGTATGCTCAGTGGGACTTGATATGATTGCGGTGCCGGGAGACACCTCAGCCAGCACACTGTCCGGTATTATTGCAGATGAGATGGCTATCGGAATGATCAATCAGAAAACAACAGCTGTTCGTTTAATTCCGGTAATCGGAAAAGACGTGGGGGACCAGGCAGAATTTGGAGGTTTACTGGGTTATGCACCCATTATGCCGGTCAATCCGTACTCCTGTGAAGCATTCATAAACAGAGGAGGACGAATCCCTGCCCCGGTCCACAGCTTCAAAAACTAAGCAATTTCACCGAAGGTGAAATAAATGAGGGAGTATCAGGGGGAAATGGAGACATTTCTCCCTGCTTTTGCTCCATAGGAAATACCGTGTTGTGATAAAACTGAAAAGTAGGAAGTGTTGAGTATGAAATGGAAATTAGAACTGCCGGCAGAGGAATCAAAGATGCTGTTTTCCAGGCAGGATCTGGTGAAACTGATGATACCGCTGGTATTTGAGCAGCTTTTAATGATGCTGGTGGGTGTGGTAGATACGGCCATGGTTTCAAGGGTTGGGGAGGCAGCAGTTTCGGGAGTTTCCCTGGTGGATATGATCAATCAGCTGATTATACAGATTCTGGAGGCCTTGGCTACAGGAGGAGCTGTAATTGCGGCGCAGTATATCGGGCACCGGGAACATAAAAAATCCTGTCAGACAGCGAATCAGCTTATGATTGTCGTAACGTTGATTTCTGTGGGAATTATGGGCTTGATGTTTCTGATCAAAGGTCCTGTGCTGGGAGGTCTTTTTGGAAATGTTGACGATACTGTAATGACAAGCGCCATGACATATCTGATGATTTCTGCAGTTTCTTATCCGTTTTTAGGTATTTACAGTGCGGGAGCGGCATTGTTCAGATCCATGAAAAAAACTAGTGTGACCTTATGGATGGCGGCCTTAATGAACATTGTAAATATCATTTTTAACAGCATATTTATATTTGGCCTTGATATGGGGGTGGCAGGAGCCGCTCTTGGTTCTTTGGCCGGGCGTATGATTTCAGCTGTGGTAATTACACTTCTGCTGCTAAATAAAAAACAGATTGTGCATCTGGAGAAAATTACAGGTCCTGTATTTGACGGAACTCTGATTCGGAAAATATTATATATCGGCGTTCCAAATGGTCTGGAAAACGGTATGTTTCAGTTTGGAAGGATTCTTGTGGTGGCGATTGTATCCGGCTTTGGTACTGTACAGATTGCAGCAAATGCAGTTGCCAATAATATAGCCGGTATCGAAGTGATTCCGGGATTTGCTGTTGGTATTGGAATGATTACGGTAATTGGCCAGTGTGTAGGAGCAGGAGATTACAAACAGGCAGAATATTATACGAAAAAACTCAACCGCCTTGCAATGGCAGTAATGTTCCTTTATAACGGAGGGATTCTTCTGCTTCTGCCTTTAATTTTAAAAGCATATGTACTTTCCCCGGAGACATTGCAGATGGCAGTGATACTCCTTGTAATCCACGGTGGATTTGCTATGTTTTTGTGGGCGCCGTCCTTTGTAATGCCCAATGCCCTTCGGGCCTCTAATGACGTGAAATTTACGATGACGGTTTCCATGGTTTCCATGTGGGTCTGCAGAATACTGTTCAGCGTTATTCTTGGGAGATTTGCCGGACTTGGAGTTATAGGAGTGTGGCTTGCAATGGTACTGGACTGGGTATTCAGGCTTATTTTCTTCCGGGTTCGTTTCAGAAGCGGGAAATGGCAGCGTATTAAGCTGATTTGAGGCTTTCTTTCAGGGCTGTATCCAGAAATAAAAAAGGTGTTGACAAAGCAGAAGGAAAATTATATTATAGTTGCAAGCAAAAGGGAGTAGCGACGCGAATGCGCTTCGAAATCGTCAGTACAGTGCAGATGCACTCGGTTAGAATTAAACAGCAAGACTTTTGTCATACGTTGTGTGTGGCAGAAGTCTTTTTTTACTCTATAGGGATACTGTGTTGTGATAAAGCTGAAAGGTGCCGATTCCTATAGAGCAAAAAACACTCCGCTGTAGATCGCACTGCGGCTGATATCCCTTGCTAAGGAGGATATATGAAACGGAAAAAAGAAAAAAAATTTAAAAACTGTGAGGTGCCTCCGGGGCAGAAGAAGCAAAAAAATTCTGCAGCCGGTAAAATTAAGCTGAAATCAATACTGATAGCTGCTGTTGTCACAGCTGTTGTACTTGCGCTTACTTTTTACTTTACATTGTTTGCTATTAATGTGCAGTCAGCAGGATTCTGGGCGGCGGTTATCGGCGGAACAATTTTATTCCTGGCCGTAAAAGCAATTGCCTATTTTTCTCTGAGCATTACAAGCCGGGATATTCAGCAGAGTGAGAGAGAATATCAGAATTATAAGAATACAAAGCAATTTGTAATTCCGGGAGTGATTATTCTGGCAGCAGCTGTAATTGCCATACTTGGCTCTCCTATGTTCCATGCGGGAAAGTATTCCTCTATTTTGAAGGTAGAAGATTCGGTATTTGAGGAAGACCTTGCAGAAACTTTAAATACGGATTCCATTGCCCTGATGGATACTTATTCCGCACAGATGCTTGGAGACCGTGAAATCGGTTCTCTCTCAAATGTGGTCAGTCAGTATAATGTGGCTTCTGACTATACCCAGATTGATGCCAATAAGGCTCCGTTGAAGGTTGCACCTCTGGAATATGCAGGATTTTTTAAATGGATTAATAACAGATCTGACGGCATTCCGGGATATGTAACGGTAGATCCGGTTTCTATGTCTGCAGATTACAAAGAAGCTGCAGAAGGCATGAAATATGTACCTTCCGCTTATCTGGGACAGGATCTGGCCAGACATATCAGAATGCATTATCCTACAGCGGTTTTTGGAAATCTGCATTTTGAGATTGATGAAGAGGGAAATCCGTATTATATTGCAACTGTTTACAAAAAGACTGTATTTTTATTTGGAGGAAAAACTGTAAAGGGCGCTATTATTGTGGATCCGGTGGATGGCTCATCGCAGTATTATGATGCTGCAGATGTACCAAACTGGGTGGATGTGGTTTATGACGGCGATCTGCTTTGTGAACAGTATAACTGGTATGGAAAATTGCAGAATGGTTTCATTAACAGTGTCATAGGAAAAAAAGGCTGTAAGCGTGTCACCATGTATACCACAGATGAAGAGACTGATCAAAACGATGCAGTTCCCCTTTCCGATTATGGATATGTTGCAAAGGATGGAGATATCTGGATTTACACAGGCATTACATCGGTGAATGGAGACAGTTCTAATATTGGTTTTATCATGGCGAATGAGCGTACAGGTGAAACTCACTACTATGAAATTGCCGGGGCTGATGAGAAATCGGCTATGTCCGCCGCAGAAGGTGAGGTACAGGAAAAAGGATACCAGGCAAGCTTCCCGTCTCTGATCAATGTAGATGGAGAACCTACTTATATTATGGTTTTAAAGGATGCCAGCGGACTGGTGAAGCTGTATGCAGCAGTAAATGTGGAGCAGTATAATCTGGTAACTACCGCTTCTACCCAGGAAGAATGTATTCAAAAATACAGGAATCTGATTGGCACCGGAGAGGCAGTACAGGAAGAAGACAAGAAAGAGGAGCCGTCAAAGCAGCCTGTAGAGGCAGAGGGAAGTAAAACGATTACCATTGCTGATATAAAACTGATTGATATTGATGGAAATACCTATATTTATATTATCACCGGCGAGAAGGAAATTTTCCGCCAGAAAGTATCGGAAAACGAGAATCTGCTCTTTTTAGAAAAGGGTGATAAAATTACGGTATCTTACAGCGGAAAAGAAATGGTATCCTATACCCCATCGAAATAAAAGCTAAAGATATAGATACAGACAGGTAACTGTTTCGTATTATGGTATAAAAAACAGATGCAGGAACCGTTTTTGGTTTTGCATCTGTTTTTTGGCTGGCATCAAAACTATAACTCAATCATATGCCTTAACTTTTCCCTGGCCCGTGTCAGCCGGGAGCGTACGGTTCCTTCCGGAATTTTCATGATTTCGCTGATTTCCACAGTAGAAAATGATTCGTAATAGTATAGAATCACAACGATTCTGAACTTGGGTTCCAGAGTCATAACCATATCCAGCAGATCGCTGTATTTGGTTTCTGTGACAGATCCAGACTGAAGGAGATCAATATCTTCAGTCAAAATGGAACGCTTTCTTTTCCTTAACATCGTTTTTGCTACAGACATTACAATTTTCATAATCCAAGGGCGGAATTTTGTTCTGTCTCTTAAATCATTTCTGTGCTCAAAAGCTTTGGTAAGTGCTTCACTGACCGCATCCTGTGCATCGGCTTCATTGTTTAAGATTGCATATGCCAGGTGGTATAAGCCGGTCTGATATGCTGAAGCGTAATCTGCAAACTCATCATTTGTAATTTTATCCATTGTATTTCCTGCCTAACTTTATCTTTTGCTGTGAAAGACTTCAATATATATGACGCGCCAACAGCGAAATCCGCTCCCGGCAATTTAAAAATATTTATGCGTTCAAAAGGAATGGGCACGGCATGGAATATGTATGATCCTTTCTTTGCGGGATCATGGTTTTATTACTGTAACATAAGATATCAGATCTGCATATGGAACAGGCGTCCCAAGCAGGCGGGAAACACAGCGGTGTGATAAAAAACATGTTATGATAAGAAGATCTTTGGAACCAAAAATAAGAATTGGCCAAAATTTGTTTCAGACAACAGATTTAAAAGTATAAATTATTTTACAACTGAAACATATTAATTGTACTTATAAATTCCAGTAAATAATTTAATACCATCAAAAACGGACCTTCGTTGTAAAAAGGCCGGCCTCATGTTAAACTTTAATAGAAAGTTATCTGTCCTGACAGGCAGTGCCTCATAGCTTTAAAGAGGGATGATGTTATGGCGGCCCCTGGCTGCAGGCGGAGGGTCCTGAATGTGGGATCTTTTTGCAGAAGAACTGGTCATACTTAATAAGGAGGATTTTCCGTATGGAAAAGTTATCAATTGAGAAACGTTTGAAAGAAAACGATTATCCGGGACGTGGAATTATCATTGGAAAAACAGAAGATGGAACAAAGGCTGTGACAGCTTACTTTATTATGGGAAGAAGCGCAAACAGCAGAAATCGTATATTTGTGGAGGAAAAAGACGGAATCCGTACGGAGGCATTTGATCCTTCAAAGCTTGAAGATCCCAGTCTTATTATTTATGCTCCTGTTCGTGTACTTGGAAATAAAACAATTGTAACTAACGGAGATCAGACAGATACGATCTATGAACTGATGGACAAACAAATGACCTTTGAACAGTCACTGCGGGGGAGAACTTTTGAACCGGACGCACCAAATTACACTCCGCGGATTTCTGGTATTATGCATGTGGAGGATGGAAAATACAGCTATGCCATGTCTATTTTAAAGAGTAACCACGGGGATCCGGCCTCTTGTAACCGTTATACATTTGCATATGAAAATCCGGCAGCCGGGGAGGCCCATTTTATTCACACATACATGGGAGACGGCAGTCCGCTTCCAAGCTTTGAGGGAGAACCAGAGCTTGTGGATGTTCTGAATGATATTGATGCTTATACTGACCTGCTCTGGAACAGTTTAAATGAAGAGAATAAGGTTTCTTTATTTGTGCGGTACATTAATATCGAAGATGGCTCTTATGAGACACGAATCGTAAATAAGAATCAATAAGGGGGCATACAGATGAATGAATTAGAATTGAAATACGGATGTAATCCAAACCAGAAACCATCCAGAATTTATATAGAAGAAGGAGAGCTTCCAATAAAAGTGCTGTGCGGTAAACCAGGATATATTAATTTTCTGGACGCTTTTAATGGCTGGCAGCTGGTGCGGGAATTAAAAATGGCAACAGGCCTTCCCGCAGCCACATCCTTTAAACATGTTTCCCCGGCAGGGGCAGCAGTAGGACTTCCTTTGACTGATACAGAAAGTAAAATATACTGGGTGGATGATTTAGGAGAATTATCTCCCCTTGCCTGCGCCTATGCAAGAGCCAGAGGTGCGGACCGTATGTCTTCCTTTGGAGATTTTATTTCTTTATCAGATGTGTGCGATGTATCTACTGCAAAGATTATTAAGCGTGAGGTATCAGACGGAGTCATTGCGCCCGGATATGAACCAGAAGCGTTAGAGATTCTGAAAGGAAAAAAAGGCGGAAAATATAATGTCATTGAAATAGATCCGGAATATGTTCCAAATCCGGTGGAGCATAAAGAGGTATTTGGAATTACCTTTGAGCAGGGCCGGAATGAACTGAAAATAGACAAAGATATGCTAAAAAATATTGTAACGGAAAATAAAGAGATTCCGGAACTTGCCCAGATTGATTTATTGATTGCTTTGATTACTCTGAAGTATACACAGTCTAATTCTGTATGCTATGCGAAAGGCGGACAGGCTATTGGAATCGGAGCAGGACAGCAGTCCAGGATTCACTGTACCCGTCTTGCAGGACAGAAAGCAGATAACTGGTTTTTGCGCCAGTCTCCCCAGGTTATGGGCCTTCAGTTTGTGGCCGGCATTAAACGGGCAGACAGAGACAATGCCATTGATGTGTATATGGGTGAGGAGTATATGGATGTGCTGGCCGACGGCGTCTGGGAGACAATCTTTAAGGTGAAACCGCCGGTATTTACACCGGAAGAGAAAAAGGCGTGGCTGGCGAAAAATACAGATGTTGCTCTGGGATCTGATGCATTTTTCCCCTTTGGAGATAATATAGAGCGGGCATATAAAAGCGGCGTTAAATATGTTGCGGAACCGGGCGGGTCAATTCGCGATGATCATGTAATTGATACCTGCAATAAATATGGAATGGCAATGTGCTTTACAGGCATCCGTCTGTTCCATCATTAAAAACAATCAGAGAAACAGTGTGTGGCTGCAGAATTTGAATTCTGCAGCCATTTTCGTTATACTGAATAAAAATGGATGATGAAAAGGGGAGAATTATGACGCGAATACTGCTGGTAGAAGATGATAAATGGATTATAAAATCTCTCACAGAGTTTTTAAAGGAAGAGGGATTTGAACTTTTTACAGCCTGCGGCCAGAAAGAAGCTCTTGACAGATTAAAAGAAAGAGAATATGATCTGGCCCTTCTGGATGTATCCCTGCAGGACGGCAATGGTTTTTCTGTCTGCTCTGCAATAAAAAAAGAGATGGATCTGCCAGTGATTTTTCTCACCGCATCTGATGATGAATATAGTGTAGTAACGGGGCTGGATTTGGGGGCGGACGATTATATTTCAAAGCCGTTTCGGCCAAGAGAACTGGTATCTAGAATCCGCAGCGTGCTTAGGCGTACTGGAAAAAAAAGAAGCGTGATCTGTATGGGGGCTCTTCGGATTGATCCGGAAAAGGGAAGTGTGTTAAAAAATGGCAGAGAAATCAGCCTGTCTGCGTTAGAGTACCGTCTGCTGCTGTTGTTTGCCGGAAATCAGGGGATGATTTTGAGCAGAAGCAGAATCTTAGAGGAGATCTGGGATGTATCCGGGGAGTTTGTAAATGATAATACATTGACGGTTTATATTAAAAGGCTCAGGGAAAAGGTGGAAGATGATCCTCAGAATCCTGAAATGATAAAAACTGTACGCGGGCTGGGATATAGAATAGGAGAATAGGACATGAAATTGCTAAGGAATGCGCAGGTGAGAAATCATCTGATTTTATATTGTGTTTTATCATCAGGTGCTGCTGTCCTGGGGTTTTTGCTTTGCAGAGAATCGGGCTTTTTAATCTGCATTCTGGGTGCCGTGTTTATCGTATTATATCTTATGGAAATGAAAAAGCGTTATCGGCATATGGAAGCGTTTGTCTCCCGTGTGGACGCTGTGCTCCACGGAGAGGAACAGATATGTTTTTCAGACTATCAGGAGGGGGAATTAAGTCTTTTAAGAAACGAAGTAGTAAAGCTTACTGTCAGGCTGCGGGAGCAGGCAGAGCAGCTGAAAAAAGATAAAATTCTGCTGGCAGATTCCATTGCCGATATATCCCACCAGATTCGGACGCCTCTGACTGCGCTGAACCTGTTGACAGTTTCTATGCGCAGTCAGGAGCTTACAAAAGAAGACCGGCGGGTAAAGCTTATGGAGATGAGTCAGCTTCTTGAGCGGATTGAGTGGCAGATTTCAGCTTTATTAAAAGCAGCAAGGTTAGATGCCGGAACCGTGGAGCTTGAAAAGCAGGAAATTTCTCTAAAACGATTAATAGAAAAAGCAGCCGAACCCCTTTTGATTTCCATGGAATTAAGAGAACAGGAGCTTTTGCTGAATTTGTCAGGCAATTTCTGCGGAGATTTTATGTGGACTGCAGAAGCTGTGGGAAATATTCTGAAAAACTGTACGGAGCATGTGCCTGCAGGAGGTAAAATCAGTGTAACTGCCAGAGAGAATGCACTGTATTCAGAGATATTGATTTCGGATACCGGAGAAGGATTTGATACAGAGGATCTGCCGCATCTGTTTGAACGGTTCTATAAGGGAAAAAATGCTGGCAGCCAGAGTATTGGGATTGGTCTGGCGCTGGCCAGGATGATTATTGTACGTCAGGACGGAATTATTAAAGCGGAAAATCAAAAAGACAAAGGGGCTTTGTTTACCATTAAATTTTATAAGAGTGTGATATAAAAAGTTCCAGAAGATTTCATAATAAGAACTGTGGAGTGTAAGGCCCGGGGCAGGGATGGGGCGCTGTTTTTTGATGGATATGATATGTGACAATTCTGTCACTTAAAAGTCATCGGGACGTCATTTGAGCCTGTTATGCTGAGAGCAGAAAAGAAAAAGGAGAAGAGTTTTCATGGAAATTCTCAGAGTTGAAAATCTTAAGAAATATTATGGAGAGGGAACCAATACAGTAAAGGCGCTGGACGGTATTTCTTTTTCTGTAAACAAAGGAGAATTTATCTCTATTATAGGCCCGTCGGGCTCCGGAAAGTCTACGCTGCTTCATATTCTGGGAGGTGTAGATAAGCCCACATCCGGAAAAGTTTTTATGAATGGTCAGGATATTTATGGGGGGACAGATGAGCAGCTGGCGGTTTTCAGGCGCAGGGAAGTGGGGCTGATTTATCAGTTTTATAATCTGATTCCGGTTTTAAATGTAATGGAAAATATGACGCTGCCGGTGCTGATGGACGGAAGAGATATTAATCAGGAGCGCCTTGGGGAGCTAACAGATATTCTGGGACTGAAAGGCAGAGAGAATCATCTTCCAAACCAGCTTTCCGGAGGTCAGCAGCAGAGAGTATCTATCGGGAGAGCGCTGATGAATGCCCCGGCGGTTGTTCTGGCAGATGAGCCTACCGGAAATCTGGATTCCCGCAATAGCCAGGAAATTGTAGAACTGCTGAAGCTGTCAAATGTAAAATATCAGCAGACGCTTATCATGATCACCCACGATGAAAATATTGCCCTTCAGGCAGACCGCATGATTGCAATTGAAGATGGGAAAATTACCCGGGATGAGGTGATGGGCAGATGAATGTTTTTCAGAAAGTAACCTTTAAAACCATGAAAGAAAACCGTATGCGGACCGGAGTAACGATTGTGGGAGTTTTGCTGTCGGCGGCTTTGTTTACGGCTCTGGTATCCTTTTGTACAAGCCTGTTTTCTTATATGGAAAAGACCTATATATACAGGGATGGCAATTATTATCTGCATGTGCCCAATGCGGGGAGTGATGTACTAGAGGAATGTAAGCAGGATGATGAAACGGTATATGCAGCAGCGGCCCGTTATGTTGGATATGCTTTTATTGACAGTGAGAATGAATATAAACCGTATTTGTATGTTGCGGCGGCAGACCAGACGTTTTTTGATATTATGCCGGTGCATCTGGTGTCCGGACGGATGCCGGAAAATGATGGAGAAATTCTGATTCCGGAGCATTTAAACTATAATGGGAATGTTGTATATAAAAATGGAGATACCCTTTCCCTAAAGCTGGGAGACCGGAAATCTGTCCTGGGTGAAAAATTAACTCAGGATGATGCCTGGTATGGAGACGGCAAAGAAAACTTAGAAAAGACCGGAAATAAAACATATCAGGTAGTTGGAATTTATGAACGGCCGGAATTTGAAGGGTATACAGCACCGGGCTATACGGCATTAACCTATTCCCAACAGCTGGTTTCTAAAACAGATGGATATGATTTGTATCTGAATATTAAAAATCCGGGCAAACTTATGGATGCCTATATTGAGCGGCATCAGCTGGCAGATTATTCTGTGGAACAAAACTGGAATCTTTTGATGTTTGCCGGGGTAATCAAGTTTTCTAACTGGTCTGTTATTATATATGGTTTTGCGGTGATATTTGGTATTTTAGTTTTGACAGGATCCATTTCCCTTATTTACAGCGCTTTTTCTATTTCCGTCAGCGAACGGACCAAACAGTTTGGCCTGCTGTCTTCTATTGGCGCAACAAAGAGGCAGATTAAACAAAGTGTTTTCTGGGAGGCGGGATTTGTTTCACTTGCCGGAATCCCTCTGGGCATCTGTCTGGGGCTGGCAGGTATGGGAATCACCTTTCATTTTATCGGAGATAAATTTCACAGTCTGCTGGAGTCTCCTTATGATGTGACACTTCACGTTTCATTGATTTCAATACTGCTTGCTGCAGGAATCACCCTGTGCACAGTATTTATTTCGGTGTGGATTCCTGCCAGAAGAGCAGCCAGAGTAACAGCCATTGAGGCCATCCGCCAGCAGAATGATATCACGAATCAGAATAAAAGTGTGAAAACCTCCCGGCTGTTTTTAAAGGTATTTGGACTAGAAGGGATGCTTGGAAGAAAATATTTTATCAGAAGCAGAAAAAAATACCGGACGACCATTGCTTCTCTGGCTTTGAGTATTATTCTGTTTTTATCTGTCAGCAGTTTTACCATGTATTTAAGGTCGGTAGTAAGTGTAAGTGTGGTAACATCCAATTATGATCTCTGGTATCAAATGCCGGAATATCAGCAGGAAACGCTTAATGTGCTTTCAAATCTTTCTGAAACAAAGGAGATGGCTTACAGCAGCAGTGATATTTGTGATATCGTGATTCTGCCAGATGATCTGGCAGAAAGCCAGGTTAAGTTTCAGCAGGCAGCAGGAGGTTTTACGGATGATGTTAAAGATTCAGGTCTTGCATTTACCGCATATAAGTTTTATCTTGAGGATACCGCATATGAGGCGTTTTTAAAGGAGCAGGGACTGGAAACGAAAAAATATCTAAACTCTGACAATCCCCCTGCTGTTGTATATAATACCGGAAAGCAGACACTGTGGGAAAATGACAGCAGAATCACCTATCAGTTTGAATATTTTAAACAGGATGTCACCTCTGTTTTAAAGGTAAAGGCGGTCCCGGAAAAGAAGGGATACAATAATGTGGGAGGCGGAATGGAGATTGGAGAGGACGGTACCTGGCAGTATATGTATTATTATGTGCGGGAAGGGGAACAGGAAGAGTATGATCAGCAGGGAAATCTTTTAAATGAGGTGAAGATTCCGGCTGAGTATGAGAAGGTGCAGATTGGAGATCTTGTCAGCGAAGCGCCTCTTGGGGTTCCCACAGACAGAGGCACGGTGCTGATGATTTATCCTTATTCAGCAGCTCCCCGGGAGTTAGGAGGCAGTGTTACCTGTTATTTTAAGACCGATAATCATGAGACACTGACAGCAGAAATGAAAAAAGTGCTCTCAAACGCCGGCCTGCCTTCCGGAGATCTGAATATTTATGACCGGGTGGCGGATGATGAGACGAATCAGAATCTTCTGATCATTATTAATGTATTTTCTTATGGATTTATTATTATGATTTCGCTGATTGCCGTGGCAAATGTCTTTCATACGCTGTCCACAAATATTGCTCTCAGAAAACGGGATTTTGCAATGCTTGCCAGTATAGGAATCACCAAAAAAGGAATCCGGAATATGCTGCGCTATGAATGCATTTTATACGGTGTCCGGTCGCTGATCTTTGGAATCCCCATTGCATTTCTTGGGACGCTTTGTATGTATGTGCTGGTGCTGCAGGCTGTAGACGCATATTTTGTAATACCAGGGAAATCCGTACTCATTGCGGTTATATCTGTATTTGTGATTGTGTTTTTAACAGCAAGGTTTGCGGTGAAAAGACTTCAGAAGGAAAATCTGATAGATGCGCTGAAGGCAGAAAATATTTAGGTATAACAGGAAAAGAAATTCCCTGCCGGCCGGGTGGCTGACAGGGAATTTCTTTTTGCTTTTTTGGTATGTAAGAAATTGTTTGATTAACGATTTGTTTGTATTGTTTTTGGTATCAGATTCTGCAGGAAATATTTCCCGCAGAATCAAAAAGTATTGTTTATAAACATCTCCGGTAATGTAGGTTTATTCCGCCTCTTCCTCAATGATAAAGGATACAAGTAAATCATCCTGATTTACGCTGTCACCGGCAGAAACATAAATCTTATCTACGCTGCCGTTTACTTTTGATACAACGGTTGTTTCCATCTTCATAGCTTCCACTGTCATCAAAGGCATATTCTCTGTAACTTTGTCGCCTTCTTTTACAAGGACTTTTCCAACTGTTCCAGGAATGGAAGAGCCAAGGTGGCATGGATTGGATTTATCCGCTTTCAGCTTCTGGTCAGCTTTGATTTCAAGATTCTTATCCTGAACCCGGACCGTACGGATGGAACCGTTTACCTGGAAGCTTAAAGTGCGGATTCCGTGTACATCCGGATCGCTTGCTTCAAGATATTTAATCAGGACTTCTTTTCCTTCGCCCAGTGTCAGATAAGTTTCTTCTCCTTTGCGCAGTCCATAGAAATATACATGACTTTCCAGACGGGTGACATCATTATACATTTCAAAATGGTCGCAGTAATCTTCATATACTTTCGGATATAATGCATAGCTGATGGCTTTTTGCTGCATGACTTCTTCACTCTTATCTTCATAATGGTACTTTTCGATCAGGTGCTTTTTAATTGCTTCTAGATCTTCCGGAGGAAGAAGTCTGCCTGGGCGCTCTGTTAATGGTTCAATATCTTTCAGGACAATTTTCTGAAGGGCTGCAGGGAAACCGCCGTCCGGCTGTCCCATCATGCCTTTAAAGTAATCAACTACAGAGTCCGGATAGGAAAGTCCTGCGCCGGCTGTGAGAATATTTTCCTTAGTCAGATTATTTTTAAACATGAAGATTGCCAGATCGCCTACCGCCTTGGAAGTTGGGGTAACTTTAACAATATTTCCAAGGAGATCGTTGGCATCTTTATACAGAGACTTAATTGATTCAAAGTCATCGGCAGATCCCATGCTGGTAACCTGAGCTAAAAGGTTTGAATACTGTCCGCCGGGAATTTCATATTTGTAGATTTCCGCATTTGGAGCTTTCATATCACTTTCAAAAGCAGCGTAAACTTTACGGATTCTGCCATAGTAGCGGCTTAATTCATCCAGCTGTTCAAAATCCAGTCCGGTATCGCGCTGGGTGCCGCGAAGGGCTTCTGTAACAGCGTTCATGGATGGCTGGCTGGTGAGAGAGGACATGGATTCAATTGCAAGGTCCACAATATCAACACCTGCTTCAGCGGCCATTAATACAGAGCTTACGCCGTTTCCTGTGGAATCGTGTGTATGTAAATGCAGAGGAACGTTTAATTCATCTTTTAAGGCTGTTACAAGTTTTTTTGCAGCCAGAGGTTTTAACAGGCCCGCCATATCCTTGATGGCAATTGCGTGGCATCCTAAAGCCTCCAGTTCCAGAGCTTTTTTCACATAGTAATCCAGTGTATATTTGGTTTCAGACGGGCTTGTAATATCTCCGGTGTAGCAGATCGTACCCTCTACAATTTTACCGGTCTTTAAAGATTCCTCAATAGGCATCTTCATGTTCTCCACCCAGTTTAAACTATCGAATACACGGAATACATCAATGCCGTGTTCTGCAGAAATGCGGATAAATTCTTTTACCACATTATCCGGATAGTTGCTGTATCCAACTGCGTTGGATGCCCGCAGCAGCATCTGAATCAGTGTGTTTGGCATTCTTTCTCTTAACAGCGTCAGACGTTTCCAGGGTGATTCTTTCAGAAAACGGTATGCAGTATCATAGGTTGCCCCGCCCCAGGCTTCCACAGAAAATGCATTCTGCATAAATGCGTTGGTAGCGTAAGCGGCGCCGCAGAGGTCTTTGGTTCTCATGCGGGTTGCCATCAGAGACTGCTGTGCATCACGCATAGTAGTATCTGTGACATACAGTTTTTTATCATTTTTTATTTTCTGCATAAATCCTTCAGCGCCCAGTTTTAAAAATTCATCTCTGGCGCCGTATACAGGAGCAGTTCTGTCATATTTTGGAAGCACCCGGTTTTCATAAAAACCTTTTGGCCCTGTGGTGGAATTTACAATTTTATCACCCAGGAATTCAATAATCTTGGTTGCCCGGTCCTGTCCCCGCTCTAACTGGAATAATTCCGGAGTTTCTTCGATAAAAGTAGTGTAGCACTGTCCATTTACGAATTTAGAGTGATTCAAGACATTGATCAGAAACGGAATATTCGTTTTGACACCGCGGATTCTCATTTCCCGCATTGCCCGGATGGACTTGCGTACGGCGCCTTCAAAGGTACGGTCATGTGAGATGGCCTTTACAAGAAGACTGTCATAGTATGGGGAAATCACTGCGCCTGTGTAAGCGTTTCCGCCGTCCAGACGGATACCATTTCCGGAACCGGAACGGTATACGGTAATCTCTCCCGTATCAGGAAGGAAGTTATTACTGGGATCCTCGGTTGTAACACGGGTCTGGATAGAATATCCATTGCAGTGGATGGAATCCTGAGAAGATATACTGATTTCTTTTGAATCCAGCGGATAGCCTTCTGCGATCAGAATCTGAGACTGCACCAGATCAATTCCCGTAACCATTTCGCTGACGGTATGCTCCACCTGAATACGTGGATTCATCTCGATAAAATACGGATGATTGTCAGCATCTACAAGAAATTCCAGCGTGCCGGCATTTCGGTAGCCTACTTTTTTTGCAAGACGGATGGCGCTGTCAAAGATGATCTGTCTTGTCTGTTCCGGAACAGAAAAAGCAGGAGCGTACTCAACAACTTTCTGGTGACGGCGCTGTACGGAACAGTCGCGGTCAAAGAGGTGTACTACATTGCCGTAGTTGTCCCCAAGGATCTGAACCTCAATATGTTTTGGACTGCGAAGATATTTTTCAATAAAAATCTTGTCATCGCCAAATGCTTTTTTGGATTCATTTTTTGCTTCTTCAAATTCTCTGCCAAGGTCTTCCATGCAGTTGACGATACGCATACCGCGTCCGCCGCCGCCGTTTGAGGCTTTCAGCATAATTGGAAAACCAACCTGCGCTGCGATTTTTGCAGCTTCGTCATATTCTTTAATGGCATGGTCCACACCTGGAATAATCGGTACTTCTGCATCAATGGCCATCTGCTTGGAAGAAATTTTATCTCCCATAGCGTTCATAATATCGCTGGAAGGACCAATGAAAACAATGCCGTTTTTTTCGCAGGCGTCTACAAAATCAGGATTTTCTGATAAAAAGCCATACCCCGGATGAATTGCGTCCACATTTGCGGACAATGCAATTTTAATAATGGTGTCGATATCAAGATAAGCATCAATGGGACCTTTTTCCGGATTTAACGGATAAGCCTCATCTGCTTTTGTACGGAAAAGCGCATAGCGGTCTTCCTTGGAAAAAATACCGACGGTTGTAATCCCAAGCTCATTTAAAGCCCGGAATACTCGGATGGCGATTTCGCCCCGGTTCGCCACCAGAACCTTTTTGAATGGTTTGATTGTTGTGTTTTTCATTCAATTAGACTCCTCACTCATTTTCGGATGCCTGGTATCAGGCATCTGGGAAAATAAATCCCCTCAGATTTATTTTGCGTCACGCGGACAAATGACCGCATGACACAATTATATTGGAAAGTTCAAAATACTGCAAGTGAAAATTCTATATTATGCAAAAAATAACGCAGAAATAGACTTTGTTAAGAAAAAGACAAATAAAAATGCAGGATTTAAAACAAAATAATTCATTTTTGCTAATAAAATGACAGGTATACCGTCAAAACACGGCTCAAAATGAAGAGTGTACGAAAAAATGCTGCCCCGCAAATATATTTTGGGGCAGCAAAAAAATTATCTGCAGATCTGGCGTTTAAAGTATGATAAGGGACCGGCGAAATTCATTTTTTACAGGGTATCCCGTTTTACCGGTCTGAATGCTGTTGTAAATGTGAGCGCTGCGGATCTCAAGCTCAAGAAGCTGTTTTCTTTCATCAGATAAATCCTGATAATCAGAAGATAATCTGCTGATTACCGGAATGCTGCTTTGCTTTAGCAAAGTTAAAAGGGGCGCTGCAGATTTTTTAAATCCCAGTATCCTTACATAAGGCGCGCAGTCATATTTCTGAAAAAGACAGAGACTCTCCCCCGTTATGCCAAGAAGCAGGTGAATCAAATATCTGGCAATGGAAGTGTAAGTGCGGTCTTTGGTTTTCAGGATACTGCAGAATTGAGAAAAACTTCTAAATTGTTCCAGTGTGTGTTTGATTCTGCCAAAAAGCTGTAAAGAACCTTCGCCAAATTCTGCGTATCGTCCGTTATTTAGAAGCAGCTTATAATGAAGGAGGCTGGAAAAATCATCTTCCTGCAGAAAGAAATTATGAGCGGCCCAGTCTTTTACTGCTTGATAGCAGGCATCCGGCATCTGGTTTTTAAGATTACACAGTGAATCGGCTGTGACGGAGAGCTCCTTGGAGGCGAAAATAGCTTTCCGCAGGGCGGTGGCGGAGGAAAACCCTCTGTGGATATCCGTATCGTGGTAGCTGCTGCCCTGACGGGGGATGATACATGGAATTAAATCAGAGTCAGACTGCATGAGAGCTTTTAAATATTCGATGCCGAGAATGTTGTTGGGCAGATTTAAAGCAGAGGGGTCTGCATCAAGATGCAGATATTTCACTGCCGCAGCCTGCCGGGCCGCCGGGAAGGAAAGTCCTTCTTTTAAATAAGAGGAGAGAAGTTCGCGGTAGGGAGCCGGCTCCCCTGCAAATAATGCGGCCAGAGAAAAGAGCCGGTCTGTATCCGGGGACTCTGCGCCAAAACTGATATGTGTAACACAGTTTAGCCTGTCCAGAATATGAATGCCGCTTTTTGCAAATGTTTCAGCGCTTGAAACAGCTCCGAAAACAGGCAGTTCCAGAACAAGATCTGCGCCTCCAAGGAGAGCCAGCCGTGTTCTAAGATATTTGTCTGCAGCGGCGGGTGCGCCTCTCTGCACAAAATTACCGCTGATGATGGCGATAATATAGTCTGCCTGAGTTTGTTTTCTGGTTTCTTCTATGTGATATGCATGTCCGTTATGGAATGGATTGTATTCAGCAATAATTCCTGTAATATTCATAAAAGTCTCCTGATTGAATTCTTATATTTCAGAAATCATAACACGGAGGCCGCGGCAGTACAAGAAAATTTGTAATTGCAGAATTTGAAAGGTTTGTGTACTATCGTTTTATAAATAAGCAGAAATAAAAAAGATAAAAAGGAGCGGTTATGACATTACAGCAGTTAAAATACGTGATCCAGATTGTGCAGTCCGGTTCCATCAGCGGCGCAGCACAAAAGTTATTTATTACTCAGCCAAGTCTTTCTAAGGCTGTAACGGATCTGGAAAAAGAAATGGGGATTACAATATTTTGCCGTAATAACAGAGGGGTTTATCTGTCAGAAGAAGGAACAAGGTTTCTGGCTTATGCCCGCCAGGTAGTAGAACAGGCTCAGCTTCTGGAGCAGAAATACAAAAAAGGAACTCCTGTGCGCAGAGTTTTTGCTATATCGGCCCAGCATTATGCATTTGTTGTAAATGCATTTGTGGAACTGATAAAAGAATACGGAAAAAACAAGTATGAATTTTCCCTGAGAGAGTCAAAGACATTTGATATAATTGAGGATGTGCGTACGAAAAGGAGTGAACTTGGAATTTTGTTTCTGAATGATTTTAATCATGATGTTATGATGCGGATGTTTGAGAAGGCAGAGCTTTCATTTGTTCCGCTGTTTTTGGCAAGACCTCATGTATTTGTCAGCAGAAAAAATCCCCTGGCCGGGAAGGAGAAAGTGGCGATGGCTGATTTGCAGGATTATCCCAGACTGACATATGAGCAGGGAATCAATAACTCTTTTTATTTTGCGGAAGAGCCGTACAGTACAGAAGAAAGTCCTAAAAGTATTGTTGTAACAGACCGTGCTACGCTGTTTAATTTGCTGATTGGTTTGAATGGTTATACTATTTGTTCCGGGATTTTAAGCAGCGATTTGAATGGAACGGAAATTGTATCTGTTCCGCTGGCCCGTGAAGAGAAAATGGAAATCGGCTATATTCATGCTGCTGAAATGCCCTTGAGTGAAACTGCGAAACGTTATCTTGAACATTTGAATAAATATAGTTTTTTTCTATAGATGGCGATTGATTATTTGTATTAACGCATAGTAATCCTCTTATGTTAAAGTAACCTGAGAAATGCAAGGAGGATTCGCAATGAGCAATTATATGAATATGGAAAAAGCACCATATCCTTTTGAAGTGGTGGGAAGTTTTTTGAGACCGGATAAGCTGAAGAAAGCAAGAGAGAAGTTTTCAAAAGGAGAAATAAAGAAAAAGGATTTGACAGCGGTTGAAAATGAAGCAGTCAGAGAACTGGTCATGAAGGAAAAAGAAGCAGGTCTGCCGGCTGTGACGGATGGTGAGTTCAGAAGGCGCTACTGGCATCTGGATTTTTTTGCAGCATTAGAAGGTGTTGCAGAAATTGGCGCAGAACACTGGTCTGTAGAGTTTCAAGGAGAACAGCCAAAACCTGCTACTGTTAAAATAACAGGGAAAATTGGGTTTGGCCGGCATCCGTTTTTAGAAGATTTTAAATTCATGAAGTCTGTGGCCGGGAATACTGTTGTAAAACAAACAATACCGTCTCCGTCAATGCTCCATTTAATGTGTTGTGTCAGAGAAGAGAATTACAAGCCTCTTGAGAGATACCGGGAGGAAGACGTCCTGTTTGCGGATATTGCAGCGGCCTATCAGGATGCTGTTCAGGCATTTTATGCGGCGGGATGTCGTTATCTGCAGTTTGATGATACTTCATGGGGAGAGTTTTGTGATTTGAGCAAACGCGAGGCATATGCAGAACGCGGTTTGGATCTGGATGTGACTGCGCAAAAATATGTAGATATGCTGAATCGCATTCTGGAAGTAAAACCGGATGATATGGTGATTACAATGCATGTCTGCAGAGGAAATTTCAGATCTACCTGGTTTTCCAGCGGCGGTTATGAGCCGGTAGCTGAAATTTTATTTGGGGGCTGTCATGTGGATGGTTTTTTCCTGGAATATGATTCTGACCGGGCAGGAGATTTTGCACCTCTCCGCTTTATAAGAAATCAGAAGGTGGTTCTTGGACTTGTTACATCCAAAGATCCGAAGCTGGAATGTGAACAGGAAATTGTGGAAAAAATCTGCAAAGCACAGCAATATGTTCCGTTAAAACAGCTGTGTATCAGTCCTCAGTGCGGTTTTTCATCTACCGAAGAAGGGAATCTTCTCACAGAAGAGGAACAGTGGAGAAAGGTAGAACTGGTCAAAAGTATTGCAGAGAAAGTCTGGAGTTAATGCTGCAAATATTGCTGGTCTGCGGGATCTATGCTTAATTGCATGGATCCCTTCATTTATGCATTTGGTAGAAGAAGTGAGTATCAGATATAATAAAATCCATAAAACATAAAGCAGGAGGTATTTACCAATGATTAAGAAAAGTGTAGATGTAGTGTTGCGGGTTCGGCCAGTATTTCTGGCAATTATTCATGAATATTCATATGAAGGGCCATGCAGATTTGGAAAAGGAGAGCAGCTGGAAAAGTCATATGAGGTTATGATGGCTCAGGAACTTTATAAAAAGTTCAAAAATAATATTTCGAAAAATATTACAATGGATGGGATTGAGATTCTTGATCCTATTTATGTGGAAAGAGATGACTGGTTTGTAACGAAGGAAGATATGTTTTTAAAGATGGCAGAGGATATTGAACAGGTAGATTTTTTTATTTTTTCTACCGGAATCGGAAGAGGAGATCTATATCTGGAGTTTGCACAGCGTTATAAGAAACCTATGGGAGTTGCACCTCAGCAATGCTGTGGTCCGGCATTGAATACAGCCGCTGTTCGGGCCAGAGGGCTTGAATCATACTCTTATCGTACATGGGACGATCTGCGGACCCATCTGCGGGTAATGCGTGCTAAAAAAGCTTTGGCAGAGACAAGAGTACTGCTTGCGTCCAGATTCAATTCTACAACATCTTTCAGTACGCCGGATACATTTGTAAATATCAATGAAATTGCAGATAAGTTCGGAATTCGGTTCCGAAATATAAATGCCCATGAGTTAATTGATCAGACACATATGGTGGATCCTACCACAAATCCAACGCTTCCGGGAAGAAAAGCTCTTAATATTAATGAAGAAGATATGGTGCTGGTAGAAAAGATAACAGATGAATTAATTGCAGGCGCTCAGTTTAATAAAATGGAAAGGGAGAAACTGAAAAAATCTGTAGTAGCATATGTAACCGTTCAGAAACTCATGGAATTTAATGATTGTAATGCGTTTACTATTCCATGTCCGGATATCTGTTCTACAAGAAGAATGAATGAAGAACAGATTACATTTTGTCTGACACACTCATTAAATAATGAACAGGGTATTCCTTCTGCATGTGAATTTGATATCAATTCGCTGGTAACTATGGTAATGCTGACAAACCTGTCCGGAAAAGCACCATATATGGGAAATACCAATTGTGTATATTATGATGAAGACGGCAAAATGGTTACTTTGCAGAATATAGGAGAAGATGATATTCAAAATATCAAAGATGCAGATCGGGCAAATCTTTATTTGTCCTTCCATTCTACGCCAAACAGAAAGTTAAAAGGTCTTTCAGCTAAGACAGGATCTTATGGTATTGCACCATTTGCACACGGCGGATTCGGTGCAACGTTCCGTTATGATTTTGGCCAGGATAATGGACAGGAAATTACACTGGCAAAAATTTCGCCGGATGGTAATCAATTATTTGTGGCAAAAGCAACGATTTGTGGAGGGGCTGGTTATGATAGAATGAATTGTGATCAGGGAGTATTTTTTACAGTAGAAGACCAGGAAGATTTCTTCTATAAACAAATTAATTTTGGAAATCATTGTCCGCTTGTGTACGGTGATTATACAAAAGAACTGATTATGCTTGGCAAGGCATATGGTCTGGAAGTCGTTACCGCATGAGTATCCTGAAAGTAAATAAAACATTATTACAAAGCCGTCAGGCTGCCGCTGCACTTCTGGAAAAGATGCAGCGGACAGTCTACCATACCCCGGAACTGCTCCATGAGGATTTATATCAGTTTATACTGTATAAATATCTTCTGCATGAGACTGCACAGGGAATTTATGATATTTCAGAACTTTCTGAACTGAGTGTGGCAAAGGCTGTCCAGCTGGAAAAACAGGATGCTTTTAAAGCTGACAGTGCGGCTTCCTGCGACGGAGTTACTTCTTCCATGAATAAGAAAATACTTTTGTATATGGCGATTCAGAAAGGGTTTGGCATCACTTTTCCTGTAGAAAAGACAGCATATTTTGAAACGACACAGGATATTGCCAGAGCAGTGTTTGAGGCAGGGAGGCAGTAATATGAGTACAGCAATGGCAGAGGAGAAAAAAGTCAGGACAATCGCAGAAGAAGAACAGGAGTTTATACAGGAGTTTAATGAACTGGAAGACTGGCTGATTCAGTATCAGGCGCTGTTAGAGTTAACCTCTGATATGGAAAAACTATACGAAACAGAGCGGACTGAGGAAAATAGAATACATAGCTGCCAGGCAAAATTATGGCTGGTGCTGGGGTATGAAAACGGAAAAATATCAGTCCGGGCGGACAGTGAAAGTCTTATTGTGAAGGGGATTGTTGGTGTAATCACTGCACTGTTTCATCATCGAACGCCAGAAGAAGTCCGCCGGGCTGATATTACTTTTATGGATAAAACGGACATTGCCCGGCAGATTTCTACAGACCGCTATAAAGGAATGCAGCTGATTATAAGGAAAATAAAAAAATTTGCAGATAGTTGTGAATAGTACTATTTGCAGAGTTGTTTTAAAAAAACATCTCTGACTGAGTGAACCGGAAATGCCTTACTGGTAAAAGCGCAGATCTGGCGGCTTGGCAGAGGTGTTTTTAATTGCAGTTGTATCAGTTTCCCTTTTTTCAATTTCTCATGTACGAAGATTTCCGGGACAAAGCCGATACCAAGGTTTCGTTCCACCATAGAAACAATAAGGGGCATGGAACCAACCTCATATTTGGGAAAATAGGTGATATCCAGTGAGGAACAGACCTCGTCAATGTAAAGACGTGCGCTGGTACCATGTTCCATGACAATAAAAGGTTCGTTTTGCAGCTGAGAAAAATCCAGAACCTTATGTTTTAGATGTTCGTATTGGGGACTGGCAATTAAAATATCACTAAAATTCATCAGAGGATATTTTTGTATGGAATCATTCTCTGAAAATGGGGTTGTCAGAATCGCAATATCAAGAAGTCCCGAATTTAAAAGCTGAAAGGCTTCCTTTGGAATTTGGAAGGAAAGCTCCATATGGATACCGGGATACTTTGCTTCAAAGGTCTCAAGATGGGAGAGCAGAAAATACTGTAGTGTCAGTTCTGTGGCACCAATGCGCAGGAAGCCGCTGTTTAACTTCTGTATATTATGCAGGTGGTTTTCTGCATAAGAAATATAAGCAAAGGCTTTTTTGACATAATCGTATAGGAAACTTCCTTCTTCTGTCAGTGAAATGCCCTGCTTTGAACGCAGTAAAAGCGTGCATCCTAGTTCGTGCTCCAGATTCTGTATAGAACGGCTGACTGTAGATTGGGAAAGAAACAGCTGATTTGCTGCTGCAGTCAGACTTTTATTTTCAGCAACATGATAAAAGATATGATAATAATCATAATTTAAAGACATAGTAATCCTCCAGACGCTATTTAACAGAAAAATGTACTTTTATGATACAAAAAAATCTCATATAATAATAGAAAAAACATTACAGTTTTAAGCAAAAGTTTTTAATATTTACAAAGATCGAAATTTTTTTGTATTTTTTTTATATTGTCCGGGGAAATTACTTGCCAATTTCAAAGATTGTACTATAATGAAACTGATATGTTTTTTGGAGAATCCAAAGAAAAGCGAAGGGAGTAAATAATAATGAATGTTTTAGTAATCAATTGCGGAAGCTCTTCCCTGAAGTATCAGTTAATTAATTCTGATACAGAAGAAGTGCTTGCAAAAGGACTTTGTGAGAGAATCGGTATTGACGGGAGACTTACCTATCAGAAAACAGGTCTTGACAAAGAGATCACAGAGGCTGCAATGCCTACACATAAAGAGGCCATCCAGATGGTGCTGGATGCTCTGGTAAATGAAAAAACAGGTGCCATTAAAAGCCTTGATGAAGTAAATGCAGTGGGACACAGAGTGGTACACGGCGGCGAGAAATTCGCTTCCTCTGCTGTTATTACAGATGATATGCTGAAAGCAGTAGAAGAATGCAATGATCTTGCACCATTACATAATCCTGCAAACCTGATCGGGATTAATGCCTGCAAGGAGCTGATGCCGGGCGTACCAATGGTTGGCGTATTTGATACCGCTTTCCATCAGACAATGCCTGCAAAAGCTTATCTGTACGGCCTTCCTTATGAATATTATGAAAATTATAAAGTAAGAAGATATGGTTTCCACGGGACAAGCCACAGCTTTGTATCAAAACATACGGCAGAGTTTCTGGGCATGGATCTGAATGATTCTAAAATTATTGTTGCCCATCTTGGAAACGGAGCATCTATCAGTGCTGTATTAAACGGTAAATGTGTAGATACATCTATGGGATTAACTCCTTTAGAAGGCCTTGTAATGGGAACCCGTTCCGGAGATATAGATCCTGCAATTATGGAATTTATTGCGAAGAAAGAAAACCTGGATATTGCAGGTGTTATGGAAGTATTAAACAAAAAATCCGGCGTTCAGGGTATTTCAAAATTATCCAGTGATTTCCGCGATCTTGAGGATGGCATGGAAGCAGGAAATAAACTGGCCGAAATTGCTCTTGATGTATTCAGCTACCGGGTAGCAAAATATATCGGTTCTTATGTGGCCGCTATGAATGGCGTAGATGCAATTGCCTTTACAGCCGGCATTGGCGAGAATGCGCCTATTGTTCGTGAAAAAGTATTATCATATCTTGGATATCTTGGAATTAAGCTGGATGCTGAGGCAAACGGAAAACGCGGCGACGACAATGTGATTTCCACAGCAGATTCTAAAGTGAAAGTTTGTGTCATTCCTACAAATGAAGAACTTGCAATTGCAAGAGAAACAGTTGCTTTGATTTAAGGATAAATATGGAGCAAAAGGAGTGTTGAAGGTTCAACACTCCTTTTGCTCTATAGGAAATACCGTGTTGTGATAAAGCTGAAAAGTACCGATTCCTATAGAGAAAAAAACGCTCCGCTGATGATCGCACTGCGGCGGAGTGGAATCATGTCGCAAAAGCGATTTTTTAAAAATTACAGAGAAGCTTGGAGGAAAACATTTTGAAACTGAAATATGAATATAATGGAAAATTTATTTCTGTTGTTCAAAAAATTACAGGTACCGTTTTAATCAGTCTGCTCTGGCTGGTTCTGTGTGTTCCGGTATTTACCATAGGAGCATCCTCAAGGGCGCTGTATCATACCGCCGACTGGGTGTTAAGACATGATCTGGGATATCCTGCAAAAGAGTTTTTCAAAGAGTTTCGAAAACAGTTTAAGAAATCTGTGGCTGTATGGATTCCATTTTTGGCGGCAATCGTACTGATTATGGTGAATTTTTATCTCATGAATCATTCCTTGAGAAATAAAACAATGGCTATGGTTGTGCTGGGACTGCTTGCAGTAGTATTTCTGCTGGTGCTGGTATGGTGTTCCTATATTTTTCCGTATATATCTTTCTTCGACGGGGATGATAAACGAACTTCCTTTAAGACATCTTATATAATGATGATTACCCATCCGGTGCGCTCCCTGGCAATTTTCGGCCTGTTTATTGTATGCGGCCTGATTTTATATGCGGTTCCCATTTCTGTTGTGGCTCTGCCTGTATTAATATCCTTCCTGCATTCTGTACTGCTGGAGAAGGTATTAAAAGAGTATACAGATCCGAAAGACTGGGAAAAGCGCAAAGAACGTTACAGAGATGAAAAGGAAATTTACGATCAGCAGTTAGAAGACCGGGCAGATGAAATTCTCCACGGCTCAGGCGGAGATGATTATATCAGATAGGGGATGACTTCCGCCTCTGCAGGCGGTGAGTAACAAATATAGAAAGACGGGAGAAATTATGGAGAAAACAGGACAGACAACAGCCGCTGGCTTGGGGTTTTACATTAAAAATATGTTTCTGATCAGTATTTTCTGGATTGTATGTTCCATTCCGGTTTTTACCATCGGTGCATCCTGCAGTGCGGCATATCGGACCGTCCACAGGGTTTTGTATCGTAAGGATCAGGAGACATGGAAGGTTTTTCGGGACAGCTTTAAAGATAACTTTAAAAAAGGCACTAAATGCTGGATTGTGGTTGCTGTACTGGGATTGATCTTCTTTGGCATTGGACGGTACCTGTTTCAGCTGGACTGGGATTCTAACGGGACATCGGGACTTGGCATGTACTATATAATGTTTTACCTGATGTTTGTATACGTGTTCCTCTGGGGGATGTATGTGTTTGCTTATAATATCCGGTTCAATGATCCGGCCAGGGTTATTCTGAGGAACTGTCTTTATCTGGTAGTGCGCCATCTGCTCAGCACCATTGTTATGGGAATCATCATGGGCGTATTTATTTATCTTACGGTCTGGCTGAAATTTGTAGTTGTTATCACGCCGGGACTGGCAGTATTCTGCATTTTAAAAATAATGGAAAAAGTTTTTTCTCATTATATGAATGAAGATGATTACCGGATGGTCTGGGGACTGGAACCTCTGGAAGAACCACAACAGGAAGATGAGTTAACTCCGGTGTTTAAAGATGAAGATTCCCACTGAGATGTTGTAAAAATGGGCTGCATGAAAAAGTAAATTCCCCATGACCCGGTTATAAAAATGATGAAGAAATACATTGACAAACATACCGCTGGTATGTATAATAGCTTAAGTGTGATTAGAAAATTGCCGTACATTGTTAGACTGGCAGTTTAACAAGTATAGATTGTTTGTAAATGGAGGTGTAAACATGTCTATTTGTCCAAAAAATAAATCTTCTAAAGGAAGAAGAGATAGAAGAAGAGCAAACTGGAAAATGAGTGCTCCTACTTTAGTGAAATGCAGCAAATGTGGAGAATTAATGGTTCCTCACAGAGTATGTAAGAAATGTGGTTCTTATAACAAAAAAGAGATTATCACAGTAGATTAATGATGAAACGAAGAAATAAAGCGGAGGGTTCCGCTTTATTTTTTTTGCTCTATAGAAAATACTGTGTTGTGATAAAGCTGAAAAGTACTGATTCCTATAGAGCAAAAAACGCTCCGCTGAGGATCGCACTGCGGCGGAGCAGAGTTATGTGGCAAAAGCGACCCGCCGCAGGCGGAGAATCCTGCTGTGGCAGGATTTTTTGGTTGAATTTGTTGTCTTGTTATAGTATATTTCTTACTAGGCGGGAATGGCCAAAGGAGGAAGTAAATGTCTGAAATGATTAAGGTGGCAGTTGATGCTATGGGCGGAGATCATGCACCATTAGAAGTAGTAAAAGGTGCGGTGGAAGCCATAAAAACACGGGAAGATATAAAAGTTTTTCTGGTGGGACAGGAAGAGCTTGTAAAAAAAGAACTAGAACAGTATACATATAAGCCGGAACAGATTGAAGTGGTAGATGCCAAAGAGGTTATTGAGACTGCAGAACCCCCGGTTAATGCAATTCGTAAGAAAAAACAGTCATCAATTGTGCTGGGCATGAATATGGTTAAGAAAAACGAGGCAGATGCCTTTGTATCAGCCGGCAGCTCAGGAGCTATACTAGTTGGCGGACAAGTGCTGGTGGGAAGAATCAAAGGGGTAGAGAGGCCTCCGTTAGCTCCGCTGATTCCAACAGAAAAAGGAGTGGCCCTGCTGATTGACTGCGGAGCAAATGTGGACGCTAGAGCCAGCCATCTGGTGCAGTTTGCCAAGATGGGTTCTATTTATATGGAAAATGTAGTGGGAATCAAAAATCCCAAGGTTGCCATATTAAATATTGGCGCTGAGGAAGAAAAGGGAAATCAGCTGGTGAAGGAAACATTTCCGTTATTAAAAGCGTGTGAAGATATTAATTTTATCGGCAGTATTGAAGCAAGAGAGATTCCTCATGGGGGAGCTGATGTTATTGTCACAGAAGCATTTGCTGGAAATATTGTACTAAAGCTTTATGAGGGAGTGGCAGATACACTTCTTACAAAAGTGAAAGAAGGACTGATGTCCACACTGCGCAGTAAGATCGGAGCCCTTTTAATTAAACCGGCCTTAAAACAGACACTGAAAGCTTTTGATGCATCTCAGTATGGAGGAGCGCCGCTTCTGGGGCTTAAGGGACTTGTGGTGAAAACCCATGGAAGTGCCAAAGCAAATGATATAAAAAATTCTATTATTCAGTGTGTAACATTCCGTGAGCAGGAGATTAACTCTAAAATAAAAGAGCATATCTGTACAGAGACAGAAGAATAGGCAGTTTAGAATCATAGAAGTCTTTTCTAAAATAATCAGGAAAGGAGAGATGGCTGTGGAATTTGAAAAATTGCAGGAGATTATTGCCCAGGTACTGAATATCAGTACTGAGGAGATTACAGAAGAGTCTTCTTTCGTGGATGATCTTGGAGCAGATTCCCTGGAGCTTTTCCAGATCCTTATGGGTGTGGAAGACGAGTTTGGGATTGAAATTCCGCCAGAGCAGGCAGATCAAATAGTTACAGTATCTGATGCATTTGAAAAGATAAAAGAGGCACTGTAGGATTCCATGGGGAATAATCAAAGACGATTTATGACCGGGCTGTAACGGAGCAGTAGAGATTTCTGCTTTGGGGCAGCCCCTTCATTGTAATGCGGCAGTAAAAATGACTGCACCGGATGAAAAAGCGCTGATCATAAAGCAGTCAGACAGTCCGGGTTTATAAAAAAGGAGAAATTATGGGTTCATTAAAAGAGTTTCAATCAAAGATCGGATACCGCTTCGCACAGGAGGGACTTCTCCGTCAGGCGCTGATTCACAGTTCTTATGCCAATGAGAAACATATGAAAAAACATTCAGATAATGAAAGGCTGGAATTTTTAGGGGATGCGGTTCTTGAGATTATCACCAGCGAGTATTTGTATCAGCTGCATCAGGACTGGCCGGAGGGGGAACTGACAAAGCTGCGGGCCAGTATTGTCTGTGAGCAGACCCTGGCTTTCTGCACCAGAAAGCTGAATCTTGGAGAGTACCTTTATCTTGGTAAAGGGGAGCATCAGACCGGCGGAAGAAAACGAAAATCCATCTTGTCAGACGCCTTTGAAGCAGTAATTGGAGCAATTTATTTAGATGGTGGTTTTGCTAATGCAAAAGAGTTTGTGCATAAATTTGTACTGAATGATATTGAACATATGCAGCTCTTTTATGATAGCAAGACTATCCTGCAGGAAATGGTACAGGCGGAAAATAACGGAGAACTAAATTATCCTCTGGTAGCGGAAGATGGTCCCGATCATAATAAGCACTTTATTGTGGAGGCAAGGATTGGAGCGCGTCTTTTGGGCAGAGGAGAAGGGCATACAAAAAAAGCTGCTGAACAGGAAGCAGCGTATCAGGCGATTCTGCTTCTTAAGAAAAAGGACGGAGGGAACGCATGTATCTAAAGAGTATTGAGGTACACGGCTTTAAATCTTTTGCAAACAAAATTGTATTTGATTTCCACAATGGAATTACCGGAATTGTAGGGCCAAACGGCAGCGGTAAGAGCAATGTTGCAGATGCCGTGCGCTGGGTGCTTGGAGAGCAGAAGGTAAAGCAGCTTCGAAGCTCCAGTATGCAGGATGTGATTTTTGCGGGAACAGAGAACAGAAAGCCCCAGAGTTATGCCTATGCAGCCATTACACTGGATAATTCGGATCATCAGCTGGCCCTGGATTATGAAGAGGTAACGGTTGCCAGGCGGGTGTATCGCTCCGGAGAAAGTGAATATCTGATTAACGGAACTGCCTGCAGGCTGAAAGATGTCAACGAGCTGTTTTATGATACCGGTATCGGCAAAGAAGGATATTCTATTATCGGGCAGGGGCAGATTGATAAAATTCTTGGAGGAAAGCCGGAGGAGCGCCGGGAACTGTTTGACGAGGCAGCAGGAATCGTAAAATATAAAAGAAGAAAACAGACGGCCCAGAAGAAACTAGAAAGTGAAGAGCAGAACCTGGTCCGGGTTAATGATATTTTATCAGAGCTTGGCAGGCAGCTGGCCCCCTTGGAGAAACAGTCTGAAACAGCCAGAGAATATCTGAAGAAAAAAGAGGAATTAAAAAGCTATGATGTCAATGCATTCCTTCTGGAGACGGAAAAGGTAAACAGGGAGCTTTCAGAGGCAGAAGAGCAATACCAGATAGCTAAAGAGCATCAGGAACAGACGAAAGACGCATTTGAAAAGATCAGGAATCAGTATGAACAGATGGAGAATGCCATCGGTGAGACGGAAGACCGGATTGAGCAGATGCGTCAGGAGATGAATCAGGCCGGGACAGATAAAGAAAAGCTGGAGGGACAGCTGAATGTATTAAAAGAGCAGATTCATTCTATTGAAAATAACGAAGAGAATTTGAAAGAACGTCTGAAATCCATGAAAGAAGATGAAGAGGCAAGGATTCAGGCAAAAGAGACCTATGAGCAGGAGAAATGCGGTTTTTTGGCTGATATTCAAAAGATACAGCAAAAAAAGGAAACTGCCTATCAGCAGATTTCAGAATGCAAAAATGAAATTGTCCGATGCGAGGAACTCATTGAAAACGGAAAAAATGAGATTTTAAAACTTATGGACGAGAAAGCATCCCTCCGGGCCAGGCAGCAGCATTTTGATACAATTGCAGAACAGACCGCTATCAGGCAAGCCCAGATTCATCAAAAGCTTTTGACACAGAAGAGCGCAGAGGAGGAACTGCAGTCTGTTTTTGACGGGCACAAAGCCAAAAAGGATGAAATTGAGGCAGAAATTGCCGGGCTGAAAAGCCGGGAATCTGAAATTGAGAGTAAACTGGACGGATGGAAAATAAAATCTCAGGAAGCTGTAAAAACGCTGGAACAGGCAAGAGAACAGTATCATAAAGACCGTTCCAGATTAGAATCTCTGAAAAATATTGCTGAGCGTTATGACGGATATGGCATCAGTATTCGGAAAATTATGGAGAAACGGGCTGAAAATCCCGGTATTCATGGTGTTGTTGCTGATATTATCAAAGTGGACAAGCAGTATCAGACTGCTATAGAGACCTCTCTTGGGGGAAGTATTCAAAATATTGTCACAGAGGATGAAGAGACGGCCAAAGCATTGATCTCTTATTTAAAGCGGAATAAGCTTGGACGGGCCACCTTTCTGCCGCTGACCAGTGTGAAAAAAAGGGACGGATTTTCTCAGGCAGGCGCCTTAAAAGAGCCGGGAGTCATTGGACTTGCAGATACTTTAGTGGAGACTAAAGAAAAATACCGTGGGATTATCGGATATCTTCTGGGGCGTACTTTGGTGGTAGATCATATAGATCATGCCACAGCTATTGCAGGAAAATACCGTTATTCTCTGCGGATAGTTACTCTGGAGGGGGAGTCCCTGCAGCCAGGCGGCTCTATGACCGGCGGTGCATTTAAAAACAATAGCAATCTGCTTGGACGAAGCGGTGAAATTCAGCAGCTGTCCGGAAAAGTAAAAGAAGCGGAGGAGCTGATTGGCTCAACCAGCAGCCGGCTTGAGGATATACGGACAGCAAGAGAGCTGTTAAAAGAGGATCTTGCCGCAGTCAGAGAAGAAATGCAGCAAAAGAAGCTGTCCTTAAATACGGTGAAGCTGAATCTGGAACATGCCAGAGAAGAGATCTGCCAGCATGAAACATTTTATCAGAATATCCAAAATGAAAATCAGGATATAAAAGAGCAGCTTTTAAATGCCAAGGAAGAAAAAGAAAAGATTTCGCAGATCATTGCCCTTTCAGAGGAAAGGACTCATGAAATTGAGGAAGAGAGTGAAGCGGTTCAGAAATTGCTGGATAAACAAAATCAGGAAGAGAGCCGTCTTCAGGCACAGTTGTCTGAAATATTAATGGAAGATGCTGCCCTTCGTCAGAAAGAGGAATTCATCATTGAAAATATTCAGCGTGTGGAAGGTGAATTACAGAAGCTGGCAGATGAGCGGAAAATGCTTACCGACTCTTTCAGGGAAAGTGATGCTGATATTCAAAAGAAACAGCGGGACATGGAAGAGATAGGAAAAACCATTGCCGAAGCTGTGAGGGTTCATCAGAAGCTGGAAGTGTGTGTAAAAGAACTGCAGGAAAAGAAAGAAAGTATGTCTGCGGATTATAAGGGATATTTTAAGGAACGAGAGGAATTATCTGGTCAGATTGGTGAACTGGATAAGGAAATTTTCCGGCTGCAGGCGAAAAAGGAAAAGCTGGAGGAATCCCTGGAGCGTCAGAGCAGCTACATGTGGGAAGAGTATGAACTGACGTACCATGCAGCCCTGCCCCTTAAAAATCCGGAATATCAAAATCTGGCTGATATGAAAAAGCAGATGATAAGGCTCCGGGAAGAGATACGAAAGCTTGGCATTGTGAATGTCAATGCCATTGAAGAGTATAAAACAGTATCTGAACGCTTTCATTTTATGGATAACCAGAGGAATGATCTTGAGGAAGCAAAGAAGACATTGATTGGTATTATTGAGGAGCTGGATCAGGGAATGCGCCGGCAGTTTAATGAGAAGTTTGCCGAGATTCAGCGTGAATTTGATAAAGCCTTTAAAGATTTGTTTGGAGGCGGCCGGGGGACTTTAGAGTTGACAGAAGACGGGGATGTGCTGGAATGCGGCGTGCGGATTATAGCCCAGCCTCCGGGTAAGAAGCTGCAGAATATGATGCAGCTGTCCGGCGGTGAGAAATCACTGACAGCTATAGCACTGCTGTTTGCCATCCAGAACTTAAAGCCGTCTCCCTTTTGTCTGCTGGATGAAATTGAAGCGGCGCTGGACGATTCTAATGTTGTAAGATTTGCCAGATATCTGAATAAGCTGACAAAAAATACGCAGTTTATCATTATTACCCACCGAAGGGGAACCATGTCGGCGGCCGACAGGCTGTACGGTATTACCATGCAGGAGAAGGGGGTATCAACTCTTGTATCCGTAAGCCTGATTGAACATGCACTGGACGCATAAATATATAAAAACAGAAAGAGGGAAAGGACATGAGCGAAGAAAAAAAAGGTTTTTTTGGCAGACTGGTTGCGGGTCTGGCAAAAACAAGAAAAAATATAGTTTCCGGTTTTGAATCTGTATTCAGCGGATTTTCCAGAATTGATGATGACTTTTATGAGGAGTTAGAAGAAATTCTGATTATGGGCGATATCGGCGTCCGTGCCACAGAAGAAATTCTTGACAGTCTGAAAGAAAAGGTAAAAGAAAATAAAATCAAGGATCCTGCTGACTGTAAGGAGCTTCTCATTGACAGTATTAAAGAGCAGATGAATGTGGGAGATACCGCCTATCGCTTTGAAGATGAAAAGTCTGTAGTACTGATTATCGGAGTTAACGGTGTTGGAAAGACAACTACGGTTGGAAAGCTGGCAGGAAAACTCAAATCTCAGAATAAAAAAGTAATTATGGCGGCAGCGGATACATTCCGGGCGGCAGCGGGAGAGCAGCTTCATGAGTGGGCAAACCGGGCAGGAGTTGATATTGTAGGCGGACAGGACGGCGCAGACCCGGCAGCAGTTGTGTTTGACGCCGTACAGGCTGCAAAGGCCAGAAAAGCGGATGTACTGCTCTGTGATACCGCCGGACGTCTTCACAATAAAAAGAATCTCATGGAAGAATTAAAGAAAATCAACCGGATTCTGGAGAAAGAATATCCGGAGGCTTACAGAGAAACTCTGGTTGTACTGGATGCCACTACCGGCCAGAATGCGCTGGTACAGGCAAAACAGTTCAGTGAGGCCGCAGAGATCACCGGTATCGTTCTCACTAAAATGGACGGAACAGCTAAGGGCGGTATTGCAGTTGCCATTCATTCAGAGCTTGGCATACCTGTAAAATATATTGGCGTAGGAGAGACAATAGATGATCTGCAGAAATTTGATGCAGATCAGTTTGTAGACGCATTGTTTGATACTCAGACAGAAGAATAGAAGGTGTAAAAATGAGTGAGATGTTGACATTAGCGGCTTTTGAGGAAGCCTGCGAGGCAGTCAAAAATGTTACAATGGAAACAAAGCTTGTATACAGTGAGTATTTAAGTGAACAGACCCAGAATAAAGTTTACCTGAAACCGGAAAATATGCAGTTTACCGGGGCATATAAAGTAAGAGGCGCTTATTATAAAATCAGTACGCTGTCTTCGGAGGAACGGGAAAAGGGGCTGATTACAGCCTCCGCGGGAAATCATGCCCAGGGGGTTGCCTATGCAGCCAAATGTTTTGGTGCAGGGGCTACCATTGTAATGCCTACCACCACGCCTCTGATTAAGGTAAACCGTACAAAGAGCTACGGAGCGGAAGTGGTTCTGTACGGAGATGTCTATGATGAGGCCTGTGCCAAAGCTTATGAACTTGCAAAAGAACACGGTTATACGTTTATCCATCCCTTTGATGATCCGGCGGTAGCTACCGGTCAGGGAACCATTGCTATGGAGATTGTAAAGGAGCTTCCCCTGGTGGATTATATTCTGGTTCCCATCGGCGGGGGCGGGCTGGCTGCCGGAGTATCTACTCTGGCAAAAATGCTGAATCCGAAAATTAAAGTGATTGGTGTGGAACCGGCGGGAGCGGACTGTATGAAGGAATCCTTTCGGGAGGGAAAAGTGGTAACCCTTCCGGAGGTAAATACCATTGCAGATGGTACAGCAGTAAAAACACCGGGAAGCAATATTTTTCCGTATATAAAGAAAAACCTGGATGATATTATTACGGTGGAAGACGACGAACTGATTGTTGCATTTTTAGATATGGTGGAAAACCACAAGATGATTGTAGAAAATTCCGGACTTTTGACAGTGGCGGCCCTGAAACATCTGGATGTGAAGGACAAAAAGATTGTTTCCATTTTAAGCGGCGGCAATATGGATGTGATTACCATGTCTATGGTAGTACAGCAGGGACTGATTTTCAGAGACCGTATCTTTACGGTATCTGTGCTTCTGCCGGATAAACCCGGCGAACTTACCAGAGTGGCAGATACCATTGCGAAGGTTCAGGGAAATGTGGTGAAGCTTGAGCACAATCAGTTTGTCAGCACCAACCGAAATGCAGCTGTAGAGCTTAAAATTACCATGGAGGCATTCGGAACAGAGCATAAGCATCAGATTATCCAAGCCTTAAAGAAAAACGGCTATAAGCCGAAACTTGTGCAGGCAGTATTATAACTGAGGAGGGGAATAATGGAGCTTCGGAAAGCGGAGAAAAAAGACAGGCCAGCCATCCGGCGGCTGTACAAAAGCGCATTTCCTTTCCGGGAACGCAAACCGTTTTTTATGCTGATGCAGAAAAGAAATCAGCCGGGAGTACTGGTACTTGATGACGGTGGATTCTGCGGTTTTGTTTCCATGATTCGTGTGAAAGATATTTTGTATATCGGCTATCTGGCCATTGATCCTTTGATGCGGGGGCAGAATTACGGCAGCAGAATACTGGGGCTTTTAAAGGAAAAATACCCGGAAATGAGAATTATGCTGGAAATTGAACGGCTAGATGAGAATGCTCCCAATAAGGAGCAGAGAAAACGGAGGCGGATTTTCTACCACAGAAACGGGTTTATAAGTTCCGATCTGTTTGTTTATGTGATTCACTGCGAATTTGAGATTTTGACTATGAATGGAAAAATAACATTTCAGGAATATGAAGAGGCTCTTCGGGCGGACTTTGGGCCCGCAGTATACAGATTTATAAAAAAACCAAGCCGGATGGAAGGATATGCAGAAGGGACGGTTTAAATCAGATTACGGCTGTCAAGAAAAAACACTTGACACATGTCTTTCCCTGTGCTAACCTACTAAAGGTGATTGCGAATGGAGAAAATCGGACAGCAGGTTTTTTTATATGATTTTTATGGAGAACTGCTGACAGAACATCAGAAAAGAGTATATGAGGATGTAGTTCTCAATGATCTGTCATTGAGCGAGATCGCACAGGAGCTGGGAATCAGCCGCCAAGGTGTACATGATCTTGTGAAACGGTGTGATAAGATTTTGGAAGGATATGAGGGAAAGCTTCATCTGGTAAAACGTTTCAGAGAAGAAAAAGCGAAGATCTTAAAAATCTGCCAGCTGACAGACAATTACCGGAACAACGTAGATGCGGCCATGGATGAAATCAGAAAGATTTCCCGGGAAATATTAGAGGAGTTATAAGATGGCATTTGACAGTTTATCAGAAAAACTGCAGAACGTGTTCAAAAATTTAAGAAGAAAAGGACGCCTGACAGAGGAAGATGTAAAGGCAGCTTTAAAAGAAGTAAAGCTGGCACTGCTGGAAGCCGATGTTAATTTCAAAGTTGTTAAGAACTTTGTGAAGTCTGTTCAGGAGCGTGCCGTTGGTTCAGACGTTATGAACGGACTGAATCCGGGGCAGATGGTGATCAAAATTGTAAATGAAGAAATGGTGAAACTCATGGGATCTGAGACAACTGAGATCGCATTGAAACCGGGGATTGCCATTACAGTCATTATGATGGCGGGTCTGCAGGGTGCAGGTAAGACTACTACTACTGCAAAGATTGCCGGAAAGCTGAAACAAAAAGGCAAAAAGCCGCTGCTGGCAGCCTGTGATGTTTATCGTCCGGCAGCCATTGCACAGCTTCAGACAAACGGTGAAAAACAGGGCGTTGAAGTATTTTCTATGGGCGACAGCCATAAGCCTGTGAATATTGCCAAAGCGGCAGTTGAGCATGCTTCTAAGAACGGGTTTAATGTAGTAATTCTGGATACGGCAGGACGGCTGCATATTGATGAAGAGATGATGGATGAACTCATCGAAATCAAAGAGCAGGTAGATGTGTCTCAGACAATTCTTGTTGTAGATTCCATGACCGGACAGGATGCGGTAAATGTTGCCAGCACCTTTGAAGAGAAGATTGGAATTGACGGAGTTGTTCTGACAAAATTAGACGGTGATACCAGAGGCGGTGCTGCACTTTCTATTCGTGCGGTAACCGGAAAACCTATTTTATATATTGGTATGGGAGAAAAGCTTTCGGATCTGGAGCAGTTTTATCCGGATCGTATGGCGTCCCGTATTCTTGGTATGGGGGATGTGCTGACCCTGATTGAAAAAGCACAGGAAGATCTGGACGAGACAAAAGCGGCAGAGATGGAAAAGCGTCTGCGGAAAGCTCAGTTTACATTTGATGATTATCTGGAATCTATGAATCAGATGAAGAAAATGGGCGGACTCACCAGTATCTTAAGTATGATGCCCGGAATGGGCGGGTCCCAGATGAAGCAGATTGAAGATGCCGTGGACGAAAAGAAAATGGCCAGAATCGAGGCTATGATCTATTCTATGACAGCCAGAGAAAGAAGCGGCCAGGATGGGTTAAGTCCAAGCAGAAAGCGCAGGATTGCCAATGGCGCAGGCGTTGATATCAGCGATGTGAACCGGCTGGTAAAGCAGTTTGATCAGATGAAGAAGATGATGAAGCAGATGCCGGGAATGATGGGCAAAGGGAAACGCGGTGGTAAATTTGGAGGCTTAGGTGGAATGAAGTTTCCTTTTTAACCGATAGAAATGACGAAAGATTTGAGGAGGTGAAAAGAAATGGCAGTAAAAATCAGATTAAGAAGAATGGGACAGAAAAAAGCTCCTTTCTATAGAATCGTTGTAGCTGATTCCAGATCCCCAAGAGATGGAAGATTTATCGAAGAAATCGGATATTATGATCCAACAAAAGAGACAGCAGAAATCCGTGTTGATGAAGAAGCAGCTAAAAAATGGTTAGCAAACGGCGCTCAGCCGACACAGACCGTAGAGAAGATCTTCAAAATAGCTGGTATCGAGAAATAAGATTAGTGAGGTGTCAGTAATGAAAAGATTAGTAGAAGTAATTGCAAAATCACTAGTCGATTACCCGGATGAAGTAACTGTAACTGAAACTGAGAAGGAAAAAGCCATTGTGCTGGAACTTCATGTTGCTCAGTCCGATATGGGTAAGGTAATCGGTAAGCAGGGAAGAATCGCTAAAGCGATTCGTGCCGTTGTGAAAGCAGCAGCGTCTAAAGAAGACAAAAAAGTAATTGTTGAGATTGTTCAGTAATTAGAATGGGGATATAGCTTGCTATGTCCCCACTTTTCACTCTATAGGAAATACTGTGTTGTGATAAAGCTGAAAAGTACCGATTCCTATAGAGCAAAAAAACGCTCCGCTGTAGATCGCACTGCGGCGGAGTGGAATCATGTTGTTTACGCAACCCGCCGCAGGCGGAGAATCCTGCCGTGGCAGAATTCTTTTTCACATAGGAGCAGAGTATGGAAGAATATTTCCAGGTAGGTGTAATATCAAGCACCCATGGAATTGCAGGGGAAGTGAAGGTTTTTCCTACCACAGATGATGTCAGCAGATTTAAAAAGTTAAAAGAAGTGATACTGGACACCGGGAAAGAGCGCATGACGCTTCATATTACACAGGTGAAATTTGTAAAACAGATGGTAGTTTTAAAATTCCGGGAATTTAGCAATATCAATGAGGTAGAGCGGTTTCGTGGAAATAGCCTGCTGGTAACAAGAGATCAGGCGGTGAAGCTGAAAAAAGATGAATACTTTATTGCAGATATGATTGGACTGCAGGTTGTTTCTGATGAAAATGAATTTCTGGGTAAACTCAGTGATGTCATCCAGACGGGGGCAAATGACGTGTATGTGATTCAGAATGAGACTGGGGAAGAGCTTTTAATTCCGGCTATTAAAGACTGCATTCTGAAGGTGGATATGGAGCAGGGACAAATGCTTGTGCATCTTCTCCCCGGATTGAGAGATTAATATGAATTTTCACATTTTGACATTATTTCCGGAGATGATACAGGCCGGGTTAAATACCAGTATTATCGGCCGGGCTATTCAGCAGGGAATGATTTCTATCCATGCTGTGAATATTCGGGATTATACAATAGACAGACATAAAAAAGTAGATGATTATCCTTATGGAGGGGGCGCCGGCATGGTGATGCAGGCTCAGCCTGTATATGATGCCTGGAAATCTGTAACAGAACAGACCGGTTACAGACCCAGATGTGTCTATCTGACCCCCCAGGGCCGGACGTTTTCTCAGAGTATGGCAAAGGAGTTTGCCCGGGAACAGGATCTGATCTTTTTGTGCGGGCATTACGAAGGCGTGGATGAGCGTGTGTTAGAAGAGATTGTCACAGATTTTGTTTCCATTGGGGACTATGTGCTTACCGGGGGAGAACTGCCTGCCATGGTAATGACGGATGCCATAGCCCGTATGGTGCCGGGAGTGCTTGGCAATGAAGAATCGGGAACCGGAGAATCCTTTGAGGGAAGTCTTCTTGAATATCCCCAGTACAGCAGACCTGCTGTGTGGCAGGAAAAACAGGTTCCGGATGTGCTGTTATCGGGAGATCATAAAAAGGTAGAAGCCTGGCGCCGGGAACAGTCTGTACTGCGTACATTGAAGTCCCGCCCGGATCTGCTTTCGGAGGCGGAGCTGACACTGCAGGATGTCAGGTTGATTTTAAATAATCATAAGAAATAAAAGGAAAACAAGCTTGCAAAAATAACAGGTTTGTGGTAGAGTAAATTATTGTGAGAAAAGAGATGGTCCTCTGTTACAAATCATGTATTAAGAACATCAAAAAATAGGAGGTCACAAAATGAACGCAACAGAAATTATTAAAAGTATTGAAGCTGAGCAGCTCAAAGCTGAAGCACCGGAATTCCGTGTTGGCGATACAGTAAGAGTACATGCTAAAATCAAAGAGGGAAACCGTGAAAGAATCCAGGTTTTCGAAGGAACTGTTTTGAAAAAACAGGGCGGAAGCAGTCGTGAGACTTTCACAGTTCGTAAGTTTTCCAACGGTGTAGGTGTTGAAAAAACATGGCCGCTGCATTCTCCAAACGTAGAAAAAGTAGAAGTAGTACGTTACGGTAAAGTAAGACGTGCAAAACTGAATTACTTAAGAGGACGTGTTGGTAAGAAAGCAAAAGTAAAAGAATTAGTAAAATAGGAATGGCTTATGAGGGGACACATACAGATGTGTCCCTTTTTGTCTATCACGGTGGAGGGTGTATGAGATTCGGAGGGACAAGAGGTCTGAATTTTAACAGGCGCCGGAGAAGAATTGACCGGAACGCCACAAAAAATGTACTGTTTTGGATCATTGAAATTATGATTGTAGTGGCCATTGCGTTTGTCTGTGTGTATTGTTTTGGAATGCGGGCCACTGTGGCAGGGGATTCTATGTCTCCTACCCTTAAGAATAACAACCGTGTGCTGGTGAACAGACTGGTTTATCATCTGTCCGGGCCAAAGTCGGGAGATGTGATTGTATTTTATCCCAACGGAAATAAAAAATCCCGGTGTTATGTAAAGCGGGTGGTAGGTGAACCGGGGGATAAAGTCCAGATTAAAGACGGGGCTGTATATGTGAATGGAGAACTGTTTGATCAGACGGATACAGAGGCTATTGAGACAGCCGGACTTGCGGAAGAGGTAATTACAGTAGGTGAAGACGAGTACTTTGTTCTTGGAGACAACAGGGATAACAGTGAGGACAGCCGTTATGCAAATATCGGAAATGTAAAAAAGGATGATATTGTAGGGAAGGCATGGTTTTGCACCTATCCATGGAGCTCCATAGGGCGGATTAAATAGAAAGCAGGTAGTAATATGCATTTTCAATGGTATCCAGGTCATATGACCAAAGCAAAACGCCAGATGCAGGAAGATATCAAACTGATTGATCTGGTTATAGAACTGGTGGATGCAAGAATTCCATTAAGCAGCAGAAATCCGGATATCGACGAGCTTGGAAAACATAAGGCCCGTCTGATTCTGCTTAATAAATCGGACCTTGCGGACCCGAAGCAGAATGAGGCCTGGTCAGCTTATTTTAAATCAAAGGGATTCTTTGTTGTAAAAATAGATGCAAGGCGCAGAAATGAGATGAAAACCATTCAGAATGTTATTCTGGAGGCCTGCAGTGAAAAAATTGAGCGTGACAGAAAGCGGGGGATTAAGAACCGGCCGGTGCGGGCAATGGTAGTGGGGATTCCAAATGTAGGGAAGTCTACCTTTATCAATACATTTGCAGGAAAGGCATGTGCAAAAACAGGCAACAAGCCCGGAGTGACAAAAGGAAAGCAGTGGATTCGTCTGAATAAAAATGTAGAGCTTTTAGATACACCGGGTATTTTATGGCCGAAATTTGATGATCAGATGGTGGGACTTAGGCTGGCACTGATTGGTTCCATAAAGGATGAAATTTTAAATATTGATGAGTTATCCCTGAATTTAATTGAGCTTCTGCAGAAATATTATCCGGGTATGTTACGCAGCAGGTATGAGGTAGATGAAGATCAGGAGCCTGTAAAAGTGCTGGAACAGACAGCTGTGCGCAGAAATTGTATTCAGAAAGGGAATGAACCGGATTACAGCAAAGCGGCATCCCTTGTAATAGATGAATTCAGAAGCGGTCGTATAGGGAAAATTACACTTGAATTTCCGCCGGTAACTGACTAAAATGGAATAAGATTGAAAAAACAGATCAGATGTGAGGAAGTTTAATAAATGGGAAAAGAAGAGCTGGAAACAGACGCAGATCAGGGCGGGAAGCCAAAAAAAAGTAAAGGAAGAGAAGCGCTGGATACAATTATTTATCTTGGAATTGTAGTATTTGTAACAATACTGTTTATTTTATTTGTGGCCCAGAGAACACAGGTAAGCGGAAATTCCATGTATCCTACACTTCATGACAGAGACAATCTGATTGTGGATAAGATTTCCTATCGTTTCCACGACCCGGAACGGTATGATGTAATTGTATTTCCGTATAAATATGAAAAACGTACTTACTTTATCAAACGTGTCATTGGTCTGCCCGGCGAGACGGTTCAGATTGACGAGGGCGGAAACATCTATATTGACGGAGAGGTTCTAGAAGAAGATTATGGATATGAACCTATTGATTATCCGGGACTTGCGGCAGAGCCCATTACTTTAAGCAGCGATGAATATTTTGTTCTGGGAGACAACCGAAACAACAGTGAGGACAGCCGTTTTGAAGATGTGGGTATTATTAACAGAGAAGATATTATCGGGCGGGCGTGGGTTCGGATTTTTCCGTTCAAAGACTTTGGACTGGTAGCCAGGATTCAGCAAAGCGACGCCCTGGGAGGATGACAGATTGACGGAAGATAAAAAAATCAGCGTCATAAAAGAAGAATTAAAGGCAGCATCCATAGAAATGCTGCCTTCTTTTATGGACACTTATCAAAAGGATGAAAGAAGCGGTGTGCAAAAGCTGGTATCTCAGGCAGAGAAGCAGCTTTTAAAATTTCAGGCAGAAAAAGAGCGCATTGAAAATTTAAGACAGTATGAAAAAACTTATGCACAGTATGCTTATATATGCGGAATAGATGAAGTCGGCCGGGGGCCTTTGGCAGGTCCTGTGGTAGCAGGTGCAGTGATTCTTCCAAAAGACTGCCGTATTTTGTATATTAATGATTCCAAAAAGCTCAGTGAAAAAAAGCGGGAAGAATTATATGATATTATTATGGAGCAGGCAGTGGCTGTTGGAATCGGAATGGCAGGACCCCAGCGTATTGATGAGATTAACATCCTGCAGGCAACCTATGAAGCTATGCGGGAAGCTATCGGTAAGTTAAATCCACAGCCGGATCTGCTGCTAAATGATGCGGTAACTATTCCACAGGTGCCCATAAAGCAGGTGCCTATCATCAAAGGAGATGCAAAAAGTATTTCCATAGGGGCCGCCAGCATCATAGCAAAAGTAACCAGAGACCGGCTTATGAAAGAGTATGACAAAGTTATGCCAGAATATGGATTTGCATCCAATAAAGGGTATGGCGCCTTAGCCCATATTGAGGCATTGAAAAAATACGGGCCAAGTCCCATCCACCGAAAGAGTTTTATTAAAAATTTTATATAGCTGTAAGCAGTAAGACTTTGGGAAAATAAATAAATTAAGCAGAAAAAAGAACATTTTCACAAAAAAGCGGGAAATAGAAAGTCCTGATTTTTTGCGGGAATGTTCTTTTAATTTTGAAAAAATCAGGGGCCTTTTCTATAACAAAAGCATATTTGTCATAGCGCAAAGATTAAATGTGTCAAAGAGTTTTGGAGGCAGAATTGATATGATATTGCCAACAAGTAAGCAAGATTAGAGGAGGACAAATATGATGTCACAGTTTAAATTTTCAGCAGGTCCGTGGAATGTCCATGACGGGGCCGATTCTTATGGTCCGGCTACAAGAAGCAGTATTTCTCTGGAAGAAAAAATTGAAAAATTTGCGCAGATGGGGTTTGACGCGATTCAGTTTCACGATGATGATGCAGTGCCGGATATCAATGAATTATCAGAAGAGGAAATCAAAGAGGAGGCAAAAAAGGTAAAAAAATTATTGGATCGTTATCATCTTGCTGCGGAGTTTGTAGCTCCAAGACTCTGGATGGATCCTCATACCAGTGATGGCGGTTTTATGTCAACCTGTAAGGAAGACAGAGATTACGCCATGTGGAGAGCGAAACGCTCCATTGATATCGCAAATGAGCTGGGGGCTGACAAAGTGGTTCTGTGGCTGGCCAGGGAGGGAACCCTTTGTGCAGAGAGCAAAAGTCCCGTATGGGCCACACAGATGCTCATTGATGCCATCAATGAGATGCTCAGGTATGATTCTGAGATTAAAATTGTAATTGAACCGAAACCCAATGAACCAATAGACAGAAGTATCTGCGGAACGATAGGACATGTGATGGGAGTATCTGCGGCTACCATAGATCCGTCCAGAGTAGGCGGATTATTAGAATCAGCTCATGCCATCCTGGCAGGGCTTGATCCTTCGCATGAAATTGGGTTCGCCCTGGCAATGGGGAAACTCTGGGGCGTACATCTGAATGATCAGAATGGAATTAAATACGACCAGGATAAAACTTTTGGTGTGGAAAATCTCAGACAGGCATTCAATCAGGTAAAAGTTCTGATTGAGAATGGATATGGCTCCAATGGAGAATATGTAGGACTGGATGTGAAGGCAATGCGGACTACCAAAGATGAGGATAGCTATAAGCATCTGGAAAACAGCTTAAAAATTGTCCGGGCGCTGGAAGAGAAAGTGGCAGAATTTGATTATGATCTTCAGAAAAAGCTTGTGGCAGACAGAGATTTTGAAGGACTGGAAATGTATGTGATGAATCTGCTTATGGGGCTTGCATAAGTACTGTAAGAAAGGAGAAGGCGGGAATGTCAGAAGTCTTATCTTATGGAATGGTTGGCGGCGGTCTGGATGGATTTATCGGCGCCGCACACCGAAGGGCTGTAAATCTGGACGGTGAAGCCAGACTGACAGCGGGGGTTTTTTCAGGAAATCAGGAAAAGTCTAAAGCGGCGGCAGAAGCCTTTCATATTGATCCCAAAAGGTGTTATGAATCTTATCAAGAAATGGCAAAAGCAGAAGCCCAGCGTGAAGACGGAATTGATTTTGTGGTGATTGTGACGCCAAATTATCTGCATTATGAAATGTGCAGAGCCTTTCTGGAGGCGGGAATCCATGTGGCCTGTGATAAACCGGTAACCATCAGCTTTGAACAGGCCGATAAGCTGCAGAAGCTGGCAGAGGAAAAGCAGCTTTTGCTTATGGTGACTTACACCTATATGGGGCATGTAACTATAAAACATATTCAAAAGAAAATACGAAAGGGAGAGCTGGGAGAGATCCGTATGGTTATGGCGGAGTATCCACAGGGCTGGCTGGCATTTGAGGATGATTTTGGAGGAAAGCAGGGAGCCTGGAGATGTGATCCTAAAAAGACCGGCAGAGTAAACTGCCTGGGGGATCTAGGTACTCATGTAGAAAATCTTGCAGCTATGACTACAGGACTGAAAATAAAGCGGGTACTGGCTAAAATGGATGTGATTGTCCCGGGACGCGTGCTGGATGATAATGATTCGATATTAGTGGAATATGACAATGGGGCTTCGGGAATTTACTGGACCTCTCAGGCAGCTATCGGAAGTGATAATGCTTTGAAACTGCGGATATACGGAAGCCGGGGAACCATTCTCTGGGATCAGGAAGAGTCTGAAAAAATTACAGAAATTCATGCAGACGGAAGTATTGTAAAGCTTCATCGGGGATATAGCAGTATTGATCCGGAGGCCGGAAAATACGCAAGACTTCCGGCAGGCCATACAGAGGGCTGGCTGGAAGCAATGGCAAATCTATATCAGAGTTTTATTTGTTGTATACGTGCCAAAAAAGAAGGCAGCTTTTCAGAAGATATGATTGATTTTCCTGACATAAGCCACGGAAAAGAAGGGCTTGCTTTTGTGGAAGCATGTTTAAAAAGTAATGAGAATGGAAATGTATGGGTAGATTTACAGGAGGAAAAATAATGGCAAGACCGGTAACACTGATGACTGCTCAGTGGGCAGATCTGGAATTGGAAGAAATCTGCAGACTTGCAAAAGAAATGGGATATGATGGACTAGAGATTGCAAGCTGGGGACAGCTGAATGTAAAAAGAGCGGCACAAGATCCTGATTATGTCAGAAAAGTGCAGGAAACATTAGAAAAATATGGATTAATCTGTAAAGCCATTGCGGCCCATCTGCCGGGCCAGTGTGTGGGAGATATCTGGGATAAACGTCTGGATGGTTTCGCTCCTGCTGAGTATGCAGGGTGCCCGGAAAAAATCCGGGAATGGGGCATTCAGGAAATGAAATATGCGGCAAAGGCCGCCAGAAATCTTGGAGTTAAAGTTGTGACAGGATTTATGGGCTCACCTATCTGGAAAATGTGGTATTCCTTTCCACAGACTACAGATGAGATGATTGAGGAAGGCTATCGTAAAATCAGAGAACTCTGGCAGCCGATTTTTGATGAGTTTGATGCATGCGGAGTGAAGTTTGCGCTGGAGGTCCATCCTACAGAAATTGCTTTTGACTACTGGAGTACAAAGAAGCTTTTAGAGGTTTTTCACAGGCGTCCCGCTCTTGGAATTAACTTTGATCCCAGTCATCTGATCTGGCAGGGAATAGATCCGGCAATGTTTCTTTACGACTTTATGGACAGAGTATACCATGTTCATATTAAGGATGCTGCGGTCAATTTAGATGGCAGGAATGGTATTCTTGGTTCTCATATTAATTTTGGGGATCCCCGCAGAGGATGGAATTTTGTATCTCCCGGTCATGGTGATGTGGATTTTGATAAAATAATCAGAGTATTAAATGCAGCAGGCTATGACGGACCACTGTCCATTGAATGGGAGGATGGCGGCATGGACCGTGTATTTGGAGCAACAGAAGCCTGCAGCTATACAAAGAAAATCAATTTTTCTCCATCGGAGATGGCTTTTGACAGTGCATTAAAAACAAAGGAAGGGCAGGAGTGAGTCAGATGAATAAAACAAGTGTAAGAAATTTTGGATCGAAAGGCTGGTTGTTAATTTTATTTGGAATCATCTGTCTGTTCTGTAATAATGCAGGTACCTCAGATGGATTAAATGTGGCGCTGCCTGCAATTTCAGAAGGATCGGGTCTTGACTATAATATCTGCCTTTCCATTGGAACAATTGCGGGATTTGCAGGGGTCGTTGCCATGTTTGTGATTGGTAAGATCAGGGATAAAATCGGAAGCAGCAAAATGAGCGGTATTTTAATGATTATCTTCGGTTTTGCGTTTTTATTTTTGTTCTTAAGGGCAGAGAACCTTGTTATGTATGCTGTCAGTATGTGTATTATGGTCAGCTGCGGTCAGGGGACATTTTTTCTCTGTATGGGAGCGCTGCAGTCCTCCTGGTTTCCCAAAAAACGTGGCGTTGTTGTTGGAATCAGCACCATTGGAGCCAATATCGCATCAGCCATTATGGTTCCCATTATGACTGTACTTGTAACTATTGCAAATTATAAGATCGGACTTTCTGTTTTTGGAGTTCTTCCAATTCTCATGGGAATTTTATGCCTGGTGTTTTTAAAGGATAATCCCATGGATGCAGGAATCTATCCGGATAATGTAAGCCGGGAAGAGTATGAGAGGGATTACGCTATTATAAAAGATGAGGGAAGCTCTTATGTCAGTGACTGGACCATAGGAAAACTTCTGCGCACAAAGGAATTGTATCTGTCAGCTCTTGTTCCGGGTATTATGGGCCTGGTCCTTGTGGGAATCGTATCTCAGTTTGTAAACCGTAATATTGCACTGGGACTTTCTCAGCCGGTGGCAGTAGGAGCTATGACAGCAGCGGCTGTCTGCGGAATGTTTGGCAGCTGGCTTGTAGGTGTGCTGGATACTAAAATGGGAACAAAAAAATCGGCGATGCTTTACTGCGGATTCTTTGCGGTGGGAGTATTGTTAAATCTGCTGGCTGAGTGGTGTCCGCCTCTTGTTTATGTGTCGATTCTGGTTATCGGTATGTCTTTGGGGGGAACAACCAATTTTCAGATCTCCTGGCCGGCGTCCATTTTTGGAACTATGGATTATCCCTTTGTGAACAAGCTGGCTTTCCCCATGGGTTACTGTATTGTAAGTCTGAACTTTATTGTAAATGCAGTGGTACTGCAGCTGACCGGAAGTTTGTCACGGGCATATCTGGTATATGTTGTATTGCTGGTGATTGACATACTGATTATCAAATGTACGGATGCAGCAAAATGGGATAAGATAGTACATCCGGAATTATTGAAGAAATAATAGAAAAGGAGACAATTATGGATTTTACGGCATTTAATGAATATATGGTCTGCGAAGATGATCTGAAGATATATGAAGCGAAAGGAATTCCCCTGGGATATGATTTTTGTGTAAAGTATCCTACATACCGCGGAGCTTATCTGTGCAATATAGAAAATCTGGAAGTTATGATAGATGGAAAAATAATTCCCGGAGATGCCATTCGTTTTGGGGTGAACGGCAAATGGTTTTTCTTAAATGAGATTCCGGAATGCAGCAAGGAGTACTGGTTTACAGGAACAAAAGCAGTAATTCGGGTACTTGATGAAAATCCTTTGAATCAGGGGGAACATGAGGTTTTCATGAAGATGAAACATAAGATACCCTATACCGGTTATTTTGGAAATTATCTTATGATTACCAGTACCTGTACAAAGAAATTAAATACGAAAGGATCGTCAGATGGAAATGAAAAATAATGGTTTAAAATATGGAGTCTCCCTTTACAGTTTTGCAAATTCTTTTCATACAGGAAAAATGAATCTTGAGCAGTGTATCAAAAAAGCAAAAGATCTTGGATACCGTGGATTTACCATTGTGGCGGCTCAGATGTGCGAAGAATATCCTTATGCTGCGGATGCCTGGCTGGACCGGTTTGCTCAGATGATTTCAGATTATGATATGGATCCGGTGTGCTGGGAAGGGTATCTTGATTTTGGGATGCGCTCTGACCGTGATCTGACGCCGGAGGAAGTGATTGAATTTACAAAAAACGATATCATCTATGCCAGAAAAGCTGGTTTTCATATGATGAAAACCCAGCATTCTATTTCTCCGGAAATTTTTCAGCGGATGGCTCCATTTTGTGAAAAAATGGATGTAAAGCTCTGTATTGAAATGCACTGGCCTCATCATCCGAAAGTAGAAGTATGGCAGAAGTATTTTGATATTATGGAAAAGTCAGAGGGGTGGCTTGGCGTGTGTCCTGATACAAGTATTTTCCAGCGTTACCCCCATCAGTTACATATCAACCAGGCATTAGAAGACGGTTTTGCCCCAGAGCGTATGAACCAGGTTTTAAGTATGATAAGAACAGGAGAAACAAAGGACAGATTACTGGAATTTTGTAATTCTTCTGTGGAAACACAGTATGTGAATGAATTTTGTCCTAAATTTTCAGAATCCGCAGGGGATCTCAAAGATTTTATTCCCATGTTAAAGTATGCTCATATGATTCACGGGAAGTTTTATTATCTTGCGGATGATATCACAGATCCTTGTATTCCGTATGAGGAAATTATGCCCCTGATCAAAGAGGCAGGATATGAGGGATATTTCATTGGTGAATATGAGGGACACCACTACTCGATTCAGGAAGATGACGATATGCAGCTGAAACGTTTTCATAATCTGACCAGAAGGCTTTATGAAAATGCCTAGCAGAAAGGAACAAAAATGACAGAGTGTAAAGTCAGCAGAGTTTCACAGGTTGGGATTATTGTCACTAATCTGAAACAGGCCATAGCAAATTTTGAAAAATATCTGGGAATCAGTCAGTGGGAGTGTTTTGACGGGGCAGATCTGCCTCCTCTGGAAATCAACGGAAAGCCGGGACAGCTTAATATTAAAGGGGCCATAACCGTTTTCCCTGACAGATTTGAAATAGAGCTGATAGAGCCAACGGGAGAGGGGCCGTATATGGATTATTTAAAGAAACACGGACCGGGAGTGCACCATTTTGCAGTTATGACTCCTGACGGTAACAGTCTGTTTCAGGAGCTTTTGGATGCACAGAAGGCAGAAGGAAAAAAACTGTGGATTCATGCAAAACAGATTCATGCTAAAGACCGCAGAGGGATGGACTTCGCATACCTGGATTTGGTAGAGGAAATGGGTTCCATTGTGGAAATCTATAATGAAATAAGAGATTAAATCAAAGGACAGGGAAATATGTAAATGCAATCATCTTATTTCTCTGTCCTTTCCTGGGGTGAAGCTTCTGATAAAATTTTATTTGGTGAACCGTGCTCATCACATTTATAGAAATGATGTTTCCTTAGTACAAACAGACTTTCTTCCATAGACAGTTTCTGCTGTATGCTGTGATCTGAGTCTGTGGATTCTCTAGTATGAGAAAATAATTGTTTGTGCTGTCTGCGGAATTCAGAAGGGGTCATATGATACATAATATCAAACTGCTTGTTCAGATATTTACTGTCTGAAAAACCGCTGGCAATACAGATATCAATAATTTTCAGGTTTGTGTTGCGCATCAGATAGATGGCGTGTTCCAGCCGCAGAGTATTGACATATGACTGAAAGGACTGATTCAGATGCTTTTTAAAAAAGTGAGATAAATAAGTAGGGGTCAGCCCCTCTTGCAGGGCGATTTTATTAAGTTCCAGCTTTTCTGTATAGTGCTGCTTTATATAGGCCAGGATCCGTTCCATCCGGTTTTCAAAATTCAGAGCAGTTACCCTTTCTTCCTCAGAAATAAAACTGTGGGGTACAGATTGCAGGAAATAGTCAAAGAGCCGGTTTACATCACTGATACAGCGGAATTCAAATCCAAGCTTCTGGCCGAAGTAATTGTAAGCAATATGGAAACATACGTCCTGCATTTCTTTCAGTTCCTTTTGAGGAACCACAGCATTCAGATCTGAGGTACAGAAACGAAGGTTTGTAATATTCGGAAAATAATTCTGACAGAATGTGACATCAATCTGTGTGACCAGTACAAGACAAAGGGAGGTCTTTGCATAACAGGAATGAATCTGATAGGGGTTAAATAATGCCATTTCCCCGGAAGATAATGTAAAGGATTGGTCAACCGTATCAATCTTAAGACTTCCTTCTACCACATATAAAACCTCCAGATCCGAATGGATATGAGCGGTGGAATATGTGATGTCCAATATAAAGAAATTAAGTTTGCTGATGGTGTTATGTTCAATGATTTCAATCTTCCTGTTTTTGTAAGGGGGCATACGTGTTCCTCCGGTAAAAGGTTGTTAAAAGAATTATACCTTTGATAAAAAATAACGTCAAGATTAGAAGAAAATAGATAGAGAAGGAGCGTAATTATGAGCAAAGGAAAACTGACAAAAATAGTACATCTTGGAATTATGGTGGAAGATGTTTATAAAGCAGCCGAATTATATGAAAGAGAATACGGAATTGGTCCATGGAAATACGAAGTTGTGGAAAAAGTGTTTGCCAACAAGATTGTAAATGGGAGAAAGGGCGGCATTCATATGATTACCGCGGTATGCGATTGTCTTGGAATTGAATTAGAGCTTTTTGCCCCAAAAGAAAATGATGAGGTGTTTTCTGACTGGTTAAAGCTGCATGGCCCTATGATGCATCACATTGGTTTTGCATCCCAGGAAACCTTTGGGGAGGCTCTTGCACATGCCAGACAGATTTCCGGCAGAAAACCTTATCTGGATATAAAAATGGAAGATGGAGTGACTCCCATGCTTGCTTATGCGGATCTGCAAAAGGAGATGGGCATCTTAATGGAAATTCATAATGAAGAAAATTCAGATGGAAGGTAGAAAAAATATGACACAGAAGATTGTAGTGGCAGGGCATATCTGTCTGGATATCGCACCCGCATTTTTAAATGATAAAGGCTGTGAAATCACAAATCTGTTTTGCCCGGGAGGTTTAAGCGAGGTTGGAAGTGCAGATATCCATATAGGGGGAAGTGTGGCCAATACAGGGCTTGCATTAAAGATGCTCGGAGCTTTTGTATGTCTGATGAGCAAAATCGGCCATGATCATTTTGGCTCCATTGTAAAAGAGCAGCTAAACAAATTTGCCGAGGTTGATCATATTATGGAGGATCCGGATGGCAGTACATCATATTCTGTGGTATTGGCGCCCAAAGGGATTGACAGGATGTTTCTGCACCATCCAGGGACGAATCATACATTTTCCGGCAGTGACCTTGACTATGACGAGATTAAAGGGGCAGGGCTGTTTCATTTCGGTTATCCGCCGCTGATGAAAAAGATATATCAAAGGGATGGGGAAGAGCTGCTTAGCATATTTCAGCGGGTAAAAAGCCTTGGAGTGGCAACTTCGCTGGATATGGCTGCTGTAGATCAGCGGTCAGAGGCGGCCAAGGCTGACTGGGAGAAGATTATAAAAAGAGTTATACCCTATGTGGACTTTTTTCTGCCCAGTATAGAAGAACTGGCTTTTATGATTGACAGGCAGCAGTATGACAGCTGGAAAAAGAGAGCAGATGGAGGGGACATTACTTCTGTTCTGCGTTTGTCTGAAATTGAAAAACTGGCAGACCGCTTACTGGACTGGGGCGCCAATATTGTATTAATAAAATGCGGGGCGGCCGGATTGTATCTGGCTGTGGGTGGAGAAAAACGCCTGAAAAAAACAGGTATTATAAAAGATGTCCGGCAGTGGGCGGACAAACGTCATTTTGAATATTCATATAAACCCCATGGGATTTTATCAGGGACCGGTGCCGGAGATACAAGTATCGCAGCATTTCTGCAGGCTGTTATGTCCGGATATTCATGGGAGGACTGCTTGAAGCTGGCAGCGGCCACGGGAGCTTCCTGTGTGGAATCATACGATGCGGTTTCCAATTTAAAGTCTCTGGAAGAACAGATGCAGCGGATAGAAAAAGGATGGGAGAAACAGTATCTGCTTTTGCCAAAATCAGATTAGGAATCATATGCCCCGCGGCGGCTGTATAGCTGCTGCGGGGCATGTTATTATAATTCCTTTAAATAAATATTCAGATGTTTAATCTTAACAATATCCAAAAGTGACTCCTGATCCAGGTTTCCCTGAACAGAAGCAATATACCGTTTTCTGGGGTGTTCCTCACATCCGATCCAATAGTTGAGATAACTTGGATCTTCTTCATCTACTTCGATTTCCACATACAGACGAAGCTCTGTGCCATTTGGATCAATGGCAGGATAATTTAAGTAAAAGCGTCTCATTTCCTTTCGGCTTTCCGATTTAAAATAAGAGGCAGCAGAAGCCTCTTCGTCTCCGATAAGTTCTGCAAATGCATTTGGTTTCATAAGCTGCTCTTTAATAAAATCCGGGATCATGTCCGGATCGGTAATAGGTTTATTTGTGCTCATGTATACTTCCTCCGATTTGTATTATCAGGAATTATTATAGCGGAAATTGAGGAAAATAGCCAGAAGGGAAATATGGGGCTTGAGCAGAGGTTTTTTAGTGATTAAGAAGAAGGAATGAAGTGGTGCATAGAAAAATAATGCTGAAAAATCTGATCTTATCTCTGTACTTTGCGATTGACTGTTGTTATAATATACTTGCATAACTCCCAAGAAAATAACAAAGTATAATATTGATTTTTCCGGGGAATAGTAAAAGTATGGAGGTGCATTTATGGCTATTGTAAGCGATGAACAGGTTATTAAGGTGTTGCGTAAGTATAATCCATGGTGGCTCAACCCAGCGGCAATAAAGGATGAGTGTAAACCGCAAAAACGACTTGCGTACGATGAAGCACTCAGAATAATGAAACATAATACGATACGTCGGTTTGCCGTACTGTCCGGAGCGAGACGTGTGGGGAAGACAACAATTATGTATCAGATGATAAATAACCTGATTGAAAACGGAATAAATACCAGAAATATTTTGTATGTATCTTTTGATAATCCAATTGTAAAATTAGTCAATGTGGAAATGGTACTTTCTATTTATGAATCGCTTTATCCAATTCAGGGGACACGTTATATTTTTTTTGATGAAATTCAATATACGGAACATTGGGAATTGTGGATGAAAGTTATTTATGACAGCAGAAAAGATATTCGTCTAACTGCAACGGGATCGGCGAGTCCAATACTGGAAAAGGGGGCGGCGGATAGTGGGACGGGAAGATGGAATGTTTTGAAAATACCGACAATGTCGTTTTACGAGTATTGCCGTTTGTTACAGCTTGAGGAACCGGTTCTGCCTGATAAACTTCGAATTACAAAGCTGATTAAAATGAGTAAAGCACAGCTGGGAGATTTAATGGCCAGATTTGCATCCTTAGAGGGACATTTTAATCGCTACTTAATGATAGGAGGTTTTCCGGAGCTTGTATTGTCTGATGATGATATTTATGCACAAAGGATGCTGCGTGAGGATGTGGTAGATAAAGTTATTAAGCGGGATGTGCTTACTTTATTTAATATTCGGAGTCCACTTTTGATGGAAAAATTGTTTTTATATCTTTGTATGAATTCTACTGAGATTTTCAGCGTGACAACGGCAGCTAAGGAATTAGAAAATACTTCTGTTGCTACCATTGACAGTTATATTGAAGCCCTTGAAATGTCTAATCTTCTTTATCTGGCAAAACCAATGAATGTAGGAAGCAAAGGGGCATTAAAAGGAAAACCAAAAATTTTTATTGCAGATGCAGCTATCCGCAATGCAGTATTGATGATTGACGATGTGCTGTCAGATGAAAAAGAACTGGGAGCTATGGTAGAAACTACTGTATATAAACATATTGTGTCTTTTTATCAGGGAAGCACGGCGCAACTGGGGTATTTTAGAAAGGCAAAGGATAATCAGAAAGAGGTTGATGTGGTGGTGGAGCTGCCTCGTGAGAAAATTCTTTGTGAAGTTAAATACCGCAATAATTCTCATATCCCTGCCACGGATGCTATTGTGGAATTATGTAAAGATGAAAAGTCAAAGATTACAAATGCCTTTCTTATTACGAAGCAATTAGATGATTTTGGTGTTACCAGACATGAAACAAAAGTGCCTGTTTTTCGAGTACCTGCAATTGCGTTTTTGTATTTGCTGGGGAAGGCCGAGGCTGATGGGCAAAACGGAAGAATGTAGTATTAAAAAGATTTGAAAATGATGTTTATTTTTTGTTATTATATAAACAAGAAAGTACCCTAATAGTTCAATACAGCTTTTTTGTGTGTCTTACTATCAGGGTACAGTTTTTTCTTTTCCTTTTATAACAGATTAATTATTTTTCTCAGCTTCTGCCATTTTCATAGCCCGGACTTTTAAAGGAAGTCCAAAGAGTGTGATAAATCCTTCTGCGTCATGGTGGTCATAAAGTTCTCCTGTTGTGAAGCTTGCTAAAGACTCACTGTAGAGAGTGTGTGGGGAAGTGGTTCCAGCTTTGATAATGTTGCCTTTGTAAAGTTTGAATTTCACTTCACCGGTTACATATTTCTGTGTGGATTCCACAAAAGCCTGAACTGCTTCTCTAAGAGGGGTAAACCATTTTCCTTCATAGCAGATCTGAGCCATTTTGTTGCCCATGTCTTTTTTTACTTCCATGGTAGCGCGGTCAAGAACAAGTTCTTCTAACTGCTGATGTGCTTCCATAAGAATGGTTCCCCCCGGTGTTTCATAAACACCCCGGGATTTCATTCCTACCACACGGTTTTCTACGATATCAATGATACCGATACCGTGTTTGCCGCCTAAACGGTTTAACTCACGGATAATATCGGAAACCTTCATTTCTTTTCCGTTTACAGTTTTTGGAACGCCTGCTTCGAAGGTCATTGTTACATATTCGCCTTCTTCCGGAGCTTTTTCAGGTGTTACGCCTAAAACTAATACATGATCATAGTTTGGCTCAACAGCCGGATCCTCCAGTTCCAGTCCCTCGTGGCTGATATGCCATAAGTTACGGTCGCGGCTGTAGCTGCTGTCAGCAGAAAACGGAAGGTCGATACCGTGAGCTTTACAGTATTCGATTTCTTCTTCACGGGACTGCATGGTCCATGCGTCCTGACGCCATGCTGCAATGATTTTTAAATCCGGAGCCAGAGCTTTGATACCAAGCTCGAAACGAATCTGGTCATTTCCTTTGCCGGTAGCGCCGTGGCAGATTGCAGTAGCGCCTTCTTTTCTTGCGATTTCAACTAATTTTTTTGCGATTCCCGGGCGGGCCATAGAGGTTCCCAGTAAATATTTATTTTCATATACTGCGCCGGCCTGAACACATGGAACAATATAGTCGTCGCAGAATTCATCTGTAATATCCTCAATATATAATTTGGATGCGCCGGATAATTTTGCTCTTTCTTCCAGACCGTCTAATTCCTCTTCCTGTCCGCAGTCTACGCAGCAGCAGATGACTTCATAATCGTAATTTTCTTTCAGCCATGGGATAATTGCGGTTGTATCAAGTCCGCCTGAATAAGCTAAAACAACTTTTTCTTTCATAACAAGATTCCTTCCTTTATGTATATAGAATTTTTTCGTCTTACAGGAAAGCGTGAAAGCTGCCTGTGAAATAACCGGGCGCTGTGCCCCGGTAAATCCATCCGGTGTTTCATCGTCCGGACTAGAGAACTACAGATAATATACTACAAATTAAATTTTGGCGCAAGTGAAAAAATATACATATATCATACATAAATATACAATATCCTGTACAAAGAGTACAGAAATAAAAAAATGAAAGAAAATCCTTTAAATATATGAAGAAGTGTGATATATTTACTATTGTTTTTTAACTGTGGAGTATTGTTGTTGTTTTTATACAGTTAAAAATGAATAATTATGCATTATAAATGTATAAATGAATAAATCGCGGACAGGAACCGGGAAAAGAGGTCTTTAAAATGATAAAAGCAGGAATTATCGGAGCCACAGGGTATGCGGGAGCAGAGCTGGTGCGGCTTTTGCTGGGGCATAAAGAAGTGGAAATCAAATGGTATGGATCCAGAAGTTATATTGACCAGAAATATGCTTCTGTATATCAGAATATGTTTCAGCTGGTGGATGCATCCTGTATGGATGATAATCTGAATGAACTTGCAAAACAGGTAGATGTAATTTTTACGGCGACGCCCCAGGGATTTTTAGCATCTGTTTTAACAGAGGAGATTTTAAAGCAGGTAAAAATAGTAGATTTAAGCGCCGATTACAGAATTAAGGATGCAGCTGTTTATGAAAAATGGTACGGTATTGAACATAAAAGTCCGCAGTTTATAGAAGAAGCAGTTTACGGACTTTGTGAAATAAACAGAGAAAAGGTAAAAGGAGCCAGGCTGGTAGCTAATCCGGGCTGCTATACCACGTGTTCTATTTTGACAGCTTATCCACTGGTAAAAGAAGGACTGATTGATCCGGATACTCTGATTGTGGATGCGAAATCAGGTACTTCAGGGGCCGGAAGAGGAGCTAAGGTTTCAAATTTGTTTTGTGAAGTAAATGAAAATATGAAAGCATATGGTGTGGCATCCCACCGCCATACTCCGGAGATCGAGGAGCAGCTGGGTTATGCGGCGGGAAGGGAAATTGTAATTAATTTTACCCCCCATCTGGTACCTATGAACCGGGGAATTCTGGCAACAGAGTATGCTTCCCTGAAACGAAAAGCAGATGGGAGTCTGCCTTCCTCAGAAGAGATCCGGGCTGTTTATGATAAATATTATGCAGAAGAAAAATTTGTCCGGGTTCTTGATGCGGGGGTTGTTCCGGAAACCAAATGGGTGGAAGGCAGCAATTTTGTAGATATTAATTTTAAAATAGATGAGAGAACCGGACGGATTATTATGATGGGAGCTTTGGACAATCTTGTAAAAGGGGCTGCCGGTCAGGCAGTGCAGAATATGAATCTGCTGTTTGGCCTAAAAGAGTCAGAAGGACTTGAACTGGTACCTATGTTCCCGTAAGGAGGAAGAGGATGGAAATAAAAATCCGGCCGATGACCATAGCAGATTATGACTGTGTATTTGAGATATGGAAAACCATCAGGGGATTTGGCTTAAGATCTTTAGATGATTCCAGGGAGGGAACCAGGCGTTTTCTGAAAAGAAATCCAACTACCAGCATGGTAGCGGAAGCGGATGGTAAAATCGTAGGTTCTATATTGTGCGGACACGACGGCCGCAGCGGCTGCTTTTATCATGTCTGCGTAAAAGAAGAATACCGGAAACACGGGATCGGGAAACAAATGGCTACAGCAGCCATGCGTGCGCTCCAGGCGGAGCATATTAATAAAGTGAACCTGATTGCATTTAAGAAAAATGAAGTGGGAAATGTGTTTTGGGAGCATGTAGGCTGGACAAAGCGCAGTGATATTAATTACTTTGAGTTTGGGCTGAATGAAGAAAATATTACAAAGTTTAATGAGTAAAATAATACAGATGTAAGCTGATAGAATAAAAATTGCTGTACGGATTAAGCTGTGAAGTAAAAAAGATTTATCGGATGTTAACGGAATATTATAAAGAGGAAGAAAAGAGGTATTATTTCATGGAAGAGAAAAATATGGCCGAAGTTCTTGAAAAAGCAGAGGTATTAATTGAAGCGCTGCCCTATATTCAGCGTTTTAACAGAAAAATTATTGTTGTGAAATACGGCGGAAGCGCCATGATTGACGAGGAATTAAAAAAACATGTCATTCAGGATGTGACGCTGTTAAAGCTGGTTGGATTTAAGCCTATTATTGTACACGGAGGCGGAAAAGAGATCAGTAAATGGGTGGAAAAATCCGGAATGGAACCTGTTTTTATCAATGGTCTTCGAAAAACAGATGAAGCTACCATGGAAATTGCGGAAATGGTATTAAACCGCGTGGGCAAATCCCTTGTAACGCTGGTGGAAGAGCTGGGAGTAAAAGCCATCAGTATCAGCGGCAAGGATGGCGGCCTGTTAAAGGTACAGAAAAAATACAGCCAGGGAAAAGATATCGGCTATGTAGGTGAAATTACAGAGGTAGATCCCAAAATTCTTTATGATCTGCTGGAAAAAGATTTTCTTCCGATTGTATGCCCTATTGGTCTTGATGAGCAGTTTGACACTTACAATATTAATGCGGATGATGCGGCGTGTGCCATTGCAAAAGCCGTTCAGGCAGAAAAACTGGCATTTTTAACAGATATTGAAGGTGTATATAAAGATCCCCAGGACAAGAACAGTCTGATTTCAGAGCTGACAGTGAATGAGGCAAAGGAGCTTTTAGCTTCCGGAAATATCGGCGGCGGAATGCTTCCAAAATTAAACAGCTGTATTGATGCAATTATGAATGGCGTTTCGAGGGTACATATTCTGGACGGACGGATTGCTCACTGTCTGCTTCTTGAGATCTTTACAAATAAAGGTATCGGAACGGCCATTTTAGGAGAAAAGGAGACGAAGTTTTATCATGAATAAACAGGAATATATGAATTGCGCAGAAGAAGAGCTTTTGCATACCTATAACCGTTTTCCGGTGGTGCTGGAAAGGGGAGAAGGTGTGTATCTGTACGACACTGACGGAAAAAAATATCTGGATTTTGCAGCAGGCATTGCGGTAAGCGCCTTTGGATACGGGAAAAAAGAGTATAATGATGCTTTAAAAGCACAGATTGATAAGGTGATTCATACCTCTAATTTATACTATAATACTCCTGTAATTGAAGCCGCCAAAAAAGCGCTGGCAGCCTCCGGAATGGACCGGATCTTTTTTACCAACAGTGGAACAGAAGCCATTGAAGGAGCCATGAAGGCAGCTAAAAAGTATGCTTATACAAGAGACGGACATGCAGGACATGAGATTATTGCTATGAATCATGCGTTTCATGGAAGAAGTCTTGGAGCACTGTCTATTACGGGAACCAGGCATTATCAGGAACCTTTTGAACCGCTGATTCCCGGAGTGCGTTTTGCCGAATATAATGATCTGGACAGTGTAAAAAAACAGATTACAGAGAAAACCTGCGCCATTTTTCTTGAGACAGTACAGGGAGAGGGCGGTATTTATCCGGCAGAGAAAGAGTTTATAGAAGGAATCCGAAAAATTTGTGATGAACATGATATTTTGATGGTGACGGATGAAATTCAGTGCGGTATGGGGCGTACCGGAAAAATGTTTGCATGGCAGCATTATGATGTAAAGCCTGACATTATGACCTGTGCAAAAGCCTTTGGATGCGGTGTTCCTGTGGGAGCATTTTTAATGACGGAAAAAGCAGCAGAGAAGTCTTTAGTGCCGGGAGACCACGGAACAACCTATGGAGGAAATCCATTGGTGGGAGCGGCAGTCAGCACGGTTTTTGACCTGATGGAAAAAGAAAACATTCTGGAACATGTGCAGGAGGTTGCGCCATACCTGGAACATGCGCTGGACGCTCTGGTGGAAAAATATGAATTTGTATCAGCAAGACGGGGACTTGGACTGATGCAGGGGCTTGTACTTAACGTTCCGGTTGGAAAGGCTGCAGCGAAAGCTCTGGAGGAGGGGCTGATAATAATTACTGCAGGATCTGATGTTCTTCGGTTTGTTCCGCCGCTGATTATTGAAAAAAGCCACGTGGATGAGATGGCAGAGAAGCTTGATAAAGTATTTGCACAAATAGAAGCGTAAAACAACAGGATGTTTCAGATGTAAGCTTCTGTAAAACATGTATAAATCTTCCAATCACAGGAAAACCTATCAGAAAGTAAAATTTTTGGAGGCAGCTATGATTGGAATTTTTATTGCTATTTTATCGGGAGCCTGTATGAGTGTACAGGGTGTATTTAATACAGGAGTAACGAAATCCACCAGCCTGTGGGTTTCTAACAGCTGGGTACAGGCCACGGCTCTGGTGGTCTGTATTATCGGCTGGCTGGTGACAGGGAGAGATCAGTTTTCATTATTATTTAAAGTCCAGCCAAAGTACATGCTTTTAGGAGGTGTGATCGGGGCGCTGATTACATTGACTGTTATCAAAAGCATGTCTATGCTGGGGCCGGCCAAGGCGGTGCTTTTTATTGTCATTGCACAGATAGCCTTTGCCTATCTGATTGAGGTGCTTGGGTGGTTTGGAACAGAAAAAGCAGATTTTTCTATACAAAAGATCATCGGACTGGCGGTAGCCATCGGAGGTATTCTTATTTTTCAATGGGAAAGATCCTCATAAATGGCTGCGGGCATATAATGATTCACATTTCATAAATTGCACTTGTAATAAATTTAAAAGTCAGATATGATGAAAATATGCGGTGCTGAGAGACTCTTTTATTGTCAGAACAGATGATAAAGGAGGGCGCGCAAAAATGCAGAAAAAAATGCTTGGGTTGTTTGTGGCAGCAGTATTTTTTCTGTCTTCGGGATGTTCCTGGAACAGGGAAGTACTGCTGGAAACAGAGGTTTCCCAGGAAGAGCTGGAACAGTCAGATGAGAACAAGAAGGCTGAGGATGAAACGGAAGCGGAGGATACCAAAGAGATTTATGTTTATATCTGCGGAGAGGTGAAACGTCCGGGGGTATATGCTGTTTCCGGCGGGGAACGGATTTTCAGACTGGTGGAGCTGGCAGGAGGACTTACGGACCAGGCGGATATCAGCGCAGTGAACCAGGCCCAGCAGCTTTCAGACGGACAGATGGTTCGTATTCCTTCCATAGAAGAAGCAGAAAAGCAGGCAGATGGGGAAACGAAAGTGGAGGCATCTGACGGGAAGGTAAACATTAATCTGGCAGATGCTGCAAAGCTGACTTCCCTTACCGGCATCGGACAGGGCAAAGCAGAAAGTATCATCAGATACCGAGAAGAGCACGGAAGTTTTAAAAAGATAGAAGATATTATGAATGTGGAAGGCATCAAAGAAGGGACCTTCGAAAAGATCAAAGACCATATTACAGTGTAGAGAGGTGTGGACATGGCAAAGAAAGTACTTGTGGTAGATGACGAAAAATTAATTGTGAAAGGGATCCGGTTCAGTCTGATTCAGGATGGAATGGAAGTGGACTGTGCATATGACGGAGAGGAAGCACTGGCAATGGCAAAGGAAAATGAGTATGATATCATTCTGCTTGATGTAATGCTTCCGAAAATGGACGGATTTGAAGTCTGCCAGCAGATTCGTGATTTTTCTGCAGTTCCTATTGTCATGCTCACAGCAAAAGGCGATGATATGGATAAAATTCTGGGACTGGAATACGGCGCGGATGATTATATTACGAAACCCTTTAATATCCTTGAGGTTAAAGCACGGATCAAAGCAATTATGCGCCGGGTGAGCAAACCGGAAGAGAAAAAGGAAGATCCAAATGTCATTGAAAATGGTGATATTAAGATTGACTGCGAGAGCAGAAGACTGTTTATTCTTGGAAAAGAGATTAATCTGACCGCCAAGGAGTTTGACCTGATGGAACTGCTTATGAAAAATCCGAATAAAGTATACAGCCGTGAGAATCTTTTGAATCTTGTCTGGGGCTATGAATATCCGGGAGATGTACGGACTGTGGATGTTCATGTGAGACGTCTTCGTGAAAAGGTAGAAAAGAATCCAAGCGAGCCAAAGTATGTACATACAAAATGGGGTGTAGGATACTATTATCAGTCTGAGAAATAGGTGTTATTTTATGTTTAAATATTTGTACCGTTTTGTAATAAGTTTGAGATTCCGATTTTTTATCCTGTTGTTTATTTTTGGTTTTGCCCCCAGTTTTCTGCTGAGGGCAGCTCTTTTAAATACTTATGAGGAACGTGCAGTGGAGCTGAGGACGGCTGAGATTTCCAGTCAAGCCCAGCTTTTTGCAACACAGCTGGCAGGCAGTAATTATCTGGAAGATACAATGTCAGAAGAGTTAAACGCTCAGCTGACCCAGTTATCTAACTTGTATGACGGACGTGTGATGTTGATTAATAATGTTTTTCGGGTGGTCAAGGATACATATAACCTGGACCAGGACAAAACCATTCTTTCAGAAGAAGTCATTCGTGCTTATCAGGGGGAGCTGGTTACAAAGTATGATTCCGAGAACCGTTATATCGAACTTACAGTTCCTCTTACAGATGAAAAAAATAAAGAAACACTTGGGGTTATGCTGATCAGCGTCTCTACAGACAGCATACTTACTATGCTGGATGATTTGAAAAATACATATCTTGCCATACAGGTAGTCTTAGGGATTATTATATTTGTATTTGGATTTGCCATTTCCATGCGTCTTGTGCGGCCCTTCAGCAAACTTACAAAATCTATTAATGATGTGCAGTCCGGCTATGCGGATGAATTTATGAAAGTCAATTCCTTTACGGAAACTGCATTGATATCAGAGGCCTGCAAAAAAATGCTGGAGAGGATGCAGCTTCTTGATAGTTCCAGACAGGAGTTTGTTTCCAATGTGTCCCATGAATTAAAGACACCCCTGACTTCCATGAAAGTACTTGCAGATTCCTTAAACGGACAGGAAGATGTACCGGTGGAGCTTTACAAGGAATTTATGCAGGATATCGGGGAAGAAATTGACAGAGAAAATAAAATCATCAACGATCTGCTTTCACTTGTAAAAATGGATAAGTCGGCCTCCGATATGAATATTGAGACTATGAATATCAACGAACTGCTGGAACTGATTATGAAGCGGCTGCGGCCCATTGCCAAAAAAGCAGATGTGGAACTGGTTTTAGAAAGCTTTCGTCCGGTTTCGGCGGAAGTGGACGAAGTAAAGCTCTCACTGGCTCTTTCTAATCTAATAGAGAATGCCATTAAGTATAATAATCCGGAAGGCTGGGTTCACGTTTCACTGAATGCAGATTACCAGAATTTTTATGTGAAAGTGGAGGATAACGGAATTGGGATTCCGCCGGATTCCCAGGCCCATATTTTTGAACGTTTTTACCGCGTGGATAAGTCCCACTCCAGAGAGATCGGAGGGACCGGACTTGGTCTTGCCATTACAAGAAATGCGGTAATTATGCACAGAGGTGCCATTAAAGTTCACAGTATAGAAGGAGAGGGGACAACCTTTATTGTCCGGATACCGTTAAATTATATTGAGGGATAGGAAGATCAATGAAAAAGAAAGCAGGATGGATAAAAATCATTATTGCCATCATTTTAGCAGCAGCTTTTATGCCGGTCTTTGGCTGCGGAGAGGAAACAGGCAGTGCCTCAGCGTTTCATATTTTTTATCTGAATGAAAATAAAAACAGTCTTGTCCCGAAAGCATATGAGCTGAAATCGGACGATACAGAAGGTAAGATTCAGGAGATTATAAAGCGGCTTGAGGCGGATTCTCAGGATGTAGAATATACAAGGCTCTTTTCCGACGATATAAAGATTGAAAAATATGAGTATGAAGACCATATGCTGAAGCTGTATTTTAATAAAAAATATTCTGAAATGAAACCAGTGGAAGAGATTTTATGCAGAGGGGGCATTGCCCGGACATTTTTGCAGCTGGAGGAGATTACAGGGGTTTCCTTTTATGTGGACCGTGTGGCCCTGACCAATGCAAATAACGAAGTGGTAGGGGTTATGACCCGGGACAGTTTTGTGGATAATCCCGGAGAAGAGATTAAGAATGTTCAGGAATCGGACGTTACCTTATATTTTGCCACGGAAAACGGCAGAGGGCTTGTAAAAGAGACTCAGAAGGTGTATTCCAGCAGTAATGTTTCTGTGGAAAAGCTTGTGGTAGAACGCCTTATGGACGGGCCCCAGTCTTCCAATGCGAAACGGACGATCCCGGAAGGAACACAGCTGATTAATGTATCGGTTCTAGAGGGAGTATGCCTGGTAAATTTTGATAAAGGTTTTCTGGTACATGATTTTGAGGTTTCAGAGCCTGTAGTAATTTATTCCATTGTGGATTCCCTGACTGCGCTGCCCTCCATTGACACGGTACAGATTTCTGTAAATGGAGAAACGAATATGATATATCGTGAAAAATACAGCTTATCTGTTCAGTATCAGCAGGATCTAGATCTTGTGACGGAAGAAAATGAAGATGTAAAAATTGTAAATGAAGAAAAGAAGGAGGCGCGTTAAACAGTTGGACAGACGATTTGTCTGCAGTCTTGGGGTTATATTTATAACCGGAATTTTAACAGTCTCTGAGGCGGAGCGGTTTATGATTCCTGGAGGAATTGCTGCTGTAGTTTTTATGAATTATAATTGCAGAAAAGAAAAGTTACGAATGATAGTCAGAAGCGGAATGCTTCTGGCTTTCTTTTGTCTTGGAGCCTTTCGTTATGAGACAGAGTATCTGAAACTTACGAAAATACAGCAGATTGAAGAAGGCACAAATATTCGCTTTAGGGGAACTGTCAAGAAAAAAGAGGTGAAGGGTGAGCAGTTTGCTTACTATTTAAAGAATGCAGAAATTGATACAGAAGATGATACATATCCGGCAAAGCAGATTGTAGTTTATTGGGAAACAGATGAGGTGCCTGCAGGAGCAGAAGTTTTTGGCCAGGGCGGTATGACACAGTTAAGGACCGCCAGAAATCAGGGAGCTTACCATGAAAGAAATTATCAATACAGCATTGGCGTGTCAGCGGTACTTTACCCTGAGGAGCTTAGGGTAAATTCTGTTAAAAAATATTCTCTGCCGGAGGCTTTATACCGGTTAAGAAAACAGATTCGTAATGTATACAGCAGGACGCTGAGTGAAAAGGATGCGGGAATTATGGCAGCTATGGCCCTGGGAGATAAATCTCTTTTGGAAGCATCTGTGAAAGATCTCTATTCGGATTCCGGGATCTCTCATATTCTGGCCATATCCGGATTGCATATCTCTATGATTGGTATGGGAATTTACCGCATTTTAAGAAAACTAATGTTTGGCTATTTTGGAGGAGCCCTCTCCGGCGGAATTGTAGTATGCCTGTTTTGCATTATGAGCGGAGCAGGAATGTCTTCCGTAAGGGCAGGACTGATGTTTTTGCTGTTTTTGGGAGCAGAGATTCTGGGAAGAAGTTATGATTCGTTCTGCGCCCTTTCTGTGTCAGCTCTGTTTCTTTTGTGGGGCAATCCGCAGGCTTTGTGGAATGCAGGATTTTTGTTTTCTTTTCTGGCGGTGCTTGGGGCTGCGGGGCTTGGCCGGCTGTTTCAGAATAATGTTAAACACAGCAGGAAGGACAGCAGAGGTAAATTTAACAATGCCAGTAACATCAGCAATACCGTTAAAAACAGGCTGGCAGGTATTTTTAATACCATAAAAACAAGCAGCTGTATACAGCTGATGACGCTTCCGTTAAATGCCTGCTATTATTATGAGATTCCTCTGTACTCTGTACCTGCCAATGTGCTGATTCTGCCTTTTGCGGGAGTGCTTCTTGCCTTTGGTATTGCCGGCGGGATTTTGGGGGCAGCCGGAATTAAGGTCAGCTGGGTGCTGTTTTTTCCCTGTCACGGAATTCTGCGTTTTTATGAGGGGGTCTGTTTACTGATGCAGAAGCTGCCATATGCAGTATGGATTACAGGAAAGCCCGGACTGCCTGGCATTGGCATTTACTTTCTGCTTCTTGCCATTGCGTCGGCAGTGATTGTATGGCGGCAAAAGCAGAAGGACAAAAAGGGGAATATCAGAAGTAAATATATTCTGGCAGTACCAGGTATTTTTTTACTTTTGCTGCTGGGGCTGCCTGTACCGGGAAGGTTTGAACTGACTTTTCTGGACGTGGGACAGGGAGATGGAATTTTTATCGGAACGAAAGAGGGAAAAAATTTTTTTATAGACGGAGGAAGTACCAGCCAGAAAAATGTAGGAAATTATCAGATTTTATCCTTTTTAAAGTCAAAGAAAGTCAGGCGTATTGATGCATGGTTTGTTTCCCATGGGGATGAGGATCATATCAGCGGTCTTTTAGAAATTTTAGATGGCAGCTATCCGGTAAAACGCCTTGTATTATCTGAGGCTATGCCAGAAGATGAGGCGTGGAAAACACTGACAGGCAGGGCAGCTGCCAGAAATATCCCGGTGACATATATGAAAGGCGGGGACCGGATTTCTACAGAATCCCTGCAGCTTACCTGTCTTGACACAGAAAGTGCTTCTTTGGACAGAAATGAAAAATCTTTGGTTCTTTTTTTGAAATACAAGGATATTTCAGCTCTGCTGACGGGGGATATCGGGGCAGAGCAGGAGCAGCAGCTTGCAAAGCGTTACCGGCTTCCTAAAACTGATATTTTGAAAGCTGCTCACCACGGCTCTAAAGGCTCCAGCTGTGATTTATTTTTAAAGGATATCAATCCCGGCATTACAATTATTTCCTGTGGAGAAAAGAACCGGTACGGCCATCCTCACAAGGAAGCTTTGATGCGTATCAGAAAAGCAAAAAGCCGTATTCTCACCACGGCACAGTCAGGACAGATCACATTTAGCTGTCAAAATGGAGTACTGAAAGCAGAAGGATTTTTAAGAAAATAGGAACAGGCACCTGCGGCAAAGGAAGTGAGGCGGGCTTGTTCCCTTTGGTTTCGTATGCTAAAATGGAGCTATGTTAAAATTAAAAGAAGACTTAAAAAACGGAATCTATAAAAAAGCATATTTATTGTATGGAGAAGAGCGGTATCTTTTGAAGATGTATAAGGATCGCCTGTTAAATACACTGGCAGATCCTTCTGATACCATGAATATTTCAAAATACCAGGGAAAAGGAATTAACCCCAAAGAGATTATTGACCTTGCAGAAACTCTGCCTTTTTTTGCAGAGCGCCGGGTAATACTGGTGGAAAACAGCGGATTTTTTAAACACGCCTGTGATGATCTGGCCGCGTATCTTCCCGACATGCCGGAATCATCTGTGCTGATTTTTGCAGAGGAAGAAGTAGACAAGCGGGGAAAAATGTACAAGGCTGTTCATAAGATCGGCGGGACGGCAGAATTTCGAGTCCAGAGAGATGAAGTTCTGGCAAAATGGATTCTGCAGAATCTGAAAAAAGAGAATAAAAAGATTACCGGAAATGTACTGCAGCAGTTTATGGCCCAGGCAGGAACTTCCATGGAAAACATAGAACGGGAGCTTGAAAAGCTGATCTGCTATACCTGGGGAAGAGATGTCATTGAGGCGGAAGATGTGGCAGCTGTCTGCTGCGGACAGACTACCAATCAGATTTTTGCAATGGTAGATGCTATTGCCAAAAAAGAGCAGAAACAGGCTCTGGATTTATATTATGACCTTGTTGCGTTAAAGGAGCCTCCCATGCGGATTTTGTTTTTGATTGTCCGGCAGTTTCAGATTCTTCTGCAGGTGAAAACACTGGCGAAAAAAGGATATGACAATCGGACTATTGCGAAAAAAGCAGGAGTGCCGGAATTTGCTCTGAAGAAAAATATTCAGCAGGCAAAGAACTTTAATCTTGAGCAGGTAATGGAAGCCATAAAGGCCGGAATACAGGCGGAAGAAGATGTGAAAACCGGGCGGATGGGAGATCAGCTGGCAGTAGAATTGCTGATTGTAACCTGCAGCGGGAAATAGGCGCATTTTAGATGCAGTGAGAATATGGGAAACAAAAAAAGGCAGCTGACTGACGGGATCAACTGCCTTTTTTGGTGATAGGAAGTTCTTTAAACTCCCCTGTAATGCTTAAAATTAAGCCATTGTATTTACTAATTTAGCTAAACGAGCTACTTTTCTAGAAGCATTGTTTTTATGATAAACACCTTTGGATGCTGCTTTATTGATTTCAGATGTTGCAGCAGCTAAAGCTGTCTGTGCATCATCTTTATTTCCAGCAACAACAGCTGCTTCTACTTTTTTCATAGCAGTCTTTACTGCTGAACGGATAGATTTATTTCTTTCTGTTTTAGTAGCTGTAACTAAAATTCTTTTCTTTGCTGATTTAATGTTAGCCAATCTGTACACCTCCCATGCTTGGAATATCGTTTGATTGTTTCATTAAAGCCGGACACGGACGTTCTAATGTAAACATACTCATATATGATAATTCACGTTATTCTAAATGTCAATACATATTTCCCTTATTTTTGCGAAAAATAATGAAAAATCACAGCATTGTGAAAGGAGAAGGGGAAATTATGAATCAGGTCAGAACGGATCTTGCACTGGAGGAAAATGAACGGATCCAGGAAAAGCAGGAGGAAACAAAAGGGGTACGGGTGGAAGAGTCTTATATAGAAAAGGATGATATCAGAATTACAACGGTACACATTGAGACTGAAAATGCGGCAAAGCAGATGGGAAAGCCAAAGGGAGTTTATGTAACCTTAGAAGCATCCGCCATGAGCCAGCCGGATGAGAGAGGACACAGGGAAGTATCCATTCAGCTGTCGGAGGTTTTAAAGAAAATGATTCCCGATAAAAACAAGGAAAAGCTGTCCGTGCTGATTGCAGGTCTCGGGAACCGTATGGTAACGCCAGATGCCCTTGGTCCTCAGACTGTGGACCACCTCTGTATTACAAGACATATGATCAAAGAATTTGGACATTATGCCTATGAGGATCCGGATACCCCTTATATCAGCAGTATTGTTCCCGGGGTTATGGGACAGACCGGAATGGAAACCGTCGAAATAATCCAGGGAATTGTAGAAAATATAAAACCTGATGTACTGATTGTCATTGATGCACTGGCGGCCAGAAGCGCCAGACGTCTTGGACGAACCATACAGATTACTGATACAGGGATTAATCCGGGGTCTGGAGTTGGCAATCACCGCAATAGTATTACAAGAGATACCATCGGGATTCCGGTGATAGCTATCGGCATACCTACAGTTGTGGAGGCGGTGACCATTGTTAATGATTCTATGAGCAGCTTAGTGGACGCCCTGGCGGAGTCAGAATCCATGCGGGTGCTGAGCAGTTCCTGGAATGCATTAAATGAAGCAGAACAAAAAGATCTGGTGCGGGAATTATTGTCTCCTCAGCTGAATAATATGTTTGTGACACCGAAAGATATTGATGCTTCCATTAATCAGATGAGTTTTACCGTTGCGGAAGGGTTAAATATGGCTTTTTTGGGACAGGTGTCATAATTTCAAAAATTCACTCATATATTAAATAATGGTGACCAGTTGATAAACCAAACATGAGTGTGAGATGGGGAAATGAATGAAGCGACAAAAATATTGGAGAAAAAAATACCATATAAATCAAAAAAAAGCCGCAAAAAAGCTGTTATGCAGTATAGCAGCTTTTTTGTGTATGTTAATTTTAGTGACCAGGTTTGAGTTCGGAGAGTTCTTTCAGAATATTAAGTATGAAACCTGTTTTTCCATGTTCCAGAATATATCACCTGCTTTAGCAGCAGAGAATCCACTGTATACAGAGACAGCAGCAGAAACTATCTATAAAACCCAGACAGAAAGCGATCTGGATTACGAGACAATTCTCGCCCAGGAAGCGGCGTCTGAAAATGAAGCGGCGGTTTCCGAGGAAACTGTAATAGAAGAAAACGAAAAAAGCAGTAAAAAAGATCAGCCTGTTACTATATCCAAAGATAAATTAAAGGATTTTGACTACCTGCTTCAGAAATTTTATACAGTGGATAAAACCACAACGATTAAGAGCTCTCAGCTGAATGCAGATAGTCTGCTGAAAAAAGACTGTAAATTATCTCAGGATAATTCAAAACCCCAGATTCTGATTTATCATACCCATTCCCTGGAAGGGTATAAAGACAGCAAGAGTGGTGATCTGTCCACCACGGTAGTAGGAGTGGGAGATTATTTGACGAAACTTCTGAAAGAGAAATATGGCTACAATGTGATTCATGACCGGGGAACGTATGACAAGGACCGGGATAATGCCTATTCGGTGGCCGGGCCGGCGCTGGAAAAAATTCTGGCCAAAAATCCAAGTATTGAAGTTGTCATTGACCTTCACCGGGACGGGGTAAATGGAAATACGAAACTGGTGACAGAGACCAATGGAAAGAAAATGGCTCAGGTTATGTTTTTTAATGGTTTAAGCCGCACCACTGCGGTGGGGGATATCGACTATTTACATAATCCGTATATTGCGGATAACCTTGCTTTCTCCTTTCAGCTGCAGCTTCAGGCCACCCAGCAATATCCGGGATTTGCAAGAAAGATTTATTTAAAAGGATATCGGTATAATATGCATTACCGTCCAAAATCACTTCTGGTGGAAGTGGGTGCCCAGACAAATACGCTGCAGGAAGCGAAAAACGCCATGGAACCCTTAGCAGAGGTGCTTGACAGCGTTCTTTCCGGTGAGAATTAGCCTTTACAAATAAAATCTACACATGCTATACTAGCTCTGATTAAAATGAGTTTGACGGCGGCCTGGCTGCCGGTTGAGAAAGCAGAGGGATGAAACTGTGATAGATCAGAGTAAAATCAGAAATTTTTGTATTATAGCCCATATTGACCATGGAAAGTCCACGCTGGCAGACCGGATTATAGAAAAAACAGGACTGCTCACCAGCCGGGAGATGCAGGCGCAGGTGCTTGATAATATGGAGCTGGAGCGGGAGAGAGGAATTACCATCAAGGCCCAGACTGTCCGGATTATCTATAAAGCCAGAGACGGGGAAGAATATATTTTTAACCTGATTGACACACCGGGGCATGTGGACTTCAACTATGAGGTGTCAAGAAGTCTTGCAGCCTGTGACGGCGCCATTCTTGTGGTGGATGCGGCCCAGGGGGTAGAGGCCCAGACACTGGCCAATGTGTATCTGGCGCTGGATCATGATCTGGATGTCATGCCTGTCATTAATAAAATTGATCTGCCCAGTGCAGAGCCCCAGCGTGTTATTGATGAGATTGAGGATGTTATCGGCCTTGAAGCCCAGGATGCCCCGCTGATTTCCGCAAAAACAGGTTTGAATATTGATGAGGTGTTAGAGCAGATCGTAACAAAGATTCCGGCTCCTGCCGGGGATCCAAAAGCGCCTCTTCAGGCGTTGATTTTTGATTCCCTGTATGATTCTTATAAAGGCGTCATTGTCTTTTGCCGGATCAAGGAAGGGACGGTAAAAGCCGGGACTCCTATTAAAATGATGGCCACAGGAGCCAGTGCAGATGTGGTAGAGGTAGGATATTTTGGAGCGGGACAGTTTATTCCCTGTGAAGAGCTGTCTGCAGGCATGGTTGGATATATTACTGCCAGTCTGAAAAACGTGAAAGATACTCAGGTGGGGGATACGATTACCAATAGAAAAGAGCCCTGCAGCCAGCCTCTTCCCGGGTATAAAAAAGTAAATCCTATGGTTTACTGCGGACTGTATCCTGCAGACGGGGCCAAGTATCCGGATCTTAGAGACGCTCTGGAGAAACTTCAGTTAAATGATGCGTCTTTACAGTTTGAACCGGAGACATCAATTGCCCTGGGATTTGGTTTCCGGTGCGGATTTTTAGGACTGCTGCATCTGGAAATTATCCAGGAGCGTCTGGAGCGGGAATATAATTTGGATCTTGTAACCACTGCTCCGGGGGTAGTGTATAAAGTTCATAAAACCGATGGCACGGTCATAGAGCTGACCAATCCCTCCAATCTTCCGGATCCTTCGGAAATAGATTTTATGGAGGAGCCCATGGTTTCGGCGGAAATTATGGTAACCAGCGAATATATCGGTGCTATTATGGATTTGTGCCAGGAGCGCAGAGGCATTTACTTAAGTATGGAATATATGGAAGAAACCCGTGCGCTGATCAAATATGATCTGCCGTTAAATGAGATCATTTACGATTTCTTTGACGCGCTGAAATCCAGGTCCAGAGGGTATGCATCTTTTGATTATGAGATGAAAGGCTATGCCAAGTCAGAACTTGTAAAGCTGGACATCCTTATAAATAAAGAAGAAGTAGATGCTTTGTCCTTTATTGTATTTTCAGGAAGCGCCTATGAGCGCGGCAGAAAGATGTGCGAGAAATTAAAAGAGGAAATTCCCCGTCATTTATTTGAGATACCCATCCAGGCTGCGGTAGGCGGCAAAGTCATCGCCAGAGAAACAGTAAAGGCCATGCGAAAAGATGTACTTGCAAAATGCTATGGCGGAGATATCAGCCGAAAACGAAAACTTCTGGAAAAACAGAAGGAAGGAAAGAAGCGGATGCGTCAGATCGGAAATGTGGAAATTCCCCAGAAGGCATTTATGAGCGTTTTGAAGCTGGATGATAAATAGAAGGGATGACATTGAAAAAGTTAGAATTGTATGTACACATTCCATTTTGTGTGCAGAAATGCTCGTACTGTGATTTTTTATCTATGCCTGCAGACAGTTTGGTGAAGCAGGCATATGTGCGGCGGCTGAAAGAGGAAATTAAAAAAAAGGCCGGGAAATATAAAGACAGAAAGGTATGTTCTGTCTTTTTTGGAGGCGGAACGCCGTCGATTCTTCCCACGGGAGATATCAGAGGAATCCTGGATTGTCTGAGAGAAAATTTTTTTCTGGACCGGGAAGCTGAGATAACGGTTGAGTGTAATCCGGGAACCCTGGATGCCGGGAAACTGAAAAGTTATAAACATGCAGGGGTAAACCGGCTGAGCATGGGACTGCAGTCAGCTGAAAATAAGGAGCTGAAGCTCCTTGGAAGAATCCATACGTATGAAGATTTTCTGGAAAGTTTTGACTGTGCAAGAAAATGCGGATTTCATAATATTAATGTAGATCTTATGTCGGCCCTTCCAAGGCAGACATTGCAAAGCTGGGAGCGGACTCTTAAAAAAGTGGTTTCTTTAAAACCGGAGCATATTTCCGCTTACAGTCTGATCATTGAGGAAGGTACGCCATTTTATAAAATATATGGCTATGATGATGAGACCAGACAAAAGGGCGGACAGCCTTTGTTTCTGCCCACAGAAGAAGAGGAGCGGGAAATGTACCGTTTTACAAGAGAATTTTTGGCTGAGAAGGGATATGAACGGTATGAAATATCCAATTATGCCAAACCCGGCAGACAGTGTATCCATAATATAGGATACTGGAACCGGACAGATTACCTAGGCCTTGGAATCGGTGCATCTTCTCTGATTGATAACTGCAGGTTTGCCAATGAGGGCAGTCTTTCTTCCTATTTAGATGGCACCATTGGGGAAGAGGAACCTCAGAAACTGACCAAACAGGAACAGATGGAAGAATTTATGTTTCTGGGGCTGCGTTTGATGCAGGGAGTTTCCGGGGCGGATTTTTTGAAACATTTTTCCGTCAGCCTTAAAAATGTTTATGGTGAAGTGCTTCAAAAGCTTGAGGGAGAGCGGCTGCTAGAAGAGCACCAGGGAATGATTCGTCTTACGGAACAGGGAATTGATATCAGCAACTATGTATTTTCACAGTTTTTAATGGAAGAGTAATATGATAAAAGCAGTATTATTTGATATGGACGGTGTGGTGCTGGATACGGAAAAACTGTATACCAGGTTTTGGAATGTGGCTATTGAGGAATGCGGGTATTCGGTGACCTTAGAACAGCTGCTGCATTTAAGGAGTCTGGGGATAGAATATGCCCCTGCTTATTTTAAAGAGATTCTAGGAACTGATAAGGACGCTGAAAAAATCCGGATGGTCCGCAGGAAGAGAATGAAGGAATATACAGATAAATATGGAATAGAAGCAAAGCCCGGCGTTGGTGAAACTGTCAGCCGGCTGAACAAAATGGGAATAAAAACAGCAATTGCCACTGCCAGTGACAAAACCCGGGCGGAAGAATTTTTAAAGCAGACAGGGGTATATTCGCTGTTTGACCGGATTTTGACTACTTCTATGGTAAAGCATGGGAAACCCCAGCCGGATATTTATCTGTCAGCCTGTGAACAGCTTGGGATTGCTCCAGAGGAGGCCATGGCTGTGGAGGATTCGGATAACGGAGCGCTATCTGCCATTCGGGCAGGATGCAGAACTGTCGTTGTTGTAGATCTGGCTTTGCCCAAAGAAGAGATTGTACCAATGCTGTATGGTGTTGCCCAGACACTGCCTGAAATTTTAAATTATTTATAGTATATTAATAGGAACAGGAATCCGAAAAAGCCGGGTTCTTGTTTTATTATAGGAAAGTTTCCAAACTTCCTGACAGCATAAGCATACACTTTGGGTGGCGGCGGGTACTGGTGCAAAGTGCAGTCGTCTATCGTATAGTTAAATCACTGAGAAAATTTTAAAACTTTAAAAAATAGTGTTGACAATGCTATTTGTTGGTGCTACATTATGTACAGAACATATTAGCACTCTAATTTAATGAGTGCTAACAAGAACAGGGAGGTCCGGAATGAATGAATTGGATGAAAGAAAAACAAAAATTTTGAATGCAATTATCCGGACATATCTGCAGACCGGGGAGCCGGTTGGGTCTAGAACCATTTCAAAATATTCGGATCTGAGTTTGAGTTCAGCTACCATTCGAAATGAAATGTCTGATTTAGAAGAGTTAGGATACATTGTACAGCCCCACACATCTGCCGGCAGGGTTCCCTCTGACAAAGGTTATCGTTTTTATGTAGATAATCTGATGCTGGAAAAGGAGCGGGAAGTTACAGAGATGAAAGCCTTTGTGATTGAGCGCACCGAGAAGATGGAGCAGGTGTTGAAGCAGGTGGCCAAAATGCTGGCGGCAAATACTAATTATGCCACAATGATTTCTGCGCCTCAGGTTCACAGTGGAAAAGTGAAATTTATCCAGCTTTCAGCTGTGGATGAGACACAGGTTCTAGCGGTGATTGTTCTTGACAATAATATTGTGAAAAACCGGATGATTCAGATAGATGAGCTCCTTGATAACGAGGCGATGTTAAAGCTGAATATTTTATTAAACAGCAGCTTGAACGGTCTGATGCTGGAACAGATTAATCTGGCTACGATTTCCAGATTAAAAGAACAGGCCGGCATCCACAGCCATATCGTCAATGATATTCTGGACGCAGTGGCTGAGGCCATACGGGAGGATGAGGAGCTAGAAGTATATACCAGCGGAGCAACCAACATCTTTAAGTATCCGGAGTTAAGCGATTCTCAGAAGGCAAGCGAGCTGATTTCCGCATTTGAGGAAAAACAGGAACTGAAAGATTTCCTTGCGGAAACGATGTCAGGTGAGGAAAATACAGGGATACAGATATATATTGGAAATGAAAGCCCCATTCAGAAAATGCGTGACTGCAGTGTAGTTACCGCTACCTATGAATTGGGAGAAGGAATCCAGGGAACCATCGGTATTGTAGGACCGAAGCGGATGGATTATGAGAATGTGGTAGATAATCTAAAAACTCTGAAAGTTCAGCTGGATGAAATGTTTAAAAAATCGAAGGATGAGTAGACGGAAAGGAGAAGTCCGATGGCAATGAATGAACAGAATCTGGAAACAGAGGAAGTAAAAGACAACATGCAGGAAGAAGCTGCCGGCTGTGAGACAAAAGAAGAAGCGTGTGCACAGGCCGATACACAAGATGCAGCACAGGAAGCTGTGAAAGAAGAGGAAACAGAACAAGGGGATAAAAAAGAAAGAAAATTCCGTAAAGATAAAAAAGAAAAAAAGGATAAAAAAGATCTTCAGATTGAAGAACTTACAGATAAAGTGAAGCGTCAGATGGCAGAGTTTGATAACTTCCGTAAAAGAACAGAAAAAGAAAAATCCCAGATGTTTGAGACCGGTGCCAGAAATATCATTGAAAAGATTCTGCCGGTTGTAGATAACTTTGAAAGAGGTCTTGCTGCTGTACCGGAGGAAGAAAAAGAGAATCCATTTATAGATGGTATGGAAAAGATTTACAAACAGATGATGACGGTTTTAGAAGAAGCCGGGGTCTCAGTGATTGAGACAGAGGGAAAAGAATTTGATCCGAATCTTCACAATGCGGTAATGCATATTGATGATGAAAACTTCGGTGAAAATATAATTGCTGAAGAATTCCAGAAAGGTTATATGTATCGGGATTCTGTCGTAAGACACAGCATGGTTAAGGTTGCCAACTAATTTAAAGATAGAATTGATTGAAACAGGAGGAATTTATTATGAGTAAAATCATTGGTATTGACTTAGGAACAACAAACAGCTGCGTAGCAGTTATGGAAGGCGGTAAACCGGTAGTTATCGCAAATACAGAAGGTGCAAGAACAACACCATCCGTAGTAGCATTTACAAAAACAGGTGAAAGACTGGTAGGTGAGCCGGCAAAACGTCAGGCTGTAACAAACGCAGAGAAAACAATCTCATCCATCAAAAGAGAGATGGGTACAGATTACAAAAAAGAGATTGAAGGAAAGAAGTATTCTCCTCAGGAAATCTCTGCAATGATTCTTCAGAAATTAAAAGCAGATGCAGAGAATTATCTTGGAGAAAAAGTATCAGAGGCAGTTATTACTGTTCCTGCATATTTTAACGATGCTCAGCGTCAGGCTACAAAAGACGCAGGTAAAATTGCCGGACTGGAAGTAAAACGTATTATCAACGAGCCTACAGCAGCAGCCCTTGCATATGGACTGGACAATGAAAAAGAACAGAAAATCATGGTTTATGACTTAGGCGGCGGTACCTTCGATGTTTCTATTATTGAAATCGGCGAGGGTGTAATCGAAGTATTATCCACATCCGGTGATAATAAACTGGGCGGCGATGATTTCGATCAGAAAATTACAGATTATATGCTGGCTGAGTTTAAGAAACAGGAAGGCGTGGATTTGTCCACAGATAAGATGGCGCTTCAGAGACTGAAAGAAGCGGCTGAGAAAGCGAAAAAAGAACTTTCTTCTGCAACTACAACAAACATCAACCTTCCGTTTATTACAGCTACATCTGAAGGTCCGAAACATTTTGATATGAACCTGACAAGAGCAAAATTTGACGAGCTGACACATGATCTGGTAGAAAGAACAGCAGCACCGGTTCAGAACGCATTAAGAGATGCAGGGCTGACAACTGCTGACCTTGGCCAGGTACTGCTGGTAGGTGGTTCTACACGTATTCCTGCTGTTCAGGATAAGGTAAAACAGCTGACAGGCAAAGAGCCCAGCAAATCATTAAATCCTGATGAATGTGTTGCATTGGGAGCATCTATCCAGGGCGGTAAGCTTGCAGGTGATGCAGGTGCCGGTGAAATCTTACTGTTGGATGTAACTCCATTATCTCTCTCCATTGAAACAATGGGCGGTGTAGCAACAAGACTGATTGAGAGAAATACAACAATTCCTACAAAGAAAAGCCAGATTTTCTCTACAGCAGCAGATAATCAGACAGCAGTAGATATCAACGTTGTACAGGGCGAGCGTCAGTTTGCAAGAGACAACAAATCTCTAGGACAGTTCCGTCTGGACGGAATCCCTCCAGCACGCCGTGGAGTACCTCAGATTGAAGTTACCTTTGATATTGATGCCAACGGTATCGTAAATGTATCTGCAAAAGATCTTGGAACAGGAAAAGAGCAGCATATTACCATTACAGCCGGTTCTAATATGTCTGATGAAGATATTGATAAAGCAGTAAAAGAAGCTGCAGAATTTGAAGCTCAGGATAAGAAGAGAAAAGAAGCAATTGATGCAAGAAATGATGCGGATTCCTTTGTATTCCAGACAGAAAAAGCGCTGGAAGAAGTCGGTACAGGGGTTTCTGACGGGGACAAAGCAGAAGTACAGGCTGATCTGGATGCTTTAAAAGCTCTTCTGGAGGCACATCCGGATGCAGAGCAGATGACAGATGCAGAAATTGATGAGCTGAAAGCTGCAAAAGAAAAACTGATGAACAGCGCTCAGAAGGTTTTCCAGAAAATGTATGAGCAGGCTCAGGCTGCCCAGGGCGCTCAGGGAGCTGCCGGTCAGGGTGCAGGTCCGGATATGGGTGGATATAACCAGGCAGGTCCGGACGACGACGTGGTAGACGCAGATTACAAAGAGGTATAATAAACTTAGATTCATTTGGAAAGGGGCTCTGAAATTATTTCAGCCTCTTTCCTGTTGTAAGAGGGAATTCATATGGCAGAACAGAAAAGAGATTATTATGAGGTTCTTGGCGTTGACCGCGGAGCTGATGATGCCGCAATTAAAAAAGCGTACAGACAGCTGGCAAAAAAATATCATCCGGATATGAATCCGGGAGATAAAGAGGCTGAAAAGAAATTTAAAGAAGCCTCCGAAGCCTATGCTGTACTCAGTGATGCCGATAAGAGACGGCAGTATGACCAGTTTGGCCACGCGGCATTTGAGGGCGGAGCAGGCGGTGCAGGAGCAGGCGGCTTTGATTTTTCCGGTATGGATATGGGAGATATCTTCGGGGATATTTTTGGAGATTTCTTTGGAGGCGGCTCTAGACGTCAGGCAAATAACGGCCCCATGAAGGGCGCTAATATACGTACCAGTGTGAGAATTACATTTGAGGAAGCGGTATTTGGCTGTGAGAAGGAAATCGAGCTTGTTTTAAAGGATGAGTGTGAGACCTGTCACGGCACAGGTGCAAAACCGGGAACCTCTCCGGAGACCTGTCCAAAATGCGGCGGCAAGGGTAAAGTTGTATTTTCCCAGCAGTCATTGTTTGGTATGGTACAGAATGTACAGACCTGTCCGGACTGCGGCGGCAAAGGGAAAATTGTACGGGATAAATGTACAAACTGCCGGGGAACCGGATATGTTTCCAGTAAGAAAAAAATTAAGGTCAGCATTCCGGCCGGTATTGATCACGGCCAGAGCGTACGGATTCGTGATAAAGGAGAGCCGGGAATCAACGGCGGACCAAGAGGAGATCTGCTGGTAGAAGTAGTAGTATCCAGACATCCGGTATTCCAGAGACAGGATATGAACATTTATTCTACTGCACCCATTTCCTTTGCTCAGGCGGCATTGGGCGGGGAAGCCAGAATCAGCACCATTGACGGAGATATTATTTATGAGGTGAAACCGGGAACTCAGACAGACACCCGGATTCGTCTGAAAGGAAAAGGCGTGCCTTCTCTGAGAAATAAAAATATCAGAGGAGATCATTATGTAACACTGGTGGTACAGGTTCCAACAGGATTGAATGCGGAAGCAAAGGAAGCTCTGCGGGCATTTGACGCAGTCAGCGGAAATTCCTTAAAATCAGGTTCGGGAAGTGAGGAGAAGACTTCCAGACATAAGAAAAAAGGATTTTTTAATAAGGACAAAGAATAAAAAGAAAGACAGGACATGGATTTTCTATGATAAAAATCTATGTTCTGTCTTTTACTATATTGCTTATGTATTCTGACTGTATTCATCACTCTGGATAAAGGTGTTAAACTCTTTTTTGAATATCGGAATAGAAGGATTTGGACTGTGCTTTTTCCATACCAGATTCAGTGCGATAGAGCAGGATTCATCTTCTAGAGGCAGTACGCAAAGTCCCGCCGCCATAAACTTCAGATGGGATGGTATAATGAAAATTCCTTCGTTGATACTTGCAAAAAAGAATGCGGTTTCCATATTGGGAGTTTCCCGGGCAATATTGTAATGGGCATTTGCTTTTTTAAACAGCTGTTTGTGAAAATCATGAGCCAGAGGATTGGTCTGCTGGGAAAACGCAATAATGGGGATTCCCGACAAATCCTGTAGTGACAGACTTGTCTTTTGCGCTAGGGGATGAGCAGGATTTACAACAGCCATCAGCCGGTCTGTAAGAATCGTCTCGCTTTCCAGGCCGGAGAAGAAAGAACGGTCCACATGAGTGACAAAAGCGATATCAATGGCATCCTCATTCAGATTCTTAGTAAGAGTATCAATGTCGTTACATTGAAAGGTAAGTTTAATCTGTGGATGAGTTGCAGCAAATGTTGTAACAAAATGAGAAAGAAAGGGCTGGACAGCGGCGCCCAAAAAACCGATGGTAAGCTGTCCGGTTGTATTTGAAGACGCTTCCTTTACAAGGTCTAAGGCATGCTGATAACGGTTTACGATTTCTTTGGCTTCCTGGAAAAACAGTTCACCTATGGGCGTCAGATATACATTATGAGTATCTCTGATAAACAGCTGTGCATCCAGTGTGTTTTCAAGATCATGAATATGGCGGCTTAGAGCCGGCTGGGTTAAATAAAGCTGATTTGCCGCTTTGCTGTAATTAAGATGGGTAGCCAGTACGATAAATTCATTTAATCTGTTAATGTCCATATGTATAGCTCCTTTTATGAATAAATATAAAACAACAGTTTATCTTCAGGATTTAAGCTGCTGATGATAGGAGAGCGTGGTGTTAAGAAACATGCCGATAATTTCTGACAGGTTATCCGGATGATTTTTTAGAAAGGAATCATTCAGTTCCTGAAAAAAACCATGTATCAGCTTATGAAAATTTTCTGCCTGCCTCCGACCTTCCGCTGTAAGATAAATAAGGGATGTCCGGTTATCGTTAGGGACCGCCTCTTTGTATACAAAATGTGCTTTTTCAAGATTTCTGACAGATACGGAAAGGCTTGGCATACCAAGTTTCGTAAGTTCGGCCAGTTTTTTCAGAGAAATACCCTCCTCTGTCATAAGGACTGTAAGAATACGGGGCTGTCCGCTGTAAAGAGATGTCTTTTGGCAGATCAGCCGTTCCAATTTGTCAAATTCATTCATAAAAGAAAAAAAGGTATCTCCATATTCAAATTTTTGTGTCTGCATAATCAGATTGCCTCGGTTTTGTAATTTCTCTATTAGTAGTTGTATAAAAGATAATAAATTCGTATACAAAATATCTCATATATTGTGCAATAAGTCAATACATGTTCTTGACAAAAAGCAAAATTTTCCATATAATTCGTATACAAATATTTTTTTGCACAAATAATTCGTATACGAAACAGGAGGCGGAACATGGGATTATTAGAAGGAAAAACAGCTGTTATTACGGGAGCTAATTCAGGAATTGGTAAAAAAACAGCTATTATGTTTGCCAACGAAGGGGCAAATGTGGTTTTGGCGGCCAGGCGGCTGGAGAAATTAAAGGAAGTGGAAGCAGAAATAGTAAAAAATGGCGGCAGGGCCATATCCGTGCAGGGAGATGTCAGCGTAAAGGAAGACTGTGAAAAAATTGCAGACACAGCCTTCCAGTTTTTTGGGGCAGTTGATATTCTGGTGAATAATGCGGGAATGGCTGATAAGCACCGGCCGATTACCAGATGTTCTGATGAGTGGTGGAAAGAAATCTGTCAAGTGAATCAGGATTCGGTATTTTATATGACACGGGCGGCGCTGAAATATATGGAAAATCAAAGTTTGGCTTCTATTGTCAATGTGTCTTCTATCGGCGGTGTATTTGCTAACAGCGGTATTGCATACAGTGCTACAAAGGCGGCGGTAATTGCCATGACCAAGAATGTTGCAATCCAGTTTGCGGGAAAAGGAATCCGCTGTAACGCAGTTTGCCCGGGGCCCACACCGACGCCTTTAAATACACCGGAGCAGCTTGCCACATTTGATAAAGAGTTCGCAGATCTTTGCTCGGAACATATGTATATGCAGGTGCCGGAAGCCAGTGTGGAGGATCAGGCAAATGCAATTCTTTATTTTTCTTCCGATATGTCAAAAGCAGTTACCGGACAGGTCCTTGTAGTAGACTATGGATGCACCCTGTAACAAAAGTATTTAAAATTACATAAGGCATCGGCACTTTTCAGCTTTATCACAACACAGTATTTCCTATAGAGTAAAAAAAGCCGTCACCTTCCATTTTGTCTGGAAAGTGACGGCTTTTTAAAATCCGCAGATTACAGTGTGCAATTATATGACTAAGACTGAGATTCTAACGGAAATTTCTTCATTAAAAACCGCTGTCCTCCGGAGCAGAGCGCTGCCAGCAGGATTCCCAGGAAAAATGTAACAGCAAGGCCGATGATGTTTTCGCCTCCCTGAGAAAAAGTTAAGCAGACTCCGGCAAAAATAATTGGCATGTGTCTCAGTGGTGTGTTTTTCAGTATCTGCAAATGTATGTACATGCTGACTGTTGTGCCCAGCACAATGGAGAGAAAACTTCCGGCGGCAGTACCAAGGCCCATGAGGGTACCGAATACAAAAATCAAAAGGAAATCAAACTGTCCCCATGCAAGGCCGCAGTAAGCTGACAGTAAAAGGCCGGGAGACTGTTTGGGAGCAAGATCCATGGCAAAATAAATTCCAAGACATACAAACATCACCCAGGGAATGCCGAAATCTGTCCAGCTGTTATAAAAATGATAAAAGACTGCAGAAAGAAAACTGGTCCAGATAGAAAATAGTATAATTGTTTTTCGACTCACTGAAATTACCTCCCGGCTTTTACTTTGTCAGAAAAGATTTCTTTTGGATTGTCAGTAAGCAGAGCTTCAATCTGGCAGTCAGACAGTCCGCGCTGTTTTAAGCCTGGAAGTACTTTACAGCCGATCGTGCGGATATTGGCGTCTTTTAAGGCCTCTTTCATAAAATCGGTCATTACAATAGGCCGGCCCAGGTTTACGTTTACAGAATCGTGTCCCAGCAGGATTTTATTTCCATAGCCTTTTTCTGCCAGTGTCTGGATCAGATTCATTCTCTGTTCATCTGTAGGTGTATGGAATAAATCACCTTGAAGACCAAATCTGTCCAGGTTGATATAAACGCCATAAGATAAAACTTCTTCATGATAAGCAAGATCAAGACTGCCGCACATATGCCCGATAGCAATTTTTGACGGGTCTGCACCATTTTCAATCAGCAGTCTGGCCTGTGCAGGTCCCATAGTTCCCTGCTGGGTATGGGTAATGATAACTACTCCGGTTTCTTTCTGAACCCGGGCAGCAGCCTTAAAGAAATGTTCTTCCATAGGAGTGATCTGGTCTTTGCTGCTGGCAAGCTTAATGACCCCGGCTTTGATATCGGTGCCCTCGATTCCGCAGGTTATCTCAGCTTTCATCATTTCATAGATTTCCTGTTCAATATCGGCAAACCCGCTGCGGAACTGCCAGTAAGCAAAAGAACTTTCGGCTTCGAAATAGTAGCCGGTAGAACAGATAATCTGCATTCCAGTCATTTCAGACAGCTTTTTTAGAAACTTAACATTTCTGCCGCATTCGTTGGTGGTTGCGTCTACAATGGTCTGAATGCCATAAGACTTTGCATCCGCAATGGCCTGTAAGCAGGCAGACAGATAAGCTTCTTCCTGAAAACCGCCTAAAGTAGCGTCTCCCTGGAAACCGCAGTAACCAAATAAGAAATGCTCATGCATAAGAGTACGGCCCAGCTGGTCAGTGCTCAGAGGACCTGTTACAGAATTGATTGTTTGATTGTTCATTAAAAATAACCTCCTGAATGTTTTTGCCTGAAAACGATACGGAGTTATTTTTGTCTGTGTCTTCAGTATAAAGGAAGCAGCTTGAAACGGTCAAGAAGCAGGGATCAGATCCCGGAAACGATTCGTTATAAGGTTATTCGCAAACTGTATTTCAACCTTTTTATCAGATCAGTTATACTTTAACTTGCCTGAAACAAATAAATAAAAAAGATGATACGGGGTTTTTCGTCAAAATATAAGTTGATAATTAAATATAGTAAAAGTATGTGTTTTTCTGATCTGCTGTTTGCAGCAGACAGATCCGAAGACATATGCACCAAAGCCACAGGATAAAATTCAGTTATGTTCTGTGGCTTTTTGTTTTAAAGCTTTTTGTTTATAGTTTGTTTTTATGCTTTTTGGATAAAGATTTTAGGTAGTTCCTATCTGGTGACTGGTTATTCTGTTCTGACATAAGCATTAGCAAAAAAATGAATTTCCAATTCAAAAAGGGGTTTGATACAATTCTCACAACAAAGCTGTTAGATGAAAGGAGAACTAAACAATGAGAAAAGTAGAAGTAAACGAGGCAGTAGCCTACAATGCACCGGGACATTTTGATATGCGTGCAATCAGACTTCACAGTGTAGAGGAGAGCGGATGTGAAAACTTCACATTGGGAATGTCACATTTTCTTCCGGGGGGTGGAACAGAATATGTGGAGCCGCCGGTAGAACTGATTTACTTTGTACTGGAAGGAGAAATGACTGTTTCTGATAAAGATGGAAATGAAATCTGTGTACTGAAGAAACATGATTCTATGCATTTTGATACAGGAGAAGGAAAATCCATTCTGAATAAAACAAATTATCCGGCTACCATGCTGGTAATCGCAAGTATGCTTCCTGCAAATCTGCAGTAAATTGGGGAAATGATGTAAGGTAAGGGACTACATCATTGATAGGAGAGGTTAGATGAATCAGAATAAAGTAAGTTATAATTTCGGAAAAAAAGGCTGGGGAATTATTGGTTATGAAGTAATTCTTCTGTTCTTTATGACAGGTATGACGGTAGATGGTCTTAACATCATCGTACCGAATATGGCGGCATTTAAAGGCTGGGATGCAGATTTACTGCTCTCTATATCCACACCGGCACAGATTATTGCTCTGTTTTTAGTGGTGTTCTGGGGCGGCCTGATTAAAAAGTTTGGATTAAAGAGGGTTACGGTAATTACCATGTTTCTGGCGGCGGCAAGCACCATACTTTATGGAAACTCCATGTCAGTGGCTATGTATGCAGTTATGCTGGTTTTAATGGTTGTATTTATCAATGCGTTTGCTCTTAACTGTGGTTTTGCTATCTGTGCCAACTGGTTTCCTACCCAAAAGGGAATTGTTATGGGATTTGTTACCATCGGAATGAATCTGGCCAGCGCTATTATCAATCTGATTTTAAATGCGTTAACACAGCGTTTAAATATTTCCTGGGCGATTTCAATTATGGGTATTGTAATTGCCATTGTAGCGGTATTTATTATCCTCTTTGTAAAAGCAACACCGGAAGAGGCAGGATGTCTCCCTGATAATGATCCGGAGGTTGCAGCGCTGATACATAAAGAAGAGGCAGAACTGAAAAATGTGGAGACATTGTCTTATAAAGATGCGTTAAAAAATCCAAAGGTATGGGTTCTTGGAATCGGATACGGATGTTTTGGACTGGCAACCTTAGGCATTATGTCCCAGCTGGTTGATTATTTCCAGACAGCAAGAGGATTTGGCGTAAATACTGCTATGTATACAGTTACTATTGCTGCGATTATCGGTATGGTTGGCTCCTGGCTCTGGGGTGTTGTAGATCAGAAGATCGGAACAAAGCTGACCTCTGTCATTTTCGGATTCTGGTATTTTGTAGGTATTGTATTTTTGATTCTTCCGTCTAGTTTCTGCATGTATATTGGTATTTTTATGCTGGGATTTGCAATTGGAGGAAACGGAAACTTCCCGCCTTCCATGGCAAGCTATGTATTCGGACGCCGCGACTTTACTGTTTCATACAGCTGTATGAATATGGTAGTGGGCGTTGTAAGATCACTTTCTTTCGTACTGCTGGCAGTTTTCAGAGGCAGATTTGAGGGATATACCATTCCATATCTGCTCTTTGCATCCATCAGTATTGTGGGAGCAATTCTGATTGCTTTCGTAAAAGTAAAAGGAGCAGTAGGAAGCTCACTGGAGCAGCAGAGCGAGACTTGAAAAAAATAAGTCAACAATTTCAATGAATATTTACCATTTGAAAGCCGGGGAGAAATCTCCGGCTTTCAGCATGTGAAGTTATCTCTTTCGTTCTATGATTGACAATAATTTCCTTTGTCTATACTATAATAATCAGAAGCTTAGGAAAGATGAGGAAATCCATGAAAGAACGGAAATTGTTAAAAAACAAATACTATTTATATCTTACAGAATTTTTTGCGGGCATGTCAGTTATGGCGGTGGAGCTTGGAGCCAGCAGGCTTTTGGCTCCTTATTTCAGCTCCTCCCAGATTGTCTGGACCATTATTATCGGAACGATTATGATTGCCATGGCTCTGGGAAATATCTGGGGCGGCAGAAGCGCGGATAAAAACCCAAACCCGGACAAGCTGTATGCAAGGCTTTTGTTTGCGGCGGTCTGGATTGCCGCAATTCCTGTGCTTGGAAAATATGTTGTGCTGGGAATTTCGGCAGCGCTGGTATTTACCATTAACAGTAATTTTCTTGTGTGGGCGGCATTTTTAGCCTGTATGATTATTTTTGTATTTCCGCTGTTTTTGCTGGGGACAGTAACTCCGTCTCTGGTGAAATATTCTGTGGATAATTTAGAAAATAACGGAAAAACTGTGGGAACTTTAGGGGCTTTTAATACCATCGGAAGTATTATCGGTACCTTTCTTCCCACCTTTGTGACCATTCCGGCTGTGGGTACTGCCGTTACATTTTTTATCTTTGCGGGAATCTTACTTGTTCTGGCTTTGATTTATTTTCTGAGTGTAAAGGTAAAGATCGTAAAATGTATTGTTGGAATTGTCCTGTTTCTCATCTGCGCACTGTTTGGCACTTCCTTTCAGAGCTTTGCATTCTGGGAGAAAAACCTGCTGTACGAAGGAGAGTCTATTTACAATTATCTGCAGGTAAAAGACACAGATGACAGTGTGATTCTTTCCACAAATGTCCTGTTTGGCGTTCAGTCCATTATGAAAAAAGACGACAGTCTCACCGGCATGTATTATGATTATGCACTGTCAGCACCGGTGATGGCTCATATTTCCCAAAAGGAAGATCCAACGATTCTGGTTCTTGGGATGGGCACAGGAACCTTTGCCAGCCAGTGCAGAAAATATTTCCCCAATGCATCTGTGGAGGGCGTAGAAATTGATCAGAAAATCACAGATCTGGCCAGAGAACATTTTGAATTAGCAGAGGATATTCCTGTAACAACATATGACGGACGAGCTTATCTGCAGGCAGTAGATAAAAAATATGATGTTATTATGGTGGATGCTTATCAGGATATTACCATTCCTTTCCAGATGTCTTCACAGGAATTTTTTACTATGGTAAAAGATCATCTCACAGAAGACGGGGTGATGGTTGTCAATATGAATATGCATACGGAGGAAAAGGGAAACATCAATGAATATCTCTCAGACACCATTGCTTCCGTATTTCATGACGTGGTAACTGTGGATGTTCCCTACAGCACCAACCGGGAGCTGTTTGCCGGGAGCAGTGAAGATCTTGCAGAAGAACTGAAAGCAGGAGCCGCTAAGATTACCGATCCAAAATTAAAGGGCCTGATGGAGGAGACAGCATCCGGGATTCATAGGTATCAAAAAGGGAATTACCTGCTGACTGATGATCAGGCGCCGGTGGAACTGCTGGGGATGCGGGTGATTGATGCGCTGATTCAGGATGAAGTCAGCTACTATAAAGAGATATTTAAAACAGAGGGCATTGGGGGACTGCTAAACAGTTTTTAAAGGAAGAAAAAATATCTTGTTTCAAAGCTTCCAATCAGTTATGATAAAAAGTAATGCAAATCGTTAAAATTGTGAAGTAAGTAAAAAGGGTGAAAAACATGAAGTGGAATAAATATACGATAGAGACTACCACAGCGGCGGAAGATTTTATCAGCAGTATGCTCTCGGATCTTGGAATTGAGGGCGTGGAAATTGAAGATAACATTCAGCTGTCCCAGAAAGATACTGCCAAGATGTTTATCGACTTTCTTCCGGAACTGCCTCCGGATGAAGGGGTAGGAAAGGTCAGCTTTTATCTGGATGCCGGGGAAGATCATACGGAAATTTTAAAACAGGTGAAAGAAGAGCTTGAACAGCTGCGTCTGTTTACAGATGTGGGAGCGGGAACCATTACAGAAAGCCAGACAGAGGATGTAGACTGGATTAATAACTGGAAGGAGTTTTTCCATTCCTTTACTATTGATAATATTGTTATCAAACCTACCTGGGAACCCCTGGAGGATGGGGATAAGGATAAGATTCTGATAGAGATTGATCCCGGAGTTTCTTTTGGAACCGGCAAGCATGAGACCACACAGCTTTGCATCAGACAGCTTGGAAAATTTTTAAAAGCCGGTGATCAGGTGCTGGATTTAGGATGCGGCAGCGGGATTTTATCCATTGTCAGTTTAAAGCTTGGGGCGGCCCATGTAACGGGAACTGATATTGACGACGACTGTATGATTTCTACTTATGATAATATGGAAGTGAACCATCTGCCAAAAGAGCAGGGAACCTTTTATGTAGGAAATCTGATTGATGATATCGATCTTCAGCAGAAGGTCGGAACAGAAACGTATGATGTTGTTGTGGCAAATATACTGGCGGATGTGATTATTCCAATGGCGCCGGTGATTCCGGCAAGAATGAAATCCGGAGGGATTCTGATTACATCCGGTATTATTGATTTTAAAGAAACAGAAGTAAAAGAAGCCATTGAATCTGCAGGTCTTGAGGTCATAGAGATTGCACATCAGGGCGAGTGGGTCAGTATTACAGCGCAGAAAAAGTAAGCAGGTGAATCAATGCATCAGTTTTTTGTAGATGATAGTCAGATCGGTAAGGAGTATGTAACTATTACCGGCTCTGATGTGAATCATATCAGAAATGTGCTCCGCATGAAGTGCGGTGAGAAAATCAGAATCAGCAGCACGGGAGGACAGAATTTGTACTGTGCGGTTGCAGAGGTTGGAGAAGATTTTGTACAGGCAGATATTTTACAGGAAGAGGCCGTATTGACGGAACTGTCTTCTAAAATTTATCTGTTTCAGGCGCTTCCAAAAGGAGACCGGATGGAAATGGTAATAGAAAAGGCTGTGGAGCTTGGGGTGTATGAGATTATTCCGGTTGCCATGAAATACTGCGTGGTGAAGCTGGATGAAAAAAAAGCAGCCAACAAAATCCGCCGCTGGCAGGCGATTGCAGAGAGCGCTGCAAAGCAGTCCAAGCGGAGTATGATCCCACAGATACATCCTGTTATGAGTTACCGGGATGCCCTTCAGTATGCCAAAACCTGTGAGATTAATCTGGTTCCTTATGAAAATGAACGGGGAATGAAAGCTACAAAGGAGGCTCTTGATGCAATAGAACCGGGAAAGTCTGTAAGTGTGATCATCGGTCCCGAAGGCGGATTTTCAGAAGAGGAGATTGCGGCTGCCAGAGCGTCCATGGAGGTCATATCCCTTGGCAAGCGGATTTTAAGAACCGATACGGCAGGGATTTGTGTGATGTCTCTTGTGATGTCAGCCATTGAAATGAAAGAAATGCAGGAGTAAGTGTGATGGAAGCTTATTTAGATAATTCAGCTACAACAAAGTGTTCAGAGACCGTCAAAGATTTGATGATGAAAGTTTTGATTTCTGACTATGGAAATGCTTCTTCCATGCATATGAAGGGCGTGGAAGCGGAGCGGTATATCAAAACGGCGGCGTCTCAGATCGCAAAAACTCTCCGCTGTTCGGAAAAAGAAATTATATTTACATCCGGAGGGACAGAGTCCAACAATCTGGCTCTGATTGGGGCTGCTATGGCCAACCGCCGGGCGGGGATGCATCTGATTACCACCTCTGTGGAGCACCCTTCTGTGAAAAATACCATGCTTTTTTTAGAGGAGCAGGGGTTTCGGATTACCTATCTGAAGGCAGACCGGGATGGAATCCTTGATCTAGAGCAGTTAAAGGAAGCAGTCTGTGAGGATACGATACTTGTTTCCATGATGATGGTAAATAATGAAATGGGAGCAGCAGAACCCATTGAAGAGGCGGCAGAAATCATTCATAAGAAAAATCCTAAAACCCTGGTTCATGTGGATGCTATTCAGGCTTATGGAAAATATAAAATTGTACCTAAAAGACTGGGGATTGATTTGATGTCTGTCAGCGGACATAAAATACATGGTCCCAAAGGAATCGGATTTTTATATATCAGAGAAAACACAAAAATAAAACCCATCAGTTTCGGGGGAGGACAGCAGCGTGATCTGCGTCCGGGTACGTTAAATACACCTGGCATTGCAGGACTGGGACTGGCGGCTCAGGAAGCATATGAAGACTTTGATGAAAAAATAGACCATCTATATAAAATAAAGCAGCAGTTTGTGCAGGGTGTACAGGCGGTGGAAGGCGCAGTTGTAAATGGAAAAACAGGAAGAGATTCGGCGCCGCAGATTGTAAGTGTCAGTTTTAAGGGGGTTAGAAGCGAAGTGCTGCTTCATGCGCTGGAGGATTGTGGGATTTATGTATCTGCTGGAAGCGCCTGCGCCTCTAATCACCCTTCGGTGAGCAGTACTCTGCAAAGCATTGGACTGCCAAGAGAGCTTCAGGAGTCAGCCATCCGTTTTAGTTTCAGCATCCACACGCAGCCAGAAGAGATTACATATACATTGAAGGAACTTTCAAAGTTAGTTCCCATGCTTCAAAGATACCGCAGGCATTAAAAAGAGGAGAACATTATGATATTTCATTCATTTTTGATAAAATACGGAGAAATCGGTATTAAGGGAAAGAACCGTTATCTGTTTGAGGATGCACTGGTTTCCCAGCTTACATTTTCATTAAAACCGGTGGAAGGTGAGTTTGAGATTACAAAAGAGCAAGGACGCATTTATGTCAATGCAAAGGGAGAATATGATTATGATGAGGCTATGGAGGCCATGACAAGAGTCTTTGGTGTTGTTGGCGTCTGCCCTATGGTTCAGGTGGAGGATCAGGGCTTTGAGCAGTTGTCAAAAGATGTTCTTGCTTATCTGGAGCAGGTTTATCCCGATAAAAACAAAACCTTTAAAGTCAATTCCAGAAGAGCCAGAAAGAATTTCCCGCTGGATTCACAGGAAATTAATATGGAACTGGGAGGAATCATTCTGGATGCATATCCGGAAATGAAGGTAGACGTTCATCAGCCGGATATTATGTTAAATATTGAAATCCGAAATATGATCAATATCTATTCGATAATTCTTCCGGGCCCGGGAGGAATGCCGGTGGGAACCAACGGAAAAGCAATGCTTCTGCTTTCAGGAGGAATTGATAGTCCGGTGGCGGGTTATATGATCGCAAAGAGGGGCGTTCAGATTGACGCTGTTTATTTTCATGCCCCCCCTTATACAAGCGAGCGCGCTAAACAAAAGGTAATTGATCTGGCAAAAATTGTTGCCCGTTACAGCGGCCCCATTCATTTAAAGATTGTAAATTTCACAGATATTCAGCTGTACATCTATGATCAGTGCCCCCACGAGGAACTGACTATTATTATGCGGCGCTATATGATGAAAATAGCAGAACATTTTGCCGGAGAGGACAGATGTCTTGGACTGATTACCGGAGAAAGTATCGGACAGGTGGCAAGCCAGACCATGCAGTCTCTTGCGGCCACCAATGAAGTATGCACCATGCCTGTATACCGTCCGCTGATTGGTTTTGATAAAAATGAAATCATAGCTGTTTCAGAGAAAATCGGAACGTATGAAACTTCCATCCAGCCCTTTGAAGACTGCTGTACAATTTTTGTGGCAAAGCATCCGGTTACAAAACCGAATTTGAATATTATTAAAAAGTCGGAAACAAAACTGCAGGAAAAAATTGATGAGCTGATGAAGACAGCCATAGAGACAACAGAAACAATTGTAGTGGAGGCATAAAAAGAAACCTGCCTGCGGCGGATGCATCAGCAGCATATATGCTGTCCGCAGCAGTGCGCCTCCCTGAGGAGAGGGTTATACAATAGGAAACTTTAATTTCCTATTGTATAAAAAACGGACCAGCAGATAATTGCTGATCCTTTTTCCTTTGTATATTCTTGGATTGTTTTGAAATTAAATAATATATGGTTTCAGTTTCTCCATAATGGCATCTGAGTTTGATGATGTATGAATGGAAAGATCCAGTGGTTTGGAAAGATCCAGACTGAAGATGCCCATAATAGATTTTGCATCAATCACATATCTTCCGGAGATTAAGTCAAAGTCACAATCAAATTGTGTAATTGTATTTACAAAGCTTTTAACTTTATCAATTGAATTTAATGAAATCTGTACTGTAATCATGTATTAGTCCTCCTAGAAAAATAAATTGATTCTGCATTAATAGTAACTTTTTTCAAACTAAAAGTCAATAAAATAGAGGTAAAGAAAATGAAAAAAGCAGCATTGCATAATCTTGGATGTAAAGTCAATGCTTATGAGACAGAAGCCATGCAGCAGATGTTAGAGCGGGCGGGATATGAGATTGTTCCGTTTTCGGCAAAAGCTGATATCTATATAGTGAATACCTGTTCTGTGACAAACATTGCAGACAGAAAATCCCGGCAGATGCTTCACCGGGCAAAAAAAATGAATCCGGACAGTATTGTAGTGGGTACCGGATGTTATGTGCAGACGGCCTTTGAAGAGGCCCAAAAAGATCCGCTGGTAGATATTTTAATCGGAAATAACTGCAAAAAAGATCTGCTTGAGCTGATTTGGAAATTTGAACAGGAGCATCAAAACGAGCATCGCTTCATAGATGTAAATCAGGGCGTTATAGAATATGAAGAGTTGTACCTTACCAAAGCAGCAGAGCATACAAGAGCTTTTATAAAAGTCCAGGACGGGTGCAACCAGTTCTGCAGCTATTGTATTATTCCTTACGCAAGAGGCCGGGTGCGCAGCAGAAAAACAGAGGATATTTATAAAGAGGCGTTAAGTCTTGCACAAAACGGATACCAGGAGCTGGTGCTTACCGGAATCCATTTAAGCTCCTTTGGGCTTGACCACAAAGAATCTCTGCTGACATTGATTCAGACCCTTCATGGGATTGAGGGCATCCGCCGGATTCGCCTGGGGTCTTTAGAGCCGGGCATCATAACAGATGAATTTGTTTCGGAATTAAGTAAACTAAAAAAGGTCTGCCCGCATTTTCATCTGTCTTTACAGAGCGGCAGCGGTACGGTGTTAAAACGTATGAACCGGAAATACACGCCGGAAGAATACAAAGACAAATGCCGGATTTTAAGAACCTATTATGAACATCCGGCACTTACTACAGACATTATCGTTGGTTTTCCCGGGGAAACAAAAGAAGAGTTTCAGGAGACACTTGCATTTGCCGAAGATATCAGATTTTATGAAATTCATGTATTTAAGTATTCGGTACGAAAAGGAACCCGTGCGGCTGTTATGCCCGGGCAGGTTTCAGATCATTTAAAAAATGAACGCAGCAGCAGATTAATTGCTCTGGCAGAAAAGCTGAAACAGGAGTTTGTCCGCTGGTATCAGGGAAAAAGCGTGTCTGTTTTATTTGAAGAAGAGGAAGAAATAAACGGGCAGCGCTATATGAAAGGATTCACTCCAGAATATGTAAAAGTCAGTCTGCAGACCCGGGAGCATCTGGAAAATCAGATAATGGAGGTTGAATTTTCGGGGGATTTATATTAAAATAACAGAGAAATGTTATTGGACATACGGATAAAAAGCGAATGAGGTTATTAATATGCAGGACATGAGTCATACACAATATTTTAAAGTACAGAAGGAACCGGAGCTGGGAATCAGCGATATTCTGGAAGTCGTTTATCAGGCAATGTCTGAGAAAGGCTACAATCCGGTGAATCAGATTGTTGGATATATCATGTCCGGCGATCCAACCTACATTACCAGTTATAAGAATGCCCGTAATCTGATGATGAAAATTGAGCGGGATGAGCTAGTAGAAGAAGTGCTGAAATATTATATCAAAAAACATTCCTGGGAATAGGCGGTTAAGATATGCGTATTATGGGATTGGATTTTGGTTCAAAGACAGTGGGAGTTGCAGTCAGCGATGCTTTGTTAATTACTGCCCAGGGGGTGGAGATTATCCGCAGAAAAGCGCCCGGCAAGCTGCGGCAGACTCTTGCAAGAATTGATGAATTAAAAGAAACATACGAAGTTGATAAGATTGTGCTGGGATTTCCCAAGAATATGAACAATACCCAGGGGGAACGCTGTGAGAAGACCCTCCAGTTTCAGGAGATGTTAGAAAAGCGTACGGGGCTTGAGGTAGTATTGTGGGATGAGAGGCTGACAACTGTTGCGGCTGACCGGGCAATGATGGAAGGCGGCATCCGCAGAGAAGACAGGAAAGATTATGTCGATAAGCTGGCTGCCACTTTTATTTTGCAGGGCTATCTGGATTATCTGCATAATCAGATGTAATTTAGAGGAAAATATGGAAAAAATAATGTTAAACGCTCCGGACAGCGGAGAAGCAATTGAATTATTTGTGTTAGAGCAGACCTGTATTAATGGCAGAAATTATCTTCTGGCAACGGAAGAAGAGGAGGCGGACTCTGACGCATATATTTTAAAAGAGATTCAGACAGAGGGTGAGGACACTGTCTATGAATTTGTAGAAGATGACGTGGAACTTGATGCCATATCCAGAGTTTTTGAGGAGATGCTGGAAGATGTTGGTATTGAAAGATAAATGAAAAAGATACGATAATGTTTTAAGCTGAAGCGGGAGAGACAGGAGAATAACCTGCGCCGGCATTAAGACATTGAAAACAAAAAGAATAATTGAACGGAAATAATGGAGGTGCTTTTTTGAGCAATACAAAGAAAAGTAAATTACGGATTATTCCACTGGGCGGATTAGAAGCCATTGGAATGAACATTACTGCCTTTGAATACGAAGACAGTATTATTGTCGTGGACTGCGGTTTATCATTCCCGGAGGATGATATGCTGGGAATTGACCTGGTAATCCCGGACATCACATATTTAAGAGATAATATTGAAAAGGTAAAAGGCTTTTTTATTACCCACGGACATGAGGATCATATCGGCGCTCTGCCGTATGTATTAAGAGAAATCAATGTTCCTATTTATGCCACAAAGCTGACCAATGGGATTATTGAGCATAAATTAAAAGAACACAGTATGCTGACAAAAGTAAAGCGTAAAGTTGTGAAATATGGACAGCATATTAATCTTGGGTGTTTCAGAGTGGAGTTTATACGGACAAACCACAGTATCCAGGATGCGGCAGCTCTTGCGATTTATTCCGGTGCGGGCACCATTGTTCACACCGGAGACTTTAAAGTAGATTACACGCCTGTATATGGAGATGCCATTGATCTTCAGCGCTTTGGAGAGATTGGAAAGAAGGGCGTGCTGGCGCTGATGTGTGACAGTACCAATGCGGAGCGGCCGGGATTTACTATGTCTGAAAAGACTGTTGGAAAAACCTTTGACAATATATTCAGTGACCATAAAAACAACAGAATTATTGTAGCTACCTTTGCATCCAATGTGGACCGCGTACAGCAGATTATTAATACGGCTTATAAGTTTGACCGGAAGGTTGTAGTAGAGGGAAGGAGTATGGTAAATATTATTGCCACTGCTTCTGAACTGGGATATCTGAATATCCCAGACAATACTCTGATTGAGATTGAACAGCTGAAAAACTATCCGGATGAGAAAACTGTTTTGATTACAACCGGAAGCCAGGGGGAACCGTTAGCAGCGTTGTCTAGAATGGCCAGCGGTATGCACCGCAAGGTAAAAATTCAGCCAAACGACCTGATTGTATTCAGCTCCAATCCGATTCCGGGCAATGAAAAGGCTGTTTCAAAAGTAATTAATGATTTATATGTTCAGGGAGCAGAGGTTATCTTCCATGATACTCATGTATCCGGACATGCCTGCCAGGAAGAAATGAAGTTGATTTATTCTCTGGTACGGCCCAAATATTCTATTCCTGTACACGGTGAGTATAAGCACCGGAAAGCACAGGCCCAGGTTGCCCAGGAGCTTGGAATCAGCAAGGAAAATATTTTAATGCTCTCTTCCGGAGATGTGCTGGAATTAGATGAAGAGGGAGCGAAGGTAGTAGATAAGGTACAGGTAGGCGCAGTTTTCGTGGACGGTCTTGGGGTTGGCGACGTAGGAAATATTGTTATGAGAGACCGCCAGCATCTTGCGGAAGACGGCATTATTATTGTGGTATTAACATTAGAGTCAGGTTCCGGACAGATACTGGCTGGACCGGATATTGTTTCTAGAGGTTTTGTCTATGTCAGAGGATCTGAAAGTCTTATGGATGAGGCGCAGCATGTATTAAATGATACGGTATATCAGATTTCTGAAAAAGGAATTACCGACTGGGGTAAAATAAAGACAGAAATTAAGGATTCTCTGGGTGAGTATGTATGGAAGAAAACCAAGAGAAGACCAATGATTATGCCGATTATAATGGAGGTGTAGATCATTTCATGAACGATATTGAGAAAGCTGCAAATTCTTTTCTGGCAGCAGTAAAAAACAGCAGTGAATATCAAAGATACCAGAAAGCCCGGAGTGAAATCAGGCAGTATCCGGAAAAAGTGCAGAAGCTTTATGAGTTTAAGAAAAGGAACTATGAGCTGCAAAACAGCGGTGACCGTATAGATCTTTTTTCGGAACTGGACCAGCTTCAAAAGGAATATAATGAGTTCAGAAATGATGCCGTGTGGAATTATCTGGAGGCAGAGAGCACTGTCTGTAAAATGATTCGTCAGATCAACTGGATGCTGGCAGAGAATCTGGAGATTGAAACTGTACTGCCGGATGATGAGCGGCAGGGATAAGAATGATAATTAACGAAAGACTTGTAACATACATCAATTCCCTAAAGGATGATAATACTGAGCTTTTAAATTGTATTGAAAAGGAGGCTCTTGAGGCATTTGTTCCCATTATCCGGCCGGAGATGCAGACCTTTTTGAAAGTGCTGCTGGCACTAAAGCGCCCCGGACGGATTCTGGAGGTGGGAACAGCTGTGGGATTTTCTGCTCTCTTGATGGCGGAATATAATCCGATTCTGGCAGAGATTGTAACCATTGAAAATTATGAAAAACGGATTCCCATTGCCCGGGCCAATTTTAAGCGGGCAGGGCGCCAGGAGCAGATCACTCTTTTAGAAGGGGATGCGGCGGACTGGCTGAAAAAATTGGAAGAACCTTTTGATTTTATTTTTATGGATGCGGCAAAGGGACAGTATATTCACTTTCTGGATGATGTTTTACGTTTGTTAAATCCAAACGGAATTTTGATTTCAGATAATGTGCTTCAGGATGGAAATATTATAGAGTCGCGGTTTGCAGTGACAAGACGGGACCGCACCATTCATAAACGTATGCGGGATTATCTGTATCAGCTGACCCATCACAGACAGCTTCAGACATCGGTACTGCCTTTTGGAGACGGAGTTACAGTCAGTGTGAAATCAGAACAAGAGAAATGACAAGAGGAAAAGATATGAAACGTCCTGAATTACTGGTTCCGGCCAGCAGCCTGGAAGTATTAAAAATAGCGGTAGTATTTGGAGCGGATGCCGTATATATCGGCGGCGAGGCTTTTGGCCTCAGAGCCAAAGCCAAAAACTTTACGCTGGAAGAGATGCGGGAAGGAATTGAGTTTGCCCATGAGCATCAGGTGAAAGTATATGTAACCGCCAATATTCTGGCTCATAATGATGATCTAGAAGGGGTGCGCACTTATTTTCAGGAGTTAAAAGAGATAAAGCCGGATGCCCTGATTATTTCAGATCCGGGAGTATTTATGATTGCCAGGGAAGTATGCCCTGAAATTGATATTCATATCAGTACCCAGGCCAATAATACCAATTACGGAACTTACCGTTTCTGGTATCAGCAGGGGGCGAAACGTGTAGTGACAGCCCGGGAGCTTTCTGCGGAAGAATTGACGGAAATCAGAGAGAAAATTCCAAAAGATCTGGAAATGGAAACGTTTATTCATGGCGCTATGTGTATTTCCTATTCCGGCAGGTGTCTGCTGAGTAATTATTTTACAGGCAGAGACGCCAACCGGGGAGCCTGTACACATCCGTGCAGATGGAAGTATTCTATTGTGGAGGAAACCCGTCCCGGAGAATATATGCCGGTATATGAGAATGAACGTGGAACATATATTTTTAATTCCAAGGATTTGTGCATGATTCAGCATATTCCTGAAATGCTTGCCACTGGGGTGGACAGTTATAAAATCGAAGGGCGTATGAAAACAGCTCTTTATGTGGCAACAGTGGCCAGAACCTATCGGAAGGCCATTGATGATTATCTGGAAAGTCCGGAGAAATATAAAGAGAATATGCCCTGGTATCTGGATCAGATTTCCAACTGCACATACCGGCAGTTTACAACGGGATTTTTCTTTGGAAAGCCGGATGATACCGCGCAGATTTATGACAATAATACTTATGTAAAGGAATATACGTACCTGGGAATTGTAGGAGAGTGCACAGAAGAGGGCCTCTATCGGATTGAGCAGAGAAATAAATTTTCCGTAGGTGAAATCATTGAAGTTATGAAGCCAAATGGAGATAATATAGAAGTAAAGGTTCGTCAGATTTTGGATGAGGAAGGAAATGCACAGGAATCAGCGCCGCACCCCAAACAGGTGCTGTATATTGATCTTGGACAGCCTTTGGAGAAATTTGACATTCTGCGAAGAAAAGAGGAGGACTAAAATGGCGAAGGAATCATATGTGGCCTATGTAGGAACTTATACCAGAAGCAGCAGTCTTGGCATTCACATCTTTGATATTGATACAGATAACTGGAGCATGAAGGAACGGAAAGTTGTTCCAATTAATAATCCGTCAGATCTGATTGTATCTGCCAACGGGAAATATTTGTATTCTATTGCTGATGAGGGTGTGAGATCTTTTAAGATTCTGCCGGACGGAGATTTGAAACCTATGAATGCGGCATGGATTGGCGGGATGCGGGGCTGTTATCTGGAAGTAGATGATTTGAACCGTTATCTGTTTGTTGCAGGCTATCATGACGGCCGCGTTACCATGATGCACCTGAATGAGGATGGAACCATTGGCAAGCTTGCCTGCGGAATTTTTCATGAAGGAGTTGGCGGCAGTGTGGCTGAACGTAATTCCATCGCTCATGTTACCTGTGTGAAAGTGACCATCGACCAGAAATATCTGTGCGCTGTAGACAGCGGTATTGACCAGGTTAAGGTGTATGAAATTGATTATGAAAAAGGGAACTTAAAGCTCTGTGATATTTTGAGAGGTCATCTGGATAACGGGCCTAGAATGATTCGGTTTCGCAAAGAATTAAACTGCGCATATGTTTTATGCGAAAGAAAGAACTGTGTGTATGTTTACCATTATGATAAAAATGACTGTATGAAAGAGCGTATGGAACTGATTCAGGAGGTTCCAACAGTGGAAGCGGCAGAAGTAGAGCGGTGTGCGTCTTCCGGAATAGAGTTTTCCCCGGATGGAAAGCATCTGTTTGTTTCAAACGCCGGAGTAAATTCTGTTACCGTGTATTCTGTAGATCAGGAAACCGGGCTTTTGACAGAAATCTGTCAGAACAGTACCAGACAGGATTATCCAAAAACCCTGGCAGTTATGCCGGATAACGAGCATTTTGTAGTGCTGAACCACAGCAGCAATCAGATCTGCTCTTTTAAAATGAATTATGATAAAAATTATTTTCTGATGGATTCAAAACCAATTGATATTCACCGGCCCAATTGTATCTTTATTCATAAGCTGGGTGATACATCAGCGTCTTAGGACGGGATGGTTTGAATAATTTTTCAAATTATGAGCGAGGTGTGGATATGGAAAAAGATCCTTTTGGGGAATATCTAAAAGAGTCCGAGCCGGCTCAAGCCTATAAAGGTTATATGTGGAGTACGGCCATTGGGCTTCAGGCGGTGGACGGACTTAAACCATCTCAATATTTGATTGACACTGCCGTTTTAAATATTGAAGGGAAAATTACGCTGAATGAGGTTCAGAGCCTTATTGAGAGCTATTATGAAGAAAAACCTGCTCATATAGCGGATGATGAACGTACCGAGGAAGCTGATAAGGTGTCTTCGCGTATTGTTAAAATATTGTCCGAGGAAGCATTTTCTTTCACTCCAAATGAGTATATTTCTATTCATCGTAAGTTGTTTCAGGGGATTTATAAACACGCCGGGAAGATAAGAGACTATAATATTACGAAAAAAGAATGGGTATTAGATGGAGCAACTGTTCTGTATGGAAGTGCAACAGAGCTGAAAGCTACACTGGAATATGATTTTTCACAGGAAAGAGATTTCAGTTATCAGGGGCTTTCCATGGATGAAATTATCCGTCATCTTGCCCTGTTTATTTCCAGGCTGTGGCAGATTCACATTTTTGGAGAAGGCAATACACGTACTACAGCAGTGTTTTTTATTAAATATTTAAGGTCTCTTGGTTTTGCGGCAGCCAATGATATTTTTTCGGAGAATGCATGGTATTTTAGAAATGCCCTTGTCCGTGCAAATTATACGAATCTGCAAAAAGGTGTGTATGAAACAACAGAATACCTCGAAGCATTCCTCAGAAACCTTCTTTTGAATGAAAAAAATGAACTTCTTAACCGTAATTTACACATACGGAAATCCCGGGAAAATAAAAATGTGGATATTTAGGATAAAATAAATGGATACGGAAAATGTTCCATATGAAAAAAAGATTCTCACAGAAAAATCAGGTGTTGAAAATTCTTGATTATTCTGTGAGATTCTTTTTTGCTCTGTAGGAAATACTGTGTTGTGATAAAGCTGAAAAGTGCCGATTCCTATAGAACAAAAAAACGCTCCGCTGTGGATCGCACTGCGGCGGAATGGAGTCATGTCGCAAAAGCGACCCGCCGCAGGCGGAGAATCCTGCCGCTGCAGGAATCTTTTTTAATTAATGCAGAGTTTTATTTTTTGTCTATTTCTGATAGAAGTCCAGAATTTTTCTATTGTCTGCACTCATATTTTTTAAGATCATATCCGCCAGGGTCAGTGCAGTCATGGTTTCTACTACAACTACTGCCCGGGGAACGATAATTGGATCATGACGTCCTTTGATTTCCACGGTGATTGGAGTCCCATCTGTGCGGACTGTCTGTTGAGGTGCGCCAATGGACGGAGTAGGTTTGATGGCTGCCCGGAAAATAATAGGAGAGCCGTCACTGATGCCGCCTAAAATGCCGCCGGCGTGATTTGTTTTTTTGGAGATGTTTCCCTGATCGTCTGTGCAGAAAGCATCGTTATTGGTGAGGCCTGTAGCGTCTGCTGCCAAAAAGCCGTCCCCGATTTCAAAACCTTTCACGGCGCCAATGGAAAAAATGGCTTTTGCCAGATTGGCATCCAGTTTTTCAAATACCGGGTCGCCGATTCCGGCAGGAACTCCGGTGATTACACATTCGATAATCCCTCCGCAGGAGTTTTTTTCTGCCATACACTGGTCCAGATAGTCTGCGGCCCTTTTTGCGGCCTGAGCATCCGGCATACACACACGGTTGTTTAAAATTTCTCTGGCATTAAAGTCTGCCATGTTACAGTGAATAGGACCAATTGATTTTGTATATGCGGTAATATGGATTCCCAGCTGTTTTAAAAACAGAGAAGCAATAGCCCCTCCGGCTACACGGCCGATAGTTTCACGCCCGGAAGAGCGGCCGCCGCCCCGGTAATCCCGGAAGCCGTATTTGGCATCAAAGGTAAAGTCTGCATGTCCGGGGCGATAGTATGATGCGATTTCACTGTAATCTTTGGACTTCTGGTTTTCATTTCGAACCATCATGGAAATTGGGGTTCCGGTTGTTTTTCCTTCAAAGACGCCGGAGAGGATTTCCACCTGGTCAGATTCTTTTCTTGGGGTAGTATATTTTGATTGTCCCGGTTTTCGGCGGTCAAGATATTCCTGGATCATGGATTCATCCAGAGGAATACCTGCAGGACATCCGTCTGCCACTACACCGAGACCTTTTCCATGGGATTCTCCCCATGTTGTAATTTTAAAAATTGTTCCGTAATCAGATCCGGCCATAAATGCCTCCATATTATAAAGTATTGTAATGCAGACAGCCATATGCTGTCAGAGTGTATCATAAACAGTTTAACGATAAATGTATGATCTGACAATAAGTAATTGGGATTTTAGACTATACTTTTTTTTCTGCCTTCGCTATAATAGGAACCGTTGATTAAGATGAAATAAAAGGATAAAGAACCATTTTTACCTGAAGAGAGGATGTTAAAAATGTACAGAATTATAAAAAAGGATGGTCTGGCCAAGAGAGGAGAGCTTCAGACCGTTCACGGAACCGTTCAGACACCGCTGTTTATGAATGTAGGTACGGCGGCAGCCATCAAAGGAGCTGTGGCCACCACTGATCTTTTGAAGATTAAGACTCAGATTGAACTTTCAAATACGTACCATCTCCATGTGCGGCCGGGAGATAAGCTGATCAAAGAACTGGGAGGACTTCACAAGTTTATGGTGTGGGACAAACCAATTCTCACGGATTCCGGCGGATTTCAGGTGTTTTCACTGGCGGGGCTTAGAAAAATCAAAGAAGAAGGCGTTTATTTTAATTCCCATGTGGACGGACGGAAAATTTTTATGGGGCCGGAAGAGAGTATGCAGATTCAGTCTAATCTGGCGTCAACCATTGCCATGGCTTTTGACGAATGTCCCTCTGCTGTTGCAGACCGGGGATATGTGCAGAATTCTGTGGACAGAACGTTCCGCTGGCTGGGGCGGTGCAAGGATGAGATGCAGCGGTTAAATGGTCTTGAGGATACCATTAATAAGCATCAGATGTTGTTTGGTATTAACCAGGGGGCCATTTATGATGATATCCGTGTGGACCACGCCAAAAGAATCAGTGAGCTGGATTTGGACGGATATGCCCTGGGAGGACTGGCAGTGGGCGAAAGCCACGAGGAAATGTATCATATTCTGGATGTGACAGTCCCCCATCTGCCTGTTGACAAGCCAACATATCTCATGGGAGTAGGAACGCCGGCAAATATCCTAGAAGCTGTGGACAGGGGCGTGGATTTCTTCGACTGCGTATATCCAAGCAGGAACGGCCGTCACGGACATGTATATACAAATTATGGCAAGTTAAATCTTTTTAATCAGAAGTATGAGAAAGATATGCGTCCCATTGAAGAAGGATGCCAGTGTCCCGCATGCCGCACTTACAGCAGAGCTTATATCCGGCATCTGCTGAAGGCCAAAGAGATGCTTGGTATGCGTCTGTGTGTTCTCCACAATCTCTATTTTTATAATACGATGATGGAAGAAATCAGAGAAGCTATTGAGCAGGAGCGGTATCGGACATATAAGGAAGAAAAACTATACCGGATGAGTCAGGGAAAGTAGCAGTTTCCTGAGGTTTCTTTAATATTTTACGAAAAAGGCTTGATACAGCAGGTTTTTTCATGTAGAATAAAAAAAGATTTGATTATCAAATAAAAAGTTAGATATTTGAGGAGGATTTTTCATGTTAGCAAGTGGTGCTGGACAGTACAGCTCATTAATTATTTGGGTTGTTATTTTAGTAGCTTTCATGTTCTTCTTTATGATTAGACCTCAGAAGAAAGAACAGCAGAGAAAAAGAGATATGTTATCCCAGATGGAACCTGGCGATACAGTACTTACGTCAAGCGGTTTCTATGGAACATTAATTGATATCATGGACGACACTGTAATCGTAGAATTTGGAAATAACAAGAACTGTCGTATTCCTATGCAGCGTGCGGCAATTGCTCAGATTGAGAAAGCAAACACCGGTGCAGAAGAGTAAGCAGCGGAATCTTATTGTAAGAAAATGACAATGCTTCTGAAATATAAATGTTAAACATTTTATGTTTCAGAAGCTTTTTCATTTACTGTAAAGATCGGGGGAGTATAGCAGTATCCAAAAAAACACTAGTTGAAATTGTAATATAAATGTAATATTATAGGTACTATCAAGTTTTGGGAATGCAGATAGAGTGCCCGAAAGGTTAGGGCGCAGTGAAAGGGAACGCTGGAATTTGTTATAAAGCAGGGAGGAAATTGTGATATGACATTTCATATAGGAGTTATTTCTGGGGACGGTATCGGACCGGAGATTGTTACAGAAGCCAGAAAAGTACTAGATCGAATCGGGAACATATTTGGACATCAGTTTGAATATGAAGATATTTTGATGGGAGGCTGTTCTATTGATGCCACAGGCGTACCTCTCACAGAGGAAGCCATCTGTCAGGCGAAATCTTCAGATGCGGTACTTATGGGCTCCATCGGAGGAAATACCTCTACTTCGCCCTGGTACAAGCTGGCGCCGGAGCTTCGGCCGGAGGCAGGTCTGTTAAAGCTTCGGAAAGCTTTAAATCTGTTTGCAAATTTAAGACCGGCCTATCTGTATGAAGAGTTAAAAGAAGCATGTCCTCTGCGGGAAGACATTATTGGAAGCGGATTCGACATGATGATTATGCGGGAGCTGACCGGCGGATTATATTTCGGAGCCCGTAAAACAGAGCCGGTGGACGGTGTTATGACAGCTGAGGATACCCTTACATATAATGAGAATGAAATCCGCAGAATTGCGGTAAAAGGATTTGAGATCGCACGGAAGCGCCGGAATAAGGTAACAAGTGTAGATAAGGCCAATGTCCTTGACTCCTCCAGACTCTGGAGAAAGATTGTGGAAGAAGTTGCAAAAGATTATCCGGAAGTTTCTTATGAGCACATGCTGGTAGACAATTGTGCTATGCAGCTGGTTAAAGATCCCAAGCAGTTTGATGTAATCCTTACGGAAAACATGTTTGGCGACATTTTATCAGATGAAGCAAGCATGGTAACGGGATCCATAGGTATGCTCTCAAGTGCAAGCCTTAATGATACAAAGTTTGGTTTATATGAACCAAGCGGCGGTTCTGCTCCGGATATTGCCGGGCAGGGGATAGCAAATCCTATTGCCACCATTCTTTCGGCTGCAATGATGCTGCGGTATTCTTTTGATCTGGATCAGGAAGCAGATGCCGTGGAGGAAGCAGTAAAGCAGGTATTAAAAGACGGGTATAGAACCATAGATATTATGCCCCAGGAAGCGGATAAAAAAGCGGCTGTGACACAGGTGGGTACAGCTTTGATGGGTGATCTGATCTGTGAACGTATTCATAACTAGGAAGCAGGCCACAAATAACAAGTTATAAACAGGCGGACAAGCCGTTTTAGAAGTCCCAAAAGATGCGGGAAAGATATATATAAATTAAGGAGAAAATTTATGAGAAGTGATAATGTAACAAAAGGAATCCAGCAGGCGCCTCACAGATCTTTGTTTAATGCTCTGGGTTTCACAAAGGAAGAGCTGGAAAGACCTCTGGTTGGTATTGTAAGTTCTTATAATGAAATTGTGCCGGGCCATATGAATATCGACAAAATTGTTGATGCTGTAAAAATGGGCGTTGCCATGGCCGGCGGTACTCCAATTGTGTTCCCTGCCATTGCGGTATGCGATGGTATTGCTATGGGACATACAGGAATGAAATATTCTCTTGTAACTAGAGATCTGATTGCCGATTCAACAGAATGTATGGCACTGGCGCATCAGTTCGATGCTCTTGTAATGGTGCCCAACTGTGATAAAAATGTTCCGGGACTGTTAATGGCAGCTGCAAGACTGAACATTCCAACTGTATTTGTAAGCGGCGGTCCGATGCTGGCCGGAAAAGTAAAAGGGAAAAAGAGAAGCCTTTCTTCTATGTTTGAAGCAGTTGGTTCTTACGCTGCAGGTACAATGTCAGAAGATGAAGTGCTTGAATATGAAAATAAAGTGTGTCCTACCTGCGGATCCTGTTCCGGTATGTACACTGCAAACTCCATGAACTGTCTTACAGAGGCCATCGGTATGGGACTTCAGGGAAATGGAACCATTCCGGCCGTTTATTCTGAAAGATTGAAGCTTGCAAAACATGCAGGTATGAAGGTTATGGAGCTCCTTGAGAAAAATATCCGCCCAAGAGATATTATGAATGAAAAAGCATTTATGAATGCACTGACCATTGATATGGCCCTTGGATGTTCTACAAACTCCATGCTGCATCTTCCTGCTATCGCACATGAAGCAGGCGTGGAAATTAACCTGGATATCGCCAACGAATTAAGTGCCAAGACGCCAAACCTTTGTCATTTAGCGCCGGCAGGTCCTACTTATATGGAAGACTTAAATGAAGCAGGCGGCGTATATGCAGTGATGAATGAGCTTGATAAATTAGGACTTCTTTATACAGACCTGATTACTGCTACCGGAAAAACAATTGCAGAAAACATAAAGGGCTGTGAGAATAAAAATCCGGAAGTAATTCGTCCAATTGACAATCCTTACAGCAAGACTGGCGGAATTGCAGTGCTGAAAGGAAATATTGCACCGGATTCTGCAGTAGTAAAACGTTCTGCAGTAGTAGAAGAAATGATGGTTCACCAGGGACCTGCCCGTGTATTTGACTGTGAAGAAGATGCAATCGCAGCAATCAAAGGCGGAAAAATTGTGGCCGGTGATGTTGTTGTAATCCGGTATGAGGGGCCAAAAGGCGGACCTGGTATGAGAGAAATGTTAAATCCTACTTCTGCAATTGCAGGTATGGGCCTGGGTTCTTCTGTAGCGCTGATCACAGACGGCCGTTTCTCAGGTGCATCTAGAGGCGCATCTATAGGACATGTATCCCCGGAAGCCGCAGTGGGCGGACCAATTGCTCTGATTGAAGAGGGCGATATTATTAAAATCAATATTCCGGAAAATACATTGAATGTTGATGTATCTGATGAAGAGATGGAAGCGCGCCGTGCAAAATGGGAACCAAGAGAACCGAAGATCACAACCGGTTACCTGGCTCGTTATGCATCCTTAGTTACTTCCGGAAATACAGGAGCTATTCTTAGAACACCTGAAAAATAAAAAAAGAAAGTTCGGAAGAGAGAACATAAAAATTGATCGGTGGAGACGGATGAACCTTCTGTCTCCACCTTAAACTTATAGAAGAAGAAAGCGGGGACTTGGAACATGCAGCTGACAGGCGCACAGATAGTAATAGAATGTTTGAAAGAACAGGGCGTGGATACTGTATTTGGTTATCCGGGCGGAGCGATTTTAAACTTATATGATGAGCTGTACAAACACAGCAGTGAGATTCACCATGTATTAACTTCCCATGAGCAGGGAGCATCTCATGCCGCAGACGGGTATGCCAGAGCTACCGGAAAAACAGGAGTATGTTTTGCCACATCAGGACCGGGAGCTACAAATCTGGTAACCGGCATTGCCACTGCCTATATGGATTCTGTTCCAATGGTGGCAATTACCTGTAACGTTGGAGTGCCGCTGCTTGGGAAAGACAGTTTTCAGGAGATAGATATTACAGGAATCACAACTCCTATTACAAAGCATAATTTTATTGTGAAGGACGTAAAGGACCTGGCCGGTGTAATAAGGAGAGCTTTCCGTATAGCAGGGAAAGGGCGTCCGGGGCCGGTGCTTGTGGATATTCCTAAGGATGTGACGGCAGAAGTAACAGAATACACCTGTCAGAAAATAGATCCCATTGCCCGGGTGACGGATAAGATGACAGATGAAGATATCCACAGGGCAGTGGAAATGATACAGCAGTCAAAGCGGCCGTTTATATTTGCAGGCGGAGGCGCTGTGATAGCAGATGCAGACCAGGAGCTTTTAGAGTTTGTTTCAAAAGTTCAGGCTCCGGTTACGGATTCCCTCATGGGAAAAGGCGCTTTTTCCGGGACAAATGAACTTTATACCGGAATGCTTGGTATGCACGGAACAAAGGCATCTAACTACGGCGTCAGTGAATGTGATCTTTTGATTGCTGTAGGTGTCCGGTTCAGCGACCGTGTAACGGGAAATGCGAAACGTTTTGCAGACAAAGCAAAGATTCTGCAGTTTGATGTGGATCCGGTTGAAATCAATAAAAACATTGTGACCGATGCCAGTGTTATGGGTGATATCCGGGAAATTTTAAAAGCTGTCAATAAAAAGCTGCCTCAGCAGAACCATGATGAATGGATTGAAAAAATCAAAGAATATAAATTAAAATTCCCTATGAAGTATCCGGCTGAGGGGTTAAGCGGTCCGTATATCATGAAACAGATATATGAAAAAACCGGCGGAGATGCTATAATTGTCACAGAAGTAGGACAGCACCAGATGTGGGCCGCACAGTTTTACAGATATCAAAAACCAAGAACCTTTATTACTTCAGGGGGACTTGGCACAATGGGATACGGCCTGGGCGCAGCCATCGGAGCACAGCTTGCAAGACCGGATAAACGGGTAATAAATATCGCCGGTGACGGCTGTTTTCGAATGAATATGAATGAGATTGCCACAGCGGTAAGAGAACGGCTGCCTTTGATTCAGGTAGTTGTGAATAATCATGTGCTGGGTATGGTACGTCAGTGGCAGAATCTGTTCTATGAAGAACGATACTCACATACTGTTTTAAATGACAGTGTGGATTTTGTAAAACTGGCAGAGGCTATGGGAGCAGACGGCGTCCGGGTGACAAACCGTCAGGAGCTTGATGCGGCTCTTGAGAAGGCCCTTGCCATGAAAACACCGATTTTAATCGACTGTATCATTGACTGTGACGAGAAGGTATGGCCTATGGTAGCTCCGGGAGCCGCCATCAGTGAAGTCTTTGATGAGCAGGACATGAAACAGTCTTAAAATAGCTTATAAAAGCAGGAGGATAAAAATAATGAGCAGAGTGTATAATTTCTCAGCTGGTCCGGCAGTATTACCGGAAGAAGTATTAAAAGAAGCTCAGGAAGAAATGATGGATTACCGTGGATGCGGTATGTCTGTAATGGAAATGAGCCATCGTTCTAAAATGTTTCAGACGATTATTGATGAGGCTGAAGCAGATCTAAGAGAACTGATGAATATTCCTGATAATTACAAGGTACTGTTTTTACAGGGCGGAGCTGCACTGCAGTTTGCAGGGGTTCCTATGAATCTGATGAAAAACGGTGTGGCTGACTATATTGTTACCGGCCAGTGGGCGAAAAAGGCCTATGTAGAAGCTCAGAAATACGGAAAGGTAAATAAAGTTGCTTCCTCAGAAGATGAGACTTTTTCCTATATTCCGGATTGTTCTGATCTTCCAATTGATGAGGATGCAGACTATGTCTATATCTGTATGAATAACACAATTTACGGAACGGTATTCCATGAACTTCCGAATACAAAAGGGAAAACCCTTGTAGCAGATATTTCATCCTGTTTCTTATCAGAACCCCTTGATGTAACAAAATTCGGTCTGGTATACGGAGGCGTTCAGAAAAATGTAGGACCTTCCGGAGTACAGATTGTAATTATCCGGGAAGATTTGATCCGGGAAGATCTCCCACAGTGGGTACCGACTATGATGTCCTACAAAGTACAGGCAGACAATGGTTCTATGTACAATACACCGCCATGTTACGGTATTTATATCTGTGGAAAAGTGTTTAAATGGATCAAGGGCCTTGGCGGTCTAGAAGCAATGAAAAAACGCAATGAAGAAAAAGCAGCGGTTCTTTATGATTTCCTTGACAGCAGTAAGATGTTTAAAGGAACAGTTAGAAAAGAAGACCGTTCTCTTATGAATGTTCCGTTTGTAACAGGAGATAAGGATCTGGATGCAAAATTTGTTGCAGAAGCAAAAGAGGCAGGCTTTGAAAACCTCAAAGGCCACAGAACTGTTGGCGGTATGAGAGCTTCTATTTACAATGCAATGCCAAAAGAAGGCGTTGAGAAATTGGTAGAATTTATGAAAAAATTCGAAGCTGAAAATGCTTAAAAATAAAAAGTGTGTTGAGAGAAAAGAGGAAAAATCATGATTCAGTATAATTGTTTAAATCCAATCGCTGCCTGCGGTTTAGATCTGTTTACAGATGCATATCAGAAAACAGATGATATCAATGAGGCCAGAGCAGTTTTAGTAAGAAGTGCGGCTATGCATGATATGGAGCTTCCAAAGTCTTTGGAAGTAATTGCCCGTGCAGGAGCAGGGGTGAATAATATTCCCCTGGATAAGTGCGCAGAAAAAGGAATCGTTGTATTTAATACCCCGGGTGCAAATGCAAACGGTGTAAAGGAGCTTGTAATTGCAGGAATGCTTCTGGCTTCCCGTGATATTACCGGAGGTATTGACTGGGTAAAAGAGAATGCAGCTGACGAAAACATTGCAAAAGCTGCCGAAAAAGCCAAAAAAGCTTTTGCAGGAACAGAAATTATGGGCAAAAAGCTTGGAGTTATTGGTCTGGGAGCCATCGGCGTCAGAGTTGCAAATGCAGCATGTGCACTGGGGATGGAAGTTTACGGATATGATCCGTATCTTTCTGTAAATGCAGCCTGGAATGTAGACAAAGCTGTAAAACATGTGATCACAGCAGAAGATATTTACAGAGAATGTGATTTTATTACCATTCATGTGCCTTTGCTGGATACTACAAAGAAAATGATCAACAAAGAAGCAATTGATATGATGAAGGATAACGTTGTATTTTTAAACTTCTCCAGAGATACGCTTGTAGATGAAGAAGCAATGGCAGCTGCTTTAGAAGCAGGAAAAGTAAAAAAATATGTAGTTGATTTCCCCACTCCTGCTACAGCAGGAAAAGAAGGCTGTCTTGTAATTCCACACCTGGGAGCTTCCACAGAAGAGTCTGAAGATAACTGTGCAGTGATGGCGGTAAAGGAAATTATAGATTATATTGAGAACGGAAATATTACAAATTCCGTAAATTATCCCAACTGCAATATGGGAGTATGCAGCGGAGCAGCTCGTATTGCTATCCTCCACAAAAATGTTCAGAATATGATTGCTCGCTGTACATCCGTTTTGGGTGAAGCCGGCATTAATATTTCTGATATGACAAATAAGAGCCGCGGCGATTATGCATATTCTCTGTTTGACCTGGATGCGTCTGCCACAGCGGAAGTAACTGAGAAGCTTGCTGCTTTGGAAGGCGTATTAAGAGTCAGAGTAATTAAATAATTCAGTGTGATTTAAGCTCCACATTCTGAGCAACTTTAGAAACTGCTGCAAAACAGGTATATATTCCTCATATTTGCAGCAGTTTTTCATATAACAGGAAAGGAAATGAAAATATGGCAGTAATCAGACCCTTTGCGGGCATCCGGCCCTGCAGAGAAAAAGCAGAAAAAATAGCGGCGCTTCCCTATGATGTTTACAACAGAGAAGAAGCGAAAAGAGAAGTGGAAGGGGAGCCGGAATCCTTTTTAAAAATTGACAGAGCGGAAACACAGTTTGATGATTCTGTAGATACTTATGCGCCAGAGGTTTATGAAAGAGCCCATGATACTTTATGGAAAATGGTAGAAGACGGTGATTTTATCAGAGATGAAAAGCCCTGTTATTACGTTTATGAATTAACTATGGATGGAAGGACCCAGACGGGAATTACAGCCTGCGCTTCCATTGACGATTATCAGAATGGCGTGATTAAAAAGCATGAGAATACAAGGGAGGAGAAAGAGCAGGACAGGATCCGGCATGTGGATGTCTGCAATGCTCAGACAGGTCCTATTTTTCTGGCTTACCGGTCCTGCGAAACAATAAATCGAATTGTGGAGCGTACGAAACAGAATGAGGCAGAATATGATTTTACTGCTTCTGATGGAATCCGCCACAGAGTATGGATAATTCAGAAAGAAGGAGATATTAAAGCTTTAAAAGAAGCATTTGAAGGGATTCATGAGATTTATATTGCAGACGGCCACCACCGGGCAGCCTCAGCTGTGAAGGTAGGTCTGAAACGAAGAGCAGAGCATCCGGGATATTCCGGAGAGGAAGCCTTTAATTATTTCTTGTCTGTGCTGTTTCCTGATGATCAGCTGATGATCCTTGATTATAACCGGGCAGTCAAAGATTTAAATGGAATGTCTGAAGAAGAATTTCTGAAAAAAATGGGAACAATATTCCATGTGAAGCCGGTAGCTGAAGAATTTCGGAAACCGGAGAACGCAGGTGAGTTTTCTATGTATCTTGGAGGTAAATGGTATCTTTGCACCATTGATGGCAAAGATATTCCGGATGACCCTGTGAAGTCTTTGGATGTGTCGCTTCTGCAGGAGCTCCTGCTGGATCCTGTGCTGGGGATTTCTGATCCGAAAACCGATACACGGATTGATTTTGTAGGTGGGATCCGGGGGCTTGATGAGTTAGAGCGCCGCTGCAGTCTTGACTGTAAAGCTGCTTTTGCTATGTATCCAACCGCCATTGGACAGCTGTTTGCAGTGGCTGACGCAGGACTTTTGATGCCGCCGAAATCTACCTGGTTTGAACCAAAGCTGCGAAGCGGCCTGTTTATTCATTATATAGGGAAGCCTGGGGAGTTTCCTGTAAGCTGTATTTAAAATAACTGGAGATAACTATGTTTTTTTTATCATCGAATCACAATATTGTTGATACTGTGACAGAAACGCTGTCTGAAAATGTAAATATTATCAGCTGGAAAACATTTGAAAAATACTTTGCGGATAAAGCGCCGGAAGTGATAGATTTTCTTGTAAAGCTTTTGATTGCGGTAATTGTACTGCTGATCGGGATCAGAGTTATTAAATTTATAAGAAAGCTTGTGAGGAAAACACTTGCAAAAACAAATCTGGATGAAGGATTAAAACAATTCCTGGATCATCTGCTGAATGTGGCTTTGTACTTTTTTCTGATTATGATTGTGCTGGGTAAATTCGGGATTACAGCAAGTTCCGTGATAGCAATTATCGGGTCGGTAGGATTGTCGGTGGGACTGGCACTGCAGGGAACGTTGTCCAATTTTGCCGGTGGTGTTCTGATCTTACTGTTAAAACCTTTTGTTGTAGGGGATTACATTAAAGAAGATACTCATGGCAACGAGGGAACAGTTTCTGAGATACAGCTGTTTTATACAAAGCTTGTTACGGTGGATAATAAAACGGTGATTCTGCCAAATGGGGCCCTGTCAAACTGCAGCCTGATTAATTTCACACATCAGAACAAACGTATGATTGACATGAAAGTAGGGGTATCTTATCAGTCGGACCTAAAAAAAGCAAAAGAAGTGATTTCGGAAGTGGTAAAGCAGGACCCTTCCCGTCTGCCGGAGGAAGAATTTCAGGTATTTGTATCTGAACTGGCAGATTCTGCAGTTATGATCGGCATTCGCACCTGGGTTTCAACAGAAGAATATTGGAAAGCCAGATGGCGGATTACAGAGCAGATAAAGTATACACTGGATGAAAATGGGATTGAAATCCCCTTTCCACAGATGGATATTACGGTTCACCAGGATACCGAACGTAAAAGTTAGTTAAATTCTAGGTTTCGATTGACAAATATTGACGAATGTGTTAAATTGAAATTGTGAAACATGCACAAAATGTGCAATTTTTTAGAAGGTATTAGGAGGAAGTTTTTATGCAGCAGGGAACTGTAAAATGGTTTAATGCAAAAAAAGGTTATGGGTTTATTTCTGATGCAGAAGGAAATGATGTATTTGTACATTTTTCCGCATTAAACATGGATGGATTCAAGGAATTAAAAGAGGGAGAACCGGTTGAATTTGAAGTTGTTGAGGGGGACAAGGGTCCTCAGGCAGCCAATGTAAATCGTCTCGAAGCTTAATTCTTAACAATAGTATTAATAGATGATGTAATCTGTTGTTGAATTTTTTTGCAGAAAACAAAGACAAAAGAGGGTACCGATTTCGGACAAGTCCAAAATTGATATGCTCCCTTCTAGGTAGACAAGTGAAATAATAAAAACTTGTTTGCTTAGGAGGGAGCATTTTCTATGTCAAAAATATCAGCA
>CABIXN010000006.1:55857-167114 GCA_902362715.1 Lachnospiraceae bacterium | reverse complement strand
AAATGCTGAAAGAGGGCAAGCCGGCAGAGGAAGCATTTGGCGCTGCACTGGGAGCAACATCTGATAAACAGGACCGTGCCAATATGGTGGCCAAGCTGTTAAATAAAACCTATGGGAAATCAAAAACAACTTATGATAGTTTGTCAGGGAGTATTTTGGACGCCAATAAAGCGGAAGCGGAACTGAAGGAAACTCAGGCAGAGCTTGGGGAAACCCTCACTCCGTTGAATACAAGGTTCACAGAACTTAAAAATAAAGCCTTGAATGCCATGGCGCCGATGATAGAAAAGGTAGCAGATGCATTTATAGAGCTGATAGATGGGATTGACTGGGATGCAGGAGCCAGGCTGATTGGAAATGTCATGGAAGTGGCCATGAAAGGTCTGGAATGGCTGATGGATAACATAGATCTGGTCTCCGGCATGGTAGCAGGGCTGGGAACCGCATGGCTGACGTATAAGACGTACGTTATGATTGCGGATGCAGCGCAGAAGATTTTAAATACCACAATTTCGTTAACGCCTATGGGAATGTTGATAGGTTTAATAAGTGGTGCAGTGACGGCTACAGCCGTATTTATACAAAAATCTAAAGAAAGCAAAGAAGCAACTATTAAAAACTGGGAAGAAACGGAAAAACTTGTAGAGGAATACGAGAAGCTCCATGAACAGTTACAGAAAAATAAAGAAGCCAGAGAGGAAGAAATAGAATCAGTAGAAACCAACTATCTCGCAGCAGATAAAATGGTTGATAAGCTGGAAGAACTTGCGAAAAAAGAAAATAAGTCCAGTGGCGAAAAGAAACTCATGCACCAGTATGTCGATCAGTTAAATAAGTTAATGCCAGAGTTGAATGCAAAGTACGACGAAGAAAAAGATAAGCTTAATATGTCGACAGATGCAATCCGGGATAATATTGATGCGACCAAAGATTTAGCTATGGCAAAGGCATATGCCGAACAAGGGGATGAGATAGCCAAAGAGATGGTAGAAGTTGAAAACAATCTGGCAAATGCAAAAGAAGAACACAGGAAAAACCAGGAGAATCTTAACGAAGCAATTGAAAGGATGGAAGAATTAGAAGATGAACATGGTAAAAAAGGTCCTTGGATTTCAGATATTGACAGGCAGGCATTGTGGCTGGCACAGGAGAACCAGAAGTATTACACAAAAGAGGTAGAAAAATCAGCTGATGCTGTACAAGGTTATACAGATGATCTTAGTGAATTAAGCGACCAATATGATCAGACATATGAGAGTTCCCAAAGAATGTTTAACCTGCCAGAAATTAAGGAGAAGCTAAAGGCTTTTGAAGAAGCTGGAGCAAAAATACCAGAGGCTGTGAGCAATGGAATAAAGAATGGTGAATATGCATTGCCGGAATCTGTGGAAGAAATGCAGTCTTTAGTTAAGTTTGATCAGATGTTGTCTTCAGCGAATATTGCCGGTATAAGTGTTCCAGAGAGCCTGTCAGAAGGTATCAAAACCGGAGAAATTGCACCCAGTGAAGCAGTAAATCAGATGAATAATCTGGTAGACTTTACCGATCTATTAAATGAATCAAAGTTATCAGGAGAGAAGGTTCCTGAGTGGTTAAGCTCAGGGGTTGCATCAGGAGAAGTTGCACCAAAAGAAGCTGTGCAGCACATGAAAGATCTTGTTGAATACGATGATTTACTGAAAGAAGCAAAGGATGCCGGAATTAGCCTTCCAGAATCTATCAGTGAAAAGATTAACAGCGGTCAGATGAAACCAAAAGAAGCTGTCCAGTATATGAAAGATCTTATCATGTATGATGATTTACTTTCCAAGGCAGAAAAAGCCGGTATCAGCGTGCCGCAGGAACTAAAAGACGGGGTATCTTCTGGGAAAACAAAGCCTTCTGATGCAGTTGGGAAAATTAATACTTTGATGGTAAGCAAGGCCAATGAAGCAGTTGCCAAAATGTCCAAAGAAGGAAGATTAGCGGGCAAAGGTTATGGAGACAGTGTCGGGGCTCAGAAAGATAATGCAGAAAAGAAGTCAGAAAAATTAGTATCGAGTGCCCAAAAAGGTGCCGGCAGTGATGATTTGGAAGATGAAGGTGATGATGCTGGCTCTGGATTTGTGAAAGGACTTGGCAGCTGGATAAGCGCGGCATTTACTGGCGGCTGGCAGCTAGTAAAGAGTGCAATTTCAGGTGGCAAAAAAGCACAGAAATCAAATTCTCCCGCAAAATTGTGGATTGCAGAGGGTGATAATGCAGGTGAAGGTTATGCTATTGGATTAGATCGAAGTGGAAAATTAGTGAATAAAGCAGCAGCTGTCATGGTGCAGGGGGGACTAGATACTATACAGGATATGAGTAGAAGCCTAAATGTAAGCAGTCTTTTTGATTTGGGCAGAGAAAAGATTCCTGAATTTTCTGCAGATGCAGTGCTTAATTTTCAGAGTAATACGGATTTGTTTCAGGGAATTGACACTTCTGACCTGGTAGCCTCCATGCAGAGCAGAGCCTTTCAATTCCAGGTAAAAGATGCTGGATTCGAACCATGTATGGCAGCTGCTGGAGGAACGGACATGGAGCAGAGAATTATTCTGGAAAAAGGAAGTATTACTGTGCATGCGGACATCAACGGACGAGAAGCGGCGAGAGCTCTGGCGCCGGATATGGACCTTGAAATTGGCAGAATTAAACTTGGAAAGGCGAGGGGACATTGATGCTTAATATAACCTTTGGGGATAAAAAAAGTTATGATGATTTTGGGATGATGCTGGAAAAAATAAGTATTCAATTTCCGGAAGTGAAAAAGAACAGTGTGGATATCCCCGCAGCAGACGGAATATTTGATATGGCTGAGGTTTTTCAGGATCTAAAATACGGAAATCGAACCATAGAAATGATTTTTGGGCTGTATGGCCAGTACGAGGACTGGAGCCGGCAGATCAGTGAGATAGCCGGAGCTTTGCATGGACAGAAGATGAGAGTAATTCTTGATACGGATCCGGAGTATTATTATGAAGGAAGGCTGTCTGTGAGTACCGAAAAAGAAGATGATGTATCCCATGAGATTATAATTACCGGTGATATGCAGCCATATAAAATGAAAATAAAAGAAACGGTTATCGTATGCGCTGCGGGGACTGAAAAAGAAGTTATTTTACATAATGGAAGAAAGCGCTTATTTCCACAGATAACAACTACTGCAGAAACCAGATTTACGTTTGGCGGAGTATCTTATTCTGTGGGGGAGGGGACCCACCGGATTTTAGGTTTGAAGCTTCAGCCGGGGGATAACCATCTGACAGTTACCACCACCGGAACAGTGACGTTTCGTTATCGGGAGGGGGATTTGTAGTGTATAGAATCAAATGTGATAAATATACCATTTACGATCCGGCAGAAGAGGATCTTATGGTAAATAATGCGATATGCAGATTAGAAGTGAATACTGTTGGAGAAGCTTCCTTTGATATTTATCCAAGTAATCCCTATTATGATCAGATGAGGAAATTAAGATCTGTTTTTGAAATTTGGCAGAATGATTCTATTATTTTCCGTGGACGGATGACGGAAGACTCGATGGATTATTATACTAAAAAAACAGTAGAATTAGAGGGGGCCCTGGCGTATGCAAATGACAGCATCGTCAGGCCTTTTTCTTTTCCGGAAGATTTTCAGGAGGATGCAGATTATCTCAAGGCTGCAGAGACAGGAAATGTAGTAGAATTTTTTCTGGCCTGGCTGTTGGAGAATCATAATTCACAGGTTCAGGATTTTCAGAAATTGAAGCTTGGAAAAGTAACGGTATTCGAACCTAATAATTATATAACAAGATCATCAGAAGATTATGCAGATACGTGGGAGATTTTAAAATCCAAACTATTTGAATCCGGACTTGGAGGATATTTGTGTATTCGTTATCAGGGGGGTAATAACTATGTGGATTACCTCGCTGACTTTGAACTGACAAATACACAGGATATTGTACTAGAAGAGAACATGACAGATTTCAGCCGGGGAATCGATGCGTCTACAACTTATACCGCAGTCATACCAATCGGGACAGTCCCAAAAGAAGAAGGGGATGATACTTCCGGGGATGAAAAACTGACAATTGAATCCTATCCGGACGGGAATCTGGATGGGGATCTGGTAAAGTCAGGAGATACGATCTACAGCAGCAGTGCAGTAGATCAATATGGCTGGATTTATGCGCCTGTTTCGGAGACGGAATGGAAAGATGTAACACTGGTAGGAAATCTGGTACGAAAGGCCTGTGATTATCTGGCTGGTACAGCTGTAAAGTTATCCAGCAGTATTAGTATAAGGGCTGTGGATCTGCACTATACGGATGAAACAATTCAGTCTTTTCGTATATATAGATATGTAAATGTATATTCAGAACCTCACAGTCAAAATCAGCGTTACAGGTTGACGAGGCTTGAAATTGATCTCCTAAACCCTCAAAATACTATGATTGAGGTCGGGGATAAAATCCTGACACTGACAGATCAGAATGAAGATCTGACGGAAAAAATAGAAAAAATCGAATCTGATTATGTCGTCAATCAGGCAAATACAGATAAACGAATCGAAAATATTGAAAAACAGCTGAGAGTAGAATTAAGCAGCAATTACGGAATCTATCAGCGGACAGATAACACTGGAGTGATAGAGCCGGATTATACAAAAGACCCGCTTATCATTACACCCGTTGTGTACTTTAAAAATAAGATACAGACAGAAAATCTATCATTTATCTGGAAACGAAAGACCGGGGATGCGGAAGAGGAACTGACAGCAGGAGAAGCTGCAGACGCAGGAATCCTAAAAGTATCTCATAATATCACCGGCCAGGTAAGATATATTTGTTATGCCACATATACCGAAGATACCGGGAAACAGTATGTTGCAGGTGACTGGCTGGATTATCTTATGATTGTGGATGGTGCAGACGGGCTGAATGGAGAACAGGGAGTTGCCGGACCACCGGGAAAGGACGGCGAATCCGGAAGAACAACCTATTTCCATGTAAAATACAGCTCTGTACCGGATCCGGAAAACGCAGATCAAATATCAGAAACGCCTGATATTTACATTGGAACATATGTGGACTTTGAAGAAGCAGATTCTTTGGATCCAAAGAAATATACCTGGGCAAGATTTCAGGGACTGCAGGGCTCCGACGGAGAGCAGGGGATACCGGGAAAGAACGGAGCAGACGGACAGACGTCTTATCTGCATATTAAATATTCCAATGACGGTGGGAAGACATTCACCGCCAATAATGGAGAAACAGTTGGAACATATATTGGAACCTGTGTGGACTATCAGTCAGCAGATCCGGTTACGGTAGGGGCTTATACCTGGGCGAAGATCAAGGGAGAGACAGGAGCACAGGGGAAGCCGGGAACTAATGGAAAAGATGCTGCTATTATATCGGATACGGAACCTTCAGATAAGACGATGCTGTGGTGTGACACTTCCATGACACCGCCTCAGATCAAGCAGTGGAACGGGGCGGCATGGATTATTGTAAATGATCCTTTAGTGCTGGAAGAAAAAATCTATAAGGAAGTAGAATCAAAAATCACCCAGGAATCCAGTAAGATTCAGTTGAGTGTTAATGAGACGATCACGAAAGTTCGGGGAGAAATATCAGATGGTTATCTGGAAGCTGTAAAGCAGTCACAGATAAATATGGAAGATGCATTGAAAAGTTATGTATCGGGAAGTGATTATGAAATATATAAAGAAAGTGTAGCAACAGATATCGAACTTGCAAAAAACAGTATTCTACAGTCTGTATCTGGGATTTATGCCACAAAAAAAGAATTAACTACCGCAAACGGAAAACTCACGTCCTTGGAAACTTGGAAGAAAGAAACAAGTCAGAAAATTACAAAAGATGGAATTATTGCAACAGTTGGGAGCTATTATGCAAAATCCGGAGATCTGACAGCAGCGGAAACCAGGCTGGAAGAGGCGGAAAGTGTGATTGCACAGCATGCAACTCAAATCAGTCAGACAGTAAAAGAAAAGGATATTACCGGGAATTATCTGATCGGTAAAATAAACCTCTCTTCTACAACGGCAGCTATAGAAGCAAAGCACATTAATCTTACTGGTGCAGTAACTATTTCAGCGCTTGACAGTAATGCAATTAGTACGATAAAGGGTTATAGCAATGAGGCATTGACCACAGCAAAAGCAGCACAGACTGCTGCAAATACAGCTAATAATAGGGCAACGTATCATTACGGGACCTGTTCTACTGCAGCCGCTACAGCAGCAAAAGTGGTGATTTTGTCAGGCTTTGTTTTATATACAGGAGCAATTGTCAGCGTATATTTTTCAAATCAAAATACTGCTGCAAATTCAACGCTGAATGTGAATGGAACTGGTGCAAAAGCAATTAGAGTGAATAATGCGGCGATGACAGCTGCTTATTATTGGGCAGCAAATAATACCGTTACATTTACATACAATGGAACTTATTGGATAATGTCTGATTCCAGTGCAAACACAATTATTGCAAAATGGTGCTATAACAACAATTTGACATATATAGATGGAGGAAAGTTATACGCAGGAACAGTAACCGCAGATAAGATTAATGTATCAGATTTAACTGCCCTAAAGGCTACAATTGGCGGGTGGAAAATAGAAAGTTCCAGAATTGTAAGTACCTCGAGTATTACTGCCGGAACTGCAGCTACACAATATGAATCCATATTAAATAAATATAGTAGTACATCCTCATCCGCTATCCATATTAGAAAGAGATCTTATGATGGTTCCGCGTATGGGAGCTGGGCAAATTTATTTTATGTAAGATATGACGGCTATGTATATGCAGCGGGTGGAGGACAAATTGGTGCATTTAAACTGGGTACCGGAACAGCAGGTGCACTAACTAATACAAATGGAGATTATACGGTTACTTTAAGAGGTGTTCAAAGCAATCTATCATATGGAGTAATGTATATCACAGATGCTACTTCTGGCAGTAATGTGTATCCGTTTATTATTGCGGGTGATGGAACGCTGAAATCTACAAAACTGCAGGCAACGGGAGGTTTGGTTGGCGGCTGGAATATTTCCGGAAAATCACTGATAGCGAATGCGGATAATTCATACATAGATGCAGGCACCTGGAGAATTTCAAAAGGTAAAATTTCCAATCGTGTAAATGATAAAAACTATACGTCTGTGACAGTTGGAGGTGTTGCTTATGCATATCAATATACAGTTCAAAGTCCGCAGCCAGTTGATGGCGAAGGGGGAAATTTCTTAAGTATCCGGCGTGTAAAGCAAAGCAGCTATTCAGATGGATTGGATTATACAAAATTTGAATATCCGTTCAAGGTCAATCATTTGGGAACGGTGACAGCCAATGTCCTAAGAACCGGATACAAAGATGCTCCGGATGATGGTGTGGAAGGCGGCCAGTTAGGAGATAACGGGACGCTTTATCTTACCGGAAAAAGTGATAATACCGGAATTTATTTTTATTACAACAAGGCCAAGTCTGCAACGCATCATATTTATGCGTCCAGCGCAAACAATATTAATATCACACCTTATCTTAATATTAATTATGCCACCAATCAGACAAATTACAGATTGTATTGCAACGGTGCAGCGTATTTTAATGCCAATATTTCTGCAAATGGAAATATTGACCTGAATAAAAATTCTATCTTGATGTGTAGTGCAAGCATCAATATGCTGTCATCCGGCGATAAGGTAACGTATTATGGAAATAGTGGTTCCTACAGTGGATATACCGTGAATGTCAGAGGAAATACGGTAAGATTGTACGCACATTCTGGCGGCGGAGTATATTTAGGCTCATCAGGCTCCACGGCCATTACTTCTGATGAAAATCTGAAATATATTTATGATATGGATGACCGGTATGAGACGTTCTTCATGGCATTAAAACCGGTTCTTTATACGTATAAAAATGGGGGGCATCGAAAACATGCGGGTTTTGGAGCCCGTCAGGTAAAAGCTGCTCTGGATTGTGCAGGAATCAGCACAGAAGAATTTGCAGGGCTGCTGATCGACAAAGATACAGTGATCGGTGCGGATGAGTTTGGCAGTGAACAGGATGTGCACTTTGATGAACTGTATTCCCTTCGATACGAAGAATTTGGTCCCATTTATGCAATGATGCTGCAGAAGGCTCTGCAGAGGATCAGTGTACTGGAAAAAAGAATCACCGGATAAAACCTGACAATGGGCACCGACAGCTGTCGGTGCTTTTATATTCTTAAATAAGAAGGAGAAATCAAATGAAATTAACCTACAATGAAATCACAGTAAAGCACAATATCTTAATGGAAATTGGAAAACTGACTCTGCCAAGAAAGGTTTCTGTTGCTATAGCCAGAAATCTTATTAGACTGGAAAAAGAATTGAAATTAGCCGAAGAGCAGCGTGCGGATATTGCAGATCGGTATGCCGCAAAAGATGAGAATGGGAATTTTGTTCTGGATAAAGAAAAATATACCTTTCAGACTGTTGCAGATGAAAAGTCCTTCTTAGAAGAAGCAAAGGAACTGAATGAGATGGAAGTGGAAGTACAGATTATGAAATTTCAGGCGGAGGAACTGGAGCGGTGCGAACAGGTGGAACGGTATGCCATTTTAACACCGCTGCAGGAGGCTGCACTGGAATGGATGGCCAATTATGGTGATCAGATAGAGAAATAATCACAATGGGCAAATCTACAAGTAAACAAGCCGCTTACAGAGAGGCAGGCGGCAGTAGCTCTGCCCAGGGAGGAATTGCATGAAAGAAATAATAACCCAGACATACGTAATCGTTCTGCCGATTTTACTTGGATATATTGTCTGGCTGTTAAAAAGACAGAAGCAGGACCGTGATGCTAATAGCAAGGGAACCATGCTCCTGCTTCGTGTGCAGCTGATAGATTATCATGATAAGTGGACAGACCGGGGATATGTAACCCGGCATGGTCTGGAAAACTTTTTGGAGATGTATGGGGCGTATCATGCACTTGGGGGGAATGGCATGGTCACCCACATGCTGGATGAAATCAGGCAGCTGCCAATTAAAGATTAGTAGGAGGAAACATATGATTAACTGGAAAGTAAGAGTAAAAAACAAAACATTTTGGGCAGCACTCATCCCGGCCGTGCTGGTACTGGCACAGGTCATTTTGGCACTATTTGGCTTGACGCTTGACATTACAGATCTGCAGGAAAAGCTTCTGGCAGTGGTAAATGCTGCCTTTGTACTGCTGGCCGTGCTTGGTATTGTAGCGGACCCCACCACAAAAGGGGTATCCGACAGTGCGCAGGCCCTTACATATAGCTGTCCAAAAGCTGACGAATTTAAAGAGGTAGAAGATCTGACGGAGGATGAAATAGAATCGGTTGATAAGCCGGAGAAATGATATTAAGATAAAAACAGAACAATCGTGACAGGGTGTGTTGGCCTTCCATTTTACATAGATGGGAGGTGGTACTGATGAACAATTTTGATTTTAAAGATCTAATGGCGTTTGCCATGTTCATCTTATCGCTGCTGACCTTCATTCATTTGATTAGTCATTAGTGCATAGAAAAACCACCCTCAAAGTCTTGGCGGACTGGGTGGAATTTCAAAATTTCTTATTGGTCAACCACTTTGGCGGTTGTTCTTTCTAATTGCATTATAAGGCACAAAACAAAATTTTTCAACTATTTTTAGAGAGCTTGGAGACAGGCTCTCTTTTTTCTCTATAGGAAATACCGTGTTGTGATAAAGCTGAAAAGTACCGATTCCTATAGAGCAAAAAACGCTCCGCTGATGATCGCACTGCGGCGGAGTGGAATCATGTTGTTTACGCAACCCGCCGCAGGCGGAGAATCCTGCCGTGGCAGGATTCTTATTTTTACTGCGAAAACGCAGCGGAAAGGATAATTATGGCAAAATATAATGTACATGCCGGTCACGCGGCATCAGGGAAAAAATACTGTGGAGCAGTAAGCTTACTGAATGAATCAAAGGAGAACCGGTTAATTGCAAAGGAGATCATCCGCCTGTTAAAGGCAGCCGGGAATACCGTATATGATTGTACGGTGGACAGCGGCAGCAGCCAGGCCAATGTATTATCCAAGATTGCAAAGAAGTGTAATGCACATACCGTTGACTTTGATTTTTCCATCCACTTAAATTCCGGAAGAAAAGATAAAAAGGGTGACAAAAAAATAGGCGGATTTGAAGTCTGGCTGACTGATACCGGAAAGGGTAAGGAAGATCTGGCCAGCCGGATTCGAAAAGAAATGAAAGCCCTTGGATTTACAGACCGGGGGACCAAGAAAACATCCGGACTATATATTTTAAATCATACTAAAGCACCGGCGCTTTTGCTTGAGATCTGCTTTGTGGATGATAAGGACGATTATAACCTGTACAAAGAGGTGGGATATAAAAGAATTGCCCAGGCTGTTGTAACAGGCATTACCGGTAAGACGGTCAGTGCCGGCTCAGCAGAGACGAAACCAGCAGAATCGAAACCATCTGGGTCAAAGCCGGCAGCAGCCGGCAAGCCGGAAGCGGCCAAGAGCTACAATAAATCTTACGGCCGGAAATATACAACAACTGCCAAGCTGAATTTAAGATCAGGAGCCGGAGAAAATAAAGAGATTATTACAACCATCCCAAAGGGAAAGAGCGTGAACTGCTATGGCTATTACACAAATAACGGCAGCACGACCTGGCTGTATGTGCAGTATGGGAATAAAACAGGCTACTGTTCGAAAGCATATTTGAAGTAAATAGCCCAGGAATGTGTACAATTATTGGAGTTTTTTTGAATTGTAAATAGGACCGGATTTCTCCGGTCCTGAAATATTGTATCATCTTCAAGTCCTATGGTTGACAGTGTCAACCTGTTGTCAACCGTGTATAAAACATTCAACCGTATTATAAAAAATCATAAGAATTTCCTGAGCAACAGGAATCCTTCAATCCCTGATTTTTGCTGAAAAAATAGTAATGATAAGTATACATATAATACATCCACAGGATGTTATTCCAAAATACGAGCCATGCTGACATCATATGAAAGCCTGGCGGATAAGGCCGCCAGGCTTTCGGGGGAAAACATGAAAAAGATTTTATTTTGTTTACAGTTAAAATCATAGCGAAAAACTGTGACCGGTTTATGGAAGTACTGTGAAGAGTTTGTGAAAAATAGGAAGACCGGGAGAAGCAAAATATCCGGATTAAAAATAAAAGCCCGGCAGAAGGACCGCCGGACTTTAAAAGGAAGTTATGAAAAAGATTTTACAAAGGTTATTATAGGTATATTTTGTGACGGGAATATGACTGGTTTGTGAAAGAGCTGTGAAGGATATTTGGATGTCAGGAAAAGTGATATTAAAAATAGATCACTTATCATTAAGGGCAGTATTGTTGACTTTTAATTTAATAAAAAAGTGGCAGGAACATATCTGCTCGATTTTTTATGGCTGATATGATATAAATCTGCTTTTGAAATAAAAAGTTCTGTGATACACTGAATTTGATTTTACAGGGACTTTAAAAATTTTTAAATTCGGATTCTCGATATAGAAAGAAGTAAAAAAGGATGAAAAAAGCATACACAAAGTATATAGCGGCATTGCTGCTGTTTGGTTCTAATGGTCTGGTGGCAGAACAGATCAGTCTTGGCAGTTATGAGATTGTATTTGTAAGAACATTGACAGGTACTGCTTTTCTGCTGGGAATGTTTTTGCTGGCAAAATACAGATTCAGTTTCTTTCAAAATAAAAAGCATTGTTTATTTCTATTGCTGTCAGGTGCAGCTATGGGGGCCAGCTGGATGTTTTTATATGAAGCGTATCAGCAGATTGGCGTCAGTATGGCGTCACTGGTCTACTACTGTGGTCCTGTGATTGTTATGATTTGTTCGCCGCTGGTGTTTAGGGAAGCATTGACCTGGCCCAAGCTGACTGGGTTTTGCTGCGTTTTACTGGGGATATTTTTAGTAAATGGAAGTATGATTCAAAACAAAGGCAGCAGCTGGGGATTGATCTGCGGTGGAATGTCCGCTCTTATGTATGCTGTTATGGTGATATGTAATAAAAAGGCAGTATCTGTTACCGGTCTTGAAAATTCATTGATTCAGCTGGCGTCGGCTTTTCTGACAGTAGCAGTATTTACGGGTATGAAACAGGGGACTGCTTTGCGGATGGAAACCAACGACTGGGTGCCGGTTTTGGTTCTTGGAATTATAAATACAGGGATTGGGTGCTGGTTCTATTTTTCATCTATTGGCAGTCTTCCTGTGCAGACAGTAGCGGTTCTTGGATATCTAGAACCGCTGTCCGCGGTGATTTTATCTGTTTTGATTTTAAAAGAGCAGATGTCTGGACGGCAGATTCTTGGGGCATTACTGATACTTGGCGGTGCGGTGTTTGGAGAAGTATTTTTTAGAGGTAAGGAGAAATATTTATATGCATCTCAGAGAATATCAGAGAAATGATCTAGAAGAGATTTTAAGGCTGTTTTATGATACAGTACATATCGTAAATGCACAGGATTATACGAGAGAACAGCTGGATGTGTGGGCTTCTGGAAACGAAGATAAAGAAAGCTGGCACAGGTCATTGCAGGAACATTACAGTATTGTAGCAGTAGAGGATGGACAGATCATAGGATTTGGAGATATCCTCAATGACGGTTATCTGAACAGATTGTTTGTCCACAGGGATTATCAGCAGAGGGGCGTTGGAGGAGCTATATGCCGGCAGCTGGAATGTTATCCAAAGCAGAGCAGCCCTAAAGGGCTGCTGACTGTTCATGCATCGGTTACGGCAAAGCCGTTCTTTGAGGCCAGAGGATATCGGGTGGTGAAAAAACAAACTGTACAGCGTAAGGGAATCCTGCTGACGAACTATTTTATGGAAAAATCAGATAAAAGGATTTGATTTTTGTATTTCTGAGATTTCAGTCTGAAGCATTTTCAGGAACAGGGCTGAAGCCTTTGAAAAAACCTGATGCTTCTGCCAGACAATATTTAACCCGGATTTTAAAACCGGTTCAAATGGACGGAAGGCTAATTTACTATTCCCTGCGGTATTTAAAAGCTTGTCAAGGCAGAGCGCATATCCAAGGCCCTCCTCCACCATTAGAGAGGCATTGTAAATAAGATTATAAGTTGCGACAATATTCAGCCTGCCAAAATCCTGTCCCAGCCATCCGGATAATTCGTTTCGTACCAATGTCTGACGGGAGCAAAGCAGGGGAAGATCTGTCAGATCCTCAGGACGGATGCTGGGGCGGGAAGCCAGAGGGCAGTCCTTTGGCATAAGAAGCCCCCAGGTATCGGCGGCGGGGAGCTTTAGATAATCGTACTTTTGAATGCTGGCAGGTTCAATAAGGACGCCAAAATCCAGCAGTCCTTTGTCCAGACGTTCGGTTACATCCTCTGCGTTGCCGCTGAACAGATGATATCGGACATTTGGGTATTCCCTCTGCATGTTATTTGCAGCCCGGGCGATTATGCGCATGGCATCCGTTTCTCCGCCGCCGATATAAATATTACCGCTGATAATTTCGTCAGACTTTTTAAAGTCCGCTTCTGTTTTATCTGCAAGGTCTATAATTTCCTGCGCCCGTTTGCGCAGAAACATTCCTTCCTCTGTAAGCGAAATTTTCCGGCTGCCCCGGATAAAAAGCTGTTTTCCAAGTGTATCTTCTAGTTCCATCAGCTGTTTGGAAAGGGTTGGCTGTGTAATATGAAGAGCTTTTGCGGCGGCAGTAATGCTTTCCTCGCGGGCAACAGTCAGAAAATAACGTAATACTCTAAGTTCCAATAAAATTCCTCCTGTATGAATAAAATGAAATCGTTTATCAGTTTCTATTATTCTATCTGTAAATTACCATTCTTGTAAACTATAAAATAATATGAAATCTATCTATTTGTTCTAAAAAAACAGAACCTCTATAATAAAGTTTATAATTAATGAATATTAACTAATGAATATAAAATAAGGCAGAGAGGGAATCAGATGGATTTAAAGGAATATTTGGATAACTTAAATAAGGGATTAACGGTGCAGCCCGGTTCAGAGATGTATGCATATATGAACGCTGTCAGTCAGGAGGCTATGCGCATTACCATGGAATTAAATACTTCATACCATACACCGGAGGAAATACGGGAATTATTTTCAAGGCTTACAGGTAAGAAAGTAGATGATTCTTTTGGCATGTTTCCGCCATTTTATACAGACTGCGGAAAAAATATAGAGGTAGGAAAACATGTTTTTATAAATTCCGGATGCAGGTTTCAGGATCAGGGGGGAATCCGAATTGACGACGGAGCCTTTATCGGCCATAATGTAGTACTTGCAACATTGAATCATGACTTTTCACCTGACAGGCGGGCGGCTTTGTATCCTGCACCTATTCACATAGGAAGAAATGTATGGATTGGAGCAAATGTAACAGTGCTGCCAGGGGTTACGATAGGAGATCATTCGGTAATAGCTGCCGGTGCTGTGGTATCAAAAGATATTCCTGAAAATGTAGTGGCAGCAGGTGTTCCGGCCAGGGTTGTGAAAACAATTAAGGAAGCGAAAGCTGGACAGGCAGAAAAAGAAAAGTTTTTGTAATATACTTTTATGCTTCTGTATGGTAAGATTTCCATAATAACAGATTGTGATTTTGTGCAGTCCTTTGGGACTGGTAAAAGCAGGAGAGGATGATTATGGCAAAATACAAATGCAGTGTATGCGGTTACATTTTTGATGAAGAAAAAGAGCAGAAGGGGATTGAGGAACTTAAGCAGTGCCCTGTCTGTCACCAGGAGCGAAAAGTATTTGAGAAAATGGAAGAGAAAGGGGAGCCTGTCATAGGAGAAGCCCGTACGGTTACATCATTGGATTATCCGGAAGCTTATGTAAGACGGGATGATTCCGTGCGCTATATGAAAGAGATTCATCAGATGGCGGTCAGCGGCAGTACCATCATAGAGGCCATGGGGACACAGATGCCGATGCCGGACTGGGACGATATTTTGGTGCTGGGAGCCCAGTTAAATCCTATGCCCCTTTCTGAACATGCGCCGGTAAATACTTATACTGTGGTTGGAAAGCATGCAAGAAAGCCGCTGATACTGGAAAATCCGGTATACATATCTCATATGTCTTTTGGAGCATTGTCAAAAGAAACGAAAACGGCTCTGGCAATGGGCAGTGCTATGGCCGGCTCTGCCATGTGCAGCGGAGAAGGGGGAATTCTGCCGGAAGAGATGGAGGCTGCGGATAAGTATATTTTTGAATATGTACCGAACCGTTATAGCGTGACGCCGGAGAATCTGCGAAATGCCGATGCCATTGAGATTAAAATCGGACAGGGAACAAAGCCGGGGATGGGAGGACACCTGCCCGGGGATAAAGTTACCCCTGAAATAGCAAAAATCCGTAATAAACCTCTGGGCCAGGACGTTATTAGTCCGTCAAGATTTCCGGGAGTTGACAGTAAAGAGGATTTAAAAGAGCTGGTAGAACAGCTTCGGTTTGCTTCAGAAGGGCGTCCCATAGGAATAAAAATTGCAGCGGGCAGGATTGAAAAGGATCTGGAATACTGTGTATATGCAGAGCCTGATTTTATCACGATAGATGGAAGAGGAGGCGCTACAGGGGCAAGTCCCAAACTGGTTCGGGATGCTGCAAGTGTTCCAACTGTTTTTGCGCTTTACCGGGCGAGAAAATATCTGGATTCCATACATTCAGATATATCCTTGATTATAACAGGAGGTTTTCGCGTATCTTCCGATGTGGCAAAGGCGCTGGCAATGGGTGCCGATGCAGTTGCGGTTGCCTCTGCCGCGTTGATGGCAGCAGCCTGTCAGCAGTATCGGATCTGCGGGACAGGAAAATGTCCTGTGGGAATAGCGACTCAGGATTCGGAACTGCGATCCAGATTTAAAACGGAAGCTGCAGCGAAACGGGTAGGTAATTATTTGAATGTAATGCTTTCAGAGCTGAAAACCTTTGCCAGAATAACCGGGCATGAGAATCTCCATGATATATCCGTGGATGATCTTTGTACTGTCAGCAGAGAAATATCCGAATTTACAAATATACCTCACGCATAATGTGAGTGCTTACAAGAGAGTCTTTCTTCAAATTTGGAGAAAGGCTCTCTTATTAATTGAGAATGATTGGGCAGTTTTTTAGGGAAGACTCTGGAACAGGATAATTAACGTTCGTGTTTAGTGATGGATTTTGATGCCGGTATTTTAATCTGTAGTATTCTTAGAAAACAGTTCAGCGATATTTTCGGCAGGCGCGCTGCAGGTATTATTTTGGCACAGATAGTAACGGGTTCCTTTTGGAGGAAGCGGGTAATTTGCAGTAAATGGTGCAAGCCTGGCCAGGGGCGCTTCATTCTCAGGAGATTTAAATAGTACGGTAAGATTAGTTCCTGTGTACATTCTTAAAAATTCCATTGCCTCATCTGGCATGCTGGGTTCTGAAGATACGCAGATTAATTCTGCGGAAGGATATAAAACATGACACATGGCATCCAGAGAAGAACAGTATGCTGCGGGGGCATCAGCCATGGAAGATGCCAGAAAAACGAACTGTTTATCTCTGGCTGAGCTCCAGGATTCTTCACCGGTAACAGCCGCAAGTAAGGCAAGTACATGAGCGGCAGCAGAGTTTCCGGAAGGGACTGCTCCGTCATAAGTTTCTTTGGGCCGGACAATCAGAGGTTTTGAATCATTGGCGTAAAGATAAAAGCCGCCGTCATTTTTATCCCAGAACAATTCCATCATCCGCCGGGCAGTGTGCTCCGCTTTTTTTAGATATTCAAATTCAAAAGTATAGAAATAAAGCTCCAGCAGTGCTTTGGCATAAAAAGCATAATCGTCTAGCAGCCCTTCGTGAGGGGTTCTGTAACAGATGTACAGCCTGCCGTCTGGTTTGCACAACTGCTGTTCAAGAAAACGCTGGGCTTTTTTTGCCGCCTGCAGATACTTTGGATTTGCGCAGTAGAATCCGGCTTTTGCCAGGGCGGAAATCATCATTGCGTTCCAGGAGGTAAGGATTTTATCATCCTTATGCAGACAATGCCGGGCCAGACGATAAGAATAGATTTCTTTGCAGAGCGGTTCCATCTCTTTGTTCAGGAAATTTTTCCGTCCAATGAGGTTTGGAATATTTTTTCCCTCAAAGTTGCCGGATTCCGTAATGTGAAACCATTCACAGAAGCGGCGGCCGGATGTTGTACCCAGATACTGAATAATTTCCCCGGGAGTAAGGAGGTAGTAGCTTCCTTCGGTTCCGCCGCTGTCAGCATCCTGTCCACAGTAAAATCCACCCTTTGGGTCTGTCAGTTCTCTGAAAATATAATCGGCAGTTTTTTGAATTACGTGCAGGCAGAAGGCTCTGCCGGTTTGATGATAGGCAGTGGTATATGCATCTATCAGAAGGGCATTGTCATAAAGCATTTTTTCAAAGTGAGGAATCAGCCAGGTATCGTCAGTAGAATACCGGGAAAATCCACCTCCAATATGATCAAAAATTCCGCCCTGAAACATATTTTCCAGGGTATGGACGGCACAGTGCATGGCATCATCATCTCCTGTAAGCACGGCATAATGCATCAAAAACATAAGATTATGGGGTGCGGGGAATTTCGGGGCCCTGCCAAATCCTCCCCATTGGGGATCAAAGGTACTCTTTAACATGGAAACGCCCTTTAAAATCAGATATTCATCGGGAAGGGTTCCGTTTGAGTATGCAGTTTCCTGCAGCAGCAAGGTCATATGTTCACCGGCTGCAAGAAGCCTGCCGCGCTGTTTTTCCCACATTTTTGCAATATGGGGAAGCAGTTCTAAAAGACCGGCATTTCCATAGCGGGAAAATTTCGGAAAATAGGTGCCGGCATAAAAAGGTTTCTGGTCCGGCGTCATAAAAATAGTCAGAGGCCATCCGCCGGAGCCGGTAAAAGCCTGGCAGGCGGCCATGTAGACGGCGTCAATATCCGGCCGCTCTTCACGGTCAACTTTTATGGAGATAAAGTACCGGTTTAAGAGCTCTGCTGTCTCGGAATCCTCAAAAGATTCCCGGGCCATAACGTGGCACCAGTGGCAGGTAGAATATCCGATACTTAGAAAAATAGGCTTATCTTCTGCTCTGGCCTTATCAAATGCTTCCTCACACCAGGGAAACCAGTGAACAGGATTGTCTGCATGCTGTTGCAGATAAGGCGATGTTTCAGTTTTTAAATGATTCGGCATGTGAAAATTCCTCTCTGTTTTAATGGCTGATGTGTATATTATTCCTGTTTGCCGGGATATTAACACAGATTACGGGCAGAATATGTAAAAAAAGTTGATGGAGGAAAACAATGGAATCAGTATGGTCTAAGACTTGCAGTATCAGTAAGAGGGAGTCATTAAAGAGAGATATACAAACAGAAATAGCGGTAATTGGCGCGGGGATGGCCGGGATTCTTACGGCTTATTATCTTCAAAAAGCAGGGAAAAAGGTTGTTGTACTGGAAGCAGCCCGTATTGCCAGCGGACAGACCAGAAACACAACTGCGAAAATTACATCTTTGCACGGCATGATTTACCGGGAACTGACAGACAGTCTGGGAGAGGAACGGGCCAGATTATACGGGCAGGCAAATGAAGAGGCTGTTGCTGAGTACAAACGTCTCATTGAGGAGCAGAAGATAAGCTGTGATTTTGAAGAACAGGATGCCTATATATATTCTGAAAGCAGGAAAGATATGGAGCAGGAGGCTTTGGCGGCAGAGAATCTGGGGCTTCCAGCTCAGCTGATAACAGATTTGAAACTTCCGGTGCCATTTCAGGCGGCAGTGCGATTTTCACATCAGGCACAGTTTCATCCTCTGAAATTTATAAAGGAGATTTCAGAGTCTCTTACCATTTATGAAAACTCCATGGCAAAAGAGGTAGAAGATCATGTAGTTAAAACGGATGAGGGCTCTGTGAGAGCTGACCAGATTATATTCGCATGCCACTTTCCATTTATAAATTTTCCTGGAATGTATTTTGCAAAAATGCATCAGGAGCGTTCTTATGTTATTGCGCTTGAACAGGCGGGCCATATAAACGGGATGGCCATTGGCCAGGGAGAACATCCATATTCTTTTCGTAATTATAAACAACTGTTATTTGTGGGAGGTGAAAACCACCGGACCGGAGAAAATACAGAGGGCGGCCGGTATCATGCTTTGAAGATGAGGGCAAAGGAATGGTTTCCTGAAAGCAGGGAGGCGGCCTGCTGGTCTGCCCAGGATTGTATGACAGGGGATCATGTTCCCTATATCGGTCAGTATGCGGCAGGGAAACCGGACTGGTATGTAGCCACCGGGTTTGGAAAATGGGGGATGACACATTCTATGGTATCTGCACTGCTTTTAAGGGATTTGATACTTGGAAAGGAGAATCCCTATGCAGAAGTTTTTGATCCGGGCCGTTTTTCCATGGAAAATATTCCGGAAATGGCCGGTGAAGGCGGACAGGCTGTGAAAGGACTGGTAAGAAGGATTTTTCAGATTCCGGATGAGACTGTAAAAGAGCTTGAGGCAGACCACGGAGGAATTGTAGAGCTGGACGGAGAAAAGGCCGGTGTATACAAAGACAAAGAAGGAAATGTTTACGCGGTGGATATCCGGTGTCCTCATATGGGATGTCAGCTGGAGTGGAATCCCGATGAAAAAAGCTGGGATTGTCCGTGTCATGGTTCTAGGTTTGACTATCAGGGGAATTTAATATCAAATCCGGCACAGGAGGGAATTGCACATGAATAATTATTTCAGCGGATGGTATTTTAAGTGTCAGGCAGGACAGGATACCATTGCAGTAATACCGGCCTTTCATATAACAAATGGAAAGCGAAGCTGTTCTATACAGCTGATAACAGATGACGGCGCATGGAATGTTCCTTTTTTTGAGCGGGAGCTTCGGGGAAGCAGAACAGATCTTCCCATGGCAATTGGTGATAATCTTTTTCTGGAAAAGGGAATCCGGCTGAATATTCATACGGAGGAACTGGATGCTGTAGGCAGACTCCGGTTTGGAGAGCTTTCTCCTATTCGCTATGATATTATGGGGCCTTTTTGTATGGTGCCCTTTATGGAGTGCAGACACCGTGTGCGCAGTATGAATCATGTGGTAAATGGAAAGCTTAAAATAAACGGGAAAAGTTATCAGTTTGAAAATGGCAGCGGTTATATTGAAGGAGACTGCGGCCGGTCTTTTCCAAAAGAATATGCCTGGACACAGTGTACCTTCCGGGAAGGCTCACTAATGCTGTCTGTTGCAAAGATTCCTATGGGGCCTTTTGGATTTACAGGAATTATCAGTGTGATTCACTGGCGGGGAATGGAGTATCGGCTGGCAACGTATCTGGGAGCAAAAGTGGAGAAAATCGGCTGGGGAACCATAGTAATCCGCCAGGGGAAATACACACTGACGGCGAGACTTGTGGAGAAAAAGTCGCATCCGCTGTATGCGCCAAAGGGCGGCGCCATGACACGGGTGATTCATGAAAGCGCATCCTGTCATGCATTTTACCGGTTTCAGGAGGAGGACAGGACGCTTTTCGCCTTTGGTTCTGATCAGGCGGCTTTTGAATATGAGTATCAGGATAAAGTATAGTATTTATTGACATAGAAAATCTTCTTTCGTATAATCTATTCATAAAAACACTTATAGATTTGGAAAGGCTGTCCATCCATAAGGGCAGCCTTTCGTAATGAGGAGAAACGGTGAATGAGTCAATATAAAGAAGTAGTGATTGGGAAGAAGTCTTTAAAATATCCTGTAGTACAAGGAGGGATGGGGATTGGAGTATCTCTTGGAACCCTTGCAGGGAATGTGGCAAAAGAAGGTGGTGCGGGGACCATATCAGCTGCCCAGATAGGATTTCGGGAACCGGATTTTTATACAAATGCGGAAGCTGCGAACTTAAGAGCTATTGAAAAAGAGATTCAGACTGCAAGAAAAATTGCTCCCACAGGAGTAATCGGCATTAATATTATGACTGTTACAAAGGAGTATGAAGCACAGGTTAGAAAGGCAGCGGAATGCGGCGTGGACTTTATTGTTTCGGGAGCGGGACTGCCGGTAAAGCTTCCGGAATATGTGAAGGATTTTGATGTGGCGATTATCCCTGTAGTATCTTCTTTAAGATCAGCCCAGGTATTGATAAAGATGTGGCAGAAGCGTTACCAGAGGCTGCCGGATGCAGTGGTGATCGAGGGGCCTAAAGCAGGAGGCCATCTGGGATTTCTGCCGGAGCAGCTTGAGGATATCAGCGATGAAGAATTTGAAGCAGAAGAGTGCAGAATTATACAGTATATAAGAGAGCTTGGAGAGGCTAATCAGATATATATCCCGGTGATTGTGGGGGGAGGCGTGAATACTGCTTCTGATTTAAAGCATCATCTGGAGCTTGGGGCAGATGCCATTCAGGCAGCTACAAAATTTGTGACTACTAAGGAGTGCGATGCACATCCGTTATATAAAGAAGCATACATAAACTGTCAGAAAGAGGATATCTGTATTATTAAAAGCCCGGTAGGGATGCCGGGACGTGCAATTTTCAATCATTTTCTGGACCAGGTTAAAAAAGGGCTTCGCCCCGTACAGAGATGCTATCGCTGTATGGGAGCCTGTAATCCGGCAAAAGCGCCTTACTGTATTACAGAAGCGCTGATTCATGCCGTGAAAGGGGAGCTGGAGGAAGGCTTGATTTTCTGCGGGGCAGATGCCTTTCAGGCAGCCAAGATTACAACAGTAAAGCAGGTTATGGAAGAACTGACACAATAAATTAGGCGGCTGCGCCAATATTTTGCATTTTTGGTACTTTTTTTGGCTTTTTTGTAATAAGAAACCAGCTTCGTTGACACCAAATTGCAATTAAATTATAATGAAAAACAGAGTGTAAAAGCAGGGAAATGGGTGAAATTCCCATACAAGTCCGTTACTGTAAAAGTCAGATACCGTGTTACATTTTGTTGACATTTTGCGGCAACCGAAGTGTCATATAATCGGGAAAAGAAAACCGTTGTCGGAAGACAGCGGTTTTTTTTGGGGGATTTATATATGAAGCATAAGACCGGAATTGAAGAGTATTTCATTTTAAAAGACGGAAAAAAACTCCGGTATGGGTATACTACCGGTACCTGTGCAGCAGCTGCTGCCAAGGCGGCGGCAAAGATGCTGCTTTCCGGGGAGACAGTGGAAGAGGCGGCGATACAGACCCCCAAGGGAATTTTGCTGAGACTATTGATTGAGGATATTCAGCAAAGGCCCGGGAGAGTCAGCTGCGCAGTAAGAAAAGATGGCGGGGATGATCCGGATGTTACGGATGGAATCCTTATTTATGCACAGGTCTCACTGACGGAAGAATCGGAAGGTATTTCGTTAGACGGCGGGATTGGAGTTGGCAGAGTAACAAAGGCGGGGCTTTCGCAAAAAATCGGGGAAGCGGCTATCAATCCGGTGCCGGGAAAGATGATTTTAAATGAAGTCCGGCAGATCTGCCGGGAATATAATTATCAAAAGGGGTTGAATATTATAATTTCTGTGCCAGAGGGAGAACAGATTGCGAAACGGACGTTTAATCCGAGGCTTGGCATTACCGGAGGGATTTCCATTCTGGGGACAAGCGGGATTGTAGTTCCTATGAGCGAGGATGCTCTCATTGCCAGTATCCGGCTGGAGATGAAGATGCTGGCAGAGGCAGGTGCTCAGTATCTTGTCATCACACCGGGAAATTACGGACAGGTGTTTTCACAGCAGGAGATGGATATTGATCTGACTTTTTCCATGAAGTGCAGCAATTATCTGGGAGAAACGCTGGATATGGCGGCGGAGCTGGGAATACAGGGAATTTTATTTATCGCCCATATTGGGAAATTTGTAAAAGTATCCGGCGGTATTATGAATACACATTCCCGAAATGCAGACTGCCGGGCAGAGCTGCTGGCAGCCCAGGCTTTCCGGGCAGGGGCCCAAGGGAAAGTGATACAGAATATTCTGGATTCGGTTACCACAGAAGAAGCTGTGCAGATCTTAAAGGCAGCCGGGTGTCTAAAAGAGACAATGGAAATCACGGCGGAAAAGATTCAATTTTATATGGACCACAGAACCAGAGGAGATATAAAGACCGCAGCCATTATTTTCTCCAATGTGGAGGGACGGCTTGCAGATACAAAAAATGTGCTGGAGTTATTACAGTGTATAGAACAACAGCGAAAGGAACACAGAAAATGAGAGGAAAATTAACAGGAATCGGTGTAGGACCAGGGGACCCAAAGCTGCTGACCATCAAAGCCCTTGAGGCGGTCAGAGACAGTGATGTAGTAGCTGTTCCGGGAGAGGAACCAAAAGATTCCGTGGCATATCAGATTGTAGAGCAGATTTATCCGGAGCTGGCCGGTAAAGTGCTGCTGCCGGTAAGTATGCCCATGACAAAGGATCCGGTAAAGCTGGAGGAAAATCATGAGAGGGGAGCAAATGCTGTCAGAGCGTTTTTGGATGAAGGAAAACAGGTGGTGTTTTTAACTCTTGGGGACCCGTCGGTATATTCTACCTATCTGTATATCCATAAAAAGGTGCAGGCGGCAGGATATGAAACAGAAATTATCAGCGGGATTACATCCTTTTGCGCGGCTGCGGCCCGGTTAAATATCGGCCTTGTGGAAAAAGCGCAGCAGCTTCATGTGATACCGGCTTCTTATCAGATAGAGGAGGCCCTTAAACTTCCGGGAACTAAGGTTTTGATGAAAGCCGGAAAAAAGATAGAGCAGGTAAAAAAAGTGCTGCAGCAGCAGGATGCACAAGTGGTGATGATTGAAAACTGCGGGATGCCGGGAGAAAAGGTTTATTACGGTGCGGATGCGATTCCAGAGGATGCAGGCTATTATTCATTGATTATTGTAAAGGAGAAATCATGATACATTTTGTGGGAGCAGGTTCCGGGGCGCCGGACCTGATTACAGTCAGAGGAAAAAAATATCTGGAGGAAGCAGATATTATTATCTATGCAGGTTCATTAGTAAATCCGCAGCTGCTTGAGTACGCAAAGCCGGGAGCAGAAATTTATAACAGCGCGAAAATGACGCTGGAAGAAGTGCTGGAGGTAATGATAACTGCGGAACAGAATCAGAAGATGACAGTTCGCCTTCACACCGGGGATCCAAGTCTTTACGGAGCTATCCGGGAACAGATGGATGTACTGGATGAAAAACAGATTGCATACGATTACTGTCCGGGGGTGAGCTCTTTTTGCGGAGCGGCATCGGCTCTGAATCTGGAGTATACGCTGCCTGACGTATCTCAGAGTGTTATCATTACAAGAATGGCCGGAAGAACCCCTGTACCGGCGAAGGAAAGTATTGAGAGCTTTGCCGCTCATCAGGCTACTATGGTTGTATTTTTAAGTACCGGTATGCTGGAGGAGCTAAGCAGACGTCTGATAGAAGGCGGATATCAGCCGGATACGCCAGCAGCCATTGTTTATAAAGCAACCTGGGAGGATGAGAAAACCTTTGTGTGTACCGTGGATACACTGGCAAAAACAGCGGCGGAGCACAATATTACAAAGACTGCGCTGATGATTATCGGTGATGTGGTGGCCCATACCCGTTATGACCGTTCAAAACTGTATGATCCCGGATTTACCACAGAGTTTCGGGAAGCATCTGAGTAAATCGGCCGGGGAAGGCCGGATGTCATATAAAGGAGGGATAAGCCTGTGAAAGCTTCTGTAATTTGTTTTACGCCAGGAGGGCTGGCCGTAGCAAAAGATGTGGTAAACAGCTTAGAAGAGAAGGGATATGAAGCTGTTCTTTCTGTGAAGAGCCGTTATATGACAGACTGTGAAGATGCCTCTGTGCAGATTTTAAATGGTACGCTGGCAGATTGGACAGAGCAGGCTTTTGAAACCTCGGAGCTGATTGTGTTTACAGGAGCCTGCGGAATTGCGGTGCGGGCCATTGCTCCATTTGTAAAAAGCAAGCGGTATGATCCGGCGGTGCTGGTAGTGGACGAAGGAAAACAGTTTGTAATCTCTTTATTATCCGGACATCTGGGAGGAGCCAATGAGGCAGCTTGGGAGCTGGCAAAAAATCTGGGAGCTGTTCCGGTAATTACAACTGCAACGGATGTAAAAGAGCGGTTTGCAGTAGATGTGTTCGCAAAACAGAATCATCTTTGGATCTCGGATATGAGCCTGGCGAAAGAGGTATCGGCCAGACTGCTGAGAGACGAAGACATTTTTGTGACAGCAGACGAAGAAGCACAGCGGCATTTGGAAGGGATAAAATTTCCCCGGGGTCTGAATTATTTAAAATGGGACGAACAGGCAGCTGCTGAATACGCAAAAAAAGAATCTTTGTGGATTCACCTGGGTGTTCAAAAGCGCAGAGAACTGCCGGATGCCACGCTGTACCTGGTACCAAAGCAGACGATTCTTGGGATCGGCTGCAGGAAAGGTACCACTCTTTACGCCATCGAAGAGATGATTGAAGAGTGGTTAAATACCTGGGGGATATTTAAAGAGTCTGTTTGTGCAGCGGTTTCCATTGATCTGAAAAAAGAAGAGCCGGGGCTGGCAGAGTTTACCTGCAGGCAGCAGATTCCCTTTTGGTGTTACAGCGCTGATGAATTAAAAGGCGTATCGGGGGATTTTCAGTCCTCTCCTTTTGTAGAATCTGTTACCGGAGTGGATAATGTCTGTGAGCGCAGCGCGGTGCTGGGAGCGGGCAATGGAAGATTAATTATGAAAAAACAGGGAAAATGCGGCGTCACAGCTGCCTGTGCCGTCAGAGACTGGAGGATAAGCTTTGAATAAATTATATGTAATAGGAATCGGACCCGGAGAATATGAGCAGATGACACTTCGTGCCATCCATGCATTAGAACAGAGTGATGTAATTATCGGATATACGGTATATGTAGATCTGGTCCGGGAACATTTTTTGGAAAAAGAGTTTTTGACAACGCCTATGACAAAAGAAGCAGACCGATGTGTTATGGCTTTTGAGGAGGCACAAAAAGGGAAAACGGTATCAATGATCTGCAGCGGTGATGCCGGAGTCTATGGAATGGCCGGACTGATGTATGAAATCGGGGTTCGCTATCCAGAAGTTGAGCTCGAAATTATTCCGGGGGTCACCGCCGCAACCGGCGGTGCCGCAGTTTTAGGAGCACCGTTAATCCATGATTTCTGCCTGATCAGCCTCAGTGATCTTTTAACACCATGGGAGAAAATTGAACAGAGGCTTCTGATGGCAGCGAAAGGGGATTTTTCCATTGTACTGTATAATCCATCCAGTAAAAAAAGAGCGGACTATTTAAAAAAAGCCTGTGATCTTATGCTGACTTATAAAAGCGGCAAGACAGTCTGCGGTATCGTCTCCAATATTGGAAGAGACGGGGAAAGCTGCCGGGTTATGTCTTTGGAAGAACTGAGGGACACAGCGGTTGATATGTTTACCACAGTATTTATCGGTAATTCCCAGACAAGGGAGCTGGAGGGCAAAATGGTAACCCCAAGAGGATATCGGAATGTATAAGGTATTTATTTTTGCAGGCACCAGGGAAGGGCGGATGGCAGCGGAGTATTTGAATGAGGCCGGAATTATGTGCCGGGTATTTGCGGCAACAGAATACGGCGGCAGTCTGCTTCCCAAAGGTCCCTGCTGCCATGTGTCCGCAGAGCGTCTGACATCGGAGGAGATGGCGGTACAGATGGAGCAGCTTTCCAAAGACGGTATTGTAATAGATGCCACTCACCCTTATGCTCAGGCTGTGACGGACAATATCAGAAAAGCATGTGAACAATCCGGGAAACAATATCTTAGAGTACTCAGGGACAGCGCGGATGTATCCGGTCTGGGGGCAGAAAACCAGACGGTTTTTGTGAAGGATACAGCATCAGCCGTTGAATTCCTTGGGGGGACGCAGGGAAATGTACTGGTGACTACCGGCAGCAAAGAGCTGCATTTATTTACCGGTCTGCCGGGATATAAAGAGCGCATTTTTGCCAGAGTTTTGTCTCTTCCAGCAGTGGCAGCCGAATGTGCAGCCCTGGGATTTGAGGGGCAGCATCTGATCTGTATGCAGGGGCCATTTTCAAAAGATTTAAACAAGGCGATGCTGCATCAGATTAAGGCACGATGGATGGTAACAAAAGAATCCGGAAGCAGCGGCGGATTTGCAGAAAAGGTAAAAGCAGCGGAAGAGTGCGGCTGTGGTCTGGTTGTAATCGGAAGGCCCCCACAGACAGAAGGAATCTCTTTGTCTGAGTGTCTGCACATTCTGGGAGAAAAATTCGGCCTGGCTGTAAAGGAACAGCCGGATGCGAAGGGGACAAAAGTAACGCTGGTGGGCATTGGAATGGGCGCAGAGGCGACTATGACAAAAGAAGCGAAAGATGCAGTCAGCAGTGCGGAATTGCTGATCGGTGCCGCAAGAATGCTGGATGGATTTGGAACAGAGGGACAGGACAAATTTGTTTCCTATAAACCGGAAGAGATACGGGATTATATTGTAAAGCATCCGTCATATCAGCGTGTAGCTGTACTGCTCTCAGGAGATACCGGATTTTACAGCGGGGCCAAAAAGCTTCTTCAGCTGATTGACGGGGATACGGAAGTAATCTGCGGGATTTCTTCTATGATTTATTTTGCCGGAAGGCTGAAAACAACCTGGGAAGATATTCTGCCGGTAAGTCTTCATGGAAGAAGCTGTAATATCATTGGCTTATTAAAAGAGCATCCCCGCATTTTTGCACTGGCAGGAAGTGAAAAAATCTGCGGCCAGATCTGCAGAAAACTCACAGAGTATGGAATGGGAGACACACAGGTATCGGTGGGAGAAAATCTTTCTTATGAAAATGAAAAGATTATCCGGGGTTCGGCAAGGGAGCTTGCGGATATCCACACAGACGGCCTGTGCGTGATGCTGTTAGAAGCGCAGAAAGAAAGAGAGCATGTAGTAACTCATGGAATTTCAGATGATGAGTTTTTGCGGGGCAGTGTTCCCATGACCAAAGAAGAGGTCCGGAGTGTTTCTCTTTCAAGACTGCGCCTTACCGCCCGTTCCGTTGTATATGATGTGGGAGCAGGAACAGGTTCTGTTGCCGTGGAGATGGCGATGCAGGCGGTTTGTGGAAAAGTATACGCCATTGAAAAGAATCCGGAAGGGGTGGAACTGATCCGCCAGAATAAGCGGAAATTTCGGACAGATAATCTCGAAGTTATTGAAGGAACAGCGCCGGAAGCTCTTATAGATCTGGAACCTCCAACACATGCATTTATTGGCGGTTCATCCGGAAATCTCAGGGAGATTTTAGAGCTGTTGTTAAAGAAAAATCCCTCTGTCCGGATTGTGATGAATGCGATTACTCTGGAGACAGTGGGAGAAATGCTTTCCTGTATCAAGGAGCTGCCCTTTCAGGATGTGGAGATTACATCTTTGAGTGCGGCCCGGTCAAAAAAGGCAGGCAGTTACCATCTGATGATGGGCTTAAACCCGGTGACGATTGTTTCAGCAGCCGGGGATGCAGGAGCGTTTGAGAAATAAGGAGAATTAGATGAAGGGACGTTTTTTGCTGACAGCAGGAGCCAGCGGAAGTGGAAAGACGCTGCTGACCTGCGGGATTATGCAGGCTCTGAAACGCAAGGGCGTATCCATTGCGTCTTTTAAGTGCGGGCCGGATTATATAGATCCCATGTTCCACAGCCGTGTTCTGGGAACAAAAAGCAGAAATCTGGATACGTTTTTTGCAGACAAAAGTGTCGTGTGCTGGCTGTTGGAGCAAAACAGTAAAGAGTGTGATCTGGCAGTGTTAGAAGGTGTTATGGGATATTATGACGGTGTAGCAGGGACCACTGTAAGGGCTAGTGCCTGGGAGGTGGCGGATGCCACGGATACGCCGGCAGTTCTGATTGTCAACAGTAAAGGAATGAGCGTATCATTAGTGCCCTATATCAAAGGATTTCTGGAATATAAGAAAAATAGTCATATCAGGGGCGTGATTTTAAACCGTATGTCTCCGATGCTGTATCCAAGAATGAAAGAGCTGATCGAATCACAGCTTCCTGTGAAGGTGGCAGGATACGTGCCGGAGCTTTCTGACTGTGTTCTAGAGAGCAGACATCTGGGGCTTGTGCTTCCTGGCGAGATTACCGGACTTAGAGATCAGCTGTACCGTCTGGCGGATGTGCTGGATACATCTATTGAGTGGGAGGTACTTTCAGAGATTGCCGGGGAGGCGCCAAAGCTGTATACAGAAAAACCTGAGTTTGTAAAACGTGCAGAAAAGTTATGCAGGTATGTCCGGATTGGAGTGGCTAAAGATGAGGCATTCTGCTTTTTCTACAAGGATAATCTGGAACTGCTGGAAAAAATGGGAGCTGAACTGGTATGGTTTTCACCGCTGCATGATAAAAAAATTCCGGAAAATATTCACGGTCTGATGTTTCACGGAGGATACCCGGAATTGTATGCGGAAAAGCTCAGCAAAAATCAAACTATGCGGGATTCTGTCCGGGAAGCTGTTTTACAGGGAATGCCCTGTATGGCGGAATGCGGCGGATTTATGTACCTGCAGGAACAGATGGAAGATATGGAGGAAAGGTCCTGGCCTATGGCAGGGGTAATACCCGCAAGGGCATACCGGACAAAAAAACTTGGCCGTTTTGGATATATTACGCTGGAAGGCGGTACGGTATTTGGAAAAGAGACAGGACCTGTGCCGGCGCATGAATTCCACTACTTTGATTCTGACGGCTGCGGGCAGGCGTTTACTGCCAGAAAACCCCAGAGCAGCCGGAAATGGGAATGCATACACAGTACGGAGAATCTGCTGGCGGGATTTCCACATCTTTATTTTTACGGAAATTCTAAAACTGCGGAGGCGTTTGTATTGGCCTGCGATAAATTTAAAAAAAGGAATAACTTATGATTTGGATGACATTAGCCGTTTTATTAGGCTTTTTCATAGATTTGCTGCTGGGGGATCCAAGATTTATTTACCATCCGGTCTGTATTATTGGAAACGGCATCGCAGCGGGAGAGAAGCTGCTCCGGAAAATCTTTCCCGGCACAAAAGCCGGAGAGCGGGCGGCGGGAATCCTGCTTGCCATTTGTGTGGTAATATGTTCTGCGGCAGTTCCGGCAGTGATTTTAATATTGCTTTACCGGCTGTCTTTTTGGGCGGGATTCGCAGTGGAAACTATTTTCTGCTGGCAGCTGTTAGCCACAAAGTCTTTAAAAACAGAGAGCGGGAAAGTGTACACAGAGCTGGAGAGGGGAACCCTTCAATCTTCCCAGAGGGCAGTTGCCATGATTGTAGGAAGGGATACTCAAAATCTTGACAGAGCAGGAGTTTCTAAAGCTGCGGTGGAAACTGTGGCAGAAAATACGGCGGACGGAATTATCGCACCACTGTTTTATATGATGATAGGCGGAGCGGTGTTTGGGTTCGCCTATAAAGCCATAAATACTCTGGATTCCATGATTGGCTATAAAAATGATACGTATCGCTACTTTGGCACCTTTGCCGCCAGAATGGATGATGCAGCCAACTATATTCCGGCCCGGCTGGCAGCTGGGTTGATGATTATATCAGCCTATTTAACCGGATTTGATGGGCGGGGGGCTGCCAGAATTTATAAAAGAGACAGAAGAAATCATAAAAGCCCCAATTCTGCTCAGACGGAATCCGTGATGGCTGGTGCTTTGAATATTCAGCTGGCAGGAGATGCCTGGTACTTTGGAACGCTGCATAAAAAGCCCTTCATCGGGGACGATATCCGTCCGGTGGAAGCAGAGGATATCCGGCGGTCCCATAAGCTGATGTACGGAACGGCAATTTTAAGTGCGGCAGTGTTTGCGGCTGTTCGTCTGTTGGTGCTGGGGATATTTATTAAGTTTACATAAAGTATCAGGAGGAAGTAAAATGAATCAACATATACATGGTGGAGATGTTTATCGTTATCCGGATATTCTGGATTTTTCTGCCAATATCAACCCTTTGGGAACTCCTGAATCAGTGATAAAGGCGGCGGAAAAAGGTTTGCATAAAATAGAACATTATCCGGATGTGAAAAAAGAGGAGCTGGTGACAGCTCTTTCTGTCTATGAGCAGCTTCCCAGGGAATTTATTATCTGTGGGAACGGGGCCGCGGAATTGATTTTTGCTGTTGCATGGGCGAAGAAGCCAAAAAAGGCGCTGCTGGCAGTGCCCACGTTTGCAGAGTATGAGCAGGCCTTAAAAAGCACAGGATGCCAGATCGAATATTTTTATTTAAAAGAAGAAGAAGGGTTTGCTGTTACCGAAAAAATTCTGGAACAGATTACCCCAGAACAGGATATTCTTTTTTTATGTAATCCAAACAATCCAACCGGAGTTTTAATAGATCTGGTGCTGCTGGATGAGATTTTAAAAGCCTGCAGAAAATGTGGAGTTTTTCTGGTACTGGATGAATGCTTTGTGGACTTTTTGGAGTGTCCGAAAAAGGCTGAAAAAAAGGCGCATCTTACGGAGTTTGAGAACTTGTTTATCTTAAAAGCCTTTACAAAACGGTATGCCATGGCAGGGCTGAGGCTTGGATACGGACTTTGCAGCAATCAGCAGTTTCTTTGGGATATGCACTCTGTGATGCAGCCCTGGAATATTTCGATTCCGGCTCAGGAGGCTGGTGTGGCGGCCTTAATGGAAGAAAATTATGTAAATCTGGCCAGAAAGCTTGTACAAACAGAGAGGAACTATTTAAAAGGAGAATTATGTAAACTTGGACTGCGTGTTTATGATTCCAGAGCAAATTATCTGTTTTTCCGGGGGCCGAAAGGACTTGGAAGGCGTATGCTGGAGCAGAAAATTATGCTTCGTGACTGCAGTAATTATCCGGGGCTTTCCGGAGGGTATTACAGGATTGCTGTGCGGACACACAGGGAAAATGAGAAACTGGTTTCCTGCATGAGACAGGTGCTGAAGGAAGCGGCGGATTGTGGTATTTAAAATAATAATATAAATCGGTACGGGTGCAGAATGTGTGCAGATGCACGTACAAAAGCGAAGAGATGCAGATAAGCTCTTTCGGGAAATGGGGGAAACATGGCAAAAGCGATTATGATACAGGGAACAATGTCAAATGCAGGAAAAAGCCTGCTGGCGGCGGGATTATGCAGAATATTCTGGCAGGACGGCTATAAGGTTGCGCCTTTTAAGTCCCAGAATATGGCCTTAAATTCTTTTATTACAGAAGAAGGGCTTGAGATGGGAAGAGCTCAGGTGATGCAGGCGGAATGCTGCAAGATTAAGCCTTCCGTTCTAATGAATCCGATTTTGTTAAAGCCTACCAATGATACCGGCTCCCAGGTAATTGTCAATGGTGAAGTGATAGGAAATATGAGCGCCAGAGAATATTTTGCAAAAAAGAAAAGCCTTGTTCCGGAAATTATGAAGGCTTATAGCAGGCTGGATGAAGAGTATGATATTATTGTAATAGAAGGAGCCGGCAGTCCTGCAGAAATCAATTTAAAACAGGAAGATATTGTAAACATGGGAATGGCCAAAATGGCCAATGCACCGGTACTGCTGGTGGGAGATATTGACAGAGGCGGTGTGTTTGCACAGCTGATCGGGACAACGACACTTTTGGAAGAAGACGAGCGCAGGATGGTTAAGGGGCTTATTATAAATAAGTTCCGGGGAGATAAAACTATCCTGGATCCTGGTATCCATATGCTGGAAGAAAGAAGTAAAATTCCGGTTGTAGGGGTGGCGCCGTATATGAATATTGAAGTAGAAGATGAAGACAGCCTGACCCAGCGTTTTGACAGAAATCAGGAGGTGGGCCAGATTGATCTTGCTGTGATACGGTTGCCAAGAATTTCGAATTTCACAGATTTTAATCCATTCGAAAGTATGCCCGGTGTATCTTTGCGCTATGTACAGCATGTATCGGATTTGAAAAATCCGGACCTGATCTTTCTGCCTGGTACAAAAAATACCATGGATGACCTGAAATGGCTTCGGGAAAGCGGTATGGAGGCGGCAATTTTAAAGCAGGCTGCTCTGGGAAAAGTGATCTTTGGCGTATGCGGAGGATATCAGATGCTGGGGGAGACACTTAGTGACCCCCATGGCATAGAAGCAAAGGGAAGTATGAAGGGACTTGGACTTTTGCCCATGGATACCGTATTTGAACAGGAAAAAACAAGAACAAGGGTTAGGGGGGCATTTTTAGATCTTCCGGGAGACCTTGCTGATCTTTCCGGAACACCTCTGGAAGGATATGAAATCCATATGGGAAGCAGTATGCCCAAAAAGCAGACGAAAGCTGCAGTTTCCCTGGAAAATTATGCGGAAGCTGTAAATCATCATTCTGGTTATGGAGAAAAAACAGATGGGGCTGCCCTGGGAAATGTATACGGGACTTATGTCCATGGCGTATTTGATAAAGATGGCGCAGCGAAAAAGATTGTCCAGGCTCTGGGAAAGAAAAAAGGAATTGATACGGCGCAGATTACAGGGATTGATTTTGGAGAATTTAAGGAATCTCAGTATAATATACTGGCAGAAGAGCTCCGGAAGCATCTTGATATGGAAAAAATATATGAGATTTTAGAACAGGGAATCTAAAGAATTGGTCTGCATTTTAGAAATAAAAAGCTGCAGGCAAAAAAAGTTTGAAAAAGTGTGAGGAAAAGTTATAAATTAAAGCATACTACAGAAAGCGGACCTTATCTGCCGTTTTCGGAACAGGATTGTAAAATGAAAGTAGAATTGGAAAATATTAAACCACAGGACATTGAAAAGAGGAGCTTTGAGATTATTACAGAAGAGCTGGGAGAGCGCACCTTTGCTCCGTCTCAGGAGCTGATTATCAAGCGGTGTATTCATACAAGTGCGGATTTTGAATATGCGGACTCCCTTTGTTTTTCCCCGGAAGCGGTGCAGCTGGCTCTTAAGGCTATTCAAAACGGTGCCTGCATTGTAACGGATACTCAGATGGCAAAATCCGGTATTAATAAAAAAGTGCTGGCAAAATTTGGCGGTGAAGTTTATAACTTTATGTCTGATGAGGACGTGGCCCAGGAGGCAAAAAGCCGTGGAATTACAAGGGCGGCCGTCTGCATGGAAAAGGCTGCGGCACTTGATAAAGAACTGATATTTGCCGTTGGAAATGCGCCTACTGCTTTAGTACGTCTGTACGAATTGATTCAGGAAGAAAAAATCCGGCCCCGGCTGATTATCGGTGTTCCGGTTGGTTTTGTAAATGTAGTACAGTCCAAGGAACTGATTATGGAGACTGATGTGCCGTATATTATTGCAAAAGGCAGGAAAGGCGGCAGTAACATTGCGGCGTGTATCTGCAATGCGCTTTTGTATATGCTCAGCAAAGACCGGAACTGATTTTTCGTTTCCGTCCTGTGAAAATAATGTATATTTAGCAGTGTTTTGGATAAATCCTAAGAAAAAATGTATTCGGAGGCATTTATGAAAATTTTAGTTATATTTACCGGAGGAACCATTGGAAGCTCCGCCGCAGCGGACGGATATTTTTCACCGGATGAAACAAAACCATACAAGCTGTTAGAGCTGTACCGCAAAATGTCCGGGGATGAAACCCGGTTTGAAACAGCAGAGCCTTACCGGACACTCAGTGAAAATCTGGATGGCCGCCATATCCGGGAACTGCTTGCCTGCATCCGCAGGGGAATCCAAAAAGGATATGACGGGATTATTGTAACTCATGGAACAGATACACTGCAATATACGGCCAGCGCCCTTGGATATGCGCTGGGAAATGCATCCGTTCCTGTTGTGCTTGTGTCCAGCAATTATATTCTGGAAAACCCAAAAGCCAATGGACTGCAGAATTTTTACTATGGGGTACAGTTTATTCGCAGTCAGGCAGGAAGGGGCGTATTTGTATCTTATAAAAATGAAGGCAAGGAGCCTGCAATTCACAGAGGAACCAGGCTTTTACCCCATGAGCCCTATGAAGATGCACTCTACAGTATCGGTAAGGTTCCCTATGGCAGATTTGAAAACTGCCGGTTTGAAGCTGGCGGGCTTTTAAGTACCAAAGCCAAAACGGAGCGCTTTATTAAGAATCCGGGATATTGGGAAAAGGAAGACGAAATACCTTGCCTTGACTGGAAATGGAAGGATGAGTTGTCCGGGGTTTTATGGATTTGGCCTTATGTGGGAATGGTTTATCCTGCAATTAATGAAAATATAAAAGCTGTTCTTCTTGGCAGCTATCATTCAGGAACCATAAATACAAAATCCTGTCAGCTCCGGAACTTTGCAGAAGAAGCAGGGAAAAAAGGGATACCGGTTTATCTGACAGGAGCCAGAGCAGGGGACACGTATGAGAGTGTCAAACCTCTTAGCGGCCTGGGAATTTGCGTACTGCCGGAGATTTCACCGATAGCTGCGTATATGAAACTATCTATGGCGTTGTGGGAGGGCAGGAAGTTATCCTCGGTGATGGCAGGCAGTCTGGGAGGAGACCTGGTTTAGCTCTCTGCAGCAGAAAGGACAACATATGCAGTATCAGATATTTATCAGCTACCGCAGGGATGGCGGTGAGAGTTTGGCAGCATTGCTGCATGAGCGGTTTGTCCGTATGGGCTACCGTGTATTTTATGATGTGGAGTCTCTTCGTTCCGGAGACTTCAACGAAAAACTTCTTGAGGTAATCTCAGAATGTGAAGATGTTTTGCTGGTGCTTCCCCCAGGCGGTCTTGACCGGTGTCTGAATGATGAAGATGACTGGGTGCGACGGGAAATTGAGCATGCACTTTTATGCGGCAAAAATATAGTGCCTATTATGATGCGGAATTTTGAGTTCCCGGATCATCTGCCGGAATCCTTAAAGCCTCTTGTGAATAAAAACGGAGTTTCCGCGAATATGGAATATTTCGATGCCGTTGTAGAAAAAATTGCAAAACAGCGGTTAAAATGTACGCCGGATAAAAATGCGGACAGGGAAGAAAAAAAGATTGAAGAATTAAAAGCAAGTGCCAAAAAGGGCTCTGCAAAAGCTATGAATGAACTGGGCATTATGTATGAAAAAGGGTCGGTGACGCTGGTACCCAATATGAAAAGGGCTTTTGAGTATTATAAGGCGGCCTGGGAGCATGGCAGTCTTGCGGCGGCCTGCAATCTGGGGGATATTTATGAGAGATGTTCGCTGGATTTAACACTGGTGAGAGAATACGGATTTTCAACAGAAGGGGGTTTATCCGCCGCAGATTTTAAACTGGAGTTAAAAGCGCAGGCCCTCCGGTACTATGAAGAGGCAGCCGGTAAAGGGTATGCACCGGCGCTGTATAAGCTTGGCAATGAAAGCGAAGAAAAGCGCCGGCTTGAGCAGGCGTATACATATTATGAACAGGCGGCAGAGCAGAAATATCTTCCGGCTGTAAATGCACAGGCCTGGATGTTAAGAAACGGACTGGGGACAGATCAGGACCTTTTGCGGGCGGAGGAATTGTATCGGGAAGCCGCTGACGCAGGATATCCGGCAGCAATTTACAATTACGCCAGTATGATTGAAGCGCGGGATCCACAGCAGGCTATGAATCTTTATTCCCAGGTGGCATACGGAGATCAGGCGCTGCCCATGGCAATGTATGCCCTTGGCCGCCGGTATGAGTTTGGGATGCGGGATCTTAGAAATGCCATCAGCTGTTATGAACGGGCCTTGAAATATGGAATCAGTGAAGCGGCAGATGATTTAAGACGGTGTAAAGATACATTGATATAAGAAAGGCGGAAGATGAGAATGAAACGGACAGAAATGAAAAATGTTCAGATCAAAAAGAAAACCGGCTATAATATTTACGGTCTGAAAAACCGTACGTTTTATATACTGGCGGCTCTTGTCTGCGCTGTAATGATAGATGCGGTGATACAGATTCCAATACAGTCTTTCCCGCTGCCGGTAAAAATTGTTCTGGATATTCTTGTGATAGCGGCAGCCCTGGGGCTGGCTCTGTTTAAAAGCACCTCAGATAACAGCAGGGTGGTTCCGTATCTGCGGCAGGAAGGTTTTGAGTTTCTGGGATTATATGATCTGTCCGGAAAGGAATCGTTAAACAGTACAGATATTCTTTCCAGGGAAGAAGAAGTGCGTTACTTAAACCAGATGCTTGAAACACTGATTTTCCAGCAGAACAGTGTAAAGCAGGCAATCTGCCTTACCGGTAAAAGCGGATGCGGCAAATCAACAATACTTTCCTTTTTTAAGCGGGAATATAAAGACAGATATCAGATCTATGATTTTTCCGGTAACTATACAAATCTGAAGACTGCGCTGACCCAGCGCTTTGGAAACAATTTAGATCAGGAGCTGCTGGCGCAGGCGGGAAAACAGAAACTAGTTTTTATATTTGATCAGTTTGAACGCTTTTTCTTCCTGGAGGAATCAAGAAAAGAGGAAGTCCGTGAGCTGCTTTCCTCTCTTAGTAAAAAGAATATGGCCATGATTCTGTCCATGAGAGAAGAGTATCTGGCAGATTTTATGAAAGAGTTTGATATTAACAATATGAAACAGGGCGCCAGAGATAACGATTCCAAAGATCAGACCGGCATTTTGAACGGCCTTACCAGTATGATCAGAGATGACAGGAAAAATTATCATGTGTTAAACACGTCGCAGTTTAGCCGGACGGTAACCTGGCAGCAGGAGCTTATAAAAGAGAATTATCATGTACACTTAGAGCACCCGGGGACGCGGTCTGAGCATACAGCTTTAGATCCGGTGGGAAATACCATTTATTACTGTGAAAATCAGAATGAAGTGAAAGTCCGCTGTAACGGAACGGAAGAAAATGCCACGGTTCTTCAGAATAAATGTGAGCTTTTATTTGGAGCGGCAGGAAGAGATTTCTATGAAAAGCACCGTCAGGAACCGTTGATTCAGCAGCAGATTTCGTATCATATGGCAGAGTATGAAAAAAAAGTCAAAGAACAGTCCGAGGATGCTTTAAAGGAAGTGTTTGCAATGGAGGATTACGAGCTGTTAAATCATTACTTTGATGTACAGCTTACAGCGGCTGGTGACTATTTCAATGCATCCAGAATTTTATATCTGCTTAGTCAGGCACGGCTGAATCATGTTGTAATGAAACGCCGTGATCTTGAGTTTGGACTGTTTGAAAACCAGTTTTCAAAAGATGGACATAAAGCCGTGAATCGTATGATTGAAAAGATGGAGGAGCTGCAGCTGATCCGGAGAAATATTGAGCGTTCCGATCAGGAATATGAGATTGCTCATGATTTTGTGGCCCAGGCCTTTTTAAATTACAGTCACTCTAATATGGACAGAAATGTTAAGAGTGCACTGGATATTTATATGGCGGAATATCTGGACACCAATAAAAAGAACTACATAGAAGAAAAGAGAAATCACTGCAGAAAAGTACAGAAGTCAAAATATTATACAGTTATTTATATTGTGTTTGCACTGCTGGCAGCGGCAGTGGACGGTATGATACATTTTGCCTGGAATCCATGGCAGAATATATGGCAGGAAATAAATGTTTACGGTGGAATCTTTACGTTTGTACCTTTGCTGATGACGGAAGCCTGTATGCTTTATATTTATAATGTATATCAAAAAGTCGTACAGTTTTACCGGGGCAGAAAGGAATCCCTTTGTAAAGTGATTTTTGCGGTAATCATGGTGGCTGCGGTTTTTGCAACGTTTTGTTATCCCCACGGATTATTATTTTACGGTCTGGGGCTTGCACTGATGGGAGGAAATTGTGCGTTGCTTTTGAATGATTCTTATCAGAAAGCCAGCAGGATGGAAATGCGCAATTACGGTCTGAAGTGTGTGATGATGGGACTGGCATTTGCCGTGCTGCATCTGATTTTATGGATTTTCAACCAACGGTTTCCTGTCTATATTATCTTTGTTGAGATGGTTATGATGCTCCTTCTGGTGGCATACGCTTATCTGGCGCATATGACAAAAGAATATCTGTATGGAAGAAGGATGGACGCGGGCAGTGACCGGGGCGAGACTTGAAAAGACAAAAAACAATAAAAACAGGAAAAAGAAAACAGGCGGGAACAACAGGAAACTGTTGCCTGCCTGTTTTACTTTGCTATAATAAATAGATAGAGGGATGAACACAAAGGAGAACGGGGATGGAACAGAAGGACCGCTATTATCAGCAGATTATGGAATTGAATGGAATGGAGGAGTTAAAGCAGGAGGTCAGAAAGTGGGAAGTGCTGGCGGATAATATTGGACATTTTCCACTGGAACAGGAAATATTGCTTCCTGATTATTTCTGGATTTCTGGAGCCGGAACAGGAAAATCATATGTTCTGCGTCTGCTTGCACAGTATCTGGAAGCACGGCAGATTATGGATTTTTCCGGCAATAAAAAGGTAATTGAATTTGAACTGGGGTATTGTGAACCTTCTGGGCCTTTTAGCGAGCTGACACGCTTGATTGAATGTCTTTCTTATGAGGCCGGATACCGCCAGTACTACCGGGGGATTTTAGCTGTACATATTACTCCCTGGCTTTCCCATATGAAAGAGCCCCATATGAACCGCTTTCTGGAATTTTTGTCTGAGAATACAAAAGACTGGCTGATTGTGCTGATTGCGGATGCAGATGTGAAAGCGGAAGAACGTGCATGCAGACAGATTGCATATTATTTAAGGTATAAAACCATTCATATTGCTCTGCCAAAGACCGGCGTTTTGTATCAGCATCTGGAAAGGCGCTGTATGTCTTATGGGATTTCCATCAGCAAAGAAGCGGGAAAAATACTGACAGATGCCATTGAAGTAATGAAATCAAATCCCTATTTTGACGGTTATAATACCATAAACCTTATGGCCCAGGAAATGATTTATGATTTGTACAGCAGCAAGATCCTGGAAGAAAAACAGATCACGGCTGAAATGCTTCAGGAATCCGGCAGCGGTGACTCCTTTATTTGTCATTATATGAAACCTGTTTGCCAGCGGGGGGAGGAAACAGAATGAAAGAGATTAAAGATACTTACCGATATGACCGTTATCATATGCCTTATCAGGAGAGCCGGTGGGCGGAGCCGGAGGAAATTATGGCGGATACGGTCAGAATCCAGATAGAAAAAACACCTTATGAGGCTGCCGGTATTCCGCTGCTTAGCGACGGCAGAACAGCATATGTAGACCACCAGGATAATCATACGCTGCTTTTAGGCGCTACAGGCTCTAAAAAAAGCCGTTTGTTTGTGATGCCCATGATTCATTTGATGGCCAGTGCCGGAGAGTCTTTTGTAGTGACGGACCCAAAGGGAGAGCTGTATCAGCAGACTGCCGGGACTGCCCAGGCAAACGGATTTCGGGTAGTAGCTGTTAATTTTCGGGATTTTCTGCATTCTGACAGATGGAATCCGTTAAAGCTGCCATATGAACTGTATTGTGACGGAAAAAAGGATGAGGCTGTTGGAATGCTGAATGATCTTATAAACAGCATCTGTGCAGATTCCATGCGCAAAACCGTCGATATTTACTGGATTTTGCAGGCATCTTCTCTGGCGCTGGCACTGCTTTTGATCCTGTTTGAGACGGGACGGCCGGAAGAGATTAATATGGGAAGCTTTGTAAAACTGTGCGGGGAATATGGAAAACCCATTGAGGAAAACCGGTTGTATGAATTGTTTGATTCTATCAATCCAGACTCTGTAGCCGGTATGAATCTGGAGGGAGTACTGATTTCATCCGAAAAAACAAAGGACAGCATCATGAGTTCTCTTCATGCTATGGTGCGCATTTTTATATTGCAGAAAAATCTGATTTCCATGATGGCTGACAGTGATTTTCGGATTCAGGATATTAGCAGAGAAAAGACGGCTGTCTACATTATGATTCCGGATGAAAAAAACACCTTTCATTTTCTGGCTACACTGTTTATTAAGCAGTGTTATGAGACGATGATTATAGAGGCGCAGAAACAGCCGGCCATGGGACTTTTAAGACGCTTGAATTTTGTTCTTGATGAATTTGCTAATATTCCCGCCATTCCGGATATGGAGGCTATGATAACGGCGGCAAGAAGCAGAAATATCCGGTTCTTTCTTGTAATTCAGAGTATGTATCAGCTGAATAAGCTGTATGGTGAAAATGCCAGAACCATTACAAGCAACTGTGAGAACTGGATTTATCTAAATTCCAAAGAGTTTGAGCATTTAACAGAAATCAGCAATCTGTGCGGTAATGTATATACCATAAACGGCAGTGTCCGGCCTTTAATTTCCCCTTCTCAGCTGCTTCATTTAAGCAAAAAAAAGGGGGAGGCTCTGATCTTAGCAGGAAGAAATTATCCGATACTGACACAGATGGCTGATATTTCAGAATATAAATTTCCCTTCTGTGAGGCTCCGGCGCTTCCGGTAACAGACAGAGAAGAGACTGCGCTGTTTTCTCTTGATCATTTAATCCGTCAGTTAAGACAGGGACAGCGGGGCCCGCTGTTTTACAGTGATAGTCAGAAACCAAAAAAGGCCCAGAAAGATCTTAAGACTTCCGGGGAAGAAGATCTGATGGAAAAATCTGTGAATCAGATGGAGAAGCTGATAGGGATATTGATGAATTATGAGCAGAATGGATGAACAAAAAGTTTACAGCTGCATAAAAAAGATAGAAAAACAGCTGGAATCACCGGCAGATGCATTTGACTGGCAGGAATGTTTCCTGGAGCTATTAGGGCTGGCAGCCCGGCTGAACCACAGAAGGATTCTTGAACAGGGGATGGAACTGGCAGGAAAGTGCTATACTGTCCTGAATGAAGTTGACGAAGAGGTGCTGCTTGCGGTGCGCCGGCGTTATTGTCTGCTCCGGAAGACTGCCGGAGGCCGAAAGCCTGCTTATGGCTGGGATTATCTGTGCGGACTGTACAGGAAGAAAGCGGCCGGGCAGAAAGATCGGCTTAGGGTCTTTCATAAAGTGTGGAACAGCGTGCGGCTGCTTCATATGGGACTGCTTGATGAAGAAACAGCAGTTTTACGTATCTGTTCTGTCTGGGAGGAATTTTTAAAAGCAGTGCCGTCCTGTCTTTGGACGGAGGAGTATTTTTCGGAAAGTGCAGAGCTTTTGCGGCAGGGGGGAAAATGGCAGGAATATGGGATGTATGTACAGTTTCTGCTGGAGCATATATCGGAAATGCCGGATCAGCTTTTGAAAAAAGTCCAGGACAATATGAAGATATTTGGACTTTGATATCATATAGAGACATACCACAAAAGTGAGTTCAGGATAAAGGAGTATAAGGTATGAGTTGGGAACAGGATTCAAAAAAGGCGGCAGAATTATATCCGCTGATGCAGAAAAACGATATGGATGCCTGCGGACTGCTGCTGGAACTGATTGAGCGCTATGCAGGGGCGGCAGTTAAGTCACAGCTGAAAGATTATAATATTTATGATACGGAGCTGGAACAGGAAATTATGGCGGAGGGCTGTGTGACAGTGTGCAGAAAACTTTCAGAGGGTTTCTGGCAGTCTGACGAGCGCATTGCCCCTGAGGATGTTTTAAGATATTGTGTGGGAATATACCGGCGTCTTGCTGTCCGTTATGGGACGAAAAAGGCTGAGGAACTGGTGCATTCTCAGTCCCTGGAGGGCATGGAAGAGGGGGGCCAGCCTTTAAAGACAGTATCTGATCCCCAGGGGAATCCATTTGATTATTTTTGGAAGAAGGAACAGTTTCAGATTATCAGCCAGGTGATTCATATGTATATGATGGAATTTTTTGATTTTAAACGGGAGCCTTATATGCTGCTCTGTCTTGGATACGCTAAGATTTTGTCTCATATTATTGGCGATGAGAATAAAAACAATGCTGTGGACTGGGCGTTTCAGTATATGAAGGATCATAATGTGGGCCAGCTGTCAGAGGAGTTTAAAGAAGAGTTTAACAGCAGTGACAGAGAGCATCAGTATGAATGGGGAGAGCGGTATCTGAAAAATCTGAACAAGGCTTATGTTTGTGAAGACGAAGAAGTAATTCCTGTTTCTGATATTGTAATTACAGAAGAATTTCATACAAAAGCTGCAAGCCAGTGGTGTATTCGTGTGAACAAAGCAATTATTGATAAAATAGCTTCCAGCATTCTAAAGGATCCGACTATGACAGAGATTCTGATGGAGTATGCGGATTTTAAAGCTGCGGCAAATAAAGTAAAGAGCAGAAAAAAAGGAGACAGAGCATGATGATGGAACATCCGGAAAAAACAATGCTGGAAGAGCTGGCCAGAAAGGAACTGGCGGGTGAACTTTTAACAGAAAAAGAGGCAGAATGCAAGAGGCATGTTATGGAGTGCAGAGAGTGCAGGGCATACAGCGGTGTCTATGGGGCGCTGATTGATATTATAGACGGGGAAATCTTCGGGGAATATATGAAGGCAAGAGTGATTGACCAGCGGATTATTTTAAAGGAACCGGACAAATGGAAAGGATCAGATGGAAGATCTGAAGTGTGATGCTATGACAGAAAAAAGGAAACGCAGACTGCGTCAAACAGTAAAGTTTGGAATCATTGCTTCGCCTTTTGTAATTGGAGGAATTGGTTTTTCATTATTATATGGGGGAAGCGTGATCAGTGGTTTTTATGATGCTTTGTGTCTGTATGGATTGCAGCTGAATGTAGATAAAGAAGATGTAAATCTATTGATTAATATTGCAAGGTGGGCGGCGCCCTGTATGACAGTGGCAGTTTTGTTTACGGTGCTGTCTGCGGTGTTTAAAAATATGCAGGTCCGCAGAAAGGTCCGCAAAAAAGATGCGGCAGCCATTCACGGGGACAGCCGATATATTCCGGTGGTGGGACAGAAAATCGGAAAACATGCGGTAGTTTCTGAAAGTCCTCTTTCTTTTCGGGCACCCAGGCAGATTCTGATTTTTGATACGGATTATGAAATGTTTCAGTATCTTCATGTTCATGAAAAAGATCTGTTTGGGAATCCTGATAAAATATTATATTTGTGTACGGAGCGTATTGCCCGGGGCTCCTATAAAGAACAAGGGCTTCAGATCTGTAATCTGGCGGAAAACTGCGGCCGTGCATACTGGAAGGAAAATCTGCTTCAAAAAGATGAAAAAATAATTGTTATTATTGGATTTGGAAATTACGGACAGGAAATTTTAAATCAGGGACTGCTGATGAATGTCAGAGATATTACATCCGATCTGCAGTACCATATTTTTGGGAACAGCAAAGAATATCAGCATCTTCATCATAAATTATCTCGCTTTGTTAATGTGGGAAATGATAAAGAAAACCGGGTGGAGGGAAGAGATTCTGTTATCTTTCATGAAGAGCTCTGGTATGAAGATGAAGCTTTGATTCAGGCGGCGGACCGGATTATACTGGCCTATGATGAGGAAGAGCGCAATCTGCTGATTTTAAATGAACTGCACAAATATTTCATAATGAATAAAATATATATAAAGGTATTTAATGAGCAGATTTTGAAAACATTGTGGGATATTGAAAAAATGCAGATTGTTCCATATGGCACGGATGAGCAGATGTGTGAACCGGAAATGATTCTTGGGGAAAGTACTCTGATACGGGCTAAAATGTGCCACGCTACTTATATCAGAAATGCTCCGGCCGAATATGGAGGATGCCGGGAAAAGGAAGCAGGAAGCTGTCAGAAAACTTTAAATGCATGTATTTCATGTCCTCATTTTTTACAGGACTGGAACAGCATGAACTATTTTACCAAGTATTCCAACGTTGCACAGGCGGATCATATGTGTGTGAAGGAACAGATTCTGATGGAGGGCTATACGTATCCAAAAGGAGTGAAAAAGGGCGATTTTCTGAAAGAAATTTACAGAAATCTTTCGGATGAAGAAAAAAACAAAATGCGTGAGATTGAACATCTGCGCTGGATGCGTTATCATTATCTACAGAACTGGGATTATGCGCCAAAAAGAGATAAGCAGAAACATTTTCATAATCTGCTGGTAGATTTTTCGGATCTGGCTCTGGAAGAGCAGATGAAAGACGATGACACCTATAATACCATGTTCGAAATTTATAATGAAGGGTAGAACAAAAGAGCAGATAATTATGACTTTGGTAGAATTTTATGATGAGAGAGCGTTAGAAAATATAGCCGGGATTTTGTACCTGCGTCCTGAAAAAGTGATCTTCCTGGGCTCTAAAGGGAAAAAGATGAAAAAGTTTGCCGATAACTGCCGGGAGGTGCTATCGGACAGAGGTATGAAAACCCAGGTGGAGAGCCGTACATTGAATCCCAATAATCTGCTGTCCATGGTTGATATTCTCTGTGAAATTCTGGATCAGAATGAACAGTGTGAATTTAACCTGACCGGTGGAGAGGAATCCGTGATGGTGGCTCTTGGTATGGTTTATGAGCGGTTTAAGGAACGGGTGCAGCTGCACCGCATTAATTTAAACAGCGGAAATTACGTAGATATGGATGAAGTGGAGAATCATGCCTGGGACGGCGTGCTGCCGAAACTGACTGTGCCGGAGCTGGTAAAGATTTATGGAGGAACCATTCTTTCTTCAGGGATTGCCAAAAGCAGCGCTGAGGAAATTTCATGGACACCGGAGTTTGTTCGTGATGTACATCAGCTTTGGAACCTGTGCAGACAGGACTGCACAGGCTGGAATACGTTGATTTCTAATCTTGAAATTATTCAGAAATATGGACAGTGTGAGGAGCAATCTTTGAAAATTTGTCTTTCAAAGGAAGATGAAAGTAAATTAAACGGGGAATGCTTTGAGACGGAACTGTTTGGAAGGCTGCGGCAGGGAGGATATATTTTAGACTTTCAGGCCGCAAAGGATCAATATATATTTTCGTATAAAAATGCAGATATCCATAAGTGTCTTACAAAATCCGGCACGGTTTTGGAGCTGGCAGTATATCTTGCGGCAAAAGAAATGGAGGATGAGGAAGAGGGAACAAAGTATTTTCAGGATCTTAAGGCCAGCGTATATCTGGACTGGGACGGAAATCCCCATCTGGATGACAATCAGACCAATACCGTCAATGAAATTGATGTGATTATGATGCACCATCTGGTTCCTTATTTTGTTTCCTGTAAAAATGGGGCAGTGTCTGTAGATGAGCTGTACAAATTATATGTGGTGGCCAATCATTATGGATTCGGCTATGCAAGAAAGATTCTGGTTTTAACGGACTATGGGAAAAAACATCTTCAGAATTTCAGCTTTGTGAGAGAACGGGCCAAAGATCTTGGCATCTATATTTTAAATGAAGCTCATCAGTTTACAATTTCCGGGCTCAGCAAGGAACTAAAACGTTTCTGTCTGTAAGAGCGGGACTTGAATGGACAGTATCACAAATGAAAATAAGAAATGAAACGACAAAAAAGCCGCAGGCATCTGCTAAGAAGCAGATCTGCGGTTTTTTGTAATCAGAGCAGATATATCAGATGTGCAGCAATTTGGAATAGAATATTGTCAGCAAAGCTGACCCCAATCCCGCACCAAGCCTCGCGAGAGCGAGACTTGAATTTATGGGGTTGGCTCCTGCTGCATGGCCTGTTTAATGTGGCGGATAAAAAGATTGTGGATTTCCGGATATTCACCAAGTCCTTTCAGTACACATTCCACTTCAAAGCCTGCCTGTATAAACTGGCATTTCCAGGAATCCGGGTCATCACCGGCCATATCATTGGCTGCATGATCGCCGGCAACAATCATAAATGGAGTCAGAATTATTTTTTTCGGATGCTGCTCCTTTACCATACGCAGCAGTGTTTCCATGGAAGGATATGCTTCCACTGTTCCCAGAAAAATATTAGGATATCCTTTATCCTTGAATGTATAGTCCATAGCAGCATAAATAGAGTTTGCATAATGAGTGGTGCCGTGTCCCATTAAAACAAGTGCTTCGTCGTCTGCCAGGTCTGAAAAAGCATTGTGGATAATAGAAATCAGGGCATCGTTGTCTTCGCTGCTGGTGAGCAGCGGGGGTCCAAAACGGATGGAGTGGAAATTATCCTTACAGGAGAGAGCGTCCTCAATCATAAGTTCATTTTCAATACCGTTAATAACGTGGGTTGGCTGAATAATGACATCTGTGATACCATCAGCTGCCATTTGGGCCATTGCCTCTTTTACATTAAAAATTTTAATACCGTCCCGTTTCAGGAGCTTTTTCATAATCATTTTGCTTGTCCATGCCCGGTAAATGCGGTGCTCAGGGAAGGCTGAACCGATAGCCTGTTCGATGGCATCAATGGTTTTTTTACGGGTTTCATGGTAGCTGGTCCCAAAGCTTACAACAAGAATTGCCTGCCGGGGTTGCCTGCTCTGAGGTCTGGAGCTGACAAAAGCAGGTGCAGAAAGCTGCTGAATGTAGTGTTCTAGCTGAGACAGATTTTTTGGAACCGGCAGAGACATTTTCAGGATACCCTTACTGCTCAGGCTGTCAAACAGCTGCAGGCAGGCGGGCTGTTCAAGATTGGTGGATGCCAGGGCGGATTTATTGGAAAACACGTCTTCCGGGGAGCCCTGCATCAGAAGCTTTCCGTCTTTTAACAAAACAATTTCATCAGCCCACTCCATGGCATAATTAACGTCATGGGTTGCCATCATTACGGTAATGCCCTGGCTGGTCATCTGGTTTACAATGTGATTGACCATAGATGTATGTCTGGGGTCTAAGGCAGCGGCAGGTTCATCTAGAATAATGATATCCGGATGCATCACCAGAATGTCTGCGATGGACACCTGCTTTTTTTGTCCCCCGCTTAATGCGTGAGTTGGCTTGTGCCGAAATGGGGTAATCTCCAACTGTTCAATGACCTGTTCTACCTCCTCTTGGGCTTCTTCAGCAGAAACCCCCAGATTTAAAATACCAAAGGAAATTTCCTGATAGACGCTGGCAGAGAATAACTGATGATCGGGATCCTGAAATACGATTCCTACTTTGCTTCTTAAATCCAAAAGTCCCTGCCGGGAATAATCTACAGGTTTTCCATTAAAATAAAGAGTTCCCCGGGAAGGCTTATGGATTCCGTTGCAGCAGAGGAAAAATGTAGATTTACCGGAACCGTTGGCTCCCATAAAGGCAATTTTTTTTCCTTTTTTGATTTCCAGTGATAGTCCGTTTAGAGAGTGGCTTTGTTCATCATCATAAGAAAAATAAAGATTGTCGGCTTTTAAAATAATATCGTTCATATATAACCTTTCTTAGGGAGACTGATTTGAAAGTCTGAAAAGCTACCAGATCAGTTCCGATTTTTTTAATATGGTGAGCACAGCAAGAACTGCAGTGAAGAAAACAATTGCTGTGATTTCTTTCTTATTTGGTTTAGAAGTTTCATTCAGGACATGGATGGCGCCGTCGTAGCAGCGGGATTCCATGGCGTCATACAAAGCGTTGGATCTTTTCATGGCTCTGATAAAAAGAACAGAGATCATGGAGCCAAAAGATTTCAGCGAGGTTTTATAGTCTTTGTATCCCAGCCTGGATTTCTGGGATATCATAATGCTTACCGCGGCTTCTAGCAATACAAAAATAAAACGGTAGATCAGAAGCATCAGTTCACTGATCATAGCCGGACAGTGAAGCTTTGAAAGCACCATCAGGATATCCGGCATGGGAGTATTCAGTGATAAAAAGTAGAGACTGGATACTGCGGCCAGGGCAGTTGCCATCAGCTGTATGCCGAAGAAAACAGAAGAGAAGCTTCCTGTAATATAAAAATTTCCCACAGGGATGGCAAAGGCATCCATTGGTGTACGGGAAAGGTTTACAATAACTGCCAGTGTACTTAAGATGAGAAAAGCAACCGGAATCAGCATCAGATTTCGGTACCGTTTTTTTGAAATACCGGCAATGGCCACTGTTAAAACTGTATTTACGGTAAATACCAGCAGTGCGATAATCAGAGAACGGCTGATGATACAGGCGGCGATGGTAATGATGGAATAAAGAAACTTTTCACCGGCGTTGATATATCTGAGTTTGGAATAGTAACATAATTTATCAATCAGAAGCAAAATGACTTCTCCTTATTTACATTTACGGGGGGGCGGACATTATAAGCCCGTCCCCCATGATATATTTACGGTTGTTTTGCAGGCGGAAGCTGCTTTGACTTAGGATCAGAGTCAGCTTTTTCTTCCTGGTCTTCTTTCATCCATTTTTTGCGCTCTACCAGGCGTCCCATAACAAAGGCGGCAATGCCAACGCCGATGCCGGTTTGTACGCAGAAAAAGAGACTTTCCACCTCTCCTGGAAGCTCTCCGTTTAAGGCCTGTTCCAGCACCGGGGTAAACCAGGGTTCATATTCCTCGCCGGTGATTTCGTTTACCATCTGGCTGCCGGCGTCATCAGAACCGCCAAATTCAGCTCCTTTTAATGCGAAAAGAGGAATCAGGGCGATGAGAATAATTGCAATAATAAGGACAATAGCAAGTGTTTTATTGTGCTTGGATTTATTCATTATTTCGCCTCCTTTAAATAACCGAGAGCTTTTAGTTCAGGCTTTGCATAGTTTTCAAGGGCCATGATAATCAGCAGTGTAATCAGTCCTTCAATAATTGCCAGGGGAATCTGGGTAGGGGCGAAAACCCCCAGAAATTTCACCGCAGATGCGCCTATGCCGCCGCTTTCTGACGGATATGCCGCTGCCAGCTGGAAGGCGGTAATGCAGTATGTAAATAAATCACCAAGACAGGCCGCCAAAAAAACGGACAGTCTGCGGTTTACTTTACATTTCTGACAGAGGATAAAAATTCCGTAAGAAAGGAAGGGGCCTGCAATTGCCATGGAAAATGTATTTGCTCCCAGTGTAGTAAGTCCGCCGTGTGCCAGCAGAATTGCCTGGAAGAGCAGTACGATAATGCCAAGAATGCTGACTGCAGAAGGGCCGAATAAAATTGCTCCAAGTCCGGTTCCGGTCATGTGAGAACAGCTTCCCGTCACCGACGGAATCTTAAGGGATGAAATTACAAATACGAAAGCTCCGGCCATTGCAAGCAGGGTCAGCGTCCTGCGGTTCTCGGTCAGCGTTTTTCTTATAGAAAAAAAGCCGGCAATTAGAAATGGGATACAGATAATTCCCCATAAAATGCAGAATTTAGCAGGAAGATATCCTTCCATAATGTGCATAGCGCTGGCTGCCGGCGCAATTCCAAAAATAAAGGCCAGGGCTGTGGCAGTCATAACGATTCTTTTTTGTCTGAGTGTCATAATTTTTCCTTTCTCCTGGGGTAAAAAAAACGCAGGAATCGTATTCATTCAATGATATACATTCTAACGGCAGAGTTTTGAAGCGTCAATTTTTTTCCCGCAAATTCTATAAAATTCGCCAAAAAGATAAAAAAAATCACAATTGAGAAAAATTCTCTTATTTTCAAGAGCTTTGGAGGTGTTTTCCTAAAAGAACAGCCAAAGGAAATAGGTTGTACAAATAAAGAAACTCCGGTATGATATTCCTTAGCGAGAAACGGAAATAACGGAGGAGAAAAAATGGGTATTCAGATGATTGGTATTGACCATACAACGGCGGATGTTGATACCAGAGCATTGTTCTCATTTACGAAGAAAAGCAGTGCAGAAATGATGCTGAATTTAAAGGAACAGCCGGGGATTATGGGCTGTATTATTATATCCACCTGCAACCGGATGGAACTGTGGCTCAGCACAGAGGAGACCTTTGACGAAGATCTGCTGGAGCTGCTCTGCCGGCAGAAACAGGTTGAGAAAGAAGCGTATGAATCTGCATTTATATACCGGCAGGGACACGAAGCTGCCGAGCATTTGTTCTGGCTGACCTGCGGGCTGAAATCCCAGATTCTGGCGGAAGATCAGATTATTTCTCAGGTGAAGGACGCTCTGTCCTGGGCCAGAGAGAATTTTACAACAGATGGAGTACTGGAAGTATTATTTCGGAAGGCTGTCACGGCGGCCAAGGAAGTGAAAACCAAAGTAGTTTTTTCCAGAGCCAATGAGACTGCTATGGACCAGGCGATTTTGATGCTGAAAAAGCGGGGATTTCTCTTTGACCGTTCCACCTGTATGGTGATTGGAAATGGCGAAATGGGAAAGCTGGCAGCCCAGTCTTTGCAGCAGACCGGAGCAGACGTAACGGTAACTGTAAGACAGTACCGCAGCGGAATGGTGAATATTCCTCTGGGGTGTTCTAGAATTAATTACGGAGAACGGATGGAGTTTCTGCCGGAATGTGATCTGGTGGTCAGTGCCACAGCCAGTCCAAATTTTACGCTTACCAGAGAATTGTTAGAGCAGGTGGAGATAAGGCCCAAAGGAAAAAAGCTGATTCTTATTGATCTGGCGGTGCCCCGGGATATTGATCCGAAAGCTGGGGGACTAGAGTGGGTACGGCTGTATGATATTGATGATTTTAAGCTTAACGATATGAGTGATAAAGTCCGGCAGTCTGTAAATGAGGCCCGAAGGATTCTGGATAAAGAAATGGAAGAGTTTTACTCCTGGCTTCAGGGAAGAGATATGATTCCAAGGATTCAGGAGGTGAAAGCCAGCGCCGTGGAAGATTTGTATCTTCGGATTCACAAAGTTCTGGGGAGGCTTCCGCTGGAAGAGGAACAAAAAAAAGCGCTGAAGAACAGCATTGATACAGCGGCTGGCAAGGTGATTATGAAGTTGATTTTCGGTCTCAGGGATTCGCTGGATAAGGAAGAGTTTCTGGACTGTCTGGAAGGACTGGAAGAAGTATATGACGAGTAATGAAAGACCGGAGGAAACCGGCTATTTTCCGTTATTTATAGATTTGTGGAAGAAAAAAATACTGGTGGCAGGGGCCGGAAACATAGCCGCCCGGAGAATTGCTGTGCTGGCTCAGTTTGGGGCGGATATAACAGTGGTGGCGCCGGAGATTTCAGAAACTGTCCGGGAGCTTTCTGGCAGGTCACAAATAAATATATTATGTAAACCCTATGAGCCGGACTGCTGTAAAGGGATGTATATGGTGCTGGCCGCTACAGATAATCGGGAATTGAATGCAAAGATCTGTCAGGACGGACACGATGAGGGAGCTATTGTTAATAATGCATCAGATAAAATTCAGTGTGATTTTTATTTCCCGGGAATCGTGAAACGGGGAGCTGACGTAATAGGTGTGAATGCCGGGGGAAGCAGCCATGGCCGGGCCCGGCAGCTGCGGGAAAGGATAGAAAAGTTATGAAAAAAATTGTTATCGGAAGCCGGGAGAGCAGACTGGCAGTGATTCAAAGTGAAATGGTGCGGTCATATCTTAAAAAAAATCTTCCGGAAACGGAAATCTCACTGCTGACAATGAAGACAACCGGGGATATGATTCTGGACCGGACACTTGATAAAGTGGGAGGAAAGGGACTGTTTGTAAAAGAACTAGATAGGGCACTGATGGAGAGAAGAAGTGATTTGTCGGTGCATTCTCTGAAAGATATGCCCATGGAGATTTCAGAGGAGCTTCCTATAATAGCCTTCTCAAAACGGGAAGATCCCAGGGATGCGCTGATACTGCCAGCGGGAAAAACCGAAATTGATTTTTCCAAACCTATTGGATGTTCCAGTTTCAGAAGAATTCTTCAGCTAAAAGAACTTTATCCAAAGGCATCTTTTGAGAGTATCAGGGGAAATGTGCAGACGCGTTTAAAAAAGCTGGATGACGGGTTATATGGCGCAACAATTCTGGCGGCTGCGGGATTAAAACGACTGGGATTAGAATCACGTATTTCAAGATACTTTTCACCGGAGGAAATACTGCCTGCGGCCGGTCAGGGAATCCTTGCGGTTCAGGGCAGATGCGGAGAAGACTATTCTTATCTGAAAGACTACCAGGATGCAGATGCTGCGGTGGAGGCTTTGGCTGAGCGGGCCTTTGTTGCCTATCTGAACGGCGGATGTTCTTCCCCGGTGGCGGCTTTTGCAAGGGCAGAAGGTGAGAGTGTGCATCTGACGGGACTTTATTATAGTGAAGAGAAACAGATTTACAGAAAAAAATCAGCAGAAGGGAAGCGGGCTAATGCCGAAGACCTGGGACGGATGCTGGCGGCAGAATTAAAGAAGGAAGTAGACGGATGAAAAGTGGGAAAGTATGGCTTGTAGGTGCAGGCCCCGGAGATATTGGATTATTTACATTAAAAGGGAAAAAAATACTGGAGCAGGCGGAAGTGGTAGTTTATGACAGCCTGGTGGGAGACGGCGTGCTGGCCATGGTGCCAAAGGGCGTGAAAACCATTAACGTTGGAAAGCGGGCCGGACATCATCTGGTTCCCCAGGATCAGATTAACCGGATTTTACTGAAAGAGGCCCAAAAAGGATATCGGGTAGTGCGTTTAAAAGGAGGAGACCCGTTTTTATTTGGAAGAGGCGGTGAAGAGCTGGAGCTTTTAAAGGAGCATCAGATTCCCTTTGAAGTAGTTCCCGGTGTGACTTCCTCCATTGCAGTGCCCGCCTATAACGGTATTCCAGTAACCCACCGGGATTACTGTTCATCGGTTCATATTATCACCGGTCATAAAAAGGCCGGCCAGGAATATGATATTAACTTTAAAGCGCTGGTGGATACAAAAGGAACCCTTGTATTTTTAATGGGGGTAACAGCCCTTGAAGATATCTGCACGAATCTGATCAGAGCCGGTATGGCTCCCGACACTCCGGCGGCGGTTCTTCAGCAGGGAACAACCGCAGGACAGAAAAAAATAGTATCGACGGTGTCTCAGTTAAAGGCTCAGGTGGAGCGGCAGGGAATAAAAACACCGGCTATTATTGTGGTAGGCGGCGTCTGTGAAAATGCGGATAAGTTTTCCTGGTATGAGTATCTCCCGCTGTTTGGGTGTAAGGTACTGGTTACCAGACCTAAAGAACTGACTTCTGTTATGGCAGAAAAGCTGAGAATGCAGGGAGCTGAAGTGTTAGAGCTTCCGGCCATTGCTGTATCTGCGGTAAAGGACCGGACTGAAATAAAGAAAGAACTGGAATGTATTGACAGTTATCAGTGGATGGCCTTTACCAGTCCAAGCGGTGTGAGGATTTTCTTTGATGAGTATATGAGGGAGCTTCGTATGGATATCCGGCGTTTGGGGAATCTGAAAATTGCCGCTCTGGGAACCGGGACGGGCAGAGCATTGGAAGAGCGGGGAATTTTTCCGGATCTGATGCCAAAGGTGTTTGACGGAAAGGCGCTGGGAGAAGAACTGGCGGCTAAATGTGAGCCCGGAGCCCGCATTTTGATTCCGAGAGCAGCTATTGGAACAAAGGAACTTCTGGAAGCGCTGCAGGTCAGAGATGATCTGGCGGTTACAGACCTGCCTATTTATGATACTGTTTATGAACAGTCAGAACTGGTGGATGAGGTAAAATTTTTTGAACAGACGGGACTGCACTGTGCGGTATTCACCAGCGCATCTACTGTCAGAGGGTTTGTCAATGCAGTGCCGGGGCTGGATTATACAAAGGTGACAGCTGCCTGCATCGGAAAACAGACGAAAGCTGCGGCGGATGAGTTTGGCATGAAAACTTATATGGCAGAACAGGCAACGATAGATTCACTGACAGATCTGGTAATAAAGTTAAAACACCATCTGGGGTAAAAGTCCGGGGAGTAAAGTCCTGGAGATATAAAAAATACAGAATACAAAGGAAAGAGAATGAGGCAGAATGTTTCAGGAAATAGAACCGTTTATTTATCATAATGAATATCAGAATATGAGTCCTGCAGGAGAGGATTTTGTTATTGGAATTACAGATGGAAAAATCCTGTTAAAGGAGCAGGATGGGACAATCAGCTATCCTGTTTATAATGAACTTCCTGAGAATATCAGAAAAATGGGAATGTTTACATATTTGTTTGCCATCAATGATACCAGGTTCTTTCTGTGCCGCAATCTTTTCCTGGATGGATATGAGCTGCGAAAAATTCATTTTCTCAGACCTGCCGCTCCAAAGCATCTGGCCTTTGCGGGGCTGGTTGCTATGCAGCTGGCAGGCTGGTATGACAGCCACAAATACTGCGGCCGCTGTGGCCGGGAACTGGTGCCGGATGAAAAGGAACGGATGATGCGCTGTCCGGACTGTAACAATATGGAATATCCTAAAATCAGCCCCTGTGTAATTGCTGCGGTTATTCATGAAGATAAAATTCTTGTAACAAAATATAAGGGGCCGGACCGGGGACGGTATGCTCTGGTGGCCGGTTTCACAGAAATCGGAGAAACCATTGAGGAAACCGTTCACCGGGAAGTTTTTGAAGAAACCGGCGTCAAAGTAAAAAATCTGAGATATTATAAATGCCAGCCATGGCCTTTTTCCGAAAGCCTCCTGTTTGGCTTTTTTTGTGAACTTGACGGCAGTGATAAGATCACCATCCAGGAGGATGAGCTTTCAATGGCGAAATGGGTTTCCAGAGAAGAACTTTCTATGGTTTGTGATGATTTTACCCTGACCAATGAAATGCTCTGTCGGTTTTCAGAAGGCCGGATATGACAGTGAATTATAAAAGATACAACAAGAAAAATAAAGTAACAAATAGTATAAAGATAGTTAAAATAAAAATAAGAGGACAAGTGTGTGGAACAGTTTGAACATAAAAATCTGGCAGTGGTAACGTTGAAAAAAGGAGAGGGAAGGACGATAAAGGCCGGCGGTATGTGGGTGTTTGATAATGAGATTGCTTCTGTTGCCGGTTCCTTTGAAAATGGCGACATTGTTATTGTACATGATTTTGACGGTTATCCTATGGGGAAAGGATTTATTAATGAAAATTCTAAAATCCGTATTCGAATGATGACCCGGAACAAAGATCAGGTAATTGACCGGGAGTTTTTAACTATGCGTCTGCGGGACGCCTGGGAATATCGGAAAAAAACCGTGGATATCTCCAGCTGCCGGATTGTGTTCGGAGAAGCGGATTTTCTTCCAGGCATAGTTATTGATAAATTTTCGGATGTGCTGGTTGTGGAATCTCTGGCTCTGGGCATTGACCGGTTAAAGCCTGTACTAATTGAATTATTAAAAGAAATACTTCTTGGGGACGGAATAAAAATCCGCGGCGTCTATGAACGAAGCGATGCAAAAGTCCGGGAACAGGAAGGCATGGAGCGTTTGAAAGGATTTATAGGAGAATCCTTTGATACGAAAGTAGAAATTACGGAAAATGGCGTGAAGTATCTGGTGGATGTTAAAGACGGTCAGAAAACGGGCTTTTTTCTGGATCAGAAATATAACCGGCTGGCAATTCAAAGACTGTGCAAAGGTGCAAAAGTACTGGACTGCTTTACGCATACAGGATCGTTTGCTTTAAACGCTGGAATCGCCGGTGCAAAAGAGGTACTTGGCGTGGATGCATCGGAGCTTGGATGTGCACAGGCCCGGGAAAATGCAGCTTTAAACGGACTGGAAGAGCGGGTAAAGTTTCAGTGTGCGGATGTGTTTGAACTTCTTCCCAAGCTGGAAGCGGCAGGTGAGAAGTTTGATGTGGTAATTTTGGATCCTCCGGCATTTACAAAGTCAAGAAAGTCTGTTAAAAATGCGGTAAAAGGCTACCGGGAAATCAATCTGCGTGGAATGAAACTGGTAAAAGACGGCGGTTATCTGGCCACTTGTTCCTGTTCACACTTTATGTCCTATGAGTTATTTACAAAAACCATTCATCAGGCGGCCCGGAATGTACATAAAAGACTGCGGCAGGTGGAATTTAAAACCCAGGCGCCGGACCATCCGATTCTCTGGTGTGCAGATGAGTCTTATTACCTGAAATTTTATATTTTCCAGGTATGTGAGGAAAAGTAGGCGGGGTTTTTGCTATAATCTGCTATAACCTAAAAAATAAGATGGAGCTGTTGAGAATATAAAGGAGTTTTTATGGAAAATAAGAAATGTCCGGCGGCAAAAAAATGCGGCGGCTGCCAGTATCAGGGAATCCCCTATGAAGAGCAGTTAAAACAAAAACAGACAAAGGTAAGAAAGCTGCTAGAACCCTTTGGGAAGGTAAAGCCCATAATCGGGATGGAAAATCCATATCATTATAGAAATAAAGTCCATGCAGTGTTTGACAGACAGAAAAATGGGACCATTGTCTCCGGTGTATATCAGGAAGGAACGCATAAAGTAGTTCCTGTTACTGAGTGTCTCATTGAGGATCAGAAGGCGGATGCAATTATTAATGATATCAGGGGACTGTTAAAGTCTTTTAAAATTAAAGTATACAATGAGGATACCCGCTATGGTCTCCTTCGCCATGTACTGATCCGCAGGGGATTTGCCAGCGGAGAGATCATGGTGGTGCTGGTGCTTGCTTCTCCTATTCTGCCATCTAAGAACAATTTTGTGAAAGCACTGTTAAAGCTCCACCCGGAAATTACAACGGTGCTTATCAATGTAAACGATAAAAAAACCAGTATGGTCTTGGGCGAGAAAGAAACGGTTATTTACGGTAAAGGATATATTGAAGATCAGCTGTGCGGATGCAGATTCCGCATTTCAGCAAAATCTTTTTATCAGGTAAACCCGGTGCAGACAGAGGTGCTCTATGGAAAGGCTATAGAGCTTGCAGGGCTTACCGGAGAAGAAAGGGTACTGGATGCCTACTGCGGAATCGGAACTATCGGTATGATAGCCGCAAAATCCGCCAGAGAAGTGATAGGTGTGGAGCTTAATAAGGATGCAGTCCGGGATGCAGTGCGGAATGCAAAACTTAACGGGATAAAAAATATCCGTTTTTTCCAGGGGGATGCCGGCGCTTTTATGCGGAAGATGGCAATGCAAAAGGAAAAAGCGGATGTGGTTTTTATGGATCCGCCAAGAAGCGGGAGTACGGAAGAGTTTATGGAATCCGCAGTGAGGCTTTCCCCTGAAAAAATCGTGTACATTTCCTGTAATCCCGAAACTCTTGCCAGAGATTTAAAATATCTGACAAAAAAAGGATATCAGATGAAAGAAGCGTGGCCGGTGGATATGTTCGGGTTTACGGGGCATGTTGAGACGGTAGTACTTCTGTCCCGTAAGTTACCTGGTAGTCATATCAACGTAAAAGTCGAGTTTGGCGAGGGTAGGGGTAAAGTTCCTTTAAAGGCAATCTCCGAAAGGACAGAAACCTATAAGCCGAAAGAGCGAGTTAAATTCCTAAGTTGAAGCTGATTTCCAAGGATAACGGTTTAACAAAAGAAGTAGAAAGATTTTTCTAACAGCAAAATGAAGAATAGTTTAATGTGTTGGTAATGCGGCTGAGAAAGGACTTATTATAAATAAAATTTGAACTCGTTAGATAAAGGCGGTTTTAGTGTTAGAGTAACGATGAAAAATTGCATTGGGAGAAATATATTGACAAAAAAGAAAAATGAGATAGCTATTCATAGCTCGGCAGCAGAATATCTGACATATGTCGCATCTATCGGAGATAATGCGGATAGTATGGAAATGCGCTATGAGGATGAGAATATATGGCTGACGCAGAGAATGATGGCACAGCTTTATGACGTAAGTTTGCCGACAATAAATGAGCATATTAAAAAAATATATGGCGATGGTGAACTTGTGGAGGAAGCAACTGTTCGGAAATTCCGAATAGTTCAAACGGAAGGAACAAGGCAGGTAAACCGTGAAATTATCCATTATAATTTGCAGATGATTATTGCAGTGGGATTTAAGGTTAATAATGACAGGGCGGTTCGCTTTCGGAAATGGTCGGGACAAATTGTTAAAGATTATACCATTCAGGGTTGGTCAATGGATAAAGAGCGTTTAAAAAAAGGTCATATGTTCACAGATGAGTATTTTGAGCGGCAGTTAGAGAACATCCGCGAGATAAGGCTTTCAGAACGTACAAAATAAAATGCATTGGGCTGTTCATAGACATACGGCAGCAGAACTTATTGCTGAACGAGCTAATGCAGAAGAGGAACATATGGGATTGTCTACATGGGAAGCAGCTCCAAATGGAAAAATTGTAAAAGCTGATGTGTCAATTGCAAAGAATTATTTGAATGACAAAGAAATGTCCTATATGGAAAGGATTGTGTCTTTATATCTTGATTATGCAGAATTACAGGCAGAACGTCACATTCCGATGAGTATGGAAGATTGGGCAAAGCGCTTGGATGGTTTTCTGGAATTTAATGGAAATGAGATACTTACAGGTACAGGTAAGATTAGTGCAGAGCAGGCAAAACTTCATGCAGAAACAGAATTTGAAAAATATCGTATTGTACAAGACAGACTCTTTATGTCTGATTATGATAAGTTTTTGATGGAATTAGAAGAAAGAGAAAAGTAGAATTTATAAAGTAGGAAAAAGCAGAAGAAAATAAATGGTGTAAAAATGGTATTAAATATATTTTTGTGTGAAAAGGGTTGCGCGATTAGTGTTAGTACTGTATAAGTATTATCCATATCTCCGTGATTTTGTGGGTATATGTTTTGATTTGGTACTCATGTGGAGACGGTAGTACTGCTTTCCCACAAAAAGCCCGACAGTCATATCAACGTAAAAGTTGAGTTTGGCGAGGGCGAGGGCAAAGTGCCGCTTGATAATATTGCTAAGAAAGCCGTTGCATACAAGCCAAAAGAGCGAGTTACCTACAAGATGATTAAGGAGTACATAGAAGCAAAATACGGCTTCAAAGTACATACTGCATATATTGCAGAGGTTAAGAGAGATTTAGGCTTACCGATGTATGATGCTCCTAATGCGGTAGAGGAATTGAAACAGCCGAAGAAACATCCGACAGCAGAGAAGGTAGAGGCAATAAAGGATGCATTGAAGCATTTTGAAATTATTGAATCATGGCAGAAGGGATTAGAAAATGAGTATAGATATAACATTATCTATAATTATCAGCATACTAGGATCTTCAGTTATAACGTTAGTGTTGTCTACATTCGTCTTTCAACCAATGCAAGACAGAAAGAAGTATATTTTTGATGAAAAAAGAGGGTATACGAATCTATAATTGTATTTGCTCAAATTGTACTTTTTCCTGCTTATTCAGCTGAAAAATGAGGAACAGTTTAATATACTTGTGAATCGACTTAGAAGAGATCTGTATAAATAAAACATGAGGTGAATGTTTTGTGTGGCTTAGCGGAGGACTTTTATGAATGAACAATTTTATAATGAGATTAAAAAAATTTTAATCTCAGCAAGAAATAAGATTTATCAGACAGCTAATTTTGCAATGGTTGAAGCCTACTGGAATATAGGAAAATCAATCATTGAAGAACAAGGCGGTAATGAAAAGGCTGCGTATGGTGCAGGTTTGTTAAAAGAGTTGTCAAAGCAAATGACACGGGATTTTGGTAAAGGATTTACCGTTACAAATTTGAAAAATATGCGGCAATTTTATTTAACATTTCCAAATGGCTACGCATTGCGTAGCGAATTGAGTTGGACGCATTATCGCCTTCTAATGCGAGTAGAGAATGAAAATGCAAGAGAATTTTATATGCAGGAAGCTGTAAAATCTCAATGGAGTACAAGACAGCTTGAGCGTCAGATAAATTCCTTTTTTTATGAAAGGTTATTATCCAGTAAAAATAAGGAGCAGGTTGCAGAAGAAATACAGACATTAGAGCCGGCAAGGAAACCAGAAGATGTCATTCGTGACCCATATGTATTAGAATTTCTTGGACTGACACCTAATGATGATTTTTATGAAAGTGATTTAGAACAAGCGTTAATTACACATTTACAGAAATTTCTTTTGGAACTTGGCAGAGGATTTTCATTTGTCGCAAGGCAGAAAAGAATAACATTTGACGGACGTCATTTTAGAATTGACCTTGTATTCTATAATTACATCTTAAAATGTTTTGTGTTGATTGATTTAAAGGTTGGAGACTTAACACATCAGGATTTAGGACAGATGCAGATGTATGTTCATTATTATGAACGAGAACTTATGAATGAAGGAGATAATCCGCCGATTGGTATTGTTTTGTGTGCCGATAAAAGTGAGTCTGTAGTTAAGTATACGTTACCTGAAAATGAAACACAGATTTTCGCTTCAAAATACAAATTGTATTTACCAAGCGAGGAAGAATTGTTGCGTGAATTAAAGCAGGAATATCAAGCATTGGAATCTATTAAGACAGTAGAAGAAAGTATTGGTAATGAGGAGTAGATTTTGCATTAAGGTGATACAAAATTAATAGAATCTATATTTTGTGGGAAAACGGATGCATGAGTAGTATTAGTACTGTATAAATATTGCCGATATTTCCGTGATTTTGTGGGTATATGTTTTGATTTGGTACTCATGTGGAGACTGTCATCCTTTTGGACAACCAAAAAACCAAGCCTGATTCACACATTAAACTTAGTGTTGATATGTAGAGCCTTAGGCAATTTTTCCATAATCGTGTTTTCAATAAGATATTGTGCAAAGACTCTGTAGTTTTTATGAGAAGCCCAGTTTTCTTCTACATCTACAATTTCCATCCAATCGGGTTCCTGAGGGAGAATTTCACGATACTGATGTAATTGATTCAGTGCCTCGGGAGAAAGTCCTGTGTAGTGTTAAGCGTCTAGTGCATGTGTGTGGGATGAGTGTACCTCCGGTGATTTATGGTGCAGATGAGAATGGTGGCTGGACGGAACCAGAGGTATGGGAGAAGGTAAATTCCGTCTCTTGGGATTACGTTGGTATTGATAAAGTTCAGGCAGCCTGCGATTCGGCAAAACAGAATCCGAGGGAAGAGAATGCATTCAGACAGCTTTGTTTGAATCAGTGGGTAAAACAGGCAGTCCGGTGGATGCCAATGGACAAGTGGGATGCCTGTTCCTTTACAGTGAATGAAGAAGAATTGGAAGGAATGGGATTTATAGTAGTTCCGTTCAGTCAGGGATTTAAGGATATGTCACCACCTACGAAGGAACTCACGAAGTTGACTCTGGAACAGAAACTGGTTCGCGGAGGTCATCCAGTTCTTCGATGGATGGCGCCATTGCTGTAATTATGGGATTGGATAGAGCAATCCGATGTGGAAATACTAATTCAGAGAGTGTGTATGATAATCGTAGATTGCTGATTTTTCGAAAATGTATTGCAATTTGCGATACAAAATACTATTCTATACTTAGAAAAAAGGAAAGGTGGTAATCTTTATGGCAGCAAAAACAGCAAATGTAACAGCTCGTATACAGCCGGATATTAAAGAAAGCGCAGAAGCGATTCTTGAAAAATTGGGTATACCAGTTTCTGTATTTATTGATATGACATATAGACAGGTGATCAATCATAATGGGATTCCTTTCATGATGACATTACCAAAAGCGATTCCAACAAGAGATATTTTATCAGAAGCAGAATTTGATACAATGATGGAGAAGGGGTTAAAGCAGGCAAAAGCAGATGAGTCTGTATCAGTGGCAGATGCATTTTCCAGCCTTAGAGCAGGTGTTTAATGCATGGCAATAACTTATGAGGTAAAAGTAACCAGACAGGCACTAGAGCAGATGCAAGAGATTACACATTACATTGCACATGAGTTGTGTGCGCCGGATGCTGCATATAACCTGCTTGATGAAATGGAAAATACAATAAATTCTCTTGCAGATATGCCAGGGAGAATGTCTTTGGTGGATGAAGAACCGTGGAGAACAGAAGGTGTGCGTAAGGCATTGGTTAAAAACTTTATTATCTGCTTTTGGGATATCTGACTGATACAATATATTGTATGAAAAAAGAATATTATCCGGAAAAAATACTATATTCAGGATAGCAGACAGGAGGTAATGTATGGGATTTTTAAAAGGTAAAACAGCGATTATTACAGGGGCGGGCAGAGCTGTGCTCAGTGACGGGCGCTGTGGCTCAATTGGTTATGGTATTGCCACTGCTTATGCAAAAGAGGGAGCAAACCTTGTAATTACAGGGCGGAACCTGAAAAAACTGGAGGATGCAAAAGAGGAGCTGGAAAGGCTGTATGGAATTTCAGTGCTGACGGTACAGGCAGATGTCAGTGCACAGGCTGACAATGAGGCTGTTGTGGCAAATGTTGTAAAACAGACAATAGACACTTTTGGCAGAATTGATGTTTTGATTAATAATGCACAGGCTTCTGCTTCCGGAGTGACGCTGGCAGATCATACAAAGGAACAGTTTGATCTTTCTCTTTATTCCGGATTATATGCGGCGTTTTATTATATGAGAGCATGCTATCCATATCTGAAAGAAAGTAAGGGAAGTGTTATTAATTTTGCTTCCGGAGCCGGACTTTTCGGTAATTACGGGCAGTGTGCATATGCGGCTGCAAAAGAAGGGATCAGAGGTCTTACAAGAGTTGCGGCTACAGAGTGGGGGAAGGATGGGATTAATGCAAATGTAATCTGCCCTCTTGCATGGACTGCACAGCTGGAGAATTTTGAAAAAGAGTATCCGGAAGCTTTTAAAGCAAATGTAAAAATGCCGCCGGCCGGCCATTACGGGGATGTAGAAAAAGAAATCGGAAGAGTCTGCGTACAGCTTGCGTCTCCGGATTTTAAATATATGAGTGGAGAAACACTGACGCTGGAAGGCGGCATGGGACAGAGACCATAGTCTGGAACTTGAGCTCTTAGGCAGAGGAAAGAGTGAAAGATCCGTTATATTATGCAGTTTGCGGTATAGCGGATCTTTCTTTTTATATCACACGAAGAAATTGTATCGAGAATAATTTGCAGGATTGCACTGGATTGGCCGGGAAGTATGCTGCAAAAGCAATCTGGCTGGATAGATAATTCTGCATTTGTAGGATTTTTCCGGAATACAGATTATAAATTGAGTTATGAATATAAAGTCAGTCAGAAATGGAGGAATAATTGCTGGTGAAAAAGTTTATATTTAAAAAAAGATATCTGGCGGCAGTACTTGCCGGTTTTATGTTTTTAACCGGGTGCGCCGGTCAGAAAGGACCAGAAAGTGAGAAAAGAGAAGTGAAAACCGGAACTGTCAGTCTGGCAGATATACATACGGCAGAATACTGGATAAACCGGCGAGGGGAAGATCATACGGTTTTGATGACTGCTGCTGAAATATCCGATTATAATAAGATGATACAGCAGAATATTGGAAAAGAGGCTTCCTTATATGATCTGGATTCCCTGGCGGAGGGAATGGAAAGGGCACAGCTGCAAAGCTGGCTTGAGAGCAGTGAGATTCCCTCTGAAGGCCCGTATTACAGTGGCAGCAGGCAGTTATCGGATGCCGACTGGAAGCGGATAGAAGCAAATAAAAACCTTGATCATATTCCGGAGGAGCCAAAAGTACGATGGGGAGTATGCACCGAAAGAAGCAGTGTAAGGACATTTCCAACAGCTGATGCGGTGACAGCACAGCAGGATGACAGATATGATGATACTTTTCAGGAGACGGCCATACTTTTGAATGAACCGGCAGCAATTTTACATACCAGCGCGGACGGAAAATTTTATTATGTATGTATCCGAAATTACCGGGGCTGGGTATCGGCAGATGCCATCGGTCTGTGCAGAAATTATGATGAATGGAAGCAGGCCGTGGATGCGCAGTCCTTTTTGATTGTAACGGGAAGCCGTTATCTGTTAAATGAGGATCCCTATGAACCGGCTGTTTCTAACAGAGAATTAACCATGGGGACGAAATTTGCTCTGGCAGAAAAGCCGGGAACCGTGAAAAGTATTCGAAACCGGGTGTCCTATGACAGCTATATTATTGATTTTCCTGTCAGAAATGAAGACGGATCTTTAAGCTATAAAGAGGTTCTGGTTCCGGTTTCTGCAGACGTCAGTGTCGGATATCTGGAATATACAGAGCCCGCAGTATTAGAGCAGGCTTTTAAAATGCTGGGAGAAGTATATGGCTGGGGAGGAATGGTGGATGCCAGGGACTGCTCTAGTCTGGTAATGGAACTCTATCAGTGTTTTGGATTTGAGCTGCCCAGAAACGGAAGCGGTCTTGCAATGCTGCCGGGAGAGGACAATGGGGAGCTGAAAGATCTGACAGTAAAAGAAAAAGAAGATCTGCTTGGTGAGGCGGCTCCTGGCTCAATTCTTTATTTTCCCGGGCACATTATGCTTTACCTGGGCGAGGCAGAGGGTAAGTTTTACTGTCTGAGCGCAACCGGCAGCTTTGCCCCGGAGGGAACTTCTGAGAATGAGGTCCGGAAGGTAAATTCTGTTGTTATCAGCAGTCTTGATGTAATCAGAAAAAACGGAAATACATGGATGGAGTCGCTAGAAAAGCTGATCCGGCTGTAAAACGAAAATAAAAAGGATTGATATATAGTTTTACAGGTGCTCCGTATTTAAAATAAACTGATTTTTATGCACTTCTAAAATACCGTCCCGCTGCATTTTGCCAAGCTCATTGGACAGTGCGCTTCGATCCACATTCAGATAATCAGCCAGCTGCTGCCGGTTAAATGGAATGGTAATCCGGTGGCTGTTTTGGCGCAGAGCCTGAAAGGACAGATAGGCCAGCAGCCGTTCCCTGATTGTTTTTGGGGCGGTGTGAAGCATTCTTCTAGAAAGCTGCAGATTTTTCTGGGCCATTATGGTCAGAAGGTTCTGGATTAGTCTGTTATGGTGGATGCAGGAGCTGGAACAGGTCTGCAGAATTTTTTTTATATTAAGAAAAAGAATTTCACATTCAGAGGCGGCAGCTGCATTTACCATCAGCGGCTCTCCGGGGGTGCAGGCATAGGCTTCAGCGAAAATCTGTCCCGGTTCAATAATGTTCATAATACTTTTGTTTCCCCAGAAATCGTCAATTTCAATATGAACATGTCCTGAGATTACGATACCTACGTGCTCTAGGATTTCTCCGGCGTGGAAGATCAGTTCTCCTTTTTTGAAAGCTTTTAAGCGGCTGCCAAGACAATTCAGCATAGAGGCAATCTCTGTTTCTGTATTTCCGCGGAATAAAAGTGAGTTGGCAAGTAATTTTGTATCCATTGATCTGCTCCTTTGTTGTGAAAACAACATAATAGATAGTATGATTATATAATATCATTTCCATTTCTGACAATGGTAATCTGTATATGATTCAAAAAGAAGAGAGAAGAGAGATTGTAATATCCAAAAGTTGAATCGTTATGATTTTGTATGATACAATAAAAGCCAGCGGCGGGAGGCGGTGTATATGGAACATTCATTTTTTCAGATTGATCGTATTTTAAACTTAGAACAGTGGCAGCCTCTGCAGGATGCGTTGTCTGATGTTTTGGGGCTGGCTATTATTACTGTAAATTATAAAGGGGTTCCCATTACGGAACACAGCGGCTGCCAGGAGTTCTGCCGGCGGGTGCGGGAGAATCCGGAGTTGTCAAAACGCTGCCAGAAATGTGATTCCAGAGGCGGACTAGAAGCGGTGCGTTCCGGTGAACCGTATATCTATTTGTGTCATTATCATATTATTGATATTGCTATTCCAATTTCTATAGATGATAAATATATCGGGGCGGTTATGGCAGGCCAGGTCCGTTTGAGCAATATGCAAAAGGCAGATGATCTAGAACAGATTGTAGATTCCCCTACCAGTATCGCCTTTCTGGAAAGGTCGAAAGAACTTCAGGATCTATATCTTCAGATTCCTGCTTATTCATACGAGGATGTGAAGCGCATGGCCGGGATGCTGCATCTTTTAAGTAATTATATTGTAGATGAAGCCAAAGGAAAGAACTATATTCTGGATATGTATAAAAGAGTGTTTCCGGCTGCACAGTCGCAATATTTCCAGAATACGGAGGCTGTATCAGAGACCGCACAAATACACAGCATCAAAGAGGCTTTGACCAATGCCATTACGGATACATACCTGTCGTCGGATCAGGTGATTTACAGTTCAAAAAACAGAAGTCTGCAGCCGGCATTTGATTATATTTTTCTGAACAAAAATAAGGCTGTTTCACTGGATGAATGTGCAAAGCTCTGCCATCTAAGTACCAGCTATTTTGGCAGGAGTTTTACAAAAGAGGTTGGAGAAAACTTTACGTCTTTTGTATCGGGACTGAAAGTCAGCTGGGCAAAACAGCTGCTGGAAAAGACGGATCTTCCGGTTGCTCAGATCAGTGAGGATCTGGGGTTTAATGAACCTGGATATTTTATAAAAATGTTTAAAAAATCTGAGCATATTACGCCGGGGTTATATCGAAAATATTGTAAAGAAAGAACAAGTATAACCGGATTCCTGGATTCGTCAGATAATTATAAAATTTCTAAAAAATAATAAAAATAGTAAAAAAATTAACTAAAATAGTGCGAAAGTATTATTGATGTGAAGTTTGAGCAGAAAAATACCATAATAAATTGTAATTTTTGGGTTTGTTTTTCTCATGATTTTACCTCCTCTTTTTGTTATTCTGAAAACAGAAAACAAGAGGAGGTATTTTTTTATGAGGAAAGCATTTATCTGCCCTTCAAAATATGTGCAGGGGGAAGATGAGATTTTAAATCTTGGATATTTTGTAAAGACTTTTGGGGATTCGGCGCTTTTAATTGCTCATCCGGATGACGTGAACCGGGTGAAAGAAAAACTGGATGCAACCTGTAAAAAATTTGGTGTTCGTTTTCAGGAAAGCGGATTTTTGGGAGAGTGCTCAAGACAGGAAGTGGCCAGACTTCAAAAAACAGCGGAAGAAAATAATTGTTCCTGTATTGTAGGACTAGGAGGCGGAAAAGCCATTGATACTGCCAAATGTGTAGCAAAGGGGGAACGTCTGATTATCGTGCCCACCATTGCTGCCACAGATGCGCCTACCAGTCATTCTGCTGTGCTATATCATCCGGACGGATCTTTTGATGATTATGCCTACTTTAAGCAAAGTCCAAGCGTGATACTTATTGATACCACAGTGATTGCAAAGGCGCCTGCAAGATTTCTGGTTTCCGGAATGGGAGATGCCCTGTCCACTTACTTTGAGGCAAGGGCGACGGCGGCCTCCTGTACAAAAGTAAATGCAGGGCTTCCCTGTGGTGTAAGAGAAGAGTTATGTGAACCGGCCAGAGGAACCAATGCCGCACTGGCTCTTGCAGAGCTGTGCTATCAGACCCTTCTTGCGGACGGGGCAAAGGCAAAGGCGGCCTGTGATGCTGATTGTATTACTCCGGCATTGGAAAATATTATTGAGGCAAATATCCTTCTTTCCGGTCTGGGATTTGAAAGCGGCGGGCTGGCAGGGGCTCATGCAATCCATGATGGGCTTACAGTGCTGGAAGGAACCCACAGTTATTTTCATGGTGAAAAGGTAGCCTTTGGAACAATTGTACAGCTTGTGCTGGAAAATGCACCGAGAAAGGAGCTGGAAACAGTTTTGACTTTTTGTCTGGAAATTGGTCTGCCGGTGTGTCTTAACGATATTGGAGTGGATGCCATCACCCCGGAAGAGTTAAATCAGGTTGCAAAAAAAGCCTGTATACCAGAAGAATCTGTTTATGCTATGCCATTTCCAGTAACGCCTGATGCAGTAGCTGCAGCTATAATTACAGCGGACCGGATTGGAAAAGCTTTTAAAGACAGGAGATAACAAAATGAAGAAAATTATGAATCTTCCGGAAAATATGGTAATGGAAATGTGTTATGGTATGGCGCAGGCCCATCCGGAGCTTGCCTTTCATCCAAAATACAAATTTTTTAACCGGTCAGAGGCAGATAAAGAAAAAGTAACGCTGATCAGCGGGGGCGGCAGCGGCCATGAACCTGCCCATGCGGGGCTGGTGGGCTTAGGTATGCTTGATGGGGCGGTTTGTGGAGACATTTTTGCTTCGCCGTCTCAGATTCAGATTTATAAGGCTATCAAAGAAACAGCCGGAAAAAAAGGCACCCTGCTGATTATTAAAAATTACAGCGGAGACATGATGAATTTTAAAAATGCTGCCCAGATGGCGGCAGAAGACGGCATAGATGTGGATTATATAAAAGTCGATGATGACATTGCAGTAGAAGACAGCCTTTATACGGTGGGCAGACGCGGGGTTGCCGGAACCGTTCTTGTACATAAGATAGCGGGGGCGGCTGCAGAAGAGGGAAAAAGTCTTGCCCAGGTGAAAGCCATTGCCGGGAAAGCAGTCAGAAATATCAAGAGTATTGGTGCAGCCTATACTCCCTGTACAGTACCTGCAAAAGGAACTCCTACTTTTGAACTGGCGGAAGATGAAATGGAATTTGGCGTTGGAATCCATGGAGAACCCGGAAGAAAAAGAGAAAAGATCCTGACGGCAGATCAGCTGGCTGTCAGGATGCTAAAGCCTTTACTTGAAGAATTACAGACCGGGGAGAATGCAGGCTGGGAGACAGCCATGCTGGTCAATGGATTTGGGGCCACTCCGTTACAGGAACTGTATCTTTTAGCGGATTCGGCTATGAAATATCTTTCAGAAAGAGATATAAAGGTGAGCCGTATCTTTGTGGGAAATTATATGACCAGTATTGATATGGCCGGCGCTTCTATTACACTTCTTAAAATGGATGAAGAGCTTAAAAAATATCTTACGGCGCCTGCTGATACTCCCGCATTTAAAATGACAGGAGAAGAAAAGGACGTAAATTTCCGATTTGAAATCCAGAAAGAAAAAGAAGCGGAATCTGTGAACTATCAGTTGGAAACGGATCCGGAATATGGAAAAATAAGAAATCATAAAATCTCTCTGGAAAATATTATTTTTATAGTGGATAAAATGTCCCAGGTTATTATTGAGAAAGAAATACCCTTTTGCGAACTGGATTCCCATGCCGGTGACGGAGACTTTGGAATGAGTGTGGCAAAGGGATTTCGTGAGCTGAAAAAGGAGTGGAAGGATTTAATAAGAGATTCTTCGGATTCTATTGGAACTTTTTTATCTGCCTGCTCTCTGATTATTATGGAGTACTGCGGAGGGGCCAGCGGCCCTATCTGGGGTTCTGCATTCCGGGCTGCCGGCCGCTGTGTCAAAGACAAAACGGAGCTTTCTGTTACCGAATTTGCGGATATGATGCAGGCCGCAGTTGCTGGAATCCAGAAAACCGGTGAGCGGTCTTTTGGAAGAGGGGCTGTTGTAGGAGATAAAACACTGATTGATGCTTTAGTTCCGTGTGCGGATACCTGGTCGTCTTCATCAGATACAGATGAAATAACGAAAGTATTTATGAATGCCGCAAATGCCGCAAAGGAGGGAGCCGCTGAGACAGCACAGATTGTGGCAAGAATGGGCCGTGCCGGTACTGTGGGAGAGCGGAGCATTGGTTATCCGGATGCAGGAGCATATGCGCTGGGGGTTATATTTACGGAAATTGCAGAAGCATTGACAAACGATTAATTATGGTAAAAAATATTTAAGAAGCACAAGGTATTTTTAATAAGCGGAGGACTATATGAAAAAAACGAAAAAAATCTTAGTCATTGCAGTACTGATGGTATTGCTGGGCAGCTGGCTGGGCGGTATGTTCAACACATCCATGTACTCGGTATCTGTAAAAAAAATTGAATTTGAGACGGAAAGAGGAACGCTCTCGGCGCTCCTTTATATGCCAAAGGGAGCCGGCGAGGAGAGTAAACGGCCGGTTATTGTGACTACCCATGGATATTTGAATTCCAAAGAAATGCAGGATGCACCGGCCATTGAGATGTCGCGCAGGGGCTACATTGTTCTTGCATTGGATATGTATGATCATGGTGACTCTAGATGGGAAGATCACTTTGAAGTGGGAGAGCAGTTTTCTACTTTCTGGATTTATTCTCAGCTTGACGCGGCAAATTATGCGGCGCAGCAGGATTATACCCTTAAAGATGATAATGGAAATGCATATGTGGCGGTTAGCGGACATTCTATGGGCGGTTTTTCGTCGCTGGTTGCCCTCTATATGGATGAAATGGCATCTCTCCAGCGTGGAACAAGAAATATTTATACGGGAATTTCTGTGGGAGCGGATTATTCTTATGCATCTGCTATTGCATCAGAACAGGATTATATTGCGGCATTTGGAGACCGCACCGTAGGCATGATTGCCGGACATTATGATGAATTTTTCTTCGGCAAATCCGATGATGAAAAGACAGAAGAAGAAAAGGCTGTAAATGGAACTGTTACCTACAAAGATTTTGCAGCCACAGCGTCGGGAAAAATGTTTCTGGGTGTGGGAGATCAAACAGAGTCTGCAGAATCTGAAAAGTTCTATACGGTAGAATCCGGGGAGCTTGTTTATGACGGGAATGTGGTTCGCGAATCCCAGACAGGACAGCATATTATTTATACGCCAAATCAGACGCATCCGTGGAATCATTTTTCAAAGACTACAACAGGGAATCTGATTGATTTTTATCAAACTGCTTTTGCAGATGCTGTAACTGCTGATATGACAAACGCGGATCTTTCTTCCGGCAATCAAATCTGGTTTTGGAAAGAGTTTTTCAATCTAATCGCATTGATAGGGTTTTTCCTGATGATTGTACCGATTGTTACTTTACTGTTGAAAGCGCCGTTTTTAAGAAATTCCGTGACAGAAGAAATAGATGTGGTGAGAGTTCCGCAGACAGCATTTGGAAAATCCGGTTTCTGGATTATGGTTGTATGCAGCATTTTATATCCGGCAGTATTTTTCTCTACTCTGATGGATAAAAGCGCATCTGGATTAAAAATTCTTGCAGTGGGCGGAGGCGTTATCTGTGCTGTGAATTTAATACTGGCAGTGTTATATTTTATGAAGAAGGAAAAGGGCCGGGGAACTGCAATGATTGCCGGGGCGGTAGTTTCTCTTCTGGCAGTTTTAAATTTTACGCTGGCAGATAAGGTAATTCCGCTGAATGGAAGCTTTTGTGAGCCAACTACAAATCAGATCGCATATTGGGCAGTAAGCTGTGGATTAATAGCGTTGATAATTCTGTTTATGTTTTACGGCATTTCCAGAAAAAACCTGGGTACAAAGGCAAAAGACTATGGAGTGAGGCTGAAAGGAAAAACAATTGCGGCAAGTTTTGTTACCGCATTGGCAGCAGTAGTAATTGTTTATATTGTATTGTTTGTGGTTCAGGCAGCTTTTGGAGTTGATTTCAGAATCTGGGTACTGGCCGTCAGAACATTTAAACCTGAATTTTTAGTCACAGCGTTATGCTATCTTCCGTTTTTCTTTATTTATTATCTGATTAATACAACAGCACTTAATGCAAATTGCAGAAAAAGGAAAAATGGTTACCTGATAGCAGTTCTTATGAACATAGGAGGTCTGGTAATCTGGCTGGCCCTTCAGTATGGTCTTGATTTTGCCAGAGGTGTGTCTTTGCAGCCGACACAGGCTTTAAACGGAATATTACTGTTTGCTCTGGTACCCTGCCTTGGAATTGCGGCAGTATTTGCAAGAAGGGTATTTGATAAAACCAATAATGTCTGGCTTGCATCGTTTTTGAATACATTTTTGTTTACTATGATTTCGGTAGCGAATACAGCTATGTTCTGGAATATGGGTTAAATATAGCAGTATAATGTGAAGGGCAGAGGGTAAATTGCTTTGGCAGGTATTTATCCTCTGCCTTTTTTGTAGTTATATCAGATGTGCAGCGCTTGGGAATAGAATATTGTCAGCAAAGCTGACCCGAATCGCGCACTAAGTCTCGCTCTCGCGAGACTTGAATTATCAATTCTGATCTGAATTTCTTAATTTTGTATAAGTCTGTGCTATGTCCTATTTTTGACAAAAACGTTGTTATAACAACATAAATTTGAGAAAAACAATATTATACTGAATTTATAATCTAACAGTTAAATATTGGAAAAGGATAAGGAGGACATATGATGGAACATAACATGTTTTGTTTTCAGTGTGAACAGACAGCCGGATGTACAGGCTGTACCAAAGGGGCCGGAGTATGCGGAAAGACGGCGGGAACCGCAAAATTACAGGATGAACTTACAGGAGCTTTAATTTCCCTGGCCTGTACAGCAGCAGATGAGCAGAGAACAGAGGCGCTGGACCGCCTTGTACTGGAAGGATTATTTACTGCTGTAACAAATGTTAATTTCAATGATGCGACTATCAGCGAATTAGCCGGACGCGTCAGAGCGGCCGGAGCGCAGATCAGCGGCTGCGGACAGACAAAGGATTATGATATGAACAGGATCTGGGATGCCGGGGAGGATATCCGTTCTTTAAAATCCCTGATTTTATTTGGGATAAGGGGAATGTCAGCCTATGCGTACCATGCCATGGTGCTTGGGTATAGAGATAAGACGGTAAACGGATTCTTCTATAAAGCTTTAAGAGCTCTTGAGAAAGAGTGGGGTATGGAACAGCTGCTGCCTATAGTACTAGAAGTAGGCCAGCATAACCTGACTTGTATGGAGCTTCTCGACCGGGCTAATACAGAAAGTTTCGGAACGCCGGTTCCTGTTACCGTCCCTCTGACAGTTGAAAAAGGCCCATTTATAGTAATTACCGGTCATGATCTGCTGGACTTAAAGAAGCTTTTGGAACAGACAGAAGGAAAAGGTATTAATATTTATACTCATGGAGAGATGCTTCCGGCTCATGCATATCCGGAACTGAAAAAATATTCTCATCTGAAAGGAAACTTTGGTACCGCATGGCAGAATCAGCAGAAGGAATTTGCGAATATTCCGGCACCTGTTTTATTTACGACAAATTGTTTGATGCCCGTTAGGGAAAGTTATGCTGACCGGGTATTTACAACAGAAGTGGTATCTTATCCGGAGATGGTCCACATAGGAGAAGAGAAAGATTTTACACCGGTGATTGAAATGGCGCTGGCTCTTGGCGGTTATGAGAAGGATATGGAGTTTACCGGAATCAATGGCGGGAAAAGTGTAACAACCGGATTCGGACATGGTACGGTATTAAGTGTTGCAGACCAGGTGATTGATGCCGTAAAAAACGGAGCTATCAGGCACTTTTTCCTGGTAGGCGGATGTGACGGAGCCCGCCCGGGACGTAATTATTATACGGAATTTGTAAAACAGACACCGGCAGATACTGTAATTTTGACACTTGCCTGCGGCAAATACCGATTCAACGATCTTGATCTTGGCACAATTGGCGGCCTGCCGCGGCTGATGGATATGGGGCAGTGCAATGACGCATACAGTGCCATCAGGGTCGCAGTGGCTCTAGCTGAAGCATTTAACTGCGGAGTGAATGAGCTTCCGCTTTCCATGGTATTGTCCTGGTATGAGCAGAAAGCAGTCTGCATTCTTCTGACTTTGCTTCATCTGGGAATTAAGAATATACGGCTGGGCCCGACGCTTCCGGCATTTGTATCGCCCAATGTTCTAAAATATCTGGTAGAAAATTATAACATTGCACCGATTACAACACCTGAAAAGGATCTGGAGGTTTTGCTGGGAGAATAAGAATACGTTATTGACATATATTGCTTTCTTTTGTCCGAACCTGCAGATCAGAATGCACATATATTAGTAAAAAATGTTTCTTTTGGAGAAGGAATATATGATTACGATTAGTCTGTGTATGATTGTCAGAGATGAGGAGAAAGTTTTGAGCAGAATACTGGGACAAATGCAGGAAATTGCAGATGAAATCATAATTGTTGACACAGGATCTGAAGATAGAACAAAAGAAATTGCAGAGGGTTTTCATGCGAGGATTTTTGATTTTCCCTGGATTGGAGATTTCTCGGCAGCTAGAAACTTTGCTTGTGAGAAAGCACGTATGGATTACTGGATGTGGCTGGATGCAGATGATGTGATTACAGAATCAAACAGACAGAGGCTGATTCAGCTGAAACAGACACTGGAGCCGGAAACGGATGTAGTTATGATGAAATACCTCACGGGATTTGACGAATATGGAAATGTTTCATTTTCTTATTACCGAGAACGGCTGATTAAAAATAACAGAGGATTTTTTTGGAAAGGGAAGGTTCATGAAGCAGTGGAACCTGCCGGAAAAATTCAGTATATTCCCATTGAAATTGAACATAGAAAAATAGCTGCGGGGGATCCTGACAGAAATTTGAATATCTATGAAGCTATGATTCAGAATGGAGAAGCTCTGGAACCGCGTCATCTGTTTTATTATGGAAGGGAGCTTTATTACCATCAAAAATACGAGAGAGCAGCAGAAATATTTCAGGAATTTCTTCAGTCAGAAGGCGGCTGGATGGAAAATAAGATAGATGCCTGCCTCCAGCTCTCCTATTGTTATGAGAAATTTCTGAAAAAGCCAAAGAGGCTGGAAGTACTTTTTTACAGTTTTATCTTTGACGAGCCAAGAGCAGAGATATGCTGTGAGATAGGACGTATTTTTATAGAGCAGAAGAAATATAACCAGGCTGTGTATTGGTACCGGCAGGCATTAAATGCCAGACGTAATCCTGATAATGGAGCGTTCATGCAGCAGGACTGCTATGATTATATACCAAATATCCAGCTGTGTGTCTGCTATGACCGGCTTGGAAGATATGAAGAGGCCTTTAAATATCATGAAAAATCTATGAAGATAAAACCGGATGCAAGGGAGGTACAGCTTAATATAAGCTATTTTGATAAATTGAAAATGTCAGGTAAGCTTAAGGGAATAAGCGGTATAAAAATGCACAAGTAAGCGGCCCGTTTCATATGGTATATCAGGCATTATTTTTTGCCAAAAGCATTTGAAAGGGGAAATACTATTGTTTAATGATTTTAGAAATAAAAGAAACAGCAGGAATGCCGATGAATCAGAACAGCTCACACAGGCTGACTGCTCTGACGGCAGATGCACTACTGCAGGTTCCGCCAGCGGCCGATGCCAGACAAATTGCTGCTGTCAGCGGGGACCGACAGGTCCTATGGGACCAAGAGGCTGCCAGGGTCCTACTGGTCCCCGGGGCTGTCAGGGGCCGGTAGGTCCTAGAGGTTTTAACGGCCTGGCGGGGATAACAGGTCCGGCCGGCAGAGACGGCCAGAACGGGGCAATGGGTCCCACGGGAGCAACAGGCCCAGCAGGAGCCACAGGGCCGACGGGTCCAACCGGAGCGCCGGGTGCGGCTGGGGCTACTGCTCCGGTTATTTATGCCCAATCACTGGCTTAAATTCAAGTCTCGCTTTTGCGAGACTTGGTGAGCGATTCGAGTCAGCTTTGCTGACAACATTCTCTTTCTAAGCGCGGCACCTCCGCTCGGAGCGTATGTCAGATGGGGGATTGGCACCCGAACTGATACTAATTTGTTACTCACCGCCTGCAGAGGCGGAAGTCATCCCACATCTGATATAGAGAATAAAACGACAGGTTAAGTTCCTCTGTCTGCTTTGTTCTCTGCAGCGGCTAGAACGTATTTATTGTTTTCAATAAAATCTATAATCCGTTTGAACGGATCTTCAAATTTGAATACAATGGTAATCCCACCGCCTTCATGAATGAAAATATCTTTTACCAGTTCCAGGAGAATACCCTGTGTCAAAGTCTGTACATTTTTGTACTTGAGGAATGCGTTAAGATATGGATTGCCGCAAGTGATATCTTCATCTATAACCTTAATGTTCTCTTTTAGATGCTTAATCATCACTTTGAGCTGTCTGGACTGAGTTTCAAACTTTACTTTCATTTTTCTGTATTGATTGTGAGTGATATCTCCGTTTTTCCAGTCCAGGTATAAATCAGTTATAATGTTTTCTGTCTTTTTAAGCTCCTGAGTACGTAGCTTTAATAAGGCCTCCAGCTGTGCAGATTTATTTCCGGCAGCCGGAGCCTTTTTAATCTTGTCAATAATTTCCGGCAGGTGCACAGCCAATTCAATCTGCCTTTGAATAGCAGTTAAGACTGCCGGTTCTAATACATCCAGACGGATAGAATGGATGGAGCATTTTGTTTTTGATTTTCGTTTGTAGGTAGAACAATTATAATAGATCAGGTTTTTTGACGGCTTTCTTGTCATAGCTTTTTTACAGTCTGCGCATCTGAGAAAACCAGAAAACAGATAATTCTGCTTTTTGCCGGGAGCACGCCTTGTGTCTTTTGCCTGTAACTCCTGTACTCTATGGAACAATTCACTGCTAATAATAGGCTTATGGGTATTAGGTACACGATACCATTTATCTTCAGGAATTGTTATTTTGTCATGTACTTTATAGCTGATAACTTTTTGTTTGCCCTGAACCATAGTTCCAATATACATTTCATTAGAAAGAATGGTTGTAATACTTGATGACTGCCACAGACCATCATTTTTGTCAGCCTGGGAATTATGGTACTTCATACCCTTGCTCCGTTTATATGCAGCGGGGTTTGGAATACCAAGGTTATTGAGTTTTCGGGCGATGCTCTCTTTACTCATACTGTCTGTCAATCGCTTATATTTTGTTCCATCTCTGTCAGTTATAACTTCCGTGCTTCCGTCTCCGTAAACATACCAATGGAAAATGTCTTTTACAACTTGTGCAGCTTCTGGGTCGATGATCAGATGATTTTTATTTTCTGTGTCTTTTGCATAGCCGTAGGGGGCAAATGCTCCTATAAATTCACCGTTGCGCCGTTTGGTGTCAAAGGTTCTCCGGATATCACTGGATGTTTTGTATGCAAAGCGGTCATTCATTAAACCATTAATAGGTACTTCCATTCCATTTACTGTTTCCGGGTTGATAAAAGTATCAATTTTAGGATCGCTCAGCGTAATAAAGCGGGTATTAAAACGAGGGAAAAAACTTTCCAGAAAATAGCCCTGGTCGGAATAGTTACGGAAGGCACGGGATAGATTTTTACAGATAATGCAGTTTACTTTTCCTGTTTCCACATCATGTATCATTCTTTGAAAGCCGGGACGCTCATAATCTGTACCGCTTTGTCCATCATCAATGTAAATGTCCGTGACCACATGTTCGTCTTGAAAAGACTTTTTAAGGAACTCCAGCAGAATTTTTCTTTGGTTGGAAACACTGAGGCTTTCGTCACTTCCATCATCACGGGAAATGCGGATATAGATAGCGATATACCAGATTATTTTCTTTGGTGCAGCTGAAAATGATTGTTTTCGTATACGTGCCATGCTGACCTCCTATCCCGTATAACTATATTTGTACGGCACCGTATTTATGAGAAAGCGTCAGCTTTGTTTTAATTGTATAAAAAATTTTGTAAGTATTTCCTCAAGAGCTGGGGCCTGATCGGAATAACAGACACGAACCGGGGTATTACCACATAAAAAACAATAAGGATTTTTTAATTGTTCCAGAAAAGCAATTATTTTCTGTTCCTGTGTCAGAGTGCTATCTGTTTTTATAGTAGATATATCTATTAAAGTTTCTTTTTTTATTTCTTTTATGTCTTGCCGGCTCATTTGTGATAGTTGTTTGCTGTTGATCATCAGCGGACCTCCCCTTTTCATTTATAAAAAGTGTCATTTTTAAAGAGTATTTGTATCTGTACGCTACAGCTTATGCCAGCACGATTGTCCATTATGCTGCGGGCAGAGGAGAAAATAAAGATAGTATAGGGGGAACGGCTGGCGTTCTGTTAAAGATAAAACTAATAGGGAAATATCTCACGAGAAAAATAGATTTAAAAATGCTTTTTTATTTTATAGACGTGGGATATAATATGAACCATCAAACTTTTGCAGACAGGGTATCAATTGTACCCTATTTCAGATCTGGTAAAACCAGGAGGACGTAAAAATGAGCGGAAATAATAATTTGATCCAAATGTTTGAAGATAAACAAATTCGTACTTCATGGAATGCCAAACAGGAAGAATGGTATTTTTGTGTGACAGATGTGATTGCGGTTTTAACAAATAGTAAAGACCCAAAACAGTATATTAAAAAAATGCGTTCCCGCGACCCTGAACTGAATGCCAGGTGGGGTACAATCTGTACCCTAACTCCAATGCTGGCAAGTGATGGAAAAAATTATCGAACAAATGCGGCAACAATGGAAGGAATTTTCCGTATTATCCAGTCGGTTACCTCACCCAAAGCAGAACCATTAAAAGCCTGGCTTGCGAAGGTGGGGAGTGAGCGTATTGAGGAAACCATAGATCCGGAGAAAGCAATTGACCGGGCTTTTTCTACATATTTAAAAAAAGGATATGATGAAGAGTGGATAAATCAGAGGCTTTTGACTATTCGTGTTCGTAAAGAGCTTACGGATGAGTGGAAAAAGCGAGGAGTACAGCAAGGAAGGGAGTATGCCATTTTGACAGATGAGATTACGAAGGCCTGGGCTGGAATGTCTACACGGCAATATAAATCCCTGAAAGGATTGAAAAAAGAAAATCTCAGAGATAATATGAGCACTACAGAATTAGTTTTAAATATGCTTGCGGAAACTTCCACAAAAGATATTTCTGCTGCTGCTCGTCCATCTGGTTTTGAGGAAAGCAAAAGCGTTGCTAAAAGAGGCGGAGAAGTTGCGGGAATCGCAAGAAAAGCGCTGGAAGAACAAACGGGAGTTCCGGTGGTTACCAGTATGAAAGCTGCTGATTTCTATAATCTTCTTACTTCTGTTATAGAGGCTTCCTCAGCTCTTATTGAGGAGGAAGAGGGAGAATACGAAGAAAATAATGACTGAAAAGGCTTACATTCAGAAAGCAAAATCTTAAGAAGAAAAGAAGTTATGAATGTGGTTAAAGTTCTGATGAAATAAAAATATTATTGGTTAGGCATAAATAAATGCCTCTACTGGAGCCACGGGCCCTGCAGGTCCGGCAGGAAGAGATGGGCAAAATGGAGCAATGGGTCCAACCGGAGCTGCAGGTCCAACAGGTCCAACAGGCGCCACAGGAGCAACAGGTGCCGCCGGAGCAGAAGGAGCAATGGGGCCAGCCGGTCCAACAGGCCCCACAGGAGCTGCCGGAGCAACCGGGCCCGCCGGAGCAGAGGGTCCAACGGGCCCAACCGGAGCAGAAGGAGCGCAGGGAGCAGAAGGAGCAACAGGCCCAACAGGTCCAACAGGCCCAACTGGAGCTACAGGCGCAACAGGAGCCACAGGAGCAACAGGTGCCGCCGGAGCAGAAGGTGCACCGGGAGCAGAAGGTCCAACAGGCCCAACCGGAGCAGAAGGTGCGCAGGGAGTAGAAGGAGCAACGGGTCCAACAGGTCCAACAGGCCCAACAGGCCCAACCGGAGCAGAAGGTGCGCAGGGAGTAGAAGGAGCAACAGGCCCAACAGGTCCAACAGGCCCAACTGGAGCTACAGGCGCCACAGGAACCTGCAGCTGTACCTCACGGGGAGAGCTGCTTACAAATGGCGGAATGGAAAATTTCACGAGTACGGTTCCCACCGGATGGACTATGAATACGTCATCTTTATCTAATAGGGTGGCACAGACAGGAAGGGTGCATTCCGGTACTTCCGCTGTAAATCTATTAAACGGTGCGGTGCTGTCACAGGACGTTGCTATTACGGGCGGCTGCTATTATAATCTTTCCTTTTTTGCCAGAGGAGAAGGGACAGAGGTTGGTTTTACGGCAGAGCTTACGTTTACTGATAGTGCCGGTGCAAGTGTCGATGGTTTGACCATTACGGTATCGGAGCAGAATTTAACCAGTGATAACCGGGAGTTTGGTTACTTTAGGGGGATTTCTACAGAGGCGCCGGCGGATGCCACCAGTGCCACTGTCAGATTTACTGTAACTTCCACAGGAGCTCAGTCTCTGGATTTGGATGATGTTTCGTTAACCGTGGCATAGATATAGAAAAAATCTGATACGTCCATGAAATAGGGAAGCTGTATTTGTGTTTTGGAAAAACGGGATGCAGCTTCCCGTTTATATAAAACAGTAGATGATTTTTGGCAGATATGATACAGTACTTACAAAAATAGATTTAACCGGAGAGATAAAAAAATGAAAAATATTTTAGAGACGGACCGTCTGATTCTTCGTCCATGGAAAACGGAAGATGCCGGGAGCCTGTACGAACTTGCGAAGGATGAAAGGGTGGGGCCTGCTGCAGGCTGGCCGGTACATACAAGTGTGGAAAACAGCCGGGATATAATTCAACAGGTATTGTCTGCAGAAGGTACTTATGCAGTTGTTTTAAAGGAAGATGGCCGTGTGGCTGGAAGCGCCGGATTATTGATTGGCAAAGACAGTAATTTTGCCCTGCCATTTAATGAGGCGGAAATTGGTTACTGGATTGGGGTTCCATATTGGGGAAAAGGACTAATTCCGGAGGCAGTGAGAGAACTGGTCAGATATGCTTTTCAAGAATTGGGGCTGGTAAGGCTCTGGTGTGGATATTTTGACGGAAATGAACAATCTCGAAGAGTTCAGGAAAAGTGCGGATTTTGTCATTACCAGACAAACAAAGATCAGTTATGGGATTTAACAGGAGAGATTAAAACGGAACATATTTCAGTTTTAGAAGAAAAACATTGGAGAGAAAAAGCGTAATTGTTATCGAAGGTGCTATGAGAAAAAACGGAGGAACATATGACGAAAGAAACAATGATAAAAGAAGAACTGGCAAAGGAAGAATTGGCAAAAGAAGAATTGACAAAAGAAGCATTGACCTTAGAAGTGATAGAACGATTGAAGCAGGAATATCCGGATGCAGAGTGTACGCTGGATTATAACGATGCGTGGAGACTTCTGGTGGGAGTACGCCTGGCAGCTCAGTGTACCGATGAAAGGGTTAATGTGGTAGTGCAGGACCTTTATGCAAAATATCCGGATGTGGATGCTCTGGCTTTGGCGGAGCCGGAAGACATTGAAGCAATTGTCAGACCGTGCGGTCTTGGAAAAAGCAAAGCCAGAGATATCAGTGCCTGTATGAAAATTTTAAGAGATCAGTATCATGGAAATGTGCCGGATGATTTTGACGCTTTGTTAAAGCTGCCGGGAGTAGGGAGAAAAAGTGCGAACCTGATTATGGGAGATGTATTTGGAAAACCGGCGATTGTAACAGATACTCATTGTATCCGCCTGGTGAACAGAATTGGGCTTGTTGATCAGATCAAGGAGCCGAAAAAAGTGGAGATGGCCCTCTGGAAGCTGGTGCCTCCCAAGGAGGGCAGCGATTTTTGCCATCGCCTTGTATATCATGGAAGAGATGTCTGTACAGCCCGGACAAAACCCCATTGTGAGAGATGCGTTCTGCAGGATATCTGCAAAAAAAATGGAGTAGATTAGAATAAAAATGATTAAAATCTGTCTGTCAGGGCAGGATAATCAGTATAGACAGGAGGAGCTTTTAGCTGCAGTGCAGAAAAGAAGTTCCTCTTTTTTGCCTGCGCAACCCGCCGCAGGCGGAGAATCCTGCCGTGGCAGGATTTTTTTTGCATCATAGAAAACGACGCTCTTTCCTCTTTATGGCCGGTGGAAACACCTTTTATATCAGCCTGTAATATACTATTAAGTAAGAACATGATATAGTACATAAATTGTGAAAGGAGCTGCAGTAATGGATAGACATATGTCTGCAGAAGACTTAAAATATAAAAAAATGACAGAAACACCTGTTCCGCGGCTGATTGTAACGCTGGGAGTGCCAACAATTGTCAGTATGCTGATTACAAATATTTATAATACGGCGGATACATATTTTGTAAGCCGCCTGGGCAACAGTGCCAGCGGTGCGGTAGGGGTTGTGTTTGGGCTGATGGCTATCCTGCAGGCTTTTGGTTTTATGTTTGGACACGGGGCCGGAAGTATTATTTCTAGAAAGCTTGGGCAGAGAGATAAAGAGAGCGCGTCTAGATTTGCTTCCACAGGTTTTTTTCTGGCGGCTGCGGCGGGGCTTTTGATTGGGGTTTTGGGACTTTTATTTCTGCGCCAGCTGATGTATCTGCTTGGAAGTACGCATACTATTTATCCCTATGCCAGACAATATGCTGTCTTTATTTTGCTGGCGGCGCCTTTTATGACCAGCAGCTGTGTGATGAACAATATTCTAAGGTATGAGGGAATGGCAGTTTATGCTATGATAGGATTAACTGCCGGAGGCGTTTTAAATATAATTCTGGATCCGGTATTTATGTTTGGAATGGGTTTGGGGATCCGGGGAGCCGGTCTGGCTACAGGCGTTTCTCAGATTGTAAGTTTTCTACTGCTGCTTTATATGTTTCTATCGGGAAAAACAGAAAGCAGGCTTTCTTTTGGAAAGGTTACAAGGAATAGACAGGAAGTAGCAGAAATTGTAAAAACCGGTGTGCCAAGTCTCATACGCCAGGGATTTAACAGCATGTCCACAATGCTTTTAAATCATCAGGCTGCCATATATGGTGATACGGCGGTAGCTGCCATGAGTATTGTAAACCGGATCAGTTCGCTGATGTTTTCTGTAGGCCTTGGCACCGGGCAGGGGTATCAGCCTGTGGCTGCTTTTAATTATGGAGCCGGACGATATTCCAGAGTAAAAAAAGGCTTCTGGTTTACAACATTGATGGGGGAAGGGCTGCTTGGCGGGGCTGCAATAATCTGTCTGATTTTTTCCGGCAGCATTGTAGCGCTGTTTCGGAATGACCCTCAGGTAATTGCCATAGGTACCTTTGCGCTGCGCTGTCAGTGTGCAGCCTGCTTTTTTCAGCCATTTAGTATTTGTAATACGATGATGCTTCAAAGTGTGGGAAAGAGTGTCCAGGCTTCTGTGATTTCAGCATTAAGAAGCGGTATTTATTTTATTCCCCTGATTCTGATTTTACCGTCTGCCATTGGTCTTATGGGGGTACAGATTTCCCAGACTCTGGCTGATATACTGACTTTTTTGACCTGCATACCGTTTACGGTTTTATTTTTTTACAGGCTTCCTATGGATAAGGAGGCTGCCAAGGAAAGAGAGGTAACCTGATGATGTATCTATTAGCGGGACTATTGATTCCATTTGCGGGAACGATGCTAGGCTCAGCCTGTGTGTTTTTTATGAGAAAACAGATTCGGCCGCTGGTACAAAAATTGCTGCTGGGATTTGCGTCCGGTGTTATGGTCGCGGCTTCTGTCTGGTCTTTGCTGATTCCGGCTATGGATATGTCAGAAGAGCTTGATAAGCTGGCATTTGTTCCTGCCGCTGCAGGGTTTATTGCCGGAATTTTATTTTTACTGCTGATGGACCGGCTTATTCCGCATCTGCATATGGGAAGCCGCCAGCCGGAGGGACCCAAAGCTGCTTTGAAAAAAACTACAATGCTGGTGCTGGCGGTAACTTTACACAATATTCCGGAAGGAATGGCAGTTGGAGTTGTGTTTGCCGGGATGCTTGCGGATAGTACACCTATAACGCTGACGGGAGCTTTTGCCCTGGCAATCGGCATTGCCATTCAAAATTTTCCGGAAGGAGCGATTATTTCACTGCCCTTAAGAAGTGAAGGAATCGGAAAGGGGAGAGCATTTACTTATGGAATGCTTTCGGGAATTGTGGAGCCTTTAGCCGGAGGTATAACCATTCTGCTGTCAGGCCTGCTGACGCCCATTTTACCTTACCTTTTGAGTTTTGCGGCTGGGGCGATGATTTATGTAGTGGTGGAAGAACTGATACCGGAGGCCAGCCAGGGAGAACACAGCAATATTGGCACCATTGGGTTTGCCATAGGATTTGTGATTATGATGATTCTGGATGTGGCTTTGGGGTAATGAAAGCTGGTCAGAGCTTTGTACAAGTCTTGCGAGAGCGAGACTTGAATTTAGGACAGTTGAATTTTACTTTATTTAATTTATAATTAGAAATATCCGAAAAGATTTAAAAATACGAAAAAGGAAGAACATTAGATGAGCAGAGTAAAAGATATGACCCAGGGAAAACCTCTGGGATTACTGATTACCCTTGCCGTTCCACTGATGATTGGAAACCTGGGACAGCAGCTGTATACCATTGTGGATGCAATCATTGTAGGGCGTGGTGTAGGGATTAAGGCGCTGGCTTCAGTAGGCGCGGCGGACTGGACATATTGGCTGATTTTGTGGGTAATTATGGCTATGACACAGGGATTTGCCACCCGGATTGCCCATCATTTCGGGGAGGGTAACCGGGAACGGCTTAAGAAATCCGTTACTATGTCAGTATTTTTGTGTGTAACAATCGGGGTGGTGCTGACGATAGCGGGAGAGCTTTTAATCCGGCCGATTTTAACTATTTTAAAAACTCCGGGTGATATTCTGCCGGGGGCAGTATCCTATCTTACGGTAATGTTTGCCGGTACTATGGTAATTATGGCATATAATATGGCGGCAGCAATACTTCGTGCTCTGGGGGATGGCAGAACACCTCTGCTTGCAGTTTTAATTGCCGGAGGTATTAACGTTGTACTGGATCTTTTATTTGTTATGGTATTTCACTGGGGAATTATAGGAGCCGCAGCAGCTACAGTTACGGCGCAGCTGCTTGCTTTTTTATACTGCCTGGCAGTGATTAAGCGGATAGAGATTATACAGATGAAGCGGGAAGACTGGAAGCTGGACCCGGCGTCTTTAAAAGAGCTGTGCAGCATGGGGCTGCCCCTGGCGCTGCAGCATGTAGTAATTGTCATTGGCGGGATGGTCTTACAGTCTGCCATTAATGTGCATGGCACGGTGTATGTGGCGGCGTTTACAGCATCCAATAAGCTACTGGGGCTTATGGAAAGCTCCGGTTTTTCTTTCGGTTATGCTGTTACCACTTATATGGCGCAGAACTTTGGGGCAGGTTTACATAAAAGAATTCGGAAAGGAATGAAAAGTGCCTTTCTGGCATCTATGGTCATTGCTGCCGGAGTGACAACGGTGATGCTGCTGTGGGGAAAATATATTCTCCGCATATTCATTGATTTTTCTGATAAGACGGCGCCTCAGGTTCTTGAGGTCTCTTACCGTTATTTAACAATGCTCAGTATCTTTTTATTTGCGCTGTATCTGCTGCATGTGTTTCGAAGCGCGGTACAGGGACTTGGCAATGCCGTAATACCGTTGATTTCCGGCGGAGTGGAATTTTTTATGCGTGTTGGAGCGGCCCTGTTTTTAACTGGATTCTGGGGAGTAACAGCCATTTTCTGGGCGGAGCCTCTGGCCTGGATTGGGGCTGCAGCAGTAGTAACGGCGGGGTGCCTGATGCGTATTCACCGGCTGCGGTAAGTCTTGCGGGCCTTTAGCTGCCGGGATATAGTTGAAAAAGCATATCATTAAAAAATAAGAAGTAAAAAAGGAGTTATTATATGCTGGGAAAGTGTCTTGAAAATGTAAGAATAGAAGCGCCGCTGATTCATAATATCACAAATTATGTAACGGTAAATGATGTAGCCAATATGATACTGGCCTGCGGTGCAAGTCCAATTATGGCGGATGCACAGGAGGAGGCAGAGGAGATAACCTCCATCTGCAATGGGTTAAATATTAATATCGGAACTTTAAATTCCAGGACGGTGCGGTCCATGCTGCTGGCAGGGAAGCGGGCTGCAGATCTTGGACATCCTGTTTTGCTGGATCCTGTGGGAGCCGGGGCCAGTACTATGCGGACAGATACAGCCATGAATCTGATACATGAAATTCCGTTTACGGTTATTCGGGGAAATGTTTCTGAGATTAAAACACTGGCGGGTGTGCATTCTTCCACCAGAGGCGTGGATGCAGATCTGAAAGATGCCGTATCGGAAGCAAATCTGGACCAGGCGGTTTTATTTGTAAAGGAAACTGCGGAAAAATTTAAGTGTATCATTGCGGTGACGGGAGCCATTGATCTTGTCAGTGACAGCAAGATTTGCTATGTTATCCGAAACGGCCGGCCGGAGATGGGCAGGATTACCGGGACCGGCTGTCAGCTTTCGGGATTAATGACAGCATTTTTGGCTGCCAATCCGGATTGCCGGCTGGAAGCCGCCGCCGCAGCCGTGTGTGCTATGGGTGTCGCCGGAGAAACCGGATGGAATTATATGCAGCCTCAGGATGGAAATGCTGCGTACCGGAACCGGATGATTGATGCAGTATACAATATGAATGCAGAAATGTTAGATAAGGGAGCAGATTATGAAGTGCGATAAAAAAGATTTGCTGCTGTATGCAGTAACAGACAGAAGCTGGCTGAAGGGGCAGAGTCTGTATCAGCAGGTAGAGGAAGCAATTAAGGGCGGGGCCACAATGATACAGCTAAGAGAGAAGGAGCTTAAGGAGGATCAGTTTTTTAAAGAGGCTGTTGAAATCCAGAAGCTGTGCCGCAGGTATCAAATTCCGTTTCTTATTAATGATAATGTGGAGCTGGCACAAAAGATACAGGCTGATGGCGTTCATGTAGGACAGAGCGATATGGAAGCGCTGGATGTGAGAAAAAAGCTGGGCGATACCGCTATTATCGGAGTTTCTGCCAGAACAGTAGAAGAAGCAGTCCGGGCTTTTTCCCATGGGGCTGATTATCTGGGGGTGGGAGCAGTATTTCCCACCGGAACCAAAACAGATGCAGAAGATGTGGATAAACAGACATTAAAAGAGATCTGCCAGGCAGTGGATATTCCGGTGGTGGCCATCGGAGGGATTGGAACAGATAATATATTAACACTGAAAGGAAGCGGAATCTGCGGTGTGGCCGTGGTCAGCGCTGTCTTTGGGGCTGCGGATATCAGATCTGCCACAGAAGAACTTCTGGCAAAAGTAAAACAGATTGCAGAATGATGTCCTGCAGATTAATAGAAGGAGTAAAACATGAAAACAGCATTAACAATTGCGGGCAGTGACTCAAGCGGCGGCGCAGGGATACAGGCTGATATTAAAACGATGATAACCAATGGCGTATATGCTATGAGTGCCATTACTGCTTTGACTGCCCAGAATACCACTGGGGTACAGTCTGTTATGGAAGTTACGGAAACGTTTATGGGAGAGCAGTTAGACAGCATATTTACAGATATCCGTCCGGATGCGGTGAAGATAGGTATGGTGTCCTCAAGTGCGCTGATTCACGTGATTGCGGACAAGCTGGAGGAGTACGGAGCTGAAAATATTGTTGTGGACCCGGTTATGGTGGCTACAAGCGGATCAAAGCTTATCAGTGATGAGGCAGTACTGACATTGAAGCAAAGACTTCTTCCCCTGGCGGCAGTTCTGACACCGAATATACCAGAAGCAAAAGTACTGTCCGGGATTGAGATTGAGACGGAAGAAGATATGGTAAAAGCCTCAGAGCTTATCAGTAATCAGTATGGCTGCGCCGTATTATGCAAAGGCGGGCATCAGCTGAATGATGCCAATGATCTGCTGTATGATAAGGGGAAGATACAGTGGTTTTACGGAAAAAGAATTAATAATCCCAATACTCACGGAACCGGATGTACACTGTCAAGTGCCATAGCTTCTAATCTGGCAAAAGGCAGCAGCCTGACAGAAGCGGTGATGCTGGCAAAGGAATACATATCAGGGGCCCTGAAAGATATGCTTGATCTGGGGCGGGGAAGCGGTCCTATGAATCATGCTTTTGGCATCTGTAAGGTTCTGGAAAATGGAGGGTTTCATGAGCAGCAATAAAAAAGGAACATCATTGTTTGCCAATGGACTGATCTGGTTTGGGGCCGGTGTGTCCATTGCGGAAATTCTTACGGGAACTTATCTTGCGCCCCTTGGATTTTCAAAGGGTGTTCAGGCAATTATTCTGGGGCATCTAATCGGATGCATTCTGTTGTTTTTGGCGGGAGTGATTGGTGGAAAACAACGAAAAAGCGCTATGGAAACAGTAAAAGTCAGCTTTGGAAAACGGGGCGGACTTTTGTTTTCCTTTTTAAATGTCCTGCAGCTGGTGGGATGGACAGCCATTATGATTTATGATGGAGCTCTGGCTGCGGACGGGATTTTCCATACCGGAAAATGGGTATGGTGTCTGGTAATCGGGGGCCTGATTGCTTTATGGATTTTGATTGGCGTTTCTAATCTTGGCAAAGTAAATCTCATAGCTATGACAGCTCTTTTTATTTTGACATTGATCTTATGCCGGATTATTTTTGCAGACACTTCTGTATCTTCACCCCTGGGAGAGGCTATGACCTTTGGGGCGGCTGTGGAATTGTCGGTGGCAATGCCGCTGTCCTGGCTGCCTGTGATCAGCGATTATATCAGAGAGGCAAAGCAGCCGGTGGCTGCTTCGGCAGTCAGCACGGTTGTGTACGGTATTGTCAGCTGCTGGATGTATATTATCGGCATGGGAATTGCGATTTTTACCGGTGAGTCCGATATTGCTTCTATTATGGTAAAAGCAGGACTGGGTGTGGCAGGACTTTTAATTATTATTTTTTCAACGGTAACTACTACGTTTCTGGATGCATTTTCTGCGGGAGTTTCTAGTGTGTCAATTTCCGGGAAAATTAATGAGAAATGGGCAGCCCTGGCGGCTGTTGTTGTGGGGACTGCCGGAGCCATGATATTTCCCATGGATGATATTACAGATTTTCTGTATTTGATCGGCTCGGTATTTGCTCCTATGGTGGCAGTTCAGATTGCAGATTTTTTTGTGCTAAAGCACAGGTGCGTCTTAAGAAATTTTGATATTGCAAATCTCATGGTCTGGGGACTTGGATTTTTGCTGTACCGATATCTGATGACCATTGATCTGCCTTTGGGAAATACATTGCCGGATATGGTAATCACAGCGTTGCTTTGTGTGGTGGTGGGGAAAATCAGGATGAGAAATCAGACGGTGAAAGAAAAAGAAATAGGAGACAGCTGATATGAAAGCGGTTGTATATACGAAAGAGGGAAAGGCAGAGCTTTGTGAACGAGAAAAACCATCCCTGTTAAAAGATACAGATGCTATCGTCAGAGTGACACTGACAACCATCTGCAGCAGCGATATTCATATACTGCATGGAGCTGTGCCCAAGGCCGCCCGGGGCGTCATACTAGGACATGAATTTGTAGGTGTTGTGGAACAGACCGGCCCGGCTGTAAAAGGGGTGGCGGCAGGAGACCGGGTAGCCGTGAATGTGGAATCCTTCTGCGGCTCATGTTTTTATTGTAATCATGGATTTGTAAACAATTGTGAGGATTCAGAAGGGGGCTGGATGCTTGGATGTAGGATTGACGGAGGCCAGGCGGAGTATGTGCGGATTCCTCATGCCAATCAGGGGTTAAACCGGATTCCGGAAGGGGTCTCTGATGAGGCAGCTTTGTTTACAGGAGATCTGCTTTCCACCGGATACTGGGCCGCAGGACTTGGAGAAATCAAAAAAGGGGATACTGTGCTGGTACTGGGAGCGGGACCGGCGGGACTGTGTACTATGATGGCTGCACAGCTGTATCAGCCAAAGCATGTAATTGCGGCTGATACGGATGAATTTCGTCTGAAGACAGCTTTTGAGAACGGGCTGGCGGATATTGTTGTAAATCCCAAGAAGGAAGATCTGGAGAAATTTGTAAAACAGACCAGTGCCGGCAGAGGGGCTGACTGCGTCATCGAAGCAGCCGGAGGCGAAAATACCTTTGAACTTGCCTGGAAAGCTGCAAGACCTAATGGAATTGTGGTGCTTGAGGCTATGTATGAAAAAAAACAGGTATTACCGCTGCCCCAAATGTACGGAAAAAATCTGATCTTTAAAACCGGCGGTGTAGATGCCTGCCGCTGCGATGAAATTCTAAGGCTTATTAAGGAGGGAAAATTAAATGCAGAATGTCTGATTACCCATCGTTTCCCCTTTTCAAAAATAAAAGAGGCTTACCGTATATTTGAGCAGAAGCAGGATCATATCATTAAATGTGCAATTTATTTTGAGGGATTGCAGACGCCTGTATCAGAGATCTCAGGAAAGGATATAAAATTGTGGAGTTGATTTATATAATTGAAGATGAGGCGTCAATCCGTATGGAGCTTGTACAGCTGTTAACACATTCCGGATACAGGACAGCGGCGGCAGAAAGCTTTGATGATATAGCAGGGGATGTTCTGAGAGCTTCTCCTGATCTTATTTTGCTGGATGTAAATCTGCCGGGAGCAAATGGAACGTTTTTGTGCAGGCAGATCAGAGAAAAAGCGGATATCCCCATTATATTTGTCACCGGAAGAAGTACATCTATGGATGAGCTGGAAGGCATGATGGCGGGAGCAGATGATTATGTGGCAAAGCCTTATCATGCGCCGGTTCTGCTGGCAAGAATTGCGGCGGTGTTAAAACGCTCCGGGAAGCGGAAGTCGGTGGATGTCAAAAATCAGCTGGTATGCGGCGGAGTATGCTTAAATATTCTGAACAGTACAGTTTCTTTTGGCGAAAAACGGTCAGAGCTTACAAAAAATGAATTTCGTATCTGTTATTATTTATTCAGCCACAGCGGCCAGATTGTACCCAGAGCAGATCTCATTGAGGATCTGTGGGAAAATCAGATTTTTATAGATGACAATACGTTAAGCGTGAATGTGACCAGGATCCGGGCAAAGCTTCAGGAAATCGGGGCGGGGGAACTAATCAAAACCAGGAGAGGACAGGGATATATTGTATGACCGTTTTGGCCTATTTGAAGGACAAAAAAATGATACTGCTGTTTCAGGCAGCCTGTATGGCAGGCTGCTTTGCTTTTTTTTATCTGCTGGGGCTTGAAAAGAACCAGAGCATTCTGTTTTTAATTGCCTGGTGCTGTGTGCTTGCAGTATGGATGGCTGTGGATTATATCCGGCGGAAAACATACTGGAATCAGGTGTCAGGTCTGCTGGAAGAGCTGGAGAAACCCTATCTGCTTTCAGAGCTGATGCCGAAATCCTTCCGGCTTGAGGACCGCCTGTATCATCAGATTCTGAGGAAATCAAATAAATCAGTGATTGACGCTGTTCATGAACTGGAAAACAGCCAGAAAGAATATAAAGATTTTATAGAGAACTGGATTCATGAGGTGAAAGTTCCCTTAACTTCTATGTATCTGATCTGCGGCACAAAAAAAGACGAAGAGATGAAAAAAATCAAAGTCTGCCTGGAGCAGTTGGAAAATGATGTGGAAAAGGCGCTGTTTTACGCAAGATCAGATACTGTCAGCCAGGATTATATGATACGGGAAATTGATCTTTACCAGACGGCTGTTAAAGTTATACAGCGGGGAAGCTCCTGGCTGATTCAAAACCATGCGCAGATTGATGTGGAACAGGTAACAGATACTGTGTATTCAGATGATAAATGGGTTGGATTTATTTTAAATCAGCTGCTGATCAATGCGGTAAAATACAAAAAGGATGACGGCTGTCAGATTCGTTTATATACGCAGAGGCAAAAGAATGAGACGGTGTTATCTGTATGGGATCAGGGAATGGGAATCAAAGACAGTGAAATCCACCGTATTTTTGATAAAGGCTTTACCGGCAGTCATGGAAGGATGCAGGCAGCCGCTACCGGGATTGGCCTATATCTGTGCAGGAAACTCTGCCGCAGGCTGGGGATCGGCATATCGGCAGAATCAAAAGAAGGAGAGTACACATGTATTTCTCTACATTTTCCCGATGGCAGCAGTCATTTTGGCGAATAGGAAATCTTTCAAATCTGTAAGATTCATGAAAGGTGATCAGATACCAGTGGTATGAAAAACGGGGTATGATAAGATCAGTTCAGAAAAACGGAATTTGAAAGAAAGGAAAGATATTATATGGGTGAATTTATTCGTGTAGATGACGTTGAAAAATATTATGGAAAAGGAAAGAATGTGACAAAGGCCGTAGACCGGATTTCCATGGAGATTCAAAAAGGAGAGTTTACCGGGATTATGGGGGCGTCCGGTTCCGGCAAGACAACTCTTTTAAATCTTATGGCAACTGTGGATCAGGTGACTTCCGGGCATATATATTATGGGGAAACGGATATTACAGGCCTGAACGAAGATGAATTAGCTGAGTTCAGAAAGAAAAATCTTGGATTTGTATTTCAGGATTTTAACCTGTTAGATACACTGACCATGAAAGAGAATGTGGAGCTTGCCATGTCTCTTTGCAGTCATTCCAAAAGGGAAATTGAAACTCGTTCCGGAGAAATGCTGAAACGTCTTGGAATCAGCCAGATTGCAGACAAATTTCCATACGAAGTTTCCGGAGGACAAAAACAGCGCTGTGCCTGTGCCAGAGCTTTGATTAACCGGCCCAAAATTGTATTTGCGGATGAGCCTACCGGGGCTTTGGACTCTAAGTCTGCCAGAATGCTTCTGGAAACGTTTTCGGAGATGAATACGCAGATGGGGGCAACAATCCTGATGGTAACCCACGATGCTTTTTCGGCAAGTTACTGTGAAAGAATTTTATTTTTAAAAGACGGACAGATTTTCCATGAACTGATAAAGGGAGGGCGTACAAGAAAAGAGTTTTTAAACCAGATTCTGGATGTACTTTCGCTGACAGGAGGTGATCTGGATGCTGAGTAAACTTGCCAGAAGGAACGCAAAACGTTCTATGCGGGATTACCTTGTGTATCTGCTGACCATGGTACTGATTACAGCGCTGATGTTTGCTTTTAATTCCATGATTTTTTCAAAGTCAGTGTGGGCTTTGTGTCAGGAAGCCGGGATTATGGCGATTATGCTTGGGGTTGTAACCTTTTTTATTGTATTGATTGTGATCTGGCTGGTACATTACATGGTGAGATTTATGGCTCAGAGGCGGAGCAGAGAATTTGCCACCTATCTGCTGCTGGGATTTCGGAAAAAACAGATTGCAAATCTCTTCCTGCGGGAAAATATGCAGATAGGAGCAGCAGCATTTGTAATCGGGCTTTTGCCCGGATTTTTTCTGCAGCAGGTGGTAACAACACTGATTTACGCCATTGTAGCCAGAGAATATACACTGCATGTGGAATGGAATGTATTTACCCTGCTTTTGACTGCCGGTATTTATGCACTTTCCTATGTGCTGGCTCTGTTTCGCAACAGGCGCCGTTTTAAAAAGATGAATATCCGGGAAATGATGTATATGGACCGTCAGAATGAGGAACTGAAAACGGGAAACAAAAGTAAAAAGCAGTGGATGTTTTTTGCAGGTGCCGTTTATATTGCGGCTTTTATCTGGATGATTTACCAGGGGAAGATAACGGTTGAAAATGTGTTTGGGCTGCTGGCTGGTCTTGTGGCGGCAATTTATATTCTTTATATAGGTCTGTCAGCCTTTTTAATTGGTTATATTAAGCGTGGGGGGCGGGGGATTTACCGTCACGGAAACTTGTTTGTGCTGCGCCAGATGGCTTCCAAAGTGAAAACTATGCGTTTTACACTGGGAACTTTAACGATTTTATTTACGGTAGTATTGGTGGGCTGTTCCTGTGCCATGATGCTCAATGAGTATCAGAATACACAGGCGCAGGAAAAGTGGCCTTTTGATGTTGCCGTTTACAGCGGGAATACGGAGTATGATTTTACAGAAGAAAAGAAACTGATAGAAAGCCAGGGAAATGCCGCAGATTTGTATGCATACCAGATTTATGAAAACGGAAGCAATCAGATGAATCTTTTGTTTTTAGATCAGGTAAAAGGGGCTTATGCATCCGGATATTTTCAGTATGATACTTATATGAAGCTGTCAGATTACAACAAACTCAGGCAGATGCTTTTATATCAGCCGGTTACCCTATCGGAAGATCAGTATCTGATTCATACAAAAAGCCGGATCAAAGATACTGTGGAGAATATCAGCAGACAGCCGTTGAAGATCAAGGAGGGCACCTTAAGCTGTCAGGGAGTGCATACAGAGCCTTTTGAGCAGAACGGACACAACGGGGCGGACTATCTGCTGGTTGTCAGTGATGAGACCGCTGAAAAAATGACGCCCTATTATAATCTGCTGATGGCTCAGATAAAAGGAGAAGTACCGGATACTCTTCAGAATGACCTGTTAAAGCTCCAGGGCTTTGAGACCGGCATGGATGTGGAGTATACCTATGAAGACCGGGGAAGCGGAACGGATATGATTTATTCAGACGACAGCCCTGTCTATGTCAAAGAGACCAGCACACAGAATATGCGTTTTTTACTGTCGGCAATTATTTTTCCACTGTTTTATATCGGACTGGTATTTATTTGTGTGGCTATGACTATTCTGGCTGTACAGCAGATCAGTGACTCCGATAAGTACCGGTTTCGGTATCAGGTATTAAAAAATCTTGGATTGCGGAAAGATGAGATTAACAAAATTATATTAAAACAGCTGATGCTCTATTATCTGGTGCCTTTTGGTGCGGCTGTGTTAATCAGTGCAGGAATTGTAGTATTTATCAGCAGACAATTTGTGTTTTACTCCGGGATTGCAACGGCGTCCGCTTCCTTTTTTGGCTGGTCTCTGCTCTTTTTTGGAATAATTTATCTGATTTATTTTGCCGTGACCTATGAAGAATTTAAGCGAAATGCGTCAGGAGCTTGACAGATTTGAAAGATAAAGGTAGGATAATCTTACAAACGTAAGATTATGGAGGATCCTATGAAAAAGATAAGAAGAAAAAGAGGGGGAACATTAAAATTTAAAATTTCACTGGGGCTTTTGGCGGCAGCAGGCATCTGTGTTATCCCGGTTCTGGTTTTCTGGTTTCAGATGCCGGGAATATCAAAGAAGCCGGAAGAGATATTGAAGAATTATTTTGCGGCGGTGGAAAGCCGGGATTTTGAGAAGCTGTATCAGATGATCAGCCAGGACAGTCAGGGTAAAATTTCAAAGGAAGATTTTATCACCAGAAATCAGAACATTTATGAAGGGATTGAGGCCGGAAATTTTGATGTTCAGGTGAAGAATGAGGAGAAAACCGGCGGAGATTTTTTGCTGGACTGTCGAGTATCCATGGACAGTGTGGCCGGACAGATTTCCTTTGACAAAACCTTTGAACTGGTAAAAGAAAAAAGAGATTACAGGCTGGAATGGAGTGATGATGTGATCTTTCCGGAACTGACCAGTACGGATAAGGTCCGGGTCAGCAAGATGAAAGCAAAGCGGGGAACTATTTATGACCGGAACCAGATGGTGCTGGCAGAAGACGGAACCGCTTGGAATGTGGGGTTTGTTCCCGGAAAGATGGGCGATCATAAAGAGGAAGCAGTGAAAAAACTGGCGGGGCTTTTAGATATTTCCGAAGAGGTGATTGAGAAAAAACTGTCTGCCAAATGGGTGACAGACGATTCCTTTGTTCCAGTAAAAGCCATTGAAAAAGTAACAGCTGTGGAAGCAGAAGCGCCTGATATAGATGAAAAGACAAAGGAACTGGTGAAATTAAAAGAGGACCTGCTGGCGATACCGGGAGTAATGATTTCAGATACGGATATGCGGGTGTATCCCTATAAAGAAGCCGCTGCCCATGTTACCGGGTATGTACAGACGGTAACGGCGGAAGATCTTAAGGAGCATCAGAAAGAGGGGTATACCGACGGCAGTGTTATCGGTAAAAGCGGTCTTGAAGTTCTATACGAAGACCGGCTTAGAGGTGAGAACGGATATCAGGTTCAGATTGTTTCAGAAGACGGTCAGGAGGAAGAAATTATAGCTTCAAAGCCGAAAACAGATGGAGAAGATATCACCGTTACCATTGACGCCGCACTTCAGAAGAAAATTTATGAAGAATATGCCTCTGATAAAAGCTGCAGTGTGGTGATGAATCCAAAAAACGGAGAAGTGCTGGCGCTTGTAAGTACGCCTTCCTATGACGCCAATCTGTTTGTGCGTGGGATGACACAACAGGAATGGAGTGCACTGAATGAAAATGAGAAGAAACCTCTCCAGAACCGTTTCCGGGCGGTATGGTGTCCGGGCTCTTCCTTTAAGCCGGTAACGGCGGCAATTGGACTGACAACGGGAACGCTTCTGGCAGATGAGAGTCTTGGAAAGGACGGCTTAAGCTGGCAGAAGGATGACAGCTGGGGAAGTTATAAGGTGACAACACTGCATGAGGCTGCAGACGGAAAGCTTCGGGAAGCACTGATTTCCTCAGACAATATTTATTTTGCAAAAGCGGCTTTAAAAATCGGAGAAGATACATTTTTAAAAGAGCTGCCGAAACTGGGATTTTGTGAACAGCTGGCGTTCCCTATTCAGATGAGTCAGTCGCAGTTTTCCAATGGAGATACTTTTGAGACAGAGATCCAGCTGGCAGACAGTGGTTACGGCCAGGGACAGATGCTTGTTAATCCGCTGCATCTGGCAGATATTTATTCTGCATTTGTCAATGATGGAAACATGATAAAGCCAAAACTTCTGCTTACAAAGGAAAATAAGCCGGAATATTGGAAAGAACAGGTATTTTCAGAGGAGGCAGTAAAGGAAATATGTGATGATCTGGTGCAGGTCATCGAAAGCTCTCACGGGACCGGGCGGGGATGTAAAATAGACGGGATGAAACTTGCCGGGAAGACGGGAACAGCGGAAATTAAGGCTTCAAAGGATGATACTACAGGAACAGAACTGGGCTGGTTTGTGGTGTTTACCCCAGATGCCTCAGAGGAGGATTCCTTCTGCCTTGTTACTATGACCGAAGATGTGAAAAACAGAGGCGGAAGCGGATATGTAGTTGATAAAACCAAAAAGATACTTCAGAAGTAAAAAGAAATTTATTAGAAAAAAGAAGCATAAAAATAAAATACAAAAGAAGATGTGTCTGGCGCTGTCAGGTTTCATCTTTTGCAGATTGAAGAGCATTTTTGCGGGATTCAGGATCTTTAGAGATCAGAATCTTTTGCAGAGATGCTTTTTTGCTCTATAGGAAATACTGTGTTGTGATAAAGCTGAAAAGTACCGATTCCTATAGAGTAAAAAAACGCTCCGCTGTGGATGGCACTGCGGCAGAATGGAGTCATGTCGCAAAAGCGACCTTTTTTATGTTTGAGAAGTAAACATTGATATTTAAGAATATAACAATTAGGAGAGTTTTATTTGAAAGTAGAAATAGATATCAATGCGAATATTGCATAAATAAGCATGGAAAAAGATGAATAAAAATAAACAAAACAGAACAAAAATGTGTTATTTTGGTAAGTAATAAAATATAAAACAAGACAAAACAATATAAAACAAGGTAATGAATGGAAAAGTAAAACATGTTTAAGTGGACAAAAGAAAGTATTGAGTGGTATCAGAGAGCTGCTTTTTATACACAGTATCATGTGAATTTAAGAAAGACTCTGCTGCCGTTTTTTTCACAGAATGAAACTGTCTGTGATATTGGATGCGGACTTGGGTATCTTGACCTTGAACTGGCGCCTTTTGTAAAGGCGATTACTGCAGTTGACAGAGAAAAGAAAGTTACAGATTTGTTGTCTGCAAAGGTATCAGAGCGTAAATTGACTAATTTAACTGTCAGATGCGCTGACTGGAGCGTTCTTACGGATGAATGCTGTGACACTTTGCTGATGTGCGCATTTGGAAATGTGCATACATATCTGGAAAAATATCTTGGGATCTGCAAAAAGCGCATTATTATAATTCGGAAATCACCAAAAGAGATTGATGGAGGCTTTTCCTCTGTATATAACAGAAAGCGGGTTATGGAACAGGATGTGGAGTTTGTAAAACAGTGCGGTCTGAACACACAGCTGAAATTTTTTGATATGGAATTTGGACAGCCTCTGACAAGCAGGTGGGAAGCAGAGCGTTTTGTTCTTCATTATAGTTTAAAGCCGGATCATATAACCATGTCCCAGTATTTAAAGACACATTTAAAGGAGCTGCCCGGTGGGAAATATCCGTATTATCTTCCAAATAAGAAGGAGATGTATATGTTTACGATTGAAAAGGAATCAGCCCGATGAAGAAAAAAAAGATATTTATTTTGATGGTGATAATCTTAATAATACTTTTTTTTGCTTCATTTTTTATAGGAAGATATCCCATTAAACCCTCTCAATTGTTTGGAATTTTAGGATCAAAGATATTTCCTATAGAACCCTTCTGGGCTGCAAATATGGAAAATACCGTATTCAATGTTCGTATTCCAAGGATTATTTTAGCCTGTCTGGTAGGATGCAGTCTGTCTGTGGCCGGCGCGTCTTACCAGGGGATTTTCCAAAATCCAATGGCGGCACCGGATATTCTGGGGGCGTCATCAGGAGCAGCTTTTGGGGCTGCCCTTGCTATTGTATTAAATCTTCCTTCTGCAATGACTACAGTTAGTGCATTTGTGTTTAGTATAGGAACAGTACTTTTAGTAACATTTATCAGTAAACATGCGGGGGGCAGTAAAATACTGGGCCTGGTTCTGGCCGGAATTATGGTCAGTTCTTTGTTTTCTGCGGGAACTTCTTTTCTAAAATTGATTGCGGATCCCAATAACCAGCTGCCGGAGATTACATACTGGCTGATGGGAAGTCTGGCGGGGGCCAAAATGAAAGATGTTTTATTTGCGGCAGTACCCATGGCAGTGGGACTGGTTCCGCTGGTTTTGTTCCGTTGGAGGATTAATGTAGTGACCATGGGGGACGATGAGGCTAGAAGTATTGGCGTTAATGCTCAGAAGATTCGGTTTTGGGTAATTATTGCGTCTACACTTATTACTGCCGCCAGCGTATCAGTCAGCGGAATGATCGGGTGGGTCGGTCTGGTAATTCCTCATCTTTCCAGAAAAGTGATAGGAAATAATTATGTTCATTTGATTCCGGCAACAATGCTGATAGGGGCAGGATTTATGCTTTTGGTTGATAATGTTTCCAGAAATCTGCTGGCAACAGAGATACCCCTTGGAATTTTAACAGCAGTTATTGGAACACCTTTCTTTATTTATCTGATCACAAGAAAGGAGGATCTGATGTGAGTGTCCGGGTTATAGATTTAAGTTTTTCTTATGGCAGCAGAGAGATCCTGCACAATATATCCTTTCAGATAAAGAAAAGGAATCTGGTCTGTCTGCTGGGGCCTAACGGAGTAGGGAAAAGCACTCTTTTTCGCAATATTCTTGGTATTCTTTCAGGATACAAAGGAACCATACTGGTGAATGAACAAAACACTGAGGGGCTTAGTATTGAGCAGATGGCAAAGCTGATTGCCTATATTCCCCAGTCTCATGAAACGACATTCAATTTTTCTGTGTTTGATATGGTGCTGATGGGAACCACTTCCCAGACGTCTCTGATATCTATCCCCGGGAAAAAACAAAGGGAACTGGTAGAGGCGGCGCTGGAACGGCTTGGAATTGGACATTTGAAAAATCGAGGTTTTGCGCAGATAAGCGGTGGAGAGAGACAGCTTACGTTAATTGCCAGGGCGCTGGTACAGCAGACGAAGGTTCTGATTATGGATGAGCCAACGGCAAATCTTGATTACGGGAATCAAATCCGGGTGCTGGAGCAGGTAAAAAGTCTGACAGAGGATGGTTATACCATTATACAGGCTACCCATCAGCCGGATCAGGCATTTTTATTTGCAGACGAAGTACTGGCCTTAAAAGATGGAAAAATACTGGCACAGGGGTCTCCAAAGGAAATTATAACTACAGATTTTATAAATACATTGTATGACGTAACCGTAGATGTGCAGAGCCTTTATGACGATCAGATGCGCGTCTGCGTACCGGTTACGGCATTAAGAAAAAGATAGTATGAAACAATAAGAGGAAAATGAAAAAGATAGGACAAAAAATGGGTGGAATAAAAAAAGGATGGAAAAAAACAGCCGGGGTGCTGCTGGCAGCAGCCCTGTTAATTAGTACCCTGGGGGGCTGTGCAGGGGGCTCGGATATAAATAATAACAAAGAGACAGCAAAGACCCGCATATTTACGGATTCTCTGGGCAGAGAAGTGGAAGTGCCAGAAGAAATCACAAGTGTAGTTTCATCGGGCAATCTGGCACAGATTATGCTTTTTGCGGCTGCACCGGATTCTTTGATGGGAATTTCGGGTTCCTGGTCTGATGATGCAGAAGAATACATTGACCGAAAGTATCTTGAATTGCCGGATGTAGGAGCTTTGTTTGTAGGACATGATTTGAATTATGAGGAAATTACCAAGTTGAATCCTCAGATTATTATAGACGTAGGTGAAGTGAAGGATTCTCTAAAAGAAGACCTGGACGAGATTACAGATAAAACAGGGATACCTGCTGTACATATCAGTGTGTCCATTGAATCCATGGGTGATGCTTTCCGAACCCTGGGAGATCTGCTGAATCAGGAAGAGCAGGGAGAAAAGCTTGCAGAGTACTGTGAAGAGGCATATCAGCTGACAGAGGATACTATGAAAATCGTTACCGAGAACGGAGAGAAAAAATCTCTTTTGTACTGTACCGGTGAAAATGGACTAAATGTAATTGCAAAAAATTCTTATCAGTCGCAGATTATTGATCTGGTGTCAGACAATCTGGCAGTGTTAAAAAATCCATCGGCCAAGGGAACAGGAAATGAGGTTGATATGGAGATGCTTATGAACTGGGACCCGGAGATTATTATATTTGCACCGGATGGATATTATGAGTATGTAAAAGAGGATACCGTCTGGCATTCCCTGAAGGCGGTAAATGCAGATACCTATTATGAAGTTCCCAATGGTCCTTATAACTGGATGGGTTCTCCGCCATCCAGCAACCGGGTGTTGGGAATGTTGTGGATGACGAAGCTGCTGTATCCAAAGGAGGCAGATTTTGATTTAAAAGAGAAGGTTAAGGAATATTATAAGCTGTTTTACCATTGTGAGCTTACAGATGAGCAGTATCAGCATCTGACAGAACGGTCAATTCTAAAATCAGAATGATACCTATTGCTGACGGGAGGCTTAAAAAACGATGAAAGCAAAGATGAAAATGAAAAGGGCGGTCTGGTGTCTGCTGGGAATTTTATCTGCCGGAATATTTGGGATTACAGGTATTCCTGCTCTGCATTCAGAAGCGGCAGGAAGCAGCACAGTAAGTATAACGGTAGGTTACTGGGGCGGTAAGGAGTATACAAAAAAAATAGTGTCAATGGATGAGCTGGAAGCAAACTGCGGAACAAATCAGGTTATATATACATGGATTGATAATCTGCCCGCTGCAGGGACAACAGAGGCAGAAGGAGTCTATCTGCGGGATGTCATGGATTATGCGGGAATTGATATGAGCTCGGTGTTATATTACAACTTTTATACAACAGATGCCGGAAGCTATGACGGGGCGTGGGAGCAGTGGAGTAATGACCAGCTTTTTGGAACCCGATATAGTTTTGCATCCTGTTTTCAGCAGGCAGTAGATGACTATCTGGCTGACCCGGAGGATTACAGAGCAAATCCGGAAGCGCATTATAAAGTTTCCGATTTTATTCAGGATTCAGATAAACGCGGGGAAGTAGAGTATCTGCAGGAAGCATGGGACAACCGGGAAAGTGTGGAACCAATGCTTATGCTTAAGGGGCATTCTATGCGCTGGAACGGTGATGGAATTGCATCTTATCTGGACTTTACAGAAATGAAATCAGAGGAACGGCCGTGTTTGATGTTTGGGCAGAAAAGCAGAACAGATACAGGGCGCAGTAAAATGGCAAAATTAGTAGAGAAGATTCACATCTGGTTTGACGGATATCCCACAATCACCAGCAATTCCGCGGATCTGGAGGGAGAAATCGGAAGCAAACAACAGGTAACGGCTACTGTCCAGAGCCCGGATGAGTTCCTAAGCCAGGAAATCGCTAAAGACTTAGAATGGGTATCCAGTGATAAAGATGTTGCGGTAGTTGATGCAGATGGCAATGTCACAATTGTAGGAGAAGGAACAGCTAAAATATCTGCGAAATATAACGGAAAGGCATATTTTTCTGTGGGAGTCAGCGGAACCGGCAACGGAACTGAAGACGGAGACGGAAGCGGAACCGGAGATGGAAGTGGAGACGGAGACGGAAGCGGAACCGGAGATGGAAGTGGAGACGGAGACGGAAGCGGAACCGGGGATGGAAGTGGAGACGGAGACGGAAGCGGAACCGGGGATGGAAGTGAAGCCGGAGATGGAAGCGGAACCGGAGACGGAAGTGAAGCCGGAGATGGAAGTGAGACCGGAGACGGAAGTGAGGCCGGAGACGGAAGTGAGACCGGAGATGGAAGTACAGATGAAGATCTTAATCATAATGAAAATAATGAGGATAGCGGGACAGATTCAGAAACGGATACAGAAATAAAAGATCAACAGGTACAGGGAGACAATGCTGATAATTCGGATAAATCTTCCCTGCAGAAAAAAGATCAGATTACCTATGACATACAGAAAAAAGACAGCCGTCTGGCGTTAGAATCTTTTAAACAGGTCAGAGGTCAGCTGGCGAAAGCAGAGGATGCCTCTTTGGGAGATGAGCCTGCAGGGCAGGCAGCATCTGTTTCAGAACAGGCAGCAGGAGGAAGCAGTGCTGAAAAAGGACATGGGAGTAATCGTGTGAAAGTGTATGAGATGTCTGAAGAGGTCCGGCAGCTTCCAATGATAGAAGAGGCAAATTCTATGACAGCAGGAATCGGAGTGGCAGCTGTATTGCTGTTTGGAATCGGAGCGGTGTCTGAGGGAATCTGGTTTAGCGGCCAGAAGAAGGACGGAAAAATAAAGAAGGATTGAGTTGAAAAGAGGTAGTGGAAATGAATTTGTCAAGTTTGACACAAGCGATGCGGACTATCTGTGGATCTTTGCAGGTTCCCGTAATTATTATTTTGTTTATTATAGGGGCGGTAACGCTGATTATTTTGGGAAGTCTGATTGTGGAAGTAATAATAGAGCGGAGACATTTAAAGGTATGGATGCCCAAACTGGTAGATGAACTTCGGGCCGGAGAAGTTTTGCCGGAAGAGAGCATACGCAGAAGCGGGCTGCTAAAGCGCCAGAAAATTGCTCTGATCGAGCTTACAGATCATAAGGAGCTTACAGAGAACATGAGGGAAGCGCTGGCAGTAAGACTGCTCCAGGAGAATAAATCAAGATACGATACAATCCTGAAAATTTCAGAATTAATTGTAAGGCTTGGACCGGTATTTGGACTGCTGGGAACCTTGATTCCTTTAGGGCCGGGAATCATCGCTCTGGGTCAGGGGGATACCTATACACTGTCTCAATCACTGATGACAGCTTTTGATACAACGGTTATGGGGCTTGGGTGTGCCGCGATTGCAACAGTTATTACTACCATCCGCAAAAAATGGTATGCAAATGATATATCAATACTGGAAACATTGATGGAATGTGTTCTGGAGGTGGAGAAAAAGTATGCTTAGAAGATTCGGAAGCGGGAATTTAGAGGACGATACTTTTGGAGGGGAAGAAGTAAATCCTATGTCCGGAATATCAAACCTGGCTGATGCAATGCTTGTGCTGGCAGTGGGAATTATGCTGGCTCTTGTTATTAACTGGAATATTGATGTGGGAAGCAGCTCCGTTACGGAAATTGACAAAAGCCAGATGTCTGAACTTGAGGATTATGATGCGATCTCAGATGATGATCTGTCAGAGATAACCGGGGATAAAGGACTGCAGGAAAAGGGCTCTGTTTATGTAGATCCGGATACAGGGAAAATGTACGTGGTTGTGAATGAAAAATAATAGGATATGTTGTTATGGAAAAAGAAGATTATAAGAAATTAAATCTGCGCAACGGGATAGATCATAGTGTGGCATCAGATACCAGCTGTGAAAAACATCCGGAAGGAAAAAAGAGAAACATCCGGCGTTGGATTGTATTGCTTGCAGTGGCGGCTGTTATTATTATCGGACTTCGGATTACAGTGGGCCCAACTATTTTGTGGGCAGACATCTCAGCATATGCCGATGATAAGATTCTGATTACCGGGCTTACGGATGAAGACTTTTATGTGACACCGGAAGAATTGTCACATCTGGAACTGGAGAAGGTGACTGCTGTAGGAAAAAGCCAGAAAGCGGGAACTGTTAAAGGAGTAGGGCCGACACTGGATACGTTTTTAGCCCAGTACGGAAAAACAAGGGAAGATTTTAAACAGATAAAATTCTATGCTGATGATGATTATACAACCGCACTTGTTAAAACATTGGAAGAGAAAGAGATTGTATTCTCGATTGCCAATGGGCGGGAGTCTCTAGAGAAGGGACAGCAGCCTCTTCGAATTGTAATTCCGGAGGAAGATTCCGGGAAATGGATTCGAATGGTTACAAAGATAGAATTTACAGTGAAATAACTGTTTATTCATACAGGTGCAGGGAATCTCTGCAGGGCCTGAAGATAAAAAGGAAAAGGGAGGAGAAACATGTTAAAAAGAAACATGAGGCGTTTGCTGGTGTTTGCACTGACCGGGTCCATGGTATTTGGAAGTGTCGGGACATTGAACGCTCAGGAAATGGTTCGGGATGACGCCGCTGTATTATCTGAAAACAACGCAAATTCTGCTGACAAAGAGACCAAGAAAAGTCAGAATGATGTGTCGAAGGAACAGACAACAGATAATCAGACGGAAGAAAGTCAGAATACATCTGACCAGAAGACGGAAAATCAGAAGCAGACTACAGATGCAGCCAATGAGAAAACTGCGGAAAGGAATCAGCAGTCAAAAACCCAGAAGATATCCAATGATGCACAGGGAGATCTGGAAGATACGTCTGTTACCGGCGGGGATACAATTTCCAAAGACGGAATCTATGAGATTAAAGAAGGAGCATCCGGTATTCTGACCGTTGCGGCAAAGAATGTAACACTGGTTGGACTTGGAGGAACTGCAGAAAAAGCATTTCATGATTTAACAATTAAATGTACTTCAGAAGGAACAAAACTGACCTTGCAGGATGTAGCCTTAGTGGGAGCTGCAACCGGTGAGAATACCATAGATTTCACCGGAGCAGATAATTTTCTCTATTTAAAGGGAACGAATTTAATAGAGAAAGATACCAACGCTACCGGATATGCAATGATTCATGTAGGACCTGATGCAGCACTTACAATAGATGACGCTTCCGGTGACAGCACAGTTGGAACCTTATATTTTTATAAAAATGAGCAGGGCTCAGGAATCGGGGGTAACCAGCAGGAAGTAAATGGAAAGATTACCATAGCCGGCGGTAAAATTTTCGGGAAAGGAAGCAAACAGGGCGCTGTAATCGGAACCGGAGCAAGGACAGCGGGAAATACTCCGGGAGATATCCGGATTACCGGAGGTGAAATAAATCTGATAGCAAATGCCAGAGGAGCTCTTATTGGCGGAAGTGCAGGGAGTGCCGGCGGCACAGCGGGAGGAAAGGTCTATGTCAGCGGCGGAACCCTTACTTTGAATGTAGATTTTTCGGGAGCTGCTATCGGCGGAGGCGGATTTGATGCTGGGAATGATGCCGGAGGCGGAGAGCTGATCTTAAGCGGCGGCTCTATCCGGACCTTTATTGATCAAAATGCCGTAGAGGCAAATTTGTGGCCGGGAGTTGCAACTGCAGGAGTCAATGATTCGGCAATTACAGCTAAAAAGGTAAATGCTGATGGTGAAGATATGCAGCTGTTTGTTTTAGATACAGCAGATATAAGCGCAGATTCCTATACAGTTAAAATTGACGGAAAAACTTACTATCAGGGTGGTCTTCATCGCTACGGCTATGTAAATGAAGATAAAGAGAAAAATGACCAGATACCAATTACTACAACTCAGTCTAACTGGAAGGCCATAGAAGATAAAAGTCTTTATCTGTATATGACAAAAGAAAATCATGTAGTAAATGTAAATGGCAAAAATTATTCTTATACCTGGAATGAAGAAAAAGGCATTTTTGAACAGTGTAACGTAGGTTCTATTGTTACTGGAAAAGGAAAGATTTCCGTATCTTCTCAGAATGCTAAAAAAGGTGATGAAATTACAGTATCAGCATCACCGGCAGAAGGATACTATCTTGCGCAGGTTCGTTTAAATTATGAGACTGCTGATGGCAGGGAGGTTTATCAGGTTCTAAAGAAGAGCGACGGTTCTTATAAATTTACAATGCCTACTGACGGTTCTGTTAGTGTTGCAGCGGACTGCATTTCCGTAAAATGGGATGGAACTATTGATTTAACATGGTATGATCCAAATAAATCAGTATATGAATTACAGTATGGGGCACAGCTGGCCGGTGCAGCTGCATTAAACAACGGTTTATTTAATAATTTCCCCATGACAACAAATACAGATGGAAATCTGATCCCAAATACAGATGAAAATAATCACCCGGCAGGATACAGTGAATCTGGTTACAATGTATTTAAAGCTGATGATAAAGAATCTGCATCTACAGTAGTAGTTGGTGATGCAGAATACCTGGAGGCATATTGTTCCACTGGTTCTACCGGCGGAAATAATCAGGCAACAACCAATGATTACTGGTACGGCCCCGAAAATTTCTTTGAAAAGGAAATCAAACTGACGGCGGATCTTGATATGGGAGGCTCATATACAGGAAGCAAAAATTCACGGGAGAACTGGAGCGGACCGCTGTATATGCCTGTCAGCGGACAGTACAGTATGATTCCAAGCAATGGATATACAAAGTTGAGCGCGTCATTCCTTGGCAGCTTTGACGGGCAGGGACATATGGTTTATAACATTTACTGCAATCGCCGGGGAGATACTTTCGGTGATAACCAGTCGATAGCTTTGATCGGACGGCTGGGACTTCATGATAATGAGGCAGATATGTATGACGGCGAAGTCAAGGCAAATGTCAAAAATGTAGCGGTAGACGGATATATTTATGGCAATCGTTCCATTGGGGGTATCGTAGGAAAAAGCGGAAGAGGCGGAGAAGTTCTGATACAGAACTGTATTAACTTTGCTATGGTAGAAAATACTGATTCCAAAGGTGTTGGCGGTATTGCAGGTGCCGGATGGAATGATCTTACTATAAAAGACTGTGTAAATTTTGGTTATATTTATACTACTTATAAAAATGCCGGCGGTATTTCCGGAAGCTGTGAGGCAGATGTTTATAACTGCTATAACTTTGGTTATGTGGGCAGTACAAAAGCAGAACAGGCTCAGGCATTAGGAACAAATAACGGAGGAGCTCTGTTTGATAACTGTTATTGGCTGACCGGTTCTAGTGCAGCGGTTAATTCACCGGCTATATATAGTCCTTCAGCTGACAGCACCTTTTTTGAGATAAGTTCTCCGGATGAATACAAGACAGCAGAATTTTTGAAGAAGCTTTCCGGAAGCGGACGCGGCTGGGTGCTTAGTACGGAAAGTAATCTGATTTCAGACCATCTAAAAGAAACATTAAAAAATGTGTCTTCTTTATCAGTGGATCTGAAGTCGTATAATGCACTGGGCCTTGCTGTTCCAAGAGCATTTACCGCAGATCATGCTGTTGTAAAAAATGTTACAATGACAGGATTCCCGGAAACAAAGTATGTCAGCGGACAGTTATTTAATGCTGGTGATATGAAGATCTGGGCAAATTATAATGACGGAACAAAAGAAGAAATTACAGATTATACAATTACTTATGAAAAAGGACAGGATGTTCTTACTACAGAAGATACAACTGTTACTATATCCGGCGAATATGAAGGAAAAGCATTTTACTATGATTTTGCTGTTACCGTTGAGAAAAGTGCTGTGGAAAAAATCCAGATTACAAAACAGCCGGTGAATACTTTTTATGCAATTGGAGAGACATTCGATCCGGAAGGCATGGTTGTAAAAGCAACATACAGCAACGGAATTACATCTGAAATTACAGACTATACAATTTCTAAAGGCGGTATTTTGTCTGCATCTGACCAGGAGGTTGAAATTTCCTATACATATGAGGGAAAAACGGTGACAGATTCAGTTGCAGTTACTGTTGCCGGAAGTGAAAAACCTGATATAGAAACGGATACCGCTACAGGTGAGCAGACTGTAGTCATTAAGACCGCGGATGATCTGCGCTGGTTTTCAAATCAGGTTTCCATTGAGAATACAGACCTGAATGCAAGACTGGAAAGTAATATTAAGATGGAAGAATCTGAGCCATGGTATGCGGTTGGAACAAGCGCCAGCGTGTCAACAGCAAAAGTATACCAGGGAACCTTTGATGGAAATGGAAAAACAATTACATTTGCAGTTGTAATAAAAGGAAGCGGAGCGCTCTTTGGAAGTCTTGGAAGCAGTGCTGTTGTAAAAGATGTAACTGTAGACAGTACAGCAGAATTTCTTTCGGTTTCCGGCATTGCGGGAAATTCGGAAGGCTCTATTATGAACTGTGTAAATAAATGTACCATCCAGGCAGGGAACAGCCGGGGAGGCATTGCAGGAACACTGCGTGGAAATGCTGTAGTCAGCGGATGCAGAAATGAAGGTGAAATTCTTATCGGCTCATCAACATCTGTAAATTCGGTAGGAGGTATTGCAGGACAGGTAAGTGAGAATGCAATGATAACAGGATGTGTGAACACAGCACCGGTTAATGCAGGATATAATGTAGGTGGAATCGCCGGATATGTATCTGGAACAAATCAGATACTTTACTGTGGAAATGAAGGTGCCGTAACAGCGGCAAGAGCAGCAAGCTCATCAAGCTCATATGCAGCCGGAGGCGTAATCGGACGTATAAGTTCAGCTGTGGTAATTGATAATTGCTACAATCATGGAACGGTAACCGGTAAATTAGCAAGAATGGGCGGCATTGCCGGGGATGCAGGAACCAATACAAGTACTAAAATAACCAACTGTTATAATACAGGGGATGTTGCCTGCAAGGAGAGTACATATGCTGTCAAGATCGGCGGCATTGCGGGAAATACCGGTAAATATGCAGTTGAAAACTGCTATAATTCGGGTAATATTTCAACTGAAAGCACAAATGCCAGTGCCAATACCGGTGCAATCACAGGTAATTCCTCAGCAATAGATCTATTTAAAAACAACTATGCGCTGGAAGGCTCTGCAGATGAATTAATCGGCGGTAAAACCCCGCAGGCAGAAGAAGCAGTCTTTAAAACGGAAGCAGAAATTGCAGCTCTTGGTGATGCTCTGGGCGCGGCATATAAGATTATGAACAGTGTTCCCCGCCTTGTATGGGAAGAACAGAATGCAGATGCCGTGATAGCTGCAATCACAGCAATTGGAACGGTAACTTTGGACAGTAAAGAACAGATTGTATCAGCAAGAGCAGCTTATAATCAGCTGGATGCGAAGGAACAGGCTAAAGTAACAAACTACAATGTATTATGTGCGGCTGAGGAAAAGCTTGCAGATTATGAAGCGGCAGATTATACAGATGGTTTAATTGATGCCATTGGCGAAGTACTGGCTTCTAGCGGAAGCAAGATCAGTGCTGCAAGAAATTCTTATGATTCTTTAACAAGTGTACAAAAAGATCTTGTAAAAAATTACAGTATACTGGAAGCTGCGGAAAAAGCATACGGCAAATTTGCAGTTCAGGAAACAGAAAAACTGATTGATGCTATCGGAAAGGTAACATTAAAGAGCCGTTATGCAATTCAGGATGCGCGGGAAAGCTTTGATGCATTAACAGAGGAGCAGCAGAAGGAAGTTAAAAATATCAATACGTTAATTTCAGCAGAACGTGAATATGATCTTCTGGCAGCAAAAGAGACGGTTCAGTTAATTGATGCAATTGGCAATCAGATTTCCCTTGAGAGTGAAGCGGCCATAGAAGCAGCCCGCAACAGCTATGATGCCTTGACAGATAAACAGAAGGAGGAAGTCAGCAATGTTGATCTGCTTTTGGCAGCAGAGATCACATACGGTGAGCTTGCAGTTGCACACACAATAGAACTGATTGATGTTATCGGTACAGTAACGGCAGACAGCAAAGAGGCAATTGACGCAGCACGTGAATCCTACAATAAATTATCTCCTGAGAATCGGGAAAAAGTTACAAACAGCACAACACTGGCAATTGCTATCGCAGCGTACGGAAAGATTTTTGCACCTGACTATGTAATAAAAATGATAGATGAAATCGGTGAGGTGAAAGCAGACAGTAAAGAGGCCATTGAGACGGCCAGAGCAGCATTTGAAAAGCTGAGCGATGAATTAAAACAGAATGTAACAAATATAAGCGTTTTAATTGCAGCCGAGAAAGCTTATGCAGAAATGGAAAGCAATGCAGCAGCAGTTGATACATTAATTAAAGCGATTGGCGATGTAACTGCGGACAGCAAAAAAGCCATTAAGGCAGCAAGAGCAGCATATGACAAACTTGGAGAAGAAGAGAAGAAACTGGTAAATTCTATTTCTGATCTTGAAGCAGCCGAGAAGGCATATGCACAGATGGAGAGCAATGCGGCAGCAGCAGATAAGTTAATCAATGCTATCGGAACCGTAACTCTTGACAGTAAAGAAGCTATAGAGGCAGCCAAAGCGGCATATGATAAGTTGTCTGAAGAGGAGAAAAAACTGGTAACTGCATATGAAACATTGAAAGAAGCAGAAAGCAGTTATGCAGAGCTGCTGGCACCGGTCCAGAATGTAGAAAGTCTGATCGAAGCCATTGGAACGATAACAGCAGACAGCAAAGAAGCCATAGAGGCAGCCAGAGCAGCATATGATGCCTTGTCAGAGCAGGAAAAAGGAAAGGTAAGCAACCTTTCAAAACTGGAAGAAGCAGAGGCAGCTTACGCACAGATGGAG
>CABIXN010000006.1:27089-55595 GCA_902362715.1 Lachnospiraceae bacterium | reverse complement strand
TCAAAGCTATCGGAACCGTAACTCTTGACAGTAAAGAAGCCATAGAGGCAGCCAGAGCAGCATATGATGCCCTGTCAGAACCGGCCAAAGGAAAGGTAAGCAACCTTTCAAAACTGGAAGAAGCAGAGGCAGCTTACGCACAGATGGAGAGTAATGCGGCAGCAGTGGATGAGTTAATCAATGCCATTGGAACGGTAACAGAAGATAGTAAAGAAGCTATCGAGGTAGCTAAAGCAGCATACGATAAGTTGTCTGAAGAAGAGAAAAAACTGGTAACAGAATATCAGACTCTGAAAGAAGCGGAAGCAAAATATCAGGAAATTACAAAAGATGATACGAAAGAGCCAGAGCCGTCAGAAAAACCGGAAACACCAGAAAATCCGGGACAGGATACATCAAAGGACCCGAATACTAATAATTCGGATGGGGATCAGGAAGACAATGGTAAGAGCGATGTTGTAAAAACCGGTGATGAAACTCCGGTTATGCCGATTATAGTAATTGTAGTTGCAGCAGGCGCAGCGGTTGTTCTTATCAGCAGGCGCAGAAGAGCATAGTGAAGAGCATAGTGATATAAAATTATGCAGACAGACTTAAAAAGAGAGCCCTCAAAACAGTTGTTTTGGGGACTCTCTTTTTACTGTATAGGAAATACTGTGTTGTGATAAAGCTGAAAAGTACCGATTCCTATAGAGCAAAAAAACGCTCCGCTGAGGATCGCACTGCGGCGGAATGGAATCATGTCGCAAAAGCGACCCGCCGCAGGCGGAGAATCCTGCCGTGGCAGGATTCTTTTTTTGGCAGGGGACCGCTCCCTTATTGGAAGATTCCATAGTCCTTTAGAATTGTTTGGACAATTTTTTGGGCAGTACTGCCGGAGGCGCTGTCTTTATCTTCAATATGAGCCGCGAAGAAATAAATATTTTCCGATTGTTCTACATACCCGATAAACCATCCGGTGCGGGCAGAGTCAGAAGTCTTTCCGCTTCCTGTTTTCCCGTACAGACTGCTTTGGCTCTCCTGTGACAGGAACAGGGATTGTTTTACTGCCTGAATATTTTCTTCTTTGTATCCCCATTCATTGCAGTAAAGATTTCTCAGAAAGTTTACCTGCTCAAGGGGGGAAATTTTTAAGGTAGACTCCATCCAATAGCTGTTAAGTCCGCCGCTGATATCCCCGTTTCCATAGGAAAGCTCCCGATAGCCTTTTAAAAGCTGCACAGCTCCTGTTTGGGCGTCCAGATTTTGAAAATACCAGTTGACGGAGTTCTGCATTGCAGAGGTAAGTGTCTGATCCTGATTCCAGGATTCGTATGGCTGCGGCGAGTTGTCCCAGGACCTTAAGCTGTCTTTGGGCGTTATTACACCGGCATTTAAAGCCAGCAGGGCTGCAGCCGCCTTATAGGTAGAATCTGGAGAAAACCGTTTTTGGCTCAGCTTTTGGTTGTAAATCTGATACTGATCTTTCGATTGATCGTACAGGACAAATGTCCCCTGGTATCCCTGAAAATAGGCGGACAAATCGGTTGTCTGAACCTGTCTGCTGTCAGGCTGATAACCAGAAGAGGAGCCGGCAGAAACTGTTAACAGAGGGCTGACCAGAAAAACCAGAAAGGCAAATCCTGCCAGAAGAACTGCTGTCAGCTGTTTTTTACGGGCCGGTGCAGTTTCGTAAGATGCAATCAGCAGAATCCTTTTTTTCATCTGTGAAGTTTTCTGACCGATTCCGGAAACCGGGGAAAAAGCTGTTCGTTTTAACATCTGATCAGCAAAACGGATGATTGCCTGAGCGTATTCTAGATGCTGCTGGGAGCCTATATGGCTGATTACGGCATAATCGCAGGCGCTTTCCCGGTCTGTTTCAAACTGCCGGAAAGCAAGGTGTACCAGGGGATTAAACCAGTACAGGATTCGAAAGATACAGATTAAGACATTGCTCCAGGCGTCTTTTTGACGGCAGTGCTGCAGTTCATGAAGCAGGATGCAGTGAAGTTCTTTTTCGGAGAGCATCAGATCTATGTCTTCCGGTACCAGGATTTTAGGGCGGAAAATACCGTAAGTAACAGGAGAAGAAATACGGCAGGATGTAAGCAGCCGGCATCTGCCGGAAAGTTTCATCTCTGCGCAGCATTCACGGTACAGTGTGTACAGCTGCGGATGTGTGGTCTCAGAAACGGGAAAGCTGTTTATTTGAATGTTGAAAAGCCGTATGCAGCACGCAAGTGTCAGCCCTGCAGTGCAGAGCATTCCGCAGACCCATACAATCAGCAGCAGTGTTCCAAGGTGCTGCCAGAGACCGGGTTGGGAAGAAACAAAAATATCTTCCACCCAGTGGCGGTTAATAACAGAAGCATCAGAAAAAACTGACGGGGACAGACTGCCGGCGGCTAAAGTGCCGGACCGGGAAAAAAGGCCTTGAATCCGGCGGGACAGATCCGATATTCCCAACGGGAGAAAGGGGATACTGATCATGGCCAGATAAAAATACCAGAACAGGTACCGGCTGTTTACAGTAGTGTGCCTCTGTAAATAATGCTTGGCGGTGAGAATGATTCCTGTCAGGATACATATAAAACCGTTGCATATGATAAATTGCATGATAAAGTTCATGTTATTCTCCTGATTTCAGCTTTTGGCTGATGATAGTCTGCAGTTCTTTCAGTTCTGTTTCAGAAACAGAGGAATCCGATAAAAGGCTTGAGATCATCAGGCCGGCATGTCCGTCATAAAAACGGTCCAGAAATGATTTGTTTTCCTGAGCCTGATAATCCTCCTGGCAGATCAGAGGGGTGTAATAATACATTCGCTGTCTTTTCTCATAAGTAACCGCTTTTTTTGCTGTCAGTCTTGTGAGCATCGTGTGAATGGTTTTAGCGCTCCAGTCATGCTCCGGCATGAGAGCGGTGCAGATGTCATTAGTGCTGATAGGAGCTTTTTTCCATATCACCTTCATAATTTCATATTCCGCTTCGGAAATCTGCGGCAGTTTTTTCATAACGGACAATTGCCTCCTGTCATAAGTCTTACTTTTGTAATAGTATAAAAAGAATAGAGGATTCTGTCAACCAACAGAATGCTATCCGCATATGATAAAGGGAGGAGAGATAAAGAAAGCGAGAAAATATGGAACGTGGAATTGATGTTGCCAGGTGGCAGGGAGTGATTTCCTGGGATAAAGTCAGAGATGACGATGTCCACTTTGCAATTTTAAAAGTAACAAATAAAAATAACCAGCCGGAAGAAATGTTTGAAAGGAACTACAGTGAGGCCAGCAGAGAAAAGCTTCCCCTGGGAGTGTATCATTATGTATACGCAAAGACTGTGGCCCAGGCAAAAAGGGAAGCACGGGCAATTGTAAAAATTATAAAGGGCAAAAAAATTACCTGCGGCGTCTGGCTGGATATGGAAGATGCATCTTTGCAAAAGCTAAGAAGCCGCCGGCTGGAAAGAATTATAGAGGCCCAGGCCGGTATTTTGAAAAAAGCGGGTTACAAAACCGGAATCTACTGTAATAAAGAATGGTATGATAATGTTTTAGACGGGAAGAAGCTTTCCCGGAAATATCCGTTCTGGATTGCACGGTACCCCATATCAGATCATGGAGAATATATGGAAGATTCTCAGTTGAATCCAAGATCCTATGCCAAAATGTGGCAGTATTCATCTAAGGGTAAAGTAGAGGGAATTAAAGGAAATGTAGATCTGGATATGGCTTTTGTAAATCTTCAGGAGCTGATGCGGTATGAAAAACCCACGGCGCCGGATATCCGTTACAAAAAGGGAGAAGTATATACTCTTAAGACGGACTTAAAGGTCAGAACAGGACCGGGAGTGAAGTACCGTCAAAAACGCAGAAACCAGCTGACGGCGGAAGGTAAAAAACATTCTTATCCTCAGACCATGGCTGTAATGAAAAAAGGAACCCGGGTTACCTGCAAAGCCGTGAAATATATATCGGGCCGGGAAATCTGGATGAAAACTCCTTCCGGCTGGATGGCGGCTGTATATGACGGCAAAGTTTATATTTCAAAATAAATAAAGGGTTTTAAGATTATACAAAAGAGGGTACAAAGGAATACGGAAGATGAATGCGGCGGGAGGGCCGTATCGGAGAATGTGTACCCCGCATTCTCCGATTTGTATGTAAAAAGGAAAGTTATCACAGGCCGCTGCACGGTGTGGGAATGTGTCAGGCCACGCTGATTTCTATGATAAAAAACGGTGTTCTGGAATGAAAATTACCAGATTCCAAGGATCCGCTGGGAAATCAGGCTGACGGCAGTGATTCCCATCCAGCAGCACAGTCCCATAAAGATTGGTTTTCCGCCGGTTTTTAAAAGCTTTACAATGTTGGTATTCAGGCCGATGGCCGCCATTGCCATAATAATAAAAAATTTGCTCAGTGTTTTTAACGGTTCAAAGGCTGCGGCCGGTATTCCCAGAGATACAGCGATAGTAGTAATGACAGATGCGCCTACAAAAAACAAAATAAAATAAGGAAATATTTTACTGAAATTTACTTTTGTATTCTGGCCGGAAGCTTTGCGGGAGCGGAAAAAGGCCAGAAACAGGGTGATGGGGATAATGGCCAGTGTCCGTGTCAGTTTAACGGTAACTGCTTTGTTCAGCGTTTCATTTCCAAGATGGTAGATGGAATCCCAGGTGGATGCAGCAGCTGTAACGGACGATGTGTCATTGATTGCTGTTCCGGCAAATACCCCAAAGGCCTCTCCGTTTGAAGCAGAGAAACCTATCAGGCCCCCAAGCACCGGAAATAAAAGGGCTGCAATTACATTAAAGAAAAAGATTACGGAGATAGCCTGAGCGGTTTCTTCATCGTCTGCCTGAATCACCGGAGCTGTGGCAGCAATTGCAGAACCTCCGCATATGGAGGAACCTACTCCCACAAGTGTTGAAATTTTTGAGGGAATATGCATCACTTTTTGAAGGATTGCGGCAATCACAAGGGATGTTGTAATGGTAGCTGCAATAATCGGAAGAGACTGTTTTCCGATTTCCAGAATCACATTCAGATTCAGCCCAAAACCAAGTAGTATAACAGCATACTGAAGTATTTTTTTGGATGTAAAAGTAATTCCTGGCAGAAGTGTGGTTTTATCTTTCAGGAAAATTGTAATCAGCATACCAAGAAGTATGGCAAAGACTGGTCCGCCAATGACAGGTACAAGCTTTCCAAGAAACATGCAGACAACTGCAATTGCAAAACAAAACAGGATTCCCTGCCAGATAGATGTTTTTTTCATGGATATGACCTCCCGATATTTTTGAGATTATGTTAGCATAATTTGACAATTAATAAAAATTATATATAATTATTAATTAATAAAAAAACTTTATGGAGTGAGATATGTTAGATTATAGGATTGATACATTTCTGACTGTCTGCCAGGAGATGAACTACACAAAAGCTGCTCAGCTGCTGAATATTACTCAGCCCAATGTAAGCCAGCACATCAAATGGCTAGAAGAGCGGTATCAGCAGAAGCTGTTTGAATATCAGGGAAGAAAGCTGGTGTTAACAGCGGCGGGAAGGCTTCTGAAAGAGACGGCAAAAGCAGTCTGTCATGAAGAAATCATTTTAAAACAGCAGATGGAAACACTGCAGAATCAGAAAAGAGAAATTTTTTTTGGTGTAACAAAATCTGTAAACGAAGGCAGTATGAAGCGCAATATTACAAAATTTATCCGCACCTACGCGGGAAATAAGATCCGGTTTGTGGTGGATAATACGCAGAAGCTGCTTGATGATTTAAGCGATATGAAGCTGGACTTTGCGATTGTTGAGGGAAATTTTGATAAAAGTATGTATGATTATCTGGTTTTATCCCAGGAAGCATTTATTCCGGTATGTGCATCCGGATATCAGTTTCAGCGGCCGGTGAAAGGAATCGAGGATCTTTTTGTAGAACCACTGATTGTCCGGGAAGAGGGCTCCGGTTCCAGAGAAATTTTTGAAAATATGCTGGGCGCTAGAAATGCCGGAATCTGGAGCTTTTCCTCTGTTATGGAAATTGGTGAAATAAGAGAAATCAAAGAGCTTTTGAAAGCCGGAAGCGGAATCTCATTTTTGTATGAGATGGCAGTGAAGGATGAGCTAGAAGAGGGGAGTCTGATACATATACCCCTGACAGATCTGGATATCCGCCATGAATTTGCTATGATCTGGCTGAAAACTAAGCATTTTTCTGACGTATATCATGGGTTTGCAAAGGAGCTGCTGGAATAGCAGTTTGAAAAATCATGGGGATATGAGTTTTTAACACAGATTATCAGATCATCCGTGTTATATGATACAGAAGGAATGCTGCAGCTGCAGCAAAGATAAAGAGGTTTGATTATGAAAAAGAAAAGTGGATATTCTGCTGCCTTTCGCGCAGCATTTCCATATACCATTCCTGTGCTTACCGGATATCTGTTTATCGGTATTGCCTTTGGCATTATGTTTCAGGAAAAGGGATATAATTTTTTGTGGGCCGCATTGATGAGTATTCTGGTATATGCCGGTTCCGGCCAGTATCTGGCGGTTAATTTTTTTGCTCCGGGAGTGACATTATTCCAGGTGATATTTATGACATTTATGGTGAATGTCCGTCATATTTTTTATGGTATTTCCATGCTGGACAGGTTTAAAAATATGGGAAAGAAGAAGCTGTATATGATTTTTTCCCTGACAGATGAAACCTATTCGTTGTTCTTTATTACGAAAGTACCAAAGGATGTGGATGAGAGGAAGTTTCTTCTGGCAGTGGCCCTGCTGGATCAGTGCTACTGGATTTTAGGGTCCGTAATCGGGGCCCTGGCAGGACATCTGCTGCCATTTGATTCCACCGGAGTAGATTTTGCCATGACTGCACTGTTTCTTGTAATTATGACAGAGCAGTGGCTGGCCGGTAAAAATCATATTCCGGCTCTGGTGGGCTTAGGAAGCGCGCTTGTATGCAGACTTATTTTCGGGGCGTCTAATTTTATTCTGCCAAGTATGATCTGCATTTTACTGATTCTTTTATCCTTCCGGAAAGTAGTTGAGGAAAAGGAGGTGGATACAAATGCCCCTTAGTCCCATGCAGTCTTTTGTTATTATTATTGTAACTGCCGCAGTGACATTTGCTACCAGAGTGATTCCGTTTTTACTGTTCCCCGAAGGGAAAGCCATACCAAAGGTTGTGCAGTATCTTGGAAAAGTGCTGCCGCCGGCAGTTATTGGAATGCTGGTTATTTTCTGCTATAAATCCATGCATGTTGTGAAAGCTCCTCATGGAATCCCGGAGCTTGTATGCGGTGCAGTTGTTGTGATCTTACATATCTGGAAACGAAACAATCTGTTAAGCATTGGTGTTGGCACAGTGCTCTACATGGTGCTTGTACAGACCGTATTTGCCTGAAAGGAGGTAGCCTTTGAATTTAAAGAACTGTAAACTTAGTATTGTGATTGACTTTTTTATGCTGACTGCCGGCGCCATTCTGGCGGCCTTTGCCATTGAAGAATTTCTTGTGCCCAGCACGATTTTAGACGGCGGCATGATCGGTGTAAGTATTATGATTAATAATCTCACAAGTCTGCCGTTAAGTGTTTTAACAATTATATTTAATGTGCCGTTTTTAATTGTGGGTGCTAAAAAAATGGGTGTCACATTTATTGTAAAATCGGCGTATGCCATGGTGATATTCTCTGTATTCCTGGAAGTATTCGGCTCTTGGATTAATGCTACAGATGAACTGCTTTTGGCGGTATCCTTTGGCGGTGTCATTTTGGGGGCCGGTGTCGGCCTTGTTATCCGGTTTGGCGGTTGTCTGGATGGAACAGAAACTGTTGCCATTATGCTGAACCGGAAGTTTAAATGGCCGGTGGGAAGAACCGTTCTGATTTTTAATATAGCCATCTATGTACTGGCGGGATTTCTGTTTGGATTTGACCGGGCAATGTATAGTCTTCTTACATACTTTATTACATCAAAAGTGCTGGATATAGTAGAGGTGGGACTGGAAGAGGCAAAGGCAGCTATGATTATTACAGATGAAGGTCTGGAAGTTGCCGAAAAGATTTATCAGCAGATGGGGCGTACTGTAACAATGCTGGAAGGCGAAGGGCTTATCAGCGGGAAGAAGGTTGTGTTGTACTGTGTGCTGACGAAATTTGAGATTTATGAGCTAAAGCGGGTCATTAATAACATTGATGCCTCTGCGTTTGTGGCGGTCAGCGATGTTTCAGAAATTATAGGAAATCATATTAAGAAAAATGCCCTGGAAGATGAAAGCTGTATCCGGAATCCGCAGGGAAAATAATAGAAAAGGAGAAAAGGATGGACGCATTTGTATTGGATAATGGGGTAAAAATCCCGAAAATTGGGTTTGGCTCTTATAAATCAGTAACAGAGGAAAAAAAGGATACCATTTTAAAGGCGCTAAAAGCCGGATACAGGCATATTGATACAGCCTGGATATATGGAAACCAACAGGAAATCGGAGATTCCCTGAAAAAATCCGGGATTCCAAGAAAGGAACTGTTTTTGACTTCCAAAATTCATAATGAACATCTTGGTTATGCTCCGGCTATGCAGGATTTTTCTGAGACACTCAGAGATCTGCAGACAGATTATGTAGATCTTTTACTGATCCACTGGCCGAAAAGCTGTGTAAATGATAAGGACTGGAAAGAAAAGGATCTGAATACCTGGCGGGCGTTAGAAGAGCTGTATCAGAATGGAAAAGCCAGAGCCATTGGCGTAAGCAACTTCCTTCCTCACCATCTGGAGGCGCTTTTGCAGAATGCCCGGATAAAACCTATGGTAAATCAGATTGAGTTCCATCCCGGATATCTGCAGAAATTTACAGTTGATTACTGCGGTGAACAGGGGATTTTAGTGGAGGCATGGAGTCCTCTTGGCCGGTCACGGATGCTGAAAGAGGAGCTGGTAAAACATCTGGCAGAAAAATACGGAAAATCACCGGCTCAGATCTGTATCCGGTTTTGTCTGGAGTGGGGCATTCTTCCTCTTCCTAAGGCATCTTCAAAAGAGCGGATGGAAGAGAATCTAAATGTATTTGATTTTAGCTTGAAAAAAGAAGATCTTTATCAGTTAGCGGAACTGCCTCAGGTGGGATGGTCCGGTGAACATCCGGACCGGGAAAGGATTTATGACGGTGTGGAATAGCGGGGGCTATTCCACGAATTCTAAAAGGGACAGCGGGGCAAGCATATGCACCATACTGCGGATAAAATCCTCCAGGGAAAAAGAATGTTCCCCGCTGATCCATTTCATCACTACTGCCAGAATACCGGCGGTAACAAATTCAATATAATAATCTACAGCTTCTTGTGAGAATCCTTCCGGAATACTCAGCGTGCGGGAAAGCTCTTTTTTTATAATATCCTGCAGTTTGATTGTAAATCCGGGATCGCCGTGGGGGCCTAAGAGCACCTTTAATTTAGAAAAATATTCCTGATAAATCTGAATAATCCCGGAGATAAGGGTGTCTAAATCGCAGGGAGTACCTGAATATTTCATAAGAGGGGTCTCATAGATCTGTGCGATCAGTGACTGCTCTATCTGATCAAGAATATCGTACACGTCTTTAAAATATAAATAGAAGGTCCCGCGGTTGTAGCCGGCCCTGTCTGTAATTTCCCTGACAGAAATCTGTTCAATGCTTTTTTTCTGATACAATTCCCAGAAGGCATCTTTCAGAGTAGCTTTGGTAGTCTCGCTGACAGTTGTTTTTCGGGTCATAAAACAGCCTCTTTCTGTAAATGATGTTATATTTTAGCATGATTCAGTGAAATAATACAAGATTTATACGACAAACTGTGAAACATTGTTGATTGCAAATTCTGTCGAAAATTATTATTATAAAGGCTGTATGAACTATAGAAAGAAGTTATATGGTGTGTCGGATACCTGCAGATGAAAGGAGTTTAATATATGAGTAAGTTCAGCGTCAAACGCCCCTTTACGATATTCGTGGCGGTGGTTGTTTTTCTTATGCTGGGGGCGGTCAGTTTTACAAAAATGACGACGGATCTTCTTCCTGAGTTTAATATCCCCTATGTGGTAGTTATGACTACCTATCCGGGAGCATCCCCTGATAAGATTGAGAGTACAGTTACAAGACCGCTGGAGTCGGGACTTGGAACCTTAAACGGAGTACAGAATGTCACAAGTACATCCAGTGAAAATTACAGCATGGTGATGCTTGAGTTTGAAGAAGATACCAATATGGACAGCGCAATGGTAAAGCTTTCATCAGCGCTGGATCTGGTAACCCTTCCGGAGGGGGCAGGAACCCCTATGACCATGGAAGTTTCTGCAGACATGATGGCCACCATGTATGTAAGCGTGGATTATGATAAGAAAGATATCTATGATCTGACGGATTTTGTGGATGAGACGGTTGTTCCCAGACTGGAGCGCCAGAATGGCGTGGCCAGTGTAGATGAAACAGGGGCTGTCAGCAAAACGGTGGAAATCCGTCTGGATGAAAAGAAAATAGATGCACTGAATGATAAGCTGGCCGCACAGGTGAATAAAAAGCTGGCTGAGACAAAGGAACAGCTGGATGAAGCACAGTCACAGCTGGATGCTGCAAAGAGTAAAATGAGTGATTCCAAAGATCAGCTGAAAAAACAGCAGGATGATACCTCAGATCAGCTGGCATCTGCCAGTAAGGCGGTAGATCAGGCTCTTGCAGCCCAGGCATCTTATGAGGCTCAGCTAAACAGCCTGAAAGCCAGCCAGAAAGCGCTTGAGACAGAAAAAGACGCATATGAAAAGGCCGGTGTAAAAGAAAACTATCAGAAGATAAATGAGACCTTTGCGGGTATGCAGCAGGCAGCCGGCCTGTATGGCATTCCGGCTGATACACTTCCCTCAGATGTAAAAGATGCACTGGAGCATCCGGAAAAGCTTGAGACGCTTCAGGCTTTGATGAAACAGATGGGGCAGGAAGATGCAGTAAAGGAACTGACGGAAGATAACTTAAAACAGATAGATACTATTGTAAATACAAGAATGGGCCAGATAGATACGGCTCTGGCAAATCTTGAGATTGAGATCAAAACTGCCCAGGCGGTGCTGGACGGAGTAAATGAACAGGTGCAGCAGGCTTCTGACAGTTATAACCAGCTGGAGAAGGGCAAAATATCCGCAGCAGCCGGGTTTGGCTCCGCCGATGCGCAGCTTGCCTCAGGGGAAACCGCTCTTTCGGATTCTGAAAAAGAACTGCAGGATGGAATTGATGCATACGAAAAAGCCAGAGACCAGGCATTAAAAAGCGCAAATCTAGATCAGGTGTGCAGTCTTGATACGCTGTCACAGCTGATATATGCTCAGAATTTTGCTATGCCGGCAGGGTATATATATGAAGGGGATACCCAGTACTTATTAAAAGTCGGTGATGAGTATAACAGCGCCGATGAGATGAAAGATACGGTTTTATGTAATATTGACGGAATAGGCGATGTGCGTCTTAGTGATGTGGCGGCCGTGACCTGGATTGACAATTCCGGGAGTGCCTATGCAAAAGTAAACGGCAATCAGGCGGTGCTGCTTTCTGTTTACAAGGCAAGTACAGCGGGAACCTCAGATGTATCCGACCGGTGTAATGATGCATTTGAGGAGCTTGAGAAAGAGTATGACGGGCTTCACATTACCAACCTGATGGATCAGGGCGATTACATAGACATGATTGTACAAAGTGTACTTTCCAACCTGATTTACGGTGCAATACTGGCGATTATCGTTCTGGCAGTATTTTTAAAAAGTGTAAAACCAACCATTGTTGTTGCATTCAGCATACCAATCAGTGTACTGGTTGCAGTAGTATTAATGTACTTCAGCGGTGTAACACTAAATATTATATCCCTGTCAGGCCTGGCCCTGGGGGTTGGTATGCTTGTGGATAACTCCATTGTAGTAATTGAAAATATATACCGCCTGCGGGGCAAAGGGATACCTTCTGCCCGTGCTGCGGTCATGGGCGCAAAACAGGTGGCGGGAGCCATTACTTCGTCTACTCTGACAACAATCTGTGTATTTCTGCCCATTATATTTACCGGAGGGCTTGTACGCCAGCTGTTTGTAGATCTGGCGCTGACAATTGCTTACAGCCTGGTTGCCAGCCTTTTGGTGGCGCTGACCCTTGTTCCTGCGATGAGTTCTACACTCCTTCGGAATACCCAGGAGAAACAGCATAAACTGTTTGACCGGGTGATGGTATTCTATGAAAAAGTACTGCGGTTCTGCCTGCGGCGTAAAGCGGTGCCTCTGCTGATTGCGGCAGCCCTGCTGGCAGGATGCGTATACCAGATTAAAAATACGGGGCTGATTCTGCTTCCGGATATGGGCGGAAATCAGATGTCTGTTACTATGGAGGCAAAACCGGAATTATCAGACGAAGAGACCTTTAAGCTGGCGGATGACGCGATGAAACAGATGCAGGAGATTGACGGAGTAGAAACGGTTGGTATGATGTCAGGTTCTAGTGATGTATCAGGTGCCTCGGCTGCCAGCCTCATGGGAAGCGGGGGAACCCACAACCTTACCGTATATATTCTGCTGGATGAAGAAGCTGCCAAAGATAACAGTCAGATAGCTCACCGGCTGGAGACTGTTATGGCAGGTCTGGACCTTGAGGATTATAGTGTATCTACTTCAAATATGGATATGTCAGCAATGCTGGGAGACGGTATGGCGGTAAACATTTATGGAGAAGATACCGATGAGCTTTTAAAAATCGGCGATGATGTTATGGCTATGCTGAAAGATATCAAAGGCTTTGACAAAATCAGCAATGGCCAGGAGGAAGGAGACCAGACACTGGTCATTTCCATAGATAAAGATAAGGCCATGCGTCAGGGCCTGACTGTAGCCCAGATCTATTCAGAGCTTACAGAGGCTCTTACAACAGAGAAAGATGCCACTTCACTGACTGTAGACCAGGAACAGTACAATGTAAAAATCGTAGATGAAACAGATAAGCTGACTGTTGATAAACTCATGGACTATGAATTTGAAGTGGAAAAAACAGATGCTCAGGGAAATAAAGAAACAGAGACTCATAAGCTAAAAGAATTTGCCACATCTTCAAAGGGACAGGGGCTTGCATCTGTGACCAGGGAGAATCAGAGAACTTATCTGACTATTACAGCTGAGACTCTGGATGGATACAACACCACGCTGCTTTCAAGACAGCTGCAGGAAAAACTGGATCAATACCAGGCTCCGGATGGTTATGATGTTGAAATCGGCGGGGAATCCTCTTCCATTCAGGACGCCATGGGTGATATTATCCTGATGCTGTTTATGGCGGTGGCATTGATCTACCTGATTATGGTGGCTCAGTTCCAGAGTCTGTTATCGCCGTTTATTGTATTATTTACCATTCCACTGGCATTTACCGGAGGTCTGCTGGCCCTCTATATTACAAGACAGGAGATTTCCCTGGTGGCTATGATGGGATTTCTGATGCTGGCCGGCGTGGTTGTAAATAACGGTATTGTGTTTGTTGATTATACCAATCAGCTGCGTCTTGCAGGGATGAGCAGGCAGGAAGCGCTGGTGAGAACCGGTATCAGCAGAATGCGTCCGATACTTATGACTGCCCTGACAACAATTCTTGCCATGTCTATTATGGCAGTGAGCAAAGATGCGGCTTCTGTTATGAGTAAAGGAATGGCCATTACCGTAATCGGAGGACTGCTCTATGCAACGCTTATGACACTGTTTATCGTTCCGGTATTGTATGATCTGCTGTTTAGAAAAGAGCTTAAAAAAGTAGATATCGGAGATGAAAAACTGCTGGAGGAAGATGAACTGACCATTGATGAAATGTAAAGCAGGAGGAAATAACGAAAGCTGTACAGTGTCAGATGATACTGTGCGGCTTTCGTTGCATTTCCCAGGAGCAGTTATCTAAAGATTTTTTTGACTGCTTGAATAATAGCATGAAAGCGGCCGGATGAAAGAAAGGCAGAAAGGAAGGGAAAAAATTGGGAAAAGAAGCGAAAACCAATGCAATGCGGATTTTAGAGCGGCAGAAGATTCCCTATGAAATGATTACTTATGAATGCGAGAATTTCGTTGACGGTGTCCACTCTGCAAAAATTGCCGGCATTTTGCCGGAGCAGTCCTTTAAGACGCTGGTTATGCAGGGAAAGAGCAGGGAGTTTTATGTATTTGTCATTCCGGTGGACCGGGAGGTGGATATGAAAAAAGCAGCCAGAGCTGTAGGGGAAAAGTCTGTGGAAATGATTCCTGTAAAGGATATTACAAAAGTTACAGGCTATGTCCGGGGCGGCTGTTCTCCCATCGGTATGAAAAAGAAGTTTCCAACTGTTATTCATGAGAGCGCAAAAGCCTTTGACAGGATCTGTGTCAGCGGCGGAAGAATCGGGCTTTCCCTGATGTTAAGCCCTGCAGATCTTGCGGGAGTAATCGGGGCTGAATTTGGAAATATTATTTTCATTGAATAAGGAACATGGTATACTCATAAAATGGAAAACACTGGAGGTAGCAAATGTCTGAGTTTATAAAAAAGATAAAAGCAAGTTCATCTCTTGCCTTTGTGCTGTGTATTGTTTTTGGTGTTATTATCTGCATCTGGCCGGGGCCGGTGCTTGTGACTGTCTGCCGGATAGCCGGCGCTCTTATACTGGCTTTCGGTATTTACAGTCTTGTGCTCTGCGGGAAAAATGAAAACAGTATGATTCGAAGTTTTCAGCTGACAGCCGGAATTTTACTGTGCGTTCTGGGAATCTGGATTTTATTGGCGCCGGGTACGTTTCTTCGTCTGATTCCTATTGTAATCGGCGTCGTACTTGTTTACCACGGCATTAAAAATCTGTTTCTTCATTCTCAGGTAAAAGGCGCCTCCCCAAAAAGCGGGATGCTTTATGTGGCGCTGTCGTTAATTGCCCTTGTTTTTGGACTGATTATGATATTCGGGGCGAACTTCTTTTTGAAAGCCGGAATGGTATTAGTTGGAATTGGACTGATTTATGATGGGATTTCCGGATTGTTTATGATGCGTCAGATGGGAGATAAACAAAAAAAGCTGAATAACGATGACGATGTAATAGATGTAGACTATAAAGAGATGTAAATTCGAAAGGAAGGTGTCAGGATGCGTCAGATGGAGTTTAAAATGGAGCGGACGGGGCTTTTGAAAGTGGGAGATATCCTTCCGGTAACAGAGAGTAAACTTCCAAATTCCTGGTATTATACACTGGGAAAGGCGTATGCCATGTCGGCAAACTACACATTTCGTGAAAGACTGATATCTGCAGAGGGAAAAGTGATTGATGTAAAAGAAACCCCTGCCGGCTATTATGTAACGGTGGAATTTGATGAATAACAGTTGTTTTTCCGGGAAAAAGAGGCAGGGGTCATAAGGCCCCTGTCTGTCTGTGTAACCCAAAGGAACCTGGAATATTCAATGATGAAAAAGGAGTGATATCATGAGATATGAGGGAATCGTTTACCGGCCTCCAAGCGAGGCACGAAGTCTGATTGTACAGCTGACTGTGGGCTGTGCTCATAACCGGTGTACATTTTGTACGATGTATAAGGATAAGGTATTCAGGATCCGTTCCCGGGAAGAAATATTTCAGGATTTTAAGGATGCCGCATCAGCATACGGCGGCGCTGTGAAGCGCATTTTTCTGGCGGACGGGGATGCCCTGGTTATAAAAACTGCAGTGCTGTCTGATATTTTAAAATATGCGAAAAAATGTTTTCCGGAGGCTGAGAGAATCAGCGCTTATGGGACGCCCTTAGATGTATTGAGGAAAACAGAATCAGAGTTAATACAGCTGAGAAAAGACGGACTTAAACTTGTCTATATGGGTGCGGAATCCGGAAATCAGACAGTTCTTGAGCATATTTGCAAAGGTGTTACAAAAGATCAGATCATTGAAGCAGGGCAGAAATTAAAAAGATGTGGAATCGGCGTGTCTGTTACACTGATTTCAGGACTTGGGGGCAAAGAGCTTTTAAAAGAACACGCAGTGGATTGTGCGGCTTTGATCAGTGCGGTAAAGCCTGATTATACGGGATTTCTTACGCTGATGCTGGACGATGAAGCCCCCATCACCGAACAGATAAAAAGTGGTGCACTTACACTTTTAAAACCGGAGGATATTCTGGAGGAGATGCGGTTATTTTTAAGACATGTGGATTCAGAAGGAACGGTATTTCGCTCTAATCATGCTTCTAACTATATTGTTCTAAAAGGTACATTAAACAAAGATATTCCTTATATGCTCAGATATCTGGATGAAATTGAGGAGGAAGGCAGGTTCCGGCCGGAACGCTTCCGGGCCCTGTAGTTAAGGAGAGATTTTTAGATGAGCGTTGTTGTAAGCAGTGTTGTGATATTATTCATACTGATATTTGTTGGATTTTATATTGGCAGGCGGGGCATTATACGGCAGGAGTGTACGCCGGATCTTTCGAATTTTATTTTAAAAGTAACCATGCCTGTTACCGTATTTGTTTCCATGATTCAGCAGGAAAATTTAAGTCTGGCGGGAAAAATATGGCAGATTATGTTTATGACCCTTGTACTGCATCTGGTAAGTTTTCTGATAGGACTGGGGGTGATCCGGGCGCTGCGTATTCCAAAGCAGGAGCAGGGAATCTGGCTGTTTAACTGTATGTTCACCAATAATGGTTTTATGGGATTTCCTCTGGGACTTTCTATCTGGGGAAATGACGGGCTGTTTTTAATGGCTGTGGCCAATGTGGTATCAAATTTTCTGATTTTTTCCATGGGATTAAAATTTCTTACAAAATATTATCCGGTAAAAGAGAAGATAAATTTAAAGAGAATGGTTGTAAATAACTTGAATCTTGCGGTTGTAATCGGGTTTGTTTTTTATCTGGCGCAGATTCATCTGCCGGAAATTCCCATGAAGCTTTTGAATTATCTGTCTGATATAACGGCAGGACTTTCTATGATTGTTGTGGGGCTGTCGTTGTCCCGTATGCAGATCAGACAGGTATTTTCAAATAAGAAAATATTTTTGCTGGCGGCAGTGAGGCTGCTGGCCCTTCCGTGTATCTGCGCTGCGGTTTTGAAGTGGCTGCCCATTTCGGCGGATTCTGAGCTTGTGTCAATTTTAATCCTGATGTCCGCGCTGCCGGCGGCATCGTCCCAGACGATTCTCACAGAACAGTACGGAACAAATACACAGGACGCCAGCCGGGCCATACTGGTTACAACACTGTTTTGTGTTGTGACAATACCATTTGTGATGAGCTTGGCCCTTTAACGGACAGGAGGAAGTGATGCCAAAATCAAGAAATCAGAAAGCAAAGCTTTTGTATCTGCTGAGATATCTGGAAAATTATACAGATGAAGAGCACAGAGTAACGATGGAAGAAATGATTCAGTATCTTTCTTCCAAAGATATTCAGGCGGAGCGGAAAAGTATTTATGCGGACCTGGAAAGCTTAAAGGAACTGGGCTATGATATTTTGTATCAGAAGGGCAGAGACGGAGGATATTTTCTTGCCAGCCGCCGTTTTGAGCTGCCGGAGTTAAAGCTTTTGGCAGATGCCGTTCAGGCTTCCAAATTTATTACTTCTAGAAAATCTGCAGAACTTATTGGAAAGTTAGAGCAGCTTACCAGCAGATATGAAGCTGTAAAGTTAAACCGGCAGCTGTATGTAGCTAACCGGAATAAAGCAGTAAATGAAAATATTTATTATAATGTAGATCAGATTCACAGCGCCATTGCGGAAAATGTAAAAATACGTTTCCAGTATTTTGAGTGGACAGTGGCCAAAGAGATGAAGCTTAAAAGAAACGGAGAATATTATCAGGTCAGCCCCTGGAGGCTTTTGTGGGATGATGAGAATTATTATCTAATTGCCTTTGATGACCGGGACCGGATGATCAAGCATTTTAGAATTGACAAAATGCTGGGTACCGGGCTGACAGAGGAGATCAGAGCGGGAAAAGAGTCCTTTGATGACTTTGATCTGTCCGGATATTCCAGAAAAGTGTTTGGTATGTTTGCGGGAGAGGAAAGGACTGTCACGTTAAAATGCAGAAACGCACTGGCAGGGGTGATGATTGACCGCTTTGGAAAAGAGGTTTTTATCCGCAGAAATGATGAGGATACTTTTTTTCTGAGAACTCAGATTGCAGTCAGTCCTCAGTTTTTTGGGTGGTTAGCTGCACTGGGACCGGGAGTGGTTATAGAACAGCCGGTTCAGGTGAGAGAAGATTATGTAAATTGGATGAAAGATATTATAAAAAACAGTTAAGTACAATGCAAAAAGCTTGTATACTTTAAATCATAAAATTTCATAAGCAATGGGGAGAGTTATAAAATGAGAGTTATGGAGGAATTTAAGTATTATCCGCCGATACATAAGATTTTTGAGGTGTTTCGGGAGGAAAGGGATGCTGTGTTTCTTGAGTCTTCTATGCACAGTGAACAGGGGAGATTTTCTGTAATAGGCCTGTACCCTTATCTGAAACTGGTAAAAAAAGAACAGTTTACCGTGAACGGAGAGATCTGTGAAAGGCCTTTTGAAGAATATGTCAAAGAATATCTGAAAGAAAATCAGGAAGATAATCCAACAAATCTGCCGCTTATAGCAGGGGCTGTGGGTTATTTTTCCTATGATTACGGACAAAAAAGAATGGGACTGGCCTCCCGCAAGAAAAGCAGGATTGAAATACCGGACAGTATCCTTTGCTTTTACGATGTATTTATTGTTGAGGATAGTCTGGAAAAGAAGCTGTATTTTATTGCCAATGGAAAATTAATAGATGGAAAAGTTCGTCTAGAGCAGTTAAAGAAACAGATTGAGAGTGAAAGCGGCATCTGTGATCCTGTGGAAGATAATTCCGGAGCCTGGTTTGAGGCGGATTTTCAGAAGGAAGAATATATGGAGGCTGTTTCAGAGATGAGCCGCTATATTGCAGAGGGTGATATTTATATGGGCAGCTTAGCGCAGCAGATACGACTAAAAAGTACGAAAGAGCCGTATCTTTTGTTTCAGAGCTTAAGGCGCATAAACCCGTCTCCTTTTGGCGGATATTTCAATTATGGGGATTTCCAGATTATATCATCTTCACCGGAACGGTTTGTGGGAATAAGAGATGGCAGGGTTGTGGCCAGTCCTGTGAAAGGGACGCGAAAACGGGGAAAGACTCTAGAAGAGGATATGGCCCTTCGCAATGAACTTCGCAGCTCTGAAAAAGAAAAAAGTGAGCTGCTGATGATAGCTAAGCTTGTATGCGATGAATTAAATCAGGTGTGTATACCAGGTTCGGTGGAAATAACAGAATTGTTTGAGGTTGAAGAATATGCAGCGGTATTTCATCTGGTGTCCCAAATTACCGGCTTGCTGCGGGAGAATCTCACGGCTATGGACCTTTTGGAAGCGGCATTTCCGGGAGGGGCTGTAACCGGGGCTCCTAAGCAGAGAGCTATGGAAATTATTGATAAGCTAGAGCACAGTAAAAGGAATCTTTATACCGGTTCTTTGGGGTATCTGTCCCTGAATGGAGACTGTGACTTTAATATTGTGATCCAGACAGCTGTTTTTAAAGATCAAACCTATTATCTTGGAACCGGTGCAGGAGTTGCTGAAGAATCGGAACCGGAGTTTGAATATGAGGAAGCATTCCGGAAGGCAGGAGTGGTGATGGAAGCCCTGAATGAATGATTTATTCTCCACGGTGCAGCTGAGAAATAAAAGAGCGTATGTATTTTGAACTGATTTCAGAACGGAAAGTTTCCGAAAACGGTCCAAAGTACATACGCTTTGCACATTATTTTTTGTTTTTAATAGCAGCTTCAATAAATCCGCTAAACAAAGGATGCGGTCTGTTTGGTCTTGACTTAAACTCCGGGTGTGCCTGGGTAGCCAAAAACCACGGGTGATCTGAAAGCTCGATCATTTCGACGATTCTTCCGTCCGGTGAAAGACCTGACAGTATCATGCCGGCATCGGTAAGGGCCGTACGATAATCATTGTTGACTTCATACCGGTGGCGGTGTCTCTCATGAATTGTTTCCGCTTTGTATAATTCTGCTGCCTTAGAATTTTTGCTGAGAAGACATGGATAGGAGCCAAGCCGGAGTGTGCCCCCGATGTCTTCTACTCCATCCTGGTCAGGCATCAGAGCAATAACCGGATGCGTTGTATTGGGATCTAGTTCGATACTGTGTGCATCGTTCATGCCGCAGACATTTCTTGCAAATTCCACAATGGAAAGCTGCATTCCAAGACAAAGTCCCAGAAATGGAATATTATTTACACGGGCATAATGAATGGCGCAGAGTTTTCCGTCAATTCCCCGGTCTCCGAATCCTCCCGGTACAAGAATACCCTGAACATTTCCAAGGATTTCCTTGGCATTTTCAGCGTTCAGCAGTTCGGAATCCACCCATTTAATATTTACAGTGGCATGCTGGGAAATTCCGCCGTGTTTTAATGCCTCTACAACAGAGATGTAAGCGTCATGAAGCTGAATATATTTTCCTACAAGGGCAATTTCAACTTCTTTATCCGGATGGCGGAGGGCGTCAACCATATCCTTCCAGTCTGTTAAATCAGGCTCCGGACATTCCAGCTTCAAAGATTCGCAGGCTACATGAGCCAGCTGTTCTTCTTCCATTGCCAGCGGTGCTTCATATAGGTATTCCACATCCAGATTTTGAAGGACGTGGTTGTTGGGGACATTACAAAACAGTGCAATTTTGTCTTTTAAATCCTGATCCAGCGGATGCTCTGTACGGCAGACAATGACATCCGGCTGAATGCCCATTCCCTGCAGCTCTTTTACGCTGGCCTGGGTAGGCTTGGTTTTTAATTCCCCGGAGGCGGAAATATAAGGGATCAGTGTTACATGGATTAAAATGGCATTGTCGTGTCCGATTTCATGCTGAAACTGACGGATTGCCTCCAAAAACGGCTGGCTTTCAATATCACCCACTGTGCCGCCTACTTCAATGATCGCAATATGTGTATCTTCCGATGTAAAATTACGGTAGAATCTGCTTTTGATTTCGTTTGTAATATGGGGGATGACCTGAACGGTGCCTCCGCCGTAATCTCCCCGGCGCTCTTTTTGGAGTACTGTCCAGTAAACCTTTCCGGTTGTAACGTTTGAGTTTTTGCTTAAGCTTTCGTCAATGAAACGTTCATAGTGACCAAGGTCAAGATCTGTTTCTGCTCCGTCATCTGTAACAAATACTTCGCCGTGCTGAATTGGATTCATGGTACCAGGATCAATATTAATATACGGATCAAATTTCTGCATGGTAACTTTGTATCCCCGTGCTTTTAACAGACGGCCTAATGATGCTGCGGTGATTCCCTTTCCAAGTCCGGAAACAACACCACCGGTGACAAACACATATTTTACAGCCATTCGTTTTCCTCCTCGATTTATGTAATAGAATTTCTGAAAATCAATATAACTAAGATATTATACAACCTTGTCGAAAAATAATCCACCTGTTTCTGAAAAAACTTTAAAATCCAAAAAGTATTTAACCAGAATCATCCTTGGATAGAGCTAAAGATATTGCATAGAATGAAAAAGGAAGCAAAAACAGATGCAAAAATGCAGACAAAAATCATGGGTCCCAACGCGGCAAAACATTGTCTGTCAGGGGACTGCTAATTTAGAAAAACTTTAGAAAAATCAAGAAAAGTTCACGAACTCCGTATTGATTTATGATTTGAATAAACATATAATGTATGGTAATTGCTGATATAGTCATCAGCCTGGCTTTTACAGCAGATTAGAGAAAGGAACGCGCAGGATTTCCTGCTGCAAGTAAAAAGTAATGGAGAATAATGGTATGAATCCAAATCAGCCTGATAATGGAAACAGGGGAGGCAATAATAATAAAAAGAATGGAAAAAACGGACAGAGTCTTCTGATTTTTGTTCTGGTTACCCTGATTTTCCTGATGCTTGTCAGCTTTGTCAGCAATAAGATAAGCAATTATACAGACCAGGAAATTTCATATACAGAGTTTCTGGAAAAAGTAGATAAAGGAGAAGTGAAAAAGGTTGAGATCGGTACAAGTGTCATCAAGATTGAACCGAAAGAAAGTGAGCAGCAGGGCTTTTATAAAGTTACCTATCACACAGGTGTCTTAAAAGACGAGACGCTGCTAGAACGCCTGGAGAAAAAGAATGTGGAGGTTTCCGGCACGATTCCCAATAACACATATGCATGGATCTCTAGTATTTTGAGTTTCCTGATTCCAATTCTGCTTTTGTGGCTTGTATTTTCCTTTGTTATGCGGAAAGTAGGCGGCGGAGCCGGCGGCATGATGGGGGTTACCAAAAACAATGCAAAAGTATATGTGGAGAAATCTACCGGTGTTACATTTAAAGATGTTGCCGGTCAGGACGAGGCAAAAGAGTCTCTTCAGGAAGTGGTAGATTTTCTTCATAATCCTAAGAAATATACCGAAATCGGTGCAAAGCTTCCCAAAGGAGCTCTGCTTGTAGGACCTCCGGGTACTGGTAAAACACTGCTGGCAAAGGCAGTGGCAGGGGAGGCAAAGGTTCCGTTTTTCTCTCTGGCCGGTTCTGACTTTGTAGAAATGTTTGTAGGTCTTGGAGCTTCCCGTGTAAGAGATTTATTTAAAGAAGCTCAGAAACAGGCGCCGTGTATTATTTTTATTGATGAGATTGATGCTATCGGCAAGAGCCGTGACTCTCATTACGGCGGCGGCAACGATGAGCGGGAACAGACGTTAAATCAGCTTCTTGCGGAGATGGACGGATTTGATACATCAAAAGGTCTTTTGATTCTGGCGGCTACCAACCGTCCGGAGGTGCTGGATAAGGCGCTGCTGCGTCCGGGACGTTTTGACAGACGGATTATTGTTGATAAGCCGGATCTGAAAGGAAGACTTGAGACGTTAAAAGTACATTCTAAAAATGTTCTCATGGATGATACCGTTGATCTGGATGCCATCGCTCTTGCAACTGCAGGGTGTGTGGGCTCAGATCTGGCCAATATGATTAATGAAGCAGCAATCAATGCGGTAAAGCATGGCAGAAGAGCTGTTAATCAGAATGATCTTTTTGAAGCCTTTGAGGTTGTAATCGCCGGTAAAGAGAAAAAGGACCGGGTGATGGGACCAAAAGAAAAACGTCTGGTTGCTTATCACGAGGTAGGGCACGCGCTTGTTATGGCGCTGCAGAAGGATTCAGAGCCGGTACAAAAGATTACAATTGTGCCAAGAACTATGGGCTCCCTTGGATATACTCTTCAGACGCCGGAGGAGGAAAAATACCTCAACACAAAAGCCGAGCTTGAGGCGCGGATTGTTTCTTATATGGCGGGCCGCGCGGCAGAAGAGATTACCTGCGATTCTGTAACAACAGGTGCTGCCAATGATATTGAACAGGCAACCAAGATCGCAAGAGCTATGGTGACACAGTTTGGTATGTCCGAGAAGTTCGGTCTTATGGGACTGGAATCTATTGAAAGCCGTTATCTGGACGGCAGACCTGTTCAGAACTGTGGAGAGGCTACTGCGGCTCTTATTGATGATGAAGTAAAAGGGATTCTCAGGAGAAGCTATGAGCAGGCAAAACAGATGCTCAAAGACAATAGAGATATTCTGGAAGAGATTACAAATTATCTGTACGAGCACGAGACAATTACCGGAAAAGAGTTTATGGATATTTTCCGCAGAATGAAAGGCGAACCGTCGGAAGATGTGGTAAAAGATTCCGTCAGCGAGACGAAAGAAAACGTTCCGGAACGTCAGTATGCAAAAGCATCCGAGACGGATGAAGCAGAGAAGAAGGCAGAAGATAACGGTAAAGAAGAAGAACCGCTGCCTGTAGTTGCTCCTGCAGAAGCATTTGAAGAGGATGACATGAAATAACATGTTTGATATTCAGGAAGAATTAAAAAAACTTCCCGGCAGGCCCGGGGTATATATTATGCATGACAGCAAAGATGCCATCATATATGTGGGAAAGGCGGTAAGCTTAAAGAACCGTGTCCGTCAGTATTTTCAGTCCAGCAGAAATAAGGGGCCGAAGATCGAGAAGATGGTAACACAAGTGAGCTATTTTGAGTATATTATCACCGATTCCGAGCTGGAAGCCCTGGTGCTGGAATGCAATCTGATAAAAGAACATCGTCCCAAATATAATACTATGTTAAAGGACGATAAAACATATCCGTATATTAAGGTGACTCTGGGGGAAACTTACCCCAGGGTCCTCTTTTCACGTACGATGAAAAAAGATAAGTCCAGATATTTTGGACCATATACAAGTGCGGGCGCGGTGAAGGATACGATTGAACTGCTGTGCAAGCTGTATTGTTTAAGAACCTGCAGCCGTTCTCTGCCCAGGGATATCAAAAAAGAACGCCCCTGTCTGAATTATCATATCCACCAGTGTATGGCTCCCTGTCAGGGATACATAACTCCGGAAGATTATCAGGAGCGCATCCGGCAGGCAGTCAGTTTCTTAAACGGCAATTATCAGCCGGTAATTAAAATGCTGGAAGAAAAAATGCAGAAGGCTTCCGAAGATATGGAATTTGAAAAAGCAATTGAATACCGGGAGCTTTTAAACAGTGTAAAGGCGGTAGCCCAGAAGCAGAAAATCACAAGTTCTGACGGTGAAGATAGAGATGTGCTGGCCCTGGCTATGGATGAGAGGGATGCGGTTGTGCAGGTGTTTTTTGTAAGAGATGGACGTCTCATTGGCCGGGAGCATTTTCATGTAACCATTGCCAATGAGGATACAAAGGAGCAGATTCTTGGGACTTTTCTGAAACAGTATTACGCCGGAACGCCTTTTATACCGAAAGAAATTATCCTTCCCTGTCTGATTGAGGAGGAAGAAATTATAGCGGAATGGCTCACGCAGCGAAGAGGCCAGAAAGTTTACATCAGAGTGCCAAGGAAAGGCTCCAGAGAAAAGCTTGTGGAGCTGGCTGCCCAGAATGCCAGACTGGTACTAAATCAGGACCGGGAAAAGATCCGGCGGGAGGAAGGCAGAACCATCGGTGCGGCAAAGGAGATTGCATCTTTGCTGGGGCTTTCCGATGTCCGGCGGATGGAAGCTTTTGATATTTCCAATACCAATGGGTTTGAATCCGTGGGTTCTATGGTTGTTTATGAAAAGGGGAAACCATGCAGAAGTGATTACCGGCGGTTTAAGCTAAAAACGGTAACAGGGCCTGACGATTACGCATCTATGCATGAGGTGCTCACCCGCAGATTTACCCATGGACTGTCTGAACAAAAGCAGCTTAGGGAAAAGGATGTGGAAGAAAAGTTTGGGAGCTTTACAAAATTCCCGGATTTAATTTTAATGGACGGCGGAAAAGGCCAGGTAAATATTGCACTGAAAGTGTTAGATGAGCTAAAACTTACGATTCCGGTCTGTGGAATGGTAAAAGATGATTTCCACCGGACTCGTGGACTGTACTTTGAAAACAGAGAAATTCCCATAGATAAAAGCAGTGAGGGATTTAAACTGATTACAAGAATCCAGGATGAAGCCCACAGATTTGCCATTGAATATCATCGTTCTTTGAGAAGTAAGGAGCAGGTGCATTCTGTGCTGGATGATATTCCGGGCATTGGACCGGCCAGAAGAAAGGCGCTGATGCGCAGTTTTCAGTCATTGGATGCCATACGTCAGGCTGAAATCCAGCAGCTTTTGGAAATACCGGAAATGAATCAAAAGGCTGCCAGAGCGGTATATGATTTTTTCCACGTTATAAAAATGCCGGGGGAATTGTCTGCAAAGTAAAAGACTTCCCGCAGAATTGCACTGCGGCAAAGCTGAAAAAATGATATAATTGGATAAAAATAGTATGATAGAGAAGGAAGAAAACGAACACTATAAGAATGTGGAGGGAATCATATGCAGGGAGTAAGCGTACAGAAAATAGCAGAACGAATGGAACTGAAAAATTATACACCGTGTGTGGATTTGTCCGCACGTTTTATTACCCTGCCGGATATTAACCGGCCGGCGCTTCAGATGACAGGATTTTTTGAACACTTTGAACAGGAACGGCTTCAGATTATCGGCACGGTGGAATATACGTATCTGGAGCACTTAGAGCCAAAACGGCGTCATGAAATTTATCATCAGTTTTTAAGCTATGATGTTCCCTGCGTTGTTTTCTGTAAGAGTTTCCAGCCGGAAGAGGAATTTTTAAAGATTGCCGCAGAAAACGGCATTCCGGTGCTGGGGACCCCAAATGCCACATCTAATTTTACTTCGGAAATTATATACAGATTAAACCGGGATCTGGCTCCTTGTATTTCCATTCACGGTGTGCTGGTGGATGTTTACGGTGAAGGGCTCCTGATTATGGGAGAGAGCGGCATCGGAAAGAGTGAAGCTGCGCTGGAGTTAATCCGCCGGGGCCATCGTTTAGTTACGGATGATGTGGTAGAGATCCGCAAAATCAATGACAATACCCTTACCGGGACTTCTCCTGATATTACAAGATATTTTATAGAACTCCGGGGAATCGGAATTATTGATGTAAAGACATTGTTTGGTGTGGAATGTGTAAAAGAGAAGCAAAACATTGATCTGGTGATTAAACTGGAAGACTGGAAAAAAGAAAAAGAGTATGATCGTCTGGGACTGGAAGAAGAATATACGGAGATTCTTGGAAATAAAATTGTCTGTCACTCCATTCCCATCCGTCCGGGCCGTAATCTGGCAGTAATCTGCGAGGCGGCAGCTGTTAATCACAGACAGAAGAAGATGGGATATAATGCGGCTCATGAGCTGTACCGCAGAGTGCAGGAGAATCTTGCAAATGGAAAAAATATGGATTAAGGAAACAGAAAGGAACCTGTTGTTATGGAAAGAAAAAATGCCTGGAAGAAATATTCCAAGGAAGAACTTGCAGAAGTGTTTGCTTTTGCGGAAAAATACAGAACCTTTATATCGGACTGCAAGACAGAGAGGGAATGTGTAACTGAAATCGTAAAGCAGGCAGAGGAAGCAGGGTTTGTTGATATCAAAACAGTGCTGAAAGAGAACAGAACTTTAAAACCCGGAGACCGGGTTTATGCGGATAATAAAGGAAAATCTATGGCCCTGTATATCATTGGCAGACAGCCTGTGAAGGAGGGCATGTATATATTAGGGGCCCATATTGATTCCCCACGTTTGGATTTGAAACAGAATCCTATGTATGAAGATACAGATCTTGTGCTGCTTGATACACATTATTACGGCGGCGTGAAAAAGTATCAGTGGGTGACGCTGCCTCTTGCCATCCATGGAGTTGTTGTAAGAAAAGACGGTACGTCGGTAAATATTAATATTGGAGAAAAGCCTGAGGATCCGGTATTTGGCGTCAGCGACCTGCTGATTCATCTGGCGGGAACTCAGCTTGAGAAAAAGGCTGCAAAAGTGATTGAAGGCGAAGATATGGATGTCCTTATCGGAAGTATGCCTTTAAAAGAAGCAGATAAAGAAACAAAGGAAAAAGTAAAAGCAAATATTCTCTCCATACTAAAAGAGCAGTATCAGATAGAAGAAGAGGATTTTCTCTCTGCGGAAATTGAAATTGTTCCCGCTGGCGGGGCCAGAAATTACGGACTGGATAACAGCATGATTATGGGATACGGCCATGATGACAGGGTATGTGCATACCCTTCGTTTGCGGCAATGCTGGAGGTAGATATTCCGGAAAAAACCAGTGTCTGCCTGCTGGTAGATAAGGAAGAAATCGGCAGTGTGGGGGCTACCGGAATGCAGTCTAGATTTTTTGAAAATATAACGGCGGAAGTGATGAATGCCTGCGGCGCATATACAGAGCTTGATTTAAGAAGAGCTCTTGAAAATTCTGCAGCTCTCTCTTCGGATGTAAGCGCAGCATATGACCCCAACTACCCCAGTGTCATGGAAAAGAAAAATGCAGCATATTTTGGCAGGGGCGTTGTATTTAATAAGTATACGGGAGCCAGAGGGAAATCAGGCTCTAATGATGCAAGTGCAGAATATATGGCACAAATCCGCCGGGTGATGGATGAAAACAATGTGTACTTTCAGACTTCTGAACTGGGAAAAGTTGACCAGGGCGGGGGAGGAACCATCGCGTATATTTTAGGTAATTATAATATGCAGGTGATTGACAGCGGAGTAGCAGTTCTTAATATGCATGCTCCCTGGGAGATTATCAGCAAGGTAGATTTATATGAAGCGAAATGCTGTTATTTGGCCTTTCTGAAACAGAACTAGCAATCAGACAGGAGGATATGTTGAATCAGGATTTTTATAATGAATTATGTAAATTAATCGGGGGGGAGCAGGTTTTAAAAGAAGAACCTATGTGGCGCCATACCACGTTTCGCACCGGCGGCCCCGCCGAATTATTTCTTACACCTGATATCCATCAGATCAAAGAGGTGGTGAAGCTCTGCCGGGTCCGGGAACAGAAATATCTGGTAATCGGAAACGGAAGCAATCTGCTGGCGGGGGACAAAGGCGT
>CABIXN010000006.1:0-26794 GCA_902362715.1 Lachnospiraceae bacterium | reverse complement strand
ACCCGGGAGGGGGCAGTGGAAGTGCTGGATGCCGGTGCGCTGGACTTGTCTTACCGCCACAGCTGTATACCGGAAAAAGGATATATTGTTTTAGAGGCTGTTTTAAAACTGAAAAAAGGGGTATCAGAAGACATTTATGGAAAAATGAAGGAGCTAAAGGAACAGCGGGTTGCCAAACAGCCTTTAGAGTACCCAAGTGCCGGAAGTACTTTTAAACGTCCGGAAGGATATTTTGCCGGCAAACTGATTCAGGATGCGGGCCTTCGGGGATATCAGGTAGGAGGCGCCCAGATTTCAGAGAAGCACTGTGGATTTGTAATCAATAAAGAAAATGCAACTTCGGCACAGATCCGCCGGCTGATGGAGGATGTGCAGGAGAAAGTATACCGGCAGTCCGGAGTGAATCTGGAGCCGGAGGTAAAGTTTATCGGGACTTTTTAAGGAGAGACGAATGCAGGTTGTGATTATGACCGGGATGTCCGGAGCGGGAAAAAGTACAGCATTAAAAATGATGGAAGATATGGGATATTTTTGTATGGATAATCTGCCCATAGATCTGATGGAAAGGTTTGTGGACCTGGCGTTCCAGGACGGCAGCCGGTTTCAGAAGGTTGCTGTCAGTATTGATATCCGCAGCGGAGAAAATCTGGAAAGTCTGCATGACGTGATTCTTGAGATGAAGAAAAAAGGACTGAATGTACAGCTTTTGTATCTGGATGCATCAGATGAAGTGCTTGTAAAACGGTATAAAGAAACAAGAAGGTCGCATCCTCTGGCAGGAGGCCAGAGGGTGGAAAAAGGAATTGAACTGGAACGTAAGGCCATGGAGTTTCTGCGGGGACAGGCAGATTTTATCCTGGATACCAGTCAGCTGCTGACCAGAGAACTAAAACTGGAGCTGGAGAAGATTTTTTTAAATGGCAGAGAGTTTGACAATCTTTATGTGACAATTTTGTCTTTCGGCTTTAAGTATGGGATTCCGACAGATTCCGACCTTGTGTTTGATGTAAGATTTCTGCCAAACCCGTACTATGTGGAAGGCCTGCGTGCGAAAAATGGAAATGACAAAGAGATACAGGACTTTGTTATGGGCCAGCAAAATGCAGGTAAGTTTCTGGACAAGCTCGAGGACATGCTTCGGTTTCTGCTCCCTAATTATGTAGAAGAGGGCAAGAATCAGCTGGTAATTGCTGTGGGCTGTACCGGAGGCAAACACCGTTCGGTGACCCTTGCCAATGAATTATACAAAAGACTGAAAAACAATTGTACATACGGGCTGAAGATCGAGCATCGGGATTTGGAAAAAGATGCGCTGAGAGGAAAATAAGATGTCTTTTTCAAGTGATGTAAAAGATGAATTATCCAGATTGATTCCAAAGGCAGAGCATTGCAAGACGGCGGAACTTTCTGCGGTTATTCGTTTTGCCGGTGAGACCGGAATTGGCAGTGACGAGAAAAAAATTGTTATTCACACAGAAAATGTAATACTGGCGAAAAAATATTATACTCTGGTGAAGAAAGCATTCGGCGTTCATGCGGTATTGAATATCCGGGGACAGGCCGGTATGGGAAAAATCCGCCAGTATCATATTAGAATTAATGACCCCTGCGCAGTACAAAAAATTGTAGAAAAAGTCTGCCTGGGACGGGAAGAGGATCTGTGCGGCACTGTATTAAAGAGGGACTGCTGCAGACGGGCGTTTATCCGGGGAGCATTTCTGGCTTCCGGTTCTATGAGCAATCCGGGAAAATCCTATCATCTGGAGATTGTCTGCCGCAGCGGACAGCAGGCACAGCTGCTTTGTGGACTGCTGGGCGGTTACGGGATACAGGCTAAGATTGTTCTGAGAAAAAATAAATCAATTGTATATGTAAAAGAAAGCGAAGGAATTGTAGATCTGCTGAATCTTATGGAGGCATATCAGGCTTCCATGGAGCTTGAAAATGTAAGAATTATCAAGGATATGCGAAATGCCGCCAACCGCCAGTATAACTGTGATGCCGCCAATATTAACAAAATGGTTCAGGCTGCGGCCAGACAGGTGGATGATATCCGTTTTCTTAAGGAACGTGTGGGCTTGGCGTCACTGCCGCCGAATTTATTTGAAATAGCGTCAGTCCGCCTGGAGCATCCGGACGTATCTTTGCAGGAGCTTGGAAGCTATTTGAATCCTCCGGTGGGAAAGTCGGGGGTAAATCACAGGCTCAGGAAGCTGGGAGCCATGGCGGATGAATTGCGGGAAAAGTCAGTAGAATAGAGGTCGAGAAACATGGAAAAGAAAAAATTGCTGTTTATTTTCAATCCAAGATCAGGGAAGGGCCAGATTAAAAACCGGCTCATGGACATACTGGACATTTTTGTAAAAAGCGGATATGAGGTGACTGTGCATCCCACCCAGAAACAGAACGATGCCAGGGATATTGTAACGGAAGAAGCCGGGAGCTATGATCTGGTTATCTGCTGCGGAGGAGACGGCACTTTAGATGAGGTGGTCAGCGGGATGATGTCAAGGGAAGTAAAGATTCCTGTGGGGTATATCCCGTCCGGTTCCACAAATGATTTTGCTCAGTCCCTAAAAATTCCCAAGAATATGCTGAAAGCTGCTGATATAGCAGTAAACGGTCCTTTGTTTTCCTGTGATATCGGGACTTTTAACGACGACTATTTTGTATATATTGCGGCCTTTGGCCTGTTTACGGATGTGTCTTATCAGACCAGCCAGAATCTGAAAAACGTTCTGGGACATGGGGCATATCTGCTGGAGGGTGCAAAACGGCTGGTGGACGTGCCTTCTTATGTTATGGAAGTAACTGTGGGGGAGCAGGTGATCCGGGATGAATTTGTTTACGGAATGATTACAAATTCCATTTCAGTAGGAGGCATTAAAAATATGACCGGAAGAGATGTAAAGCTGGACGACGGTCTTTTTGAAGTGAATTTAATCCGTATGCCTCAAAATCCTCTGCAGCTGAATGAAATTCTTACGAACCTGGTCCGGCCAAAGCCCATTGAGACACCGTATATTTATTCTTTTAAAACAGATCATCTGATTCTGCGGTGTGATTCTCAGGAGATTCCCTGGACGCTGGACGGGGAATTTGGGGGGAATCATCATCAGGTTGAAATTTTTAACAGACAGAAGGCGCTGGAACTGAAAGTAAAGGGTAAAATGGAAAACAGTGATTTATACAGAGTGTTTTATTGATGAAAACAGTTGGAAGTATAGCTTTATTTTTTTGAGAAAAACAGATATAATTTCCTGTGATGAATACGTCTCCGTTTAAGATTCTGGGGACACGATTAGAAAAGTGGAAAAGAGAGGGAACGTAATATGAAAGAGTATTTCAATGCAGCTGATATTTTTGGTGAAAACGTATTTAATGATACTGTGATGCAGGAGCGTCTTCCCAAAAAAGTATATCAGAAATTGAAAAAGACCATCAAAGAGGGCAGAGAACTGGATCTTGAAATGGCCGATATCATTGCCCATGAGATGAAGGAATGGGCAATCGAGCAGGGTGCAACTCATTATACGCACTGGTTTCAGCCTCTGACCGGAGTGACAGCTGAGAAACATGATTCCTTTATTACGTCTCCTATGGAAAACGGTAAAGTATTAATGAGTTTTTCCGGTAAAGAGCTGATTAAAGGAGAGCCGGATGCGTCTTCTTTCCCTTCTGGAGGACTTCGGGCGACCTTTGAGGCAAGGGGATATACCGCATGGGATTGTACATCCTTTGCTTTTGTGCGTCATGATGCCGCAGGCGCTACATTGTGTATCCCTACTGCATTTTGTTCTTATACGGGAGAAGCTCTAGATCAGAAGACGCCGCTGCTTCGGTCCATGGAGGCCATTAATAAACAGGGCCTTCGGCTGCTGCGTTTGTTTGGAAATGAAACTGCAACGAGAATTACCCCTTCGGTGGGCGCGGAGCAGGAATATTTTATTGTAGATAAAGAGAAATATATGAAACGGAAGGATCTGATTTTCACCGGACGTACCCTGTTTGGAGTTATGCCTCCTAAGGGCCAGGAAATGGACGATCACTATTTCGGTGCTATTCCCCCAAGAATTGCCGCATATATGAAAGATGTAAACGAAGAGCTTTGGAAACTGGGCGTGCCGGCCAAGACACAGCATAATGAAGTAGCTCCGGCTCAGCATGAACTGGCGCCTATTTATGAGGAGGCTAATATAGCCATTGACCATAACCAGCTGATTATGGAAGTGCTGAAAAAGACTGCCGCAAAGCACGGACTAAAGTGTCTGCTTCATGAAAAGCCCTTTGTGGGTGTGAATGGTTCCGGCAAACACAATAACTGGTCTCTTGTGACGGATGATGGAATGAATCTTTTAGATCCGGGAGTGTCTCCATACCAGAATATTCAGTTTCTGATGATTCTTGCATGTATTTTAAAAGCGGTAGATATTCATGCGGATCTGTTAAGAGAATCGGCCGCAGATGTTGGAAATGACCACAGACTGGGAGCTAATGAGGCACCTCCTGCAATTATTTCCGTATTTTTAGGAGAGCAGCTTCAGGATGTAGTGGCACAGCTTTTATCAACAGGGACGGCCACACATTCTCTGGAGGGCGGCATGCTGACAACCGGTGTTAAGACCCTGCCTGATTTTGAAAAAGATGCCACAGACCGTAATCGTACATCGCCTTTTGCCTTTACAGGAAATAAGTTTGAGTTTCGTATGGTTGGGGCTCAGGATTCGGTTTCTGCTGCCAATGTTGTGCTGAATACCATTGTAGCAGAAGCATTTTCAGAAGCCTGCGATGAGCTGGAGAAGGCAGAGGACTTTAATAGTGCGGTACATAATCTGATCAAACGTTATTTCTCCGAACATCAGAGAATTATTTTTAACGGCAATGGTTATTCTGAAGAATGGGTGAAAGAGGCCGAGCACAGAGGGCTTCCGAATATCAAATCTATGGTGGATGCAATTCCGGCGCTGATTACAGAGAAAGCAGTGAAACTGTTTGAGAAGTTTGGCGTGTTTACCAGGACAGAGCTGGAATCTCGTGCGGAGATTTTGTATGAAACCTATGCAAAAGAGATTAATATTGAAGCCAGGGCAATGATTGATATTGCAAGCAAACATATTATTCCGGCAGTAATCAAATATATTACTTCTCTGGCTAATTCCATCAATGCGGTGAAAGCTGCCTGCGATGCGGATATCAGCTGTCAGACCCAGCTGCTGACAGAATGTTCGGCATTGCTTTCCGCTTCTAAAAGCGCATTGACGAAACTAGAAGATGCGGTAGAAAAGGGATGCCCTATGTGTGAAGGAAAAGCACAGGCAGAGTTTTACAGGAATACGGTTATGAAAGCCATGGAGGAACTCAGAACCCCTATTGACAAGCTGGAAATGCTGGTAGATAAAGAAATGTGGCCTATGCCTTCTTACAGTGATCTTATATTTGAAGTGTAAACAGATAAAGGGCAGCGCGACTTGTTTTGGTCACGCTGCCCTTTCATAATACTGCGAAAATTAAATGACTCTGGTTGTTCCTTGGGTTTTGCAGTTTCTAAAAATGATTTACTTTTCTGCAATTGCTTCTATTTCCAGGAGGACGTCTTTGGGAAGGCGCGCCACCTCAACACAACTCCTTGCGGGATATGGTTCCGGGAAAAATTTACTGTAAATCTGGTTAATGTCCCCAAAATCGTCCATTTTTTTAATAAAAACAGTTGTTTTTATGACTTTTTCCATACTGCTGCCGGAAGCCTCTAAAAGATTTGACAGATTCTGAAAGGCAAGTTCTGCCTGTGCCCTGCTTCCCTCCGGAATAAATCCTGTTTCAGGAACTACAGGAATAATGCCTGAGGTATAGATCAGGGTATCTGTTTTAATAGCCTGGGAATAAGGCCCGATGGCGGCCGGCGCATTGTTGGCTGTAATTACTTTTTTCATAATAGCAATTCTCCTTTACTTGTCAATTCTGCGGATGCTTTTTTCTGTAATTATAATTTTCCGTTCTTTGTAAAGCCGTCCCACGGCCCGCTTGAATGCATTTTTGCTCAGCTGTGTTTCCCGCTGAATGATCTCCGGTGAAGCTTTATCATTGAAAGGAAGAACACCGGCATACTGATCAATGATATTTAAAATACGCTGGGCATCTTTATCCATCTGAATATGGGCCTTTTCCCGGAGTGTAAGGTCTAGTTTTCCGTCGGGTTTTACATTGGTAACTTTGGCTTCGATCATCTGTCCGATATGAATGGCAGTATGATCTTCATGAGACGGAATTCTGGCGGAATAGCAGTCATCCACAGCTATAAAGGCGCCGAAGTTATCACTAAATTCATAGACGCGTCCCTGTACCAGATCCCCTTTTTGGTATGGGGAATCTGTTTTTAGTAAATGATAAAGTCCCCGCATAGAAGCACACAGGCGGCGGCTTTTATCAATATAAAGAGTTACTAGTACCTGATCGCCTTCCTTTACTTTGGCCAGCTGTTCTTTATAAGGAAGAAACAGATCTTTTTCCAGTCCCCAGTTTAGGAAAGCGCCGATATGGCTTACCTGTGAGACCGTCAGAACGGCAAATTCATTTAAAAGCAGAGCGGGCTCTGCGGTAGTAGCGATAAGTCTGTCTTTGGAATCCTTGTATAAAAAGACTTCAATGGTATCGTGGAGCTTAATTCCTTCCGGTACCTGCTTCTTTGGAAGAAGCACCCGTTCCTGGCTTTCCTGGTTTTCTGCCAGATAGATACCAAAGTCCACGGTTTTTACCACGGTCAGTGATTGTTTTTCTCCTAAGTGTAACATGTTACCTCCTGTTAAATTCAATAATTGCATATGGAGAACCGTCGGAATCGTTGAGAGCGACGGTTGTCTGCAGATTTGTATGTGTAACAACCGGATAGATCATATCGTTCAGCACTGCGGATTTGCGGTAATCCGCCCGCATCTGGGTAATTATGGACTGCTCCGGCAGATATTCCTGGGCCATCAGCACATATTGGGCATTGTTCATGTGATGGTTCGTGTCAATCTGGAACTTGTGGACCGTAAGTGGTTTGCATGGAATTCCGTTTTGGGGAAGCCGTATTTTTCTTGGGGCGTTTTCCATAGGCAGCTGCGGCTCAAATCCATAGGCATCCTGAATATGTTTTGGAATGCGGACGGGGGATTTTGTATTCAGGTCCATAAATGTCCAGATTGTGTTAGCACAGGCTGCAATGCGGCCCTCCTGGTCTTCAATTTTAAAATTACGATACCCGTAAAATCCTCGAAAACCATAGGCCCAGGTACTGACCTCAATCTCGTCTCCCAGTGAAGGGCAGTGGTCTGCGATTACCTGCCAGGAAGACAAAATCCATGCATGTCCCTCACTGGTAAGGTGGTCAATGCCTGCCTGAATGTATTCAGAATGAAAAATACTGCAGTCCTGAAAATAATTTAAAATGGAATAAAGAGTCAAATTTTGTTTTGCGTCCACTTCGCTGAAGCGGACCCTGCTTTTAAAACTATACATAATCATATCTCCTGGTAAAGATAAAAAATAAAAAAGAATGTGCAAAGCACATTCTCCGCCTGCGGCGGGTCGCTTTTGCGACATGATTCTATTCCGCCGCAGTGGGATCCATAGCGGAGCGTTTTTTTGCTCTATAGGAATCGGTACTGTTCAGCTTTATCACAATACAGTATTTTCTATAGAGCAAAAAAGCACCATAAAAATGGTGCTTTCCTCAACAGGGCTACAAGGATTCGAACCTTGAAATGACGGAGTCAGAGTCCGTTGCCTTACCATTTGGCGATAGCCCTTTGTTCTCAACGAAGACTATTATATCTGATACATTTGAGAAAAGCAAGTACTTTTTTTATTTTTTTGAAAAAAATTCCTGTGAGTAAATCCCGGTCATTTTAAAACCGGAAAAGGGGCTGCGAAACAAATAATTATGAAGAAATTTCATCTAAAATAAGAATATTTCCTTCATATACAGCAAAGGAAACTGTATCCGAAAGCTCCAGTACGGCACTGCCATTGGTACACTCAATAATTTGTGTTTTTATATGTTCCAGCTGATGTGACGGTATCAATATGGTCATCTCCACCTGGTGGGTATAATTGCTGTCCAGGGTGGGAATCCCTTCTTTTGCCAGAAGATATTGAATTTTTCCAAGACCCGTATAATCAGTGTAAAGATGTAGCTTTGTACCTTTTGAACGTGTTAGTATGATACAGTTAGAAAGTCCTGCTTGCAGGGACTTTTGGTACGCCCGGACAAGTCCTCCGGTACCAAGGAGCGTTCCGCCGAAATATCTGGTGACCACAGCAGCGCAGTTGTGGATGTTTTCTTTAAGAAGCACATCCAGCATAGGACGTCCGGCGGTGCCCCCCGGCTCTCCGTCATCGCTGCATCTTTGCAGTTCATGGTTAGAACCTAGTACATAGGCAAAGCAGTTATGACGGGCATCCCAATATTGCTTTTTTGTGCGGGCAATGAAGTCAAGAGCGTCCTGTTCTGTTGCTATAGGCTCAATGTGTGCAATAAAACGGGACTTTTTTTCCTCAATTTCGTCCTGCCCGCCTTTGTAAATAAATAAATAATCAGTCATAAATTAGTCCTTTTCATAATGGAATCAGATGGCAGATGTCATCTGCAGTGTATCTGCTGTTATTATACCATATTGATTTTAAAAGTATGGAGGATTATGTAAGTTTTTGGTACATATGAGGAAAACTAGTGATAAAAGTTTCTTTTGTGGAGAAGAAATGGTATAATATGTAACTAATATGGGAGCTTATACAATGGAGGAACATTCATGAATTATGGAAAGAAGGGTGCCGGAAGAAGAGAGAAAGAGTTTTCTAAAGGCAATATGAATAAAAAAAGAGCAGGGGTTTTGTGCATTAAGATCGTGCTGATTTTGTTCTTGCTGGCAGCAGCAGCCACTGTCTGCGCCGGAGCATATTTTGTAAAAGGTGTAATTGATTCTGCGCCTGAGATCGAAGCGATTGATGCTGCTCCCACCGGATATATGACTACCGTGCTGGATACCGATGGTGAAGTAACGGCAGAGCTTGTGGCTTCCGGCTCAAATCGTGTGTATGCGGTGCTGGATGAAATACCAGAGGATCTTCAGCATGCATTTGTAGCCATTGAGGATGCGCGGTTTTATGACCATCACGGAATTGATGTAAAGGGAATTTTAAGAGCAGGTGTAAAGGGATTGACTACCGGAAGTTTTTCAGAAGGTGCCAGTACACTGACACAGCAGCTTTTGAAAAATAATGTCTTTGACGGCTGGACCAGCGAGGGTAAGGCAGAACGGGTTGTTCGTAAGCTTCAGGAACAGTATTTGGCTTTAGAGCTTGAGAAAAAGGTGTCCAAAGAATGGATTATGGAGAATTATCTGAATACCATTAATCTGGGACAAAATACTCTTGGAGTGCAGGCGGCGTCTAAACGGTATTTTGGAAAGGATGTTTCTGATCTGAATTTGTCGGAATGTGCCGTTTTAGCAGCAATTACTCAGAATCCATCAAAATACAATCCCATTACCAGCCCGGAGGATAACGCAAAACGTCGTCAGAAAGTGTTAGACAATATGTTAGACCAGGGCTATATTTCGCAGGAACAGCATGATGAGGCTCTGAAAGATGATGTATATGAGAGAATTGAGAAATATAATACGAAAACACAGGAGAGCAGCAATGTAACTTCCTATTTTGTAGATGCTCTGACAAAACAGCTGATCGAAGACCTTCAGGAGGCCGGATATACAGAATCACAGGCATATAAGGAATTATACAGCGGAGGACTGACGGTATACTCCACTCAGGATTCCAAGATACAGAAAATATGTGACGAGGAAGCAAACAGCAGCAGTAATTATTCAGGAAAGTCAAAGATTTCTTTCTCCTATGCGCTTAGTATTGAGAGGGAAGACGGAACTGTTGAAAATTACAGTGACCAGACAATGTTAAGTTTCTATCGGAAAAAAACCGGAAATAATAATTTCAGCATTAACTATGATTCCGAAAAAGAAGCCCAGGCGGCTGTTGATGATTACCGGGAAGAAATGCTGAAAGAAGGCGGCAGTATTATCGGTGAAAATATTACCTTTACGCCGGAACCGCAGGTTTCGGTCACTGTGATGGACCAGCATACCGGAACGGTACAGGCGATTGTAGGCGGAAGGGGTGAAAAGTCCGGCAGTCAGACTTTAAACCGTGCCACAGGCGTACGCCGGCAGCCGGGCTCTACATTTAAAATTCTGTCCACATACGCCCCGGCGCTAGAGTCCGGCAAGTATACTCTTGGAACAACTGTTTTAGACGAACCGTATCGTTATCAGAATGGTAAAGAGGTAAAAAATGCCAACCGCAGATATCAGGGGTATATTACCATCCGTTCTGCAATCGCACAGTCTGTGAATGTAGTTGCAGTTAAGACTTTGACAGATATTACCCCGGAGAAGGGATACGAATATCTGAAAAAATTTGGTTTTGATGATCTTACAACGGATGATGTGGGACAGCCTATGGCTCTGGGAGGACTTCAGTACGGAGTGAAAAATATTGAGCTTGCGGCAGCTTTTGCAGCAGTAGCTAACAGTGGAACCTATACAGAGCCCATATTATATACGAAGGTACTGGATCGTGACGGGAATGTTCTTTTAGAAAATGAGCCTCAAACCCGTTCAGTGATCGAAGAGAGTACAGCATTTCTGTTGACATCTGCTATGCAGGATGTTTTAAAATCCGGTACCGGAGTTGCGGCTAATTTCAGCGGAATGACAATTGCTGCCAAAACAGGTACTACAAACGATAACAGAGATACCTGGCTGGCCGGATTTTCTCCTTATTATACCTGTGTTGTATGGGGAGGAAATGATGATAATACAAGTCTTACTTCTACCAGATATTCAAAATTGATCTGGAAGGATATTATGCAGCGCATTCATGCAGGGAAACAGAATACCGGATTTTCTGTGCCAAAGGGCATTGTCAAAGTTTCTATTTGTAAAACATCCGGGCTGCTTCCGCTCCCTGGAATTTGCGATGATGTCTATACAGAATATTTTGCAAAGGGAAGTGAGCCGGAGGAGACCTGTGATCTGCATGTGGAGGCTACGATTTGTAAAGACTCCGGACTTCTGGCGGGAGATTACTGCCCGGATGAAAGCAAGCAGGACGGTGTGTTTATTAAAAAAGATGCAGAAGGAAAAGTACCGGAGGATACACAGGCTCAGATTCTGCCGGAGGATACTTGTGACGTTCACACAGAAGATACACAGGAAGAAGGTATTCTGGATAAAATATTCCCGAATTTAAGAGACAATAAGGATAATCAAGGGCAGTCAGAGGGACACAGCCATGACGGACAAAATGAATGAAAGTGAGAGATGTGTATGTATGATGTAATAATAATAGGCAGCGGGCCGGCCGGCATGACGGCAGCGATTTATGCTCAGAGAGCAAGACTGAATGTTATAGTAATAGAAAAGCAGCCTATGGGCGGCGGACAGATTTTAAACACTTATGAAGTAGATAATTATCCGGGACTGCCTTTGAGCGGTGGTTTTGAGCTTGGAATGCAGTTTCGCAAGCATGCGGAAGCTTCCGGAGCCGAGTTTATTCAGGCGGATGTAACGGAAATTCAAAATCAAGATGGCTGTATATTAGTGAAAACTACAAAAGGAGAATTTCAGACAAAGGCAGTGATTGCAGCAACCGGTGCCAGACACAGAACGCTGGGAGTGGAAGGTGAGGAGACATTCAGCGGTATGGGGGTCTCTTACTGCGCTACCTGTGACGGTGCATTTTTCCGTGGCAAGACGACAGCTGTTGTGGGCGGCGGAAATGTGGCCTTAGAGGATGCATTGTTTTTGTCCAGAAACTGTGAGAAAGTATATCTGATTCACCGGCGGGATGAACTGCGGGGGGAAAAAATTTTACAGGAGCAGATACGAAATACAGAGAATATAGAAATTTTATACAGCTGTGAAGTAAAGAAAATTAAAGGGGAAGGTCAGGTAAGATCTCTGGATGTCTATCGAAAGAAAACCTCTGATGTGGTAGACATCGCTGTGGACGGTGTATTTATAGCGGTGGGAATTGATCCAAATACAGAGCTGTATCGTAAGCTTGCAGATACAGATGCCCAGGGCTATCTGGTAGCAGATGAAGACGGGCAGACCAGCTGTCCGGGATTATTTGCGGCGGGAGATCTAAGGACAAAACAGCTGCGTCAGGTGATAACCGCTGCGTCAGACGGCGCCAACTGTGTAAAAAGTGTGGAGAGATATTTAATTGAACAGGAAGCTTAGGCGGTATGTTTCGGCAAAAAACGCAGATGAACATGTAAAATCAGTATGTACGAAAAAAAGAACCGATTTGAAAAAATTGGTTCTTTTTTTCGTATTGACATTAAAATGACACTTTGATACAATTAGTCCGTAATAAATGTAACAAATTTGTAATAAATTTTAAAATAATAATAAACTTTGGAGGAAAGACCCGTGCAGAAGTCAATTCGGACAGCGGCCTGCCTGGCAGCAGGGGCTGTATTAATATCAGGGGGTGCAATTACGGTAAATGCGGCACCGGCTGACAATCATTTGCAGACAGTTACAGCATTATCGGAAAAAATTCATGAAAAGGTATCAACAGAGGTAAGCATAGCGGCCAAGAGTGCTGAAAAGATCAAACAGATAGAGGAAGCTGAGAAGAAACTTGGCGTTGATGTGGAAAAGACTGCTGTTGCACAGGTAAATGATTATGTGAATGTCAGAAAGTCTGCCAGCGAGAAAAGTGAGGCGGTAGGTAAGCTTTATGACAATGCAGTAGCAACGGTGGAAAATGAGAAAGACGGCTGGTATCAGATTAAATCAGGCTCCGTAAAAGGATATGTCAAAGCTGATTATGTCAAAGTAGGAGATGTAAAATTAATAGAGTCGGCAGCCAGTAAAGTAGCTACTGTAAATACTACAACGCTAAAGGTTCGCGAGAAAGCATCCACAGATGCCTCTGTGCTGAATCTAGTAGCGGAAGGAGAAAAATTAAAAACATCCGGCAAAGAAGAGGACGGATGGTTAAAAGTATCTGTGGATGGAGAGACAGGCTATGTATCTTCTGAATATGTAGAAGTTTCCATGTCATATAAAAAAGCTGTTTCTAAGGCAGAAGAAGAAAAGAAGGCGGAGAAAAAACAGGCAAGCGCAGGAAGCGCCGTTGCAAGTTACGCAGGGCAGTTTGTTGGAAATCCGTATGTATGGGGTGGGACAAGCCTGACAAACGGAGCTGACTGTTCCGGATTTGTTATGAGTGTATACGCACATTTTGGAGTTTCACTTCCCCATTCCTCCAGCGCATTAAGAGGTGTTGGAAGAAGTGTCAGTCTGTCAGAAATTCAGCCTGGAGACATTGTATGCTACAGCGGACATGTAGGTATTTATGCCGGAAATAATACATTGGTACATGCTTCTAATAAAAAGGATGGTATCAAATATACATCGCCGGTAAATTATAGACAGATTCTGGCAATTAGACGGATTTTTTAATCTGAAATCATAAAATGATAGATAAAAGCTTTTCATAGATAGGATTCTGTGAAAAGCTTTTTTTTGCTCTAAGGGAATCATGTTGCTCACACAACCCGCCGCAGGCGGAAAATGTGCTTTGCACATTCTTTTTTATGTTATCAAAACACCTGACAGTACTATGCGTCAAAAAATACCTGTGCAAACATTTTCAGTTCCGGATATCTCCAGGCTACAATTAGATCAGATTCTTCCAGTGTCTCTAAGGGCTGGAGGGGAAATTTTTTCAGATTTATACCAGCGCTTCGGAAAAAAATATCATAACCAATGAATACACCCTTTCCCGATAAAAGAGCAAATTCCATTTGATTAATATTAGAAAAATATTTGATATTTTTTGGATAATATCCGTGTTGTTTACAGTCTGTTAAGACCTTATTCGTCGCATCATATGAGATATCTTCTGAAAATAAGAAAAATGTTTCCTCCTCAAGTTCTTTTATGGAAAGGGATTCTTGGTGGTATAACGGGTGGGAGCTGCCCACAAAAATGCCAAGTTTTAATGGCTGCAGAAAAAGTTCCTGGTCTTTGGGATGTTTTTTTGACAATTCTGTGGACAAAGTTACAGCCAGATCAATAGAGGAGGTGTCTACTGCGTGTTCGATTTCAGCAAAATTTCCAAGATAATAATCCCAGCTGATGTTTGGAAAGCGCTCATTTAATAATTTGATTTTAGGAAGAATCATATCAATCACATTACTGATTTCCAGGATTCCCACCCGGATACATCTTTTTTTGTGATTTAACAGCAACGCTTCATTGACTGTCTGTTCTGTTTCTTTGAAATGCCGGGACCAGAGGCTGTAGAGAAGTTTTCCGCTGTCTGTCAGCATAAAAGTTTTATTGTTTCTTTCAAAAAGCAGAAAACCAAGATCCTTTTCTAAGAGCTGTATCTGACGGCTTACAACCTGTTGGGAAACAAAAAGCCTGGAGGCCGCCTTTGTGAAGCTCAAGGTCTCTGCGGCAGTGATAAAATATTTGATTTGTGTCAGTGTCATAGCGTGTATCCTTTTGTATGTGGAGTTTATTTTTGTTTATCTGAAATTAAATCAGAAATAATTTAATTTTATTCTATCACAATGAAATGATTGTGAAAATCGGTAAAATTAACTGTTTTACATGGGCTGATATCAAATATATAATTGAGGTAACCAAAGCAGAAAAGGAGAAGCATTTTTATGAAAATTCTTGGAATTTCAGGGGGAACAAAGAACGGAGCTAATGACTGTATGTGTAAGGAGGCGCTGCTGGCCGCAAAAGAGCAGGGCGCAGAGATTGAGTTTGTGCGTCTGGTGGATCTTAATATCCAGCACTGTACTGGATGTAAAGCGTGCGTAATGTCTATTTTTTCCGGGAGAGGAAATCAGTGTGTGCTGAAGGATGATTTTGAATGGCTGTTAGATCGTATGATGGATGCTGACGGTATCATATTTTCCATTCCCATTTTTGAAAAATGTGCCATGGGAAAATTCCATACAATTATGGACCGGTTTGGACCGAGAATGGGACATGTACATAATGTGATTGCAACACAGATGGCAGCAGAGGGAAAAGGAAAGCCTGTAGATCCCAGATATATACAGCCAAGGGCTGTTTCTTATATGGGAATCGGCGGTTCCGACTGGGCAACCCAGGTACAGTGTGATTTCAGTCTGCACGCGCTGACTGCTATGTGGAAATTAATTGATAATGAAGTGTTTACCTGGTCTCTGGGAATTTTAATGGACGAAAAGAAAGTTGCCCGGGCACATCAGATTGGCTTAAACCTTGTGAAAGCTGCATCTGATATTGAACACGCATCCTATCAGGGGGATAAAGGGGTATGTCCCCACTGTCATTCAAGAAACTTTTTCTTTGAAGAAAAAGGTGTAATCTGTGGAACCTGTGGCATTATAGGAAAAATAGTAACAGAGGGTGATAGGTATCAATTTGAATTTTCAGAGGACCAGCTTAAGCATGCTCACGATACGGTAAGCGGCCAGTTTATCCATGCAGAGGATATTCAGAAAAATGAGGGGGAGCTTGGAAAAGCTTCACGGAGTGAAGATTACCGGAAAAAGGTGAGTCGGTATACAGATGCAGTTACTGCGGTGCACCCGTAAATATAAGTATATAGAAAGGTTAAGGAAAAGGGTGATAAAAATGGAGAAAATTATGCGGAGTCTGATATATGTGGATGTGGCTAAGGAACAGTACAGAGTAAAATTAAATCACTGGCTTTACGCTGTACATGTACCTGAAAGTATTTCAAAGTTTCGGCCATATGTATCTCAATATGCTTTTTATAATGCACTGCCGGTGCCTCCTTTGGGGGAGCAGTTCGGAACAGTACGTATGCAGCTGACGGAGCATTACTGGCAGGTAAATCCCATGGATGTTTCCATGGCAGTAAATGTGTTTACAGAGACGTTTCCCACCGAGGTGCTGATCTGGCAGGGAAATATGCCGGAAAACGCCATCGCCCTGAATTATGAAGGAGATGAGGCCAGATCGGCAAAAGTGGAAAACTGTAATCCTTTTGTTTTTGCTTTTTTGCCCATCAGCTGGGAGGAGGATTTAAAAGGAGCCGGACGTACAATGGCAGATGGGCCTAATTACCGCTGGAACTTTGCGTTACACTATCCGGACGGAGTTTCAGTGGAAACGGGAGATCAGTGGTTTTATGAAAAATTTGTTCCGGCATTTTTAGAGATTCCGGAGGCAACACGGATGGTAACAAGCAAAATAATCAAAGAAATTAACGACTGCCCCATGGACCGGGTGGTAGAGATCTGGTTTGAGGGACCGGACCAGTGGAGTGCGGCCATGGAAAAAGCAAAGAGCATTGAACCGCCGGAATGGGCACAGGAAGAGACATTTCCGTATCTTAAGCCATATCAGAATATTATGGGGGTATTTGTGGCGGATAATATATCCAGTGACAATTTAAATAACCACAGAGGATATATTACAATGCGGTAAAGCCTTGCGAAGGCTGTGTAAAATTTGATTCATTTTTTGGCTGATGAAAATAATCTAATAAATAGCGCATCACTTTCAATGGTAAAGTGGGCGCTGTTTTTTTGCTCTATAGGAAATACTGTGTTGTGATAAAGCTGAAAAGTACCGATTCCTATAGAGCAAAAAAATGGCAATATATGGAAAAATATTTTGGTAAGAAATTCTGACAATTTAAGGTTAAAAAGCTTTAATTTTTTGCATTAAGAAAGTCAAGAAGATTATTGTTTTTTTCCAGATTGTGTTCATATTTGTAATATTTAAACAAAACAAAAGTTCGAAAAAAATACTATGTAAACCATCAAAAAGGCCTGTTTGTATGTGGATAATGTGAATAACTTTGTGTATAACTTAAAAAATGGCTAAAAACCGGAATTTTTGATTGTGGATAACTTTTTTGGACAAAATCAAATTTGAGCATTTTTTTTGATTGATTTTTATGACTTTGGGTATATTGTCCAGTGGCTATTAAAATACAGGAAGTATAAAAGAAAGTTTCAATAAAAATGTCAGAAAAGTGTGAGAAAGTTGTGAGATAATTGTAAAAATAAAATGCTAATATAAATATATTATGAAAGTTCAATTTCTGCCATGATAAAAATATTGGGGAAATCTGATTTTATCAGGTAAAAGTTTGAAAAAGCCAGCCCGGTTTGTTATACTTAGCCGATACGATAGTGTTGCATCAGCTGATGCAGACAGAATAAAAAAGTATGTAACAGATTTGTATAAATTATGGAAATAAAGAGAAAACTGTAGACAGGAAATGAAATCAATATGATAAAGAAAATGGATTTGGCCGGTGTGCGGATAGATGATTACAATATTCGCGAGGCAATGCGGAAAGTGGAAGTCTATTTAAATAATGAATGTATGAATACGGTAGAAACAATTACGATGAATACCATCGTTGCGGCAGGCGAGGATGAACAGGTGCGCCAGTGTCTAGAGAAGATGGATCTTGTAATTGCCGGAGAGAAAGAAATTCTGGAACTTGCAGGGGTAGTGTCGCCTCAGCGGATCAGGGAAGTAGAAGATCGCGAGTTTTTCTATGAATTTATGAAACGTGCAGTTAGAAATCATCAGACATTTTTTCTGCTTTCACAGACGGAAGAAGAGATTCAGGAGCTGGATGCCTTTTTACAGGATTTGTACGATGACAGAGTACAGATCTGCGGGCAGTATGCCTTTGAAGACTGCCGGGGTGATGAGGCGGATATTGTAAATGAAATCAATGGTGTTTCTCCTCAGATTATTCTCTCAACGCTGCCGACGCCGGAACAGGAACATTTCCTGCACCGTCATCAGGGTATGTTTAATGCAAAGATCTGGTATGGCATCAGTGCTGAATATGATGTTACCGAGAGCCGCAGAGGTTTAAAGGCGTGGCTGAAAAAGCTTCAATGCCGTTTTAAAGTGCGGCAGCGTGTGCAGTCATACGAAAATCCAGAGGAGGAAGCTTGAAAAACATCATAAGAGTTATAATAGGAACCGGTTTGACAGCACTTGCTGTAAAATGTGTGTTTGATCCTGCGAATATGGTCACGGGGGGATTTTCCGGAATTGCAATTCTGGTGAGAAATCTTTTGGGAATATCTTTGGGAACAACTACATTTGTGCTGAACATACCGGTTTATTTTATTGCCTGGAAAATGAAGGGAGCAAAATTTGTGGGCTGGTCTGCGCTGGCAACGCTTCTTTTAAGTGTCTGGCTTGGGGTGCTGCCTTCAGTTGATATTTCGGGGGGCGATCTGTTTCTTGCCGCAGTAATTGGAGGAGCTGTCTGTGGTCTTGGAAATGGCATCGTTTTTTCCTCCAGAGCAACTACCGGCGGCTCTGAGATGATCGCGGCTTTGCTGCATCACAGATTTCCCCAGTATTCTATCGTAGAGATTCTGCAGGTGATTGACGGAATCATTGTAGTGGCTGGTCTGTATTTTTTTGGATTAAAGACAGCATTGTATGCTATAATTGCAATTTTTGTAATGACAAAAGTATCCGACCTGGTTATGGAAGGAGGTTATGCGGCCAAAAGTGTGTTTGTAATCAGCAGTAAGAGCCGGGAGGTAGCAGCGGATATTATGAGACATATGGAGCGGGGGGTGACCGGACTTGCCGCCAGAGGGATGTATTCATCCCATGAGAAATGTATGCTCTACTGTGTTGTTTCCAAACGGGAAATTGTTTCTTTGAAAGAAATCGTGATGGGATTAGACCCAGAAGCATTTGTAATTGTAAATGATGCAAGAGAAGTACTTGGAGAGGGATTTCGGGCATATCATAAAGAAAAGGGGGAAAATTGGTAATTTTCACAATAGTAAAAAATCTCAATAAGATCAAAACAAGAATTTGTGAACAAAAAGTGAAGCCAATTAGAGATATAATTCCTAATATTTTATAAAAAATGTATAATAAATATATAAAATACCAAAAACTGACAGATGAAAAATCGTGTTTTGTAGAAAAAACAGAGGAAATGCATAATAATTGTGTATTTCCTCTTTACATTTTTTGATGTTTTGTCTTAAAATAGTACTATGTAGCGAAAAAAACAAAATAAAATTCGGGTGAACAAATTGTGAAAGTTGCATAGGTCTAGAATGCAGAGTAGAAAGAAGTCCGAAGAAGGGGGAAGTTAATGATTTCAAATCAGATATTGCAAAATACAATCGAAGGATTAAAGAATATAACCAGAATAGATTTTTGTATTATTGATACGGAAGGAAAAATTCTGGCAAGTACCTTTGCGGAAGCGGATCGCTATGTAAGTCCTGCATTGACCTTTGTAGATTCACCGGCTGACAGCCAGGTTGTAAATGGATGCCAGTTTTTTAAAGTCTTTGATGAGCACCAGATGGAGTATGTGCTGCTGGTAAATGGGGACAGCGAGGATGCGTTTATGATCGGGAAAATTGCAAGTTTTCAGATCCAGAACCTTCTGGTTGCATATAAGGAAAGATTTGATAAAGACAATTTTATAAAAAATCTGCTTTTAGATAACCTGCTTCTGGTAGATATCTATAATCGCGCAAAGAAACTGCATATTGAGACGGAAGTAAAGCGGGTTGTTTATATAGTAGAAACCAACAGAGACAAAGACGGTAACGATCTGGAGAAGGTGCGCAGCCTGTTTGAAGGTAAAAACCGCGATTTTGTTACCGCTGTAGATGAAAAAAATATCATTGTAGTAAAAGAAATTGCCGACAACGACGGGGCTGCAGATATTGGAAAAACTGCGGAAGTGATTCTGGGCCTGTTTAAAACGGAAGGTCAGGACATTCATATTGCTTATGGGACCATTGTAAATGAAATTAAAGAGGTTTCCCGGTCTTATAAAGAAGCGCGTATGGCTTTGGATGTGGGGAAAATCTTTTTTGAGGACCGCAGAATTATTGCCTATTCCGCATTGGGAATCGGGCGCCTGATTTATCAGCTGCCGATCCCTCTTTGTAAAATGTTTATCAAAGAAATTTTTGACGGAAAATCTCCGGATGATTTCGATGAGGAAACCTTAACAACCATCAATAAGTTTTTTGAAAACAGTCTGAATGTTTCTGAGACATCCAGACAGCTTTATATTCATAGAAATACTCTGGTATATCGTCTGGATAAGCTGCAGAAAAGCACAGGGCTTGATCTGCGGGTTTTTGAGGATGCCATTACATTCAAAATAGCGCTGATGGTTGTGAAGTACATGAAGTATATGGAATCACTTGATTATTAGGAGGAACATATGATTACATTAGAACACGTCAGCAAAGAGTACGTGGAAGGCGTACCTGCGTTAAATGATGTCAGTCTGAATATTGAAGCCGGGGAGTTTGTGTTTATTGTAGGTGACAGTGGTTCTGGAAAGTCTACCATGATTAAACTGCTTTTAAAGGAGCTGGATCCTACATCCGGTAAAATTGTGATTAATAAAAAAGAGCTTGCTAAGGTAAACCACAGGAACATTCCGTTTTACCGCAGAAATATTGGGTGCGTATATCAGGACTTCCGATTGCTGAAGGACAGAAATGTTTATGAAAATGTTGCGTTTGCACAGCGTGTGATATCTGCATCGAACCGGGCCATAAAGCGAAACGTACCTAAAATACTGTCTCTGGTTGGACTGGCGGCAAAATACCGTTCCAGACCAAGCGAACTGTCGGGAGGAGAGCAGCAGCGTGTGGCAATTGCCAGGGCTTTAGTTAATGAACCCAAAATACTTCTTGCGGACGAGCCCACCGGTAATCTGGACGGCAATAATGCATGGGAAATCATGAAGCTTCTGGAAGAAATTAATGAAAGAGGGACAACCGTCCTCGTCGTAACTCATAATATGGAAATTGTAAATCAGATGAAAAAACGCGTGATTACACTGAAAAAAGGTGTAATTGTGGGCGATGAGCAGATGGGCGGTGAGCAGTAATGAAAATCAGTACATTTTTTTATACATTAAAACAGGGATGCAAGAATATTATGCGTAATAAGATGTTTTCTATTGCATCTATTGCCACCATGGCGGCCTGTATTTTTATGTTTGGTGTTTTTTACTCTGTTGTTGTCAATTTTCAGGGAGTTGTAAAAAATGTAGAATCCGGAGTGGCGGTTACTGCGTTTCTAGAAGGTGATCTGTCTCAGGAGCAGATTACTAAAATAGGAGATCAGATTGAGAACAACTCTGTTTCCAAAATTACAAAATGTGAATATGTCTCTGCAGAGCAGGCATGGGAAGAAGCTATTGACCAGTATTTTGACGGAGATTCAGACCTTGCGTCAGGATTTAAGGATGATAATCCTCTGGCTGACTCCGCTCATTACAATATTTACATGGATGATGTGTCCACACAGTCGGCGCTGGTTGAATATCTGCAGGGGGTTGACGGAATCCGCGAAGTAAATCAGTCGGAGATGGCAGCCAATGTGCTGACAGATTTTAACAGCCTGATTGGTTATGTTTCCATTGCGATTATTGCAATCCTGGTCTGTGTAGCGGTATTCCTGATCAGCAATACTGTTAATACAGGTATTACAGTACGAAAAGAAGAGATTAAAATTATGAAATTGATAGGTGCCACGGATTTCTTTGTTCGGGGACCCTTTATTGTGGAGGGTATTCTGATCGGGTTAATTGGTTCTGTCATACCATTAATTGTATTATATGGTTTATATGATAAGATTGTGGGATATGTGGGCGACAAGTTTAATTTCCTGAATAACATGCTGACATTTATTCCGGTAAACTCTGTATTTAAGATTTTACTGCCGGTTGGGCTGGTGCTTGGTGTTGGTATCGGTTTTATTGGAAGCCGTTTTACGCTGCACCGTCATTTGAATGTCTAGTACCAAAGAAGCAGCGATTTGATAAGCAGCGTAATACAGAACAGTGAAAGTTTTGTTTTACGTTGCTTTTCTTAAATCAGAGAGGGTCGGATGAAATGAGACAGAGGATAAAAAAAATCTTTTGCGGCTTGGCTGTGGGAACAGTTTCTATGGCTGTAGTTATAGGAGGACTTCCTGCTTCCGCTGAGAATATAAAAGATGCGCAGAATGAAAAGAAAAAGCTGGAGAGCAGTTTATCAGAAGCACAAGATTTGGTTGACAGTCTGAAGAATAACAAAAAGGGAATCGAAGATTCTGTAGAGAAGCTGGATGAACAGCTGACAGATATTTCCGAGAAAATGGTATCCTTGAAAAAACAGATAAAGGAAACAGACCAGGAAATTGAGGATACAGAAGAAAAATTAAAAAAAGCTCAGGCAAAAGAGGATTCGCAGCTGGAAAGCATGAAGCTTCGGATAAAATATACGTATGAAAATTTTGGCAGTATGAATTATCTGACTCTGCTGCTGTCATCGGAATCTTTTGTTGATTTTTTGAATTATGCTCAATATATGAATATGATTATCCGCTATGACAGAAAGCAGCTGGATGAATATGCCGAAACAAGGGCGGTGATCCAGGAATCTGAACAAAAGCTTAAGACTGATCGAACAAAACTAGAACAGATGGAACAGCAGGCAAAAGAGGAGCAGGAAGCGGTGGACCTTTTGGCAAAAGAAAAGGAAAATCAGCTTAAGCAGGTAAGTTCTGATCTGTCAGATGCAGAAGCAAAAGCAGCTGAATTTGAAGCGGAGATTGCCGCTCAGAATGAGATTATTGCTCAGATTCAAAAGGCCGAGGAACAGCGGAAGAAGGAAGCCGCGGCAAAGAAAGAATCGGAAAAGGAGAATCATACAGATAAAAATCAGGGAAGTTCTTCTGAAAGCGGCGGTAATATCAGCTCTAGTGATTCCTATACGGGGGGTGCATTTCTGTGGCCCTGTCCGGCCAGCCGCCGGGTGACAAGTGATTTTGGAAGCAGACCGTCTCCCACAGCAGGAGCTTCCTCCTATCATAAAGGTATCGACATTGGAGCGCCCTATGGGTCTGACATTGTATCAGCAGCGGATGGAGTTGTATTTACAACGGCATATCAGGCAAACGGAGCAGGAAATTATACGGTTATCAGCCATGGCGGAGGACTGTATACTGTTTATATGCATTGTTCTTCCCTGGCGGTGTCTCCGGGACAGAAAGTAAAGAGAGGGCAGACGATTGCATATGTGGGGAGCACAGGAATTTCTACTGGAAACCATCTTCATTTTGGAGTACAGTTAAATGGGAGTTATGTAAATCCCTGGACGTATTTAAAATAATCGGCGGATGTTTTATGAAAAACGGGGAAATGAGTTTGGACGAAACAATATGCTGAAAGGTAGATAGTAAAGATGCAAAATAAAAAGAACATAGAGGACAGATGGTCTGTAACAGAAAGAGAAAACAGTTTTGAAACAAAGCTGCGCCAAAAATACCGGTCGGGTTTTCTAAAGGGAATGCTGCTGGCCGTTATAATATGTGCGGCGGCAGTTTTGATTTTTAACTGGATTAAAGATAATCAGAAAATTACTGTTGGCGTATACGGTTCTCAAAAGGGTGGCAAGCACCAGGTTCAGAGTTATGATGCTCTTCTTGACCAGGCGGCTATAGACAAGATTAACTATCTGGCGGCCTTTATACAGGCCAATTATTATGAAGAAGTTGATACAGACCAGCTGTTGAATGGACTTTATAAGGGGATGTATGAAAGCCTGGATCAGTATTCCGATTATTATACGGAAGAAGAATATCAGGAGATTCTTTCTACAGAAGTACAGGGGAATTATTCTGGAATTGGTGCAGTGCTGCAGCAAAATTCAAAAACGAAACAGGTTAAGGTTGTTAGAATACAGGACGGATCGCCAGCAGAAAAAGCGGGATTAAAAGTCGGAGATACGATTGTAAAAGCGGATCAGTATCAGGCTGATCAGATGAGCTTGTCAGAGTTTGTAGGTCATTTAAAGGGGGAAGAAGGAACAACAGTACATTTGACGGTTCAGAGGGAAGGAACAGAAGGGAGCCTGGAAATGGATGTTACGCGCAAGCAGATGGAATCCATAAGTGTTTATTATGAAATGTTTGAGGATCAGCTTGGCTATATTCAGATTACAGAATTTACAGATACGACTCCGAAACAGTTTGAACAGGCGCTGGAGGCTTTACAGAAACAGGAACTAAAAGGATTGATTGTAGATCTGAGAAATAATCTTGGAGGAATGGTTAATGCTGTAACCCAGATTTTGGATGATATTCTGCCTGAGGGGCTTATCGTTTATACGGAAGATAAAGCCGGAAACAGGGAGGAATTTAAATCTACAGATGAAAAGTATTTATCTGTTCCGCTGACGGTTCTGGTAAATGGAAGCAGTGCCAGTGCATCAGAAATCTTTGCAGGAGCAATTAAGGACCGGGATTATGGAACTTTAATTGGTACAAAAACTTTTGGAAAAGGTATTGTTCAGGGGATTCAGTCATTTAAAGATCAGACGGCTGTGAAGCTCACCATAAGCAGATATTATACGCCTAATGGAACCTGTATTCAGGGAAAAGGAATCGAACCGGATATTGTGCTGGAATATAAGTTCCAGGGAAAGGATGGGGATGATTACAGCTATAGTCTTGATAATCAGATTCAAAAAGCCATAGAAATCTTAAAAGAGGAAATAAGTAAATGAAAAACAGAGAAGATAACGGAAATCAATTGAAACTGGATTATAAGCTGTCGGACTATGAGAGACCTTCTGTAACTGCGGATATATTGGTTTTTTCGGTAAAAGAGAGAAGTCTAGAAGGAATGAAACTGCTGTTGATTCGCAGGAAGCATGATCCTTTTGGCGGCTGTCTGGCGCTGCCCGGAGGGTTTGTGAATCCTGATGAGACAGTAGATCATGCGGCGATGCGGGAACTGGAAGAGGAAACCGCTCTTAAGGGACTTAAGCTGATCCAGTTGAGGACATTTAGTAAGCCGGGCAGAGATCCGAGAGGATGGGTGATTACTCAGACATTTATTGCTGCTGTTGAGGGAGAGCCGTACAGTGTCCGGGCGGGAGATGATGCAAAAGATGCAGAATGGTATGAAATAAAAATGGACCTTATATCAGAAGAAAACGCAGAGCAGGTATATCGATTGATCATTGGTGAGGAAAAAGATAATATACATGCGGAAGCATCTGTAACTGCAGAGGGAGATATTTTTAAAGGGAAAAAGTGCGTAGATATAATAGACAGTGAGGGGCTGGCATTTGATCATGCGGAAATGATTTTTTATGGTGTTCTGGAAATGAAGCGTACATTAAAAAATTAACAAAGGGGGGAGCATTTGTGTGAAAATGCTTCCCCTTTGTAACAGAATAAATACAAGATAGAACATCTGTCCTGGCAGATTCGAATAAACACGAGAAAAATAATCCATAAATTACCAATGGTATTTTAATCTATACTTTTATAAGTCTTGTTGAAAAAAAATGAATGACATGATATGATGACTAAAATAATCAATAAAAAATGAAAGAGAGAGAGGATGGGATAATTTGTTGAGAAATGAATTAACGAATGCGGAGTTGCTGGTAATGAAATGTATCTGGGACAATTCCAAGGATCTTGTGCTGTCGGAGGTCGTGGCGATTGTTAACGAACGATATGGAAAAGAGTGGAAACCCCAGACCGTTTCGACATATCTTGCTCATCTGGTACAGAAAAGATTTTTGCAGATGGAGCGCAATGGAAAAATTTATACGTATCATCCTTTGGTAAAAGAGCTGGATTACAGAACAAAAGAAATGAATTCTTTTGTAGAATTCTGGGGGTGTGGTTCTCCTTCCGAATTTCTGAAGGCGTTTTTTAAATCCAATGATATTGACAAGAACGAGTTGGATGAAATACGTAAATTAATTGATAGTGCCAAATAAAAGGTACGACTGTCTTGCATTTATAAACCGTGTTTATGATAGTACAAGATAAAAAAGAAGAGCGTTTTCTCTTCTTTTTTTATTTTGTAAAAAAGTGTGGTTTTATCTGTAGATCAGGATTGCTGAAGTGTTTCTTCTATATATAGTACTTATTTTAAGTACTATATATAGAAGAAACTAAAACAAAGTTTAGAATGGGATTCGGTACAGGCAGAAAATATGTCGATTTTCCGGGAAAACTGAAAAAATAGTATTGACAAAATTTGGTGGAAATGCTATCATAATCAAGCTAAGCGAAAAAAGTTAAAAAACTTTTAGAATTTAGTAAAAAAATAAAAAAGTTGTTGACAAAGCACTTTATGAATGATAAGATATAAAAGTTGCTGAACAACAGCAAAACAAAGAACCTTGATAACTGAACAGTGAAATATCCTTGAAAGATTCAAAGAGATTTTGCCAGCAAAGTGCGAGTGCACAGCCGGGCAGAAGGATGCTGCAAAAGCTTGCTTTTGACAGCAGACTGGTGCGCGGATGTATATGAGGCTTGCCTCAAACGAGATGAAGCGAAAGCGGAATCGAGTAAGGCGCACAAGTGGCAGATCATTCAAGAACAAAGCATAAAAATATGCAACCTAAAACAGTAAAACGTTTTAAAAGAATTAGCCAAGCTAATTCTGAAACGGGATACAAACATTTTATTTGAGAGTTTGATCCTGGCTCAGGATGAACGCTGGCGGCGTGCTTAACACATGCAAGTCGAACGAAGCACTTTTGCCGATTTTCTTCGGAATTGAAGTAATAGTGACTGAGTGGCGGACGGGTGAGTAACGCGTGGATAACCTGCCTCACACAGGGGGATAACAGTTAGAAATGACTGCTAATACCGCATAAGCGCACAGTGCCGCATGGTACAGTGTG
>CABIXN010000005.1:142631-300835 GCA_902362715.1 Lachnospiraceae bacterium | reverse complement strand
TATGTGTGTGTAGCTCAGCTGGATAGAGCACTTGGCTACGGACCAAGGTGTCGGGAGTTCGAATCTTCTCACGCACGTAACAAAAGAGTCATAGACTAATTGTCTGTGGCTTTTTTATGCTTAAGGGAGCTTCAGAGAACCTTTCTATAGCAAATACACATTTTGTGTGACGCTGTGTACTGGCGCGGAAAAAAAGAGTACTGCAAACCACTGAGCTGGCTGCAAAATGTGCCAGAGCATGTTTTTCCTTATTTTGATAGGTTAATTATGCCAAATATTTATTGATGGAACATTGACAATTACATAACAAAATGAGTACTTTATATGGCAGCTGCAGAATATTACTTGTTGCAGGAAAAGAGAGTTTTCCTATTCTTAAGTACTTTTTAAGTACAATAGATGAAGTAAGTTTTTTCTATAAATATTCTGGCAGAAAAAATATAAAAAGTATATTTGTAATAAAATTCAAGCTTTTAAATGTTAAGATACTGTTTTCAAATGATAGAAACGGAAGAAATAATGTCGAATGCCGTCGAAAATTGAAAATAACAAGATGAATCTGATTAGCAGTAATGTTTGATTAGTTGAAAAAGTGACAGATTCCTGTTACGCTTTTGAAGAATAGTGTATATATTTTATAGACATGGGAGAGTTGAGAGGAACAATGATTAAAGAGATTTCCAAAGAAGAGATTGATATGCTGCATATTTTGCACATGATTGAGCGAAAGACAGCAATATTGGTCAACCTGCAGCTAATAGCTGAAGGCAAATATGTAAGTGAGAAAAATGAAAAGCAAAGAAAGCTGCTGGAAGAAAAGTATGGCATGGATGGGAATATTCAGATTGGCCAGGAATCCTTTCCAAAACAATTTCGATTATCGAATTATTTTAGAGGGGAAAATGCATGGTATCCCAATGGAAAAGTGTCTTTATTCAGGAATTTACCTGATGACAATATAGAACGTGAGCAGTTTCTCAGTGAAGAAAAGGCGCATCTAAATATTTTTTCAGAGCGGTTACAAAGAAAGAATGAGGGCGGGAACGATTATGAAACTAAAGTGTATCCCGGACTTTTATATCAGCATTATGGTAATATAAGTGACTGGCAGGCATTTACAAGCAATTTTGATGAAGCATTGTTTTATGCCTGCTGTGTTTATGAAAATGAAAAATGGAGGCCATTAAATCGGGAAGAAATACAGTTGAATCACAAGCAGGGTGTAATTTACTGTGGTTCCATGGAAGATGAGAGATTTTATCATCCGGAGGAAAAAAGTATCAATTGCGGTGTTATGTTTCCTGCCGGTTCTCAGCCATTTATGAGATGCAGTACGCAGTATAGTTATGCAATGCAAATGGGGGCAGAAGACGATCTTAGAAATGACCAGCGGTTTGATTGTCTCATATTTGAGCATACAGAAAAACTGTGTCAGGAAATTTTCGATAAAATGTGTGGAGGACAATCTCTTTATCAAAGAGACGCGGCATCTATTGGGTGTCATTTGTTTTCAGCTTAGCGGTCCGACCAATTTACAAAAAATTTATCAAAATATAGTTGTCCTTTTCTTTATCTTGCAGTAATATATTTTTATATGATTTTAAACTGATAAGGGATATTGGCTATAAAAAGAGAAATAATATAATTATAGTAAAGCTCTTTCAGAAATAATTATGGAGATGAATATGGCAGGACATAAGAAAAAGCCCACAAAGAGGCAGAGAAAAAAAAGAAAACTGATACTATTTGTAATAGAAATCGTAATCCTGGTAGTATTACTGGGCGGATTGTTTTTTGCTTCCAAGATGAATCTTATTCAGAAGAATGTTTTGGATAAAGACAAAATTGGAGTCAATGAAATGGATAAAGAGGTGCAGGAATCTCTAAAGGGCTATACCAACATCGCGATGTTTGGTTTAGACAACAGAGATATGGATAATTACGGCAGAGGAAATACAGATGTTATTATGATTTTCAGTATTAATAATGATACAAAAGAAATTCGTATGGTATCTGTTTACAGAGATACATTTTTAAATGTATCAGAAACCGGTGATACCCCGTACTTTTTTAAAGCAAATTCTGCATATGCCAGAGGCGGCCCGGAGAGGGCAATTAATATGCTGAATACAAATCTGGATCTTGAGATAGAAGACTATGTTGCCTTTGACTTTTCGGCAGTTGCCAAAGCAGTTGACATACTAGGAGGCGTTGAGATCGACATTGATGAGGTGGAAGCAGAGCAGATGCAGGTGTATGTGCCTCATACCAATAAGATCTTAGGAACAGACTCACAGGTTATCAGCCAGCCGGGAACCTATAATCTGGACGGTGTACAGGCGGTAGCTTATTCCAGAATCAGATACACCAAGGGAAATGATTTTAAAAGGGCAGAGCGTCAGCGGGAAGTATTTTCTCAGATGATGGCAAAGGCTAAGAAGGCGGATGTTCCGACACTTACAAAATTAATGGATGCGGTATTTCCACATATTTCAACCAGTCTGTCACAGGGAGAGATGCTCAGTATGATTAAAATTATGATTGGGTATGATCTTGGGGACAGTCAGGGATTTCCTTTTGACCGCGCCACAAAAGAGATGGGGACTAAAAAAGGTTCAATTGTAGTTCCCTGTGACCTGGTATCAAACGTAACAGAGCTCCATAAGTTTCTGTTCGATAATGAAAACTATACACCATCTTCAACTGTAGAAGAGTATAGTAATAGTATTATTTATGAGACAGGTATCACAAGTGAAAATAGTATTACGGACAACTTTTCTGAAGTTGACAATTTTGACGGATCAGATACGGGAAATGCTGACAGTACAGATTCAGGAGAATAAAAAATGCGGGGCATAGATTTATGTCCCGCATTTTACAGATACGTTTAAGGAAGAAGAAACAATGATGAAATTATACATATGTCCAGAATGCGGATGGATTCGGACGGTATCTAGAAGATTAGATGTAGAATGTTTTAAATGTGGAAATCAGCAGATGCAGCCCGTAAAGCTCTCATATGAACGATACATATCCATGACACAGAAAGAGCGGGAAGACTATAAAAACAGCTGGCTTTATATACATGGACAAAGATAAGGCGGCAGAACAAAGTTTTTTTAAACAATAGACACAAATCATACACATTTGAGAGATAAACTAAACCTGTAAATAAGATAATAAAAGAATGAAAGGAGAAAATAATCATGGATGAAAAATATACATCAAATGAGAATAATACCAATAATGATTCAGCGTCTTCTGATTCTTTATATTCATATAGTTACAGGGACAAAGAACAGTCTGAAACTACCCACCAGGGGGACTATTATGAAGAGCGGAATCAGCAGGAAGCAGCCCGGCAGAATTTAGAGCAGGAATCTGATTTTACTATAAAGGATGCAAAATTGGAGGAGACAGATAACTGCGCTGCAAAAGAGCAGGAGACATCCTCGGCAGATGCGGATATATGCGCAAAAGAGCAGCCACCGCATCTGGATATGTCATATAAAACGGAAAATTTTGAACAGTCAAATTCGAAAGCAGATGCTCTAAAAAATCCTTCTGACGGTGGGGAGCATTCAAAGAAAAAGAAAACAAAGGCTAAAATTGTGAAAAGCAGTGGGTTTTGGAAAAGCAAAAAATTTGGTCCTGTAGTTGCCAAATGTGCTGTACTTGCAGTGGTTTTCGGACTTGTGTCAGGCGGTGTTTTCCAGGGAGTTAATTATATTACAAGCAGCGGCAGAACTCAGCAGGACAGTATTAGTGGAGACAGCAGTAATGCCACAAAAGACAGTATTGGGAAAACACCGGTGAGTACAGCTACTACTGTTAAGGATGTTTCAAACATTGTGCAAAATGTTATGCCATCCATTGTATCCATTACGAGTATGAGTCAGTCTGAATATTATAATATGTTTGGCCAGTCACAGCAGTATAACAGTGAAAGTCTTGGCTCAGGTATTATTGTAGATGAAGATGATGATAATCTGTATATTGCAACTAATAATCATGTAGTAAGCGGAGCGACCTCTCTTACAATCTGTTTTTCTGATAACAACACTGCCTCCGGAACGATTAAGGGAACTGATCCCAGCTCTGACCTGGCAGTCGTGCAGGTACCCAAAAAGGGATTAAAATCAGAAACATTATCTGCCATTAAAGTAGCTGCGCTGGGTAATTCAGATGAGCTGCAGGTGGGCGAATCTGCTGTGGCAATCGGAAATGCTCTTGGGTATGGTCAGTCTGTTACAACTGGAGTTATCAGTGCTTTAAATCGTGAAGTGACAACTACAGATTCTCAGACCGGTGAATCTATTACAAATGAGCTGGTTCAGACAGATGCTGCAATAAATCCTGGTAACAGCGGCGGCGCTCTGCTGAATATGAACGGTGAAGTGATCGGCATTAATTCTGTAAAATATACAGACACACAAGTAGAAGGCATGGGATATGCAATTCCCATTAATACGGCACAGCCTATTATTGAGGAGCTTATTACACGGGAAAAAGTAGACGAATCCAAAGGCTCACATCTTGGTATTTCCGGTGTGGATGTGACCAGTGATGTTGCCCAGAATTACAGAATGCCAGAAGGTGTTTATGTGGCTCAGATTACCAGTGGAAGTGCAGCGGAAACTGCGGGTATTAAAGTGGGTGATATTATTACGGAGTTTGACGGCCATAAAATTGATTCTATGGAAACACTGAAAAGCCAGATGCAGTATTATGAGGCCGGTACAAAAGTTAAAATAAAAGTAAAAAGGGCAGATAACGGCAGCTATGTAGAGAAAGAAATTAATGTGACACTGGGAAGCAAAAACAGCTGATCTGCGCGGAACATGTCTGATATTGACGGAGATGGAAAATCAAATTTTCTGTCTCCGTTTTATTGTACTGACTGGTAAGATATGATAAAATATTCATATCTTTTTTTAATTAGTACGAGGTTTATAATAGAAGTTGGAGGCATATGGACGATGAAGAAAAAGAGGATTGTAATTGCATTGGGACATGATGCGCTTGGGACAACGCTTCCAGAACAGAAGAGAGCAACCAAAAAGGCGGCCAGAGCCATTGCCGATTTGATTCAGGATGACTGGCAGGTAGTAATTACACACAGCAATGGTCCTCAGGTTGGGATGATTCATACTGCTATGACGGAGTTCCATCGTTTATATCCGGAATATACAGCAACACCTATGTCTGTGTGCTCTGCAATGAGTCAGGGATATATTGGTTACGATTTGCAGAATGCTATCAGAGAAGAACTGATGGGCAGAGGAATCTATAAGACGGTTTCTACTATTTTAACACAGGTGACAGTAGATCCTTATGATGATGCATTTTATGCGCCCACCAAGATTATTGGCCGTGTTATGACAAAAGAAGAAGCAGAGGCGGAAGAGAAAAAAGGAAATCATGTTGTCAAAGTTGATGGCGGTTACCGGAGAATTGTTGCCGCGCCAAAGCCAATGGAGATTGTTGAGCTGGATGCTGTGAATGCACTGCTGGATGCGGATCAGATTGTGATAGCTGCCGGAGGCGGAGGTATTCCGGTTCTGGAACAGGGACATGTTTTAAAGGGAGCCAGTGCCGTAATTGAAAAGGATTTAATTGCGGGAGCTCTTGCAGATGGAGTAAATGCAGAGCAGCTGGTAATATTAACTGGTGTGGAGCATGTATGTCTGAATTATGGTAAAGATAATGAAGAAGAGCTGTCAGAACTAAATTGCCAGCAGGCGGAGGAATACATGAAAGAGGGACAGTTTGGCCAGGGAACTATGGGGCCTAAAATTGAAACCGCCCTGAAGTTCATTGGAGATTCTGCAATACGTACAGTGCTGATTACCAGGCTGGATGCCGGGAAGAAGGCTCTTGGCGGCGAGACTGGGACAGTTATAAAAAAATAGCATAACCCGAAAGGGAAAATGTTTTGGGGAGAAGGACATTTAAGAACAGCGTGAAAGAGGGGCATGTACAACAGGTATATTGCCCCCTTTTTTTGAAAGGAGCATCTATGAAAGATATCAGAAAAACCAAAATCATTTGTACCCTTGGTCCATCTACAGACAAAGGAGAGGTGTTAAAAGAATTGATTCTGGAGGGAATGAATGTTGCCAGATTTAATTTTTCTCATGGAACACATCAGGAGCAGAAAAAACGTCTGGATAAACTGATTCAATTAAGAGAAGAGCTGAATCTTCCGGTGGCGGCACTGCTGGATACAAAAGGACCTGAGATCCGTTTAAGAAATCTTGAAGGTGGAAAAGCCGAATTAAAGGCCGGACAGAAGCTGGTCCTGACAACAGAAGAGATTTTGGGAAGTGCGGAAAAAGTGGCCATTTCATATAAAGATCTGTACAAGGATGTCCATGTGGGCTCAAGGATTCTGATTGATGATGGTTTGATTGAGATGGAAGTTACTGAGATCAAAGGTTCTGATATTGCCTGTGTTGTAAAAAATGGAGGAATGATCTCAGATAAAAAAGGGGTCAATGTGCCCAACGCAGAGCTTTCCATGCCTTATATCAGTGAGACAGATTACAGCGATATTGTGTTTGGTATTGAATCCGGTTTTGACTTTATTGCTGCGTCATTTGTGCGGACCGCTGATGATGTTCTTGCTATCCGTAAAATCCTAGAGGAACATAATTGTTCCAGCATTAACATTATTGCTAAAATTGAAAATAAGCAGGGTGTGGATAATATAGACGATATCATTAAAGTGTCAGACGGCATTATGGTGGCCCGGGGAGATATGGGAGTCGAAATTCCATTTGAAGAAGTTCCGGTAATTCAAAAGATGATCATAGAAAAAGTTTATATGGCCGGAAAGCAGGTAATTACAGCAACGCAGATGCTGGACTCTATGATGAAAAATCCCCGTCCCACTAGAGCAGAAGCTGCAGATGTGGCCAATGCAGTATATGACGGAACCAGTGCGATTATGCTGTCGGGTGAAACGGCTGCCGGTTTGTATCCGGTAGAGGCACTTCAGACGATGGTAAAAATTGCAATCCGCACAGAAAAAGATATTAATTATTTGTCAAGAATGAAAAAACGCAGTATGCTGACAAATCCGGATATTACCAATGCCATTGCTCATGCCACCTGCACCACTGCTATGGATTTGAATGCGGCAGCTATTATTACAGTATCCAATTCTGGCCGTACAGCTAGAATGGTATCAAAATATCGTCCGGGATGTCCTATTCTTGGATGTTCTGTTCATAAAAATGTCTGCCGCCAGCTGAATCTTTCCTGGGGGGTTACACCGTTGCTTGTGGATAAAAAAGAGACATCCGATGAATTGTTTGATCATGCTGTGGATACTGCTGAACGTAAAGGGCTGGTAAAACAAGGTGAACTGGTTGTTTTAACTGCAGGCGTTCCCCTTGGGGTATCAGGTACAACAAATCTTATTAAGGTACATGTAGCAGGACATATTCTGGCTTCAGGTAAAGGGATTAGTGAAAAAACAGTATCTGCAAATCTTTGTGTGGCAGAATCTGCAGAAATGCTTGGCGAAATATTTAAGCCTGGTGATATTATTGTGGCAAAAGATACCAGTAATGAAATGATGCAGCAGATCCGTAAAGCCTCCGGCTTGATTGTGGAAGCAGAGGGGACCAATTCACATGCGGCTATTGTTGGACTGAGCCTGGATATGCCGGTAATTCTTGGAGCTAAAAATGCTGTTCAGATTTTAAAAACGGGTGCCTATGTTACGCTGGACGGACGGAGAGGTACGGTAAGCTGCAATTCAAAGGCAGACGTATAAGCTTTGTTTTGTTAATAGGAAAGATATATAGTAAGGAAGAGAAATAGAAAAGGATGGCAATCATTGTTGTTAAAATGCCGTCTTCAGACAGGAAAAGCCCTTTTTTGAATGAAATAATATGAAAAGACTATCAGACCGGTTTCATATACTGTTCCAAAATATAAAAAAAGGGCTTTTCATCTTTTTCAGTTAGTGGTAGAATTAAATACATGCAGATATGGTTCATCGGTAGAACGCTAGCTTCCCAAGCTGGAAAGGCGGGTTCGACTCCCGTTATCTGCTTAAAATAAGCCGTAAACGTTGAAAGTACAGCGTTTACGGCTTTCTTTGATAGTAATTTTTATAGAGCTTCTCTAGGAGTTCTGCTACTTCTGATAGAATAGTTTTACGTACCAGGATTTTGTTTTCTCATCATAATATGATGGCATTTTAATATCCTACCTATTTCTCTGCGGTGGTATGGAGTAATGGGAATATAGTTAATTTGACTTTTTAAGCATATTTGTTATAATATACTTACAAGACAACTGAGAAGATGGTCGTACCCCATCTGCTTCAGTAAAATAAGTTTCTAAAAATAGGCGTCTATTCTACCGAAGTCAGGACGTCTATTTTTTATGCGTATAATTCAGAATTGCTACAAGTAAGCTGCAAGTGGTCAGAATAACCATAAATTCTTCATATGTACTATATATTTATTCTATAGTTTGTATTATAATCTGGATTTTTCACCTGTCAAGTTAAGAGACTATGTGTCTTTATTTTCAGTTAGAAATTACAGTAAAAATGCTTGAAAATATAGTTTCTGCATGTATACCGAAAGATGTTACAGCATATATTTGAAACAGAATCTTTTGGAGGTTGATATGCGAAAAAGGAAATCAGAATCGGAATCAACAAAACCAATGAAACGGGCAGGGAAAAGAATACGAAGTAACATTATGATAGGATGCTGTATGGCGCTGGCGGCAGTTTCCATTGCCGGTTATGCCAAAAAACATGTGTCTGTAAGTAATACAGTTAACGGAAGAGAACTGCCTATATACTGTGTGGATACAACAGAAAAAAAGGTAGCGTTAAGCTTTGATGCGGCCTGGGGAAATGAAGATACACAGGAAATTTTAGATATTTTAAAAAAGCATAACGTGCATGTGACGTTTTTTATGACTGGCGGATGGGTTTCTGACTATCCCGATGATGTAAAAGCAATTCTAGAGGCGGGGCATGATCTGGGAAATCATAGTGAAAATCATAAAAATATGAGTCAGCTGTCAGATGAAGAAATCAAATCAGAGCTGATGACCGTACATGATAAAGTAAAAGAACTCACCGGGTATGAAATGTTTTTATTCCGGCCGCCTTACGGGGATTATGATAATGAAGTAATTACAGTATCAAAATCCTGTGGCTATTATCCCATTCAGTGGTCGGTGGACAGTCTTGACTGGAAAGATTATGGGGCGGAGGATATTATACGTCAGGTATGTGACAGTAAACATTTGGGAAATGGAGCCATTATTTTGTGCCACAACGGGGCGAAATATACGGCGGATGCACTAGACCGGCTTCTTACCGGACTGGAAGACAAAGGATATACCATTGTGCCTATATCTGAGTTGATTATCCGTGATAATTATCATGTGGATACCACCGGAAAACAAATCGCAGATGAGAAGAAATAGCCATGGAAATGCCTTCTGTCCTGCCAAAAGGAATGGTGTGAATATTTTGTGGTCTGCTTGACAAATATATAAAATCACTGTAACATCAACGAGATAAGAAAATAGAAAAGAACAAAAGCAGGAGGGATCATATGAACGTTTTATTAGAGAAATTTCTCTTTCCAAAAGAGCTTGAAGCCGCTCTGAACAACAGTCCCAGCGTAATTGTGCCTGAAACAAAGGAAATGCTGTATGAACTTATCTTCGGAAATAAAAGCACCAACCGGATTGAGGTGTCTTATGAAATTGATGGGGATCTTATAAAAGAAGCAGATGTAGTGCGCTGCAAAAACGGAGCAGTGGTTAATTATACAGAAGATTATATGCGAAGGAGAGACCCGGACTGTATGCGGATATCGGATGACATGCCTACAGATAAACCGCGGTTTAAAGACGTATATGGTTATGATTTTAAGTCTGTAAAAAAGGAGACTTTTCAGTGGCTTGCCCAGCAGGAGCTGATTCTTGTTCCGTTTATGGCAGGCGGTGCCAGATATGGATATGAGGCGATTTTAGTATGCCCCAGAAATGCGGCGTTTTTTGCATTTGCCCTTTCTCAGCTGCAGGCTTTTGTGAATGCAAAAAGTGTTGATAAGTTTAAGCCGAAAGCAATTATTTATGTGGCGCCGCCGTTTCGACATACACATTTTGAAGGAAAACAGGTTTGTGTACATAACAGGATGAAAGACCGTCACGAAATTTTTTCTTATAATTTGTATCCGGGTCCTTCCGCTAAGAAGGGAATTTACAGTGTGCTGCTGGATATCGGTGAGAGAGAAGGCTGGATTACAGCCCACGCATCTGCAGCCAAAATTATTACACCTTATGAAAATGAAATGGTTATGATGCATGAAGGCGCTTCCGGCGGCGGAAAGAGTGAATTGCTGCAGGATGTGCAGCGTGCGGCGGACGGGCGTGTTCTCATTGGCACAAATATTGAAACTGGTGAGAAAAATTATATTAATATGAGTGATACCTGTACAATACACCCGGTAACAGATGATATGGCCATTTGTCATCCATCTTTTCAGAAGGACAGCAGGAAACTCTGCCTGTATGATGGAGAAGACGGATGGTTCCTTAGAGTAGACGGGATTGACGAGTATGGATGTGATCCTATGTATGAGCGGATTACCATTCATTCCAAAGAGCCGCTGGTATTTTTCAATGTGGAAGGCGTACCAAAGGCAACCTGTCTTGTATGGGAACATACGCTGGACTCTGACGGAAAACCATGCCCCAATCCAAGGGTGATTGTCCCAAGAAAAATGGTTGATAATATTGTTTCAGATCCTGTAGAGGTAGATGTACGGAGCTTTGGCGTTCGTATGCCGCCCACAACGGCAGAAAATCCCGATTACGGAATTATGGGGCTGATGCAGATTATCCCGCCGGCTTTGGCATGGCTGTGGCGTCTGGTTGCTCCAAGAGGGTTTAAAAATCCAAGTATCAGCGGAAATGCGCCTCTTGCCAGTGAAGGTGTGGGGTCCTACTGGCCTTTTGCAACCGGACTGAAAGTAAAACAGGCAAATCTTTTGCTGGAGCAGATTATTAACAGTCCAAATACAAGATATGTGCTGATACCCAATCAGCATATTGGAATATACCGGATCGGTTTTGCGGCAGAATGGATTTCCAGAGAATATCTTGCAAGGCGGGGCGGCGTAAATATGAAAATGGACCGCCTGGTACCGGCAAGGTGCCCTTTATTTGGATATACATTAAAAGAAATGAAGGTGGACGGACAGCATATCCGTTCAAAGTTCCTGCATCCGGAAAGTCAGGAAACGCTTGGAACAGAAGGGTACGATAAAGGAGCTGAAATTCTGTATAACTTTTTTGCGAAAGAACTGGAATGTTATGATGTAGAAGAACTGCATCCGGTGGGCAAACAGATTCTTCAATGCTTTAAGAATAATGGAAGCATTGAAGACTACTGTGCAATTATCCCTCTGGGGTTATCTTAAAATAAAAGGATACGAACAAAGAGGGGATGTCGCAAAATCATCATTTTAGATGAACGAGTGGAAACTTTGTCCTAAAAAAACGAAAATCCGGTAAGAAATCCCATTCTGTGGGCTTCTTACCGGATTTTTTCGTACTTAAGCATCAAAAAGGAGTAAAAGGTTCAAACATAGCATAAAAAAACAGCGGGCAGGATAAACTATACCCATCCGGGCATGCCATAACTTAGATGCACTGCATGGGTGTGCTTTTTACGACAAAGTATAAAATAAGTATGTGATTCCCCCGCTGTAGTTGACAGAATTGATTTTTTAGGATAATATAAAGTGCACTTTATATTATCCTAAAAATGAGGAGGCTATATTATGGCGTATATTAAGCGTACATTAGAAAGAAAATTTCTGCGTATGAGCTCTTTCTTTAAAGCAATTCTTGTAACGGGTGCGCGGCAGGTAGGAAAAACAACGATGTTAAAGCACCTTGCTGAAGGACAGAACAGAACCTATGTTACTATGGACAATACGATGGCGAGGACGCTTGCACAGACGGATCCCGTTCTGTTCTTTCAAACTTATAAGCCGCCGATTATCATTGACGAAATACAGAAAGCGCCGGAATTATTTGAACAAATTAAAATTATGTGCGATGAAACCGAAGAACGCGGCTTATTCTGGCTGACCGGTTCCCAGCAATATAAAATGATGAAAAATATTCGTGAAACTCTGGCGGGAAGAATTGGGATTTTAGAATTATACAGTCTTTCTAAAAATGAAGTAGATGGAGAACTCTTTTCAAACAAGCTGGATTTCTCTCTGCCTTGCCTGCTTAAGCGGCAGACAGCGGCCAAAAAGAATGATATTGTAGACGTATTTGAACATATATGGTGTGGAGGTATGCCAGACGCTTTGAAAGCTGACGCCGAGCAGCGGCAGGAATATTTTAATTCTTATATTGAAACCTATCTTATGCGCGATGTAGCGGAAGAAGGAGGCATTACGGATTCAGTACGCTTTCGGAAGTTTCTTAATGCCTGTGCAGCGCTGACCGCAGAACAGGTGAATTATAAAAACTTAGCTGACGCGGCAGAGGTTTCACAGCCGACAGCAAAAGAATGGCTGCGTATTCTTCAAGGGTTGGGGATTGTATATCTTCTTCCCCCGTTTGCGAATAATGAACTGAAACGTCTGTCTAAGACACCGAAGCTTTATTTCTGTGATACCGGCCTGTGCGCGTACCTGTCCATGTGGCTTACCAGAGATACTCTGATGAACGGGGCCGCAAACGGACATTATTTTGAAAACTATGTTGTCGTTGAACTGTTGAAAAATTTTTCTTATTCGGCAGATAAAGCGAATCTGACCTACTACCGTGATTCCAACGCTAAGGAGATTGATGTGATTGTGGAAGAAAATGGGCTGATTCACCCGTTAGAGATTAAAAAATCCGCGAATCCAGACCGCAGGGAGGTCAAAAAGTACGAACTGATCGACAAGACAAAACTGAAGCGCGGCTGCGGGGGTATTGTTTGCATGTGCCAGGAAGTGATACCCATTGATAAGCTGAATTGTTTTATTCCCTGTAATTTGATATAAAGTGTATAACAAAAAGGGACTGCCGCAAAATCAATGTCAATAAGTTAAGCTTACAGACATTGATTTTGCGGCAGTCCTTTTGTTGTACAGCAGGAATCGTTTATATGGCTGTACTAATAATAATACTTGACTTTAAGTTTATTATATGTATAATTTAGGGAGGCTTATTAAAGATAGAGGAGATAAAAATGGATGTCAATACACAAATCGGACAGAAAATCAGAGATTTAAGAAACCAGAATGGTCTGACCCAGCAGGAGCTGGCAGACAGGACAGAGCTGACGAAAGGATATATTTCTCAGCTTGAGCGGGGACAGGTTGCACCTTCTGTTGCTACACTGTTGGATTTGATTGAGTGTCTTGGCAGTACAGCGTCCGAGTTTTTTAAGGAAACTGGAAATGAACAGATAGTATTTAGAGAACAGGATTATTTTGAGAAAATAGATGATGATGGAAACAGTATTCAATGGACGGTTCCGGCCGCTCAGAAAAATCAGATGGAGCCGCTTCTTGTGAAGCTTTGTCCCGGGATGGCTCTGCCGGAGGATAAACCTCATGACGGTGAAGAATATGGTTTTGTGATAGAAGGAAAGATACAGCTGCATCTTGGAGATCAGATTTATACGGTACAGAAAGGGGAATCCTTTTATTTTGCGGCGGGAAGGGAACATTATATAGAAAATCCAGGAACGCAGGAAGCGAAACTGGTATGGGTGAGCACGCCCCCAAGCTTTTAACCGGAGGATAAAAATGGAACATACTATTTTAAAACTAGAGCATATTTCAAAATCGTTTGATGATAAAATGATTTTAAAGGATTTGAATCTGGAGATTGGAAGAAATGAGTTTATAACACTTCTGGGGCCGTCAGGATGCGGAAAGACAACAACACTGCGCATCATCGGCGGATTTGAGGTTCCAGATCAGGGAAGTGTTATATTTGAAGGAAAAGATATTACAAAAGTCAGTCCGGATAAACGGCATATTAATACGGTATTTCAGAAATATTCTCTTTTTTCCCATATGACTGTTGCAGATAATATTGCCTTTGGTCTGAAATTGAAAAAGAAGGACAGGCATTATATTGAAGAGAAAATCAGGTATGCGCTAAAACTGGTTGACCTAGAAGGGTATGAAGGCAGGAGACCAGTATCTTTAAGCGGGGGCCAGCAGCAGCGGGTTGCCATTGCCAGAGCTATTGTCAACGAACCGGAGATTCTTCTTTTAGATGAACCTTTAGGCGCGCTGGATTTAAAGCTGCGGCAGGATATGCAGCGGGAGCTCATTAAAATTAAAAATGAGCTGGGAATTACTTTTGTCTATGTTACCCATGACCAGGAAGAGGCGCTGACGATGTCGGACCGGATTGTCGTGATGAATCAGGGGCTGATACAGCAGATGGGTACGCCGGTTGATATATACAATGAACCCCAGAATGCATTTGTGGCGGATTTTATCGGGGACAGCAATATCATTGACGGTGTGATGCCAAAGGATTGTCTGGTAGAGATTCTAGAGCGCCCCTTTATCTGTGTGGATACCGGATTTGGGACTAATGAGAATGTGGATGTGGTAATCAGGCCTGAGGATGTGGTGATCCGGGAGCAGGGAAAGGGAATTTTGGATGGCCAGGTTCTGTCTGTTCTCTTTAAAGGCGTGCATTATGAAATGAAGATACGTGCCGGCGGATTTGACTGGATGGTACATTCGACACTTCCGGCTCAGCCGGGGGCCTGTGTGGGACTTTATGTGGAGCCGGAAAATATTCAGATTATGCATAAACCGGCATCTGAAGCAGAAGAGGTAGTAAAAAAAGATGAGTAAAAGAAAATTTCTTGCGTCACCTTATATTATATGGATGATCGGGTTTACCATTCTGCCCCTGATTATGATTATCGGGTATGGCGTCACGGACGGGAGCGGAACGGTTACCTTATCTAACATACTTGCGATTTTCAACCCTATCCACCGCAAGGCGCTGCTGCTGTCATTGGCGCTGGCCGCCTGTTCAACGGGAATATGCCTGGCCATCGCTTTTCCGCTGGCGCTGGTACTGAGAAATTTAAACTTCAATAAAAAGGGGTTTATTACATTAATTGTGATTCTTCCCATGTGGATGAATTTTATGCTGCGAGTACTGGCCTGGCAGGTAATACTGGCTGAAAACGGAATATTAAATATGGCCCTTGGATGGCTGGGAATAGAGCCTCTCCATATTATGTATACACCTGTGGCAGTTATGATCGGAATGATTTATGACTATCTGCCGTTTATGATACTGCCTATTTATAATGCAGTGTCTAATATCAGAGAAGATGTGGTGGAAGCGGCCAGAGATCTGGGAGCTGATAATTCAGTTGTACGCAGAAAAATTATTTTTCCCCTTTCGCTGCCAGGAATTATCAGCGGCATCACAATGGTATTTGTTCCCTCTTTGACAGAATTTGTTGTGCCCAATATTCTAGGAGGAGGAAAGGTGCTGCTGATCGGCAATGTGATTGAACAGGAGTTTACCCAGAGTATGAACTGGAATTTAGGTTCTGGACTTTCAGTTGCCCTGATGGTATTTATTATTATCAGTATGTTGTTTACTTTGAAAAATGATTCAGAAGATGGCGGGTCACTTGTATGGTAAAGAGATTTTTTAACAGATTTTATTTAATATTAATTTTGGCTTTTCTATATGTACCGATTCTGGTGCTTGTGCTGTTATCCTTTAATGCCTCAAGATCTAGAGTAATGTGGGGGGGATTTACTCTGGAATGGTATGGAGAAATGTTTGCAAACAGTCAGATTATGGAAGCTCTGGGAACAACCGTGGTACTGGGATTGAGCTCTGCAGCGCTGGCCACTCTCATTGGACTGGCCGGAGCTTTAGGAATAGATGCCATGAGAAAAAGGGGTTATTCTCTTACACTGGGGCTTGGAAATATTACACTGCTGAATGCAGATATTGTAACCGGAATTGCTCTGATGCTCTGGTTTGCCAGGTTTATGAAACTGGGTTACAGCAGTGTGCTCTTTGCACATATTACTTTTTGTGTGCCTTATGTACTTCTCAGCATTCTTCCAAGACTGCGGCAGATGGATATCAGTATTTATGAAGCAGCCAGAGATCTTGGGGCTAACACATTGACCGCATTTGTAAAGGTGATTATTCCGCAGATTTTACCGGCGGTAGTTTCTGGATTTTTTATGGCGCTTACTATGTCCATGGATGATTTTGTTGTGACCTACTTTACAAAAGGAGCAGGAATCAATACATTATCCACAATGATTTACAGTCAGGTACGGAAAGGAATAAAGCCTGAAATGTATGCGCTGTCTACTGTGATTTTTGCTGCAGTGCTGATTGTACTTCTTCTGGTAAATTATGTGCCGCAGATTGCAGAGAGAAGGAGGAAACGTATATGCGCAGGAGGTTAGCATCAGTACCTGTACTTTTGGGTGCGGCGGCGTTTTTGACAGCAGGAGCTTCGGGCTGTGCAGGAGACACAGATGTGACAGGTTCTGCAAAAGAGACATTGACGGTATTTAATTATGGAGAATATATGGATCCTGAAGTACTGGACCTGTTTGAGGAGGAGACTGGAATTGCCATTGAATATGAAGAGGCGCTGACGCCGGAGGAGATGTATTCCAAATACAGTTCCGGTGTGATACAGTATGATCTGCTGTGTTCTACAGATTATATGATTGACAAGCTGATCAGAGACGGAGAGGTTCAGAAGGTTGATTTTGACAGTTTTGAGTACAGTCAGAATATCGGGGAAGAGTTCTGGGGATTTTCCACTGCTTTTGACCCGGATAATGAATATGCGCTTCCTTATTTCTGGGGAACCATAGGTATTTTATATGACAGTACAAAAGTAGAGGTACCCCACAGCTGGGACGCGCTTTTTAATGGCAGCAACGCCGGGGAAATTATTATGCAGGACAGTATGCGTGACAGTTTTATGGTGGCCCTAAAAGCCCTTGGGTATTCTATCAATACAAGTGATGAGGGAGAACTCAGAAAAGCCCAGGAGCTGCTGTTAAAACAAAAACCGGATGTTCAGGCATATCTTGTTGATGCGGCCAGAGATGAGGTGGTGGCTGGAAATGCAGACATGGCCATTGTATATTCCGGGGAAGCATACCTGGGCCGGGAATATAATCCGGATCTTCAATATGTAGTTCCAAAGGAAGGGACTAATATCTGGATGGACAGCTGGGTTATGACAAAGGAGTGTGACAACCCGCAGGCTGCGGCAAAGTTTTTGGATTTTCTCTGCAGAGAGGATATTGCAGAGATGAATTTTGATTATATTTATTATTCAACACCTAATCAGGCGGTTATTGATCAGATGGATGAGGAACTTCGCAGTGATGAGAATATTGTGCCGGATACCTCAAAACTGACAAACAGCGAAGTGTGTGTTCAGTCTGATGCGGATATTACCGAATTATATAATGAACTGTGGAAAGAAATAAAAGCAGAATAATATTGTTAGGAAAATTTTTAAATAAAAAATACCTTCTGTCCTGAAAAGCAGGATGGAAGGTATTTTTTTGACTTATAAAAAGCCGGGAGCTAATCATTTAACAAATCCTCATCTACCTGCTTGATGGTAGAGTGAATGGCATCTGTAATAGATTTTTTTGTTTTCGAATTTTTAGTTTTGCTGTTCTTTTGACTGCCGTTATCTGCCTGATTGTTTGTATCCGTCTCTGTGCTTTCTTCGGAATCTTTGTTTTTAAGAATATCCGGAAGCACATAGGTTACTTCGTTGGATGAACGGAAAACGGTATCGCTAGATCCCATCTGATTTACCACAAGAGTATCACCGTCTGCAACGTCATCAAGATAAATCTGTACCGCTTTGTCGGAAATATAGCTGGTTGAAACTTTTTTTCCATTTACAAAAACCTTGCTCCAGGGGGTAAAATTTTCACCCCGGATAATCAGCTTTGTTTGATTAAAGTTGACATAATAGTCTGTCAGGCGGGTATCCTCTACACCCATTTCCATATCTGTGGCAGGATATAGGTCTTCTTCGTTGTATGCATAGCGTTTGCCATATAAAAGGTCATATTGTAAAAGCTGTAAATTTTTAAGATATTTTCTTTCGTTTAGGGACTTTTTAGCAAGGGCATTTTGATGATACCGGAAAATGGTGCCTTCATGGATGCCAAGCTGGTCTGTAATGTAAGCCATCAGCTGATAAGAGGTAAGATCTTTGTCTTTCTTTTCCAGTCCAAAGTTATTCCAGGTGTAATAGCGTGTTTTGTAAAGATCTCCGCTTTTCATATCGTCATCTGTCAGTCCCATGGTGGGCAGATGGTCTCCGTAAAGCACAAGAATTGTTTTTTCATCACGTTTGGAAAGCTGGTCAATTAAATCGCTGACAAACTGGTCTACCTGGTATACCTCATTTACATAATATTCCCACTGGTAATTTTTTTCTTCTGTCTCGCCGCCGGTTACTTTTACTTCCGGATCGTCAAATACTTTATAGCCGGGATAATTGCCATGGCTCTGTACAGTAATGGTATACAGGAAATCAGGCTGATTTTCACTGTAATCCATTGCTTTTTGGGTTTCTTCCAGCAGAATGTGGTCCGCCGGCCAGGAATGAATTTCGTTGTATTCAAGAATATTCATCATTTCTTTACAGGTATAAGTATCAAATCCCATATTTGCAAAGACTTTTGCCCGGCTGTAAAAGTTCCCGCCGTTATTGTGAAGGGCGTGGGTGCTGTATCCAAGATCAGACAGATCGCTGGCAGCGCTTTCGCAGGAAGTCTCTTTCAGTACGGTTTTGTAAGGATATTCGCCAAGTCCAAAGTACTGGATGCCAAGTCCGGTGAGAACTTCGAACTCTGTATTAACAGTACCTGCGCCGACGATGGGAACCGTCAGGTATCCGGTAGTATAGTTCTTTTGAAGACTGCGCAGTGTCGGAATGGGATCTTTGGACATTTTCAGGAACTTTATTTCCTCAGGGTCCACCAAGGATTCCAGCTGGACAAAAATAATGTTAGGCATATCTTCCTTGGAGACAGAAGTATCTTTTGTTTTAACGGAGTCTAAAATATTGTCAATGGTATCTTGTGAGTAGTTGGAGGGCTCCCGCATACCGGTATCTACTGTGCTGGCTGTGAAGCTGTAGACAAAACCGTAATCAGAATATCCCTGAGCCAGATTACCAAAATACCCGGCAAGAATGCCGTTGTGAATAGCGGCTTTTGTAATAAAAGGAACTGCGGCTATTGCAATACCCAGAAAAATCAAATTTCTGATACGATGAATCTTTTCCTTATAAAAAGGACCTTTGATAGCAAACAAAATAAGAAAAATAACAACCAGTGCCAAAGCCACAACAACAGCAACGCCCTGGCCCACAGAAAAGTACTGGCTGTCTTTCATAGACAGCAGATCACCCACCAGCTTTAAGTCTGTAAAGTTAAAGGGGGTAACTCTAGAAGCCAGAACACATCCGTTAACAATTCCCAGCAGAAGCCAGAAAATAGAGATAATAATACGGAACAGACCCCGGTGACGGAACAGGTAAGGAATCAGCAGCGTCACAAAAATCAAAAGGGCATTGTACAGGAATACCAGCGGGCTGTGGTAAACAAAAGACAATGCCGAGTGAAGAGACCGTCTGGATATCCATTCGATAACAAAGATCAGAATGCAGGAAAGTATTCCGTGTACAATCAGAGAGTATTTTTCAAGAAACTGAGCATACTTATTTTCTGAAAGATCAGGAAACTGGATAAGATTCCAGATAGAACGAATACGTTCCCGAAATGAATGTTTCCTGCGTCTGTTATCAGAAATAATGATTGGTTTATCTTTTTTCCGAAATTGCATGATTCATAATCTCCCTTTTTAAATGTAAAATTCAGAAATCGTTTTCGTACGGTACGTTCAAATCTCGCTCTCGCAAGACTGTGTGCGCGATTGGGGTCAGCTTTGCTGACAATATTCTATTCCCAAGCGCTGCACATCTGATATATTATAATATTGATGATATGCAGATCAATGTATTCTGTTTTTGGTATGTTGAAACTTATGAGATCGTAACTCCAAAAAAAGAAAATGTCAATATTCAACTTCTACTAATGATAGGGGATGATTATGAAGATATTGTGAAGAAAAAGTTAATAAAATCCAAGTTATTTTGTGTATAAAATTGTAATATTCCGGAAAAATGAATGGGAGAAGTTGTAAAAGAACTTGAAAACTTTGAAACCATATGATAAGATGAAAAAATCTACAGGAATAAGTAATTTTTATATTAAAAAGGCATAGAAAGAGACTCTAATCTTCAGACATCGACAGGAATACAGCGTCACCGACTGAGAGCGCTGTTTGAAAGAGGAGATAAAGGGAACACTCTGGAGCCGACAGACTGAAAGTGGTAAATTTCAGTAGGTCTGTACGTGGGATGCGCGTTAAGCATTTGAGTGGGAAAATAAAACATTTATTTTCCAATGCGGGTGGTACCGCGGGATTAGCATCAAAGATCTCGCCCTGAAATACAGCTTTTGTATTTCAGGGCGTTTTGTTTTACAGGAACATGCTTCCTGTAAAAATAAAAACACTCTGCGGGAGTCCTAAGGGGCTTAGCCGTTTTTCTATTATTCAGGAAAAGGAGAATACAAACATGGAATTTATGACAGGTGTAAATCAAAAAGACACGTTGGAAATCAGTGAAATTCTTGCCGGAGATTTGGAAGGAAAAACAGTAAAAGTAAGAGGTGCAGTGCATACCATTCGTGATATGGGTGACGTGGCTTTTATTGTTCTCAGAAAACGAGAAGGTCTTATGCAGTGCGTATATGAGGCGGGAGTATCTGCTTTTGATTTAAAGGATGTAAAAGAAGCCGCAACTGTAGAAGTTAAGGGTGTAGTGGGCAAAGAGGACCGGGCGCCAAATGGTTTTGAAGTGCGGATTCAGACCATCAGCATTCTGTCTGAGCCGGCTGAGGCAATGCCCCTGCAGATTTCCAAGTGGAAATTAAATACGTCTCTGGAAGCTAAATTAAACAACCGGGCAGTTTCTCTGCGAAATGTGCGGGAGCGGGCCAAATTTAAAATACAGGAGGCCGTTGTAAAAGGATTCCGTGATTTCTTATATAAAGAAGGATTTACAGAAATTCATACGCCGAAAATCGGTGCGAAGGGTGCAGAAGGCGGAGCTAATATTTTCAAACTGGAATATTTCCACCGCCCGGCAATTTTAGAGCAGAGTCCTCAGTTTTATAAGCAGATGATGGTTGGTGTATTTGACCGTGTATTTGAAACTGCTCCGGTATTCCGTGCAGAAAAACACAATACAAAACGCCATTTAAATGAATATACCAGTCTGGATTTTGAGATGGGATATATTGACAGCTTTGAAGATATTATGGCCATGGAGACGGGATTTTTACAGTATACAGTCAATCTGCTGAAAACAGAGTATGCAAAGGAGCTGAATATTTTAAAGATTGAGCTTCCCAATGTAGATCAGATTCCCTGTGTGCGTTTTGATGAGGCAAAACAGAAGGTATCCGAAAAATATAACAGACAGATCAGAAATCCATACGATCTGGAGCCGGAAGAGGAGCATCTGATTGGACAGTATTTTAAAGAGGAATGCGGTGCGGATTTTGTGTTTGTAACCCACTATCCTTCTAAAAAGCGTCCTTTCTATGCCATGGATGATCCGGCAGATGAAACTTATACGTTAAGCTTTGATCTTTTGTTTAAGGGCATGGAGATTACAACCGGCGGTCAGCGTATTCATGATTATCAGATGCTTCTTGATAAAATTGAAAAACGGGGTATGACAACGGAGGGAATGGATCATTATTTAAGCGCATTTAAATTCGGGATGCCTCCTCACGGCGGCCTTGGAATCGGACTTGAGCGTCTCACCATGCAGCTGATCGGTGAAGAAAATGTGAGAGAGACAACACTGTTCCCACGTGATTTAAGCAGACTTGAACCATAGGAGGAAACTATTATGGCGAACATTATCAGTGATGAAACAATTGAATATGTAGGGATTCTGGCGAAGCTGGAGCTTTCTAAAGAAGAGAAAGAGCAGGCGAAAAAAGATATGGGAAGCATGCTGGATTACATTGATAAATTAAATGAGCTGGATACATCCGGTGTGGAGCCCATGTCTCACGTATTTCCTGTGAACAATGTATTCCGTGAAGATGTGGTTGTAAACGGCGATGAGCACGAAAAAACACTTGCAAATGCTCCAGCCAAGAAAGCACAGAGCTTTAAAGTGCCCCGTACGGTTGAATAAAGAAAAGGAGAGACTTGAGAATGGACTTAACAGGTTTAACTGCTGTTGAATTAGGCAGAAAAATACAGGCAAAAGAAGTGACAGTCCTTGATGCGGTCAGGGCTGTCCTGGATCAGATTAAAAAATCAGAAGAAAAAGTGAATGCATATGTAACCGTTGACGAAGCGGGAGCATTAAAAAGAGCAGAAGAAGTTCAGAAAAAAATAGACGCGGGAGAATTAAAGGGACCTCTGGCAGGTGTTCCTGCAGCCATTAAAGATAATATGTGTACAGAGGGGCTTTTGACTACCTGCAGTTCTAAAATTCTGGGGAATTTTGTTCCCACCTATACATCAGAGGCTGTGAAAAATCTGGAAGCGGCAGGTGCGGTAATTATCGGAAAAGCGAATATGGATGAATTTGCCATGGGAAGTACAACAGAGACTTCTGCATATGGGGAAACAAAGAATCCATGGAACACAGAACATGTGCCGGGAGGCTCATCCGGCGGTTCCTGCGCGGCAGTGGCAGCTGAAGAGTGTATTTTTGCGCTGGGCTCCGATACTGGAGGCTCTATCCGCCAGCCAAGCTCCTTCTGTGGAGTTACCGGTATTAAGCCTACCTATGGTACAGTATCCCGTTACGGACTTATTGCTTACGGTTCTTCTTTAGATCAGATCGGCCCGGTGGCAAAAGATGTCACAGACTGCGCCACAATCCTGGAGGTGATTTCTTCTCACGATACAAAAGATTCTACCTCAGTAAAAAGAGAGGACCTGGATTTTACGTCTGCTCTTTTGGATGATGTAAAAGGCATGAAAATCGGGATTCCAAGAGACTATCTGGGAGAGGGTCTGGATCCGGAAGTGAAGGACGCAGTATTAAAAGCAGCGAAAGTATTAGAAGAAAAGGGAGCTGTTGTGGAGGAGTTTGACTTAAGTCTGGCAGAATATGCCATTCCTGCCTATTATGTTATCGCTTCCGCAGAAGCAAGCTCAAACCTGGCCCGGTTTGACGGAATCAAATACGGATATCGGACAGAAGAGTACGAAGGACTCCATAACATGTACAAAAAGACACGTTCGGAAGGGTTTGGTCCAGAAGTAAAACGGAGGATTATGCTGGGGTCTTTTGTTTTAAGCTCCGGTTATTATGATGCATATTACCTGAAAGCACTGCGCACAAAAGCGCTGATTAAACAGGCCTTTGACCGAGCATTTGAAACATATGATGTGATTCTTGGACCGGCGGCGCCTACTACAGCGCCTAAGCTTGGGGAATCCCTGGCTGATCCCATCAAGATGTATCTGGGAGATATTTATACAATTTCTGTGAATCTTGCAGGACTTCCGGGTATTTCTGTTCCCTGCGGAACAGATAAAAAGGGACTGCCTATTGGACTGCAGCTTATAGGAGACTGTTTCCAGGAGAAAAAGATAATCCGCGCAGCGTACAGCTTTGAACAGAGCCGTTCTTATCAGAGATGTCCGCTGGCAGAGATGTAGGAGGTGCGCAGCATGAGTAAACAATATGAAACAGTCATTGGACTGGAGGTCCATGTAGAGCTGGCAACAAAAACAAAAATTTTCTGCGGCTGTTCCACCGAGTTTGGCGGCGCGCCAAATACACATACCTGCCCGGTCTGCACCGGTATGCCGGGCTCTCTTCCTGTGTTAAATAAGCAGGTAGTAGAATATGCCATTGCCGTGGGGCTGGCAACCAACTGCCAGATTACACAGTATTGTAAATTTGACCGTAAAAATTATTTTTACCCGGATAATCCGCAGAACTATCAGATTTCACAGCTGTATCTGCCTATCTGCAGAAATGGCGGTGTGGAAATTGAGACGGCGGCAGGTAAAAAGACCATTGGAATCCATGAAATTCATATGGAAGAAGACGCCGGAAAGCTGATTCATGATGAGTGGGAGAACTGCTCTTTGGTTGACTATAACCGTTCAGGAGTGCCTCTTATTGAGATTGTATCTGAGCCGGATATGCGTTCAGCAGAGGAAGTTATTGCCTATCTGGATAAGCTAAGACTTATTATCCAGTATCTGGGAGCCTCTGACTGTAAACTGCAGGAGGGCTCCATGCGTGCGGATGTGAACCTGTCAGTGAGAGAAGTGGGAGCCGCAGAGTTCGGAACCCGTACCGAAATGAAGAACCTAAACTCCTTTAAAGCCATAGCCAGAGCCATTGAGGGAGAGCGTGCCCGTCAGATTGAACTGATCGAAGAAGGAAAACAGGTGGTTCAGGAAACCAGAAGATGGGATGACAATAAAGAATATTCTTATGCAATGCGTTCCAAAGAAGATGCCCAGGATTACCGGTACTTCCCGGAACCAGATCTGGTGCCTGTTGTAATCAGTGATGAATGGCTGGAGCGTATCCGGGCAAATCAGCCGGAGCTTCGGACAGAAAAGCTGGAGCGTTATAAAAAAGAATACGATATTCCGGATTATGATGCCGAGATTATTACAGGTTCTAAGAAAATGGCGGATATCTTTGAAGCCACCACTGCAATCTGCGGCAAACCAAAGAAAGTATCTAACTGGCTGATGGTAGAAACTATGCGTTTGTTAAAGGAAAATGATATGGAGCCGGAACAGATTGCATTTTCACCGGAAAATCTGGCAAAACTCATTGAGCTGACGGAAGCAGGCACTGTAAACAGTACAGTTGCTAAAGAAGTATTTGAAGAAGTATTTAAAAATAATATTGATCCGAATCAGTATGTGGAAGAAAAAGGACTGAAAACAGTCAATGATGAGGGCGCTTTAAGGAGTACCATTGAACAGATTATCAAGGATAATCCGCAGTCAGTAGAAGATTACCGCAACGGAAAGAAAAAAGCCATTGGATTTTTAGTTGGCCAGACAATGAAAGCAATGAAAGGAAAAGCAAATCCAGGCATGGTAAATCAGATTCTTCAGGAACTGCTGCAGTAACCGGATTTTGCTAAGGATAAAAATGGGATATCTGACATTTACGGATAAGCAGATTGAAAAATATCTGGAGCGTATTGGATATCAGGGTACGGTGACGCTGACAAAAGAGACGCTGGATCAAATTATTTATGCACATCAATGTACCGTCCCCTTTGAAAATCTGGACGTATACGATTTTCATAAGACGATTTACCTGGATGCGGAGCATTTGTTTGAAAAACTGGTTTTGAACCACAGGGGCGGGTATTGCTTTGAGACTAATGGTCTGTTTTTTGGAATGATAAATTCTATGGGATTTGATGCATATCCGTGTCTCTGCCGGGTGATGTTTGGAGTAGAAGAACCGAAAGATCATGAAATAGATCACAGGGCGTCTATTGTTACCGTTGACGGTAAGAAATGTTTCTGTGAGGCAGGTATCGGAGGCGCCATGCCTCCGGGTGCCCTAGAGATCGGAGAGGATCACTGGCAGCTGATGCACGGGGAGGAATTTTGTACCAGAACCATTGAGCCCGGATGGTATGGAACTATTCGAAGGCTAAAACCGGAACATGATATCTATGATGACTGGCGTCATTTAAGGGAACGCTTGGAAATTATGTTTTCTATGACTCCGGTCCATGAGGTTGACTATGCAAATCTGAATTTTGCACTGTCACAGTCGCCGGATTCCATGTTTCGTCAGCGGCGGGTGGTGAATCTGAGAACAAAAAATGGGTACCGGGCTTTGACCGATGAGGTTTACCGGGAAGTTATAGATGGAAAACGCACAGAACGTAAACTGGCCCCGGAAGAGATTCCTGCGCTGCTGAAAGAAAAATTTGCTCTGGATATTCGGGAGCCTCTGCGTTTTTAAGTGAAACAAAATAACATAAACTAGTGGAATTTATATGGAGAAAAGTATGTCGGAAAAAGATAGGATAGATGACAGGACTGAAAAAGAGGCTGTAAAACCGGCGGATGATAAACAAGATGAATATGAAGAAGTCTGCTATATCTGCCACAGACCGGAGAGCAAAGCAGGGAAAATGATTCATATTCCCAATAACATTTGTATCTGCCCGGATTGTATGCAGAGGACTTTTGACAGTATGAATCAGATGGGCGGATTTCCGGGAATGGAAGGCTTTCCGATGTTTCCGGGAATGGCTCCGGTTTCTAAAGAGAGCAAAAGCCAGTCTTCAGATGATGAGAAACAGGAAACTGCCAAAGAGCAGGCAGGCAGCGGTCTGAATCTGGGTGAGCTGTTATCCTCCGGAAAGATACCGAATATCAGTCTTGTGAATATGGCTGATCTGCAGGGAATGATGGGAAATCAGCAGAGAGTGAAAAAGAAAAAGCCGAAAGACCAGAAAAATGAAGAGCCTGTTTTGGATATTAAAAAGATTCCGGCACCGCATAAGATAAAGGCCAGCCTGGATGATTATGTTGTGGGACAGCAGTATGCCAAAAAGGTGATGTCTGTTGCGGTGTATAATCATTATAAACGTGTGGCTTCCGGTTATCAGGACGGGATAGAAATTGAGAAGTCCAATATGCTGATGGTGGGGCCCACCGGTTCCGGAAAAACATATCTGGTAAAGACACTGGCAAGACTTCTGGATGTGCCGCTGGCAATTGCAGATGCTACTTCACTGACAGAAGCAGGTTATATCGGTGATGATATAGAAAGTGTGCTGTCAAAGCTTTTAGCAGCTGCAGATAATGATGTGGAAAAGGCAGAGCGCGGGATTGTCTATATTGATGAAATTGATAAACTGGCTAAAAAGAAAAATGCCAATCAAAGAGACGTCAGCGGAGAGTCTGTACAGCAGGGAATGTTAAAGCTGTTAGAAGGTGCAGAAGTGGAAGTGCCTGTAGGAGCAAGCAGTAAAAATGCAATGGTTCCTATGACAACCATTGATACCACAAATATTTTATTTATCTGCGGCGGCGCATTTCCTGGTCTTGAAGAGATTATTAAAGAACGTTTGAACAAACATTCTTCCATGGGATTTATGGCTGATCTGAAAGATAAATATGATGATGACGAAAATATTCTTATGAAAGTGACTACAGAGGATATCAGAAAATTTGGCATGATTCCGGAATTTATCGGCCGTCTGCCCATACTATTTTCCCTGGAAGCGCTGTCTGAGGAAATGCTGGTTCAGATTTTAAAAGAACCGAAAAATGCCATTATCAAACAGTATAAAAAACTGCTGGAATTAGATGAGGTACAGCTTGAGTTTGATGACGATGCTCTTTGCGCCATTGCAAAAAAAGCAAAAGAAAAAAATGTAGGTGCCAGAGCGCTCCGTTCTATTATTGAGGAATTTATGCTGGATATTATGTATGAAATTCCAAAGGATGATAATATCGGAAAAGTTTTAATCACAAAAAATTATATTGAAAATACCGGAGGTCCTGTGATAACTATGCGCGGCTGTCCGGAACTGGAAATGAAAGAGAATCCGGCTGAATCTTAAGCTTTAAATTTGCCGGAAACAGGAATAGGAAGCAAAAGCCCTGCATAAAATGATGCAAATCATTTTATGCAGGGCTTTTCATTTGGAAAAACAACAAAAAAAATTAGACAGAACAGATGGGGAGACAGATAAATTGGCCGCCTGCCAGGTAACAGATTGTCAGATTCCCGTATATTCAGAAGATTATTATGATCTGATTATTGATTACAATGGCGTGGTTCAATATGTAGTTCCGGACTGTATACAGAAAATCAGCGCCAATTATGAGGTGGGATATTATCCCAATGCCAGTTATGCGCCTCTAAATATACAGGATTATACGTATACTGCAATTCCCAACTGCTATACCCTGACAGATACATCGGCATTAGAAGCCAGCCGGATTCTGACACTGCAGAATCAGCCTACACTGAACTTAAAAGGAAGAGGCGTTTTGATGGGATTTCTGGATACAGGCATTGATTACCAGAATCCGCTGTTTCAGTACAGTGACGGGACCACAAGGATTAAAGCGATCTGGGATCAGTCTCTGCCGGAAGGAACTGCTCCGGAGGGATTTATCTATGGAAGTCTGTACACAGAAGAGGAAATTAATGAAGCCTTAGCCTCGCCGGAACCTCTGGAAGTAGTACCTTCTACTGATACCAACGGACACGGGACTTTTCTGGCGGGAGCAGCGGCAGGTGGAGAAAATACTGCTGAAAATTTTATTGGTGCAGCACCCGAGTCGGTGCTGGCGGTGGTGAAATGTAAGGAAGCAAAGCAGCATCTGCGGGATTTTTATTTTATTAAAGATGGCGTGCCCTGTTATCAGGAGAATGATCTGATGGCAGCGGTGGCGTGGCTGAATCAGCTGGCGGATGAGCTGGATATGCCTTTGGTAATCTGTGTGGGAATGGGGACTACCATGGGGGCTCACGATGGAAACGGGCCGCTGTCTTCCTTTATCAATGATGTGGGCCTGAGAAGACGGCGGGTTATTACGGTTTCCGTTGGAAACGAGGCCAACGCCAGGCGTCACTACTGGGGACAGGATGCCCGGCAGGGCAGCAGCATTGATGTGGAAATTTCTGTGGCAGGGGGAGTGAAAGGTTTTACCATGGAATTTTGGGCCATAGCCCCGGAGCTGTACCAGATTATGATTCTGTCTCCTACAGGAGAACTGCTGCCGGCAAGTGCAGGGCAGATCGGAGGAAGAGAAGAATATACCTTTCTTTTTGAAAATACAACAGTTTCTGTAGACTATGGAATTGTAGGGGTGCGGTGGGCAAATCAGCTGATCTTTGTCCGGATGGAGAATCCTCTGCAGGGTATCTGGACCATCCGGGTGGTACCTAAGCAGACGATCACCGGGGAATTTCATATGTGGCTTCCCATGACAGACTTTCTTACCGGAGATGTGTTTTTTCTTCGGTCAAATCCGGATGTAACCGCTACCTCTCCGTCCTTTGCGCCTTCTGCTATTTCCGTCGGTGCATATCAGACGGCGGGGGAGAGTTTGTATCCGGATTCCGGAAGGGGATTTAGCATGACGGGAATTATCAAACCGGAGCTAGTGGCGCCGGGGGTTGATATACAGGGGCCCGGGCTTCGAAATCGTTTGATACGGATGACCGGAACCAGTGCAGCGGCGGCCATTACTGCCGGGGCATGTGCACAGCTGCTGCAGTGGGGGATTGTAGACGGAAACTATGTTACCTTAAATTCCACCGAAATCAATAATATTTTAATCCGGGGGGCCAGAAGGAATCCGGACCGGAGTTATCCTAACCGTGAATGGGGATATGGCATTTTAGATGTTTATGAGGCGCTGAATCGACTGAGAAATGTGGTGATTTAAGAAAGTTTTAAGATTATTGATGCCGATTTTTTTACTTTGAAGGGATAGAATAAAAAAAAGAGAGCAGAGGGAAGGAAGGATGACGGATGAAAAAAACATGGAAAATGTTTGTTACAGATACAGGATTAAATTCCTATCAGAATGAAATGCTGGAGCAGCGGGATTTTTACCGGATACTTGTTTTCTTGCAGAATAGTTTCAGGGGACGGATTTCTGAGAAAAAAGCGGGCCGTAAATCTTTTCTTTACTTTCTGGTAAATGCTCTTCAACAGGAGAAACAAAAAAATGAATCAGAGAATAGAAATCAGGTGGAAGAATATGATGGTAACATACGTGTATATTATATTGATGGTACTCCCATTTATATTGGGTGGTGTGCTTGCAGCGGAGTGTCTATCACTGCGCAGAATGCAACTGGAAATCAGAAAATTGCGGAAATAGCAGGATTGATTCAGAACCATGATATCTGGTGGAACAGGTAACCGCTTCAGATGAAAAATAAGAAACAGATCGTACAGGATAAAAAAGGTGTACGGTCTGTTTTTTTTGTGTAATATACTAAGAGGTAATACTTCTGTTCTTGACAGTGAAAATAAATGGTATTAATATATAGACAATCTATATCAGATATGGGATGACTTCCGTCTCTCTGCAGATAGTAAGGGAGCGGATCCAGGAAAGAATAAGGAGTAATTATGGCTGTTGATAAGGCGTTGATTTCCGGAAGTACAGCAATGCTTTTGCTGAAATTATTGTCGGAAAAAGATATGTACGGATATGAAATGATTGATACTTTAAAACTGCGTTCCAATGACATTTTTGAACTGAAGGCCGGAACTTTGTATCCTCTGCTGCATTCTTTAGAGGAGAAGCGCTGTCTGGCTTCTTATGAAAAAGAAGTTTTAGGAAAAACGAGAAAATATTATCGAATTACCAAAACAGGAAGAAAGTTTCTGAAGGGGAAGGAAGACGCCTGGAAAGATTATGCACAGGCCGTGGAGCAGGTGCTTGGAGGAACGAGTTATGCAGCTGGATGAATATCTTGATCAGGTGACAGAGCAGATTAGGTGCAGAAAGGTTCGGGAAGATGTCCGGGATGAGATTGGAAAACATATACAGGATCAAAAGGAAGCTTTCAGGAAGCGGGGGATTGACAAGGAGGCTGCTCTGAGGATGGCTGTGATAGAAATGGGGGATCCTGTCAGTGTCGGGGTTATGCTTGACCGGATTCACAGGCCTAAAATGGACTGGCGGATGCTTGGGATTATCGGCAGTTTAAGCCTTATTGGAATGCTGATTCAGAGTATGTTTACCACCAAAGGAGGCGGTATGGCTGCTCTTTTTTCAGAACGTCTGCCGGTGGTGGGCCTTGGTATTGTACTGATGATTCTCATCTGTGTGGCAGATTACAGTTTTATCGGGCGGCACGCCAGGAAATTATTCTGGTGCTGTACGGGAATTGTAGTGTATCTGTATTTGTTTGGCAGATCCGTAAATGGCACGTTAGGTCCAGAGCAGCTGTGGATGTATTTATATATTCCACTGTATGCCGCGGTGCTGTTTCAGTGCAGAAAGGGCGTAAAAGGAATCGTTGCCGGGGTAATCTATGGAATCATTCCTGTGGCAGGCGCAGTATATATTGGCGGGACTGTAGTATTTATCAATCTTTTATTTATTGAACTGGTTTTGTTTTCTGTATTTATCTGGAAGCAGATGGCATTAAAACGGCACAGAAGAAAACGGCTGATTTTTGGGGCCTGGATGACGGTTTTTGCGGTGGGATTTTTGGCGCTGGTATCCAAATCTTATCGCATTGCACGATTTGTGACGTTTTTTCAGTATCATAATATGGAAGGGCAGTCATCACGGGGACAGATTTTGAATATCTTAAACAATTCCCTGATGGCAAAAGGAAGCGCAGGAGCAGAGGTTCCACTGAGTAATCCCCAGGCAGATTATGTGATTACTTCCCTGATTCATCAGAAGGGGTATCTGGCAGCGCTGCTGGTTCTGGGAGTACTGACAGTATTTTTTATCAAGACAGCAGGGATTATAAAGGAGCAGAAAAATCAGCTGGGGTATCTGATGGCGGCAGGCTGCAGTCTGTTTTTTGTTGTTCAGACGGCGGAGTATCTGCTGATGAATCTGGGACTGATTCCGGGTATGTTTGGGACGCTGCCGTTTTTGTCTTACGGCAATCACACCACAATTTTGATGTATGTATTATCCGGTGTTCTGCTGAGTACCTACCGATACAAAGATGTTGTAACAGACCGGCAGTTTCTGGCGAGTTCTTAAAAAAAGGAAGGCTGTAAAATCATCTGGAGCGATGATTTTGCAGCCTCCCTTTTTAGTTGGTATTCAGTATGGTTACTTTAGTTCCTTCTGTGGAAATAAGCTCCGCCAATTTCATCTGTTTTAGTTCGCGCATCATGGCGCTTCTGTCCACGCAAAGATAGTTTGCAAGGCTTGTATATGACATGGGAAGTTGAATAGGATTTTTTCCCTGCAGCTTCTGCAGGTAAGAAAAGTACATCATAAGCTTGCTTCTCATATTACGCTGACTGAGGATGTTTAAGTGCAGCGTCTGCTGTTGAGACTTTTTTGCGGTCAGGCAAAACAGATTACTTACCAGCTGACTATGATGAAGACAGGCATTTTCACAGCGTTTTACAAGATGTTCGTATTGGATAAATAAAACGGTGCATGTGCTTTCTGCTTCGATAAAATAGCCCTGTTCCCGGATGGGAAGTGTAAAGATCTCCCCAAATACATCATCCGGCTGGAAATATTCCAGAATATTACACCGGCCTTCAAAATCCAGTGTATAAAGATAGGCGGAACCATCCAGAAGGATTCCGATTTTCTCTAGATGATCTGAATAGGCCATAATTGTTTCTTTGGGCTGAAATGTTTTAGTAATTGTACCAAAACAGGCAGCCATATCTTTAATACTGCGTTCATCAATACCTGTAAACAGGGTCAAGTCTGTTAAGTTCATTGGCGGTGCCTCCATGTAAATAAGTATAAAGGAACATACTGGAAAAAGATGTTGCAATAGCAACAAATAGTGGCTGAGCAGATAATGAAACTGCGTCTGCCGGCAGATATCCTTTATATCTGCTTCTCAATGGGGATCTGGTGCTGATGAAAAAATTTCTCTACCATAAGATCCCATTCGTAATCCAGTGTTTTATCTGTAGAAAATAATTTATAGGAAATTCCTGTAGTGCAGATCAGCTTCTGGTTTTTATAAGTAAGATTTATAAACATTCCGGATACATCGGCTGCTGTAAATCCACTGCCGCTTCGCTCTATGGTATGCCGCATATTTTCCGGGGAAAGCATCAGTACAAAACGGAAAGATACAGGTGTATTTTTTCCTTTGATGATAGAAAAACAGGTACTGCGCAGCTGACCGAAGGGAAGGTAGTCAAGATCCTGAAGTTTAAGCTCCTTGAGGTCGGCTTCACTGTAAAACGAATCATTGATATGACCGTCAATGGTATAGGTAACTCCTGTTGATATGGTCCCTTCTGTGAAAAGAAAATGGTCAAAGAGGGAAGTTAAAAGAAGCTGATTCATAAAATGTTTAATATCGCTGATTTCAAATGCAGTCATAAGCTCTCCTTTTTGTCTGTACTGAGTGCGGGAGGCATTGCCTCTGCTGCGGCTCATGGTAAAAGTTTATCATAAAAACTAAAAAAAGAGAACTGTCTATTAAATGTGAGTAAAGCCATGCCCAAAATGCGGTCCGGCCCGGGAAGGTAAGTGCTAAAAGCCGCCGTGCCCGGCCGGGGCATATTCTGATTCGAAGGAGTGGCCGGTGCACTTCAAAGGGTGGAAAAACCGCCAGGGATGTAGTAAAATAAAAATCAGGTTTTTGGTAAAAGAACTTATCATAAAGGAGCATTATCATGGAAGATCTTACATATAAAAGTCTGATGGGGCTGCTTAAGAAGTCAGTATCCCCCTATCACACTGTAATTGAAGCCCAAAAGAGACTAAAAGAATCAGGATTTAAACAGCTGCCGGCATCCGGCAGGTGGGAGCTGCAGCCCAACGGAAAGTATTTTGTGGAGTATCATGGTTCTACCATGTTTGCATTTACCATTGGAGAAGCTTATAACGGTCCGCGTATGCTGCGTATTGCCGCGGCTCATACAGACTTTCCGGGACTTGTAATCAAAAGCCGTCCGGATCTGGAAAGGGAAGGATACCGTCAGTTAAATGTGGAAGTTTATGGGGGAGCAATTTTAAATACCTGGCTGGACCGGCCTTTAAGTGCTGCGGGAAAGGTTATGCTTCGGTCTGAAAATATCTGGGAGCCTGAGGTCCGGTATGTGAATTTTGAAGAACCTTTTCTGACAATTCCCAATCTTGCTATTCATATGAACCGGGAGGTTAACAAAGGAATCGAATTAAACCGTCAGACAGATCTGCTGCCGGTAATGGGGCTTGCCGGCGAGTATTCAGATAAAGAATGCTTTCTACATGTTCTTGCAGAACATTTGAATGTAGAGAAAGAAGAAATTCTGGAATATGATCTGCGGCTGTACTGTGCGGAACCCCCGGTGATGCTTGGCAGCCATAAGGAGCTGATTTCATCCCCGCATCTGGATAATACTACCAGTGTGGAGGCTCTTTTAGAGGCTGTGACAGCGGCCGGGCAGGACAGACAGCCTGACGGAATCCGGCTGATAGCACTGTTTGATCATGAGGAAATCGGCAGCAGGACCAAGCAGGGAGCGGCTTCTATGCTGATGCCCCTGGTGATTAAAAAAATTGCTGCCGGTGCGCTGCATTTGCAGCAGAGCTTTTCCGTCAGTGAGGAAACGCTGCTGGAGGATGCCATGATGCTTTCTGTAGATGTTGCACACGGCGTTCATCCCAATTACAGCGGGAAAATGGATTTGACCAATCATCCGGTGCTTGGAGGTGGTTTCTGCATTAAGGAAGCAAGTTCTCAGTCCTATGCTACAGACTGCGGGGCCATTGCAGTTTTAAAGCAGATTTGTGAAGCGGGGGGTATACCATATCAGACCTTTGTTAACCGCTCAGATCAACCGGGAGGTGGAACCCTTGGTTCTGCGGCATCATCGTTTCTTCCAATTCCAGTTGTGGATATCGGCATTCCGCTGCTGGCCATGCATTCCGCCAGAGAGCTTATGGGCAGGAAGGATATGAAAGCGTTATCGGACTGTGTCAGACTGTTTTTTAATCTGTAAGGACGGTGAGGGGGATAAGGAAGTGTATCAATCATATAGAATAAAGGGAACGGCATCAGAATGAGAAGACAGAGAAGAAGAAAAAGAGGTTTCATGTGGCCCCTGGCCGCTGCGGTACTGGTAATCGGGTTTGGCATAGGAATCTATTGGGGAAGACAGCCCCAGGCGCCCAGCCCGGTGGAGCATCAGTCCCATGCACAGCAGCAGGAAGCGGCTTATGCATACAGCACGCTGAACGAAACTCAGCAAGAAGTCTATGACCAGATGGTTTATGCCATTGAAGAGCGGAAAGAATATGTTTCTCTTGCCACAACTGATCAGGAGGAAATGAAAAAAGTATACTGGGCAGTCAGGTATGACCACTGTGAATATTTCTGGACGGACTCTTATCGGTATGAGGTATTTACCAATCGCAAAGGAGAGACTACAGCGCTGTATTTCAGGCCGGAATATACGATGGATGAAAAGCAGCAGGCGGAGTACCAAAAGCAGATAGATGCATCGGCAGATCAGATGCTTAAAGGCATCTCAAAGGAAGCATCAGATTATGAGAAGGCCTTGTATGTTTACCGCACATTGATTGAGCAGACAGAGTATGTGGAGACTTCAGAAAACAACCAGAATATAATCAGTACATTTGTAAACCACGAGACGGTATGTCAGGGGTATTCCTATGGAGCCCAGTATCTGTTAAACCGGCTTGGGGTTGCCTGCACTACCGTCTGCGGCACCGCAGAGGGAACCAACCATTCCTGGAATTTAATTGTTATGGACGGGGAATATTATTATATGGATGTAACCTGGGGAGAGGCTGAGTACTGGGCGTCTGTGGACGGGGACGATCAGGCGGAAGGGACCAAGGATGTAGTAAACTACAGTTATTTTGGTGTCTCTGATGCAGATAAAAACTTTATCAGCCAGCATGAACCTTTTGATGATATTCCCATGCCTGAATGTACAGCCATGGAAAATAATTACTTTGTTCATGAGGGATTGTATTTTGACCAGTGGGACCAGGATCAGGCAGGCTCTGCCATCAGACTGGCCTATGAGAAGGGGCAGACATCCATTTCGTTGAAATTTGCAAATGAAGATCTGTATGATCAGGCATTTAATTATCTGATTGAGGAAAATAACTGGTCTAGATATTGTGATGAGAAACAAATTGCATATGTGGATGGTTTTGATATGAATGTTTTAATGCTGCGATTTATAAGTTGAGAAAAAGCAGTGTCAGTTAAGTTATGAAAAATGCGGGAACAAAAACGGCGCTATGGAACTTTGAAAAAGACTGGAGGAAATAGAATGAGCTTTAAAGAAATAAAACCGGAAGAACTGAAAGAAAATCCATTTACTATGATCGGGAAAGACTGGCTGTTGATTACAGCCGGTACGAAGGAGTGCTGCAATACCATGACTGCAAGCTGGGGCGGGCTTGGTGTTATGTGGGGAAAGCCGTCTGCTACAGTATATATCCGTCAGAGCCGCTATACAAAGGAGTTTGTGGATAAAGAGGAATATTTTACGATTTCTGTAATGGAAGAGTCTTACAGAGAGGCTTTGAAATTGTGCGGAACGGTATCCGGGCGGGAGTGTGATAAAATGAAAGAAGTCGGAATTTCTGCGTTTGAAATGGAAAAGAGTGTGGGAATTTCAGAAGCCAGGATTGTAATGCTGTGTAAAAAGCAGTACTGTCAGTTTATGGGGCCGGAAGGGTTTACACAGCAGGAAAATGATGAAAAGTGGTATGGGGATAAAGATTACCATACAATGTATATTGCCTCTGTGGAAAAGGTATTTATAAAAGAAGCATAAAACAGCAGCTGTAAACAGAGGAAAATGTAAATAGAAATGAAAAAGAAGGGGCGCCGGGTATTTTTGATATCCGGCGCCATTTTAGGGAGATTGAGTTATGAAAAATTTATAATAATCTTACTGATGCAGTAAGTTATTGCTGGACGCAGTTAATAATCAATGTTTTCTCTCAGTCGAAAACGAATTACGTTTTGAAATTCGTTTCCGGTGAAGGAAGATTACTAACCGCTTTTGTTTATATTGTTATTATATGGCAGAGATGTGAGCAAAGTTTGTATAGATTCTGAAGAAATTTTGAAGAACTGTTAGAAAAATATGAACTTACTAAAGGAAGTATAAACTTTGCATCATTTTTGAAAACTTTCGGGAAGGTTTTTCGGGGCAAAGAATCTTACGGACGGATAAAACAGAGAATCGAATGCATTATTTTGGGTAAATACAGGACAAAAAACAGGATGTCAGGTATAATGTCTGTTAGAAATATATCAGGCTGAAGTCCGCCTGAATGGCAGGCCATATAGGAAAAGAAAGAGAATGGAGGAGAAGCAGTTGAGAGAAAAGCTGACAAGCCGGTTCCAGCAATTATTTGGACCAGAGGGGGAAATTAAGGCATATTTTGCACCGGGCAGAGTAAATCTCATTGGTGAACATACAGATTATAACGGAGGTCATGTTTTTCCCTGTGCGCTGACGATTGGTACTTATATGATTGCAAGATTGCGTACAGACCATAAAATCAGATTTTATTCTGAAAACTTTAAAGAACAGGGTGTAATTGAGGCAGATATCCGGAAGCTGGAAAAAAAGGAAGAAGGCTGCTGGACCAATTATCCAAAAGGGGTTATGTGGGCACTTATGCAGAAGGGATATGTATTGGAACGGGGATTTGATATTTTGCTGTATGGCAATATTCCCAATGGATCAGGTCTTTCTTCTTCTGCATCGGTGGAACTGGTGACAGCGGTTATGCTCTGCGATATGTTTGGGTTTGCTCAGCTGACCATGACAGATCTGGCATTGCTGGGGCAGTTTGCAGAGAATCAGTATAATGGGGTAAACTGCGGAATTATGGATCAGTTTGCCATTGCCATGGGGAAAGCAAAACACGCTATTTTTTTGGATACCGCTTCACTGGATTATCAATATGTTCCGGTAAAATTAAAGGATGCCAGAATTGTAATTGCCTGCAGCAATAAAAAGAGAGGGCTTGGAGAATCCAAATATAATGAACGCCGGAAGGAATGTGAAAGGGCCTTGCAGCAGATTCAGACAGTGCAGGATATCAAAAGTCTTGGGGAGCTGTCGGCAGATGAGTTTGAAAAGATTCAGGATGTGATTACAGATCCGGTCTGCCGCAGACGGGCAAAACATGCAGTGTTTGAAAATCAGCGCACGATTCAGGCGGTTGATGCATTAAAGGCAGATGATATAGAGGCTTTTGGGAAACTGATGAATGAGTCCCATATTTCTCTCAGAGATGACTATGAGGTGACGGGAAAGGAGCTTGATACTCTGGTGGAAGCTGCCTGGGAGTGTGAAGGTGTGATTGGTTCCCGGATGACGGGCGCCGGTTTTGGGGGATGCACAGTCAGCATAGTAAAGGAAGACGCCATAGATACTTTTATAGAAAAAACAGGCGGCAGATATCTGGAACAGATTGGTTATAAGGCAGATTTTTATGTGGTAGATATTGGAGCCGGAGCCGGGGTTTTGATATAAAGTTTACACGTGTATTGGAAATAACACCGGAAAATGTCAGACAGATAATTTAGAGAAGAATCAAGACTGCCGTGACCACTGTCAGAAAACCTTTCAAAAGCTGTAAGTATTATTTCGTTTTGGTCCGTGATAGAATCTTTACAGAAAGTAACATTAGTAAAGCTGGGAGGTAATTCATATGGACACGATTCTTGAAATAGAAGCTCTGAAAAAATATTACGGGAAATCCAAAAACCAGACAAAAGCTCTAGACGGGATTTCTTTTCGGGTAATGAAGGGAGAGTTTCTGGGGATTATGGGCAGCAGCGGCTCCGGAAAATCGACGCTTTTAAATTGTATTGCTACCGTTACACGGCCTGACGGAGGAGAAATTCTGCTGCGGAACCGGCAGGTACAGGAGTTAAAGGGAAGAGAGCTTGCCCAATACAGAGGGAAAAAGATCGGTTATCTGTTTCAGAACTTTGAACTGCTGGATCATATGACAGGCAGGGAAAATATTCTAATTCCCCTGTCACTGCACAATGTAGATGAGACGGAGAGCCGAAGCCGCCTAAAGCAGCTGGCCGGCTACCTGGAAATTACGGATGTGCTGGATAAATTTCCTTCCCAGATGTCCGGCGGACAAAAACAGCGTGTAGCAGCGGCAAGGGCCTTGATTTTAAATCCCGAAATGATACTGGCCGACGAACCTACCGGGGCGCTGGATTCTAAAAATGCCAGAACTCTGATGGAAAAAATGGAAGGTCTCAATCAGGATGCCGGGGCTACCATTTTAATGGTAACTCATGATACCAATGCGGCAAGTTACTGCAGACGGATTTTGTTTATTCAGGACGGTCTGATCTTTCATGAACTCCGCAGAGATATTCCCAGGGAAACCAGGCAGGAATTTTACCAGAGGATTTTAAAAGTGATGGCTCAGCTGGGAGGAGGCAGTGAACATGTTCTTTAAGATCGTCTCCAAAAACAGCAGAAGAAGCCGAAAGGAAAACGGCTTGTTTTTTGCTTCTCTTCTGATTTCAGTTATTGCCTTTTATATGATATTGTCTATGTCCGGACAGGATGTGATGCTGTTTTTAAAAGATATGGAAAGCGATGCAGTCAACCGGCTGCTGTCTTTGATTCCGGTGTTTTACGGGATGACACTGGTGATATTGTTTTTTCTGATTTATTATGCCAGTAAATTTCAGCTGGAGCGGCGCAGACATGAGTTTGGCATGTACCTGATGCTTGGAATGCGGCGGGGAAGGCTGTTTGCCATGCTTTTGGCAGAGGATATCCGAAACAGTCTGACAGCGCTGTTAATCGGCCTGCCGGCTTCGGTGCTGCTTTCTGAGGTTGTCAGCCTTGTAACGGCCAGATGCGTCGGCCTTGGCATTATCGGGCATCAGTTTTCCTTTTCTTTGTATGCGCTGGTATGGACTGTGGCAGGATTTCTGGCTGTAAAGACAGCAGCATTTTTAATTCTCAGCGGAAGAATCAGCCGGCAGGAAATTGATACGCTGCTTCGTGAGATGCCGGAGGGAACGAAAAAGCAGCGGGCCCCGGTTGTTTATATTTTAGCTTTTACCGGCGGGGTTATCTGCCTGGGGGCTGCATATACTATGGCTATCCGGGGAACGTCCTGGCAGCAGGCCGGAAATATGGGATTGACACTGCTTCTTGGATTTGCCGGTACACTTCTTTTGTTTTACGGTCTTCGTTCTGTTATCGTATTGTTTATTAAGACTAAGAATGCCGGCCATAAACTTAAAATGTTTAATTTCCGCCAGCTGCAGGAAACGGTGATTCATAAATCAGCAAGCCTTGCGGTAAGTTCTCTTCTGATTCTGGCCGCACTGTGTTTTTTTGGGGCCGGCACGGCTGCTGCCGGGTATTACAGAAATTCAGAACCTCATGTGCTGGATTATACATTTCAGAACTATGAAGAGGAAGATGCCGGGAAGGGAGCAGAGGCAATACGGAAAACACTGAAAGCATATCATTTAGATACAAAGTTTTCGGATTTGATTGAAATGAAAGTGGGTTATATCCGTACCACAGAAGATTTTGAACATGCGTTTGCTATGGATTCCTGCTTAGACGCAATCAGAAAACTGCCTCAGTCGGAGAGCAAAGACAGGCTGTTGAACAACTTAAGCTACACAGGCTATCCATATCTGATTTCTTTAAGCGGTTATAATCAGCTGTTGAGAGCGGCGGGAGAACCGGAGTTAAAGCTGCAGAAAAATGAAGCAGCGGTTTATATGGACAGTCGGTTTCTTCCTGAGGAAGCGGCCGGTATATTAAATAAGATACTAAAAGAACAGCCCAGGACTTCTCTGGACGGAGCTGATCTTTATCTTACCGGGAAGGTGCAGACAACAGCGCTGGTTACTGATCGTTCTATTACACTGTCATTTGCATTAATTCTGCCGGATGATGTGTTTTCTTATTATACAAAGAATCAGTATAATATTTATCTAAACGGGATTTTGGACCGGGAAGGCAGGGAAGAAACCAGTCTGATGAATGCTATTTATGATATGAATCAAAAACTGAGCCAGACAGGTCTGGCTTATGAAAGCTACCTGCAGAATATGGGACGGCAGCTGTTTTATGTTGTGGCATCCGGTTATATTACCATTTATCTGGCAATTATATTTCTGATTGTAGCCAATACCGTGATAGGTGTTCAGTTTTTAATGGGACAGCAAAAGACTGCCGGCCGTTATAAGACGCTGATACGTCTGGGCGCTGCTTATGATACTTTGTGCGGGTCTGCGAAACGGCAGATTAACTGGTATTTTGGTCTCCCCACAATTGTTGCTGCAGTCAGCAGCCTGTTTGGAGTAAGAGCATTGTTTTCGGGGCTGCTCTCAGGCAGTGTAAAGGGCAGTATCCAGGAATTTATGCTGGTGTCCCTTGTTATGATTCTTGTATTGTGTGTAGTAGAATGTATTTACATGGCAGCGGTGAAGCGTTCCGCCTGCAGATACCTTCTGACATTGATGGAACCTCAGAGGGAAGAATAGCGGGACCGAGAGATAGAAGCAGAGGAAGTAAAAGAGGAAGTGCAGAATATGAAACGGATTGCAGTTGTAGAAGATGAACCACTGATGCGGGAAGAACTTGCAGATTTGTTAAAACGGGCAGGTTATGAGGTAGAAGAAATCAGCAGTTTTGATGATGCTGCCGGCGTGCTTTTGCAGCTTCCTCTGGATCTTGTTATTCTGGATTTGAATCTGCCGGGAACAAACGGATTTTTTATCTGCCGGGAATTAAAGCAGAAAAGTTCTGTGCCGGTGCTTGTGCTGACATCCAGAGATCAGATGAGGGATGAGCTTTCAGCGCTTAAGCTGGGCGCCGATGAATATCTTACAAAGCCATGCAGAAAGGAGCGGCTGCTGGCCAGAGTTTCTAATGTGTTAAAAAGATATGAAGGACGCAGAAATCTTTTAGAAGGACCGGGTTTTTTGCTGGACCGGCAGACCTATACGCTGTATGTAAACGGCAGTTCTGCTATTCTGCCAAAAAACCAGGGGAAGCTGCTGGAAACTTTGATTTCCCACGCAGATGAAATTGTTTCCAAAGAAGAGCTGTGTGTATGCCTGTGGGGAACGTCAGAATTTATTGATGAAAATGCACTGCAGGTAAATCTGACCCGGTTAAAGAAAACCATGGCGGGACTGCAGATGGAGCTGCGGATCAGTCCAGTCCGCGGGCTTGGTTACCGTTTGGAGACGGAGGTGAAACCATATGAGACATAAGATGCAGATTTTATACCGATATCTTCCATGGCTGTCGGCTTTGCTGGCCGTGGACGGGCTGTCGGTTCTGTTATTGTGGCTGGCGGATGCAAAAGCCTTTCGGGCTTTATCTGCGGTTGTTCTTCTGGCCAGTCTGTTTTTATTTGGCGCTGTTGTCTGGATTCTTATAGTGAGAGAGCGAAAACAGATGCAGGCTTTTGAGGCTTTTTTACTGGCGCCGGATGAGTATCATCAGGAGAAGCTGATAAAAACATTGGGCGTTTCAAGAGCAGATGGCGTTCTTATGCTGGGAACGGCGCTTAAAGAACGTCAGAGTGCCTGCAGCAAAGCGGAAGAAGCGCTGAAAGACTATGAGGAGTATGTGGAATCATGGGCCCATGAAATTAAAGCGCCTTTGTTTTTATTAACGCTGCTGTTGGATAACCGGCGGGATGAAATTTCCGGGCCGGTTTCTTTTAAAATTGATTATGTCCGCAGCCGGATACAGGAATTTGTGAATCAGATGCTTTATTACGCGCGGCTTAAGGGAACCCAGAAAGACTATTTGTTTGAATGGGTTTCCCTTTTGTCATGTATAGAAGAGGTATTGGGGGATTACCGCCCGCTGCTAAAAGAAAAGAAGTTTCGGATAGATCAGCAGGTGCCGGCCTGCCGGGTATATACAGACAAAAGAGGGCTGCGTTTTATTCTGGCTCAAGCGATAAGTAATGCAGTAAAATATAGTGGCAAAAATCCAAGGCTTTCTATTTCCTGGGCAGAAGGAAAAGAAAACAGTTTGCTTTCCATCAGGGATAACGGTATCGGTGTGAAAGCCTGCGATCTGCCCTATATTTTTGAAAAAGGATTTACCGGTGATACAAAAGGCGGACGAAAAAAGGCCACCGGCATGGGGCTTTATCTTGCAAAGAAAATGGCGGATGATCTGAAACTGACAGTAGAAGCGGGCTCTGAATGGGGCTGTGGTTTTGAACTGACTCTTACATTTCCAAAAGTTGCGGAACAGGGAAACCGTGAGTCTTAAAAAAGAACAGGACATATAAGGAGTATGACTGCAGATACAGAATGGTAGCAAAGGAGTAAAAAGCGTGAAGTTTTTTCATTTATCAGATTTACATATTGGATTAAAGCTGATTAACCGGGATTTGAAAGAAGATCAGCAGTATATTTTAGAACAGATTGTGAAAGCGGCGGCTTTGGAAAAGCCGGAAGCAGTGGTGATTGCCGGAGACATATATGATAAGGCTGTTCCGTCCGCGGAGGCTGTAGAAGTATTTGACCGGTTTGTTTCAGATCTGGCAGAGGCAGTTCCAGAGGCTGTGATAATGATGATCAGCGGCAATCATGACAGCGCTCCCAGGGTAAACTGTTTTCGGAAAGTGCTCTTAAGACAGAAGCTTTATATGATTGGAACCCCGCCCCGGACCAGGGAGGAACATATAGAAAAGATTACGTTAAGGGACCGTTTCGGTGCAGTTCATTTTTATCTGCTTCCTTTTGTAAAACCATCCATGGTGAAAAACGTTGTAGGAGTGGATGAAAACGGAAATAATTTTTCCTATGAAGAAACCCTGCGCCGTCTGATTGACCGGGAGGCCATTGCAGAGGATGAGAGAAATGTGATTGTCAGCCATCAGTTTTATCTGCCTGCCGGAACGGATGCCCGGGATGTGGAACGGATGGATTCTGAAATCCGGACGGTGGGAAATATTGATGAGATCTCTGCTAAAGTTCTGGCTCCTTTTGATTATGCCGCTCTGGGACATATTCATAAACCTATGAAGGCAGGCAGTGAATATGTGCGCTACTGCGGGACGCCTCTGGCCTGTTCTGTCAGTGAGGCTGGCCAGGAAAAGGGAATTATTGTTGTGGAAATGCAGGAAAAGGGCGTGATTCAGACACGGATTCTGCCACTGATACCCCTGCGGCAGGTGCGGGTGATAAAGGGTACCTTAGAAGAGGTGGAAATGCAGGCCTGCGGGGATTATGTCACAGTCATTCTTACAGATAAAGTGGACCGGGATGTTATTGATCTGCGGGAACGGCTCCGGGAGGCATTCCCTTATCTTCTGGAAATCCGCAGGGAACATCAGAGAAAGGCGGATATCAGCCAGCCGCTGACAAAAGAGCGGATTTTGGATCCGTATGAGCTGTGCTGTTCCTTTTTGCCAGATCTGGATGAAGAAGAGAAAAAACTGCTTCTTGATGTGATTCACACCGTTGGGGAGGTGAAATAGAATGAAACCGCTGAAGTTAACGATGCAGGCCTTTGGCTCTTACGGGACAAAGACAGTTGTGGATTTTGAGAAACCTAATCAGAATCTGTTTTTGATTACCGGGGATACCGGAGCCGGAAAATCTACCATTTTCGATGCTATTGTATTTGCATTGTACGGGGAAGCAAGTTCTAATGCCAATAAAAAAGAGGGAATTGTTCTGCAGAGCCAGTTTTCAGATCTGGATCTTGAGCCTTTTGTGGAACTTACCTTTTCAGAAGGAGACGGAAGCGGCCAGAGGGAATATACGGTCCGCCGGGTGCCTCGTCATGAAAAGCTGTTGAAAAGGGGGAGCGGCAAAGGAACCGGAACAAGAGAGGTTTCCGGTTCTGTGACGTTGTTTTTGCCGGATGGCTCTGAGTATCCTCAGAAAGAAGCGGGAAAAAAGATTGAAGAGCTGGTGGGGCTTACCAAGGGGCAGTTTATGCAGGTGGCCATGATTGCCCAGGGAGAGTTCATGGAGCTTCTCAGAGAAAAGACAGATAAGAAAAAAGAGATTTTCCGAAAGCTGTTTGGAACAGAATTATTTGCGGACATTGTGGAAGAGCTGGGAGGCCGCAGAAGAAAGAAGGAGAAAGAGCTGGCGGTGGTGAAAACCAGATGTCAGACGAAAGCCGCATCTGTTTTGATTCCGGATGCCTATGCAGGGGGAGATACGCTTGCCGGTTTAAAGCGCCGGATAGAAAAGGACGGAGATCTGGTTGTTATAGAGCCGTTTCTGGAAGAACTAAACCTTTTATGCCAGGAAATGTCTGCAGAGTGTGAAAACCTTACGGAGGAATATAATCAGGCCCAGATTCTTCGGGACAGTAAAAAGGAAGCCCAGGTTCAGGCCAAAAACCTGGAAGAGGCATTTGCACAGCTTGATCTGGCCAGAAAACTTCTTGAAGAGTGTCAAAGTCTGGCCGGGGACATGGAGGAGACAAAACAATTAATTAAAAAACTGCAGGATGCTTATGAAATAAAGGAACGATATTACAATTTTTCCGAAGCTCTAAAGAAAGTGAAAGAAACTGACCGGGAGCTTTCAGAGCAGAAAGATCAGTTACCGAAGCTGAAACAGGAACTGAAACAGGCGGAGGTATCAGAAACAGAGGCCGGAAATCAGTTTCAAAAAGATCTGGGAGAATATCATAAAGTCTGTGAAAAGGTTAAGACGGCCCTGAAAGTTTTTGAAGAGATGGAAGCGGCACAGGCTGATGTATGTAAAAAGGAAGGGAAACTTTCTGTAGCAGAAAAAACAGCTAACATAAAGCAAAAACAGTTAGAAGAGAAAAAGCGGCAGGAAAAGATCTGGAGAGCCTGGGAGGAAGACCTTAAGGGAGCGCCTGCCGGACTGGAACGGCAAAGAGCGGCAGCGGATGCTGCAAAAGATCTTGTTTGTGATGTCAATGACGCACTGGCACGCCAGAAGGATGTGGCCAGCCAGCAAAATAAGGTACAGCAGGCAAGGAAGGATTATCAGGCAGCCGCAGGCATTTATGAGCAGAAAAACCGGGAATATGAACAGACCCGAAAGCTGTTTTTGGATATGCAGGCAGGGCTTTTGGCAAAAGATCTAAGGGCCGGTGTGCCCTGTCCGGTGTGCGGTTCTGTCTGCCATCCGGCTCCCTGCCGGTGGGATGAGGATACAAAGGATATCTCCAGAGAGTCCCTTGAGAAGCTGGAAAAAGAAGTACAAAATTTAAGAACCCGTCAGGAAACACTTGCAGCAGCTGCCAGATCCGGTGAAGATCTCCTTAAGGAAAAGGAGAAAAGTCTGGCAGAGGTGATACATAAGCTAACGGAAAGTCTGGAGAATCAAAATGTAGTTCTGCCGGATGGCTGGACATTAACAGAAGCCCAAAAGCAGGCTGCAGATTTAAAGCAGAAAGCTGAAGAAGAGGTATTGAGGCTTCAGAAAGATTGCGAAACACTGGAGAGGCTTCAAAAAGATCTGGAGACGGCCAGAGAACAGACAGAGGTTCTGGAACAGGAAGTAAAAAAGGCAGAGCAGGCGGTTTCAAGAGCAGCAGGAGAGTTAAAAGGAGCCGGGGCTGTTCTTGAAAATATATCCAGGTCCCCGGAATATGAGAGCCGGGAAGCTGCCCGTCAGGCGGAGGATACAGCATCTCAACAAACGGAGATGCGTAAGGAGGCTTATCAGAAGGCGCAGGCAGCAGCAGGACAGGCAAAAGAGAAGAAAGACCGGGCAGAAGCGCTGATTCAAAGGCTCTGTGAAGAACTGCCAAAGCTGCAGGAGAACTGCAGACAGAAACAGGATGCGTATGAGGCGGATTTAACAGAGAAACAGTTTAAAGAGAAGGAATGGCAGGAGCTCACAGCCCTGTATCAAAAGTCAGATTCGGAGAAATTTCAGCGGAAGCTGGAGAAATTTCAGGAAAAGCAGACAGCGGCTTTACAGCAAAAAAAATCGGCAGAAGAATTGATCAGAGACAGAGATCGCCCGAAACTTGATATGATACAGGAAGAATTTCTCCAGGCAGACCGCCGGTGGGAGCAGGCGAAAGAAGTTCTGGATCAGAAAAGCCGGGAATACCGGACAAATAAAGACGTTTATGATCAGCTGGCTTTAGAGATCAGCGGACGCAGAAAACTGGTGGAAGAACATGCAAGAATTTCCAATTTATACAATTTGACTGCAGGAAATGTGTCCGGTTCCAGAATGGATCTGGAGACTTATGTGCAGCGCTGTTATCTGGAAAAGATTTTATATGCCGCTAACATCCGGTTTCAGGAAATGTCTGCAGGACAGTTTGAGCTGCGTATGTATGATCTTAAAAAGGCTGGAGAAGGAAGAAACAAAGGGCTGGACCTGATGGTTTATTCAAACGTTACAGGGAAGGAACGGGAGGTGCGCACTCTTTCCGGCGGCGAATCTTTTATGGCGGCTCTTGCCCTGGCGCTTGGCATGGCAGATCAGATTCAGGCGGAGTCCGCAGCCATTCATCTTGACATGATGTTTATTGATGAGGGATTTGGCTCATTGGACGAGCACTCCAGAAATCAGGCGGTAAAAGTACTGCTTCAAATGGCGGAAGGATCGAAAATGACCGGGATTATTTCCCATGTATCGGAATTAAAACAGGAAATTGATAATCAGTTAATTGTAAGTAAAGATGACAACGGAAGCCATGTGAGATGGCAGATCAGCTGACGGATTGGGAAAAAGGACAATTGTAAACCTAAAAAATAACATACAATAATCGTAAACGTCTGCCTGGTAAATTTGGGCGGACGTTTTTTTTCTCTTGTTTACGAATCTTTATCAGTTTTTTTCCTGTCATAAAACCTTGGACTGTTCAGTACGCGTGTGACCTGAACGCGGGAGCAGCCGATCAAATCCGCAAGCTGTTGATGGGTAAGTTCACTATTATAGTAAGTGTGTACCCGTCCTTCGCAGTCGTCTAAAGAAACGCTTGCAAGCTGCAGCACATTGGCATGGGTCTTTCCTGCCAGCATACTTACGTACTGGCGCATGAGGCCCTGCTCTAGCACCCGGTGATAGAATACTTCAATATTACACTTATGTACGACAGTTCTATGTTTGAGGGCGATACAGGTCAGTCCGCAGGGATCTCCGTATAGCGCCTCGATCTCTCCTACAATGCTGTCGGGGTAGTGGAAGGCCACCACCTGTTTATGCCCCTGCTCGTTGGTGATAAATACTTCCACCATGCCTTCTGATACCCAGAAGACATCGGTCAGGATTTGATCTGTTGTATAGAGCGCTTCATTTTTTTTGAGGGTAATAGAAGGACATTTATAGAAAAGCTTTTCCATATTTTCTTTAGAAAAAAAGTTTCTCATATTTGTGACATTGAATGCTGATTCTTTTCCCATGGCTGCTGTCCCCTTGGTGCTGCGGTCTTTTAGCTTTAAGTATCCATAAAAATCTGTTTCAGTTTGTAGAACAATATTATTATAAAATTATAACACAGGAAAGTAAGAAATAAAATAACATTGTATGAATGGAAATCTTTATCTTTACCTCAGAACAGGAGACTGTTTCTGGGGTATTTTATTTGTGGCAAAGACCGTTTTTATATGCCGTGAAAAGGTTAAATTTGTATCACAAGTTACAGCTTTTGGAATCTGTAACTTATGATACAGATTCCAAAAATAAGGGATGTTATCATTTTACTAACAAGTGAGGAGGGAGAGCGGTATGAAAAATACAGTAGGAAGGGAAATACCGGATTGGCTGCTGCAGGAGACGGGAAAACAGGTTTTTTCCGGAGCCTATGATGACATGGGGAAAAGTCTGAAAAAAGAGAGAGACGGGATAGAAAGTCTCCATGCTGTAAAAGGAAGCGCACCAACGTCAAAGCTTGCAGATTCTATTTCAGAGGTCCTCGATAGGATTGGGCTGAAAGATGGGATGACGGTATCGTTTCACCATCATATGCGAAACGGAGACCGGGTAGTGAATCTGGTTATGGAAACGATTGCGCAAAGGGGGATGAAAGATATTCATGTGGCGGCGTCCGGGCTTTTTAAATGTCATGAACCATTAGTAAAACTGATAGAAAAAGACGTAATCACCAGGATCACTGTCAGCACCATTTCTCCGGGGCCATTAGCAAAAGCCATTACAAATGGGAAATTAAAACACCCGGCAGTATTTATGAGCCATGGGGGAAGGGCAAGAGCCATTGAAGCAGGGGAGCTGCATATAGACGCCGCCTTCATATCCGCTCCCTGCTGTGATGCATATGGAAATATGAATGGAGCCTGGGGCAAGTCTGCCTGCGGAGTCCTGTCTTATGCCTATGCGGATGCTGAGTACGCGGATCATGTGATTGCCGTTACCGACAACCTGGTAGATTTTCCGGCCTGCCCCATGGAGATTTCCCAGGAAAAAGTAGATCATGTGGTAAAGATAGAGAGTATTGGGGATCCGGAAGGAATTTCCTTTGGACCCACCAAGCCCACAACGGATCCGGAACACTTAAAGATTGCAGAAATGACGGCTCAGCTGCTGGAGAGGGCCGGATATATCAGGGATGGGATGTCCATGCAGACCGGTGCTGGGGGGATTTCCATTGCCGTGGCAGAAAAAACAGGGGCTCTTATGCGTAAAAAGCAGGTAAAAGGCTCCTTTGCCTCAGGGGGGATCACCTCTTACTTTGTACAGATGTTAAAAGAGGGATTGTTTCAGGCGCTGCTGGATGTACAGTGCTTTGATTCTGCGGCAGTGGAGTCTTATCGCACTCAGCCGCGGCATATGGCAATGAGCGCCTCCCAGTATGCTAATCCGAATACCAAAGGCTGCCTGACAGAACAGCTGGATATTATGATCTTAGGAGCAACGGAAATAGATATGGATTTTAATGTTAATGTAGTGACAGGAACAAACGGAGTGATCTTAAGCGCCTCAGGGGGAAATAATGACTGCGCTGCTGGAGCCAAGATTGCTGTAGTAGTGACAAATCTCATAAAGAGAGGCATCTGTGTGCTGCGGGAGAAGGTCACAACCGTTGTAACTCCAGGAGAGACCATAGATGTACTTGTGACAGAATACGGTATTGCTATTCATCCAAACAGGAAAGATTTAAGAGAAGCACTGAAAGATTCCGGACTTCCCATTATGGAAATACAGGAATTAAAACAAATCGGGGACCAGGAGGCCCCTGAGGTGATGGAACCTGAATTTACAGAAAAAATTGTAGGAATTGTAGAATATCGGGACGGAACCATCATCGACGTGGTGCGAAAACCCGTGCAGGAATTTTGAGACAGAATTATGATGCACAGATGCATTGTAAATAGAAAAAGAATTTGAGGAGGAAAAACGATGGCAGTTAGAAGAACAGATTTGTATTTGCCGGCAAATTCAGAAAAATTTATCCTGAAAGCGCCGGGGCTGGGGGCAGATGTAATTACATTGGATATGGAAGATGCGGTGCCGCCGGCAGAAAAAGAAGCGGCAAGGGAAATGGTCCGCAGGCATATTAAGGATATGAGCACTCACGGCTCAGAAGCATGGGTGAGAATCAATGCCTGGGACACGGGACTTACTATGGATGATCTGAATGCAGTGGTGATGAAAGGGCTTGACGGCATCACGCTGCCTAAGTGTTCCGGACCAGACGACGTTAAGAGATTGGATTTTATTGTAACAGATCTGGAAGAAAAACGAGGGCTTCCGGCAGGAGAAATTAAGCTGGCTATTCTGATTGAGACTGCGGCTGGAGTCATGAATGTAGACCGGGCTGTATTTGCCAGTGACCGGCTTGTGGCAGTGATCTTTGGCGCGGTAGACTACACCAGGGACATGCGTGTTACCAGAACAGATACTGCCGAGGAGCAGATCTATGCCAGAGCAAAAATAGCCGTGGCGGCACGGGCGGCCGGGCTTGTGGCGGAGGATGCGCCGTTCCCGTCTTATAAGGATGATGAAGCCTTTGCATATAACACAAAGACAGGAGCACAGCTTGGTTTTGAAGGCCGTCAGATCATTCATCCCAGCCAGATACCAATCGCGGAGCGCATCTATTCTCCGGATCCGGAGCGTGTGGCGTGGGCAAAAAAGGTGACAAAGGCTTTTGAAGAAGAGGGGATCGCAAAAGGTTCGGCTTCTGTGCCGGTAGATGGACAAATGGTAGATACTCCGGTATATATCAATGCCAAAAACGTCCTTGAGCGGGCCGAAGAGGTTCTTGCAAAAGACGCTTTAAAGGCAGCTTTAAAATAAAGAGAATGGAGAGGGATTATGGAATGGGTATCAGGAGTTTCAGAGGAATTTAAAACAAGAATACGGTTTCCCATGAGCGATAGGGAGATGAAACGCCGGTGGATGCAGCTGCAGACAGCCATGGAGCATCAGGGGATAGATGTGCTCATCGCACAGAACGCGGATCAGTATCTGGGAGGGTACTTCCGGTATATCACAGATCTGCCCACAGAGCAGGCCTATCCCATGAGCGTACTGTTTCCGGCAAAGGGAGAGATGACTACCATCACCAGTTCATCACCCTATGATCCGCTGCCGCCTGCCTGGTTTGGGCGGGGGATAAAGACGCGTCTGGGGGCGCCGTATTTTCGGACATTCCGATATACAGATCTGTACGATGCGAAACTGATGGAAGCATATATCTGTGATCATAATTGCAGAACCGTTGGTCTCATTGCACCATCCTTATTAAATTATCAGCTGGTAAATTATCTGAAGACATCACTGCCTAAGGTATCTTTTGTGGATGTTACAGAGATGGTGGATGAGATCAAGGCAGTAAAGAGTGAGGATGAGATACAGGCCATCCGGCGGACTGTGAAACTGCATGACCAGATACTGCAGATGGTTCCCGGAATGCTGCGGCCGGGAATGTATGAGTATGAGCTGCGGGCAGAGGTAAATAAATTTCTGATCAGCAAGGGCAGTGAAGAAAATCTGGTGATGATGGGCTCTGCACCTTCGGGAACACCTACACCTAAGCTTCACAGCTTTTATCAGAACCGGCGCATCGAGGATGGGGATGATCTGGTATTTATGATAGAAGCAAACGGACCAGGCGGCTATTATGCGGAGATTGTGCGGGGGTTCTGTATCGGGCACCAGCCGTCTAAAGAGTTGTGCCGGGCATGGGAGCTTTCCAAAGAAATGCAGGATTTTACAGCCCAGTTGGTAAAGCCGGGAGCTGACTGCGGGGAAATACTGGAGCTCTATAATAAAAAACTGGTCTCTTACGGACTGCGTCCGGAGACACGGCTGTTCGCCCATGGGCAGGGGTACGATCTGGTGGAGCGGCCGGCGTTTTTCAAGGGGGAGACTATGAAGGTAAAAGAAAATATGTTTTTTTCTATTCATCCGGAGGTGAATACCGGAAAGGCTTTTGGAAACTATTGCGATCAATACCTGGTGACTTCCAATGGGGCGGTCCGGATGGAGACGACGCCGCGAGAGATCTTTGTAGTTTAAAGAATTATGAATGGGCTCTGCACTTAAGGAGCAGTCATCCAGGGACAAAGAAAAGAGAGGCAAAAAAAGATAAGATTTTTAGGTGTATTTACACAAAACGCATCATTGCATCTGAAAAAGAAAAGGAGAAGAAAAGTATGAGAAAACGAATAATTAGTATATTGGCGGCTGGGTGTCTGTGCGGGGGCCTGCTGGCAGGGTGCGGAAGCAGCGATTCACAGAACACGAGCTCTGAAAATGAAAACAGAAAGGACGTCTCCGGAAAAGATTTCGGAGAATATTCCCCAGAAAAGCCTTTGGAATTAAAATTAAGCCATTTTGCGGCCAGTGAGGAGAACCAGCTGGCGATTCTTGCCAACACCTTTGCGGAATATGTGGAAGAAGAATCCGGCGGCAGTGTAAAAGTTACTGTTTACGGAGGCGGTACCTTAGGAAATGACCAGGAATCCTTAGATTCTGTTATTGCGGGAACATTGGACTGTGCAGTGAATAATACTCCTATCATGAGCGGATATGCTCAAGGCCTGTCCGTATTGGATCTGCCGTATCTGTTTGAGGATTATGACGATATCTACAGCTTCCTGGATTCAGAAATATGTGCGGGTATGCTGGAGGATTTTTCTTCTACAGGAGCAAAGATATTAGGGCTTCAATGTGTGGGATTTAGAAATCTGGAATCTTCAAAAGGCTTTGCAGAAACGCCGGAAGATTTGAAAGGATTAAAGATCCGGGTTACCGGTTCTGATGTCTATATCAATACATGGAACACATGGGGCGCAAGCGCACAGACCATGCCTGGAAATGAGGTTTTGACTGCCTTACAGCAGGGAACCATTGACGGCTGTGATAATGTAAACAACGTCTGCATAGCGGACGGTTATCAGCAGTATGCGGAATATATTTCTGTGATGGAATATGCGGCTCATTTTAATGGGATTACAATGAATGCGGCAAAATTTGATTCTCTTACCCCGGACCTTCAGGAAGTAATCACAAGCGCTGCAAAGAAAGCCAATCTGGAATGTACAAAAAATCTGGAGAGTAAAAATGAAGAGCAGTTAGAGGAGATGGTGGCCGGCGGCGCGCAAAAAAGCGAAAATGTAGATAAAGAGGCCTTTAAAAAAGCTTCCCAGAGCGTATATGAAGACTTTCTGAAAGAGAATGAAAAGGGAGCACAGTATTATGAATCCATTATAGAGCTGCTGGGAAAATAAGATTTTGGGATTATGAATGAGGTGTAGGTTATGAAGTTACTTCAAAAGACGAATAAGATAGTATCAGCGGCATTAAAGACAGCCCTGGTTGTTTGCTTCGCATATATGACGATTACACTATCTATGCAGATATTCGGGCGCTATCTTTTTAAGATGGGTTTTTCCTGGACAGAAGAAACGGCACGTTACATTATGATCTGGGCGGTGTTTCTGGGAGCCGCTTATATCGCATTGAATCTAGAGCATGTGAAGGTGTCGGTACTGGAAGATCTGCTGAAAAGGCAGAGGCACAAACAGATCCTGGAGCTGATTCAGCACGGGGCAGGTCTTGTATTTGTTGTTATTGTGCTCAAGTATGGCATTATGCAGATGAGTATTGCAAGCCTGTCTAAGTCTGCAAATACAGGACTCAGCATGGTATTCCCCTACCTTGTGTTCCCGGTGGCCTTTGCCCTGCTGACCTATGCATATTTTTACCGTATCGTGGATGATATTGTGAAACTTACCAAAGGGAAAGGAGGGGAAGTAAAATGACAGCCAGCATTATTATTTTCCTGGTGGTGGCACTGGTGCTTCTGCTGATCGGTGTACCCGTGGCGGCAACACTGGGGCTTTCCGCAATCCTGTTCTTTGTGCTGGAGGGCATTCCGGCTATGACCGTGGTACAGCGGCTGTTTTCCGGGTGCGACGTGACAGCGCTGATGTGCATTCCGTTTTTTATTCTGGCAGGAGATTTGATGGCTAAAGGCGGAATCGCAAAAAGGCTGGTAAATGTCTGCAATTTAGCTATTGGAAATGCAACGGGAGGACTGGCGCTGGTTACTATCGTTGTCTGCGCTATCTTTGCAGCTATGACAGGATCTGCCATGGCATGCTGTATCACCATAGGAGCCATTATGCTTCCCTATATGCTGGAGGCCGGCTACAGCAGGGAATTTTCCACTGCAGTATTTTCGGCGGGGGCGGTATTAGGACCCATCATCCCTCCGTCTACTGCGATGATTATATATGCGGTAAATACCAATGTATCCCTGACAGATTTATATTTGATGGGGGTGCCTGCAGGTATTTATATGGCTGTGGGCCTGGGGATCGTTGCCTGGTTTATCTGCCGCAGAAGGGGATGGAAGGGAATCCCTGCCGGGAAAGACGGAGTACGTGAAAAATTTCATTTGGGGACCTTTTTAAAGGCATTGCTGAAAGCAGTTCCGGCTATCGGTTCCCCAGTGATTATTCTGGGCTCCATTTATTCCGGGATTTGTACCCCCACAGAGTCTGCGGTGCTTGCGGTATTGTATTCTCTGGTTATCGGAATTTTTGTATATAAGGAAATCCGAATCAGGGATATTCCGGAAATCCTGTTTCAGTCAGCCAGAGGAACCGCCAATATTATGTTTATTGTAGCAGGAGCAGCGTTGTTTGCCTTTGTTATATCCTATGCCCAGCTGCCTCAGATGCTGGTAAATACGCTGCTTGGAGTTTCAGATAATAAATATGTGATACTGATTATTATTCTGGTTATTCTGCTGATTATGGGATGCATTATGGATGCCACTCCTATTCTGCTGATTACGATTCCGATGTTCCTGCCTGTAATCCAGCAGCTGGGAATCAGTTCACTGCAGTTTGGTATCGTAATGTGTACAGCAGTCTGCATAGGATTTGTAACGCCGCCCTTTGGGACGTGTCTGTTTACGGGGATGTCAGTATCAGGAGTATCCATGCAGAAGCTGGTGAAGGCGATTTTCCCGTTTATTATATCCATGATTGCAGTATTGCTCCTGATCACGTTTATACCGCAGCTGACACTGTGGATCACAGGTTAGAAGGAGAAAGTTATGGCAGATGTTCTAGTAATGTACAAAGAAAGTGATCTGACGCCCATGGTGATAACAAAGGAGCATATCAGAAAGATCCAGGCGTGCATAACAGGCAGGGTATACTGGTGCGGCAGTGAGGATGAGGCAATAGAGCGGGGATACGATGCGGAGGTACTGTTTCTCTGGGGAGGAAGCGGCCCTATGCCGGAACAATACTGTGCCCGGTCTGCGAATTTAAGATGGATCCAGTCTTTTTCCGCAGGAGTAAATCCTATTATGGACGGTCCCATCAGCCATCTTCCTGTGAGATTGACCAATGCGAAAGGCATCCATGGAAAAACCATGGCACTCACTACCATTGGATATATGATCAGTTTTATGCGCAATTCCCAGGAGCTTTACAGGCGGCAGATGAAACATATCTGGGATAAGAAGTTTGACATCCAGCCCCTGGAGGCAGAAGGCATGACCGTTGGAATCATAGGGGCGGGAGCCATTGGATGTGAGATTGCAAAATTATCAAAGTCCCTGGGGATGCGTGTATTGGGGGTAAAGCGGACCGTCACGCCCCTGACATATTTTGATGAGGTATTTTCCAATGAGGAGCTGGACACTGTGCTGGCGCAGTCAGACTTTGTAATTGTGGTCCTGCCTCTCACGGATGAGACCAGACATTTATTTGGGCGAGAAAAATTTAGGATTATGAAGCCCACAGCGGTTTTAATCAATATTGCCAGAGGGCCGGTGGTAAAGGAAGAGGACCTGATCCAGGCGCTGGAGTGCGGCCAGATCGGAGGAGCGGCTTTAGATACCGTTGAAGAGGAACCTCTGGCGAAAGACAGCGTGCTTTGGGATATGGAAAATGTGATTATCACCCCTCACTGTGCGGCGGACAGCAGAGCGTATATAGACCGGGCGGTCCATATGTTCTGCGAAAATCTCAGGCTGTATGAAAGAGGAAAGCCTTTGATTAATGAGATCAATATGAAAAAACGGTATTGAAGAAAGTGAAGAAGAAAGGATGTTTTTATGAAATTAGTAATCATCGAGCCGCTGGGAGTTGAGCGGGACAGACTTTTACATATGGCTCACAGTGCGCTGAAGGATTCTGTGGAAATTGTATATTACGATACCAAGACCACGGACACAGAAGAACTTATTGAGCGGGGAAAAGATGCCGAGATTATTGTTACCGCCAATAATCCCATCAATGAGCAGGTTATCCATGGATGGCGCAGATTAAAATTACTTTCTGTAGCTTTTACAGGAATTGATCATATTGCCAGGGATGCATGTGATCAAAATGGCGTAATGGTATGCAACTGTGCGGGTTATTCTACAGCGGCGGTTTCGGATCTGGTATTCGGTATGCTTATTATGCTGTACCGGAATCTGGCGGCCTGTGATCGTGAGGCAAGAAATGAAGGAACCAAGGATGGACTCATCGGATGCGAGCTGGAGGGAAAGAAGTTTGGCGTCATTGGAACAGGAGCCATCGGCAGCCGGGTTGCAGAAATTGCGGCGGCATTTGGATGCCAGGTACTGGCATACAGCCGGAGCAGAAAGGAGACGGTGCCGGTACAGTATGTTTCTCTGGATGAATTGATGGCAGAGAGCGATATCATATCTATTCATGTACCTTCCAATTCAGAGACCCGGGGGCTGATTGGAGCGGAAAAGATTGCAAAGATGAAATCCAATGCCGTATTGATTAATACGGCGCGGGGACCTGTTATAGACAGCCAGGCCCTGGTGGATGCGTTAAACAGCGAAAAAATTGCAGGTGCTTGTATTGATGTGTTTGAAACAGAACCGCCTATTTCAAAGAGCCATCCCCTGGTAACTGCTAAAAATACGGTTCTTGCTCCTCATGTGGCGTTTGCCAGCAGGGAAGCTATGATCAAAAGAGCAGTTATCGCATTTGAAAATGCAGCTAAATATCTGAACGGGACGCCTCAGAATGTAATGTAAAGGATGTGTGAAGATGACAGTCAATGAAAAAGCCCTGATGCTTCATGAACAATGGAAAGGAAAGCTGGAAATCAAAGCAAAAGCGTCCGTCAGGACAAGGGAAGACCTGGCTCTTGCTTATACGCCGGGGGTGGCCGAGCCCTGCAGAAAAATAGCGGAAGATGAGAAGCAGGTCTGCCGATATACCATGAAGGGAAATACCATTGCCGTTGTATCGGACGGAAGCGCGGTACTGGGATTGGGCAACATAGGCGCTAAAGCTGCCCTGCCGGTTATGGAAGGGAAAGCAGTGCTGTTTAAGGAATTTGGCGGCGTCAATGCGGTTCCGCTCTGTCTGGATACCCAGGATACTGAGGAGATTATCCGGGTGGTAAAGGCGGTGGCGCCTGCTTTCGGCGGTATTAATCTGGAAGACATTTCTGCACCCAGATGTTTTGAAATCGAGGAGCGGCTGAAACGGGAACTGGACATTCCGGTATTTCATGACGATCAGCATGGAACGGCTATCATAGTACTTGCCGGAATCATCAATGCCCTGAAAGTGGTGGGAAAAGAAAAGGAAGCCTGCACAGTGGTAATCAATGGAGCCGGATCCGCAGGAATCGCCATTGCCAAATTGCTCCTGAAATATGGATTTTTGGATGTATTGATGTGTGATATCCATGGAATTTTGTGCAGCAAGTCAACAGGATTAAACTGGATGCAGAAAGAAATGCTAAAGAGCACCAACAGGTCTGATAGGGAAGGAACGCTGGCCGACGCGTTAAAAGGCGCTGATATTTTCGTGGGGGTATCTGCTCCCGGGATTGTAAATAAAGAGATGGCAGCAGCCATGAAGAAAGATGCGATTTTGTTTGCCATGGCAAATCCAACGCCTGAGATTATGCCTCATGAGGCAAAAGAAGCAGGAGCCAGGGTGGTTGGCACCGGCCGCAGTGATTTTCCAAACCAGGTTAATAATGTCCTGGTATTTCCCGGAATTTTTAAAGGGGCTTTGGAAGGGCGGGCCAGACAGATTACAGATGAGATGAAGCTGGCGGCAGCCCAGGCAGTGGCGGACCTTGTGTCAGAGGAGGAGCTGAGGGAAGATTATATTCTTACGGAGGCATTTGATGAGCGGGTGCCGGAGGCAGTGAGCAATGCTGTAAAAAAATACTTATCCTAAGACTTCAAAGGGATATAAAATATTGAGAAAGGCAAAGGGAGATTTCCTTGATGGTGGAAATCTCCCTGCTTGATTTTTGTTTTCTGTATCTGAAAAAATATTTATTTTAAGCGAATAGCCGCAACGGCGCAGTCAGCTGCTGACTGTGCAGCCCGTTCTTCTAATTCCGGAGGGATTTCCTCGTACAATACATCCATACAGTGCTCTTCATAGTTTCTTTTATAGAGATCAGGATAGAGATCTTCGCAGAGACCACATCTGATACAGTAATCCGCAAGTTCAATTTTCATAATTATAACGCTCCTTTCACATATGCTGCGGCGGAGTCACCTGCCAGCATTCCTATAGGCATAGATCCAAATACAGCGCCTCCGGCATTGGAAGGCGGGTTTCCGTAAAGGCTTGCGGCTGCCATATCGCCGCCGGCAAATAATCCTTCAATTGGAAGATTGTTTTTGTCAATGACATTGGCATTTTCATCAATAGCCAGACCGCCCAGAGTGTCGTATCCACCTGAAAGGATCCGGAAGCAGTAGATATGGCCGCTTTCTTCCCGTACCGGTTTGATATATTTCGGATTGGTTTTAAAATCTTCATCTAAGCCTGTTTCAGCGGCTTTGTTGTAGCGCTCAAGGGTTTTTCTAAGCCCTTCTTCATGGATGCCCATATATTCGCAGACTTCATGGATAGTGTCGAAGTGGCACATATGCCGGTTGCCTTTTGCAATGGCTTCATCCATCTGTCCACGAATGTTCTGAATGGCTACCCCTTTAAAAATAAAGTAGACGTATCCGTCTTCTACACCTTTGCTTAAGGAGTTTGCAGTGTCTTCGTCAAATATCATGTAACAGGCCATGTTTGTGTTGTTTTCAATAATGGCCGTTGAAATGGCAGTGTGATTGCTGGCCATTTCTTCATTTATGAAACGTTTACCAAGCTCATTGACACGCAGATATGGCTGTTCTGTAATAATTTTCACCTGGTTTGCGTTCAGCCACGGGGTATTTGGTCCAATGCGGACGCCGGGATTTGGAACCTGGGGATCTGCGCTGATAACCATACCGGTTTTTTTGCCGCCGATTTCCCAGACAGCCTTCTGACCGTCGCCGTCCTGGCAGCTGTCAGGAAATGTAATTAATACCTGACCGCCATCTTTGTAGGCGTCTTCAAATTTTGTGTTGAGAACGCCTTCTTCTTTCATCATTTCTATATTGCCGCTGATGCCGCCGGATGCAACAACCAGAGCTTTGCATTTGATATCAATGGGGCTGCCGTCTTTTTCATAGGCAACTGCACCGGTGATTTTTCCGGTTTTCTCATCTCTTATAATTTTTTTAATTGGTGTTGAAAAATAAAAATCAACCCCTTGTTTTTCCAGCATAAAGCGGAGTCTTAAGAGAGCCAGAGCCATGCCGTGGCCTTTTCCGCGGCCGTTGATAAAATAGATATCTCCCACGTCCAGACCATTTGCGTGCCCCATTGTATAGCCCCGCTGATTGCCGTAGTCAGCAGGATCCCTGTTTACTACCATAGGTGCTTCGATTTTCAGTTTGTTTAAAAACAGATCTGGAAATTCGGAAGAATATTTTACCACTTTGCTGATAAGTCCCATATTGGCACTGTAGTTTGAGAAACGGGCCAGTACCTCATAAGCGCTTTTCTGTGCTTCCGGAGTATCCGGTGTGGAGCAAAAGCACATAGGACAGTTAGAAACGGCCCCTCCCTGTGCAGGATATTTTTCAAATACGGCGATCTTTAATCCGCCGGCATTTGCCAGTTTGTAAGCTGCCCCCATTCCGGCAACGCCGCTGCCCATTACTACAACATCTGCCTCAATTATTTTGTTCATATACGATCTCCTTTCGTGTAATGCTGGGATCAGTATAGCATTGAAAAGAGACGTTGTTTATGACGGCGGCGTCATGATTTTTTGTTTTGAAAGGTATGAATTGTGCAGAGTGCACAGCGAATGTTTGATGCTCTGCTGCGTGTTTGATATCGCAGAAAAAGCCTTATTCTGGTGAAAGCCTTATTTCTTCTCAGAGCTCTTATTATATTGATCTATCAGTCCGGATAAAAGAAAGAGCTTTTTGATTTCGGTATTTTCAAGATCTAGTTCCCATTTTTCAGAAACAAACTGCACAATATTGCGCACGGTGTTCCTGTGAACAAATAATTTCTGACCGGCATGAGTGGCGTTACAGCTGCATTCGTAGTAGGTGAGAATGGTTTGCAGGCAGCGGGAACCGTTTTTCTGATCATATATTTTCAGATCTTTATAAAAATCCGGCTGGAGAAAGGTCAGAGGCATCTGGTCTTCTGCATTGGCCAGCAGGTACTCATAAGAATGGTCTTTAAAAAGACTGCATATTTTTCCGGATCTTTTTCCATAGACAATTGCGGATGAGGCCTGGCGATAGGCATATTTTAAATCCATAAGATCATCAAAAACGTTGCTGATGCCCATATGAAAGCTGAAATTTCCAATCAGTTTTTCTATCCTTTGAAACTGAAGCATTGAAAGAATATCTTTTGAATGGGATTTTTCAAGAGACTTTACGATACAGATGCTCTGATGATAAATAAATGGTCTGCCATCCCACATTTCCGCCCCCAGAATGCGGGCCAGATAGGTTAGAGGAGGCTTTTGACTGCGTTCAAACTGAATGACTCCAAGTACATACCGGGTGTTTACCGGCAGGCAGTCAATATTTTTACTTTGCTCCGCCAGCTGCTCTCTGGAGAGCCCCCTTGCATCCAGAAGATTTACAAGAAAGGTTTCATACATCATCCGGCCGTATCTTTGATTGGCGAAATCCCGTTTCATACAGAGGTTTATATTTTCGTTAAACAGACCCAGCAGATCCAGGTATCCCCGGGGCGGCTGCAGCTTATTAAAAAAGAGACAGGCGTATCCAAGGAGTGTTTTCCCAGAGTAAAAAGCGTAGTAGATATTAACAAGTTCATCTGATGAAGCTGAAGGGGCGATAAGGGGCCGGTTCTTTTTCAGTTTTTTAAATATATTTCTGTGGCGGACATGATCCATAGTTTCGGCATCGGTGTATCCCTTTTCCAGTGTCCTTTTGAACCCTTCATATTCGCATGGAATGTGTTTGGTATGTGCAATAACGGTAAAGCTGGGATCGAAAATAATCAAAGGATTTTTTAAAATATCTTCGCTGATATCAATTAAGTTCTGGAGCGGGCGGCCTTCTAAGGCTGCAATGTGCATATCCTTGTCCCACCCGGCTGCAAAGCTGAAAGACTCTACCATGCGGTTCATAATGTAAAAGATATCCGTTGTATTTTTAGCCAATATGAGTCCACAGTCAAGAGAAGAAAAATCAGGTTCCTGACAGTCCTCTGGGGTATCATTAACCGCAAATACGGTAATACGGTTATGAAGAAGAGTCTTTTTGTTTAAAATATCCGAGAGATATCCGATATATAAATATTCTTCCCGGATGGGCTGATTTACTGAGAGGAGCTTTGCGTTGGTGAAACCATCGGAAAACTTTGAGGTTTTTAGAATGACAGACTCAATATCAGAAGTAAAATATAAAAGCATTTCAAGTGTAAGTTTCATGGCAGGGATCCTTTGTGTATTTTCTTAGTGACAGTATCACTTAGCAATAGCATCACTTAGCAATAGTATCACTTAGTAACAGTATCACGCAGATGAGGGGGCTTAACCGGCGGCGGGAGTTTTCTATATTTCTGACATATTTTTTTTATATTCTGTTCCCCAGTCCCACATGGCATCAAGTATGGGTTTCAGACTATATCCAACATCTGTTAACGTATATTCTACACGGGGAGGAACTTCCGGGTAAACAGTACGCACCAGAAGTCCGTTGTCCTCCATCTGACGGAGCTGGGAAGTGAGTACTTTCTGGCTGACATTTCCAATGGATTTTTTTAATTCTCCAAAGCGTTTGGTGCCAGTCAAAAGATCCCGGAGGATTAAAACTTTCCACTTATCACTAATTAAAGTCAGGGTAGTTTCTACCGGGCAGGCGGGGAGAGTCTTTTTGACAGTCTGCATATTCTTTCCTCCAATTACTCCTGTAGATTTGTTTTATATTTTTATATTATAGTAAGGGCAGATTGGGAGTCAAGTGCGAAAAAAGCCAGCTTATCCCAATTGTTACATCCAGGTAACTATGCCACAATATAGTGCTTACTTCACAGAAAAACAGCGGGTTGGTACAATGATAAACGAACAGGGGATACTTCCCGAAACGAAATAAACTAAAAATATGGAGGTAATTATGATGGTAGAAGTTGTTGAATTTTTAAACGAGAATCCGGTACAGTATTTGTCAACAGTAGGGCGTGACGGAAAGGCAAAATGCCGGCCCTTTATGTTTATGGGGGAGAGGGACAAAAAGTTATGGTTCTGTACAAATAATCAGAAGGATGTATTTAAAGATATGCAGACGAATCCTTATGTTGAGATTACAGTTTCTAGTTCTTCTTATGCATGGATCCGTCTGCATGGCAAGGCAGTTTTTGAGAATAATATGGCTGTCAAAGAAATGTGTATTCAGAATCCCATTGTAAAAGGACAGTATCAGACGGCGGATAATCCTATTTTTGAGGTTTTTTATCTGGACGAGGCCCATGCGGTAATCGCAGATTTTTCCGGTAAGAAACCCAAAGAGTATGATTTGTAAGAAAAATACTGACTGAAACAGAAAGCTAAAGGGTTTGAATTTAATAGAATGCAGGTAGTTTATGAGAAAGTGTCGCAGGGCACTTTCTTTTTGCATATTTGAAAAATGATAAAATAAGCGGCAGGGGAGAAGGATATGTATAAGGATAATGATTAAAAGTACATCTTTCTATGAATGGAATCATGGGGGATGATAAAAATTAATGAGAAAAATATGCGGAGGCTGCAGAGTAACAGGAGCTTTTACATTTGTAACAGGGGAATTTGTGGCTAGCACTGGAATTGTAGTGTATAATAAAATCATATCAGAAGTGGGATGGCTTTCGCCTCTGTAGGCAGTGAGTAACAAATTGGTATCAGTGGCGGATGTTAATCCCTCATCTGATATACGCTCCGAGCTAAGGTGCAGCGATTTGGAATAGAATGTTGTCAGCAAAGCTGACCCGAATCCCGCACTAAGTTTCGCAAGAGCAAGACTTGAATTTTATGTAGACAAAGACGTGAGGGATATACAAATGAAAGATCGTAACGAATTGCTATATGGATTAAAAACAGCATTTATAAAAAATGATATTAATTCTAATCTGGCATATCGTCCAGAGTTTGTATCGAATGATGATAGTCGCGGAAAACGTGTGATTTCAGCAATTGAGCAGGAACTATTGAATTGTGAAAAATTTTATATTAGTGTTGCCTTTATTACGCTGGGTGGAATTACGCCTTTATTACAGACATTTCAGGAGCTAGAACGAAAAGGTATTAAAGGAAAAATTCTTACAACAGATTATTTAGCATTTAATGATCCGGCAGCATTAGATAAATTAAATTCTTTGACAAATATAGAACTGAAAATGTATTGTACCAATGAAGATAAAGATGGATTCCATACAAAAGGATATATTTTCAAAAATGAAGAAGTGTATCGAATTATTGTAGGAAGCGCAAATATGACGGCAGGCGCTTTGAAGGTAAATCGTGAGTGGAATACAAAGCTTGTGGGTTATGAGTCAGGAGAGCTTGTGGGAGATATTTTGAGAGAATTTCAAGCTTTATGGAATGATGAACACAGCCTGGCTTATGAGGATTTTATTGAAAGTTATCGTATAAGATATGAGCTGATAAAGAAGCAGAAAAAAATAGCAAGAAAAGCAATGCCAGTATCCCTGAATCAATATAAATTGCAGCCGAATACGATGCAGGTTGAATTTGTGAAAAATATAAAGGAATTAATTAAAAATAAAGAGAAAAAAGCACTTTTGATATCAGCTACGGGAACAGGAAAGACTTACGCTTCTGCTTTCGCATTACGGGAAATGAATCCGGAAAAGGTATTGTTCCTTGTACATAGAGAGCAGATTGCAAAACAGGCTCTGGTTAGTTATAAAAGAGTATTTGGAAATCGACGTGTAGATGGTTCATTCTATAAATATGCTCTTCTTTCCGGAAATACTTCTAAAGATATAGAAAAAATAAAGGATGCTGATCTGATATTTGCAACTATGCAGATGATGAGCAAAGATAATATTTTAAAAGAATTTGACCCAGGGATATTTTCTGTAATCTGCCTGGATGAGGCACATCATTCTGGTGCGGATAGTTATCAAAAGATTATGAATTATTTTCAACCAGGTTTTTGGCTGGGGATGACGGCAAGTCCTGAAACGAATCGTTTTGATGTTTATGAAATATTTGACCATAATATAGCATATGAGATACGACTGCAACAGGCTTTGGAGGAAAATTTACTTTGTCCATTTCATTACTTTGGTATTACAGATTTAAGTGTAAATGGAGAAATGATCGGAGATGATGACCAGGCTGAGGGACTATGTAAATTCAATCGCCTAACAAGTGATAATCGGGTAGATTATGTGATTGAACAGGCAAAATATTATGGTTATAGTGGGGAACGTGTAAAAGGTTTAATATTTTGCAGCAGAAAAGAAGAGGCGAAGAAGCTATCTCAAAAATTTAATGAAAGAGGGCTTAGAACAGCGGCACTGACCGGAGAGGATAATGACGCCAGAAGAGAAGCGGTTATTGAACGATTGGTGATGGAGGTTCCAGAAGAAAAGATGTCAAAGACAGATTATCTGGATTATATTTTTACAGTTGATATTTTTTCTGAAGGTGTAGACATTCCGGAAGTGAATCAGGTTATTTTGCTGCGCCCCACAGAATCAGCAATTGTTTTTGTACAGCAATTAGGACGGGGGCTTAGAAAAGCCCAAAATAAAGAGTTTGTTGTAATACTGGATTTTATCGGGAATTACAAAAAGAATTTCTTGATACCAATGGCTCTTTCTGGTGATCGAAGCTACAATAAAGATAATATTCGAAGATATGTTATGGAAGGGGATCGTGTGATTCCAGGTGTATCAACAATACATTTTGATGAGATCAGCCGTAAGCGAATTTTTGCGGCAATTGATGCGGCAAACTTTAATGATATAAAACTGATGAAAGAGAATTATTGTAATTTAAAGTATAAATTAGGAAGAATCCCTGAACTTAAAGATTTTGATACATATGGAGAGATGGATGTATGCCGCATTTTTGATAATAGCAGTTTGGGCTCGTATTATAAATTTCTTGTGAAATATGAGAAGGAATATACAGTTCGATTGTCTGCAAAAGAAGAAAAAATGATTGAATTCATTTCTAAGAAACTGGCTTCTGGAAAACGAATCCATGAGCTTGAGATGTTGAATCGTCTATTGTCGTATCAGCATGGGATTTTTCGTATACTGAAGAAAATTTTGCAGGAAAATTATAATATTGCTCTGGAGGAAAATGCTCAGAAAAATATTGTGAATGTTATGACCAATGAATTTCCGTCGGGCTCAGGAAAGAAGACATATGATTCTTGTATTTTCATTGAGCAAGAGGGAGAAGAGTATGGAATAGCTGAGAGTTTTGCAGAGATGTTAAAAAATCAGGAATTTTATACAATAGTAAAAGAGTTGATCGAATTTGGGATTTCCAGATATAAGGCAAATTATAGTAAGAGATACCAGGATACAAATTTTGTTTTGTATCAAAAGTATACGTATGAGGATGTATGCCGTCTTCTCAACTGGGAAAATAATGAAGTGCCTTTAAATATCGGCGGGTATAAATATGATAAAAAAACAAAAACATTCCCAGTATTTATTAATTATGATAAATCTGATGATATTAGCGATACGACAAAGTATGAGGACCATTTTGTAAATGCGAATACATTAATTGCTATTTCTAAATCGGGAAGGTCATTGGAATCAGAGGATGTTCAGAATTTTTTGTGTGCCAGGGAAAGAGGGATTGATGTTCAGTTATTTGTTCGAAAGAATAAAGATGACAAGATCTCAAAGGAATTTTATTATCTTGGGAGAATGACTGCATCCGGAAAAGCAGAAGAAATTTGTATGGCAAATACAACAAAAACAGCGGTAGAAATTGAGTGGATGTTAGATACTCCGGTGAGAGAGGATATTTATCAATACATTATCGGTTAAAAAGTAGTTAGGAAAAAGAAAGAATGAAAACAGTAAAAGTGGTTGCAGCGATTATACATAATGATAACAAAATATTTGCAACTCAGCGAGGTTATGGTGAGTTTAAAGATGGCTGGGAATTCCCAGGAGGCAAGGTAGAGCCTGGTGAAACACCAAAGAGAGCATTGATCAGAGAAATCCAGGAAGAACTTGACACAACGATTTCTGTAGGAGAAAAACTGCATTGTGTTGAATATGATTATCCCACGTTTCATTTATCCATGGAATGCTTCTGGGCCGAAATTATTTCCGGGGATTTGGTTTTGAAGGAACACGAAGATGCCAAATGGCTTTCTAAAGAAGAATTGGATAGTGTAGATTGGCTGCCCGCAGATTTAGAGCTGGTAGAAAAGATAAAAGAAAACATGTAGTTTGGAATTAAAATATGTGAAACTAATCAGTAAGCTCTGTGTATGACAAAAGTTCATTGTTAGACTGGACTGTTTTTAACAAAACAGTAAAGCGTACAGCTACATATGAAGATCAGATGGAATACATTACAAATATCTATTATGTATTGATGATATGAGAGAAAAAAGGATTTGCCTATTTTTATTTCTTTATAAGTGGCAGAGTTAAAATTTGACGAGGAATGAAGAAATGAAGGTTAAGATTGCCGGAACATTATGTTTGATTATAACGGCTTTAGTAATTGGTGTTTTTTTCCTATTTTGGGGAATAAAAGGAGCAGTGGAAACCGGCGCTGTATCCAGAGATTATGAAATAACGGAAGGTTATTTGTACGATTATGAGATATATTCAAAAGGAGAGTACAGCGCAGCAAAAAGAAGAAGTACGAATGATACCTATCGGCTGATTTATCATTATTATGTGGACGGACAACAATATCAGATTTCAACAGATATGGGAGTAGGTGCTGTACCTGAAAGGGGTACTGCCAGAGATATTTACTACGATCCGGATAATCCGGGAGAAGCTATTTTATCAGGTCCCGGCAGCAATACATTTAAAATCTTTTTTGGATTATTTTTTATTGCAATACCTTTGTTTTTTATATGGATATTGCTTCCGGAAAGAAAAAAAGAAGGCAGAAGACCAAAAAAAGTGTCGTTTAATATGCTGGGGGTTATTCTGGGGCTGACGTTTATGTTTTTCTCATATGGATGTTTGTTTTTTATAACCAGTGCATTTTCAATCCGGGGAATTGTAAATTTTTATAAAACATCCTTTATTTTCCCTATGATTATTCCGCTAATTCTTTTTATAGGCGGAGGATTTTTATTGATTAAAAGCATCTTTCTTAATCATAAAGTAATTGCCCGTATCTGTATGGTGGCGGGGCTTTCTGTTTTGGTAATCATCATTGGATTTAACCTGCAAAACAGCTCTTCAAATCAGACAGAAAAGATGATATCAGAAAAGGTTGATGCCACGGTGGTAAATGCGATATTGTCTGAAAGAGGATTTGAAACAGCAGATATGCCCACAACATATTGGTTCATTGATGAAAGCAAACTGATGTATGTGGTATCCGGAATCAGGGAAAATACAGCCTTTGAATTTTATGAATACTCAAATGGAGAAACAACGGACGGTGTTTATAACCGTATTTCGTATGACATTTCCAAGGAACTGGAACCGGATGAACGGGAAGCATATGAAAATGATCTTCAAAATGGCGGGAAAATATTCAGCTTCAATGAAGACGGAAAATACAGCGTTGTTATGTATAAAGATAATATCGTTATTTATGCATATTCCTCTCAGAAACAAAATGAAATCCAGGATATTCTGACGGAGCTTGGATACCGCAGTTTACATAACTGATAAATATAAAAACAAAGCTCCAAAACATATTGGAGTTTTATGAGGAAAATTAAGTTTATGAAAAAAGCAGAAAACAGTTTTGATGAAAAACAGGTTTTAAATGTAATTGAGCAGTACAGCTGTGCGTTAGATTTGCTGGACGCATACGACCATCAGAATATGATGCGCCCAAAAGGAAGCCGGGCAGCTTATATTCTGACTTACGAAGAATGCAGAAAAGTAATTGACAGTATGAAATTTGGAGATGACAGTTCCCTGTTTGGCAATGAAAAAGATGACTCCTTTAAAGGAAGCATTGGAGCCATTTATCAGAGTTTCGCCGGGGAAGATTTATATCCTGCACTGGAGGAAAAAGCTGCAAATTTATTATATTTTGTAACAAAGAACCACAGTTTTTCCGATGGAAACAAAAGAATAGCGGCAGCCATGTTTTTGTACTTTCTGGATAAAAATGGAGCTTTATTTAAAGATGGCAAAAAAACCATTGATGACCGTACACTTGTAGCTTTGACGATTATGATTGCGGAATCTAATCCCAATGAAAAAGAAATGATGGTAAGTGTTGTTATGAATTGTATGAGATGAAGTTTTCAGAGTACAGGGATTAAGAAAAGAAGAAAAAGAATTAAAATAGGCAGTGGCCATTATACAAAATATAAATGGAGCCGGAATAAGGAGAAAATGAAACAATGATTGCAGGAGAATTAAAAAATAGAATTGATAGTTTATGGGAAATTTTTTGGACAGGCGGTTTAACAAATCCATTGGATGTTATTGAGCAAATGACATACCTGATGTTTATTCATGATTTGGATGAATCTGATAATACCCATGCAAAAGAAAGCGCTATGCTGGGGCTGCCATATGAAAGCATATTTTCCAAAGAGGTGAAAATTGGAGAAAGAACGATTGAAGGAAGTCAGCTTAAATGGTCTGTGTTTAGGGATTATCCAGCTGACAGAATGTATTCTGTGATGCAGGAAATGGTATTTCCATTTATAAAAAATCTACATGCTAATAAGGATAGTGCATATTCAAAATACATGGATGATGCGATCTTTAAATTACCGACACCTTTAATGCTTTCTAAAATTGTAGATGCAATGGATGAATTGTATGCACAGATGGAAAAATTAAAGGATTCCGATGCCAGAGGCGATGTATACGAGTACTTATTGTCCAAATTGGCAACTGCTGGTGTTAATGGCCAATTTAGAACACCACGTCATATTATTAAGATGATGGTAGAACTTATGGCTCCTAAAGCAGATGATGTAATCTGTGATCCAAGTTGTGGAACAGCAGGCTTTCTTGTAGAATCCGGGGAATATTTAAGAACTTATAAGAAAGAAGAAATCTTTTATAACAAAGAAAAGAAAAATCATTTTATGAATCATATGTTCCACGGATTTGATATGGATAGAACAATGCTTCGCATCGGTGCGATGAACATGATGACACATGGTGTAGAAAGTCCAGTTATCGAATATAGAGACAGCTTATCTGATCAGAACCCGGATCATGAGCAGTATTCTCTGATACTTGCAAATCCGCCATTTAAGGGAAGTCTCGATTATGATATTGTATCTGCAGACTTGCTCAAAGTATGCAAGACAAAGAAAACAGAATTACTATTTCTGGCTTTGTTTGTCCGGATGCTTAAAATTGGAGGAAGATGTGCGTGTATAGTTCCGGATGGTGTTTTGTTTGGGGCTTCTACAGCACATAAGGCAATTAGAAAAGAAATTATAGAAAATCAGAGACTAGAGGCGGTTATTTCAATGCCTTCCGGTGTCTTTAAACCATATGCAGGAGTGTCTACAGCAATACTTATTTTCACAAAGACAAATCATGGCGGAACAGATGAAGTTTGGTTTTATGATATGCAGGCGGATGGCTTTAGTTTGGATGATAAGAGAAGTGAAATAGCAGAAAATGATATTCCGGACATTATTGCCAGATTTAAAAATATCGAAGAAGAAGCAGATAGAGAACGAACAGAAAAGTCATTTATGGTTCCCAAGCAGGAAATTATTGATAATGGATACGACTTATCTATCAATAAATATAAGAAAGTGGAGTATATTCCTGTAGAGTACCCGCCTACGGAAGAAATTCTTGATGAAATCGAAAGGTTGAATGCAGAAATAAACAAAGAAACCGCGTTGCTTAGAGAATTGCTTGGGAAATAAAAAGAAAGGGCCTCTTAAATTGAGGTTTGTAGGGATGATATGGCTAAGGTAAAACTTGGAGATATATGTGAAATTGTATCAGGAAGTACACCTAAAACCAGTATTAATGAATATTGGGATGGTGATATTGACTGGATCACTCCGGCTGAAATAAATGAAGATACGTATATTGTTGAAGAAAGTGTAAGGAAGATTACACAGCTTGGAGTAGAGAAAACAGGATTGAAACCATTTCCTAAAGGGACTGTTATTTTGTCTTCTAGAGCTCCTATCGGAAAGGTTGCAATAGCAGGTAAGGAAATGTACTGCAATCAGGGATTTAAGAATTTGATTTGTTCAGATGAAGTCCTATCAGAGTATCTATATTGGTTTTTGCGTGGAAATACGGTTTATCTTAATTCGTTGGGAAGAGGAGCAACATTCAAGGAGATTTCTAAGGGAATTGTGGCAGATATAGAAATCAATCTTCCAGATAAAAAAGAGCAGCAAATGTCGGTAGATATGTTGAAGAAGGTATGGTATGTAATTGCCGTTAGAAGGCGGGAATTAGAACAGTTAGACCTCTTAATCAAAAGCCGATTTGTTGAGATGTTTGGGGATCCGATTACTAATCCTAAGGGATGGAATAAAGTAGAAATAAATGATTGTCTTGAATGTATTGAAAACGGAAAAAGTTTTGTTTGTGCTGGTATTGCAAGAGTTGGAACGGATCCAGCTATATTGAAATTAAGTGCAGTTACATATGGTGTATATAAGCCTGAAGAAAATAAAGCTATGATAGATGAGAATGACTTTTTAGAAAGTGCAGAAGTGCAAGAAGGAGATTTATTGTTTACAAGGAAAAATACTCCTGAATTGGTAGGTATGGCTGCCTATGTTTCTTCAACACCAGGGAAACTGATGATGCCCGATTTGATTTTTAGATTAAATACAAATGAAAACTGTAATAAAGTTTACTTATGCAACCTAATTAACCATGATTTGTTTAGAGGGGAAATTCAAAGTATTGCGAGTGGTTCAGCAAAATCAATGTCAAACATTTCAAAGGGAAGATTGGGAAAGCTTATTATTTGTTTACCACCAATAGAGCTACAAAATAATTTTTCTGATTTCGTCAATCAAGTCGACAAATCAAAAATTGCAGTGCAAAAATCATTAGACGAAGTACAGTTACTATTCGATTCATTAATGCAAAAATATTTTGGATAAGAAGGTTGAGAATATGGAAATATATCATGGGAGTAATGTGACAGTAAAACACCCTCAAATAATAGAATGTGGATTTTACAAAGATTTTGGTTTTGGATTTTATTGTACAAGTCTAAAAAAACAGGCGATTAAATGGGCAAACAGTAAGAAACCAAAACATATAGTTAACATATATGAATATCAGGGAAGTTCTGAATTAAATATTTTAAATTTTACCAGCATGTCTGATGAATGGCTTGATTTTATTGCTGCATGTAGAAATGGTGCAGGTCATGAATATGATATTGTAGAAGGGCCTATGGCAGATGATACAATTTGGGATTATGTGGAAGACTATATGGAAGCAAAAATAAGTAGAGAAGCATTTTGGGCTCTGGCAAAATTTAAATATCCAACTCATCAAATTGTATTTTGCACGGAGCGGGCATTAAAGACCATTCGTTTTATAGGGAGTGTAGAGTTATGAAAAATATTTTTTTCCCAGATGAAAATGTTACAGAAAATGACTTGTATTTTATGTGCTATATTACGGAACGTATTGCGCGAACATTGCATCAGCATAATTGTTATGTGGTGAATACAATTGGGTACGATGCACTGGTAGAAAAAATTAGTGTGGCATCTGTGTTACATTGTGAAAATCCGTTACAAGTGGTGAATGATTTTATTAATGAATATAGGTTGGAAAAGGGAAGCTTTGATGTTGGTGATGTTAATAAGGAATTAGTTGACATAATACCAACAGAAACACAAATGGGAAAGGTTTATTGTAGATTAATACTACAAACTTTAGATGACGATGAAGATTACATTCAGGGAATGCTGCGGGTTTACAATTCATGGATTGCGGAAGAAATAGATGATTATAATACGGGGGTGTATTACGAACCGTCTTATATATTAAAAAGAGCGTATTATGCTAATTCATTTAATGGATTATAAGTTGTATTGAATATTGCGAATGACAGAGTGGATGAAGGATGTTGGTACACAAACAATAGATGAGGTATACCAACATGGAAGAAAAGATTGTAAAAGTACTAAATGAGATGGCAGAATATTTGTCGATTGCCCAAATGAAGAAACTTCAGGAAGTGATAGTTGAGGCGTTTGCCGAAAATACCGTGGATAAAACGGAGATTTCCAATGAAGCATTCTTACAGATTTTTTTGGATGCAAAGAAGATTGAAGGTTGTTCTGAAAGGACTATTAAGTATTATAGAACTACGATAGAACATTTTATTTCAGAAATGGACAAGCAAATTAGAAAAGTCTCAACAGAAGAAATCAGGGAGTATTTGGCTGCATATCAAAAGAGAAATAATTGTACGAATGTTACAGTAGATAATATACGGCGTAATATTTCGAGTTTCTTTTCCTGGCTTGAGGAAGAGGATTACATTTTAAAAAGCCCAATGAAAAGGATCCATAAAATAAAAACTAAAACAGTTGTAAAAAGTGTCATCTCTGATGAAGGTATAGAGAAATTACGTGATAATTGTAAAGATATACGAGACTTGGCAATAATTGATTTACTTTATTCTACAGGAATAAGGGTTGGAGAATTAGTGAATTTGAATATTGACGATATTGATCTTGAAGGGCGAGAGTGTGTTGTTTATGGGAAAGGGGATAAAGAACGCCGAGTATATTTTGATGCAAAAGCGAAAGTACATCTAAAGAACTATATAGATAGTAGAAAAGATAAAAATACGGCATTATTTGTCACATTAGATGCGCCACATTCGCGTTTGAAAATAAGTGGCGTAGAAATTAGATTAAGACAACTTGGAAGGTTATTAAATTTGGAGAGAGTTCATCCACACAAATTTAGAAGGACAATGGCAACAAGAGCAATTGATAAGGGAATGCCTATCGAGCAAGTGCAGAAGATACTTGGGCATTCTCAAATTGACACAACCATGCAATATGCGATGGTAAATCAGACAAACGTAAAGGCATCTCATCAGAAATACATGACCTAAATTGAGGTTTGTAGGGATGATATGGCTAAGTTAATAGATATTACAGGAAGGGCTCTTTCTGGAGAGTGGGGGGCTGATGATGAAACCGGAGATGGAACCCCCGTACTTAGGACAACTAATTTCACTAATAAGGGGAGTGTTGATTATAATAATGTAGTCACCCGTTGTATCACAAAGAAAAACATAGATGAAAAGTATCTTTGTCAGGGAGATATTATAATTGAAAAATCGGGAGGTTCTGATAAACAACCAGTAGGAAGAGTGATTTATTTTGAAGGACCTGAAAAAACCTATTTATTTAATAATTTTACAGGACTATTAAGGGTAAAGGATATAAAGCAATGGTTTCCCAAATATGTGTTTTATTCTCTTTACGGAAATTATCGAAGAGGAGGAACTAGACCATTTGAAAACAAAACTACAGGACTTCATAATCTCAAAACGGATGATTATGTGTCTTGTTATGAGGTGGCAGATATTGATATTATAGAACAGGTTCAGATATGTGAAAAGCTTGATAAATTGAAAGAAATCATTAAGAAAAGAAAAGTGCAATTAGAACAACTAGACCTATTAATCAAAAGCCGATTTGTCGAGATGTTTGGGGATATGACTGGTAATACTAATGGATGGGAAAAGAAACTCTTAGGAGAAGTTTGCGATGTTCGAGATGGAACACATGACTCGCCCAAATATGTTATGGATGACGGTTACCCATTAGTAACGTCTAAGAATGTATCTACTGGAAAAATTGACTTTACCGATTGTAGCTTAATCTGTAGAGAAGATTTAAATAAGATAAATTCACGTTCAAAGGTTGACTTAGGCGATATCCTTATGCCGATGATAGGAACAGTTGGTAATCCAGTAATAGTTGATGTTGATAAAGAATTTGCTATAAAGAATGTTGCATTAATCAAATTTGTAGAAGACTCTTTGGTAAACAATATTTTTGTAAAAGCATTACTTCAGTCAGATTATTTTGACAGCGCGGTTCTTAGTAAAGTAAAAGGTGGAACACAGAAATTTATATCTTTAGGTGATATTCGTAAGCTTGAGATTGCGCTTCCACCATTGGAACTCCAAAATAATTTTTCTGATTTCGTCAATCAAGTCGACAAATCAAAATTTCACGAATTTCGACACTTTTATTAGTGAATGGCAGGATGCTTATGATTGCTTATTTTTTAAAGGGAAGAAAAATTTATTTAGAATTGTACTTAACAATAGTCAAATACATTACATATTAAGAGATTTAGATGTGGAAAGTTTTTATACAAAGGAAGTATTATACCGTAAGAGGAGGTTTGCGATGACCAACTTTGATTATTTAAGACAGGAACCAAAATTTAATAGTTTTTCAGATGTGGCTATTGCTGCTGAAAAGATTCTTAAAATTGACAAGGAAGCCAGTGTAATCAACTGTCGTCGTGCTATGGAGTTCGCTATTAAGTGGATGTATTCTGTGGATGATTTTTTGGAAATGCCATATCAGGACAATCTAATCAGTTTAATGAGTACAGAAAATTTTCATGATTTAGTAGATGATTCACTTTGGAAACGCTTGAATTTGATTCGAAAAATAGGAAATAGAGCGGCTCATAATGGCAGAAAAATTACAGAGGATGAAGCAATTTTATGTTTGAAGAATCTTTTTATATTTATGGATTATGTTTCATATTGCTATTCTGATATCTATGAGGAAAGACAATATGATTTGAGCTTATTAACAGATCCACAAATGGAGCCGGTTATTATAAAGTCATCTGATGACGATGTGGATTTGAAAGCTCTCATAGCTGAAAATAAAGCGCTTAAAGAAGAATTGACGGCAAAGCGTGCAGAGCAGCAGCAGACTTATGTGCCGAAACCACTAGATTTATCGGAATATAAAACAAGAAAAATTTACATTGATTCTATGCTTTTGGATGCAGGATGGACAGAGGGAAAAGATTGGCTTAACGAAGTAGAGCTGCCTGGAATGCCTAATAAGTCAGAAGTGGGATTTGCGGACTATGTTTTATATGATGACAGTCACAGACCGTTGGCTATTGTAGAGGCAAAGAGAACCTGTGCGGATGTTGCCAAGGGGAGACAGCAGGCAAAACTCTATGCAGATTTGATGGAAGCGCAGTACAACAGAAGACCGGTAGTATTTCTTACAAATGGTTTTGAGACAAGAATTATAGATAATCAGTATCCTGAAAGAAAGATATCTGTTATTTATTCGAAGAGAGATTTAGAAAAGCTGTTTAATCTTCGAACTATGAAGATAAGTTTAAATCATATTTCAATAGATAAAAAGATTGCAGGGCGCTATTATCAGGAAGGTGCCATTAAGGCAGTGTGTGACAGCTTTGATAAGCGAAATCGAAGAAAGGCACTTCTTGTTATGGCAACCGGATCCGGAAAGACAAGAACGGTAATTGCGTTGTGCAAGGTGCTTTTAGATGCAGGCTGGGTAAAAAATATACTGTTTCTTGCAGATCGTAATTCGTTGGTTACTCAGGCAAAAAGAAATTTTGTAAATCTTTTGCCGGATTTGTCCTGTTCAAATATAGTGGAAGAAAAGAATAATTATACAGCACACTGCATTTTTTCTACTTATCAGACAATGATGAATGTTATTGATTCTGTACAGGATGATCAAGGTAAAATTTATACTTGTGGTCATTTTGATCTTGTGATATGCGACGAGGCACATAGGTCAATTTATAATAAGTACAGAGATATCTTCAATTATTTTGATGCTCCATTAGTGGGGCTGACAGCTACGCCGAAGGATGAGATTGATAAAAATACGTATGGTGTTTTTGATTTGGAAAATGGCGTGCCTACTTATGGTTATGAATTAGCACAAGCTGTAAAGGATGGATATCTTGTAGATTTTATAACGGTAGAAACAAAGCTGAAATTCATTGAAGATGGAATAGCGTATGATGAATTATCTGAAGAAGATAAAGAGGCATACGAAGCAACCTTCGAATTTGAAGATGGTAAGCTTCCGGAAAAAATTAGCTCATCAGCATTAAATACATGGATTTTTAACGAAGATACAATAAAACAGGTTCTAAATATATTAATGAAAGATGGCCTAAAGGTTGATTATGGTGAAAAAATTGGCAAAACTATAATTTTTGCAAAGAATCATAACCATGCCGAGAAGATACTGGAGGTTTTTAATAAGCAATATCCTGAATTAAGCAAATGCGGTCAACCATTTGCCAAGGTTATTGATAATTACATGACCTATGCTCAGAGTGCAATTGATGAGTTTTCAGATCCCCAAAAGATGCCGCAATTAGCAATCTCAGTAGATATGCTTGATACCGGAATTGATGTGCCGGAGGTATTAAATCTGGTGTTTTTCAAGAAGGTTATGAGTAAAGCAAAGTTCTGGCAGATGATTGGACGTGGAACGAGACTTTGTCCAGGACTTATGGACGAAGAAGATAAGAGCAAGTTCTATATTTTTGATTTTTGTGGGAATTTTGAATTTTTCCGTATGAATCAAGGCAGAGCAACTGCTAATATAATTGCTTTGCAGGGAGCAATCTTTACATTAAAATTTGAGATTGCTTATAAGCTCCAGGATTTGGAATATCAAGTGGAAAGATTAATTACATATAGAGAAAAACTTGTAAGGATGATGGTTGATAAGGTGCAGGAGCTTAATCGTGAGAATTTCGCGGTAAGGCAACATCTGAAATATGTTGATATATATTCTGTGGATGCTAATTATAATGGTATTACATTTGAAGATACATTGATGATAAGAGAGGAATTAGCACCACTTATTTTGCCGGATCAAGATGAGGCAAGTGCGGTTCGATTTGATGCGTTGGTGTATGGCATGGAATTGGCCTATTTGGCCGGAAAGGGCTATGGAAGGCATAAGGGCGATTTATTTAAAAAAGTAAATGCAATTGCCAGTGTGGGTAATATTCCGGAAATACAGGAGCAGGCAGAATTAATCAAGAAGATTCTGCATACAGACTATGTAGAAAATGCCGGAATTGATGAGCTTGAATCTATCAGATTAAATCTTCGTAATTTGATGAAGTATCTGTCTAAAGACGTGATCAAGTATGATACAAATTTTACGGATGAGATACTTTCTACAGAATGGAAGGAATCTGAACTTGAGAATGATGAGCTTAAAAATTACAAGGCAAAGGCAGAGTTCTATGTACGTCAGCATCAGGATACCATTGCAATTGCAAAGCTTAAAACGAATAAGCCGTTGACTGAGATGGATGTAGAAAGTTTGGAACAGATCCTTTGGGAGGAAGTCGGTTCCAAAGATGAATATGAAAAAGAATATGGCCCCAAGCCATTAGGTGAGTTCGTGCGTGAAATTGTTGGTCTTGATATGAATACTGCAAAGGAGGCGTTCTCTGTATTTTTGAATGATATAAATCTTGACAGCAGACAAATCTATTTTGTGAATCAGATTGTTGAGTATATAGTGCACAACGGCATGATGAAAGACCTTTCCGTACTTCAGGAATCACCATTTACTGATAAGGGAAGCATAGTAGAGATATTTACAGATTTTAATGTATGGATGGGAATCAGAACGGTTATTGATCAGATAAATGCAAATGCAGCAGTATAAATTAAGATAGTTTAGATTAAAAAAGAGTGATTGTATTTTATACAAAGAATATTAGAAATGGGAAAAAATAATGAGTAATACTTTTTTGAAATGGGCTGGTGGAAAGAGGTGGTTTGTTAATCGCGAAAATCAACGTTTTCCAGATGAATATAACAGATATGTAGAACCTTTTCTTGGTAGTGGGGCTGTATTTTTTTATCTTGAACCACAAGAGGCAATTTTAAGTGATATAAATAACGAATTAATCAATGCGTATATTGCTGTCAGAGATGATGTTGAATCCGTATATCGAAATTTGAGAAAACATGCAAGAAGTCATTGCAGAGAGTACTTTTATCAAGTTAGAGATAGGAGAACAAGAACCTTGGCAACGGCGGCTGCAAGAATGATTTATTTGAATAAGTCATGTTTTAATGGGATATATAGGGTAAATAGGCAAGGTAAGTTTAATGTGCCGTACGGAACAAGAGAAGAGATTAATTTTGAGTATGAGAGTTTAATTGAATCATCAAATGTTCTTCAAAATGCACAAATAATGTGCCAAGATTTTGAATCAACAATTGATATGGCTCAAGAAGGTGATTTTATTTTTTGCGATCCGCCATATGCAGTAATAGATGAAGAAAATCGCTTTGTTGGTTATAATGCCGATGTTTTTTCATGGAAAGATCAAATTCGTTTAGCAAATGCTTTAGAACGTGCAAAAAATAGAAATGTGAAAATTATAATGACAAATGTAGGGCATAAGGATGTAAGAAAATTATATGAAAATATAGGAGGATTCACATTAGATACAGTGCAGCGCCGGTGTTTTATTTCTGGTACTGCAGATGGAAGAAGAGCTTATCAAGAATTAATAGTGAGTGCAAATATATAGATAAGCCTATAAATACTAATGCTGAAGGAAGGTGTTTATTATGACAAATTGGGAAAATGTTGTATCGGGCAGGGATTTGGTTTCTGCAAAGAACAAGCGTAAAAATATATATATCGAAGATAAGCAACGTAAAGTTGCATTGCAGGAATTGGAAGAAGAAGGTTGGGAATATGTAAAAGATTATGCAGATCCCAAATTCGTCAAAGTACGAAAAGAAAAACCATATGATGAGCAATTTGAGGACAAAGTATGGTTATTGTTTTTTCAAATGGGTTTCACTTTCCTTAATAAAGATAGAAGTTTTAAAATGACGTACGATTTTCAAAATCCCAATTTTACACAACAAATAGATGTTTTTGCAGCAGATGAGGAAACTATATTAATTGTTGAATGCAAATCGGCTGAAAGTATGAAAGATGGAGTATTCAAAAAGGATATAGAGGCACTGCATGGACAAATGGATGGGCTTCGAAAAACTGCACTTAAGCAATTTCCGGGAAGAAAAGTTAAGTTTATATGGGCAACGCATAATTATATAATGAGTCCTAAGGATATTCAAAGGATGCAAGAATGGGATATTATTTTTTTCAGTGACTCAATAATACAATATTATAGTGAGCTAGTTAGGCACTTAGGAACATGTGCAAGGTATCAATTACTTGGAAATTTATTGGCAAATACAGAAATAAAGAATATGCAAAATAAAATTCCTGCAATCAAAGGCAAGATGGGGGGTTATGATTATTACGAGTTTTCAATAGAACCTGAGAAATTGTTGAAGATTGGTTATGTTCTACATCGAAGTGAAGCGAATAAAAATATGATGTCAACGTATCAAAGAATAATAAAAAAGAAAAGACTAAAAGAGGTACAATCTTTTATAAATGAAGGTGGTTATTTTCCTAATTCATTGATTATTAGTATTGATACAAAAGGAAAAGGAGTGAGGTTTGATCAATCCTCTACAAAAGTAGAGGGTTCTCTTTCAAAAATTGGAGTACTTCACTTACCAAAGAGATATCATTCGGCGTATATTATAGATGGACAACATCGTTTATATGGATATTCAGATACCAATTATGCTCGGACTAATACTGTACCAGTGGTAGCATTTATTGATTTAGATCGTTCTGAACAGTTGAAGTTATTTATGGATATTAATGAAAACCAAAAAGCGGTATCAAAGACACTGAGAGTAACGTTGAATAGTGACATGTTGTGGGATGCTCCAAATTATAATGATAAGAGAGAAGCTCTTCGTTCAAAAATTGCACAGATGTGTGGAGAAGAGCAGACTTCTCCATTATTGGGCAGGGTTGTAATAGGAGAGGATGAAAAAAATCCAACAAAGTGTATTACAATTGAAGCAATACAACAGGCATTGAAAAGAAGTCACTTTTTTACAACTTATGGAAAAAATAATGTAATTGTTTCAGATGGCAGTTTTGATCTAGGGGATAATCAATCTACACTGAATTTATTTTATCCATTTTTAGAAAGGTGTTTGAAATATGTAAAAACAAATTGTGAAAATGAATGGGTAGCTGGCGAACGAGGAATATTAACCATTAATCGAGGGATCCAAGGTGTAATCCGAGTTATAGATGATATAGTTGTTCATTTGTTAGACCAAAATAAGATAGATCCTAAAAAGCAAGATTTGGAGATAATTATAGATGAGTGGGAGTATTATATTGAACCGCTTATAAATTACATAAATACTGTGGATGATACAGAAAGAAAAGAATTAAAAGGATTTTTGGGCGGTGGTGCAGATAATAAATTCTGGAGAAGTTTTCAAAAGGTTATATCAGAAGCAAGGGATGATTTTAATCCAGAAGGATTAAATGAATACATTGAAAATGAAACAAAACAATATAACACAGAATCTCGAGAATATTTAACTATTATTGAAGAACGTGTAAAGGATATCATTGCAAATGCTCTTGAATCGTATTATGGAGATAATTGGATAATTAAAGGCTTGCCGAAGAATACATATAAAACAGCTAAAAAAATGGCTGATGATAAAAACTATGAGTTGCTTTCAAATGACGAAGATGCAGAAATTGATACATGGGATTGTATAACATTAGCTGATTGCAGAGAAATAGTAAGGTATTCTCATAATTGGAGCGAAATTTTTGAAGGGTTGATAACAAGGCCAGAAGATGTTGGATTGTCTAATAAGGAACAAAAAACGGAATGGATGTATACGATGAGCAAGGAAATAAATAAAATATCGAAAACAACATACAGTGTTCCAAAAACAACGTTTGAGTTAATAAGCAGTATTTACAATTGGTTAGTGGTTGAAAAATAGGCAGGGAAAGTTGAATCTCTTTTCAATATAAAGACTGGGCATTTAAGGTCAGAAGGGGAGAATGCTGTAACATAAAATATCAACTGTGCGAGGGGAAATCACATTGCATAATCGGTGGTGGAATTAAAACAAAAAATTACTTTAAATTACAGATGAAATGACAAAAAATAAAATGGCTTAGGTGCGGAAAATGACTGAACTAGATAAAACAATAAGATATTACAACGAAAATGCAAAAGCTTTTGTAAGGGGAACTGCAGAAGTTGAATTTGAAGATATGCAGAGGCATTTCACAGATCAGCTGCAGAATAATGCTTTAATACTGGATTTCGGCTGCGGTTCTGGCCGTGACACGAAATATTTCCTGGAACATGGATATAAGGTGACGGCAATAGATGGCTCTGAAGAATTGTGCCGGCTGGCCAGCGAATATACAGGTATTGAAGTAAAGCAGATGTTGTTTCAAGAACTGAATGACGTAAATTTTTATGATGGTATCTGGGCATGTTCCTCTATCCTGCACTTGAAAAAAACGGAATTAGAGCAAGTTTTGAATAAGATGAAACAAGCACTAAAAAATAATGGAATCATTTACACATCATTTAAGTATGGAACTTTTGAAGGTGAAAGAAACGGACGTCATTTTACTGATATGACGGAAGAAGCTTTTGAAAATATGTTAAAGGGTGTTGATGGTTTAGCAGTTGAAGAAAAATGGATTACAACAGATGTACGTCCGGGACGAGGTGAAGAACGATGGCTCAACTTGATTTTGAGGAAAATATAAGTGATGACGAATGTAATGAGGAAGTTTCTTTGAATCCTATTACAATAGAAACAACTGATGTAATGACCGGGGATAGAAATCAAAGCCGATTTTTATATTATCAATTAAAAAAGAGTATGATGCAGGCGAAGCAAATAGATATTATTGTTTCATTCTTGATGGAATCTGGTGTTCGCATGATTTTAAAAGATTTAAAATCTGCATTAGATAGAGGAGTTGGAATCAGAATTCTTACCGGGAACTATTTGGGAATTACGCAGCCGTCTGCATTATATCTGATAAAAAAGGAATTGGGAAATGGAGTTGATTTACGATTTTACAGCGATAAGTCAAGATCGTTTCATCCAAAGTCATACATATTTCATTATGAAAATATGAATGAAATTTATATTGGTTCCTCTAATGTATCAAGAAGTGCGTTGACATCGGGAATTGAGTGGAATTATCGATTTAGCAGTGTGATAGATAAAAAGAATTTTGATTTGTTCTATGATACGTTTGAAGATTTATTTTATCATCATTCGATTGTAATTGACGATGAAGAATTGAGCAGATATTCAAAGAATTGGCATAAACCGGCAGTATCTAAAGACTTGACAAGGTATGATGATACAGAAGAAAGTCTGGATACTAAAGTTGAAGTTCTGTTTCAGCCACGTGGAGCACAAATTGAAGCTTTATATGCTTTACAGGACAGTCGGAATGAAGGAGCAGTAAAAGGATTAGTGCAAGCGGCAACGGGGGTAGGTAAAACCTATTTGGCTGCTTTTGATTCTGCAGATTATGAAAAAGTGCTTTTTGTTGCACATCGGGAGGAAATATTAAAACAGGCAGCAGTATCTTTTAAAAATGTACGTCATTCTGATGATTATGGCTTTTTTGACGGAAAGCAAAAGGATATAGATAAATCCGTTATATTTGCATCGGTGGCAACATTGGGTAGAAGTGAATATCTGACAGATAAATATTTTTCTGCAGATTATTTTGATTATGTTGTAATTGATGAGTTTCACCATGCGGTAAATGAACAGTATAAACGTATTGCCAGTTATTTTAAACCAAAGTTTATGCTTGGACTTACTGCGACACCGGAGCGAATGGATGGAAAAAATATTTATGAGCTTTGTGATTACAATGTACCCTATGAAATTTCGCTGCGGGAAGCCATAAATAAAGGCATGCTGGTACCATTTCATTATTACGGAATATATGATGAAACGGATTATTCAGGCTTGCATTTAGTAAAAGGCAGTTATGATAAGAATGAACTGACAGATATTTATACCAAAGGAAAATATAGTACGAATCGTTACGAACTGGTTTATAAATATTATCGGAAATATCGTTCCCAAAGGGCATTGGGGTTTTGCTGTTCCAGGCGGCATGCAGAAGAAATGGCTAAAGATTTTTGCAAAAGGGGCATACCTGCAGTGGCAGTTTACAGTAACGCGGACGGAGAATACTCCGGGAATAGAGATGCTGCAATTAAGAAGCTGATTGCAAAAGAAATTAAGGTCATTTTCTCAGTGGATATGTTTAATGAAGGATTGGATATTGCTTCCTTAGATATGGTAATGTTTTTGCGTCCCACGGAATCACCGATTGTATTTTTGCAGCAGTTAGGCAGAGGTCTGCGCACGTATAAAGATAAAGAATATTTGAATGTACTTGATTTTATTGGAAATTATGAGAAGGCTGGAAAAACATCATTCTTGTTAAATGGCGGAAAAGCAGAAGGACAGAAAATTTATGAATATAGTGAAATAGATTATCCAGATGATTGTATTGTGGATTTTGATATGCGTTTGATTGATTTGTTTAAGAAACTAGAACAAAAATCATTATCTGTGAAGGAATACATTAATCGGGAATATTATCGGGTTAAAGAAGTTATGGATGGCAAAGTTCCTACAAGAATGGAATTATTTACATTAATGGAAGATGATATTTACCAGTATTGTTTAAAGCATTCTAAAGAGAATCCATTCCGCAGGTATTTGGAATATTTATATGAACTGGGAGAATTATCTGATGATGAACAGCTGCTATATTCTGGAACAGGAAGAGAATTTCTTGGTGTGATAGAAACAACTGATATGCAGAAAGTATATAAAATGCCAATTTTGTACAGCTTTTATAATCACGGAAGAATCAGATTAGAAGTAACAGATCATGAGGTGTTGGAGAGTTGGAAAGAATTTTTTAATACAGGCGTAAATTGGAAAGACTTTTCGGCGGATATCTCATATAAGGATTATCAGCATATGACGGATAAACAGCATTTAAGTAAGGCTAAAACTATGCCGATAAAATTTTTAAAAGCCTCTGGAAAAGGATTCTTCATTGAAAAAGAGGGCTGTGCATTGGCTATTAGAGAAGAATTGAAAGATGTTATTGACAATGTGGCTTTTCGAAACCATATGAAAGATATTTTAGAATATCGGACAATGGAATACTATAGGCGGAGGTATTTGGAAAAGGATATAGATAACTTACACTAGATTAAGGAGAGAAAAACAGGTCATTATTCAGAATAGTTTCTGATTTGACATAAATCATCATATTTTTGGTGTACTTTAATAAGTCCTTAAAGAAACTATAACAATGGAATATTTTTTCAGGCAATTAAAGGTTTTAGACTTCAGATGTATGGTGGACACTTCATGCTGTTGGCGACAATGACAGTATACTGGCCTGCAATACCGGCAATAAAAACATCCACTTTTGTGGTTGTGTGGTTACAGGATTTGCATCCGGGACTTTAGAAAAACCACAGAAATCCCTAAGTTCTCTGCAAAGGTACAAAATCAGGATAAGCAGAGAATCTATAGGAATGGAAAAGATTTTTTGCAGGGCTGAAAGGAAAACGGTAAGGGAATAATCTCTTTTGAGGCCGAGGTGCTGATAAAAGGTTTGCGGAATAAAAAAGGAAATATCAAAATGCTGCTCCAGAAGTTGAAAAAAGGAAGGGACATCATCCATAAACATGTCCTGGTAGTCTGAAAAAGTATTTTTAAGTGAAAGCTGATGATAATTATTAGACATAAATTTCTTCTCCTCTCGTGTGTGGAATGTTTGTATGGTTACTTATATTTTACCATGAGTAGAGAGAAACTTTATATATAAACAACAAGAAAACCCAGTAAAATCAATGGTTTCATGGCAGATAAAGGTTTTACTACACCATTTTTGAAAGAGCTTTGATATGACAGGAAAAGTAAGTTAAAATATAATTATTATGGGAAATTGAGGTGACACGACGTAAAATCATTTGATGCCATATCAATCAGTTATTACAGAAATTAAAAGTATTATTTCTTCTGGACAAGAAGCAGCCTATAGCGCTGCTGGTAAAGCAATGCTGCTTACCTATTGGAATATCGGAAAACGAATTGTAGAGCAGGAATTGGACGGTAGTGAACGTGCAGTGTATGGTAGAAATCTGCAATGTTATATCAAATTTTATCGGTGTTTTCCTGATGAGTAAATTATGAACGCATGCGTTTACAATCTTAACTGGACACATATTGCTTATGAGAGATTTAATAGATATTTTGCATGTTCTCCGTAAAGTGAGAAATAAAGCGGTTCATGAAAATTATTTAAAGGAATCAGAATGTCCTACATTCTTAGTGATGGCATATAGTTTGTTAGAATGGTTTATGCAGACATAGGGTGACTGGAATTATCAGCATCAAAATTTTGTTATGCCTGTAAAAGAATCTTCTGCTTCGGTATATATAGTTCTTGATACAGAAAAAGAAGAAGTTTTAATAAAGACGGTAATTGAACAGGTGGAAAAGCTGGAGTTATAGATAAGAAAGTACGTATTAAACAAGTAACTAAGATGGCAAGACAGCGTCAGAAATCAGAGGCTGAAACTCGTTGCATGATTGATGAGCAATTATATCAGGTGGGATGGGAAGCCAATACTCAAGAAATCAGATATTTCGAAGGTGTTAGGCCTGATAAAGGACGTAATCTTGCGATTGCAGAGTGGTCTGCTACTTCTACGGTAAGCAAAAAAGGTTATGTGTACTATGCTTTGTTTGTTGGAAATAAGATGGTTAGTATTATTGAATCCAAAGCTGAACATAAAGATATTCATTAGTATGACTTATGGAATGGATCCGATCCAACGCGGTTTATTATTGAAATTGAAAAATATAATCCGGAAGATGCGAAAAAAAAAGCTGTTAGCTTATGGAGACATGTTCGAATATATAATAGGAAACAAAATCGAATGGAAATAATGTAGTTGTGATTTCTGATAAAGAAGATACACTTATAGAATGTAGTAGAGGGTATGGAGAAGCCGAAAAACCGGAAGATTATCTGGATGCTTTTTCTGAATACATCAGAACTCATATGAATGAAATTGTAGCGTTAAATATTGCTTATACAAGACCTAAAGATTTGACAAGAGATGCATTGAAAACATTGCGATTGACTCTTGATCGTGAATATCTTACAACACAACAATTGAATACGGCTATTACAGAATTGACAAATGAGGAAATAGTTGCTGATATTATCAGTTTGATTTGTAGATACGCTATTGGTTCTGCTTTGCTTAGTCATGAAGCACGCATCTGCAGAGCTGTTGATAAACTGAAAAAAGCATATAATTTCTCAAAACAGGAACTAAGCTGGATTGGACGTATGGAAAAATATCTTATGGAAGAATCTGTGCTGAATGTTCAGGTTTTTGATGGAGATGGTCGCTTTAAGAGTAACGGAGGCTTCGCCTAAATCAATAAAGTGTTCCTGAGCAAATGGGAAAGTATTGTTTTAGAATTAAATGAGTATCTGTATGATGATAGAGGTAGGGGAGCGTAATTGAATATAAGTTCAACAGATGAGTATATTATTTAGTAATAACACATTGGGAGGTTAAATATGTATTCGTTTGTTGATGTGAAGCGTTTTGGTCCTACAGATATTACTGTTTATTATGAGGTATTCTTGGTCAAAGGAATTGAAGGATACGAATGTGTCTATGGTAGAATTATCAATGATTTCCTAAAAACTCAATATACAAGAGTTATATTTGGAGATGACCATTATGAAAATATCAAGATTTTAAAGGAGAGATACAAAAGTATGAAAGATAATAATATAATTGAACAGATCAAAAATGAACAAAATGATGACTATTCTGATGATTCATTATTCAATATTTCTTCTTGGGGAGCAGATTTGTCGTTTAGAGAGATTGTTTCGATGTACGAAGAAGATGAACTTGTAAAACCAGAATTACAGAGAAAGTATGTTTGGGATAAAGTTGAGGCTAGTCGATTTATTGAGTCTATTTTAATGGGTTTACCTGTTCCAAGCGTTTTCTTTGCACAATCAGGAAGCCAAAAACTTATTGTTGATGGATATCAAAGAATAATGACCGTATACGATTATGTAAGAGGTATTTTTTCAACGGATGGAAAGATTTTTCGTCTTTCCAATTCGGAGAGAATTAATTTAAGATGGAGAAATAAGGCTTTTTCAGAGTTGTCGGTAGAAGAACAAAGAAAAATTAGAAGTACTACTATACATGCTATTATATTTGAACAGAAAAGACCGGAAAATGATGATACAAGTTTATATCAAATCTTTGAAAGAATAAATACAAGCGGAAGAACACTGACACCACAAGAGATAAGAAATTGTGTATATCAAGGAACGTTTAATTCGTTATTATTTGAACTAAATGAAGACCAAAAATGGAGAGAATTGTTTGGAAGTGTAAAGTCTGACATAAGGATGAGGGATATCGAATGTATTTTAAGATTTTTTGTAATGAAATCTAAAATTGTTAAAGACAATGTTTCTAAACAGATATCTTTGAAAAAGGTTTTGAATGAATTTATGGGTGAGTTTGTAAATGCACCGGAGAAAATAATTGATGAATTTCGTAGTGAATTTATAAATACAATGCATCGCATATACGATTGTTTAGGAAAGAATGCTTTCCGAAATTACTCTAAAGATAAATATACAAAGAAGTTTCATCCAGCAATTTTCGATGCTATTTCCGTTGCTGTTTATTCTGAAATCAAAAGTGGTAACTTTTCTTTGGAAATGAAATCAGAAAACCATATCAAATTGCTTGAAAATGAAGAGTTTAAAATAGTCTGTAGTATTCGAACAACAGATATTGAAAATATTAAAAGGCGTGTGAATTTGGCAAAAGAAATTTTGATCGATGGTGATGGAAATGAAAGTTGAATTAAAGGATTTGATAAATGAATGTACTACAGAATTGACAGACATTTCCGCCAAAATAAATACATTGCCTCCTTTAGATAAATTAAGGGCATATTTAACAAAATATGCCTTAATAAAATCATGTGGAACAATAGAATTTGTATATAGATCTCTTGTGGCAGACTTTTTTGATCAAAGTGATTTAACACAAGTTCCTACATATATCGAGAAGACAGTTAGAAATGGCTCAATGAGTGCTACTTATGATAATATGAGTGGATTATTAGGCAAATTTGATGATAATTGGAAAAGAGATTTTAAAAATGCTGTAGCGCAGCACCCAAATAGTAAAAGAATAAGAAGTTCAGCTAATTCATTAGTAAATAATAGGCATCAATTTGCTCATGGGAAAACGCCAACCGCTACATTTAAGGATATTCAACAATATTATACAGATGCATTAGAATTAATTGTAATAATGGATTCTGTAGTACGATAGAAAGGAATAACAATGACAACACAAGAAATTGTTTCTAAACTTTAGAATCTCTGTAATGTGTTAAGAGACGATGGTATTATATATCGCCAATATGTAACCGAATTAACTTATATTTTATTTTGAAAATGGCAAAGGAAACTGGTGCAGAAAACCAGATTCTGGAAACATACCGTTGGGATCAGCTTATGGCAAGAAGTGGAATTGAAAAATCTATAAGGAATTACTCGCTCACCTTGCAAAAATTGTACTGGACGTGTACGTGAAGTTTATCAGGGGGCGGCTACAAATATAGATGAGACGAAAAACTTAGAAAAAATAATCATAACGATTGACGGGCTGGACTGGTTCTACGCTCGTGAAGAAGGTTTAGGAAATCTTTACGAAGGATTGCTGGAAAAGAATGTGAGTGAGAAAAAACGGTGCGGGTCAGCATTTTACACCTCGTGTATTGATGGTTGTTATGACCAAGCTTATAAAACCTCAGCCGGGCGAACGCTGTAATGCCCCTACTTGTGGTACATTTGGCTTTATGATTTCTGCAGGCCAGTATTCGCTCGTAGACAGACCAATTGTTCGTTTTAGATGCAGATTTGGAAAAATTTGAGAGAGAAGAAACCTTTACTGGATGCGAGCTGGTACATGATACGCATCGTTTGGCATTGATGAACACAATGCGTCATGATATTGATAGTAAAATTACTTTTGGGGATACTTTGTCCAGTGTAGGTATGTTAATGAAAGGTTAGGATGTAGTATTGACTAATCCATCTTTTGGTACAAAAAAGGAGGCGAGCATGCTACTAGTGATGACTTTACATTTCCTACAAGTAATAAGCAATTGAACTTTCTTATGCCTAAAGTGTACCAGAGCTTGTTAAACATTCTTGCAAACTGCAGAAAAGTGAAAACGGAAATGATTGTGGATGGGTATAGCAATTTCATTCTGATTGATAAAGACGAGCATCCAAGGGTTGCGCTGCATATAGACCAGCCTTTACTGAACACCAATCCTCACGTTTTCCGACATACGTTCTGCACGAATATGGCGAATGCCGGTATGGATGTGAAAACACTGCAATATCTGATGGGACATTTAGATGTGGGAGTTACACTGAACATTTATACCCATGCAAGCTATGACCGAGCCGCCGAGCAGATGGCGAAAATCATAGACTTCAAGCAGGTTGACAAGCCGGAGCAGAGGAGAAAATCAGGTTGATTGTACACCAGTTTACTGCATCACTTACTACACCATTTGCCCGGTAATTTACGCAGATTTATGTAGATATGCGTAGAGAGGAGCAAAAACAAAAAATTAAGAAAACGCCAGAAAGCCAGTAATTACAGGCATTTGAAGGCTTATGAAATACCCTTCGGGTATCCCTGATGCGCTTAAAAGTAGCGCAAATATAAGGAAAGGATAGATTCAAGATGATAAAAATCTTATTCATCTGCCACGGCAACATCTGCCGTTCCCCCATGGCAGAATTCGTTATGAAAGACCTGGTGGAAAAATCCGGTCTTTCCCACTGTTTTGAGATTGCTTCTGCGGCTACCAGCCGGGAAGAGATCGGAAACCCTGTTCATTATGGGACAAGGAACAAACTGAAGGAGTTTGGCATTTCTACAGAGGGAAAGTATGCCAGACAGATGACTGCCGGGGATTACAGGTATTATGACTATCTGGTGGGCATGGAACAGCAGAACATCCGGAATATGAAACGAATTGCAGGGGATGATCCTGCGGGAAAGATGGTACGGCTTTTGGATTTTTCAGACCGGCCCAGAGATATTGCAGATCCCTGGTATACAGGTGATTTTGATATTACTTATGATGATATTAAAGAGGGGTGTGAAGCCTTTTTGAAGCATATAGAGAAAGCGTGTAAGTAGTATGTATTCAATGATTTTGCTGGATGATGAAAAAATTGTTCTGCAGGGAATCCAGAAAGTGTTCCATATGGAGGATTATGGTTTTGAGATCACCGGAGTTTTCAGCAGTCCAATGAAAGCTTTAGAGGAACTGCCGGATCTGAAACCGAATCTGATAATTACAGATGTGAAGATGCCGCAGATGGATGGTCTTGAATTTTCAGCGAAAGTAAAAGAGATTCTTCCGGAAACGGAAATTGTTATATTGTCGGGATATGATGAGTTTTCCAATGCGCAGCATGCTTTAAAGCTAGGGGTTAGTGATTATCTGCTGAAGCCTATAAAAAAGGCTGATTTTGTGGCAATGCTGGAGCGGATGCATGACAGAATTGAAGAAAAACTGGGACAGGCTGCTTATTTTGAGTCCCTGCAGGAGTATGCCAGCAGCAATGTAAGGGAGTTAAAAAATCATTTCTTTCTGGAACTGGCTGAACGAAACAGTTTTGATGATCGCTATATCCGAACGTTTTGTGAGAAAATGGATTTGAACCTGCCGGACCAAAACTTTGTCCTGGTAAAATTTGTGATTCAGGATATGCAGCGTGACTGGGATTATATGTCGGCGGTTGGGCGGCTGGTAGAAGAGTTTGAAGTTTTGGTGGAAGACTTTGGAGAGACAGAAATGTTTGTGTCCGATGAGGAAATTTATTTCCTGATCTATGGGGCGGAATGCGGGATTCTGCGGGATGAGATTGTTCAGACCACAGAAGCATTTACAGAGGGGCTTGTTCAGAAGAAGCTGTATCTGGCGGCAGGTATCAGCAGGGCAGCTCATGGGCTGAGTCATCTGCTGGTGGCAAGAAATGAATGTGATGATCAGATCCTGGTAACACAGTCCGGTGATCAGAAGCATGAACCGGGCAGTATTTTATTGTCTGATGGGGATATAACCATACCATATCAGGATATCGAAGCATTGTTTACCGGGATTTCTGTCAACAGTGCGGAACAGATGCGTGACAGCATTGAGCGGATTTATCAGCAGCCGGCACATATACTGTATAAGGATTTTTCCTGCAGTCTGACGTTTATGATTGTACTGCGCTTAAGTCATCTGCTGAACTGTTATGACCAGAATCAGGATTTGATTCCCAGAGAACTGCTTGATATGAAAGTTCTGAGACGGGAGTATCCCGGAATTGTACAGCAAAAAGAGCTTGTGGCAAATACAGCATTTGTACTGGCAGATTTGATTGCAAAGAAAGAGGTTGCATCTCCAAAAAAGATTGTGCGGGATGCGTTAAATTTTATCCGGGAGCATTACAATGAAAATATTACGCTGACGGATGTGGCAGAGCATATCAGTATCAGCAAGAATTATCTCTGCGATATTTTTAAAAAGGAGCTGAATGTTACATTTATTAATTATGTTATGAATCTGAGGATTGAAAAGGCCAAAGAGCTTTTGACATCTACAGATATGAAAATGTATGAGATTTCCGCTACAGTGGGTTATAACGATTATGCGTATTTTTCCCAGATATTTAAGCGACATACGGGAACCACGCTGTCAGCATATAGAAGAAAACATTAAATAATTAAATATTAAACATTAAATATGAAATTCTGCCGGAAGTAGTTTAAAAACCGGCAGAATTTTTTTAGTAATGCCAGCGAAAAAAAGTTCAATATATTGAATTTTTTGAACAAAAGCGTTGAACTAAAATTGAACTTCTGCTATAATTGGAAAAAATGAAGAAAGAAGATGAGTGTTATGGCGTCAGTGGCTGAGCGTTTAAAGGAAATAATGCAAAAGCGGGGCTTAAAACAGGTAGATGTTATCAGAATGGCTGAACCCATTGGAGAAATATATGGAATACGAATTGGAAAGAGCCATATCAGTCAATATTTAAGCGGAAAAACAATACCAAGAACAGATGTATTAAAAGTGCTGGCAGAGACACTAGGTGTCAGTCAGCTGTGGCTCCAGGGCGAAGATGTTTTGGAGCAGGAAGAAAACAGGAAAAAAGTATCCGGAAAGCAGGAAACAGGAGAGATGGGAATGAGAGTTTATAAAAAGTCATCAAAGCTTAATGATGTGTTATACGATGTGCGGGGACCGGTTGTAGATGAGGCCAGGAGAATGGAAGAGCAGGGGATGCAGATTTTAAAGCTGAATATCGGCAACCCGGCTCCCTTTGGTTTTCGGACACCGGAGGAAGTGATTTATGATATGCGCCGGCAGCTGGCTGACTGCGAGGGGTATTCAGATTCTAAAGGACTTTTTTCTGCAAGAAAAGCAATTATGCAGTACTATCAGCAGAAGCATCTTCCCAATGTAAATATTGAAGATGTTTATACAGGAAACGGAGTCAGTGAACTGATAAACTTATGTATGCAGGCGTTGTTGAATGATGGAGATGAGATTTTAATTCCATCCCCGGATTATCCGCTGTGGACGGCTACCGCTACACTGGCAGGGGGGAAGGCAGTTCATTATATTTGTGATGAAAAAGCAGACTGGTATCCGGACCTTGATGATATTCGAAAGAAAATTACGGACAGAACCAAAGCCATTGTAATTATTAATCCCAACAATCCAACAGGAGCTCTATATCCCAGAGAAATCCTGGAAGAGATTGTTACTGTGGCAAGAGAACACCAGCTGATTATTTTTTCAGATGAAATTTATGACAGACTGGTTATGGACGGCGAAGAGCATATTTCTATTGCATCCTTAGCACCGGATCTGTTTTGTGTTACTTTCAGCGGGCTGTCAAAGTCTCATATGATTGCCGGTTACCGGATTGGCTGGATGGCCCTCAGCGGTCCTAAGGAACATGCCGGAGATTATATAGAAGGCTTGAATATGCTGTCTAATATGCGGCTTTGTTCCAATGTGCCGGCTCAGTCAATTGTGCAGACTGCTCTTGGGGGACACCAGAGTGTCAACAGTTATGTGGTGCCAGGGGGAAGAGTTTATGAACAGCGGGAATTTGTTTACAATGCCCTGAATGATATTCCGGGAATCAGCGTGGTGAAGCCTAAAGCCGCTTTTTACGCCTTCCCGAAAATTGATACTAAAAAGTTCAATATAATCAATGATGAAAAGTTTGCCCTGGATTTTCTGAAAGAGAAAAAAGTTTTAATTGTACACGGCGGCGGCTTTAACTGGAAAGAGCCGGATCATTTCAGAATCGTCTATCTGCCCAGAATAGAAGTCCTTTCAGAGGCAATGGAAAAGCTTTCGGGTTTTCTTCAGACTTACAGGCAGCAGTAGCCTTTGCCGCATCATGGTTTTTGTGTTATCTTTCATCAGCTGTCGGTGTGTTTTTGGGGCAGAAGTATTTCACAGATTGTGGTGTTCCTATGGATGCGGTAGCTTAAACCATATTGAATGCCGCATAGAATCCGGATTCTGCGGTGGATATTCTGTACGCCATATCCTTTTGGGTTGAAAGCCAGAAGCTCCATGTGTTCCGGATCAAATTCCAGCAGTTCGTTCATCTGATCAAGGTCGATGTTTGAGCCGTCATTTCGCACGCAAATGCTCAGGCCGGAAGCAGTGCGGGTGATGGAAATGTGAAGAGTCCCGCCTGCTTCCAGCAGATTGATGCCATGTTTTAAGGCATTTTCTACAATGGGCTGCAGGATGAATTTTGGAATATACAGATCCTGGGTATTGGGTTCAATATAAAATGAATAAGTAAGCCGTTCTGCATATCGGAATTTCTGCAGAACAAGATAACTTTTTACGTAGGCAGCTTCCTGTGAAATTTGAACATAGGAGCTGCCGCTTTTTGTAAGGCTTAAGCGGAAGGTATCAGACAATGCGGTTACCATTTCGCTGATTTCATCCTGTCCTTCGGCAAGGGCCATCCAGTTGATGGAATCCAGCGTATTGTACAGAAAATGCGGATTGATCTGGCTTTGCAAAAGCGCCAGTTCTGCATCCTTTTTTTCCAGATTTTTAATGTAAATCTCCTGAATCAGAGTATCCATACGTTTCACCATCTGCTGGTAGGACTGATAGATCTGTCCGATTTCATCCTGTCTTGCGTTGTACATATCCGCTGATATTTCAGTGATTTCCTTTTTTTCTTTTCCATGAAAGGAATCCATAATTTCAGATAGATAGATAATGGGCTTTGAGATGGCGGATGCTGTGTGGATAGAAAGAAAAATAAGGATCAGTAAAATGGCGGTAATCAGCAGCAAAAGCTGAATCGTAAAGATGGCGGCGCTGGTATTTACTTCTTGGTGAGGGGTTGCCATGCACAAAGTCCAGCCGTTTTCGGAAAGCGTCTGGGAGCCTGTTACAAATTTTCTGCCCTGATAGCGGACCACCTGCTGACTGTCTGAGGGGATATCGGACAGCAGTGCGGAGTAGTCATTTTGTGGAACATTTGTTAACAGTACTTCGCCGGAAGCGTTCAGAATCCAGAGGTTGGTAGTATCCCCGAACTGGCAGCTGTCCCAGATGTTTTTCAAATATGCATCATCCAGATAAATCATCAGATATCCAAGCCGGGTTGTGTAGTCTTTCAGACTGTAAATGGAACGGGCAAGCATCAGGTGCGGGGCGGCTGCATCACCGGATTCTGACATGGATGGTTTTTTAATTTCATCAGAAGCGGAATACCATTGATAGGGCTGTTTTTCCGCAGTCATTTCAGAGAACCACCATTTTTGACGAATAGATTGAAAATCAGAAAAATTGGTAAAAGCCCGTTCAGTGGAATATAAAGTTTTGTCATTTCCGGTTAAAACAACACAATCTATGAAATCACGGTTGGCGATAAAATTATTGATATAATAAGCGGCGGCACTGCTCTCCGGATACTGTTCACCCCGGGCAAAATCTAAAAGGAGCTGCTGGATTTCATTGTTAAAGATCATATCCCGAGAAAGGTTTTCTGTATTTTCAGTAATAAATATCAGATCATTTTCAATTTTTCCCATGGCTGTAGTCTGGGCCTTAAGGATTGTCTGCTCAGAACTTTTTGAGAGCACAAGAAAAGAACCGGTGCAGATAATAATGATCACCGGCACAGCAATTTTTAAAATAGATATCAGAAGCTGAGCTTTAAAAGTATGAGGAGCGGACAGATGTCCGGGGAATTGTTTCCTGTTTGTTGTCCATTTCATGTTGTTGCAAATCCTCCGTTTGTATCTTACAATACATTTGATTATTTGTAAAATGAGGACAGTGTTGATAAATTGGTTAACAGCAGACTGGAAAAGAAACGTGTTAAGACTAAGGGAGAATATGATGATATGCAGAACGAGTAAAAGAAAATGTGATGGTTGTGTATCTGGCGTTAGAAAGGCTGCTGCATATATACTGGCGGCAGTGCTATTGCTGATGTGTCTGTGGACAGAGGGCTGTTCAGGAAAAGCGGATGATTCGGGTTCTATTGCAGATAGCAGTAAGGAGACGGAAGCGAAAGCGTCTTTGGATGTTTGGATTTTTTTTGATGAAAATACACCGGGGACCTATTATGTAGATTTATGGGAAGAGCTGGGAGAGCAGATGAACTGCAGCATCAATTTGAAAACCTATTCTACGGAGCAGATTAAGGACAAGCTAAAAATTGCCCTGGCCTGCAGGGAACTGCCGGATATTTTTGCCGTATGGGGCGGAACCTACCCCGATTTTCTCTTTGATGCGGGGGCATGTCTTCCGGTACAGGAATATCTGAATGATTCCGGAATGGATTTTAAGGAATCTTATACGGTTCCCTATGAGGACGGAAATAACTACATTATCCCCTGTCTTGTGGAAGCCTATGCAGTCACATACTGTAACCGGCAATTAATGGATGAAATTGGAATCACAATGCCTGAGAACTGGAAGGAACTGCTGCAGACCGTGGAAAAAGTCCGTGAATATAATCAGGAGAACGGAACAGCATATTCAGCTTTTGAGCTTGGGGATAAGGACAGCTGGCTGGGGGAGCTTTTGTATACGGTTATGGTAAATCAGCTGGATCCATATGCCCAGGAGAAACTTTCGGCCGGCACCATGGAATTTTCTGATGGGGTATTTACAGAGGCTGCCCGAAAGCTTGTAAAACTCACAGAAGCAGGAGCGTTTCCTGATGACTTTCTGGAGACCGGGGAAGTGGAGGCCATTGAGAATTTCATAAACGGAGAGGCTGTATTTTTCCCTCACCAGTCAACGATTATGTATTATCTTATGGACACCATGGGAGAAGATGCTGTTTCCATGGAGGCATTTCCCTATTGTGGAGACGAAAAGAATGCGGACGCCGGGAACTACATGGTGGATATCAATCATACATTGACTCCAGGACTATGTATCAGTTCGGATACGGAGGATCCCAAGCTTGCAGCCAAGCTCTGTCTTACGTTTTCCAGACAGGTAAATGAAAGAAATGTTACGGAATACGGTTATCTGAATATTTTGAATCAGGATTATCTTAAGATGCCGGAACAGCTCCCGGGACCTGTGCAGCAGTTTCACCAGATGATTGACAATGCAGAACATTTCACCCCGCTGTGGTATGCGGTGCTGGAAAAAGAAGACGGTGATAACTGGCGCAATCTCACTAAGAAACTTCTTGGCAGAGACATAGATATCGACACATTTATGAAGGAATCGAAAAAATATTTAAATTTTTCATAAAATCCGTAAAAAAATAAATAAAATCGTAATTTTCTTATATATTTCTTAAAAAACCTCTTTGATAAAATAAAATTATCATAAAAAATGGAGGTTTTGGAATGAAAGGTAAAATAGTAATTGATCTTGAACCGGAAAATAAGGAAAATCATTCGGTGGTAAATTTCGGAAAAGCCGGATGGGGAATTATTTTTTATTGTATGGCGATGTTCTGGTTTTACGTTGGCTTTGTAAATGACGGATCCAATATTACTGCTCCGGCCATTGCCGAACGTCTTGGCGTTTTGTCGGGAACTGTTTTAAATTGTAACTCTATTGCCGGAGTTGTTGGTGTGCTTTTGTTTGTGCTGGTAGGACAGCTGAACCGGAAATGGGGAGCCAGAAAGACTTCTGCAGTCTGCATGGTTGTAGCTGCGGCCTGCTATATTGTAATCGGTAATGCTCCGAATTTAGCAGTTTATACAATTGCCATGTGCTTTGTTGCCGGAGGCATTATGTCGGCGGGATATATTGCCGGAGGAGCCCTGGTGGCGCAGTGGTTCCCCAAGAAAAAGGGAATTATCATGGGATATACCACAATGGGACACAATCTGGCTTCTGCCTTTTATGTGCCGATGATTACAGCTCTGGTAAATCAGCTTGGGGTCAGAATGGCAGTAGTAATCCCGGCAGTTGCAGTAATTGTGCTGGCAGTATTAGGTGCATTATTTATTCGTAACACACCTAGAGAGCGCGGAATGAATCCGGATAATGTTTCGGATGATGAATACGCTGCGGATTATGCGGACGCTCAGACAGATGAAAATGATGACGGCGGCTGGACCACAAAAAAATTGCTGACCAATGGTTCTTTGTGGCTGACTGCGATTACTACAGGATTTTTCCAGATCTGTTCTGTTGGAGTTATGAGCCAGCTGGTAGTTAGAAATCAGCAGCTTGGCTTTTCCCAGGCTCACGCAGTTGCAATTATGACAGTACTTGCCTGCATCGGTGTGTTTGGTTCTTTTATTATCGGTATGTTCGATGATAAATTTGGTACAAAGAGAACAATGATTTTCTTTGGTGTATGGTATATTGTGGCGCTGCTTTGCAATGTATCTGAAACTACATTCGGTGTATATATTTCTATTTTCATGATTGGTATGGCCATCGGAGGCTCTGCAAACTTTACAACTTCACTGCCGACATCCGTATTTGGCCGGCAGGGATTCAGCAAGGTAAACAGCGTTTTATTCCCCATTCAGGGATTGTTTACCTCTCTGTGTTTTGCTGTGAACGGTATTGTATTAAATATTACAGGAAGTCTGCGGTATGCTTATGTTGTATTTGCCTGTGTTGCAGGAGTAAATATCATTCTTGTGGCGCTGATTAATGAACATAAATATAATCAGGATTTCAAAAAGGAACAGGAAGTACGCGCCCGGACAGAAGCAAAAATAAGAGAAATAGAAAGACGTGTACGGGAAGAGCTTGAGAAAGAAGAGCGTGAAAAAGGAAGCTCTGCAAATGCAGAGATTTCATAATTTTTCAGGAGCTGTTTGAGGCATTTGCCATACATAAATAATAAATAAGCAATAAGTAAAACGCCAAACAGGCAGATAAATTGCCGGCGGCCCATAACAGGGCAGATCAAAAAACGTCAGCTGACGGAAACCACACAATGTAACAGGAATTGAAAAACAGTGGTTTTGGGGCTGGCGTTTTTTCTATCTGAAAAAACGCAGTATTGAGAAAAAAACTCGCTGATTCAGGGGGCCGCTTTGTTGACAGAATTATAAAAGTGGTGATAACATAACATTGTTATATAACACTGTTATAACAGGAAAAGGGGAGAAAACTACTGGTGGATGAATTAACTACATTACAGAGTATACATCGTGCAGGAAAAAAGGAATTTTTAAAGAAGGGATTTAAGTCGGCTTCTTTAAGGAGCATTGTAAAGGATGCCGGGGTAACTACCGGAGCCTTTTACGGATATTACAGAAGCAAAGAAAAACTGTTTGAAGCACTGGTGGGAGAGCAGGCTGAGGTTATGCTGGAGAGATTTGAGGGAGCCCAGAGAGAATTTGCTATGCTTCCTCCCAGACTGCAGAAAGAGGAAATGGGAAAGATTTCCGGAGCGTGCATGGACTGGATGCTGGATTATGTATACCAGCATCTGGAAGTTTTTAAACTGCTGATTTTGTGCTCGGAGGGTACAAAGTACGAGCATTTTGTTCATAAAATGGTGGAAAGCGAAGTAAAGGGGACACATAAGTTTATCCAGTCTATGCACAGCCTTGGGCAGAATTTAAAGGAAATAGATCCTCAGCTGGAGCACATTCTGATTACGGGTATGTTTAATGGTTTTTTTGAAATGGTTGTGCACGATATGCCAAAAGCCCAGGCGGTAGAATATGTCAAAGAGCTCAGACAATTTTATACGGCAGGATGGCAGGCGGTGCTGGGATACTAATGATTAGCCCGGAGGTATCTGCGCCCGCCGCCTGATTGTACGATCTGTTTTTATATGAAGGTTAGTTATGACTAACAATAAGGAGGATATTATAAAGAAAAAAGCGAATCTAAAATGAAAAGGAGGTATCTAGGTGAAGAAACAATCAAATTTATCGCGTCTGCTTGGGTATGCAGGGCATCATAAATATCTGGCATATTTGTCATGGATATTATCAGCGGCCAGTGCAATACTGGCCCTTATACCCTTTTGGTATATCTGGAAAATTATAAGAGAGGTACTTTGGGCAGCACCTGATTTTGGGCAGGCAGAAGGACTGACACATTATGGATGGATGGCAGTTATTTTGGCAGTGGCTGCGGTACTGGTTTATATTGCAGCCCTTATGTGCTCTCATGTGGCGGCTTTCAGAATTGCATCTAATATCAGAATTAAAACGATGCATCATATTGTAAAGCTGCCCATGGGATTTGCGGATGGTTTTGGAAGCGGGAAGCTTAGAAAAATTGTCAATGAATCCAGCGCGGCAACAGAAACCTATCTGGCTCATCAGCTGCCGGATAAGGCGGGGGCCATTGCCACGCCGGTGGGACTTTTGGTACTGCTGTTTGTATTTGACTTCAGGCTTGGCCTCTTAAGCCTGATTCCTGTGGTCCTTGGTTTTTTGATTATGATGAGTATGACCGGCTCTGGTATGCAGCAGAAAATGAGTGAATACCAGAATGCTTTAGATGACATGTCAAACGAGGCTGTGGAATATGTCCGGGGGATTCCTGTTGTGAAAACTTTTGGACAGACGGTTTTTTCCTTTAAGAAATTTAAAGATGCCATCGACCGTTATCAGACCTGGGTGATTGCCTATACCAGGCAGCTTAGAGGTCCTATGATGCTGTATACGGCGGCGGTTAACAGTGTTTTTGCATTTTTAATTGCCGGAGGGCTGATTTTGGCCAGGGGGGGTGTTACACAGGAACTTCTGTTGAATCTGCTGTTTTATATTATTATTACTCCGGTTATTTCTTTGACCCTTACCAGAATTATGTTTCAGAGTGAAAATGCAATGATCGTGGAAGATGCCCTGGGAAGGATTGACAGTGTTTTAGAGATAAAGCCTCTTGGGGAACCCGGGAAGCCCAAATCACCTGTGGATGCGTCTGTGGTTTTAAGTCATGTAAGCTACAGCTATGACGGAACTAAGGATGCCGTACATGATATTTCCCTTAAAATTGCTCCCGGTGAAACTGCGGCATTTGTGGGGCCTTCCGGAGGAGGGAAAACAACACTTGCAAATCTTATAGCGCGTTTTTTTGATGCGCAGCAGGGGAATGTACTGATAGGAGGAGTTAATGTCAGGGAAATTTCCAAAAAGGAGCTCATGGAGACGGTATCCTTTGTATTCCAGAACAGTCATCTGGTGAAGGACTCTATTCTGGAAAATGTCCGGATGGGAAGACCTGAGACTTCCAGGGAAGAGGTTATGGCGGCGTTGAAAGCCGCTCAGTGTATGGATATTATCGAAAAACTGCCGGATGGTATCGACACTGTAATTGGAAGCCGGGGCGTGTATTTGTCCGGCGGGGAACAGCAGCGGATTGCTATAGCAAGAGTTATGCTGCAAAATACGCCGGTGGTTATTCTAGATGAGGCAACTGCCTTTGCGGATCCGGATAATGAAAGCCGGTTCCAGGAAGCCTTTGCAGAATTGTCCAGGAAAAAAACTGTAATTATGATCGCCCACCGTCTTTCAACGGTAATAAATGCCAGCCGTATTTATGTGCTAAAAGACGGAGAAATCTGTGAAGAAGGCACTGGAGAAGAACTGATGAATCAGAATGGGATATTCGCCAGGATGTGGGAAAACTATCAGACATCCGCAGCATGGAAGGTTTCCAGGGAAGGAGGCGCTCTATGATAAAATGGCTTCAGGAAAAGTTTGCATTGTCCCGCCAGGGGGCAAAAGATCTTGTGAAAGGATGCATCGCATGTGTTTTTCAGAATCTGTCTTTGATGTTTCCTGTGGGAATGCTTTATCTGTTGATTAAAGACCTGCTTTTTGGGGGCAGAACTTATGGATGGGGTTTTTATCTGGCCGGCTGTATTTTGTGCATTTTACTGCTGCTTTTAACTACCTGGTTCCAGTATAACGCTACTTATTTTGCCACTTATGTTGAGAGTGGAATCAGAAGGGTATCACTGGCGGAAAAGCTTAGAAAAATCCCTCTTTCCTTTTTCGGAAAAAAGGATCTGGCAGATCTGACCAGCACAATTATGGCAGACTGCACATTTCTAGAACAGAGTTTCTCGCATTTTATTCCGGAACTGATAGGCTCTGTAATATCTACCGTATTGATTTCCATCGGCCTGTTTGCGTTTGACTGGAGGATGGCTCTGGCAGCGCTGTGGGTGCTTCCCGTATCTTTTGCAATTGTAGGATTTTCTGCAAAAGTACAAGAAAAGCTGAATGAACGGCAGATGGATGCAAAAATGGCCTGCGCCGACGGTATTCAGGAATGCCTGGAAACTGTCAGGGATTTAAAGGCGTGCAACGCGGAGGACAGTTATCTGGAAGGGTTAGATCGTAAGATTAAAGCAGTAGAAAAAAGAGCTGTAATTTCAGAATTTGGAACAGCTGTATTTGTTGTCAGCGCATCTTTGATTTTAAAGCTTGGAATCGCTACTGTGGCACTGGCAGGGTCTGTGCTGCTGATGAAAGGTTCTTTGGATATTTTAACATTTTTTGTTTTTCTGCTGGTAGTATCAAGGCTTTATGATCCTTTGCAGAGCGCCCTGCAAAATCTTGCAGCTGTAATCAGTACCCGGACAAATATTGGAAGGATGAATGAAATTTTGAAGTACCCGGTGCAGACCGGTGAAAACTGCCTGACAAACCGGGGATATGATATTGTATTTGAGCATGTGGGATTTTCCTATAACCAAAAAGAAACGGTACTCAAAGACGTTTCCTTTACAGCGAAACAGGGACAGGTGACTGCGCTGGTGGGTCCTTCCGGAGGAGGAAAAACTACCGTATCACGTCTGGCCGCCAGGTTTTGGGATATACAGTCCGGAAGGATTACGGTGGGAGGCATGGATATTGCAGGAATTGATCCGGAGACGCTGATGTCGCTGTATTCTATCGTATTTCAGGATGTAACCCTGTTTGACAATACTATTATGGAAAATATCAGAATCGGCAGAAAGGATGCCTCCGATCAGGAGGTGCTGGCGGCGGCTTCTTTGGCAGGCTGTGCAGAGTTTGTAGAAAAGCTTCCAGAGAAGTGGAACAGCCGTATCGGAGAAAATGGCTGTGAACTCTCAGGAGGAGAGCGGCAGCGTATTTCTATTGCCAGAGCATTTTTAAAGGACGCTCCTATTATTCTGCTGGATGAGGCAACCGCCTCCCTGGATGTGGAAAACGAGACACAGATTCAAACTGCCCTGTCAAGGCTGATAGAGAAGAAAACGGTGCTGATTATCGCCCACCGGATGCGGACAGTTGCCGGGGCGGATAAAATTGTTGTACTTTCCGATGGAAGGTCAGTGGAGCAGGGAACGCCGGAAGAGTTAATGGAACGAAACGGAATATATACCAAGATGGTGAAAAATCAGAGGAAATCCTCTTTACTTTAGTGTGCTACTATGGTAGAATACTCAAGTATTCAATATTGTAACATAGTTTAGAGGAGAGGACATATGAAAAAGAAACTGGTAGTTATGTTGGCCGTTTTAACTGCAGGTCTGACATTTGCAGGATGCGGCGGTAAAGATGCCGATCAGGGCGGCAGTGCAGCTGACGAAACAAAAATGACCTATGCGGTGGAGGCAGGTTCTGCCGGTGAGGCCGCTGCAAAGGAAAAAGACTTCAAATATAATGCAGTATCTTCACAGGCGGATGCGCTGATGGAAGTATCTTCTGGAACTTCTGACGCAGCGATTATAGACCTGCTTATGGCCGGAGCCATGATCGGGGAAGGAACAAGCTATCCGGATATGAAACATACAGATGAGCTGACAACCGAAGAGTACGGAGTTGGATGCCGCAAAGGATCTGATCTGGCTTCTTATATTAATGCGGTATTTTCCGAAACTTATGCTGACGGCTCTATGAAAGAAATTGCAGAAAAATACGGTGTACAGGATGCTCTTGTAGAGCAGGGTGAGTCTGAATATAAAGCAGCTGAGAAAGACAGCGATGTAGCTTATATTCAGGATAAGGGAACACTGGTAGTAGGTATTACAGAGTTCGAACCTATGGATTACAAAGATGACAATGGCGACTGGATTGGTTTTGATGCTGATATGGCAAAGCTGGTTGCAGAAAAGCTGGGTGTAAAGATTCAGTTTGTGGAGATTGACTGGGACACAAAAATCATGGAACTGGAATCTAAAAACCTGGATGTAGTATGGAACGGCATGACCCTCACAGATGAAGTTACATCTGCAATGGAATGCACTAATGCATACTGCAATAACGCACAGGTTGTCGTTGTACCGTCAAAATAAACCGTACAAAATCTTAATATGGATGCGAAAGGCAGAGGGCGCAGTGCTCTCTGCCTTATCATGTGAAGTCCGTTTTAACAGATCAGAGGAGAGAAAATTATGTTTTGGAACGTCACGCAGGAATTGTTATTTGGTTTCCTGACAACGCTGGAAATCTTCGCTCTGACCCTTGTTTTTGCACTGCCCCTGGGGCTGATTATCTCATTTGGGTCTATGAGTAAGTGGAAACCGGTTCGTTATATTGTTCAGGTAATTGTCTGGATCATCAGAGGAACACCGCTGATGCTGCAGCTGATTGTTATTTTTTATCTTCCGGGAATGCTGGGATACAATATCTGGAGCGGAAATGAGACCGGAAGGGTTACGGCTACAGTAGTTGCCTTTACCATCAACTATGCCTGTTATTTTTCCGTTATTTTCCGGGGCGGCATTGAGGGCGTCCCTGCAGGACAAAGGGAAGCAGGTGAGGTGCTTGGCATGACCCGCAGACAGATTTTCTTTAAGATTACTTTGCTGCAGATGATTAAACGGGTTGTTCCGCCTATGTCAAATGAGATTATTACACTTGTAAAAGATACTTCTCTGGCCCGGATTATCGCGGCTTATGAGCTAACATTTGCAGGATTCTCATTTATGAAATCAGCAGGACTTGTATGGCCTTTGTTCTATACCGGTGTATTTTATCTGGCGTTTGTAGGAGTTCTTACCCTGGTATTTAACTACATTGAACGCAGATTAAACTATTTTAAATAAGGAGGGAAAACATGGCGATTCTGGAAGTAAATAACATTGAAAAACATTTTGGAAAAACCAAGGTTCTGAAAGATGTCAGCTTTTCCCTGGAAGAAGGAAATGCACTGGCAATTATCGGTTCTTCCGGTTCCGGAAAGACTACATTGCTGCGATGTCTGAATTTTCTTGAGACACCTAATGGCGGCAATTTTTCGGTGGCAGGAGAAACCCTGTTTGACGCAGCGGTTAATAAACATGAAAAAGAGGAAATGCTTAGAAAGAAGCGCCTGCATTTCGGGATGGTTTTCCAGTCGTTTAATCTGTTTCCCCAGTATACGGCGCTGGAAAATGTAATTCTGGCAGAAAAGCTTCTGGCTCAGGAGCGCCCCGATTATAAAGATCAGAAAAAAGCGGTCTATGAGCAGATCGAAGCCCATGGAAAAGCATTGCTGGCACAGATGGGGCTGTCTGACCGTATTAACCATTATCCCCACCAGCTGTCCGGGGGACAGCAGCAGCGTGTGGCTATTGCAAGAGCTCTTGCGCTGGAACCGGATATCCTGTGTTTTGATGAACCTACATCAGCGCTGGATCCGGAGCTTACCGGAGAGGTGTTAAAAGTCATCCGGGGCCTTGCGGATAAGAACACCACAATGATTATTGTTACTCATGAGATGGATTTTGCAAGAAATGTGGCAGATCAGATTATTTTTATGGATGACGGTTATATTGTTGAGCAGGGAGACGCAAAACAGGTGATTGACCATCCAAAAGAAGAGCGTACAAAGCAGTTCCTCAGCAGATATGCACAGGGAAATCAGTAACAGCATATTTTTCAAACAGGAAGTTTGAAAGAAAACCTCTAAACATTTAAAATTTAAAAGCACTCTTGTCTCAGTCAAATCATATGCCCCTGAAATATCAGGATGCAGAGCGGCAGATCAGATTTTGAACTGAGACAAAAGTGCTTTTTTGCTCTGTAGGAAATACTGTGTTGTGATATAGCGGAAAATGTGCTTTGCACATTCTTTTTTATTTACCGTTTATACGGAATCAGAAAACTGCATATGCCCAATCACAGAAGCGGTGACGTCATAACTTAAAAACATTTTTCCGAAGTTTGTCATAGCGCTGTGCTCGTGGCTGGAAAATGTTACAGTGAGCTGATCTGCAGCTCCCTGGCGAAGGGCTTTTTCGGAAGCATCCTGCTTTGCAGCCTGCCGGGCCGCTTTTTCTGCTTCTTCCAGGGTATCGTAAAAGCCGTATTCCGGGCGCCCGGTAAAATAATACTGATCGGCATTTCCTATGGAGCTGATCTGCTTAATTTCAATAGTTGCCTCAGCGGAAATATTGCCTACGACAGCGCCAAGAGCATTGGCTACAGGGGCAAATTCGGGAATATAGCATTTTACGCCAAGCATTTTGGCCGCTTCCGGAAGGAAGACGTGTACAGGGGCACCGATTCCTACAAGAACGGCATTCAGCTTAAAGTCCGGTGAAAAAAAGGCGGTCTGTTCTTGGCAGGCGTTCTGATAGGCAGATTCATACAGAAACTCCAGCTTTTCCATCAGAGAATCTTTTTGCTGAGGATGAGAATCTTTCATCAGAATCCTTAAGACGTTCATAAATATTTTTTTGCGGATCATCCGGTAAACCTGGTCACAAAGATCGCTTTCTGTAAGCTTTAGATTTCGTGCCAGAAAGGAGACGGCCTCCTGGGATGCCGTGCTGTCGTATCCTTTAAAATCCCCTTTGATATGCATAATATCAGTAGGCGTCAGGGCAGATTTCATTACAACTCCTTCTGATTCCAGCCGGTGGATGTCGAAGCAGTAAATATCCTCCCGGATGGAGGCGGCTGCTTCACGAATCAGAAGGGGGCCGTCCTTTAAGGCCTTACAGAACTGTTTCTCACGGTCTGTATATAGCGGACTGTGGGAAATGTCTTTTAACAGAACATAAAATTCAAAAAGATTTTTGCTATGTTTTACTTCATCTGTATTTAACTTGTGAATTTTTTCCGTCACCTGGGGGTAAATGCTGGCAAGCATACAGAGAGGAATGCTGCGTACAGTATCCAGAGAGAGGACTCCGTTGTTATCTCTGCAGATGGTGCTGTCGCCCCCCAGACCGAAAGTATCAACGAACATGCCGTGAACAAAAGTTTTCCAGCTGCCGATCTGGATTCCGTTTGTGACGCGTACCGGAATGCCGTCTTTTACCAGGGCAATATCGCTGGTTGTACCTCCCATATCAATAATAACCTGGTTTGGCTCAGAGCAAAGCTCCATAGCACCCATAATACTTGCGGCAGGGCCGCACAGAAGGGTTTCAATGGGACGCTCACAGGCATATGCTTCACTCATCATAGTGCCGTCGCTTCTTACAATGACGATAGGGCGGTTTAAGTCCATCTGATCTAAGGATGTGCGGATAGCGCTTAAAAATTCCTGGATCACAGGAATCAGCCGGGCATTTAAAAGTGCGCTGGCTCCCCTGCGGTAAATATTGTATTCCTGGAACAGCTCATAGCCGGTAATACATGGAAGGCCCAGCTCTTCCATTATGATCTCTTTTGCTTTTTTCTCGAAAGCGCCGTTGTTCTGGCGGGCATTCAGCTGAGTGATGGCAACGCTGTCGTAATTTTGAAACTGAACGGAGAGATCTGCCCGGAACTGTGTCCAGTCCGGTTCGGTGATTTGTGCGGTATCCAGGGGAATATGAGCCGGAAGGCAGTATATTTCTTCCATGGGAGGAAGTCCGTATGAGGCTGCCTGCCTGGAGGCTTCTTCAGGCTCAAGACCGATAAAAACCAGTTTGGCCCGGCCGCCCTTTCCCTCCACGCAGGCATTGGTTGCCAGGGTGGTGGAAAGAGCAATAAAGTCTGCCTTGTGGAGCAGATCCTGGGGAAGGTCTTTCATAACCTGCAAAATACACTGTGTCAGATCAGCGTGGGTTGTTCGTGTTTTTGTATGTGAAAGTATCTGCCGGGAGTCCAGATCGTATATTACGGCATCGGTGCAGGTCCCCCCGGTATCAATTCCAAGTCCAAGCATAAGTTACCTCCTGTTTTTTGCTTTTTTGTTAGTATAACAGAATGGTAAAAAGAGACTTGGAAATATTTTTTATTTATCTAATATTTTTTGGATAAATAAAAAATATGGCAGAATCAGATTTTTCCGGTTGCTTTTAACACTTTTTCCGGTGTAATGGGAAGGTGTCGAAACCATACGCCGCAGGCATTATGAACGGCATGGGCGATGGCGGGAGCAGAGGTATTGATGACGATTTCCCCGATGGATTTTGCGCCGAATGGTCCGGATTCTTCATAGCTTTCAGCAAATTCCACCGTTATAGTTCCAATATCCGTGCGTGCAGGTATTTTATATTGTAAAAAGGAATTGCTGAAATTATGGCCGGCCTTATCATACCAGACATCTTCTGTGAGAGCCATGCCGATACCCTGTACAATTCCACCTTCTGTCTGGACTTTGGCCAGGGCTGTATTGATGACAGTACCGCAGTCCACAACGGCGGCAAAATGAACCAGCTGTATTTTTCCGGTTTCCGGATCCAGATCAATTTCAGCGGCTCCTGCCATAAAAGGAGGCGGGGAGGCGGGGGCTGTGTAACTGACACTGGCGGACAGGGCAGGGGCGGCAATACTCATGGCCTGATAGGCAATGTCTGATAGGGTCAGTTCTTTTCCTGATTCTGGATCTGTGACTTTGTTTCCGTCAAAATAAAGGGTCTGCCAGTCACTGACTTTCAAAAGCATGGCCCCTGTTTTTAAAATATTTTCTACCATTTGCTGACAGGCTTTTACAACTGCCGTACCGGTTACATAGGTTGTGCTGGAAGCATAGGAGCCGGAGTCATAAGGGGATGAGTCCGTATCAACACCGGTTACTACAATATTTTCAATGGGGGTCTGCAGGCAGTCGGCGGCCATCTGAGCCAGTATGGTATCACAGCCGGTGCCCATATCAGTGGCTCCGATTAACAGGTTATAAAAGCCGTCGTCCGAAAGTTTGAGTGTGGCAGATCCTACATCAATAAAAGGAATCCCGGAACTCTGCATGGCCAGCGCAAGGCCTTTAGCACGGATATGTCCGTTTTCCAGAATCTGTACCGGGGAATCTTTCTCCCAGCCGATAAGTTCTGATGTGCGCTGCAGACACTGATCTAAGGTACAGCTGGTGGCGATGCTGTGGAAATAAGAGTGCATCATATCACCCTGCCGGGTAATATTCTGCATTCGAAGCTCTACAGGATCTATATTCAGAGTATCCGCCAGTTGATTGATGAGAGATTCCACTGCAAAAATTCCCTGTGTGGCTCCGTAACCCCGGTAGGCGCCGGCAGACATATGATTGGTATATACTACATCGGCTGCAAAGGAAAATGCCTCCGGCTGATAGAGAGAGACGCTTTCCTCATATGTAAGATTAACGGTGGAAGGACCGTGTTCTCCATATGCACCTGTATTTGACAGGGAATAAATGGAAAAAGCCCGGATTTTTCCTGTTTTCATGGCACCTATTTTTACTGTGATTTCCATTTCATGCCGGGGGGAAGATGCTGTGAGAGATTCCTTTCTGGTAAATATGATTTTCGCGGGCCGACCGGTTTTTAAAGTAACAATGGCCGGATAAACTTCTGTAATAGCGGTTTGTTTTGCACCAAATCCGCCTCCGATTCTGGGCTTGATAACACGCACTCTTGACTTTGGAATATCAAGAGCTGTGGCTACAGACTTTCTTACATGGAAAGGAACCTGTGTGGAGCTGACAATGGTCAGACGTCCGAAAGCATCCATGGTGGTGTAGGTGCGGAAGGTTTCCATCATGGCCTGCTGTACAGCGGGAATATGATAAGTCTCTTCCAGGACAACATCACAATCGGCCATGACAGCTTCGGTATCCCCATGGGAGTCTGAAAGTGTGGCACAGAGATTCCGGCGGTTGTCAGATATAGATCTGTCTAAAAAGGAATGCCAGTCCTCTTCCGGGTGAACAAGCACCGGGTTGTCTTTGGCAGTATGGATATCAAGCACCGGTTCTAAAATCTGATAATTAACTTTAATTAATTTCAGTGCTCTGTCCACCGCCCTTTCTGATTCACCGGCAACAATTGCTACAGTGTCTCCCACGAAACGAACCCTTTGTTCTAGAATATACCGGTCGTAAGGACTTTCCTCCGGGTAGGTCTGGCCGGCCATAGTAAAGCGTCTGCGGGGAACGTCTTTATAAGTAAGAACACATACAATGCCCGGAACCATTTGGGCGGTTTTGGTGTCAATCTCCTGAATCAGAGCATGGGCATGGGGGCTTCTCAGCAGTTTTACACATAAACAGTCGGCAGGAGCCAGGTCATCTGTGTAAACCGGCTGTCCAGTGAGCAGTGCCATGGCATCTTTCTTGACTACAGGCTGATGGACATACTTTATTTTTTTATTTTCTGTCTGAGACATAATGTTTTACTCCTTTATTTATTATGAAACGTATAAATTTTCTTAACGACAGTATAACATTTTCGTGTTCCCCAGACCAGTCTGAAAAGATGTGGAACTATTTTTGGATACAAGCTGTAGAAGAAAAAATATGACAACTATTATTAACTGATAAAACTGGAATAAAATATAAAAATAAAAACAATTCAGACAAATGAGATCGTTCACATTGGAGAAGTGTTGAAAAACAGAAGTGGAAATTATGAAAAATGCCACATAGTTACAAATGAGTAACTGGGATTGATTGGCAATAATGTATAAAAAAAGATTGAAAAAATTTATATCTTTGAGCACACTTCCGGGAGCATTTTGATTATAATAATAACTGTAAAAACCCCCAATACATTATATAGTTTTTTGCTACACCCCATAGTAAAAAATACCTTCTCCTAAAAAAGGCAGCAGATCGATGGCTGCCTTTTTTATTTCTCTATAGGAGATATTGGGTTGTGATAAAGCTGAAAAGTACCAATTCCTATAGAGAAATAAACGCTTTGCTGTGGATCGCACTGCGGTGGAATGGAGTCATGTCGCAAAAGCGACCCGCCGCAGGCGGAGAATATCTAACAAAAAAGGCACAGAAACGTTGGTCTCTGTGCCTTTTTTGTTAGATTTTATATTCGTTCTTTTAAAGAATAGGCAATGTTGATGGCGTGATCTGAACAGCGTTCAAGATCTGTTACCAGATCCGAGAAAATAATGCCGCTGATTGGAGTGCAGTCAGAACGCATCAAACGTTCAATGTGATTGTCGATAAAAGTCTTTTCCTGACGGTCAACTACGGATTCGATTTCTTCAATTTCAGAAAGCAGATCATAGTTTTCAGAGGAAAAAATGTCAAGAGACAAGTGCACGGCCTTCATGGTGTTTTGAGCCATATCTTTCAGCTCCTCCAGGGCTTCCGGCGAGATACAGGCCTTTTTTGATCTGAGCTTATCTACATATTCAATGATATTTTCCGCATGATCTGAGAGCCGTTCAATGTCCGTCTGGGCAATGGTCATCATGGAAACCTTTTTGATGTTCTCTGATGTCAGCTCCATAGAACGAAGCTCTGCCATTTCATCTGAAATACAGCGGTTAAGAATGTCAACGGTTTCTTCACGCTCTTTGATATCAAGCATTTTTGCGGTGCTGTTATTGAAAAATTCATTTAATGCCAGCTGCAGATTTTCCGCTGCAAGTTTCCCCATTCTTGTGATCTCAAGCTGTGCCTGGTTTAAAGCAACTACCGGTGTCAGTTTGGTGATTTGTGTCATATACTGTAAAGAGCGGTCCTTGCTTTTTTGTGTCTCTTCCGGTTTGACAGGAATAATTTTCTGAGAGAGTTTGACAATTTTGTTGGCAAAGGGCAGTTCAATCAGTACAGCAATAATGGCAAAAATTGTATGGGTATTGGCAATCTGGCGCCCCACATCTCCCGGTGATAAATTCTGAATAAAGGTAAGCAGCATCGGAAAGATATTAATCAGCGCCACTAAAATACCTGCACGTATCAGGTTAAATAAAAGATTTAAAATTGCGGCCCGTTTGCCGTTTCTGTTGGCTGTCAGGGCTGCCAGCAGGTTTGGTGTTACGGAACCGATAGCAGCTCCGATTACAAGGTATACAGCTACGTCATAGCTTAATAAGCCCTGGATGGCAAACGCCTGGAATATTACGGTGGAGGACGAAGAACTCTGCAGCAGTGCAGTAAATGCCACACCAAATACCAGCGCAAGAGCCGGATTATTTAATGTAGAAAGAAAATCAATGAAACCTTCGCTTTCAGAAAGGGGTGCGATGGCCAGTTTCATCAGGGAAATTCCCTGAAAAAGCATACCAAATCCCATAATTACGGATCCGATATGCCGGATAATGCTGCGCTTTACAAACAGATACATCACTGCGCCTGCAAAAAGAAGCAGGGGGGTAATTGCGCTTAAATTAAATGCGGTAATCTGAGCAGTAACGGTAGTACCGATATTGGCGCCCATAATAACTCCGATGGCCTGGGACAGGTTCATCATAGCTGAGTTTACGAAGCCGATAACCATAACGTCGGTTGCTGATGAACTCTGAATCAGCATGGTCATTCCCAGTCCTACCAGCACGGCAATCACTTTGTTTTTGGTAGCGTGTTCCAAAATGATCTGGAGGTTATCTCCGCATGCATTTCTCAGGCCGGTTGACATAATTGACATTCCAAGAAGGAACAGTCCAACACCGCCTAAAAGCGAAAAAATTTCTGTGATAGACATTTTCTTATCTCCTAAGTATATAAAAAATAATATTTATATTTTAATATTATCAGCTTGTTAGACGGTTGGCAATAAAAGTTAAAAGTTTGTAAAAAGTAAGTGAAAATTATGTGAAATAACTGGCATTTTTGTGAACTATTGAGACCGAAGATTATCTGAAAAGAAATTGGGGTTTTCATATTTCGTGAAAATAATCAGTATTTGACAGAAAAAACAGTCATTTTTAGGTAGATTAAGCAGAAATTGCGTGCTAAAATAGCATGAGCATGAAAAAACAGGATTTTTGTGGGAAGGGGAATTTTATGCAGGTATATATTGATTATTTTGTAAATAACTGGCAGACCTATTTTCAGATGGTGTGGCAGCATATTTATATTAGTCTGACTGCTGTGGGGCTGGCTGTTGTAATTGGTGTTCCCTGCGGTATTCTCTGTCTTTCTTTTCCCAGAGTCAAAAAGTTTATTATGACTTTTTTCAGTACCTTAAGGATTGTTCCAAGCCTGGCCGTGCTGGTGATTTTGATTCCCGTTATGGGAATTGGCATGAAACCGGCTCTGACGGCGCTTACGGTACTGGCGGTGCCTCCGGTATTGATCCAGACGACCCTGGGATTTGCTCAGGTTCCGGCTTTTATGATAGAAACTGCAAAAGCAGTGGGAATGGATGAGAAGCGTATGTTTTACCAGGTGCAGTTTCCGCTGGCAATGCCCTACATTATGGGAGGCATTAAGATGGCGGCCTCTGAAGTAATTGCCAGTGCAGCTTTAGCTGCGTATATAGGCAGCGGAGGTCTTGGTGTCCTTATTTATAATGGAATCAGTCTGATGAAAACAGAGTATCTGGTAATTGGCGCTGTGTCTGTTGCGGCACTGACCCTGCTGGGCCAGCTGCTTCTTGGAAAGATAGAGAAGTGGTTTTTAAAATATAGTATGTAGATAGCAGATGATAAAGGAGAAAATCTTATGAAAAAGAGAATATTATGCATCCTCCTTGCGGCAGCAGCTGCCGTGTCTCTGACTGCGTGCCAGAGCGGTAAAAAGGATGATGCTGAAAGCAAAAAGATTATAGTAGGTTCCAAGGGATTTACAGAAAATCTGATTTTAAGTGAGCTGTATGCGCTGGCCCTTGAGGATGAAGGTTTTGAGGTTCAGCGTGAATTTGAAGTTTCCAATGCGGTGATACATCAGGCTGTGTGTCAGGGCGATATAGATATTTATCCGGAATATACCGGCACAGCACTGATGACCATATTAGAGCAGCCAATGATGACGGATACCCAGGAGGTTTATAATACCGTAAAAGAGATGTATGCCCAAAAGTATCAGCTGGATGTTTTAGAGATGTGCGCTGCAAGTGATGGAAACGGTCTGGCCATGAGAGCGGATGTGGCTCAGAAATATGGAATCCGTACGATTTCGGATCTGCAGAAACAGGCCGGGAAAATACGATTTGGAAGTACCTCTGATTTTTATGAACGGGAGGATGGTATGGCAGGGCTTAAAAAAGCTTACGGTGAATTTGCTTTTGCATCGGAAAATTCATTTGATAACGCACTGAAATATCAGGTGCTGGAAAGCGATGAGGTAGACTGCGTACCTGCATATACAACAGATGCCCAGCTTAGCAGTGATGAGTTTGTATTGCTGGAAGATGATAAAAAATTCTGGCCCCCTTACAACATTATTCCTGTGGTGAGAGCCGATGTGCTGGAAAAATATCCGGAAGCGGAAAATATTATTAATCATATCAGCCAGCAGATTGATACAGAGACTATGACAGAGTTAAACGCGGCGGTGGATATTCAAAAGGAAGAATATGATGACGTGGCGGCTGATTTCTATGAAACATTAAAATAAGTAAAAAGATAAATAAGAAGCCAGGGAAAGCCCCATGCTTTCCCTGTAAAAAAAGTGATGGAAAATAAAATTATTATTGAAAAATTTAAGATTCCGGAAGCGGGATATGAGATTCTGGACCGGATACTTACCGATAAAGACAAACAGCTGATTATAAGGCTGCCCGCAGAACAATGTATAAGCCCCCAAAAGCTGGCAGAGTTTTTGATAGAATGGAAGCTGGCAAAAGATCATGCAGAGGCAGAAATGCTGATTCGCTTATATTTTCACCGGGGCATATTGAACAAGGGAGAAGACGGTGTTTCCTATTGTCTGGGAAGTTTTTACGGACGTCTGGATATTTTTGCAACAGAGGAAATAAAAGCTTATGATCTGCTGCCTAGAGAATGCAAAGAAAGATTAGATGCCTGGTACTTTAAAGCTTATACAGATTCACTGGGAGAAACTAAGAATAAACGCCCCACTCAGGATGAGGTGCTGCCCCTGTGGGATGTGCTCTCCTTTATTGACGGGCGGGATGATACACCTTATCTGGCGTTGTGTGACTGCCGGCGGCTGATTCAAAACTGCGGCCAGCCCACAGAAACCTGTATTACCTATCGAACTGCGCCAAATTCTTTTGTGAAACGGGGGCAGGCCCGGGCGATTACCAAAGAAGAAGCTAAGGAAATTGTCCGTATGGCAGATAAAAAAGGATTGATTCATACAATCAATCCCGGAGGTATCTGTAACTGTTGTACAGACTGCTGCTATCTGTTTCGCGGGGCCAGGTACCGTAATAGTCTTGGAATCTGGCCGAAAGTATCTTATTGTGTGAAAATTGACTTAGAAAAATGCATTGGGTGTGGAAAGTGCAGGAAAAGATGCAGATTCAAGGTGTTTTCAACAGAGGGGGATCTCTGTATACAGAATGCTGACAGATGCCAGGGCTGCGGTCTGTGTGTGACCGGATGTCCTGGGGGAGCGCTGATGCTGGAAAAGAGGAATGAGGATGGAGATTGCGGTTGAATTTAAAGATGTGACAAAAAAATTTCCCCAGGGAGTGAAAAATGCGGTCAATCATGTAAGTTTTCAGATCCGGGCAGGAGAGCTGGTGACAATTCTGGGCACTTCCGGCTGCGGGAAGACGACCTTGATGAAAATGGTAAATCGTTTATATGAACCGACCTCTGGCGAAATTTTTATATTTGGAGAAAATATCAGACAGAAGGATCCTGTAAAGCTAAGACAGGGCATCGGCTATGTGATTCAGCAGATTGGTTTGTTTCCGCATATGACTGTTGCTAAAAATATCGCTGTAGTTCCGGAAATTTTAAACTGGGAAAAGGAAAGCATTGAAAGCCGGACCCATGAGCTTTTAAGAATGGTAAATCTTGATCCGGAAGAGTTTTGCAGCCGGTATCCGGCGCAGCTTTCTGGAGGCCAGCAGCAGCGTGTGGGGCTGGCAAGAGCCCTGGCGGCGGATCCAAAGATTATGCTTCTGGATGAACCTTTTGGGGCAATAGATGCTATTAACAGAGGGAAACTGCAGGATGAGCTGCTGTCCATCCACCAGAGCAGTCAGAAAACCTTTCTGTTTGTTACACATGATATTACTGAGGCACTAAAGCTGGGGACCAGGGTTTTGATTATGGACCAGGGAGAAATTAAGCAATTTGCCCCTCCCAGAGAAATTGTAAATAATCCGGCCAATGAATATGTTGCTTCGCTGATGAAATCTGTTGTGGAAGGTCTGGAGTTTTTGAAATGACGCGTTTTATAGAATATACAGTCCGGCATTATGACAAATTAATAACGGCTATGCTGGAGCATCTCCAAATGGTTTTTGTTACGCTGCTGATTTCTATTTGCCTTGCCATGGTGATCTCAGTGTTTATTATGAATAAAAAACGGATTTCGGCCTGGGTGATGCGTATCTGCAGCATGATATATGCAATTCCAAGTCTGGCACTGTTTGCTCTGCTGATTCCTCTGACAGGATTGGGAAGCAGGACGGCTATACTGGTTCTTGTAGTTTATAATCAGTATATTCTGGTGCGAAGTTTCACCGAAGGCCTGCAGATGATAGATCCGGGGATTTTGGAAGCGGCTGTGGGAATGGGGATGACAGACAGGCAGATTTTTTCCAGAATACGGTTTCCATTGGCGCTGGATTCTATTGCGGCGGGGATTCATATTGCCATTATTTCCACCATCGGTATCGCAACGATTGGAGCGACCATCGGGGCAGGAGGACTGGGCTCTGTGCTTTTTGACGGTATGAGAACCCAGAATGCAGTAAAAATTGTCTGGGGAACGATTCTTTGTGTAATACTGGTGCTGGCTGCTAACGGTGTCCTAAAAGCAATTGAAAAGAAAATAAAAAAGAGTGTATACCACATAAATTAAAATTCAAATAGAGAAAAATGAGTTTATCATTACAAATAATATTGAAAAGGCCGGAATTTTTTCCGGCTTTTTGGTATTTTTTGCCTGTTATCTGCATATACTTAAGTTTGTGACCTGCATGTACCAGTTTTGTCTGGTTTAAAATGGATTAAGTTTTGCAAAAATTGCCAATAATAGTAAGCAGAAGGACAAAGTATGCTGCATAATTTAATGAATAGAAAGGAAAGAGATAACAGGTAAATGATGAAACGGATATGTATGATATTGGCGGTTCTGGGTATATTGACCCTGGCCGTGCCTGTGTGCGGACAGGAAGTCTGGCAGAAAAGCCGGGGATATCAGTATCAGGCATTCAAAATGAACTGTGTCAGAAATTTGGAGATACACAGAGAAGTGGAAGATAACAGCGAAGAGGTAAAACAGGCCGCACAGGAGGTATTTATACAGGGATGGACCAGCGCCAATGTAAACTTCAGGGAAAAACCTGCACAGGACGGAGCGGTCATGGAGGTGATTTCCTATAATACAGAAGTTATGTATACAGAATATGATAATGACTGGTATGAGGTTTTATATGGTGAAAACAGGGGATATCTACATAAAAGATATCTGACAGATCAGAAAATACAGTACCGGGATTTTCCCGGGGCTAAAAATACTACAAAGAGTTTTATGCCTTATACTGCCATTACATCAACATCAAGTCCCCAGTATAAGCTGCAGCAGAAAGCTTATACCGGTCAGTACGGGATCCGGCAGGTTGACGGCCGGTTCTGTGTTGCTGTGGGAAGCTATTATACAACAGCAATTGGAACGTATTTTGATCTGATTCTTGAAAACGGAACGGTGATTCCGTGTATTCTTGCAGACTGTAAATCAGACAGACATACGGATGCTTCTAAAAGAGTCACTTTTGACGGCTCTTTGGCGGAATTTGTAGTAGATGCAGATGCACTTGTAAAAAGAGTCTGGAGGTCGGGGAATATTTCCAGTGCAGATGAGAGCTGGAACAGTCCGGTTAAAACAGTACGGATTTATGATAAAAAAGAATCAGTTGAGTAGAAAATGATCTGTAAGCAGAATAAAAGGGGGAGCAGCGTGCTAAAACAAAAAGAAAAGAATATTTTGCTGGAGCTGATCTGTAAAGAGCAGACTCAGATGCTTCAGTCCAACCAGGAAGCTTATAATTATGAAAAATATAAACTTCTGGAAAAAATTAAAATAAAAGTGAAGGATACGTTGAGCAGTCAGGGGCAGTGTATGTCCCAGTGGTAATACAATATTTCATTCATACGAAAAGCAGCCGGGGTGATGTCAGCTTCCGGCTGCTTTTGGTTGTGCACGTTCATAGCACACAAACAAAAAAAGAAGTATTATCACTGATAATACTTCTAAAAGAGCGCGAGACGGGACTCGAACCCGCGACCCCGACCTTGGCAAGGTCGTGCTCCACCAACTGAGCCACTCGCGCATAACTGTTTTGTGCTGAACACGAATTATAGTATACGGCAATGTGAAAGAATTGTCAATTCCTTTTTTGAAAAAATTGTATAAATATGGGAGTAATGGAAATAGAAAAATGACTAAAAAGTACAGCAGCTGGAAATGCTAATCACTGGATAAAGAGGAAAATTTCTCTTTTCACATATCCCGAAGACAAAATGTCTCGGATTTTTAACAGGAGATTACGTATGTTTAAAAAATTTACAAACGGATGTGTTCATCTGGTGCAGCGTTTTTTGCCGGATGCATTCATATTTTGTATTATACTGACCATTGTTGTATTTATTGCGGCGATTCCCGTAACTGGAATGAACCCGCTGGAAGTTGCGGACTGCTGGGGCCAGGGGATATGGGAACTGCTTGCATTTTCCATGCAGATGGCTCTGGTGCTTGTGTTTGGAACTGCTTTTGCCAATGCGCCGGCTGTAAAACGTCTGATTACCCGTCTGGCCTCTGTTCCAAAGCAGCCGGTTCAGGCTATTATATTTGTAACGGTAATTTCTATGCTCTGCTGCTGGTTAAATTGGGGATTTGGTCTGGTAGTCGGTGCGATTTTGGCGAAAGAAATTGCAAAAAAAGTTGCCCGGGTTGATTACCGTCTGCTGATAGCCTCTGCCTATTCGGGTTTTGTGGTATGGCATGGAGGTATTTCCGGCTCTATTCCGCTGACACTGGCTTCCTGGGATGAAAGCTTAAAGACAACGACAGCAGGGGCAGTAACTGCGTCGGTGCCTACATCTGAGACTATCTTTGCCCCATGGAATCTGATTCTGGTGGCAGTAATTATTCTGGTGGTTTCTTTTGTAAATGCCAGAATGCATCCCGCAGATTCTGAGGTGGTAGCTGTAGACCCGGCCCTTTTAATTGATGAGACAGAAAAAATTCCGAATCCTCATACCCCCGCAGAGAAACTAGAGAACAGTATGATTCTCTCCTGGGTGATTGCAGCTCTGGGAATTGTGTATCTGGTGTTTTACTTTGTTTCATCCGGTTCCTTTAACCTTTCCCTGAATATTGTAAATCTGATTTTTCTTGTTCTTGGCCTTATTTTTCATAAAACCCCTATCAGTTATGTGAGGGCTATTATGAACGCTGCAAAAAGTGCAGGAGGAATTATTCTTCAGTTTCCGTTTTATGCGGGAATTATGGGAATTATGACCGGCGTCGGTGCCGGCGGGATTTCACTGGCGGGAGCTATCAGCAGTTTCTTTGTAAATATTTCTAATACCGTTACTTTTCCGGTGTTTTCTTTCCTTGCGGCAGGAGTGGTAAACTTTTTCGTACCCTCCGGAGGCGGGCAGTGGGCAGTGCAGGCGCCCATTATGATGCCGGCAGGAAATCTTCTGGGGGTGGCTCCGGCCATTACCGGAATGGCGATTTCCTGGGGAGATGCCTGGACAAATATGCTGCAGCCCTTCTGGGCACTGCCGGCCCTTGGAATTGCAGGTCTTGGAGCAAGGGATATTATGGGATATTGTGCGGTGGTTCTGATTGTAACAGGACTGATTATATGCGGCGGATTTTTGTTCCTGGTGCCGTTGCTGGCGTAAAGTGAATCTCTGCTAAAATCAGAAGTGTGATAGAAAAAATATCCTGATGGTAAAACACGCAAACTATAAGCTGCGTTAAAACCATCAGGATATTTTTTAGGGATAATTACCTCATATGTTTTATTAAGATAAACAGAACAACTACTATAATAACAATTAAAATAGCCAGCATTCCTTCTCCAATCTGCCGTCGTTCTGTATCGGCATTTCTGGCGGAGGTATTATCTGTAAAGGAGCGTTTCAGATTCCGGTAAACTTTTCTGCCGTTTGTATCTACAAGCTCCTGTACTTTAAAGAAAAATCCGGATATCCCATGAATAAATTTTTTAAGGGGAACTCTGGCAAACCAGCCTGTATCCAGCGTCAGGGCTGTATGAGGCTCCATTTTGTTTAAATACATTAAAAATGGAAGCAGAGCGGCCGGAAGGAGCTGTACGTACTCCAGTATATGAGCAATGCCATACGGGTGATAGTTCATAGTGTATGGAAGCATCCGGTAAACCAGGTTTGGCGCCAGCCCGAAAAGGATACAGCAGAACGCACCGATTCCCATGGCCGCATACATATTTTTGGGAATAGGTTTTACAGAGAGATTCCGGTCTTTTCCAAAGAAAATAAAGTATCCCATTTTAAAAGGAATTGACAGGGCGGTACCGATACTTCCAAGCATCATTAACAGCTCTACAGCGTGATATCCGGCTCCGGCAGCTGCAGTCATTGATAAGGATTTGCAGGTAAAGCCGCAGAAAAGCGGAACTCCGGCAATGGAAAGCGCCGCCACAAAGAAAAAGATGCACAGCACAGGCATTTTTTTCGCCAGTCCTCCAAGCTGATTGATTTTCCGGATTCCGGTGGCAGTAATAATGGCACCGGCGCACATAAACAACAGCGACTTATATAACACATTACTGAAAGCCAGAGCAGAGGCGCCGTTGACTGCCAGTTCTGTGCCAAGGCCTACATCAGCTACCATGAAGCCAAGCTGGCTGATAATGTGGTAGGACAAAAGCCTGCGGATATCGTTTTCAATTAATGCAAAGCAGGCGCCGTACAGTATCATAATAAGTCCCAGGACAATGAGCATCTGAGAGCCTGCAAATACACGAATCAGACATAAGACAGCCAGTTTTGTGGTAAAGGAGCTTAAGTAGACGCTGCCTGTGACAGTTCCCTGGGGATATGCGTCAGGCACCCAGGCATGTACGGGCACAATAGCTGCATTGATGGCCATGCCAGAGAAAATCAGCCAGAATGCGATATCATGGGTTCCCGTAAGGTTGATAATCATGGGTTCCCCCTGGAAAAATTTTATCAGTATTCCAAAGAGTAAAAGGTTGCCGCCCAGCATATGAATCAGCAGATAGCGAAAACCGGCCTTGGTGGCCTTCTTTGTGTGACTGCCCCAGATTAAAAACAGGGAGGTTACAGCCATAAATTCCCAGAAAAGGATTAATGTCAGCCAGCCTCCGGCAAGAGTAACGCCTAAAGCTCCGCCGGCGTACCCCATAGAGGCGAAAGCCTCCAGACGATTGCTGTTGTGTGCCGCATAGATTCCGCCAATCAGCGCCATCAGTGAAAATACAAACAGGAAAATATAGTTCTCCTTTGTAACCTCAAGATAATGGAGGGTGTACTGTTCGGACAGTACGATAGCTGCAGAATCTCCGATTTTCAGCTGCATGGCAAAAAGAAACGTAACTGCAGGGCATCCGATCAGGAAAAACTTACGCCATTTTTCAGGCATCACTGCGGTGATTATACCGCAGATAATTAAAAATATACCAGGATGAATATTAGTGATCATCATTACCTCCATCTCCATCATAGTAATCTTCTGATTTCTGCAGCAATGGAGCCAGGATCCGTTTGGAAAACAGAATTAAAATCCAGGCTCCCGCAAAGCCGAAAATAATATAAAAACCGGCGCCGGAGGGGCCCTCAAATAAAAGCTGAAGAACGAAAGATAAAATCAAAATCAGGGCGATCAGGATATAGACAATTTTTTTTGTTTTACTCATAAGTCTCTCCTTTTTTAAGGTACCACTGCGCTGGCAGCTATTTCTGCCAGGTCATAGAGATTTAGTCCAAAGTTTGGCAGAATACCTAAAATAATTGTCAGAGCTGCAGTGATACAGATAGGAATCAGCATAAAAGGACTGGCTTCTTTTAAACGGGTAAACTCGCTGTCTGTGTTTTTGCTGAAAAAAGCAGTATAAGTAATGGGCAGCAGATAGGCAAGGCCAAGCATGGAGCTGGTAAGCAGGATGGCGATATAAACCGGCTGTCCCATATATAAGGCTCCCAGAGCCAGATTCCATTTACTGGTAAATCCCACAATAAAAGGAAGCCCGATAATGCCAAGGGAGGCTATGGTAAAGCAGATCATAGTAACGGGCATCTGGCGTCCGATACCTTTCATTTCACTGACATTGTTTTTGTGAGTAGTGACAATAATGGCACCGGCGCACATAAACAGAGTAATTTTCATCAGCGCATGGGCCACGATGTGAAACAGAGAACCCGTAAAACCATGGGAGGTTAGAAGGCAGGCCCCCAGGATAATATAGGACAGCTGTCCAACGGTGGAATAGGCCAGCCGCCGTTTTAAGTTGTCCTGCCTTAATGCGATCAGGGAAGATACGATAATGGTAAAAACTGCAAGCCATAAAAGTATCTGAGCGGCGCCGATTTCCTTTAACAGCCCCGGACCGAATACATATCCGATCATGCGGATGACACAGAATGCGCCGGCTTTTACAACGGCAACGGCGTGCAGCAGTGCGCTTACTGGTGTAGGCGCGATCATAGCCGCGGGCAGCCATCCGTGAAACGGCATAATGCCGGCTTTGACAGCTCCGGCCCCTGTCAGCAGGAAGAACAGTACAATCAGCATACCGGCAGAGCCTGCAGAAGCATTTAAAAATCCTCCCGGCTGAAAGGTAAGGGTATCGCTGATGCCGGATACCATGATAATTCCCATCAGAAAAAACTGTCCTGGGATTAACGTGTAAATTAAATATTTTCTGCCGGAAAATTTGGCCTCTTCATTTCGTTCATGGAATACCAGGGGCCAGGTGGCCATAGTAAGCATTTCAAAAAAGATGAAAAAGGTAACCAGGTTTGCGGAAAATGCGATTCCAATAGCAGAACAGATACAGATTGCAAAAAATGCATAAAATCCTGTCTGATTTTTTTCATGGTGTCCCCGCATATAGCCGATGGCGTAAAAAATTACAATTACGTATAACGTAGAAGAAACGCAGGCAAAAAGCATACCGGCGGCATCTGTCCGGAGGGTAAAAGAGATGGTGTCAGTGGCCTGAAACAAGGTCCATTCATATACGGTTCCCCCGTGGACATCTCCTGCCATGGAATAGATCAGACCGGCGGCGCCCACAGCGCAGGCAATGCTGAAAAATTCCCGCAGATTTGGTTTTTTGCTTGAAAATAATATCAGTATACATGCCAGCAAGGGGAATCCGGCAGCCAGGACAGGTCTTATATCAGTAATTATCATTTAAAATACCCCCTGTAATGTTGGTAATATAAGGTTAGAAGTAATGCCGCTGTTTAAGATACCCATAGCAATATTTCCAATGCCGAAGATCAGAAGCGGAATCAGCATAGTAAGAGGCAGTTCTAGATGCTTTGGAACCTTTCCTTTTTCTGATAATTCCGCAGATGCCGGAGAAATAAAGATTTTTTCCAGAACTCTCAGGAAATAAACGGCATTTAACAGGCTGCTGGCAATCAGGACAAACATATAGATGTACAGCTGCCGGTCCATGGCTCCGGTAAGGAGATACCACTTGCTGAAAAAACCGCCGGCAGGAGGAATACCTACCATAGCCAGAGAGGCGATTACCAGCGAAAAACAGGTCACAGGCATTTTTTTATGTAACTGGCCGAAGTGGCGGATATCCACAATTCCGAAACGGTACTGGATAGCTCCGATAATCAGGAACAGTCCTCCCTTCATAAAAATGTGATTCAATATATGAAGGAAGGAGCCGGTGACGCCGTAAAGATTGCCGATTCCAATACCAAGAGCTACATATCCAAGCTGGGCTACACTAGAGTAAGCCAGCATACGTCTGAAATCTGTCTGCCTGATTGCCATCAGGGAGCCGAAAATCATGCCCACGGCACCCAGAATGCCGAGAATTTCCGTGACGTCTTCGATAATCCAGTGGCGGATGCCAAAGATAAAGAAGAAAAAGCGGATCATAGCAAAGGCCGGAACCTTACTCATAGCGCCGGAGATCAGGGCAGATGCTCCGGGATGTGCATAGGAATATGCGTCCGGCTGCCAGATATGGAAGGGGAAAATCGCCATTTTGATTCCGAATGCCCCTACCAGACAGGCGCAGGCTAAAATCACCAAAGGTGAATGCATCTGTCCCTGAAGCAGTGCCGCCATATCGGCCATATTCAAAGTACCTGTCAGAGCATATAAAAGTCCGATGGCCATCAGGTAAAAGGATGCGCCGATAGTTCCAATCAGCAGATATCGAAATGCTGCCAGCACAGAACGTTTGCCCCCCATAGCCACAAGCCCGTAACAGGATAGTGAGGAAACCTCCAGAAATACATACAGGTTAAAAACGTCACCGGTTAATGTCATACCGCACAGACCCACGGTTAAAAGTCCAAGAAGGGCGTAAAAGCCGCCGGACTGAATAAAGCTTTTATTCTGCACAAAGCAGATACAGTAGACAGAAGTACACAAAGCAATAAAGGTGAGAAAAACTGTCAGGATGCCGTTTAACGGGTCAATGACAAATTCAATGCCGATAGGCGGGGCCCAGTTGCCCATATAATAATGTATCGTATGTTCACCGGTTTGAAATACCTGGTATAAAAGGCCGGCGGAACAAAGAAAAGAAGCTGCCAGTGAAGCAATGACAAGGATTTTTCCAAGCTGCCCCATGATCTTGCTTAAAAAAGTGCATAAAAGGGCGGCAGACAGTGGCAAAAGCACAATCAGAACCGGCAGATGTGTTGTCAGAACCATTTGCAGTTACCTCCGTAAAATTTCATCTTCTTCCACGGAACCATAGCTTTCTTTTAATCGCATAAGAAGTGCTAAAGCTACGCCTGTGGTGCCTAAGCTTACAACAATTGCCGTCAGCATCAGTGCGTGGGGCAGCGGGTTTGAATAGGCGTCAGCGTTGGAGGTGACACCGTCTAGAACAGGAATCATTGCTCCAAGTTTCTCTGAAAAGCAGAGAAAAAACAGGATGACGGCAATCTGCATAATATTCATGCACATCATTTTTTTCATATAGTTTTTACAGCTGATCATGCCGTAAACACCCAGGAAAAACAGGATAAAAACAAGGCAGTAAATCCCCCGGGATGCAAGAAATGTATTTAATGTATCAATCATGATCCTCAAAATCCTCTCTCTTTAGTAACGCTTCTAGAATGGTGGTAATTGTCATCATAACGCAGATAGTAACCCCTGCTTCGATCAGGAAGATACCAAGTTCATGCAGATGTACATAATCCAGCCATTTAAAAGGAAGATGTCCGTATTCCAGAAACTGTCCGCCGTTAGAAAAGGTCAGCCATCCGGTAAAACAGTATAGAAAAGCTCCCAGCCCGGCAATGCCTGCAGCAGTAGTGCCGCTGATGCTGAAAAAGGAATTTTTCCCTTTTACCAGCCGGGAGAAAACAATTCCAAGGGCCAGGACAGCTCCCGCCTGAAAGCCGCCGCCGGGGCCCAGCTCGCCGGCTGCCAGCACATAGATGGCATACATCATGGAAAAAGGAATAATCAGACGTGTGGAAATATCCAGGATCGTTCCGCCAAATCGTTTTTTCATTTTTTCTTGTCCCCCTTTTTCTTTTCACTGACCAGAATTAAAGTAACAACCAGACCTGATACAAACATAACGGAGGTTTCCAGCATGGTATCAAAGCCCCTGTAATCCGCCAGGGTTCCGGATACGATATTATCTGCTCCGGTATCTTTTTTGCTGTTTTCAATATAATAATTGGATACATGCGAGTTTGGAGCAGAATCCTTATCGCCGATTGCCGGAAGGTATTTAGAACCAAGACAAAATGCGGCAGTCATAAACGCAAGTACAAGAAAGGTTACAATTTTTTGTCTCATTTTTTACACCACCTGTCCACTTTTTTCAGAGCAACGGCAAAAAATACGGTAGACATAGTACCAATGACCGCTTCTGTGAAGGCAACGTCAGGAGAACCGAAGATCAGATATGTAAGTACTGCACAAAAGCTGAAGGCGCAGAATAAAAGTGTGCATGCAAATAAATCCGGGTCAAATATAATAGCAATGGTAATAAAAATCAGAAACAGAAGTAAAACTGCTTCAATGATTAGAATCTGCATGGTCCGCCTCCTTTCTGCTGCTAACCGACATTTTATAACCGGTCTGATAAGCGGTTCTTGCCAGGATATGCGTTCCAATGGGATTACATATACAGACAAGTATAAATAAAATAGCAATTTTAACAGATAAAATATGAAATCCCGTGTTGATAATAAAACCGGTACAGGTCAGCAAAAGACCGATGGTCTCGCTGTTGCCGGATGTATGACACCGGGAGTAAAAGTCCGGAAGCCGGCTGATCCCGATGCTTGTGATAACACAGAAAAACAAACCTGCAAAAAGAAAACAGGCGGAAATGATTTCGCGAACAGTAAGCATTATTTTTTCCCTCCCAGATATTTTGCTACAATGATGTTAGTTACAAAGCCGAGGATTCCGTATGCAATGGCGATATCAATAAACATTTCCGGCCGGCCGTCTAAAAAGCCGTACAGAACAAGCAGAATCACAACATTAGCGCCGATAACAGAAAGTCCGTTCATACGGTCATATATGGAAGGGCCTTTGATCATTTTAATGACCATCAGAAAAATAATGAACAGTAAGACGGCCATAATAATCAGGTAGATGGTGTGCATAGAGTCCCTCCTTCTGAAATAACGGTGAAATAATCCGGTTCCCGTAAAAGACGGGCAACTTTTTTGGCCATGCTGCCGCTTTTGATTCCTTCAGATGCTGCAGGCGTCAGGGAATGAATCTCAAAAATCCCATCGGCGGTTACATTTAACGTCAGAGTACCCGGCGTAAGGGTGATGGAATTGGCCAGCAGTGTGATGGCCAGCGGATTATCGTATTTTACCTGAAACCGGATGACCTCCGGAGTAATCGGAAGACTTTTTTTCAGAACAGCCTTTGCCACATCAATGTTAGACAAAATCAGTTCTTTTAAAAGCCAGATCAGGTAGACGGCAAGACCGGGCAGCGGTACTGCCAGAGCAAAATATTTTTTCGTCTGCGACTGATTGCGGATCATAAAAAGCGGTGTACATACCCAGGCTACAGTAAGTGATGCAATGATACCGATAATCAAAAATTTCAGATGCAAAGATCCACTGATTAAAAGCCAGAATATGAACAGGTAAATAGAAAACCTGGCATAATGACAGACCGGGTTTCCAACGACGTCCTTATCGTCCAGATATAATCTTTTTTTCATATGTATCCCCCATGTTTTTGATATGTTTCAGACATTTTATGTCCGGTTGAATTTGTGTTCTGGATTTATATATGTTCTTCACTGGCATATCTGTCAGATAAGAACAGTTAAGAATCTGTTTTTTCAGAAAAAGGTGCTCGGCATGTCTGCCGTCATAAGAAACTAATTGGTTTTTTCTGCATGTATACCAGTATAGACTATATAGTAACAATATATTCAATTGTAAAATGGACGGAAATCTGACAATTTAGGATATGTATGAAAAAAAATACGAAAGCATTCTGAAAATATCTGGATATCTGTTGGGAAGAGTGAAAGATTTCAGTCTGTTTTTCAAAAAACATCCGGGTGTTTACAAAAAGTTTAGGAAAGATTTCTTTTATTTTGCGATTTTAGAAGTTATAATAAGCGTATGTCTGACGGAAAGGATAGGAAACAGGAATGGCAGAAGAAGTTAAAACAGCAGCCGAAATGGCACAAAAAGAAACAATGGATGATTTTTCAACAGAGCTTGAGGAATCTTATAAAGTAATGGGAGACGGTGAATATGATACCGATACCTTACTTGCATGGCAGAAAATTCAGGAATATCTGGAGAAAAAAGAGATTCTCACAGTGACCGTTTCAGGAATTGTCAATAAAGGAGTGATTGCTCTGGTGGAAGGCATCAGAGGATTTATTCCGGCATCCCGTCTGGATTTAAAACCGGTGGAAGATACCAATCCATGGCTGGGCCGTGAGGTGCGTGTGAAAGTTATCAATGCAGACCAGGAAAAAAATAAGCTGGTGCTTTCTGCACGGGAAATCCTCCGGGAGGAAGCAGCGGATGCAAGAAAGAAAAAAATTGCGGATATTAAGGTGGGAGCAGTGCTGGAAGGAACAGTAGATTCCCTGCAGACCTATGGAGCTTTTGTTGATCTTGGAGACGATATCAGCGGTCTGCTTCATGTATCCCAGATCAGTACTCAGAGAATTAAGCATCCCGGGGCGGTCCTTGAAGAGGGACAAAAAGTTACTGTCAAGGTTATTAAAAATCAGGATGGAAAACTGGGGCTTAGCATGAGGACTCTGATGGAAGAGAAGGAGCAGGAAGAGGAAGTGAAAGTTCAGATTCCAAAATCAGAGGAGATCGGTACTTCACTGGGTGACTTGTTTAAAAATCTACATATCTAAGATGAAAAGCGGCACAATTTCTGGTTGTGCCGTTTTAATTTGTACGGGAGGAAGAGTATGATTTACACAGATATGACAAAAAAGGCGTTAAAGCTCTGCTTTGAGGCGCACAAAGATCAGACAGATCAAACAGGGATGCCCTATGTATTTCATCCCTTTTATCTGGCAGAACAGATGGAGGGTGAGGTGACGGTGGCTGTGGCGCTGCTCCATGATGTGGTGGAGGACAGCGGTTATACGCTGGAGGACTTAAAGGACATGGGATTTTCAGATCAGGTGCTGGAAGCAGTGGGACTTTTGACCCATGAAAAAGGCGTTCCATATATGGATTACGTTGCAGAAATAAAAAAGAATCCTGCAGCCAGGGCGGTTAAACTGGCGGATCTGGCCCACAACAGCGATGTTACCAGATTTTCAAAGGATGATGGAATTCCCCAGGAGAAAAAAGACTGGTGGGCAGAAAAATACAGCAGAGCAAGAGCGCTGTTAGAAGACATGTAAAAAGATTTTTCAGATAGTTTTTATGGTCAGGCCGGTTTTATTTTTGTACAGGAACCAGCCCGATTCGTTCATAAAAACGATTTAATTTCTTATTATATAATTTGATAGTCATCCCCACCAGAATAGCAGCTGCAACGGTTCCTTCCCGGACACCCATAAGTTTATGAGAAATTACGAAAGAACAAATTACAGCAATGGCCACCTGGCAGCAGTCAAAGATCGTCTTGACTTTTCCAAATTCTGCCTGTAATACTTTAGAGATTGTCAGCACAAGACCATCAACAGCCAGAGTCAGAACGCCGGAGCGGATTTCCATGCTGACCCCAAACCCGATAATAAACGTACTGAGAAGGCAGAGAAACCACTGTACGGCATAGTGATCAGGTGAAACTCCGGAAAGAATGGTAAGTGATAAATCATTGAACCAGCCAAATAATAGAACAACGCCCAGCTGGAGCAGCTGAAAGGGACGAAAATTTTTTCTTAAGATCAGGATTTCAATCAGAATATAAACAGATTGTATGACAATCGTGAGCTGTCCCATGGTAAACGGCAGGGTGAGACTTAAAACGTAGGGAATACTGGCTACCGGGGAGGTGCCAAGACTGGCCTTTGCCGACAGTGCGATGCCAAAGGCTAATATGTACAGACCTAAGAAGAAAAACAGGTATCGTTTCAGATATTCTTTTTTGGACATATAGTATGTTTCCTTTCTCTTTGTCCGCCTGCGGCGGGTCGCTTTTGCAACATGACTGCCCTGGACATTTCAGGACAGTCATCTGAGGCATCATTTAACCTTCGGTATGGATTACGCTCACCGGACATCCGTCTGCGGCAGTCTGAGTGTCGTCTTCCTCAGAAGCTGACGGCTGTGTATGCACGCGGGCAAGTCCGTCGTCACCCATTTCAAAAACTGCTGGACATGTGCCTGCACACAGTCCGCATCCGATACATCCTTCTTCAATGGTTACAGTCATGGCTGTTCTCCTTTCTGTGGGTATTACATAACGTTAGGTTACCCATTGCAGCTTTGATTATGCAAAGGATGCTCCGGGAAAACAAAAAGGAAAACGTAAAACGTCCTGATAAAAAAGAAATGCCGGATACTACATCCGGACATCAAAAAAGCGCGAGACGGGACTCGAACCCGCGACCCCGACCTTGGCAAGGTCGTGCTCCACCAACTGAGCCACTCGCGCATACAGCTTAACTTGTGTTAAGCACAGGTAATAATATACCGTAAGAATCAGAAGTTGTCAACAAGGAATTTTACAAACTTAAAAAAACTTAAAAAAATTGTTTTCTGAGATTTTCAGTCATATTTTTTAAATTCTTTCATATGATTTACAAAGTGTGGTTTGAGGAGGGAGATATACTTTGAGTGGAAAAACAAAAATTGTTGTATTTCGGATGAAAGAGTTAATCTATACGCTGGTTTTTATTGTTCTGGCGATTGTACTGATCCTGCTGCTGGTATTTATGTTCCGGCCGGGAAAAGATAAAGAGGCGGAAGAGACGGCTGCATATACAGCGGGAGTATATACTTCTTCTATACAATTTCAGGGGCAGACAATTGATGTCCAGGTAGTAGTAGATGAAAATCATATCAACGCTGTTTCCTTTGTAAATCTGGATGAATCCGTGGCAACTATGTATCCTTTGATGCAGTCATCCATGGATAGTATCAGTCAGCAGATTTATGAAAAACAATCGCTGGATGATATTACATATTCGGAAGAAAACCAGTATACTGCCACCATGCTGCTGAATGCGGTAAATAATGCATTGGATAAGGCCAGGGGAGAAAATGCTTCTGACCCATCAGAGGGCGGTGAGGATAAAAGTGCGGACGGAAATGCATCCAAAGAACAATCAGAGTCCGTTCAGGATGAAAATGAGAAAACAGGCAGTGAGCAGACGCAAAAGTCTGATGACAGCAAAAAATAATCAGGAAAATAACAGGGAGAAACATAATTTTATGCTTCTCCCTGTCTGTAAGTACGGAATAGATTCTGTTTTAATTTTCATTTAACGTTTTAAGATAATCCTGGGTGGCATCCAGATTAATATCAGTTTTGGTTACCGGTTTTTTGTCCTGTACATACTTGTAACCGGAAAAACCGATCCAGGCGGCGAAAGCTGCACAGATGAGCACGCCTAGTATTTTCAGTCCTGTTTTTTTCCGTTTTTCTTTTTTAATAATTTTCTTCCGGTTCTTTTTCTCTTCTTTATATCGGTCCACTTTTGCCTGACTCATGGGAAACTCCTTTAAACTTCGTAAATTTATACTTTTTTAGTATACACTATTTTGCCGGTAAAGGGAAAGGGGTTTTTGGGGAAATAAATAATAAGTATGTACCCGGTAACTACTTTATATATAGAGTATCTTTTGCTATAATAGTGCAAATTAGCTTTTTTTATATACTGATATTACGGTCAGGAGGGCAAAATCATGAGTTACGCAGATCAGGTATTTATCTCTATGTGCAGAGATATTATAGAACATGGAACCAGTACAGAGGGAGAAAAAGTGCGTCCCAAATGGGAGGACGGTACCTCTGCTTATACCATCAAGCAATTTGGCGTGGTAAACCGCTATGATCTGTCAAAAGAGTTTCCGGCGCTGACCTTAAGAAAAACGGCTATCAAAAGCTGTACAGATGAAATGCTTTGGATTTGGCAGCAGAAGTCCAGTAATATTCATGATCTGCACAGTCATGTGTGGGATGAATGGGCAGATGAGACAGGTTCTATTGGAAAAGCTTACGGTTATCAGATGGGGGTGAAGCATCAGTATAAGGAAGGCATGATGGATCAGGTAGACCGGGTGATTTACGATCTGAAGCATAATCCATACAGCCGGCGTATTATGACAAATATTTATGTACACCAGGACCTGCATGAAATGAATCTGTATCCATGCGCTTATAGTATGACCTTTAATGTGACTAAGAGGCCGGACTGTGAGAAGCTGGTATTAAACGGTATTTTAAATCAGAGATCACAGGATATTCTGGCGGCAAATAACTGGAATGTGTGTCAGTATGCGGTGCTTTTACATATGCTGGCTCAGGTATGTGATATGCAGGCGGGAGAGTTTGTACATGTTATTGCGGATGCCCATATTTATGACCGCCATGTGCCGCTGATTAAAGAACTCATCAGCCGGGAGAGCTATCCTGCGCCGAAGTTCTGGCTGAATCCGGAAGTGAAGGACTTTTATCAGTTTACAAGAAATGATGTGAGACTGGACGATTATGTCACAGGTCCCCAGATTACAAATATTCCCATTGCCGTGTAATATTGCAGTGGAAGAGGGAAGGAAAAGATCATGAATCTGATTGCAGCTGTAGATAAAAACTGGGCCATCGGCCTGAACAATAAACTGCTGGTGAGTATTCCGGCAGATATGAAATTTTTCCGGGAGGTAACAACCGGAAATGTGGTTGTTATGGGAAGGAAGACACTGGAGAGCTTTCCAAACGGACTGCCCTTAAAGAAGCGGACAAACATTGTACTGACCTCGGATCGTTCCTATCAGGTGAAGGATGCGGTGATAGTACATGATATGGAAGAGCTTCGTGAAGAACTGAAAAAATACCCTTCTGAGCGTATTTATGTGATCGGCGGAGAAAGTGTTTACCGTCAGCTGGTAGATGAATGTGAGGTAGCTCATATTACAAAAATAGACTATGAATATGAGGCAGATTCTTATTTTCCGAATCTGGATGAAAATCCGGAGTGGGTGATCACAGCAGACAGTGAGGAACAGACCTATTTTGATCTGGAATATTATTTTTACAAATATGAAAAAAAGAAGGCGTAATCAATGAATAATCTGCTTTTCAGCGTTAATGTAACAATCCCTATTTTTCTTGTAATGGTGCTGGGATATGTGCTGAGACGCATTGGAATGCTGAATGATAACTTTGTAACCATAGCTAACAAATTTAATTTTAAGGTTACACTGCCGTTCCTGTTGTTTCGGGATTTGTCAACAGTTGACATACAGAATGTGTTTGATCTGAAATTTGTGCTGTTCTGCGCGGTTTCAACAACCATCTGTTTCTGGGGTGTCTGGGGACTGGCAAAAATTTTTATGAAAGACAAAACGATGATCGGGGCTTTTACCCAGGCATCTTTTCGAAGCAGTGCGGCTGTCATGGGACTGGCCTTTATCCAGAATATATATGGATCGGCTACCATGGGTTCTCTGATGATTATCGGAGCAGTACCGCTGTATAATATATTTTCAGTACTTGTACTTACCTTTGAGGGCAGTGACCCTAAAGGAGATCATAGTACGGGAAGACTGAAGCAGGCCGGCATTAATATTCTTAAAAATCCGATTATTATTGCCATTGTCCTCGGTCTTATTGTGGCATTATTACATAATCCACTGCCTACCCTTATCAATAAGACCGTAAGCTCCACTGCCCAGATGGCGACCCCACTGGCTTTGATTGCTTTAGGCGCGGGATTTGAAGGAAAAAAAGCACTGGCCAAAATTAAACCGACACTGGCATCGGCATTTATTAAGCTGATTGCCCAGGCAGCCATCTTTGTTCCCATTGCAGCAGCATTTGGATTCAGAGGGGAGAAAATGGTAGCGCTTGTTATTATGCTTGCAGCGCCGGCTACTCCCAGCTGCTATATTATGGCAAAAAATATGAACAATGACGGCGTATTGACAGCAAGTATTGTTGTGACAACCACATTGCTTGCAGCGGTCACACTGACGGGATGGATTTTTATTCTGAAAAGTGTGGGATGGATATAGACGTTAAGGAGATTTTGATATGGATATTACAGGAAAAAAAATGTTTGTAAAAGCCCTGAAGGAAGAGGGTGTAGATACAATATTTGCATATCCGGGAGGAACAGTTACCGATCTGTTTGATGAACTGTACCGGGACAATGAGATTCATCTTGTACTGCCCCGGCATGAGCAGGCGCTGGTGCATGAGGCGGAAGGATATGCCAGGGAAACAGGAAAAGTCAGCGTATGTCTTGTAACCAGCGGTCCTGGTGCCACTAATACCATTACCGCAATTGCGGATGCCTTTTATGACAGTATTCCCATGGTGGTTTTTACCGGACAGGTACCTTTAAGCCTTATTGGGAATGATGCTTTTCAGGAAGTAGATATTGTAGGCATGACAAGAAGCATTACAAAATACGGTGTTACAGTCAGAGACCGAAAGGATCTGGGAAAGATCTTAAAGATGGCATTCCAGATTGCCGCTTCCGGAAAACCAGGTCCGGTACTTGTGGATCTTCCCAAAGATATACAGCTGGCGTCCGGTCCGGCGGAGTATCCGGAAAGTGTAGATATCAGAGGATATAAACCAAATGAGGGCGTACATTTAGGACAGCTGAAAAAGGCTGTAAAATTATTAAAAGTAGCCAGAAGGCCTGTGATTTTAGCCGGAGGGGGTATCAAGATTGCAGGTGCAAGTGAGCTTCTTGAGGAGGTTGTCAACCGCACACATATTCCGGTTGTTACAACGGTTATGGGAAAAGGCGCGGTTGCAAGTGATAATCCGTATTATATAGGAAACAGCGGAATGCATGGACGTTATGCGGCCAATATTGCAGTGTCCAAATGTGATGTACTGTTTTCCATCGGCACCCGTTTTAACGACCGGATTACCGGAGATTTAAACGAATTTGCACCGAAAGCTAAAATTGTTCATGTGGACATAGATGCTGCTGCTATTTCCAGAAATGTAGTGGTAGACGTTCCCATTGTTGCAGATGCTAAAATTGCACTGGAACAGATGGTTGAGTGGGTGGAAGAAAAAGATACGGAAGAATGGTTAAAACAGATAGCAGTATGGCAGCAGGAAAATCCTCTGGAAATGCGCAGAGATAAGGGGATGTCCCCCCAGATGATTATGGAAGGGTTAAATCAGGCATTTGAAGAGGTTACCTATGTCACCGATGTGGGACAGCATCAGATGTGGGCTTCTCAGTATCTGGAAGTGAACGATAAAAAGACAATTATTACTTCCGGGGGGCTTGGAACCATGGGATTTGGTTTCCCGGCAGCTGTAGGCGCCAAGATTGCACATCCTAAAAAGCCTGTAGTCTGTATCACCGGTGATGGCGGATTTCAGATGAATATGCAGGAGATGGCAACTTCTGTAATGGAGGATGCTCCGGTGATTGTATGTCTGTTAAATAATTATTACCTTGGAATGGTGCGCCAGATGCAGCAGCTGTTTTATGGAAAACGTTATGCGGCAACCTGTCTGCGGAGAAGAAAGGGATGCCCGGATTTTTGTAAAGGGCCAAATGAAAACTGTCCGCCGTATGAACCGGATTTTATGAAATGGGCAGAAAGCTATGGTGTTCATGGAATCCGCGTAACAAAGGAAGAAGATATCATTCCGGCTATTGAAGCGGCAAAAGCCAATACAGATGCAAGTACCGTGATTGAATTTATGATTGCCACAGAAGATATTGTACTTCCTATGGTGCCTGGCGGAAAAGCGATGAATGAAATGATTTTGAAAGGGAAATAGGAGGAAAGAGCAATGAAAGACAGATGGATTGCATTATATGTAGAAAATCAGGTTGGTGTTCTTGCAAAAATCAGCGGATTGTTCGCCGGAAAATCCTATAACCTGAAAAGTCTTACAGTAGGTGTCACAGAAAATGAGGATACCTCCAGGATGACGATCTGTGCCACCTGCGATGACATTACCTTTGAACAGATTAAAAAGCAGTTAAACCGAATGGTGGAGGTAATTAAAGTGCTGGATTTAACCAATACCCCCATACATATGAAGGAGATACTGTTTGCCAAGGTGAAAAAATGTTCAGATGCGGACAAGGCGGAAGTATTCAGGATTGCCCAGGCCTTTGATGTGGAAGTGGCCGATATCGGCGCTGACAGCGTTCTGCTGGAATGTAAACTGCCGGAGCGCAGGATTAATGAGCTGGTGGCGCTGTTAAAGGGCAGCTTCAGTCATATTGAAACAGTCCGGGGCGGCGCAGTGGCTGTGGAATCCATCAGCACTTCCTGCAGATAGTTTCTTGACATGTGGCGGGAACGAAGTATAATGGTGTGGGATTAAAAGATGAATGAAGGAATCTTTATCATAGACTCTGTGTTGGGGACAAAAGAAAGGAAGTTGTAAAAATGGAAAAGAAAAATATTGACTGGGAGAATCTGGGATTTGGATATTGTGAAACAGACTATCGTTTTGTGTCATATTTTAAAGACGGAGCATGGGATGACGGAGCTTTGATTACTGATTCTAATGTTGTAATCAGCGAATGTGCCGGGGTATTGCAGTATGCCCAGACAGTATTTGAAGGGCTGAAAGCATATACAACTGCGGATGGTCAGATTGTAATTTTCCGTCCGGACTTAAATGCGGCACGTCTTGCTGACTCCGCCCGCCGTCTGGAAATACCGGTATATCCGGAGGATAAATTTATTGAGGCGGTAGAAAAAACAGTAAAAGCCAATGCAGCCTTTGTTCCGCCTTATGGCACAGGAGCAGCCCTTTATATCCGCCCGTATATTTTCGGAAGTAATCCGGTAATTGGAGTAAAGCCTGCGGATGAATATCAGTTCCGTGTATTCTGTACACCGGTTGGACCGTATTTTAAAGGCGGAATCAAACCGCTGACCATTAAGATCAGTGATTTTGACCGTGCGGCGCCTCATGGAACCGGACATATTAAAGCAGGATTGAATTATGCCATGAGCCTTCATGCAATTGTAACAGCTCATGGGGAAGGATACGATGAAAATATGTATCTGGATGCTGCTACCAGAACGAAAGTAGAGGAAACCGGCGGGGCAAACTTTATTTTTATTACAAAAGACGGTAAAGTTGTAACACCGAAATCCGACAGTATTCTGCCGTCTATTACACGGCGTTCGCTGATGTATGTGGCAGAACATTGTTTGGGACTTCCGGTAGAACACAGAGAAGTGTATAAAGAAGAGCTGAAGGATTTTGCCGAGTGCGGCCTGTGTGGAACAGCGGCGGTTATCTCTCCTGTTGGAAAGGTTGTAGATCACGGAACAGAGATCTGCTTCCCAAGCGGTATGGAGGAAATGGGGCCCATTACAAAGAAACTTTATACAACCCTTGTGGATATTCAGCAGGGAAGGGCAGAAGCGCCAAAAGGCTGGATTCGTGTAATTGAATAACAGAGCAGATCAAATGTAACAGGACAGACATTTTTTGTTGATGGAGAAACTTAGGAAGAAGCGGTCACCAGAACGGGAAATGCCTGTCCTTTGTTTCACAAAAAAGGAAATGCCGGGAAATTCACAGTGTACCTGGCTGTTTGGATGGACATAATAAATGCATCTGGTGGGAAAGCTTTAAGACAGGAGACAGACTATGGGTCAGACGACAGAAATCAATCGAGAGGATATACTAGAGTGCGCACTGGAAATCGGGCGCTGTATGGTACAGTCCGGAGCCGAAGTCAGAAGGGTGGAAGATACCATTTCACGGATTATGAAGGCCTATGGGGCAAAATCCAGTGAAGTATTTTCCATTACAGCGCTGGTGCTTACAACGGTAAAGTGGGAGAACGGAACAAAATCCACTCAGGCAAAGCGGATTAATGGATTTGGCACAAACTTAAGAAAGCTGGAATGTTACAATGCTCTGGCCAGATATATCTGCAGAAACAGACCGGGGGTAGAAGAAATTCAAAAGCGCCTGGAGGAAATTGCAAGAAGCAGAAAACGGACCTGGCTGGATATTTTGTGTTATATGATTTCGGCAGGAGCTCTGACTGTATTTTTCGGAGGAAATCTTCTGGACGGACTGGCCGCCGGGATTTTAGGGCTGTTTGTATTTTTCTTTGACCAGCTTCTTAAGACAGCCACTGCAAATAAACTGGTTTATACACTTTTTGCCTGCATGGTTACCGGCTGGCTGGCAATTTTATTTGTCAGTCTGGGATTGGGAGACCATCTGGATAAAATAATGATGGGGGATATTATGCTGTTTATTCCCACTCTGGCATTGTGTAACTCCCTAAAAGATATGCTCCATGGGGATATTCTCACCGGTGTATACAGGTCTATTGAGGCCATTTTAATTGCGGCGGCCATAGCCGGAGGTTTTTTTATTGCCAACGTAACCCTTGGAGGCGGTTATGTAAATGTTGTGGAGCAGGGACCAAATACAGTGCATCTGGCGGTGCAGACGATAACCGCCATTATCGGCTCCGTTGGTTTTTCCGTATTTTTTCATATTGAACGAGACAAGATTTGGACTGCGGCAGTGGGAGGGGCCATTGCCTGGCTGGTATTGCTGCTGGCGTCAAATATCGTGGAAAATCTGTTTCTGGCCAATGCCATTGCAGCCATTGCAGTCTGCTTTTATTCTGAGATGGCCGCCAGGATTTTAAAGGCTCCCGCTAATATCTTTCTAATACCGGCGGTGATTGCACTCCTTCCGGGAAAGGATTTTTATCAGGCGGTAGCCGCTTTAGTAAATGGAGACATTCAACAGTTTTATCTGGAAGGAGAGGCTACCTTTACCACACTGCTGGGGATAGAAGTAGGTTTTTTGATTGCATTTATTATGTTTACTAAGACTTACGGCTTTTTTAGAGAAGGTGTAGAGCGTTATAAATATCTGAAATGGATGCATAAATCGACAAAATGAAACGAAACATGCGGAAATATAAAAAAATGAAGGAAAACATTCAAAAAGTGGAAACCTTTTGCATAGAATAAAATAAGAGAATTTTTACGAGGCGGTAAGTTGGCAGCTATCAGCGCATCAGAATCAGGCAGACTTCAGATAAATTTAACATCCACCATTGGACTAGAACCGGTGAGAGACGCCAGAATCCGGGTGTTTCGAACAGATGAACCGGAACAGGAGATTGCAGATCTCACTACAAATATTTCCGGACAGACAGAACAGATTACATTAGACACTCCTCCATTGGAGTATTCCATGGACCCGGAGGCCCCTTTGCCCTTTGCGGAATATAATATTCAGATTGAGGCGGAAGGCTACCGGTCAGTAAATGTTACAGGTACGCAGGTGTTTCCGGATTCCCTTGCACTTCAGCCTGTTTCTATGAATCCAGCGGAAGTGGCACAGGAAGACCCGAGAAATATTGTAGTTCCTCCCAATACCCTTTCCGGTGATTTCCCTCCGAAAGAACCGGAGGCGGAGATCAAACCGGTGGGTGAATCCGGAGAAATTGTTTTAAGCAGGGTAGTGATTCCGGAATTTGTAATTGTTCATGACGGTCCGCCCAGTGATAACTCCGCAAGAGACTATTATGTGCGTTATCGGGATTATATTAAAAATGTGGCTTCCAGTGAAATTTATACTACCTGGCCGGAGGAAACAATCCGGGCTAATATTCTGGCGATTATGTCCTTTACCTTAAACAGGGTTTTCACAGAGTGGTACAGGAACAAAGGATACAATTTTACCATTACATCCTCCACCGCATACGATCAAAAGTGGTCCTATGGGCGCAATATCTTTTCTAATATTTCTCAGATTGTAGATGAAATATTTAACAGTTTTCTTGCAAGACCAAATGTCAGACAGCCAATTCTTACTCAGTATTGTGATGGAAAAAATGTAACCTGTCCAAACTGGCTTTCACAGTGGGGGTCTAAGTATCTGGGGGATCAGGGGTATTCAGCTCTTGAAATTATAAGATATTATTATGGAAGCAATATGTACATTAACACTGCCGATGAAATTTCGGGAGTACCTTCATCCTGGCCCGGATATAATCTACAGACGGGTTCTAGCGGAGATAAGGTGCGGCAGATGCAGGAACAGCTTAATACCATTGCAAGGAATTATCCGGCGATTCCAAAGATTACCGCCGATGGAATCTTTGGTCCCCTGACACAGGCTTCTGTGGAAAAATTTCAGTCAGTATTTGGTCTTCCGGTAACGGGAGTTGTGGATTTTGCCACCTGGTATAAGATTTCACAGATTTATGTAGGTGTCAGCAGAATTGCAGAGCTGATGTAAAAACTATATACGAAGGCAATATAATATGTCCCCCCGGGTTCTTTTTTTGGATCCGGGGGATGCTGCTTGCAACTGAACCTTAAAGTTTATATAATGTTTATACAAAATACAGCAGGATATCAGGAGGAAGTCATGGAAATACAGAGAAATATTATGGATTACGATACTGTTTCACTAGATGATGATAACAGTGCAGTAGTGATTATTGATCAGACAAAGCTGCCGGGGAACATTGAGTTAATATCTTTAAAAACGGCTCAGGAAATATGGGACGCCATTTACCTGCTCCAGGTAAGAGGGGCCCCGGCTATTGGTGTAGCCGCCGCATATGGGATTTACATACTTGCAAAAGGCATTGACACGCAAGATTATGATACCTTTTATGCAGAGTTTAAAAAGCAGAAAGAATATCTGGATTCATCCAGACCTACAGCGGTAAATCTTTCCTGGGCTTTAAACCGTATGGAGCAGGTAATAATCAGGAACAGTGATAAAACAGTACCAGAGCTGAAACAGCTGTTAAAGAAAGAATCCATTAAGATTCAGGAAGAGGATATCCGCGTGTGCAGAACAATCGGAGAGTACGGTTTAAGTCTGGTAAAACCGGGAGATGGAATTTTGACTCACTGTAATGCTGGTAAACTGGCAGCCAGCAAGTATGGAACTGCCACTGCACCCATTTATCTTGGACAGGAAAAAGGATATGGGTTCAGAGTATTTGCAGATGAGACAAGGCCTCTGTTGCAGGGAGCCCGTCTCACAGCTTTCGAGCTTTATGCTTCCGGTGTGGATGTCACTTTAATTTGTGACAATATGTCTGCCACGGTTATGAAAAATGGCTGGGTAAATGCGGTATTTGTCGGCTGTGACAGAGTGGCGGCCAATGGAGATACCGCCAATAAAATCGGAACGTCTGTAGTGGCAGCTGTGGCAAAACAGTATCAGGTGCCAGTCTACATTTGCGCTCCTACATCAACCATAGATCTGAGTACGCCGAACGGGGATGCAATCAAAATTGAGCAGAGGAAACCGGAAGAGGTAACTGAAATGTGGTATCAGGAGCGGATGGCCCCTGAGGGTGTGAAGGTATTCAATCCGGCTTTTGATGTTACGGATCACAGTTTGATTGCCGGTATTGTTACAGAGTACGGTATTGCCAGAGCTCCTTATTCAGAATCATTAAAAGAAATCTTCGCAAAAAAAGAAGCAATAGAAGCAGAAGGCGTATAGGAAATAGCAGCGGGGCAGAAAATAAAGTGAGCATCAGAATATAAAAGGGATATTCAGGCAGGAAAGATGCACAGAAACCTTCCTTTTTTGGAAAAAAGAGGGTATACTAATAAAATCTGATATCTGCTGTGGGATGTAAAACGTAACAGCAGATGGAATTTGCAAAAGGAGGAAAAAGATATGGCAGAAAACAGCTGCAGCGGATGCACATCTGAAAGCTGTGAAGGATGTTCCGGTCAGCCGGAAAGTCTATTAGAACAGCTGAATCAATATTCATCTGTGAAAAAAGTAATCGGGGTTGTCAGTGGAAAAGGTGGTGTTGGAAAATCTTTTGTAACCGGTTCACTGGCTGCAATGATGAGAAAACAGGGATACCAGGTAGGTATTATGGATGCTGATATTACAGGCCCCTCTATACCGAAGATGTTTGGAATCCATGGACCGGCACAGGGAACCGATCAGGGGATTCTTCCCATTGAAGCGGAGGATGGAACAAAAATTATGTCTATCAATCTGTTGATGGAAGATGAGGAAGCACCTGTAATCTGGAGAGGTCCGGTGCTTGCAGGAGTTGTAAAACAGTTTTGGAGCGATGTTTTCTGGGGAGATCTGGACTATTTATTTGTGGACATGCCTCCGGGAACCGGAGATGTTCCGCTGACTGTGTTTCAGTCACTTCCGGTAGACGGGATTGTCATTGTAACTTCTCCTCAGGATCTGGTACAGATGATTGTCAAAAAAGCCTATAATATGGCGCAGATGATGAAGATTCCTGTACTTGGTGTAGTGGAAAATTACAGTTATCTGAAATGTCCGGACTGTGGAAAAGAGATCAAACTGTTTGGTGAAAGTAAAATTGATGAGATAGCGTCAGAGCTGGCTATGCCGGTACTTGGAAAAATGCCGCTGGATCCGTCATACGCAGAGCTGGCAGATCAGGGGATTTTCTATAAAGCAGATAATATCTATCTGGGCGAAGCAGTGAAAAAAATTCAGGATTTATAAAAAAAAGAGTACGAAGGTCCTTTTTACAGGAGATTTGTACTCTTTATTTTTGGGCTTTAAATTTATATCTGCTGTGCCTTGTTATCACCCACCGGCTTTTTCCCGGCCAGCTTTACTGCACATGGACTATAGATGAGCCCCCACATGACAAATGCCAGCAGAAATGCCGTGAGAACATCAAAAAGAGAATGCTGTTTTAAAAACAAGGTAGATAAAATAATCAGTATTGTGAGGACTACAGAGCCCCAGCGGATAACCGGCCGTTTTTTTAAATATCTGCTGTAAAGAACAGCCAGCATTACGGCAACGGAATTATATACATGAATACTTGGAAATAAATTGGTAGGCGTATCGCTTTCGTACAACAGCCGGACCAGATCTGTAAAGACATTGTCCCTGGGGAAGTTCTCAGGTCTTAAATAATGGCCGTTTGGATAAATGGCCGATATAAAAAGAAACAATGTCATACCTACTCCAAGAAAAATGCAGAAGCGGTTAAATTCTGATGCATCTCTGAAAAAGAAATATATAACAGCAATAATTACAAATAAAAACCAGAGATAATAAGGGATAATAAAATATTCACAGAAAGGAATCAGATCATCAACAGACATGTGGATCTCATGAAACTGTGTGGTTACTGTTTTTTCCAGATAGGAAAAACAGGGAAAATAAAAAAAGACATACAGCAGCCACAACCCATGCTTGTATTTCAAAAATAACTTTTTCATGAAATCACCTCTAAAAAAATAAAATCGGAGTGACAAGATTTGAACTTGCGATCTCTCGCCCCCCAGACGAGCGCTTTACCAGACTAAGCCACACCCCGATAAAATATGGGTCAAGAGTGATTGTAACACATTTGCAGATAATTGCAAGAGGAAGTTGCAGGTTGACAAAGAAAATTCATAAATTATATAATAAATATTAAGTGTTTTCCGGACTTTGAGAGAACAGATACAAAAGACAAAGGAGCGGGTTATGAAAAACTGGAAAGAAAAAACAAAGAAGCAGAAAACTTTGTTTTTGATGGCAGGGATTGTTCTGGTGCTTGTGGTTGTCTATTTCATTGTTGCAATTTATTTTATGAAACATTTTCTGCCGAATACTTTTATTAACGGAGCGTCCTGTTTTGGCAAAACAGTGGAAGAGGTACAGCAGACTATCAGGGATGAGGTAGAGGGATATGAGCTTACCTTAAAAAAGCGGGCGGATAAAATAGAAACAATAAAGGGCAGTGACTTTGAACTGAAAGCGGTATTTGACGACACCTATGAAAAGCTTTTGAAGGAACAGGGCAGCTTTGGCTGGCTGTTTCAGATAGGAAAAGATCATAAGTATAATCCTGGGACAGCTCTTGAGTATAATGAAAATGCATTTGCCCAGACAATCAGCCGGCTGTCCTGTATGGATAAGGAAAAGATGCAGAAACCGGAAAATGCAAAGGTCGTTTTTTCTGATCAGGAAGCATATGAGATCAAACCGGCGGTTTTCGGGACTACCATTCAGGAAGAGATCTTAAAAGAGAAGGTTACAGCTTCTGTTATGGAACTTCAAAAAGAACTGGATTTAGAGGAGGCCGGCTGCTATCAGGACCCGGCATACACAGAAAAGTCAGAGGAAGTGACAGATGCATGTGAAAAGCTGAATCAGCTGATGCAGACAGAAATTAATTATGATATGCTGGATGCGGGGACTGTAACTGTCAGTAAAAAAGAAATGAGCAAATGGCTGAAAACAGATGATAAAATGAAAGTGGTTTTCAACGAGGATGCATTAAAAGAATATGTATCAGCCTTTGCCGGAAAATATAATACGGTAGATCAGGGACATACATTAAAAACATCCTGGGGAAAAACGGTTACGGTACCTGCCGGAAATTACGGCTGGAAGCTGAATCAGGAAAAGGAAATAGAGACCTTGAAAGAAAATGTCCTGGCTCATAAATCAGTCACAAGGGAACCGGTTTATGCAAGAAAAGGAAAAAGCCATAAAGGCGCGGATTATGGAAATACGTATGTGGAAATCAATCTGACAGCCCAGCACTTATATTTTTATAAGAACGGAGTAAAAGTTGTGGATACAGATTTTGTTTCCGGAAATGTAGCAAAAGGCTATACAACACCCACCGGAAGCTATGCCGTTACCTATACACAAAAAGGTGCGGTGCTCAGGGGGCCTGGGTATGCTTCTCCGGTGTCGTTCTGGATGCCCTTTAACGGCGGGGTAGGACTTCATGACGCCACATGGCGGAGTACTTTTGGAGGTACTATATACAAAACAGGCGGCTCCCACGGCTGTATTAATCTTCCATACAGTGCTGCCCAGAAGATTTTTGCACAGTTAAAGACAGGGGATCCTGTACTGGTATACAATCTTCCGGGTACCGAGCAGGTGAAAAAATCTTCCGGAAATAGTAAGAAGAAAACAGAAAATAAGAAGGATGAGAAGAAAGAAGAAAAGAAAACGGAAGAAGAGAAAACAACGGATAAGACCCAAAGCGACGGGGAAGCAGCTGAGAATAACAGCTAATAGATAGAAAGCAGATGAGAGGGGAAAATATGGACGAGCGTTTGTTGACACCGGTAGAAGTAGCTGAGATGCTTCAGGTGAAAAAAAATACAGTTTATGAAATGATTAAAAGAGGGGATTTAAAAGCTACTAAAATGGGAAAACAGTTCCGTATTGCCCAGAAGGATGTGTATCAGTATCTGGGAATTATTAAACAGGATGAGGAAAACTGTAATATTGTAATTTGCGGACAGGACATTATGCTGGATGCGCTGTGCGCCATGTTTAATGAAATGAAAATTAAAAATTACCGCGCTTACCGGTCTCCTTTAGGCAGCTACAATGGATTATATGAAATGTATCAGCATGAGGATCACATTGCAACCTGTCATCTCTGGGACGGAAAAAGTAATACGTACAATCTTCCTTATGTAGAGCGTATGCTTCCAGGAGAGCAGCTGGCAGTGTTTCATCTCATCAAACGGTGGCAGGGGCTGTACGTAAAAAAAGGAAATCCGAAAAATATTACAAAGTTTGAAGACCTTATGCGGGATGATGTAGTGCTTGTTAATCGTGAAAAGGGCAGCGGGATCCGGGTGTTTATTGATGAAATGTGTAAACTGGGCGGGATACCCACCAGCAGTATTAAAGGATATAAAAATATTGCTGAGTCTCACCTCATAGCAGCTTCTATGGTGCAAAGAGGCAGTGGGGATGTGTCTATCGGCAATGAAAAAACAAGCAAGCAGGTAGAAGGAATCGAGTTTATCCCGCTGAAAGAGGAAAGCTATGATATGGTAATCCGTACCTCAGATCTGGAGCGGGAGCCTTATCAGAAAATTGTAGAAGTCATTCAGTCAGAGCGCTTCCGAAAAGAAGCGGAATCTATTGACGGATACAATGTTACAAATATAGGGAAACGGCTGTTGTAATTACAAATAGAATAACTGCTTTGGATGCCTCCGGCAAAGCTGCGAAAGCGGCCTTGCGGAGGCATCTGTACGTTTGGGGAAAGTACACTTGCGCAAAGCTTCAAAGTGCCGCAGACAACTTGCCCGGCACGGAAATATGCCAGGGCACATTTGTTATAAAGCAGGAGCTAAAGCGGCAGCAGTCTGGCGAGTTATGCAGAATATGGATTAATAAAGGGAAAATAAACATCATAAAACAGAAGAAAAACGAAGTTGCTTTGTTGACAAAAAGTTAAAAAACTGTACAATATGAATATACCTTTTCTAAGGGGCATAACAAAACACAAGTATTTTGGAGGAAAAAAGATGAAAAGAAGAATTGCAGCAGTATTATTAACCTGTGTACTTGGAGCATCCTTTTTAGCTGGATGCGGCAATAAAGACGCAGATAAAGATCAGGGAACTTCCACAACAAAAGAGGACCAGGCATCAGCAGGAGCAGAAGGAGATCAGCTGGGCGAGACAACAGTAAACCTTTTTGCAGCAGCAAGTCTGAATACCGTTATGGAAGAGCTGATTCAGAAATATAATGAAACACAGCCAAATGTTAAGATTGTTGGAAATTATGATAGTTCAGGAACACTTCTGACTCAGATTGAAGAAGGCGGAAACTGTGATATCTTTTTCTCAGCAGCACAAAAACAGATGGATACACTTCAGAACGATGACAAGATGGTTGTTGACGGAACCAGATACAATGTTGTAAACAACCAGCTTTGTGTAGTTACACATAAAGGAAGCGATACAAAGGTAACCGGTCTTGAGAACATCAAAGACGCAGCCAGCTTTGCACTTGCTGACGGCAGTGTTCCGGCAGGAAAATACACACGTCAGGCAATGGTTAATTCCAAAATGCTTCCGGAAGCAGAGGATGTATCTAAAATTACTACAAAAGAAGTATCCGATGCTCTGGGCGGAATTGAAATCAATGAATGTGCCAATGTAACTGCCGTAACTTCTGCAGTAGCGGAAGGCTCTAACGAAGTTGGAACTGTTTACAAATCAGATACATACGGTCTGGAAGATAAACTGGACATTTTACAGGTTGTACCTTATGATTTAACTGGCGACATCATTTACCCGGTTGCTCAGGTAAACAATGACCAGGCAGATGAATTAGAGAAAAAAGCAGCACTTGATTTTATTAATTTCTTAACATCAGATGCAGCAAAAGAGATTTTCCAGAAATATTATTTTGATACAGACGTACCAAACTAAGAGGTAACGTTTTTGTGAAGCCGGTATCATAACAATCCCGCCGGTTTAAATAATTAATCAGGAGCGCCAAACAGCTTTGTTTTGGCGCTTCTGTCAGTTACCACAGATTGAGAAAGGATGAATGTTATGGGAGAGATTATTCAGTCACTGGACTGGAGTCCGCTGATGATTTCATTAAAAACAGGAGCAGTTGCCACGGTGATATCGTTTTTCCTGGGGATTTTTGCCGCTAATCGTGTAGTTCACGCAGGTCCCAGGGTAAAAGCCGTTGCAGACGGCATACTGACACTTCCGATGGTTCTGCCGCCTACGGTGGCCGGCTTTTTTTTGTTGCTGCTGTTTAGCAGAAGACGTCCTTTCGGGATGTTTTTATTTGATCATTTCGGACTCAGCGTGGTGCAGACCTGGGGCGGCTGTATACTGGCTGCCACTGTGATTGCATTTCCGCTGATGTACCGGAACGCAAGAGCAGCTTTTGAGCAGCTGGATATGAATCTTATTTATGCCGGACGTACCCTTGGAATGCCTGAGACGCGGATTTTTTGGAGAATTGTTGTGCCCAATGCAGGACCCGGAATTATTTCAGGAACAATTCTTACTTTTGCCAGAGCTCTGGGAGAATACGGAGCAACCTCCATGCTGGCAGGAAATATTCCCGGAAAGACCTCTACAATTTCCCAGAAAATTGCTATGGTTATCCAGGACGGTGATTATGTAACCGCAGGTGTGTGGGTTATAATTATTATGCTGATTGCTTTTGGGGTAATTGTCGCAATGAATCTGGTGGCAGGAAAGAATATGAAGAATATACAGCGCTGGTAGGAGAAAGATATGTCCATAGAAGTAAATATCCAAAAAAAAATAGGTAATTTTCATCTGAAAGTTGATTTTTGTGCAGAGCAGGAAGTTTTTGCACTGCTGGGAGCCTCCGGCTGCGGAAAAAGCATGACATTAAAATGTATAGCCGGAATTGAGACCCCGGATGAAGGCAGGATTGTGATCAATGACCGGGTAGTGTTCGACTCTGGGGCCAGAATTAATCTGCGTCCGCAAAAGCGTAAGGTAGGTTATATGTTTCAGGATTACGCTTTGTTTCCCAATCTTACAGTAGAACAAAATATTATGTCCGGAATGGGAAAGAAGCCTTCCTGCCAGGTGGTGGACAGCTTTGTGGAGAAATTTCAGCTGCAGGGGCTTGAAAAACATCTGCCCACACAGCTTTCCGGCGGTCAGAAGCAGCGGGTTGCTCTGGCCCGGATGATGGCTGCAGAGCCAGATATTTTGCTGCTGGATGAGCCTTTATCTGCCTTGGACAGCTATCTGAAGTGGCAGATGGAAGAAGAGCTTTTGGAGATTCTGGAAAAGGTAAATAAGACAGTGCTGTTTGTTTCCCACAGCAGAGATGAAGTTTACCATTTGTGTGACAGGGTCTGTGTGATAAATCAGGGTCATATTGAAACCATTCAGGAGAAAAAAGAATTTTTCAGAAATCCAAAAACAGCGGCGGCGGCCCGGATTTCCGGCTGCAGAAATATTTCCGCGGCATCCCGTATTTCTGAACATAAAGTAAGGGCCCATGACTGGAATATGGTTTTTGTTACGAAAAGAGAGATACCGGAAAACTTCGCTTATATCGGCGCTAGAGCTCATGATATAAAAATCAGCGCTGCAGAGAGTATGGAGATACTTTTAGGAGAAAATGAAGCGGTATTAAAGGTAGATCATCTGCTAGAGCAGCAGTTTGAATCAGAACTGGTACTTTGTCCTGCAGAGGGTGGAAAAGGACAGGTTCGTGTGCTGTTAGATAAGCAGAAAGCCAAGGAGCTGGCAGAGGAAGCGTTTGTGAAGGTGTATATTCCGGATGATGCGCTGTTGCTTTTAACTTAAGAGAGCGTAAACAAGCAAGGACACAGATCATCCAAAGCAGATGGTCTGCGTCCTTTTTAAAACGTCAGGTGCAGTTATGAATTTCATGTTTACCGGTATTGTTTTGGCGTCAGTCCCGTGTATTTTTTAAATACTTTTGAAAAATAGCTCTGATCCTCAAAGCCGGCGGCGATAGAAATATCAATGACAGAATAATTGGTATTTGTCAGCAGCCGTTTGCTTTCTTCGATCCGCACCATATTCAGATATTCTTTGAAAGAAGAGCCGGTGGACTGCTTGAAAATCGTTGAAAAATAAGCCGGATTTAAGTGCACATGATTTGCCACATCCTTGAGCGTAATATCCGAAGCAAAATTTCGGGAAATATACTGTATGGCCTTTTTAATAATATCATTATTTTTACTTGGAATATAGTTAAATACACATTCTGTAAAGGTTTCTACTGTTTCCTGCAGCCGGTAGCAGAGGTTGTCTAACGTATGGATCTGGCTCTGCGCCATAAGAAACTGATTATTAATCCTGAAAATGCTGTCAGAGGTGGCGCCGCCTTCAATGGCGGCTCTAGAAAGCAGGGAGCACAGCTCCACAGAGCGTGTTTTGACAAATTCCAGACTGTTGCCCTCAGAAAAAAATACATATCCAAGCAGATCGTTTAAAATAGCTTTGGCTTCTTCTTTATTTCCGATTTTAACCTTTGTAATCAGTTCCCGTTCCAAATCCATAGGATAGGGGGTCAGCGGAAGGTCGGAGTTATTTTTCAGGTTTTGAATAGATTCATTAATTTTAGACTGCTGTACCAATTTGTTTTTGTTGTCTGCCAGCTTCCGTTTTCCCTCGGAGATAAGGTCTGCAAATAAAAAATAAAGCAGCCGGCTGATATGGGTTACCATATTAGACGGTATAATCTTAATAGTATCCAGTTCTTCGTATAAATCCAGCAGTGCAGTAGTATTCATGTGAAAACGTTTATCAAGCCCCAAAACCAGAGTGGAGTCCGGGGCGTCCATCAAAAAAGGGCCCACAATAATAGAACCAAACAGTGTATTCTGATTGACCAGGGGAAATGCAATATGATTTAAGTTGGCATGACAGGAAAAAATATAAGTCTCTCCCAGCTCAATGGCACGTTTGCTGGCGTTTATATGCAGCCGTTCACAGGAATCTTCTTCCGTGGTATGTTTTTTTATAATTCGACAGTATCCGCATGCTTCGCCATAGCTTTCTAGAATTTTTCCATGAAAATCAATCAGCTGTACCGGCAGATGGATACACTCAAAAAAAGATTCCAGCATGTCACAGACTGTCTGGCGTTCTACAATGTTATACAAATAAGAATCCATAGTTTATCACCTTTGATGAAGTTGTTTTTATCACTGATTTTCAGTATATCACGTTATGAAAAAAATACAAGAATTAGGTAAAAATTATAGATATTTGTAAAAAATTTCAAGATAGCATAGTGAACAGATAGGAATAATTTTAGAGAAGGTTTATCGTAGATAGAGTAAATACAGTGAAAAATAGTAATGTATAAAAAAAAGAACAAAAAAAAGTGATATTGTTTGCATTGGTATCTACAAAATGATAAAATATCTGTGATCAAACAGCGGCAGAAAGTTGTAAGAAAGAAGTATAGTAAATGAGAAACTGGGAAAAAAATATTCGAAAAACAGTTCCCTATGTACCGGGTGAACAGCCCCGGGGGGAACATATTATAAAATTAAACACCAATGAAAACCCATATCCCCCTGCACCCGGGGTGGAAAAAGCCTTAAAGGAGATTTCTGCTAAGCGGCTGCGGCTGTATCCGGATCCGGCGTGTTCGGTTCTGGTGGAAGCGATTGCACAGACTTACGGAGTTGGGACAGACCAGGTTTTTACCGGGGTTGGCTCTGATGATGTACTTGCTATGTGTTTTATGACATTTTTTAATGATACGAAACCGGTGCTGTTTCCCGATATTACCTATTCTTTTTATGAAGTGTGGGCGGACATGCTTCGGATTCCTTATGAAAAAATACCTTTAGATGAGCAGTTTAGCATCCGCAGAGAAGATTACAGAAGAGCAAATGGCGGAATTATTTTTCCAAATCCCAATGCTCCCACCGGCGTGGAACTGCCCCTGGCGGATATTGAAGATATTTTAAGGAACAATCCGGATGTGATTGTGATTGTGGATGAAGCTTATGTGGATTTCGGTGCGGAGTCGGCGCTGAAGCTTTTGAATAGATTTGAAAATCTGATTGTAGTTCAGACATTTTCAAAGTCCAGGTCTATGGCCGGGATGCGGATTGGATATGCCATCGCTAGTCCCGTGCTGATCAAGTATCTGAACGATGTGAAATATTCCTTTAATTCCTATACCATGAATGAGACCTCTCTGGCTGCAGGGAGAGCGGCTCTTTTGGATCAGGCATATTTTAAAGAAGTACTGGCAAAGATTATAGCAACAAGAGAACGCACGAAAAAGAAATTAAAAGAAATGGGATTTTCTTTTCCGGATTCCCGGAGCAATTTTGTGTTTGCCAGACATGAAACCTGTCCGGCGGAAAAACTGTTTGAAGGCCTGAAAGAAGCCGGTATTTATGTGAGATATTTCAACAGCCCGAGAATCAGCGAATATCTGCGCATCACCATTGGAACGGATAGTGAGATGGATGAGTTTTTCGCGGTGCTTAAACCGCTTGTTCAGCGGCTGAAACAAAAAGAGGCGTGATGAAAAAGCAGGAGAATTACATATGAGAGTGGAGAGAAAACATGGATGATATTAGCTTAAAAGCCCTGGCGAAGATTAATCTTGGACTGGATGTAACCGGAAAAAGGGAAGACGGGTACCATGAGGTACGGATGATCATGCAGACCATACATTTATACGACAGGGTAGAAATAAAGAAAACAAAATCCCCGGCCATCAGAGTGGAAACGAATCTGTATTATCTTCCGGTAAACGAAGATAATCTTGTATACAGAGCGGCAAAACTGATGAAGGATGAGTTTAAGATAAAAGAAGGCGTACGGATTGTTCTGCAGAAGTTTATCCCTGTGGCTGCCGGACTGGCGGGGGGAAGTTCTGATGCGGCAGCTGTGCTGGTGGGGATGAACCGGATTTTTCAGCTGGGGTTAAAACAGGACAGGTTGATGGAAATCGGCCTGAAACTGGGGGCGGATGTGCCATTCTGCATTATGAGGGGAACTGCCCTTGCAGAAGGAATTGGTGAAGTTTTGTCTCCCCTGCCTCCTATGCCAAAATGTCCGGTGCTGATTGCAAAGCCCGGGGTTTCTGTATCCACGAAGTTTGTATATGAAAATCTTCGTATTAATGAATATACAAAGCATCCGGATATTGATAAAATTGCAGAAGCCATTAAAAAGAAAAATTTAAAAGATGTGGCCTCCGGTATGGGAAATATTCTTGAGACCGTTACGATTCCAAAATATCCGGTGATTGATGAAATCAAGTCCATGATGATAGAGAACGGAGCGCTGAATGCCATGATGAGCGGAAGCGGTCCAACTGTTTTTGGGCTTTTCCAGGGAGAAAAGGATGTCAGACGGGCATATGACGCACTGAAACAGTCGGGGCTTACCCGGAATTTATATACTTCTGATATTCACAATAACAGAAGGTAATTCAAATAAACAGGTACAAAAACCGTAAGGATTGTAAGAGACAGGAGAGAATGAAATGACAAAACATCTTGAATTAAATATGGACGCATACCTGCCTCTGAGGGATGTGGTGTTTCAGACGCTGCGGGCGGCGATTCTCAGAGGAGAGTTAAAGCCGGGAGAACGTTTAATGGAGCTTCAGCTGGCGGCAAAGCTGGGAGTCAGCCGGACACCCATCCGCGAGGCCATCCGGATGCTGGAACAGGAGGGACTTGCTATTACCATTCCGCGCAAAGGAGCGGAGGTAGCTAAGATGACAGAGAAGGATATGGAAGATGTTCTTCAGATCCGCTGTGTACTAGAGGAGCTGGCGGCAAGAGTATCCTGCCATAAAATCAATGACGGTGAGCTTCGGGAACTGAAAGTTGCCATGATTGAGTTTGACGAAAAGACAAAAGCGGATAATGTGGTGGAGCTTGCCAAGGCAGATGTGACATTTCATGATCTGATCTATAAAGCCGCGGATAATCCCAAGCTTTCAATGCTTCTGAATAATTTAAGAGAGCAGATGTACCGCTACCGGACAGAATATCTGAAAGATACTCAGCGTCATTCTCAGCTGATTCAGGAACATCATGAAATTGTAAAAGCTTTAGAGCTGCGGGATGAGGAGCAGGTGGTAAAGATTATCAGACAGCATTTGAAAAATCAGGAAGAAGTCGTAAAGAAAATGATACGGGAACAGGAATAAAAAAAGAAATACTGTACAAAATATGGGAAATGAAAGGAATAAGCGCTGGCTTATTCCTTTTTTATTATGTAACAGGAAATGTCTTCCTGTTACATAATAACGCTCCGCAGGGAGGCGCACTCCTTTTACAGGAAATCTTATATTACAGGTGGTAAGTATGTCAGATAATAAAAAAGCGAAGCAAAATACAAAAACCCAAAATCAGCAGCATCCGGTTTCCCAGAACATAGATGAAAATATCAGACAGTATAAGGCCCTGTTTTCGGAATGTTCCGATATTAAAATGCGGGAAATGCTTTTGGGCCGGGAGATGAAGGTCCGCTGTATGGTAGCGTATATTGAAACCTCTGTAGGTAATATGATGCTGGAAAAATCGGTGCTGGGAGAGACATTAAACCGGTTAAGCCAGATGCCTTCACAGCAGGTTCTTTTATGTGTGGAGAGAAACAGTCTGGGCATTTCTGATGCGGCGCCCATGGATACCATTGAAATGGCCGCAGACGGTATGCTTACCGGAGATGCGATTTTGTTTGTGGACGGATATGATAAAGCTTTAAAAATACCGGACAAAGGGTATCCGGGAATGGGCGTTACAGAGACGGATTCTGAAAAAGTAATCCGGGGTTCCAATGAGGGCTTTGCCGAATCCGTAAAAGTAAATACTGCTCTGATTCGGAAACGGGTGCGTTCTCCGAAAGTGAAAGTAAAAGAGAAAAAAGTAGGGGTCCGGTCAAAAACCAATGTGGACCTTGTCTATATAGAGGATTTAGCGGATCCCGGACTGTTAAAAACCATTGAAGAACGGCTGGAACAGTTTGAAATCGACGGGGTATTAGACAGCGGAAGTGTGGAGCAGCTGACAGAGGAAAACTGGATTTCACCGTTTCCACAATTTCAGACAACTCTGCGTCCGGACCGGGCGGCTATGGCGATTATGGAGGGAAGAATTGTACTGCTGACGGATAATTCTCCGGCGGCTTTGATTCTGCCTACAGATTACAATTCATTTATTCAGACCAGCGACGATTATTACAACCGGTGGGAGATTGCATCTTTTACCCGGCTGCTGAGGTATGTGGCGTCGTTTTTATCCATGGTACTGCCGGGGCTTTATCTGGCCGTGACAAATTTTCATACACAGATTCTTCCCACCTCCCTGTTGCTGTCTTTTGCGGCGGCCAGACAGGGCGTGCCATTTCCCGGATTGATTGAAGTGCTGTTGATGGAATTGTCCTTTGAACTGTTAAGGGAAGCGGGGGTGCGTCTGCCAGGGGCCATGGGAAATACCATTGGAATTGTAGGAGGTCTGATTATCGGACAGGCTGCGGTAGACGCAAATATTGTCAGTGCCATGGTAGTGATTGTGGTGGCATTTACGGCGCTTTGCTCTTTTGCTATTCCAAATGAAGAGTTTGCAACGGCATTTCGGCTGTTAAAATTTGCATTTATATTTATGTGTGCGTTTTTTGGCTTTTATGGTTTCCTTCTGGGATTGTTGTTTGTTTTGATTCATCTGTCCCATTTGGAAAGCTTTGGAATCCCGTACATGACACCTTTTGTAGATTCCGGAAGGGGGATGCTTGGAGAGCGGGATTCCCTGATCCGACCGCCTGCATGGGTATTAAACAGAAGACCAATATATGCCAATCCGGCACAACGTGTTCGTCTCAGGAAAAAAGGAGGCAGTAAAAAATAAATGGAACAGGATAGAGTGTTATTTTCGAATAATCGAAAAGTATCCATACGTCAGATGAAACGCCTGCTGTTTTTGGAGATTTTCGGTATCAGCAGTCTGCTGCTGCCGGGAATCCTTGCAAAAATCTGCAGAACAGATGGAGTATTTGCCATGGCTGCAGGCGCATTTCTTGCGGCGGTTCTCGTTAAAGGACTCTGCCGTGCAAGAATCAAAAAAGTGATGGAAAAACAGGAAGCCCAAAGGGTTCAAAATTCCCCGCCGGCTGCTGTATCTGTTTTTCAAAAAATCCGGGCGTTTCTGCTGTTACTTTTATTCTGTGCCCTGGGAGGCTTTTTATTGTATGTTCTGACTACAGTAATAGAAAATCAGCTGCTGGACACAGAATTTATCTGGATTATTCTGCTGACACTTCTAATCGCCGGTGGATATGGAGTTTCCAGGGGCGTGGAATGCAGAGCAAGGATTTATGAGATTTTATTCTGGTTTCTTTTAGTTCCGCTGATTATTATGCTGATACTGGCAGCAAGGGACGTAAATGCTGATTACTGGCTTCCGGTATTTTTTTCCGGATGGGGGAATTTCCTGCTGGGGACGGTTATCTGTTTCGGATTTTTTATGATCAGCGCCCTGGCTGTGCTGTTTATGCCCTATTGTGCCAAGCCGGAGCAGACCGGGAGCGCAGCGGTACAGACCATCTGTCTGGCTGCGGCTTTAAATATCGGATTATATCTGATTTTACTGGGGGTATTTCAGGCAGATCTTCTGGCTTCTTTAAAATATCCTGTTATTTCTTTGATGGCCATGGCTCAGATTCCGGGAGGGCTGTTTGAGCGGCAGGATGCGCTGATGGTAGCAATCTGGTTTTTCAGTCTGTTTTCGTTATTTAATTCCTTTATTTTTTATGGGGTACTGCAGACAGATAGTCTGCGTCCGCCAAAAGTGAAAAAACGCAGTACCGGAAAAGGCCGGATTGGGATTATTTTGTTTCTGGTGCTGGCGGCGGCTATTCTCTGTCTGCTAAATGGCTGCAGCCTAAAGGAACCGGAGCAGCGGATGTATCCTCTGGCTTTGGGTGTATCCCAGGCCGACCAGGGATACGACATCAGTTATGCCTGCCCGAAGCTTGCGGCAGATGACAGTCAGAAAGACGCGGCAACGGCTGATACCATTGAAACGGTGACAGCACAGTCTTTATTTGAGGCCCAGGAATTTGTATCCCAGGATACAGATAAAACGCTGGATTTTAATCATTTAAAGGTGCTGGTTTTAGATACGGAGATCTTGCAGAGGGAAGATAAAATGGAGAAACTTCTGGGGTATTTCATGGAGAATGAAAATATGGCATGGAATACGTATGTAGTTGCCATGGATGATGATATGGAAAAGATATTTGACGGCAAGCTGGATGTAGGGAAATCTCTGGGAACTTATCTGGAAGATATGATACAGGGAAGAGAAGATCTGAAGTCTTCGGCGGCAGTTACCATTAAAAGCCTCATCAGCCAGTACCGGAACAGAAATGAAATGATACTGATTCCCCAGCTGGCTATGGAAGAAGACGAGCCGGTGGTAGCTGCCTATCGGATTTACAGCAATATGCACGATCATGGAAGTATTTCCGCCAAAGATGCCTGGATGGCGTTTCTGCTTCAGGGACAGGCCAAAAAAGTTTCCATGACACTGGAAAACGGCGCTTATATTACGGTAGGAGATATAAAAACGGACAGAAATATTTACGCCGCCGAGAATGAAAGCGTAAAGGAGCAAAAGCTTCCCGTTCAGGATCTGATTATCAAGGGCACCTTAAAAGTATCCGGGAGTACGGTAGTGTCAGGGGGAGAGCAGGAAGAGCTCTTAAGTCTGGCTCAGACACAGATGGAGCAGGAGCTGAACCGGTTTGTAAAGGAACAGTCTCAAAAGAACTATACGGATATTACAGACAGCTTTTTAAAACTTTCCGGATATCAAAGGGAGCTCTATAAATTGTATCAGGATAATCCGGAAGCATATGAAAAAATTGTTTCCACAAATGCAGAGGTCAGATTAAAACTTTTAAATACGTGATTAGACTTCCAGAATCTGGTAATAATGATATCAGATGCGCAGCGGCCTAAATGAAAAAGAGGCCGGATCCGGCGATACGGGCTGCGCTGCCAGAGTAAGGGAGGACAAAAAATGAAGATATGGAGGACAGGGGCAGATACATCTGTTCTGAAAGTTTTTGCAGGATTTTTACTGGCGCTGATTTTTTCTCTGACAGTCAGCCAGATGATATATGCACAGCAGATTCAGCAGGGGATTGCAGATAAGGTTATTAGGTTTCATGTGCTGGCAAACAGCGATGAGGCTGAGGACCAGCAGCTGAAGCTGAAAGTGAGGGATGCCGTTGGAACTATGATGGAGAAACGCCTTGCAGGAGCAGAAAGTCTTGAAAAGAGCCGGGAAATGATACAAAATAGTCTGGGTGATATTGAAAAATGCGCGCTGAAAGTTATCCGGGAAAACGGATATGATTATGAAGTGGAGGCGAAGCTGACAGACTGCAGATTCCCTGAAAAGGACTATGGGGAAGCATCCTTTCCCGCAGGAGAATATGAGGCTCTTGAGGTGCTTATCGGTGCGGGGGAAGGTCATAACTGGTGGTGTGTTATGTATCCGAATCTCTGCTTTTCCGGAAGTGTGTACACACTTCCGGAAAAGCAGAGATTCGGATACATA
>CABIXN010000005.1:133104-142378 GCA_902362715.1 Lachnospiraceae bacterium | reverse complement strand
CAGAGCTGACCCGAATCGCGCACCAAGTCTCGCGAGAGCGAGACTTGAATTGAACAGAAGTAAACTGTTATAGAGAAAATATATGAAGTGCCGGGGAAGACTGCTCCGGCACTTGATTAATTTATTAGAAGCAGTTAAAATAACAGTTGCAGTTTGAAGGGCTGTGCCCTGTGAAAGGAAAGAAATTAATATGACTAAGATAGAGCAGGCATATGCACCCATCGGCGTCTTTGATTCGGGTGTGGGAGGGCTGACAGTAGCCAGAGAAATTATGCGACAGCTTCCAAATGAAAGAATTGTATATTTTGGAGATACGGCACGGGTGCCATATGGCAATAAGTCAAAAGAGACAATTATCCGTTTTTCCAGACAGATTATCCGTTTTTTAAAGGCAAAAGGAGTCAAAGCCCTGGTGGTGGCCTGCAATACGGCAAGTGCGCTGGCGCTGGAGGAAATACAGCCAAAACTAGACCTGCCGATTATCGGAGTGTTAAAGCCCGGGGCAAAAGCGGCCGCTGAGGCTACAAAAAACGGTAAAATCGGTGTGATAGCTACAGAAGGAACCATAGCCAGCCAGCTTTACACAAAAGTAATTCAGACCCATGCTCCAAGGGCGCAGGTGTTTGGGAAAGCGTGTCCGCTGTTTGTTTCCCTTGTAGAAGAAGGGTGGTCAAATGACCCGGTGACGCTGCAGGTAGCCCACCGGTATCTGGAGCCGCTGACAGAATCCGGGATAGACACGCTGATTTTAGGGTGTACGCATTATCCGCTGCTTACCGGGATTATCCGGCAGGTAACAGGGGATAAAGTGACACTGATTAATCCTGCTTATGAAACAACAAGAGGATTACATAAAATGCTGAAAGAACACGGTCTTTTAAATGACGGGGCGTATCTGCCGGAGGGGGATGTTCATCAGTTTTATGTCAGTGATGCGGCAGATAAATTTAAAAAACTTGCCAATTATATTCTGCCGTACGATATTGACACCACACAGCTGATACATATTGAGGAGTATTAAACATGACAAAAGATGTACTGATTTCCATCAGCGGGCTGCAGCTGGCGGACGAAACCGGCTCAGAGCCCATTGAAATTATTACTTCCGGAGAATATTATCTGAAGAACGGAAAACATTATATTCTCTTTGATGAAGTAATGGAAGGGTTTCAGGGAATTACAAAGAACAGGATAAAGATATATAATAATTATCTGGACATTCAGAAAAAAGGCGTTTCCAATGTACATATGGTATTCGAGAAAAATAAAAAAAATATCGGATATTATGAGACGCCATTTGGAAATCTTCTGATTGGAATACATGCCAGCCGTTTTGATGTGGAAGAGACGGAGCATGATATTAATGTGAAAGTAAATTATGCGCTGGATATCAATGACGAACCGCTGGCGGACTGTAAGATCAGAATAAATATTAAATCAAAAGAGACAGGAGAATTTCTGCTTCAGTAATAAGAAAAGAACCGGGCAGGGGAGGGCTGTAGAAAAAAGTTATCATCCTGCAGCCAGAGGTGTTTTTATGTTCCATATAGTACTATGTGATGATGAAAAAGAGTTGATGGTTGAATTAAAAGAGCTGCTGCATACATACGAAGCACAAAACGGCGCTGAATTTTGTATTTCAGAGTTTTGTGACGGCAGTGAGCTGCTGCAAAACTATCAGTCCGATTTTGATTTGATTTTTATGGATATTCAGATGGAAAAGATGAACGGACTAAAGACAGCCGAAGAGATACGGAAAAGGGATGATTCTGTGGGGCTGTTTTTTCTCACATCACTGCCCCAGTATGTGTTTAAAGGCTATGAATACAGAGCCGTTAATTATCTGTTAAAGCCCCTGAAATACGGGCGGCTTAAAATGGAGCTGGACCGTTTTTTTGCCGGTTATCAGGGGAAGGATGAGCCGTATATTTCCTTCTCTAATGACACAGGCAGGTATAAGGTGCTGTATAAAAATTTACGTTATGCGGAAACCTGCAAGCGGAATGTGCTGCTGCATTTTGAAGAGCAGGAACAGCTGATCTATAAGAATATGAAAGAAATATCAGCCCTTTTGGAATCACACAGGAAGTTTACCCGCTGTCATGCAAGCTTTCTTGTGAATATGGCTTATGTAAAAAGTGTAGAAAATCTGGAAGCAGTTCTTACTACGGGAGAGCGTATCCCAATCAGCCAGCCGAAACGAAAGGATTTTATGGGAAAACTGGCGGAATATTGGGGTGATATGCTATGATGTGGGTTTATCAATGTTTGGATATTATTTCTACACTATTGGAAGTGTTTTGCCTGTATGTGATCAGCCTGTGCTTGTGCAAAGAGCCTCGTTTTTCGCCGGCAGTCAGTAAATTTATTCCGCCGGCAGTAATGATGGTTTTGACCGCCGCCTTAACTTGGTTTACTGCGCTTGGGGCCTTTAAAATGCCTATCATCTTTCTATTCGCTGTTGCAATTTTGAAAATATGCTACAAAGATTCCATATTGCAAAGCATTACTGCTGCGGAAATATGGTTTGTTGTTGTCGCCTATCTGACGGAAGCAATCTCTCCTATTATCGCAACTTGGTTATACGGAAACAATCAAACAGTTTTAGTGGATGGTCAACTTTTTGCAAGATGGGAAATTTATGCTATTGGTATTGCTGCACATTTGATTGAAATCAGTGTAGTCTATCTACTGATTAAAAATTTTAAATATAAGATACAGATAAAAGACAGCGTTATTTTAACTTTGATTTCTCTGATTGCTTTTGTAATTACTTTTCTTTCGGTTTTCAATTTTTTGAATTTCGGAAAAGCATTAGATTTGATATTGTATATTGGCAGCATCATATTATCTGCTGCTTTTATGATTATTTTTACGTATGCTAAGAATGCGATATATCTGCGTGAGCAGGATCAGCAAAACAAAATACAGCTTGCACAGCTTCAGCAGCAGTTTGCCTATTATCAAAACAAACAGAAAGATGAAGAAAAAATACGCTCCATCTACCACGATATGAAAAATCATCTTCTTGTGCTTGAGAGCAGTCAGGGTACTGACGCTGTCCGAAATATGGCAAAACAGCTCAGAACGCAGATTGCCGGCTATGAGGACTATATCCATACAGGCAGCAGCTTCCTTGATGTTATCATTAAAGATAAAGCTGAAAAAATGCGTGAAAAGCAAATTGATTTTTCAGTTAGTATAGATTTTGACGGTGTAGATTTTATCCAGCCGTTAGATGTCAGCACCTTATTTGGCAATGGAATTGACAATGCGATGGAAGCCAGTGAAAAGCTGCCAAAGGAACAGCGGGTTGTGCTTGTTAAGGCGGGAAAAGTGCAGAGCTTTGTTTCTGTTTTGATAGAAAACAACTGCATTGATGAAGGATTAAAAGCTTTTTTATGTACCACAAAAACGGATGATTTTCTCCATGGCTTTGGTATTTCCAATATGGAAAAAGCTGCTGAAAAGTACGGTGGCACCTGTACTGTAAAACAGGAAAACGGTACATTCACTTTGAAAATTTTAATTCCGATTCCTTAAATGGAATACTGTTTATAAAGCCTGTTTCGGTTAAACGAAGCAGGTTTTTTTTCTCTATAGGAAATCCTGCCGTGGCAGGATTCTTTTTTACTGTACATTTTTAGATATTGCGGCGTAGATGTTAGATTCTGCGTCTGCTGTTGTTGTTTTCTTTTCCGGCAGTAAGATAAAAGTATCAGTTATGATGCTGTGAAATGAAGGAGGAAAACAGATATGACAATATTAAATGCATCTCATTTGAAAAAGTACTATGGAAAGGATGAAAGTCTTGTCAGGGCACTGGATGATGTGAATGTATCCGTTGAGAATGGACAGTTTGTGGCAATTATCGGTACATCCGGCAGCGGTAAATCCACACTCTTAAATATGCTGGGGGGCTTGGATGTTCCAACCTCCGGTGGTGTGCAGATTGAGAACAACCGTATTGAAAAAATGAGTGAGGAGCAGCTCACTGTATTCAGAAGAAAGCGTATCGGTTTTATTTTTCAGAACTATAACCTGATTCCTTATCTGACTGTTTACGAAAATATTGTATTGCCTGTGCGTCTGGACGGAAAAAGAGAGGACAAAAAATTTTTACTGGAAATTGTACATTTCTTAGAGCTGGACGGGAAACTTTCTAATTATCCAAGCCATTTATCAGGAGGGCAGCAGCAAAGAGCAGCCATCGCAAGAGCGCTGGTGTCAAAGCCTGCCATTATTCTTGCCGACGAACCCACAGGAAATCTTGACAGCCTTACCAGTGACAAGGTTATTGCTCTTTTAAAAATGACCAGTGAAAAATTTAACCAGACCATTGTTATGATTACCCATAACCCTGAAATCGCACAGAAGGCCGATGTAAGAATCCGTATTGAAGATGGTAAAATTCACGTATAAGGGGGGAGTGACAATGAACAGCAAAAAAATAAGCAGACAAATGATTTCCAGGATGTCAAGACAGAGTCTGAAAAAAAGCCGTATGAGAAACGTGTTTGTGATGGTTACGATTGTGCTGGCATCGGCACTCTTAATGGCCATTATGATGTTTGCCGCCGGGCAGAGAGAAGGGAATAACAGACAGCTTTCCCATGCGCAGCAGGTGGGCTATTACAACCTGACAGATAGACAGGTAAAAGCTTTAAAAGCCGATGAACGGATTGCTTATCAGATTCAGGTCAAGACGGGTACGCTTTCAGAGATGGACGGTTTTGACGTAATGCCTTATTATGTCAGTGAGCTGTCGGATGAAATCCGTATCGGTGAACTAGAAAGCGGGAGAATACCCCGGAAGAAAAATGAGATTGCCCTGCAGGCAGGGATGCTGAAAAAAATGGGGATTCCTGCCAGGGCAGGCAGTCTGGTGACACTGAATTTTTATGACGGTAATTCTGAAACCTTTACGGTGTCAGGAATTTTAAAAGGAGGAGAAACAGCAAAGCAATTTGCTGTATTTTTTTCCAAGGATTATGCAGTCAGCGGCAGCCAGCTAAAGGATATGCCCTATGAGGTTTATGCAAAGCTATATGGTGCAACAAAGATGCGCGCTAAGGACTGCCAAGAGGCCATGTATCTTATCGGAAGCCAGGCGGGAATTGAGAGAAAATATATCAGCCCGTCAAAGGCTTTTCTGGATTCTTTATCCGTTGACTCACAGAAGGTAATGCTGTACGGTATGGCAGGAGCTGTCATTCTGCTTGCCTGTATTCTTGTTATTTACGGTGTATTTTATCTGTCTGTGATTGGTAAAGTGCATCAGTTCGGCCAGCTTCGCACCATCGGAATGACCAGTAAACAAATGAAAAGGTTTGTATTACGGGAGGGCGGCAGACTGTTTTTATATGCCTCTCCTATTGGTATTTTAATTGGCGGCATTGCGGGATACTTGATTTTTCCATCAGGCTTCAGCATGGTAAATACGCTGCTTATTGCTTTCGGCGTATTTGCAGTTGTTTATCTGATTACAATGATTTCCGTTTTAAAGCCTGCAAAAAAAGCAGCGTCCGTATCGCCGATGGAAGCGCTGCGTTATGTACCCCAGAAGGCCACGAAAAAGAAAGCGAATAAGAACATGTGCCGCAGCCTTACGACCTTTGGTCTGGGTACCATGAACTTCTCTAAGAACAGGAAAAAAGCAGCCATTACCATGCTCTCCCTTGCTTTGGGCGGCATACTGTTTATGACCGCAGCAGCCTATATATCATCCTTTGATAAAGGAAGTTATGCAAGACAGGGATTATTTAAGGATGCAGAATTTAATATACAGTATTCTTCATCAGCAATTGAGCTAAATGAAAATGGTATGAGTGATTTGCAGGCGAAAGCACCTCTTAATGATGAAATGATACAGGAGATTTCAGCCATAGACGGGGTGAAAAAGGTGTCTGAAATCAAGAACTTTGGTATAAAATTTGATTTCCCGATACACGATGAATATGACAACAATGACAGCATTTATCCTCTGACTGAGAAGGAAACAGAAGACATCGGAAAATATGTGGCAGAAGGAACTGCCGATTATGATAAGCTCATCAGCGGCGATTATGTTCTTGTTTCCGATAATACCAATGTAGAAGAAATCTACGGCTGGAAATTTAATGTGGGGGATAAAATTACGCTGCATTATTATGACGGAGAGAAGATGGCAGAAAAAGAGGCTGCTGTTCTGGGCATCCTGAATCATGAGTATACTCTTGATAATGACCGTTTAGAGGGCTGGTTTTTAATGCCGGAGCAGGCGGTTTTGAACCTGGTTTCTTATGACAGTCTAAATTCAAATTTATTGGTATCGGTGGAACCTGAAAAAGAAGCTGCTGTGGGTGAAGTTTTAAATCAAATAATTGGAGAAAAGCCGGAATTAACCCTTGAAACTCTTGCAGACAGACGGGCTGCCTATGAAGTAACTGCAAATCAGCTGTTTGGTGCAATCAGTGGTCTTGCTATTTTTATTATGATGTTCAGTATTTTAAGTATGATGAATACGCTGATTACCAATATCATCACAAGAAAACAGGAGCTTGCAATGCTTGAATCCATTGGTATGTCAAAAAAACAAATCAGGAAAATGCTGCTATTTGAAAGCCTGCTGTTAGTTTTTGCCACTGTTGGTGTCACATTGACCATCGGAACATTGTGTGGATATGCCCTTTGCAAAGTGGTTTACAATATGGGGGCATTTTATATGGATTTTCAGTTTCCAATGGTATTTGCTGCTGCTTATGCAGGCGTATTAATTATCGTACCTTTGCTTATCACGATTATTTCTATGAAAAGTTTTTCTAAGGAAGCACTTGTGGAACGGCTCAGAGGGGCGGAGTGCTGATGAATGAATATGTAATAAGAATTACAGGAGAGTATGATATGATTGTACTTACTCCCCAAATAATTGAAGCACTGATGCAGAAAATTTATAACTCTCATATAAAAGAGCTGGTGGTCCCTGCAGGGGAAATTCTGACCCGGGGCTACATGGAATATCTTGCCCGTATCTTTTTGGCAAATCCTGAAATAAACAAGTCAAAGACTAAGATACAGGCAGCTTATGATATGATTGCAGACCAGATAGATAAACTGAAAATAGATACGGAAAAGTGTTTTGATCAGGTGAGTTTTACAGGGGAGACAAAAGACGGGTATTTTAACGTAAATACCAATGAAATGTTTTATATGCTGATTAAGCAGAAAAAACCTGCTCTTTCGTATTCTTACAAAGGCTTAAACGGAAAAAATATAAAGATTATATCAAATTATATATGTCTTTTTGACTATCTTTTTATATCTTCTTAAATGTCCGCAAAGCCTTATTTTATCGGCTCTACGGGCATTTTGCTTTTGTGGTAAACCTCACATATCTAGGTCTATCTTCTTATATTTTCGCTATCAATCGTGGTTAAAATCGTGGTAAATACTTCTATGCAATTAGACGCTGAACCTCTGATTTTGCGGTATCTATGGACGCATGAGCGTACCAGTTCATTGTGATACTAATGTTTGAATGTCCCATGATATACTGTAAATCTTTTGGGTTCATGTTCTTGCTTGCCAGCCTTGTGCAGAATGTATGGCGTAGCGTATGCGGTGTGATATGTGGCAAGGGGTTGTCCTTATGGTGCTTGTTGTATTTCTTTACCATACGGACAAATAAAGTGCTGTAATCAATCGCAACTTTTGGCTTGCCTTTCTGATTGACAAATAGGAAGTTGCTCCGTCCGTCTATCACAAATGGTTTTGCCTTTGGGCGTTTCTTTATCACTCGTTGAAATGCTTGTATCGTTTCCTTGCTTAATGGCACTTGCCTTGTTCCACTCTTTGTCTTAGGCGTTTCAATATAATAACCTTGTTCCTTACTCTTTAGTAACTGGTGGTCGATAACTACAACCTCATGGATAAAATCAACGTCCATGATTGTCAGTCCGCACAGTTCCGAGATACGAAGTCCAGTTTTCAACAGTATCAGCACATCATCATAATACTTATGATACACGTTATCTGTTTTAATGAATGACAATAAGGCTTGTTCTTGTCCCTCTGTCAATGCCACTTTCTCTTTGGTATCATTTTCTAGGACTTCACTCAACTTGAAATCAAAAGGGTTCTTCCTTACACAATCGTCTTGTATGGCGATATAGAATGACGCTTTTAACGAGCGTTTATGGTTGTTAATGGTGTTATAGGAAAAGCCTTTGTCTTTCATGCGTAACGCCCATTCTTTAGCGTCAGAGGGTTTTATCGTATCAATGCTCCTAGCACCTAACTTGTCCTCTTTCAATAACCGCATGAGTTGTTCCCGTTGTTTTATTGTGCTTTTCTTCACATTTGCCCTCTGTGCGTTCTGTTTGGCGTAGAGTTGGCAAAGCGTCATTTTCTTGCCTGTGCTGTCGATACCGTCCTCAATATCCCGTCTTATCTGCTGTTCCAGTTCTCGAAGTGAGGGTTTTTCCCGTTTTCCCTTTGGTGTCGGGTCTGTGGGTGTCAATCTCCAAGCGTACACATATTTTGTGTTTCCAAATGCGTCTACATATTTATATAAGTATTTTCCGTCTGTTCGTTGGCTCTCTCCAGTATGCAGGATACGTCCTTTGCTATCCCGTCTTTTTTCTTTCATGATGTCTGCTCCTTTCCTTGTTGGAAAGAGCCTTGATATGACTTGTGTTCATCATAACACATACAAGGCTCATTTGCATTAGATTGCGTCCAATTTGTCAATGACCTTTTCAAATTGTCGGCGTTTAATCTGTATGCGGTTGCCATTCATAATGAGCCAGCCAGCGTCCTTGTTTTCCTCTGCCAATCGTCTTAACTTGTTTTCTCCGATACGGAAATACTTTGACGCTTCTTCAATGGTAAGGGTGTATTTTTCCCATACAGGAATATCGTTGTTATTCATCAGATACCCCCTTTCCCATGTTTCGTGTCATACTGGATATAGGGGATAAGGTCGGTGCGGTCTATCCTCTGTAAGTGGGCGGTTAGTTTACTGGAAAGGGAATTGCTGTATCTTGCCTTATCAAGCATAGTTCCCACTTTTTCCAGTCCACCTAATGCGTCATGTTCTTCCAAGAAGTAAAAACTTTTCACAGCGGAAATCACGCCACCCTCTGTGAGCCATTGCTGTGTTTCTTCAAGAGAATTATGTAGTTTCGGTACTTGCAGTTTTAAGACTTCCACAGCCCCTAAAAAGCGTTCCCAAAACCGACACGTTTTCCATCTGCTCTTATTACTTTCATTTCTGTTTGGCACGACAAAGCGTAGG
>CABIXN010000005.1:132373-132768 GCA_902362715.1 Lachnospiraceae bacterium | reverse complement strand
TTATCTGCTCTATGGTAAAGAATGGCTTTTCGTTCTTATCATCAATGGCAATATCAAGTCTTGTGAAATGGAAATTATCCAGTCCGTATCTTCGCTCACAGCGTCGGAACATATCTCCAAAGGTACTATTCCTACTGTCGAGAATACGGAAAATATCATCACAACCTCTGCCAGTCATAACAAGATAACAGCCTAGCCCTTGTTGGTTGTCCTCTGTCTTTCTTGCGTCCCCCGATACATAAATATCTCCAATCTGCCAGCGTGCTTGATAAGTCTTGAATTTTATCGTTGCTGGATAAACATTGAAAATGTCAGTCGGTAAATCTAAAATGTGCATGATTACATCTTCAGCGGTTGCCGTTTCAAATACAATGCTGATGTAATCAATCTTAACG
>CABIXN010000005.1:0-132078 GCA_902362715.1 Lachnospiraceae bacterium | reverse complement strand
AACCTTATTTTCGGTCTGATAGTCTATGCTTATTCATGCTATCAAAATGAAAATACATCTTTTCTATGCTTACTCAAGCGTGTGATTGACCCTAGCGTGCTTAATCACTCTATCTGATACGATAATAACGCCATTAGAATTACTTGTCAAGAAGTTTTTGTTGACTTTTAGATATATATTAAGTATGATATGCTTATAAATACCAAGAAAAGCAATGAAAGGAGTGTTTATACTAAGTCATGGAGCATTACGAAAAGAAAATCAGTTTCTTAGGAGAGAACATACAGACCATAAGAAAGCATAGAGGAATGAAACAACAGGAACTTGCGGACAAAATCGGTATCAATATGCAGAGCCTTTCCAAGATTGAACGTGGCGTGAATTATCCTACCTTTGATACGCTGGAAAAGATAATGGACGTGCTGGGAGTAACACCCAATGAATTATTGTCGGGAGAATGGAAGTATATTGACCACACCGAGCCCTATATCATGGATATTATCAAACGGGAACAAGACTTCAATGTTTCCTTAGATTACCTGTCTGAAAATGAATTTTTCGATGATGAAAAAGAATGCACATTTTACAAGGCATATAAACTCATACAGTATATCCATAACTACATTACCAATGAGGTTACGGAGTTGGAAGAACTTATGGAAATCAAGCAGTTGATACAGCGTCAAAAACTGGAACGCATGATAAAAGTACATAAGGAAATGCGAGGGTTAGACCGATACAGAGAACAGCCCAAAGAGTATAAATACCATGACCCTTATGATGATTGGATATTTCGTCAGCTTGCGGATATAGACAACAGAAACAACATTCCCGACACTTCTCCACAAGTAGACTTCAATGAAGCAGACTATGAAGATTATCTAAAGGCGAAATGGAACAGAGGTCTTTAATTTCCTCTTGCATGGAAGATACAGCAAACAAAAAGCCCAGTAAAGAGTGCAAAGCACCACCAATGGTGGCAAGGCTCTTGACAGGGCTTTTTCTTTTCTGTTGTGGGGTAATCAAGAGGAAGAAAGAAAAAGTGTGCATTTTTGTTCCATAAATGCTAAGGGTATGCTGATTTTTATTGTGGCGGATATATGGAACTGTTATAATATGGATATGAAGAAAGCGACAAATTTGAAAGTGTTAATAATTTTCAAACAGCCTCATTGCATGGAAATAAGAAACAGACTATCCTTAAAGTAGGAGGTGGCACAAATGGCAAATGAAGATAAAAAAGATTTTAATGCTATGTTGCATGATAGTAAGGATATGCCAAAATTTCAAATTATCATAGACCAGAAAAGTATTGAGAAATATGGTGGAAACAAAATGTATTTTGCTCCCCCGATTGACTATGACAAAGTAATGAAAAAAGTTCCGTATGGTAAAGTGATTACGGTTGGAAAAATACGAGAACACTTTGCAAAATTGAGTGGTGCAGATTTTACAGAGCCGATTACAGCGGGTATATTTGTTTCTATTGTAGCGTGGGCGAGTTATCAGCGTTCCGAAGATGAAACACCCTATTGGAGAACATTAAAAGCAAACGGAGAATTAAATGCTAAATATCCAAATGGTATTGAAGCACAGAAAGAAAAATTAGAAGCAGAGGGACATACCATTATTCAAAAGGGGCGTAAAAATATACGATACTATGTAAAGGACTATGAAAATTCTCTTTTTGATTTGAAATAGGCAAATTCTATTTCACAATTTCATATCTCTATACACAAAGCAGTTAGTCTTAGGATTGACTGCTTTTTTCATACCTAAATTTCAGATTGGAGTGATGAAATGGTGTTTGTTAGAGCTGTTCAGTAAGATTATCGGTGCATAAAATTTTATTGTGGTGCAGATATGAAAATGATATAATGTGGATATGAAGAAAGCGACAAACTTGAATTTGTCGAGCTGGTTAGTTCGAGATAATTTTGAGTTTGTTAAGATGTGGTGCACTTGATGGAATCACAGGTACGACATCATATTATGGAGGATGAAATAGATGATAGGTTTGATTGTTGCGAGGTCAAAGAATAATGTTATAGGCAAGAATGGTAATATACCATGGAAAATAAAGGGAGAACAAAAGCAATTTAGAGAGTTAACAACGGGTAATGTGGTTATTATGGGGCGAAAGTCTTATGAAGAAATCGGTCATCCGTTGCCTAATAGAATGAATATTGTTGTTTCCACCACAACAGAGTATCAAGGAGATAATTTAGTTTCAGTTAAATCATTAGAAGATGCATTATTATTGGCTAAAGGACGAGATGTATACATATCTGGTGGATATGGACTATTTAAGGAAGCTTTGCAAATAGTAGATAAAATGTATATCACAGAAGTAGATTTAAATATTGAAGATGGAGATACATTCTTTCCAGAATTTGATATCAATGATTTTGAAGTTTTGATAGGGGAAACACTTGGTGAGGAAGTGAAATATACGAGAACATTTTATGTAAGGAAAAATGAATTGAGTAGATTTTGGATTTAGGGTGTTTTCATAAATATATTGCTTTTTATGCATATATAAATTGTTGTAAGACAAATTCCAGTTTGAAAAGGGGAAATGAAAAAGTGGCAATTTCAAATATAAATACAATTATTAGTAATGATATTCAAAAAGTTTGGAACATTGTTTTAGCTGTTGATAAATATAACTCATGGCGAAGTGATTTGAGCAAAACAGAAATAATAAATGACAAACAATTTATTGAATACACAAAAAATGGATATGCTACTACATTTACCGTTACCGTTGCAGAACCATATAAACGCTGGGAATTTGATATGGAGAATAGCAACATGAAAGGTCATTGGATTGGTGTTTTTATAGACAAAGGGAATGAAACACAAATAGACTTTACAGAAAATGTGATACCTAAAAAGTGGTTTATGAAACCTTTTGTAAAAACCTATTTGAAAAAACAACAAAAGCAATTTGTTCTGGACTTAAAGAAAGCATTGGAATAATAAAATTCAAGATTGGAGGGTTGGAAATGGCTTCAAGTAAAGATTATTTACAATTTGTTTTAGAACAATTATCAGAATTACAAGAAATAACATATCGTGCAATGATGGGAGAATTTATTATTTATTATCGTGGAAAAATCGTTGGCGGTATATATGATGATAGGTTACTTGTAAAACCAACAAAGTCTGCAATTTCTTATATGCCGACAGTTACTTATGAAATTCCATACGAAAACGCCAAAGAAATGTTATTGGTGGAAGAAGTTGATAATAAAGATTTTCTGACGGGGTTATTTGATGTGATGTATGATGAACTACCAACGCCAAAACCTAAAAAGAAAAAATAAACAGCTTCTAGTTTACAATTTCATATCCATATACACAAAGCAGTTAGTTTTAGGATTGACTGCTTTTTAAAAAGACACCATTTAGGTGTAATGATGTCTTTTGGGTGTTATTTTATAGGTCATATCAAGGCTCATTCAATCGTGGTAAATTCGTGGTAAAATGAGTTTTTTCTATACTTCAAAATACTTGAAAGTATAGTGTTTATGCGGATAATCGAAAATTAGATATAAAATTTACTTTAATTTACCAATAAATAGACAAATACTTTTCTTTAAGATATAAAACATTGAGGCACCTTTGTAAAAAAGGTGCCTCAAATACCGTAAGTGCGATTTTTTGTTTTTTATTTTTGTCCCATAAGTCTTGCGAAAAATCCGCGCTTTTTCACAGGCTTTTCGATTGGTCCACGGATTCCACGGATTCCGGTGATGTAAAGACCGCTGACGGTTGCTTTTACTTCCTTTTTCAGAGGAATCTCAGCGAAGATTTCGTTTTCAGCTACAAAAAGCATGATTTTTGGTCCGACTTTTGCTTTTACTACCGGAACTTTGGATCTGCGCAGATACCAGGGTGACTGGTCGATCATCTGCTGGGGAAGTCCGGAAGCCTTCAGCGGAAGCTTCTTTTTATCAATAACAAGCATGGATATAGTCTGCTTCATGCTCTCTATGGTTTCCTGCTGCTCATCGCGTTTCCTCTGCATTTTTTTGCCTAGGAAATAGAAAATAATTAAGACAACGATAACGGCAGCAGCAACTATAATTAATGAAATAACTGCTGGACTCAATGCAATACCCTCCCTTATTTAATTCGTTCAACATTCGAGTAATTGTAACATTGTTTGTCCTAAAAATCAATAGAGTCTTCCTTTTTGAGGCAAATTATGATATCTTGATAATGATATGTCAAAATGCATATCCATAGAAAAGCGCTATTTATGGAGTGAAAGGACAAAAATAATGAAGAAAAAATTGATTATGCTTCTGGCAGCAGCTATGACTGTTTCCGTAGTGTTTGCCGGATGCGGAAACAAAGAGGATGAGACGAACAGTTCAAGTTCAGAAGCCTATTCTCTTGAAAATGAACCTACAAATTATAAAGCAAAGGATATGTTGAAAAGTACGGACTATGATGTTCAGGATTATGTAAAGCTTGGAGATTATAAGGACATTGCGGTAGAAGTAGACAAGTCTTTGGAAGTAACAGATGAGAATGTAAAGACGGCAGCCAATACTACACTGGCCCAGTACCCCAATTATGTGGAGACGGACGGCAAAGCAGAAGACGGCTCCAAAGTTAATATTGATTATACAGGAACCGTTGACGGAAAAGAGTTTGACGGCGGAAGCGCAGAAGGGGCTGACCTGACGTTAGGCTCCGGCAGCTTTATTGACGGATTTGAAGACGGACTTGTGGGACATAAAGCCGGCGAGGAAGTTACCCTTAATCTGAAATTCCCGGATGACTATTCTGCAAATAAAGATCTGGCAGGAAAAGATTCTGTATTTAAAGTAAAAATCAATAAAGTTTACAATGCCGAAACTATGGATTATGATCATCTTACAGATGATTATGTAAAAGAAAATTTCTCAACAACCTATGGTCTCAGCACAGTGAAAGCATTCAAGGACAGAATGAAGGACAGCCTGGAAAACCAGAGAGATGTGGCGGTACAGAAAGCATTTCTTGAAAAGCTGGTTGGAAAATCAGAAATTAAGATTCCGGACGGCCTGGTTGAAGAGCGGGTACAGCAGACGATGGATTCTTATGAAGAGAGCTGCACACAGTACGGAATGGAGCTGGAGGATTATATTAAGAACATGTACGGACAGTCTGTGGATGAGTATGAAAAGACGCTGAAGACAGAGCTGGAATCCAGTGTAAAGGAAGAGCTGGTTTTGGAAGAGCTTGTAAGAGAACTTAAATGTAAGGTGCCATCCAGCGAATTTATTTCTTTTGTGCAGTACTATGCTCAGCAGTACAGCATGTCTGAGTCTGATTTTATAAAACAGTGCGGCGGAAAAGATTATCTGATCTTAAACTATGCGGAATATTATAAGGCGCTTCCGGAAGCTGCCGAGAACGCGAAGGTTACTTATGCGGATACAAGCAGCGATTCAGATTCTGATAACAATACGGAATCTGACAGCGGCCAAGAGAAATAACGGTATTCCCTACTGGGTACAGGGAATAGCAAAGGCAGTAAAAATTTAATGAACGGGGGAAAATGATTTGAAGAGCGAAGCATTTTCCTCCGTTTATGTTATTGGGAAAGTTCTCCAAACACCCCTGCAGCATAAGCACACATTTTGTGTGCCGGTGCGCACTGGAGCAAAGATAAGGAAAGACTATGAACATAAAATTATATATACAGTACGAAGGAACCCGTTATCGGGGATGGCAGAGGCAGAAGCTGACAGATCAGACCATTCAGGGAAAACTGGAAAAGATATTGTCCAGGCAGTTTGGACGGGATATTGAGATTTACGGCTCTGGCAGAACCGATGCCGGAGTGCATGCCAGATGCCAGGTAGCTAATTTCCACCTGAAAAAAGAAGAAGCAGAGCGGTTTGGCGGAAATTTTGGGGATCTGGCAGAGATGTTAAATGAATATCTCCCGGAAGATATTGCAGTACTTCGGGCGCAGGAGGCCTCTGAACGTTTCCACAGCCGTTTAAATGTATGCAGGAAAACATATGTATACCGTATCTGGAATTCTCAAATTCCAAATGTATTTGAACGCCGGTATGTCTGGCAGATGGCAGAGCCTTTAAATATAGAGGCCATGAGGCAGGCGGCAGAAGTTTTGTGCGGGGAACATGATTTTGCAGCGTTTTGCGGAAACCCCAAAATGAAAAAATCTACTGTGCGGACAATATACAGTATCCAAATTGAGCAGCTGGGGCCGGAGGTAAGACTTTCGTTTACCGGCAGCGGTTTTTTACAGAATATGGTCCGGATTCTCACCGGAACGCTGGTGGAGACAGGAAGCGGAATGCGCAGTGCAGAAGAAATGACAGAAATACTAAAGTCAAAGGACCGTCAGAGAGCAGGAATGAAAATGCCCTCCCAGGGACTGACTTTGTGGGAAGTGAATTACGATTGATGGAAGAAAAATGGGTGGTAGCAGGAAAACATGCGGATTTTCAGGCTATCGGAAAGGAATTTGGCATTGATCCGGTAATAGCCCGGGTCATCCGAAACCGGAATCTGACTCAGACAGAGCAGATCTGGTATTATCTAAATGGCAGGAAGGAGGATCTTTATGATCCCCATCTGATGAAGGATGTGGTAAAAGCCGCAAAAATCATCAGGAATAAAATAAACAGCGGGAAAAAAATAAGGATTATCGGAGATTATGATATCGACGGTGTGCAGGCATCCTATATTTTGCTGAAAGCACTAAGGCGGTGCGGCGCCCGGGTGGATATTGTGATACCGGACCGGATGAAAGACGGGTACGGCATCAATGAGCACCTGATTACTCAGGCAGAGGAGCAGGGAATTGATACAATTTTAACCTGCGACAACGGTATTTCAGCTATTGAACCCATTCATATGGCAAAACAGCTGGGGATGACAGTGGTGGTGACGGATCACCATGATATTCCCTACCGGGAAGAAGACGGAGCCATAGTATATCTGTCCACAGAAGCGGATGCGGTGGTAAATCCAAAACAGCAGGAATGCAGATATCCCTTTAAAGGTCTGTGCGGTGCATCTGTGGCATATAAATTTGTACAGGTATTATATGAAGTGTCCGGCATTAACCCGGCAGAAGCAGATATATTTATCGAAAATGCGGGATTTGCCACAGTGGGGGATGTGATGGATCTTCAGGATGAAAACAGAATCCTTGTGAAACTGGGGCTTGAAATGCTGAATCATACGTCAAATCCGGGGATGAAGGCGTTGATTTTACAAAATAAGCTGACGTTTGGGTCCATCAAAGCCTATCATATCGGATTTAAGATCGGGCCCTGTTTAAATGCCAGCGGCCGCCTTGATACGGCCAGGCGTTCTTTAAAGCTGCTTTTGTGTGAAGATGAAATTGAAGCGGCAAAACTGGCCTCAGAGCTGACGGCGCTCAATGAAGAGCGAAAGGATATGACGGTGCTGGCTGTGGAAGAAGCCAGGGGGGAAATCCAAAAAAAGCATATGCAGGATGATAAAGTGTTAGTTGTTTTTCTGCCGGACTGCCACGAAAGTCTTGCAGGAATTGTGGCAGGCCGGTTAAGAGAAGCCTATCACAGACCGGCGCTTGTAATTACCAGAGGAGAGCAGGGGGCCAAAGGCTCCGGGCGTTCCATTGAGTGTTATTCCATGTATGAAGAACTGAATAAGTGCAGGGAGCTGTTCACAGGATTTGGCGGACACCCCATGGCTGCAGGGTTTTCTCTGCCGGAAGAGAATATAGAACTGCTGCGGCAGTGTCTGAACCGCAATGCCAAGCTTTCAAAGGAAGATCTGATTCCCAAAATAGTGATTGATGTGCCGATGCCTGTAGACTACATAACAAAAAAGCTGATTCTGCAGCTAGAGCAGTTAGAGCCTTTTGGAAAAAGTAATGAAAAACCGGTATTTGCAGATCATAATCTGGAAATCTGTTCGCTGCGGATTCTGGGGAAGGATCAAAATGTGGTAAAAATGAATCTGTTAAGCCAGCATGGAAGCCGAATAGAGGGCGTATATTTTGGAGATCCAAAAAATTTAGAGTTGTCTGTTGCGCAGAAATATGGCAATGTAAAAGCAGAAGGTCTGCTGTCAGGCAGACATGTACCCGGAATCCGTATGCATATGACTTATTATCCGGATATAAACTGCTATCAGGGAACGGAAAGTCTGCAGATAAAAGTTACCGGTTTTTGTTAATATTATAAAATTTAAGGAGTGATGGCATGAAAAAATACTGGAAAAAGGGATTTTGCTTATTGCTGGCAGGTGCATTGTCAGTGGGAATGGGAGTTACTTCTTTTGCAAAGACTTCGGATGCATCAGGGAATGACGGAGAAGTGGTTGTTTCGCAGGGGGACAAACCGTACTTAGCGCTTGGAGAGGATCTTTCTGCAAAACAAAGATCTGCCGTACTAGAGCTGCTTGGTGTGAAAGATGGCAGTCTGGATGATTACGATGTAGTTTATATTTCCAATGATCAGGAGCACAAATATCTGGACGATTATATTCCAAAAAGTAAAATCGGAACCAATGCCTTATCCTCTGTTGTTGTTTTAAAAGGTGACAAAGGAAGCGGCGTGAATGTAACTACAAAGAATATTAATTACTGTACCACCGGAATGTATGAAAACGCTATGGTGACAGCGGGGATGGAGGATGCTAAGGCCATTGTGGCGGCGCCTTTTGAAATTTCCGGAACCGCGGCGCTGGTGGGTGTAATCGAGGCTTATACGGTGATGAGCGGTGAGGAAATAGATGAGGAACAGGTGGACGCAGCTGTCAACGAGATGGTAATTACCGGAGAGATTGAGGAGGAGACCGGCAAGACAGACCAGATTGAGGGCATGGTTGCATATTTAAAGGAGCAGGTGGTCAGCGGGGAAGTGAAAACCAAGTCTCAGATGAAGGATGCTATTGATGAGGCTGAAGAAAAGTTTGAGGTAACTCTCACCAAAGAGCAGCAGCAAAAACTCATAGAGCTTCTGGAAAAAATTGATGATTTGGACCTGGATCTTGACAGTTTAAAACAGCAGGCGCAGAATATTTATGATAAGTTATCTGATCTTGGTATGAATATTGATACAGAAGCGTTAAAAAGTGAAGCAAAAGGATTTTTTGCAAGGCTGATACAGGCAATCAAAGATTTCTTTTCAAATTTATAAGGAGAACAGATGGAAGCGTATACCGGATTTGCGGAAGTATATGATACATTTATGGATAATGTTCCCTATGAATTGTGGGGAAATTATTTGTGGAAAATTTTAAAAGAACATGGGATCAATGACGGTCTGGTGCTGGATCTTGGCTGCGGAACCGGGAAAATTACCCGGTTTCTCAGCAAAAAGGGCTATGATATGATCGGCGTGGATTTATCAGAAGAAATGCTGGAAGTGGCAGGAAGGCAGGATACAGAAGGGATTTTGTACCTGCAGCAGGATATGAGGGAATTTGAGCTGTACGGCACTGTGGGCGCAGTGGTAAGTGTCTGCGACTCTGTGAACTATCTTCTGGAGGAGGAAGAGCTGCTTACTGTTTTTTTGCTTGTTAATAATTATCTGGATCCCGGCGGAATCTTTGTTTTTGATTTAAACACAATTTATAAATACAGCCAGGTCATCGGGGATGCTGTAATCTGTGAGAACAGAGAACATGCCAGCTTTATCTGGGAAAACTATTTTGATGAGGAATCTTCCATAAATGAATATGCACTGACGTTATTTATTGAGGAGGAAGCGGGGCTGTTCCGCAGATATGAAGAGTTCCATTACCAGAGAGCATATGAACTTTCAAAGATTGAACAGCTGTTAAAGCAGGCCGGACTTGAGCTATTAGCTGTGACAGATGAAGAGGGAAACAGTCCCGGACCGGAATGTGAACGGGTATATTTTATTGCCCGGGAATGTTTAAAAAAACAAGAAGTGTAAGAAGAGGTGTTACATGAGCAAAATAGAAGTAAAAACAGAAGACGGGGATTATATTGTAAGAGCCACAGCGGCGGAAAGTTCCATCCGGGCATTTGCCGTAACATCAAGGAATCTGACCGAGGAGGGACGCAGGCGGCATAACAGCAGTCCTGTGGTGACGGCGGCTCTGGGACGTCTCATGTCAGGGGCTGTTATGATGGGAGCCATGATGAAGGGAGACAACGATCTTTTGACCATTCAGATAAAGTCCGGCGGCCCTTTGCGGGGAATGACCGTGACGGCGGACTCTCATGGACATGTCAAGGGTTATCCGGTTGTGCCGGATGTAATGCTGCCTGCCAATGCTAAGGGTAAGCTGGATGTGGCAGGCGCTGTTGGCCCCGGGATTATGAACGTAATTAAAGATATGGGTTTAAAAGAACCTTATGTGGGACAGATTGCCCTGCAGACCAGTGAGATTGCAGAAGATCTCACGTATTATTTTGCGACTTCCGAACAGGTGCCCTCAGCAGTCGGGCTTGGGGTTTTGATGAATAAGGATAATACGGTAAAGCAGGCCGGAGGATTTATTATTCAGCTGATGCCTTTTACCAGTGAGGAGATCATCAGCAGACTGGAGGAAAAACTGGCACAGGTGACTTCTGTTACAGAGCTGCTGGATAGAGGCAGTACGCCTGAGCAGCTGCTGGAACATATTCTGGGAGAATTTGGACTGGAGATTACAGACCGGATGCCTGCAGAGTTTTATTGCAGCTGCTCCAAAGAGCGTGTGAAAAAGGCGGTAGTCAGCATCGGAAAAAAAGAACTGAATGAGATGATTGCAGAAGGAAATCCTGTAGAGGTGCGGTGCGATTTCTGCAATACGGATTATACGTTCAGTATTGATGAATTAAAGGAGATTGTAAAACAGTGAAACAGGGATTTATAAAGGCTGCCGCAGTAACCCCCAAAATAAAGGTGGCGGATCCAAAATATAACGGAAAATTGATCTGCAGGCTGATTGATGAGGCTGTAAAGGAGCAGGCGAAAGTCATTGTATTTCCGGAGCTCTGCCTGACCGGATACAGCTGCGGAGATTTGTTTTTGCAGGAATTGCTGCTGACAAAAGCAAAAGAAGCTCTGCAGGAAGTGGCGGCGCATACGCGGCAGAAGGACTGTCTGGTGTTTGTGGGGCTGCCGTTAGAGTATAATGGAAAACTTTATAATGTGGCTGCGGCCCTGTCCGGGGGACGGGTACTGGGGTTTGTGCCCAAAACCCATGTTCCCGGATATAATGAGTTTTATGAGCAGCGGCATTTTACAAGAGGCATGAGAGGCGCTGTTATGGTGGATGCCGGAGACGGAAGGCAGGTGCCAATGGGGACAAAGCTTTTGTTTTCCTGCCGTCAGATGCCGGATTTAAAAATTGCAGCGGAAATCTGTGAAGATCTTTGGGCGCCTAATCCTCCCAGTATTGGACATGCTCTGGCAGGAGCTACGCTGATGGTAAATCTTTCTGCCAGTGATGAAACTACCGGGAAGGATATTTATCGTCAGAATCTTGTTGCCGGGCAGTCAGCCCGGCTTGTATGCGGCTACATCTATGCCAGCGCCGGAGATGGAGAGTCTACCCAGGATGTGGTGTATTCCGGACATAATCTCATTGCTGAAAACGGGAATATTTTAAAAGCTGCCAGACGGTTTTTGAATGAAGCTATTTATACGGAAATTGATATACGCAGATTAAAAGAAGAGCGGCGCAGAATGACAACCTTTGAAATGTCAGAGGACCTCTATACAGAGATTTTATTTGATCTGAAAGAAGAAGAAACAAATCTGACACGCTTTGTAGATCCAAGACCCTTTGTTCCTGACGGAAAAGCCGCAAGAGATAAGCGGTGCCAGGAGATTCTTGAGATTCAGGCAATGGGACTGAAAAAACGTCTGGAGCATACCGGATGCAAAACTGCTGTTGTGGGAATCTCCGGGGGACTGGATTCCACGCTGGCTCTGCTTGTAACGGTCCGGGCTTTTGATCTGCTGAAAAAGGACCGGAAGGGAATTTTAGCTGTGACTATGCCGGGATTTGGAACTACAGACCGGACGTATGATAATGCGGTGAATTTGATCCGGTGCCTTGGCGCAGAGTTTTTGGAAGTAAGTATTAAAGATGCCGTAAAGATTCATTTCTGCGATATCCGGCAGGATCCCAATCTGCATGATGTGACCTATGAAAACAGTCAGGCCAGAGAGCGGACGCAGATTTTGATGGATTTGGCTAATAAAGCCGGTGGTATGGTAATTGGAACGGGTGATCTGTCTGAACTGGCTCTTGGGTGGGCAACTTATAACGGGGATCATATGTCTATGTACGGGGTTAATTCCTCCGTGCCAAAAACGCTGGTCCGCCATCTGGTGCAGTATTATGCAGATACCTGCGGGGATGAGAAGCTCTCAGCAATTCTTTTAGATGTGCTTGATACTCCTGTAAGCCCGGAACTGCTGCCGCCGGAAGACGGTAAGATTTCTCAGAAAACGGAAGATCTGGTGGGGCCTTATGAGCTGCATGATTTTTATTTATATTATGTGCTGCGGTTTGGATGTTCACCGGAAAAAATTTACCGGCTGGCGGTTTATGCTTTTGAAGGAATGTATGATAAAGTGACGATATTAAAATGGCTGAAGACCTTTTACCGGAGGTTTTTCTCCCAGCAGTTTAAACGTTCCTGCCTGCCGGACGGTCCAAAAGTGGGTACAGTGGCAGTTTCCCCAAGGGGGGATCTCAGAATGCCAAGCGACGCCAGCGCCGGAATCTGGCTGGATGAGCTAGAGCAGATCACAGTCTGAAGGCAGAGAATAAAGATAAAACAATTCGAGAAGAAATAAAGAAGAAGTACAGAAAATGAGTTCAGATATCTTATCAGATGAATCTGAAGATGAACCATTTTTTGTACTTCTTTTTTAGCTGTTATCAGGAAACCGGCGGTTATTCCTTGCCCTCATCCAGTTCCTTTTCCCACTGGGATACGGTGTCGCCTAGTATTTTAAGTACTTCCTCTTCATCCAGCTGGTTATAAGCTTCGGAAATATTTTCTAACTTATCAAAAAAACTTTCCTGTTTTTTATCTGTACTGCCGCAGGCAGAACCACATGTGTGGCAGTTATGTGTGCATTGATTCATTAATTTTTCGTCCATATAAAATAAAACTCCTTTCTGCAGCATATTTGGAAACACTTCCTTACATCATGTAAGGAAGTGTCCATTCTGTTGCTATTGTGCATCTATAAATCACAAACCGGAAGATACAGACTAACGGTTTGTGTGACTAAAGTATACTATATTCTTTCAAAATAAACTACAAAAAATTGCAGAGTTCACATAAATTTTAAAATATAAAACACTCTGTGGGAAAATCGTATTTAGACTTGTGAATTACAAACAAAACAAGTTGACAAACAATATTATATGACATATAGTATTAGAGGAAATATAATATTATAGAAAGATAAATAAATCAGCTGTAAAGGGCAGGGAGTGATGACATGGTATTTAATACAGGAGCAGCCCTTCTTGATGCGATCGTTCTTGCTGTTGTGTCAGCAGAAGAGGAGGGAACATACGGATATAAAATTACCCAGGATGTCAGGAAAGCAATTGAGATTTCAGAGTCTACTCTTTATCCGGTTTTAAGACGTCTGCAGAAAGATGAGTGTCTGGAAGTTTATGACATGGAATGCGGAGGCAGAAACCGAAGATATTACAAGATAACAGAGAAAGGTTCTGCGCAGCTAAAGCTTTACAAATCAGAGTGGGTTATATATTCAACAAAAATCTCAAATCTGTTTTCGGGAGGAAAGAACATATGAAGCAGGATAGATTTTTAAAAGAGCTGGAATATCTTTTGTCAGATATTTCAGCGGAGGAAAGAGAGGAAGCACTTGAGTATTACAGGTGCTATTTTGAAGATGCCGGAATGGAAAACGAGGCTTCTGTAATTGAAGAGCTGGGTTCCCCGGAAAAGGTTGCTTATACAATTAAAGAAGGTCTGTCAGGAGAGATGCGGGGGGAATATACAGAACGGGGATATTATACGTTTGAGAGTAAACAGACGCCGTCACCGAAAGTAAGGCCGGCTGCCGGCTGGTTTCCATTTTGGCTGATTGCGGTGATTGGAGTTGTGACTGCATTTACAGCTGTGATCTGTGTTCTGGTGGCAGTGGCCGCGGCACTTGGACTGGCAATGGCTGCGGCTTTTCTCTGGGCAGTTATTATGTGTATCTTTGGTGGAGCCGTTTCTGGTGTTGCATTTGCATCCCTGGCAGTTATCGGGGGCAGTCTGTTTTGTTTTGCCGCAGGGCTTCTTTTACTTCTGGCATTTGCGGCTTATTGTAAAAATGCTTTACCGCCGGCTGTAGAAGGTCTTTGTAACGGAATGAAAGCTATAATAAGAAAGATTCCGGGCCGAAAGGAGTAGTGTGATTATGAAGAGATTTACAAAATGGTGTTTGATCAGTGCTTTTATACTTGTGATCATTGGTGTGATTCTGGTTGGCACGGCTGCTGTGAAGGGATTTTCCTGGATTTCACTTAAGGAGGGCCAGAGGGCAGGCACTTTTCAGGTGGGGCCCTTTGATGTTTCTGTAACCGGTCCCTTTGGGGTCAGAGTGGGGGTTCATCAGGAGCAGGAGTATTCCGGTAAAGGTACTGATTTGAAATCCTATACATTTGATAAGAATGAAATTAAAGAACTGAAGCTGGATGTGGGAGCCGGGGATGTGGAAATCAGGGAAGGCAGCAATTTGGATGATACCATAACTGTGGCGGTAGACACCCGTTATGCCGATTACGATGTAGTTCAGAATCAGAATACACTGACAATTGAAAAGGGCAGCTTTAAAGTGAATATTGGACTCAGTAACCGGCATTACGGCCCGGATGTTTTAATAACAGTTCCGAAAGATATTTATTTTGAAACAATGGATTTCAGTGTAGGGGCAGGAGACCTGACTGTCCAGGCCGCTATGATGGCGGATATATGTTCGCTGAGAACAGGAGCCGGGGATCTGGAATATACAGGAGATCTGACTGTCAATAAATCAGCGGAATTTACGGTAAACAGCGGCGATATTACTCTGGATGAGCTTTTGTGTGCCGGCTCTTTAAATGCCAGCTGTGGTGCAGGCGACTTTGATATAAGCGGAACGGTACAGGGAGATCTGAATGCCTCCTGCGGTGTGGGAGATATGAGTATAGAGCTTTTAGGGGAACCAGATCAGTATAACTACGTATTATCCTGTGGTGCAGGAGATCTCACTGTTAATGGAAACAGTTATACCAGTTTAAAACATGAATTGAATTTAAAAAACAATGATAATCTGCCTGACATTTATTTGGACTGCGGCGCGGGAGATTTGTATTTTAGACTTGATTAATTTCTTTAAAAATGCATACTATAACTATATAAGAAATGGCTTGTTTCAGGAAGGAGATGCATTTTATGAAGGATAAAAAACTTTACCGTTCAAATAAAAATAGGATTTTGTGCGGCGTCTGCGGAGGGATCGGAGAATATTCAGGAATTGACCCAACGTTAATCAGACTGCTTTGTCTGATACTCTGCGTAATTTCTATTGGCGGGGGGATTCTTGTTTATCTCATCGGTGCAATTATTATGCCAAAGGATCCGGACTGATATGAAAGGACTAAAGAGAAAGGCGGCTGCGGCCATGGGCCTGTGTCTGGCCCTTGTGCTGTGGGGCTGCGGCACAGAGAAGGATAAGAAAAGCGGGGTGTCTGTAACCGGAGAGATTGTAGAGGGCTCTGTAGAAACGAAAGAGGTACTGCAGCCTGAGATTGAGGAAAAAAAGCAGGAACCATTTACCATGCTGTTTACCGGTGATATTCAGATGGGAAGCAATATTACAGCGGCCTATGATGGGGCAGGACTGAGCGGGATTTTATCGGATGAGCTTCAGCAGCAGATGAAAAATGCGGATATTACCATGGTAAACGAGGAATTTCCCTTTGGGACAGGAGGTACTAAGGCGCCGGATAAACAATTTACATTTAAGACAGATCCGTCTTATGTGAAGATGTTCCAGGAGACGGGAGTGGATATTGTATCCCTGGCGAATAATCATGTACTGGATTTTGGGCAGGATGTATTATCTCAGACATTTGAGACGCTGGATCAGGCGGGGATTCCTTATGTGGGAGCCGGAGAGACGCTTAAGCGGGCATCTGCCTGTGAAACTATTGAAGTAAACGGAACTAAGGTAGGATTTTTGTGTGCATCCAGAGTGATACCGGTGGTGGACTGGGATGTGAGAAACAGTCAGCCAGGTGTATTTACAACTTATGATCCCCAGCTGCTGGTAGAACAGATCCGGAAAGCTGAGAAGGAAAATGATCTGGTGGTAGTTTATGTACACTGGGGAATTGAAAAAGCAGAAGTACCCGAAGAGTATCAGAAAGTACTGGCACATGCTTACATAGACGCAGGGGCAGATCTGGTGATTGGATCTCATCCTCATGTGCTTCAGGGAATTGAATATTATAAAGAGGTACCTATCGTTTACAGTCTTGGCAATTTTATGTTTAATCCAACCATTGAAAGAACTGCTGTTTTAAAGGTGGCTGTAGATGAAAATCAGAAGCTTTCTCTTAAAATGATTCCCGCTGCAGCATCTAATTCAAAGACATCTGAGCTTTCCGGCAAAGAGGCACAGGCGGTCTTAAATTATATGGAGCAGATTTCTTTTGATGTAGAGATTGATGAAAATGGTGTGATAGTACCGGCGGAACAGGAATAAGCTGCTCTGCCGGGCTTTTTTTTGCTGTTTTTGGATCTTGTATTACAGGAAAAACAAGGTCTTATCCACTTTTTGCATAAGTAAAAAATATGAATTGTGAAAAATGGCGAAATTCCGTGAAAAAACTGTCAGAGTTATATAGAGATGGAGGGGCATAGCACATAGGAAGAGGAAATACTTAATGCAATTTGTATATTGGACATTCAATTTTTGGGAATTTATAATAAAATCACACAAAAAGGTCTTATTATGGTATATTGATAAAAACAGGAGGAAACGGAATGAAAATTTTAGGTATTTCTTATGGTACTAAAAATGGAAACAACGATGCAATGTGTAAAGAAGCATTGATGGGGGCACAGGAAGCAGGAGCGGAAATCGAATTTATCCAGATGCAGAACCTTGATATTAAACACTGCACCGGATGTATTGCCTGTGTAAAATCGCTGTTTGGCGGAAAGGGAAACCTTTGCGTATTAAAGGATGATTTCCCATGGCTGCTGGACAAAATGCTGGATGCAGATGGAATTATCAGTACAGTTCCTATTTTTGAAAAAGGTTCTACTGGTTTATTCCATACAGTAACAGATCGTTTTGGTCCCCGTATGGACAGAGGAAATAATATCATTGCTGATAAAATTTCCAGAGAAAACGGCGGTCCGGGAGTAGATCCACGGGTATTAAAAGAAAAAGTAGTTTCTTATATGGCTATCGGAGGATCAGACTGGGCAACACGTGTACAGGTAGACTGTGCAATGCAGGCTCTGACACCAAAGTGGACAGTTATTGACAATGATGTATTTGGATGGTCTAAAGGAATCCTTATGAATGATGAAGCTCTTGCAAGAGCACACCAGATTGGTGTAAATATTGCAAATGCTGCAAAAGATCCTGAAAATGCAAAATATCTTGGTGAGAAAGGTGTATGTCCGCACTGCCACAGCAAAGAGTTTTACATTGATCCATGTACAAGCGCTGCAACCTGTGATCTGTGCGGTATGGTTGGAAAGCTGGAGAATGTTGCAGGCAAGCTTACTTTTGTATTCCCGGAAGAGCAGCTTGAGCATGCACATGATACAATTCCAGGTAAGTTTATTCATGCAAATGATATCCAGGAAAACGAAGGTAAACTGGCTGAAATGCAGAAAAATAATCCGGAATTTAAAGCGCGTAAGAAGAAATATATGGAATTTATCCAGTCATCTGTACCTGAAAAATAATTTTTATATCCAAGGAGGCTATTAAAATGGCAGATTTTAAATTTGAACCGATGAGAAGTCTTATCTATGTAGACTGTGCCTGCGAAGACTACAGACCAAAACTGCAGAGATGGCTTTATAAAACCCATGTTCCGGACAGTATTGCACAGTTTGAGCCGTATGTTACAAAATATGCATTCTATCCGTCTTTCCCAATGCCGCCTCAGGGCGACCGTTTTGGATATGCCAGAATGCAGCTGACAGAGCATCACTGGCTGGTAAGCGATCTGGATCCGAGACTGTCAATCAAAGCAGTTGCAGAGACCTTCCCCATGGATGTTCTTGTATGGCAGGGAAATCTTCCGGCAGCAGTTCTTGAAGCAAAACATGAAGATCAGATGGACAGCGACGGTGATGTGGGAAATGAAGCGCGCCAGACAGCTGTAGAAGGTGCAAATCCATTTATTTTCTGCTTCCTTCCAATGTGGTGGGAAAAGGACATCAAAGGAAAAGGAAGAACCATTGAAGATGGAGCAAATTACCGCTGGAATGTAGCCATTGGTTTTCCGGAAGGCGTTTCTAAAGAGGAAGGCGAGAAATGGTTATTTGAAGAAGTTCTGCCAATTTTTGAAGTAGCTCCGGAGTGTACACGTATTCTTGCAAGCAATGTAAAGAAAGATATTAACGGATGTGTGATGGATTATGTTCTGGAACTGTGGTTTGAGAATGAATCCGGATGGTATAAAACTGCAGTAGAAGGAACAAAAGATCTGAAGAAACCGTCATGGGCTCAGCAGGAGCAGTTCCCGTTCCTGAAACCATATCATAATATTTGCAGCGCATGTGTTGCTGACTTTACAATGAGCAATAATTTAGTAAACTATCACGGATACATACCGATGAGATAGTAAAGTATTTAAAAGTTTAGCCCCTTGATCGGAAGTGGGGGGTGTTATATTACAGGCACAAAAAGGTTGTCCTTTCTATATGTTTTGGTTGTTTTGCCTTAAATTTATAGAAATGGAACTTTTTGTGCCTGTTTATTAATGTTATGCCTGAAACGTATCACAGACCATTTGCAGGAAGTATTAGACATCACAGGCAGAGCGTTTTATACTGTGAGAAAGGTAATATTTGAAAGGAGCATGAAACATGGAAAAAACATTAGTGGCATATTTTTCAGCCAGCGGAGTAACTGCACAGGCAGCGGGAATACTGGCACAGGCGGCGGATGCAGATTTATACGAAATAAAACCAAAGATTCCTTATACAAAAAAAGATCTGGACTGGATGGATGAAACCTCTAGAAGTTCCAGGGAGATGAAAGGGAATGCTCCGTATCCGGAACTTTTGGACACCGATGCAGATATAAATAGGTATCAAAATATTATGCTGTGTTTCCCGATATGGTGGTATATAGCACCGACCATTATAAACAGATTTTTAGAAAGCTATGATTTTACAGGGAAGAACATCATTTTATTTGCAACTTCCGGCGGGAGCGGATTTGGAAAAACCATAGAGAAATTAAAGGGAAGCATATCCGCAGAGGCGAAAATAGCAGAAGGAAAAATGTTAAATGGAAATCAGTCAGCAGAACAGCTGAGAAAATGGCTGCAGCAGGTAAAGTAAACGCAAGCAGAAAGATATAATGATAGATAATTTTAAAAGCAGGAAATCCGGCCGGCAAAAGCCGATGTTTCCTGCTTTTAAGACTTTTTATAATCTAGGCTCTTGCAGCACCATCTACAGATAATACTTCACCAGTTACATAACTTGCCATATCGCTTGCCAGGAATAAAAAGGCATTGGCGATATCTTCAGGCTCTGCCATTCTGCCAAGAGGAATACCTGCGCATACAGCCTTCACCATTTCGTCAGGCAGAGCTGCCACCATATCTGTTCTTGTTACTCCGGGAGCAACTGCGTTGACACGGATATTGTCTTTTGCAAGCTCTCTAGCCAGTGAAAGCGTCAGGCCGTTTACAGCAAATTTGCTGGCAGGATAGCCGACGCCGGATGGCTGACCGGAAATACTTACCATAGAACTTGTATTTAAAATACATCCGCCCCCTTGTTCTTTCATGATTTTGGCCGCCGGCTGAATCGTATAAAACAGCGCTTTGACATTCAAATCCATGATCTTGTCAAACTCGCCCGGCTGATAATCGTAAAGACTTGTACTCTGTGCGATTCCTGCGTTATTTACGAGAATATCCACTTTTCCGTATGTTTCTTTTACGGCAGAGATGGCATCTGCCACTGCCTGAGGATCTGATAAATCCGGAAACATGCCCTCAGCGGACCACTCAGGATTTGTCTCTTTTAAGGCTTTCACAGCCTTTTCTACAGTCTCTTTTCTGGAACCAAACAAAACAACAGCCGCACCGTTTTCCAGAAATTTGCGGACAATGGCATTGCCGATTCCTCTTGTACCGCCCGTTACAATTGCTACTTTTCCTTTTAATAACATAAAATATACCTCCTGATCGTTTTTCACAGTCGCTTGATCCTGCTGCTTCGCAGTCGCTTGATTTTCTTCGAATGCAAATCCTCCAAAATCCATCTGCTTCGCATCTGTCGTGCCAGAGGCACTAAAAGATTTTGTCACTACCATATCAGAGAAAATCAAATGCCTGCTTCACAGTCGCTTGATTTTCTTCTGATATGGTATATTGTACATAGTTTAGTACAATGTTACAAGTGATTACTTTTCTGATAGTGGCAGGGCGCTGCCTGTTTTTGGTGCAGGCCGGGATGGCTGGTAATTGTTTTTCTGCTTCCAATTCAACAGCAGTGCGGAGTTTATGATTACGATGACGGAGCCTGCGTTATGCACCAGCGCACCGATTACCGGATTTAAAATTCCTGTGACTGCCAGAATAATAGCGATAAAGTTCAGGGTCATGGAAAATGTGAGGTTACATTTTATGGTGGTCATCATGCGTCTAGACAGAGAGAGCAGGTGGGGAAGCTCGCAGATTTGATCGTTGATTAATGTTATATCGGCGGCATCCACGGCGATATCGCTTCCGATTCCCCCCATTGCGATTCCTACATGGGCTGCTTTCAGTGCGGGAGCATCGTTGATTCCGTCTCCTATCATACATACCTGTTTCCCGGAAGCTTCATATTCTTTTATTTGTGACAGTTTGGTTTCGGGCAGACAGTTTGCATGTACTTTTTTAATTCCAAGCCGGTCTGCGATATAAGCTGCGGCATTTTCATTGTCACCGGTGAGCAGTACAGGGGTGGTGCCGGATTGCTGCAGGTTATGAATGGTATTGGCCGCATCGCTTCTGAGGGTATCTGACAGGGCGATAAAACCGGAAAAGTGCTGGTCAACGGTACAGTAAATAATGGTGCTTCCTGTTTTTAGAAAGCCTTCTGCCTGCAGTTTAACTGTATCAGGAAGACAGATCTTATGTTCAGACAGCAGGGCAGTATTACCTGCCAGAATTTCATGGCCTTCTACAGTGGCGCGGACTCCGCGTCCCGGAATCATTTGAAAGGTCTGCGGCTGGGGAACCGGGGTACGGTATGTTTCCTGCCAGGAGGAAATAACTGCTTTTCCTAAGGGATGCTCGGAACGTAATTCTGCCCCTGCGATCAGACGGAAAAGTTCCTGTTTTGTCTGGTCTTTATTAATGCTGCGGACGGAAATGACCTTGGGTGTTCCATGGGTCAGCGTTCCTGTTTTATCAAAGGTGAGTACAGAAACTGCGGCCAGCCGTTCTAAAGCATCTCCTACACGAACTAAAAAACCATGTCTGGTTGCATTTCCGATGGCTGCCATAATCGCAGTAGGTGTGGCAAGCACCATTGCACAGGGGCAGAAAACAACAAGTATGGTAACGGCCCGTATCATCTCCCCGCTGATCAGCCATGTGAGTGCGGCGGCGGCTAAAGCAATAACAACGATCCAGGTAGCCCACCGATCGGCAATTCCTACAATTTTTGCCTTTCCGGCGTCTGCGGACTGAACAAGACGTATCATCCTTTGAATGGAGCTGTCTTCTCCGACTTTAAGGGCTTTCATATCAAAGGAGCCAAATTGATTAACCGTGCCGCTGGATACCGGATCGCCGGCTTCCTTATCAACCGGAAGGGATTCGCCGGTCATGACTGACTGATTAATAGAGGTATGGCCGGAGAGGATGATGCCGTCAACCGGCACAGTTTCTCCGGGAAGAACCCGCAGAATATCACCTATATTTACCTGTTGGGCGGGAATAACGGTTTCTGTGGTATCGGTTATTTTCCGGGCAGTCCGGGGGGTTAGATGCACTAATTTTTCAATGCCGGCTTTTGCTCTGGCAACTGTCATATCTTCCAATAATGCTCCTAACTGCATGATGAAGGCAACTTCACCTGCGGCGAAGTCTTCCCGGATTATGATAGAGGCGGCCAGTGCAATAGAGACAAGGACGTCAGCCTTTATATCGAACTCTGTAACAAGCCCGATCACCGCTTCTAAAATAATGGGAATCCCGCAGAGGAGAATAGCGATCCATGCGGGATCAAGGCCCAGGGGTCTGAAGCGGAAAATACTTGCAAGCAAGGCTGCGCCGGAAACAGCCAGAAAGGCAATATCTTTTTTGACGCCTCCAAGGCTTAGTACTTTTTTTAATAGGTCCATAGAAAATTCCTCCTTTTATACCTATAGGGGTATAGATATATAATACCCATGGGGGTATAATAAGTCAAGGAAAAAGAAAAACCAGTCTGTAAAAGACTGGCTTAGAGTACTAATTCATATTTGCAAAGCGTTCCACTGCTTTTGTAAAGCTGGCAATTGTTTTATCTGCGTCACCGTGTTCAATACCATCCCGGACACAATGTCTGATATGCCCTTCGAGTACCACCTGTCCTGATTTGTGAAGGGCAGATTTTGCAGCGTTGATTTGAGAAAGAATATCTTCACAGGGAACATCTTCATCAATCATACGGTCTATGGCCTGTACCTGGCCGATAATTTTTCTCAATCTTCTGTGAAGATTGGCGGAATCCATACATTGTTTCATACTGTCACCTCCTAAAATACCTGTGGGGGTATCTATTTTATTATTTCTGCTTATCAGTATAAAATATTTCAAAGAAAATTGCATTATAGAATTAAAATAATTCACGATACCTTTCACATACTGGAAAAACGAAATTTACAAAACAGTTTTTCTTGTCTGAACTGTTTACGAGGGGGAAGAATTATGTATAATAAAAGGGCAGATAAAAAAGGATGGATCTATGAGTCAGAAAAAAGGAAATACCATAGTAACCAGATACAAGATAAATTCCGGTGGGGGGATGCCGCAAAAAATTGCTCTTGTGACCGATCTCCATGATAGGTCCGGACAGGAAGCATTAGAGCTGTTGAGGAAGGAAAAACCGGATTTGATTGCGGCGGCCGGAGATTTTATGGAACGGTGCGATGAAGAGAACGGTATCATTACTTCAGCGGAGATGGAGCGCTGGCAGGAAGTTACCAGCAGACACCGGGCGATGTATAAGATAATAAAGACGGTAACGGCAGTGGGCCGGAAATTTTGGGGAGAGCAGCAGCAGAGAGGAGCGGGACTTAAATTTTTGATTCAGGCTGCAAAAATTGCTCCTGTATGTTACAGTGTTGGGAATCATGAGTGGTATTTTTTACCGGAAGATTACAGAAAATTTAAGGAAAATCATATTATTCTGCTGGACAATGAGGATATAGAATTTATAACGGACTCCGGGAGGGTTCTCATTGGAGGACTTTCCACCAGGTATGATCTGGATTGGCTGAAACGCTTTGGGCAAAAAAAGGGAACGAAAATTCTGCTCTGCCACCATCCGGAATATTATAAAAAATTTATCCGGGGAACCGGTCTGGACCAGTTTGATCTGGTTTTGTCCGGACATGTACACGGAGGACAGTGGAGAATTGGAACATGCGGGATTCTGGCTCCCGGACAGGGTTTTTTTCCGGAGTATTGTTATGGCATGTATGATAAGAAGCTTATAATTAGCGGAGGACTGGCCAATACGGCCGGGGTCCCCCGGTTTGGAAATCCAAAAGAAATTGTGATTATTGAGCAGGAAAAAGAAAGGAATTAGAGGAGAGATGAAAGCAGCAATTATTACATCCAGTGATAAAGGATATGCAGGTGAACGAGAGGATGTCAGCGGTCAGGTGATTGCCGATCTGCTTACAGAAGCAGGATATGAGATTATGCGTAAAGTAGTACTGCCGGATGAAAAGCAGATGCTGGCAGATGAAATGAAGGATCTGTGCGATCATGGGGCAGATCTGGTGCTGACTACAGGAGGCACCGGGTTTTCTGTCAGGGATGTGACCCCTGAGGCTACAAAGATGGTAATTGAGCGGGAGGCCAGAGGGATTACAGACGCCATTTTATTTTACTCGCTTTCTATTACGCCCAGGGCAATGCTTTCTAGAGCCATGGCAGGTATCCGGGGAGAAACTTTGATTGTGAATCTTCCAGGGAGTCCGAAAGCAGTCAGAGAAGCTCTTGAGTATATTCTGCCTTCATTGAAACACGGTCTGGAAATTTTAAAAGGACTTGACAGCGAATGCGCCAGAAAAGAATAGTTCTGCTAAAGGTAAGGAAGTAATTTATGATTGTAACATATTTAGGGCACAGTGGTTTTCTTGTGGAACTTAAAAATACGTATCTTTTATTTGACTATTTTACCGGGAAGCTTCCAGAGCTTTCCAAAGAAAAGGAACTTGTGGTGTTTGCCAGTCATGCCCATCACGATCATTACAATAAAAAAATATGGGCGCTGTGGGAGCAGTATCCGAAAGTCCGCTATGTATTGTCTGAGGATATTTCTTACCGGGATGATATGCCAGGGGATGCTTTCGTAACGGAGGCGGCTTTGGATTCCCAGTATGAGATTACATTATCGGATGATTCTGTTATACAGGTGGAAACACTGATATCTACCGATGAGGGAGCCGCTTTCTGGATTGAGGCGGAAGAGAGAAAAATTTATCATGCCGGAGACCTGAACCTGTGGCTGTGGCCGGATGAAAGTGATACATATAATCAGGAAATGAGAAGAAGGTTTTTGGGTGAGATTGAAAAACTGAAAGGAAGGCAGCCAGATGCGGCTTTTCTTCCGCTGGATCCCCGCCAGGGGCAGTATGCATTTGACGGTATGGATGCATATTTGAAAGCATTTCAGCCAAAAACTGTATTTCCCATGCATTTCTGGAAAGATTACAGTATTATTGATTCGTATCTGGAAGAGCGCAGGGACTGCGCTTATATATCAGCCGTACGGCGTATCTGTAAGAAGGGCCAGCAGTTTGTGGTTTAAATGTGTGTATTTTGATTTTGGCAAGGAGGATTTGCGATGAAATTTAAGATGATACATGAAAATTATAATGTTTACGATCTGAAGAAATCTATAGATTTTTATGGAGAGGCTTTAGGATTAACCGAAACAAGAAGAAAGGAAAGCAGTGACGGATCCTTTATTATTGTATATCTCACCAGTGACAGTTCAGATTTTGAACTGGAGCTGACCTGGATGCGGGATATGGACCGTCCTTACAACCTGGGAGATTGTGAGTTTCATTTAGCATTTGAAACAGATGACTTTGAGGCTGCCCATGCACTCCATGAGAAGATGGGATGTATCTGTTTTGAAAACAAAGAAATGGGAATTTATTTTATAGAAGATCCTGACGGATACTGGCTGGAAATTCTTCCCCCAAAAAAGTAAGGCGGCGGCTTTCTAATCAGAACATATCCTCTGGTTTAGAATGAAACAGTCCAGAGGTTTAGAATATCAGGCACTTTTCTGCATAAAATATCAGAAAAGTGCTTTTTGATTTCTATGGAAAATGAAAAAATTGAAAATCTTTTAAACCTGGCCATGGGAGTAACCCAGGAAGAACGTGAGAAATCCATGATATTGGATGTTGGATTTCTGGATGAAGAAAAAAAGTGGGAAGTAATTGTAAAACATACGGGGGATTTGTCAGGTATTAGAGAGAAGTTTCCCCAGGTTGGCATATTGGAACTTTTAAATTCTTATGCAATTATGATTATTCCGGAAAATCAGGTAGAAGCCGTTGCCAGTGAAGTGCAGATTCTTTATATGGAAAAACCTAAAAATATGTTTTTTGCAAAGGAGGATGTTCATATTCTGGATACAGAGTTTTCCTCCGGGGAGAGAAGTGCTCAAAAAAGTGTTTACCGGGGATATACCGGTAGAGGTGTGATTGTAGCGGTGATTGATTCCGGAATTGATTATGCACATCCGGATTTTCGCAATGCAGATGGAACAACTAGAATTTTGGAGCTCTGGGATCAGACTTTAGGTAAAGTTTATACCAGCCGGGAAATCAATGAGGCCCTTAAGATGCCTGATGAAGGAGCGCGTTATGAGATGATTCCAAGCAGAGATCTATCAGGACACGGCACTCATGTAGCGGGAATTGCAGCAGGCAACGGCAGAGCCTCTGACGGAAAATATACCGGGGTGGCTCCGGAAAGTTCTCTGATTGTGGTAAAACTTGGAACTCAAAGAGAAAACTCATTTCCCAGAACAACAGAACTGATGTCGGCGGTAAACTATGTTTTATATAAGGCATTTGAATACCGGATGCCTGTAGCGGTAAATATCAGTTTTGGAAATAATTACGGAGGACACGATGGTGCGGCGCTGCTTGAGACCTATATGGATTTGATTTCTGATTACTGGAAATCTGTTATTGTGACCGGAACCGGAAATGAGGGAGCGTCAAGAATCCATACATCTGGAGCTGTACGTCAGGGAAGACGGGAAGAAATCCCCTTCTCGGCAGGAGATTATGAGACGGGATTCAGTATTCAGATCTGGAAATCATTTGTTGATGAATTTGACATTATTCTTACCCATCCTTCCGGAAATCAGCTTGGAAATATTATACCCGAGCTTGGGATACAAAGAATGACAATGGGAAGAACGGAAATTCTGATTTATTATGGACTGCCGTCACCTTATCATATTAGCCAGGAGATCTTTATTGATTTAATACCTGCAGATGCCTATATTGATCCGGGAATCTGGACCATCACTCTGGTGCCAAAAAGAATTGTGCATGGAACTTATAATATGTGGCTGCCTGGACAGACGGTCCTAAGTGAGGGGAGCGGATTTTTATATCCCACAGAGAATACAACGCTGACCATTCCTTCCACATCCTCAAAAGTAATTTCTGTAGGTGCATATGATGCCAGATACCGGAAGCTTGCAGACTTTTCCGGACGGGGATTTACAAGAAACAATCAGCAGGTAAAACCGGATGTGGCGGCCCCCGGGGTGGAAATCGTATCTACAGCGCCGGGAGGCGGTTATGCGGTAAGAAGCGGGACTTCTATGGCTGCGCCTTACGTCAGTGGTCTGGCTGCTCTGATGATGGAAGAGGGAATTATAGAAGGAAAAGATCCTTATCTGTATGGGGAAAAGCTAAAGGCATTTCTGCATAAGATGGCCCGCCCTCTGGAAGTTCGGACTGACTATCCGAATCCGGAGCTGGGCTGGGGGATTATAGGCTAGAAGGGGGCGGGGCTGAAAGCTCAAAAGGCTCTGACTCTTCTTCTGAAATCAAAAGATTCACAAACAGAGGAATCACCGGGTTAAAGTTTTCTTTTTTCCAGACAGCAACTAGCATAAGAGGGTCACTGCGGTGGACCGGAATAGAGCAGATGGCTTCGTTGGCGGAAGAAATACAGTTTTCATCCAAAACAGAAAATCCAAGGCCGGATTCCACCATAAGCAGAGTATCCTGAATGGAATTTGAATACGAAATACTTACTGGTGTAAAGCCATAGACTTCGCACAGATTGATAATATTATTGTAAGCTCCCTGGGAAATCTCCGGGGAGATTGCAATCATAGGTTCCGTTTTCAGTTCTTCTAGATGAATCTCATCCTTATGAGACAGGGGATGGGATTTTGAGATAACACATTTTGGCTGTGACTGGAAAAACTGCTGATAAACAGTCTGTTCCTTGGGATATTCTAAAAGGTCGAAATCCATAGTCAGGGCAATATCAATCTGGTCGTTCATAAGGGCTTTTCGAAGCTCCTTAAAGTTTCCTCTCAGCAGATGAAAATTAATATTCGGATGCTTGTCCCGAAGTGCATTTAACGCTGCCGGAAGGAAGTTTTCGGAGCGCTGGGTCTCAATAACCCCCAGGCGGATTTCGCCTTCCTGGCCAAGGCCGGCTTTGTGGGCTTTTAAAACCGCGGCTTTTGCCAGCTCCATCAACCGGGAAAACTCCTGGTACAAAACGGCGCCGCCGGGGGTCAGACGTACATATTTTTTTGTTCTGCTGAACAATTTGATTCCAAGCTCTGATTCCAGATTGGAGATATTTCGGCTCAGAGAAGACTGCGCAATAAAAAGATGGTTGGCAGCTTCTGTAAAGTTCAGATATTTTGCAACATTTAAAAAACATTCAATCTGAAAATTTGTCATGAAATCGTTTCCTCCAAATCATATTACAAATATTGTATAAAATTTATTTCCATTTCACAAGGAGAAAATAAAGAAAAGTAGTGTAATGGCTGTTTCTTCATGCTATGATAGAACAAAAAAGCAGGAGTAAATAAAAAATGGAAGAAAGCTATAGATTAATCAGAGAACAGATATGTGATGTATGTTATAAAATGTGGCAGAGAGGAATTGTTGCGGCAAATGACGGAAATGTTTCAGTAAAACTGGAAGATGGTACTTTTTTATGCACGCCCACGGGAATCAGTAAAAGCATGATTACCCCCAAAATGCTGGTACGCACAGATATAGAAGGGAATGTGCTAGAAGCTGCGGACGGGTACCGGCCCTCCTCTGAAATGAAAATGCATTTCAGATGTTATATGGAACGTCCCGATGTTGGGGCAGTAGTACATGCGCATCCGCCGGCAGCAACTACCTTTGCGGCGGCGCAAATGGCCCTTGATTCCTACTGTGTAATGGAAAATGTGGTGCAGACCGGAGCGGTTCCGGTGGCTCCCTATGCCACTCCGTCTACCGATGAGGTTGCAGAGTCCGTGGCACCACTGCTTGCCAGTCATGATGCTATGCTGCTTGCCCGGCATGGGGCGCTGACTGTGGGAGCTGACCTCACCGCCGCATACTATAAAATGGAATCCCTTGAGCAGTACGCAAAAACAACACTGTATCTGAAAATTCTTGGAGGGGCTCAGGATATGGACCGGGATACCATTGATACACTCATTGGGCTGAGAGAGAAATACGGGCTGAAAGGAAAACATCCGGGATATGTAAAATATAATAAACACCAGGGGCCGGAGGTGTTCTGATGAACACAAGACAGGTTGAATATTTTCTTGCAGTGGCTGAGGAACTGAATTTTACCAGGGCAGCAGAGAGGCTCTTTGTATCTCAGACGGCAGTGACACAGCAGATCAAAGCACTAGAAGAGCAGCTGGGGGTTAAGCTGTTTGAGCGCACAAAGAAAAAAGTAGTTCTAACGCCGGCCGGCATGATTTTTCAGGGAGAGAGCAGAGAGCTTCTGCACCATATTGATGCAATTATGGATAAAGTAAGACTGGCTTCTTCGGGGATTACCGGGGCTGTCAATATTGGATTTGCTGTTGGAATGGGGAATACCGGTATTGTAGACCAGATTCGTCATTTTAATGTGAACTATCCAAATATTCAGATGAATTTTAAGTCCTTTAGTCCTTCCGCTCTTTTAAAATCTCTGAAAAACGGAGAGTCTGATCTGATTTTGGCGCCGGTATTTGATGAAAAGTTTCTGGAGGGGCTCTGCTATAAAACTCTGGATCATTTTTCTTTGATTGTAGTTTTACCAAGCCGTCATGTCCTGGCGGGACGTGAGACACTTACCAGATATGACCTGAGAAATGAAAAACTGATCCTGGCATGTACAGAAAAGGGAGAGCTTGGGGAGGATCGGGCAATTATGAGAGGATTTACTGCGGAGGGAATTAATCCTCAGATTCTTTCCAAAACAGAAGATATAGAAACGATATTTTTTATGCTTTCCGCGAATATGGGAGTAACAATTCTGCCTTCCTATCTGTCAACACCGCTGGTAACAAGAGGAAAGCTGAATGCGGTTCCTCTGCTGCCGTTAGGTGATCAGGTCCGGGTTGCAGCTGTGTGGTCTCAGGAAAATCAGAATCCTTCCCTGTATAAAATTCTGCCATTTCTGCAGTAGCAGAGAAGGGACAAGCAGTGGAGCCTGAAAATATGTGCAGAAATAGAAATAATCTGACGGATGGCGTGAGATGTTTGTAATAGAAAAAAGATTGCCCAGGGGCAATCTTTTTTCAAGTAAGGTTTTAGGGTTTTACAAATACCGTTAGGTTTTCGTAAGGTAGGTTTTTTATAGTAAGTTGGTATACATGTAAGCTTTTGAAATAAGTTTGTACTTTATTTGGTACACGCTTATCATAATCCCGGTTTCATGGAAAATCAAATGAAAAAATAAGGGTTACTAATAAGAAAAAGTTATTATAAAAAATAAAGTTATGCCAGAAAGTATATTTTTTAAAGCAGGTTGTACTGGATAATAAACAAAATGTAATTAAAATTAGACAGTTTCCACAAGAAAAACAAATGGAATTATTTTTGAGAAACTGTATTTTTTATGGAGAAATATGGGGTTCGTTGACGTAAAAATCGAAAAATGCTACACTTTTTAAATAAAATGAAGCTGCCGCAGCCGGCAGGTTCCAATTACAAACGGAGAAGGATTATGAAGTTAGAAGAAGCGGTCAGATTAATACAGCCTTTAAATGAAGAAGCCAAGGCAGAGGCCTGGAAGCACTGGGACCAGATTGCAAAGCCTTTAAGAAGTCTTGGAAAGCTGGAACAGGCGGTGGTTCAGCTGGCAGGCATTATGGGAACTCCAAAAGTATGTCTGGATAAAAAGGCTCTGATTATTATGTGCGCAGATAACGGGGTGGTAGAAGAAGGTGTGACGCAGTCCGGGCAGGAAGTGACGGCCGTGGTGGCTGAGAATTTTCTGGATACCAAGTCCTGTGTGTCTATTATGTGCAGGCAGACGGGAACCGGAATCTTTCCGGTGGATATCGGAATGGCGGTAGATACTCCCCGGGTGGAAAAAAGAAAGATAGCGTACGGAACAAAAAATATGGCAAAAGAGCCTGCTATGACCCGGCAGCAGGCTGTGGATGCAATTGAAGTGGGAATTGCAAAAGTCTGTGAGTTAAAACAGGCCGGGTATCAGATTGCCGCTACCGGAGAGATGGGCATCGGAAATACTACCACCAGCAGTGCGGTAACTTCTGTACTGCTTGGTCAGGAACCGGAAACTGTAACCGGAAGGGGAGCCGGGCTGTCAAGCCATGGGCTTGACCGGAAAGTGGCTGTAATCAGAGAAGCCATTAGCCGGCTGAAACCAAATCCCCAGGATCCCATAGACATCTTAGCGAAGGTAGGGGGATTTGACATAGCCGGACTGACTGGTGTTTTTTTAGGCGGTGCGGCTCTTAAAATGCCTGTTGTTATGGACGGATTTATATCAGCGGCAGCAGCGCTGTTAGCGGTGCGTATTGCTCCGGGGTGCAGGGATTACATACTGGCATCCCATAAATCCAAGGAGCCGGCGGCAGGTATGCTGTTGGAGGCGCTTAAAAAGGAAGCGTTTCTGACCTGTGATATGTGTCTGGGAGAAGGAAGCGGGGCTGTAGCACTGTTTCCTGTTTTGGACCTTGCTTTGCTGGTTTATCAGCAGATGAGTACTTTTGATGAGGCCAATATTGAAACTTATGTGCCTCTGAACTGATAACAGATGACAGGAGCGTGTTTATGTTAATCGTGGTAATTGGCGGCAGCGGCAGCGGCAAATCAGAGTTTGCTGAGAACTGCTGTGTAAAATTATGTCCGGATTTAAAAGCTTATATAGCCACCATGGAGCCTTATGATGAGGAAAGTCTGCAGCGGATCCGGCGGCATCAGAATATGCGCAGCACAAAAAAGTTTGAAACATATGAATGCTATACGGGACTTGAAAAGCTGCTGATTCCTAAGAAAAGCACGGTTCTTTTGGAATGTATGTCAAATCTTGTGGCAAACGAAATGTACAGTCCGGCCGGCAGAAGCAAACATACGGCAGATTGGATTTTTCGGGGGATCCGTGCCCTTTTAAGTCAGGCAGAGCATGTGGTTGTAGTAACGAATCAGGTATTTTCAGACGGAATTATATATGAGGAAAGTACGATGGAATATCTTTCTGTGATGGCGCAGGTCAATCAGAAACTGGCGCAGGCTGCAGATGCCGTTTATGAAGTGGTGCATGGAATTTCTATACAAGTAAAAGGCAGTACTGCCTGGGAGGGGGATGACAGATGAATCTTCTGGAAAGTATGATTGTGGCATTTTCCATGTATTCTAAAATACCAATGCCTCAGATTCAATGGAATAAGAAAAATATGCGGTTTGCCCTCTGTTTTTTCCCGGTGGTTGGTCTGGCTGTAGGTGCGTTTGTGTTCTTGTGGGGAACCGTCAGTGAACTTCTGCCTTTTGGAACGGCATTTCGTACGGCAGTGTTTTTAATGATTCCGGTTTTGATTACCGGGGGAATCCATCTGGACGGACTGCTTGATACTGCGGATGCATTGAGCTCCTGGCAGACAAAGGAACGGCGTTTGGAAATATTGAAAGATTCCCATGCGGGAGCCTTTGCTATTATTGTCTGCTGTGCCTATTTTGTTTTCTCTTTTGGAATATGGTCGGAAGTAAGACAGGAGGCTCTTGGGGTTCTGGCAGTTGGATTTGTTCTAAGCCGGGCTTTAAGCGGATTTGGAATCGCTTCCTTTCAATGTGCGAAAAACAGTGGGCTGGCGGCTGCCTTTGCAGATGGAGCAGACAAAAAAAAGTGCAGAGTTGTATTAGTAATTGAGACAGCCGCGGCGGTGGCTCTGATGATCCGGATGAATTTTTTTCTGGGAATCTGCGCAGCTGCATCGGCATTACTGGTATTTGCTGCCTGCCGGAAATTGTCATACAGCAGGTTTGGCGGGATTACCGGAGATACGCAGGGCTTTTTCCTGCAGATCTGCGAAATGGTAATGGCGCTGGCAGTTATAATAGGAGATCATATATGGTTTTAATTACAGGCGGAAGTTTTCAGGGAAAACAGGCATTTGCAAAAGAAACATTTCAGATCACAGAGGGAATTGCGGATGGTGCCGCCGCAGATTTTGATGAGCTTTGCAGGGCAGATCTGATTATCAATTTTGAGCAGTGGATTGCAAGGGAGCTGCGGGAAAAGAATCATGCGGCAGTTAAAGCCGGACAGCTGGCGGAAGAAAATCCGGGAGTTGTAATTTGTGCGGCGGAACTTGGCTGCGGGATTGTGCCGGCAGATGCATTTGACAGGCAGTGGCGGGAGACCACCGGCAGAATCTGCTGTATGCTGGCAGAAAAGTCAGATGCGGTTTACCGGGTGATCTGCGGAATTGGAACAAAAATCAAAGGGGAGGACAAGGAATGAAAGGGCTGATTCATATTTATGAAGGCAATGGAAAAGGAAAATCAACGGCAGCTGTGGGGCTGGCTGTAAGGTGCGCCGGATGCGGTTATTTTGTTGTTTACAGTCAGTTTTTAAAAGATGGAACCTCCGGAGAAATTAAAATTTTAAAAGAGATAGATAATATAAAAGTCATGATCTGTGATACCCGCTTTGGTTTTACATTTCAAATGGATGAAGAAACAAAGCAAAAGGCCGGGAAAGCCTATCAGCAGCTGTTTTTGGATGTAACAAAGACTGCCGTAAAGCAGCACAGCCGTCTTCTGATTCTGGATGAAGTGCTGGATGTTATAAACAGCGGACTTTTAAATGAGAGCATTGTCATTGATTTTCTGAAAGGAAAGCCGGAGGAGTTAGAGGTGGTGCTTACCGGAAGAAATCCTTCGGAAGCATTGAAAGAACTTGCAGATTATATCACGAAAATGGAAAAAGTAAAACATCCTTTTGAACAGGGAATCTCTGCTAGAAAAGGAATAGAAATGTAAAGATACCGGGAGGAAATACAAAATGGATATGGTACAAAGACCAAGAAGACTGCGCAGCAGTGAAAGACTGCGGAAGATTGTAAGGGAAACCAGAATGGACAAGGCATCTTTGGTGTATCCCATGTTTGTGGTGGAGGGCAGTAATATAAAAGAAGAAATCCCTTCTATGGCTGGCCAGTACCGCTACAGTGTGGACCGGATGGGAGAAAAACTAGAAGAGCTTGCAGAGGCGGGAGTGGGCAGTGTGATGCTGTTTGGCATCCCGGATATCAAAGATGAAGCAGGAAGCCAGGCCTATGCCCAGGATGGAATTGTGCAGAAGGCTTTTCGCCGGGCCAAGGAAATATGCCCGCAGCTGTACTATATTGGTGATGTCTGCATGTGTGAGTATACATCTCACGGACACTGCGGTGTGCTGTGCGGTCATGATGTAGATAATGATAAAACACTGGAGCTGCTGGCAAAAACAGCATTGTCTCAGGTACAGGCCGGAGCTGATATGGTTGCGCCCTCAGATATGATGGACGGACGTGTGGCTGCCATTAGAAGTACTCTGGATGCCCATGGGTTTATTAATACACCGATTATGGCCTATTCTGCAAAGTTTGCGTCTGCATTTTACGGTCCGTTTCGGGATGCGGCAGATTCGGCGCCGGCTTTTGGAGACCGGAAGACTTACCAGATGGATTATCATAACCGCCGTGAGGCATTAAAAGAGGTAATGCTTGATGTGGAGGAAGGTGCCGATATTGTTATGGTGAAACCTGCCATGGCATTTGGTGATCTGATCCGGGAAACGAAAGATATGGTGGATATTCCTGTGGCGGCGTACAGTGTCAGCGGAGAATACTCTATGATAAAAACTACAGCAGCGGCAGGATTTATTGATGAAACATCCATTATGTGTGAAGTGGCTGCCAGCGCATACCGGGCAGGGACGGATATTTATATTACATATTTTGCCAAAGAGCTTGCAACGTGCATGGATGAAGGGAGAATCGGCTAATGACAAAATCAGAGGCACTTTTTAAAGAAGCGGTAACTTATATTCCCGGGGGTGTAAATTCACCGGTGCGGGCATTTGGGTCCATCGGTTCAACGCCGCGTTTTATAAAAAAAGCGGATATGGTGCTGATCTGGGATGAGGATGATCAGGAGTATATAGATTTTATCGGTTCCTGGGGGCCGATGATTCTTGGGCATAACCATCCGGCTGTTTTCGATGCGGTTGTGGATTATGCAAAACGCGGTTTAAGCTATGGGGCCGCCACTAAGATCGAAGTGGAAATGGCGAAACTTGTCTGCAGTATGGTTCCGTCCATAGAAATGGTCCGCATGGTAAATTCCGGCACCGAGGCGGTGATGAGTGCCATCCGCACGGCCAGAGGCTATACCCGCAGGGATAAAATTATTAAGTTTACCGGGTGCTATCACGGGCATTCAGACGGACTTTTAGTAAAAGCCGGATCCGGGGTTATGACAGCAGGTGTGCCGGATTCTCTGGGTGTGCCGGCTGGATGCACACAGGATACTCTCAGTGCGGAATATAATAATCTGGACAGCGTCAGAATGCATTTTCAGCGCTGCCCGGAAGAAATTGCGGCTGTGATTGTAGAACCGGTGGCTGCCAATATGGGAACGGTACTTCCGGAGGACGGATTTTTGCAGGGGCTTAGGGAGCTGTGTACGAAATACGGAGCGCTGCTGATTTTTGATGAAGTTATTACGGGATTCAGGCTGCAGGCAGACGGAGCTCAGGGATATTTTGGAGTAACTCCGGACCTGACCACTTACGGAAAAATTATCGGTGCAGGTATGCCGGTAGGCGCTTATGGCGGCCGCAGAGAGATCATGGAAGTTGTTTCCCCGTGCGGCGGCGTATATCAGGCCGGAACGTTAAGCGGAAATCCTGTTGCTATGGCTGCAGGGATTGCGCAGCTTTCGATTTTAAAGAGTCATCCGGATTACTATGTGAAACTGAATCAGAAAGCTGACAGGTTCTTTGAAAGCATAAAAGAAATGCTGAAAGAGAGGGGACTGCCCTATCAGGTAAATCATATTGCCTCTCTTGGAAGCATCTTTTTTACAGATCAGAAAGTCAGGGATTATGACAGCGCAAAAACTTCCGATACAAAGGCCTATGCGGATTACTGTAATTATATGATTCAGCATGGAATTTATCTGGCACCTGCACAGTTTGAAGCCATGTTTATTTCTATGGCGCATCTGCCGGATCAGCTTTGCCACACATTAGATCTTATGCAGGCGTATTTTGAAAGAAAATAAAATTGCACAAACTTTATGGAGAATTTTGTACAGGTCATAAGGCCGGAGCTTTTCAGGAATTTTATAGTTTTAGAAGTGTCTGTTGTTAGTTTTTTTTGACGGCAGGCACTTTTTTCTTTTTGGTTTTTTGTAAAACATCCCAACTGTTTTTATGTTCTGATCCCTGTTATACTTTTTATATCTTAAAAATGATCTTGATTCTTTCCGCACGTCGCGGGTAATTCTCACAGTTAATTAAAATTTTGGGGAGGAAGTGATATCTGCTGTTATCCAAATTCCTTGCTTATGTATGTTTTGGAATTGTTGTCTGGTTTGATGAAAAGGAGCAGATGATACCAAGAGCTGTCAGTTATCTGGAGTGTCTGGTCTGTTTATTAATATGGACAGCCAGACATAGAAACGGAATCCCTTTCTATCCTGAAAATCTTTGTATTTCAGGAGCCTTTCTGCTGGTAATCAGTAAGCTGTGCAGGGCAGGTAATATTGGAAAGGCGGACTGGTATATGATTATGTCCATGTTTTTACTGTTTAGCACCAGGAGCAGAGGAGTAGCTCTCATTGCTGCAGAGACACTGTTTTTGTGCGTCTCATTCTTTTCAGCAGGAATCAGAAATTATGCTGCAGGAAAATGTAAGGGCGGACCTTTTACTATTCATCTGCTGTGCAGCTATGTTCTGCTGGAGCTGTTTTTTTATAAACGGTAGTTTTTGAATGTGCGGCTCATACGGCGAAATAAAGCAGGGGCCTGCTGGTGTTTTTCTGCCAGGTGCAGAGTTAAATGTGGAATCGGGAATGTTCAGGGGAGGATGCGTATGAATGATGTCAGAAAAGCAGTTCAAAATGTAATGGAGTATTATGCCACCCAGGAGGCTGCTGTTTTGAACCGAATGTACCGGGGGCAATTGTCGAAAAAGGCTTTTTTAGACCTTGTGAGACAGTATCTGGTGCAGGTACTGCGTCTTGACGATTGCTATACAGGGCTTGTAATGGAAGAGGTAATCCGGCATATCTGGGGGTACCGGGTAATTTCCGGGCTGATTACAGATCCGGAGATTTCAGATATCCGGATTATGTCCTACGACAATATCCGGGTGAAACGGAAAGGGAAAAGAGAAAAATCCGCTGCTGTTTTTGACACACCGGAAGATTTGAAACTATTTGCCGATTATTGCGCAACCAAAGGAGAACGTTCATTAAGTGCGGTGAATGCGGTAGCAAGCTGGACAGACCGAAAAGGAGATTCAGATTTTATTCTCAGATTTAATGTGACAACGCCATTTGTAAACTCTGTTGAAACGCCGTATATTCATATCCGCAAGATTCCAAAGACTAAAATTACGGTGGGAGAATTGGTGGAAAAGGAATTTTTAACGGATGAAATAGCTCAATATCTTATCAGACAGGTATCATCTGACGGTGGGATGGTCTGGTGCGGGAAAGGAGGGTCTGGTAAGACAACCGGAATGAATGCATTTTTGGATATGATTCCCAAAGATAAAAGCTGTCTGGTGATTCAGGAAAATGAAGAACTGTTCAGTCATACGCATCCGGAAATGATGTTTCAGCATATTGTGACAGGTTTTGGAGATGCTGCTGTTAATTATCAGCTGGAGGATCTGGCCAGAAACGGGCTGTTAATGGATTTGGATTACTTTGTAATTGGGGAGATAAAGGGGAGTGAGGCATTGTATTTTTTGAATGCTTCCTATACCGGACACAGATGCTGGACCAGCCTTCATGCCATGTCTTCCCGGGAAGCCATGATAAAGCTTTCGGATTATGCCAAATATGCCGGAGATTATACAAGGGAGCAGGTGCTTGAGATGTTTCAGGATCTTAGGACCATTATCTTTGTAAAGGATTTTAAAATCTGTGAAATTACGGAGACGGCGGGTTATGATGCCGCGGAGGGGAATTTAATCTATCGAGAGATCTATAATCGGGAAACCGGATTAAACCGGCTCGGGGAGATACTAAAAGGGGGAATGGGATGTTACAGTTAGAAGTTCCGGTAAGTGCCAGGATACTGATGATGTCCGGATGCGGTGTGTTAGGAATCATGATGTTTTTTAACTGCTATCGGTTTTTAAATCTGTCTGCAGAGCGCAGATGGATAAAAACAGGCTGGGAGACACTGATTTGGAGTACCCAGGAAGTTCAGAAGAAACGTATGAATCAGTATGTAGAAGTGATGATGGAATATGGAGAGCAGGAAAAAATACCATGGATCCAAAAGTGGGACCAGTATTTTGTTCAAAGCCAGATTAAGAAGAAGCTTCCGTTTTTAAACTCACAGCTGTATGGACTGCTGCTTATATCTGCAGCAGCTGGCGGTTTTCTGATTTTAATCATGATAATCCAGAAGTCAGGGGGGAAGGCGGCATGGACTCTGCTGTGGCCGGGCGCGGTACTTTTCGCAGGCAGTTACGGGTTAAAAGTGCTGCGGTTAAGAAAATTAAATCAAACAGAAAGAGAGCTTCTTCCATTTTTGAATCTGGTGGATAATTTCAGCAGATCAGAGCAGGATCTGTTTCGTATTCTGGAGAGAACCGGCCGCTATTTAAAGGAACCCTTAAGGAGTGCTGTCATTGCGTGCAGCCGCCAGGCGGTGATGACTGGAAACCGTTACGATGCAGTCTGGGAATTGATTTATCAGATTCAACATCCAAAATTTCAGGAGATAATACGTAATCTTGAAATCTGTTCCAGGAATGAAGCAAATTACAGTGAGGTTCTTAGAGATATGCGGCAGAGCCTGCAGCATTATATAGCAGCCCGGAGAGAGGAAAAAGAAATATCAAAGGAAGGACGGATTCAGACCGCTTTTATACTGCTGATGGGAGTGGTTATGATGGGAATGCTTACCGCTATGACACGGATTTCTATGAGAGATATTCTGAAATATGCGCCTGGAAGGATTATTGTACTCTGCTGGTGTATGGTGCTCTTATTTATGATATGGAACACTTGTCTGAAAGATCAGGAAAGGAGCGGGGGATGATTGGAATAAGTGGCCGGCGGGAGGTGTTTTTACAAAAAACAGGGGCCTGTTTTTGGTTTCCGGGGATTACGGAGCAGAAATATTTCCGGGTTCGTATTCTGACAGGTTTCTTTCTTGGAAATGTAAGCGGTCTGGCAGCAGGGATATTTCTGGGGCGGCCTGCGGTTATCTGTCTGGCAGCAGGTGCAGCCGGAATAGCAGGTTTCTGGCTTCCGGAATGTGCCCTTAAGCTGTCGGATTACCGGGATAATCTTCGGATGATGCCGGATATCAGGCGGTTGTATGAATATGTAAAAATACAGACAAAAGCAGGGATGTATCTTACAAATACGCTGGCTGTATGTTATCTTGCCACAGCAAACAGGAGGCTGAAACAAGCTTTGCTGGAAATGAATGGAAAAATTGTAGCAACCAGCGATATTACGGCTGCTGTGCAGGAGTTTGAGTGTAAATTTAACAATGAGTATATAGATCAGTTCTGTGTGATTATCCTTCAGGCGGGGCAGAGCGGGCGAATGACCAGGATGCTGGGGGATATGACAGAACAGATTACAGATATGGAGAGACAGCTTCTTGTCCGCAGAAGAAATCAGGTAGAGCGCAGAGTACTGGCGTTTAGCCTTCTGATTTTTTCTGTAATTATCTTAACGGCAATTTATCTTTTGGCAATGTCTTTTTATGATTCTATAACAGGGATTCTGACATAAGCAGACGGGAAAGGAAACGGAATGAAAAAGAAATTAAAAGAAATGATGGAATATGTGTGGATTCGGATAAGAATAGGATTTCAGGCTTTTTTATTAAAAAGAGACAGAGGAGAGAGTCATGTTATAACTGTCATTGCTATGTGTGTGATTGGTGTAGCTCTTGTACTGGTTTTATCTGCAGCCTTAAAGCCGGTTATTCTCTCGCTGTGTTCAGATCTGGAGGAGAAAATAACAAGCATGTTTCAGGGGCTCTAAAAAGAGCTGGAGGGCAGCAGGAAAGAAAGTGGCAGATATAATAAAAAGAAAAGACAGGGGATTTCTGGAAAATATACTGACGCTATTTGTAAGTATCCTGGCTTTGGCAGTCATAATGTTTCTGGCAGTATCTTTTCTGGAACAGATTCAGCTGAAAAATATTATAGACCAGACAGCCAGAAGAGCCGTGCTGCAGCTGGAAACCTGGGGATATCTGGATGAAGATACCAGGGAGGAGTTATCTGCACAGCTTTTAGAGGCAGGGGTCTGTCAGGGGAAAATACAGGTCCGGGGAATCCGGCAGTCAGATGGAAGATGGGGAGAAGTTACAAGTTTTGACCCGGCAGTCTATGGAAGTAAAGTGGAGGTTCAGATTACTGGAAACGTAAAATGGGATTTCCCGTTTTTAACATCCGGTTATTTAGATGAAAACCGAAGCAGAGAGATAATCAGGATACAAAGTTCAACAGGGAAGCATTAAAGAATATTGCGTGTGGAAAGTTAAAATATGTGGAAATATAAAAAGATAAAGGATTCCGGAATGGCAGTTATTCCGTGGTCGCTGGCGGGGATTTTTCTGCTGCTTTTTCTGGGCGGTGCGGTTTGCAGCTATATGCTGCAGTGTTCTGCGCTTTATGTTGTGCAGGATGCGCTGGCCTTTGCTGCACTTGCCGGGCAGACACCGGATCTTGAGGTTTACAGCAGTGAGGGAGAACTGGTCATTACCGATTTGTCCAGAGCAAAGGAAGCTTTTATGCAGTCTTTCCGGCAGTGTCTGAGTTTGGATGAAGGTTTTTATCCGGATCCGCGCTCTGTATATTTTTCATCAGAGATGCCGTTTTCTGTAGAAGTACTGGACTTATATAATGTATCTTACGGCTCTGTCTATAAGACAGATCTGTTAACGGCAGAAGGAAAACTGCAGTTTTTACCGGGGAATGGCATTGCAAAGGATAGACGGGTGTCAGAGATTGGAAATATAAAAAAACAGCTGTCTTTTGGGCAGCGGGTTCGAAAAAAAACTGGCAGGCAAAGTGGGAACAGTATTTATATACAGATGCATAATGGAAGAAAAAAGGAAATCTGCGGGACTTCTGTGTATGTCAGAATACGTTTTGGCATAAAGGCATATGGAGGGAAAACGCTGCCGGTGGAATTGGATATTCTCACGGATGTAGTGAGCAGTCTGGAGGAATAAATGAAAAAGAAAAGAAAGTGGAAAGACAAATTGGCATTTACTGCGGTATCTGTGGCGGTGTCTGTTTTGCTGGCAGGCATTTTTTATGCGGCCGGTGTATCTGCCCTGTCCCGGGGAGAAGTGAAAGCGGCTGTTGTGGCCAAAAGTGATATTGAGCAGGGAGTGAAAATTACCAAAAATAATGTGAATGAACTGTTTTGCACAAAAGAGGTAAATAAGGAACTGATACCGAAGGATGCGCCTGAGGATATCCGGTGGCTGGTAGGCTATACAACCGGAAGTTCTGTTCATAACAGAGAGATTATTGTACGAGATGACTTTTATAAACCCGAAGATTTGGAAAAACAAATGGAAGAACCCACAGAACTGGCTTTGACAGCATCTTCTGTTTCTGACAGTGCAGGAGGACATATCCGGGGCGGGGACAGGATCAATGTGGGAACAGTGAGGATGACAGAATACGGAACAACAAAGTATTTGTGCGTGGCTGAAAATGTCTATGTGAAAGAGGCTCTGGATGAGAATGGAAATAAAGTAGATGCTTCAGACAGAAAACAGCCCTGTACAATGTTTTGTGTGATTATGGAGAGGAGGGAAGCGGAACGGATGATAGAACTGTTAAGAGACGGGGATGAGACGATTATAACGCTGCCGGCAGCACAGGAGGGGATTATGTGAAACGAAAATCTGCCGGGAGAGTATGCGGGGTATTGGCTGTTTGCCTGATTGCTGGTATTCTGACTGTTTTTTGCCAGGAACATAAAAAGCAGAATTTTACAAAAGCAGATACAGGTCCGGTGAGCAGTTTAGAAACTTTTACCGGGAATATTTATGATCTGAGCAGAATGGTACATAAGGATATAAGCAGACAGGCAGAGATTTCAAAAGGTAAAGGAAAGCAGGAGAGCAGATTTGATAAAATTTTAAGTGCTTCCCGTCAGAAGAGCTCTTCTGGGGCATGGTGTTACGTGTTATCTGACGGAATTTTTGGAGAGCGTTATTATGAAAAAGAAAATTTTTATGCGGTGGGCTGGCGGTTTACAGAAAAAAACGGGGAAAGGGACTGGTATTTTTTTGATGAAGAAACAGGATTTATGGTAAAAGATACTGTGGTCGACGGAGCTGTAATATCAGAACAGGGGTATGCAAGCGCTGTGTGTGCATCGGATATGCAGTCACTGAATAATGTGCAGGACAGCGTTCATTGCGGGGAAGTGCTTTTAATTGATCAGATCAACTGTGATTCGGAAGTGAAAATTAAGAAAGACACCCTGTTTGTGACTTTGTCCGGAAGCAGCCAGAAAATTGCTCCACAGGAAAATAGATATGAAATGGAATGTGTATTGAATGTTCAAGATGCCAGACTGTGTATTGGAACAGGGGTACAGATTGATCAGAAGGGCTGTGCTCAGTCAGCGGTTCGCCTGTCAGAGGGAGGTGTTTTTGACTGTTATGGAACGGTAGGAGACTTGACCGGAAAAGGGATGAAATATGGGATACAGGCACTAAGCAGCAATGCAGATATATGTCTGTATCAGGGAAGCAGTGTAGTTGGGAATGCAGTAGGAATATATAGTTTGGGAAGGACTTTAATCAGCGGTGGAACGATTACTTTGAATGGGCAAAAGAAGGCGGATGAGACCGTCTCCGGGAGTGAGAAAATTTCTGGAAGCAGAGCGCATGGAATCGAACAAAAAGGCGGAACTCTAACTATGACAGGCGGCGCGGTCTGGAATAATGGACGTCTTGGCTCGGATACAGAATCCGGCTCTTTAGGAGGGGGTATATTTTTATATCAGTCGGCGGTTATGAACATGTCAGGAGGCGTAATTGCGGCCAACCGGGCAGCGGCAGGAGGCGGGATTTATGTAGACAAAGGCTGTAAACTGACTGTTACAGGGGGACGCATCGGGGGAAGTACAGGCTGTTATGAATCTTCAGATAAAAATACCTCCGCTTGCGGAAACTATGCCAGAGAGAATCGGACAACGGGGAAAAAGAAGCAGTACCGGCTGGGAGCGGGAGGGGGAATATATTCTCTTGGAACGGTTGTGCTTGAAGGAAAGAAAAAGATCCGAATTGATTATAATACTTCCAAAGGCGCCGCCGGAGGAGGCGGAATCAATGCAGCATCCGGTAAACTTTTTATGGAGGGAACTATTTCAGTCAGCAGCAACCGTGCAGACAGTTCCCGTGGGGTGCAGGTATCTGAACTGTATGGAGGAGGAGACTCAAACGGGGAGGGAGGAGGCATCAGAATGGGCCAGGAGGCCAGCGGGGTATATGCGGAGTGCTATGTAAATTGTGATGATACTAAAGAGCATAACCAGCGGACAGGTAATATACAAATCAGCAGTAATACAGCGTCCGGTGATGGCGGCGGGATTTTTGAGTCTTCTGCTGAGAAGAATATGCTGTATATCAAAGGAAGCGTAAAGGTACAAAATAACAGGTCTCTTGAAAATGGGGGAGGAGGGATAAAAAGTCTGGGAGGCCGTTTACATGTAGAAGGTGCGGTGGTTTCCGGAAACCGGGCTGAAAATGGAAATCACGGAGGAGGAATTATAACAGCGGGAAAGACGGTAATCAGAAATTGTCAGGTTTATCAAAACCGTTCAGAGAAAGAGGGAGGAGGCATTTGCTTTTATAAGTCGACAGCAGGAACCTGTGGAACAGGAAGTATTTTGGATACAGCCATATATGAGAACGGTTCGAAATCCGGAGGAGACGGTATTACTGTAAGAGGTTCGGCGTCAGTAACGGTTGGCAGCGGAACAAGTATATATAAGAATTACGGAAAAGGCCAGGGGATCCGGTGTGGAAAAGGAAGCAGACTCTATCTGTGGGGAAGTGCTGTTGTGAAACGGGGAAATACCGTATTTCTGGATCCCGGATGCGCGATAGAGATTACGGGAAAGCTTACTTCCACAGAGGAGCCTGTGGCTGTGCTTGATACGGATAAAGGGAGTGACCGAAGGCCGGGGCGGGTACTTGTGCGGACAGCTTACCCGGAGGGAAGCGGAGCGGATACCCTGTATGACAAAAAGGATCATATGCGGTTTGAGCTGGCGTTTTCTCATACAGATACAGGGGCGGAGGCAAAGCTTCGGGATGGCAGCCGAGTCAGCGGCAGGATAGCCGGAACTATTTCAGATAAAGATATCTATCTTAGTGAGAGCTATCTAATATCTTATGATACGGGCAGCAGGCAGATACCGGGAGCTGTGGATGATGATATTCTGCTTTCTGTTTACAGCCAGGAAAAATACTGGATGGAACCGGTGGTTCTTGATTTGAAGGAGCCTCAGATTTTAAATCCGGATATCAGGGCGGCGGGCTGGGAGTTTTCCTTCTGGGAGGGCAGCAATCACAGAATTTATTCGGAAACCAAGGCGGAATATGATACAAACAAAAGTCTGACACTTACTGCCCGATGGTCAGAAGAGCATGTATCTGTTTTAGAAGCCTGGTTGTATAATCATACCGGCTGGCTGCGGGGACTGATGAAGGGGCAGAAAACAGATGTGGTTTACCGGACATTTTCTGCCGGTGATACCGGAATAATTGTATTTCGGTGCAGAAATTTAAAACAGGTTCGGATTGTATGGCCGGATACAGGCAGTTCAAAAGAGCTGAAATACTATGATGAGCAGGAAAAACTGTTGAAAGATGCAGTATATGGGACTTCTGATTTAGAATCGAATCTGGAGGAAACGTTTGTTACAGGCAGTTATTTGTTTCAGGTACCTTTGAAGGCTGAAAAAGGAACATATCAGGTGACAGTAGAAGGGTGGACAAAGGATAACCGGAAAATAGAAGTACCTTTGGAACTATCTGTGGGAAGTGAAAGAATTACTTCTGACTTTCGTACAAGGCTTAGATAATGAGCCTTGTGAAACTTTCATTGGATTTCAGATTTTGCTATGCTATACTATAATGGATTTAAAAAAAACGGATGACAGAGATGCTGAAATGATGGTTTTGTATCGTATGATACAGGCATAGTACTCTGGTATTATAAATAAATTCAAAAGAAAAGAGGTGCCTCATCCGGCATGACAGGTAGTTACAGAAAAAAAGGAAAAAAGAAGGCGGCCGGCCGCTTCCTGGGCTGTGTTGTGCTTCTTGTGTTGATTGTTGTCAGTATTGTAAAGATCAATCAGTTCAGGGAAGGCAGATTAGATGCGCTAGATGCAGTAGAGGAAGCTCCTGATTACGATGTGGAACTGCTGACGGTAAATCCTTACTCAAGACCCGGGATTGCCATGGCAAAAGTAAAAGGGATTGTGATTCATTATACTGCCAATCCGGGAAGTACAGCGATGCAGAACCGGGATTATTTTGAAGGACTGAAAGATTCCAAAATTACAAAAGCAAGTTCACATTTTATCGTTGGAATAGACGGCGAAATTGTTCAATGCATTCCAACGGCTGAGATCGCATATGCGTCTAATGGAAGAAATACAGATACCATTGCAATAGAGTGCTGCCATGAAAAGGAAGACGGAAAATTTAATAAGAAAACATATAACAGTCTGGTGCACCTTACCGCCTGGCTGTGCGGAAAGTTTCAACTGTCTGCAGATGATGTGATTCGGCATTATGATGTGACAGGGAAAAAGTGTCCGCTGTATTTTGTGGAACATGAGGATGCATGGGAGCAGTTTAAACAGGATGTAGAAAACTATACTGAGAAATGGAAAAGTGACGGAAGAAAAAGATCATGAGAAAAGAATATGAAAATATTTTAAACAAAGAAAATATAAGAGAGAATTTAATTACACTAAAGCAGGAATTGAAAACAGAAAACGGAAAAAAGCAGTTTCAGAAACTGACAGATGGATGCTGTGATTTTATCATGAAGCTTCTTGTGGAAGAAGATCCCAAAATACGAAAAAATGCTGCAAGCATCCTGGGGATTGTACATTGTGCGGATGCTGTGGATGTACTTGTGGATGCATATGAAGCAGAAGAGACCATGTTTGTACGGGCTGAATATCTAAGGGCGCTGGGTGAGCTTCCCTGTCAGGAGTATCTAGAGCTTTTTAAAAAGCGTCTGCAGGAACTTTCCCAAAAGAGCTGTGAGATTGAAGAAAAGAAACATATACAAAATGAAATGAGAGAGCTTCAGCAGCTGATCTTATCTGTGGAAGGTGTGAAAAAGCATACGTTTCAGGGCTGGCAGAGGATGAATGAAGTAATTTTAACTACAATACCGGCATTTCGAGACCTTACAGCTGCCCAGGTTACCGGAAGCCAGACGGTGAAAACCGGGGCGGGTCTTCGAACGAAGACCTGTGATCTTAAGCAGATTCTTAAAATCAGAACATTTAAAGAACTGCTTTTTGTTATTCACGGAGAAAAAGAACTGCCCAGAGATGCTGACGAAATTGCTAAATGGCTGTATCAGTCAGATCTTAAGCAGATTCTTAAAGAGAATCACAAAGAAGACGGTCCGTATTATTTCCGCCTTGGTGTTACCGGTCCAATGAGTTTAGAGGAGCGAAGCAGGTTTTCAAAAAAGGCGGCGGCGCAGCTAGAAGAACTGTTTGAAAGACAGCTGATTAATTCGGCCTCTCATTACGAAATAGAGATCCGTCTGATTCAGAATAAAGAGGGGAGCTTTTATCCGTGTGTGAAGCTTTTGACGATACCAGATACCCGGTTTGCATACCGCAGATATCATATTTCAGCGGGGATGCAGCCCTTTGCGGCAGCAGGGATTCTGGCTCTTGCAAAGAATTATCTGACAGAACACGGACAGGTTCTTGATCCGTTCTGTGGTGTGGGAACCATGCTGATAGAGCGGAATTATTTAGAACCGGCAAGAGACAGCTATGGCCTGGATATCTTTGGGGAGGCAGTAGAAAAAGCCCGGGCTAACACCAGAATTGCCGGGATGAACATAAATTATATTAATCGTGATTTTTCGGATTTCAGGCATGAATATTTATTTGATGAAATTATTACAGATATGCCGGTGAAAGGCTCCATGTCTTATGAAAGACTGGAAAAGCTATACGAAATGTTTTTTACGCGGGCATCAGAATTGGTTAAGAAAAATGGCACGATTGTTATGTATTCCGGTGAGATTGGATTTGTAAAAAAACAGATTCGTTTAAGAAATCAGTTCCATCTGGAACGGGAATACTGTATAAGTGAAAAAAATAAAACGTATGTATTTATTATTACCTATCGGTAAAGGAGCAGCCGAAAGACTTATGAAGGATTATATCATGGCCCTGGATCAGGGTACTACCAGTTCTAGATGTATATTATTTGATCGAAAAGGAACAGTTATCAGCAAAGCGCAAAAAGAAGTAAAACAGATTTACCCAAAGCCGGGGTGGGTAGAGCAGGATCCAAAGGAGATCTGGGCTTCGCAGTATGCGGTTCTTAAGGAGGCTCAGGCGGCAAGAGATATTAGTTCCGGGCAGATTTTGGGTATTGGAATTACCAATCAGAGAGAAACGACCATTGTCTGGAACCGTTATACAGGAGAACCGGTTTATAATGCCATTGTATGGCAGTGCAGAAGGACGGCCGGACAGATTGAACAGCTGTGCCGGGACGGGCTGGCTTCTTACGTTACTTCCAGAACAGGACTGATTCCGGATGCTTATTTTAGTGCAGCCAAAATATCCTGGATTCTAGATCATGTACCTGGGGCACGAGAAGAAGCGGAGCAGGGAAATCTGCTGTTTGGAACCGTGGATACTTGGCTGATCTGGAAACTGACAAAGGGCCGCGTTCATGTAACCGATTATACAAATGCATCCAGAACGATGCTTTTTGATATAGAGAAGCTGTGCTGGGATAAGAAACTGCTGAATTATTTCAGGATACCTGAAAGTATGCTGCCACAGGTAAGAAAATCCAGCAGCATTTACGGATATACCGATGCAGATTTAATGGGAGCAGGTATTCCCATTGCCGGCGCAGCGGGAGATCAGCAGGCAGCATTGTTTGGGCAGTGCTGTTTTGAAAAAGGGGAAATAAAAAACACCTATGGCACAGGATGTTTTTTGCTGATGAATACTGGTGCGGACAGAATTGTATCCGGACATGGCCTTTTGACGACCATTGCTGCCTGTGATGGTGATTCTATTCAATATGCTCTAGAAGGGAGTGTATTTGCGGGAGGTTCTGCGGTGCAGTGGTTAAGAGACGGAATGAAACTTTTCCAACAGTCAGAGCAGTCGGAAAGCTTTGCCAGGAGAGTAAAAGATAGCAACGGGGTTTATATTGTTCCGGCATTTTCCGGGATGGGAGCACCTTACTGGAATCCGGATGCCAGAGGAACCATTGTTGGTATCAGCAGAGGAACATTAAAGGAACATCTTATTCGTGCTACATTGGAATCGGTAGCCTATCAGGTGCGGGATGTAATAGAGGCTATGAGAGAAGAGGCAGGAGTAGCATTAGACAGACTGAAAGTAGATGGAGGCGCCAGTGCAAATAACTTTCTGATGCAGTTTCAGGCAGATATTACAGGAAGCCCCGTATACCGGCCGGATTGTATTGAAACCACTGCTTTGGGAGCAGCCTATCTTGCTGGTCTGGCAGTGGGATACTGGAAAAGTAAGAGTGATATTCGGGCTAACTGGCAGCTGAATTGTAAGTTTACACCGAATATGAAATCAGCAGATCGTGATGATCTGCTGAAAGGATGGAGGCGGGCCGTTTCCTGCGCTCTGTTCTGGGCACAGGAAGAAAACAGCTAGAATGCCCCGCGGGATGCCGGGGCAGTAAATAATTACAATTCAATATCCAGTTCTACAGGACAGTGGTCCGAACCGAAGATGTCGGTATGGATTTTGGCATCTTTCAGACTTTCTTTCAGAGATTCTGAAGTGATAAAATAGTCAATCCGCCATCCGGCATTCTTTTCTCTTGCTTTAAAACGGTAAGACCACCAGGAATAGATCTGTTCCTGCTCCGGATAAAAATAGCGGAATGTGTCAATAAAACCGCTGTCCAGTAAAAGGGTCATTTTTTCTCGTTCTTCATCTGTAAAACCGGCATTTTTCCGGTTTGTCTTAGGATTTTTTAAGTCAATTTCTTTATGAGCAACATTTAGATCACCGCAGAGAATAACTGGTTTTTTTTCATTCAGCAGCAAAAGATAGCTGCGGAAGCTGTCTTCCCAGTCCATGCGGTAGTCAAGTCTTGCAAGCTCGTTTTGCGAGTTGGGGGTATAGCAGGTTACAAAATAAAAGGTCTCAAATTCCAGTGTGATCACGCGGCCCTCTTTGTCATGCCTTTCTTCCTGTATGCCATACAGAACCTGAAGCGGTTTCTGACGGCTGAAAACAGCAGTGCCGGAATACCCCTTTTTTTCAGCATAATTCCAATATTGATAATAGCCGGGAAGGTCAAGCTGAATCTGACCCTCCTGGAGTTTAGATTCCTGAATACAGAATATATCGGCATCTGCTTCGTGGAAATATTCAAGAAAGCCTTTATTGACACAGGCGCGCAGCCCGTTTACATTCCAGGAAATAAGTTTCATATGTGCTCCTTTCTCAGCCATGCAATCTCATCTTTATAGGGGGGATAAGATTTTTTTGGATTATCCGGATCCGGAATATAAGGGGTTTCCAATATTTTGGGGACACGTTCAAAATCCGGATGATGTACAATGTAGTTTAATGCTTCAAAGCCAATTTCTCCTTTACCGATGTTTGCGTGCCGGTCCTTATGAGCTCCACATATATTTTTACTGTCATTGATGTGAAACACAGAGATCTGATCTTTTCCGATGAGGCTGTCAAAGTGGTTTATGACCCCGTCAAAATCATGAATAATATCATACCCGGCGTCATGGGTATGACAGGTGTCAAAACATACCCGGAGTTTATCATTGTGTACAACACCGTCATATATTGCGGCCAGTTCTTCAAAGCTTCGGCCGATTTCACTTCCCTTGCCCGCCATAGTTTCCAGTGCAATCATGCACGGAGTATCGGCTGTTAGTACGGCATTTAATCCTTCGATGATTTTTTTTGTTCCCGCCTGGGTTCCGGCTCCTACATGGGCTCCGGGATGCAGGATCAGAATATGACTGCCCATAGCTGTACTGCGTTCCAGCTCAAGGGCCAGGAAATCAACGGCCAGTGTAAAGGTTTCCGGTTTCACGGCGTTTCCAAGATTGATAATATAAGGTGCATGGATAACAAGCTCTTCTATCTGATGTTCCTTCATATAGTTCCAGGCTTCAGGGATATTCAATTGGCTGATATCCTTTCTTCTGGTGTTTTGAGGAGCGCCGGTATATACCATAAATGTATTAGCGCCGTATCCGGCAGCTTCTTTAGCTGAGTTTAGCAGCATGTCCTTGCCGGACATGCCAATATGGGATCCTATTTTTAACATAATGCTCCTTTATTTTTAATGTGGTTTGTCTGCTGCTTTTGGAATGACAATTAAGTGAAGTATATCACAAAGCAGCACCTTAGGTACAGTACAAACAAAAAAACAAAAGAACAGCTTTGTGCAGAATAAAGGGACAGGCACTGAAAATAGTAACTCTTGACATAGTTTCTGAAAGTGACTACAATGGGTTCAGAAATATGGAGAAGATATTTCCGGAAGAAATTATTAATTTAAGACATTATGGATTTTGAAGTTCTGGAATCTATAGTCTTTTGTCAGGAGGGAGAAACAGATGGAAGAGAAAAAAACAAAAACCAGAATGGATGAAATAAAAGAGGACGCGAAGAAAAAAGCGTCTGTAATTAAAAAAGAAACTGTAAAGAGAGCAAAAGCAGCGAAAAAAGAAGTGGAAAAGTTTGCAGAAAATGCATCGGAAGGAACAGCGGAGCTGGCTAAAAGTGCGAAAAAGGGAGCTGTAAAGCTGGCTGAGAGTGCATCGGAAAGTACAGTGGAGCTGGCTAAAACTGCTAAGAAGGCAGCTGTCAGAATGAGGAAACCGGTGACAAAAGTATATCTTCAATATGAAGGAAAAGAAATTTCCCAGGAGGAAGTTTCTCAGAAAGTCCTAGAGCAGTTTCGTTCTATGTATGAAGATATTGCTGCAAAAAAAATGGATTTATATATGAAACCGGAAGAAAATGCCGCTTATTATGTGATAAATGGTGAATATACAGGAAAAATTGATCTTTAGAATCAGGTATCGGTAATCGTAAAAAAATCCGGGCCGTCAGTTGATATTTACTGGCGGTCCGGATTTTTTTGCTCTATAGGAAATACTGTGTTGTGATAAAGCTGAAAAGTACCGATTCCTATAGAGCAAAAAAACGCTCCGCTGATGATCGCACTGCGGCGGAATGTCAGGGAAGGTTCTTTTTTATGGAACTGGCCCGTTTGACAGAATCAGGTCCGTATTTTTGTCGTATTTGATCCAGGGCGGCATCCAGCTTCTGGAATTTACCGGCTGTATCCTTCCCGGAGACGGCAGAAGATGTTTGGCTGCCTGAAAGATTCAAATCAAAAATTGACATCTGCAGCGGCTGGGATGCATCGGTAAGCTTTGAACTGCGAATCCCAAGGAGGCGTACTGGAGATCCGTTCCATAGCTGCCCGGCCAGCTGTCTGGCGGTCCGGTAAATATCCTGACTGCTGTTTGAAGGAGTAAGAAGCTGCATCTGACGGGAGGCTGACTGAAACGTATGGTACTTTATTTCAACGGTCAGTGTCCCGGCCAGCTGGCCGGCTTTGCGAAGTCTCAGGGAAACTTTTTCAGAAAGTCTGCCAAGAACCGTTTCGATTTCTTCCATTGTCCGGGCATCCTCAGACAGCGTTGTTGAATTTCCGATTCCCTTTGCCTGGTGTGTTTCTGGATCAACAAAACTGTTGTCAATACCGTTTGCATACTCCCATATAAGCCGGCCGTGGCTTTTAAACACAGAAGTTAAAAGTTCTAGGTCGGCAGCTGCCAGGCTGCCGATGGTGTGGATGCCCATTGTATGAAGCTTTAAGGCGGAGGTACGGCCCACCATAAAAAGGTGTTCTACAGGCAGAGGCCACATTTTTGTCTGAATTTCGTCCGGAAACAGGGTGTGGGTTTTATCCGGTTTTTCAAAATCGCTGGCCATTTTAGCAAGCACTTTTTTTGAGGAAATACCGATATTTACAGTAAATCCCATCTGGGTACGGATTTCTTTTCTGATTTTTTCGGCAGCTATCTGGGAGGAAGGATAATTATGGGAAATCGGGGCAAAATTTAAATAGCACTCATCAATGGATACTTGTTCAATGTCAGGAGTGATGGAGTATAGATACTCTGTAAGCCGTTTGCTGTATGTCCGGTACATGTTGTGATCCGGCGGTTCTATGATCAGTGTGGGGCATTTGCGTAAAGCTGCTGCAACAGGTTCACCGGTCTGTATTCCAAATTTTTTTGCGGGAATGGACTTTGCCAGAACGACACCGTGTCTGCTTTTTCGGTCTCCGCCAATAATAGAAGGCACGGTTCTAAGATCAACAAGACTTCCCTTTTTTAGTTTTTCAACGGAACTCCAGCTTAAGTAAGCGGAATTAACATCAATGTGAAAGATCAGATCAGACATAAAAGCTCCTTTGTACAGTTTTACAGAGATAGAAACTGAGTTTGCAAAAAAATGCTGTCTTCTTCTATGAAAACCAGGCCGTAAGAGGGCCTGCCGGGGTATCTTGGATCACCGATACTGCCGGGATTTAGTATAGCCAGCTGATTGTGCTGTTCACAAAAGATCCGGTGTGTGTGGCCGAACAGGACAATATCAGCCTGTTTTTCTCTGGCGGCATATTCCAGATTTAAAAGCCCGCATTTTACATGCTGATTATGTCCGTGACAGAGAAGTATCTGTTTTTTATGTACTGTAATCAGCTTTTCGCTAGGTTTTTGGCCAAAATCGCAGTTTCCAGCAACTGCTTCTAAGGGAATGTCTGAAAACAGGCGTTTTAATTCCATGGCATCCTGATAATGGTCCCCCAGATGTATCATAAGATCAGGCTCCTCCAGCCGGACTGCCTGAACCATATTTTGAATATTTCTGTGTGAATCAGATAATATTAACAATTTCATGATAAATACCTCCAAATTGTGGTAAACAGTGATTGGTTTTTTTGACAGAATCAGTTAGAATAACATTAGTTTAATATAAAATTGGCAGGAAGAAAATATGGAATTTTTAGATATTGTAGATAAAAACGGGAATCCTACCGGGGAAATACAGGAGAGGGCTGTAGTTCACAAAATGGGGCTTCGACACCGGACTTCTCATGTGTGGATACTGAGAAGAAAAAATGGGCGTGTGCAGGTTCTGCTTCAGAAAAGAGGACTGCAAAAGGAATCGTTTCCGGGCTGTTATGATATTTCAAGTGCCGGGCATATACCCGCGGGAATGGATTTTTTAACATCTGCCCTGAGGGAACTAGATGAAGAACTGGGAATAAAAGCGCAGCCAAAAGAACTGATTTTTTGCGGGCAGAGAAAATTTTACACAGAGGCACAGTTTCACGGGAAGCCATTTAAAGATTGTCAGGTCAGTAATATTTATGTTCTATGGAAGGATATACAGACAGATGAAATCCGGATACAGAAAGAAGAACTAGAATCGGTTTTGTGGATGGATTATCAGGAATGCTGTGAGAAAGTGAAGCATAATTCTTTTCTTCACAGCATTGTACCAGAAGAACTAGAGTTACTAAAATCACAGATGTAGGGAGGAAAAAATGGGGAAAATACTTGTTATTGGAAGTTTGAATATGGATCAGTCCGTTCATGTAAAAGAAATGCCGTTAGAAGGACAGACGATTTTAGGAGAAAATCTTACCTTTTCCAATGGAGGAAAGGGCGCCAATCAGGCGTGCGCAGCTGGAAAGCTGGGTGGCCAGGTTGTTATGCTTGGAAGCATTGGCCGGGATAATTTTGGCGATATGCAGTACCAGGGGCTCAAAAATGCAGGGGTATCTGTTTCAAATCTTCACATAAGTGAAGACAGAGCTACCGGGACGGCAGTAATTTATATTAATGAGAGAGGAAATAACTGCATTGTTGTGGCGCCCGGGGCCAACGAGGCCTGCAGTGTGGACTACCTAAAGGAACATGACAGGCTGTTTCAAGGGTGTGATTATATTCTGCTTCAGATGGAGATTCCCTACGACGCAGTATTTTATGCAGTCAGACGCGGACAGGAGCTTGGGAAAAAAGTGGTTCTAAACCCTGCACCGGCACCGGATTCCCTTCCTGATGATATATGGAGAGGTCTGTACTTTATAACGCCCAATGAAACAGAACTTATGACGCTGACCGGTATGCCGGTTACAAATATGCAGCAGATTCGTCTGGCGGCAGAAAAGCTGCTGGAAAAAGGTGTGCAGAATGTACTTGTAACTGTCGGGGAAGAGGGGGTTGTGGTTGTAAATCATGAACAGGCTCTGCGGTATCCCACAAGACCATGTCGTCCGGTAGATACAACTGCAGCCGGGGATACTTTTAATGCGGGATTTCTGGTGTCTCTGGCAGAAGGGAAAGAGATTTCGGAAGCCTGCAGGTTTGGAAATATGGCGTCATCTATTGCAGTAACCAGACCAGGAGCTCAAAACTCTATTCCATTCAGGGATGAGGTGTTAGAAGAGCTTAAAAATTTTCATCCTGTTCCGGAGCGGTTATAATTATATATCAGATGGGGGATGACTTAAGAGCGAGACTTAAATTTATATATTTTTATTAATATTTTCTGAACGTACTTTACAAGAATGATGAAAATTGGTAAAAATAAGTACGGAGGAACAAATGAAATGATTATTCGACAGATAGTGTTTACAATTTTAGTATCTATGATACCGGCAGTAGAAGTGAAAGGCGCAATCCCTTTTGGCGTAGCGCTTGGATTAAGACCGGTTGTGTCTTATGTGGCAGCGCTTGTGGGAAGTACGTTCGTTGTGTGTTTTCTTGCATTTGTAACAAACTGGTTTTACCGGTATTGTAAGGAACGAAAGCTTTTTCGCAGATTCATAGGGTGGATGGACCGAATGGCGTCTAATAACCATGAAAAGATCAAGAAATTTGGTCCCCTTGCGATATTTATTTATGTAGCGGTTCCTATTCCCGGAACCGGAACATGGACGGGATCCATTCTGGCAGGGGTTTTGAATATTAAGCCAAAGCTGATTATTCTCAGTGTCCTTGGCGGAAATCTTATTTCGGGACTGATTATGGCACTGGCAAGTAAAGGCGTTTTCACTGTGCTTGATAAATATATATAAATGTGCATTTCCTGCAGTAGATTCATACTGCAGGTTTTTTACTCTATAGGAAATACTGTGTTGTGATAAAGCTGAAACGTACCGATTCCTATAGAGCAAAAAACGCTCCGCTGCAGATCGCACTGCGGCGGCATGTACTGCTCTGTCCGTTGCCGGGTGTCCTGTAACTGATTAATAGTTCACCGTTTCTGCAAGAACTCCGTTGACAATATATCTGTAGTCATAGCCGGATGCGGTACAGGTAGATAATGTTATGATTTTATCAGAACCGTCTACATCCACATCAATGGGATATGCAGAGTTGTTTTTCAGCTTCTGAATGTATGCGGTATAGTCTTCACTTTCACCATGATAGATGGTATAGGTATCTGTATCTGCATCTGCTACATAGCAGGAGAAGATATCATACCGATACGCCGCTTTTGGGGTATAAATCCAAAAATAAGGATTTTCTTTATACGTACTTTCATCCTTAAAATCACCCAGAAGTCCGAACATGGAATCGTTTTTCATATTATGGCCGAAGATAAATGTATTCATATCAGAAAAATCGCTGGCGTTTTGATAATCCATAAAAATACTTCCAGCAGCCAGATTTGTCTTTTCAAAAGTGCGGTGAAGGTAATAGTCATTATCATTTCCCTGCATAATGGGATAGCTGATATCCAGATGTTCAAAACGGATCCAGCCGATACAGTCCGGATTTTGTTTCTGCAGTTTTTCAAAATCTACAGAAAAGCTGTCATCGGTTTCTGAGGTTACATCTGTTTGAATTTGCTTGTATTCGGTATCGCTTTTATGATAATTGCTGAATATTTTATACAGCTGCCAGGCGGAAATACAAAAGATAATAATACATATAACCAGTATAATCGTTAGAACAACATGTCCCGGTTTTTTGTTTTTTTGTTTACTCATTGAATGCGTGAATCCTTTCTGTTATCTAGATGTTTATTATATCATTCCTGCCGGGATTTGAGAACGTAATAGAAATAGAAAAATGTAAAAAAAACTGTTGACATATTTTGGGTGGTTTGGTATTATAGTCAAGTCGGTAAGACACGGCACAAAAAGTTTGCGGAAGTGTCGGAACTGGCAGACGAGCAAGACTAAGGATCTTGTGACTATTGCAGTCGTGTGGGTTCAAGTCCCATCTTCCGCATTGGGCAGGAATGGCGGAATTGGCAGACGCGCACGGTTCAGGTCCGTGTGAACATTGCGTTCATGAGGGTTCAAGTCCCTTTTCCTGCACTGCATAGACGGTCGGAGTTGTTGAGAAATCAGCGGTTCCGGCCGTTTTTTATTTTTAGATATGAAAAAAGGGGCAGAAAAAGAGGCAAGTTAGATAATCTGTACTTTTGACAGCTGCCCATTATCTATTTCTTTTCGTTTTTTCGTGACATGTAAAGGCAATTCTTTTGCATTCTTACTGCTTTGCGGGAAAATCTGCAGACACCTGGCTGCATTCCACAGAGCAGATCATTTACTTCACTCCTTTTGGAACATTTATCCTGTATTTTTTAGGCGGCTTGTTTTTCAACCGCTTCCGTTTGTTAAAGTATGATATATATAATAGAAAAGAGGTCAGACTGATGCTGTTTGAAGATAAATACGAGATTATACGAAAGATTGGTTCCGGAAGTACCTCTGATGTTTTTCTTGTGAGAGACCGGAAGCTGAAAAAGAGATGGGCGGCTAAAATAATCGGCATATATTCCGGCGGCGGGACAGACTGCCGGGTGAAGCAGGATGCAGCCCGTGAGATACAGATACTGACACAGCTTGATACGCCGGGAGCTGTTAAAATTATAGATGTTTTTGAAGATTCCAGGAGAATCTGCATCCTTACAGATTACATTCATGGAATATCTCTTCTGGCATATATTCATAAATATGGACCTGTTTTTGAGCAGACTGCGGCAAAGTGGCTGCTGCAGCTGTGTGGGACGCTGGATTACCTGCACAATATGATGCCTCCGGTTATTTTCTGTGATCTGAAACCGGAAAATATTATGCTGAAGGATGATGGAAAACTGACCCTTATAGATTTTGGCGCGGCATATCAGCAGCATTCTGATGTGTCCCCAGGGATATGGAAGGGAACTATAGGGTATGCTGCGCCGGAATTGTGTCATGGGACAGCAGTGCCGGATATCCGGGCGGATATTTACGGACTGGGGGTGCTGGGGTATTTTCTGATTTCGGGACTGGAACCAAAACAGGTGGAAAAACTTAAGGATTATTCGGGACACAGAATTGTCTCTAGAAAACTGGACAGGATTTTGTCAGGCTGTTTGTCTGAAAACCCGGGCAAAAGGTACAAAAATTGTGAGCATATGGCCGTTAGATTAAGGCAATTTTTACGAAAAGCAGATTTTTAATACTATTTTTAAGAAAAAATAAAGGAAATCCAGCGTCGGCACAGAATATATAAAATAGGAGTTCCGTTTTTAATTAAAACAATACCAGAGATATGTTGGATAAGGATGGTGGCAGCCATGATTGTACGTGAACAGATGGAATTGCTGGAGCGAACTTATTTAAGTCCTTTTGCCACGTTGAGTGAAAATTCAAAAGGGCGGGACAGTAAAGAAGAGGAATGCGATATCCGGCCTGTGTTTCAGCGGGACAGAGACAGAATCCTTCACTGTAAATCCTTTCGAAGACTGAAGCATAAAACCCAGGTATTTTTATCTCCCAAGGGAGATCATTACAGGACGCGGCTGACACATACGCTGGAAGTATCCCAGAATGCCAGGACGATAGCTAAAGCGCTGCGTCTGAATGAGGATTTGGTGGAGGCCATCGCGCTGGGCCATGATCTGGGGCATACTCCTTTCGGGCATGCGGGGGAGGCTGTATTAAATGAAGTGTGTGCCGGCGGGTTTAAACATAATGAGCAGAGTGTAAGGATTGTAGAAAAGCTGGAGCGGGAAGGAAAGGGCTTAAATCTGACCTGGGAAGTCCGCGACGGCATTTTGAATCATCAGACAAGCTGTATGCCCTCTACCCTGGAGGGAAAAATTGTCAGGCTGTCGGATAAAATTGCATATATTCATCATGACATTGATGATGCCATTCGTGCTCATGTTATGACAGAAGAAGAGATTCCGGCAGAGTACAGAGAGGTTCTTGGGATGTCTAGCAGAGTTCGTCTAGATACCCTTGTGCACGATATAATTATACAGAGCCAGGGGAAGAATGAGATCTGCATGTCAAAAGATGTAGAAGCTGCTATGCAGGGACTTCGAAAATTTATGTTTTATCATGTCTATACAAATCCTAAAGCAAAAGGGGAGGAAGCAAAGGCAAAAGAAATGCTGGAACGATTGTTTTCCTACTATATGGAACATCCGGAGCTGATGCCGGAGCAGTATCTGAAAATGCTTGACCAGGGTGAATGTAAAGACCGGGTAGTGGGAGACTATATAGCGGGCATGACGGATCAGTATGCAATAGGAAAGTTTCAGGAATATTTTATGCCGAAATCATGGCAGGTGTATTAAGAGAGCGCCTGTATGCTGCGGATATTCCCGGCAGGATAAAAACAGAAAGGAGCAGCCATGGCTTATTATTCGGATGAATTAATAGAAGAAATACGTTCACGGAATGATATTGTAGATGTAATATCAGGATATGTCCGGCTCCAGAAAAAAGGAAGCACCTATTTTGGTCTTTGTCCGTTCCATAATGAAAAAACCCCTTCGTTTTCGGTGTCCCCCGGTAAACAGATGTACTATTGCTTTGGATGCGGGGCCGGTGGAAATGTGATTACTTTTATTATGCAGTATGAAAATTATACGTTTCACGAAGCGCTTGAACTGCTGGCTCAAAGAGCAGGGATTGAGCTTCCTAAAAAGGAAATGACTGCAAAGCAGCGTCAGGAAGCAGATAAAAGGGCCAGGATTTTAGAAATCAATAAAACAGCCGCTAAATACTTCTATATGCTTCTGCAAAGCCAGCAGGGAAGGGCGGCCAGAGAATATTTTCAAAAAAGAGAGCTTTCAGAAGAAACCATCCGTCATTTTGGACTTGGTTATTCCAGTAAATACAGCAATGATTTATATCAGTATCTAAAACGGCAGGGTTACGAGGATTCGGTTTTAAAAGACTGCGGACTGGTTACTATTGATGAGAAGCGGGGAGGATATGATAAATTCTGGAACCGGGCAATGTTCCCTATTATGGACGCCAACAACCGTGTGATTGGATTCGGCGGCCGTGTGACGGGCCAAGGAGAGCCCAAATATCTGAACTCCCCGGAAACGGCAGTTTTTGACAAAAGCCGGAATTTGTACGGCCTTAATTTTGCCCGAACGTCCAAGAAGCCACAGATTCTTTTGTGCGAAGGTTATATGGATGTAATTGCGCTGCATCAGGCAGGATTTGATAATGCAGTGGCGTCTCTGGGGACTGCATTTACTTCCGGCCATGCCAGCCTCTTAAAGCGTTATACAAAAGAAGTGTACTTAACCTTTGACAGCGACGGGGCGGGAGTGAAGGCGGCCTTAAGAGCACTGCCCATCTTAAAGGAAGCGGGATTAACTGCAAAGGTTATCAATATGACGCCCTATAAAGATCCGGATGAGTTTATAAAGGCTTTAGGGGCCAACGGGTATCAGGAGCGGATTGATCAGGCGGAAAACAGCTTTCTGTTTGAAATACGTATGCTGGAGCGGGATTACGATATGAGTGACCCGGAGGACAAGACAGCGTTTTTTGGGCAGGTAGCTCAAAAGATTCTGAATTTTTCAGAGGAGCTGGAGCGGGAAAATTACATAGAGGCAGTTGCCCAAAGATATCAGGTTGGATTTGAACAGCTCCGCAATATGGTGAAGCATCTTGGGACAAGAGGATATACTGCAGCAAAACAGAAGCCGAAAAAAAGCGGAATACAAAAAGAGAAAAAGCCCGATGGCATGAAACAGTCCCAGAGACTGCTTTTGACCTGGCTGATTGAAGATACATCGCTGTTTCCGGTGATTGAGCAGTATATCAGTCCTCATGACTTTACGGAGCCTTTGTATTATGAGGCAGCCCGGATTCTGTATGAGCAGTATCATCAGGGAGACATTAATCCGGCCGGTATTATCAGCCGGTTTACGGATGAGGAACAGCAAAAAGAAGCAGCCGCGCTTTTTAACGCCAGAATATATCCGGTGGAAAGCAAGGCAGAGAGAGAAAAAGCACTGACAGAGACAATTGTCCGAATCAAAAAAAACAGTCTGGAATACCGGGCAGCACATCTAGACCCCACAGATATTGCGGGACTGCAGCAGGTGATTGATGACCAGAAAAAGCTGGATGCAATAAAGCATCTGCATATTTTAAGCTGAATAGGACAAAATAAAAACAATTCATGGAAGGATGAACAAAATGGCAGAAAATATGGACCAGAAGACAGCAGAAAAAGCGGCAAAATTTTCCCAGAAACTTCAGGAGCTGCTTGCGCTGGCAAAGAAAAAGAAAAATATTTTAGAATATCAGGAAATCAATGACTATTTCAAAGAAATGGAACTTGGTGCTGAACAGTTTGATAAGATTCTTGATTTTCTGGAACAGAACAATATTGATGTCCTTCGAATCACAAGTGATGACGATGACGAAGAAGTGTTAATTGACGAAGAAGATGAAATTGAGGTTGAAAATATTGACCTGTCAGTACCTGACGGTGTCAGCATTGAAGACCCGGTTCGTATGTATTTAAAAGAGATCGGGAAGGTTCCCCTTTTGACAGCAGAGGAAGAGATTGAGCTGGCTCAGAAAATGGAGGAAGGCGATCAGGAAGCGAAAAAAAGACTGGCTGAGGCGAATCTGCGTCTGGTTGTCAGCATCGCAAAGCGGTATGTGGGAAGAGGTATGCTGTTTTTGGATCTGATTCAGGAAGGAAATCTGGGTCTGATTAAGGCAGTGGAAAAGTTTGATTATCGAAAAGGATATAAATTCAGTACGTATGCTACCTGGTGGATCCGCCAGGCTATTACCCGCGCCATTGCGGATCAGGCCAGAACCATCCGGATCCCTGTTCATATGGTTGAAACCATTAATAAATTAATCCGTGTTTCCCGTCAGCTTCTTCAGGAGCTGGGCCGTGAGCCAAGCCCGGAAGAAATTGCGGAAGAAATGGACATGCCGGTGGAGAGAGTCCGTGAAATCTTAAAAATTTCACAGGAGCCTGTTTCTTTAGAGACGCCCATCGGAGAGGAAGAGGACAGCCACCTGGGAGATTTTATTCAGGATGATAATGTTCCGGTGCCGGCGGATGCAGCCGCTTTCACCCTGTTAAAAGAGCAGCTGGTGGAGGTGCTGGGTACCTTAACAGAAAGAGAGCAGAAGGTACTGCGGCTTCGGTTCGGTCTGGATGACGGGCGTGCAAGAACATTAGAGGAAGTGGGAAAAGAGTTTAGTGTTACAAGAGAGAGAATCCGCCAGATTGAGGCGAAAGCTCTGCGAAAGCTGCGCCATCCAAGCCGCAGCCGGAAGTTAAAAGATTATCTGGATTAAGCTATGGTTAAGTTATCGAAACGACTGCAGGCAATTGCGGATCTTGTGACAAAAGGAAACCGCGTGGCGGATATCGGGACCGATCATGCATATATTCCTATTTACCTGGTGAAAGAAGGGCGGATTCCCGGTGCGGTGGCAATGGATGTGAACGAAGGTCCGCTTCTTCGTGCCCGAAGCCACATAGCTTCAGAGCATCTAGAGGACTGTATTAGAACAAAGCTGTCCGACGGTTTTGCATCTTTGCTGCCCGGGGAAGCAGATACCGGGGTGATTGCAGGTATGGGCGGAGCCCTCATGATAAAAATCCTCTCAGAAGGTGAGACAAAGGTCCGGGGACTTAAGGAACTAATTTTACAGCCCCAGTCTGAGACCGCCGGAGTTAGAAAGTATATAAGAACGCATGGAATGTATATCTCTCAGGAGGATATGGTAGAAGAAGACGGAAAATATTATCCTATGATGCAGGTAAAGATCTGCTCTGAGGAAAGATCTGCGGTATCAGAACCGGAAGAAAAACATAGGATGTTAGAAGATGCTTTTGGACCGGAGCTGATGAAAAATTCTCATCCGGTATTGATTCAATGGCTGAAAAGGGAGAAGCAGATAGTCACTGAAATTTTAGAGAACCTGCCCCGTCAGTCTCATACGGAAGCCCGCAGGCAGGAACTTTTGCAGAAAATGGAAGAAATCAGTCAGGTTCTTATGGAGATCAGCCCGAAACTTTAAAATATACGAGCATAGAAAGCAGTGGTGAACGTGTCTGAACAGACTTTTAAAATAACAGTACTTGGAGAGAGCAGGGATTATCCGGCAGGAACTACATATGAAATAATTGCCGGGAAGGTACAGCATTTATATCAGGGAGATATTCTGCTGGCAGTATTTGAAAATACAATACGGGAATTGAATAAGACCATTGAGGGGGACGGCGTGGTCAGCTTTCTGACTGCGGCAGATAAAGCAGGAAGAAAAACATACCGGCGGAGTATGACCTTTTTGATGGAGGCTGCAATGGCGTCTGTTTTTCCAAAACTTTCGGTGATTGTCCAGCATTCCATCAGTCAGGGGTATTACTGTGAATTGCATACAAAGGATGGCAGAGAATATATTCCGGATCAGGCCTTTATAGAAAAGCTGGAAGCAAAGATGCGCAGTATGCAGGAAATGAAACTTCCCATTAACAAAAGAAGTATCCATACAAGAGATGCGGTAAAGCTTTTTGGAGATCTGGGAATGCATGACAAGGAGCGGCTTTTGCGTTACCGCAGAAGTTCCTGGATTAATATTTATGAGCTGAACGGCTATAAGGACTATTTTTACGGGGCCATGGTACATTCCACCGAATATCTGAAATATTTTTCCCTGGAGTGTTATCAGGATGGATTTATGCTGATGTTTCCCAATATGGATATTAAAAGGGTTGCTGAGTTTAAGAAGTCGGATAAGCTGTTTGCTGCATTAAAGTCCTCTTCTGACTGGGGAAGCACCATGGGTGTGGATACAGTAGGGGCGCTTAATGATACCATTGCAGAAGGAAAAGTTCAGGAACTGATTTTGATTCAGGAAGCAGCTATGGAGCAGAATATCGGAAAAATCGCAGAACAGATTGTTTCCGCCAGAGACAGAAAATTTGTTATGATTGCAGGCCCGTCTTCTTCTGGAAAGACAACCTTTTCCCATCGGCTGGCAATTCAGCTGACTGCTCATGGAATGCGGCCTCACACCATATCTTTGGATGATTTTTATATCAACCGGGAGGATACCCCTAAAGATGAAAATGGAGAATATGATTTTGAGTGCTTAGAGGCCATTGATGTAGAATTATTTAATGATGTAATGAACGGACTGTTAAAGGGAGAGGTCCGCGATATGCCGGTATTTAATTTTAAATCAGGGCATCGGGAATACCGGGGACGCCAGCTGAAGCTTGGACCGGAAGATATTCTTGTTATTGAGGGGATTCATGGGCTGAATGAAAAATTGTCTTATCTTCTGCCGGATTCCAGCAAATACAAAATTTATATCAGTGCGCTGACGCAGTTAAATATTGATGAACATAATAATCTTCCCACCACAGACGGCAGGCTTTTAAGAAGGATGGTTCGGGATGCCAGAACAAGAAATACAACTGCCAGGGAAACCCTTGCCAGATGGGATTCGGTGAGACGGGGCGAAGAGAAGAATATTTTCCCGTTTCAGGAAGAAGCGGATGTGATGTTTAATTCGGCATTGATTTATGAGTTATCTGTGTTAAAATTATATGCAGAGCCGCTGCTGTTTAATATCAGTTCAGACTGTCCGGAATATCTTGAGGCAAAGCGGCTTTTAAAACTTTTGGATTATGTGCTGCCGGTTCCGGGAGAAGCGGTGCATCATAATTCAATCCTCAGAGAATTTATCGGAGGAAGCTGCTTTAATGTATAAGGCAGGGAAAAATAAGTATCATAAGTAAGACAGGTGATCGCGGCTGCAGAAATCGAAAGACTGCAGGTGAGGAAAGTCCGGGCTTCACAGGGCAGGATGCCGGATAACGTCCGGTGGAGGCGACTCCAAGGATAGTGCAACAGAAATATACCGCCGTCTTTGAGACGGTAAGGTTGGAAGGGTAAGTGTAAGAGACTACCGCCCGGCCGGTAACAGCCGGGGCATATGTAAACCCCATCCGAAGCAAGACCGAAACAAAGCGCTGACGTGGCCCGCCAGCTTTAGGTAGGTTGCTGAAAGCAGCTGGCAACAGCTGTTTTAGATAGATGATCACCCACGACATAACCCGGCTTATCGTTTTGCTTATGAACTTATTGGACGGCCGGTGCCTGGCGCCTGGAACCGTCCTCTTTTTTCTCTATAGGAAATACCGTGTTGTGATAAAGCTGAAAAGTACCGATTCCTATAGAGCAAAAAAAACGCTCCGCTGATGATCGCACTGCGGCGGAGAGGAGTCATGTCGCAAAAGCGACCTTTTTTAATAACATAAAGAGGAGATGGTTCCTAATCTTTTTATAAAATGTTTCTTAAAAGATTATAGGAATGTTGACAGTATTTGACGAGCCGTATAACATTGATATATGTGTTATTTGTTAAATTGCAGAAGAAGGTTTTTGAGGTGTTGTCGTGAGAGAAAGATTTGAACGGTTTATGGCAGGAAGATACGGAATGGATCAGTTGTCCAGATTTCTGGATATCGCAGCGTTAATTCTTTTAATTGTATCTATGTTCGTTCGGTTTCCGCTTATTTTTTATCTGGCAGTAATTTTGATTGTATGGTCCTATTTCAGGATTTTTTCCAGGAATACAGAAAGACGCTATATGGAAAATGAACGTTTTCTGTCATTTACGGGCAGAATTTTTTCTCGTTTTCGAAACCGGAGATATTATCAGGAACAGAAGAAAATTTATCGTTACTATGCCTGCCCGAAATGCCGCCAGAAGGTGCGCATTCCCAAAGGAAAAGGAAAGGTTTGTATTACCTGTCCCAAATGCCATATGGAGTTTGTGCGGAGAAGTTAAGCAAAGTGGGGTACTGATATGTTTGGATATATTAATGTAAACCGAAAAGAATTAACGGAAGAAAATTTAAAGATATATCAATCCTATTATTGTGGACTTTGCCAGAGCCTGAAAAAAAACACGGGAATTAAAGGGCAGATGCTTCTTAATTATGATATGACATTTCTGATTGTGCTGCTGACAGGGCTGTATGAGCTGGAAGATGAAGAAAAAGAATTTATCTGTGCAATACATCCCGGCAAAAAGAAGCTGGCACGTATGAATGAGGCTACCCAGTATGCAGCGGCTATGAATGTTATGCTGGCATATCATAATCTGGAAGATGACTGGCGGGATGAAAGAGCGTATGCAAAACGGGCAATTTTTCAGATGATTAAAAAGGATTATCAAAAGATTGCCGGAGAGTACCCACGTCAGGCGGAGGCTCTTGAAACCTATATGAAGCGTCTGACCGCTTACGAACGGTCTGAGGAACACAACATTGATCTGATTGCGGGACTTACCGGTGAAATGCTGGGGGAGATTTTCGCATGGAAGGAAGACGTCTGGGCGGAGGAGCTTAAATGTCTTGGTTTTTATATGGGAAAATTTATCTATCTGATGGATGCATATGAGGACCTGGATAAAGATGAAAAAAATAAGACATATAATTTGTTTTCAGATTTGAAAAAAGAAAATCAGAAAGATTTTGAAACGCTGAGTAAGCTGATTCTTACATCTATGATGTCTGAATGCTCAAAATCATTTGAACGGATGCCTATATTGCTGTATGCGGATATTCTGCGCAATATTCTGTATTCCGGAGTCTGGTCAAAATATGAATATATACAGCTTAAGAAGAAAAAGAGGAGGAAGTCACGGTGAGAAATCCTTATGAGGTTTTAGGTGTTTCACCAGGAGCCACCGATGAAGAAATAAAGAGGGCATACAGAAGACTGAGCCGTCAGTATCATCCGGATGCCAATGTGAACAGTCCTAATGCATCGGCTGCTGAGGAAAAATTCAAAGAAGTACAGCAGGCCTATAATCAGATTATGCACGAGAAGCAGCAGGGGTACAGTGGAGGATACCAGAACGGATCTTATCAGCAGCAGGGATATGGAGGAACGTATCAACAGCAGGGATATGGCCAGTACCGTCAGGGCGGGCCGTACGGACAGCAGGGGTACGGTTCTTACAGAGGGCAGTATGGCGGCCAGACAGATTCTGATTCTGCAGAAATGAGAGCAGCGGCAAATTATATTAACAACGGATATTACAGAGAGGCCATAAATGTACTGAACAATATCCGGGAGCGCAATGCAAAATGGTATTTTTATTCTGCAGCAGCTAATCAGGGGGCCGGAAATAACGTACTTGCCATGGAACATGCCAGAAAAGCGGTTGAAATGGAGCCAAGCAATATGGAGTACCGGCAGTTTCTCCAGAATCTGGAGTTTGGCGGAACCTGGTATCAGAATATGGGACAGGCATATGAAAAGCCTTTTTCAAGTGCTACCGGTTTATGTATGACATTTTGCTGTATGTCTATGCTGTTTAGCGGCTGCTGTTTTCGGCCGTGTTAGTTATGCGGTATGAGATTGATTTCATAAAGCGTGGGGAAACAATAGGAGTTGTGTACACTTCTATTGTTTTTTTATGTGCAAATATGGATAAGATATACAAAAACTGGTATTTTGCGCAAGAATTATTAAGAAATTCTTGTCTTTAGAAAATGCAAAAGGAAGAATTGTATAAAAAATGTGAAATTTTCTCAAAAAATTGGGTATTATATATAAAAAAACCTGGGCAGTTACCATCACTGCAAGTTATTTTTGCATGAAAAAGCAGGTGATTTTATTTTTGACAAATAATTCCGGGCGTGTAATAATCACACGGAAAGCGAAATTCGTAGATGCTTGGGGTTTTTCATTAGAAAGGATGAATCATCATGAATGAAAAGAAAATCAAATTATGTGCAACTAATGAAGTACAGGAATTTGTGAAGGCGGCATCCGATTGTAATTTTGACATTAACATGCATTATGAAAGAGCAATTGTCGATGCTAAATCATTCCTTGGAGTATTAAGCCTTGGTCTGGCTAAGATCGTAACGGTCAAATATGGTGGGAGTAATCATACCTTTGAGTCCGTTCTGCAGAAGTATGTTGTAGCATAAAAAAGAAAAAAACGTGAATAATAAGAGTAGAGACAAAAAACAGTGACGTCATGTAATGTGATGGCCACTGTTTTTTGTTTGTCTTATAAAATGAATGAATTTGAATGAAAATGAGTGATTATGAAAAATATACAATAAATCAATGTGAAAATTGTGAATTAATACGATTGAAAATGAACGATTACGGACATATAATGAGCTTATAAAAACAAGCATACAAAAACAATACGGGAGGTGCAGGCAGGTGATTTACACAGTTACTTTTAATCCGTCCCTGGACTACATTGTGTCGGTGAAGGATTTTGAGATTGGGAAAACCAATCGTACATCCTCAGAGAATATGTTGCCAGGGGGGAAAGGGATTAATGTTTCCACCGTTCTGAAAAATCTCGGCATTAAAAATTCGGCTTTGGGGTTTACGGCAGGATTTACAGGGGAAGAGATTGAAAAAAGGGTGCGAAAGCTGGGAGTGGACAGTGATTTTATTTCGGTGAAACATGGATTTTCCAGAATCAATGTAAAATTGAAGGATTTTGACGGAACGGAAATCAATGGAAAAGGACCTGAAATCAGTCGGGAGGAAATAAAACAGCTTTTACAGAAGCTTGAGGAACTGAAAGAAAATGATGTTTTAGTACTGGCGGGCAGTATTCCGGAGGGAATGCCGGATTCTATGTATCAGGAGATTATGAAACGGCTGTCCGGAAAGGGGATTTGTTTTGCTGTTGATGCAACGAAAGATCTGCTTTTAAATGTACTTTCCTATCATCCATTTTTAATAAAGCCCAATAATCATGAATTGGGAGAACTGTTTCAGACAGAGTTAAATGAAAAAAAAGATGTGATACCCTATGCAGAAAAGCTGCAGGAGCTAGGAGCTGGAAATGTACTTGTTTCTATGGCGGGTCAAGGAGCCGTGCTGCTGACAGAGGAAAAAGAAGTGTATTTCCTTGATGCACCGAAAGGAAAACTGGTAAATGCTGTTGGCGCCGGTGATTCTATGGTTGCAGGGTTTCTTGCAGGATGGGAAGAGAAAAAAGATTATGTCCATGCTTTTAAGATGGGAGTGGCTGCCGGGAGTGCCAGCGCATTTTCAGAGCTGCTGGCAAAAAAATCAGAAGTACAGAAAATATATGAAACTTTACAAGTGAGCACCTGGAAATGAGAATAGAAAGGGAGAAAGCGTATGCGGATAACAGATTTGCTGGATCAAAGAAGTATTGCCCTTAATGGCGCGCCGGCTTCAAAGCAGGAAGCTCTAGACCAGATGATTGAGCTGATGGCAAAAAGTGGAAAAATCCGGGATGAAGAAGCTTATCGGAAACAGGTTTATTTAAGGGAGGAGGAGAGTACCACCGGAATCGGAGAAGGGATCGCTATTCCTCACGGAAAGTGTGACGGAGTTATAAAACCGGGTCTTGCGGCAATGGTAATTAAAGACGGTGTGGATTTTGATTCTCTCGACAACGAACCTGTACATCTGATTTTCCTGATTGCTGCGCCTGATACAGAAGATAACGTACATTTGGATGTGTTAAGTAAATTATCTATGCTGTTAATGGATGAAGATTTTATACTTAATTTAAAAAAAGCAAAAACTACAGAAGAATTTCTGCAGGTCATTGATGCGGCGGATGATGAAAAACCGGATCTGGATGATCAGCTTGCAGCTCAGACTGAAACTAAAACCGGAGCTGTATGCAGGATTCTGGCAGTAACATCCTGTCCTACAGGAATTGCGCATACTTACATGGCGGCAGAAGGACTAGAGAAGGCGGCAAAAGCCAAAAACTGTTTTATAAAGGTTGAAACCAGGGGATCCGGCGGTGCCAAAAATGTGTTGACGGATCAAGAGATTGAGGATGCAGATTGTATCATTGTGGCGGCAGACGCCAAAGTACCAATGGACCGGTTTCACGGGAAAAAACTGATTGAATGCCAGGTATCTGACGGTATCAGCAAGGCAGACCGGCTGATTGAACGGGCCATAAACGGTGATGCCCCCGTGTATCAGGCTGGAAATCCCTCAGCAGGAAAAACGGTTCAAAAATCCCAGGGAGCCGGACACAGGATTTATATGAATCTGATGAACGGCGTATCCCACATGCTCCCTTTTGTAGTAGGGGGCGGAATACTAATTGCACTGGCCTTTTTAATTGACGGATTAAATGTGGATATTAACTCTCTCACAGAAGAAGCCCGGGCGGCTTTCGGTACCATTACTCCGGCGGCGGCGACTTTAAAGGGAATTGGTGATATTGCATTTGGCTTTATGCTTCCTGTGCTTGCCGGGTTTATTGCCATGAGTATTGCAGACAGACCGGGACTTGCAGTTGGTTTTGTGGGCGGCATGATTGCAGCCAGCGGAAAATCAGGTTTTTTAGGAGCTCTTGCTGCAGGATTTATTGCAGGATATGTGATATTGCTTTTAAAGAAAGTATTTGACCGGCTGCCGGATGCCATCGAGAAAATAACGCCGGTTCTGCTGTATCCGTTGTTTGGGATTCTGATTATAGGACTGATTATGAATTTTGCTATAGAACCCCCCATCGGAGCTTTAAATACAGCCTTAAATACGGCTTTGACGAATATGGGTGGATCAAGTAAAATATTATTGGGGATTGTTGTGGCCGGAATGATGTCCATTGATATGGGCGGACCGTTTAACAAAGCGGCTTATGTTTTTGGCACGGCATCCATTGCGGCAGGAAATTATGATATTATGGCTGCTGTTATGATCGGTGGTATGGTTCCCCCATGTGCCATTGCTCTTTCAACATTATTATTTAAGAAGAAATGGACAAAGGAAGAGAGAGGTTCTGGTCCTGTAAACTTTATTATGGGGCTGGCATTTATTACAGAAGGAGCAATTCCCTATGCGGCATCTGATCCGCTGAGAGTGCTTCCGGCCTGTGTGGCGGGAGCAGCTACTGCAGGTGCGCTGTCCATGGCATTTAATTGCACCATTATGGCGCCCCACGGAGGAATTTTCGTATTTCTGGTAGCAGATCATGCGGTTATATACCTTGTATCCCTGGTAGTGGGAACCATTGTAGGGGCTCTGCTGTTGGGGCTTTTGAAGAAAACTGTAAATGAGTCATAGAACATACAGGTCAGACCAATGAAAAATTGCTGATAAAAAGCATTCTGAATGAAAATGATTTGAAATATGAGATAATAATAAAGAATAAGAAAATATGTAAAGCTTATAAAGGAGGAGTCAAAAATGAGAGAATTTAAGTATGTGATCACAGATAGCCAGGGGATTCATGCACGTCCGGCAGGTGAGTTTGTAAAAGCGGCCAAAGGATTTGCATCTTCCATAAGCGTGACTAAAGGAGAGAAGAAAGTAAACGCAAAGAATATTCTGGGACTTATGGGCCTTGGGGTAAAAAAGGGTGAAGAAATACTGGTTCAGGCTGAAGGTGAAGATGAAGAGAGTGCTGCTGCGGCGCTTCAAAATTTCCTGAAAGAAAATTTATAATGCTCACTGTTGTAAGGCAGTGAAAAAGGGGCCGTGCACAAAAATATCGGGATATGCCAGTGTGCATGGCCCCTTTTGCCTGCGGGAAGGAGAAAAGAATGAACGTTTATAACGGAAAAAGTGTATTTGGCGGAATCGCCATTGGGAAAATTCGGGTTTATAAAAAAAATGAGCATCAGGTAAAACGCAGTAAAACAGAAAATACAGAGGAAGAAATAAGACGTTTCCATGGGGCTATTGAGGAGGCCAAAAAACAGCTGGGACAGCTTTATGAAAAAGCTTTAAAAGAAGTAGGAGAATCCAGCGCTGCTATTTTCGAAGTTCACCAGATGATGCTGGAAGATGATGATTTTCTGGAATCTGTAGAAAATATGATTCGCACACAGAAAGTAAATGCAGAATATGCAGTGGCAGCTGCCGGAGATAATTTCTCTGCAATGTTTTCTGCTATGGATGATGAATATATGAAAGAGCGGGCGGCTGATATAAAAGATATTTCGGAACGCCTGATTTCCATCCTGGACGGAAGGTCCGGCCAGCAGACTTTGACAGATGAACCGGCAATTATTGTGGCCGATGATCTGGCTCCCAGCGAGACTGTACAGCTGGATAAAAAAAATGTCCGTTCTTTTGTAACCGTTCATGGTTCCGTAAATTCTCATACGGCAATTCTTGCAAGAACTATGGGGATTCCGGCTCTAATTGGCACCGACCTGCCTCTGGATGAGCAGATTGATGGAAAAATGGCAGTGGTTGACGGCAATACAGGCTGCATTTATGTAGAGCCGGATGAAAAGACTTTAAGGGATATGAAGCAGAAGCTGGCAGAAGAACAGGAAAAAAGAGAGCTTCTTTTGACTCTGAAAAACGAAAAAGGGATTACCCTGGATGGCAAAAAGATATTGACATATGCCAATATTGGAGACAGCAAAGATTTAGCGGCGGTGCTTCAAAATGGAGCGGAAGGCATCGGATTGTTTCGAAGCGAATTTTTATATCTGGAAAAAGATACCTATCCCACAGAGGAGGAACAGTTTAGAGTATATAAAACCGTTGCGGAGACCATGGCAGGAAAACGGGTTATTATCCGGACACTGGATATCGGAGCAGATAAGCAGGCAGACTATTTTCAACTGAAAAAAGAAGAAAATCCGGCTATGGGATACCGGGCTATCCGAATCTGCCTGACAAGGACGGAAGTATTTAAAACTCAGTTAAGGGCCCTGCTGCGTGCAAGTGTGTATGGGAAACTGGCAGTTATGTATCCAATGATAACATCTGTAAAAGAAGTAAAAAAAATCAAGCAGATTGTGGAGGAAGTAAAAGAAGAGTTAAAACAGGAAGGGCTGGAGTTTGGAGATATGGAGCAGGGAATTATGATTGAAACTCCTGCTGCGGCTGTGATCAGTGATCTTCTGGCAGAGGAAGTGGACTTTTTCAGCATCGGAACCAATGACCTGACTCAATATATGCTGGCAATTGACCGCCAGAATCAGGAGCTGGATGAATTTTTCGATGCCCACCACAGGGCTGTTCTGCGGCTGATTTATCAGACAGTACAAAATGCCCACCGGGCAGGAATCTGGTGCGGAATCTGCGGTGAGCTTGGAGGGGATCTTGCGCTTACCCAGCTGTTTGCAGCAATGGGCGTTGATGAGCTTTCCGTTTCTCCGGGAAATATCCTTCCGGTAAGAAAAGCAATACGTGAGACGGATACAGGAAAGATACGGGAAGAACAGCTGAAAAAATGGCTTTGATAGACGAGGAAAGAGACTATGCTCACAGAAAAAAGGCATGAAGAAATCATAAATCTGCTTGATAAAAAGGGAAGTGTAACAGTACAGGAATTAAAAGAATTGTTTCACACTTCTGAATCCACAATCCGCCGGGATTTAAATGTGCTGCACGACAAAGGCGTGCTGATGAAAGTGTTTGGCGGGGCCGTGCAGGTAGAATCCAGAATTCATACAAAAGAAGAAACAGTAGCTCTAAAAGAGGAGCAGAACCGCAGTGAAAAAATGCGGATTGCGCAATATGCGGCGGCTATGATTCAGCCCAATGATTTTGTATATCTGGATGCAGGTACAACAACCGGTTATATGATTCCGTTTTTGACAGAAAAGTCTGCATCATTTGTAACAAATGCAGTATCTCATGCATTAAAGCTGGCAGAAAATGGATTCCGGGTAACTTTAATCGGCGGTGAAGTAAAAGCTGCCACTGAGGCAATCGTGGGGAATGAAGCATTTGCCAATCTGTTAAAATATAATTTTACTAAAGGATTCTGGGGAGCAAATGGAGTCAGTCAGACCACTGGTTTTACAACACCGGATATTAATGAGGCGATGATAAAGGAATGCGCTATGAAACGGACCCAGAGTCCGTATGTTTTGTGTGACAGTACAAAGTTTCATCAGATTTATCCCATTTCATTTGGAGATTTTTCGAAATCCCAGATATTGACGGACCGGCTTTTTGATGAGACCTATAAACGCTGCAAAAATGTGATTGTGGTACCTTAAAAAATAAAAAGTGACATAATACAGCAGACAGCCCGGATTAAGGAAGAAAACCTCTGATCCGGGCTATTGTCAACTTAAGGGCCGGCGTTGTAAAATAAGAAAAGACAAACTGTTTCAGGAGGAAGTAAGAATGAAAAAATATGCATTGGGAGTGGATATCGGCGGTACTACAATAAAAATGGGGCTGTTTACTACAGAGGGGAAGCTGCTGGAGAAATGGGAGATTAAGACAAGAACACAGCAGGACGGCTCTTTTATTCTGAGTGATATTGCCGTGTCAGCCAAGAATAAATTAAAAGAAAAAGGGATTGAACTTGAAGGTGTGGAAGGAATCGGCATGGGCGTACCGGGACCGGTAGATGAGCATGGTACCGTTCTTCGCTGTGTAAATCTTGGCTGGGGCGTTTTTAACGTGGAAGACGCTATGTCTGAGCTGATGGGAGGTATCCGGGCCCAGGCGGGAAATGATGCCAATGTAGCTGCCCTTGGAGAAATGTGGAAGGGCGGCGGCGAAGGCTATCAGAATGTGGTAATGGTGACTCTTGGAACCGGCGTGGGCGGCGGCATTATTGTAAATGGAAAGATTGTAGCCGGCGCTGACGGTGCAGGTGGAGAAATCGGACATTTCCAGATGAAAAAGGATGAAACAGAAATCTGTGGCTGCGGAAAGCGAGGATGTTTAGAGCAGTATGCTTCTGCCAGAGGCATTGCCCGGATGGGCCGGCTGAAACTGGAGGCTGATCAGAGAGAATCAGTGCTTAGAGATGCAGAAACACTTACAGCCAAGGCCATTTTTGATGCTGCCAGACAAAAGGATGAGGTGGCACTGGAACTGGTAGAGGAGCTGGGAGAGATGCTTGGCACGGCGCTTTCCTTTATTGGTTCGGTAACAAACCCGGAAGTATTTGTTATCGGAGGCGGGGTGTCAAAAGCAGGAACCATTGTAACTGATGTGATTCAGAAATATTATGAAAAATATGCGTTCCATGCTGCGGCCAAAACTCCCTTTGCCCTTGCAAAACTGGGAAATGACGCCGGGATTTACGGGAGCGTGAAAATGATATTGCAGGTATAAGATAAAATATGGAAGAAAAACAGACCCTTCGGATTTCTGTAAGAAATCTGGTGGAATTTATTTTAAGAGGCGGAGATATTGACAATCGGAAAGGGAAATCAGCAGAGCGGGAAGCCATGCAGGAAGGGAGCCGTATGCATCGGAAAATTCAGCGACGGATGGGCTCAGATTATATGGCGGAAGTTTCTTTGAAATATGTACTGGAAACTCCCCGGTATTTCCTGTCTGTGGAAGGGCGGGCAGATGGCATTTTTCCGGATGACGGGCTTATGGTGATTGATGAGATCAAAGGTGTTTACCGTGAACTTGCATCTTTCGAACATCCGGTATCCGTTCACCTGGCTCAGGCCAAATGCTATGCCTTTATTTATGGCAGGCAGCAGGGATTAAAAAAAGTCGGGGTGCAGATGACTTACTGTAATCTGGATACCGAGGAATTGAAACGGTTTACAGAAGAGTATGTATTTGATGAACTGGCTGACTGGTTTGAAGATCTGCTGGGCCGGTATCAGAAATGGGCTGATCTGCAGTATGAGTGGCGGCTGGTAAGAACGGCTGCAGCCAGAAAGCTTACATTTCCATTTCCTTACAGAGAAGGACAGAAAAAACTGGTAACAGATGTTTACCGCACAATGCTGCGGAAGAAAATATTGTTTCTTCAGGCGCCAACCGGTGTGGGAAAAACGATTTCAACGGTATTCCCTGCTGTAAAAGCAGTGGGGGAGGGACTGGGAGACAAGATCTTTTATCTGACAGCTAAAACTATTACAAGAACAGTGGCCCGTGATACCTTTCGGTTGCTGAAGGAACATGGTTATCAGGGAAAAGTTCTGGAACTGACGGCAAAAGAAAAGATGTGTGTCTGTGATGAAATGGACTGTAACCCTGTGAACTGTCCCTATGCCAGAGGGCATTATGACAGGGTCAATGATGCGGTATTTGATCTGATTTCGAAATCCGGTGATTTTTCCAGAGAAGAGCTGCTGCTGCAGGCGGAAAGCTATCAGGTCTGTCCTTTTGAAATGAGCCTGGATGTTTCTCTCTGGTCGGATGTCATTATCTGTGATTATAATTATGTTTTTGATCCCAATGTGTATCTGAAACGTTTTTTTGCAGAAGGAAATAAAGGAGATTACTTCTTTCTTGTGGATGAAGCCCACAATCTGGTGGAACGGGGAAGAGAAATGTACAGTGCCCATCTGGTGAAGGAAGAGTTTCTGGAACAGAAGAAATTGCTGAAGCAATACAGCCCGAAGCTTGTAGGGCAGCTGGAAAAATGCAACCGGCAGATGCTGGAATGGAAACGGGAGTGCGAAGACTACTGTCTCTATGACAGCGTGGGGGCATTTATTTTTTCCCTGATGCGCCTTGGCTCGGAATATGATAAGTTTCTGCAGTCCAGAGGAGAGTTCCCGGAGCGGAAGGAAGTGTCTGATTTTTATCTGAACCTCAGGCATTTTCTGAATATCTATGAGCTGGTGGATGATAACTATGTTATTTATACGAAGTTTGATCAGGAGAACCGTTTTTTGCTGCGGCTGTATTGCGTAAATCCGGCAGGGAATCTGCAGGAGTGCTTAAACAGAGGGCTTGCAACTGTCTTTTTTTCAGCTACCCTTCTGCCTGTCCGGTACTATAAGCAGCTGCTGAGTGTAAGAGATGACAATTATGCAGTATATGCCGAGACCGCTTTTACCAGTGACCAGCGTCTGCTTCTTATCGGAAAAGATGTCAGCAGTCTGTATACAAGGAGAAATGAGCAGGAATACAGAAAATTTGCCGATTATATTTTTAAGACGGCCTCTGGAAGAAAAGGAAATTATCTTGTATTTTTTCCCTCCTATAAAATGATGGAGACGGTTTATGAAAGTTTTCTGTCAGTAAATGCAGGGCGTATGGATAGTATGATCCAGGAAAATAATATGTCGGAACGCCAAAGAGAAGAATTTATTGAAGCATTTACAGAATGCAGGGAAACATCTTTTGTGGCATTTGGGGTGCTGGGCGGAATTTTTTCTGAAGGAATTGATTTAAAAAAAGAACAGCTTATCGGCGTTTTGATTGCAGGCACAGGACTGCCGCAGATTTGTACGGAACGTGAGATTCTGAAAAATTATTACCAGGAGAAAAACGGTCAGGGATTTTCTTATGCTTATCAGTATCCCGGGATGAATAAAGTACTGCAGGCTGCAGGCCGGGTGATTCGTACGGCGGAGGATCGGGGAATCATCGAATTGCTGGATGAAAGATTTCTCAGAAGGGATTACCAGGAGCTGTTTCCCCTTGAGTGGGAGCAGCATGAAGTATGTACGCTGAGATCTCTGGATGAAAAAATCAGGGAATTCTGGAGCGAAGAGAGATAGAGTCCCTTTGGAATTTTTATCTGCAGGGGTAATTTAAAACAAAGCGGAAAAATCCGCTTTGTTATTTAGTCATTGATGGACGGGAGAAGATTTAGAAACTCTGTTGTGGAAGCCGTTGTGGGAAGTGATGGATTAATAGAAGCAACAATCTGTCTTTGAGGCATTTTTTCTTTGGTCTTTAAGATAAAAAGTTCCTTTGATTCCCGAAGCAGACAGTAATCCGGAATAAATGCTATCCCAAGGCCGATGCGGGCCAGATCAATCAGCAGGTCATTGCTGCTTAATTCAACTTCGGGGATCAGTTCCATCTGGTGCTGAAGGAACAGATTATGTAAAAACTCACTGGTAGTACATTTGCGGTCCAGCATCAGGATCGGATATTGATTCAGCTCCGTCAGGGAAAGTTCCTGCTGTTTTAAATTAAAATAAGCGGGATTTGCAATAAACACATCCTGAAACTGACAGACGGTTTTCTGAATATAGGAATGGTTTAAACGGGTATTGGGAAAATTGGTGACAATCATGTCAACCTTCCCCTGCTCCAGAAGGTCTACACATGCCAGTGAAGTGGCATTGGTGACCTTGATGGGAACATTGGGAAACTGTTTGTGAAATTGTTTAAAATACGGAACCAGAAAATAGCGGCAGATAGTGTCGCTGGCGCCGATGTGGAGCTGTCCAAGCCCCAGGCTTTTGCTGTCGAGAAGCTGGTTTTCACCGCGCTGAATAAGATTCATGGCCGGTTCAATATGCTTTAGCAGCACCTGGCCGGCGGGAGTCAGCTGAACTTTTTTGGTGCTTCGAATAAACAGTGTCTGTTCCAGTTTTTTCTCCAGTGTTTTAATGGACTGGCTTACTGCGGACTGTGATATAAATAACTGTTTGCTTGCTTCTGAAAAACTTAGGGAAGAAGCAACGTGATAAAAGACTTTATACAATTCATAATTAATATCCATGGAGATGCTCCTTTATAATTATAGATAATAGCATTATAAACTACAGCTTATAAAGTGTCAACTTTATGGATTAGTTGATCTTATAAAAAGGATTAATTATATTAATTTTTCTTAATAAATGTTATTTGCTATACTGAGTAAAAGAAGTAGTAAATCAATGACTGCAGAAGGGTTTTTGCCGGATGCAAAAGGAGACTTATAAGCAGATTTTGTGAAGAAATTTTGACAAGTGAAGTTAAAATGGAGGAAGAGAATGAGCAACGTACGCAGAGTATTTGTAGAAAAGAAACCGGCTTATGCTGTAAAAGCAAAAGAATTATACTCCGAAATTAAAAGCTATCTGGGAATTGACAGTGTGACAGGAGTGCGTGTCCTGGTTCGTTATGACATTGAGAATATTTCAGATGAAACCTATAAAAAAGCGCTGGGGACAGTTTTTTCAGAACCTCCGGTGGATGATGTATATGAAGAAGATTTTGATTTAAAAGGCGCCGCTGCTTTTAGCGTAGAATATCTGCCGGGACAGTTTGATCAGCGGGCGGATTCTGCAGAACAGTGTGTAAAGCTGCTCAGCGGCAGGGAAGAACCTGTTATCCGTACTGCTCTTACCTATGTACTGGAAGGAGAAGTGAGTACCGATCAGCTTCTTGCTGTTAAAAATCACTGCATTAACCCGGTGGATTCCAGAGAAACCGGTCTGGAGAAACCGGAAACTCTGATTACAGAGTTCGAGGAACCGGCGGATGTGGCAGTATTTGACGGATTTACCGGTATGAATGAGGCGGAATTAAAGGAGCTGTATGGATCTTTAAATCTGGCTATGACATTCCGGGATTTTCTTCACATTCAGAACTATTTTGCAGGGGAAGAACACAGAGATCCTACCATGACAGAAATCCGTGTGCTGGATACCTACTGGTCTGATCACTGCCGTCATACAACCTTTTCTACAGAATTAAAAGATATCGAATTTAAAGAGGGGGACTACAAAGAACCGCTGGTAAAAACCTATGAAGCGTATGTAGAGACCCATAAGGAAATGTATAAAGACAGAGATGATAAGTTTATCTGTCTGATGGATCTGGCTCTTATGGCCATGAAAAAACTGAAAAAAGAAGGTAAGCTGAATGATCAGGAAGAATCTGATGAGATCAACGCCTGCAGTATTGTAGTACCTGTAGAGGTAGACGGAAAAACAGAAGAATGGCTTGTGAACTTTAAAAATGAAACTCACAATCATCCTACCGAGATCGAACCTTTCGGCGGTGCTGCCACATGTCTTGGCGGATGTATCCGTGATCCGCTGTCAGGACGTACTTATGTGTATCAGGCAATGCGTGTTACAGGTGCGGCTGATCCTACGGTATCTGTAAAAGATACTCTGGAAGGAAAGCTTCCTCAGAAAAAGATTGTCCGCTCTGCTGCAGGAGGATACAGTTCTTACGGTAACCAGATCGGTCTGGCAACCGGTTATGTAAAAGAGGTGTATCATCCAAATTATGTTGCAAAACGAATGGAAATCGGTGCAGTTATGGGAGCGGCTCCAAGACGTGCGGTTCAGAGAATGACTTCCGATCCCGGTGATATTATTATACTGCTGGGCGGCCGTACCGGAAGAGACGGATGCGGCGGAGCTACCGGATCCTCAAAAGCGCATACAACCCAGTCTATTGATACCTGCGGTGCGGAAGTTCAGAAAGGTAATCCGCCTACAGAACGTAAAATTCAGAGATTGTTCCGCAGAGAAGAAGTAAGCTATCTGATTAAAAAATGTAATGACTTTGGAGCCGGCGGAGTATCTGTAGCCATCGGAGAACTGGCTGACGGACTTCGGGTGCAGCTGGATAAGGTGCCGAAGAAATATGCGGGACTGGACGGAACAGAAATTGCCATTTCAGAATCCCAGGAGCGTATGGCAGTTGTCATTGCCCCTGAAAATGTAAAAGAATTTTTAGGATATGCAGAGGAAGAAAACCTGGAAGCAGTAGAGGTGGCCGTTGTTACAGAAGACCCCCGTCTTGTACTGATCTGGAGAGATAAAGAGATTGTAAATATTTCAAGAGCGTTTCTGGATACCAACGGCGCTCATCAGGAAACTGGTGTGCTGGTGGATATTCCGGCAAAAGCTGACAGTGTACTGGTAAGTCCTGAAGTGAAAGATGTCAGAGAGGCATGGCTTGCCACATTAAAGGATTTGAATGTATGCTCACAAAAAGGTCTGGTGGAAATGTTTGACGCATCCATTGGAGCCGGAAGTGTGTTTATGCCTTATGGCGGAAAATACCAGCTTACAGAGACACAGAGTATGGTTGCAAAACTTCCTGTTCAGACAGGAAAATGTGATACGGTAACGATGATGAGCTACGGATTTGATCCGTATGTGTCTTCCTGGAGCCCGTATCACGGGGCTGTTTATGCGGTTCTTGAGTCTGTTTCAAGAATTGTTGCAGCCGGCGGAGATTATAAAAAAATCCGTTTTACCTTCCAGGAGTATTTCCGCAGAATGAGCGAAGACCCTTCACGCTGGAGCCAGCCTTTTGCTGCACTGCTTGGAGCTTACAGTGCGCAGATTGGATTTGGACTGCCTTCCATCGGCGGAAAAGATTCTATGTCCGGTACCTTTAATGAAATTGATGTTCCGCCTACACTGGTATCCTTTGCCGTTGATGTGGCAAAAGAGCAGGACATCATTACGCCTGAGTTAAAAACGGCCGGAAATAAACTGATGCTGTTTACTATTGATAAAGATGAATACGATCTGCCGGTTTATGAGAAAGTCATGAAATTGTATGATGCTGTTTATGGACTGATACAGGATAAAAAGCTGAAATCTGTTTATGCCCTGGATGCAAAAGGACTGATTGCGGCAGTAAGTAAAATGGCATTCGGCAATAAGCTGGGCGTTTCTATCCGGGGCTGTTTAAAACCGGAGGAGGCATTTGCACCTGGTTTTGGTAATCTGGCAGCTGAGGTAGCCGCTAAAGATACTGATACAGTGAAAGAAGCACTGGAAGCGGCAGGCCTGCGGGCAAATGTTTCTATTGTGGGTTCTGTGTTAGCAGAGCAGAAGTTTAAATACGGGGATGTGGAAATTTCCATGGATGAAGCGTTAGGCGCATGGACACAGACGCTGGAAAAAGTATTCCCTACCCGTGCCACAACTGATGTTCAGGAAATAAAGAGCGGTCTTTATGATACAAAAAATATTTATGTATGTAAAAATAAAATCGCAAAACCAACTGTATTTATCCCGGTATTTCCGGGAACCAACTGTGAGTATGACAGTGCCAGAGCATTTGAGGGAGCCGGCGCTGACGTTATCACAAAGGTATTTAAAAATATGAGCCCAGAAGATATCCGTGATTCTGTTGACTGTTTTGAAAAAGCCATTCAGCAGTCCCAGATTATCATGTTTCCGGGCGGCTTTTCCGCCGGAGATGAGCCGGAAGGTTCTGCTAAATTCTTTGCCACTGCTTTCAGAAATGAAAAAATCAGGGAAGCGGTTATGAAGCTGCTTAACGAAAGAGACGGATTGTGCCTTGGTATCTGTAACGGGTTCCAGGCTCTTATCAAGCTGGGACTGGTGCCTCACGGAGAGATCTGCTCCCAGACTGCAGATGCGCCGACGCTTACCTACAATACCATCGGCCGTCATATTTCAAAAATGGTTTATACAAAAGTGGTAACAAACAAGTCCCCGTGGCTTGCAAAGGCGGAACTGGGCAAAGTATATACAAGTCCCGCTTCCCACGGAGAAGGACGGTTTGTAGCGCCCAAAGAGTGGCTGGACCGTCTGTTTGAGAACGGACAGGTGGCAACCCAGTATGTAAATGAAAACGGTGTTCCTACTATGGACGAAGAGTGGAACGTGAATGGTTCCTACATGGCAATCGAAGGAATTACAAGTCCGGATGGACGTATTCTTGGGAAAATGGCTCATGCGGAGCGCCGTGGCGATTCTGTGGCCGTTAATATTTACGGAGATCAGGATCTGAAACTTTTTGAGTCCGGTGTGGCATATTTCCGGGATTAAGCAGATACGGAAACAAACATCAATCTAAATTCTATTGGGGCAGTATCCTGCGGACTTCCTTTAGAAAAAATTCAGCGGCCCGGGTAAGTATCTGGTGTTTTTTCCAGATCAGGTAAACAGGAATATCTATTTGAGGCTCCAGGGGGCGGAAGCACAGGGAACTGTTTGGGCCGGTATTTACAAGACCTTTCGCTGCGAAAGCGATACCGATGCCTTCTTCCACAAGCTGGGCAGGGGTTAAGATATGTCCGAAAGAGGAAATGACATTCAGGTTTTTTATGTCTTTGCCAAGCCAGTCTGATAGAATCTGGCTTTCCGGCGGCTGTCCAAAAACCCAGAGGGGATAGTTTTTTAGGTCACTGGGGCAAACGCAGGCCAGCCCGGCAAGGGGGCAGTCCCGGTGCACCAGGAAGCCAAAGGTATCTTTTTTGGGGAGCTGCAAGTAATCATAGTTTGACAGGTGATATGGGGCGGTTACAATGCCGAAATCTAACAGGCCGTGGTTTAACCGGTTGGTGATCTCTTTGATACGCCCGCTGAAAAAATCGTATTGTATCTGAGGATATTTTTTATAAAGGGATGCCATGGGTTTTCCAAGGGCTTTTATGGCCGGTGTCTCAATTCCTCCGATATGGACGATCCCACTGGCTTTACCGCGGATCTGGTCAAGATCGCTTTCTGTGCGTCTGGCAAGCTGTACAATTTCTTTTGCGCGCCGGTAAAGGAAAATGCCTTCTTCTGTCAGCGTGATTTTTCTGCTTCCCCGGTCAAATAATTTGCAGTCCAGCTCTTCTTCTAGAGTATTTAACTGACGGGAAAGATTTGGCTGAGTAGTGCCCATGACTCTGGCAGCTTTAGAAACAGTTCCTTCCTGCACCACGGCAAGAAAATATTGTAATACACGAATATCCATAGATGAGTACCTCCATACTGGATGCTAACGCCGGTTTCTTAAATGAAAATATTATAACAGAAAAACCAGGCTGTGATATCTCAGCATAGAAAAACAATTTAGAAACAGAAAATAGCTTTTGTATATTTACTTCTACCCTTAAAAGTCTATAATTGTAGTTGCTAATACATAATCCGTTCTGTATTTTTGAATGGAGGAAATTATTTGAAGAAACGAAAAAATTTTCAGGATCTGCCGTATAGAAGTACATATACAGATGTCTCTTATATTAATATTAGATTAAATTTCTCAAAAGAACTGGTATTTCCTTTTATCAGCTATTAGAATAAAAGCATCAGTGCAGGGTGCATTGTGTTTTTGCTATCGAAAGAGAAATGAGGTTAGAATATGAAAAAGAAAATAGCGGCGATTATAGTTTGCGGAGCGCTGGCGGCTTCTTTGGTTTCCTGCCAGAAAAAAGAAGATAATCCTGACGTATCTGCTGCAGGAAGCAGTGAGCAGGAGACATCTGGTAAATCAGAGAATGGTATGCCCGAGGAATCGGATTCCATGAACCATGTGATGCTGGCTCTTGCCATGGCAGGGGAAGAGACCGGCAAAGAGTATGCAGTCTGGGACGGAACTTATTTCTGGACAGCCTGCACATATCTGATTAGTGAAGACGGGGCTATGAGCGCCGGAGCAGAGGAAAAGGACGGAATGCTGGTTCTGACAGAGGATGATGTCAGAGAGGCGGCTAATGCACTGTTCGCTGCATATGACGGTAATCGAAAAGCGCTTCCGGATATACCTGAAGATTTTACGGCGGTGGCTTATGACAGTGAAACAGAACAATATACTTTTGAGAAAAAGGATGCCAAGGATTGGGAAGTAGTTGTAAATAGCTGTGGGGATCATGAAGATGGTACATATGAGATTCAGGCATCTGTAGTATCTGGCACCAAGCAGGAGCCCGTTGCTGATTATTCGGTTGGTATGCAGGATACCAGCTATGAGGGAACCGGTAAGCCGCTGTATCACTATATGATAACAACATTTGATCAGACAAAATCATATGAAAAGGGGTCCGGGGATACCGGTTCTAATGATGAATCAGATAAAACTGATACGGCAGGAGGACAGGAGCAGACTGGAACAGACAATAATTCCGGAACCGGAGCGGATAATAACGATAACACCAATAGCCAGCAGAAGCCGTCAAATACAGGTAAGAAAATTTCACAGGAGGAAGCGTTGGCTCTTGCTGAAAATGGCATTGGAAAGGACGGCGCCACAGATCCGGAGACCGGAAATATTTACAGTTTCGGATTTGAAGGGATGACTAAAATTGACGGAGTGGAATATTATAATTTCCGGCTCAGCTGGCTTGTAGTAGATGAATCCGGAAATGCAGATCACTCTTCTTATCTGACCAATATCTTTGTTTCTACTGATGGAAGTTCGGTAAAACAGGGGTCTAGAGGAACGGATGGAAGCTGGGAATTTAATGCTTGATAAAATCTTAAGAAAGGGTTTTGTTTGTTTTTAGAATCTTGACATATAATATTCACAAATGCCTCCTATAATAAAGGCATAACATAAATGCAGCCGATGGCAGTCTAAAAGAAACGCGCGTAGGCGTCGTCGGATGCGACTAACAATTATCAAAATTTATATAGATTCATAAGAACAAAACCTCCCTTATAAAAAAAGACAGTTATGCTGTCTTTTTTTACTCTATAGGAAATACCATGTTGTGATAAAGCTGAAAAGTGCCGATTCCTATAGAGCGAGACTTGAACAGGAACGATTTCACTTTTTATAGTTTCTCTGATATACTGAATAAAAGCAGGAACCAGAAAGTGCATAAATCTTTGTAAAGGGTTTGTTTCAAACCTGCAGAATCTGTTTGCTGCTGATTTGAATAATAAAAAAGCAGGTGATAAAATGGGATTAAAAATAATTCATGAACCAGGAGTTTATATGGACTGTACGCCAATGCATGGAAAATGGTGTGATATTGATTTAGTTGGAAAAGATGTAGGATATGCGCAGGTAGGAATTATTTCTTCCGGTAAAAGTCATATCTTATTTCAATATAAAAATAAACGTGGAATTGTCCCCAAAGCTTATATTAAACAGCTGCGGGAGGTTCGGATGACCGAATGGAAACGAAAGAGACAGCAGCCCCTTATAATAGAAGACTGGGATGATACAATAAATCCATATGAAATGTTTCTTGGGAAAAAGTGTGACATTCACGTACATCAGACACGGCTGTTTGAGGCGTCGCCGGGCTATTTTAAGGCAGAAATTATGTATGTGGGAGAGAATATGATTAAATTCCGGGAGAACAGCCAGGTTTACAGCCTGAACGAGTTTTCAATCTGTGGAATGATGGAGAGTTAAATAGCAAAGGGAAGGCATATTTTCGGATATACCTTCCCTTTGCAGATTGATGATTATATTTTAAATTAAGCCGGACTATTTTGGCAGCTTTGTTTATTACAAAGCTTTGCCTAACAGCCCTTTTTCTATATCATCAGAGAGATATTTAAAAAGGTTTAGTTATCGGCATCTCCGGTTCTTTTTAAGATATAGAAACCGTCGTCCAAAGCGTCAATAATGATATATCCTCTGTCATCAACAATACAGTCTTCTGTGCAGGCATTTCTTGGGCCCGGGAAGCCTGGGAAGAAGGATTCTTCCGGTGTCTTGTTTGGATTTGGAGGAATAAAGTATGCGATCTCTTTAATATAGTAAGGATCGGATACATCATAAATACGCAGACCGGCTGCAAAGTAACAGCAGTATACACGGTCGCCGCGCTGCTCTAACCATGGCTTGCCGTCCATTGGCTCATGGAGATTGTGAGGTCCGAATGGTCCCTGGCATTCCAGATTCATAACATTGAAGTTAGGATATGGGAAGTCCTTTGGTACTTCCGGATACGGGAACTCTGCAATCAGTGTTGGTTTCGCAGGATCGCGGACATCAATCATATGAATATTATTTAATGCCTGAGCTTCCTTGATGCTTCCCGGCGGGAAGAACTGGAATCTTTCACCCTCGTTTGTAACAACTACCAGGTCACGTCCCGGAAGCGGAAGTGCAGTATGTGTTCTTGCACCTGCCAGGTGGCTGGAGAATACAGGCTGTAATCTTAAGTTGCCCACGCATTTCGGTCTGGTGATATCAGCGATATCAAGAACGTACAGACCGTCTCCACAGTAGCCGCAGTATACTTTGTCACCGCGTACAAATGGAGGTCCGTGCATCCAGCCCTTGTCCATAAATGCAGGAACATGTGCCGCATGAGGATCATAAGTACGTCCCGGATATCCGTCGACATACTGTTCCGGAGACCACCATTTTCCAACCTCTACCGGATGAGCAGGATCTGCAATATCAACGATACGATAAATCATGCCTTCAAAACTGCGGCATTCACAGGAAAGATGTACATAGCGTCCGCCATTGTACATAAAGCGGTGTACACCGATAGAATGAGGCACGCCGCAGTCCCAGTAACCAAGGAATTTTGGATTTTCGGGATCTTCCTTCAGAGAATAGATACGGATACCTACTTCACATTTCATATTCTGAAGCTCACTCTGCTCTACCAGTGCGCCAGGACCGGAGCCCGCGCTCATGGCACAGATCATCAGATCATCAGCAATCTGAAGCTTTGGAGTTGTTGTTGTTGGATATTCTTCTGGGTCAACCAGCTGGAAATGCTTTACAAAACGTGGGTTGTAAGGATCAGTTACTTCACTGATCATAACACCAAACTGTGTGCCGCCAAAGCATGCACCGTACAGATAATATTTTCCTTCTGCTGTTTTGTAAAGCTGCATCTGGAACATGCCGCAGTTTCCATCCATCTCAGAGAAAGAGCAGACTTCCAGGTTCTTAATATAACCATTGTTTCCAGGGCCTTTTGCATAAAACATATCAGCCATTGAAAGATACCTCCTTTTTTATTATTATCGTGATTTTATTGTAGTTTATTCCGCAAACAGCGTCAAATAAAAAACGCTTAAAATTCCATGCTTATTTCTCAGAAAACACATAACAAAATTGTTATAACAAATAGGTTTGATATAAAATAAACCTGCTGTATATTACAATCACCAGCAAGGCTTTTCTTGACTTTTGCCAATAAAAAAATTATAGTTATTTTGCGTACTGCAGCAGCAGGTATAGATTTGAATCAGATTTCTATAGATAAGAGAGTATTAAGGAGGTACATGAATTTGAATAAGAAACCTTTTGTAACTCATGAACAGTTACAGGAAATTGTAAAAAAGTATCCTACTCCGTTTCATTTATATGATGAAAAGGGGATTCGAGAAAATGCGAAAGCCGTAAAGGAAGCCTTTGCCTGGAATCCGGGATTTCGTGAATATTTTGCAGTCAAAGCCACGCCAAATCCATTTTTAATGGAGATTCTGCAGGAATATGATTGTGGAATGGACTGCTCTTCTTTAACAGAATTAATGCTGTCTAATGCACTGGGAATCACAGGGGAGCATATTATGTTTTCTTCTAATGATACACCTGCAGAGGAGTTTGCATATGCCAATAAGCTGGGGGCAACCATTAATCTGGACGATATTACTCATATTGAATTTTTGGAAAAGATTATTGGACAGCTGCCAAAAACCATGAGTCTTAGATACAATCCGGGAGGCGTATATCAGCTGAGCAATGGAATCATGGACAATCCGGGGGATTCTAAGTATGGGCTGACAAAGGATCAGCTGTTTGAAGCTTATGGCATTTTAAAAGAAAAGGGTGTGGAGCGTTTTGGACTTCATGCATTTCTCGTAAGCAATACTGTTACAAATGATTACTATCCGACACTGGCCCGCACCCTGTTTGAGCTGGTTGTGGAAATCAAAGAAAAACTTGGAATTAAAATCAATTTTATTAACCTGTCCGGCGGCGTTGGAATCGCATACAAACCGGAGGAGACACCTAATGATATTCGTGTTATTGGGGCGGGGGTTCAGAAAGTTTATGAGGAAATTCTTGTTCCAAAGGGCCTTGGAGATGTTTCTATTTATACGGAAATGGGACGTTTTATGATGGGACCTTATGGATGCCTTGTAACGGAGGCAATTCATGAAAAGCATACGTATAAAGAATATATTGGTGTAGATGCCTGTGCGGCAAATCTTATGCGTCCGGCTATTTACGGCGCATATCATCATATTACTGTATCAGGAAAAGAACATGCGCCTGAAGATCATAAATATGATGTAGTGGGCTCTCTGTGTGAAAACTGCGATAAGTTTGCCATTGACCGTATGCTTCCGGAAATTGAAAAAGGTGATCTGCTGGTAATTCACGATACCGGAGCTCACGGTTTTTCCATGGGATACAATTACAACGGACGGCTTCGTTCCGCAGAGGTACTTCTGAAGGAAGACGGATCCACGAAGCTGATCCGCCGGGCAGAGACACCAAAAGATTATTTTGCTACATTTGACTGCTTTGATATTCTTAAAGGAATGGATTACAGCCTATAGGCAGCTGCGAAGAATGGCAAATATTGAAAAATCAGTTGCAATTTAGAATATCGTATGATAATATATTTTGTGTTCGGTTTAGTGAACACAAAAAGCCGATGTGGCGGAATTGGCAGACGCACTTGACTCAAAATCAAGCGGAGCAATCCGTGCCGGTTCGAGTCCGGCCATCGGCATCAGAAGAGGAAAAAAGTATCCCGCTAAAAAGCCTTGATTTTTCAAGGCTTTTTAACATTTATATCAGATAAGCAGCGCTTGGGAATAGAATATTGTCAGCAAAGCTGACCCGAATTGCGCACCAAGTCCCGCAGGAGCGAGATTTGAACTGAGCATAATAACAAGCGGATGCCGGAAGAATCCGGACTGGCCATGAACATAGAATAAGAGGTTATGAAACCAAAGACCGCAGGGATTTCTGCGGTCTTTTAGCGTCTTTATATTTTAAAATGATAGGCAGCTGCTTTTATATTTACCAGCCGGTGTGAATTTTGTGTGATTTCAGTCTGATTTCAGAAAACTGCTGTATAATCATTATGGAATGTAAAATGGAGGGAATATGCCTTGCGGATATTAATTATAGAAGATGAAAAATTACTGGCTGACTCCTTAAAGATGCTGCTGACGGCCAGAGGATTTATGGTGGATACAGCATATGACGGAGAAAGCGGCAGGGAATACGCAGAATTAGGGATCTATGATTTAGTGATTCTAGATGTCATGATGCCGAAAATGAACGGGTATGAGGTGGCCAAAAGTCTTAGGTCGAATCACCTTGGGATGCCGATTTTAATGCTTACTGCAAAATCAGAGCTGGAGGACCGGATAGAAGGATTAGACAGTGGAGCTGACTATTATCTGACAAAGCCATTTGATACCAGAGAGCTGCTGGCCTGCATCAATGCCCTGCTGCGCAGACAGGGAGACCAGGTGGATGTGGTAACATTTGGAAATACATCTTTAGATCTATCCTCTGCAGTTTTAACCTGTCAGGCCAACCATATCCGATTGTCAGCCAGGGAATTTGAGATTATGCGGTTTCTTTTCCAGAGGGGAAGCCGTAATGTGGCCAAGGAAGTAATATTAGCCAGGGTGTGGGGATATGATTCGGATGCAGTTGAAAATCATGTGGAAGTATATATTGGATTTTTGAGAAAAAAGCTTGCAAGTATTGGCTCAAATATCAGGATAGAGGTCATAAGGCGGCTGGGATATCATCTGGAGGTAAAAGATTGTGATTAGGAAACTTCGCTTAAAATTTGTTCTAATCAACATGAGTATTGTGGCAGTGCTCCTTGGAATTATCCTTGGGCTGATATTTTCATTTACAAAGGCCGGTCTTGAACGTGAAAATATCCGTATGCTTCAGACCGTGGCAGAGCATCCCCTGCAGCTTAAAGTACCGGCGGATTCCGGCAATGAGGTGAAGCTTCCCTTTTTTATTATACGGAAAGAGCCTGGAGGGGAACTGCTTGCGGAAAACAGCAGCTATTATGATCTTTCTGATAAAAGCTTTTTAAGTACTCTGATGGGGGAAGCTTCTGCTTCTCCCAGGCAGTTTGGTGTGATAGATGAATATCAGCTGAGGTATTACCGGGTAGACATGCCCGGGGAGCAGTATGTGATATTTTCAGATATTTCCAGTGAAACAGCCACATTGAATCATTTGAAGAAGAACTGTGTTCTCATATGGACTGTGAGTTTTGCGCTGTTTTTCTGGGCCAGCATCTGGCTGTCCGGATGGGCGTCCAGGCCGGTAGCGCAGGCGTGGAAACAGCAGAAACAATTTGTGGCGGATGCGTCCCATGAATTAAAAACACCCCTTACCGTTATCATAACCAGCGCGGAGCTGGCACAGAACGAATCTTATGATTTGGAAAGCAGGCAGAAGGTTTTAAATAATGTGGTACTTATGTCAAGACAGATGAAGGGACTGGTAGAACAGCTGTTAGAACTTGCAAGGACAGACAAGGCCTTGGAAAAAAGAGGGATGGAAGAAGTTTCCTTTAGCAAGCTTGTTTCAGATGCCCTGCTTCCCTTTGAACCGTTGTTTTTTGAACAGGAATTAAAACTGGTCCAGCAGATTGAGGAGGATATAAAGGTCTGCGGGGATGGCAGTGAATTAAAACGGGCAGTTGAAATACTGCTGGATAATGCAGGAAAATATACCAGGCCTTTTGGAATGGTACGGGTGGAATTAAAGAGGAAGGCAGGCAGATACTGTCTGCTTCAGGTAGCCAGCGAAGGTGACGGACTTTCAGAGGAGCAGCTGAAAAATATTTTTAAAAGATTTTACCGGGCAGATCAGGCACGGAGCCAGAGCAAAAGCTTTGGTCTGGGACTTTCCATTGCAGAAGGCATTGTGAGAAGACATAAAGGAAAAATATGGGCCAGGAGCAGTCAGGGAGTAAACAGTTTTTTTATTTTGCTGCCCTGTAAATAAAGGGTCAGGTTAAAAGATGGAGATTCAGAATATGAGTCTTCATCTTTTTTTCACAAATCTTTCAGTGTCGTTTCAGTTTCGGACGGTAGACTTTAGTGTGAACGCGGCAAAGCAGCCGGGAAATGTCCGGTTTTTGCAGAGCCGGAATACAATCAGGAGGTTTCATATGATAACAGTGGAACATTTAACGAAATGTTATGGTGATTTTACAGCTGTGGATGCTCTGTCCTTTGAGATTGAAGAGGGGCATGTGTATGGGTTTCTGGGGCCCAATGGAGCCGGAAAATCTACAACAATGAATATTATGACAGGCTGTCTGTCCGCCACGGCAGGGCATATCAAAATTGACGGTTTTGACATTTTTGAAGAGGCCGCCAAGGCAAAACGTTTGATTGGCTATCTTCCGGAACAGCCGCCTTTGTATATGAATGAGTCGCCGGTGGAATATTTGAAATTTGTAGGCGAGGCAAAGGGATTTCGGGGAGCAGAATTAACGGAACAGATTCAGGAGGTGATCAGACAGACGAGAATCGAAGAAGTGAAGAATAAGAGGATTTCAGACTTGTCAAAAGGCTACAGACAAAGGGTTGGCATTGCCCAGGCGCTGCTTGGCAGGCCAAAGGTCATTATACTGGATGAACCTACTGTGGGGCTGGATCCCATTCAGATTATTGAAATTAGAGATCTGATTAAAGAGCTGGGGAAAAAACATACCGTTATTTTCAGTTCTCATATTTTATCGGAAGTGCAGACAATCTGCGATCAGATTCTGATTATTTCAAAAGGAAAACTAATTGCCTTTGATGAGCCAAAGCATTTGGAAAAAAGTCTTTTATCTCCAGGTGAAATTACCATTACTGCTGATGCATCGCCAGAAGAAGTAGAGAAAATTCTGGATTCCCTGGAGCATATGACAGAGTTTAAGATACAGGAAAGTGAAAGAGAATACACAGTCTTTCAGGTAAAAACAGATCAGAAGGATGTTTATGACACTGCCCGGAGGATTTTTTTCCTGTTTGCAGAGCAAAAGAAAGCTTTGCTTGAGATGACATTAAAGAAAGCAAATCTGGAGGATATTTTCCTGGAGCTGACGGAGAACGGAAGCGGTCAGACAGAGACACAAAACGGCGGAGAAGATCTGCCGGATATAGCAGAGAATGAATCCTGTCAGTCAGATACAAAAGAAAGCGGGGTGGACCAGCTATGACAGCAGTATTAAAACATGAATTGAAAACATACTTCCATTCTCTGACTGCCTATGTATTCGGAGCATTTTTACTGGCATTTATCGGAATTGGAGCCATGATGTATAATCTGCAGGCGGCAGTCAGCAATTTTGAGTATGTTTTAAGCTTCGCAAGCCTGATCTTTGTTGTTATTGTTCCGGTTCTTACCATGCGTGTCATTGCAGAAGAGCGGAAGCAGAAAACAGATCAGCTGCTGTATTCACTGCCCATTTCTACCACAGATGTCATAATTGGGAAATATCTGGCTCTGCTTATTGTTTATTTCATTCCCATGTGCATTATCAGCATATATCCTTTAGTGTTCCGGCAGTTTGGAGAGGTGTATTTAAAAACTGCCTATGGCTCCATTGCGGCATTTTTCATTATGGGAGCCGCACTGATTGCCATTGGAGTCTTTATCTCTTCGCTGACAGATAATCAGGGATTTTCTGCAGGTATTGGAATTGCAGTGATTTTGTTTAACTATTACAGTGTCAGTCTTTCCGAGTATATATCCTCTACAGCTGTGGGCTCTTTGATTGCCATTCTGGTATTTATTGTAATTGTTGGAATTATTGTCAAATATTTGACCAGGAACGAAAAACTGGCATATGGATTTATATTTGTCATGATACTGCTCACCGCTGTTTTGTACTGGACAAACGGAGGGAGGTTTGAGGGGCTGCTTGGGGATATTATGACAAAGCTTTCTTTGTTTGAGCGGTTTAACTCTTTTATCAATGGTGTTTTTGATATGACAGCCATTGTTTATTATCTGTCTGTGGCGGCATTGTTCTTATTCCTGTCCGTACAGTCTCTGGAGAAAAGGAGGTATAATTAATGAAAAAAATAAATTTGCCAAAAATCTCCGGGCAGCCGGAAAAGAATCAAAACCGCAATGCATCCAGGAGGGGTTCTTATTCTTTAATAATTACAGCCGTTGCGGCAGCTCTTGTTATCATTGCCAATGTGTTTATGTCCGCACTGCCGGTGAATCTCACAAAATATGATATCAGTTCTGCAAAACTTTATTCCATCACCAGCAATACAAAAGTAGTAGTTAATGCCTTAGAGCAGGATGTAACCATTTACTGGGTGGTACAGTCCGGGGAGGAGGACGATGTAATAGAAAATCTTCTGGCGAAATACGAAAGTCTGTCCGACCATATTAAAGTAGTAAAGAAAAATCCTGATGTTTATCCTACCTTTGCAGAACAGTATACAGATGAAAGTGTGGAGAACAACAGTCTGATTGTTGAGTCGGGAGAGCGCAGCAGATTTGTTGCCTACAGTGATATTTATGTTCAGGAAACAGATATGTATTCCTACTCTTATACCACTTCTTTTGACGGAGAAGGTGCTGTTACTTCTGCAATTGATTATGTTGTCAATGAAGAACAGCCGCAGCTGTATCTGCTAGAGGGGCATGGGGAAGCAGAACTGCCCTCTACCTTCAGCCAGCAGATTGAAAAAGAGAATATTGAGGTTTCAGATTTGTCCTTGTTAACGGTAGATAAGGTACCAGAGGAAGCAGATGCTGTTATGATCTATGCTCCGGAAAGCGATATATCTGAAGAGGAGAAGGAAATGCTGGCCGAATATGTGGAGGGGGGCGGAAAGCTTTTGGTGATGGCCGGTCCGGTGGAAGATAAAACCCTTGATCATTTGTACAGCCTGCTGTCCGATTACGGAATTGAGACGAAAGAAGGAATTGTGATTGAAAGTGACGGAGAACATTTTGTTTCCGGGGCACAGTATGTTTTAATTCCGGATATGGCTGATGATGATATTACGAATTCTCTGATAGAAAGCAATTACAGTGTGATTATGCCTATTTCACTGGGGCTTATAGTTCCTGAAAGCTCCAAAAAAGGTACGGTAACAAGTCTGCTGACAACTACAGATGCTGCTTACAGCAAAATCGCAGGTTATGATCTTGACACCTATGAAAAAGAGGAAGGTGATATCGACGGTCCGTTTTCTGTGGGAGTAAAGGTGGAAAATGCAAAGGAAGGACAGATGGTATGGTTTTCATCTTCTGAATTTTTGTCTGACGCCTATAATGCATACTCATCAGGCGCAAATGGAGATCTGGCCATGAATGCTTTGTCATCTCTTATCGGAGAAAGCGAAGCTATGGCAATTCGAAGTAAATCTTTAAATTATAATTACCTGACCATTTCGGATTCTACAGCATCCCTTTTAAAGGTTCTTATGATCGGTGCATTTCCGCTGATTTACCTTGGCGTGGGAATTGGAATAACGGTTAGAAGGAGGAGTGTTCAGAATGAAAAGAGCTAAACGGATCTATATACTGCTGGGGATTCTTGCAGCAGCATGTCTGATTACCTTTGCAGTCACCCGCATGGAAGAGAAGAAGGAACAGATTAAAAACAGTGAGGAAGTAATTCTTGAACTTTCAGAGGATTCTGTGCAGAAATTGTCGTGGAACTATGAAGAGACGGAACTGGCTTTTCACAGAGATGATGATGGTCTTTGGAGTTACGATGATGATAAGGAATTTCCGGTTGACGAAGATAAAATTAATGGTCTGCTGGAGCAGTTTGCCTCTTTTTCAGTGTCCTTTGTGATCGAGGATGTAGAAGATTACGGACAATATGGTCTGGATGAGCCCCTTTGTACCATTCAGCTGGAAACAAGCGGGGAGACTTACGAAATTTCTCTTGGCAATTACAGCAATATGGATTCCCAGCGCTATTTGTCTATTGGAGACGGCAATGTCTATCTTGCCCAGACGGATCCGTTAGAGACTTTTGAAGTGGGGCTTAATGATCTGATTGCCCAGGATGAGATTCCGGTATTTTCTCAGGCGGAAACCATTACTTTTGAGGGAACAGAAAATTACAGTATTCAATACAAAGAAAACAGCGGGGATACCTATCGGAGTGAGGATGTATATTTCACGGAAAAAGATGGAGACAATCAGCCTCTTGATACTGACAAAATTGAAAGTTATCTGGAAAGCTTAAGTTCCCTGAATCTGACGGACTATGTAACTTATAAAGCATCAGAGGAAGAGTTAAAGACATATGGGCTGGATGCTCCAGAGCTGACCGTAACTGTGAAGGGAACAGCGGAAGATGCGGACGGAGAAGAAGTAACAGAGAGTGTCGTTTTAAATATCAGCAGTGTTTCTGATGAGGAAAAAGAGACTTCAGGAGACGATGAAGAGGAAATTACGGCTTATGTAAGAGTGGGAGACTCCGGAATTATTTACCGGATTTCCGAAAGTGATTATGATGCTTTAACGAAAGCTTCCTATAATGATCTGCGTCATTCCGAAGTGATACCTGCAGAGTTTGAGGACATTTCTAAAATAGAGGTTACGCTGGAAGGAAAGACATATACAATTACATCAGAGGAGAAAAAGGGCGAGTATATTTATTCATACAAAAACAAAGAACTGGATATTTCCCAGTTACAAAGTGCAGCAGAGGCGCTGAAAGCATACAGTTTCACAGACCAGGAGCCGGATGGTGAAGAAGAAATCAGTATGACGCTGTATCTGGACGACGAGAATGAAACCAAAATTCAGGTGAAGCTCTATCGTTATGACGGAACATACTGTCTGGCCGAAGTTGACAAAAAAACAGTGGCTCTGGTGAAACGTTCTCTGGCTGTTGATCTGATAGAAGCTGTTAACTCCATTGTGCTGTAACTAAAAATCTGCGGCAGGTAAGTGGCTGTGAGGTTTTTTGGTCAGGTAAAAATGAGCGGGGGTTATTCCGGGAAAAAGAGTATGACAATATGTGTTTCTTATGCTAAAATAAATCTGGATAAAGGCATTTTGGTTTTGGCAGTATTGAAAGGACGGATATTATGTATAAAGTGGAAATAAAATTTGATACTAGGAATCTGACCAAAAGTGATATAGATAGAATTTGTGAAGAAACAGACCAGATTTTTGAAAACGAAGACCTGAGTTGTGCTGATAGGCAGCCAGGGAAACGAATTTACCTTGACCGTGGGCGTAAACAAGATTACGGAAGATTTTGGGCCGCTATTTTTGCTATAAAAAATTCTTCTCAAATTTCGGATCATCTGCAGGAGTGTTTCTGGTATAACGGGGATGAGAAGGAAAACTTAATTACCGATTTTATAAGGAATTAACAGAATGGATAGTGCGCAGAAGAAAGGGATCAATTTTGATCTGGATACCATAGCCTTGCAGATATATTATCCAAAAAGTGACTGGCACAATGCGTATTATGACGTTAGAGCATATTTTGAGAGGAACGGATTTGAACATATCCAAGGTTCTGGATATCATTCCCACAAAGCTATGTCAGAAGCAAAAGCAATGACGGTAATTTATCAGATGACAAAAGAGTTTCCTTGGCTGAATGAATGTGTGGGTATCTGTACAATTTCTGATGTGCCGGAGTTATATGATATTTCTCATGTTTTTGAACGAGAGGCACAAAGGCTGCGTCCAAAGGAACAATAAAAAGGAATAGTATATGTAAACTGGCTGGTTTCTGAAAAAATTTGTACGAAGGATTGACTGGCCTCCCCTAAAGGTGATACAATAATTTTGCTATTTTGTGTATCTTTTCGGAGTTACATGCTGCCGCCCTCTGTTAGTAGCAGAGGGCGGTATTTGTTTTTTGCCCATAAGACGGCAGTAAAGGAGAATGGAGGAAGATGATGAAGGATTTTGAATTTTATACGCCGACCAAAGTGGTATTCGGGAAAGATAAAGAGCTGGAAGCAGGGAGGCTCATACGGTCTTATGGGGCCGGCAAAGTGCTGATTCATTATGGAGGTCAGTCTGCAAAAAAGAGCGGGCTTCTTGACCGGGTGAAAAAATCTCTGGAAGAAGCTGGAATAGATTATGTGGAATTAGGCGGAGTACAGGCAAATCCAACACTTGAGATGGTAAGAAAAGGAATTACCCTTTGTCTGGCAGAGAAGGTAGATTTTGTGCTTGCTGTGGGCGGCGGCTCGGTGATTGATTCCGCCAAAGATATTGCCAACGGGATTGCAGACCCCAAAGTGGATGTCTGGGATTTCTCCTTAAAAAAAGCTGCAGTGACAAAGTCTGTTCCGGTGGGGGTAATTCTTACTCTTGCAGCGGCAGGTTCTGAGATGAGTTCCTCCTGTGTAATTACTGATGAAGAAACAGGCAGAAAACGAGGCTATAATTCAGAGTTTAACCGTCCGGTGTTTGCCATTGAAAATCCGGAGCTGACCTATTCTGTCAGCAAATTTCAGACGGGCTGCGGAGCAGTGGATATTATGATGCATACCATGGAACGGTACCTGACTGGGGATGAGGGAACTTATCTGACGGACAGCATTGCGGAAGGGGTGATGCGTTCTGTGGTACAGGCCGGAAAAGAAAGCATTGAAAATCCTAGGAATTATGAAGCCAGAGCAAATATGATGTGGGCTTCCAGTGTTGCCCACAATGACCTGACCCATTGCGGAAGAACGTTTTTTATGCAGGTTCATCAGCTGGAGCATGAAATATCAGGTATGTATCCGGCGGTGGCACATGGGGCCGGATTATCTGCACTCTGGTGCAGCTGGGCAAGATATGTGTATCCGGGTAAAGTGGAGAGATTTGCGCAATTTGCCAATCGGGTTTGGAATATTGCATATGATTTTGAAAATCCTGAAAAAACTGTACTGGCAGGAATTGAGGCCCAGGAAAATTATTATAAAAGCATTGATATGCCTGTGAATTTGAAAACCCTTGGTGTAAAATGGGAGGATCTTGAGCAGCTGGCAGATAACTGTTCTTTTCATAAGACAAGAACACTTCCCGGAATCCGGGAACTTGACTGGAAAGACATGCTTGAAATTTATAAGATGGCCTATGAAGCGTAACAGGTTATCTTAGGCCGTTGTGACAAACAAAATAAAATAGAAATGAGCCAAAGGCGGATGCATAAGTCCGGGATACAAAAAAGAGTTGTTTCCGGTGTTTGTATCCGCCTTTTGGCATGTAAATTGCTGTAATTAACGTTAGAGGATGAAAAAGATCCTGAAAATAGCAGATAAGAATAAGGAGAGGAAAGCAATGAAACAATTAATGTTAAAACCGGCAATTTACAAATACGGCACCTGCCGTGAATTTGCAGAAGAATTTCAGATTGGAGCAGGGGATCTGGTGATTACCAACCAGTACATTTACGAACCGGCCTTTGGCAGTCTGAATTTACAATGTGATGTCATTTATCAGGAAAATTATGGGGCCGGGGAACCGTCTGATGAGATGGCGGAAGCCATTTACAAAGACATTAAAGGAAATCCAGGACGGATTATTGCCATTGGAGGCGGTACAGTCATTGATATTTCCAAAATCTTTGCACTGAAAAATGTATCTCCCATTTTAGATTTGTACGACGGAAAAGTTCCGGCAATAAAGGATAAAGAACTGATTTTAGTGCCCACTACCTGCGGTACAGGCTCTGAGGTAACGAACATTGCGATACTGGCCTTAAACAGCCGGGGAACCAAGAAAGGACTGGCGGTGGACGAGATGTATGCCGATGCTGCAATTCTGGTTCCGGAGCTGTTAAAAGGGCTGCCCTTCCGGTTTTTTGCAGCCAGCTCCATTGACGCCCTGATTCATGCCATTGAATCTACACTTTCTCCAAAAGCAAATGATTATACGAAACTGTTTGGCTATCGGGCTATTGATCTGATATTAAAGGGCTATCTGAAAATCAGGGAATACGGAGAGGAAGCAAGACTGCCCTTGATGGAGGATTTTTTGACTGCCTCTAATTATGCCGGTATTGCTTTCGGGAATGCAGGATGCGCCGCCGTACATGCGTTGAGTTATCCGCTGGGTGCCACGTATCATGTGGCTCACGGGGAATCTAATTATGCTGTTTTTACCGGGGTTATGAAAAACTACATGGAATTGAAAACAGATGGTGAAATAGCTGTGCTGAATCAGTACATTGCAGATATTTTAGGCTGCGATGCGTCAGATGTATATGAAGAGCTGGAAAAATTATTAAATGTGCTGCTGCCAAAAAAAGCCCTTCATGAATATGGGGTAACTGCGGAAGACCTGAAAGAATTTACAGAATCCGTTATGGAAAATCAGGGACGGCTGATGGCCAACAACTTTGTAGAACTGGATCAGCAGAGAGTTTACAAAATTTATCAGGAACTGTATTAGAGGGCCGGCAGCTCTTAGGAAGTGGACTGCATCAGCGGAAGGATTCTGAGGCAGAATATGTCACATGTGACATAAAGACACATAATGTGCGGCAAAATGGCACCGGCAGTGTAATAAAAAGGAGAGGTTTATTATGATTTTCATAGAAAGTCCCTGGAAAGATGCAGCTTATAATCTTGCACTGGAACAATATGTATTTGATGAAATGCCGAAAAATGAAGAATATTTTATGCTGTGGCAGAATGCCAATGCCATTGTAGTGGGAAAACATCAAAATACAGTGGAAGAGATTAATATTCCCTTTGTAAAAGAGCATGGGATTCAGGTAGTGCGCCGTCTGTCCGGAGGCGGGGCGGTTTATCATGATTTAGGGAATATCAATTTTACTTTTATAGCAGATGCAGGAGATATTGAACAGATTAATCTGCAGGCATTCTGCCGTCCGGTCGTAAGCCTTTTAAAGCGCCTGGGGGTTTTTGCCAGTATCACCGGAAGAAATGATATTACCGTAGATGGAAGAAAATTTTCCGGTAATTCTCAGTATATTAAACAAGGGCGTATTATGCATCATGGTACGCTGCTGTTTGATTCTGATCTGTCAGTGGTAGGGGATGCACTGAAAGTGTCCAAAGATAAAATTGCCTCCAAAGGTTTTCAGTCGGTAAGAAGCAGAGTAACCAATTTAAAGCCGTATATGTCTGAGAATATGACAGTGGACCGCTTTCAAAAACTTTTGAAAGAAAATATGCTGCTTGGAAAAAAAAGCTGTGTGCATGCTTTTACTGAGACTGACAAAAAAAGAATCAGTGAGATAAAAAAAGAAAGATATGATACCTGGGAATGGAATTACGGATATTCTCCCGAATACAGCATCCAAAAGCAACGGAGAATAGATGGCGTTGGAAAAATAGAACTATTTCTTACAGTAAAGAATGGGATAATTGAATCCTTTGATTCCCGGGGGGATTATTTTGGAGACGGCGCTGTAGAGGAGCTGAAAATGCGCCTAAAGGGGATGGCTCTAAAAGAGGAAGCGGTCAGAGGGGCACTTTTGGGAATTGATATGATGAAGTATTACAGCGGTTTAGAGACGGAAAATTTCGTGGAGCTTTTGTTAAGTTAAAGATCAGCAGGAACAGACAGGGGTACTGTATTTGTGCCGTCAAAATTTTTCTTTGAATATTTGTATGAAAAACATATATGAATAACAGCAGTAACATACATATTATGATATATTAAAGAAAAAAACCATATTTATGTATAAAATACATACAAATTCTAAAACTTTAGTTGTCATATTTTGAAATATATTGTATGCTGAAATTAACAAATAATTCATAGAGAAAGCGGGGGAATTAGTATGGCACATTTTAAGTATACGGATCTTGCACTCTGGCTGAGGGAACAGATCGAAAAGGGACAGTACAGAGATGGTGACAGGATTCCCACGGAGGCTGAGCTTTCCGAGCGGTTTCTGGTAAGCAGAGATACCGTGCGCAAGGCAGTTGCGGTTTTGGAGCAGGAAAATCTTTTGTATAAGGTCAGAGGCAGTGGGACTTATGTAGATACATCTGACCTGAAACTGCTGCCAGATTCTTTTTACAGTTCTAGAAGAGTGGGGATTTTAATGAACAATCTGGATCATTATATTTTCCCGTCTATTATAAAAGGAATTAACGCAGTATTAAACAAACACGGATATACGTCTGTGATGCAGTTTACAAACAACTGTATTTCCCAGGAACGGGAAGCATTGATGGATTTTCTGGAAGGAGATTTTGCAGGGCTTATTATTGAACCCACCAAAGGGGCCCTCCCGCAGTTGAATTATGATCTGTATCAGCGGATTGCGCGGACGAGACCGGCCGTTTTAATTCATGCGAAAATCCCGGGGCTTTCGCTGTCTTATGTAACTGGTGGTGACGAAAAGGGCGGTTTACTGCTGACGGATTATCTGCTGGATCAGGGACACAAAAAAATTGCTGTAATCTTTGCGTTGGATGACCAAACCGGTACGGCCAGATATCTTGGATTTGTAAAGGCATTTCAAAACAGAGGGATTGCCATTCCGGATGAAACGATTTTCTGGTATGACAGCTCAGATGTTTCTGAAATATTTACAGAGCCTTTAAATGCAAGGCTTCATGCCGCACTGTCATCCTGCAGTGCTGTGATCTGTCAGGATGACAGGCTGGCAAATTATTTGAAAAAATATCTGGCCCTCCACAAAGAATTCAGGGAAGATATCGTAATCTGCGGTTTTGATGATTCCGAGATTGCAAGAGATCAGAACCTTACCTCTGTGACGCATCCAAAAGAGGAATTTGGAGAATGTGCGGCCATGCGTCTTCTGGAAAAAATAAAAAACCCTTCTGCAGATGTGTCCTTTGAATTCATCCCCAAAGTTGTAGTACGGAAATAAAAGTGATACCCGCCTGGAAATATCAGCCGCGGAATTCGTCCAGATCAATATGATATTTCTGTATTTTCCGGTACAGTGTCCGCCTGGGCATGGCCAGCCGCAAAGATGCGCTGGCCACATGACCGTGTTCTTCAGTAAGAATCTGAACAATCAGCGCCCGTTCTCTGGCAGGAGACAGCTTGTCCGGTATGCTGTCCTGGGGGGGATGATCTCTTTTTACAGGTTCTGGTGCTTTGACAGCGGATTTCGAAGGGGCAGGTTTGCCGGCGGGATTCGAAGCCTGTCCGGAGGGTTCCAGATTTAGAAACAGTTTTAATATTTCACTAGAAGAGATGCTTCCGTCGCTGGAAGAAATAATAACACGCTCCACGATATTTTCCAGCTCCCGGACATTTCCAGGCCAGGAATGTTCTGTAAGAAGCCGGCGGTCCCGGGAGGAGAAGAAGTTCATGTGAAATTCTCCAGAGGTATGTGATCTGGTAAAATAATCAATTAACGGTGAGATATCTTCTTTTCTGTATCTTAAGGGTGGAATCACAATAGAAAGAACATTCAGCCTGTAATATAAATCGCTGCGGAATTCTTTATTTAAAACTGCCTCTTCCAGATTTGTATTTGTTGCCGCAATAATTCGTACATTGATAGGTTTGGGCTGTTTCCCTCCAACCCTGATAATTTCTTTATTTTGCAGCACTCTAAGAAGAGTGGCCTGCAGTTCTAGCGGCATATCGCCGATTTCATCCAGAAAAATAGTCCCCCCTTCTGCCAGCTCAAATTTTCCGGGAGCCCCGCCTTTTTGTGCGCCGGTAAAGGTACCTCCTTCATATCCGAACAGCTCGCTTTCTATGAGATTTTTTGGAAGGGCGGCGCAGTTAATGGGGAGGAAAGGTCCGTTGCACCGGCGGCTTTCATTGTGGACAGCCTGGGCAAGAATGTCTTTTCCAGTTCCGCTTTCTCCCAGAATTAAAAGATTGGAATCCGTTTTGGCGGCCAGATGTCCCAGCTTTTTTACCTGCTTCATACAAAGAGAATTTCCTATCATGGAATCGAAGGTACATTTTGCCAAAAACCCTGCAGTTTTGCTGACCAGCCGGCGGATTGCCTGGGGCTTGTCAAAGGTCAGCAAAAGATGATCGGGAACATCTTCCGGAGCCGAGATATTTAAAAGCAGTGAGAGAGAAGGATTTAAAGTACGGGGAATCGTAATTTCATGATTATAAACACTTTCATGTGTATTTAAAATTTCATCGGTAAGCGCCTGATCCTCCAAAAGTTCTATTAACTGCAGGGGATTTTTTTCGTTATGAATGGAAAAGAGATCCTTTAATTTGTCGTTGTGCTGCAGAATTTCACCCTGCCGGTTTACCAGGAGGATTCCGTGAGAAAGGGAATTCAGTGTCAGATGCAGATTGGTATTAACGGCAGACAGATGGTTCAGCGCCATTTTCAGTGAAAGCTCCTTTTCGATACCGTCTGCCGCCGCGGTGATCATACCAAGAGAATGAGCAGGCGCAAGTTCGCAGGGACCGATTAAGGCTAAGCATCCCAAAAGCTTTTTGTCCTGAGAATGAATGGGAGCCGCACAGCAGATATAATCCTGATTGGCTTTCAGAAAATGTTCTTTTCCATAGACTGCATAAGGTTTATCTAACATAAGACAGATGGAAATGCCGGAGGTACCGGCATTTTTTTCTGAGCGGAGACATCCGATTTTTAAACCGCTTTGATGGGCCTTTTGGCGGATCAGGGCATCGTCGGCCAGCATATCTATAATATAACCGTCATGATCAGCCAGAACCATGGCAAAGTTTGTGCCCTTTACATAAAAGTAAAGTTTTTGAAGGTGGGCATGAGTGACGGCAATCAATTCTTCATGATCTTTTAATTTTTGTTTCAGCTGGTCTGAAGCTAAGAATTTCTGATCCGGCTCAAAGGGTGAAATACCGTAAGAAACAGATCGTCTCCAGGAGTCTAAAATCTCCGGGCGGATAGCATCCAGCTTTTGAGGGAGAGGCCTTCCTTCTTTTATATAAGTTTCCCAGTAGTTACCAACAATTTTATTGTTTTCTCCTCGATAAATTTCCATAGTCCCCCTCCTGTGTGCCATATCAGTGTCAAAAATGTGCCGAAATTCTGCCTGTTTTCTAAATAATGGCATAAAAATGGCACAAGGTCAAGGATAAATGTATGTAAATACTAACAAAAAAAGAAAACAAAATTGGCACGAACTTTGCAATATTAGTAGGTATAAAGTTAAATAAATATTTTTGGAGGAAAAATTATTAAATGAAGGAGAAACAGGGGATGTCCTGATAAGGACACTGCTGATCACTAAAATATAATTTAAAAACAGGAGGAAGAAAAATGAAGGCTGGATTTAACGGAGTGGATTTTGAGGACAATATAAACTTTACAAGACTCCACGCAGAAAGACTTGAGCGGGCAAAAAAATATTTAAAGGAGTCAGGGTTTGGCGCTCTTTTGTGCTATGACTTTGACAATATCCGTTACATAACAGGAACCCATGTAGGGGAATGGAACCGGAATAAAATGAACCGTCATTGTCTGCTGATTGACGGGGTGGAACAGCCGATCTTATTTGATCCGGCATGCCCTTCTAAACGTCAGAGAGTTTCCTGGATTAATCCGGAAAACATTATGCCGGCTGTGGGCTCTATGCGGGGCTCCATCCCGGCGGAAGTAGGCATGGTAGAGCAGGAAGTGGCAGAGATTGTAAGCTATCTGAAAAAATATGGTGCAGAAGGGCGTACCCTTGGCATTGATATTGTGGATATTCCGCTTTATCAGGCATTAGAAAAGGCCGGAATCTCCATCGGGGATGGCCAGGCGCCTATGGTAGAGGCCCGAATGATCAAAACGGAAGATGAGATTGAGCTGCTGAAATGCTCTGCGGCTATGGTGGATGCGGCTTACTGGGATGTGGCAAAACATCTGCGTCCGGGGGCAACAGAGAACGAAATGGAAGCGCTGATCCAGCATCAGCTGTTTAAATGGGGCGCGGAATCTGTAGAGTTTGTAAACTGTATTTCCGGCCAGAGAGGGAATCCTCACAGTCATACAACCTCAAACCGCATGATCCGGCCGGGAGAACTGGTATATTTCGATGTGGGAAATGTATACAACGGTTATCATACCTGCTATTATCGTACATTCTCCTGCGGAAGGCCCACTAAGGCACAGGAAGAAGCCTACGCAAAAGCATTGAAATGGATCCGGGACGGTATCAGCGTGATTAAGCCGGGCAATACAACTGCAGATGTGGCAAAGATGTGGCCGTCTGCACAGGAGCTTGGTTTTAATGATGAAAAAGAAGCTTTTCTGCTGCAGTTTGCACATGGAATTGGTCTTGGACTGTGGGAAAAACCTGCGATTTCCAGATTATTCTCACTGGATCATCCATTTGAATTTAAACCGGGTATGACCTTTGCCATTGAAACCTGGTGCCCGTCAGAGGACGGTAGCGGAAGCGCCCGGATTGAAGAAGAAATTGTTGTAACAAAGACGGGGCATGAAGTTATTACAAAATTCCCGTCAGATGAGATTGTATCCTGCGGTTTTCCGGGATGCATGTTTCCTTAATAAATAGAAAGACCAGGGGAAAGGAGTGCGGTCATTGAAAGTAATTGGATGGATTGGGCTGGGAAACATGGGAATGCCCATGTGTAAAAACCTGATAAAAGCGGGATATCCGGCTGTGGTAAATGATACTTCCAGAGAAAAAGTGCAAGAAGCGCTGGCTCTGGGAGCCCAATGGGCAGAATCACCAAAGGAGGCGGCACAGAAGGCGGATTATATTTTTACTATGCTGCCAAATGGAAAAATACTTCTGGATGTAGTATCCGGTGAAAACGGGATTGCCCAGGGGATGAATAACCATAAAGTTCTCATTGATATGAGCACGGTGTCAGCAGCGGATTCGGCTCTGGTAAGTGAATTGATAGAAAAGACAGGAGGCAGGTTTTTGCGGTGCCCGGTGACAGGGAGCACCGGGCCGGCAGCCAAAGGTATGCTGGGACTTCTGATATCCGGTGATAAAGAGCTGATGAAAGAAGCAGAGCCAATGCTTGATAAGCTTGGAAGGAATAAGTACTGGATCGGAGAAAAGGAAGAAGCCCGGGTAATGAAAATTGCTTTAAATACTATAGTGGGCAATACGGCGCAGCTTCTGGCGGAAGCGGTTTCACTGGGAGAAAAAGCCGGGATACCGGTTGAAACATGTATGGAAGTTCTGGCGGGAAGCGCCATTGGAAACTTAATTGTACAGTCCAAGGTGGAGCTGATTAATTCCGGAAAATATGATCCGGCATTTAGTGTAAAAATGATGCTGAAGGATTTTGATCTGGCGCTGGATACGGCTAAACAGTATCAGGCATCCCTGCCGGTTACCGCTGTAGTCAGACAGTTTTATGAGGAAATGGAAGCTGTTGGCAGAGGTGGCGAGGATTATGCGGTTTTAGTAGAACGTCTGGAACAGAATGTGGGAATTAAGCGTTCATAATAAAAGATTCTTATAAATAAAACAAAAAATCAGGAGGAGATGTATTATGGCAAACAAAATAGCGGTTATTACAGGAGCAAGCAAAGGACTGGGACAGGAAATAGCTTTTCAATTTGTAAGAGATCTGGGACTGGATGTTGTGCTGGTGGCAAGAGGCGCATGCACACAGACAGAAGAGAGAATTAAAGGGTTAAACAAAGACAGCAGAGTGCTTTCGGTTTCCTGTGATATCAGCAGTCCTGAGCAGGTAGCTGAGATGAAAAAGAAAGTGGATGAATTTGGAGGCTGTGATATTTTAATTAACAATGCGGGGATTTATCCGTTTATCTTATTTGAGGAACTGGATTATGATGCATGGAAACATTTTTTTTCTGTAAATGTGGATGGTCCTTATAATTGCCTGCAGGCATTTCTGCCGGGCATGAGAAAACAGGGATGGGGACGTGTAGTTAATATTACTTCCGATTCCTTCATGAATGGTCAGGAACCAAAGCTGTCCGGATATATTTCCACAAAAGGCGCGGTGATCGGTCTTACAAGAGCGCTGGCATCTGAATATGGTCCTTATGGTGTGACCGTGAATTCTGTGGCCCCGGGTCTGTTTGTCTGTGATCAGACCATCAGCAATATAGGCGGAGCACCGGGAGAAATTGAAGAAGGCGGTTTTAATAAATGGGATTTGATGCTGGGATTACAGTCCATTAAAAAATATCCGTATCCGGCAGATTTTACAGGAGCCGTTAAATTCCTGGTATCTGAGGAGGCAGGATTTATGACCGGCCAGACTATGGTTGTAGACGGAGGAATTGCCCGGGTATAAGGGAATCTTCAGGAATAAGGAGAGCCTATCAGAAACTAAGACAGAACGCAGAGTTCAAAGGTATGGGGGAATCATGTATGTACAATAACAAATTAATTGCCAGCCACTGGGCAATTGCAGGAAATCATTACTGTGGAGATCATGTGGAGATTGCAGACTCAGATTTTAAAGAACGTATGGAAGTCATTGGAAAAGTCGGTTTTCAGGGGGCCGGATTTGTGGAGCTGGACCTGCTTCATACAAAAGAAACCTACGGGTATGAAGAAGCAAAAAAAATTGCAGATGCCAACGGCATTACGGAAATCGAAGTGGAAGTGCTGGATAAATGGTGGGACAGCAGCAATGCAGAGGCCCAGCAGACAAAAAGAAATGTGTTTGAGGCGGCGGAAAAAATGCATGCCAGACATATTAAAGTATTTGGCGCAGACGGAGATTGTGAGAAAGATAAGTTTATTGAAGAATTTGCAAAGCTCTGTAAAGAAGCGGAAAATATTGGAACAAAAATTGCCATGGAGTTTATGCCTTTTAAAAAGGATATGAACTGTATTAAACAGGGACTGGAAGTTTTCCGGGCGGCGGGAGTTAAAAACGGAGGATTCTGTCTGGACAGCTGGCATACATTTATGGGACCCAGTTCCTATGATGATATTGCGCTGATAAAGCCGGAAGAGATTATAACAGTAGAACTGGATGACGGCTATCAGGAGTTAGTCAGCGGCAGTCTCTGGCGTGACACCTGTGATTACAGGCTTCCTGCCGGCGAGGGTGACTTTGACTGCAGAGATTTTATTAAGCGGGTATTGGCTCTTGGCTACACTGGTACTATCGGCTGTGAAATTATTGCCATTGACCACCGGGAGCTTCCGCTGAAACGTGCAGCAGCCAGAGCGTATGCATCATTAAAGCAATATTTGTAAATGACATGAAGTTCGTATTTATCATTGCGGACGAAAGAGATATTTGGGGGAGGTTTATCTGAATCTTCCCCATAAAGAATAATGGAAGAAATGAGGAATTAAGATGTCGGGCTTTAAAATGCTGGCAGAACCATTGAAAATGGGGCCTGTGGAAATAAAAAATCGTTTTATTGTTTCGGCAATGGTTATGAACTGCTGTAACGAAGACGGAACAGCTACTGAAAAATATATTGCCTATCATGAGGAGAAGGCAAAGGGCGGATGGGGACTGATTGTCACAGAAGACTATGCGGTAGACAAAAACGGAAGAACGTATCAGTATCTGCCGGGATTGTGGTGCGACGAGCAGATCGCTTCTCATAAAGAGCTGACTGACCGGGTGCACAAAGCCGGAGCAAAAATATATGCACAGATTTTTCATGGAGGACGTCAGACTGAGGAGTGGATTATCGGCCAGCAGGTTTGGGCGCCGTCTCCTATTCCCTGTCCTGTGAAAAAGGCTCTGCCTCACGAGATGACCACAAAAGAGGTGGATCAGATGATTGAAAAATTCGGAGATGCGGCCTTAAGGGCAAAAAAAGCCGGGTTTGACGGAGTACAGATTCATGGAGCCCATGGATATCTGGTCTGCGAATTTGCTTCTTCCTATTCCAACAAACGTGTGGATAAATATGGAGGAAATTTAATGAACCGTATGAGGTTTCCTGTGGAAATTGTTAAGAATATCCGGAAAAAATGCGGACCGGATTTTGCTATCGACTATAAGATTTCCGGTGAAGAGAGAACTCAAGGGGGAACCAATATAGAAGACACCAAGGCAATGGCTGTTATGCTAGAAGAAGCAGGCATAGATTCTTTGAATGTTTCTGTTGCGGTGTATGAAACCTGGTATATGCAGGTGCCTCCGGCAGTGATGGGGCATGGCTGGCTTGCGGATTATGCCCGGGAAATTAAGTCAGTTGTGGATATTCCGGTTACAACTGTAGGCCGTATCAATGATCCCTACGTGGCGGAAAGTATTATCAGAAGCGGGAAAGCAGATGCCTGTTATATGGGCCGGGCTTCTTTAGCGGATCCGTATCTGCCAAAGAAAGCGCTGGAGGGACAATGTGAGGATATTATTACCTGTATCGGATGTCTGCAGGGCTGCACGGGAAAAATTGATGCCGGATTTCACGGTCAGTGTACCTTAAATCCCAGAACAGTGATGGAAGATGAAATTTCTCTTGTGCCGGCTGAGATAAAGAAAAATATCTATGTGGCCGGAGGAGGGCCTGCAGGCGCTCAGGCAGCTATTGTGCTGGCACAGCGGGGACATCAGGTTACGTTGTTTGAAAAATCAGACCGGCTGGGAGGAATGTACGCAACAGCAGCCGTGCCGCCCTGGAAAGGAGAGATCTCATCCTTTATTGTATGGCAGCGGTTCCAGCTGGAGAAGCTGGGGGTTACGGTACGTTATAATACCCCGCTGACGGCAGAACGAGTGGAAGCAGATCGTCCGGATACGGTGGTGGCAGCCACAGGAAGCCGGCCCTGGGTACCGGATTTCCCGGGCAAAGACCGGGAATTTGTAGTCAGTGCGGTAGATCTGTTAAACGGAAAGCTTATGACAGAAGGGAAAGTTGCGGTAATCGGCGGAGGAATGGTTGGAAGTGAAACCGCTAATTATCTTGCCGGTCATGGATGTGAAGTGACAATCATTGAAATGGCGGATGATATTGCAAAAGAAGAACCGGGAAATATGAAACGGTTTTTAATGGAATCTTTCCGGGAGCATGGGGTTGGTATTTATACGGATACAAAAGTAATGTCCGTTGAAGCTGACAGAACAGTTATTGGTAAGCAAAATGAAAATCAGATGGTGATGGGGCCTTTTGATTATGTAGTAACTGCAGTGGGAATGAGATCCGTGCAGACCTTAAGAGATGAGCTTGCAAATACACAGGTGGAACTTGTATGCGTTGGGGATGCAAAATGTGCAAAAAATGCACTGGAAGCTATCAGAGACGGATATATGACAGCATTAAAAATTTAAAAGAGGAGAAGAAAAATGGAAAAAGTAAGAATCGCAGTAGTTGGACTTGGCAATCTTGGAGAACTTCATATCAGACATTTACAGAATAAAATTGCGTCGGCAAAAGTTGTTGCAGTGTGCGATGTACTGGAGAACAGAGTAAAAGAAATTCAGAAAACCTATGATATTCCTGCCGGATATACAGATTATGATCAGATGATTGATCAGGAAGAGCTGGATGCCGTGGCGATTATCACTAATGTTCAAACTCATCATGATCTGATTATCAAAGCCTGTCAGGCAAAATTACATATTTTCTGTGAAAAGCCGTTGTCTTTAGACTGGCAGGAATGTAAAGAAATTGAGCGGGCAGTTGAGGAAAACAATACCAAAATCTTTACCCTTGGATTTATGCGCCGGTTTGATCCGTCCCATGCGGAAGCTATGAAACGGATCCGCGCAGGAGAAATCGGAAAGCCGATAATCTTTAAAAGCACCAGTCTGGATGGGGTTTCTGTTATTGAGGAGTTGTTTGAAAAGAGAGTCCGGGGGGCTTTTCATCCATGGTTTTTTGAGATGGGCATTCATGACTGCGATCTTTCCTGCTGGTTCCTTAACAGTGAAGTAGAGTGTGCATATGCGGCAGGGGGCGCATATGTAAAACCGGAATTTGCGGATTATGAAGATTATGATAACGGGCTTGCTCTGGCTTCTATGAAAAATGGTTCTGTGGCATATGTACATGTGGGAAAAACAGCTGCCTGCAGCCATGTGGAAGCTGAAATTATCGGTACAAAAGGTACTCTTAGAATTAACAGTATTCCAAGAAGAAACCGACTGCAGATTTATAAAGACGGCTATATAGCAGAACAGGGGATTGTGGATTTCCTGGAGCGCTGGGAAGATGCTTTCTATCTGGAAATGTGTGATTTTATTGACTGCGTTCTCACCGGAAGAAAACCGGAAATTACTGTGTATGACGGAACCAAGAGTCTGGAAATGGCGTTAACGCTCCATAAAGCATATATGGAAAAACGGCTGGTAAAGAGTGAATATTAGGCGGACAGGACTGGTTATAAGTAAATAAAAAGGAGAAAGGTATGGAATTTTTAGGAAAGGCGAAAGTACAGAATGCAAATCAGCAGGATGGAAAAGTTCCCCTGTATGAAAAATTTGCATTTGCGTCCGGTGATGTGGCATGTAACTTTGTATTCGGTTTTACAGGCAGTCTGCTGACACTATTTTATACGGATTATGTGGGAATCTCGGTGGCCGTTGTGGGGCTTATAATGCTGATATCCAGAATTTTTGACGGCGGTTCCGATATTGTATTCGCCTGTATTGTAGATAAGGTGCATTCGAAACACGGAAAAGCAAGGCCCTGGGTGCTGTGGATGTCAATACCTTTTGGCATTACTTACATATTGCTGTTTACGGTTCCCGTGGAAGCCACCGCGGTGATGAAGGCAGTATATGTGTTTGTTACCTATAATCTTTGCACAACCGTTGTGTATACAGCGCTGAATCTGCCCTATGGGTCTTTAAGCTCTCTGATTACCAGAAATACCCGTCAGAGAGAGATTCTGCAGGCATTCCGAATGGGACTGTCTCCCATTGGAAGAATCCTGGTTACAGCAGTCTCTTTACCCATTGTAGAAGCTTTTGGAAATGACAGATCTGCCTGGGTAAAAGTATCTTTTGTATTTGCAAGTATTGCGGTAGCGCTGCTTTTGTTCTGTTTCTTTGGCACAAAAGAGAGGGTTAATTTTGATCATATAGAGGCCAAGCAGAAAGAGAAAAAGAGCAACAAAAAGAGTTTTATCGTTATGTTTAAGAACAGATACTGGTGGCTGTGTTTTGGCTTCTGGGGCGTTATGGTTCTGACATCTACAGTAAACAGTACGATTTTAGGATATTACTGTAAATATATACTGGGAAATCAGATTTATGTTTCCCAGATTTATACGGCGGAACAAATCGCCATGATTGTCTGTATTCTGTTTATTACTCCCGCAGTGGTGAAGTTTGTGGGGAAACGAAATACCACCATGTTTGGAATGTTTCTCGTTATTATCGCACAGCTGATTTTACTGACAAATCCAACCAGTGTAGGGCTGATTACAGTTTTATCAGTAGTAAAAGGCATCGGGTACGGGCCCTTGTGGGGATGCGTATTTGCAATGCTGGCGGATGCCTGTGAATTTGGTCAGTGGAAGTTCCATTACAGGAATGATACCTTTTTATTCAGCGCTGGTTCCATCGGCTCTAAAATCGGCGGCGGTGCAGCGGCCGGTATGGTTGGAATGATTCTGGCGGCAGCCGGTTATAAAGGGACTCTTGCAGTGCAGACCCAGTCTTCCCTGGATGCTATTTACTGGGTATATATTTTCCTTCCAATTGCACTGGCCATTGTGCAGGTAGTATTCTGCCTGCTGTATAAGCTTGATAAGATGCTTCCTATGATCACGGAAGAATTAAAAGAACGTGAGGCAAGGGGAGAAATGTAAGCGAATAATATCAGATGTGGGATGACTTCCGTCTCTGCAGGCGGTGAGTAAAAAGAAGCGCCCGGCCGTTAAACGCCAGGCGTTTCTTGTACTTTTTATGACTGGCGCAGCTCATCAGAATTTATATGATACTTTTCCAGTTTGCGGTAGAGAGTACGTCGGCTGATGCCGAGACTTTCCGCCGCTTTTTTTATGTTTCCGCCGGAATTTTTCAGATGTTCAATAATCAGTCTTTGTTCCGATTCATCTGCTGATAAAATTTCAGGATGCGCCTTTTGCTGCTGGCAGGAATCAGTGTCTGTATGGAAGGGCTTGGCACATACAGATACCGCTTTCCCTGACTCCTGTAACGGATATGCTTTCATATTATGAGGCAGAGCTTCAGGAGATAAGATGCCGTTTTGTGTCAGGATGCATACCCGTTCGATGGTGTTTTCCAGCTCTCTGATATTTCCCATCCAGGGATAGGATAAGAAGATCTGTTCTACTTCAGGTGTGATTCTGGTAATGGGGTCATATTCCGGCTTCCGGTATTTTTCCAGAAAATAACGGGTCAGAAGCATAATATCATCCCCCCGTTCTCTCAGAGGAGGAATATGAAGATTAAATACATTCAGCCGGTAGTAGAGATCACGGCGGAAAGTATGTTCCCGGATTGCTTCCTCAAGATCACAGTTTGTGGCTGCAATGACCCGGATGTTTAATGGAATGGATTTTTTCCCGCCCACCCGGGTGACACATCTTTCCTGAAGAACGCGCAGCAGACGAATCTGAACATCATAAGGCATATCCCCGATTTCATCCAGAAAGATCGTACCCTCATTGGCCAGCTCAAATTTACCGGCCCGGCCCTCTTTTTTAGCCCCGGTAAAAGCTCCGGCCTCATAGCCGAATAATTCGCTTTCGATTAATTCTTTTGGAATTGCCCCGCAGTTAATGGCTACAAAAGGTCCGCCGGAGAAGGAACTGTTGTTATGGAGAGCATGGGCGAACAGCTCCTTGCCGGTACCGCTTTCACCGGTGATCAGAACCGTGGTATTGCCTCCTGCCACCAGTCTGGCCAGCTCCTTGGTCCGTGTCATAGCCGGACAGCTGCCGATAATATTGTCAAAATCGTACCTTGCATCGGAACCGATTACCTTGTTTACCAGGCTGCGGATATGTTCTGTCTTCCGAAAAGAGATCAGAAACGTTTCTTTATTGGAAAACCGGCTGGTATGTACGGATTTAACAGAAATAAAACATTTTATAGGTTTATTTTTTCCGGAAATGGTTGTCTCATAATCATAAATATTGTCCGTAATTTCTTCCAGCTTTAAGTCAGGGAAAAACTCCCGGTAAGAATGCCCCATAAGATCCTCTTCTTTACATTCCAGCGCTGAAAGGGTCAGAGAGTTTACAAGAGAAACCTTAAAATGTTCATCCAGCAGAAAGGCACCGCTGTGAATAGAATCAATAGCAGTCTGCAGCTGATTTTTCAAATCTGTTAACTGGGTATTAGCGGCTTTTAAATGGATTTCTCTGGAGATGGCTTCACTGGCAGCCATGACCATGCCCAGGGTGTGGGGGTGGACCCTGTCCCGATTGCCGCTTAAGGCCAGTACCCCGACAATCTGTCCGTTTACAATAACAGGCGCCCCTGAACAGGTCCAGTCAGAAGAAGGGGTGATGTAATGCTCATAAGCAAAAATCTGAATGGGTTTCCCGGTGCACAGAGGCGTTCCTACCGCATTTGTTCCAAGGGCGGCTTCACTTCGGCAGCTTCCGATCACCAGCGGATTGCTCTGGGTCTGGGCAATCTTTAAAATATCCGGATCACCTACAGAATTTAAAATATAGCCCTCCCGGTCGGCAAAGATAATCATAAAGCCGGATCCTTTTACCAGCTGATACAGATATTCCATAAAGGAAGAGGCTGTGTCGTACAGCAGCTGATTTTCCGTTATTTTTTTTTGGATCTCTGTCTGAGATAAAATTTCTGCTCTGGTATCCTCTGGATCAATGCCAAAGGATTTGGAACGGATCCATGACTGCTGTATCACGTCCCGGACAGTATGGTCCGGCCGCTTATTCTCCTCAATAAAAGCATTTCTTGCTTCTTTCAGCTGTTGAATATATTCCTTAGTAAATAACATGATATTTAAGTCCTTTATACAGACATACCGTATGAAACCGGCATGAAAATTGCAGTAAATTGAAATCAGAAGTTTCGATTAATAATATAAAAATTTTATCATACAGACGGGGAAATAGCAAACTTCCCTGCCGGTGGTGAGAAGGAGGAATATGAGAATTATTTGTCTTGGAGACAGTCTGACAGCGGGGCTTGGCTTAAAGCAGGGGACGTTGTGGACAGATCTTTTGGAGCAGGAGTCTCAGAACAGCTACTGCAACTGTGGGATTCCGGGTGATACAACCGGGGGGATGCTGGCAAGATTTGACCGGGATGTGGTACATAACGACGGAAAGCTTGTGATCCTTATGGGAGGCGGCAATGATTTCATTATGGGGGCGTCTGTGGAGACTGTACAGTCTAACATCATGGCTTTGGTGCACCAGACTTATTTTTGCAGAAAGGTTCCTGTTATTGGGATTCCCATGGAATTTGATCTTGAGTCGCTGCGCAGTGACTGGAAAGATTTTGCTGATTTTAAAAAAGTAAATGAAAAAATGTGCAGATATCGAGAATGGATTTACAGATTTTCTAAAACCTTTCACACAGATATTCTGGATTTTCAGAAAGCGTTTGCAGGAGTTAGAAAATATGGATACGAGAGTTACTTTTCAGACGGAGTGCATCCCAATGAAAAGGGAAACCGTCTGATGGCAGATCTGATTCTGGGCCTTGGGATGTAATGTGCAGATAAGAAGTTACATCACATGTATGTGTGACATAAAGGTGTGACATTTTGTTACATCTGGGACAGAATGACACATAAATTCAGAATGTGTCAGGGAGGCACACCGTGTGATAATTCCCTGATTTTTGAAATATGTTGGTTTTACGGTCTTTTTTTGAAGATTTCTTAAAAGCAGGAATAGTAAGAAAACTGGCACGGGACTTGCTGAATAATAAGGCAATCTGAAAAAGATTACAGGAGAGTATTTTTGGAAGAAAGGATGGAGACTATGACAAAGCAGCAGAAAAAAGAAAAAGCGAAAGAGTTCTATACGATTATGTATCGAACCAGAAGATTTGAGGAAGAGGTTTTTGAGTTTTACAAGCGGGGACTAATGCCGGGGCTGGCACATTTATATCTGGGAGAGGAGGCAGTTGCGGCAGGGGTCTGCGGTGCCCTGGAAGAAAGAGATTTTATCGGCAGCACCCACAGAGGCCATGGCCATCTGGTAGCCAGAGGGGCGGATTTAAACCGTATGATGGCAGAGATTCTGGGAAAGGAAGCAGGCTACTCCAAAGGAAAAGGCGGCTCTATGCATATTATGGCCATGGATAAAGGTATCTTGGGCGCCAACGGAATTGTTGGGGGAGAGATTCCCATAGCCACAGGCTCTGCCTATGCATCCCTTTATAAAGGCACTGATGAAGTGACCGTATGCTTTTTCGGAGATTCGGCAGCCAATGAGGGAACTTTCCATGAGAGCATTAATATGGCGGCCGCCTGGAATCTTCCTATTGTTTACATAGTGGAAAATAATTTGTATGGAATTTCAGTAGATATCCGAAGAGTGACAAAGGAGCATCATATTGCAAAGCGTGCGGCAGGTTATGGAATTGAGGGAATCACCATTGACGGAAATGATGTATTTCAGGTTTATGAAGAGGCTGTAAAAGCAGTGGAAAAAGCCCGGAGGGGAGAGGGCCCGACAATTATAGAGTGCATGACTTACCGCTGGCAGGGACATCATGTAGGAGATCCCGGGGTGTACCGTCCTGATGAGGAAGTTGCAGAGTGGAAAGAAAAAGAGCCTTTGGGCCGCTTGAAAGAACTGGGAATTTTGACACAGCAGGAGATGGATGAGATCGCAGAAGAGGTAGAAAAGGAAATTCAGGAAGCCTGCAGATTTGCTGAGGAGAGTCCGTATCCGGATATGGCGGAAGCATACACAGATGTTTTTGTTGACTGATAGGAGGGAAAATAATGAAAAATATAATGTATAGAGATGCTGTTTTGGAAGCATTAGATGAAGAGATGGCTCGTGACGACGCTGTATTTTGTATGGGAGAGGATGTTGGAATTCTTGGAGGTAATTTTAAATGCACCGCAGGATTAATGGAGAAATACGGAGATTTAAGATGTAAAGATACACCCATTTCTGAGCAGGGATTTGTCGGCATGGGGGTAGGAGCTGCGTTAAGAGGTCTCCGCCCTGTGGTAGAGCTGATGTTTGGAGATTTTATGATGGTCTGTATGGATCAGATTTGTAATCAGATGGCAAAAATTACTTATATGTCCGGCGGACAGGCAAATGTGCCTATGGTAATCCGCATGCCCATCGGCGGAGGGCGGTCCTCAGCAGCCCAGCATTCTCAGTCCTTTCACGCCTGGGCCGCTCACTGTCCGGGCATGAAGGTTGTGCTCCCTTCTACCGGAGCCGAGGCCAAGGGTTTATTAAAAACCGCAATAAGGGATAACAATCCGGTTCTGTTTTTTGAGCATAAAATGCTTTATACAACAAAGTTTGATGTTCCGGAAGATGAGGATTATACCATTCCGTTTGGAAAGGCCAGAATGGTTTCGGAAGGAGATGACATTACCGTTGTCACTACTTCTATTATGACGATAAAAGCAGAGAAAGCCATGAAAAAGCTGCAAAAAGAAGGAATCAGTGCGGATCATATTGATTTGAGAACCATTGTGCCCCTGGATACTGAAACCATTATAAAATCCGTGAAGAAAACAGGAAAATTACTGATTGTGGATGAAGGACATGAATCCTTTGGCATCAGCGGGGAGATTGCAGCGCGGATTATGCCGGATGTGTTTTATGATCTAGAAGCCCCGGTGAAACGGCTTGGAACTGCAGATGTACCACTTCCGTTTAGTCCGGCGCTGGAGTTCCCGCTGATTCCGGATGATAAGAAAATATATGCAGCTATTAAAGAGATGATCTGAAAATCAGGAGGAAAAACAGATGGCAGAAGTAATTTGCATGCCAAAGCTTGGCTTTAATATGGATGAGGGACAGCTTGTCCGCTGGTGCAGACGGACAGGAGAAGAAATAAAAAAAGGAGAAGTTCTGTTTGAAATTAATACAGATAAAACAACCATGCCGGTGGAGGCGACCTGCGACGGTGTGCTGTTAAAAACAATGCTGGAAGAAAATGAATATGCAGATGTATTTACGCCAATTGCCGTGGTAGGACAGCCGGGAGAAGATCCGGATGCAGCCTTGGGGGAGGCCGAGTCAGAACAAAAAGCACAGCCGGGTCAGATACCGGAACAGGAAGAACCTTCTGCAGAAAATACCGGCGCAGAAGCAGAGAAGGTTTCCGGAAATTTTAATGATTTAAAACTGACACCAAAGGCAAAAAGAATTGTAAAAGAGGAAGGAATAGATCCGGATTCTTTAAAAAATATTGTGGGAACCGGTTTTTCGGGCGGGATTACCGCCAAAGATATCAAAGCATCGCCCCTTGCCAGAAAGCTGGCTGAAAAAACAGGTATAGATTTAAGTCTGGCAGCTGGAAGCGGAGTGAATGGTAAAGTAATGAAAGCTGATATTGAAAAAGTATTGGCCGAAAAAAGTCCGGCTCCGGCAGAGAAAGATTCGGATAAAAAGCTTCTTTCTTCTGTTCCGTATAAAGGTGTCCGTAAGATTATCGGAGATAAGCTGGCGGAGAGTAAGTTTACAGCCCCTCATCTGTATTTTACCGATACAGTGGATACTACAAATATGACCGCGTTTAGAAAAGAGATAAACCAGGTATCAGAACGCAAAATTACAGTTTCCGATCTGCTGGTTTATGCAGCTGCTAAAGCTTTGGCAAAGTTCCCGGGTATTAATGCGTCTTTGGTTGACGGAAATATTGTTACCTATGAAAGTGCAAATATCGGTGTGGCGGTAGCAGGAGACAATGGACTGATTGTACCGGTAATTAAAAATGTTCAGGAGAAATCTCTGACAAAAGTTTCAGAAGAAAACAGAGATCTGGTAGACCGGGCAAAGGAGGGGCATTTAAAGCCGGAAGAGTATTCAGGCGGAACATTCTCTATCTCAAATCTGGGAATGTTTGGGATTGGCAATTTTACCGCAATTATTAATCCGCCGGAAGCGGCGATATTGTCGGTAAGCTCTGTTAGAAAAACACCGGTAGTAATAGAGAAAGATGGGGAAGACACAATAGAAATTCGTCCTATGATGAATATTCAGCTTTCGGTAGATCACAGATTGATTGACGGACTTTTAGCGTCTCAGTTTGTGGAATATATGAAAGAACTGCTGGAAAACCCATTAAAAATTTTGATGTAGGAAAGGGGTAATTTCATGGCGGAAGTAATTTGTATGCCGAAACTTGGCTTTAAAAATTCAGATGCGGTATTAGCTGCGGCTGGTGCAGAGACATTAGAAGCTCCTGTGTCGGACGCAGAGGAAATCCGTGAGATAACGGATACCGCAGACCAGAAGGAGTATGATTTTGAGGTTCTGGTAATCGGCGCAGGTCCCGGCGGTTATGAAACTGCAATTAAAGCGGCACAGTCCGGGAAAAAGACAGCTATTGTAGAAGCAGGATCCTTTGGGGGAGTATGTTTAAATGAGGGATGTATCCCCACTAAGACGCTGATCCGCACAGCAAATCTGTATACAGAAATCAAAGAAGCGGCGGACTTTGCCATCACGGGAATACAAAAAGAGCAGGTTTCTGTAGATATGAAGAGGCTTCAGCAAAGGAAGGAGACGGTAGTAAAAACACTGGTAAACGGAGTGCAGGCGCTTCTTAGGGGAAATAAAGTGACAGTTATTAACGGAAGAGCCTCTTTTGTGGATTCCCATACGATTACGGTGGACGGCAAAACATATACCTCAGAATATTTTATTATAGCAACAGGTTCCGTTACATTCATGCCGCCCTTTATCCCTCTGGAAGGAAATACAAATGTTATTACCAGCAAAGAGGCTCTGGAGCTGGAAGATATACCGAAATCAATTGCCATTATCGGAGGGGGAGTGATCGGTATTGAGTTTGCTCATGTATTTTCCCATCTGGATACAAAAGTAACCGTGTTAGAGCTGATGGACCATATTCTTCCTATGGTGGATGAGGAAGTATCCGAAATGGTAAAGAAGCGCATGGAGAAACAGAAGGTAGAATTTTATACCGGTGCAAAGGTCCGGAAAGTCAAAGATGACAGTGTTATTTATGAGTATCAGGGGCAGGAGCGGTCTTCGCAGGCAGACGTGGTGTTAATGGCAGTAGGGCGTACAGCAAATACAGAAGGGCTGAATGCCGAAGCCATAGGAATTGAATTTGACAAAAAGGCAATTAAGACCAACGAATATATGCAGACCAACATTCCGCATATTTATGCTATCGGCGATGTCAATGGAAAGGTTATGCTGGCTCACACGGCTTCCCATGAAGGATTTGCGGCTGTTTCACATATTTTAAGCAAGCCTGAGCAGGTCCATTATGACAGAATTCCTTCCTGTATTTATTTGGATCCGGAAGTGGCATGCATCGGTATGACAGAAAAAGCGGCCAGAGAAAAAGGATATGATATCTGTGTGGGGAAATTTCCAATGATGGCCAACGGAAAGTCTTTGGTTGAGGGGGATACTGAAGGAATTGTGAAGGTGATTTTAGATAAGGAGCTGGGAGAAATTCTTGGGGTGCATTTATATGGAAAGCACGTAACGGATATGATCGGTGAGATTTCAGTAGCAATGAATCTGGAGGCTTCTGCTGAGGAAGTCATAGGTTCTATTCATCCTCATCCCACCATCTCAGAAGCTGTGCCGGAAGCATTTATGGCAGCCTGGTATGGCAGAGCAATTAATTGTTAGACATAATTCGATATAAATATTGAAACAAAAACATGGGGCACATTCGGAAGATCAAAAATCGGATGTGCTCTTTTTGTAAAAGATGAAGAAGCCAAAACAGATCTTAAAGGGAAATTTTCTTGACTTTGAGCAGAATTGATTGTACTATAATTAATACATACATGAGCGGAAAGCAGATGCTGACAGTGATTGTAAAAAATATAACAGATACCTGACTTTAAGGGTGACACCTGACGGAAAAAGGAACATCAGAAAATCATAGAGGGCCGCCAGCGGGCGGTTTTGATTTTATAGATATTTCAACGCACCTTTTCCGGGGTGCGTTTATTTTTTCCAGGAAAATATAAAGCGCCGGGGCGGAAACGCAATATGCCTCTGACGCGCCTCAACCCGAGCGAGACTTGAATCTTTTTATGACAAGAAATTTTTACGGAGGAGTATTAAAATGTATGATGTAAAATCAATGAAAGCAGAAGAGTTTATCAGTCATCAGGAAATATTGGATACTTTGGAATGGGCAGAAGCAAATAAAGAGAATACAGAGGTCTGTCTTCAGTATGTGGAAAAGGCAAGAAATTTAAAAGGCCTTACCCACCGGGAGGCGGCTCTTCTGCTGTTAAATGAAGATCCTGCAGTTACAGAAAAAATATTTGAAGCTGCCGGGGAGATTAAGGAGGCTTTTTACGGAAACCGTATTGTTATGATGGCGCCGTTATATTTGTCAAATTATTGTGTCAACGGCTGCGTATACTGTCCATATCATAAGAAGAATAAAAATATTGTGCGTCATAAACTGACCCAGGAAGAGCTTCGGAAAGAAGTCATTGCCCTTCAGGATATGGGACATAAGCGTCTTGTGCTGGAAGCAGGAGAGGATCCCGAAAATAATCCTATGGAATACATACTGGATTGTATCAAAACCATATATTCCATTAAACATAAAAACGGCGCTATCCGCCGTGTGAATATTAATATTGCGGCAACTTCTGTGGAAAACTACAGAAAGTTAAAAGAAGCAGAGGTGGGAACCTATACGCTGTTCCAGGAGACTTACAACAAGGAGCAGTATGAAAAACTCCATCCATCAGGACCGAAAAGTGATTATATTTATCATACAGAGGCCATGGACAGAGCCATGGAAGGCGGACTTGATGATGTAGGTCTTGGAGTATTATTTGGTTTAAATCTTTACAAATATGATTTTGTAGGTCTTTTAATGCATGCAGAGCATTTAGAGGCGGCGTTCGGTGTTGGACCTCATACCATCAGTGTGCCCCGGCTGCGGGATGCGGATGATGTGGATTCTTCCAAGTTTAAAAACGGTATCAGTGACGAATTATTTATAAAAATCACAGCGCTGATTCGAATTGTTGTTCCATATACGGGAATTATTATTTCCAGCCGGGAGTCTGAGGATACACGTACAAAGCTGCTGCCGGTGGGTATCAGCCAGATGAGCGGCGGTTCCCGCACAACTGTAGGGGGATACAGTGTAGCAAGAGAAGAAACTGAAAATTCAGCACAGTTTGAAATCAACGACAACCGGGAACTGGATGAGGTTGTAGAATGGCTGCTGGATGTAGGTCATATTCCGTCTTTTTGTACAGCCTGTTACCGGGCCGGACGTCAGGGCGACCGCTTTATGCCTCTGGTAAAAGCCGGAGAAATTAAGAACTGCTGTCTGCCAAATGCCCTCATTACTCTGAAAGAATATCTGGTGGATTATGCCAATGATTCTGTGAAGGAAAAGGGAGAGCAGATGATTGCCCAGCAGATTCCAAATATCAAGAGTGATAAAGTAAGAGAAGAAGTCCTTGTTCATTTAAAAGATATAGAAAACGGACAGAGAGATTTCAGATTCTAAAAAACAGAATTGATTAAAAAAGAATGTGCCAGGGGAGAGGCTGCATAAGGAAGCAGCTTCTCCCTTGGGTTTTATAGCCAGCCGGATTGATGATTGCAGGTAATTTCCTTAATTTTATTCAGCAAGTCCTCACGCTTTTGTTTCTCCTAATGATTTTACTCTTTCACAATTTCTAAATATCGGTCAAGGCGTTCGCTTACATATTCTGCAACAAGTAACACCATATCGTCTGCTTTGCCGTCACGATAAAATGCATCAAAAGCATCATAATAGCGTTTACGGTCAGTAAACTTCACATTGATTGCGGGATAGCCGTTACGGATAAGCTCAAGATTTAAAATCAATCGACCTGTTCTGCCGTTACCGTCTATAAAAGGGTGTATTCCTCCAAATACGAGATGAAAAAGGGCAATGCGTTCAATCGGATGCATTGTTTTTTTACGCTCTTTATTTTCGGCAAGTAACTCCGTTAATTTCGGCTCAATGAGAACTGGTTGCAGCGGTTCGGTATATGCACCTGCAATTATGACAGGAATACGGCGGTAAACTCCTTTATCTGCAGGTTTATTCATTAGTACCAGTGAATGAACCGCCTTGATTTCCGTATCTCTCAATCTTGTCTTGTTTTGTGCAATATCTTCAATATAAAGGAATGCGTCACGGTGTCCCACAGCTTCAAGATGATCTTTCAAGGGTTTACGGTCTATAGTCATTCCTTCAAGCACCATAGCGGTCTCTTTCAAAGTAAGCGTGTTGCCTTCAATAGCGTTTGAATTATAGGTGAAGTCAACCATAAATTCATCACGCAAACGCTGTGTTTCGCCTGCAGTAAGCGGACGCATATCGTCAAGTTTGACTTTTTTAATATCAATTTCAGTTAGTATATCTGCAAATCTGCCGCGTTTTCTTTTGTTAGGCAATTTTCGTTTATCTAACGGTTTTTCTGTTTCTGCAGGTATCATATATAATTTTCCTTTGCGGATAACTCCGTCAATTTCACCATTGGCACAAAGCAAACGAACACGACGGGTAGAGATACCCCATTTTTCTGCCGTCTGTGTAACTGTTAAATATTCCATCTTTCATACCTCCTTATTTGAGGGCTGCTTATATAAATTTAGTATATCACAATATCGGAATAATTATAATGTGCTTTGAAATTATTTTAACATATATTTGCCGATAATATGAGAAAAACAACGCCGCCTTATGCTCCCGAAATGCCTTGCGCTAATTCATCGGGGTGAAAGTAAAAATTTCAAAAAATTTCCTGTACAGTGAAAAATAACCACAATTATGCATCTGGAAACAGATGCATAATTAAACATTAAATTACACATAGTAAAGTAAACTTCGGCAAAAAGGCCGGAAAGGAGAAAAGATGCAGCAATGCATTTTATATAAGGTTTATGAAAACAGACAGGAAATTATATTACGGCTGGATTGTCGTTTTAATCTGTATGATTATTCAGGCAGTTCCTTTTGGAGTTGCTAAAAACACAGTGTCGCAGTTTATCAGCTATGTGTGTGAGGGAGAGGGCTTTTCGCTGGCTTCCTTTGGAACCGTATTTATGATCGGTGTGCTTGTATCTGCAGCGGTTTCACCGATAATCGGAAAGCTGTTTGATATGCCGGGAGTGAATAAACGGCTTCTTTTTCTGGCAGGAGCTGTGATGTCCGGTGGTGGTTTTATATTGTATTCCTTTTGCCATACACTGCCGGCTTTTTACGGAGCCTCTGCCGTGGTGGAAGTAGGAACGGCAATTTTATCTGCCATAGGCGTCCCTGTTTTGATTAACGCCTGGTTTCAGGAAAAACGGGGATTTGCGCTGGGGCTGGCCTTTGCAGGCGGGGGACTTGGCAATATCGTGCTTCAGCAGATTGTTCCAAGAATACTGGAAAACAGAGGCTATGCGTACGCTTACTGGATTCTTGGTCTTATTTCTCTGTTCGTGGCAATCCCGGTGGTGCTTTTACTAATTCGTTTTCCAAAGGATTCATCTGTCAGAGACGGAGTGCCGGCAAAGGAAAAGGTCAGTGAAAATAAAATTCCGAAAATCAGAATGTGGGGCTATAAGCCGGGGGAATTGTTAAAAACACCTGTTTTCTGGCTGTTTGCGCTGGCATGGTTTATCGTTGGATTGTTTGTATCCGGGCTTGCGATTCAGTATATGGCTTATTTTGTATCCCTGGGATTTTCAACAACCATGCGTGCAAATATCGGCTCTGTTATGGCAGCCTTTACCATTGTGGGCAACTTCTGCGGCGGGGCCATATTTAATAAAATCGGTGAAATGAAAACACTGATTTTAGCGTTTGTTATATTTATTATCAGCGTTATCTGCCTTCTGATAGCTCCGGGGCTTCCTGGTGTTGGCTATGTATTTGGTATTTTCCACGGTCTGTCAGTATTTATGTATATTATCGGCCCTTCGTTTCTGGCGGGAACGCTGTTTGGAAATAAGTCTTATGGAACCATTGTAGGTATTATTAATATTTTCTTCGCTGTTGGCTATGCAGTAGGCTCTGTGATTTTCGGTATTGTTGCAAAAAACGGAAGCAACTATCAGGGAGCATGGATTTATATTACAGCCTGCATTGTGGTTTGTTTTATCTTCCTTTTGGGGAGCACAAAATACTTTTTAAAACAGGCCGGCCAGATGCGGATTAAAACAGAGGAAGGAAATGGTGAGTCATGAATGAAATTTTAGAATCAGCGGAACAGATGATAGGCTTGATTTCTTCAAAAATCTGGCCCGTATTTCTTCCTTTTATGCTGGCGGCCAGCGCTTATATATCAATCAAAACTATTTTTCAGCTAAATAGAAAGACTACCAGGAGAAGTCCTATGCATCTGAAAAATGTCATAGGACCGGCTTCTGTTTCTCTTGGTGCAATGATTGGAACCGGGGCGATTATTGGGGTGCTGGGCTCTTTATCAAATCTTGCGGCCCAGGGCCAGACAAATTTTGAAGCCATTGCCATATGGGCGCTGATTGGTTCTGTCATTATGATTCCGCTGTCATATTCGGAAACGGTAAATTCAAAAGTAATGAAAAAGATGCCAAGAGAATATATCAGCGATTTTCTTGGGCGATGGGCTGGTTTTATATTTGCGGCGGCGTTTGCGGCACTTTATATCTTTGGTTTTGGGGGCTTTCAGTTTAGTGGTATTGATGCTGTAGTGTCTATTGTCGCGGAGCGGTTTGCAGATACCAGTTTAAGTGAAATGCAAAGATATGTTTTTGTCATTATTCCGGTGATTCTAATTGCGGCGGTGATTGTTCTCAGCAGAAAGCACAGTATATTTATGAAGGCAATGACTTATATGATTTTTGTGGCAGTTGTATGTTATTTCGCATTTTTTATCTTTTTTATTGCCAGAACAAATCAGTATATCCCCACTTATTTTGCCCGGATGATAACGGGTATGCAAAACCCGGTGAATGCTATGTTCGGGATTCCCCTGGGCTTGATTCTGGGAATGCAGAGAGTTCTGCAGACGGCGGAAACCGGACTGGGCGCCATGGCTATGGCAGCTGTGGAAGCAGATACCAAGCCAAGAGAGGCAGGGCTTATCTCACTGGTTCCTACAATTATTACTGTGTTTGTATCAATTTTTGTAACTTCCTATGTAGCTTCTTATGGAGTTTCGGTGGGAGCCGCCTCGTATCCTGCGGATTCCATCGGAAGGCTGGGAGATTATATCCGGACCGCAGTGGAAGTAACCGGATATTTTGGGCTGGTAGTATTGTGTCTGTTTACTGTGCTCTCAGCGCTGACAACACTTCTTGGCTCGTATTTCTTTTTATCACAGCTGTTTTCAGATCATGAAAACCGCAATATCATTGTGTATCTGATTGTTATTATTCTGGCTGGAACCCTGGCGGTATTTGGTCTGAATATTGTCTTTGATGCGGTAGATCTTCTTCTGTTTTTAGTTGCCGCGCTGAATGTGGCTGCTTTAACGGTTTACGTATCAGGACCGTGGAAGAAGTACCGGTTCAGGTAAATAAAGAATTTTGAAAGGAAGAGCAGATGAAAACAGTATATTATAATGGTGAAATTGTTACCATGTGCGGAAGCGGTGATATGGTTCAGGCTGTTATGACAGAGGATGGCAAGATTTTAAAAATCGGAACTGTTGATGAAATGAAAAAAGAAGAGGGAAGCTGTACCTGGGTTGACCTTCAGGGAAAAGCAATGCTGCCTGGTTTTATTGATCCCCATTCCCATTTTATCAGCTATGCAACCAGTCTGATGCAGGCAGATTTAAACGGAGCGGAAAGCATTGAAGAGATTAGAAGAAGGATTCAGGAATTTATAAAGGCCAATGATGTGAAACCGGGAGAATGGGTGAAGGCCCGTGGATATGACCACAATTTTCTTCAGGGAAGACGTCATCCGTCTATGGAAGAACTGAATGAGATGAGTCCTGATCATCCGCTGGTTATTCAGCATCAGAGCGGTCATGTGGGACTTATGAATGCAGAAGGATTAAAAAAACTTGGGATTACCATGGAGACCGCCAAAGAATCAGAGGGTATGATTGGCAGGAATGAAACCGGACTTACCGGCTATCTGGAAGAGAGTGCATTTATAAATAATGTACAGAAAATACCAATGGAGACCCAGGAACAATTTGAAACCGCAATGGGAAAAGCCCAGAAAAAATATTTGTCCTATGGAATTACAACCATGCAGGAAGGCATGGTTATGGAAGTTATGCTGCCCTTTATGAAGTATGCGGCAGAAACGGATTTCCTCAAAATGGATTATGTGGCATATCTGGATTTTCATGAAAGAGAAAAACTGGTTCCTGAGTTTAAAAATCACATGCTTGTATATAAAAATCATTTTAAAATCGGCGGATATAAAGTGTTTCTGGATGGTTCTCCTCAGTCTAAAACTGCCTGGGTGAGGATACCCTATGAGGGGACCGATGAGCTGGGATATCCGATTTTGAAAAATGATATTGTGGAAAATGCATGTGAAATTTCAGTGCAGGATGGTGTTCAGCTGCTGGCTCACTGTAACGGTGATGCAGCCTGCCAGCAGTTTATAGACGCATATCGCCGGGTATCAGAAAAGACAGATGTAAAAAGTGCGGATATCCGGCCGGTTCTTGTTCATGCCCAGCTGCTGACAAAAGATCAGCTAAAAGAGGTGAAGGAACTTCATATGTTTCCGTCCTTTTTTGTAGGGCATGTATTTTACTGGGGAGATATTCACCTGGAAAACCTCGGATGCCGGCGGGCAAAAGAAATTTCTCCCTTAAAAACTGCCGCTGATATGCAGATTCGGTTTTCACTGCATACGGATGCACCGGTAACAGAACCGGACCAGATGCATACCGTCTGGTGTGCGGTGAACCGTCTTACCAAAAAAGGTGTTTCCCTTGGAGCCAAAGAATGCATAACAGCTTACCAGGCTCTGCGGGGGATTACCATTGATGCGGCATACCAATATCATGAAGAGAAAGAAAAAGGCACCATAGAGCCTGGAAAACGGGCGGATCTTGTGATTCTGGATAAAAATCCTCTGAAAACAGATCTGGGGGAAATCAGAAATATAAAGGTGCTGGAAACAATCAAAGACGGTGTTAGTGTATACAGACATCCGTAGATGAAAATCCAAATACTTCACTTAGAAATTTAACAAGGGCCGGGTTGTCATTTTCTTTATGCCAGGCGGCGATGATTGTCATCAGCTTTTCTTCTCCTTCAATGGGCACAGCGATCACTTTTTCTTTCATGGTCAGCGCATCTGTAATATAAGAAGGAAGCAGGGCATATCCAAGACCGGCGGCCACGGCCAGAATGCTGGTTTCAATATCATCAGAAATATAACGGACATCCGGAAGGAAACCGGCGGCGGTAAATGCTTTTAGTATCGTCGCCGTTTCTCCGTAACGGTTGTCATTTTTTTTAATATCCACAAGAGGATAGCCTTTTAATTCACAGCGCTGAATACTTGTGCGGTGGGATAATGGGTGGGAAGCAGGCATCACTGCCAAAAGCGGATACTGACGGATGACTCTGTATTCCATATCTTCCAGATCATCCAGAGAATACTGGAGATTAATGATCACATCCAGGCTTCGGTCTAAAATTCCGTCATATAGTTCTGCAACATTTTCACGGGTCAGCTGAAAGGCTATATTGGGATAACGTACATGAAATTCTGCCAGCTGATCGGAAAGATTCGTTTTTTCGTATCCTTTTACAAAACCGATATTGAGGCTGCCGGTAAATACAGTACTGGCCTGTTTTGCCCGGTCCATGGCGTCACGGGTTCTTCTTAAAATCGCCCTGGCATCTTCCAGAAAGGTCCGCCCTGCCGGAGTTAAGGCAACGTGACGGTTATTACGAATAAAGAGCTGAACGCCAAGTTCCGTCTCCAGGGCTTTGATCTGCTGGGTGACGGCTGTCTGGGAAATATAAAACTGCTGTGCGGCTTTGGTGAAATTTAAGTGTTCACTGACGGCAACGAAATATTCCAGCTGACGAATCTGCATTTTGAAGTCCTCCTAAAATGATAAGTTAAACTTATTATACTATGCTAAAGTGATAGTTTCAATCCTGAAAAAACTGATATATAATAAGTATATCGAAAATGAACGTACAATTACTTACAGGAGGAACGACTATGAGCAAACCAGGAGAGGTTAAGTATCCACATTTATTCAGCCCGGTTACCATCCGGGGAAAAGTATATAAAAACCGGATGAAAGCAGCGCCCACGATGTTTGTACATGCCAATTATTTTATCCCTCAGATCAGTGAAAATCTATACCGTATGGTAGAGCGGCGGGCAGCCGGCGGTTTTGCCTGTGTATCTACCGGCGAAATGCCGCTGAATTATGAAGAGGCAAAAACGCTGTTTCAGGAACGCAAAATTGATTTTGAAAAATTTGAAGGAGAAGATTTTGAGATTTCCAAAGCTTACGCTGACCGTATCAAAGCAAAAGGCGCTCTGTGTTATTATGAGTTCTCTCACGAAGGAAGCAGGGCAGAGGAATCTAAAGAACCCTGGGGACCTGAGGACTGGGTGCGGGAAGACGGAATAAAGGTTAAAGGCATGGACCTTGCTATGATGGAGAAGGTCTGTGATGATTTTTATAAGATTTCAAGATTTGCAAAAGAATGCGGATTTGACGGAGTGCTGCTTCATGGGGGCCATGGATTTTTGCTGCAGCAGTTTGTCTCACCCTGGACAAATCACAGAACAGATGAATTTGGAGGCAGCATGGAAAACCGGGCACGGTTTCCCAAAATGGTTATTGAAGCCTGTCGCCGGGGAATTGGTGAGGACGGCGTAATTGAGCTTAGATTTTCTGCGGAAGATGGAGTGCCCGGAGGAATGACAATTGACGATACGGTAGAATTTTGTAAAGAAATTGATGGTATGGTTGATATTATTCAGGTTTCTAACGGATTAAAATGGCTGGGAAGCAGAACCAGAACATTTTCCTCTTTCCTGGAGCCTCATGGATTGAATATTGAATATGCTGCAAAAGTAAAAGCGGCTGTAAAAAAATCATATGTGTCTACAATCGGCGGCTTTAATGGTCCGGAGCTGGCAGAACAGGTGATTGCGGAAGGAAAAGCAGACTTTGTAGAATTTGGACGGCAGGGATTTGCAGATCCGGAGCTTCCCAATAAAACTCTGGAAGGAAAAGAGGATACCATCCGCCGCTGTGTGAGATGCTTTAACTGTTATCCAGGCTTTTGCGAACATCCCACGGATATTCCTCTCTGGGAAAAATTAGGACCAGAAGAGGCCGGAAAGATTTATTCCCCTGCATCTATGGGAAGCTGTGCCATTAATCCGGAAACGGGATTTGGCTTTTATCCGGAAACAATGCCGGAGCCGAAAGCTTCTAGAAAAGTACTTATTGTGGGCGGCGGCATCGGAGGATGTCAGGCGGCTGTTACAGCTGTAAAACGGGGCCATCAGGTAATTCTTGCGGAGAAAACAGATAGACTGGGCGGTACCATAAACTTTACCGATACCGATGAGGATAAAGTTGATTTAATGAATGCTAAAAATGTGATTATACATGAAGCTCTAAACTGCGGTGCCCAAATTTGTCTGAATACGGAAGTGGACCAGAAGTTTATTCAGGAGACAAAACCGGATGCAGTAATTCTTGCCGTAGGAGCACATCCTTTTGTTCCCCAGATACCGGGGATTGAGAGTGCAGTAAATGCTTTGGATGTGTATGACAAAATGGACGAGATTGGAAAAAAAGTAGTTCTGGTGGGCGGCGGTCTGGTAGGCTGCGAGGTAGGGCTTCACCTGGCAAACCACGGTCATCAGGTAACCGTTGTGGAAATGCTTCCGATGATTGCAAATGAAACCTTTGGCTATTACAGAAATGCTCTGTTAAATGAAATGGATCATCGTGGAATCAAACAGATTCTGAATGCAAAGTGTATTGAATTTACAAAGGCCGGCGTTGTAATTGAAGTAAATGGCCAGCGTGAATTATTAGAGGCAGACTCTTACTGCTTTTCCATGGGAATGCGTTCCAATGACGAAATTGTTAAGAAATTAAAGGAAGCGGCAGGAGAGATTCCGGTCTGGGTGATCGGTGATGCCAGACATGCCGGTAAAGTAGCGGACGCAGTTCACGGGGGCTACATGGCGGCAATGGAAATCGTATAGGTATTTTGAATTTGTAAAGCCTTCCATCACTTTACAAAGATATGGTATATAGACAGAAAAAATCATTTTATTCCTTTGAAGACAAATGAAGATTTCTAAAAAAATAAGGTCAAAAAATAAGCAGTATGTTCAGGGAAAACCAGAAGACATACTGCTTGTTTTTTGTTGCATTCCCTGGCAAATATTTGTTTAAATAAAGGGTAGACTCTAGAATCCGTTGGATTCTATCGTTATCACCCTGCAAAATATTTCTTTAAATAAAGGATAGACTCTAGAATCCGTTGGATTCTATCGTTACCACCTTACAAAATATTTATTTAAATATTTTGTAAGGTGGTATATACTTATTATGTTCTTTTAAGCTGGTTCACGGCTTAAGGAATTGTTTTTCTACTATTTCTTAATACATTTCTTGAAAGTTTTTTCAAATTATCCGCGCAAAGTCACAAATTTAAAATTTGGGAAAGGGATTTTCTTTACAGTTGTAAGGAATCTCTTTATAATGAAAGGAGAAGTTATTTGAAACCTAGTAAACCATTGGGACAATTGACACTGTTTGATCGCTTTTTATTCGCAGAGGCTATGGAAAGCCCGGGAAATCTGCAGATTTTACTGGAAATTATTCTTGGAAGAGATGTTCATTTAAAGGACTGCCCGCAGTCTGAGAAGGAAATACGGACTACTCCGCTGAAGCGGTTTGTAAAGCTGGATGTCTGGAGCCAGGATGAGGAGGGTGTCGTATATAATACGGAGGCCCAAAAGGAAAATACCGGAAATCTGCCGAGGCGAAGCAGATATTATCAAGGAATGATTGATAGTAAACTGCTAGAACCGGGAGAAATTGATTTTAGAAAATTAAATCAGCTGTATGTAATTATGATTACACCTTTTGACCTGTTTGGGGCGGGGAAGTATC
>CABIXN010000004.1:25336-362551 GCA_902362715.1 Lachnospiraceae bacterium | reverse complement strand
TAAGGACCCTTAGAGAGTATGAGGTAGATAGGTCAGAGGTGGAAGTGCAGTAATGTATGGAGCTGACTGATACTAATCGTCCGAGGGCTTGACCAAAAAGGGAAGAAAGCGGGTTTCCGAAACCGGGAGCACAGGGAAGAAAAGTTATTTTCTGAGCTGTGGGAGCTGGTTGAAGGAAAGGTATTTGCAGAGCAAATGGCACCGAGAAAGCGAAGCTTTTGAGGTGACCCGGTTTCAAAAAAGGAAAATGGTTTTAGTGAATCGAACTTCCTTAAACATGTCTGGAATGCTTTCACGGAAATCTGTATGAAGTTTTGAAGGTATATACCTTTAATGGCCTAGTGGCTCAGTTGGTTAGAGCGCCGCCCTGTCACGGCGGAGGTCGTCGGTTCGAGTCCGATCTGGGTCGTTAATGGGATCTTAGCTCAGCTGGGAGAGCATCTGCCTTACAAGCAGAGGGTCACAGGTTCGAGCCCTGTAGGTCCCATTGATTTTCGAAAATTAAATATGCCGGTGTGGCTCAATTCAAGACAATTGAGGATTGGAATGAGTCAAGCGTAGATATAAGCAGACTGATTGTAAATCAGCTGCGACAAATAGCATACGCCGATGTGGCTCAATTGGCAGAGCAGCTGATTTGTAATCAGCAGGTTATCGGTTCGAGTCCGATCATCGGCTTTACATTATGCATGTTTTATTGTAAAATGTTGTATAGTGTTAATGGATGGATTCCCGAGTGGCCAAAGGGGACAGACTGTAAATCTGCTGCAAATTGCTTCGGTGGTTCGAATCCACCTCCATCCATTTGGCATAAGCCTTTAATTTCATAACGCGGGGTGGAGCAGTCTGGAAGCTCGTCGGGCTCATAACCCGAAGGTCATAGGTTCAAATCCTATCCCCGCAACTCATGCCCAGTTAGCTCAGTTGGTAGAGCAGAGGACTGAAAATCCTCGTGTCTCTGGTTCGATTCCGGAACTGGGCATTCTCAAGGAATTGAGAGTGATGGGATATTAGCTCAGTTGGTAGAGCACTTGACTTTTAATCAAGTTGTCCGGGGTTCGAATCCCCGATGTCTCATTATATAATTTGATAGTGAAAATAGTAATACGGGGTGTGGCTCAGCTTGGCTAGAGCGCCTGGTTTGGGACCAGGAGGTCGCAGGTTCGAATCCTGTCACCCCGATTGTATGCGGGTGTAGTTCAATGGTAGAACACCAGCCTTCCAAGCTGGATACGTGGGTTCGATTCCCATCACCCGCTTTCTTTTTTCAAGAATATTTGATATTTGTGTTTGTAGCTCAGCTGGATAGAGCAACGGCCTTCTAAGCCGTGGGTCGGGGGTTCGAATCCCTCCAAGCACGTTTCTGGGAAAGCAGATTTTCAGAAGTACTATGTATACTTGGCAATTATGGTGGGTATAGCGCAGTTGGTTAGCGCGCCAGATTGTGGCTCTGGAGGCCCAGGGTTCGAATCCCTGTATCCACCTTTTACAGTATAAAAGCTGTAAGTTTGTAATGTTGGGCTATCGCCAAGGGGTAAGGCATAGCACTTTGACTGCTACATTCGTTGGTTCGAATCCAACTAGCCCAGTTTATTTTTATGTGTGGGATATTAGCTCAGTTGGTAGAGCACTTGACTTTTAATCAAGTTGTCCGGGGTTCGAATCCCCGATGTCTCATGAAAAAAGAGACTATCAGTGAAAAACGCTGATAGTCTTTTTTCGATTCTAAGAAATGTAAAACCAGAGCAGCGAATATCTTTCTATTGCCCATATTTTATGGATTAAGAAGAAGGGAAAATATAGAGACATATGGCATGGCTTGCAGGAAATAAAGGATTTTGCTAAAATAAAAACCATCATAAAAGTAAAATCCCCTATTCAATGAATAGAGGATTAGAAATTATACGAATGAGGTGCCTCCGTCAATAATCATAAACTGTCCCGTAATATAGCTGGAAGCATCGCTGGAGAAAAATAAAATTGCACCGTTTAATTCTCCGGGCTGCCCAGGTCGTCCAAGGGGGCACTGGTAGCTATACGCTTTTAGAAATTCTTCGGACTGGAATAAAGTACTTGAGGTCATTTCTGATTCGAAAAGACCGGGGCAGATAGTATTTACTGTGATATTGTATTTTCCGTAGGAAGCAGCCATGCCCATGGATAAACCTAGTACTGCGCTTTTGGAAGCATTGTAGGAATGGCGGATGAACAGATCTGCTTTATCGCCTATGAATGCGTTTACAGAACTTGTATTGATGATCTTACCATAGTGTTGTTCCATCATATGTGGGACCACATATTTAGAAACAAGAAAGATACCTTTTACATTTGTATCCATAGAACGATTCCAATCATCCTGAGACAGGGTATCTACACCGCCCTTAACTGCAATGCCGGCATTATTCAGAAGGATATCAATTTTACCGAAATGTTCAATTACCTGCTGCACAGCAGATTTTACACTAGCTTCATCGGTTACGTCACAGGAAACAGCCAGGACGTTTGTGTGATCGCTTTTTAGTTCTTCAGCAAGGGCCTCTAATTTTTCTTTCCTGCGCGCCAAAATAGCAACCGAAGCTCCGGCTTTTGCATAAGCTCTGGCAGCATCGGCTCCAAGACCGCTGGAAGCACCTGTTACAACAGCAACTTTTCCTTTTAAATTAAACATAGTTAAATCTCCTTTTGTACTGAAATAAATACAATATTTATGAGCTAAGTATACGGTGCGGGCCTGCAGATGTAAAACAGTTAATAATTGTGCTGGTACAAATTTTAGTTGTGGAGGATTAAAATGGAGTTAAAGCAATTAGAATATTTTGCAGCAGTATACAAACAGAAAAGTTTTACAAAGGCGTCAGAGAAAATGTTTGTTTCCCAGCAGGCGCTGAGCAAAGCCATTTCAGCTCTAGAAGAGGAACTAGAGGTAAAGCTTTTTTTAAGAAATAATAAAGGCGTTCAGGCTACAGAGGCCGGATATTATCTGAAAGAAAAATTAGATAAGATTCTTCCGGAATTATATACTGTAAAGGAGGCGATATGCCGTTTTCGGAAAAAAGATGTTGTTCGTATCTGCCTCACAACAGGAGCCTCCATAGTTTATCCTTTATCTATGGAACAGGAATTTTTGCAGAAATACCCGGAATATTCTCTGCAGCTTTTGGAGCTTCGGGAAGAAGATTGCATTAAAAATCTGCGAAAAGGTTTATGTGATGGAATTATTATCAGTGAAGCAAAGCCCTGGGCGGGATGTGAAACTTTTGAAATTGCTCAGGAGGGTTTGAGCATTATGCTCCATAAAGAGCATGAGCTGGCAGGCACGGGTGTAAAAAGCTGGAACGATTTTGAAGGCGTTTCTTTTATTGTGGTAGAGTCCCTTCAGAAAAGTAACCGCAAAGTATTGAAAATCCTGGAAGAGCAGGGAGTGAAATTAGCTCATGTTTATACAGTGAATAATATTGTAACAGCTTTGGAGATGTGCCGGGATCAGGTTGGAGGTACTGTATTCATATCAAAATTGTGCAATACTATTTCATATCCGGATATTCTTTCCATACCGATTCCGGAGGAACTGTTTCAATGGAATTTGTATTTTGTAAAACGAAAGGGAGAGAACATACCATTGCTGCCGGAGTTAATACAATTTTTCTCAGCAGATAAAAATAGAAGGGAGGAAAAAAGATAGTGGACAAAAAATACAGCACGGCAAATCGTGTTTTTATTGCGGAAAGCGCAGATGTATGGGGAGATGTAAGTTTGGAAGAAGACAGCAGTGTATGGTTTCATTCTGTAATAAGGGGAGACCATGACAGCATTAAAATTGGAAAAAGCAGCAACATTCAGGACGGATGTATTCTTCATGCGGATGCCGGGTTTCCGGTTAAAATAGGCGATTATGTAACCATTGGCCATGGGGCAGTTGTTCATGGGTGCGAAATTAGTGATGGAGCATTAATTGGCATGGGAGCTATTATTTTAAATGGGGCCAGAATCGGGAAAAATTCAATAGTTGGCGCCGGAGCACTGGTTACTCAAGGGATGGTGATACCTGATGGAATGGTCGCTCTGGGAAGTCCTGCGAAAGTCCGCAGAAAAGCCACATATGAGGAAATTACAGAAAATCGGAAGAATGCCATTGATTATGCCGTTTTTGGGAAAAAGTATCTGTCCGGGGAAATAATCCGTATGGATTCAAGTCAGAGAGTAGAAAAGCAGTAATTGTACTTTTAAATAGATTGGATGGAAAGAGGTGGAACAGTAGTTGAGGACTGTAGCGGCAAATAACTGGAGTGTTTTGAATAATATTATTTATAAAATATATACCACTGCTGACTTAACGCTGATGCGTCAGCAGTTTCTGGAACAGATGAAAATGGTATTGGATTTTGACGGAGCAGAATTTTATCTTACAGAGGTGAATGAGGGACACAAATTTTGCAGATCTGTAAAATATAATTGTGAGATTGACGGTGAGGGAATGTTTCATGAAATGATGAAAAAAAGCACCCTTTCTTTTTTGGGAAAGAGTATTGTTTTTAGGGAAACAGATATTATCCCCACGGAAATCCGTCTGAAGTCCTCTTATTATAAAGAATATTATGTGTTAAATAATTGGCAGTATTCCATGCATCTTTTACTTGGAGATGGGAAAGACTGTGTGGGATTGGTGACGCTGTACCGAACGATCGGGAAAGATAATTTTGACTCTGATGATATGTTTATATTTGAGTTAATGAAAGATCATCTGTTATTTCGATTATCTGAAGAGCGGAGAAACCGGCAGGAAATTCAGGAAAAGCTTACAGTGTCAGAAGCGGTACAGAAATATCATTTAACAAAACGGGAAAACACGATATTGTCCCTGCTTATGAAAGGAAAGGATAACAATGAGATCAGCGGGGAACTGGTAATCAGTGTGAACACATTGAAAAAACATATTTTAAATATATATAGGAAGCTTGATATTAATCATCGTGTTCAGTTATTTAAGATGATTAAAGAAAAAGAGTAACTGTTATAAAATAAAGTGCTAAAAATACCTGACAGACTATATAGGAATGAAGGGCTTTTAAATATCAGACAAAAGTCTGGCAATTGAAGGCCTATTCCGATATAAATGCTGTCAGGTTTTTTGCAGCTGTTTATTCTGCTTTTATAAAACCGAAGATAACGTCTAATTTGAACAAGGATTTGCATTTGAAGAATCAGACATTTTAAAAATTTCCTTTAACAGCTCATCCGGAGAGGAGACAATCACCGAGGCGTGATGCTGCTGTAAGAAGGCAGTATCTTTAAATCCCCAATTTACTGAAATACATGGAATCCCGGTATTGGCAGCTGTTTCAATATCTACTTCAGAATCTCCTACATAAATGCAGCGGCTGGGTATTGAATGAAGCTCTTCTATAGCTTTAAAAACCGTGTCCGGTGCAGGTTTTCGGGCGATATGCGGGGATTCACCAATGGCCGAAGAAATATAGCGGGAAAAGAAATCATTACAAAGTCCCTTTACCGCTGCATCGAATTTATTGGAAACGACAGCAAGTTTATAGTCTTTTGCTTTTAAAGCCTGGAGCATAGGGATAATTCCGGAAAATGGGCCGGTCTGATCCAGCATATGATTTTTATAGTATTCCTGGAATACTGCAACACAGTCAGAATAAAAAGGAGTGTTTCTGCCGTTGGGAAGTGCTCTTTCCAGCAGGGAATTAACACCGTTTCCAACCATCTTGCGGACATCCTCACGGGAATGCAGGGGACAGCCGAATTTTTTCATACAATAGTTTACGCTGGCTGTGAGATCGTCTAAAGTATCCAGCAGTGTGCCGTCAAGGTCAAAAATAACAGTGTCAAATTTTAAAGCAGTTTGTTGTTTCACAGTGATACCTCCATAAGGTTCTTGTCTGCCCGGCCAGGATACAAAAGAAAAGTATTCTAATTGCTAGATTTCTGTAAACAGTTTTGTATGGCCTCTGGCAGTTGAGGTTAATATTTTTCGAGAAGTAATATAGCATAAAAGACCGGGCTTGAAAAGAAATTTTATGAGTAAAAGGGTAATTTATTTTCAGATCAGGAAGAAAAAAGAGTAATACAAATTTTGAAATATAGTAAAAATCATGTTATATTGGTTTATAAATCTGTTGTTTGGAGAGAAAGGGGCGGAAAAATGAAACTGGGCATCGTTATGGAAGGCGGAGCAAGCCGGACAATATTTTCCTGCGGGGTAGCAGATGTATTTTTAGATGAGCATATTATGCCGGACTATTTTATCGGCGTATCCGCCGGAATTGCATATGGAGTTTCTTACATATCAAAACAGCGGGGCAGAAATGCGGAGTTTACAAAACTATATATGCATGACAGGCGATATATGGGAGTCCATCATTTATTAAACCCGAAAAAACGCTGTTACTATAATCTGGATTTTGCTTTTGATGAGATTCCCAATAAATTAGTACCCTATGATTATGATGCGCTGGCGGATTATTCTGGCAAAGTGGTAGCTGTAGTTACTAATATTGCAACCGGGGAGGCGGAATATATGGAACTTCCGGCATATGAGAAGCGTTGGGAAACAACCATCGCCAGTTGTTCCCTGCCTGTGTTGTTTCCACCGGTAAAGCTGGGTGAAAACTATTATATGGATGGCGGGATTGCCGATTCCGTGCCGTTTAAGAAGGCTATGGAGGAGGGCTGTGATAAAATTATTGTAATATTGACCAGAGAACGGGATTATGAAAAAGGACCGGAGAGGTCTCAGAAACTGATTAATCGTCTTTGCAGAAAATATCCCAAGATTGTAGAGCGGATGAATCGAAGAGCCCAGGAGTATAATGAAACCTGCAAAGAATTATTTAAATTGGAAAAACAGGGAAAGGTGTTTGTAATAGCTCCAAAGAATACCTATGGTGTGGGCCGGACAGAAGGTGATTGGAACCGCCTTGAACCTTTGTATCAGGAAGGAATACGGGAGGCCCAGGAGCAGATGGAAGCCTTAAAACAATATCTTGTCAAAGAGGGGGACTAGGTTGGAAATCTATTTAATCAGACATGGAAAAACGAAAGGTAATCTGGAAAAACGTTATGTGGGACGGACAGATGAAGCATTGCTGGAGGAAAGCTGCCGGCAGCTTAAGCGTATAGGAGGCATGCTTAGGGATGTTCAGCTGGTGTATACAAGCAGAATGAAACGCTGCCGGCAGACAGCACAGATCTTATTTCCGAAACAAAATATACTGATATGGAACGGACTGGAAGAGACGGATTTCGGTGATTTTGAGTACAGGACATATCATGAATTGAAGGATCTGCAGGCATACAGGAGCTGGATTGACAGTATTGGGCTAGGAGACATTCCTCATGGAGAATCTGGATCAGACTTTCGGGTTCGGTGTCAAAATTCATTTTTGGAATGTCTGCGGGATGCGGCAGAAAGAAAGCTGTCACGTATTGGAATCGTCGCCCATGGGGGAACGATAATGTCTGTGATGGAAAAATTTTCAGCACAGCAGAAAGATTTTTATTTTTGGCAGGCAGCTAACGGGGGAGGCTATCTGGCTGTATGGGACGAAAATGTAAAGGACGTACGATTACAGGTAAAAATGAAGCTGGAGTAATTTGAAAGAAAAGAGGAATTTATTATGGTGCAGGGAAAGTTTTATTCGGGACAGGAGGATTTAGCTGTAATAAAAGAAATCAGAAAGCAGGTATTCAAAGATTCCTTTATGTGGGAGGATGAAAAGGAGTGTTTAAGTATGCATGCCGTTGTCTATGCTGATGACAGGGCTGTAGGGACAGGACGCATTTTTTATGATGGATGGGAATGCATCATCAGCCACGTAGGAGTGCTTAAAGCTTACAGAGGACGGGGGCTTGGAGACTTTATTGTCAGACTGCTTATTGATAAAGCGGTATTGTCTAATGTGGAAGAGATCTGCCTGACAGCAGGAAAAGACACCTTTGCTTTTTTTGAAAAAATTGGTTTCAAAAAAGAAAGCGGGAAACACGGTCAGGAAGAGGAAGCCGTGAATATGAGGCTGAACAGGAAAGACATTTCCAGGTGCTGCGATTGTCATGAGAACTGAAAGTGATTTTTCAAAAGGCAGTATTGTAAAAATATTAATGCGTCTGGCTGTGCCAATGACCATCGCCCAGCTGATTAATGTACTATATAATGTAGTAGACCGTATGTACCTGGGCAGATTAAAGGGCGCTTCTATGAACGCCCTGACTGGTGTGGGGGTCTGTCTCCCAGTAATCACCATGATTATAGCCTTTGCCAATTTAATCGGAACCGGAGGAACGCCGCTTTTTTCTATTGAGCGGGGACGGAAAAATACAGAGGAAGCCTCTGCCATACTGGGAAATAGTTTTACCTTGTTATTAATATTTTCTGGGGGACTCACTGTGGCGGGACTGTTGGCACGTGAGCCGCTGCTATGGCTGTTAGGAGCCAGTCAGGAAACGTTTCCTTATGCGGTACAGTATTTAACGATCTATTTGTTTGGAACGGTTTTCGTGCTTATAAGTCTGGGGCTGAATTCATTTATTAATGCCCAGGGATTTGGAACGATTGGACTATTGACTGTCTTAATTGGAGCCGGGCTTAATATTGTACTGGATCCTTTGTTTATCTTTGTATTCCGGCTGGAAGTGCGCGGTGCAGCCATTGCTACAGTAATCTCTCAGGCGGCTGCAGCATTGTGGACCTGGCGTTTCCTGCGGGGAAAAAAGGCGCTGATACCGCTTCGGATAAAAGATATGAAGCTTCAAAAACGAAGAGTTTTAAAAATTCTTTCTCTTGGGCTTTCCGGATTTACTCTTTCAGTTACCAACTCAGTGGTGCAGATTGTATGCAATGCAACCCTTCAGGTGTTTGGCGGAGATATTTATGTGGGAATTATGACGATTATTAATTCCATAAGGGAAGTCATATCCGCTCCGGTGCTGGGACTGACCAATGCCGGGCAGCCGGTGCTGGGATTTAATTATGGGGCCAAAGCCTTTTCCAGAGTAAAGAAAACTATTCGCATTTTGTCGTTGATAACCATTGTATATACCCTGGCTGCGTGGGCAATGGTAGCTGGCTTTCCGGAGATATTTATAAACCTTTTCAGCAGTGATACACAGGTGGAAACTCTGGGACGTTCGGCAATTCATATATATTTCTTTGGATTCTTTATGATGGCTTTCCAGTTTTGCGGACAATGTACATTTACTGCGCTGGGAAAATCCATGCGGGCAGTATTTTTTTCTATTTTCAGAAAAATTGTAATTGTAGTGCCGTTAACGCTGCTGCTGCCTGGTTTGTTTCAGATGGGCGTAAATGGTGTATTTTGGGCAGAGCCTATCTCCAATGCCATTGGCGGGCTGGCCTGTTTTATAACAATGCTGATTACTGTTTATTTCAGGCTTGGAAAAAAAGATGTATAAAAGGGTGTATTTTTTTGGAAGAATACGTTAATATAACAGAATAGGACTTTAGATGATAAGGACGCAGCTGGAGAGCCATCTGCAGATAATTATAAGAAACAGAAGATCGGGAGGAAAATGTATGGAGAAAATACTGCTTCCGGAAAGCAGCTTTAGCGACCTGTGCCAGTTTATTTCAGATACGGAGGGAAAGATGGTACAGACCGGTAAGGGGTACCGCTTTTATAATGTAGAAACCAGCAGATGGAGCAACCGTTTTTGTCTGGATAAAATGGATGAGGATACAGTACCATATATTATAGAAGGAATCCGGATACATAAGCCCGGACTGATCAGCTATACAAAAGAGTGTGTTCCTGAAAATGTGGCAGGGACACTCAGAGAACTTGGGTATGAAGTGCGCAAAGAGCAGACAGGAATGCTTTTTCATATAGAAGAAAATTTTAAAATTTCTGAAAAAGATCTTAGTCCTAATATTGAGCAAATCAATGCTGATCGTTTGAAAGAATGGTGTGATGTGACGGCAGAAGCCTTTCCCAAACCAAGTGAGTATCCGGCATTTCGAATGCTGATGGAACGGCACCCTGAAAAGCTGGCCTTTTTTGGTTATGTGGAACAGGGAAAGATTATTGGAACGATAATGGTTTATAAAAAAGGGCCCAATCCTGGGATTCATGAAGTTGCGGTTCTGCCTGACCAGCGGGGGAAGGGAATTGCGCGTAAGCTTGTAATGGCGGCTTTAGAGGAGTGCAGGATGGAAGGTTTTAGGATGGCATCCCTTCAGGCTTCTGAAATGGGACGTGGATTATATGAACATCTTGGGTTCGAGGCAGTCAGTACCCTGGTAATTTGGAATCAGGTTTAGGATAAAAAATTTAATTTACAGAACAAAAGAATAATGATGTCACTCATAAAGATACAAAGTGGAGTAAATGTATTAAAATGAAATACAACTAGATCAATTTGCATATATTCAAGCTGATAAAATCCAGATATACTGTGTGGCAGTTGGTTCAGTTATATTTAATGGAGGAGAAAGCATGGCAAATTTAAAACATACAGTACAGAGAAAAGCATTTAGTGCAGCGATTGACATTGCATTGAAACGTTTAAATAAAGATCGTCAGAAAGGTTTACTGGAAATCGTTGATCTTGCCCAGAAATTTATGGGAGACAATTTCAGTGCAGAAGCATATGACGGTGCAAGAGCAATTATTAAGAATCCGGATCATAAATGGATGAGATTTGTCAATACTATGTTAGATGAGTTACATCCAAATGTGGCAAAAATGACAGCACTGAACCTTGGTTTTGAAGCGGCTTTTTATGGAACAAAGCAGATTCGTAAGAACAGAGATATATATAATTGCAATATTCCATGGTTAATTCTCATGGATCCTACCAGCGCATGTAATTTAAGATGTACCGGCTGCTGGGCTGCAGAATATGGTTATAAATTAAATCTTACTTTTGAAGAGATGGACAGTATTGTTACACAGGCAAAAGAGCTTGGTGTATACTTCTATATGTTTACCGGCGGTGAGCCTCTTGTCAGAAAAGCAGACATTATAAAACTGTGTGAAAAACACCGGGATTGTGCATTCCACAGCTTTACAAATGGAACACTTATTGATGAAGAGTTTTGTAAGAAAGTTCAGGAACTTGGAAACTTATCTTTCTCTTTAAGTCTGGAAGGGTTTGAAGAAGCAAATGACGGACGCCGTGGTGAAGGTATTTTCCAGAAGGTTCTTCATGCTATGGATTTAATGAAGGAATACGGATTATTCTTCGGGACATCTGTATGTTACACAAGAAAAAATATGGATGCAGTTACTTCTGATGAATTTTATGATCTGATGATTGATCATGGATGCCGTTATGCATGGTATTTCCATTATATGCCGGTTGGAAATGAAGCAGATGTTGAGTTAATGCCTACTATGGAGCAGCGTGAATATATTTACAAGAGACTTCGTGAGGTTCGTGCCCTTGAAGGCGGAAAACCAATTTTCCTTATGGACTTCCAGAATGATGGTGAATTTGTAGGTGGATGTATTGCCGGAGGAAGAAACTACTTCCATATAAATGCTAATGGAGATGCAGAACCATGTGTATTCATTCACTATTCAGGGGCAAACATTCGTGAGAATACAATTCTTGAATGTCTGCAGCAGCCATTATTCCAGGCATACAGAGACAATCAGCCATTTAATGATAATATGCTGCGTCCGTGTCCGATGCTGGAAAATCCGGAAATGCTTCAGAAAATGGTAAAAGAAACTGGGGCTAAATCAACCGATTTACAGTCTCCGGAGACTGCAGAGCATCTCTGCGGTAAGTGTGAACCATATGCGGCAGAATGGAAAGAGCATGCGGAGAAAATCTGGTCAGAGCATCCATTTGAGAAAAAAGGTTATAAAAATTATAAAAAATAGCTAGGAGTTGAGGCTTTTGAAGAACAAAAAAATGTGGGCGAAGATTATTTTCGTAATTGTTCTTCTTGCAATTATCGCATACACGTTTCGTGATTTGGCGGGGCCTATTTTAGGTCAGCTGAGGAAGACCTCGGCGGTGGTGCTGATAGCAATCTGTATTTCATCCGTCATCTATCATCTGTTTGAAGCCTGGATTACATATTCGCTGGCGAAGCGGTATAATCCGGATATCAAATATAGCAGAACGGTGTGCTGTGCCTTTTACTGTTCCTTTTACCGTCTTGCTACTCTAGGAAGTGGCAGCGGAGTTGCGGCAATATATTATCTTGGGCAGTCGGGAGTGGAATACTCTAAAGGCGCTGGATTATATATGATCCAATACGTAATGCATAAGGTCAGCATCGCACTTTTCAGTGGGATGCTGTTTCTTATTAACTGGAATTTTATGGTAAGGAACTACAGTGAATATGCAGTGTATCTTGTCCTGGCTTACGGGCTGACAGCGATAATCTCCATTTTTTTAATTCTGTTTGCGGTTTCGGCAAAATTTCACTGGCTGCTTTTTAAGATTGGTGGAATTTTCAATAAATCCGGCAAATTAGATGGTGTAATGGAAAGTTTGCGGAAGAACTGTGATATTATGGAAGTGTCTACAGCAGAGTTACTGAAAGATAAAAAGACATTAGTTACTACCGTTTTGAAGAATCTGATAAAGTGCTGTTTCTGGTATGGAATCCCTTTTTTGATTTTGTTTGGAACCGGGGGTCTGACTTTGTTTCAGTCTCTTGCGGTATGCTCTCTTTCTGTAATGACAGCTGCCGTGATACCTACTCCGGCCGGAATCGGCTCTGTTGAGGTGATTATGACAAGCTTAATCGGGGTGGTTGTAGGTGTCCATGTTTCCGGTGCGGTAACCCTTCTGTACCGTTTCGCAACATTTATTTTTCCGTTTGCTGTGGGAGGCATATATGTTTTGTACAGGCGCTGGAAGGTAAAGCAGGACAGACAGCAGAGTGAGATGGAAAAACCTAGCGGCGTCATAAAAGATTAACAAAATAGAAATGAATTTACACGAAAAAAAACTCTTATTTGTGCTATACTAAGAAAAGTACAAAAGGAGTTTTTTTATGGTTAAAGTTTTTCGATTTATAAAATTTGCGTGGGGGCTGTTGAAATATAATATAGGTACGCTGCTTGTTTTCGAGATTTTATATAAATTTTCTATGGCAGCGATTTTCAGGCCTGTATTGCTGGCGGCCTTCAGGCTTTCCCTTAAGGTTCGGGGGCTTTATTATCTTTCGGATGAAAATATCGGGGTTTATCTGAAAGGGCCAGGCGTCTGGATTATTTTGTTTTTGCTGCTTTTGTGCCTGGCATTTTTTACGCTTCTGGATATCTGCTGCATCATTACCTGCCTTCATGCGTCTTACAGGAAGCAAAAGATACCTCTGCTGGCGCTGCTGCGCAAAGGGACTCTCAGCGCTTTAAACATCTTTAAACAGAAAAACTGGCTGATGATACTTTATCTTCTGATTATTATACCGGTTACACATTTTGCACTGATCAGCGGTTATATTTCCAGCTTTGAGCTTCCGGAGTTTATTTTTGAGTATATTCAAAGCCATACACTGCTGTTTATAGTTTATATTGCATTCTGGGTTTATATAGGCTATAGATCCTTTCATTGGATATACAGTATTCATTATTTTTGCCTGGAGAAGGCTTCTTTTAAAGAAGGACGGAGAAACAGCTGGATTTTAATCAAGGGACATTTCTGGAAGGATATTTTGGTTTTGTTTGTCTGGAACGGAATTATTCTGGGTGTCTATTATGGTATTATCATGGGCGGAGCTTATCTGATTTCGGCTATCAACAGAGCTATGGCGTCATCGGATTTGTTCAGCAGTCTGACACTGTCAGGAGTATCCATTCTGCTGGGTGTTATGGGAATGCTGTATTTTTGCTTCTGCCTTTCTAGTGTATATCTGTGCATTAGTATGCTGTTTTACTACCGGAAAGCAACTTCAGGGGAGCCTATTACAGGTCCCTATGATGATCTGCAGAATGCATACAGGCTTCAGGAAACAAAGTGGGCTAAAAAGCTGTATCAATACAGGAAACGGATTATTGCAATTGCAGTGGTGGCGGCTCTGGGTATTAATTTTATTTATTCCTTCGGCGAGAAAAAAGGTGTTATAGATCTTGGACTGCAGAGTGATATTAAGATCACGGCTCACCGGGGATATTCTGAGATGTATCCAGAAAATACGATTCCGGCTTTTAAAGGTGCTGTAGAAATAGGTGCTGACTGCATTGAATTGGATGTCCAGCAGACAAAAGACGGCGAAATAATTGTTATGCATGACTCTAACTTAAAGAGAACCACCGGTGTAGATAAAAACATATGGGAGACAACCTATGATGAGATGAAATATCTGGATGCGGGCAGCTGGTTCGATAAAAAATATAAAGAAACAGTGATTCCAACTCTGGATGAGGTGCTGACTTACACCAAGGGTAAGATCAGGCTGAATATAGAATTAAAACCTACCGGATACGAAACGGACTTTGAGCAGTCAGTAGTGGATATTGTGGAGAAGCATCACTGCCAGAAGGAAGTGGTGTTATCGTCCATGAAATATGAATGTCTTGAGAAGATAAAGGAGATTAACCCTAAAATTCAGACGGTATATATTACATCGGTATCTCTTGGGAATTTTACCGTACTGGATGCGGCGGACGGATACAGTGTTGAGGCTATGATGCTGACGCAGAAGTTTGTAAATCAGGCTCACCGGGCGGGAAAAGAAGTGTTAGTCTGGACAGTAAATTCTGAGGACTCTATGGAGCGGGTGTTGGAAATGGGGGTAGATGGCATTATTACAGACAAGCCGGCAGCGGCTCAGAAGCTGATTTATCAGAAAAAACACAGCGGACTGTGGGACCAGTATATTGAGAAGCTTCTGGGACTTCAGTAAGACGCCGGCATTTATAACGGTATCAAAAAATAATACAGACCTTCAGACTGAGGTAATGATAAATTATCTGGTTTGAAGGTTTGTTTTTTATGCCAAAGGAAAGAGCCGTGTCTCCTATAGCGTAAAAACACATTTTATTCTTAAATAATTGAAAAAAAGTTTCAATAAGGAAGAAAATGGTTGACATGTGGGTTAGATGATGCTAACCTTTGGGTGTTAGAAAGAACTAACCTAAAATACAGATAGGAGATGTTATGATGCCGTTGACCTTTGTAAAACCGGGAGAAAAGACAACAATCAAAAAAGTGGGAGGAAAAGAAGAAACAAGAAAATTTCTTGAGACCCTGGGATTTGTGACCGGAGGATTTGTGACAGTAGTGAATCAGATCAATGGGAACGTGATTGTTAATGTAAAAGAATCGCGGGTTGCAATCAGCAAAGAAATGGCAGGTAAGATCATGGTTCAGATGGAGGATTAAGATGAAAACGTTAAAAGACATAAAGCCAAACGAAACGGCTTCCGTTGTAAAGCTTCATGGGGAAGGAGCAGTTAAGAGACGGATTATGGACATGGGAATTACAAAAGGCTGCCAGGTGTTTGTACGGAAAGTAGCACCGCTGGGAGACCCCATTGAAGTAACAGTAAGGGGATACGAATTATCCATCCGGAAAGCGGATGCAGAGATGATAGAAATATCATAAAAAGAAAAATAGCAGGGACTATTTTTTTTACATAGCGGTTAGCAGGGACTAATCAGGAACAAGAAATGCAGGAGGAAATGAAAATGTCAATAAAGATTGCACTCGCCGGCAATCCAAACTGTGGTAAAACCACACTGTTTAACGGATTGACGGGAGCAAATCAGTTTGTAGGAAACTGGCCGGGCGTAACGGTAGAGAAAAAAGAAGGAAAATTAAAAAATCATAAGGATGTAATTATTACAGACCTTCCAGGTATATATTCTCTTTCACCATATACGCTGGAGGAAGTTGTAGCAAGAAAATATTTATTAGAGGAAAAACCGGATGTTATTTTAAATATCATTGACGGAACCAATCTGGAGAGGAATCTGTATCTTACCACCCAGCTGGTAGAACTTGGAATCCCGGTAGTTCTTGCCGTAAACATGATGGATATTGTAAGCAAAAACGGCGATGATATTAACCTGAAAAAATTGTCGGAAAAAATCGGATGCGAGGCAGTTGCCATCTCCGCGTTAAAGGGCGACGGAATTATGGAAGCAGCTAAAAGAGCAGTAGCTCTTGCCAGCAAAAAAGCAGCAGTTCCGGTTCACTCTTTTTCAGATGAAGTGGAAATTTATCTGAAAGATATTGAGAATAAGCTGGGGGCTGATATTCCTCAGGAGCAGAAACGTTTCTTTGCTATTAAATTATTTGAAAGAGACGATAAAATTAAGGCAGAAATGAAATCTGCACCAAATGTAGAGTCAATTATCACAGAGGCAGAAGGCGCGCTGGATGATGATTCCGAGAGTATCATCACAAACGAACGTTATGTATATATTGCATCAATGATCGACAGCTGCTATAAGAAATCCAGCAGAGGGAAAGAGACACTTTCTGATAAAATTGATAAGGTGGTTACCAACAGAATCCTGGCGCTGCCAATATTTGCAGGAATTATGTTTCTGGTATATTTCCTTTCCGTAACAACTGTTGGCGCGACGCTGACTGACTGGGTAAATGATGTAGCCTTTGGCGAAAATGGAATCCCGATGTTTTTAACTACGTTCCTCACAAATGTGCATTGTGCAGAATGGCTGATGGATCTGATTGTAAATGGTATTGTAGCCGGTGTAGGTGCGGTGCTTGGTTTCGTACCTCAGATGCTTGTACTGTTTATCTGCCTGGCATTTTTAGAGGCGTGCGGTTATATGGCCCGTGTTGCATTTATTATGGACCGTATTTTCCGTAAATTCGGACTTTCCGGAAAATCATTTATTCCAATGCTGATTGGTACCGGCTGCGGCGTTCCCGGAGTTATGGCTTCTAGAACAATTGAAAGTGACAGAGACCGTAAGATGACAATTATGACAACTACCTTTATTCCATGCGGAGCAAAACTGCCGATCATCGCTTTGATTGCCGGTGCTTTGTTTAATGATGCATGGTGGGTAGCTCCAAGTGCATATTTTGTAGGTATTGCAGCAATTGTATGCTCTGGTATAATACTTAAAAAGACGAAACCTTTTGCAGGAGAACCGGCGCCGTTTGTTATGGAGCTTCCGGCTTACCACATGCCTACGGTTGGAAATGTTCTGCGCAGCATGTGGGAACGCGGCTGGTCCTTTATTAAAAAAGCCGGCACAATTATTTTACTTTCCACAATCTTTATCTGGTTTACCTCCAACTATGGTATGGTGGACGGACACTTTGGAAGAGTCGATGAGCTGAGTGAGGGAAGTATTCTCTGCGGAATTGGTACAGCAATTGCATGGATCTTCAAACCTCTCGGATGGGGCGAATGGAGAATGTCCGTGGCAGCTATCACCGGTCTGGTAGCGAAGGAAAATGTAGTAGGAACACTTGGAATACTCTTTGGTGTGGCAGAAGTTTCGGAAAATGGAGCTGAGATCTGGGGAACTCTTCAGGCAAGCATGACATCAGTAGCAGCATATTCCTTCCTGGTATTTAATCTTCTTTGTGCTCCATGCTTTGCAGCAATGGGAGCTATCAAACGGGAGATGAATAATCACAAATGGTTCTGGGCGGCAATTGGATATCAGTGCCTGCTGGCTTATGTGGCATCCTTGTGTATCTTCCAGCTTGGAACATTCTTCACAACAGGCGTATTTTCTGTAGGAACTGTTGTTGCAATTGTAATTGTAATCATCTTCCTGTATTTGCTGCTTCGTCCGTATCGTGAGAATAAGTCTTATGTGGTTGGAACAAAAATGATGAAAGCATAGTTTATAGAAAAGAGGTAATTTCATGGCAGCTACAATTATTGTCGCTCTGCTTGTTGTGGGAGCAGTGATACTGGCCGTTAGGTCGTTAATCAAAGATAAAAAGAGCGGGAAGTCCTGCAGCGGGTGCAGTGGGAATTGTGCGGGCTGTCATAAGGAGAGCTGAACATGAGCAGACAGGACTATGTACTGCAGGAATTAAAGAAACATGGAAAACGGATTACCGGTCAGCGGAAAATAATTCTCGAAATAATTTTGCAGCAGGACTGGGAAAACTGTAAAGATATCTACTATGAAGCAATTAAAAAGGACAGTAGTATCGGAATCGCCACGGTATACCGTATGCTGGATACTCTGGAGGAAATCGGTATTCTCGAAAAACGATGCAGTTACTGCGTCAGACAAGAGAAATTTGTAAACTGTCAGGAGGCAAAATAGTAGTATGATATTAGGCGCCGGGACCAGCGGCTGTCCCTGTAAACCGGGTAATTACCGGGGGTACAGGAATAGCCGGGGTTTCGGCGTTTTTGCATACTCACGTGCTGTGACATAAAAATAATTTAGAAAGACCGCGCTGCCGCGGACAGGAATAAGCTGCCGGGGCTTTTTTCAAAACAGGTATTGTGTTATAATAACATAATCGGTGTATTTATACCCTGATGCCTAGTTAGTATTGAGAAGGAGAAATTTATGGGATCGGAGATTAAATTAAAAGGAAAATTGAAAGCCTATATATTAACACCATTAATGCTGACGTTTTTATTTCTGGCGATGGATATCTGGATGTATTTCCTGAATATTAAGGCCGGAGTGTTTGGAACTGTTTGTGTGGGAGTATATTTTGTGATTGTTTTGGCGGCGTATCAGTATCACAAACCTGTTATATTAAATGAATTAATTGACTTTGCAACACAATATGGAACTGTTCAGAAACGTCTGCTTAATGAGTTTGAAATTCCTTATGGACTGCTGGATTCTAATGGGCGAATCCTCTGGATGAATAAAGAATTTTCAAGGATTACCGGAAAAGAAAAACGTTACAATAAATCCATCGCGTCTATTTTTCCTGAAATGACCAGAGAACAGCTTTTAAAAAGCGATGAGCAGGAGTTTGAAGTTCCTTTCGAACAGCAGATATACAGGGCATCTCTGAAAAAAATATATTTTACGGAAATGATGCGTGAGAAGGGGCTGGTAGATACAGAAGATAAGCAGCAGTATCTGATGGTTGTATATTTATATGATGAGACAAAACTCAACCGGTACAGGAAAGAGATTCAGGATGTGCAGCTGGTTGCGGGGCTGGTCTATATCGACAATTTTGAAGAGGTAATGGAGAAAGTCGAAGAGGTAAAACAGTCATTGCTGCTGGCACTGGTAGATCGTAAAATAAATAAGTATTTTTCGGAAGTGGATGCTCTAATTAAGAAAACAGAAAAAGACAAATATTTTGTTGTATTTAAACAGCAGTATCTTGGAAAATTGGAAGAAGATAAATACAGTATTCTGGAAGAAGTAAAGACGGTCAAGGTCGGAAATGAAATGGCAGTGACTTTGAGTATTGGTATTGGAAGCGGCTGTAAGGAATATATGCAGAACTATGAACATGCCAGAACATCTATTGATCTGGCATTGGGCAGGGGCGGCGATCAGGTAGTCAGAAAAACAGAGAATAATGTTTATTATTATGGAGGCAACAGCCGCCAGGTAGAGAAAAATACCCGGGTAAAGGCTCGTGTGAAGTCTCTGGCATTGCGGGAAATTATGATGAGCCGTGATAAATTTTTTGTTATGGGGCATTGTATTGCGGATATAGATTCCTTTGGAGCGGCCATTGGTATTTATTGTGCGGGGCGTCAGCTGGGAAAAAAAGTCCAGATTGTGCTAAATGAGGTGACTACATCTCTGCGTCCGGTAAAAGAAGGATTTTCGGTGGAAAACGGATATCCGGAGGATATGTTTATCAGCAGTAAAGAGGCTATTGAGAATTATGATTACCATACGGCAGTGGTGGTGGTAGATACGAACCGGCCAAATTATACAGAGTGTCCCCAGCTTCTGAATAAATCCAAAACGATTGTTGTTTTCGACCACCACCGCCAGGGAAAAGATGTTATTAAAAACGCGGTTCTTTCTTATATAGAGCCATATGCATCTTCCACCTGCGAGATGATTGCAGAAGTACTGCAGTATTTTGATGAGGATATTAAACTGTCGACCAGAGAAGCAGATAGTATTTATGCAGGTATTTTAATTGATACCAATAATTTTATGACTAAGACAGGTGTACGTACTTTTGAGGCAGCAGCCTATTTGAAGCGCTGCGGTGCAGAGGTTACACGGGTGAGGAAAATGCTTCGGAATGATATGAATGCCTATAAGGCCAGAGCGGAGGCTGTGCGCCATGCTCAGGTATACCGGGGACAGTTTGCCATCAGTGTCTGCCCGGCAGACGACATAGAAAGTCCAACTGTAGCGTGTGCCCAGGCAGCCAATGAGCTGCTGAACATAATAGGAATCCGGGCCTCTTTTGTACTGACTGAATACCAGGGAAAAATATATATCAGTTCCAGGTCTATAGATGAAATAAATGTTCAGAGAATTATGGAGAGGCTGGGAGGCGGCGGTCATATGAACACGGCCGGTGCCCAGCTTACCAACTGTACCATGGAGGAAGCCTGCGAAACCATTCAGGACACTCTGGATGAAATGATGAAAGAAGGAGACATAAAATAATGAAAGTAATTTTATTACAGGATGTAAAATCACTGGGGAAAAAAGGTGAAATTGTTACTGTAAGCGATGGCTATGCAAGGAATATGATTCTGCCTAAGAAGCTTGGTTTGGAGGCTACCGGAAAAAATCTTAATGATCTAAAACTTCAAAATCAGCATGCAGAAAAGGTGGCGCAGGAACAGTACGAGGCAGCTTTAGAGCTTGCGGATCACATCAAAGATAAGATTGTGGAAGTTAAAATTAAATCCGGGGAAGGCGGCCGTACATTTGGCTCGGTATCCACAAAAGAAATTTCAGCGGCAGTAAAGCAGCAGCTGGATTTGGAACTAGATAAAAAGAAAATGATTCTTTCTGAACCCATAAAGAGCCTTGGAATGGTTGAGGTGCCGGTTAAGCTGCATCCAAAAGTTACGGGAACGCTGCGGGTAAAAGTTACAGAGGCATAATAAAATGGAAGAGACACTGTTAAACAGAATGATGCCAAACAGCAAAGAAGCAGAAGGGGCCGTTATTGGTTCTATGATATTGAACCGGGATGCCATTGTTACTGTTTCGGAAATGCTGACAAAAGGTGATTTCTATTACAGCCAGTATGGAATTTTATTTGAGACCATAGTGGAGCTTTATAATGAAGGAGCTCCAGTGGATCTGATTACACTGCAGAATCGCCTGAAAGAAAAAAATGTTCCTCCGGAGATCAGCAGCCTGGAGTATGTAAAGGATCTGTATGAAACAAATCCTGTTTCAGCCAATATAAAACATTATGGGAAAATAGTGTCCGAGAAAGCGGTTCTGCGCAGATTAATTAAAGCAGCAGAGACCATAGAGAACGATTGCTATCAAGAACAAGAAGGGCTGGATTCTATTCTGGAAGAAACGGAAAAGAATATATTTGGACTGCTTCAGAATCGTTCCAATGATGATTATGTGCCAATTCGAAAAGTTGTTATGAATGCGCTGGACCGGATTGAGGCGGCGTCAAAAACACAGGGTAATGTTACCGGTATTCCCACTGGATTTAACAGTCTGGATTATAAGCTGTCCGGATTGCAGCCCTCTGATATGGTACTGGTTGCCGCGAGACCTTCTATGGGAAAAACTGCTTTTGTGCTGAATATCGCACAGCATGTTACCCTAAAGGAGCATATGGCTACGGCCATCTTCAGTCTGGAAATGTCAAAGGAACAGCTGGTAAACCGACTGTTTGCTCTTCAGGCGCCTATGGATGCTCAGGTTTTAAGGAGCGGTAATCTGGCGGATTCCGATTGGTCAAAACTGATGGAGGCCGCGGGACAAATTGCGGCATCCCCGCTGATTATTGATGACACTCCGGGTATTTCCATTTCGGAACTGCGCAGTAAGTGCAGAAAGTATAAGCTGGAACATGATCTAAAACTGGTAATTATTGATTACCTTCAGTTAATGTCCGGAAGTGGAAAAAGCGATTCCAGACAGCAGGAAATCTCGGATATTTCTAGATCTTTAAAGCAGCTGGCCAGGGAGCTGTCCGTACCGGTGGTTGCATTATCCCAGCTGAGCCGCCAGGTGGAACAGCGTCCGGAACACCGTCCCATGCTTTCTGATTTAAGGGAGTCTGGTGCAATTGAACAGGATGCCGATGTAGTTATGTTTATTTATCGTGACGATTATTATAATAAGGATTCTGAAAAAAAGGGAATTGCGGAAATCATTATAGCAAAGCAGAGAAATGGTCCTATTGGAACTGTTGAACTGGCTTGGCTGCCCGAATTTACCCGGTTTGAAGATCCGATTCAATATGAATAGCAGGAGGAGGCAACTATGGAGATACATGAATCTGCAGAAGACTATCTGGAATGTATATTAAAGCTGAGTAAAGAAAAACCGGTTGTAAGGTCCATTGACATAGCGGTGGAAATGAATTATTCAAAGCCCAGTATCAGTGTGGCTATGAAAAACCTCCGGACAAACGGATATATTAATGTTGATAAAAGCGGTTTTATTACATTGACAGATATGGGGAAGGAGATTGCGGAGGCCATCTATGAAAGGCATCTTCTGATCAGTGAATGGCTGGTATGGCTGGGGGTAGATCAGGAGACTGCGGCAAAAGACGCCTGCAGAATTGAACATGATTTAAGCCCGGAAAGTTATGAAGCCTTAAAGAAACATGTGCTGACTGAAATAAAGAATGGTTAATATCTGTCCTGTGGACATAAGAAAATGCCTGTTCCTTGAACCGCTCCTGACAGCCAGAGTCTGCTCTGGCTGTCAGGAGCGGTTCTATTTGGAACAGGCATTTTTTTATCCCAATATAATGCGCATAATCTGATATGCAAGAAAGGAGGCTGCCCAGGCGGTACCGCACTGGAGAACAACTACACCCGCTGCCTGCTTTACGGAGCCCATTTCTCTGCGGATTGCCGCAATTGCTGCTACACACGGGGTATAAAGCAGAGTAAATACAAGAAAACTTACGGCGGAGGCGGGAGAAAATATCTGGCTTAAGGTCGCGGTTACTCCGGATGCGGTGGACCCGGATAATACACTGATGGTGCTGACAACTGCTTCCTTGGCGGTAAAGCCGCTTACAAGTGCAGTGGCGGCTCTCCAGTCGCCAAATCCCAGGGGGGCAAAGATAGGGGCGATCAGCTGTCCAATCAGGGCCAGAAGGCTGTCATGGGCATTTGTAACCACATTCAATCTGGCATCAAAAGACTGCAGAAACCAGATGATGATGGTTGCAAGAAAAATTACGGTAAAGGCTCTGGAAAGAAAATCCTTTGCCTTTTCCCACATAAGCAGAAGGACACTTTTTAAGGACGGCAGACGGTAATTGGGAAGCTCCATTACAAAGGGAATGGGTTTTCCTTTAAAAGCTGTCTTCTTAAAAATAAGTGCAATTAGAATACCAGCAGCGATACCGGTTACATACAGTGCCAGCATTACAATGGCGCCATGATCCGGAAAGAATGCTGCCGTAAAAAAGGAATATATCGTAATTTTGGCAGAGCAGCTGATAAATGGTGTCAGCATAATGGTCATTTTCCTGTCCCGTTCAGAGGAAAGGGTCCGGCTGGCCATAACGGCAGGTACCGTGCATCCAAATCCAATAAGCATAGGAACGAAACTTCTTCCGGACAGGCCTATTTTCCGGAGCAGTTTATCCATAACGAAAGCAATTCGGGCCATATATCCTGAATCTTCCAGAAAGGATAAAAAGAAGAAAAGAACAATAATAATAGGAATAAAGCTCAGTACGCTTCCAACTCCTGTGAAAATACCGTCAATTACCAGACTGTGTACCACCGGGTTTATTCCATAGACCGTAAGCGCATGGTCTGTAAGGGCGGATAAAGAATCTATGCCGAAGCTTAAAAGATCGCTGAGAGCGGCTCCTATCACTCCGAAGGTCAGCCAGAAGATAATCAGCATAATTCCAAGAAAAACGGGGATTGCAAGAATACGGTGTGTCAGCAGTTTGTCAATTTTAACGCTGCGGCGGTGTTCTTTGCTCTCCTGGCATTTGATAACTGTCTGGCGGCAGATATCTTCTATGAAGGCGTATCTCATATCTGCCAGCGCCGCATTACGGTCCATCTTGTGTTCGTTTTCCATCTGGGCGACGCTGTGTTCAATTAGTTCTAGCTCATTTGGATCCAGCCGAAGCTTCTGAACCATTTCGTGATCGTTTTCAATTAATTTTGTTACAGCAAAGCGCAGAGGGATACCAGCATTTTCTGCGTGGTCTTCTATCTGCAGGGCGATGGAGTGGATGCAGCGGTGAATAGGACCGGGAGCGCAAAAGTCAGTAATGGCGGGCAGTGTCTTTTTACGCGCAGTTTCCAGTGCTGTGTGGATTAACTCATCTACCCCTTCGTTTTTGCTGGCAGCAATAGGAATTACAGGAATACCCAGTTTTGCAGAAAGCTGTTCTGTGTCAATGGAACCGCCGTTACTGCGTACTTCGTCCATCATATTTAATGCAAGAACCATGGGAATCTGCATTTCTATTAACTGCAGTGTCAGATATAAATTTCGTTCAATATTGGTAGCATCTACAATATTTATGATTCCGTCGGGTTTTTCGTTGAGGATAAAATCCCGGGTAACAATCTCCTCGCTGGTATAAGGGCGGAGAGAGTATATTCCGGGCAGATCAACGATGGAACAGTCCTTGTGAGAACGAATGGTGCCGGTTTTCTGATCTACAGTGACACCGGGAAAGTTGCCCACATGCTGATTGGAACCTGTCAGCTGATTGAAGAAAGTGGTTTTACCACAGTTTTGGTTTCCTGCTAAAGCAAAAATCATGGCTTTTCCTCCGTGGAAATAATAATTTTTTCCGCATCTTCTTTTCTCAGGGTCAGCTCATAGCCCCGGAGGTGGATTTCAATTGGATCCCCAAGAGGTGCAGCTTTTTGCATAGTAACAGCAGTTTTTGGAATAAGTCCCATATCAAGAAAACGGCATCTGAGAGATCCTTCTCCTCCGACGCGGATAATTCGTGCTGTGCTTCCGATTGGAAGTTCATTTAATGTCATAATAATCTCCCGTCATAATGTAATGGCTGATCTGATTTACAGAAATCCGAAAGCCGTAGAAAATAGATAAAAGGGCGGATTTCTGCTTTTGATAGGCTATAAGTTAGGATATAATAACTGATAAAAAATGTCAATAACAGCAGGAGAAGCCTTTTGGGGAATAGAGATTATGTAAACAGTAAAACAGGAAGCTGGAAGAAATTTCAAATAAAGTTATCTGGTAGAGGAAATAAAAGGAAACCATATATATAGTGTTTTTGTGAAAAATATAAGAATTGAATCAGAAACGGAAGGAAATAAAAACGTCCTTTGGTAGATTTACATAAAATTGAAAAAAATGTAATTTTTTGTACACTTATGACGAATTTTCGTATATACTAGATATAGTAGTTAACAAATATTATTCTACAAGTCGGAAAAAATTATGTACAGCAGTTTGGAGTAAAAAGTGGATTCAGATTATAACATAGATTATGAGCCAAAAGGACGGTACTATAAGTTTGAAACGGGTGCTAAAGGTTCCGTTGTATTAAAGCCGGTTAAGGTTCCTGCTCATGTTCTGGCAGAACGAAAAGAGCAGTTTCGAAAAAAAGAAATACAGCGGAATGTAGTAAAAAATCGTGAACGTGCGGCGTCCATGAATATAGGCTTTATTTTTTTTATGACTATCGCACTGGGAATCTGTGGATTTGTCTGTTATATCTATATTTCCCTTCAGGGAGAAGTGGCTTCCCAGATGACGGAGGTTGCGGCGTTAGAGCAGCAGTTAGAAGAGTCTGTATCAGACAATGACGCTTACGAGAAAAGAATAGATGCCAGTCAGAATTTAAAGGAAATAAAAGAAAAAGCAGATAGGGAGCTTGGCATGACGGCAGCAGACCCGGGACAAATTAAATATTATTCTGTGGCCAGTGAAGATTATATGCTTCAGTATCAGGATATAGAGGAAACAGATTAGAGCAGAGATGATGAGCAGGTGTCATTTCTGCTCTTTTGCTTTAGGGAGGGAAAGAGGAGCTTTTGGGCTGTAAAAACACTTGAGTAATCACGAATAATAAAGTTGGTACTTTTTGAGTAAGAAAGTAAATAAAAATAATTATATAGAACTTATTGAGTAATAAAAATAATTATTTAGTTCTAGACAAAGTGCAAAAAATAGTAGAAAAAATTAGTGAGGATTATGTTATAAGCACAAAAATACAAAAAAAGTGTGAAATCAGAGAAAAAAAGATTGCACATTTGGAAACAAAATACTAAAATAGATATCGACAAGTTAACGTAATAAATTATGCCGCTGATGCGGCCCGCCGCAGGCGGAGAATTCTGCATATGCGGGATTCTTTTAAAGAATAAGATAAAGGAGATTTGAAACATGGGTTACATTGATGAAGTACTTGCTAAAGTGAAAGAAAAAAATGCAGCTGAACCTGAATTTCTCCAGGCAGTAGAAGAGGTTCTGGAGTCCATTCGTCCCGTTGTGGAAGCGAATGAGGAAAAATACCGCAAAGAGGCGATTCTGGAGCGTATTACAAATCCGGACAGACAGCTGATCTTCAGAGTGCCATGGGTGGATGATAATGGCCAGGTACAGGTGAACACCGGTTACAGAGTACAGTTTAACAATGCCATTGGACCATATAAAGGAGGGCTTCGTCTTCACCCGTCTGTATATCTTGGAATCATTAAATTCCTTGGTTTTGAGCAGATTTTCAAAAACTCTTTAACAGGACTTCCTATTGGCGGCGGTAAAGGCGGTGCAGATTTTGATCCAAAAGGAAAATCTGATCGTGAAGTAATGGCATTCTGCCAGAGCTTTATGACTGAACTGTGCAAATACATTGGAGCTGATGTGGATGTTCCGGCTGGTGATATTGGTACCGGTGCCCGGGAAATCGGATATATGTTTGGCCAGTATAAAAGAATTAAAGGTATGTATGAAGGGGTTCTGACAGGAAAAGGGCTTACATACGGAGGCTCTCTGGCGCGTACAGAAGCAACAGGATATGGTCTGCTGTATATTGTAGAGGAACTGATGAAATGCAAAGGCCAGGAGATGGCAGGCAAAACAGTGGCAGTTTCCGGTGCCGGCAACGTGGCAATTTACGCAATACAGAAGGCACAGCAGCTGGGTGCAAAAGCAGTAACTTGTTCTGATTCTACCGGGTGGATTTACGATCCGGAAGGAATTGATGTGGCTTTATTAAAAGAAATAAAAGAAGTAAAGCGCGCACGTCTGACAGAATATGCAGATGCAAGACCCAGTGCAGAATATCATGAGGGCCGCGGCGTGTGGTCTGTAAAATGTGATATTGCGCTGCCATGTGCAACACAGAATGAACTGCTTTTAGATGACGCTAAGGCTCTTGCAGCCAACGGATGTATTGCAGTAGCAGAAGGCGCAAATATGCCAACGACTATGGATGCAACGAAATACCTGCAGGATCAGGGAATATGGTTTATCCCCGGTAAAGCCTCAAATGCAGGCGGGGTGGCAACATCGGCGCTTGAGATGTCACAGAACAGCGAGAGACTCAGCTGGACATTTGAAGAGGTAGATGCTAAATTAAATCAGATTATGGTAAACATTTACCACAATATTGATGATGCTGCAAAGCGTTATGGAAAAGAAAATGATTATGTAGCAGGCGCTAATATTGCAGGCTTTGAGAAAGTTGTAGAAGCCATGATTGCCCAGGGAGTCTGCTAATAGTTTACAGTTTGGATAAAACGGCCGCACCGCCTGTGAGACGGTGCGGTCTTCTTTGCATGTGGGGAAGGACAGCATTGACTGTTGAGTCTGAAGAAAAGGGAGAAAAGATTTATGATTAAACTACTGGCAAAGATATTTCTTAAACGCCAGGAGGCAGGGAGCGCCGGGGAGCGGGAAGCATATGGTATTCTGTGCGGACTTGTAGGAATTTGCCTGAACTTGCTGTTGTCTGCAGGGAAATTTCTGGCAGGAACTTTAAGCGGTTCCATTGCTATTACGGCAGATGCCTTTAATAACCTGTCGGATGCAGGTTCATCCCTGGTAACTATGGTTGGATTTAAGCTGGCCGGGGCCAAACCGGACTCGAAACACCCCTTTGGGCATGGGCGTATTGAGTATGTTTCCGGGCTTATCGTATCTGCGATTATTCTGCTTATGGCATTTGAACTGCTGAAAACATCTGTAGAAAAAATAATTCATCCGGAAGAGGTAGATTTCAGCTTTGCAGCGATTTTAATACTGGCCGTGTCTATACTGGTAAAATTATATATGGCGTTTTATAATCGGCGGATTGGAGAACGAATACGTTCTGCCGCTATGAGAGCAACTTCCGTGGACAGCTTCAGTGATGCGGCAGCTACCGGAGTGGTTCTTGTTTCTGCCATTGTATCAAAAACAGCAGGAATCGGGATTGACGGCTGGTGCGGTGCCGCTGTCAGCATATTTATTTTTTATGCAGGTATCAGTGCGGCCAGGGAAACGCTGAATCCGCTGCTGGGGCAGCCGCCGGAACCGGAGTTTGTAGAGGAGATTGAGCGGATCGTGATGGAGTATAAAGAAATCAGGGGGATTCATGATCTGATTGTTCATGATTATGGGCCCGGAAGGGTAATGGTTTCACTTCACGCAGAGGTTTCTGCCCAGGGAGACATTTTAATTCTGCATGATGTGATAGATAATGCAGAACAAAAAATTAGGGAAAAAATGAAATGTGAGGCAGTGATTCATATGGACCCGGTAATAACCCGGGACCCTGTGGCTTTAAAATTAAAGCAGCAGGTGTACGAGCTGGTCCGTCAGATTGATGAAAAAATGTCTATACATGATTTTAGAGTTGTTGCAGGTCCTACTCATACAAATCTGATCTTTGATGTAGTTGTTCCGTTCCGCTATCGAATGTCGGATGAAGAGGTGGAAAAGATTATAGAAATAAAAGTAAAAGAGCAGATGGGAACGGAATATACCACAGTGATACAAGTTGACAAATCATATACAGGTTAATTGGCAGTATTATTTGACTATAAAAATGCATAATAAAAAAACAAAAAAAATATTTCCTTCGTTGAAAATAACAGTTTTGTTTAAAGATGCTTGTAAAAAGTATATTTTCGGTCTATAGTAACAAGCAGTAATAGTTGGAGGTAATGCTATGCTTAAAGAAAGAATTGTCGCTGCTGATATTATAAAACAATATGAAAATCCCATTGGTGAGCTGGTTCAGGTTGCATGTCGGTTTTCAAGTGATATTAATCTTTTAAATGGCAGTAAAAAGATTAATGCAAAAAGTATTATGGGAATCATGGCATTTCAATTGTGCAAAGGAATGGAAGTCGACATTGAGGCCAGCGGAGAGGACGAAACGGACGCGGTAAAAGCAATGTCAGATTTTTTGAAGTGCCAAAGATGACCCGGGCGGTTTTAATGTATAATCTGGATTCTGAAAAGGGAAGAAAGATAAAGATGATCTGTTTAAAGATGAAATTAAGGATCATAATGGTTTCTTCCGGACAGTATCTAGAGCCCATTGGCAGTCTGGCTGGGGTGTCTGGAATAGAGCCGGCGGGTACAGTATATGAAGGAAACGGCTTTGGGGATGAGATGCTTGTATTTAAAGGGTTTGATAATGGAACATTGGACCGGTTTCTGAGAGAGTTAAAGGCCAGTGGTGCCGGGAAAGTCTCATTAAAAGCAATCTTAACACCGGATAATGTAGTCTGGTCTTCTTTAGAACTGTATGAAGAGTTAAAAAAAGAACACGAAGCATTAAATTCATGATGCTTCGTGTTCTTTTTTTGCTCTATAGGATATACCGTGTTGTGATAAAGCTGAAAAGCACCGATTCCTATAGAGCAAAAAAACGCTCCGCTGTGGATCGCACTGCGGCAGAGTGAAATCATGTTGCTTGCGCAACCCGCCGCAGGCGGAGAATCCTGCCGTGGCAGGATTCTTTTGTACATTCTTAAGATAGATCACCGTTATTTGCAATATATTTGGATACCAGACGCTGGATTTTCTCGTATGGATCCAGTAAATCACTGATGGAAGTGTCGTGATTTAAGGTATCTATGATATAAGCAATATATTTGCCCATATCACAGTTAATGTAGTATGGTTTGCTTAAAAGCTCAGGTGTCTGATATGTAAGATTTGTAGTAACAATACGGTAAATAGTACCGTCTTCTACTGCTTTGTCAAATTTTGCAAGGCCGTTGGTAAATAAACCGAAGGTTGCCACAACGAAAATTCTGTTGGCTTTTCTCTTTTTCAGCTCAGTTGCTACATCAATCATGCTGTCTCCGGAAGAGATCATATCATCCACAATAATGATGTCTTTGCCTTCTACAGAGGAACCTAAAAATTCATGTGCTACAATGGGGTTGCGTCCGTCTACAATGCGGCTGTAATCCCGTCGTTTGTAAAACATACCCATATCAATACCAAGAACGTTTGCCAGATATACAGCGCGGTTAGTTCCCCCCTCATCCGGGCTTACAATCATCATATGGTTGTTGTCTAACTGCAGGTCGGGTTCAGAATATAGAATGCTCTTAATAAACTGGTAAGATGCGTTAACTGTTTCAAAACCGTTTAAAGGTATGGAATTCTGCACCCGGGGATCATGAGCATCAAAGGTAATAATGTTATCTACGCCCATAGAAATTAATTCCTGAAGAGCAAGGGCGCAGTCTAAGGATTCTCTAGAAGTACGTCTGTGCTGGCGGCTTTCGTACAGGAAAGGCATAATAACTGTAATTCTTCTGGCTTTTCCGGCAACGGCAGCGATCATACGTTTCAAATCCTGATAGTGATCGTCCGGGGACATGTGGTTAACCATGCCGCATAATTTATAGGTCAAGTTGTAATTGGTAACATCTACTAAAATAAATAAGTCATAACCGCGGACAGACTCGTTTAATGTACCTTTAGCTTCGCCGGTACCAAAACGGGGGCAGTTCCCTTTGATTAAATAGGAATCTCTTGTATACCCTGTAAAAGTTATATCTCCCTCATGTTCATGTTCGCGTACGCGTCTCCATTTTACAAGATACTTATCAACTTCTTCGCCGATAGAACGGCAGCTTTCTAATGGCAGTAAACCTAAAGCTCCCGCAGGGATCGTCTGTAAATTTCTTCCGTCATCTTGCATTGAAAAGTTCCTCCATCATCTTTTCTTTTGGTTATATATTATTGGCTTCATACCTCAAAACGAAGTCGGTTAAATTTGCAACGTATGCATTATAGCATTCCGTAAGTTGCATTACAAGAAAAAAATCGCCTTTTACCTGAAAGTAAAACTGTAAAACGGCAGGTTCTAGTCGGAAAGTTTCTTTAAAATCCGGATATCATCTCCGAAAAGCTTTAATAATACAAAGTGGCTTGTGATTCTGGATGCAATTCTTTCTGAATAGATTCCAGCAATATCATTTAAAGCCAGATTTGTTGATATAATCGTGGATTTATGTCTTAATATTCTTTCGTTGAGGCATTGGAAAAACTGCGAAATTGTAAAGGAATTGGGAACCTCTGTTCCAAGGTCATCAATAATCAGCAGATCGCAGTTAAAAATATTCTGGTAGTCGCCGGCAGTTTCCGGAGATTTTCCAAATACATTTTTTGCTAAAATATCAAATAACTGAAAGGCGGAAAAGTAAATAACAGAATGGCCGCTGTCTAAAAGCTCTTTTGCGATGCAGTTTGTTAAAAAAGTTTTCCCGGTGCCGGTATTTCCATATAATAACAGGTTAGGGTGCGTCTGATCAAATTCGCTGATAAATGCTTTGCTTTTAGCCGCTGCATGACGGGCCAGCTCCAGGGAAGAGACCTGGCTTTCCGGATCTATCAGGTTTTCCGGGTAATACTGAAATGTATATGTATTGAAATTTTCCCGTTTCAAAATCGTCCGCAGATTTGATTGCTTATAAACATAGTCAACTTCAGCCTGACGGAAACAGTGGCATTTCTTTCCGTTTATATATCCGGTATCTTTACAGTCCGGACAATGATACTGTGGTTCTAGATCCTGTGGTTGATAGCCCAGCTCCTGTAAAATATGTTCCTTTTGGAGTGCCAGTTTTTGTATGGACTCTGTAAGACCGATAAGGGAGGCTGTATTTCCGTTAATAAAGTTTTTAGCCTGGGAAACGCTGATAGATGCAATTTCCTCATCAATCCGGGCCAGCTTCGGAGCTTTTTGGTAAAGTTCATTTTTCAGCTTTTTTGAGGCCTCATGGGCCTTTAATTGTCTGTGGTTATATTGACGCATTATTTCGTCATATTGAGCATTTGTTAAAGACATTAGACAGCTCCTTAACGTATAGATTTCTCAAGCAGTTTTCGGGAGAGCTGATCGTAATCATAGTCCCGCTGCTGAAAATTATTAAATTTGTTGTTTTTGGCTGTGTTTCCGGTAATTTTAATACGGTTGGACGCAGTTTTGGCCGCTTTGCTTTTTTGAAAAGCTTCATCCGCATTTTTAATATCTTCTATAGTATGAACGCCGGCCTGATGCCAGTTGCTAAGAATGGAATCTGCATATTCAAAGCTGGGTTCGTGTATCTTTTGGATTGTGCGCCGGCATGCTTCTGAAATAATCTCTCTGGAAAAACCATAGCTGCCTGTCCATTTTTTCAGTAAATTCATTTCAGAAGGAACTAGATTGCGTCCCCGGATGCCAAAAGCTTTCATTACCATATAGTAAGTCTCGTTATTACTGCTTACGAGGCGTTTGGCTTCTTCTGGTGTTTTAATATTCTCAGAGGCCCAGTCTTCAGCGACTCTTTGCATATAGTGAAGGCTGGAGTGTCCCTTGGCAATACAGTTTTCTACCAGAAATTCAATTAATTCCGGAGAAAAAGAAAGCTGATCGTACCATGAAAATATAAAATTCAAATCGCTCTGATTCATAGTACGGCCAAGGTAGGTTTCGGTGAGAAAAATAAGCTCCCGTATTTCCTCACGCTGGCAGAAGGCCTTCATCCCGTCGGCAGTAAGATCTGTCTTTGGGGCGGTATTTTCACTGCCTGATGATGCCGGACGGGGGAGTGTGTCTGTGCTTTCCGGCTGGCTGGGCAGCAGACAAATACCGGAAAGATGATTTTCTCCATCGTATTCCAGTTTTAAAAGCTGTACTTTTTCCCAGTATTTTAGTGCCCGGCGGATGTCTTTTTCCGTGTGATCAAAATGGTCAGCCAGTTTAGACAGCGAAAAATTGCAGCCAGGCTGATTGATACAGCGCAGAAGATATAAATAAATTTTAACATACTCGCCGTTAGCCGTGGTCATATAGTCGTCAATAAACTTGTTTGGGACATAGGTTGCAGTGTCGGACAAGCTGTTGTACAGTGTAATATTTGCCATAAAACTCTCTCTCTTTCACCCAATAAAACTGGTTCACATTATAGCATAACTAAAATAAAATGAGAAGCTATAAAACCTCGTTTCAACTCTTTAAAAAGTATGGATAAACAGAGTGTGGAAAATGTGGATAATGTGGAAAATTGACAATAAAATATAGTAGAAACCTGGAATGTTTTAAGAAAACGCCGCATACATTAGGATATAAACAGGCTTGTCCAAACATGAATAAGGTAAAAAAGTATCCACATAAAATATCGCATCTGTACACGATAATTATGTGGATAATGTGGATAACTTACAGTCCCAGAAGGCTTTCGCCGATTTTATATACATCTCCGGCACCCATAGTTATCAACAGATCGTTGTTCATAGAATTTTCTAATAAAAAGTTTTCTATTTCATCAAAGCTTGGAAAATAATGGCATTCTGTACCTGCGGCCAAAACAGCGGCAGCCAGATCTCTGGAAGAAATTCCCAGTGTATCGGTTTCCCTTGCGGCATAAATATCAGCCAGTACAACAATGTCGGCCAGGGCCAGAGCATCTGCAAATTCATGAAAGAATGCTTTGGTACGGGTGTATGTGTGAGGCTGAAAAACACATATAATCCGGTCGTGAGCTACATTTTTTGCGGAAGATAAGGTGGCTTTAATCTCGGTTGGATGGTGTGCATAGTCATCTATGACGGTGACACTGCCAAGTTTTCCTTTAAATTCAAAACGTCTGGCGGCACCCCCAAAGGATTTTAGCCCCAAAATGATTCTATCCGGTTTGATGCCGGCCTCAAGGGCGCAGGCAAATGCAGACAGAGCGTTTGAAACGTTATGTTCGCCGGGAACCTGAATCTGAACAGGATATGTGTTTTGGCTGTGGTTTACAGTAAATGAGGCGCAGCCATGATTATTGTAAGTAATATCCGAAGCAAAATAATCTTCTGTACCGGACAGGCCAAAGGTTATAACCCGGCAGGAAAGATCCGTAGTAATTTCCGAATAATCCGGAATACCGCTGTTTATAAATACAATTCCGTTCTCTGCGGTATTTGCGGCAAACTGCCGGAAAGAGTGACGGATCTCCTGAATATCTTTGAAAAAGTCCAGATGATCTTCTTCTATATTTAATATGATGTTGTATTTTGGATAAAAGTTTAAAAAACTGTTTGTGTATTCGCAGGCTTCCGTTAAAAAGATATCGGAACTTCCCACTCTGATATTCCCGCCAATTGATGAAAGCATACCGCCTACAGAGATAGTGGGATCTGCCTCTGCAGTGAGCAGAATTTCTGTAAGCATTGAAGTTGTTGTGGTTTTACCGTGGGTACCGCAGACGGCGATAGAGTTATGGTAATGTTTCATAATCTGACCAAGGAGCTCGGCACGGGTCAGCATGGGAATCTCCTGTTTCACTGCCTGTGCAAATTCCGGATTATCTTCATGGATGGCCGCTGTATAAACAACGAGATCTGTATCATCTGAAATATTTGCCGCCCGTTGTCCGATATAGATTCGTGCCCCCTGTAAAGCCAGCAGTTTGGTAAGATGAGACTCTCTTGCATCAGAACCGGAAACTGTGAATTTTTCTTTTAATAATATTTCGGCAAGGCCGCTCATGCTGATGCCGCCGATACCAATAAAATGAATGTGGATTGGTGAGTTGAAATTTATTTCATACATAAAAATACCTGCCTGTTATAGATTTAGATGAAAAGTATTTGACGATTCTGTAGTTATCGTATTAGCGATAAGTACTTAAGAATCTGGCAAAAAATCAAATGTCTGTTTCATAGCGCTTGATTTTTTACTGAAAAGTAAAAGCACTCCAGAATCCAGCTGCAAAAGCAGCTGCCGTGCCTAAAGGCACTCAAAGATTCTGTCGTTATCATATCAACAAAAAATCAAATGTCTGTTCCACAGCCGCTTGATTTTTTACTGAAAAGTAAAAGCACTCCAGAATCCAGCTGCAAAAGCAGCTGCCGTGCCTAAAGACACTCAAAGATTCTGTCGTTATCATATCAACAAAAAATCAAATGTCTGTTCCACAGCCGCTTGATTTTTTACTGATATGATATATTATACCATAAATTTATGATTTGAAAATAAAATAATATACAGTATGTGGAAGGGAGGATTCGTTGTAAAAATATAGTGAAATTGTATGAAATGTCAAAAAAATACAAAAAAAATGAAAATTATTGGTAAAAATGTGTACGATTTATGAAAGTTGTGTTATAATATTTATGAGATTTTTTAATGAAAAGAAACAAGAGGTGAACAATATGATCCGTAAGGAAATGATAGCTATGCTTCTGGCCGGGGGACAGGGAAGCAGATTGGGGGTACTTACATCAAAAGTTGCAAAGCCGGCAGTTGCTTTTGGTGGTAAATATAGAATTATTGATTTCCCATTGAGCAATTGTATTAATTCCGGAATTGATACGGTGGGAGTATTAACACAGTATCAGCCGTTACGGTTAAATACACATATTGGAATAGGAATTCCCTGGGATTTAGATCGTAATCATGGAGGCGTTACCATACTTCAGCCCTATGAGAAGAGTGAATGCAGTGAGTGGTATTCTGGTACTGCAAATGCCATTTATCAGAATATGAACTATATTGATAGCTATGATCCGGAATATGTGCTGATTCTTTCGGGTGACCATATTTATAAGATGGATTATGAGGTGATGCTGGATTTCCATAAAGAAAATAAGGCGGATGTCACCCTTGCTGTTATGCCGGTTCCCATGGAGGAAGCCAGCCGTTTTGGTATTGTGGTGACAGATGAGGAGAAACGGATCAGGGAATTTGAGGAAAAGCCTGCCAATCCAAGCAGTAATCTTGCTTCCATGGGTATTTATATTTTTACATGGAAGGTTTTAAGAGAAGCTCTGATCGCCATGGCAGATGTGGAGGACTGTGATTTCGGAAAGCATATTATTCCGTATTGTCATGGAAAGGGCGATCGTATATTTGCATATGAATATAATGGTTACTGGAAAGATGTAGGTACATTGGGGTCCTATTGGGAATCCAATATGGAATTAATTGATCTGATACCAGAGTTTAATCTTTACGAAGAGTATTGGAAGATTTATACCCGTACAGAAGTAAATGCACCTCAGTATATTGCAGCCGGGGCAAAGGTGGAGCGTTGTATCCTTGGGGAGGGAACAGAGATATACGGAGAAGTTAAAAACTCTGTGATCGGCTCTAATGTTACTATTGGAAAAGGCTGTGTGGTTCATGACTCTATTATTATGGGGGATACCAAGATCGGGGATCATACAATGATAGATAAAGCTATTATAGCGGAGAATTGTAAGATTGGTTCCGGCTGTGAACTTGGCATTGGAGAAGAGAAGCCAAATAAATTAAAAGAATCCGTATATTCCTTTGGCCTGGTGACCATCGGGGAGGATTCTGTTGTGCCGCCCAATGTAAAGATCGGAAAGAATACAGCCATTGCCGGTGTAACAGAACCGGAGGATTATCCCGGAGGATTACTAGACGGCGGAGAATATATTATTAAGGCAGGTGGCAGATAATGAAAGCTCTTGGAATTATTTTAGCAGGCGGCAATAACAATAAAATGCAGGAATTATCAAATAAACGTGCGATTTCGGCTATGCCTGTAGGAGGAAGTTACCGCTGTATAGATTTTTCCCTCAGTAATATGAGCAACTCGCGTATTCAGAGAGTAGCGGTGCTGACCCAGTACAATTCGCGGTCTTTGAATGAGCATTTAAGCTCTTCTAAATGGTGGGATTTTGGACGTAAACAGGGCGGCTTATATGTCTTTACGCCTACATTGACAGCAGATAATGGCTTCTGGTATCGGGGGACGGCAGATGCTATTTATCAGAATATTGATTTTCTGAAACGCAGCCATGAGCCATATGTCATAATTGCAGGGGGAGATTGTGTATATAAAATAGATTATAATAAAGTTCTGGATTTTCATATTGAAAAGAAGGCGGATATTACCATTGTATGCAAGGACATGCCGGTAGGAACAGATGTCAGCCGGTTTGGCGTGGTCCGTATGAATGAAGAATCCAGAATTGTGGAATTTGAGGAAAAGCCTATGGTTGCCAACTCCAATACGATTTCCACAGGTATATACATACTGAGAAGACGGCAGCTCATTGAAATGCTGGAGAAATGTGCGGAAGAAGAACGCTTTGATTTTGTAAATGATATTTTAATTCGTTACAAGAACATGAAGCGTATTTATGGATACAAAATGGACAGCTACTGGAGCAACATTGCTACGGTTGACGACTATTACAGAACCAATATGGATTTTCTGGATCCTAAGGTACGCAGCTTCTTCTTTAAACAGGAACCAGCAGTTTATTCGAAAATTGATGATCTTGCACCAGCGAAATACAATATCGGCGCGGATGTACACAACAGTTTAGTTGCAAGCGGCTGTATTGTGAATGGTACTGTTGAGAATTCTGTCTTATTCAAACAGGTATTTGTGGGAAAAAACTGTGTGATTAAAAATTCCATTATACTGAATGACGTATATATTGGTGATAATACACATATTGAGAACTGTATTGTGGAGAGCCATGATACTATTCATGCTAACACCTATCTGAGTGGGGAAGACAGCGTTAAAATTGTACACGAGCGAAATGAAAGATACATAATGTAAGAATGATCCGCGGCGGGGATTGGCCAGGAAAGCTGGATACTGTTCTATAATGTATTGGATTATTATATAATTCAGGCAGAAGGCCTGCGGCACGATTCGTAAGAATTGCGCCGCAGGTCTTTTGCTTATGAAAAATAGATGACATCCGCAGGAAAATTGGGTAGAATAAAATCTGAAACCAGAAAAGCGTTATGTTTTAAGAAGAAAAGGAAAGGGAAATAATGTATTTAATAGCCGGACTTGGAAATCCTGCAGCTAAATATGAAAAAACCCGTCATAATATTGGATTTGATGTCATTGATGCTGTAGCGGACAGATATAATATACATGTAACAGAAAAAAAATCAAAAGCTTATTGTGGCAGCGGCTATATGGAGGGGCAGAAGGTTCTGCTTGTAAAGCCGCAGACCTTTATGAATCTTTCGGGAGACAGTATCGCTCCTTTGATGAAGTTTTATAAATTGGATCCGGCGGATCAGATGATTATTATCTATGATGATATCAGTCTGGAGCCCGGAAATTTAAGAATCCGCAGAAAAGGAAGCGCCGGAGGCCACAACGGAATAAAGGATATCATTGCCAAAACCGGATCGGATCAATTCTCCAGAATAAAAGTTGGAGTAGGTCAAAAGCCTGCAGACTGGGATCTGGCTGATTACGTACTAAGCAGATTTTCAACAGGTGAACGCTGTCTTGTGGATGAGGCGGTAATGGAAGCTGTGGAGGCGCTTGGGCTGATGGTTCAGGGTGAGACGGATGAGGCGATGAACCGATATAATAGAAAGAAAACGGTGAAACAGGAAGATGCTTGAGGGATTTTATCAACCATTACAAGAACTGGAATGTTACAGGCTGCTGGAAGAACACGTTTGTCATAATCAGGGGCCGGCCCTGGCGGCAGGATGTATTGATCCTTTAAAGCCTCATATTATGAGTGCGTTAAAGAGGGATGAAAGCAGCAGATTAATTGTTACTTACAGTGAGCAGAGGGCCAGAGAGCTGCTGGCGGAATATCATTTTTACAACCGGAAGGCAGTTTATTATCCGGCCAGAGATATTTTATTTTACCAGTCGGATATCAGAGGGAATGTGCTGACTAGAGACCGGATGCTGGCGTATCAGGCAATTTTTGAAGAAGAATATCCGGTAGTTATTACGACTGTAGATTCCCTGCTGGAAAAACTAATCAAGCCGGAGCTGTTAAAAGATGCGGTAGTGGGGCTGCAGAGCGGTCAGGAGTGGAATCTGGAACAGCTGCGTTTAAAACTGGTTCAAAATGGCTATGAATGTAGCTATCAAGCTGAACAGCCCGGTCAGTTTGCTGTGCGGGGAGGTATTGTGGATGTTTTTCCTTTAACGGAAGAGGTTCCCTACCGAATTGAGTTCTGGGGAGATGAAATAGATTCTATCAGAAGCTTTGAACCCGGCAGTCAAAGATCTATGCAGAATCTGGAGGAAATCCGGATTTATCCGGCCACGGAGCTGGTTTTGGATGATGAGACACTGAAGATCGGCGTACGAAAAATAAAAGAAGAGCGGGATGTTCTCTGTGAGAGATTTCGCCAGGAGATGAAAACAGAGGAAGCTTTTCGGCTAAAAGAACATACGGATATGCTGTTAGAGCAGCTTGGGGAATTAAGTAACATTGCGGGTGCAGAAACATGTCTGCCGTATTTTTATGATGAGGCTGTCAGCGTTATAGACTACTTTTTGGCGGTGGGGAATGGCCGGCAGCCGCTGCTGCTGATTGATGAGCCGGTCAGATGCCAGGGGCGCGCAAAGGCTTTGGAAAAGGAGTTTTCAGAGAGTATGCGTCATCGGCTGGAGAAAGGTTATGTTCTTGCCCGGCAGCTGGATGTTTTGTATGGAGCCGGAGAGATTTTTGCCAGATGCAGCAATTGCTGCTCGGTATTTTTTTCTATGCTGGATGCTGCTTTGGAAAATATTTCTTTTCAAAATATCTGCCGCTTTCAGGTAAGAGCTGTGAATACATATAACAGCAGCTTTGAGCTTCTAGTGAAAGATCTGAAAAATTATCAGAAGCAAAAGTACCGGGTGATTGTTTTGTGCGGGTCCAGAACAAGAGCTGCCAGGATGGCAGAGAATCTGCAGCAGGAAAATATCGGAGCCTTTTACAGTGAGGATACGGACCGCATTCTGGCTCAGGGTGAGATTATGGTTCAGTACGGCAAGCTGGCCAGAGGCTTTGAGTATCCGGAAGTTAAGTTTGTAGTGCTTACGGAGACGGATATTTTTGGTGCCGAAAAGACCAGGCGTAAAAAACGCCGTCAATATGAAGGGGAAAAAATTCACAGCTTCTCTGAATTAAATACTGGGGATTATGTAGTTCATGAGAATCATGGACTTGGGATTTACCGCGGAATAGAGAAAGTAGAAATCAATAAAGTAGTAAAGGATTATATTAAAATTGAATATGCCAAGGGCGGGAATTTATATATTCTGGCCACACAGCTGGATTTGATTCAAAAATATGCCGGTTCCGATGCCAGGAAGCCAAAACTGAACCGGCTGGGGGGCCAGGAGTGGGTCAGGACAAAGTCAAAGGTGAAAGGTGCGGTATGGGAAATTGCCCAGGAGCTGGTAAACCTGTATGCGGTCAGGCAGAACCGGGAAGGATATGCCTACAGTCCGGATACTGTCTGGCAGCGGGAGTTTGAGGAAATGTTTCTATATGAAGAAACAGAGGATCAGCTCAGCGCCATTGAGGCAGTCAAAAAGGATATGGAGAGCCGTAAAATTATGGACCGGCTGATCTGTGGTGATGTAGGTTACGGGAAGACGGAGGTTGCTATACGGGCGGCATTTAAGGCAGTGCAGGATGGAAAACAGGTGGCATATCTGGTTCCCACGACGATTCTGGCTCAGCAGCACTATAATACCTTTGCAAAAAGGATGAAAGATTTTCCCGTTCAGGTAGATCTGCTCTGCAGATTTAAGACCGCCGGAGAACAAAGACAGGCAATCCAGGATTTAAAGCGGGGGATGTGTGATGTAGTGATTGGAACACACCGGCTTTTGTCAAAAGATGTGGAATTTAAAAATCTGGGACTGCTGATTATTGATGAAGAGCAGCGTTTTGGGGTGACCCATAAAGAGAAAATCAAACAGATGAAACAGGATGTTGATGTATTGACGCTGACGGCGACGCCAATTCCAAGAACCTTACATATGAGTCTTATCGGTATCCGGGATATGAGTGTGCTGGAAGAGCCGCCAAATGACAGAATGCCGGTGCAGACTTATGTGATGGAATACGATGAAGAAATGGTCAGAGAGGCGATTTTGAGGGAGCTGGCAAGAGACGGCCAGGTATATTATGTGTTTAACCGTGTCAACCAGATTGAGGATATGGCGGCCCGGTTGTCGGCACTGGTTCCAAACGCAGCGGTGGCATTTGCCCACGGGCAGATGCATGAACGGCAGCTGGAAGATATTATGTACCGTTTTATTAACGGTGAAATTGATGTGCTGGTCTCAACGACAATTATTGAGACAGGACTGGATATTTCAAATGCCAACACGATGATTATCCATGACGCAGACAATATGGGATTGTCCCAGCTTTATCAGCTCCGGGGAAGGATCGGCAGATCCAGCCGTACATCCTATGCATTTTTGATGTATCGAAGGAATAAAATGCTCAGAGAAGTTGCAGAGAAGCGGCTGTCCGCCATCCGGGAGTTTTCAGAGCTGGGCAGCGGATTTAAAATAGCAATGAAAGATTTGGAGATCAGGGGAGCAGGAAATCTTTTAGGGGAGCAGCAGCATGGACATATGGAAGCTGTGGGATATGATATGTATTGTAAAATGCTGAATCTGGCAGTGAAAACGCTGAAAGGTGAAAGCAGTCAGGAAGAATTTGATACGGTGATGGACGTGGAGCTGGATGCGTTTATACCGCCTTCTTATATTCAGAATGAGGGGCAGAAGCTGGATATTTATAAGCGGATTGCATGCATAGAAAATGAGGATGAAAGCGTGGAAATGCTTGATGAGTTAATTGACCGGTTTGGGGAACCTCCAAAGAGTGTGGAAAATCTATTGCTGATTGCAAAATTAAAAGCCATGGCTCATGAAGTATATCTTACTGAGATCAAGGAAACAGGTACTCAGATTCAATTTAGCTTTTATGAGAAAGCCTGTATTGATCCGGCAAAAATTCCGGAACTGGTTTTAAAATATCAGCCTGATCTGCTGTTTCGGGCTGACAGCAAGGCTCCGATTCTTTCTTACAAAAGGAAAAAGGGAAGTCCGGAAGCGGTAACGATCATTGGAAAGATTCTAACGGATTTGAAATCTATCGTTATAAGTGAAAACATTGCAGGATAGGCGGAAAGAAGATATACTGTAAAAAACAAAGGAAGACAGGCTACAGGAGGAATCAGATGAAAATAAAAAGAATAGCGGCGTTAATGATGGCAGGGGCACTTACTGCGGCATCTTTAACCGGCTGTGGAAGTATAGATCCACAGGCAGCAGCCGTAACAGTAGATGGAACAGAGGTATCTATGGGATTTGCCAATTTTGTGGCAAGATATCAGCAGGCTTTATATGATCAGTATTACATTCCGTATATTGGTGAAGATGCCTGGCAGCAGGAATCCAGTGCTGATTCAGGGAAAACCCGGCAGGAAGCACAAAAAAGTACTATTATGGAAATGCTGGAAAACTGGTGTCTGCTGGATGCCAATAAAGAAACTTATAAAGTTTCAGTTTCAGAAGATGAGAAGGCGGAAATTAAAAAAGCAGCAGAGCTTTTTATGGATGACAATTCCAAAGCTGCAGTAGAACAGGTCGGAGCAAAACAGGAATATGTGGAGCAGATGCTTTATTATTACCTGCTGGAGAGCAAAATGAAAACAGCCATCCAGGATACTGCCGATGTAACAGTAACGGAAAAAGAGGCGGCCCAGAGAACATTCAGTTATCTGAGCTTTGATGTGAAAGGCTATCGGGATTCTGATCAGAATTACGTAGAATACAGTGAGGATGAGTCAAAGCAGCAGCTTAAAAAGGCAGAAGAGATTGCAGAAAAGGCAAAACAGGACTTTGATGCGGCTGCTAAAGACAATGATCTAGAAGCATCCACATATTCTTACGGGGCTGATGATGAGAGTATGGATGATGCTGTTATCGAAGAAGCAGACAGTCTGAAAGAAGGAGAAGTCTCTGATCTGATTCAGGGAGAAGATAAGTATTATGTGCTCCGCCTTGACAGCGAACATGATAAAGAGGCGACTGCAGCGAAGAAAGAAGAGCTGCTTGCCCAGAAAAAGACAGAATTTTATAATGAAATGCTGGAAAGCTTTCGGAATGATGTAAAGATAGAAGTGAATAAAGCACAGTGGAAAAAAGTGGCTTTTAAAGAACTTTTTAATGTAGTTTCAGATGAAACTGAGACTCAAGAATAAAAGTAAATGAAAAAGACAGCCGGTGGGCTGTCTTTTTCTTGGGGAGATTGAGTTATGAAAATGTTAATCTATATCTTTTATTGAACATTGGGGGGTTCAATAAAGATGAATAAGAGATATTTCGTATTTGATGATTTTATTATAGGAATCAAATGTGTACGAAGTGTGGCAAAACTATGAAAACTATCTTAAGGAATCTAAAAGAAAATTAAAAAATATAAAGAAACTCTAATGAGAAAGGCGAAAAATGTTGAAAAATGTAATTTTAATTGGAATGCCCGGTGTGGGTAAGAGTACTATTGGAGTGATTCTGGCAAAGGTGCTGGGATATCAGTTTATAGATGCCGACCTGGTAATTCAAAAGGAAGAGGGAAAGCTGCTGAAAGAAATTATTGCAGAAAAAGGGACACAGGGTTTTATTGAGGTGGAGAACAGAGTCAACAGTAACCTGCAGGTGGAGCATTCGATTGTGGCTACCGGGGGAAGTGTGGTATATGGCAAAGAGGCTATGGAACACTTAAAATCTATTGGTACGGTGGTTTACTTAAAGCAGTCTCTTTCTGTCCTGGAAAAAAGGCTTAAGAATATTCGGAACCGGGGTGTGGTTTTAAAAAAAGGGCAGACGTTAAAAGATTTATACCGGGAACGGACATTACTTTATGAAAAGTATGCCGATATTGTTGTGGATGAATACGGGCTTGGTATTGAAGATACAGTTTCGGCTGTCCGCCGTGCCCTTGAAGAACAGTAACAAAATAACGGGATTCGCATATATATAATAAGAGAACTTTTGTCAATTATGTAAAATTCTGTTAATGGAAAGTTAATATTTTTTGATTTTACAAGGATTTTATTTATGATATAATATATTTTGAATCTTTTTGGGCTGATTGAAACACTGGTTGTTTGAACTTGTCTGAAAATAATGAATTGAAATGATTGACATTGAGAATGAAAAGTTACTATAATAAGAACTTGTTATAAATAGACAGCATAGAGGTGCGATATGGATCAATATGTAATAAAGGGTGGAATCCCGTTAAACGGTAAAGTTGAAATCGGCGGCGCAAAAAATGCGGCTCTGCCTATTTTGGCCGCTGCTGTTATGACGGATGAAACTGTTGTAATAGATAACCTGCCAAATGTAAGAGATATCAATGTACTGCTTCAGGCCATTCAGGAGATTGGGGCAAAGGTTGAGAGAACCGGTGAGCACTCGGTGAAGATCAATGGCTCTTTTATCCATGACATAAGCGTTGATAATGAATTTATAAAAAAAATCAGAGCTTCCTATTATCTGCTGGGGGCATTACTTGGAAAATATAAGAAGGCTGAGGTTGCGCTTCCGGGGGGCTGTGATATTGGAAGCAGACCCATTGATCTGCATCAGAAAGGTTTCCGGGCTCTGGGTGCAGAAGTGGAAATCCGCGGAGGATTGATTTCGGTGAAAGCTGAGAATCTGCGGGGAAGTCATATTTATCTGGATAAGGTTTCCGTAGGAGCTACCATTAATATTATGATGGCTGCTGCCATGGCAGAGGGAAAAACTGTCATAGAGAATGCGGCAAAGGAGCCTCATGTTGTAGATGTGGCAAACTTTTTGAATTGTATGGGCGCTAATATCCGCGGTGCGGGTACAGATGTCATCCGCATTGAAGGCGTGGAAAAGTTACATAAAACAGAATATTCCATAATACCTGATCAGATTGAGGCGGGAACGTTTATGTTTGCCGCTGCTGCTACTAGAGGAGATGTAACGGTGCTGAATGTAATTCCCAAACATCTTGAGGCAACTACCGCCAAACTTCTTGAGGTTGGCTGCCGGGTAGAAGAAGGGGATGATTATGTTAGAGTCGTTGCCCCTGAGCAGTTAAAGCACACCCAGGTTACGACACTGCCTTATCCTGGTTTCCCTACAGATATGCAGCCTCAGATGGGGGTTGTTCTGGGAATTTCCCAGGGAATCAGCACAATTACAGAGAGTATTTTTGAAAATCGTTTCCGGTATGTGGATGAACTCACAAAAATGGGGGCGGCTATAAAGGTGGAGAGCAATATTGCCATTATCAGTGGAGTCCACAGATATACTGGTGCTCGCGTCAGTGCGCCGGATTTAAGAGCAGGCGCAGCTCTTGTAATTGCAGGGCTGTCAGCTGAGGGAATTACAGTTGTAGATGATATTTTTTATATAGAACGGGGTTATGAAGCGTTAGAGAAAAAGTTTATGGCTTTGGGAGCCCGGATTGAACGGGTCAGTTCAGAGAAGGAAATACAGAAATTTAAGTTGAAAATATCTTAAGACATGGGGCCTTCATAAAAAACACCTGAGGGGAATCGCTCTGGGGGCGGATAAGGTTTAAGACAAATAGTATAAGATGATCACTAAAAAGAAATAAAATTTAAAAAATGTATTTTGAAAATATACAAAAATGTATCAGTGTATAAAAACAAAATACAAAAATAAAAGATTGCATATATTCAATCTGATAAATTACCGATATACTTTGTGGCAGTTGATTGAGATAAATAAAACGGAGGAGAAATTATGGAGAAATTATTATTTACTTCTGAATCAGTTACAGAAGGACATCCAGATAAAATGTGTGACGCGATTTCTGATGCGATTCTAGATGCCTGCATGGCTCAGGACCCCATGAGCCGTGTTGCCTGTGAAGCTGCAAGCTGTACAGGATTTGTGCTTGTGACAGGAGAAATTACAACAAAAGCTCAGCTGGATATTCCTGCAATTGTTCGTGAAACAGTAAATGAGATAGGATATGACAGAGCAGAGACCGGATTCGACGGACATACATGTGCGGTTATGGTAGCGTTAGATCAGCAGTCACCGGATATTGCAATGGGTGTTGATAAAGCATTAGAAGCAAGGGAAAACAGCATGTCAGATGCACAGATTGAGGCAATCGGAGCCGGAGATCAGGGAATGATGTTCGGATATGCATCTAATGAGACAGAAGAATTTATGCCGTATCCCATTTCACTTGCTCATAAAATGGCTCTTCAGCTTACCAAGGTGCGTAAAGACGGTACATTAAGCTATTTAAGACCGGATGGAAAGACCCAGGTTTCTGTAGAATACGATGAAAGCGGAGCTCCAAAAAGACTAGAAGCGGTAGTTTTATCTACCCAGCATGATGATGATGTAACACAGGAACAGATTCATGAGGATATCAAGAAATATGTATTTGATCCGGTGCTTCCAAAAGAAATGATTGATGATGAAACAAAATTTTTCATTAATCCTACCGGACGTTTTGTAATCGGCGGACCTCATGGTGACGCAGGTTTAACAGGACGTAAGATTATTGTTGATACATACGGTGGATATGCACGTCACGGTGGCGGCGCATTTTCCGGAAAAGACTGCACAAAGGTAGACCGTTCTGCAGCGTATGCAGCGCGTTATGTTGCGAAAAATCTGGTTGCGGCAGGTCTTGCAGATAAATGTGAGATTCAGCTTTCTTATGCAATCGGCGTTGCACAGCCCACTTCTATTATGGTGGACACATTTGGAACCGGCAGGCTGTCTGATGATAAACTGGTAGAGATTGTACGTGAAAATTTTGATCTTCGTCCCGCTGGTATTATTAAAATGCTTGATTTAAGAAGACCAATCTACAAACCTACAGCTGCATATGGACATTTTGGAAGAAATGACCTGAACCTTCCCTGGGAAGCACTGGATAAAGCTGAGGATTTAAAAAAATATTTATAAGTGAATGACCAAAGGCTGCGCCATTTTTGTAACGGCGCAGTCTTTATTTTTTTATATCATAAGAAATTGCTCCTATGATATAGAAAACGCTCCGCTGTGGACCGCACTGCGGCGGAACGGAATTATGCCGTTATGGCGACCCGCCGCAGGCGGAGAATCTTGCAAGCGAGATTCTTTTTAAAAATTAAGATCCGGCAGGGCTTTTTGAACAATAAATAGGTTCACCTGTGAAAAGTTTATTAAATATATGCGAATCAGTGCCGTCAGAGATGAAAAAATGGTATAATATAAAAAATTTTACTGTTTTAGAAAGATAGTGACAGGTGAAGCTATGAAATTAAAAACACGTCTAATCTTTTCATTTTGTTTTATCCTCTTTCTGCCCATTGCTCTTTCCTGTGCGGTATTGTTTGGATTTTATCAGCTTCAGGTGCATTCTATGAAGCAGACTTATGGGCTGGAAAAAGAAGAAGGCTCTATTTTTTTTATGAATTCCGTTCAGGTGCTGAATAGATATACAAAGGCTGATTTTGAGGAGTTTCAGAAACTGGCCCGGACAAATGCTGACAAGCTTGAGAATGTATCCTATCTGAAAGAAAAAAATGAAAAGCTAAAAGAAAAAGAAACATTTCTTGTGGTCAGTAAAGGAAATCAGATTATTTATAATGGTGATGAGGGAAGCAGTGCCTATACAGAACAGGAACTTGCTAAAATGCTTCCCGATTACAGTGATAAAAGTAATGGAAAAGAAGAGAGCGGATATTATCTAGATGACGCCATGCAGCTGATTGTGAAACAGGTAAATTTTGAGGATTCAGCTGGGGTGAAAGGGAGTTTGTATCTTTTAACAGATACAGACAGTATTTTACCGGAAATGCGGCAGCTTATTTTGGATATGGGGATTTCCATTGTACTGATTCTTATTTTGACAGCTGCAGTGATGACCATATGGATTTATAAGGGTATTATAAATCCCATTGCCAAGCTGAAAGTGGCTACACAGAATATCCGGGATGGAAATCTGGACTTTACTATAGATGCGGAAAATGATGATGAGATCGGTGAGCTTTGCAGAAACTTTGAGCAGATGCGGCAGCGGCTGAAGTATTCTACAGAGGAGAATATTTCTTCGGAAAAGGAAAATAAGATACTGATCAGTAACATTGCCCATGACTTGAAGACCCCCATAACTACTGTAAAAGGTTATGCTGAGGGTATTATTGACGGGGTTGCGGATACTCCGGAGAAACGGGATAAATATATCCGCACAATATATAATAAAGCAAATGAGATGGACAGGCTGATTAATGAACTGACCCTTTATTCTAAAATTGATACCAATCGTATTCCATACAATTTTAAGAAGATAAATGTAGCGGACTATTTCAATGACTGTATTGAGGATATTGGACTGGAACTTGAGGCAGGCGGAATCGGACTGGCATATTATAATTACGCGGATGAAAAGACGGATATTATTGCTGATCCGGAGCAGTTGAAGCGGGTAATCAGTAATATTATCAGTAATTCTGTTAAGTATATGAATAAACCCAAGGGATTTATCAATATAAGAATTAAAGATGTGGGTGATTTTATACAAGTGGAACTGGAAGATAACGGATGCGGTATCCCGCCCAGGGAGCTTCCGTACATTTTTGACCGTTTTTACCGGACGGATTCTTCTAGAAATTCCAGTACCGGAGGCAGCGGGATCGGATTGTCTATTGTTAAGAAAATTATTGAAGATCATGGCGGAAAAATCTGGGCAACCAGTAAGGAAAATACGGGTACAATTATGTATTTTGTAATCCGGAAATATCAGGAGGTAGTGAATGAGTAAGATTTTGATTATTGAAGATGAAGAGGCGATAGCGGATCTTGAAAAAGATTATCTGGAGTTAAGCGGGTTTGAGGTGGAAATTGAAACCCGGGGAGACAGCGGACTAGAGCGGGCGCTGAATCACGATTTTGATATGTTTATTCTGGATTTGATGCTGCCTGGTGTGGATGGATTTGAAATCTGTAAGCAGATTCGTGAAGTAAAGAATACACCTGTTTTAATGGTATCTGCAAAGAAGGATGATATTGATAAAATAAGGGGACTTGGTCTGGGTGCTGATGATTATATCACAAAACCCTTTTCACCAAGTGAACTGGTGGCCAGAGTGAAAGCGCATCTTGCCCGTTACGAAAGGCTCATTTCTAGTAATGTTCAGGAAAATGAAGTTATTGAGATCAGAGGGATTCGGATAGATAAAACGGCCCGTCGTGTCTGGGTTAATGATGAAGAGAAGCAGTTTACCACAAAGGAATTTGATCTGCTGACATTTCTGGCTCAGAACCCTAATCATGTGTTTACCAAGGAAGAATTGTTTAGCAGAATATGGGACATGGAATCCATTGGAGATATTGCAACCGTTACGGTTCATATTAAGAAAATCAGAGAGAAGATTGAATATAATACAGCAAAGCCTCAGTATATCGAGACAATCTGGGGTGTGGGGTACCGTTTTAAATTGTAGAAAGATTCAGGGGATGGAAATGAGAAACAGTGCACCAGAAATTATATATGAAGATGAAGCAGTTCTGGTTTGTATAAAAGCGGCGGGAATGCCGGTGCAGACAGCGGGTTTAGGGCGTCAGGATATGGTAAGTGTTCTTAAAAATTACCGGGCTGCCCGAAAGGAAGAGCCTTATCTTGGACTGGTTCACCGGCTGGACCAGCCTGTGGAAGGGGTTATGGTATTTGCAAAAACTAAAATGGCGGCGGCAGCTTTAAGCCGTCAGATGGCGGATCAGGGGATGGATAAATGTTATCTTGCCGTTGCATCCGGTGCAGTAAACTCCGGGCAGGGACGGATAGAGGATTATCTTTTGCGGGATGGCAGACAAAATATATCCAGAGTGGTTCCTGCGGGGACGCCTGGGGCAAAGCTGGCCAGGCTGTCCTATCAGGTGCTTGGATATACGCCGGATGGGGCAGCGTCTTTGGTGAGGATTGATCTTGAAACCGGGCGGCACCATCAGATCAGAGTGCAGATGGCCAATGCGGGGTTTCCGCTGGAGGGAGACCGGAAGTATAATCCCGGCTGGAGAGGCAGTGAAAATATCGCCCTTTGTTCTTTTAAAATCGGATTTGTACATCCTGTTACAAAGAAGAAAATGGAGTTTTCCATCCGGCCTTCAAATAAATATTTTGAGCTGTTTGAGCATGTGAATTTGTAAAAATATTTGTTTTTCCCAGAGATTGTTTTAGATATCTGCAGGCCGTGGAAACGGATGTGTTCAAAGAATAAAAAGAAGTGATTCTGACATACTAGCTAGTATGACAGAGAGACGAAAATTTATTTTAACGGGAATAAAATATACGGGAATTACCCTTGTTGTCTTTGCTGTGTTAAAGTGGCTTTTGATATTGGTAATTCCCTTTTTAATTGCTTTTCTGCTGGCTAAGTGGCTGCATCCTCTGGCTGTAAAACTGCAGAAGCGCTGGAAGGGAGCGGGAGGTGTTCTGTTAATTATTCTATTTGCGCTGATTGCGGTTGGCATTGGGCTGCTGATATGGGGGATTGTGGTTTCCTGCCAGCAGGTCTGGCAGGAACGGGATGCAATCGGCGGACAGCTGATGGCTGTATGGGACGACTGCTGCTGCAGAATAGCAGATGCCACAGGATTTGAGGGAATTGACCAGATGGGGGAGTTTCTGCAGACAAAAATGCCGGATTTGGGCGGTAAGATTGAACAGGCGGCCATGAGCCAGGTAATGAACTGGTCGGCGAAAAGTATGAAGGGATTTCTTACAGTCTGTGGAATTGCCCTGGCAGCTATTGTCTCATCTTTTTTAATTCTGAGAGATTATGTGCAGATTAAGGCCAGAATCCGAAAAAACCAGTGGGGAAACTGGCTGATAAATATTGGAAATGTAGTGCTCCATACATGCGGCACTTATATAAAGACTCAGGTAGTTGTTATGGGAATTATCAGCGGGGTATGCGTGGGGATTTTAGCTCTGTGCAAAAATCCGTATGCTGTCCCAATTGGTATTGCTATTGGTATCTGCGATGCGCTTCCCTTTATTGGCACGGGAATGATATTTGTTCCCTGGGCGCTGGTGGACCTGTTAAGAGGAGAGTACCTGCTGGCCTGTGTTTATGCAGGAGCCTTTGCACTGTGTACATTTTTAAGGGAGATACTAGAACCTAGAATTATGGGAAACGGCCTTTCTGTGCATCCGGTGGCGGTTATGGTCAGCTTGTATGTAGGAATCTGTGTATATGGACTGCCCGGAGTGATACTTGGACCGGTTTCTCTTGTTTTAATACGTGAAATAGGTCGAAGTTCCTATTTTTCCATACTTGACAATTAGGAGGGTTTCACTTACAATATGCATCGTAAACAGAGGTAAAGGCGAAGATGAGGAATAGTACGGTCAGGAAGATCTTCAGAGAGAAAATCAGTGGTGGGAGATTTTTGGTTGGAATGGCGGGAACCGGCCCTTTAAGCCCAGTATGAAAAATACTGCGCAGGTCTGCGTTATGGACAGAGAGAGAACATGCGTCTGCATGTTAATCAGGGTGGTACCGCCGGTATTCCGGTCCCTAGGGGACGGAAATACCGGTGTTTTTTTGCTGACTGCTGTTTGTTACATACGGGGAAATTCCTTTGGATTTTATATAAGAAGCATGATTAAGGAGAATTAGAGATATGGCGAAAGAAAAGAAATTGGTAGAAGCAATTACATCTATGGAGGCAGATTTTGCCCAGTGGTATACAGATGTGGTGAAGAAGGCAGAACTTATTGATTATTCCAGCGTAAAGGGCTGTATGATTATTAAACCGGCGGGGTATGCCATCTGGGAAAATATTCAAAAGGAACTGGATGCGCGTTTTAAAGAAACCGGCGTTGAAAATGTATATATGCCGCTGTTTATCCCGGAAAGTCTTCTTCAGGTAGAAAAAGATCATGTAGAAGGATTTGCACCTGAGGTTGCCTGGGTGACTCATGGGGGATTAAATCCACTGCAGGAGAGGCTTTGTGTACGTCCCACCTCAGAAACTCTGTTCTGTGATTTTTATAAGAACCTGATTCAGTCTTACCGTGATCTGCCAAAGAATTACAATCAGTGGTGCTCAGTGGTGCGCTGGGAAAAAGAAACGAGACCGTTTCTTCGCTCCAGAGAATTTTTGTGGCAGGAGGGTCATACTGCACATGCCACAGCGGAAGAAGCAGAGGAAAGAACCGTTTTAATGCTGAATGTGTATGCAGATTTCTGCCAGCAGGTTCTAGCTATGCCGGTAATAAGAGGAAGGAAAACTGAGAAGGAAAAATTTGCCGGAGCGGAGGCGACCTACACCATTGAGGCACTGATGCATGATGGAAAGGCTCTTCAGTCAGGTACCAGTCATAATTTTGGAGATGGTTTTGCCAAAGCCTTTGGCATTCAATATACAGATAAGGACAATACATTAAAGTATGTTCACCAGACTTCCTGGGGCATGACAACGCGGCTGATCGGCGCTATTATTATGGTGCACGGAGATGATTCCGGACTGGTACTGCCCCCGAGAATCGCCCCGACACAGGTAATGGTAATACCGATTATGCAGCATAAAGAAGGCGTTTTAGAGAAAGCCGGCAAGGTCAAAGAGCGCCTGAGTAAAGTATGCCGGGCGAAGCTGGATGATTCAGATAAAAGTCCCGGATGGAAGTTCTCAGAGCAGGAAATGCGCGGGATACCGGTGCGTGTAGAACTGGGACCAAAAGATATTGAAAAAAACCAGTGTGTACTTGTGCGCCGTGATACAAGGGAAAAGACAGTTGTTTCTCTGGATGAAATCGACACAGCAGTTCCAAAGCTGCTGGAGCAGATTCAAAATGATATGTTTGAACGGGCAAAAGCACATAGGGATGCTCATATTTGGGATGCTCATAATTATGATGAATTTAAGGAAATTGCAGAGTCAAAACCAGGATTTATTCGTGGAATGTGGTGTGAGGATCAGGCATGTGAGGATAAAATCAAAGAGGAAACAGGTGCAACCTCACGCTGTATGCCATTTCATGATCAGGAGCAGATAGCAGGCACCTGTGTGTGCTGTGGAAAACCTGCCCGTAAACTGGTATACTGGGGGAAGGCGTATTAAGCGGCGTCCAGACACAGCAGGCAGGCATCATACCTGCACATCGGATAGTGGTACTGCTGGATAAAACAGATTGTGTTAATAAGGAAGGAGGTGACAGCCGTTGAACATTAAGCTGCCGCAGAAAGTAGCAAAAATCATTGATTGTCTTCAGTCTTATGGGTATGAGGCCTATGCTGTGGGCGGATGTGTCAGGGACAGCATACTTGGGAAAGAGCCGGATGACTGGGACATTACCACCTCTGCAAAGCCGGAGGATGTAAAGCGGCTGTTTCCTCATACAATTGATACCGGAATTGCCCACGGTACGGTTACCGTGATGTTAGGGCATGAGGGGTTTGAAGTTACCACATACCGGATAGATGGGGAATATGCGGATGCCAGGCATCCTGATGAGGTAATATTTACGCCTGATCTGAAGGAAGACTTAAAGCGCAGGGATTTTACCATTAATGCCATGGCGTACAATGATTCGGAAGGGCTTGTGGACTGTTTTGGGGGAGCTTTGGATCTGAAAAACGGCGTAATCCGCTGTGTGGGAGATGCCAAGGAGCGGTTTGGCGAAGATGCCTTAAGAATGCTGCGCGCAGTAAGGTTTAGCGCCCAGCTTGGCTTTGAAGTTGAAGTGCAGACTCAGGATGCGATAAAAAAGCTTGCCCCTTCCCTGGCTAAAATTAGTGCGGAACGGATTCAGACGGAACTTGTAAAGCTGCTGATTTCGCCTCATCCGGAGGCTATGCGCCAGGTGTATGAACTGGGGATTTCCGATGTTGTCCTTCCGGAGTTTTCGGTTATGATGCGGACACCTCAGCATAATATCCATCACATGTACTCTGTGGGAGAACATACGATTCATGCCCTGGAGCTGATCAGGCCGGATAAGGTACTGCGCCTTACCATGCTGTTTCATGATGTGGCAAAACCGGTCTGCAGAACCACCGATGAGGACGGGGTAGATCATTTCAGGCAGCATCCTCAGACAGGAGCCAAAATGACGGAACAAATACTGCGCAGGCTTCGGTTTGATAATGCCACTATTCAGCGGGTGACTGCACTGGTAGAGATTCACGATCAAAAGCCGCCGTTACAAATAGTGAAAGTCCGCCAGACGATATCCAGAAACGGGCTGGAGCAGTATCCGGAGCTTTTTGAAGTAAAACGCGCTGATATCTGCGCTCAGAGTATGTATCAGCGGAAGGAAAAGCTGGCATACGTCTGTGGATATGAAAGATTGTATGAGGAAATTCTTCGCAGAGGCGACTGTCTTTTGATAAAAGACCTTGCTGTCAGCGGAGATGATTTGATTGCTGCAGGGATGGAGCGGGGAAAACAGATTGGCGAGGCTCTTTTACTGCTTTTGCAGGATGTGCTGAAACATCCGGAATGGAATCAAAAAGAGATTTTATTAAAGAGATGCCGACAAAGAGAATACTTTTAAACACCTTTTCATATGATGAATAGACATAAATAGTTGTCTTAAACTTCGTGTGAAGGGGTGTTTTTTTATGTATTATCAGATAGAACAAGTGCTGGAAACATACGGTCTGGGCGATGCACAGACTTATAAAGGAAGAGGTGTACTGGTATGCGAAAAAAATCATGAGCTATGGGCTTTAAAAGAGTTTCAGGGGTCTCAGGAAAAAGGAGAATTTTTATACCTGCTGGGCGGCTATCTTGCAGAACAGGGAATTGTAAATGACAGGCCGAAAAAGAACAGGGAGGGTGAGCTGATTACGGAAGGCCCCGACGGCATACGTTACATTATGCATCAGTGGTACAAAGGAAGAGAATGTGATGTGAAAAACAGAATGGATATTTTGATGACGGTGTCCCATCTGGCCAGATTTCACAGTGCTGTCCGGGGATTTTCCTGCGGGGAAGAGACTTTAGCATACCGGAAAGAAAGTGTGCTTTCTGAATACAGCCGCCATAACCGGGAGCTGATAAAAATTCGCAATTATATAAGAAAGCGAAAACAGAAGAATGATTTTGAGCGGCTGTTTACAAAATGCTTTTCCGATTTTTTTGAACAGTGTCTGAAAGTGGAAGAGGCTCTGCAGATGGCGGAGGAAAAGGAAATTACCGGAAAGACCGGAATCTGCCACGGGGATTTTAATCAGCATAATATTTTGTTTCGTGCGGCTGATCCGGTTATGATTCATTTTGAAAAGGCAAAATACGGCGTGCAGATTGCTGATTTTGGTAATTTTATGCGCAAGATCATGGAAAAATATAATTGGGAGGAAAGCCTTGGAACTGCAATGCTTGAGGAATACCACAGAGTAAATCCGTTAAACCGCGGGGATTTTCTACAGCTGTATTACCGGCTGTCATACCCGGAAAAATTCTGGAAAATTGCAAATCACTATTACGGTTCAAATAAAGTGTGGATATCAAACAGAAATCTGGAGAAACTTCAAAAGGAGATCCATCAGCATAAGTCAAGATGCCGGTATCTGACCGGCCTTCTAGAGGCGTTAAATAAAGAGGTTTAAGGAAATTTTTGGGGAAGAATGGTATGGAATATTTTGCAGATGTGGTATAATGACTTCAGGTCTTTAAATGACTGGGATAAACTGTCGGTCTGATGTGCGGACAGAAAATGAAATCAGGAGGAAGTTTGGATGGGTTACAAAGAAATTTATGAAGCGTGGCTGAAAAATCCTTATTTTGATGAGGCTACAAAAGATGAGTTAAAACAAATCGCAAATGATGAGAAAGAAATAGAAGACCGCTTTTATAAAGAGCTTGAATTTGGAACAGCGGGACTGCGGGGAGTCATTGGCGCAGGAACAAATAGAATGAATATTTATACTGTTCGAAAAGCAACGCAGGGACTTGCAAATTATATTCTGGGGTTAAATACACAAAAGCAGGGGGTGGCTATTGCGTATGATTCTAGACATATGTCTCCGGAGTTTGCCGATGAGGCTGCGCTCTGCCTGGCTGCTAACGGAATTAAAGCATATGTATTTGACAGCCTTCGTCCCACGCCGGAACTGTCCTATGCAGTGCGTAAATTGGGCTGTACAGCCGGCATTAATATTACAGCCAGCCATAATCCGCCGGAATACAACGGATATAAAGTATACTGGGCAGACGGGGCTCAGATTACACCGCCTCATGACAGCGGAATTATGGACGAAGTAAAGCAGGTGACTGATTACGGACAGGTAAAGACTATGGAGCGGGAGAGCGCCGTGCTGGCCGGTTTGTATGAAACCATCGGAGCAGATATAGATGTTCCGTATATTGAGGAGCTCAAAAAACTGATCCTTCATCCGGAGGCTATTAAGGCGGCTGCGGATGAATTAAAAATTGTATATACGCCTCTTCATGGCACCGGAAATATTCCGGTACGCAGGGTACTTGGCGAGCTGGGCTTTAAGCATGTATTTGTAGTACCTCAGCAGGAACTGCCGGACGGCGATTTCCCAACGGTAAGCTACCCGAATCCGGAGGCTGAGGAGGCATTTGAACTTGGGCTGAAACTGGCACAGGAAGTGGATGCTGATCTTGTTCTGGCAACAGATCCGGATGCGGACCGCCTGGGTGTTTATGTTAAGGATCAAAAGACTGGTGAATATCATGCCCTGACCGGTAATATGTCCGGCTGTTTGATTGGAGCTTATGAGATTGGCCAGAGAAAAGCGCTTTATGGCCTTCCTGAGAATGGAGCTTTGGTGAAATCCATTGTAACAACGAATCTGGCAGATGCAATTGCTGCAGATTATGGGATACAGCTTTGTGAGGTTCTCACAGGATTTAAATTTATCGGCCAGAAAATGCTGGAATTTGAGACCAAGGGTACCGGAACGTACTTGTTTGGATTAGAAGAAAGTTATGGCTGCCTGCCGGGCACCTACTGCAGGGATAAGGATGCAGTGGCCGCGTCTATGGTATTGTGTGAAGCTGCCGCATTTTATAAAACCCAGGGAAAAACCCTTTGGGATGCGATGATAGAACTTTATGAAAGATATGGTTATTATCTGGACGATGTCACTTCCATTACCCTGAAGGGAATCGAGGGTCTAGAGAAGATCCAGACAATTATGAATACCCTCAGGGAAAACACACCGGAAAAAATCGGTGCTTACCAGGTAGTGTCTGCAAGAGATTATAAGAAAGGGATTGTAAAGAATATGAGTGACGGAAGTGAGACCTCTACAGGACTTCCGGCGTCTAATGTTCTTTATTATGATCTTCCGGATGCCGCATGGGTCTGCGTAAGACCATCCGGTACGGAGCCAAAAGTAAAGTTTTATTATGGTGTAAAAGCAGATAGTCTTAAGGATGCAAAAGCGAAATCAGAGGCATTGGGAAGTGCTGTACAGGAACTTGTAAAACCAATGCTGTAGAAAAATGGAAAATTATGGAAATTAGCCGTGATGATTTTGTGAAGAACCCTTTAGGGCGGAATAAATTTCTTGACAAACATATGGAAACCAAGTATATATATTCTATAAGCTTATCATGAGAAAGAGGCTATATTTTTATAATGTAGGAGGAAATATTAATGAACAAATCTGAATTAGTTGCAGCTATGGCTGAGAAAGCAGGATTACAGAAAAAAGATGCAGATAAAGCATTGGCCGCATTTACAGAGGTAGTTGCAGAAGGTTTAAAGAATGGTGATAAAATTCAGTTAGTTGGTTTTGGTACCTTTGAAGTTTCTGAAAGAGCAGAAAGAGTTGGAAGAAACCCACAGACTGGAGCAGAAATGAAAATCCCGGCTTCTAAATCTCCGAAATTCAAAGCAGGTAAAGCTTTAAAAGACATGTTAAACTAATGATGAGCAGAGGTTGTTCTCAAAAATGTTTGGGAACAGCCTTTTTCTTTAATCTATAGGAAATACCGTGTTGTGATAAAGCTGAAAAGTGCCGATTCCTATAGAGCAAAAAAACGCTCCGCTGTGGATCGCACTGCGGCAGAGTTGCATTCTTTTTAGTTTTTGTATCAGCAGAGGTGAAATATGAGATTAGATAAATTTTTAAAAGTTTCCCGGTTAATAAAACGCAGAACGGTTGCAAATGAAGCCTGCGATGCAGGCAGGGTATTGGTAAATGACCGTCCGGCCAAGGCGTCCTGCAGTATAAAGGAAGGTGATCTAATTGAGATTGCCTTTGGGACAAAGTCTGTGAAAGTAGAGGTGCTTAAGGTGGCCGATACATCCAGGAAAGAAGAGGCCGGTGAATTGTTTCGATATTTATAAAATACTGACATAAATTAAACTTCCCTTCATATAAATTATCAAAGGGAGGGAACGATATGGAAGAAAGACAGGCATCCAGACAGCATAAAATGATTATCACAGACCGGGCCGGCGGGATTTTAAGTGGTGTCCTTGATATTCTGGCATTTGATGTAAATGAAATTATACTGGAAACAGAGCAGGGAATGCTCATGATTAAAGGAAAAGACCTGCATGTGAACCGGCTTACGCTGGAAAAGGGAGAGATTGATATATCCGGTCATATTGATTCACTTCTTTATTCTGATGTAGCTAAAAAGGGTACAAAATCAAACGAATCTATTTTCAGCCGGTTATTTAAATAATATGGTCAGTCTTGATATTTTAAATCAGGGGCATTTGTTTTTAGCGGGACTAATCTGTGGACTGTGTATGCTGTTTGTGTATGATTTGCTGCGGATCTTTAGGAGAGTTGTTTCCCATGGAACTGTCTGGATTGCGGTGGAAGACATTTTGTACTGGTGTGGCTGTGCGCTGATGATTTTTCGTATGCTGTACCGTCAGAATGACGGATTAATCCGGGGCTTTGCCATGATTGCAATCTTTGTGGGAATGCTGCTGTATAACTGGCTGCTGAGCAGATTTATTATAAAGGCTGGAGTGAAGATATTTGGCGGCATAGTAAAAGCTCTGGTGTTTATTGTGAAAACGATTACGGCCCCCATTCGCTTTGTGTTGAAAAAAAACGGACGTTTCTTAAAAAAACGATTGAAAAAAATATGGAAAACCATTAGAATGGGATTATGTAAACTATAAGCAGGTGGATCATATGAATTACAGCAAAAGGCGAAAAAGAAAAAATCAGAAAAATCGTGTTGGTAAAGTGTGCGTCAGTTTTACAGTACTTTTTCTTGTTATGATTTTGTCTGTGCAGATTCTGCATTTGTACCATAAGAATCAGACCTATAAGGCCCAGCAGGAGCAGCTTCAGGCCCAGCTTGAAGAGCAGCAGGAACGGGCAAAGCAGCTGAAAGAGAAAGAAGATTATGTAGGCTCCCAGGAGTACATAGAAGATATTGCCAAGTCAAAGCTCGGGATGACCTATGACAATGAGATTGTTTTTAAAGAGAAATAAGCCAGTATATTGGCGGTTAGGATGAGCTCCTTTTGTGACTGCTGCAGCAGATACAAAAGGAGTTTTTTCATATCATAAGAAATCGCTCCTATGATATAAAAAACGCTCCGCTGTGGATCGCACTGCGGCGGAAAAAATTTCTGCAGGCCGGGTTCTTTCGTGTTAAAATCTTAAAAAAGACGAAGTCCCTCGAATCGGGAAAATCTAATTTTTGAAAGCATTTTTTGGCGAAAAGTTTTTTTTCAGGCCGCGGCCGTTTGACAAACATTTTTGATAAATCGTTTTAGAATAGCTCCTACATCGAAAAACCAGGAGGGGAATGAAATGAAACGATTTGATTGGAAACAGCTATGTATTTATGCGGCGGCAGTATTATCGGCAAAGGCAGGTGTGGCGGGTGCGTATCCTTTTATACCGGCGGTATTTATGGTAGGATTTATGTCCGGAGTGAACAGGAGCCTGCTTTTTTTCTGCTCGCTGGCGGGGCTTTTGGTATTTGTTCCGGTGGTTTTTTTAATAAAGTACAGTCTGGCGCTGATTCTTGCCATGATCCTTGTGAAAGGTCTTGAGTGGTACAAAAAGAACTGCTCCTGTATTCAGTCAGCATTGATTGCGGGGGGGAGTACTCTTTGTATGACTGTGTTTGGTTATGGACTGCATCTGCGCACCGGCGGGAGTATACCTATCAGTATATTAGAAGGCGTTTTTATAACCGGATTTGTTCATGCCCTTGGGAGGTATGGATATTTGTTTATGGAATGGGAACCATTACATAAGGTGCCGCCCCAGATACTGGTAGGCGGAGGACAGCGTCTGGAGGGTTATGCGGAATCTTTTGAAAAGCTGTCAAAGACATTTAATCAGATGAATCGTTATAAGGAAGATTTTACTGCGGAGGAGCTTGGCAGGATGCAGTCAGAAGTCACCGGGAGGGTGTGCGTCTCCTGCGGTCAGTGTGCGGTATGCTGGGATTCAGAGAATCCGCCCATGTATCAGGTGTTGTACCGTTTTTTGCAGAAGCTCCAGAGAGGTCAGGATATTGAAGAGAATACGCAGGAGCTGGAGCAGTATTGTCCATATTATGGAGAACTAATTGAGCAGATCCTTCAGATCTTTGAAAAGGCCCGGCTGAATATGGCCTGGTACAACAGACTGCAGGAGAACCGGGAAGTGATTGCACAGCAGCTGAATGCCATGGCTTATATTATGGAAGACTGTGCGAAAGAAAATAAAGATATCAGTTTGAAAGAGGGAAAACTGCTGGCCACGGTAAAGTATGCCCTAAAAGAGGCCGGGGTGCAGGTGGAATATTTAAAGCTGCTGGAAAAGGCAAATGGAAAGAAGGAATTTCTGCTTCAGGGCAGGTCTAGAAATTCAAAGTGTATTCCTGCAAGAGAGATTGCAAAGCTGATTACACATCTTGCCGGAGCGCGCTATGTATCCGGAAGGGAAAACCGGGCCCTGCTTGGACAGGAAACCGTATTGTTTACGTTTTTGGAGGATACCAGATTTTCTGTGTACCACGGAATTGCAAGGATGATGAAGGAGGGAGAGCAGCTTTCCGGGGATAATTTTTCTTTTCTGCCCCTGGATAACGGAAACTTTGTTATGAGTTTGTCTGACGGTATGGGATGCGGTGTACAGGCCTGCAAAGAGAGTGAGATGGTAATTGATTTACTGGAGAAATTTCTGGAAGCAGGATTTCATCCGGAGACAGCTATTCGTATGATGAATTCGGCCATGGTAACCCATGGAGAGAATAATTTGTTTTCAACGGTAGATATTATGAATGCAGATCTGGACAGCGGCCAGTGCGAGTTTTATAAAATTGGAGCGGCCTCTACTTTTATAAGAAAGAAAGATACGGTGGAATGTCTGGCATCTGTAAATCCCCCGGTGGGCGTTTTTTCAAAAATGGAAATACAAAATATCAGAAGACAGCTGCACAGCGGTGATTTTGTGGTAATGGTATCGGACGGCGTGCTGGATCACCTGCATGTGCCTGATGCCAATGTGGCTATGGCGGAAATTATAACTTCGCTGGATACCAACAATCCGGGACAGATGGCCAAGCAGATTCTGGAGCATATTTTATTGTATACCGGAGGCCAGGTACGGGATGATATGACTGTGATGGTAGCTGGAATATGGGAGAAAGAAACATGATAAACAAGATTCTGGAATTTCAGGAAAAATATCATATGATTCAGGAAGGAGACAAAATTGTGGCGGGGTTTTCCGGCGGTGCAGACTCTGTCTGCCTGCTGCTGGTGCTTAAGCTTTTGCGGGAATGCCTTGATTTCGAATTTATGGCGGTGCATGTAGAACATGGCATTCGTGGGGAGGAGAGCCAAAAAGATGCAAAGTCTGCCCAAAAATTCTGCCAGCAGAATGAAATTAAAATAGAGGTATTTCATGTAGATGTGCCGGCTAAAGCGGCAGCTGCAGGAATGGGACTTGAGGAGATGGCCAGGCAGCTGCGGTATCAATGTTTTTATGATGCATGTGAACGTTTCGGCGGGAATAAGATAGCAGTAGCTCACCATAGTGATGACTGCGCTGAGACGATGCTGTTTCAGCTGAGCAGAGGGAGCGGTATCCGCGGACTAACCGGAATTATGCCTGTACGGGATAACATTATACGGCCGCTTCTTTGCGTCAGCCGCAAGGAGATTCTTGAATTTCTAAAAGAGAGAGGGCAGGAATACTGTACGGACAGCACGAACGATCAGGATGTTTATGCCAGAAACCGGATACGAAAGTATGTAATTCCGCAGCTTTTGCAGATTAATAATCAGGCGGTGGAGCATATGCAGCGTACGGCCAAGCTGGCGGCAGAAGTATGTGATTTCCTGGATACAGCGGCCTGGGATGCCGGAAGCGAAGGCGTTATAATTTCTTATGATAAGGCGGATACAGAAAGGATCCGGGAGCTGCGCATGAGGAAAGATGTTTTGGCGCGTATGCATCCGGTGCTTCAAAAAAATTTCCTGTATCAGCTGCTTGGCAGGCTGGCCGGCAGCAGGAAGGATATTGGAAGTGTGCATGTAACGGCGCTTTTTGAACTTTTCGGGCAGCAGGCAGGAAAAGAGCTGAATCTGCCCTACAGTCTGAAGGCTGTCTGTGAATATGATTATGTATGGATATTTAATCAGGAATTGTACCGGCGGGAGAATGCGCCGGATGAAATAGTCCTTGCCCCTCCGGGTGTCTGGGATTTGAAAGACGGCAGAAAGCTTGAGGCCAGGGTATTTGACTTTGACGGAGATTGTAAAAAAATTCCTGAAAAAAGATATACGAAATGGTTTGATTATGATAAGATAAATAGTAATGTGCTGCTGCGGAAAAGGCGGACAGGGGACTATTTTATAACAGATTCGTCCGGAAACCATAAAAAGCTGAAGGCGTTTTTTATTCAGGAAAAAGTTCCAAGACTGCAAAGGGACCTGGTGTGGCTTCTGGCAGATGGCTCCCATATTTTGTGGATCGTAGGCTATAGAATCAGTGAAGCCTATAAAGTAACGCAGGAGACAAAACGGATTTTGGAAGTATACGTAAGCGGAGGAAATGAGAAATGAGTGAATCAATTCGTGTGATGTATCCAGAGGAAAAGGTGAATGCAAAGATTGCGGAGCTTGCCGCTGCCATCAGCGAAGATATGAAGGGTGAGCCAGTGAAGCTCATCTGTATTTTAAAAGGCGCATGTTTTTTTGCATGTGAACTAGCGAAGAGAATAACGGTTCCTGTATTTATTGATTTTATGTCTGTTTCCAGCTATGGAGATGAAACGGAATCCAGCGGAACGGTACGGATATTAAAAGATTTAGACAGTTCTATAAAAGGAGAAAATGTTCTCGTTGTAGAAGACATTATAGATTCCGGAAGAACTCTTGGGTATCTGCTGGAAAACTTAAGAAGCAGAGGGGCAAAAAGTGTGAAGCTTTGTACTCTGCTGAGTAAACCGGAGCGCCGGGTAGTGGATGTGCCTGTGGATTATGTAGGGTTTGAAATTCCGGATACCTTTATTGTTGGATATGGACTGGATTATGCTCAGAAATACAGAAATCTTCCATATATAGGGATTGTAGAATTTGATTAAGGAGGAGTAGTGCAGTTGAAAAGGTCACCGTTTAGAAGCATAGGTATCTATGTTCTGGTGCTGCTGATTATCATGGGAATCTGGTATTCTTTTGATGCACGGCGTACACTGGGTAATACATATACCTATGATCAATTTAAAGAGGCATTGCAAAAGGAAGAGGTTTCCTCGGTGCAGATTAATCAGAACCGGGAAGTTCCCACTGGCGAGGTGCTTGTGAAGCTTACAGATGACAGCCAGAAAAGTTTTCAGGTCAGTGATGTAAATGAAGTACAGACTTATCTGGAAAGTCAGAATTTTAAGGATTTTACCCTGTCGGATATTCCGGGGACAAACTGGATGGTCTATATTCTTCCGGCGCTGATACAGGGGATTGTTCTGTTCTTGATTATTATGCTGTTTATGAATGCTCAGGCAGCAGGAAGCGGCGGCAGCAATAATAAAATGATGAACTTTGGAAAAAGCAGGGCCAGAATGACTACCGGTGAAAACATAAAGGTAGGATTTGCCGATGTGGCTGGATTGAAAGAGGAAAAAGAGGAGTTAGAAGAGCTTGTTGATTTCCTGAAAGAACCGGAAAAATATACAAAACTTGGTGCAAGAATACCAAAGGGGGTTCTTTTGGTAGGCCCTCCGGGAACCGGAAAAACCTTGCTGGCCAAAGCGGTTGCAGGAGAAGCCGGGGTCCCGTTTTTCAGCATTTCCGGTTCTGATTTTGTGGAAATGTTTGTAGGTGTCGGGGCTTCCCGTGTTAGAGATTTATTTGAGGATGCCAAAAAACATGCTCCCTGTATCGTATTTATTGATGAGATTGACGCTGTAGCCCGAAGGAGAGGAACCGGAATGGGCGGCGGCCATGATGAGCGTGAGCAGACGTTAAATCAGCTCCTTGTGGAGATGGATGGGTTTGGCGTGAATGCAGGAATTATTGTAATGTCGGCAACAAACCGTGTGGATATTCTAGATCCGGCCATTATGCGTCCGGGCCGTTTTGACAGAAAGGTGCATGTGGGGCGTCCGGATGTGGGCGGTCGTGAAGAGATTTTGAAAGTACATGCGAAAAATAAGCCCGTCGGTGACAATGTTGACCTGAAACAGATTGCGCAGACTACCGCAGGCTTTTCCGGAGCAGATCTGGAAAATCTGATGAATGAAGCAGCAATCGGTGCAGCAAAGGAAAACCGTGTTTATATTGAGCAGGGGGATATTAAAAAAGCTTTTGTAAAAGTTGGAATTGGAGCTGAAAAGAAAAGCAGAATTATTACGGAAAAAGAGAAGCGGATTACTGCGTATCATGAGGCCGGTCATGCAATTTTGTTCCACTTGCTGCCGGATGTGGGACCTGTGTATTCAGTATCTATTATTCCTACAGGAGTAGGGGCGGCAGGATATACGATGCCGCTGCCAGAGCGGGATGAGATGTTTAATACGAAAGGAAGAATGCTTCAGGAGATTGTTGTGGATCTAGGCGGCCGTGTTGCAGAGGAGCTGATTTTTGATGATATTACAACGGGAGCATCACAGGATATTAAGCAGGCTACAGCAGTTGCAAAGGCAATGGTTACTAAGTATGGAATGTCTGAAAATGTCGGCCTGATTAATTATGACAATGAAGACGATGAAGTGTTTATCGGAAGGGATCTTGCTCATACAAGGGGTTACGGAGAGCAGATTGCAGGTGTAATTGATCAGGAAATCAAACGGATTATAGACGAATGCTATGCAAAAGCGCGGCAGATGATCCGGGAAAACAGAGATATTCTTGAAAGCTGTGCACAGCTGCTTCTGGAAAAAGAGAAAATCGGGCGTGAAGAATTTGAAGCGCTGTTTGAGAAGGAAAGTGTTGGAGCCCAGGCGGCTGATACTGAGATGTTTGAAGAGTAAGGATGGGCAGAGCAGTTTGGAATATACAGAATTCCTATAAAGAAGATAGAACATAACTTTTCGGTAACTTTGAAAAGTTACAAAAACTCGTGATAATTTTTTTTATCTTTGTGCACACTTCTATATAGATGGATGCTATAATAACAACTGTAAAAACCCCCAATACATTATATAGTTTTTTGCTACACCCCATAGTAAAAAATACCTTCTCCTAAAAAAGGCAGCAGATCGACAGGCTGCCTTTTTTTCTTATATATAAAATTAAAAATAAAAAGGCGGTATAATATGAATTACGATTCTATTAGGAAGTGGAACAGTATGCATAACTATATTATGCAGATGCGGCCTATTTTGATGAAGTGGGCGTTGTTTTCTGATGAAACCCAGGATTACAGAAGTCCTCAGGAGCCGGATTTTTATGATACAGTAACCATAAGATTCAGGACTGCAATGGATAATGTGGATCGTGTAGTTCTTTGCTTTGACGGCAGAAGAATCGAAATGAAGCTGGCGGAGCAGGAGGGTGAATTTGATTATTACCAGGCAGAAGTGAAGCTGGGGTGCGAACGCTGTGAATATTATTTTGAGATTATTTCGGGGATGCTTTGCTGTTACTATGATAAAGTTGGCGTGGCTAAGGAGTGCAGGCCGCAGTATAATTTTGTAATTGTGCCGGGATTTAAGGTGCCAGACTGGGCCAGAGGAGCGGTGATGTATCAGATTTTTACGGACCGTTTCTGTAATGGGGATCTTTCTAATGATGTAGAAAGCGGCGAATATTATTATATTAACCGCCTGACAAAAAAAGTGGAAAACTGGGATAAATGTCCGGATGATTTTGACGTTGCGGATTTTTACGGAGGAGATCTGGAAGGGGTTATTTCAAAGCTTGATTATTTAAAGGATCTGGGTGTTGAGGTATTGTACTTTAATCCGCTGTTTGTGTCTGCTTCCAGCCATAAATATGATACCCAGGATTATGATTATATAGATCCTCATTTTGGTGTAATACTGGAGGATGACAACCAGCTGATGAATGCCGGCGATACGGATAACCGGAAGGCCGGAAAATATCAGAGGCGTGTAACGAGCCTGAAAAATCTAGAAGCCAGCAATCAGCTGTTTATCCGTTTGGTTCATGAGGCCCACAGCCGTGGAATGAGAGTAATACTGGATGGAGTGTTTAATCACTGCGGCTCATTTAATAAATGGCTGGACCGGGAAAAAATCTATGAAGGAAAAGAAGGATTTCCTCCTGGCGCTTATATTGATAAAGACAGTCCGTACCACCGGTATTTTCATTTTCAAAATGAAAATTCTTTTCCGGATAATGTGACTTATGAAGGCTGGTGGGGACATGATACGCTTCCGAAGTTAAACTATGAAGGCTCTAAGGAATTGGAAGATTATATTCTGAAGGTCGCTGCAAAGTGGGTTTCGCCGCCTTTTAATGCGGATGGATGGCGTCTGGATGTGGCTGCAGATCTGGGGCATTCTCAGGAGTATAATCACCATTTCTGGAGAGAATTCCGGCGTGTTGTAAAGGAGGCAAATCCCAAGGCCCTGATTCTTGCGGAACATTACGGAGATCCCAAAGCCTGGCTTGGCGGAGATCAGTGGGATTCTGTGATGAACTATGATGCATTTATGGAACCGGTCAGCTGGTTTCTCACTGGAATGGAAAAGCACAGTGAAGAATATAAGGATTATATGCTGGGAAATCTAAAGAGCTTTCAGGATGCCATGGGGCACTATATGGCAAATTTTATGACTAATTCGCTGCAGTGTGCAATGAATCAGCTTTCGAATCATGATCATTCCAGATTCCTTACAAGAACCAACCACAAAGTAGGGAGAGCCTATTCCCTCGGGGCTGGGGCGGCGTCAGAAGATATTGATAAGGGCGTAATGAAAGCAGCTGTTGTAATCCAGATGACCTGGCCGGGGGCACCAACCATCTATTATGGAGATGAAGCAGGTGTGTGCGGCTTTACTGATCCGGATAACCGGAGAACATATCCGTGGGGACACGAGGATAAAGATCTTCTTGAATTTCACAGAGAGATGATTGCTCTGCATAAATCCAGTCCGGCTTTAAAAAGAGGTTCTGTGAAATTTTTAAACGGTGAACAAAATCTGCTTTGCTATGGACGTTTTACAAGAGCAGAGCAGTTTGTCATCATTGTAAATAATGATGCCTGCTCCCGCTGCGCTGAATTCTCTGTAAGCCCTTTGGGAATTGAAAAAGAGGCGGTATTGCAGCAGGTGATGTATACAAAGGAAGATTCCTATTCCACTGTGCCGGTGGAGTATAAGGTCCACGGAGGCAGTCTGAGAATTACACTGCCCAAAAAGTCCAGTGTTGTGTTGAAGAAAGCGGATGCAGACGAAACAAAAGAAGATAATGTGTAGGAGCTGAATAAGAGCATCTTGATTGTGAAAGCCTATAAATAAAAAGGAGGCTTTTATGATAAATATAAGAAAAGCAGCTATTATAGGATGCGGTTTCGTAGGCTCGTCCATTGCATTTAGTCTGATGCAGAGAGGTTTATTTTCAGAATTGGTGCTTATTGACGCAAATAAAAAGAAGGCGGAAGGCGAGGCCATGGACCTGGCCGACGGGATGCCTTATGCGGCTTCCATGGATATTTATGCAGGAAGCTATGAGGATATTTCAGACTGTGCGCTGATTATTGTTACCGCAGGGGCCAGTCAGGAACCAGGGGAGACCCGTTTAGATCTGATTGACCGAAATGTGGAAATTCTGAAAAAGATAGTACCGGAAATTCAAAAAAGAGGGGTAGAGGGAATCCTGATGATTGTATCAAATCCGGTGGATGTGCTGACTTATGCAGCTTATCAAATATCAGGATTTCCGGTGAACCGGGTTATTGGGTCTGGAACGGTGCTGGATACTGCCCGTTTAAAGCAGCTTTTAGGAGAGCATTTAAGTGTTGATGCAAGGAGTGTCCATGCATTTATTATAGGAGAACATGGAGACAGTGAGCTGGCGGTCTGGAGCGGGGCGAATGTTTCCGGGATTGATCTGCATCATTTTTGTGAGCTCAGAGGACATTTTAAGCATGAAGAGTCTATGGAGAGGCTGTACGAAGGCGTTCGGGACAGTGCGTATGAAATTATCAGCAGAAAAGGCGCTACTTATTACGGTATCGCAATGGCTGTAACGCGGATAGCAGAGAGCATTGTTAAAGATGAGCATTCTGTACTTCCTCTATCTGTAGTGCTTAATGGGCAGTATGGACTTTCTGATATGGCGCTGAGTATTCCTTCTGTAACCGGGAAGCATGGTGTAGAAGAGATTCTGGAAATTCCGCTGAATGAAAAGGAGCGCAGTGCCCTTCTGGCTTCTGCTGGGCAGTTAAGAGCGGTAATAGAGAAACTGAATATGAAGATATAACAGTATCAACAAATAGAAAGCTTGTACTGCTTTCAATGCAGTATCATTTGCAGATAAAAGGAAAGAAGGTGTGCCCCTTCTGTTTTTGGCAGACGGCGGCACACCTTCTTTGAAAAAATGCTATTGTGATATGACTTGGCTGTTATGATTTTTTGATCTGATATTTTTCTTTGAATGCTTCGTATTCACGGTTGAATGTCTCTGTCTCTATTTCGTCAAGCTGCTCCCGGTAGGCATGTTCTTCAATGCTGCTGTCTGCAAGCTGCAGCTCATAAATAGCAATATTGGAACAGTGATCGGAAATGCGCTCCATATGTGTTGTAATATCAGACAGAAGCATACCAAGTTCCACAGAACATTTGCCGTTTCTCAGGCGTTTCATATGCTGTTTGTTGACAGTTTTATTAATGCTGTCAATTACTTCTTCTAGAGGTTCTACAGAAAGTGCAAGCTCTTGATCTTTGTTAATAAATACCTGAGCACAGCGGCTGCTGATATCTTTCAGTGCTTCGCTGTATACAGACAACTCCTCCCGGCCTTTTTTGGAAAATTCAAAATTCTGCTGATGGATGGAAGAGGCATATTGTCCGATATTTATGGATAAATCGCTGATTCGTTCAAAGTCTGTGATACAGTGCTGCAGGACTGAAATATCCCGGCCGTCTTTAAAGGTCACGTTCTGACCATTTAGTTTTGACAGATAGCTTGTCAGCCGGTCCTCATACATATCAGCAGTATTTTCTAACTCTTCCAGCTGGTCAAATTCCTTCTGCGAATAATTAAATAACAGATTCATGGCCTTGCCTACAGATTCCTTTGCAAGATTAGCCAGGTCACAGGAAAGGATTCTGACGTTTTCTAATGCAAATGCAGGGCTTGACAAATAGCGGTCGCTGAGCATACGGAAACGGTCTTCCTTGGATTCTGTCTGTTCCTCTTCCGTTGTACGCGGAAGTGTAAGATAAGCCAGTTTCTCTAGTCCTTTGGTAAATGGCAGCAGAATAAAAGTTGTAAAAATGTTAAATATACTGTGGATCAGTGCGATTCCTCCCGGCCCTACAACTGAGTTTGTAAAAGGGAAATGGATAATTGCATTCAGTATATAATACAGCGCAAGAAATATGATAGTACCTATTATATTAAAGTACAGATGCACCAGAGCAGTTCGTTTTGCGTTTCTGTTTCCGCTGAGACAGGAAATAATCGCTGTTACACAGGTTCCTATATTCTGTCCCATAATAATAGGAATTACAGACCCGTAAGTAAATCCGCCGGTAATAGACAGCGCCTGAAGAATACCTACTGATGCGGAAGAGCTCTGGATAATGCCGGTTAGAACGGCTCCGGCGATAACACCAAACAGGGGATTGCTAAATAAAGTAAGGATGTTAGTAAACTCAGGAACGTCCGCTAAAGGAGCCACAGCTGCACTCATGGCGTCCATTCCGAACATTAGTGTTGCAAAACCCAGCATAATTTCGCCGATATCTTTCTTTTTGCTGTTTTTTCCGCCAAGATAAAGTAAAATACCTATCACGGCCAGAATCGGTGAAAAAGAGCTTGGTTTTAACATCTGCAGAAATACATTGGAACTTTCAATTCCCGTAAGGCTTAACAGCCAGGCGGTGATGGTTGTTCCAATATTTGCGCCCATAATCAGGCCGATGGCCTGAGATAATTTCATAATGCTTGAATTAACAAAGCCTACCACCATAACTGTTGTGGCAGATGATGACTGAATAACTGCGGTCACTCCGGCTCCCAGCAAAACGGCTTTGATTGGATTGGATGTTAATTTCTCCAGAATCTGTTCTAGACGTCCGCCGGAAACTTTTTCCAGTCCGCTGCCCATAACATTCATTCCGTAAAGGAATAAAGCAAGCCCGCCAATCATTGACAGTATTCCAAAAATGTCCATGGATTTCTCCTCCTCAGATACGTATTTTCATAAACTCAATATTTTTCATGTGCTTTACAATCCCCACCATATCGAAGAAAATTTTGTTTGTCAATATATAGTTTTAACATTTCGGTAATAGAAAATACGTATGTTAAATCTATGTTAAATAAATGTAAAAACAGAGCCGAAAAGCAGGGGAAAAGTTAAAATTAACAGTTTATATAAAAAAACATTGTAAAAAATCAGAAACAAATATATAATTGACATATGCCAATAAAGGAGCCGAACAAATGCCAAGACCGGGAAAAGAAAAACGGATATGCAGGCTGCCTGTATATCAGAATTTTGAAGCAAAGGATCTGGCCTGCAAAGATGATCGTCAGCTGCTTTTGGGAGTAGATGAGTTTGAGACGATCCGACTGATTGATTATCTGGGGATGACCCAGGAGGAGTGTGCGGCTCAGATGCAGGTAGGGCGGGCCACCGTTCAGTCCATCTATGCGGACGCCAGAAAAAAGATTGCAAGATTTCTGGTTGAGGGCGCCAGGCTTAAGATCAGCGGAGGAACATACCGGCTCTGCCGGGAGGTCAGCTGCAGATGTCAGATTCAGAAAAAAATCAGTAAATCAGGAGGAAGAAGGATTATGAAAATTGCAGTTACTTATGAAAACGGAAGTGTATTCCAGCATTTTGGACATACAGAACAGTTTAAGGTTTATGAGGTAGAGGACGGAAAGGTGGTAAATAGCAAAGTGGTTGATACAAATGGAAGCGGACACGGTGCGCTGGGGGGATTTCTTGCGGATCTTGGCGTGGAAGTGTTAATCTGCGGAGGAATCGGCGGCGGAGCAAGGAATGCTTTGGCTGAATGCGGGATTACTTTATATCCGGGAGCTCAGGGACTGGCAGACGGACAGGTTGCGGCATTTCTGGCAGGAACCCTGAACTATGATCCGGATACTGTATGTAAGGACCATGCTCATGCAGAAGGTGAGGGCTGTCATGATCACAGCAGCGAGTCCTGCGGACATGGCTGCCACTAGCATTTAAAGGTTCAGATGTAAGTATAAGGAGCTTATTGCCCACGGAGAAAATATGATTGGAAAAGATAGAAAATCCGTAAATGAACGGCTGGCAGATAGTTTTAAAAAACTGGCGTGCCAGCAGCCCATTGAGAAAATTACAATAAAACAGATCACAGATGGAGCGGGGGTGATACGCCCTACCTTCTATAATCATTTTGAAGACAAATACAGTTTGCTGCAGTGGATTATGATTAAAGATATCGTAACACCGGTACAGCCGCTTTTAAGCAATGGAATGATTAATGAAGCAATGATCCTGATCTTTCAGAATATGCGCAAAGAGAAAGAATTTTATATGCATGCCAGCAAGCTGGAAGGTCAAAACTCTTTCCGGGGGATGGTGGAGTTAGGGATCCAGCTGGTTCTCTGCAGTATGATTGCAGATCAGATGGGAAGCAAAGAGCCCATGAACCGCTGGCTTACCCCCGAGCACCTGTCAGAGTATTATTCTCAGACAATTACATATATTTTGATGACATGGATACAGGGGGGAATGGAAATCCAGCCGGAAGAGCTTGCGCAGGTATATGATTTTATCATTTCACGTTCTTTGTCCGATGTCCTTGAAGATATGTGCGCTCCCCTCTAACGCTGTGTCAGATAGTGCTGCTGATACTGCTGATTCAGATAATCGACGGCCTGCTTCAGGCCGTCATTGCTGAACTCAAATTCGCAGTATTGATTTTGCTCCTGGGCAGTAGTTTCGAAATTATAAGGGCCGGGCCAGGTTGTAACAAGAAGGACTGCTGATTCATCAGCATCTTTTTTTTCGCTTTTTTTAATTTGATAGCGCATAGATTTATAGCTTCCATGAAAAATTTCTTTCTTATAGTAATTAATATTAAAAATATCGGTATACTGTATCACAGACGGACCTCCAATCATTTTTGTATTTATTTTAGCAGAATAAATAAAGATTGGCATGGATTATAAAAAATAAGGCAAAAAAAATACCATCATTCTAAAGAAAGTACCAAACTGCTGAACTATGTTAGCTATACTGGTTATAACAACACATGGAAGTAATAAGTTTTAGGAGGAGATACCAATGGCAGAAATTAGAGAAATCAGTGAATTTTTACAGAAAGGCCGCGCAAAAAATGTAAAAGCGCTTGTAACAGAAGCTCTGGAAGAGGGACAGGATCCAAAAGCCATTTTAAATGACGGCTTACTTGCAGGTATGATGATTATCGGAGAGAAATTTAAAAATAATGAAGTTTTCGTACCGGAAGTACTGGTTGCAGCACGTGCATTAAACGCAGGTCTTTCTATTTTAGAGCCGAAATTAATTGAAGTTGGAAATGAACCGGTAGGTAAAGTTGTAATCGGTACTGTAAAAGGTGACCTGCATGATATCGGTAAAAACCTTGTAGCTATGATGATGAAAGGTGTTGGCTTTGAAGTTGTGGATCTTGGCGTTGACGTGGAGCCTGACGTATTTATCGACAAAGCAGAAGAAGTTGGCGCAGACATTATCTGTATGTCCGCTCTGCTTACAACTACAATGCCTTCTATGAAAGCAGTTATTGATGCATTAAAAGAAAGAGGACTGAAAGATAAATATATCGTTATGGTTGGCGGTGCTCCTGTAAACCAGAGCTTTGCTGAGCAGATCGAAGCAGATTATTATACACCAGATGCAGCAACAGCTGCAGAGGTTGCAAAAAAAGCTGTAACTGAGAAATAATTCCAATTATTAGTAATATTTATTATATCCAAAAAAGAATCCCTTTTACGGGATTCTTTTTTGGGTTAGGGAATTCCTGTCAATCCGAAAACACTTTATACAGGGGTACACTAGGGCGGAGGATGTTTGAATTTCTTCCAAAATACGTCTTATTTTTAGGATAGATTCTTCTATACGAAGAGCTGATTTTGTGGCATTATAAATAATAGAAAAAATTTTGGCTGATGGAAAAGTAAAAGAATGGAAACTGTCCGCTCCTGCCGCCGGCAGAGAGCACCGGGAAAGGAGAAGTTTTGCTATGGAGAACTATAATGTCTGTGTCACCAGGAACGGAGTACAAAAACAAATTGAAATCAAAAGGGGAGAGTCTTTGCTGGATGCATTTATCCGGAATGATATCTACATCAGTGCATCCTGCGGCGGAGCCGGAAAGTGCGGAAAGTGCGGAGTGAAGATAACAGAAGGCTCCACAGAAATAACGGATATGGACCGGAAGTTTTTTTCGGAGGAGGAATTAAAAGATGGCTGGCGTTTATCCTGCCTGTCTTACCCGGCGGGGGAGTGCAGTGTGGTAATTGAAACAGGAGATGAATCTGACTTTGAAATCGTGTCAGATTATCAGGAACGTTCTGATGATACCCAAAGGTCAATAGAAGAAGCCTATGATATTGGAATAGATATCGGGACTACAACGATTGCTTTAAATCTTATTGGAGCAAAGAGTAAAAAGGTCTGTGGTACCTACACAACCATTAACCGTCAGCGGGCTTACGGGGCAGATGTGATTTCAAGAATCCAGGCGGCAAATGACGGGAAGCTGAAAGAGTTAACCAACAGTATCCGGAGAGATTTATATGATGGCATCTTACAGGTGCTAGAAGAAGGAGCGGCAGCTCCCCAAAAGCTTAGGCAGATTGTGATTGCCGGGAATACCACAATGGGACATCTTTTGATGGGATATTCCTGCGAAACGCTGGGGGTATTTCCGTTTACACCTGTCAATATCGGAACTATTTACTGTACATTTGAGGAGCTTTTCGGAGGTGCAGAGAGAGGTTTTGCAGATGTAAAAATCACATTGCTTCCGGGTATTTCTACTTATGTAGGAGCTGATATTTCTGCCGGAATGTTATCCTGCGGCATGGATAGAGCGAAAAAGCCGTGTCTGCTGCTGGACCTTGGAACTAACGGAGAAATGGGACTGGGAAACTGTGAGAAAATCATGGTTACATCCACAGCGGCGGGGCCGGCCTTTGAGGGTGGAAATATCTCCTGCGGCATGGGTTCTGTAAAAGGAGCCATTTGCGGAGTTGAAATTAAAGACGGAGAGGTTCATGTAAAAACCATAGGCCATCAGGCCCCCATCGGTTTGTGCGGTACCGGCGTTATTGAAACAGTGAACGAACTGCTCAGGGAAGAGCTGATTGACGAAACCGGAATGCTGGATGAAGATTATTTTGACGACGGGTATCTGCTGGCGAAGAAGGCTGACGGAGAAAAGATCACTTTTACACAGCAGGATGTCAGAGAAATACAGCTGGCGAAATCAGCAGTACGGGCCGGCGTTGAAACTCTGCTGCTCAGATACGGCATAGGGTACGATGAAGTTGATCAAGTATATCTTGCAGGAGGCTTTGGCTATAAAATCAATCTGGAGAAGGCTATTGGCATTGGTTTGCTTCCGGAGGAGCTTCATGATAAAATTACTGCAGTGGGAAACAGCTCTCTGGGGGGAACGGTTACTTATCTGACACAGGATGATGCACAAGAGCGTATGGAGCATATTATTGAAACTTCAGAAGAAATTGCACTGTCAACAGATAAAGATTTTAACCGTTTTTATACGGATTATATGTTTTTTGAATAAAATGCCTGTATGGCGGCGCACCGGCAGAAGGCAGTGATATGGTTACAGCAGTCTGAAGCAGACAAAAATGTGCGCCAACATTTTATTTAACAAAAGACTGGCTTCCGGAAGGGGGCCGGGAGAAGAAAGAGGTATGAATGAAAGATCGGGAACAAATGCTGGAGGATATTCGCCAGGCTATTCAAAATGGAAAAGCCAAAGGGGCAAAAAAGCTTATTGAACAGGCTCTGGAAGATGGACTTGAGGGGCAGGTTATTATTGACAGATGTTTGTTAAAAGCCATGGATAAAATTGCGGAAGCATTTTCTTCCGATCTTAAGTTTGTGCCGGATGTAATTCTGGCTTCCCGGGCGATGAATGTGGCTACGGTTGTCGTTGAGGAATCTATGGGACTGGAAATGGCAAAAACCTTAGGGACGGCAGTAACGGCTACTGTCCGGGGAGATCTTCATGATATTGGATTAAATCTTGTCAGTATGATGCTGCGCAACGTAGGGTTTAAAGTATATAATATGGGATGTGACGTATCGGCGGATGCTTTAATAAAAAAAGCGGAAGAGGTGAACGCGGATATCATCTGTATGTCGGCGATGCTTACCACTACAATGCCTCAGATTCAGGGTGTTATAAAGCTTCTGGAGAATAAGGGGCTGAGAAATAAGTATTGTGTAATGATTGGCGGGGCGCCTGTTACAGGCCGCTATGCCCATCGGATAGGGGCGGATATCTATACGGGAGATGCCGGGGAAGCCGCGCTGAAAGCAAAAAAATGGATGCAGGAAAATGGGAGATGTAAAGCAGTAAATGAATATTTTATTAACGGCGATTAACGCAAAGTACATTCACTCAAATCTGGCAGTTTACAGTCTGCGGGCCTATGCCCGCAAGTACGGTGAGGAGACAGAGCTGGCGGAGTATACCATTAACCACCGGATAGAAGATATATTGGAAGCATTATATCGGAAACGGCCGGATGTTTTGTGTTTTTCCTGCTATATATGGAATATTGAATATGTAAAGGAACTTGCGTATGAATTAAAACGTCTGTGTCCGGGGATGGAGATCTGGGCAGGAGGCCCTGAGGTTTCCTTTGAAACAGAACAGTTTGTGAAGGAGAATCCTGCCTTTCGCGGTGTGATGCGCGGGGAGGGCGAGCAGACATTTCTGGAGCTGAGCAGATATTACAGAGGAACAGGCAAAGCGCATTTGAATGAGATTGCAGGACTTGTATTTAGGGACGAAAGTCAGAAGATTGTAAAGACCGGAGAGCGGGATATTCTGGATATGAATATGCTGCCTTTTTGTTATGGAGATCTGACAGAATTTGAGCATAGAATTATTTATTATGAATCAAGCAGAGGATGTCCTTATTCCTGCAGTTACTGTCTTTCTTCTGTGGATAAAAGGCTAAGATTCAGAAAGCTGGAGCTTGTACGGAAAGAACTTCAGTTTTTTATTGATCATAAAGTGCCGCAGGTGAAGTTTATAGATAGAACTTTTAACTGCAATCGCAGTCATGCGGACGCTATCTGGCAGTATCTGCTGGAACATGACAACGGGATAACAAATTTTCATTTTGAGGTCTCAGCAGATCTTTTAGAGGAGGAACAGCTGGAACTGATTGGAAGGATGAGGCCGGGGCTGATTCAGCTGGAAATAGGGGTTCAGTCTGCAAATCCTCAGACAATCAAAGAGATCAGACGGAGAATGGATCTTCCTAAACTAAAAAATATTGTATGCAGAATACAGGAGGGCGGGAATGTACATCAGCACCTGGATCTGATTGCAGGTCTTCCATTTGAAGATTTTTTCAGTTTTCAAAATTCTTTTGATGAAATATATAATCTGCACCCGGAACAGCTTCAGCTTGGGTTTTTAAAAATTTTAAAGGGCTCTCATATGTATGAGCATTGTGAAGATTACCAGATTTTATATAGAAGAAAACCCCCTTATGAAGTGCTTTCTACCCGGTGGCTGAGTTTTGATGACATTTTAAAGATACGTAGAATTGAAGAAATGGTAGAAATTCATTATAATAGTCATCAGTTTGAACAGGCCCTGCATATACTGGAAGCGGAGTATCAAAGTCCCTTCCGGATGTATCAGGAACTTGGGGATTTTTATTTTAAGATGGGGTATTACGGGCAGAATTTCAGCAGAATGCGCCGCAGTGAAATTCTTCTGGAATTTGTACGGGAACGTTTTCCTGAGCAGGAAGAGTATGCGGGGGAAGCTCTTTTATTTGATCTGTATGCCAGAGAAAATATGAAGAGCCGTCCATTCTGGGCGGAAGATTTGTCATTATGGAGGAAAGCTCAGCTTACATATCTGCGGCATGAAGGGAAAGAGAAAAAATACTGTCATCTGGAGAGGTTTTCTGCAAAATTTATAGGAAAAACAGAAATACTTAGAGAGAAGGATGCAAAAAAATACATGAGCGGAAACAATGGAAAAATATGGATTTTGTTTGAGTATGAACAGAAAAATCCATTAAACGGACAGGCAAAAATTTCTTTTGCTGATCTTGCCCTCTGGCAGTAATAGTATGAATAAAGCACTTTAAAAGAGGAGAAAACTATGACTAAACGGACAAAAGAAATCTTAAACCGGCTGGATACTGCTTATGGTACGGATTTTATCTGTTATCTGAATCATGACAATGCCTGGCAGTTATTAATAGCAGTGATTCTTAGTGCGCAGTGTACGGACGCCAGAGTTAATATTGTTACAAAAGACTTATTTGTCAAGTATGATACGCTGCAGAAGTTTGCGGATGCAGATATAGCGGAATTGGAACAGGATATTCATTCTACCGGATTTTACCGAAATAAGGCCAGAAATATTATTTTATGTGCCAGACGTCTCATAGAGGAGTTTCAGGGAGAAGTGCCGTCAGATCTTTCGGATCTTACTTCTCTGGCCGGAGTGGGACGAAAGACGGCGAATGTGATTCGTGGAAATATCTATAACGACCCCAGCATTGTAGTGGATACCCATGTAAAACGAATTTCTAAGCGGCTGGGCTTTACGAAGGAATCAGATCCGGAAAAGGCAGAGTATGATTTAATGAAAGTGCTGCCTAAGGATCACTGGATTTTATATAATATGCAGATTATTACACTGGGACGGGAAATCTGTACTGCCAGAAATCCAAAATGCGGGGAATGTTTTCTCAGTGATTTATGCCAGGCTGAGGATAAGAAATGTTAGATTCCTATGTTGCGCTGGACCTTGAAATGACAGGACTAAATGCCCGGCGTGACAGAATACTGGAAATCGGAGCAGTGAGAGTGGTATCTCACAAAACGACGGCTCTGTTTCAATGTTTTGTTAATCCCCATAGAAAGCTGACAAAACAGGTGGAAGCGCTCACCGGTATTTCATCAAAAATGCTTGAAGGTGCCAAAGAAGATAAGGAGGCGCTGCTTAAGCTTATTGAGTTTTGCGGGGAATTGCCATTGCTTGGCCACAATATTATATTTGATTATGGATTTTTAAAGCAATGTGCGGTTAATTATGATATTAATTATCAGAAACAGGCTGTTGATACGCTGAAAATTGCAAGGAAATGTCTTCCGCAGTTAGAATCTAAACGATTGGAATATCTGGGCAGATATTATGGACTATGCAGTAAGCAGAAGCACAGGGCGCTGTCAGATGCAGGATTAACGGCAGATTTATTTGAGATTCTCCAGGAGGAATATGCAGAAAGGTATCCGGAACTATTTGTTCCACGGCCCCTTCAATATAAGGCAAAGAAGCAGGGCCCTTTAACTCCCGCGCAAAAAAGAGACTTGATGGATTTGATATCATATCATAAAATAAGTACAGATATTGAAATTGAAAGTCTTACCAGAAGTGAGGCATCCAGAATGATTGATCAGATTTTATCTGCCTGTGGCAGAAGGAGGGAAGGCAGGGAGCATGTATAGAAATTCCAGAAAAAAAAGAGTGGCGGCAGCCGTAATTGTAATTGTATTAATTATTGCCATGGTTGTTACTATGGTACTGTCAGCGCTTGTTGTATAGGCACTATTGAAAACGGATAGAAATGTGATACAATAATCCACAAATGCCAGTAAGGCGCTGGTGTGTTCGTTAGGTGAGTGGCAGGGCAGATGAAAGATCTGTTTTCTGAAGAGAGGACGCAGCATTTATGAGAAGATGGAAGTATATTTGTGCTGTTGCGGCAGCAGCCGCTGCGGTAACTGCTTTAACAGCAGGAGTATCAGCACAGTCTGAGAAGGATTCGGCGGGTACAATTGCACAAAGGATTCATATCGGGGAAGTTGATGTGAGCGGAATGACGGAAGAAGAGGCATCCAAAGCAGTAGAAGAATATGTGAAGGAGCTTCAGGATGAGGAAGTTACATTAAAAGCCGGAAAAAACACCATCACGGCAACAGTTGAAGAGCTGGGGCTGGTCTGGGGTGATGAGACTGTGGCGGAGGATGCGCTGAACTATGGGAAAACAGGAAATCTTATTTCCAGATATAAAGCTAACAAAGATCTTGAACACGAGGATAAAGTATTTCCGGTTATTTTAAAGGCTGATAAAGAAAAAACCACCAAATATTTAGAAGAGCATAAAGATGATCTGGGACAGGACGCGAAAGATTTCGGCCTTGAGAGGAAAAACGGAGCGTTTACAGTGATTGACGGTGAGGCCGGCGTGGAAGTAAATATAGAAAAATCATTGGAAACTGTAGATCAGTATTTTGCAGAGGGCTGGAAATCCGATGCGCAGATAGAACTAGAAGTAAGCACTGCAGAGCCTAAGGGCTCCAAAGAGGAGCTTTCGAAAGTGAAGGATGTTCTGGGGACCTACCATACAAACTTCAGCTCTTCAGCGTCCGGCAGGGTGAAAAATATTCAGACCGCGGCGGGAAAAATAAATGGCAGTGTAATTTACCCCGGAGAAGAATTTTCGGTGTATGATGTGATCTCGCCTATGGATGCAGAGCATGGATATGCGCTGGCCGGTTCTTATGAGAATGGAACAACCGTGCAGTCATATGGAGGCGGCGTCTGCCAGGTATCAACTACGCTTTATAATGCTGTAATCCGGGCGGAGCTTGAAATTACGGAGAGGTTTGCCCACTCTATGATTGTATCTTATGTAGATCCTTCCAGTGATGCGGCCATTGCGGGAACCTATAAAAATCTGAAGTTTAAAAATAATACAAAAACACCTGTTTATATTGAAGGATATACAAGCGGCAGAGAGCTGTATTTTACTATTTACGGACAGGAGACAAGGGATTCTGACCGGGAGGTTATCTTTGAAAGTGAGACTTTAAGTACTACGCAGCCAAAGACGGAGTTTAAAACATCAGGTGCTGCCCTGGGCAGTATCACAAAGGTTCAAAGTTCCCATACCGGAAGGAAAGCCCAGCTCTGGAAAGTCGTAAAAGTTGGAGGGGTAGAAAAAAGCCGGGAGGTATTTAACAAGAGCACCTACAACGCATCTCCTGCAATTTATGAGGTAGGTCTGGGCGGTGCCAGTGAAGAAGCCAGCGCTGCTATTAAAAAGGCCATTGCCAGCGGTGATCTGGGAACTGTAAAGGCAGCTGTTTCAAAATGGAAGGCTCAGCAGGAAGCAGATAAAAAGCAGGAAGAACAGAAAAAAGAAGAAGAGCAGAAGAAGGAAGAACAGGAGAAACAGGATTCTGAAAATCAGAAGCCTGAAAATTCGGGCTCTGATCAGAATAAACAGGATACAGATGATAAAAAATCTGAAGAATGATATTTAAAGCGGGGCTCTGCAGCATCAGGTGTCAGGGCGCCGCAATGTATGACAGGGCTGTCTCAGAGGAGACAGCCCTGCCTGCATAGATATTAATAGCGAATTAAGAAAGACAGAGGAAAAATATTAAGAATATTTCCGGAGAATAGAAGAAAGATGAAAATTGGAAAATTACCAGAGAGTGTATTAAAAAGATCTGTTTTTAAACAGTTACATACTAAAAGGAAAGAGGTCTGCCAGGGGGCCGGCGTGGGGGAGGACTGCGCGGCAATTGCCCTGAAGGAGGATGAACTGTTTGTGGTGTCTACAGACCCGATTACCGGAACGGTGCAGGACATTGGAAAGATGGCCATGCTGATTACACTGAATGATCTGGCCAGCGCCGGTGCACAGCCTGTGGGTGTTTTGCTGACGGCGCTGTTTCCTGAGGATATTACAGAACTGCAGATCAGGGAAATGATGCAGCAGATCGACGGCGAATGTGAAAAATATAATGTCCAGGTTGTAGGCGGCCATACAGAGGTGACAAAGGCAGTTAATCAGCCTCTTTTAACAGTTACAGGTATCGGGAAAGTGAAAAAAAATCAGATGGTATCTACAGCCGGAGCAAAGCCTGGAGATGATATTGTTATCACAAAATGGATAGCTATTGAAGGAACAGTAATTTTGGCGAAAGAAAAAGAGCAGGAACTTTTATCGCGTTTTCCTGCCGGTTTTGTAGCGGCTGCCAGAGAGCTAGAGCAGTACCTTTCTGTAGTTGCGGATGGGGCTGTGGCAGTAAAAACAGGGGTTCACGCCATGCATGATGTAACAGAGGGCGGTATCTTTGGAGCCCTCTGGGAGATGGCGGAAGCTTCCGGCATCGGACTTGAAATTGATTTAAAGAAAATTCCAATCCGGCAGGAGACGGTGGAGGTCTGCGAATTTTTTGGAATTAATCCTTATGAGCTGATATCCAGCGGAAGTATGCTTATTGCCGCAGCGGACGGAAATCAGCTTGTGCGGGATCTAGAGAAAAACGGAATCCATGGGACTGTTGTAGGCAAGGCGGTTAAGGGAAATGACCGTGTTTTGATAAATGGAGAGGAACACAGGTTTCTGGAACCTCCAAAGACAGACCAACTATATAAAGTGATTTAACCGGGGCTGACGGCATGTAAAAATATTCCATCTCCTGAGAGAATATAGAAAAGATGAAAGGGAGGAATTGTAATGAGAGAAAAAATATTGACATTTATTGAAAAAAACAGCAGGATTGATCTGGCAGAATTGGCAGTTATTTTAGGGGAAGATGAGGCTGCGGTTATGAATGAACTGGAAGCTATGGAGGCGGAGCATGTGATCTGCGGTTACCACACATTGATTAACTGGGACAAAACCTCTATAGAAAAAGTCTCTGCCCTCATTGAGGTAAGTGTTGCCCCTCAGAGAGGACAGGGATTTGATAAAATTGCGGAGCGTATTTATAATTATTCAGAAGTAAATGCGGTATATCTTATTTCTGGCAGCTATGATCTTTTGGTTACTCTGGAGGGGAAATCTCTCCGGGATGCAGCGCAGTTTGTGTCGGATAAACTCTCTACCCTGGATTCCGTTCTCAGTACAAAAACGAATTTTATTTTAAAGAAGTATAAGGACCACGGTACTGTAATGACTGAGAAGGCAAAAGATGAAAGGATGTTGATGAGCCCATGAGAAATCCTTTATCAAAAGTAATTACTGAAATTGAACCCTCAGGTATCCGGAAGTTTTTTGACATTGTAAGTGAGATGAAGGATGCCATTTCCCTTGGTGTTGGGGAGCCCGATTTTGATACACCGTGGAATATCAGAGATGAGGGAATTTATTCGCTGGAACGGGGGAGAACCTTTTATACATCTAATGCGGGATTAAAGGAATTAAAAATTGAGATAACGAAATTTTTAAAGCGCCGGTATGGACTTTCCTATGATTATGCTCATGAAACCCTTGTGACCGTAGGCGGAAGCGAGGCAATTGATATTGCGCTGCGGGCGATGCTTGACCCGGAGGACGAGGTGTTGATTCCACAGCCAAGCTATGTTTCTTATCTGCCATGTACCCGTCTGGCCGGCGGTGTGCCTGTGGTGATAGAATTAAAGGAAGAAAATGAATTTCGACTGACCCGCCAAGAGCTGCTTGGGGCCATTACACCCAAAACTAAAATTCTGATACTTCCCTTTCCCAATAATCCCACCGGTGCCATTATGGAGAAAAAAGATCTGGAGGATATTGCAGATATTATTCTGGAGCATGATCTTTTTGTGCTGACAGATGAAATCTATTCAGAGCTGACTTATCTGGACCGGCATATATCTATAGCATCTCTTCCGGGGATGAGGGAGCGGACCGTCTATATTAATGGATTTTCCAAGTCTCACGCCATGACAGGATGGCGTCTTGGCTATGCCTGCGGACCGGAAGTAATTATCCGGGAGATGTTAAAGATTCATCAGTTTGCTATTATGTGTGCGCCTACTGCCAGTCAGTATGCGGCTGTGGAAGCTATGAAAAACGGTGATGAAAGTGTAGCCGGTATGCGGGAAGAATATAATGGAAGAAGACGTTATCTTCTGCATCGGTTTAAAGAAATGGGACTGAAATGTTTTGAGCCCTACGGTGCCTTTTATGTTTTCCCATGTATTAAGGAGTTTGGTATGACTTCTGAAGAGTTTGCCACAAAGCTTTTAGAAGAAGAAAAGGTGGCAGTGGTGCCAGGAACGGCGTTTGGAGCCTGCGGAGAAGGCTTTCTTAGAATATCCTATGCATATTCTCTGGAAAACTTAAAACTGGCAGTGGGGCGGCTGGAGCGGTTCGTAGAAAAACTCCGGGCAGAACAGAAATTATAGAAAGGCAATAAATGAAATGGCAAAATTGAATATTGTTTTATTTGAGCCGGAAATACCGTCAAATACCGGAAATATCGGGAGAACCTGTGCAGCCACAGATTCTCGCCTGCATTTAATAGAACCCCTGGGATTTAAGCTGAATGAAAAGGCCATTCAACGGGCCGGAATGGATTACTGGAAGGAACTTGATGTAGTAAGATATATTAATTATCAGGATTTTCTGGATAAAAATCCGGGAGCAAAAATTTATATGGCCACTACAAAAGGAAAAAATGTGTATACAGATGTTTCTTATGAGCCGGATTGTTATATTATGTTTGGAAAAGAGAGCGGGGGTATTCCAGAAGAAATACTGGCTCATCACCGGGCAGACTGCATTCGGATTCCCATGGCGGGAGAGAGCCGCTCTTTGAATCTGGCAAATTCCGTGGCGATTGTATTGTATGAGGCGCTTCGCCAGAATGCGTTTTCTCATATGAAGCTGGAGGGAAGTCTTACAAAATTTGATGATTATATTGAATAATCAAATGCGCTGTAATAAAGTTCTGAGCCGTACAGGCAGCAGAATCGAGAGACTTATGGATTGATTATTCATAAAAGAGATAAGAAGGAAACAAAAACTATGTCCTTTGTGAAAGCTAGAAAATTGAAGCATGAATTTGCCCGGCGGGATGAACAGGGTGAAATTAAAGAAGTAATAGAAGCTGTAAAAGATGTAGACCTGGATATTAAGGAGGGAGAGTTTGTGGCCATACTGGGCCACAACGGCTCAGGAAAATCTACACTGGCCAAGCATCTAAATGTTTTGTTAACTCCAACCGGAGGAACACTCTGGGTGGATGGTATGGATGCAGGGGATGAAAATAATACGCTGGATATCCGAAAGGCCGCTGGTATGGTTTTTCAGAATCCGGATAATCAGATGGTAGCAGGTGTTGTGGAAGAAGATGTGGCATTTGGACCGGAAAATATAGGCATTCCTACAGAGGAAATCTGGGAGAGAGTAGCCGCCAGTCTGGAAGCGGTGGGGATGACGGCATACCGCTATCAGCCGCCCGGCCGGCTGTCGGGGGGACAAAAGCAGCGGATTGCCATCGCCGGTATTGTAGCTATGGAACCAAAGTGTATTATTCTGGATGAATCCACGGCTATGCTGGATCCCCACGGGAGAAGGGAGGTTCTTCAGACCGTTTTAGAGCTGAACCGGAAAAAAGGTGTAACGGTAATCCTGATTACTCATTATATGGAAGAGGTGGTTTTCGCTGATCATATGTATGTGATGAATGACGGCGAGATTGCACTGACGGGAGCTCCCAGAGAAGTTTTTGGACAGATAGAGAAAATAAAGAGTCTTGGGCTTTCGGTGCCTCAGATTACACAGCTTGCTTATGAACTGCATCAGGCAGGAGTGCCGGTGCCGGCAGATGTCTTAACGAGAGAAGAATTGGTGGAAGCAATATGTCAATGGAAATACAAAATGTAACTTATATTTATGGCGGTGGGACAAGTTATGAACAAAAGGCTCTGGATGATATCAGTTTTAAAATAAATGACGGAGAATTTATTGGAATAATCGGTCATACCGGTTCCGGAAAGTCTACCTTAATTCAGCTGCTGAACGGGCTTTTAAAACCAGATGCCGGAAAGATTTTGTTTCATAATCAGGATATTCATCAACCGGGTTTTAGCTTAAAGCAGTTGAGAGGAAAAGTAGGACTGGTCTTTCAGTATCCGGAGTATCAGCTTTTTGAGACAACAGTCATTCGTGATGTATCCTTTGGACCAAAGAATCAGGGACTGACGGAAGAAGAGGCTGTGAAAAAAGCCCAGGAGGCGCTGAAAACGGTAGGGCTTGCACAAAAGTACTGGGAAATGTCACCTTTTGAATTGTCAGGGGGCCAGAAAAGGAGAGCTGCCATTGCGGGTGTTCTTGCCATGGAACCTGAAATTTTGATTTTAGATGAGCCTACAGCGGGACTGGACCCTAGAGGCCGTGATGAATTATTTTCCCAGATTCAATTTTTACATCGGGAAAAAAAGATTACTGTGATTTTGGTTTCTCACAGTATGGAGGATGTGGCTGATTATGCGGACAGAATCATTGTACTTGATCATGGCAGGATTTTGCTGGACGGGACAGCCAGGGAAGTATTTTCACACTATAAAGAGCTGGAGAGGGCCGGACTTGCGGCGCCTGAGGTAACTTATCTGCTGCATGAACTGCGGGAGCGGGGAATCAAAGTATCTGCAGACGCAATTACAATAGAAGAGGCAAAGGAAGAAATTTTGAAATTATGTTAAAAGATATTACATTAGGCCAGTATTATCCGGGGAACTCCCTGATACACAAACTGGACCCCAGGGTTAAACTGGTGTCTACAATTATATACATTGTCTCGCTGTTTGTGCTGCAAAGTCTTACGGGTTTTCTTCTGGCAACTGTATTTTTGATTGCTGTTACAGCTATCGCCGGGATCCCGGGAAAACTAATGCTGAAAGGATTGAAATTAATCTGGGTATTAGTGGGTATTACAGCATTTTTTAACTTGTTTTTTACGCCGGGGGATATACTTTTCCGATGGTATTTTATAAAAATTGCGGATCAGGGAGTATATAATGCGGTATTTTTCAGTATCCGCCTGATCTATCTGGTCCTTGGCACTTCTGTGATGACGCTGACTACCACGCCCAACAAGCTTACAGACGGTATGGAGACAGGTCTGCGTCCACTGCAGAAAATTGGCGTGCCTGTACATGAGATTGCAATGATGATGTCTATTGCACTGCGTTTTATTCCATTGCTGGGAGATGAAGCAGATAGAATAAAAAAAGCGCAGACCGCCAGAGGAGCGGATTTTGACTCCGGGGGACTGCTAAAAAAAGCAAAAGCTCTGATTCCTCTGCTGGTTCCTTTGTTTGTGTCCTCTTTCCGAAGAGCGGAAGATCTGGCGCTGGCAATGGAAGCTAGGTGTTACCATGGCGGTGAGGGCCGGACAAAAATGAAACCGCTGCATTATGAGGGCCGGGATTATTGGGCGTATGCTGTTGCGTGGATTTATTTATGTGTTATGATTGTATTGAGGGTTCTTTTATGAAAAGAATAAAGCTGGTTGTGGCTTATGACGGCACAAATTACTGTGGCTGGCAGATTCAGCCCAACGGGGAAACTATTGAAGGCGTGTTAAACCGTACCCTCAGTGGACTTCTGAAAGAAAATATTAAAGTAACAGGTGCCAGCCGTACGGATTCAGGAGTACATTCCCTTGGAAATGTGGCTGTTTTTGATACGGAAACAAGGATACCTCCCCACAAGATTTCTTATGCGCTGAACCGGTTTCTGCCGGAAGATATTGCAGTACAGGACTCCTGTGAGGTGGATTTGGATTTTCATCCGCGGCACTGCGAAAGCAGAAAAACGTATGAATATAAAATTTTAAACCGCAGATTTCCGCAGCCTGTCAATCGCCGGGATACATATTTTTTTTACCGGCCTCTGGATATTGAGAAGATGCAGGAGGCAGCAGAACTGCTTTGCGGAACCCATGATTTTAAAAGTTTCTGTTCTGTGAATACGGCAGTGGAGGATACCGTAAGGACGATTTATTCTCTAAATGTGAAAAAGCAGGGAGATATTATTTCTATACGAGTAACGGGCAGTGGATTTTTGTATAATATGGTTCGGATTCTGGCAGGGACCCTGATACAGGCAGGAACGGGAGATTTAGAACCTTGGCAGATGTCTGAAATATTAAAAGCATGTGACAGACATGCCGCAGGACCGACAGCTCCTGCTCATGGACTTACAATGATAGGAATAGAATTTTTATAAATATACTATAATAAGATAAAAACGGAGGGTATTCAGATGGCATTTTTTGATGATTTAGGCAAAGTAATAGCAGAGAAAGGCCAGGGTGTGTTAAACAAAACAAAAGATCTTACGGAAATCACGAAATTATCCGTTAAGATTGCGGATCTCCAGAGAAAGAACGAGAATCTTTACCAGACCATTGGTAAGATGTACATGGACCGTTACGGAGATCATCCGGATGAAGCATTTAAAGAGGCGGTTCATAATGTACAGGAAAATCTGAAAAGAATTGTAAATTACAAAGAAGATATCAAAATTTTAAAGGGATATCAGAAATGTGATTCCTGCGGAGCCGATGTGCAGAATGGAAGCCAGTATTGCTCTGCCTGCGGCTCAAAAGTAAAAGAAGAAGATATTGTTGCGGAAGCGGAAGTTGTTTCTGAAGAAGTGCAGGAAGATGATTTCAGAGAAGTGAAAGAAGAGGAGATACACGCTGAGGCCGGGACTGAGCAGACACCGGAAACAGCCAAAACAGAGGCGGAAGCTTAAAAACAGCCGCAAGTGGCCATTATAAAAAAGTGTTGACACTGCCATTTTCTTATACTATAATAACTGGGTCTGACAAGGTGAAAAAATGTTTTGATAACATTTTCCTATAGATGCAGGCGGGTGGGACCGCTCTGCGGGAACGCTGTGTTTACAGAGGATTCTCCACAAATTCATCTGAAACCGCGTTCGAATAATGCAGACACATTATTCAATTATTTACAGTTGACAGGCAATCAGTGTGTCCGGACATTCACATTGAAATACTGTCGAAAATCTCAAGGAGGAAAATCATGAATACATTTATGGCCAGCCCGGCAACAATTGAAAGAAAATGGTATGTAGTTGACGCTACAGGATATACATTAGGTCGTTTATCTTCTGAAATCGCAAAAGTATTAAGAGGTAAAAACAAACCGATTTTTACACCTCACATTGATACCGGTGATTTCGTAATCGTTGTAAACGCAGAAAAGATCAAAGTAACAGGTAAGAAATTAGATCAGAAAATTTACTACCATCATTCTGACTATGTAGGCGGAATGAAAGAAACTACATTAAAAGAAATGTTAGCAAAACATCCTGAAAGAGTTGTTGAATATGCTGTTAAAGGCATGCTTCCAAAAGGACCTTTAGGAAGACAGATGTACAAAAAATTATTTGTATATGCAGGACCTGATCACAAACATGAAGCTCAGAAACCTGAAGCTTTAACATTTTAATTGATGTAGGAGGGAAAAGTTCATGGCAACTACTAAATATTACGGAACAGGAAGAAGAAAAAAATCTATCGCCAGAGTTTACCTGGTACCAGGAACAGGCGCAGTTACAGTTAATAAAAGAGACATTGATGATTATTTCGGACTTGAGACTTTAAAAGTTATCGTTCGTCAGCCGTTAGCAGCTACAGAAACAGCAGATAAATTTGACGTTATTGTAAATGTAAAGGGCGGCGGATATACAGGCCAGGCAGGCGCTGTTCGTCATGGTATCGCAAGAGCTTTATTACAGGCTGATCCGGATTACAGACCGGTTCTGAAAAAAGCAGGATACTTAACAAGAGATCCACGTATGAAAGAGAGAAAGAAATACGGTCTCAAAGCTGCCCGTCGTGCGCCTCAGTTCTCCAAGAGATAACAGGCCCGACAAACCAATTCAAAAATGCTCAAAAAGCCCGGAACCATGCGGTTTTCCGGGCTTTTTCCTTTCCAAAAAGTCTGTTGTCCTTTGTCCGATTTTGGAAGGATTTGACCTTGCCTGACCCGGTTTTTCTTGATTAATAATGGGGCAACAGGCCCTTTTTGACCCCGTTATGATTAAAAAATGGGGCAACTGCGAGCCGAAATCGGGGTGTTTTAGAGGGCATTTTCCCCGTCATTTTTTCGATTCCATGACGGCCTTTGTGAACGGTTTTTCTTTTGAAGGGGATGTCCTGATTTGTCAGGATTTGACCAAACCGAATCCAGTTTATCTTGTCCTTCTGAGTTGCCGCTGCTGTGTTTCAAGTGGATGAACTCTCGCACATTTGCGGCGCAGTGTTCCTTCCATATATACTGAAAGCGTAAAGGAGGAACGCCCTATGAAAAAACGGAAATTCAAGATATACCTCACCCCCGCCGAAAACAGCATTGTGATCCAGAGCCTTAATCACCTGCGCAATACTATGCTCCGTGAAAACCGGGACACCGGCTGCCTGGATGAACTTCTGCTCAAAGCCATGTGCGCCCCGGTGAAGAAGATGTAAAATTACATATCGCTGCCAGATGAGCCGCTTATTCTTTTCAGAAAGAGTAAGCGGCTTTTTTCATGTCCATCTTTCGGATTTTCTCATACATAGCCGTCCGTCTTGCCAACGGGCGGCTAAATCTAAGAAGAAGGAGGACATGAAAATGCCGGAACAAAGAAGCCGCCCCAGGGATGGCCGCGTGATCGCGCTGGCCAACCAGAAAGGCGGCACAGGCAAAACCACCACGACGGTGAACCTGGGCATTGGTTTAGCCCGTCTGGGGAAAAAGGTACTGCTCATTGACGCAGACCCACAGGGCGACCTCACCACCTGCCTAGGCTGGCAAGACCAAGACAGCCTGCCCACCACCCTGGCCACCGTTATGGAAAAAGTGATCCGGGATGAGCCATTCACCACGGATGAGGGCATTTTGCACCACAGCGAGGGCGTAGACCTTATGCCCGCCAACATTGAGCTGTCCGCGCTGGAAATGAGCCTGGTCAACGCCATGAGCCGGGAGTTTACTTTGCGGACCTATGTCAATGAAGCCAAGAAGCACTATGACGTGGTTCTCATTGACTGTATGCCGTCCCTGGGTATGATTACGATCAACGCCCTGGCTGCGGCGGACAGCGTGATTATCCCGGTGCAGGCCCACTATCTCCCCGCCAAGGGCATGACCCAGCTTATGAAAACCATCAATAAGGTGAAACGGCAGATCAACCCGGCTCTGAAGGTGGACGGGGTGCTGCTCACTCTGGTGGATGGGCGCACAAACCTTGCCAGACAGACAGCAGATACACTGCGGCAGAGTTACGGGAGCGTGTTGAAAATTTATCGTTCCGAGATTCCCGTAGCCATCAAAGCCGCAGAAATCAGCGCCGCAGGCAAGAGTATTTACGCCTACGACAAGGGGAGCAAGGTGGCCCAGGCTTATGCGGATTTTTCAAAGGAGGTGCTGGCGGATGGCGAAAAGCAACGGGCTAAACTTCAATCTTCCCTCAGTCGATGACCTGTTTTCCACGGAGGAAGAGCGGGCTGAGGCACGGCTTGAAAAAGTTGTCAATCTTTCGCCCACGGAAATCAGCGACTTCCCGAACCACCCGTTTAAGGTGCGGATGGACGCAGCTATGCAGGAAATGACGGAAAGCGTGAAGCAGTACGGCGTATTGGTCCCTGCCCTGGTGCGCCCCAAACCGGAGGGCGGCTATGAAATGGTGGCCGGACACCGCAGGAAAAAGGCGGCGGATTTAGCGGGGCTTGCGAAAATCCCCTGTATTGTGCGGCAGCTCACCGATGATGAAGCCACGATTATCATGGTGGACTCCAACTTGCAGCGGGAGCAGATTCTGCCCTCGGAGAAGGCGTTTGCCTACAAAATGAAGCTGGACGCATTAAAACGACAGGGTCAGCGGACGGATTTAACTTCTTCTCCACTGGATAATAAGTTAAAAGGCGTTACAGCAGCCCAGCAGATCAGCAGGGATAGCGGAGATAGTCAACCTCAGATTTATAGGTATATCCGCCTTACCCACCTTATCCCGGAAATTCTGGAGCTGGTAGATAACTCAGTCCTTAAAGACCAGGAAATGCTCCAGATTGCCATGCGCCCTGCGGTGGAGCTGTCCTACCTGCGAAAAGAAGAACAGGCCGACTTGTTCGCTATCATGGACGAGATGGACTGCACCCCGTCCCACGCCCAAGCCATCAAAATGCGACAGATGTCCGAAGCCAAGACTGGAGGGGAACGGCTGGCCAAAGACGCCCTTGTTTCCATTATGAAGGAGGAAAAGCCCAATCAAAAAGAACAGTTCAAAATCCCAAAAGAAAAAATCAGCCGGTTTTTTGCGCCGGGGACGCCCACGCAGAAGATCGAGGACACCATTGTCAAGGCGCTGGAACTTTACCGCAAACGCCAGCGCAGTTTAGAGAGATAGCCCACTCACAAGGGGGAAGTGCGCCCATTTGCAGGGAAACGGCAGCTTGTGCCGGTTCCCCCTCTCCACACCTCACCCCTTCCAAACAACCTAAACAGCCTAAAAAAAGAAGATATTTGGGGAGCCTGGATGTATATAGAAAGCTCCGGCCTCTTTTCCACAGGCAGACATCGGGCTGCGAGGAAAACCGGGCGGGCCTCTCTTTTTTAGACAGTAACCAACACAAGCCGCAGCACATCGGAAACGGTGTGCTTTTTTGCGGCCATTTCAAGGAGGTAACACGATGAAAGCATTGAGAAAGCCCCTGTCCCTGTTCATGGCCATGCTCATGTGCCTGGGCATATTCGCAGGGACGGGAACCACAGCGTTTGCCGCAGGGGAAACCATGACGACGTATATGGTGGAGTTCCCCCGTGCCAGCGACCCCAACAAGGCAGGCTGGGGACATTCCGCTATGAATTTCTTGGGCGGATGGTCTACCGGCGAAAATAACGGTTTTACCATCCACACGCAGGATTCCTTTAACGGGAAAGTCATCTACTGTATCGAACCCGGCGTCAGCGTTCATTCCGGCGACCAGTTTACTGGCCGGGGCGAGGATTTCTGGGATGATTACCCGTCCGATCTGAACCCCACTATCCCACCGGACACCATCAAGGAATATATCGGGCGGATTATGACCTATGGATGGCAGGGCAACGCCAGCACCTCATGGATGACCGATGACCCGGAGGACGCCAGCAAGATGGCCGGGGCAATCGCCACCCAGCTTCTTGTCTGGGAAACCGTCGTAGGCGAGCGCGACAGCCAGTTTAACCATGTGGACGCCAACGCCCAGGGCAAGAACAATATCGCGGAATATACCAGCCCGGAGAATCCCCTTTACAGCGAGATCTTCAGCCAGTATTCCGCTATTGAGAGCGCGGTAAAACGCCATACCATGCTGCCCAGCTTTTTCAGCAGCACCGCAGACGCCGGGGCCTACGAGCTGAAATGGGACGGCCAGCAGTATTCCCTCACTCTCACGGATACCAACGGCGTGCTGGGAGATTACACCTTTACCAGCAATATTACCGGCCTGAACTTCTCTGTGGACGGAAACCAGCTCACCATCACTTCCAGCCAGGCCATCAAAGGCTCTGTAACGGTAAAAGCAGAAAAAATCTCCGCCCAGCGCAGCGGCGTAGTGGTATGGACGGATGGGATTATCGGCGGCGGCAAGCAGGACTTTGCCACCTACGGGGAAACCGTGTCCGATTATATGGTGGGCTATCTGAACCTGGAAGTAAAAACCGGCAATATGAAGCTGGTCAAGACTTCCGAGGATGGACAGGTAGCCGGGATCAGCTTCACCATTACCGGCGAAGGATACAGCGCCACCAAGACCACCAATGAGGCGGGCGAGATCGACATCTCCGACCTCAATCCCGGCGTTTATACCGTAACCGAGCAGTCGATTGACAAATACGAACCCCAGGAAAGCCAGCGCGTGACCATCGTCAGCGGCCAGACCGCCACCGTGACTTTTAGCAACGTGCTCAAACGCGGCAGCCTGGAAGTGACGAAAACCAGCGAGGACGGGCTGGTGGAGGGCATGACCTTCCATCTGTACGGCACATCCCTCTCCGGGCAGCCGGTGGATGAGTATGCGGTGACAGACGGAAACGGTGTGGCGCGCTTTGAAAACGTGCTCATCGGCACGGGCTATGTACTGGAGGAGGTGGATACCCCCATCCGTTATGTGGTGCCGGATTCCCAGACAGCCACCATCGAGTGGAATGAAGTGACCCACAAGAGCGTGAACAATGTCCTCAAAAAGTTCCGTGTCACTGTCACCAAGAGCGATGTGGAAACGGGCGCGCCCCAGGGCGACGGTTCTCTTGCCGGAGCAACCTATGGGTTGTATAAGGGAGATACACTCATCGACAGCTATACCACCGATGAGAACGGCCAGTTCACCACCGGATATTACGTCTGCGATTCGGACTGGACAATCCGTGAAATCAACCCCAGCGAGGGCTACCTGCTGGATTCCTCTATCCACAAGGTAGGCGCGGAACCGGAATTGTATGAGATTGAGCTGAACGACACCGCCAACGATGTGACGGAGCAGGTCATCAAGGGCGACATTGCCATAATCAAGCATACCGACGACGGGGAAACCCAGATAGAAACCCCGGAATCCGGCGCGGAATTCCAGGTGTTTTTGAAATCAGCCGGCAGCTATGAAAATGCCAAGGAATCTGAGCGCGATGTCCTCGTCTGCGATGAGAACGGCTTTGCACAGTCGAAGAAGCTGCCCTACGGCACCTATATCGTCCGTCAGACCAAGGGCTGGGAAGGCCGCGAGCTGATGGACGATTTTGAAGTGTATATCGCTCAGGACGGCCAGACCTACCGTTATCTCATCAACAACGCCAACTTTGAGAGCTTCATCAAGGTGGTCAAGGTGGACGCGGAAACCGGCGTCACCATCCCCTATGCGGGGGCCGGGTTCCAGATTTACCGTCCCGATGGCAGCAAGGTGGAAATGACCTTCACTTACCCGACGCCGACCACCATTGATACGTTCTACACCAATTCCGAGGGCTATCTGGTAACGCCTGAAAAGCTGGAATACGGCGCGGGATATTCCCTGGTTGAAGTACAGGCCCCCTACGGCTATGTGCTGGACAGCACCCCGGTTTACTTTGATGTGACCGAGGACAATTCCAGCGTGGAAGGCGGCGTGACGGTGATTGAAGTCACCAAGCCCAACATGGCCCAGAAAGGAATCATCAAAGTCAGCAAGACCGGCGAGGTATTTTCCTCTGTGACAGAAAACGAGGGCGTTTACCAGCCGGTGTATGAGGTGCAGGGCCTGCCCGGTGCGGTGTTTGAAATCACCGCCCTGGAGGACGTCTACACCCTGGACGGCACCCTGCGCTACTCTGCGGGCGAGGTAGTGGACACCATCACCACCGGCGAGGACGGGACAGCCCAGAGCCAGCCCCTCTACCTGGGCAAGTTCCAGGTGAAGGAAATCCAGTTCCCTCACGGCATGGTGGATACCGGCGAGAACGTCACCAACGTGGAGCTGGTGTACGCAGGCCAGGAGGTGGAAGTCACCGAAACCTCTGCCAGCTTCTACAACCAGCGCCAGAAAGCCCTTGTGACGCTTGACAAGGTGCTGGAGCAGGATGAAACCTTTGGCATTGGCATGAATGGCGAGATCTCCGCCGTGACCTTTGGCCTCTATGCCCAGGAGGACATCACCGCAGCAGACGGTTCCGTGATCCCGGCAGACGGGCTTCTGGAGATCGTTTCTGTGAATGAGAACGGCCAGGCCGTTTGCAGCACCGACCTGCCTTTCGGCAGCTTCTACCTGAAGGAGCTTTCCACTGACAGCCATTACCTGCTGAATGGCGAAACCTTCCCGTTCACCTTTGAGTACGGCGGGCCTTCTGTTGCCGTGGTAGAGATTTCCGCTAATGATGGCGAGGCTGTCACAAACGAGCTGATCCGCGGCGAAATCAAGGGCCTCAAAACCGATGAGAACGGCACGGGCCTGGGCGGGGCTGTAATCGGTCTGTTTAAGTCCGATGAAACCGAGTTTACCGCCGAAAACGCCCTTGCCACCACTACCTCAGCGGACGACGGCAGCTTTTCTTTCACCAATGTGCCTTACGGTGATTGGGTGCTGAAAGAACTGGAAAGCCCGGAAGGGTTCATCCTCTCCGATGAAGTGATTCCCGTTACTGTGGAGGAAGATGGACAGGTTGTAGAGATTTCCCTTGCCAATGAGCGTGTGTATGGTGATCTGCGGCTCACCAAGGTGGATAAGGATTATCCCGATAACAAATTGACGGGCGCTGAATTTGAAGTGTACCGCGATACCAACGGCAACAAAGAGCTGGACGAGGGTGACGAGCTGCTGGGCAAGCTGGAGGAAACCAGCACCGGCATTTACGAGATGTCCCACATCCTCTACGGCGGCGTGTTCGTAAGGGAAACCAAAGCGCCGGAGGGCTTCCTGCTGGATGAAAACGCCTATTATGTGGAGATCACCGAGAACGGCAAGATTTACGAGGTAGAGAACGAGGCCGGGATTGGTTTCACCAACATGGCCCAGACTGGCTCCCTGCGGATTGAAAAAACGTCCAGCGACGGCAAGGTGGAGGGCTTCTCCTTCCGCGTGACCGGGGCCAACGGCTACGACCAGACCTTCAAAACGGATAAAAACGGCGAAATCTTCATCGAGGGCCTGCGCGTAGGCGATTACACCGTGTCCGAGGTATCGGATGGGGCCAGCGCCAACTATGTGCTGCCTGCGGATAAAAAGGTGACGATTCTGGCGGATAAGACCACTGTGGCGCAAATGCACAATGAGCTGCGCGACACCCCGAAAACTGGTGACGACAGCAAGCCGTGGCTGTGGGCGGCCCTGATGGGCGTATCCGCTATGGGCGCTGCCGCCCTGGGCGTTGCGGCCTATGTGGGCAAGCGCAAAAAGGACAACCATACCGCAAAATAACGGCGGTTTGAATCTGTGTAAGGAGGAATGATTTTATGGAACTGAAAGCGATTATTGCCATTGCGCTGGTGGTATTCATCATCGGCGGCCTGATTTTCCTGAAAGTCAGAAGCCGGAAGAAGTAACCAGCCAGGGGCGGCCATGCGGGGCCGCCCCTTTTACATACCAAAAAAGAAAGGAGCTTTGCAGATGAGAGAACGATTTGAACAACGGCTGTTCCGCATCTTTGCCCAGGCTGGTTACTCCCCGGTGCAGCTTCTCACCATCACCCCGGAGGAGATGGTGGAGGTCCCCGGCATTACCGTTCCCAACATCCGGGCGGTGCTGTGCGTCCAGAACAAGGTGCTGGCAGACCGGAATAAAGTCCGCAGCGGCAGGCTGGTGGAGGAATTGCTGAAAGAAGCTGAAGAAAGCAGGTGTTGCCATGAATGAACTGCACCTGCTGGACATACTGGCGGCTCGGCATGGCTGTTTCATCTCCGACTTAAATCTTTCGCCTATCCTGCGGCGGGCGGCCCTTTTGGACCTGTGCAGGATGGATGAGAACAGCTACCCGCTGTCTCAATGGCAGGACACGGTGCGCTACCTTACCGGGGATGAACGGGATTTTGCCAGTGTAAAGGAAATCAAAGTATTTATTAAACAGGAATTGGAGGCAGAGTGATGAACGATGATTCCACAGAAAAACGCATGGCCGGTGATTATGAGATTATCCAGGCGGTGCAGATTGGCGACCGCGAGGTTGTCCTGGGGGAAAATCCGCAGGATGAAACCGGCATGAAGTATATGTGCGCCTTTTGTCGGCAAAACGCCTTATTTGCAGAATACAGCGAAGTGATGGCCAGTGATGATTTCCCGGAGATTGTGGAGCTGTTCGGCCAGCGGGTTGCCGAGCAAGCGCAGAAAACCCACATAGAACTCAATAAGCCCCGCATACAGGGCATAGACGACCGCCCCATTACAGCGGAGGGCTGCATCCCCATTTCCTATGAGGATGATCTGCACGGGAAAATCGTGGTGATAAAGCCGGAGGTGCTGCGCCGGGAATACCGCAGGGCCACTCGCCAGCTCAAGCTCTGTATGGGAGGCTTTGGGGCTTCCCCGCACAGCAGGGGGTCAGCCTGTTACTGCGTTGACCTTTATACTGGAAAAGAAAGCCGCTATGAGCGCATGGACGTGCTGGGAACGATACAGCCGGAGGACCTTCCCGGCTGGGCCAAGCATGGCCTTACTGCGATTCAGCAGGAACAGGCCAAAAAGAAAACCGCAAAGGAGCGTGAGCGATGATGGATTACAGAGAAAACGCCGGATATATCATTACGGATTCCTGTCATGTGGGCGACAGCGAATTTGTCTTGGGTGTTCATTTGACAGCGCCCCAGCAGTTTGTCACCTGGAAATGTAGTAACCGGACGGACTACGATTGGGGCCACTATTTCAGCGACCTGTTTTCCGCGCAGAAGGATTTGGTGGCGCGGGCGCAGGAGGAGGTGCAGTGCCTGGAGGAACAGCGGCAAAACACCATTGCGCCGGAGGCCCCGCCCTATTCCCCATGGGGCAAAGTCCAGGAGTGCGAAACGCTCTGCCCCGGCGTTTATTCCGTTTCTACCCCAGGGCATGGCGGCGTTATGGTGCGGCGGGAGCTGGCGGAAAAGGTATTCCGAAAAGAAGCGATGGGCTGCGGTTTTATAGCGAGCGGTTATCTTTGCTTTGAGGAAGATAATGACGCGCAGGTGGCTCTCCGGGAGCTGATGGATAAAAAGATGATCCAGGCTCCGGTGAACGGGCGCTTTGCCCCCGGTGCGTATGAGGCTGTTATCAATAGCAGCGTGCAAATTCACCACCCCGAATATTGGCAGGCAAGGGAAAAAGCCATATCGGAGCAAAAACGACAAGCGAAAAAGAAAGGACGTGAGCGATAATGGAACTGACAATTACCAGCATGACCCCGGCGGATCGCCTGTATGCGTACAACCAGAGCAGCCAGCTTGAAGGGCAAACCGGCTGTATCGGCCATCTGCGCGGGGATTTTGGCGCTGGAAAAGAGTTTTACACTTCCTGGTTCGACCATCGGAGGGAATACAAGACGGACGAGTTTAAGGCGGAGCTTGATGAGGTGGTCAACACTCTGCGGGAGAAGAATGGGCTGCTCTGTACCCGTGACAGCATGACCAGGTTTTGCTATCAGAACCCGGAGGCTGAGTTTGAGGGAAACTACTGCGCCGAGTATGGTTTTAAGGTGCAGACGCCGCAGCACACCTATATGCTCCGGTGCAATCCCAATTATGGAGACTACAACTTTTACCTCTACGCCTACGTTTCCCGATTCCTGGAACACCACATGGAAAAGGCCAAACAGGGTATCCGGTTTATCACGCCCGGCTACAAGGAGCTGTTCCGCATTCCCGACGGCGACCACATCCGCATTTTCACTGGCGGCGGAGAAACCCGCGACCGCACCTGCCGGGTCATCGACGAAACCCATTTTGAAACCAGCGGCGGGTATTCCAGCGCCCTGTATCATATCTGCGAATTTGCGGAGCGATTGGAGCAAACTCACGGGAGCGTGATCCCGCTGCGTTCTTCTCTGCCGGTGCAGTGTTTTAGTGTACTGCCCTCATCCGGGGAGCTGATTCTTCTGACCAGGGGCGAAAAAGGCTACAGCCCTTGCTATGATTTTTCAACTCCTGACGCTCAACAGAACCGAGAGTTTGCAGACGACCGCAATGTGAAGAATGGCGTTACCAAAGCACAGGAGGCCGCCATGCTTGCCGGCTCCATGCTTGGCTGGCAGACTCCCGCCGCCGATCCCAGAAACTATGACGAGCAGGGGCAGCCTATCAAGCCCAGGCAGAAAGACCGGGGTGAAGCCCGATGAAGGAGGAAAGACACGTTATCTGGAGCAATTATGGCCTGGACTATGAGGATTGGAGGGATGACCTGGAGGCGGACTACCCGGATTTATCCGAAGATGAGCGCATTTCCCTGATGTATGAGATCAATGGGGATTACCTGGATGATGAACGCGCCAACCTCAATGTGCAGCTCTCCCAACCGATTTTAGTCGTAGGCGACCTGGGCCTGTGGAATGGTCGGCGCATGGGATATAAGGAAATCCCCAGCGGCAATATCCGGGACTGCCTGTATTCCGATACGGATTATTCCACCTGGTATGTGGACCGGCTGGGTGATCTGCGGTGCGACGCCATCCACCATGATGGCACGAACTTTTATCTTTACCGCGTTTACAAGGACAGCGCCAGCCCTTCTCAAATTGAACTGCTGAAAGAAAAACTATATCGCGGCATTGCAACCCGCGCCGATATTACGAGAGTGACCCGCAGGCTGGGCGACGACATCGCCAAAGTCTACGGGTTTTCCATTCCCCGGCAGCGGCAGGCCGTCGCCATGGAAAGATGAGGTGATAAAAATGGCGTCTTTACCGCCCGTAAAACTGGATACGCATGAGGACTGGTTCAACTTGCTGATGACGGTTCTCCATCAGCAGGCGGAACAGAACCCCTATGAAGAATACCGGGAGATGGCTCAAAAGCTGATCGACCAGTTTATGCGCTATGGGAGGCCCTTTGTTGACAGTGACCATGCGCCCTGCGTGGCGCTTCGGATGTACCCGAAGGAGGCCGGAAATACCATCTGGCTGTTGCTGCTCTCCCTGTGCAATCAATATGACCCTGATAAGGATTACAGCGCAGAACTGAAAGCTGCGAAAAAAGAATAAGAAAAGGAGGGGCAACCGATGGCGATACGATATAAAGCCTTGACGGAGCTGTACCAGGAAACGCAGCGCAGCGTGACAGCTCCTGACCAGTGGCGGGCGTTTCTGGCTTCTGCCTGCCGCAACTACCGGCTTTCTTTCGATGAACAACTGCTTGTCTACGCCCAGCGCCCAGACGCCACCGCCGTCCTGGAGATCGAGCGATGGAACCGGCAATTTGGGCGCTGGGTAAACCGGGGCGCAAACGGCATTGCCGTTTTTGACGGTGAACACAATGGAAAACCCCGACTGAAATACTACTTTGATATTTCCGATACCCATGAGGCCCGGTTCCCCCGCCCCGTCCCCCTTTGGACGGTGCGGGAGGAATATGCGCCGGACATCATTGAAACGCTGGAAAACAGCTTTGGAGAGCTGGAGCGCAAGGAGGATTTGGGTGAAGCACTGCTCTCTGCGGCAAAGAACGCCGTGGAGGACAATATGCCCGACTACCTGGCAGAATTGAAAACCCTCACGGAAGGCAGCTTTCTGGAAGAACTGGATGAGCTGAACCTGGAAGTGGAATACCGCAGGGCGGTGCAAAACAGCATTGGATATATGCTGCTGGTGCGCTGCGGCCTTGACCCGTCTGAATATTTTGAGGACATGGATTTCCGGGATGTGACGGACTTTAACACCCCGCAGACGTTGAACGCTTTAGGCGTGGCCACCGGGGACATCTCCCAGATGTGCCTTTCCGCCATTTCCCGCACGGTTCTTGCCCTGCAAAGACAGCCCCAAAAAGAAAATCGCACATTTGAACCCCAGCAGAAAAACCAGTATGCTGTAACTGAACAGGAAAACACACAGCTGGAAAGGAGTTTTGAATATGACCGAGATCACTTACACCAGGCAGGGCGACTACAATCTGCCGAACCTTCTGCCGCCCCAGGAGGAGCCGGTTCCCCATGGGAAATACGCATTGCTTCGGAAGAAATTCCTCAAGGAGCACCGCAGGGTGACGTACACCAACCTGCTGACCAGCGGCAAGCTGAACAGCCATCTGGCGGAGATCCAGCAGACCGCCCAGCGCCGGATGGAGCAGATCGTGGCGCAGATGGCCAAGAACCAGGGCGTGACAGAGGAACTGAAAGCCAGCGACCAGATGAAGTGGGTGCAGATGATGAGCAACCTGCAGAACGCGGCGGAGGAAACGGTGCTGGCGGAGCTGATTTACAGCTAATTGATGAACCGGAAGAAAGCGCAGGTGGCGAACAGCTCCCTGCGCTTTTGGATGAAAAGCAGATCATGGCCATCATCGCCAACAAAGATGATGACCTGAAATATAAGAAAAATCAGATCGAGCTTTTCTTTTCGGTTCACAGCGACGTTCAGGAACGGGCCGACTACCTGAAATCCGCTTATCAGGACCGGTACACTGAGATCATCGCTGACGGGCAGCGCCTGGGATATAAGCCCCAGGAGAATGGCCTGCTCATGTGGGAAGGCTCTTACCCATCCCGCACCAGGGAATCTGTATTTTCCTGGGAAGTGGTGGCAGGCTGGACCGCCCAGCTTATTGACAAAAAAGAATACTTCATTCAGACGGACATCCCGCAGCTCCCTACCCAAGAGAGCCAGCAGATGTCCCTTTTTGATTTTGCGGCGTTTCAGCAGCCAACCCAGGCCGAGGGTACGGCCAAACCATCCATTTTCCCTCACCCGGCTCTGCCTCAGCAGGTAATCGACGAGGCGCTGTGCATTGGTGCTAACGACCAGAACAGCCGCCTCATCATCTGCGCCTATTTCAAAAAGGATAAGCCGGACAATGCCAGGTTCCTGGCAGAGCACTATGGAGAGAACGGCGCTGGCTTTTATCTGGATGGCCGACAGTATGCCATCTGGTACAACGCCGAGGGAATCCGCATTGCCCAGGGCGAAAGCGCCCAGCGTTCCAGCGCCACCCTCATCCCCTGGGAACAGGCGGCGGCCCGTATCCGGGAACTGCTGGACTTGGGCCGATATATGCCCCAGAGCGAGCTTGACCGGGTGGATGAGTATGAGCGCCAGCAACGGGCCGCGCAGCTATGGTATCTCCGGCAGGATTTTGCAGAAGGCACTGCCGACGCGGGCTATCTTCCCACGGTGAATACCATTTACGGTAAAAATCATGGGTTTCCAGAGGAAAGCGCCGCCATAAGCGATTTGTTAGGCCATCCGGAGGGGCTGCAGAACCTGCGGGATGAGCTGGAGCAGTTTGTCCAGGCATACAGAGAGAACCGGGAACTGCTGCGATTCCATTTCCACCGTCCGCAAAAATTGCTGGAGCAGCTTTCCGACCTGCAGCGGGAACCGCTGCACTTTACCGCCGCCGAAGGGTACGCCCCCCAGCGGCGTTTTTTCATCTCCGGGGACGAGATCGACAACCTTCTCCGGGGTGGAAAACGCAGCACCGATTACCGGCTGGCCGTGTATTCTTTCTATCGCAACCACACAGAGCGCAAGGAACGGGAGAATTTCTTAAAGCACTACCACGGCGAGTACAGCGGCCATTCCAGTGGGAATGACGATGTGACCTACCAGCTCAGTAAAGGCGTTTCTTTCAGCCACGGCAGTATCACCGCCCCCTACGCCAAGGTGGAGCTGAAATGGAACGCCGTGGAAAAGCGCGTCAGCGCCATGATCGCCCAGGGGCGGTTCCTCACCGATGAGGACCGCGCCGCCATGCCGCAGTATGAGAAGCACCAGCTTGCCCGGAATATCCGCACTTTCTTTGAAAACGTACCCCAGGAGCAGCCCCACCCCTATCCCTTTGGCTTTGACTATTGGGACGCGGTGAAGCTCATCGAGCCGCAGCTTGACGACCCGGCCCGTGTGGAAGAAATCTATCAGATGATGGTCCCCATTTGGGAGGCCACCCCGCAGGATGACAGGATGTACGCCCTGCGCCAGCAGGCGTTTGAAAACCTCACTGCCTTCCGGCAGGGAACCTTCACGCTCTTTGCAGAGCACAAGGAGCCTGTGGTTCCCACCATGCCGCAAGCCAAAGCCTACGACCTGGGCTACGGCTATTTGGGAAACGGCGTCACGGTGTGGAACCGGCTGGAGGAGGAACACGGTGACTACAAAACGGTTGCCCACATCGCCCCAGACCGCACGGTGACCTTCTACGAGGAGGAAATGCCCCAGGCAGTGCGGGAGGAAATCCAGCGGATTGCTGACACTTCGGAAATGACCATTTCCGCCACCCAGGACGCGCCGGTGTTCACCGTGCCGCCCAGGGCGCAGGAACCACCCCAAAAAGAAGAACCGGTAGACCCCTACCCGAAGCTGGCCGCCCAGGTGCTGCGTTTTGTGGGAGAGTTTGATGGTTCCCGCATGGGTTATGGTGAGGATGACGCCCAGGCGGTGGAAAATATCGCCCGGCAGCTCCATGACCCCGTTCAGAGAGAGGAAATCCGCAGACTGCTTCAATCCTTCCTGGACCATGCGGACCTGGAAGAAGAAATCGCGGTGGACATCACCCTCTGTATGGAGCAGATCGCGGAGCTGCCCCCGGCCCTTACCCCGGAACAGGCGCAGATAGAAGAAATCGCCGGTTATCTGGAGGAGGCCGGATATGCGGTATCCAGCGAACTGGTCGAAGAAGGTTTGATGGATTACCGTGCCCATGGCGGCAAAGGTAACAGCCAGGATGTTGCCGACTTCATTGAGCGCGAGTTTTTGTCCGAGGAGCCGGAACCTGCTTCACTGGAGATTGCCAAAGAATTTATCAACGATTTCTGCGAGGCCGAGTATGGCAGTCCAGCCGATTTCAGTGATCTGGAAAAGGTGGGCATTGCCTACACCACTGTTACGGATGAGGAAATTCCCATCCAGGTCAATGCCGACTTGGTCCATTACCGCATTGAGCGTTATCTGGACGGGCAGTTTTTGGAGCGCAGGCAGTATGAGAGCCTGGATGAACTCATCCAAAATGAGCTGGCCGAACTGGACTTTGACCAACTCACCTCTGTGGACCAGGACTATTTCAATGGAAAATACCCTCCCGACATAGAGCCATACATCTTCTGCGAGTGGAGCGAAAGCCCCGTGTTTGAAGATGGAAAACGCTACGGTATCCGTGAATTTGACACCCTGATGAAACAGGCGGATGAGGAGCAGGTGGCCGGTGCAAAGGCTGCTCTTGAAAAATACGGCACTTGGCAGGCGTGGTACGAATCCGATGACCCAGAAAATGCTCGGTTCCTGGGGTATGACAAGGTGAAATTTACCGTGGTCATGCCAGATGGCACCACCTACACCGAGCGCCAGGATATTGGGGACGGTGACGGGGGCGTTCTGGACTTCCTCGCACAATATCCCAAGTACCAAGACATCCTTCCCTTGTTGCAGCAAAGTACACCACCACAAAATGATTATATGCTTTTAAGCCGCCTGAAAGCCGACTGCGACTATTTCTTGGGCGCTGGCGGGCGGGCAGAAAAGCACCTGTGGGCTGGGAACGTGCGAGAGCAAATCGCCAAAATGCGGGAACTCTATGACGCCCTGCCGGAAAAACCGGAATGGCTCACCATGGAGGACATCGACCGCTATGCCCAGCGCATGGAGCCGCCTTACGAAGTGGTGGTGTACCACCACTTTGAAAATGGCTTTGATGAACGGCTGGATTACCAAACGCTGGCGGAGGCCGAACAAGCTGCGCAGAAATATGTGGCCGGCACTATGGAGGGCGAGGATGGCTTTGCCTATGATGGCGCGGGTATCTATGACCTTCAGGAGAACAGATGGCTGCGGGTTTACGGGAACTTCCCTGATGAACGAGCCATTGAGCAGGCAAAACAAGCCCCTGCCGCAGAGGAACCGTCAGCCAGCCCAGAGCAGGCCGATTTACAGCCTAAAAAAGAAGAAGCACTCCCACTGCCGCCGAAGCACCCCCGCCGTGAGCGCATTACTTTCACAACCCTGCACCCGGAGGTCCCCAGGGATCAGCGCCATGATTTCCACATCACCGATGACGCCCTGGGCCACGGCACCCCCAGCGAGAAATACGCGGCCAATGCTGCCGCCATCCGCACCTTGAAGCAGATCGAAGCTGAGGAACGGCTGGCCACGCCCGAAGAACAGGAAATCCTGTCCCGCTATGTGGGCTGGGGCGGCCTTGCAAACTGCTTTGAACAAACCAGCCCCCATTATGAGGAACTGAAATCTCTGCTGGATTCGGAGGAATACGCAGCGGCCAGGGCCAGCTCCCTCACCGCCTTTTACACGCCGCCTGTGGTCATCCGGGGAATCTATAAGGCCCTCGCTCAGATGGGCTTTACCCAAGGGAACATTTTGGAGCCATCCTGCGGCACCGGTAATTTCCTTGGCTTGCTCCCCACAGATTTGGCGGGCAGCAAAGCCTATGGCGTAGAGCTGGATTCCATTTCCGGGCGGATTGCGGGCCAGCTTTACCAGAATGCCAACATTTCCGTAAACGGCTTTGAAACTGTGCAAATGCCCGACAGCTTTTTTGATGTAGCCGTGGGCAACGTCCCCTTTGGGGATTTCAAAGTGCTGGATAAACGGTACGACAAGCACCACTGGCTGATCCACGACTATTTCTTCGGCAAGACGCTGGACAAGGTGCGGCTCGGCGGTATTGTGGCGTTCATTACCAGCAAAGGCACTCTGGACAAGGAAAACTCCAGCGTCCGAAAGTACCTGGCACAGCGCGCCGATCTCATTGGGGCCATCCGCCTGCCGGATAACACCTTCAAGCGGAACGCCGGAACGGAAGTGACCAGCGACATCATTTTCCTGCAAAAGCGCGACCACATCACCGATTTAGACCAGGATTGGGTGCATTTGGACACCGATGAAAACGGAATCCGCATGAACCGCTATTTCGTGCAGCACCCGGAGATGATTTTGGGCGACATGGTGATGGAATCCACACGGTTCGGGCCGGACAGCGCCTGCAAAGCCCGCGAGGGGGAAGATTTATCCGAGCAGCTTGCCAATGCCATCCAGTTTTTGCAGGCGGAAATCAAGCCCTATGAGCTGGAGGAGCTGGACGAGGAGGAAGATCGCTCCATCCCTGCCGACCCCACAGTGAAGAATTTCAGCTACACGATTGCAGATGGGCAAGTATACTACCGAGAAAACAGTCTCATGCACCCGGTGGAAGTCTCCGTCACGGCGGAAAACCGTATCCGTGGCATGATCGAGCTGCGGGAATGTACCCGCAGGCTTATTGAGTACCAGACCGAAGGCTACCCGGATGAGGATATTGCAGCCGAGCAGCAAAAGCTCAACGCCCTTTACGACAGCTTCACCGCCAAGTATGGGCTGCTGAACAGTCGCGGCAACAAGCTGGCCTTTTCGGAGGACTCCAGCTACTGCCTCTTGTGCTCTCTGGAGGTGCTGGATGAGCAGGGCAACCTAAAAAGAAAAGCCGATATGTTCACCCGGCGCACCATCCGGCCCCATGTGGCTGTCACCAGTGTGGATACAGCCAGTGAAGCGTTGGCGGTGTCCATTTCGGAAAAAGCCCGTGTGGATATGGACTATATGGCAGAGCTGTCGGGTAAATCCCCGGAGGAACTGGAAAAAGAGCTTGCCGGGGTGATCTACCGGGATATTCGCTGTGCGGAGAACCCGGAGGACATCCTGCCTTCTTTGGCGGATTTGAGCCGCTATCCTCTTGTCACGGCGGATGAGTACCTTTCCGGGAAAGTGCGCCAAAAGCTGCGGATGGCAAAAGCATTCCTGGAAGTGGCCCCTGACAATCAGAAGGAAACCGCCCGCAGAAATGTGGAGGCCCTGGAAGCCGTTCAGCCCCAGGATTTGGGCGCTGGAGAAATTGGCGTGCGCATTGGCGCGAACTGGGTGCCCATCGAGGTGTACCAGCAATTCATGGTGGAGCTGCTCACCCCCAATTACTATGTGCGGGATCGTATTAAAATCCTGCGCTCCGAAGCCACCGGCCAATGGAGCATCCGGGAGAAAAACGCCGACCGCAGCAATGTGAAAGCCATTACCACCTACGGCACCAAGCGGATGAGCGCCTACCACATCTTGGAGCAGACCCTAAATCAAAGGGATGTGCGGGTATTTGACTATATTGAGGACGAGAACGGCAAGAAAAAGCCTGTCCTCAACAAAAAAGAAACCGCGATTGCCCAGGACCGGCAGGAACTCATCAAGCAGAAGTTTGCCGAGTGGATCTGGAAAGACATCGACCGCCGGGAACTGCTGTGCCGTGTTTACAACGAAACCTTCAACGGCGTCCGCCCCCGTGAGTATGATGGGCGGCACATCCGGTTTGAGGGCATGAACCCGGAAATTTCCCTACGGCCTCATCAGATCAACGCGATTGCCCATATCCTTTACGGCGGGAATACCCTGCTGGCCCACGAGGTGGGGGCGGGCAAGACCTACGAGATGGTGGCCGCTGCCATGGAGATGAAGCGTTTGGGCCTTTGCACCAAGTCGCTGATCGTGGTGCCAAACCACATCACCGAGCAGTGGGCGGCGGAATGGCTCCAGCTCTATCCCAGCGCCAACATTTTAGTTGCCACGAAGAAAGATTTTGAAACCCAGAACCGCAAGAAGTTTTGCAGCCGCATTGCCACCGGGGACTACGACGCCATCATCATCGGCCACAGCCAGTTTGAAAAAATCCCCATGAGCCTGGAGCGCCAGCAGGCCATTTTGGAGCGCCAGATTGAAGAAATCCTGGAAGGAATCGAGCAGGCCAAGGCACAGAAGGCGGAACGCTACACGGTCAAGCAGATGGAGCGTACCCGGAAATCGCTGGAGACAAGGCTGGCCAAGCTCAACGACCAGAGCCGCAAGGATGACACCGTCACCTTTGAGCAGCTCGGCGTGGACAGGCTCTTTATTGATGAGAGCCATTATTTTAAGAACTTGTTTTTGGCGACAAAAATGCGAAACGTGGGCGGCATTGCCCAGACCGAAGCCCAGAAATCCAGCGACCTGTTCATGAAAACGCAGTATCTGGACGAGTTGACCGGCGGGCGCGGCGTGATTTTTGCCACCGGCACCCCTATCTCCAACTCCATGGTAGAGCTTTACACCATCCAGAGGTATTTGCAGTACAGGCTCCTGCAGGAGATGGGCCTTGTCCATTTCGATGACTGGGCGGGGAGCTTCGGAGAAACGGTTACAGCCATCGAGTTATCGCCGGAGGGCACCGGCTACCGAGCCAAAACCCGGTTTGCCAAGTTTTATAACCTGCCGGAGCTGATGGCTGCTTTCAAGGAGGTTGCCGACATCCAAACAGCGGATATGCTTTGTCTGCCTGTTCCCAAGGCAAACTTCCACACGGAAGTGATCCAGCCCTCGGAGCTTCAGAAAGAGATGATAAGGGGGCTGGCGGAACGGGCAGAGAAAATCCGTGCCGGTGGGGTTGACCCCCATGTGGACAATATGCTCCGCATTACCAATGACGGGCGGAAATTGGCGCTGGATATGCGGCTCATCAACCCTCTCGCTGCCGACGACCCCAATGGCAAGGTGGCTGTCTGCGCCCGGAATGTGTTCCGCATCTGGGAACAGACTAAAGAAAAACGCTCTGCCCAGCTTGTATTCTGCGACCTGTCCACACCTACTACCGATGGCTCTTTCAGTGTTTATGACGACCTAAAAAAGAAACTGATGGACGCCGGTATCCCGGAAGAAGAAATCGCCTTTATCCACACGGCAGACAGCGAAGCCAAAAAGAAGGAGCTGTTTTCCAAGGTGCGCGCCGGGCAGGTGCGGGTGCTGCTGGGTTCCACGGCCAAAATGGGCGCAGGCACTAACGTCCAGGATAAGCTCATTGCCCTGCATGACCTGGACTGCCCCTGGCGGCCTTCCGACCTTCAGCAGCGGCTGGGGCGTATCGTCCGCCAGGGCAATGAAAATGAGGAGGTGGAAATCTATCGGTATGTAACGGAAGGCACTTTTGACGCTTACCTCTACCAGCTTGTGGAGAACAAGCAGAAGTTCATCGCCCAGATCATGACCAGCAAGGCCCCCGTCCGTGTGGCGGATGATGTAGATGAAACTGCCCTCAGCTATTCGGAAATCAAGGCATTGGCCACCGGCAACCCACTTATTATCGAGAAGTGCAACCTGGATATGGAGGTGGCGCGGCTCAATATGCTGAAAGCCAGCCACTTGAACCAGGTGTACGCTCTGGAGGAACTGGTGTATCGGAAATACCCGGAGGAAATCACCCGGCTCACGGAACGGATCGCGGGCTATGAGCAGGATGTGGCGCTGGCGGCGGCCCACCCCAAGGCCCAGGAGGGCTTCTGCGGCATGGAGGTGGATGGCAGGCACTACACCGAAAAAGAGGGCGCCGGCAAGGCTATCATTGATGTTTGCACCCGTATGACAGGTTCCGACGCTGTTCTTTTGGGGCAGTACCGGGGCTTTTCCATGGTGCTGGCTTATGATGGCAGGAGCAACGAGTATCGGATCACGCTCAAAGGCACTCTTTCCCATACGGTGACGCTGGGGGCGGATGTGTTCGGCAATATCACCCGCCTGGACAACGCTCTGGAAAACCTTGCAGGCAGCCTGCAGGCCGAGCAGAACAGCCTGGAGGAAACCAAGGCCCAGCTTGAAAACGCCCGCACGGAATTGGCTACACCTTTTGCCCGCGAGGAGGAGCTGGCGGAGAAAACAGCCCGTTTGAAAGAGCTGAATATTCTGCTCAACATGGATGAGAAGGACAAAACATTGATGGACGATACCCCAGACGAGGGCGAGGATGTGCCTGCCCGGAGGGTTGCGGAGCTGGCACGGTAAAGGAGGATACGATGACCAACGAAGAATTAAATACCAGGCTCTATGAGAAAATGTTTGCGGAACAGGAGCAGTTCCGGGATTGGCTGCTCTCCCAACCGCCGGCTGAGATTTTGAACCATGCCTATGAGTACACGGTGCGGGAGGACATCCTGATGTCTCTTGAATACCACGATCTGGAGGATAGTCAGGCCAGGGCGCTGCTGAAATCTGACAAGCCCTTGAAGCAGATTTTTGAGAGGTGGGAGAACCAGGAAACCTCTTATATGGATACGGTATGGGATACTGTCCAGGAACAGGCCAGGGCCGCCGAAGCCAAACAGAAAGCCAAAGCGCAGAAAGAAAGGTGATTGCACATTTGCCATTGCGCTGCGGGGCAGGTATAGTATAATAAAAATCGTGATAAGGGGTGATGATAGATGGACGATGATAGATGGACGATAGCTACTGCCTGCTCCCGGAGCGCATTTCCGAGCAGTTTTCTGAAATCGACAGCGACATCGTGATGGATTTGGCGGCTGCCAGCCCGGAATATACCGAGTTGAAGGCCCAGATGGAGGAACTGAAACGCCAAAATCTTGTGATTGGCGCTCTGCTGGAGGGCAAGGGAGAACTTTCTTTTACCGCTGAGGAGCATGAAGCCTTGAAAGAATTTATCCGGCTGTATATGCGGGCCGATAATATGGAACGGGAACACATCTACTTCCGGGGCCATGCAGACGGATTTGCCTATCTGAAGAAAATCGGCGCTTTCAAAACTGAATAGTTTTTTGGGCGGCATGGAAAAATCCATGCCGCTTTTACATATCCAAATTCATTCGCACCCCCAAAAAGGTCTTGAACAAAACAAGTTTTTACGGATTAGGAGTAAAAACTATTGAAATTCTTGGAGTTTTTGGATATGGCTTAAAGCTGCCGCCCAAAACTGCACATTCCTCATTCATATCTGCATATAAATCGCAAAAGTATATGCAGAAAGTCGATTGGAGCAATCCAGTCGGCTTTTTCCATATCTGAAAAGAGTACAGCCCCTTTTACATAGTCAGCTACCCCACATGGGGCGGCTAATCTATGGCTATGTGAAGGGGGCTGTATTTTTTTATGCCTTTTTACGATTCAGAAGCCATCGAACGGGCAAGGCAGGTGGACCTGCTCACCTACCTGCAAACCTGCGAACCCCAGGAGCTGGTCCATGTGTCCGGCAACGTCTACTGTACCAAGACCCATGACAGCCTGCGGATTTCCAACGGCAAATGGTGCTGGTTTTCCCGCGGGATTGGCGGTTACAGTGCGCTGGACTATCTCATCAAGGTCAACGGCTATTCCTTTTTGGAGGCCATGGAAACTATCTCCGGAAGGGCTGCCATCCCGCCGCCTTCCTTTGTGCCAGCGCCGAAGGAGGAAAAGCCCAAGCACCTGCTTCTGCCCCAGGCCGCCCCGGATAATCGGGCGATGATGGCCTATCTCAAAGGCCGGGGCATTGACCAGGAGATTTTGGACTACTGCGTTCAGACCGGGCGGATTTATGAGAGCCGGAACAAGGGCCACAGCAACGTGGTTTTTGTGGGCTTCGACAAGGATGGCAAGGCGCGGTTCGGCTGCCTGCGGGGAATCAGTGAAGCCCGGTTCCACGGGGATTTAAGCGGCAGTGATAAGCACTTTTCCTTCGCCCTGCCCGCTTGCGTGGAAAATCCGGCAGTCCATCTGTGCGAGTGCGCCATTGATGTGATGTCCTATGCCACTCTCTGCAAGCTGGACGGGATTGACTGGCGGCGGCACAATCTGCTGTCCCTGGCCGGGGTGTACCAGCCGAAGAAAAAGATGGAGGAAAGCAAGCTGCCGGTGGCCCTCACCCGATTTTTGGATGACCACCCCCATGTGAAAACCGTCTATCTCCATTTGGACAATGACACGGCTGGCCGGCTGGCGGCCAAGGCAATCATGGCTGTCATGCCGGAGGGCTACCGTGTGGAGAACAAACCGCCGCCCCGTGGAAAGGATGTGAATGATTTTCTGTGCCACCGGCTGGGGATTCCCATTCGGGGCAGCCACAGCAAAGAGCCGGAGCGGTGAGTTGCCAGTTTTGCAGCTTCGACAGATTCTCCCTCTTGCAAATTGTTATCATATATGTTAACATTAAAGCAGTGAGGTGAGAGTATGGATGAACTGCGCAAACGGCAGAAAATCATATCCCAGCTTGTGGAGGCCCGTCTGGAGCAGGGCATTTCCCAGGCAGAACTGGCAAGGCGGCTGGGAATCCAGCGTTCCGGCATTAACCGCCTGGAAAGTGGGACACAGAACCCCACGCTTGATATGATCTTAAAAATCGCCTCGGCGCTGGGAAAGGATGTTTCACTGGAACTGAACGACAAGGAGGAGCCTATGAGTAATGTTTACAGTCTCCGCATTTATGATACGGAGCTAATGCGCTTTTCCATGGAAAAGCAGGGCTTGTCCGGCCTTGTGGCTGAAATCTTATACACCAACGAGGAGCAGGCCCATTTGCTGCCTTTGGATATGGAGCGCACCGGCGAGGGCGTCATTCATTGGCTGGAGCGGCGGGTTATCCCCAAAAACCGCGCCTTTGTGGACGAGATTTTGAAAACCCTTGGCCTCAGCCACAACGACACCAAGGGAATCATCGACGTGTGCAAGGGGCTGTCGCTCAACGACAGCTATTGGGTGGTGCCGGAAGGATTTGAGGGGGGATTCTCCCAATACAATCTTTACGAAAATCGCTTTTCCGAGATACTGGCGCTGGTGGCCTATACCGGCGCAGGCGGGAGCAGGCAGGCGTTTACCACATCCCCGGAGCTGACCACAGGCGGTATGCTGCCCAAGGCGTGGCGATATGTGGAGCACGATGGGATTTATCTCTACAAGGGCGGCACGACCGGCGCGTCCAATGCGGGCCGGGAGCCGTACTGCGAGTATTATGCTTCGCAGATTGCGGAAACCATGCGTCTGAACGCCGTGCATTATGACCTGGAGAATTGGAAAGGCATTACCGCCTCTAAGTGCGCCCTGTTTACCAACATCGACACAGCCTATATCCCCATCGGGCGCATTGTCCGAACCGGGGGCATTGCCGCCTGCCTTGCCTACTACGACAAGCTGGGGCCGGAGTTTTCCGAGCAAATCCGCAGTATGCTGGTGTTTGACGCTCTGATTTACAATGAGGACCGCCACTTTGGAAACTTTGGCGTCCTGCGGGATAACCACAGCGGCAACATTATTGCGCCCGCCCCCATTTTTGACAATGGGCTGTCCCTGTTCTGCTATGCCGGTAAGGAAGATTATGCGAATCTGGACGAGTATGCAAAAACCCGTTCTAACCCCTACAACATCTCCTATGAGGAAGTGTGTGCAGAGGTCATGGGGCCAAAGCAGAAAGAGCAGCTTCGCCGCATGATCGGGTTCCGGTTCAAGCGCCACGAAAGCCTGGGCCTGCCGGAAGAACATTTGCAGGCCATTGAGAAGCATTTGGAGAGCCGGGTGCGTAAGCTGCTGGCAATCCCCACCCGTCATCTGAAACAGGAGAAGGCGCGGTAAAAACGAATCTCTTTTTTGGAGAGCGTTCTGAAAATGGACGCTCTTTTTTGCTGCCCATTTTTAGAGAGGAGCGTGAGTGATGAACCATTATGATGTTACCATCCGGGAAACGCTGGAGGTGAAAATGAAGGTGGCGGCAAACAGCCGGGAGGAGGCCGAGCAGTTTGCCAGGGACCAATGGAAACGCGGCGAAGTCGTTCTGGACGCCAGCCATTTTACCGGCGTGGAGTTCCATGCCAAGCGGTATTTCCGTGACCGGGGCGAGCGATGAGTTCTTTTTTCGCCTGTCCCGGATTCCCCGCAGGGGAATGGAATGTAGCTGTACCAGCAAGCATCGCCTTTGTGATACCACAAAGGCCGCTTGTTAGGGGGAACGCCCCCTAATACCCCTTTTGAAAGGATGGAGGTTTTCATGGAAGGATTGTTTTTCGCCATTGGATTTCTGCTGGGCGGTGTGGTCGGCGTGCTGATTATGTGCCTGCTTCAAATCAACCGCATAGGCAGAAAGGAGGATTCGGAAGAATGAGAAAACGCAACGTACACGTACAGTTTTGGCTGGACAAAAAAGAGGCGGAAGCCTTCAACAAAAAAGTAAAGCGCAGCGGCCTTTCCCGTGAGGCGTACCTGCGCCATCTGGTGAACGGCCTGGTTCCCCAGGACGCGCCGCCGCCCGCCTACTACGACTTTATGCGGGAGCTTCACCGGATTGGCGGCAACCTCAACCAGATCGCCCAGAAAGCCCATGTGCTGGGCGTCATTGATGAGCGCCGCTATGATGAGGAAATGCGAAAATTCGACCAGCTCGTCCGGGACATCACCAAAGCGGTGATCCTTCCCCGCGCTATGGACACGAAGGGGTCCCCGCGAAGCCTGCTTCGTGGGGAGAAGGAGCACCCGCGAAGCGGTGAGCCTTTTGACGCTTGCGGCAAAAGCGGCAAGCGGAGCGCGGTGTGACGTGGCTACCACGTCTATCTGGCGGGTGAACGGCTGGCTGGGCAAGGTTCTCATCTATATCGAGAATCCAGATAAGACCGAAAATCCTGATTTCTTTGAAAAGCAGGATATGGATGGCAAGGAGGCCCAGGGCCTATCCGATGTGATCGAGTATGCCGTCCAGCAGCAAAAAACAGGCAAGACGGTGGAAAGCGAAGGCGAAACGGTCATGCGGCAGTTTGTTTCCGGGGTGAATTGCAGCCCCTCTACGGCCCGCGATGAGATGATAGCGGTAAAAAAGCGTTTCGGAAAGGAGGACGGGACTGTGGCCTACCACGGCTATCAGAGCTTTGCCCCCGGCGAGGCCACGCCGGAGCTGGCCCATGAGATCGGCCTTGCCCTGGCAAAAAAGCTGTGGGGTGAAAAATACCAGGTGCTGGTGGCTACCCATCTGGACAGGGAAAATCATCTGCACAATCATTTTGTAGTGAACACGGTTTCCTTCGTGGACGGCATCAAGTACCATCGTACCGAGCAGGATTATTTCGATATGCAGCGGGAATCCGACCGGCTGTGCCGCGAGTATGGGCTTTCTGTCATTGAGAACCCCCAGCGGGGAAAATCCAAGCACTACGGGGAATGGCGGGCCGAGCAGGAAGGCCGCCCCACCTATCTCTCCCTCATCAAAGCCGATGTGGATACTGCCATCCGCCAGTCTATGACGGAACGGCAGTTTTTTTATCATCTGCGGCAGATGGGCTATGACGTCAAGGTGGGCAAGGATATTACGGTCCGCCCGCCGAATTACCCCCGTGGACGCAAGCTCATGCGTAACTTTGGCGAGGACTACTCGATGGAGAACATCCGCAGGCGGATTTTAGCCCAGCGCCGCCCCCAGCGGGAACACAGGCCGGAGCCGTTTCGGTGCAGGCTACACGGGGATTTGAAACAGGCCAAAAAGGTGACGGGGTTCCGCGCCCTCTACTTCCACTACTGCTATCTGCTGGGGGTATTCCCCCAAAAGCAGAACCGCCCGCCCAGGCGGGTGCCTCATGCACTGCGGGAGGATTTGATCCGGGCGCAGGAGCTTACCGATGAAGCCTGCCTTCTTTCCCGCCACCGCATTGACACCCTGGAGCAGCTTAACGCCTATCGGTCCGATGTGAAATCTCAGTTTGCCGGCCTGACGGAACAGCGGAAAAGCCTGTACCGGAAACTTCGCACCAAGGCAGTGCTGGCCGACCCTGCCAGGCAGGAGTATATCCGGGCTGAGATCTCCAAACTATCTGCGCAGATCAAGGAGCTGCGCCGGGAGGTGAAGCTGTGCGGGGATATTGCCCTGCGCTCCACTTCCATCAAGGATAAGATACAGGCCGCCCGTGAGGAAGTCTCCGGCAGGGATGAGAAAGCCCGCCAGGAGCCGGAGCAGGGCCGGGCGGCTCCCCCAGGAAGGAGATGATTTTTGATGTATAACTCAGGCGACGCGGCGGAGCAAGTGGTACGGATGAGCCTGGAGGGCGCTGAATTTGCCCTCAAAATCACCGGTTCTGCTGCTAAAAATCTGGCCGCCGCCCTTTACACGGTTCTGAAAGACCAGAAAAAGACCAAGGGCAAAGCCCGCATTGAAGCCATGCTGCGGGAGAAGCGCCCCTTAAAGGTTTACACCATCAAGAAGGAGGATTGCCCGGAGTTTGCCAAGCAAGCCAAGGGGTACGGGATTCTTTATGCGCCCATCCCGGTGAAGAAAGGCGACGACACCATCGACATTCTGGTGTTCGAGGATGACGCTGCCAGAGCCAACCGGATCGTGGAGAAGTTCAAGCTCACCGTTGTGGATACGGCTTCGATCAAGGAGGATATTGAGAAATCCCGCGAACAGCGCGGCAGCGAACCCGCCGCGCCGGAGCAGGCCATGCCGGAAAAGAGTGTGGACGACCAGCTTTTGGATGAGCTGATGGAAAAGCCCACCCAGAAAGAAAAAGCCCAGCCGGAAAATCCGGCAGCGGAGAAGAACGCCCCTTTTGCCCCAGCGGCGGAAAAATCCCCTCCGTCCGAGCCTATCTCCGAGAGCAGCAGCAAGTCCGCAAGGGGTACTTCTGATGGAGCCGAGAAGCCTTCCGTCCGGCAGGAGCTGCGGGACATCCAGGCCCAGCGGAAGAAGGAGGCGGAGGCTGCCAGGGCCGAGGAGCCGGCTGCACCCCAGAAGAAGGCGGCTCAGAAAACAACCCGGCACCAGCCGCCCAAACCCAAAAAGAAGCCCAAATCGAAAGAGAGGTAATCTGTGATGAATAATTTTGACGATCTGTTTGAACAGCAGCCCCAGGCGGAGGCCGCGCCGCAAAAGCAGGAAAGCCAGAAAGAGCGCCCCAAGCGCCAGTGGTGGCAGATCCGGGAGGAAAAACAGCGAAAAGAAGCCTATGCCACCTTGGACCGGATTTTTGGAGAGTTCTCCGAGGGTACGGGCAGTATGGAGGCATATCTGGATGTGCAGAGCCGTTTTCCCTTCCACTCTGCTCGCAATGCACTTCTGATTGGGGATAAATGCCCCGACGCGGTGCGTGTAGGCGGCTACAAGGAGTGGCACGCCCAGGGGATCGAGATTTTGGAGGATGAGAAGCGTTTGCCCATCATCATTCTGGAGCCGGGCAAGGCATACCGGCGTGAGGATGGCAGCGTGGGCCAGAACTTTTACGCCAAGGAAGTCTATGATATTTCCCAGACTACGGCGCGGGATCAGGTTCAGCCCCAGGTGCGCTACGATGACCGTCTGCTCTTAAAGGGCCTGATTGCCAGTTCCCCGGTGCCCATCCGGGCCGTGGAGGAACTGCCACAGGGCCGTGGGGCCATGTTTTCTGCAGAGCAGAACGCCATCCTGGTGAAAAAGGGCATGGACGCGCCGGACATCTTCCGCTGTGTTTCTCTGGAGGTTGCCAACGTGCAGCTTGCCCAAAGCATGGACGGCTATTCCAGAGAGACAGATGGCTACAAAGCCTATGCTGTCAGCTATATGCTCTGCAAGCGGTATGGCGTGGACGCCAAAGAGTATGAGATTTCCAAACTGGACGGCGTGTTTCAGGGGCAGGTCCCCAGGGAGGATATTCCTGCTGCCCTCACCGATATGCGGGATACGTTCAAATCCCTCAATGGCCGTATGGCCAGGGCTATGGGCCTCACCCGCGACAGCAAGCAGAAGGAACAGGAACGGTAAAGGAGGAGTAGACCCATGGAAAAACAGGAAAAAGTCGTCCTCACCCTGGACAGCTATGAGCATGGGATCATGATTCGCGCCCTCAACGAACTGCGCAACGATATGCTGGAGGAACAGCGTGACCCCGGCCCGGTGGAGGACGTTCTGCTGAAAACCATTGACGCCCCAGCCCAAAAAGACAAGAAAGCGAAGCGCCGGGATGAAGCCAGATAATAAGGCGGGCGGCCCCTGGCTCTATGCCCTGGGGCTGGTCCCGGTGATCTGGTTCGCCCTGCTGATTGCGCCTGCCATTTCCGGGGGACTTTCGGAGATCGTCAGCGCCCTGCCTGCGGCAATGAACAATCCATTCAAAATCGTGTGGTGTGAGGACAGTGTAAAAACTGTCCTCATTTTTATTGCCGCCTATGGGCTGGGCATTGGCATTTATCTTTCTTCCCGGCGCAATTACAGACGAGGTGAAGAACACGGTTCCGCCAAATGGGGCGATCCGCGGGCCGTGAATAAGAAATACCGGGACAAGGATCCGTTCAAAAACCGCATTTTTACCCAGCACGTCCGCATGGGGCTGGATGGCCGGAAGCACCGCCGCAACCTCAACACTTTGGTGGTGGGCGGCAGTGGTGCGGGAAAAAGTCGGTTCTACGCCAAAGTGAACATCTGCCAATGCAATACGTCCCTTTTTATTTTGGACTGTAAGGGGGAACTGCTTCGTGACTGCGGCGGCCTGTTGGAACAGATGGGCTATGAGATCAAGGTGGTGGACCTTCTGAACATGGAGAAAAGCCATTGCTACAATCCCTTTGCCTATCTGAAATCCGACAACGATGTGCAGAAGATGGTGACGAACCTTTTCAAAGCCACCACTCCGAAAGGGAGCCAGTCCAACGACCCTTTCTGGGATACTGCGGCCAGTATGCTCCTCATGGCGCTGGTGTTTTATCTGTGGTACGAAGCGCCGGAGGATGAGAAGAATTTCCCCATGATTATGGAGATGCTCCGAGCCGGGGAGGTGCGGGAGGATGATGATTCCTACCAATCGCCGCTTGACGAACTGTTTGACCGGCTGGAAATGCGCTCCCCGGATCACATCGCTGTGAAGTATTACAAGGATTACCGTTCCGGCTCTGCCAAAACGCTGAAATCCATCCAAATCACCTTGGCGTCCCGCCTGGAAAAATTCAATCTTTCTTCGGTGGCGGCTCTTACCGCCACGGATGAACTGGACCTTTCCAGCCTGGGCGAGAAAAAAGTGGCACTCTTTGCCCTCATCCCGGACAACGACGCCAGCTTCAATTTCTTGGTAAGTTTGCTGTATGCCAGCACTTTCCAGGAACTTTTTTATTCTGCCGACCGGGTACACGGCGGTAGCCTGCCCGTACCGGTGCATTTTCTCATGGATGAGTTCGCCAACGTGAGCTTGCCGGATGATTTCGACAAGCTGCTGGCCACCATGCGCTCCCGGAATATCAGCGTTTCCATCATCATTCAGAACATTGCCCAGCTCAAGGCGCTGTTTGAAAAGCAATGGGAATCCATCATCGGCAACTGTGATGAATTTTTGTACCTGGGCGGCAATGAAACGTCCACTCACAAGCTGATCTCTGAGAACTACCTGGGGAAAAGCACCCTCTGGCTGGACACCTACGGCAAGAGCACCGGGCATTCCGGCAGCTACTCCACCAACAACCAGATCACGGGCCGGGAGCTGATGACGCCCGATGAGGTCCGTATGCTGGACAATAACCTGGCCCTGCTCTTTATCCGTGGCGAAGCGCCGCTGATGGATGAAAAGTATGACCTTTTGAAACATCCCAACATCAAGTACACCACCGATGGCGGCGCGCCTGTCTATTCCCACGGCGGCACTGAAAACGCCGTGGCGGATATGACCATTGGCCGCCTCACCCCCGGCGACCTTGCCAATATCCAGGAGCCGGAAACCCTTTACGAACTTCTGTCCGATGAGGACATGGAGAATATCTTTCAATTTAAGGAGGACACCAAAAATGAAACTGTTTCATAAGGAAAGCAAGCAGAAGAAAGAAACCCGCAGCCTGCCCATGGGAAAAAAGAGCCGGAGCGCCTTTGCTGTTTATGCAGCCCTGGTGCTCATGCTGTGCTGCTGCACCACTACGGCCTTTGCCGCCAGCGACCCGTTGACTGTTATCAACAACCTCAGTGATTTCATCTTCGGCCTGATCCGCGCCGTGGGTATGATCCTGCTGGGCTTCGGCGTCGTGCAGATCGGCCTTTCTCTGAAAAGCCATGACCCCAGCCAGAGGGCTAACGGCTTTCTCACCTTGGCCGGCGGTGTTGTGATTACGTTTGCGAAGGAGATTTTGACCCTGATTACCGGCTGATTCTAATAACGGCAGTGTGGGGGCAGGCCCATGGCGGCCTGCCCCTTACCGTTGCCGGAAAGGAGGTTGTTGAATGTCCGATAACTGGGTTGTTCAAAATTTGCAAAATGCCCTCGACACCTGGAACAAGTACCTGTCCGAGATCTGGCAGCTCATCACCCAAAGCCCGGAACAGTTTAAGGGTGGCTCCATCTGGGGCGTCATTGTCAACATCCACGACGCGGTGCGGGCCATTGGCCTTGCGCTTTTGGTGCTGTTCTTTGTAGTGGGCGTCATGCGTACCTGCGGCAGCTTTGCCGAGGTAAAGAAACCGGAGCACGCCTTAAAGCTGTTTATCCGGTTCGCCATTGCCAAAGGTGTCGTGACCTATGGGCTGGAGCTGATGATGGCCCTCTTTAATATCGTCCAGGGCCTCGTTTCAACAATAATGAACGCGGCGGGCTTTGGAACCGCGCAGCAGACGGTTCTCCCCCAGGAGATTGTCACGGCGGTGGAAAGCTGCGGCTTTTTCGAGAGTATCCCCCTCTGGGCGGTGACGCTCATTGGCGGGCTGTTTATCACGATATTGTCTTTCATTATGATAATGACCGTCTACGGGCGGTTTTTTAAGCTCTATTTATACACGGCCATCGCGCCGGTGCCCCTGTCCACCTTCGCCGGGGAACCGACCCAAAACGTGGGCAAGAGTTTTATCAAGAGCTATGCCGCCGTGTGTCTGGAAGGGGCCATCATTGTGCTGGCCTGTATCATCTTTTCCCTGTTCGCGGCGGCCCCGCCTGCTATTGACCCCAATGCGGCGGCAGTCACCCAGGTGTGGAGCTATATCGGGGAGCTGGTCTTTAATATGCTTGTCCTCGTGGGCGCGGTGAAAATGGCCGACCGCGTGGTGCGCGAGATGATGGGCCTGTAAAAAAGGAGGAAAATAAATGCGTTATCAAACCTATGTGCTGCACTTGATTGATGGAACCGCCATCCCAATGGTGGAGGATTACGACCTGCCCGCTGAAAAGGGAATTGTGGGCACTTCTCCAAAGCAGCCCCAGACGAGATTTTTACCGTGGGCGACCGGCTGCTGGGCTTTGCCTATATACCCAAGAGCAGCATTGTTTACCTGGAAACCGGCGATGTGATTGTGAGGTGATATTTTGGAAGTCAAGATCAACCGGGAAATCCGCAACTACACCGAATCCATGTTTTTCGGGCTGAGTATGCGGCAGTTCATCTTTTCTGTCCTCGCCTGCAGCGTGGCCGTGGGCCTTTACTTTATCCTGCGCCCCTACTTTGGGGTGGAAACCCTGTCCTGGATGTGCATTTTGGGGGCGGCCCCCTTTGCCATGCTGGGGTTCATCACCTATCACGGTATGACGGCGGAACAATTTATCTGGGCGTGGCTGCGCTCGGAAATGCTGGAGCCGAAGGAGTTTAAGTTCGAGGACAGCAACTACTACTATGCGGCCCTGAAAGATACCATCGAGGAGCTGCAAACCGGGCGGCCCGGCAAGAAGCGCCGGAAGGAGCCGAAACACTTTAGCAAACGGAAGGAGGCCAAGCATGATTAAGACCATCAAAACCATGTCCAAGCAGGAAAAGGAGCGTTACACCGTCCCCCGGAAGGTGCAGGATGTGATCCCCGTCCGCCGTATCTGGCCGGACGGCATCTTCCTTGTGGGGAACAAGTTCTCCAAAACCTATAAATTCAGCGACATCAACTATCTGGTGGCCAGCCGCGAGGACAAGGAATCCATGTTCCTCACCTATTCGGAGCTGCTCAATTCCCTGGATTCCGGTGCGGTGACGAAAATCACCATCAATAACCGCCGTATGAATCAGGCCAACTTTGAAACGTCCATCCTCATGCCCATGCAGGGGGATTTCCGGGATGAGTACCGGGGGGAATATAACCAAATGCTGCTGGATAAAGCCACCGGAGCCAACGGCATTATGCAGGAAAAGTATATCACCATCTCCGTGGTGAAGAAGGATATTGAGGAGGCCCGCGCCTATTTTTCTCGTGTGGGAGCCGACCTGATTTCCCACTTTGCGGCCCTTGGCTCCAAGTGCGTGGAGCTGGACGCCACCGAGCGCCTGCGTATCCTGCACGACTTCTACCGCCAAGGCGAGGAATCCGAGTTTGTTTTCAATGCCCGTGAGATGATGAAGCGGGGCCACAGCTTCAAGGACTATATCTGCCCGGACGGGATCGAAAAAAAGAGCGACTATCTGAAGCTGGGCGGCAAGTTCTGCCGGGTGCTGTTCCTCAAAGACTACGCCTCTTATATTAAGGATAACATGGTGACGGAGCTTACCGATTTCAACCGAAATCTGATGTTCTCCATCGACATTGTGCCGGTTCCCACGGATGAGGCCGTGCGGGAGGTGGAAAACCGCCTGCTGGGTGTGGAAACCAACATCACCAACTGGCAGCGCCGCCAGAACGCCAACAACAACTTCTCTGCTGTGGTCCCCTACGATATGGAATTGCAGCGCAAGGAAAGCAAGGAGTTTTTGGATGACCTCACCACCCGCGACCAGAGGATGATGTTCGCGGTGATGACCCTGGCCATCACCGCCGACACCAAGGAGCAGCTTGACAGCGATACCGAAGCGGTGCTTTCCGTGGCGCGAAAGCACATGTGCCAGCTTGCGGTGCTCAAGTTCCAGCAGCTTGATGGCCTGAACACCGCCCTGCCCATCGGGGTGCGGAAAATCAACGCCTTCCGTACCCTCACCACGGAATCCCTGGCCGTATTCATCCCCTTCAAGGTCCAGGAGATCCAGGATAAGGGCGGCATTTACTTTGGAGAGAACGCCATTTCCCACAACCTCATCATGTGCAACAAGGCGAACCTTTTGAACCAGTCGGCCTTCCTGCTGGGCGTCCCCGGCGCGGGCAAGTCCTTCAGCGCCAAGGAGCTGATCGCGTTTCTTATGCTCCACCCAGATTACGCAAATGACGACATCCTGATCTGTGACCCGGAGGGAGAATTTGGCGCACTCGTCAAAGCCCTGGGCCGGGAGAAAGCGACGGTGGCCCATCTGGTGGCAGGCGGCAAGGACCGCCTCAACGCCATGTATATGGTGGAGGGCTACGGTGAGCAAAACCCCATCGTGGAAAAGAGCCAGTTTGTCATGTCCCTCATCGAGCAGATCGACAAGCGCGGCGTGGGGCCGCAGCATAAATCCATCATCGACCGCTGCACCGCCCTGGTGTACCCGGAGGCGGAGAATGCCGGGAGGGTGGCTACCCTCTGCGACCTGCGTCAAAAACTGCTGGAGCAGCCGGAGGATAAGGCCAGGGAGATCGCCCTTTCCCTGGAGCTTTACACCACCGGTTCCCTGGACATCTTTGGCCGGGAAAGCACGGTGGATTTGAACAAGCCCTATGTGGTGTTCGACATCCACGGCCTGGGCGAGCAGCTAAAGCCTGCCGGTTCCCTGGTCATCACCGATACGATCCTCAACCGCGTCACCCTCAACTGGAAACGGGGCAAGCGCACCCATGTGTTCATCGACGAGTTCCATGTGATGTTTGAGAATGAGCAAAGCGGCATTTTCTTTAATTCCGCATGGAGGCAGTTTAGAAAGCGTGGGGCCTACCCGACTGCTATCACCCAGAACGTGGAGTACCTTTTGGATTCCGTCCAGGCCAGCACCATGCTCTCTAACTCGGAGTTTATCGTCATGCTGAACCAGGCGGCGTCCGACCGGGCAAAGCTGGCGAAGCTCCTCAATATCTCCAACGAGCAGATGAGCTATGTCACCAATGCGGACGCTGGCTGCGGCCTCATCCGGTATGGCAGCGCCCTGGTGCCGTTCATCAACCGATTCCCCCGTGACACCAAGCTCTATGCCCTGATGACGACCAAGCCCGGTGAAGGCGTATTCGGCGGCGAGGAGGTGCCGGTATGAGCAATCTTCGCTTTGCGTCCCCGGAACACCGGGATTTCTTTTTGGATATGATGAGCGAGGCTCGGAGGAACGACTGTTACCACCGGGCCTTTTTCTATGTGATGGGGATTGCCCCGGAAACGCGGTCAAACATCCGCCAGATGTTTGACTTCAAGCAGGACTGTATCGAGCCGGATGGTATGCACGGCGGCTGGCAGACCAGCGGCACCGTCCGGGTGTGCCGCCTTGCTTTTAATCTCTGGAACGGCTATACCGACCCGGAGCACAGCAACGCCTATTCCCCGGAGGATTTGTTCTGCTGCGAGTTCGCCCCCTACTTTATGGAAGGCGTGAAAATCCGTTACCCGAAATACTGCCGGGAGCTGCCCCCTGTAAGAAAGCAGGCGGAACCGGCGCGATGATACGTTTGAGAATGGAGGAATGAACAATGGCTGAACCGGCTCTTACGTTGCGGGACCACCCGCAGATCATAGACCTGATTTCCGTTCTGGAACAGAGCGGGCTTCAAAAGCAGAAGGAAGAAGTACAGGCCCTGGTGGGCTATATCGACGGTATGGAAGAAAAGCTGTCCCAGATGATGGACGAAATGAAGGAAATGCGCCTGGAGGTGGGCAAGCTCCACGACAAGGGAATCCGCGCACGGTGCTCCCAGCTTGCGGACACTGTGGAGGGTAAAGTCCGCCAGACCAAAGTGATGGTTTCCACGGCAAAGGAAAACCTCATTTCATCTGCAAAGCAGATGGTGCAGACCTTCCGGGAAAAAGGGCGCTCTGCCCTGTGCCATGCGGCCCAGGCCCTGCACATCCCCTCAGTTCTTTCCCGGATGGGACGGGGCTTTGCCCATTCGGAAAAAAGCATGGGGCAACTCGCTGTGAGACTGGACTCCATGCGGGAAGAATTGCACCAGGCGGGTGGCCACATCAAAAACGCCGGGCTTGCCCTTACGGGAAAGGAACCCCAGGAAAGCAAGGAATTATCTGCGGATAAGGGTGTGCTTGCCAAGCTGCGGAGCTTTGTGCTGTCTTGCGGCAAGGTGTTTTCGGAAATGGAACGCGACATGGCGCTCACGGTGGAGCGAATCAATGGCGGGCGCTCATCGGTGAAAACCGAACTGCAGGGGTTGAGATCGGCCCAGGCCGGGCAGCGCCGCCAAGCGGCCAGCAAGGAACAGGCACGATAAGTACAGGAGGGTGAAATATGAGTGACAAAGTGAAAAGCAGACTGATGATCGCTGGGGCGGCCTTTTGTGCCGCCCTGTTCCTTTTCTCCGGGGCTATGTTGGCCCGCGAATATCTGGACCAAAAGCAAAGCGCCGAAGCCTTTGACGAGGTGGCCGGGCTGGTCAAGGAAGATGTGGAGTTGCCCGCGCTGGAGCTGGCCGATGACCCGGCCCAGGAGCCGGAAGAACTCACGGCTTTTGAAAAGTATGCGGATGTGTACGCCAAGAACAGCGATTTGGTGGGCTGGATTTCTATTCCCGGCACCCGGATTGATTATCCCGTCATGCAGACCAAGGATAACCCCAACTTCTATCTGAAGCACGCTTTTGATAAGTCGTACAGCAGCTATGGGGTGCCCTATATGCAGGAAAACTGCGACGTCGGCATTTCCGACAATCTGATGCTGTACGGCCATCACATGAACAACGGCAGTATGTTCTCCGATCTGTGCAAGTACGAGAGTGAGGATTTCTACCAGGACCACAAGACCATTCATTTTGATACGCTGGACAGCTTTGGCGAGTATGAGGTAATCGCCGCATTTAAGACGGTGGCCTACTCAGAGCAAGGCTTCAAGTATTACCACTTCGTCCGGGCCGAACAGGAAGAAGATTTTGACGAGTTTATTGCCAAGTGCAAGGAACTGGCGCTCTATGACACGGGCGTGACTGCGGAATACGGCGACCAGCTCATTACCCTTTCCACCTGCGAGTATTCCCGAACCAACGGGCGGATGGTGGTTGTCGCCAAGCTGCTGGAGGAATAAGGGCGGCCCCGCCCGGGGAAGGAGGTGAAGCCCATGGGCAAGGGTATAAAAACAAGAGTTTCTGCGAAAAAAGGCATTAAAGCGATTGATAAAGCGGCGGTTGCTTCTGAACGGATGAAGGAGGCATATATCCGCACCAAGGATAAGGCCGACCACAGCCTGTATGCGGAGGAAAGCTCTCCTGGTGAATATGCGTCCGACCGCCTTTCCGCTGGGGTGGATAACGTCACCCATGAAGCGGTTCACCAGTTTGATAAACAGGGCCGCAGAGGGGTTCAGACGACTAAGGAGAATATCTCCCAGCTCAAGGAGAAAATCCAAAAGCGGAAAGCCGCAGCCGAACAGCCGAAAAAACAAGCGGAGAAACAGGCGGCTCAGCAGGCTGGGCAGCCCGCCACACGCTGGAGTGGCCGTCAGGCAGCCGATACGGTTTCCGAGCCGGCCAAGGCGGTCCGTCAGGAGCGCGGGGCCATCAAGACCCTGGACCGCGGCAAGAAAGGCATTAAGACAGTGGACAGGGGCCGAAAAAACATCAAGCAGGCTTCTTCCACGGCCAAGGGAACCATAAAAACCACCAGCAAATCCATTAAGACGGCGGAAAAGACTGCCAAGGCCAGTATCAAGACCAGCCAACAGGCGGCTAAAGCTGCCCAGCGGACTGCCCAGGCCACGGCGCGGGCGGCCAGGGCTGCAGCTCATGCCGCCCGCATAGCGGCTCGAACTGCGGTAGTTGCGGCAAAGGCAGCGGTCAAGGCTACGGTTGCGGCGGTGAAAGCCATCATTGCAGCCACCAAGGCGCTGATTGCCGCCATCGCTGCCGGGGGCTGGATCGCCGTGCTGGTAATTATTGTAATCTGCCTCATCGGTATGATTATCGGCTCCTGCTTTGGGATTTTCTTTTCCGGCGAGGATTCCGGCACCGGGCAGACCATGCAGACTGCTGTACAGGAGATCAATACAGATTACCAGGAGAACCTGGATGAGATCAAGACGTCCCACAGCTATGATGTGTTGGAGATGTCCGGTTCCCGCGCTGTGTGGAAAGAGGTATTGGCGGTTTACGCCGTCAAAACCACCACCGATTCGGACAACGCCCAGGAAGTGGCCACCATGGATGATGAGAAGCTAGAGCTGTTAAAGGACATCTTCTGGCAGATGAATGAGATCTCGTCCAGCACGTCCACCCAGACGGAAACAGTGATTGAAACATCCGATGACGGCAACGGCAATATCGTGGAAACGGAAACCACGGTCACGCAAACCTATCTGTATATCACTGTCAGCCACAAGACTGCGGAGGAAATGGCCAACCAGTTCGGCTTTAACGAGGACCAGCGGGAACAGATGGCGGAACTTTTAGCCGATGAGAACAATTCCCTTTGGTCCCAGGTGCTTTACGGCATTACCGGAGGGGATGGCGAAATCGTCACGGTGGCGCTCTCCCAGGTGGGCAATGTTGGCGGCGAACCGTACTGGAGCTGGTACGGCTTTGGCAGTCGTGTGGAATGGTGCGCCTGCTTTGTAAGCTGGTGCGCCAATGAGTGCGGTTATATCGAAGCCGGCGTGATCCCGAAGTTTGCGGCCTGCGCGTCCCAGGGTGTTCCCTGGTTCCAGGAGCGTGGGCTGTGGCAGGATAACAGCTATGAGCCGCGCCCCGGCGACATCATCTTTTTTGACTGGGATGATGGAGGCCAAGACGGTTCTTCCGACCATGTGGGGATTGTGGAGAAGGTGGAGAATGGCCGCGTCTACACCGTGGAGGGCAACTCTGGCGACTCCGTGCGACAGAACAGCTATCCCGTGGGATACTATGAGATTTACGGGTATGGCACACCTGCCTGTTAACAGCTCCAAAAAAGAAGAAGCCCAGCCGCACAGGCGGCTGGGTACATAATGATAATAACAAAAGCATCGTCCCCTTGACAGCAAGACAAAAATATGCTATTCTGATTTTGGTTTGATAATTAGATTATCTTAAATAAAGCGATTATCAGAGAAGGGAGAAAATATTTTGAGTTACTGTTCCGACTTGACAAGAGAGCGAATTATGGAATGTGCGAAAGTGGAATTCCTAAAAAAAGGCTTTCAGGCAACGCAGCTTAAAGATATTGTTACCGCTGCAAAGGTTACAACAGGTGCAATATATCGACATTTTAAGGATAAAGAAGCGTTGTTTTTTGCCTTAATCGAAGATGTTTACCATTATACATTAGATTTTCTGGATAATGCAGAACCTTACGATAAAGTTGGAATTAGAGAAGCTATTGAAAGGGATTCTGTTGAAGCGTCATATGTTCAGGCAATGACATATGTCAACTATATGTACGAGCATTTGGAGGAATTTCAACTCTTGCTGAAATGCAGCAAAGGTTCTCGCGTCGAAAACTTTATAGAAGAAATTACAATTCAATATACGAAACAGAATGCCCTATTTGTAAAGGCGGCATATGAAGCGGGATATGCGAAATGTCTGCCAAACGATATAGAAATACACATTTTGACGCATGGATATATTACTGCACTATGTGAGTGTGTTTTGCACGATGTTCCTTATAAAAAGGCGGAGGATTATGTAAAAAATATCATAAAATTCCAGCACTATGGCTGGTATGGTGTATTAGGGCTTCCACTAAAATAAGTGGCTTTTGCCATTTATTTTTTGCCAAATAGTTAGTTTTCGCTAACCTATTTAAGGAGGATTTTTCATGAAGAAAAAAACGAAACCTGGAGCAATTCAGCAATTGTTGAGTTATGCAGGAAATAATAAAAAGCAACTATATCTTTCAACCTTTCTTGCAACGCTGGGCGAACTATTCGGGATGGCCCCCTTTATTACAGTGTCATTATTAGTCGCGGAACTATTTAACAAAACAGCTACTATTCAAAATGTATGTATCTTGTTTGCAGTCGCTTTGGGCGGGCAAATATTAAAACTGTGGCTTACATATCAATCCTCTTTTATGTCGCATAAGGCTACATATAAAATATTGAAAAATATCCGTAGCAAAATCGCAGATAAAATGCTTCGGGTTCCAATGGGCGTCATGTTGGATACGCCGACCGGAAATTTCAAAAATTTGATGGCAGATACAGTTTCAAAATTAGAGGATTCGATGGCTCATTTTATGCCTGAAATAACCTCTAATGTAGTGGCTCCCCTATGCTGTATACTACTGGTATTTATTCTTGACTGGCGCATGGGATTAGCTGCATTGATTACAATTCCCCTCGGACTTTTGGGTTACATTGGAATGATGAACGATTATGTGAATAAAAGTACCACTTATATGAAATCACAAAATGCGATGAACAGTACGCTGGTTGAGTATGTAAATGGTATAGAGGTTATTAAGGCATTTAATCAAGGAAGTGCTTCTTATAGTAAATTTACAGGTGCAATTAACTTCTTCCATGACAGTACTCTGGCATGGTGGAAGCAGAGTTGGCTTTGGTCAGCAGTCATTCAGGCTGTAATGCCGACAACATTGTTGGGAACGCTTCCGATTGGCGCATGGCTTTATATGACTGGAACATTACCATTATCAGATTTTATCACTTGCATTATCCTTCCTATTGGATTTATTGCCCCGCTTATGCGAGTAGGAAAATATTCTGAACAATTTAATATGGTGAAAGCCTGCCTCGATCAAATACGGGATTTTATTGAAAAACCGGAACTGAAACGTCCAGAAAAAAATGTTGCACTGGATGAAACAGCCTATCGCTTTGAAAATGTTTCTTTCGCTTATAACGAGACGGAAGTTCTGAAGAATGTATCCTTTGAAATCAAACCAGGTACTGTTTCAGCAATTGTCGGCCCTTCCGGTTCCGGAAAATCAACGATTGCAAAACTCATGGCTGGTTTTTGGGACGCCACAAAAGGAAAAGTTATTTTTGGCGGAAAGAATATTAAAGAGATTCCTTTCGCACAGTTGATGGGTGAAGTCAGTTATGTTGCACAGGACAATTTTCTGTTCGATGAAAGTATCCGTGAAAACATCCGGCTCGGAAAACCGGATGCGACAGACGATGAGGTGGTAGCTGCTGCAAAAGCTGCCTGCTGTCATGAGTTTATTGTAAAGTTGGAAAACGGATATGATACAAATGCCGGAGACGCAGGAGGAAAACTTTCTGGCGGAGAACGTCAGCGAATTACTATCGCAAGGGCAATTCTAAAAAATGCAAGAGTAATTATTCTTGATGAGGCCACGGCCTATGCTGATCCAGAAAATGAGTATCTCATTCAAAACGCTATCAGTAAACTTGTAAAAGGAAAAACCCTCATCGTAGTAGCTCATCGTCTTGCGACCATCCAGAAGGCTGATCAAATCCTTGTGGTGGAAAATGGAAAGATTGTTGGCTGCGGCAGGCAGGAAGAGCTTTTATCAGAATGCCCACTTTATCAAAGATTATGGAGTGATTATGTGAGTTCAGCTGATCAAGTGGAAGGAGGGACATTTTAATATGTTTTCAATTATAAAAAGGATTTTACGGTTATCTGGGAAATATCGTCCCCGTGTAATTGCCGGACTGATCTTCAATGCTCTGAAATCCTGCTGCGCCGCCTTTGTATTTTTTGCTGTGCTATTGGTAATGTTGAATATCGAACACTTAACAGAGACTGTCATTTTACAGGCATTTGGAATTGTTGCACTTAGTGTTTTGGGCCGCTTTTTGTTTCAGTACCTAAGCGATGTGCTAATGAGTGCGTCTGGATATGAGATTTTCCGGGAAAAGCGTCTTGAGATTGGAAATCAGCTCAAAAGGGCACCAATGGGCTATTTTACAGAAAATAATCTCGGCACCGTACAAACAGTATTGACAACAACAATTTCCGATCTGGAAGGGAATTGTATGCTTGCACTAACATTTTTGGTAGGAGGTTTTGTACAGGCGCTTGCCATGACGCTAATGTTGGGTATATTTTGCTGGCAGATTGGGTTTTTGGCTTTAACAGGAATTTTAGCGGGAATTCTTGTACTGGGCCAGATAAAAAAGCGGGCCGGCGCGCATACGGAAGATATGCAAAATGCTCAGGAATTGTTGGTGGGAAGTGCATTAGAATACATAAAAGGCATTTCTGTTCTGCGCATATTCGGAAAAGGCAAAGAAGGAAAAGGAAAAGTGGATCAAGCCTTTGAAAATAAGTGTCGCAGCGATATAGCGGTTACAATTTCTACTGCCGGAATTATGAAGCTGTATGAAGCCGTATTTAAGATTACAAGTTGCCTGTTATTTTTATTGTCAGCTTTGCTCTATTTGTGGGGAGTTATCACATTGCCCTATTGCCTTTTATTTATCATCTGTGCATTTTTAATGTTCATGGAATTGGAATTGATGAATGACGGGGCCTTTTTGAGTAAAATGCTCGCTACGCAGTTGGATCGGCTGGATTTCATCTCAGATATACCGGTTTTAGATGGAGACGGAAAGGATATTGTCCTGAAATCATATGAGATTGAACTGAAAGATGTTATTTTCGCTTATGACAGCCGTCCGGTTTTAGATGGAATCACCTTGAAAATCCCACAGAACTCTACTTGTGCTATCGTTGGGCCGTCAGGTTCAGGGAAAACAACTTTGTGTAATATGATTGCAAGATTTTGGGACGTAAATTCTGGAAGTGTTAAAATTGGAGGACACGATGTAAAAGAATTTACTTGTGATAGCCTTTTATCATATGTAAGTATGGTATTCCAAAAGGTGTATCTGTTTAATGATACGATTGAAAATAACATCAAATTCGGAAAACCTAACGCGACCCATGCGGAGGTGGTAGAGGCCGCTAAAAGGGCCCGCTGCCATGATTTTATAGAGGCGCTCCCACAAGGCTATGAAACAATGATAGGAGAAGCAGGTTCCACTTTGTCTGGGGGAGAAAAACAGAGAATTTCAATAGCAAGGGCGATATTGAAAGACGCGCCCATCGTTATTTTGGATGAAGCGACATCCAGCGTAGACCCGGAAAATGAAAAAGCTCTTTTGGACGCAATTTTTGAATTGACGAAAAATAAAACACTAATTTCTATCGCTCACAGGTTGTCTACTGTTCGGACGGCAGATCAAATTATTGTCATTGATCAAGGCCATATTGTTCAAAAGGGAACCCATAAGGAATTAGCAGAAAAAGAAGGGATTTATCGTACTTTTTTGAAGTGCAGGGAGAAATCCATCAGTTGGAAGCTATGAGGTGTGTTGCCATGAAAAAACAATTTCCAATTATATCTTTTGAACATGCCTCTTTTCAGTATGAAGGACAGTCTCAGGAAAGTCTAAAGGATGTAAAGCTTATCATAAAATCGGGAGAATTTCTTGTTATTACTGGGCAGAGCGGATGTGGAAAGACCACATTAACCAGGTGTATCAATAATTTGATTCCCCGCTTTTTTGAAGGCAGATTATCCGGCGAAGTCATTGTATTGGGACGTTCCATAAAAGAATCGGACGCCGGTGAGGCTGGCAAAGAGATTGCTTCAATTTTTCAAGATCCCCGCAGTCAATTTTTTACTACAAACAGTTCCAGCGAAGTTGCATTTGCCTGCGAAAACTATGGAATTCCACATAAAGAAATCGTTAAACGTGTTAACAGCGCCTTTCAGTCACTGAATATGGAGAACCTAAAAGACAGAGATATTTTTGCCCTGTCCAGTGGAGAAAGGCAAAAAGTTGCTTTTCTCGCAGCGACTACTCTTAATCCACAAATTTATGTTCTGGATGAGCCTTCGGCTAATTTAGACATTCATACAATCTTACAGGTAAGAGAGATTCTTTCTGCTTTGAAAGCCGCTGGACACACGATTATTGTTTCAGAACACAGATTGTTTTACTTATACGGACTCGCAGATCGCTTTTTAATTATGGAGGATGGTCAAATCTGCGAAGAATTAACAGGTGAGGAAATGGCAGAATTATCTGCTGTCCAAATGCACAACAGAAGGCTTCGCCCGTTAAATTTGGATTTAATACAAATAGAAAGGAAAGAATCTATTTGCCGCTCGGAAGTATTTCTCCAAATTAGAAATTTGAGCTTTTCGCATAAAGCCATGCCGGAACTTCTTCACAACATTTCATTAGAAGCCTACAAAGGCGAAACGATTGCCTTGATTGGAGAAAATGGTTGCGGGAAAACAACATTGGGGAAAATCTTGTCTGGCTTGATTCGCTGCCGCCAAGGTGCGTTTTACATTGATGGAAAGAATGTGAAGCAACAAAAATTATCCGACTATGTGTACTTTGTTATGCAGGAGGCAGATCACCAGCTTTATACAGACAGTGTGACGGAGGAATTGAGGTTAGGAAACAAAAGGATTCCAAGCATAGATGAAAAAGTGTCTCAAATTTTGAAAATGCTCCATCTGGAAAACTTCAAAGACTGCCATCCGTATGCTTTATCAGGCGGTCAAAAACAGAGACTGACAATAGGAGCGGCAATGCTTTCGGAAAAACCAATCATCGTTTTGGATGAACCAACAAGCGGGTTAGACTGGGATAATATGTGCGCTGTTGCCAATGCTGTTAATTATATGCGTGAGGCTGGAAAGCTGGTCTTTATTATTACGCATGATCTGGAGTTTATCAGCCTGACCGCCTCGCGCGCTTTGCTTTTGAAGGAAGGGATTATTAAAGATGATTTACAAATGACGGAACAAAACAATTTCAAAATCGTAAAGAATTTTATGGTGGAGGAAGGTGGTGAATAAATTGAGAAAGCATGGAGTATATTACGATTCTCGCATAAAACTTCTGTTGATTCTATTGACATCAGCTTTGGCGTTTGCTTTGGGTGGAGGCTTAACAGGCTTGTTACTCTTTGGCGTCGTTTGCCTGTTTGCTTTGCTAAGTGGACTTTGGAAAACAAGTATCAAAGTTGCAATAGTTTATATAGTTCTGCTTATGTTGGCGCAAGTCCTTCCAATTCATTTATCTTCCGTGATAACATTCTTTTTACTAAGAATTTTGACTATTGCACTTGCTTTGAATATTCTATTTCAGACTACGGAAATATCGGAATTGATAGCAGCGCTTCAGGCAAGTCATATCCCTCAAGCAATTGTGATACCAGTGGCTATCATATTGAGATTTCTTCCATCTTTGAAACAAGATGTGCTTTATATAAAACAAGGGATGAAAACGAGGGGCGTGGGATTGTCTTTTTGGAGAATAGTAAGTCATCCGGCGCAGACATACGAAGGCTTTTTAGTCCCTATACTTATGCGCCTTCTGATGACGGCGACAGAATTATCCGCATCAGCGGAAACGCGAGGCATCAGCTATCCTTGTGAAAAAACTCACTATATATTAGTTGATTTCCGCTTAAGAGATAGTATTTTGTTGATAGGTATGCTTGCTCTTTTTGCGGTTATCATATGGACATCGTTCCAACCAATATCATTTTAAGGAGGATTTATTTCATGCAAACCGAAAACAAAAAAGGATTTCAAGTAAAGGATTTGATCGTCACAGCTCTTTTATCTTTGTGCGCACTTGTTATCTATATCATTTGTGCGTTCCTATCTTTTTCTCCCTACACGATGTTAGTGGTAAGTCCATTGTGGTCATTATTGGCAGCTATTACATATTTCCTTGTAGCAGCTAAGACTAAGAAACCGTGGGCACTGTTCATTTTTTGTGCGGTAACAGGCATTTATGGATTTTATCCGCCCATGATAATTTGCTGCATTATTGCTGGCATTATTTCTGCGTTGATCGCGTGGAAAACAGGTTGCACTAATGGAAAAACACTTACGTTCAGTTATATCATTTATATGGTTTTAGCAGCATTCAGTGGTACATATATTCCCTTCTTGTTTTTCTCAAATCAAACACTTGAGCAGTATGCGGGAATGTTTGGCGAAAGTTATTTGGGAATTTTGCAAACGTTAGTATCACCTGTAACAGCTATCATAATGCTTGTCGTTGTTGCAATTTGCGCCTTTGTTGGCGCGCTCATCGCTAAGAAACTGCTCAAGAAGCATTTCAAAAAAGCAGGTATGGTGTAAATGAAGTAATTATATGTGTCAGAAGGAGGTGTACCATTATGCCCTTAACATCATCTATGGAGGACTATTTAGAGGCAGTTTTAATAGTAGCTAAAAAACAAATTGAGGTGCGCTCTGTTGATATAGCTCGACAATTAAATGTTAGCAAACCAAGCGTCTGGCGGGCAATGACTGTCCTAAAAGATGGTGGTTTCCTTACAATGGATGATCACAGTTTTCTTTTACTCACAGATTTAGGACAAGAAACAGCCAAGAAAATCTATGAGCGTCACTGTTTTTTTACTGAACAGCTTATCGCCGCAGGTATTGACCCCAAGACTGCGGAGGCCGACGCCTGCCGGATTGAACACAACATCAGCGACGAAAGTTTCTCACGGCTGAAAGAGACAGCAACACAGAAACAAGATTAACCTGGATAAATTTTTAATGGCTAACTTATGGGAGGAAAAATGAAGATTAAATAGAAAAGACACGCCGACGGGCTTGCAGAGTAGCAAGTCCTCAGCCATGTCTTGGAAACAAGAGAATGGAGGTGGTTCCCATGCAGCAAACAGAATGGGTTTATTGTCCCGTCTGCGGAACCCGTGATCGAATCAGGGAGGATACGGTTTTAATCAATTATCCTCTCTACTGCCCGAAGTGCAAACGAAAGAGCTTGATTCAGGCGAAACAGCTACACATCGTTGTCATCAAAGAGCCAGACGCATAGACGCAGAGCCGATGAACCCGTGAGAATTTCCCACGGACATCGGCTCTTTTTCACTCTTTGGGCTGGCTATCCAAGGCCGCTCTAACTGTCGCCTTGATGATCTGCATAGAACGCTCATCGCAGTTATACAGCATACGGACAAGGCTTTCCATTTCAGAATCCTCAATCTTCTTTTCCGGGAAGAAAATCTGATCGGGTAAAATGGACAGCTCCCGAATCAGCTTGTACAGGATGTCGTAGCTGGGCTTTTTGCCTTCGTTCTCGATACGATATATAAATCTCTCGCCTACTCCGACCTTGGCTGCCAGATCTTCGACCGTAATATCTGCTTTCATGCGGGCATTCTTGATGATCTCGCCAAGCATTTCATGTTCATTCTGCACTTTCAGTTCACCTCTCCTTCTATTTTACGGATTTATGCCAGATTTATAATGGCATAGCAGTTCAAATTTTAGAGAACTGATAGTGCGGATAAAAGTGAACTGACCAGGATCGTATAACTGGCCCTGTCAATAAAAAAAACGAGGTTTTGGCAGGTTGGTTTGTCATGCCCATCCCTCCAGACCACGTTTTGGCCTGGAGGGATATTTCATGCGTTGGTCATCCTTCGCACCGCTGCTTATTAGAAGCAGCGAGTATGATTCTATGTCGTAGGCCGCCTGCTTGACGGTGTACGGTCAAAAAAACTTCCCGTTTTTCAGCGGGATACTATGCCCTTCGCACTGAACCATCATGCCATGATTTATACGAACTAAAAAGAAACGCACTTGCTGTTTGGGGGAATACCCCATTCTGCAGGTGCGTTTTTCAATATAGAGAAACCCCATTTTCACGTTGTAGGGGACCGCCGGCCAGTCTGAATTTCTCGCAATTCAGACTGATCGGAGGGAAAACAGCGTGGACGCTGATAAAAAAAGAATATGGATTCGCGGCCAATTTGTCGAGGTCACGGATGAAGTGTACCGGGCCTATATGCAGGGCGACCGGAAAATGCGCTATTTTGAGAACGATTTGAAAACCGAGCGGTTCGTTCTCGGAAAGGAGGGCCAAGTGGTGCAGATCATCCCCAGCCGCGAAGATTCTTTGGACCGGCTGGTGGATGAAAATGCCCGGCAATTCTCCGATGAGCAGGAAAGCGTGGAGAGCGTGGTGCTCCACAAGCTGGAAGTGGACAGGCTACATACCGCGCTTTCCCTGCTTACCCCAGAAGAACGTGCGCTGATCCAGGCATTATTCTTTGATGAGCGCAAGGAGAGCGAGCTGGCGGTGGAACTCGGCATTTCTCAGCCCGCCGTTTATAAGAGGAAAATGAAAATCCTCAAAAAGCTAAAAATTTTTCTGGAAAAATAAGTTTTAGCGGTTATAGAACCTCTCACCCAACGGCAAATAGGGTGAGAGGTTCTTTTTATGGCCTCATGGCACCTTGAAAACTGCATACCCATTCATCAGGCACATTCCCGCTGCTTTGGCGAAAGCCAAAGCCCAGGTAGCGGCTGCGCAGTGATCTGCCGGGAGAAAACAACGAGACACCACCGAAAAAAGAGATTGTAGGTCTTTGGTTTGTTCTTCCAGGCAAGGAGCGAGAAACAGCAGGCTGCCAGTACCGGGCGGCTCCCGGTACGGCCATAACCAGCAGCGGGGACAATGATACTCCCGTCCAGCCTAACGTCCGAGCGTTGAAGCGGTTTGCCGCCGTGATCCGTCGCAGGCAATGGGGGCGGTTGCGTGAGAACCACGCGAGGGGTGAGATTCCCCGTGGAGCTGGTGAGCCGCCAGCCGTTTGATGACTTCCCGCAGTGTTCCGGGGTGTCGAGGACAAATAGGAACACTTTGAAATACGGGCCGTACAGCAGGACGGGCCAATGAAAACAGGAGGATTGTTTTATCTCTCCCTGGCCTTCATTCTGTTCTGCTGTCCGGCTCTACATAGGCGGCACCTGCCGCCTGCATTTCAAAGGGAGGTCATAGACATGAATAAGACATATCTGCGCGGCGATATGTACTATGCCGATCTGGGCCGGGGAATCGGCTCCGAACAGGAAGGGTATCGCCCTGTCCTTATTATTCAGAACGATACTGGAAACAAGCACAGCCCCACGGTCATTGTGGCAGCCATATCCAGCAAAGTGGACGCCAAGGCCAAGCTGCCCACTCATTACCTTCTCAAAGCAGAGAACGGCCTGGAGCTGCCTTCTCTGGTGCTGATGGAGCAGCTCCGCACCATTGATAAAAGACGGCTGGAAACGTACATCGGACATCTGGAGGAACAGCATATCCGCCGGCTCAACCGCGCTCTGGCAGTCAGCGTGGGATTGATTGAAGAAACGTCGAAAAATTTAATCATGTGCCTTTGTCCGGCCTGTGCCAATAACTTCTACGGCACAGGCTCTTATTATTTGCGCCGGGTCCACCCTGGCCGGGTGGAAAAGGACATCTGCACCTACTGCGGCCAGCGGCCCGGTTTTGATTATGAAGTAGTAAAAAAGAAGGAAAGGAAGTGAAGATTGGATATGGAAAAGCTGATTACTCGTAAGGAGGCGGCAAAACTGTTGGGAATCAGCCTTGCCACCTTGGATGAAGCCAGAAACAGCGGTTTGATTTCCTATATTCAATATGTACCGAATGGGTGCGTATATTTCACTTCTGCCTACCTTCAGGAATATGTTGCTAAATGCACCTATCGGGCAAAACCTGTGGAAAAGAAAGCAACCTACCGAAATGTGCGAGGAAACAAATCGCACCTTTGAGCAAATCGTGCGGTTTTGGTAAAACAAAGATACAACACCGATTGCATTTGGAGGTAGAAAAATGGCAGCAAAAAGAAAACGAATTCCCAGGTACAGCAAAGTCCAGATAAATGGGCATGAGTATTACAAAACAGATATTGAGGACGCAGATGGCAAACGGGTGATTCTTTACGGAAAAACCCGCGAGGAAGTTTACGACAAGGAAATGGCGGCTCTTGAGCAAATCGACAACGCCACATTCCGGCGTAAATCCCCCACGGTCGCCGAGTATTGTGAAAAGTGGCTTCTGATGCAGTCCGTCCATATCCGTGCCACCACATTGATTGATTATACATCCAAGGTGCGGCGGCATATTATCAAGGAGCTGGGTGAGAAACGAATGGCCGATGTAACCCTGGATGACATCCAGGTTGCCCTTGTGCCAGTCTCTAAAAAGTCGGCTTCAGTATATAAGTCCGTGGTAATCCTCTACAAGTCTATTTTCCGGGCGGCCAAGGAGAGCCATGTGATTGATACAAACCCGACGATATACCTTGAGGCAAAAGGCGGAGGCGTTCCGCAGGAGGAGCGGCAGGCTTTGACGGATGAACAGGTAGAACGGCTTTTGGACGCCATTCGTGGGTTGCCGCCCTATGTATTTGTGATGATTGGCCTGTATGCCGGGCTGCGGCGGGAAGAAATCCTTGCACTGCAATGGGATTCGGTATATCTGGATACAGATGCGCCGTATTTGACGGTCCGGCGGGCGTGGCACACGGAACATAATAGGCCGGTCATTCTCACAGAGTTAAAAACGAAGGCTGCGGAGCGGAATATCCCTCTCCCGGATCGTTTGGCAGAGTGCTTGAAAGCGGCAAAGAAAAAATCGACATCAGACTATGTAATTGCCAACCAGGATGGAGAGCCGTTGTCTTATACGCAGTTTAAGCGGCTTTGGCAGTATATCGTGACACGGACAGCAAAACCGAGGATAGCTCGCAAACTTGTGGACGGGAAATATGTGAAGTATATGCTTTACCCGAAGCTGGGTGAAAAAGCACGGAACAATGGTCATGTGGTATATAGCTTGGATTTTGAGGTTACGCCACACATGCTTCGTCATACCTACATCACAAATTTGATTCATGCTTCGGTAGACCCGAAAACAGTTCAATACTTGGCTGGCCATGAGAGCAGTAAGATCACGATGGACATTTATGCGAAGGTAAAGTACAACAAGCCGGAGCAACTGGCAGGAGTTTTAAGCGGAGCCTTTGCAGAATGGGATGGCGGTGAATACGAAGCGGCACAATAATTTGACGGAAAACGTACAAAGGGCGGGGAGTGTTCCCCGCCCTTTGCGTTTCCCAGAATCGCACCTTTGATAGAGCCATGATTTTTCAGTATAAAGAAGGTATCGGCGCTGAAATACATATTAAATAGAAAGGAACTGAAATCATGGCGAAAAAACAAGAAAATGTTCCCCGGTATGGCACTGCCATGCGGAGGGGGATTCAATATTACAGGACTCGGATCACCGATGCCGATGGAAAAAGGGTGGACTTGTATGCTGAAACCTGCGAGGAACTCCAGTTAAAGGAGATGGAGGCTCGACGCCAGGTAGAGGAGGCGGTTTTCCGCAGAAAACATCCAACGGTGGCAGAGTATTGCGAGAAGTGGTTGCTCATGCAGTCGGCAAAGGTATCTTCCGGCACGTTGAGAGGATATACCCAGACCATGAACAACTATATTGTCAAACCTTTAGGCGATATGTATCTTGAGGATGTGACTGCAGACGATATTCGGCTTGCGATGATTCCATTGGCTTCAAAATCTGCTGGATTGTATAGTAAGGTAAATATGCTCCTGAAATGTGTCTTTTATTCGGCAGAGCGAAGCCAGTTACTTGAATATAATCCCTGTGAGGGACTCTCGGCCAAAGGGGGAAAACCGGGGAAAAAGATAAATGCCTTGACGGATGAGCAAGTGAAGCTACTTTTAGATACTGTCCGAGGGCTTCCGCCCTATACCTTTATAATGATCGCTTTATATTCCGGCCTGCGTCGTGAAGAAATTCTGGGACTGCAATGGGACTGCGTATTTCTGGATGTTCCTACGCCGTACATCTCTGTACGGAGGGCATGGCGCTCAGAACATAACAGGCCGGTGATTTCCACAACGCTGAAAACGAAGGCGGCTCGGAGAGATATTCCGATCCCAAAGTGTTTGACAGACTGCCTGCGGGAAGTGAAAGAGAAAACCGAATCGGAATATGTGGTTGCTGACAGAAATGGAAATCCTCTTTCATCTTCGCAGTTTCAGCGGGTATGGAAATATGTAACCGTTCGCTCTACGAAACCCCATAACTATTATAAGTATGTAAATGGCCAGTGCGTGAAGTGTACGGTAACGCCTACCCCTGGCAGTCATCAGAAAAATAACCCGAAGTTAGTGTATGCCATTGACTTTGATGTAACCCCACATCAACTTCGTCACACCTATATTACTAACCTGCTGTATGCAGGCATTGACCCAAAAACTGTTCAATATCTTGCCGGGCATGAAAACAGTAAGACGACTATGGACATTTACGCGCAGGTGAAGTATAATAAACCGGAGGAACTTCTGAGTGTTGTAAATGCTGCATTTGCTCCATCTGTTGGTGTCTAAAATGCCCCCATTTTTATGATTAAATACTGGGGCAACATTTGAGGGCAGAGGCCAAAAAGCCCATAAAATCAAGGAAAACCGGCGCTAAACTGTACGCCAGTACGGTCTCAAAGGAGCACGTCGTGCACCTCAGTTCTCTAAGAGATAATCAATCGTCGAGATACAGACAATTTTATACGATTTACAGCGTTGCAGGACGCTTCAATACCTCTCAGGACTTCTGGCTCTGGGAGGTTTTTTTCTGCAGAAAGCTGTGGTAAGATTTAGTAAACAGCAGCGGTGAGCGGTTTAGACTATAAAATTTAATTGGAAATGAGGAAAAAAGTCGATGAATAAGAAAAAGATTTTTGAACAGATTAAAAAAGAGGCAAAAGCTACCTTTTTTGTCCTTGTTCTGTTGATTGTAGTTTGGTGTGTTTTGGGCTTTGGAGTCAGCAGGCTGGACATTACCTTTTTTCATACGCCGTTGTGGGCAATTACAGGCTGTCTTGGAACCTGGATATTTTCTATCCTTGCTGTCTGGTGGCTGATAAAAAGAATTTATAAAAATTTTGATTTGACAGAGGAGGAAGAAAAAGATGAATAATCTGGTAATGCTTGGTCCTATCTTTCTATTCCTCTGTTTAATGCTGGGGGTCAGCCTTTTTATAAGATATCGGAGAAAGAAGCAGGCCTCGGAGGGTTTCGTAAAGGAATATTTTATCGGTTCTAGGAGTCTGGGCGGTTTTGTGCTGGCCATGACTACCGTTGCAACCTACAGTTCTGTCAGTTCATTTGTGGGCGGGCCCGGGCAGGCATGGAGTGTGGGATTTGGCTGGATTTATATGTCTGTAGTTCAGGTAACGGCTTTATTTCTAGTGCTGGGGATTCTGGGTAAAAAGGTTGCAGTTGTATCACGGAAAATTAACGGTGTTACAATTATGGATGTGATCCGCCACCGATATCAGTCGGATGCCCTTGCCAGTCTGTCTGCAGTTATTACCATTATTTTCTTCTGTGCTACTATGGTAGCTCAGTTTGTAGGCGGGGCCAAAATCTTTCAGGCTGTTACCGGTTACTCCTATATGACCGGTCTGGTGTTGTTTGGTCTTATTGTCGTTATTTATACTACAGTGGGAGGATTCCGTGGTGTGGCAGTTACGGACGCGCTGTGTGCCATTGCAATGCTTGCGGGCATGATAATTCTGCTGTTTGGTGTTTTAAATGCCGGGGGCGGGTATACGGCGATTATGGACCATATTTCTGAATTTAAGCCGGAGATGCTAGAACCATTATCCGGAGGGCAGATGCCCTATAGTCTGTATATTTCCCAGTGGCTGCTTGTGGGAGTCTTTACCATTGGATTACCCCAGTCCGTGGTGCGGTGCATGAGTTATAAGGATACAAAATCCCTTCATCGGGCAATCCTTATAGGAACCATTGTCATTGGGGCTATGAATATCGGCATGAATTTTATCGGGGTTTTATCCCAGGGAGTACTGACAGAGGATATCTCAGCCTACGGGAACAGTGTAGATAATATTATGCCTATGACAATCGCAGCGTCCTTAAAGCCGGTGCTGGCCGGACTTACCATTATCGGCCCCATTGCTGCATCTATTTCAACCGTGTCCTCACTGCTGCTTACAGCCACCTCGTCTTTAGTAAAGGATATCTATATGCGGCAGATGGAAAAACGGAATAAAGTTCTCTCAGAGAAAAAGACAGCTGCTTACAGCCAGATCTGCACCCTTGTAATTGGATTGATTATATTTGTGATTTCCATTTCACCGCCGGATGTAATCTGGAAAATTAATATGTTTGCCTTTGGCGGCCTGGAAAGCGCCTTTGTATGGATTTTTCTGCTGGGCATGTTCTGGAGAAAGGCAAACCGTACAGGCGCAATTTTATCTATGATCGGGGGGACAGTCAGTTATTGTGTAACCATGGCCCTTGGAGTAAAGGTGATGGAACTTCATCAGATTGTAATTGGGATTGTTGTATCTCTTATTTTGATGATACTGGGTTCCTGTCTTGGAAAACCAACCGATACAAAAGTATTAGAAAACTATTTCCCGGAACAATGAGGCCGGAAGAAACTGTGGGTTGTCAATCATAAAAAACTGGGGTAATATGAGAGAAGGATTTTAGTGGTACGAAACTGGTTTATACAGTTGTGCCAGTGGGAAAACGGCGGATTCGAAAAAGGAACCGTTTTGCTGACAGAAAGGGTTTTTTATGAAAAACGATTTATTTTCAATTGGAAATTTTACGATTCACGGATACGGTCTGATGATCGCCATTGGCATTATAGCTGCGTATGTTATGGCGGAATATCGGGCAAAAAAATACAAGCTGGAGAGCCAGTACATTTTTCCATTGTTGATCTGGGGCGTTGTAATTGGCTTTGTGGGCGCGAAGGTTCTGTATTATATTACTGTTTTAGATGAAATTATTGCAGATCCCGGCCGGCTGCTGGATGTATTTGACGGCTTTGTAGTATATGGAGGAATTATTGCGGGAATTGCTGCGGGATATGTGTTCTGCCGGGTAAAAAAGCTGGAGTTTTGGAAATACCTGGATCTGGTTGTGCCATCTATTGCCCTTGCCCAGGGCTTTGGGCGTATCGGTTGTTTTCTGGCCGGCTGCTGTTACGGAATAGAAACAAGCGGTCCTCTGGCTCTCACATTTAAAGATTCCGCGTTTGCACCAAACGGGGTAGCGCTGGTGCCCACCCAGGTGTATTCCAGCATTTTTGATTTTGCTAATTTTGCGGTACTTTGTCTTCTTGCAAGAAAGAACCGGGTGCCGGGAAAAATCAGCGCACTGTATCTGATTATATACAGTATCGGACGATTTACTATAGAATTTTTCAGAGGAGATCTGCTCCGTGGGGCAATTGGCCCGCTGTCGACGTCACAGTTTATATCTGTATTTGTGGCAGTCTTTGGAGTGATACTGCTCTTAAGAAGAAGTGCAGTATGCAATAAAAATAAATAGCAGGGCAAATCATATGCTTCCCTTGTATCAGATAAATACATCTGTCTGCAGAGGGAGGCATATTTGTTTTTACTCTGGAGAAAGGTTGGTTTATCGACTTATAGTTCTTTCTGTGTTATGATAAAAAGCAAATCAAAAATAAGTAGAAAGGGGTATTTTCATATGGAAAATACGTCTGAAAATAAATCAGAAAAACGCGCCTGTATGGGTATTCTGGCCCATGTAGATGCCGGGAAAACCACACTGGCGGAGGCAATGCTGTATTCGGCGGGGAACATCAGAAAAATCGGAAGAGTGGATCATAAAGATGCATTTCTGGATACGTATGATCTGGAGCGGCAAAGGGGAATTACTATTTTTTCCAAGGAGGCCCGGATGAAGCTGGGCTCGTGGAATATTACCCTTCTTGATACGCCGGGGCATGTGGACTTTTCTGCGGAGATGGAACGGACACTTGGGGTGCTTGATTACGGGATTCTTGTGATCAGCGGCGCCGACGGCGTACAGGGACATGTACAGACGCTGTGGAACCTCTTAAAACAGTATCAGATTCCGGTCTTTTTATTTGTGAATAAAATGGATCAGAAAGGCACAGATAAAGAGGCGTTATTAAAGGAATTAAAACAAAGACTGGATGAGAGATGCACTGATTTTGGACAGGAACAGAAGGAATCAGATTTTCTGGAAAATCTGGCTCTTTGTGATGAGGCGCTTTTGGAGGAGTATCTGGAACAGGGGACGGTTTCAGCGGCGGCAGTAAAAGAAATGATTCTGACCCGAAAGGTGTTTCCTTGCTTTTTTGGCTCTGCTCTGAAGTTAGAGGGGGTGGAGGCATTTCTGGATGGCCTTGTTCGCTATATGGAAGAGCCAAAATATCCGGATACATTTGGCGCAAGAGTGTATAAGATCTCCAGAGACAGCCAGCAAACCCGGCTGACCCATATGAAGATCACCGGTGGAAGCTTAAAGGTAAAGATGCCTTTGACCAACAGAAAAAAGGAGGAACCGGCCTTAGAAGCAGCCTGGGAGGAAAAAGCAGATCAGATCCGGATTTATTCCGGTGCTGATTATGAGGCTGTGCAGGAGGCAGGACCAGGAACTGTATGTGCGGTAACCGGGCTGACAAAGACCTTTGCAGGAGAGGGGCTGGGGATGGAAGAGAATGCATCTGCTCCGGTATTAGAGCCGGTACTGACGTATCAGATTCTGCTTCCGGCTCAGGCTGATCCTTTTTTGGTTTACTTAAAGCTTAAGCAGCTGGAGGAAGAGGATCCGCTGCTTCACATTGTGTGGAAAGAGCAGCTTGGAGAAATTCATGCGCAGGTAATGGGAGAGGTACAGATTGAAATCCTGAAAAATCTGATTTTAGAGAGGTTTGGAATCAATGTGGACTTTGGCGCCGGAAGTATTGTATACAAGGAAACCATTGCAGATACTGTAGAGGGGATCGGGCATTTTGAGCCTCTGCGTCATTATGCGGAAGTTCACCTTCTTCTGACACCTCTTCCCCCGGGAAGCGGTCTTGAGTTTACCGCAGACTGCAGTGAGGAGATACTGGACAAAAACTGGCAGCGGCTGATTTTGACGCATTTAAAGGAAAAGAAACATATTGGGGTGCTGACCGGTTCTGAGATCACTGATATGAAAATCACGCTGGCGGCGGGACGGGCTCATCAAAAGCATACAGAAGGCGGAGATTTCCGCCAGGCCACTTACCGGGCGCTGCGCCAGGGGTTAAGGAAGGCGGAGTCTGTTCTTCTAGAACCGGTATATGAATTTCGTCTGGAAGTGCCGGGACAGATGATTGGACGGGCCATGTCAGATATACAGAAAATGCATGGAAGCTTTCTGCCTGCAGAGAATAAAGGAGATGTTTCCGTTCTTACCGGAAAGGTTCCGGCAGCAGCTATGGAAGGGTATATGACGGAAGTGGCGGCTTACACAAAAGGATGCGGCCGTTTATTCTGCAGCTTGAAAGGATATGAACCATGCCATAATGCAGATGAGGTGATTGCAGGCGCCGGGTATGATGCTGACAGCGATCCGGATCATCCAACGGGCTCTGTATTCTGTGCTCATGGAGCCGGATATTATGTAAGCTGGGATCAGGTGGAGCAGCATATGCATGTGGACAGCGTGTGGAAGGAGAAGACAGTACAGGAATCAAAAGCAGCTGTTCCGGACTTTAAGAAGCGTCAGCAGGATTCCTGGGCCAGTGAAAAAGAGCTGGAGGAGATTTTTTCGCGTACTTACGGACCGGTTAAGAGGAGTCACAATGCCTTTAAGAAAAAAACTGCGTCGCTTCCGCCTGCAGTTTCTGGCGGCAGATCTCAAAGGAAAACAGGGGATAAGGAATATCTTCTTGTGGACGGATATAATATTATTTTTGCCTGGGATGAATTAAAGGAATTGGCCCAGGAGAACATTGAGGCTGCCAGAAATAAACTGATGGATATTTTATGCAATTACCAGGGCTATAAGCAGGTTACGCTGATTCTTGTCTTTGATGCGTATAAAGTGAAGGGAAATCCCGGTGAGATATTGAAGTATCACAACATTCATGTTGTTTATACCAGAGAGGCAGAAACGGCAGACCAGTATATTGAAAAAACTGTTCATGAGATTGGAAGAAAATATCAGGTGACGGTTGCTACTTCGGATGCATTAGAGCAGGTGATTATTCTGGGGCAGGGGGGCGCAAGAATGTCTGCCCTAGGACTTTACCAGGAAATAGAAGCCATGGCAAAAGAGCTTCAAAATCAGTATCTTGAACAGGAGAAGGCTGGCGGCAGCTTTTTATTTCAATCTCTGCCGGAAGAACTGAAAGGTTTTATGGAAGATGTAAGGCTTGGAAAAAAGGACTTTTTATAACCGGAGATTTTACGAAGGTTTTACCAAAACCGGGTGTCAGCCGGAAACAAAAGCCGCTATACTGGAAACTGGTGCTGTATGGCAGAAAGGAGTTGGAATGGAAGAAGATAAAAAAGGGATCACGTACAAACAGATTCGGAAAAATGAGGAAATTAATCTGCTGATTGAAAAGGGAAACGATGTGTTAGGCGTTTTGGGCTACACAGAACATTCCAGGAAACATGCGGCGAAAGTGGCTGAGACTGCAGGGGATATTTTAAAAAGTCTTGGATTTGACAAGCATCAGATTGAACTTAGCAGAATTGCAGGATATATGCATGATATTGGGAATGGAATTAACCGTCATGACCATGCCCACAGCGGAGGTCTGCTGGCATATCAAATTTTAAAGGAACTGGGAATGCCTCTTTGTGATGCAATTACTGTTGCGGCGGCTATTGGACACCATGATGAAGCTACCGGTACTGCCATTGACATAGTATCGGCAGCGTTGATTCTGGCGGATAAAACAGATGTGCGCAGAAACCGTGTGCGAAATAAAGTAATCACAGGTTTTGATGCTCATGACCGGGTAAATTACGCCGCGTTAAGTTCAAAACTGACGGTGAATGCAGAAAAGAAGGTGATTCAGATGGATTTGGAGCTGGATGATTCCATGTGCACCGTTATGGATTACTTTGAAATTTTTCTGCAGCGTATGCTGATGTCAAAAAGAGCGGCGGAAGTATTAAACTGCAGCTTTAAGCTGTATGCAAACGGAAGTAAATTATGCTGATAACTGGAGATAGTATGGAAGAAAGACTGCTGTGAATTCCTGGATTATGAGTTCACAGCAGTCTTTTTTAAGTTCTGAATTTATTTATTTTTACAATGGTTCAAAGTCTTCTGCTCCATGTTTGCAGAGGGGGCAGATGAAATCTGCGGGGAGCGTCTCACCTTCGTACACATAACCGCAGATTTTGCATACAAATCCTTTTTTATTCTCTTCTGCCGGCTGTGGTTTTGGTTTAATGTGTTCAAAGTAGTAAGCGTAAGTTACGGACGGTTCCTGGGACAGAATACAAGCCTCTGTGATTTCTGCCACAAATAATGTGTGCGTGCCGTAATCAAGGGCGTCAATTACCTTGCCGGATATAAAAGCATTTGTGTAATCCGGAAGATAAACAACACCATTGCGGCTTCTTACTGCCTTGATGCTGCCGTCAAATTTATCTGCTTCACGTCCGCTCTGGAATCCAAAGTGCTGGAAAACTTTAAAGGGGACATCTTCCGTTAATACGGATACATTAAACATACCTGTTTTTAAGATCATATCATGTGTAAGGTTCTGTTTATTTACTGCAATAGTCAGCCGTTTTGGGGTATCTGTCAGCTGTGTGACTGTGTTGATGATACATCCGTTATCTTTTTCGCCGTCTTTTGCAGACAATACAAATAATCCATAAGAAAGCTTAAACAAAGCATTGGGATCTACAGAAGCCTCTGTTTCTGCAGATGCAGCCTGTGCCGGTTTAAACTGGGGAATTGTATTGCTGAGAGCTTCTACAAGAGCGTTTACCTGATCATCCTGTGACGGTTTCAGGGAAGATTTCAAAGAAACGGTTTCTTCTAGAATATTCATGTCCTTGCAGGATGCAATAATCTCGCGCATCAGTTTTCCGCTGGTAGCGGCCCATGAGCCGTTTTCCACAAAAGCAACAGTACGTTTTTGAATATTGTGGGCTGCCAGATCCCGAAGCAGTTCTTCCATGCTGACAAAAATGCCTGCATTGTAAGTGGTGGAGGCAAATAATAAATGGCTCCACTGGAAAGCAGCAGCAATAATATTAGAAGCGGGAGTTACAGATACATCGTACATTACCGTTTTAATTCCCTTATCCCGCAGTCTAGAAGCGATAATTTCAGCTGTATTTTCTGTATTTCCATATACGGAAGCATATGCAATCATAACGCCGGTTTCTTCCGGTGTGTAGGTACTCCATTTTACATATTTGTCAATGTAATCACCAATATGGCTGCGCCATACGAAACCGTGCAGCGGGCAGATCATATTGATTTCCAGTGAGGAAGCCTTCTTTAAAAGTGCCTGTACCTGCGTACCGTATTTACCAACAATATTACAGTAATAGCGGCGGGCTTCATCCATATAGTCACGGTTAAAATCAACTTCATCTGCAAAAATAGCTCCATTTAATGCTCCAAAGGTTCCGAAAGCATCTGCAGAGAAAAGAATTTTATCAGTCATATCATAAGTAACCATAACTTCAGGCCAGTGTACCATGGGAGCCATAACAAAGGTCAGTGTATGATGCCCTGTTTCAAAGGTATCTCCTTCTTTTACAAGCAGCGTGCGGCTGTCCACTTCAAATTCGAAAAACTGCTTCATCATAACTGCAGTTTTGGCATTGGCAATGATTTTTACATCAGGATACCGAAGGATCAGCTCTGAGAGGGTGGCAGAATGATCCGGTTCCATATGCTGTATAATGACATAGTCGAGTGTCCGGCCATCTAAGGTGTGGGCAAGATTTTCAAAGAAAACGGTACTGACTGCCCGGTCTACTGTGTCGAATAAAACAGTTTTGTCATCAGTTAACAGGTAGGAGTTATAAGATACGCCGTCCGGAACGGAGTAAACTCCTTCAAACATGGCAAGTCTTCTGTCGTTGCCGCCGACCCATGTGAGATCATCTGTAATTTTTTTTGTACAATACATAGGTTCATCTCCTTCTATTAAAATTTTTTGGATATTTACTTATAGTATCCGCAATTGTGAAATAAAAAACAAAATTAATTGCATCATTATCATACTATATATTTCCAGAGAAGTCACTTAGGATTGTAAAAAAATAGAATGGATAAAGAAGTGATAATTGCAACAGAAATAAAATTCCATAATATGTATAATTCAAAGCAATTACAGGAATACTTGTAACAAACAAAGAAATACGCTAATATAATTAAAATACTGAAAATAAGAAGGAGGATTATAAAAATGAAAGTGTATGTATGCGATATCTGTGGATGGGAATATGATGAGGCAAAAGGTGATCCGGATCTTGGTATTGCACCGGGAACGAAATTTGAAGATCTGCCGGAGGATTTTGAATGTCCTTTATGCGGTGTGGGAAAAGATTCTTTTTCAGAAAAATAATAAGCAGCAGTAAAACAGTATCCGGTCAGATGCCGGATACTGTTTATAAAAAAGTTCTTGCAAATCTGATGCAAGTCGGCTATAGTTATGAATACAAAGAAAAAGCCAATATTTCATAAGTATATGGAAAGGGAGTAGTCTAAATACATTGTCGTCATCACGGTTAATCCCGGCAATGTATACCAGATTGGTGACAAGACTTTTCGTGTATGTATTTTTTGTATCTAAAAATATATACACGAAAAGTCTTTTTCTTTTGGAAAAATCATATCTGCACAGGAGGTTAGAGATGAAAGAAATTTATCAGATGAAAGGAATGGAAGTGCTAGAACAGTTTTCCTCCACACCGGAAGGGCTCAACGCTTTGCAGGTAGAACAGATCCGCCAGGAAAAAGGCGAAAATGTTCTGCGCGAAGGAAAAAAGAAGAGTCTGTTTCAGGTGTTTTTAGAACAGTTCTATGATCTTCTTGTAATTATACTGATTGTTGCAGCTGTTATTTCTATGATATCCGGAAATGTAGAAAGTACAGTTGTTATTGTGGTTGTAATTGTATTAAATGCAATTCTGGGAACTGTTCAATATGCAAATGCTCAAAAGTCTCTGGATTCATTAAAGGCTCTCTCATCACCCCATGCAAAATTGCTTCGGGATCACGAGACCGTACAGGTTCCATCTAAAGATGTTGTTCCGGGAGATATTTTGCTGCTGGAAGCCGGGGATATGGTAGTTGCCGACGGCAGAATTATAGAAAATTATGCACTGCAGGTAAATGAAAGCTCGCTTACCGGAGAATCTTTAAATGTAGACAAAACGGATGAGGTGCTGGCACAGGAAGCTGTACTTGCAGACAGACTGAATATGGTGTATTCTGGGAGCCTTGTTGCTTCCGGCCGCGCGGTTGTTGTTGTCACCGGCACCGGTATGGACACTGAGATTGGTAAAATTGCAGATTTGATGAATCTTACAAAGGAGAAAAAAACTCCCCTTCAGATCAGTCTTGATAATTTCAGCAAAAAGCTTGCAGCGTTGATTATGGTGATCTGTGCAGTAGTATTTTTACTGAGTATTTATCGTGATATGACGATTCTGGATTCACTTCTGTTTGCAGTAGCGCTGGCAGTAGCAGCTATTCCGGAGGCGCTTGGTTCTATTGTTACCATTGTGCAGGCAATGGGAACACAGAAAATGGCAAAAGAACATGCTATTATTAAAGAATTAAAAGCAGTGGAAAGTCTTGGCTGTGTTTCTGTTATCTGTTCAGATAAAACCGGAACCCTGACCCAGAATAAAATGACAGTTCAGGAATTATACAGGAATGACATATGTACCGGGCCGGCAGATATTGATTTAAAGCAGGATCTGGATCGCTATCTTATTTACAACATGGTTTTAAATAATGATTCCTCAATTTCAGAAGGAAAAGGCATCGGTGATCCGACAGAATTTTGTATGCTGGAAATGGCTGAGAAATATGGCATTCCATACCAGGATATCAGAAACGAAATGCAGCGGTTAGAAGAGATCGCTTTTGATTCAGATCGAAAGCTGATGAGTACCCGGTATCAGATGGACGGCAGGGACGTTATATTTACAAAGGGCGCAGTGGATGTTCTGCTGGAACGTATGACAGGTATCGCAGTTTCTGATAAAAACGGCGGATTTACAGTTAGAAAAGCAGAGGAAAGAGATCGGGAGGCAGTTCTGGCTCAGAATCAAAAGTTTTCTGAAAATGGTCTCAGAGTGCTTGCATTTGCCTACCGGGAAATTGAAGCGGGCATGGCACTGACGCTGGATGAGGAAAAAGATTATGTCTTCCTGGGCCTGGTATCTATGATTGATCCTCCGAGAGAAGAGTCAAAAGACGCTGTTGCGGATGCCAAACGGGCGGGAATCAAGCCGATTATGATAACTGGAGACCATAAGGTAACAGCCACGGCTATTGCAAAACAGATTGGAATTTTTGAGGATGGGGATATGGCTGTAACAGGGGCACAGCTGGACGCCATGACAGATGAGCAGCTGGATGAGGTTTTGGAGAAAATTTCAGTATATGCCAGAGTTTCCCCGGAGAATAAGATACGTATTGTAGATGCATGGCAGCGGAAAGGCCGCATTGCGGCCATGACCGGTGACGGAGTGAACGATGCTCCGGCGCTGAAAAAAGCTGATATCGGCGTTGCCATGGGAATTACCGGAACGGAAGTCTCAAAAGATGCGGCGTCTATGATTTTGACGGATGATAATTTTGCGACGATTATAAAAGCGGTGTCCAATGGACGGAATGTTTATAGAAATATTAAGAATGCCATTCAGTTCCTGCTTTCCGGAAATACGGCCGGAATTTTTGCAGTACTTTATACTTCCCTTCTGGGGCTTCCGGTGCCATTTGCACCGGTACAGCTGCTATTTATTAATCTGGTAACTGATTCACTGCCGGCGCTGGCCATTGGAATGGAGCCGCCGGAACGTGAGGTGCTTTCCCAGAAGCCAAGGGATCCGAAAACAGGAATTTTGACTAAAGACTTTTTGATAAAACTGGCATATCAGGGCGGACTGATTGCAGCCTGTACCATTGCCGCTTTTTATATCGGTCTTGGGACAAATGCGGTGACGGCTAGTTCCATGGCATTTGCGGTACTGACTATGGCGCGGCTGTTCCATGGATTTAACTGCAGAAGCAATCAGTCTATTTTCAAAATCGGAATGAAACGCAACTGGTGGAGCCTTTTAGCATTTGTACTTGGAATGATTCTGATTCACCTGGTTCTTTTGGTTCCGGGCCTGAAAGGGCTGTTTGAGGTATCTGCGATTACCGGCTTTCAGCTGATTATGATTTATGTACTGGCATTTATTCCGACCTTTGTGATTCAGCTCATAAGAGTAGTCCGGGAGTATATAAAAAAATAGTGTAAGTGAAGACTAAAATCTGATTTTGGGATCTTTTCGAAAAACTGGAAATAAGTTTTTCGGGAAGATCCCGTTTTTTAGATACAAGTATGATACAATAATGATGTAAATTTTACAGGCGGGAGGACAGAAAATGATTCATATTCTGATTGTAGAGGACGAAAAACCAATTTCGGATTTGCTGAAATTGAGTTTAAACAGAGCAGGATATTCCTGCCAGTGTGTATATGATGGAAATGCGGCAGCAGATCTGCTGGAGCTGTCAGAGCATAAATTTGATCTTATATTGCTGGACGTTATGCTTCCGGGAGTAGACGGGTTTGAGCTTATGGAATATATTTCCCCCCTTCAGATTCCGGTGATATTTATAACAGCGAAAAATTCTGTGTCAGACCGTGTGCGGGGACTTAAAATGGGCGCGGATGACTACCTGGTAAAGCCTTTTGAAATTATAGAACTTCTTGCGAGAGTGGAAGCTGTACTGCGCAGAAATCATAAGATTGATAATGTGATTGAGCTGGCGGACATACAGATAGATCTGCGGTCCAGACTGGTAAAAAAGCAGGAGGAGGAGATTCCTCTGACAAAAAAAGAGTTTGATATCCTTGTACTGTTTATGCAGAACCCGGGAGTTGCGTTATACAGGGAAACTATTTATGAAAGAGTCTGGGGCGGAGATTTTTCCGGAAACAGCCGGACGGTAGATCTGCATGTTCAGAGGCTTAGGAAAAAGACCGGATGGGAAGAACGGATTAAGGCCGTTCATAAAGTCGGCTACAGGCTTGAGGTATAAGATGAAGTTTAGAAATAAATTACTGATGGGCGTCATTTTGTTTTTTTCTATATCCTTTGGAATTGGGGGAAGTATTCTGATTTCCGCATCCTTCAGAGGAAACTTAAGCAGAGAAAAGCAGGCGGCGGTAAATTCTTATCAGATGGTGTTAAATATGCTGCGGGTTGTCAACTCTGTCAGTTCCCAGTCGTATTATATGGATATTGTAAATACGTTAAAACAGCTGGAGGATAAAGGGGGAGGCAGCTGGATTGGTCTGCGCCTGTCAGATGAGGAACGGGCGATCTATGAAAGCAGCAAGGAAACGTCTCATCTAAAGAATTGGACAAAGGAAATGGAAGAGGACCATTTTCTGCTTCAGGTGTTTTCAGAAAGCGGTCTTTATTATTTGCAGATTTCCGGTCAGCTTGAGGCCGGAGAGAAAAAGATGTATCTGGACGGACTGTATAATATTACCGGTATTTATGATGCCAGGGCCCAGCAGATGATTATTTACAGAAATGTATTTCTGGCAGTTCTTGCAGGGGCTGTGCTGATTTTCTGGATTTTGACTGTACTGCTTACGAAACCCTTACAGGAACTCTCAAAAACTGCCAGAGAAATCAGCAAAGGAAACCTTTCCAGAAGAGCCAGTATTTATAGTACGGATGAAATCGGCCTGCTGGCGGAAGACTTTAATCAGATGGCGGCGAGGCTGGAAGATCATATCCAGCAGCTAGAGACGGCCATGGAGCGCCAGGAAGAGTTTATGGGGAGCTTTGCACATGAGCTCAAGACCCCTATGACATCCATTATTGGATACGCGGATTTGCTGCGAAGCCAGGAACTTAGCGGGGAGCAGAGGCGTGAGGCAGCCAATTATATATTCTCCCAGGGCAGAAGACTAGAGACACTGTCACTAAAGCTTTTGGAGCTTTTGGTTTTAAAGAAACAGGATCTGGAGTTTGTAATGAGCAGCCCGGCAAGGCTGGTGAAAGAGTCTGCAGATCTGATGAAACCGGGGCTGACAGAGGCGGGAATTTGCGTGGAGACCATTTGTGAGCCGGGAGAGTGCATGATGGAGCCGGATTTGATTGTTTCCCTTTTAGTAAATCTTATAGATAATGCAAAAAAGGCCATGGAGCAGGGAGGGCATCTGCTTATTCGTGTAGAAATGTCAGAAGAAGGATGCTGCATCATTGTGGAAGATGAAGGCACCGGCATACCGGAGGGGGAGTTAGCAAAGATTACAGAGGCATTTTACCGGGTAGATAAATCCAGGTCAAGGGCCCAGGGGGGAGCAGGACTGGGGCTTGCCTTGTGCAGGGAGATCGTATCTCTTCATGGGGGAAGTCTTGTATTTGAGAACCGTGAGGATAAAGGAACCAGAGTTAAGGTGGAGCTGAAAGGTGGTGCCGGGAATTGAAATTAAAGCATAAAATTATTGTATTTGGTATTCTGGGAGCCGGAGTGTTTGCTGGAGGCGGTTTTCCCACATTTCTGGCGGGGATACAGGATTACCAGATTGAAAAAAGAGAGGAGCAGCTGACTTCTGATACCGTAAGGCTTAATATGGAGTCTGAGCTTAGCATTAGCGATAAATTGATGGGTATTAATAACTATGGATCCTTTGTTCAGCTGGATTCGGCCCAGACTATGACCTATGAGACTGCCAAAAATAAAGTCAATTCAGATCTGGAAGAAATATCTCAGATTTTTGATCTGGTTCCAGGCGGAGGTGAGCTTGAGATACAGGAACATGCTATACTTTTGTATATGCTGGAAGGAGAGCATTCGGGCTCTATGATTGTCTGGAAGTTTACATTAAAGGACGATTCAGGAAGAAGCATGGAAGTCTATATGGACGATGAAAGCGGCTGCATCATTAAAATTGCCGGAATGCCGGACTATGAAGAAAATATGCCAAGCGACCGGTATCTGAAAAATGAAAGCAGTGTTGTGACAGGGATTTATAATGATCCTTATCTTGGCATGGGAAAATTTGAAGAGTATATAGGGCAGTATTATGACTGCCAGGTCATTGAAAGATATCCGGAGGATACGGACAGTTTTTCCGTGCAGCTTTTGGATACGGACGGTTATTTTGCGGAGATCAGGATTGTTGCTTATGGGACATATTTTTCCTTGAATTAATTTGCTTTTTTGAAGGGAACAGGAAACAATTATGATGCTTATTAAGTATATGATGGAACCTGTCAGAAAGACAAAAGAGAGGTAAATGTGAAAATGGACGAAAGATATAGGAAAAAGCATCATAATTATAAAAGGAGAAGGAAAAAAAAGCCCGTTCTGCCGCTGATACTGCTGGGGCTTGATCTGGCACTGGTGTGCGCGGCCGGGAAATGTATGTATCATTTTTTCCATACTCCAAAAGAGACTGTGCAAAAGGAGCAGGTGACAGTATTGAGTAATGCAGAGCAGAAAAAGCAAAGCGTTGCAAAAGATGAAGAACAGATGAACCGCTTAAGAAAAAAGGCCCTGGAAATCTATGAGAGAAATCAGGAGTATCTGGTTCTTGTTAATAAGGAACAGGCGCTTCCTGCTGATTACAGCGTGACATTACAGGAGCTGAATAATGGGAAAGGACGTGTAGATGTCCGGATTTACAATGCACTTACACGGATGCTTGCAGATGGTTTTCAGGCGGGATATTCATACAGTCTGGTTTCTGCTTACCGGGATTCAGACTATCAGACAAAACTGATTCAAAATGATATCAGCCGTTATATGTCCCAGGGATGTACGATGGATGAGGCACTTGAAAAGACTTATGAACAGGTGATGCCGGCAGGATACAGTGAGCATGAAACGGGATTAGCGCTTGATATTACCGCCGCCGGCTATACAAATCTGGACGCCACCCAGGCGGAACAGGAGGAAAACCGTTGGATGAGGGGAGAATGCTGGAAATACGGATTTATCGTCCGCTATCCAGAGGATAAGGAGGCGGTTACAAAAATTCTCTATGAGCCCTGGCATTTTAGATATGTGGGAGAAGAAGCAGCGGAGTTTTTAACAGAGGAGAATCTGACCCTGGAAGAGTTTTACGATCTGATTGAAGAATATAAGGAGGAGTAGAAAAGAGCTGCACATTAGGTGTTGATGTAAAATAAAGATAATAGAGGAAAACGAAAGCCCCCCTGTCATACTTGTTTTGATCTGTATGACAGGGGGGTTAGTTTAGTTCTTTGAATTTTGATTGGTCTGGCTGCCGGAGGAGCTGCTACCCTGACCGGATCCATCCGGCTTTTGCTGGGAGTCCTGGCCCTGGTCTCCTTCGGAGTCTGAGCCGCCATCTCCGCCATCCGGCGGGGTATCGGGATCTGTGGACGGCGTATCTGTGCTGCCGCCGTCATCCGGATCGGGTTTAATATCCCCCTGGATATCATCCGGGTTGTCATCCTGATTATCATCTGGTGTATCAGGTGTTGTCTGCGGTGTATCTGCAGGATTCTGCTGTGTGTTATCCTGAGTGTCTGTATTGGTATTATCCGTGCTGTCTGTATTGTCTGTCTCTGTTTCTTCTTCATCAGGGACAACGGTATTTGAGGAACCGCTGACAGATAAATCAAAAGAAGCTGCGGGTTTATCTTTAATCATGTACAGCATTGCTTCTTTCCAAATACGGGCAGGGTAGGTGCTGCCGCTTAATCCGGGATAAGGACTGTTGTCATCGTTGCCAACCCAGACAGCAATTGTATAATAGGGAGTAAAACCGCAGAACCAGCCGTCCCGGTTATCATTGGTTGTACCTGTCTTTCCGGCGGCCTCTGTCTGGGTAGAGCTGCTCCAGTTAAGGCTGCTGGCAGTACCGGGACTTTTAAATACCCCCCGCATGATATCAATGATTTCGTCAGAAGCTGTAGAAGAGTAAACTTCCTTTGAAGCCGGAGCTTCGTATATTTCTTTTCCTGTATTATCCTTTATGGAGGTCAGGCAGTCTGCTTTTGTGTAAGTGCCGGAGTTATAAAGGGTATAATAGGCGTTGGCCATTTCCCACGGGGAGGTTCCGTAACTGAAACCGCCCAGTGCGGCGCTTAAATTATTATCATTTGGATGCAGATTGGAAAATCCCATCTCCTCTAGGAAAGATAAACCGTATTTGGGAGTAATATCATTTAACAGCCAGTAAGCACATCCGTTTTTACTGCGGACCACTGCTTCACGAAGAGAATATTTCGTGCCGGTCATGGAGCTGACTTTCTGTGTTGACTTTTTCGCCACATCCACATTAATATCCGGAATTGCCGATGTGGGGGTGTAGCCTTTCATCAGTGCCGGAGTATATACAACCAGTGGTTTAATACTGCTGCCCGGCTGGTTGGAGCCCTGGAAGGAATGGTTATAGGACAGTGCCTGAGTGATACCTTCCTGTTCACGCCCTCCCACAGATGCAACCACTTTGCCGGTATTGTTGTCGATAACAGTCATACCACTCTGCAGGTTATAGGTTTCACTACCCTTTTTTAAGCGCTGGTCAAATGAAAGCTGATTATTTACAACTTCTTGAAGTCCCTGCTGAGCCTCAAGATCTAGTGAGGTCTGAATCTCATAACCTCCGGTGTATAAGCGGTGTTTGGCCTGCTGATATACTTCGTTGTATTTTTGATGATATTCGGCGTATTCGCTGTCTGTATCAAATTGATACTGGAAATTGAAATCGTACAGATAGCCCATTAAATATTCGGTTGCACATTTGATGGCAAAGGAAGTTTCATAGTTGTAAAATTCATCGTTATCTTCTTGTTTGGCGATGGTAATTTCTTCGGAAACAGCGTCGTTCATTTCCTGCTGGGTAATATAACCACATTCATACATGTCCTCTAAAATCTTGTCCCGGCGGGTGATGGCGTTGCTGCTGTCTTTAAATGGATTATAATATTCCGGCCGGTTTGGTATTGCGCAAAGGTAAGCTGCCTCTGACAAAGTCAGCTGGGATGCCGGTTTGTTAAAATAGGTCTGGCTGGCATCTTCAATACCGAAAATTCCGTTGGCAAAGCAGACGTTATTGCAGTAATATTCCATGATCTCTTCTTTACTGTATTTTTTATTCAGATTCATGGCAATAAAAATTTCTTTTACCTTTCGTACCAGTGACTTTTCGTTGGTGAGGAAAATATCTCTGGAAAGCTGCTGGGTAATGGTGCTGGCACCCTGAGCTACATCACCTTTTGTTTTTAAAAAGTTCAGACTGACACGTACAATACCCTTAACGTCGATTCCGGAATTTTTCCAGAAAGTACGGTCTTCTACGGCCACGAAAGCGTTGATGACATTTTTGGGGATATTGTCAAAATCCAGGTAAGTGCTTTCGGTATCCTCATACAGCTTTGCAATTTCTTTGCCATCTGAGCTGTAAACGGTAGAAGCCTGATTGGGGCGGAAGGTGTCAGCGGTACTTTCTGCCACTGCCTCTTTTCCAAATTTTGCACAGCTGAAAATAGTTTCTCCATATTTGTAATGAAAAAACAAATTTCCAAGAAGAAAAAGAGCGGCAAAGGCAATTACAATCCCCAGAATAATATTTCTGATAATACGTCCAGGGCGGCGTTTTTTGCGGCCTTTCTTTTTCTTATTCTTATTGTTAGTGTTATCTTCGTTCTTCATGTTTATCAACCTCAATATTCTTCAGATTTCACAGTTTATTAGTAAAACGGTGATAAGTGACAATGTTTGGTGTATTTGATATACTAAGTCATTATACAATAAATCTTCTGATTATGATATATAGTATATTATAAAATGATTATGATGAATTTCTTAAATTATTGGAAAAAATTTTTATGTTTTAACAGGAGTATAGACAGAATATGAGTAAATTATTGACAAAAGACAAACAGTTTTACCGGACTTTTTTTTCCTTGATGGGACTTCTTGTGGTGCAGAATCTGATTTCCTACAGTGTCAATCTGGCGGATAATGTCATGCTTGGAAGCTATGGGCAAAATGAACTTTCCGGTGCCGCAGCAGTAAATCAGATACAATTTGTCTGGCAGCAGGTTGTAGTAGGCCTGGGAGAAGGGCTGGTAGTATTATCTGCACAGTATTGGGGAAAAGGGGAAACCGGTCCTATTAAAAAGCTTGCGGGTATTGCCCTTAGAATTGCTATAGTAGGAGGATTGATTCTGACGGCAGCTGCCTCGCTGTTTCCGGAGCAGATTCTGGAAATATTTACAAAGGATCCTGCAATTATAGCCTGTGGAACAGAGTATTTATCTCTGATGCGTTTTACCTATCTGCTATTTGCCATTACAAATGTTCTGCTGGCTATGCTGCGCAGTGTGGAAACGGTCAGAATCGCTTTTTTTGTTTCACTGTCCACATTGATCATAAATGTGGGGATCAATTATATGCTGATCTTTGGTAACTTTGGGGCGCCTGAAATGGGAATCCGGGGAGCCGCTGTGGGAACACTGGCTGCAAGAGCTGTAGAGCTTTTCATTGTTGCCTGCTATGTTGCATTTGGTGACAAAAAGCTGCATGTAAAATGGAAAGAATTTCTCAGGAGGGATCACCAGATGCTTGGCAGCTTTTTAAGAATCAGTCTTCCGGTAGTGGTGATTCAGGGACTTTTCGGGGTCTCCCAGGCAATGCAGACGGCTATTTTAGGACATTTAGATACCAATGCCATAGCGGCCAACAGCGCAGCGGCGACACTGTTTCAGTTTTTGAAAATTATCGCCATCGGTTCTGCTTCCGCTACATCAGTAGTAATAGGAAAGACTATTGGTATGGGGAAACTGGATAAGGTAAAAGAATACAGCCGGACACTGCAGGTAGTCTTCCTTGTAGTGGGACTGACGATCTGCCTTGGGCTGAATATTTTAAGAGTGCCGATTTTAAGCTTCTATTCACTGAATGAGGAGTCATTGAAGCTGGCCAGTCAGATTATTATTATGCTGAGCTTTATTGCAATTGGTACCTCGTATCAGATGCCGACCATTGGAGGAATCATCCGGGGCGGCGGAGATACCACCTTTTATCTGAAGCTGGATTTAATCAGCATTTGGTGTATTATGTATCCGCTGTCGTTTATGGCGGCATTCTGGTGGAAGCTGCCTACGATTGTGGTTGTGCTGTTTATTAATTCCGATCAGATTTTTAAATGTCTTCCTGCGTTTATAAAAGTGAACAGATACAACTGGATACGCAGGCTGACGGGGGGAGAGAAAAGAACAGAAGGGGAAACAGATTAGCGGAAACAAAAGTGTTTTCGACAGACACTTTCTTTTTTCTTTCTTATGATTTGGTAAAAATGGTTTACAAAAGAAAAATTTGGAATAGAATTAGAGGTAAAAAAGAAACAGGAGTTTATATATGGAATTAATGGAAATTTTAAAAGCCGTATTGTTTGGTATTGTAGAAGGAATTACAGAATGGCTTCCTATTAGCAGCACCGGACATATGATACTGTTAAATGAGTTCGTGAAGCTGGATGTATCAGAAGCCTTTTTTCGTATGTTTGAAGTTGTCATTCAGCTTGGTGCCATTCTGGCTGTTGTGGTTGTATTCTGGCATAAGATCTGGCCTTTTGGAAGGAAAAATAATCAGGCTCCCCTGGCCGGGAGGGGGCCTTTGTCTTTTGTTAAAATGGATATTATCCACCTCTGGATTAAAATTATAATTGCCTGTATTCCGGCAGCTGTCATCGGACTGGCGTTTAATGATACATTTGAAGCAATGTTTTATAATTATGAAACCGTTGCCATCGCCCTTATTGTGTTTGGTATAGCATTTATTATTATTGAAAATAAACACAAGGGAAGAAGAAGCCGGGTGCAGTCAGTGGCTCAGATTTCCTACCAGATGTGTTTGATGATTGGAATTTTTCAGCTGATTGCGGCAATTTTTCCGGGAACCTCCAGATCCGGAGCTACCATTGTGGGAGCGCTTTTAATTGGGGTTTCCAGGGTGGCAGCAGCAGAATTTACATTTTATCTGGCGATCCCTGTTATGTTTGGCGCCAGTCTGTTAAAGATACTTCAGTTTGGATTTGATTTTACTGCCACAGAAGCAGTGATTCTGCTGACCGGTATGGCAGTAGCCTTTGTGGTATCTATTATTGTCATCAAATTTTTGATGAATTATATTAAGAAACATGATTTCAAAGTTTTCGGATGGTATCGGATTGTGCTGGGTATACTGGTGCTTGTATTTTTTGCCGCAAAAGCAATGTTTTGATAAATAGCTAAAAACCAAAGATATTTGATTTTACTGGACGAACAGTGAAATATCAAATAAAATAGAAGCTATAACCGATAAAATTTTGAAAGAAGGTTTAAAAATGAACAATCTTGCAGATTTTAAAGTAGACAAAGAGATGTGCATTGGATGCGGTCTGTGTGTCAGAGCCTGTCCGGCTATGCTGATAGAGCTGGGGCAGGATCGGAAAGCTCAGATAAAAGAAGTCAAAACTCTGGATTGGTATGGATGCTGGGGATGCCAGCATTGTCTTGCAGTCTGTCCTCAAGGGGCGGTATCGGTACTGGGAAAAGTTCCCGAAAATAGTCTGCCTATGGCCGGGGACGGAGCAGCCAAGATGATAGATTCTCTGATTGCAGGGAGAAGATCCTGTCGTCATTTTCAGGATAGAAATGTAGATAAAAAAGAGCTGGAAGAAATGTTTAAGGTGCTGGAGAATGCACCTACAGGAGGAAATAAGCAGAAAGCGGAGTATACATTAATAGACGACAGAGAAGAGATGAAGAAATTTCAGAAAATGGTGCATGATGAGATGGAACGTCAAGCCGGTGAGGGGATATATGCCCGTTCTTTTGATGAAGAATCCTACCAGATTATGAAGGACAGAGAGCAGCAGGCCATGAATGGAGATATGCTGTTTTGTTCAGCACCTCATTTACTAATTGTACATATGCCGAAGAAATTTGGTTCCTGCGGGGAAGATACCACCATTATCAGTACGTATTTTGAACTGATGTGCGCAGCGCGGCAGATGGGAGCGGTTATATTGAAATATCCGTTAAATGTTTTAAATAATATGCCTGAGATAAAAGCGAAGCTTAAGATTCCGGAGGACCACCATGTGGGAGCGGCTATCGGTTTTGGCTATCCGGAGTTTTCTTATGCAAGAGGTGTACAAAAAGAAGGCAAGGCAAAAATTCACAGACTGACATTTTAGATTACCATTGAGAAAGGAATTATAATATGAAGATATTAGTAACAGGAGGAGCAGGGTATATTGGAAGCCACACCTGCGTGGAATTATTACAGAAGGGTTATGAGGTTGTGATCGTTGATAATCTTTCTAATTCCAGTAAAAAAGCAGTGGATCGTGTGGAGGAAATCACAGGAAAGACAGTGGCATTTTACGAAAATGATATTTTAGATAAAGATTCCCTGGACCGGATTTTTGATGCCCATGATGATATTGAGGCAGTGATTCATTTTGCAGGTCTTAAGGCTGTGGGAGAATCGGTGGCTAAACCCATGGAGTATTATCATAACAATATTACAGGAACACTGATTCTTTGTGATGTTATGAGAAATCATAATGTAAAGAATATTATTTTCAGCTCCAGCGCAACTGTTTACGGAGATCCGGTAATGATTCCCATTACCGAGGAATGCCCGAAAGGACAGCCTACAAATCCCTATGGCTGGACTAAAAGTATGTTAGAACAGGTTCTTACAGATATTCATACGGCAGATCCTGAGTGGAATGTAGTACTGCTCCGTTACTTTAATCCAATTGGAGCTCATAAAAGCGGTATGATTGGAGAGGATCCCAAAGGGATTCCCAATAATCTGCTTCCGTATATTGCTCAGGTGGCAATCGGAAAGCTGGAATGTCTGGGAGTATTTGGTGATGATTATGATACTCCGGATGGAACCGGTGTGCGGGATTATATTCATGTAGTAGATCTGGCGGCAGGTCATGTAAAGGCAGTTGAGAAGCTCAAAGAAAATGCTGGGGTTTGTATTTATAACCTTGGAACGGGAAAGGGATACAGTGTGTTACAGGTTCTGCACGCTTTTGAAAAAGCATGCGGCCATGATATTGCATACCAGATTAAGCCCCGCCGTCCCGGGGACATTGCTACCTGCTATTGTGCCCCCAAAAAAGCGAAAGAGGAGCTTGGGTGGAGTGCGCAGTATGGAATTGAAGAAATGTGTGCGGATTCCTGGAACTGGCAGAGTAAAAACCCAAATGGATATGAAGAATAAGAAAAAACCGGCATTTCACTTGATTTATTAGAGAATTGCAGATAAAATGGTAGCAATATTCTTAAAATAATCACCAGGAAGTTAGGAGAGATGGCAATGCCGATTAAAATACCGGATTCCCTTCCGGCCACTGCAGTGCTGGAAAGTGAAAATATATTTGTAATGACAGAGTTTCGGGCGATGCATCAGGATATACGTCCTTTAAATGTTCTGATTTTGAATCTGATGCCTACAAAGATTGTGACGGAGACACAGCTGCTGCGCAAGCTGTCTAATACACCGCTTCAGGTGAAGGTAGAGTTTCTGCAGACGGCAAGCTATACGCCTCAGCATGTGGATTCCAATCATATGGAGACGTTTTACACGACTTTTGACCAGGTAAAAGACCGGTGGTTTGACGGTATGATCATAACCGGAGCGCCTCTTGATAATGTGGCATATGAGGATGTGGATTACTGGGAAGAGCTCTGTACAATTATGGAGTGGAGTAAGGAGCATGTCCACTGTACCATGCATGTCTGCTGGGGGGCCTATGCGGGACTTTATTATCATTATGGGATTCAGAAGTGCGACCTTGATAAGAAGTTATCCGGGGTATATGAAAATCAGGTGAAAAAAGCCAGTTCTCCGTTATTTCGTGGATTTGATGATGTGTTTTTTGCACCTCATTCTAGAGCTATGGGCGTATCGGAGGAAGATGTGCTTGCAGTACCGCAGCTAGAGCTGATTGCATCCTCTGAGGAAGCGGGGGTTACCATTGTAAAATCGAGAGATTCCAGTCACTTTTTTGTGACCTGTCATTTGGAATATGACCGGAACACACTGGCTCTTGAATATGAAAGAGATGTACAGCGGGGGCTGAATCCGGAAGTGCCCGTAAATTACTTTCCTGATGATGACCCGTCAAAGACACCTGTTGTAAACTGGCGTTCTGCCGGACAGCTGATGTTTTCTAACTGGCTGAATTATTATGTTTATCAGACGACACCTTATGATTTAAAGGGAACTGTGTTATAAAAAGTACAAAAAAACGGACTCTTGCGAGTCCGCTTTTTCTTTGTGTTGAGAGTTGTAAAAAGGTAATTTTTTAATTCTTTGCTTTACAAAAAGATAATACCACACTACAATATATCTGTAAAATTGAAATAATTGATATGTTTTATTAAAAAAAATGATAAGGGAAAATAATGGAAATTAGAAATATCAGAACGTTTATAAAAGTATCGGAGATTGGAAATTTTTCCAGGGCGGCTGCAGCGCTTGGTTATGCCCAGTCCACAGTAACCACACAGATTCAGACCTTAGAGCAGGAACTGCAGGTGGAATTGTTTGAGAGAAATGGGAAGAGAGTATGCTTATCGGCGGCTGGAGTAGAATTTCAGCGGTATGCGTATGAAATTTTAAAGTGTGAGGAGATGGCGGTGGAGCATTTTACAAATGACAAAGAGCCAAGAGGACAGATCCGGATTGGTGTCATGGAGAGTATCTGCGCTTCAAGATATATGGGTATTTTTAAGGCTTTTATGAAAAGATTTCCTGAGGTTTGTCTTACTATTGTAGTGGCCACCACATTAGAGTGTATGGATATGCTGGAAAAAGGTACGCTGGATGTGATTTTAACTCTGGATAAAAAGGTAGTCCGCCCATATTGGGAGACAGCTCATGTGCTGGAGACTAAAATTTCTTTTTTCTGTTCCTCCGGGCATCCCTTTGCCTCAAAGAAAGAGGTAACCATTGATGAACTAACCAAAGAGTCCTTTATACAGGTGGAGGAAGGGTGTAATTACAGAAAAGCATTTCAGCAGTTTTTGTCCGGCCGGGGAATTGTGGTACGCAATGTTCAGGAGGTAGGGTATACCCAGATGATTATAGACAGTGTTGTGGACAATATCGGAATTTCACTGCTTCCTGAATTTACACTGGAAGATGCGCTGAGAAAAGAAAAGATTGCGCTGCTTAAGGTGAAGGATTACAGTTTATCCATGTGGATTCAGGTAATTTACAGTAAAAATAAATGGGCAACGCCGGCGCTGCGGGCATTTTTACAGATGTCAAAAGAATATCTTGTGTAAATAACGTGGCGGGAACAGGTATAAAAAATAACAAAAGCAGGCCTCAGAAGGACTGATTTTTCAATCCTTCTAAGACCTGTCTGGTTTAGATCTAGAATGGAATATCAAGATTCTCGGAATCGTCTTCCGGGAAAACATGAATGCCATTGACTTCCACCTGATCGTTAATCTCAATTACAAGGCACCTTTTGCCGTTGATGACGCGGGTATCCACAAGATCGGTGCGGTCAGGGTTTACGTTCACGGTAATATCGGGAGTTTTGATTTCAAATTTCCTGGTATTAGTGATGTTAGAAGCCATTACTGTTGCCTTTTCTCCTACAAATGTATCGTACTGTTCTTCAAAATGCTCCAGATTTTCCTCTGTGGCGCCGCTGTGGTAAAGGAGCGTCTTTACATCAGCCTTGTCAAGGATAACCGGATCGGGACTATCTGCAGCCTCTTCTATCATTTCATTCAGGTTATCATGAACCATGCGGATAGTTTCCAGGGTGCAGTCTGTGCCGAAGGTATCTTCTATAATAGAGTCGAAGGATTCTTTTTGAGCATCTGCAGGGAGGGGCTCTGTGCAGCCTAAAATCTGCTCTACAATTTCACTGTTAAATTCCTTGGAATTTTTAGAATAATAAAGCAGGCTGTGGACATCGCTGTTTCTGTCGTTAAAGGCAGGGAATAAAAATCCCAGTTCCGGCATCTCCACAATCCAGTCACGGATGCGGTCTTCGATATTGTTGGTTTCTGCATTGTAACACAACCCCGCCTTGGACAGATTTACAGGACAGATACTGCACAGGATAAAATTGTAGATATAATCTGAGGCATCATCCATTTCTAGTCCGTCAGAAGTCCGCTGAGGGATATCATATGAACCATGAATCAGGATAATAAAGTAGTTTTCCGGATGATAGTAGGTTTCAATAATTTTATCATAAAATTCATCCAGAAGTTCCTGATCCTTCAACTCGCTGTCCCGCAGTTTCAGCAGAAACTTCTGAGTGCCGTCTCCCATTTCCTGTTCTAGGGGAAAAGGCATGTTCAAAAGATTTTTTCCGATGGTACCGGACAGGGTTTTGCGGAAAATATCAAAATATTTGAACATTTCTTCCTCCGGAAGAGAGAGAAATGCTTCTTTTAATTCCAGTCTTTTTTCTTTTTCTGTGTCTATGTAGCAGCCACAGATGCGGTTGATGGCACAGCGCTCTTTGGTAAATAAACGTTTAATTTCTGAAACTTCTTTTTTATTCATTTTCATCACTCCTTCATGAATCTGTTCAGGCAGTTGCTATTATATCAGAAAAATAACTTAAGGGACAGGCGCAGATAAAAGAAATCTGAATAAAATAAAAACAGATTAGTTTATTCAGGTGGACAAAAAATGCAGATGATTGTTTGGGCGGCCCAGGGTACGGGATTTACTTTTTTGATGACAACAGCCGGGGCTGCAATGGTATTTATATTCCGGAAACAGATGAATGAAGGAATACAGAGAATATTTCTTGGATTTGCGGCGGGCGTTATGATTGCTGCGTCTATCTGGAGCCTTCTGCTTCCGGCTATTGAGAAAGCGTCGGCTAATGGGGGGATTGGCTGGATTCCTGCCGCCGGAGGATTTGTGCTGGGGGCGGTGTTTTTGATTGTATTAGATGCTCTGCTTCCTACACTGTATCCAAAGCTTCAGCAGCAAGGGGAGGGAATCGTATCCAGAAAGAGTTCGGCGCTGCTTGTATGGGCGGTTACTCTTCATAATATTCCGGAAGGAATGGCAGTAGGGCTTTCTTTTGCCATGGCTGCTGGGCAGGCAGGAAATGATGCGGCCTTTTCTGCGGCGATTGCTCTGGCAGCTGGAATCGGTATTCAGAATTTCCCGGAGGGGGCTGCAGTGTCGCTGCCGCTGCTTCAAAGCGGTCATTCCCCTTTGAGAGCCTTTCTCTATGGGAGTATGTCGGGAATTGTGGAGCCGGTGTTTGGCGTTTTGGTAGTTCTGGCTGCCGGAGCAGTTGAACCTCTGATGCCCTGGCTTTTATCCTTCGCTGCCGGAGCTATGATGTACGTGGTAATTGAAGAGCTGATACCCCAGGTCCATCGGGAGGTGAGAGTAAACCCCGGAATGCTTGGGGCGCTGGGGGGATTTCTGATTATGATGATTTTGGATGTGGCGCTGGGCTGAACTGCTGAAAGTTCTTGAACATTTTTGCAGAAGTAGGTTATAGTAATAGGCAGATTCACAAAAAATGCAGATTATGCAGAAATAGATAAATGAAATACAGGCAGGTACAAATACAGAAAAATACAAATACAAAAAGATATAAATATAAAAAATATGTAAATACAGGAGAAGACAGATGACAAAGGAACTGTATGAAAAGATTTCAGAGCCCTTTAAAAAGACGCCCCGGGCTCTGAGAGTGATTGAAAAGGGAAATAAGATACTGACAGCTGTGACCTACATAGCATATATTGGACTGCTGCTATGGGAAGTGAGCCGCCGGGATGAAAATTTCTGGAGAGTGTTTCTAATTCCGGCTATTGCTTTTGCTGCAGTTACCTGCTTTCGAAAAGTATATAATGCTAAAAGACCGTATGAGGTTTTGGATATTCATCCGTTATTGAAACGAAGAAAAAAGGGGCAGTCCTTCCCAAGCCGCCATGCCTTTTCTATTTTTATGATAGCTATGGCGGTTGGAACTGTCTGGAGCCTGGCGGGAATATTGTTTCTGGCTCTTGGAGTGCTGCTTGCGGCGGTACGTGTTATTGGAGGCGTACATTTTCCCAGAGATGTTATAGCCGGAGCAGCAGTGGGGATTGCAACGGGGATTTTTGGGTTTTATGTATTTTAGCACCAGCCGCCGTCCAGGGAGATAATCTGACCGGTCAGATAATCGTGTCCTGTGGCAAGGTCATAAATAAGCTGTGCCGTTTCCTGAGGGCTGCCAAAGCGCCCGGCAGGAATTTCTTCCATAAGTTCCCTCCGCTCATCTTCTGAAAAACAACGGTTCATTCTGGTGTCTATAACGCCGCAGGCGATGGCATTTACCTGAATATTGCTGGGGGCCAGCTCCTTTGCAAGGGCTTTAGTGAATGCATTAACGCCTCCTTTAGAGGCCGAGTAGGCTACTTCGCAGGAAGCGCCCACATTTCCCCAGACAGATGAAATGTTAATGATCTTTCCAGATTTTTCGTGGAGCATATGGGGAATCGCCCGTTTGCAGCAGGAAAACAAGGAAGTCAGATTGGTGTTTATTACCCGGTTCCAGTCGTCGATATTCATGGCATCAAGAAGACCGATATAGGAAATGCCGGCATTATTTACCAGCACATCAGGGCCTTTTGAGATGGCATGAATTTCTGCGAACATATCCTCCGCCTGGGCATCGTCAGATATATCGTAGATCAGCGGGGTACAGGCCGTTTTATATGTCCGGGATAAATCTTCAGAGAATGCTATCATATCCTTTGCAGAGGTTTTGCAGTTTAAGAAAACATTCCAGTGTCTGCTGGCAAAAAGCCTGGCAGCTTCTTTTCCGATTCCGTGGGAGGCACCTGTAATTAATACGGTTTTTATCATAAAAATAAATTCCTTTCTTTTTCTATATAATATAATGTGTGCTATTGTATAAAAATTAAGATTGAGCTTATTTTAGCATATTGTATTCTAATTAGAAATGGTTTAGTATAAACGAAGCAAAATGTGTGCAACTGTTTGCCGGCTGTATAGCCGAACAGTTATAAATGCCGGCGTTAATAAATGTTAAAAGGAAATAATATAATCAGTAAACAAATAATAAGGAGACTCTTAAAATGGATATAATAGTTTTGGCAGGCGGTTTGAGCACCGAGCGTGACGTTTCTTTTATTACAGGTACACAGGTCAGCCAGGCTTTACGTAAATGCGGCCACAGGGTTATTTTATTAGATGTATTTATGGGATACAGTGATAAAGAGGAAGATGTAAGCAATATATTTGAGCGCTGGGAAGAGGTCAGTGTAAAGACCGGACAGATTACTTCAGAAGCGCCGGATATTGCTAAGATCAAGTCTATGAGAGCAGATCAGTCGGACTGTTTTTTTGGTCCCAATGTTATTCGTATGTGTCAGGGGGCGGATATCGTCTTTATGGCACTTCATGGTGAAAATGGTGAAAATGGAAAGATTCAGGCGGCTTTTGATCTGTTTGGTATAAAATATACAGGAACCGGTTATTTAAGCAGTGCTCTGGCTATGGACAAAGGTATGAGCAAGCAGCTGTTTGAGGCTAACGGGATTCCAACACCAAAAGGAATTTCCATGAAAAGGGCGAAGCGCACGGATTCCTTTGCCCAAACGGGGCTTTTATTTCCCTGTGTGGTAAAGCCGTGCTGCGGCGGATCCAGTATTGGAGTATCTATTGTAGAAACGGAAGTCCAGTATCAGGCTGCATTGGATGAAGCGTTTAAATATGAAGATGAGATTGTAATTGAATCCTATGTAAAGGGCCGGGAATTTTCAGTAGGCGTGATAGATTGCCAGGCTCTTCCTGTAATCGAAATCGCTCCGGTGGAAGGATTTTATGATTATAAGAATAAATATAAAGCAGGGAGTGCAGTGGAAACCTGCCCGGCAGATATTCCGGATGAGATTGCAAAGCAGATGCAGCATTATGCGGAAAAAATTGCAGTGGTGCTGGGGCTGAATACTTATTCGCGTTCAGATTTTCTGCTGAATGAAAAGAATGAAATATACTGTCTGGAAGCGAATACATTGCCGGGGATGACTCCAACCAGTCTGCTGCCCCAGGAAGCACAGGCAGTGGGCATGAGTTTTGAAGAGCTGTGCCAGGAGTTGATTCGGATTTCCTTAAAAAAATATCAGTAGGTGATGCTATGAAACATATGACATTAGAAAAGATTGCAGCGGCCTGTAAAGGAAGATACTGTGGTCCGGAAGAAAAAAAACAGACAGAAATTGCTGGGGCGGTGATTGACAGCCGTCAGGTACAGCCGGGATATCTGTTCATCCCCATCCGGGGAGAGAAGGTGGACGGACATAAATTTATTCCGTCTGTATTTGAGAATGGGGCAGCGGCAGTGCTGTCTGAGATTAAATTACAGGATCCTGACGGACCGTATATTCTGGTGGAATCTACACCTCAGGCATTAAAAGACATTGCGGAATATTACCGTTCGGTGCTGACTATACCTGTGGTGGGGATTGCAGGCAGTGTTGGGAAAACCAGTACGAAAGAAATGATTGCGTCTGTTTTGTCCCAGAAATTTGAAGTATTAAAAACAGAAGGAAATTTTAATAATGAAATTGGACTTCCATTGACCCTTTTAAGAATCCGGGACTGCCATCAGGCGGCAGTTGTGGAAATGGGTATTTCTGATTTTGGTGAAATGCACCGTCTGGCTAAAATGGCGAAGCCGGATATCTGCGTTATGACCAATATCGGACTTTGTCATCTGGAAAATTTAAAATCCAGAGACGGAATCCTAAAAGCAAAGTCAGAAATGTTTGATTTCCTGAAAAAGGACGGAACCATTATTTTAAATGGGAATGATGATAAATTGTCAAAGATCGGAAAGGTTCATGGAGTTACACCTATCCGGTATTTTACAGAAGATGGCACGGCCAAAAAGGCGCAGGATGATTATCTGGTGACCGGCAGGGATATTCAAAATCTGGGATTAAAAGGAATGCGGGTTTCTATGGAGTTTGAAGATGAAACAAGAACTGTAAACATTCCGATTCCAGGTGCGCATAATGTATACAATGCATTGGCAGGAGCCTGTGTTGGGCTGACACTGGGGCTGACAAAAGACGAGATCATTTCCGGAATTGAACATGCCAAAACCATTCAGGGACGGACAAATCTGCTGGATGTGAAAGGCATGACAATTATTGATGACTGTTATAATGCAAATCCGGTTTCTATGCGGGCTTCCCTGGATGTGTTAAGCTTGGGAAATGGAAGAAAAATTGCAGTTCTTGGCGATATGGGAGAGCTTGGGACGGAAGCGCGAAAGCTTCACGGACAGGTAGGGGCATACGCCGCCCAAAAAGGGATTGATGTGCTGTTTTGCAGCGGCATTTTGTCTGAAGAAATGACCAAAGAGGCGAAAAAGGGAGGACTGGAGGTCCACTATTTTAAAACAAGACAGGAATTGACGGAAGCTTTGCTGGCTTATGTAAAAGCGGGAGATCAGATTCTTGTAAAGGCTTCTCATTTTATGGAATATCCGAAAGTCGTGGAAGCGCTGGTTTCTCAGGCTGAGGGTGAGAAGGTAAATGATAAAGATCGCAAGAGCGAGACTTGAATTTTGCTTATAAATAATAGAGTCGTTACTGGATAATATTTTCAGGGCGGCTCTTTTATTTATGATATTTTTTGTTTATTACAAATTTTACTTTCGGTAATAGAATCTTTAAAATATTGTTAAAAATAGATATATTGCATTTCTAAATAAATAGTGGTATTTTAAGGTTAAGAAAATACTATTATTATGAATGTAAAAATGAAATATCGGATATTCAATGGAATGAATGCAGGTGCTGGTAATGGTGTCTCAACAGGGCAGCTGAAAATAATGCTTATTTAGAGTGGTATTCAGCTGCAGAGGAAAGGAGCAAATTTTATGATAAGTAAAAAAAAGCTGTTTTGTTTACTGTTTCTTATTCTGGCTCTTATTATCGTGCTTATTTTATGTATAAAAATTGGAAAGCCGCTGCATTGGGCGAAAACTGTTAAGTCAGAAGAGATTGCTAAGATTGAAGTGACTGTACATCCGGCTGTAGAGGGCGAGGGGTATAAGGAGTTTGGCCTTAATGAATTTGATGAAGTTGCGGATAAGATCAATCAATGTACCGGAAGATTCACATTAAACCCCAAAGTTCCGGTGGGAGGCGGCTTTACCTATTATGTTACAATGAAAAATGGAGAGGTTCATACAATAGGAAATAATGGCATGGAGTTTATCATAGATGGGGTTTTTTATACAGGCGATCGTGATTGGCTGGAACCATGGATTGAGTCTGTAATGGAAGAAGCAGATAGTCCTGTACCAGAGTCTCGCAGGAGCGAGACTTAATGCTATTGGAAACTGAAAGGAATATTAAGCCATGAAGAATATGACGGCCAGATATGGAATTTTAATAGGATTGGCTGTGGCAGTGCTGGCAGTAATATGGATTCTGACAGCAGTTAAGAGCGGAGGATGGGGAATTTTTTCCGGCTCTGCAGATAGATATAAAAAAATTGTCTGCGCAGGGGACAGTATCACATTTGGAACCGGGATAGCGGATCCCCACAAAGATAGTTATCCGGCGCAGCTTACGTGGATGCTGGGAGAGCATTTTCTTGTAAAAAATTATGGTGTAAGCGGAAAAACCGTTTCGGACTTAAGCAGTGATTCCTACCGGATGACAGATGCATATAAGAAAAGTCTGCTAGAGCAGCCGGATGTTGTTGTACTTATGCTTGGAACTAATGATGCGAAACCGGAAAACTGGAAAGGAAAAGATGTGTTTAAAGAGCAGTATAAGGAGCTGCTTTTAGCTTATCTGTCACTGGATTCCTCTCCGGATGTCTATATCTGTACACCTGCAAGCGCATATAAGTCCCCGGACTGGCCAGAGGAGGGATATTTGTATGGAATCACAGAAGCCCGTCTTGAGGCAATCAGGGATGTGGTAAATGAAATTGCAAAAGAGGCAGGTATTTATCTCATAGACATTTGTCAGGCAACAGCAGGACACCCGGAATGGTATACGGATGACGGCATTCATCCAAATGAGAGAGGAGCGCAGGCTATTGCCGAAACAGTAAAAAATGCTTTGTTAAATGGACTGTAGTTATCCGGGCGACAGCATTTTTTTCAATTGCAAAACTTTTATATATAACAGAAAAAAATGGCTGTGAGATTTCTGAAAAAAGTAATCTCACAGCCGTTTTTAACGAAATCCGCCTTCTAACTGAAAATTATCAGACTAAATTACAGCCAGGTGACGGTTTCTGTCAGGTCTTTTCGCTGATTGTGTGTAGCAGTTGGAAGGGTTCCCTCTGCCGCGTATCCAAGATCCAGCAGCATCAGTACTTCCTCATTTTCAGGCAGTCCAAGTACTTTTGCCATTTCTTCCGGGTCAAAGAAATTAATCCAGCAGCTGTCCACGCCTTCATTGGCGGCTGCCAGAAGCATATGAGTTGCTGCAATGGTGGCGTCTTCCACACCGGAGTCCCGTTTGCCGCCTGGATATGTAAATACATTACTGGTGTCAAATGCCACTACTAGGCAGGTGGCTGCACCATAGCGGCAGGGAGTAACCTGGTCCAGCTTTTTTAATGTTTCTTCTGACTGTACTACATAGATGTGCTGTTCCTGAAAGTTTTTGGCAGTAGGCGCTAGACGGCTGGCCTGTAAAATCGCATCAAGCTGCGCGGCGTCTACTTTTCTTCCGTCAAATTTTTTGCAGGAATAACGATTTTTAATAACTTCCCTAAATTCCATTGCTTTGTTCCTCCTTTTTCTGATTAAAACTTGTCTATTCTTCCTCCGGGTAAACGATACCCCAGTCTTTTCTGAGCTTTGTCATAATGTCCATGACATCTGTTGTGTAGTCCAGATGCATAAGGTTTTCACCGCCGGATACGGCAGTTTCCATATCCTGGATTTCATAAATCAATGAGTCTTCGCTATTGCCAAGATCAATAATTTCCTGATGACCGTCTTCTGTGTAAGTGATAACCGCCTGGCAGGCCCTGGGATAATTATAGATTTCAAGATATCCCTTATCAAAAGCGGCCATGCCGCGCTTAGGCTGTTTTGCATGAAGGGTCATGGAGACAGAAGCCATTTCTCCGGCGGGATTTGTCAGCAGGATACCGGCCTGCTCATCTACGCCGGTGGGGGCCAGTTTTACCTGGGATGTAATCTGATCTGGTGCGGCGGATAAAAACCAGCGGATAAAGGATAATGCGTATACACCAATATCAAGCAGTGCGCCTCCGGCCAGTTCTCTGCAGAAAAAGCGGTTGGTCATATCGTATACTTTATAACTTCCAAAATTCATCTGAATAAAACGCAGGGAGCCCAGTGTCTGTTCCTGGAGCAGCTGGTGAAGTTTTTTGTAGAGGGGCAGATGATAGAGTGTCATTGCCTCGGCCAGGATTACATTTCGTTCTTGTGAGAGCATAACAGCTTCCTTTAATTCTGATGAATTTAAGGTGATTGCCTTTTCGCACAAAACATGTCTGCCGGCGTTTAATGCTTTTATCAAAAAGGGGTAATGCAGGTTATGGGGCGTGGCTATGTAGATAATATCTATAGAGGTATCTTCTATCAGTTCCCGGACATTTTTGTATACATGGGGAATCTGATATTCCTTCGCAAATGCTTCGGCTTTTTCAAACGTCCGATTCCAGACGCCATAAAAGCTTCTGCCCAGTTTATTCATGGATTCTGCCATTTCTTTTGCAATGACGCCACAGCCGATGACGGCCCAGCGGTATTCCTTCATATGGGGTTCCTCCTTAAATTAGAGTTTCATTTTTAATAAGCATTTCCTGAATTACCTGCTGCGTAATGCTGCCAAGTTTTTTTCGTTCTTCCTTTGGAAGCTCTTTTGGGTAAATAGGCTGGCCATATTCAATGATAATATGGCATGGGGTAACTTTAGGCGGATGATCTGCAATAACAGCCGCTGAATTGCTGATTGCCATGGGGATGACGGGGCATCCGGTCTTTTCTGCAATTTTAAAGCTGCCTTCCTTAAAGGGAAGAAGTTCCGTTTCTTTTCCCTTATTCCGGGTGCCTTCCGGGAAGATACAGATAGATACACCCTGTTTCACATATTCAGCGCCTTTGAGAATGGTTTTCAGACTCTGCTTCATATCGTCTCTGTTCATAAACAGGCAGTAAAGCCGTTTCATCCAGATATTAAGAAGAGGTACTTTTTCCAGAGTATCTTTGGCAATGTATCCGGTAAGGTCCGGACAGAGGGAGTAGGACAGAATAATATCAAAATAGCTTCTGTGATTTCCTATATATAATACCGGCTGGTCCTTTGGAAGATTTTCCTGACCCAGGACAGTCAGCTTGATGCCGCAGATTTTTGCAATGACCCGGAAGGCCCACTGCACCAACCGAAGACTGCTGATATCCATAGCATGTTTGTTGATTTTTCCGATGATCCATTCAATAAACAGAACGGGGATCCCGATAATGAGATAAACTACAGCGAATAATACGCCGAAAATGGTTCTTATCATAGGTAGAAACCTCTCTTTCAATTTTGCATCATCTTATTATAACGATTGAAATGTAGAAATACAATAATAAAATGGAATGCAGGCGAATAGACTATAAGGAAAGAATTGCGTGGTATGGAACATGTATCGAAAAATTATAGTATTGATTGTAAGTCTGTTACTGTTGAGCACAATGATTACAGCCTGCGGTATGGAAAAAAAGGACAGTAAAAAAATCAGAGATTTAGATTATACCGTGCTGGAGCCAGAGGAAGTGCCGGACCCGTTAATGGAGGAGATCGAGGAGAAAAAGGAAGGTGATTTTAAAGTATCGTATACATATGAAGGATATCTGTACATCGCAAGAGGATTTGGAATGCAGGAAACCGGAGGATACAGCATACAAATGAGGGAGTTATATCTTTCATCCAATGCGGTATATTTTGGTGCGGATCTTGTGGGACCGAAAAAAGATGAAAAAACAAAAGAGGCAGTCAGCTATCCGTATATTGTAATTAAAACAGAGGCGGTAGATGAAAATGTGGTATTTGAGTAAAGATAAGGTGAGAGGCAGGAGGAATTATGGAATTAAATACATTTTCATTACATAGGGAAATTATAAAAGGAAGGGCCAGAACCCAGGTTACCTTTGATGAAGATTATAATCTTCCGGATTATAAACCGGACTTTTCAGCGCTGATTATGAGCCAGGGGCGGATCAGAATTGAGGAGACCAAGGTAACCAAAGGACATGTATCCATAAAGGGGAACCTGAAGTTCGAGATTTTATACCGGGCAGAGCAGGTGGAGCTGGGAGTCAGCAGTCTTGAGGGAGTGGTTTCTTTTCAGGAGACACTGGCGGTGGATGAAGCCCAGGAATTTGATTCTGCTCAGGTTTCCTGTGAGCTTGAGGATCTGAGTATTAATGTAACAAATTCCAGAAAGCTGGGGGTACGGGCGCTGCTGGATTTATCGGCTGTAGTATCGGAATTTGCAACAGAAGAATTTCCGGAGGAAATGGAGGGAGGCCAGAACATGGAGGTCTTAAACCGGTCTGTAAACTGTCTCCACTTAAAGGCGGAAGGAAAAGATCAGTGCCGGATCCATGAAGAGATAGATCTTCCTGCAAATAAACCCAATATAAATGAAATTCTCTGGAAACAGGTACAGATTCAGGGAATACAGGCCAGACCGGCAAACGGAAAGATTCAGGTTCAGGGAGAGGTTTCGGTGTCTATGCTGTATATTGGGGAGCCGGAGGCAAGGCTTGAGTGGCATGAGACCTCTATACCGGTATCCTTAAGCCTTGAAGTTCCGGAATCAGATCAGGATTATATCTGTTATGTAAAAGCTGATGTGCAGGAATGGAATGTACAGAGCCAGGAAGATTTAGAAGGGGAACCCAGAGTAATTTCCCTGGATGGGATTCTGAAAGTAGAGTATCGTTTATATGAAGAGCAGAAAAGGCAGATGCTTGGGGATCTCTATGCTTTGGATAAAACTCTGATTCCTCAGAGGGAAGCCGTAACAGTAGAACATCTGCTGATGAAAAATGAGTCCAGGTGCAAGGTGAATGATACCCTGACTTTGGAACAGGGACAAAAAGAGATTCTTCAGATCTGCAGCTGTTTTGGGAATGTGCAGCTGGATCATACGGAAATTCAGGAAGACGGAATTTTAGCGGAAGGGGCCGTACATGTCCAGATTCTTTATTTTACAAAAGAAGACCAGGCGCCTCTTGACGCGGTAGAAGGAATGCTTCCTTTCAGTTATAAAATCGAAGTCCCTCAGATTACACCAGACTGCAGGTTTGAACTGAATACCGGAATAGAGCTTCTTTCTGTTATGATGAAAAGCGGCAGTATGATGGAAATTCAGTCAGTAGCAGACTTTAATGTCATTGTATTTAAACCGGAAGAAATTGAAAGGATTAAAACAGTGGAAGAGACGCCGGCAGATATGGAAGAAATACAGCGGATGCCGGGTATGACAGGACTTCGGATAAAATCCGGGGATACACTCTGGAAAATTGCAAAAGAGAACCATACAACGATTGCAGAAATTAAAAGGACCAATCAGCTTCCGGATGAACCGCTTCCGGAAGGGACAACGATTCTGCTTTTAAAACAGGTAAGATAATAGCTGGCATAATAAACGTCTTCCGGGAGTTTTGACATTCCGGAGACGTTTATTTGCTGTGGGGCCATAAGGCATTGCAGGAGTGTTAAAGCATGGAGCGACCGGCTTTTTTGTTTGGAAATTTTTCATTGGCACACTTGCCTGCTTTACCGGAATTTTCACTAAAGTTTCAGGCAGGTTTCATAAAATACTGGAGTTTCATCATACATATATTACAGAAATATTACAAATCTTAATTGTTTATTGCTGGAAAATGTCTTTTTAGGTTGAAAAAGTACAATGAGAGTGATATAATTGCAAAAGATAAAGGAGGCTGCAATGAAAAGAAAAGTATTAACCCTTGTTTTGGCATTATCAATGATTGTCGGCAGTTGTCAGATTGTAGGAGCTGCTCCGTCATCAGATGCAAAAAGCGGATTAAATTCAGCAAATGCACAGATCAGCAGCATTGAAAGTAAGCAGAGCGCATTACAAAAAGAGATTGATTCTCTGGATTCTGAGCTTGTTAATCTGTTAGTTGATATAGATGTTATTAATGATGAAATTACAGAAAAGAAAGCAGAACTTCAGAAAGCCCAGGCTGATTTGAAGGTGGCACAGGAAGAAGAAGAAAAACAGTATGAGGCCATGAAGAAACGTATTAAATTTATGTACGAAAATGGCGATAACTCCATCCTGACTGCTCTGTTATCATCCAACAGTATTACAGATGTTATTAATAAAGTAAGCTATTTTAATGATATTTATGAATATGACAGAAATCTGCTGACAGAGTATCAGTCAACAAAGGCAGAAGTAGAAAGCCTTGTAAAACAGGTAAAAGAAGATGAGTCTCAGCTAGAAGAGAATAAAGAATCTCTAAAAGAACAGCAGAACTCTCTGAATAAGACAATTTCCAGCAAAAAAACACAGCTGTCAGATTTTGACAGCCAGTTAAGCCAGGCAAAACAGCTGGCGGCTGAGTATAAAGCTACAATTGATGAGCAGAACGCGGTGCTTTCCCAGCAGTCTAACAGCGGGACAAAAACAAGCGCGGGGGCTTCAAATATTTCATCCGGAAATAAAGGATCTTCCTCAAGCTCTTCAAAGAAAGATAACGGAAGTTCTTCTTCTAGTTCTTCATCCAGTTCTTCAACATCCGGTTCCAAATCCGGGCAGGCAGTTGTAAATTATGCCAGCCAGTTTGTTGGTAATCCATATGTATGGGGAGGAACAAGTTTGACAAACGGCGCTGACTGTTCAGGATTTGTTATGAGTGTTTACAAACATTTCGGTGTTTCCTTACCGCATTCATCCAGTGCATTAAGAGGCGTGGGAAGAGGCGTATCCGTAACAGATATGCAGCCGGGAGATATTATCTGCTACAGCGGCCATGTTGCCATCTATGCCGGCAATAATACTGTCGTACATGCATCTAATAAAAAGGATGGTATTAAATATACTTCACCAGCCAACTATAAGAGAATTTTAGCAGTTAGAAGAATTTTCTAGTTTGTCTTCTAATTGAATAAGTGATAAATAAAAGCGTTTGAAGGGAAATGATTTTATCATTCCGCCTTCAAACGCTTTTATTATAAGATTCTTTGTCAGGAGCTGAGGTGAAATAGTTTTTTATAACAGCTCCCCTACTACCTGATTGATTACTTTTCCGTCTGCTTTTCCCTTTAATTCTCCCATGACGGCTTTCATGATCTGGCCTTTGTTTTTGGAAGCAAGAACATCTGCAAATTTTTCTGTAATAATTGCCTTTACTTCTTCGGCAGATAACAGTCTGGGTGCGTATTCGGAAATAACCTGGAAGCGGTTTTCATATTCTGCTTTTAATTCCGTCCGGTCTGCCGGGCAGGAATCAACCTGTTCCTTTACGCTTTTTAATTCCTTTAAAATAACACAGTCAACAAGTTCCGGCTGAATATTATCTCTGCATCCTTCGTCGATGGCTGTTTTCTTCACAGCGGAAATCAGAGAAGAAATGGCGTCCTTGCGGGCCTTGTCCCTTGCTTTCATAGCAGAGATCATATCTTTTTGTAATGTCTGCATATCCATAATGAATCCTCCTTTTAAATGTGTATTCGGTGAATAAGTTTGTTGATATAGTATTGTTTAATATTCTGGTAATGAAGCCGAAGGGCTTCTTCTGCTAATGGCACATTCCGGTCTTCAATTGCCTTTAAAATTGACATGTGTTCCTGGTAGGAACGCTCAGCCAGGGCCAGGTCATCTAGAATGGTGGCAATAAAACGCATATGCTGACAGTTCATCTGGGCATAAATATTCTGAAGTCTTGTATTAGACGAGTAGTCTACGATCAGTTCGTGGAACTTCTGATCCCAGCGTGTACACTGATAAATATCTTCTTCTTTTAAAGATTTATGCATTTTGTCAAGGACAAGGTGCAGAGATTCCAGCGTAACATCGGTACATTTGCTGATGCAGGATTTTACAGCGTATACCTGCAGAATTTCAATCAGATCATATACTTCTAAGATATCTTCAGTTGTAAATTCAGGTACCACAACTCCCTTGCCTGGGATAAATGCCAGCAGGCCTTCATGGGTCAGCTGCTGCAGAGCATTGCGGATGGGAGAGCGGCTCATATTGTAAATATCGCAGAGTTTCCGTTCTACCATAACGGTTCCCTCTTTATAAGTATTATTCAAAATATCTTCTTTTATCTGCTGATAGGCCAGGGTTTGTTTGCTTTCTGACGGTTCTTTCAGCTGTGTATATTTCTCGGATGTATTCACAGTGTTCCCCCCTTTTTGGTATGAAATATTAGAAAAATTATAGCAAAAGTAAATTCGAAAGTAAAGGTTCATACTGCTGTGGAAATTTGCTCTGCAGGCATACAAAACATCCTTGCAAGGAGAGCGGCGAAGTGTTATGATTTTATTAGTAAATGTTGTACGCGGAAAGGAAGGGACTGTATTATGCTGAGGAAATGCTTAAAAACACTGGTGGTACTGGCGGTTATCGGAATTGTTGTATATAAGGCTTATGAGTATTTTACAAAGGACGACAAATATGAAGAGCTGGAGGATGACTTTGAAGATGCCGATGATGCGGCAGAGGAGTCACTGGCAGATAAAATCAAGTCAGCTGCAAAAAAAGTCGTTGCCAAATAACATGCTAATAAATATAAATGGTATACAGTAGTCAGCGTGAGACCAGCAGGTTTTGCGCTGATTTTGTGTATCGGAATTTTCCTTAAATACAAAAGTATAAAAGGGGAGCTTTTTTGTTCATATTATATATCTGAATCAGGAGGAGTCTGAATATGTATCATTTGCAGCATGTGGATGCTGTCCACTGTACAGAGAGCAGTAAGAAAATAAAAGTGCTCTCGGATTTGACCCTTGATATCTGTCAGGGAGACCGGATCACTATTGTGGGCCCTCTGGGCAGCGGAAAAAGCACTTTATTACACCTTCTTGCAGGACTGCACCCTGCGGAGAATGGCGTTCTTTTATACAAAGGGGAAGTGTTAAAAAAGACACCGGAAGATGTGGCAGTAGTTTTGCAGGACCATGGACTGCTGGAATGGAAAACTGTGTACAGAAATGCTGTTTTGGGTCTGGAATTAAATGGGAATCTGACCCCGGATACGGAACGGCTGGCTATAGAGGTTCTCACACAGTTAAATCTGCTTGTGTTTAAGGACTGTTATCCCAGGGAATTGACTGTCGGCCAGCGTCAGCTGGCTGCGCTGGCCAGGGCGCTGGTGATGCATCCAAAAACACTTCTTCTGGATGAGCCTTTGTCTGAATTGGATATCAGTCTTCAGGAAAGCGCGGAAAATCTGCTGCTGGAATTTTTAAAGCAGAGAGATTTTACAATGGTTTGTATTACCCATAGTATAGAGGAGGCAGTATTTTTGGGACAGAAAATATGGCTGATGGAATATCCTGGGATTGTAGGTGAAATTGTGGAGAATCCACATCCGGAGAACAGCGGATTTCGGGAAAGTCATCAGTTCTTTGAAATGTGCAGGAGGCTGAAACAAAAAGTGATCAGCAGAGAGGGGAGCGGAGAACAGAAGGAGCGGATATGGAAGTAAAGCCGATAAGAAAAGTAATAGGACCACTGATTTTTTTGTTTGCCGTGTGGCAGATTTTAAGTATTCTGCTAAAAAAAGAGTGTTTTCCGGGCCCGCTGCAGAGTTTTCTTGGATTGATTTCGGGGATTGCTCATGAGGGACTTTTACAGGATACCGGGCTTAGTGCTGTGCGTCTGGCCGCCGGGCTGGCTGTTGGCAGCTTTCTGGGAATACCATCAGGGCTGCTGTTAGGGCGCAGAAGACAGGTAGAAGGATTTTTGGGGCCGTTACTGTACGTGCTTTATCCGGTGCCAAAGATTATTCTGCTTCCGGTATTGGTTGTAGTCTGTGGTGTTGGCAGCCTGCCGGCCATGGTTCTCATTGCTGTGGCTATATACTTTCAGGTTACTGCCGCAGTGCGCAAAAGTGCGGTGCAGATACCGGCGAACAGTGTTCTTATGATGCGCTCCCTTGGGGCAACAAAGGTGCAGATGTGCAGACATCTGTATCTGCCCAGCTGTCTGCCGGCATTTTTTTCCTCGCTGCAGGTCTGCTTTGGGGGTGTGGTTACCATCTTGTTTTTTGCAGAAAGCTTCGCGTCAAAAGGTGGTCTTGGCAGCTTTATCTTTCATTTTATGAGAGCTCAGGATTACCGGATGATGTACGGAGGAATCTTGATGCTGGGAATTTTGGGCTTTGTCTGTTATGTAATGCTGATAATTTTGTACGGAAGTTTTTGTGGAAACTATCGGGCAGATTAATTGACTTTTTTGAGGAATGTGCTATCATGTACAAGGACATTAACGCTTTAACACATTAAACCTGTGAAAAATACAGGACTCAGATAAAGGATTTAATTACAACCTGGAGGCAGAATATGATATCAAAACGATTAAGAGCATCTCTGGATTCTTCTATTTGTATCAGAGATATCTTTGAAGAAGGTAAAAAACTGGCGGCTGTTTACGGCCCGGAAAATATTTATAATTTCAGCATAGGCAATCCAAGTGTGGAACCACCGGCAATTGTAAATGAAGCAATGAAAGAAATTCTGGATACAGAACCGGCTCTGGCTCTCCATGGCTACCCTGCCAATGTAGGACATCCGGAGGTACGCCAGCATATTGCAGACTATCTAAATGAAAAATACGGATGCACTTATACCTGTGACGGGATTGTTATGACCAGCGGAGCTGCTTCGGCGCTGGCGATGCTGTCAAATACGATTCTGGATAAAGAGGATGAAGTAATTACATTTGCCCCATATTTCTGGGAATATAAAAGTTATGTGGAGACCTTTTACGGAAAACTTGTGCCAGCTCTCTGCAATATGGAGACGCTGCAGCCGGACCCGGAGACTTTCAGAGCTGCATTTTCTGAACGGACCAGATTCGTACTGATTAATACACCTAACAATCCTACCGGAGCAGTATATACGCCGGAATCATTGAAGATGGTAGCTTCTATTTTGGAAGAAAAAGAAAAAGAATACGGACATCCCATTTATCTTGTGTCGGATGAACCGTACCGCAAGCTGGCATATGGCATAGAGGTGCCGTATCTGACAGATTACTATAAAAATACAATTGTTGTATACTCTTACAGTAAGGCGCTGTCCATTCCGGGAGAACGAATCGGTTATATTGCCATGGAGCCAGAGGTAGAAGACTTTGAGGATCTGATTGCGGGATTGACAGCTTCCATGCGTTATCTTGGATATGTGAATGCACCTTCCCTTCAGCAGAAAATGCTGATGAAGTGTGTGGACGCATCGGTGGATATCAGCATTTATGAAGAGACCAGAGACATTTTATATCAGGGACTTACTGAAATGGGATATACATGCATTCATCCTGACGGTGCATTTTATTTGTTTGTAAAGGCCCTGGAAGAAGACGATGCCCATTTTTGTGAGATGGCTAAAAAAGAGAAAATTCTTATGGCGCCGGGAACTGCATTTTACGGACCAGGGTGGGTGAGAATTTCATACTGTGTGCCGGCGAAGGTAGCAAAAGAAAGTCTGCCGGGGTTTCAGAAGCTGATGGAGATGTATCAAAAGTAAAGGTAATCAGATTTTTGATTTTAGAGCGTAAAGATAGGGATGATATGGAAGTATCATTCCTTTTTTACTCTATAAGAAATACCGTGTTGTGATAAAGCTGAAAAGTACCGATTCCTATAGAGCAAAAAACGCTCCGTTGTGGATCGCACTGCGGCGGAGTGGAATCATGTTGTTTATGCAGCCCGCCGCAGGCGGAGAATCCTGCCGTGGCAGGATTCTTTTTATAGCTCTTTTCATATAATTATGGTAAGATAAAAATCTGATAAGAAAACAGGAGGAATGACAGTATGTGCGGGATTGTAGGATATATTGGAGAGAAGCAGGCGGCTCCTATTCTGCTGGACGGACTTTCCAAACTGGAGTACCGGGGATATGATTCAGCGGGAATTGCGGTGAATAATCAGGGAGAGATCCAGATCAGAAAGTCCACCGGAAGGTTAAAAGTGCTCAGTGAACTGACCCATGACGGAGCTGAGATGCCGGGAACTATGGGGATTGGCCATACCCGGTGGGCTACTCACGGGGCGCCTACAGATTTGAATGCCCATCCTCATCAGAACACGGATGGATCCATTGTAGTTGTTCATAACGGAATTATTGAAAATTATATTAAATTAAAACAGAAACTGCTCACAAAGGGCTATCAGTTCGCCTCGGATACGGATACAGAAGTAGTTGCCCATCTGCTGGATTATTACTACAGCGGCGATCCTATGGAAGCGATTACAAAAGTAATGGACCGGGTGGATGGTTCCTATGCGCTGGGAATTATGTTTCGGGATTTTCCGGAACGTTTTTTTGCCATGCGAAAAGACAGCCCGCTGATTGTGGGAAAAGGAAAGGACGGAAATCTTATTGCGTCGGATGTACCTGCTATTCTGAAATATACAAGAGATGTATTTTATATTCAGAACGAAGAAATTGCGGTGCTCAAAAAAGACAAAATAACTTTTTTCAACATAGATCAGGAAGAAATTGAAAAAGAGATGCATACGGTGGAATGGGATGTAAATGCTGCGGAAAAGGGCGGCTATGAGCATTTTATGTTAAAAGAAATGTATGAACAGCCCAAAGCTGTGAGAGATACGTTAGAACCGCGTCTTTCCAACGGAAAAGTTGTGATTGAAGAGCTGGGCATGACAGACGAAGAAATCCGCAGCATTAACAATATTCATATTGTAGCGTGCGGTTCTGCAAGCTATACAGGAATGTGTGCGAAATATATTTTTGAAGAGATGGCCCGGATACCGGCTTTTGTGGATGTGGCAAGTGAGTTTCGCTACAGAAATCCGATTCTGCGCAAAGGAGATCTGGTAATTATTATCAGTCAGTCCGGAGAGACGGCAGATTCACTGGCTGCCCTTCGGGAAGCAAAGGAAAAAGGCGCCATGACGCTTGCTATTGTAAATGTAGTGGGAAGCTCCATTGCCCGGGAAGCGGATAAGGTTATTTATACCTGGGCGGGACCGGAAATCGCGGTAGCTACTACAAAGGCATTCAGCACCCAGCTGATGGCAGAGTATCTTCTGGCAATTAAATTTGCTGAAGTCCGGGGAACTGTGTCAGAAGAAGAGGTTGATGATATGATTCAGGACTTAAAACGGCTTCCGGATCAGATTCAAATGCTGCTTGCCAATCGAAATCATATTCAGAAATTCGCCAATCGGTATATTGCGGCCAGAGATGTCTTTTTCATAGGAAGAGGACTGGATTATGCGCTTTCTATGGAGGGGGCATTGAAGCTGAAAGAAATCTCATACATTCATGCGGAGGCCTACGCAGCCGGAGAACTAAAACACGGGACAATTTCTCTTGTTGAGGACGGAACCCTTGTGGTGGCGGTACTCACTCAGGAGGCGCTGTTTAAAAAGACTATCAGCAATATTCAGGAAGTAAAGTCCAGAGGGGCGTTTGCTATGGCCGTGACGGTGGAAGGAAATACTGAGATTGAAAAGACGGCGGATTATGTCATTTATATTCCTGAGACAAATAAGTATTTTACAAGTTCTCTGGCGTTAATTCCCCTGCAGCTGTTTGCATATTATGTGGCGGTTGCCAGAGGATGCGATGTGGATAAGCCGAAAAATCTTGCAAAATCAGTGACTGTTGAATAGATGGATATTACAATTTATTATACTATGTGGGACGGGAAGAACGGTTCTCATAAGCTTCTGACGACCGCTGCAGGGCAGTGGCTTTCTTCCTGCGGCCGGTCTGTGCCGGAGGAGTTTCAGATTATTGCCAAAGGACCTTATGTGAAACCTTACATCGGCAATATAAGAGAGCTGGAATTTTCCATTTCCCACAGTGGAACTTTATGGATGTGCGCATTCGCCCAAAAAGCGGTGGGTCTGGATGTTCAGAAAACCCAGAACTGCAGGAAAGACCGGGTATCCGGACGTTTTTTTCACCCGAAAGAGGATGCCTGGCTTGCGGCAAAGGATTATGAACCGTTTTTTCAGGTCTGGGCAGCCAAGGAAAGTTATCTGAAATATACCGGTGCCGGATTGACCCAGGGAATGGATTCGTTTTCTGTTATATCAGAAGAAGGATTGTCGGAAAGTACGAAAGAAGTGCAGCAGAGGCATTTCCTTTTGGATGGTGAAACGCTGCTTTCAGGACAGAAGCTGCTTTGCGGGCCGCTGGCAGTCTGCATTACCGCAGAAGAGATTGGAGAAGTAAACTGGGTTTTACTGACTGAAACTGAATAAAATAAAAACCGAAATCCGTATGTTAAGACTGCTGTTAAAGGTCAGAGCCGGGAACTCAAGATCAGAAGAAGCAGTATTGGGATTTCGGTTTTTTATTTATGTGGCCATATGCGTCCGGGGGACGATGAAAAGTATCGGGCTTAGCACATTCCCTTCTTTAGGAGAGGGAAAGCTTTTTGGCTGCGTTTACGGCAATCTCATGGACGGCCTGCAAAGAAGCGCTGTCCAGCATATGGTTTTGTGGAAGGGACATAATATGGTGATAAGTTTCTTCTGCCCGGTCAAGCATGGATTTTTCCTCTTCGTGACCGTCTCTTACAAAGCCTTTGTAAAAAAGCGGCGGGCGGTGCATTTCCTGGAAATGGTCCAGTGTGTGTTCACTCATAAGATATCCGTCATCATCATCACCTTGAAGAAGCTCTTCAAAATCCAGTGTTTCGTCGTTGACGGCCAGTCCCTGCCGCAGGCGTCTGGCAATAGAAAAGATTTCATTATCAATAATCAGCTGAAGGGGGCTGATAGTTTTTGCAGTCTCAAGCTGGCCCGCGCCTCCTAGGACACTGGCGTCGGACATGGCCATCATATGAATCAGGGAAGTGCGTTCAATCATATTCTGTGGATCCAGCAGCATACTGTCGGTTCCGGTTCCGTAGGAATGGCATGGAATATGATACCCCTGTTCAAATGCCTGCATACAGATCAGCCGCCCCAGTGTGATTTCTGTATTGGACTGCAGAGTGTAAGTGGTCTGCATATCCATGGAAAACAGCAGTGGAGTGGCGATTACCGGCAGACCGGGGCATAAAAGCTGCAGCATAACAATCTGGGCTAAAACATCTGCGCAGGCGGCCAGAGCAGTTCCCTGGGCTGTCACTGGTGTATTGGCTCCGGCAGCCGGCAGGGCGCAGGGCTGTACCGGAATACCGGCTTTTGCGCACTGATAAATAATTTCTGCATCCATATATTTAAATTTCAGAATAGGAACACTGCAGGAAATAAAGCTGACAAAGGGCTTTTGACGAAGGTTATCAGCTCCTTTGGCGGCGGCTGCACACATATCAATTAAATATTTTGTGTTGGCGGCTTCATAGGGCTGTATCCAAATATGTTTTTCAGATATCTGAAGGGCCTGCTCTAACGTATAAATATCAATGGCCTGGCCGGGGATACCAGGATCACAGGTGGAAGGGAGAGCTGCAAAATCCACCTGTTCCATGTGGTTTACCAGATGGAACCATTCCGCAGTATCATTCAGGGTGATATAGTGTTTTTTACCGGAAACCGGCAGATAATTGGGAGCGCCTGTGCAGGTTCTTGTATAAAAGCTTTTCCGGGGATGCGGGTATACCATATCGTATTTTCCGGAAGGCGAGTATAAAGTAAAGTGCTGGGGGATACTTGAGAGTGCTTTTTGAATTACTGCTTTTGGAAAATATACATGGTTTTCTTTTACTGTGCAGCCAAAAGCGGCAAGCTCTGTCTTCAACGGCTCATGATCAAGGGTGATACCCCTTTGTTCTAATAGTGTTTCTATACGGTTTTTAAATAAGTCCAGTTCAGGCTGGGTTAAAACATCAAATTTTATTCTGCCCTTCATATAAAAATCCTCCTGGGGAATACTTGTAATAGATATACAGGTGACAAGACACCTGATGCTTAATCAATTATATCAGACAAGCTTGAGATTGCAAGGCTTGCTGCAAAAAAATGAGCATGCTATACTTGAACAGGAGGCAGGATTGAAATATGTAGTGCCATTCTGAGGGAAGACATATGTCTTTCCCCAGAATGCTGCTGATTTTGTTTCAATTCAGATGAAAACCATTTGAGACTCTCATGAAAGATTTTTTGAGAACTTCTTTTTAGATAGTCCGGTACATGGCTTTGTCGTATTCCGGATTGAAATAGTAGAAGTTTTTGGCATCCAGAGTGTCTTTGGTTTTTTCCAGGGCTTCTCCAAAACGCTGGAAATGAACAATTTCCCGAGCCCGCAGGAATTTCAGCGGTTCGCGCACTTCCGGATCTGGAATGGCCCGAAGAAGATTTTCGTATACGGTACGCGCTTTCTGTTCTGCTGCAAGGTCTTCGGTTAAGTCTGTGACAGCGTCACCTTTTGACTGAAATTCAATAGCGGAAAATGGAAGCCCTGCGGCAGCCTGAGGCCAGAGCGCAGTAGTATGATCAATATAGTAAGCGTCGAAGCCGCTTTCTTTGATTTCTTTCATTGGAAGATCCTTTGTCAGCTGGTAGACCATTGCACATATGATTTCCATATGAGCAAGTTCTTCGGTACCAATATCTGTCAGAAGACCGCCCACAGATTTCACCGGCATAGTATAACGCTGGGCCAGATACCGCATAGATGCGCTTAATTCACCGTCCGGACCACCATACTGGCTGATAATCAGTTTTGCGGTTTTTGGACATGTTTTTGTAATTTTAACGGGGAACTGCAGTCGTTTTTCATAAACCCACATTATTCACACACTCCTTCCCATGGCGCCGGGCCGTCAGCCCAGGCAAATGTTTTGTTGGATTCTTCAGCCTGCGGTACACAGTTTTTCGTCAGTGTAAAGTGCGACTTTGAAAATTCAGTTACAAGCTGTTCCTTCTTTTTCAGATACTCATTCATTAAGGAAAGGGCTTCTTTATCATCCGGATGAGTATCCAGATACAATGTCAGATCATCCAAAAAGAAACCTGTTTCCATAATGTCCTTTAATGGACCGGTGCAGGAGGCGCCAGCTTCCATTTTATCTGTTTCCGTTATAAAAAACGGAAGGTTTAATTCTGGGAAAATTGTTCCTGAATGCAGCGCTTCCTTTTCGGAATAAATATTTGTAAAATCTGCCTTTTGGACAGGTACATAAGCAATCCCAAGAGATTGTGCGTTACAGTCACTCATAATGAAATCTCCTTTCTACATTAAGTGGTACACTTTAGTATCTGCATGAAAGGTGAATTCATGGGTGGAAAGTTTATGAATAAATTGAAGTGTGAAAATATGGTAAAATAAAAAATGAAAGCAGCTTACCTTATTTGAAAGGTACAAAAAAGGTGCTGCTTTCAGAAAAATACTTAAAAAATTTAAAATTTTAATTTCAGGATTATAGATTTTAATCTTTGTTAAACAGCTTGTCAGTGCGCCCTTCATAAGGCGCTTCAATCAGCAGTGGTTTCAAAAATGGAGCTACTTTTTTGACCCCGTCCATACGGCTCATGGTCACATCTTCATGCTCATAGCTGAGGGGACCATTATAACCTACCATTGAGAGTTCCGTAATTACGCTTTTCCAGTCCACCTGGCCCCAGCCGGGAATACGAAAGCGGTACGTGTGGTCTAAAGCCCGCATATCGCCGTGCATAAGGGTTCCGCCTTTTGCGAGATTATGCTTTGCAAGCTCGGCGTCCTTTGCATGGACATGGTAAATTCTGTCTTTTAAAGTATCAATCAGGGTAGCGGGATCTATCATAAGATACATAGTGTTTGCCGGATCAAAATTATAACCAAGAGCCGGATGGTAATTTACTAGTTCCAGCGCCCGGAGGGCAGTGTGGATATCGTATACAAAACTGTTTGGATGAATTTCAATGGCAAAGCGCACGCCGTATTCCTGAAATTTATCCAGAATTGGTGTAAAGCGTTCTACAAACTGCTCCTCATATTCGCTCCAGCCTTCTCCATATGGAAAGAAAAAAAAGCGTCCCCAGTTCTCAACCCCCGGATAACCTACTACAGTAGGAACTTCCAGCGCATTTGCTGCCTGGGCGGTGCGGATCAGGCTTTCTGTTCCGTGTTTAATCTTCTCTTCCGGAGTTCCTTTGTATATGAAATCAGTATCCTTACCGGTTGGCCCCATAATTAAAAAGGAATCTGAGTGGTTGCTTAGGGCGTCAATGGTCATTCCGTATCCGGCGGCCATTTTTTTTAGTTCTGCCGCCCGGTTTCCCTTTAAGATATCAGCTGTTTCCAGCTGGCCGTTTCCTTCATATGCGGGAATTTCTAATGATTCATAACCAAAGGGGGCAATCAGTTTTATAACTTCTTGAAGAGGTTTTTCTGTAAAATTTGCGGTAAAAAATCCTAGTTTCATAAAATAGCTCCTTTCAAAATAACCGAATATGACCGAATGAGTCTGTATTTAAGCATATAATAACATTATATACATAAAAAAGCAAGAAAAGCTAAAAAACAGTCAGAAAAGGAAAAACCAAAAGTCTAAAATACTGACAGTTTGTATTGAGTTGTGTTAAGATATATACAAAATAGTTTGTGAGGTGAAGCAGAAGATGGTAACAATGAAGGATGTAGCTAAACTGGCAGGGGTATCCCATGGGACGGTTTCTAATGTTGTGAACGGAGTAAAAAATGTCAGTGTTGATAAAATAAAAAAAGTGGAAGAGGCAATGGCTGCTTTAGGATATAAGCCAAATTCAGCAGCCCGCAATTTGAAAATGGAATATACCAACCAGATTGATCTGGTGGTGCCAAATATGTCTTCTGCTGAGTTTCCGGAACTTTATGAAGCTGTAAGAAATGAAGCTGAGAAAAGTAATTATACACTGAACCTAAAAGTTTCAGATGGAATTGCGGATAAAGAGTGTAAAATACTAAATGAATCTATTATGAATAATGTGGACGGTGTAATTCTTGTTTCCTGTCAGCCTTCAAACCTTGCGTTTTTTTCTGATATTATAAAAAAAGGACTGAAAATCGTGTTTTGCATTGCAGATCTTTCCGGCAGCGACTGTAATTTTATCGGCTTTGATATCTCAGATACAATGGAAAATCTGATTGGATATTACAGAGAACAGGGAAAACGGATTGCTCTTGTTACGGAGGACGCCCAAAGCTCATATCACGATCAGTTGATTAATACATATTGCAAGGGAATGCTTCAGGACAGTCAGACTGATCATCAGAAATATATGGAGATTATTCAGGTGAGCACGGAATATGAGGCAAAAGGAGCTGCAAGGTTATTTCAGCTGTCGCCCCGGCCGGATGCAGTGATCGTATCCAACGAAGCTGTCGCCAGAGAGATTCACCGCTTTCAGTATATTCTGGAAGGGGAGGATGGGCATAATATGAAGGTAATTATTTTTAATCAGGGAAAGAAAACGCCTTTTTTTGAAGACGAGATTATTCCTCTGCCTTTTAAGTCGGTGGGACGGCATGCCTTTGAAACGATAGTAAAGGTGATAGAGCAGGAGACCGGCTATGGGAACTACAGGATGCTGGTGCGGCCTATGCCCGGAGAAGTAAGGGAATCATCATTTAGGAAGACTTTGGAAAGCAGGAAGCTGAGGGTCCTTTTAAATGAAAGTCCCAGCAGTGATGCGGTGAGGGCTCTTCTCCCTAATTTTACAAGAAGGACCGGCATAGAGGTAGAAATTGTAACAAAAAAAATTTCAGGGATGTTTCATACGATTATGGAGGATCAAAAAAAACAGGAATTTGATATTTACAGCATTGATGTGCCGTGGATGGATGAGCTTGCGCGCCAGAATGTGATTTCATGCCTGGATGATTTTGTGCAGCACAACAGCAGGTGTACGGAAAAATATTCAGAACGTGTGCTGGATGCCTTTTCAAGAGTGAATGGTCATATATACGGCGTACCTTATGTTTTTTCTGTGCAGCTTTTGTTTTACCGGAAAGATCTCTTTGATAAAATTAAAAACCAGAGATTGTACTATGAGTGGTATAAGGAGGAGCTGAGAGTTCCAAGGACCTGGGAGGAGTTTAATAAAGTTGCACGTCTGTTTACAAGAAAGTACAATCCGGATTCCGAGACAAAGTATGGAATTACTCTTGGCGGAAGCGCCTATTCAGGTGCGGTCTGCGAGTATCTTCCCCGGCTGTGGAGTATGGGCGGGGCCATATTTGAGGACGGTAAAATCATAAAAAATGAAGAGGCTGCAAGGCGGGCTCTGGAAAATTATATGGAAGGATTTTTGTACGCCAATGAGAAGTCCGTGGACTGGTGGTGGGATGAGCAGGTAAATGAATTTATCAGGGGCAAGGCCGCTATGATGATGATGTTCTCTGAACATGCCAGCGCTCTTGCTGAGAAAAAGCACTCCAAAATTGCGGGAAAATATCAGGTTGCGGTTCTGCCGGGAAAAACCAGTGTCCAGGGAGGCTGGTCTTTGGCGGTGCGAAACACCAGCAAGAGCAGAGCAGAGGCTTATGAGTTTTTGAAGTGGATCAGTAACGGAGGGCTTCTGGAAGAAAATGCCGTTTTAGGACGGGTAAGTCCGGATTTTGATGAGGAGTCCAGGGAAATTCTGGAGGGTGTATACCGATGGTTCGGCACAGCTGTAGAAGGGTTTGATACTGTGAAAGCCAGATGTATCCCTGAAAATATTCAAAGATATCATTTGTCTGAGATTAAGGTGGAAACCCTGATTGGGAACCGGGTTCACAATGCTGTGATCGGACAGGAGGATGCTGAGATGGCAATTCAAAATCTGAGAATAGATCTAAAAAACGATATTTTGAACGATACAAAATAGAAAAAACAGATAATAAAGAGCAATATCGGTCATTTTTGGCCCCTGTTGCTCTTTTTTTATTTCTCAAAAATTTGTAGATCAAAATATCCTCTAAAATGCTGAAATCTATAAATGATGATAAAGAAAAAATAAAAATATAAAATGATAAATATAAGACTTATAAAATTAAAAAAATGTGATATAAAAGAAAAAACAAAATAGTAAATAATAAAAGTGTGACAATATTGCAGAAGTGATGGAAATTTGCTGAGTAACATGCGGATTTTGTCTGTGTGTTATGTAAATTAAACAAAAGAAAGTAAAAAAATCACACATTAAATATTGACACGTACCAATAAATGTAATACTATAATTGTGAAAAGGGTATAGAGAATCTTTGGATGGATGAAAAAAGTTGTCTAATGTTGACAAGAATAAGCCGGACGAAGAACAGGAGCAGGTAGTAAAGTATAAGCGAAAGGAGTTTATTCATGAAGCTTGGGTTTTTTACAGCAAACTATGCGCACCTTTCCATTGAGGAGGTGGCACAGATTGCAAGTTCAGGAGGCTATGAAATGCTGGAAATTCCGGCATATGTTGACAATGGCCAGCTGGACTGTGAGGAGCTGCTGAAGGGAGATCATGCAGTTAAGCTCAGAAAAATGATTAAGAGCTATGGACTTGGAATTTCCGCATTGTCTAATCATGCAGATTCGTTGTTAATTCTGGGGCCTCATACAGAAGATACCGATGGAATTTTTAAAGGGACACCGGAGGAAAAGATAAAATATGGAACGGAAAGTCTTTTAAAAACTGCCCAGGCGGCAAATGCACTGGAAGTTCCCGTTGTTAATGGTTTTACAGGCGTTACAAACTGGGGCAGGTATTTTCCGTTTCCAAGTGCAAATGGCTGGAGTGATATGGAAAAACTGTTTGTAGAGAGATTCCTTCCAATTCTGGATAAGTTCAAAGAATATGGGGTTAAATTTGCAATGGAACCTCATCCAAACAACATTATATATGATTTGAATACGGCAAAACGAGCCCTTGAGTTATTGGATTATCATCCTAACTTTGGTTTCAATCTGGATCCGGCCAATATTATGGCTACCGGTGGAATGCTGGTGGAGAACTTTATAGATGAGCTGGGAGATAGGATTTTCCATGTACATGCTAAAGATGCGGAAGTAGTAAGGCATAATATTCAGCGGGGAGGTATCCTGATGCAGGGAGACTGGCAGCGTCTGGATAAAGCATTCCGTTTCAGAATCCCCGGCTGGGGTGATGTTGAATGGAAGAAAGTTATTACGGAGCTGTCAATGGTTGGTTATGACTATGTATTAAGCTATGAGCATGAGGATGTAACCATGAGTGTCGGAGATGGGGTGGAAAAGGTTGCGGCTTATTTAAAACCGTTAATTATTAAAGCGCCATATGAAGGAAGACGGGATAAGATTTTTAATCAGCCATGCGATTAGGAGGAACAGATATGCCGGAAATGATGAAAGCGCAGATTGTAAAAGCTCCGTATCAAATGGAGTATATGGAAGTGCCGGTGCCGGAGATTAATGATGACGAAGTATTAATTAAAGTTAAAGTATGCGGCATCTGCGGTTCCGATACAAGCATTTATACAGGAAAATATGCAAAAGATAAACTGCCGTTGATTACAGGGCATGAGTTCTGGGGTGTTGTAGAGAAGGCCGGAAAAAATGCCAGAGGAGTAAAGCCGGGAGACCGTGTGGCAGTAGATATCTGTCTCACCTGCGGAACCTGCTATTTCTGCAGGCATGGAGATGGTCTCTTATGCGAATCATTCACACAGCTTGGAACACATACCAATGGAGGCTTCGCGGAATACGTAAAAGCGCCCTGGAAAAACTGCTATCAGCTGCCGGATGATATGGATGATTTTACAGCAGCCTTTGTAGAACCGTTGACGGCAGTGGTACATGCAGCGCAGAGAATGAATGCGCCTATTGCTTCTAGTGTGGCGGTAATTGGATGCGGACTGGGTCTTCTCCATGCGCAGGCAGCCAAAGCAAGAGGCTGCGCACCTGTTATTGTAATTGGTACAGATGCAGATGAGAAGCGTTTTGAAATTGCTAAGGAGATGGGCGCAGATTTTGTGATTAATGCAAGTCAGACGGATCCTGTAGAGGAGATTATGAAAATCACAGAAGGTGTGGGCGTCGATAATGTAATAGAAGCTGTGGGAAATCCAAGAACCTATGAACAGGCATTTAAAATGCTTCGAAGAGGCGGGAAACTGGAGGCTTTTGGAATCTGTGCAGAAGATGCATCAGCAAATCTTGAACCATATGAATTTGTTCTGGGAGAAAAGAAAGTCAGCGGTTCCTGCGCAGGTATCGGGAATAACTGGGCTGAGGCAATTACGCTGCTGCGTTACGGAGTTATAAAACCACAGAAAATGTTTTCTATGGCAGTTCCTTTAGCTGAACTTCAGCAGGCGTTAGAAGAACTGAAGACAAATAAAGATCTGATAAAGGTATTTGTTTGTCCGGAATTAACAGAGCGTAAGTATTTTTAAATACGTATTAATAAAAAGGAGGAAGTAACATGAAAAAAGTATTGGCAGTTTTACTGGCAGGCATTCTGTGTGTTGGGGTTTTTGCAGGATGTGGAAAATCAGACGATGGAGGTAAGGCATCTGCCGGCTCCCAAGCAGCGCAGGAGGAAAAGAAAGAAGGCGCTATGGTTGGTATTTCTGTACCGAAGGCATCTACCGGATGGACAGCTGCAGTTACCTACTATGCAGAAAAGTATTGTAAAGACAATAACCTGAATTATAAATTGGTTCAGGCTGAAAGCACCAATGACCAGGCGAACCAGATTGACGATCTGATCTCTATGAAACCGGATGTTATCGTTCTGCTTCCGATTAATGATGAGCTTGCCACTGCAGCACAGACTGTGAAAGATGCGGGTATTACATTGGTGAACTTTGATCGTACATTAGGAGCTACAGAGCCTGATTATTATCTTGCAGGAGATAACCCGGGATGTGGTTCTGCAGGAGCTGACTGGATGGTAGAGACACTGGGCAAAGAGTTTGATGTTGCAGTCTGCTCTGTAACAAGCTGGGGTAATATTGCAGAAGAGCGTAAAGCAGCTTTTGAAGAAAGATTAAAAGAAATTGCACCGGAAGCTAACATCGTAAATGAATATGCTTCTGAGAGCGCTTCTCAGGAAGACGGACTGAAACTGATGAGTGATGTCCTCCAGTCTAATCCTGAACTGGATGCTGTATTCTGCGTGGATGATGAGCAGGGAGTAGGTATCCTTCAGGCAATTAACGAAGCAAACCGTAAAGACATTAAAGCTGTTTATGCAGCAGGCGGCGGTGCAAGTGTATATCTTGACAAAATCAAAGACAGTGCATTCCCAATCGCAACAGTAAGTTATTATCCAAGTATGATCTGTGATGCAATCCAGATTGCTGTTGATGTTGCAGAAGGTAAAACACATGATGCGAAAACAATTGAAGAGGCAGTTGTAATTTCTGCTGATAATATGGACGAGTGGAAAGAATCTATTGGATTTGATCCGGATGCACCATACTAAAAAATATATGCCAAAGCGTTAAGATTGGTAAGTATAGCAGATACCCAAGGGGGCGCTTCCCTTGGGTATCTATTCAAATAGGGTAATGTTTTTACAAAAATTGAGGGTAAAAAGATGGCAGAATTAGCGATAAAAATGAGTAATATCGTGAAAAGCTTCGGCGGTGCGGCCCCAGTGCTTAAAAATGTGACACTGGAAGTTAAAACCGGCGAAATTCATGGTCTTTTAGGAGAAAATGGAGCCGGAAAATCAACATTGATGAATATACTTGGCGGTGTCATTCCTATGGATTCCGGAAACATTGAGCTTTTTGGAAAAGAAGCGGCCATTTCCAGTACAAAAGAATCCCAGGAATACGGAGTTGCTTTTATCCATCAGGAACTAAATGTCGTAAATGATATGCCGGTATATGAAAATATGTTTCTTGGATATGAGCTGAGAAATAAATGGGGATTTCTTTTAAAGGATGAAATGTGCAGGCAGTCACAGGAAGTGTTTGACCGGATGAATGTATCTTTGAATCCTGCAGATATGGTGGGGGATCTGACGGCATCCTCAAAGCAGATTCTAGAGATCGCCAAGTCATTGCTTCGAAAAGCCAGGATTATCATAATGGATGAACCTACAACATCTCTTTCAGTGCCGGAGATTGAAAATGTATTCCGGATTATGAGGACGCTGACAGCCGACGGCGTAACGATTATATTTATTTCCCACAAACTGGGAGAGGTTGTAGAATTTTGTGATCAATATACGGTTTTGCGAAACGGGGAAAAGATTTCCTCAGGAAGTATTGAAAAAGAAGATGGAACAAAGATTACTCCAGAAGAAATTGCAAAAATGATGGTGGGCAGAGAGGTGCAGGGCCTGGAAATTTATAAACCCCGGAAAACAGGGGAAGTAGTAATGAAAGTGGAAAATCTTTCAGCCGGAAAATATTTTCAGAATATATCCTTTGAAGTACATAAGGGAGAAATTCTTGGTTTTACCGGACTTTTAGGAGATGGAAAAGAGGAGCTGGTTCGATGTCTGTTTGGTGATATTCGCTCAGAGGAAGGTAAGGTGTTTCTGAGAGGAGAAGAGGTAAAGATCAGGTCTCCGAAACAGGCAGCAAAAAAGAAAATAGGATTTTTACCGTCAAATCGAAAAGAAAATGCAATTATCAAGGATTTGAGTATAACCGAGAATATGACGATTGTAGCGCTTGATAAATGTATCCGCGGTATCTACTTAAATCATAAGAAAGAAAATGAGGTTGCATCTCAATATAAAGATGTGCTGCATATCAAACTTGGTAAATTCACAGATTTAATTACCAGCTTGTCCGGCGGCAATCAGCAGAAAGTAATTCTGGCGAAATGGATGTATGCTATGCCGGATGTTATGATTTTGTGTAATCCTACCCAGGGGGTAGATATCGGAGCCAAAAATGAGATTTATAATGAGATTTTTGAGATTGCGAAGGCCGGTACGGCTGTAATTGTAACTTCCGGGGAAGCCCAGGAGATTATGAAACTGTGTGACAGAGTGAAAGTTATGTATCATGGAAAACTGAACGGAACCCTGGAGCGGGAGCAGCTGAGTGAAGAAGAGCTTATGATTCTTTCAACCGGGGCGAATTTGAACAAAGGAGACTGAAAATGGGAAATAAAACTCAGGTAAATCCGGCTGTAAATGCCGGTGTTGTAGGAAGTTTCAGGAAGTTTTTCTCCGGATATAGTGTAATTGTTGTAACAATTATTATTTTTATCGTGGCGTCAATTTTTCAGGGAAGTAATTTTCTTTCTGCAGCAAATATAATTAACGTGTTAAGGAATAATGCTGTACTTGGCATTCTTGCTCTTGGTATGGCCTTTGTGATAATTGTAGGAGAAATTGATTTGTCTGTAGGTTCCCAGCTGGTTGCTGTGGGGGCAATCTGTCTGGGGGTTTTGAACAGGACAAATAATGTGGTTTTGGCTGTAATTGTGGCTATTGGATGCGCTGTAGGGTTTTCGGCCTGTATGGGGCTTATTGTGGCCAAGGGAAATGTTCCGTCCTTTGTAGTAACGCTGGGATTTATGTATATTTACCGGTCGGTATGCCAGTACTTTATGGATGGCGGTGGATTTTATGGCAAAGTTGGTGCTTTTTCTAAAATTTCCAATTCCAGTCTGGGGCCCATTCCTATGCCGATTATCTATCTCTTTATCGTTTTTATCGTATATTTTTACATATCAAGATATACAAAAACCGGACGCCACATTTATTCTGTAGGTTCCAATGCCAGAGCCTCTAAGCTTTCAGGTATCAGTGTAAGCAAAGTAAAGGTCTGTGCATTTATCATTATGGGGGCGTCTGTGGGCATTGCAGCTGTTATAGAAGCTTCCCGTATGAATTCTATTAACGCATCCTCCTCCGGAAACTCTTATGAGATGTATGCCATTGCCATGGCTGTTATCGGCGGCGTCTCCATGAAGGGCGGCCGGGGAAAAATGGTCTGCGTTCTGTTTGGTATTTTTATTCTGGCAATTGTAAATAATTTCCTGAATCTTATGGGGGTAAGTGCATTTCTTGTTAATGCTATTAAGGGTGCAATTATTATTGTTGCCGTACTGCTTCAGAAAAAGGACGAAATTTAGGAGGGAGAGCGGCGCCGGGCAAGTGTGTTTCGGCGCTGTTTTTGGTGATGGACAATGTAGAGATTAAGTTGTGTATGAATATATCAGATGTGAACTGAATAACCACACAAACAGATAAAAACAGTCATAAATAAGCAAATAAAGGTTGTGAAAAACTGAAAAAAGTGGTAAAATAACCACATAAACAAAAATAAATAGAAATATAGATGCAACAGGAGGAATGACATGGCATACGAAAAATTACTTGAACCTGTAAAGATAGGGCCCAGAGTAGCTCAGAACCGTTTTTTTGTACAGGCAATGGAGTGTAACTCAGAAGATGCGTCAGGGAATCCGTCTGAGGAGACTACGCAGCGGTATTGTGACCTGGCTGCAGGAGAGGCGGGACTGATTACACTAGAGGCTATTACCGTTACCAGAGAAAGCAGAGCCAGAGATAATCAGCTGACTATTATGCCTCAGAATGAAAAGCCTCTTACAAAGTTTATGGACCGCGTTCATGAAGCCAATCCTAAGTCTCTGATCGTGTTCCAGCTGACACATTCCGGGGAGCTTTCAAATCCTTCATTTTCAAGAAGGGTAACCCCTAATTCACTGCCCGGATACGGTGGAGAGCTTTTGACAGAAGAGGATGTAGAACGCATCATGGATGATTTTGTTACAGCCTCTAAGATTGCATACAATGCAGGGGCTGACGGAATTGATTTAAAGCTCTGTCATGGATATTTCGGCTCTCAGATGATACGGCCATATAATAATCGTGACTGGAAATATGGAGGAAGCTGGGAAAACAGAACTAGGTTTCCGTATGAATTGATGGAACGGATTCGTAAGGAAATACCAGATAAAAACTTTCTGGTAGGATCTAAGATTTCAGCATGGGAAGGTTTCCCCGGCGGTTTTGGAACAGAAGGACCTGATTCTCCAATTATGGATCTGACGGAACCACTTGAGCTGATTAAAGGACTGGAAGAGCGGGGAGCAAGCTATATTGTACAATCAGCCGGAAGTCCTTCCATTACTGTTAGTTTGACGCAGGCTGACCGTCATGTGCCTTATTTTGCATATCTGCATCAGTACTGGGCAAAAGAGTTTAAGAAAGTATTAAAACCGGAAACTGTAGTAATCGGATCCAATTTTTCACCGTTTAGAAGCGGAAAAAATGGCCTTTGCGCAGTAACGGAAGAAGACAGTAATCTGTTAAACTATGGAACCTGGTGTGTGGAGAATGATATTTGCGATATGATCGGACTTGGAAGACAGTCTTTTGCAGATCCGTTTCTGCCGAAAAAAGTGCGGGAGGGAAAGACAGATGATATTAACTATTGTCTCCTGTGCGACCGCTGTCTGGAACTGCTGATACAGCAGAGCAAAGTAGGATGTGTTGTCTACGATAAGAGTGCTCATGAAGAGCTGGTGCGCACCAGAAAAGAAAAAGGTAACTTAAAAATTCATCATACTTAAATTGTGCTTAATACATGTAGATACCTCCCTCTGGTATCAAACAGATAAAGCTCCCGGTTTTAAGAATCGGGAGCTTTATCTGTTGGGAAGGACCTGTTTTGCAGATGCAGTGTTTAATTATGAATTGGAACCTTTTTCAATGGAAATCCACTGCTGCTTTTCATTGCTTTCAAAGATTTTTTCACAGAGTATCATTTCATGCAGCCCATCTTTAAAATCAGCGTAATTCCAGGTTTTGTCTTTCTGTTCAATACTTTCATACACTTCTTTGAAGCATTGTTTAAATGCATCCGGAAAGCCTTCTGCGTGCCCGATGGGATAAGCCACCAGGGGAAGTGTGGCAGGATGTACAGTGGCGGTTCCTTTTTCGATTTTTGTACAGCCCCTATCCCGCTGCCCTAAAACAAGACTGTTGACATCTGCACTGTTCCATTGGGCAGATTGTTTATAGCCTCCGATTTGGAGATCAATGGCTACTGATTTTCCGGCAATTACCTGTGAAAAAAATGCGATTCCTTTTGCACCATTTTCAAAGCGGAACATAACACTGGCGTTATCTTCCGTATGAACAGGAATTTCGGTATAATCGCTTTCACTGAATGTTTCAGATGAAAAGGCCAGAACGGTTTTATTGGGTTTTTTGCGGAACGGATGTATTGTAGAAAAGTCAGCACATACTTCTGTAATCTTCTGGCCGCTGACAAATTCCGCAAGATCCATCCAGTGGGAACCAATATCTGCAATGACACGTGTAGCGCCTGATTCTTCTGTATTCAGGCGCCAGCTGTAGTCAGTATCATACAGCAGCCAGTCCTGACAGTAGCTTCCTGAAATGGAAAATATACTGCCAAGTTCACCGTCGCGGATGATATGCATCAGATGGTTTGTCATAGGATAAAAACGGTTATGAAAATTTATGGCGGCTACAAGTCCGGTTTCTTCGGCTTTTTTTACAAGTATCCGGGCTTCTTCCACCGTGGTAGTCATTGGTTTTTCGCAGATAACATTAACCCCATGAGACAAAGCGTACATTGCAATTTCAAAATGTGTATTGTTAGGGGTACAGATGTGGACCATATCAAGCTGCATAGTATCAATCATTTCTTTATAATCTTCAAACCAGGCGGGAACATTCATAGCCTGAGCTCTTTCCTGCGCCTGAAATTTGTCTGTTAATGCAACAACCTGTACATTTCCAAGACGGCGGACTGTTTCTATATGCACCTGTCCGATAAATCCGGTGCCAACCACACCGGTTCTGTAAGTTTTCATGGATAGGAACCTCCTTTAAGTTTAAAAGTGAAATTTAAGAATAAAATCCTGGTACAGTTTTTCCCAATGTGAAGAAACATCCGGCTTATAGTGTTTTACGGGAAAACTGTTTTTGATAAGTCTGCGGCCTTCTGAAACAGAGGAAATTGTTCCGGAAGCAATCATCTGGACAAGAATATTGCCAAGAGCGCTGGCATCTGCAGGACCGGCTGCTACTGGCCGCCGGCAGATATTCGAAGTAAGCTGGCACATCAGTGAACTTTGAGAACCTCCGCCTACGATATTAATGACCGGGAGGGGGGTTTGTGTAATTTGCTCCAGCTTTTCAATAGCCAGCCGATATTTAAAAGCAAGACTGGCATAAACACAAAATATTAGTTCTCCAGTGGTGCGGGGAGCTGTCTGATAGTGCTCCATACAGAAGCTGTGAATCTTTTCTATCATATTCTCTGGCTGATAGAAGATCTCAGCATCTGCATCAATAAAACAGTCTAGTGTTGTGCAGTTTCCTGCTTCACTATCAAGTCTGCTGTAGGTATAAGCTTCTTCGCTGTGGTTTAACTGATGCAGGATTTCCTGTATGATCCAGGTGCCCATAACATTACGAAGAAGACGGTGATGCCCAGCATAACCGCCTTCATTTGCGATATTGGAAAGGAAGCCTTCTTCTGTGATAATTGGATAAGCGGTTTCCGTACCTACAAGGCTCCAGGTTCCGCAGCTGATAATGGCGCAGTGTCTGGGGCAGACAGAACTCAGAAATGCGCAGGCAGTGTCATGATGGCAGACACTTGAAACAAAAAAGCCTTTGGTTTTTAAGTCCTTATTGAAAGAATCAGAGGTTCTGCCAATGACAGTACCAGGAAAAACAAGTGGTGCGAACAGAGACTTTCTTATTTTATAATTTTTTAGAATCGTTTCCGACCAGTCATTTTTGATAAAATCAAACATCTGAGTGACCGATGCGGTTGTATATTCTGTGACCGCCTTTCCTGTGAGCCAGAAAATCAAAAGGTCTGATAAAAATAAGGCCTTGTAACAGTTGTCTAACAGCCATCCCTGCCCTTCTGTTTCCATAGCGTCTAGCTGCAGCAGCGTATTAAACAGAGCACTTTGATTTCCGTTGATTTTATATAACTCCTCTCTGGACATAATGCTGTAGGTGTGTTCCTGACACCTGGCGGTTCTGGAATCTCTGTAACAGCGCACCGGTGTCAGCAGATTTCCTGTCTCATCTATCAGGGCAAAATCGTTACAGAAGCTGTCAAACCCAATAGAATCAATGGTATCCTCTGTTTGGGCAACCGCCTTGCGGATACCTGATATAAGTTCCTGATAGATATGTATAAAATCCCAATACAGCCCGTTTCCCATAGAAACGGGCCTGTTCTTAAATTGATGAACGGGAGTAAGCGTCAGTCTGTTGTTTTTTAATTCTGATAAAAATAATTTGCCGCTGCTGCCTCCCAGATCAAATGCTAGATAATTCATAGAATACCTGTCTCCTGGTGAAATAAAAGGTTGATCAGTTATTTTAAAGTTGGAATGCAGACATCTTCCGTGCTCATAACAGCCCCTTTGGAAAGATTACAGAAAGCATCGCATTCCATGCGCTCTAGCATGCTGTATGCTTTAAAAATGGTGTCTCCTGTGCAGACAATGCCATGATACTGCATAATAGCACCAATGGGTTTTTTTACCGCTAGTTCTCGGTGCTGCTCAAAGTATTCATAAACGTTGCGGGAGAGATCTTCGGTAAAGGCCTGGGTCCATGGGATGACTCCAACCTTCCCCCTGCCCATGGTGGCTTCCGTTACATTGGGGATTTCTTTTCCAAAAGCGACATAGGGCATACAGTAAAAGGGATGTGCATGGATGACAGCGCCGATTTCTTTAAAGTTCTTTAAGATCAGAACATGCATCAGTGTTTCCCGTGACAATCTGCCGCTTCCCTCAATAATATTTTCATCATAGTCTATCAACAGAAAATCTTCTGGTTTCATATCGCAGTGCCGCTCTTCTGACATCATGGAAGGCGAGAGAAGAATACGGTTTTCGTCTACCCGAACGGAAAAGTTTCCTCCGGCGGCGTTGGTAAGCCGCCGTTCAAACATAAGTCTGGCTACCCGGCACATTTCTATACGCATATCATAGTAAGATAAATTCATAACGGTTCTTCCTTTCTTTTAATCAATTCTTTCAATGAAAACATTCTTTTTTAATTCATCCGCCCGTCCGGCGTCATATCCAACAGAGAGTTTCGACTCTGCGGTAGCTGCGGAAACTGCAGTAGCAAGACGCAGAGTATCTTCTGTAGAAAGACCCTGGTAAACGCCGAAAATCAGGCCGGATAAAAAACTGTCACCGCATCCAATGGTATTGCATACCTGGACTTTGGGCGGTTTTATGCGGAAAGTTCCGTATCTTGAACGTACCATAGATCCAGAGCCTCCTAAAGAAACAGCAATGATGGGGATTTCATAAACATCCAAAGACTGCAGGGCCTGCAGAATATCTTTTTCTGTTTTTAATTCTTTACCGCAGAGGTAAGACAATTCATCCTGATTGGGTTTGATTAAAAAGGGTTTTTCGAGAATACATTGCTTCAGGGTTTCGCCGCTGGCATCTAAAAAGATTTTTAGATTGCTGTCCCGAAATGCCTTCATGATTGTGTTGTACACAAAGGCATTGGGACAATTTGAGGCGTCACCTGACAGAATCAGGTAGTCCCCATCATCAATGTGCTGTTTCATATAGATAATAAAATCAGAAATGTTTTCTTCTGATAAAGAAACGCCTTGGGAAGAAAGGCAGGTGCAGATACCGCCATCCTCGATTAAAAGATAATTTGTTCTGGATTCATGATCCGAAAAGTGCTGAAAGTGCACCTGTATACCATTATTTTCCAGCATCCGGATAATTTCTGAGCCGGTGTTTCCGTGGACAATACCGAATGCGGTATTATCAAGGCCAAGCTGCTTTAGGTTTATGGATACATGGGTGCCCTTGCCGCCGAGTCCCCGGACTGTTCCGGTGAGGCGGTTGGTAACCTCTGAATGAAAATGATTCAGATACAGAATTTGATCCACTGCAGGATTGAGAGTTACCGTATGTATCTGTGTCATATGCTTTTCCTCCTTTAAAGCCACATAAACAAACAATAAATGTGGCATTATGTCTGCGTTTGACTGGATTGTACCATGGAGAAAAAGAAAAATCAACACATTCGGGAAAAATCAGTTAAGATCGGAAATGATTTTTATATTTGTGTCCTTCAAAAATACGCAGGAATCAGGAATTACCTCAGAATCCGTAATAATGTAATCTATGCTGTCAAAATCAGTTAAAAAAAACTGGCCGTTAATTTCAAATTTTGTGTGATCGGCTAAAAGAAACACCTCTTTGGAAGCATCAATCATATATTTTTTAGTGCTGACTTCATGAATACTTGTGTCGGTCAGCATACGCTCTGAGCTGATTCCGGCACAGGATATAAAACATTTGTCAGGATAATAATCGCTGCCGGCCATGGAAGCGTTGTCATAAGTGGACAAATTTTTAGGATTATAAAGCCCGCCCAGGCAGATAAACAGTTTGTTTGTGCAGTCACAGCGGGAAGCCTCTGCCAGGAATTTTATGGAATTAGTAATAAAGGTAACATGAAGCTTTGGGGGAAGAAACTGTGCCAGATACATAGTAGTGGAGCTGTTGTCCACAAAAACGGTATCGCCGTCCTGGATAAAAGAAACCGCTTTTTTGCAGATTTCCTGTTTTTGCATGTAATTTTGAATACCCCTGACCTCCAGAGGATATTCATGAATGGGGGAATCTGACTGTGTATCCTGCAATTTAATAGAGACAGCGCCTCCGTGCGTCCTGGTAAGTGCGCCCTGTGCTTCTAGATCTTTTAAATCTCTTCGGATGGTTTCTCTGGAGGTGTGAAACTGATCTGCCAGTATGTTTACCTCAATTTTTCCATCCTGCTCTAGAAACTTAAGAATTTCTGCTTTTCGTTCGATGCTGTACATTCTATGGACCCTTTCTGTGTGTTTTTTTATTTCATTATAGTTAGGCGCAGCATCAGTGTCAATTTGGATCATTTTTTATAGCAGATCAGATAGATTCTGTATCTATAATACCACAATTGTCAGAAATTTGAACGAACAAATTATAAAATGGTAAAACAAATATTGATTTTATAGAAAAGTGATCATATAATTATAATTGGAACGAATCAAAAAACAAATTACCCTTTTCAAAACAATAAAACAGGAAAGACTGAGGTGACAGTTATGACGTCAAAAGAAGCTGCCAGAATGATTGATATTAGTGCGGTTCGTACACATCATTCCCAGGCGGATATAGAGGAAGTGGTAAAAATTGCAAAGAAGTATAGCTTTATAAATGTACATTCACTTCCGTGCTGGACCAAAACAGTGAGCGGGCTGCTTAAGGATGAACCGGATATTTATGTAGGAGCTCCTGTAGGTTTTCCAGGGGGAGCTCATAAAACAAGTGTAAAATTGCTGGAAGCCCAGGAACTGATCAAAGATGGCGTACAGGAAATGGACATTGTGATGAATGTGGGGAAATTTAAAAATAAAGAATATGATTATGTATTAAATGAGTTGAAACAGCTCATTGATCTGGCGCCTGAACATGTGCTGACAAAAGTAATTATTGAGTTAAATTGTCTGACGGATGAGGAAATGGAAGACGCCTGCAGTCTGGTGCTCCAGACGGGAGCTGATTTTTTAAAAACCGGCACCGGATGGGTGCCGGGTGATGCTAATCTGTCCAGAATATCCAGAATCAAACAGCTTACAGATGGTCAAATTAAAGTAAAAGCTGCAGGCGGCATCCGTACCAGGGCAGAATTTGATGCACTGTGTGCTATGGGTGTGGAACGGTTTGGAATCAATACCAGATCTGCTTTGGAGATTGTATCCAGTTTTGATGCCTGAATGAAGGCGGCAGGCAGAGAGGAATGGTTATGGAAAAAAAAGATAAAATTATTGCATATGATCTAGGGACAGGCGGAATAAAAAGCTCCTTATTTGATGTGGAAGGAACTTCCCTGGTTCATACGTTTCAGGCATATGAAACCCGTTATGACGGCAGTGATATCCATGAACAGAAACCAGAAGACTGGTGGAACGGGATTGTAGAAACCACAAGATTGTTAATGAAAAAGACAAACACTTCGCCCAAAGAGGTAAAGGGGCTGGCTATTTCGGGACATTCTCTGGGGGTTGTACCTGTGGCGGCAGACGGAACGTTATTGAGAAGCTATACGCCTATCTGGTCAGATAAGCGGGCTGGCAGACAGGCGGCAGAATTTTTTAAGAAGACGGATTATGACCGCTGGTATATGTGTACCGGAAATGGATTTCCGGCGGAATGCTATTCTGTTTTTAAAATTATGTGGTATCGGGATGCAGAACCTGAATTGTATCAAAAAACATATAAAATACTGGGTTCTAAGGATTACTGTAACTTTGTGATGACAGGAAAGGCATATACTGATTATTCCTATGCTTCCGGCAGTGGTGTATACAGCTTAAAGGAGAGAGCTTATGTAGATGAATATATACAGACAGCCGGGATTGATAAAAAGCTTCTGCCGGAAATTATACCGTCTCATGGAGTGGTGGGTAATCTTCTGGAAGGGCCTGCCAGAGAACTGGGACTGACAACGGAAACAAAAGTAATCTGCGGCGGTGTGGATAATTCCTGTATGGCTCTCGGGGCAAAGGGGACTAAACATGGAAGAACCTATACGTCTCTTGGCTCATCCAGCTGGATTGCGGTTATCGCAAAAGAGCCCATATTAGACAGACAATATCTTCCTTTTGTGTTTGAACATTGCGTGGAGGGACTTTATACATCAGCTACAAGTATTTTCTCGGCAGGAAACAGCTTTCGCTGGGTAAGGGATTGTATTTGTCCGGACCTGGTGGAAAAGGAAAAAACAGAGGAAATAGATGACGCTTATGACGAAATGAACAAAATGGTTACGGAGTCGCCCATTGGCGCTAATAAACTGATTTTCAATCCGAGTTTTGCCGGAGGAGCCATGATTGAAGAAAGCCCGGATATCTGCGGCGGGTATATCGGGCTGAAGCTGGGCCATAACAGGAATGATATGGTGCGTTCTGCTATGGAGGGCATTACTTATAATTTGTATTATGCAATGCTGGTTCTGAAAAAATATCAGCCGGATATTCATGAAATGCTGCTGGTGGGCGGAGGCAGCAAAAGCCGGGTATGGAGACAGATGTTTGCCGATGTGTTTGGAATGCGCATGATAAAAACAGTGGTGGATCAGGATGCGGCATCCCTGGGAGCTGCTGCGCTGGCTGCCTATGGACTGGGATACTGGAAGTCATATGACCGGCTGGATGAAATTCATGTAGTGGAAAGTATTCAGGAGCCGGATTCTGAGAAGACCTGTGAATACCGGACATATTATGAGCTGCATCGAAAATTTGCGCATTATATGGCGATTATGGGGGATTGTTTAAAAAATACAAATAAAATAGCTGAAAAAGAACAAAAAACAATATAAAAACAACATAAAAAACAAAAAATAATATTGTATAACAATAAAATAAATGATAAAATAACAATAAATAATAATAAAAGATATAAAACAAGAAAGGAAAAGGACTTATGAACAGTTATGTGACGGCAGTACAGCCAACCATCTATTTCATTGGTGTAACAACTACTCAGTCATCTATTATGCGGGTTTTTCCGGAATGGGCAAAAGCGCTGGGACTGAAAGATGCGGTGATTAAAGGGATTGATTTTAAGCCGCATTCCTCACCGGAAGAGTACCGCGAGGCGGTGGAATTTATTAAAAATGATCCGCTGTCTTTAGGCGCACTGGTTACAACACATAAAATAGATTTGTATCATGCCTGCAAGGACCAGTTTGAATATCTGGATTCGTATGCTGTGTCATTAGGGGAAATATCATCTATTTCTAAAAAAGACGGAAAACTGTGCGGACATGCGAAAGATCCTATTTCCAGCGGACTTGCTTTGGAAAACTTTGTTCCTGCTGATTATTGGAAAACCTATGACGGGGATGTGCTCCTGCTGGGAGCGGGGGGAAGTTCTCTGGCAATGTCCATGTATCTGACCCAGGAAAAATTCGGTGATAATGTTCCAGGCAGAATTATTATAGCAAACCGCAGTGTGCCAAGACTTGAATCCGCAAAAGAATTGCTGAAAGATCTGAATCCTGCCACAAAAATGGAATATATCCATAATCCTTCTCCGGCTGACAATGATAAAACCCTTGCATCTTTAAAACCCCATTCTCTGATTGTGAATGCCACCGGACTTGGAAAGGATGCTCCGGGTTCACCGCTGACAGATGACTGCCAGTTTCCCAAAGACAGCCTTGTGTGGGAAATCAACTATAGGGGAAATCTTGTATTTAAAGATCAGGCAGATGCACAGAAAAGAGATAAAAGGCTTCATGTAGAGGACGGCTGGATTTACTTTATCCACGGGTGGACTCAGGTAATATCAGAGGTTTTCCATCTGCCGATAGAAGGTGAAATTTTAAATGAATTAAGCGAAATTGCTAAAAAAGTTCAGTCACAGAAATAAGACGGAGGAAGATAACATGAATCAGTTCAATTGGGACAGCAGTTTTCTGGTAGATTTTGATCTGAAGACAGGAAAATCCGAAACAGCGGAGTCAAGCAAAAGAACATTGTCACAGATGAAGGATATGTATCATGATGTACAGGCAGCAGAGGAAATTTTAAAGAATGAAGATCCTGTTATTTACGAATGGCATGAACTGGGCTGCCCGGAGAGGGCCGGAGACCTTGCCTTTGGAACAACTATTTTGTATCCGGGAAAAGTCGGCAGTGAGTATTTTATGACGAAAGGCCACTTTCATACTATTTTGGAAACAGCAGAAGTATACTATATGCTGGACGGAGAGGGATTTATGGTAATGGAAAATCCGGAGGGAGATACCATTGAAATGCCGTTGAAAAAAGGGGAAGTAGTTTATGTGCCAAGGCGCTATGCCCATCGGACCGTTAATACCGGGGATAAACCTTTAAGAACCTTTTATGTATTCGGCGCTGATGCAGGTCATGATTATGGAACTATTGAAACAAAGGGCTATCATAAAATGATCGTGGATGAGGACGGAAAACCTGCAGTAGTTGACAATCCAAACTGGAAATAGCAATGAGAGAAATGATATCGGTAACAGGAAAAATAGAGCCATCTGATATCCGGTTCTGCCAGTTTCATGAACATCTGCTGATTCGGAAAGGAAAATCTTATCAGGTTCATCCGGCGCTTTGGATGGAGGATGTAGATGCCTCTGCCCGTGAAGCGGCAGGTTACAAACGAGCCGGAGGGACAACACTGATTGATGCCCAGCCCGGAGGATGCGGCCGTATGGCGGAAGGGCTGGCGGAAATAGCAAAAGCGTCAGGAGTTCATATTATCTGTTCTACCGGATTTCATAAAATGCAGTTTTATCCTGAGGAACACTGGATATTCCGTACAGGTGAAAAAGAACTGGAAGAATTTTTTGTCAGAGAACTGACGGAAGGTGTAGACAGACATTGTGAGACCGTGATATCCGGGGAAACGGGAGAACAGAAGGCCGGAATTATAAAATGTGCATTGGATACGGAAAATCTGTCTTTGCAGTATAAAAGACTGTTTCGCTCCTGCGCCAGAGCCTCCATAAATACCGGACGGAGCATGATGGTACATATAGAAAAGGGTTCGGATCCAGTACTGCTTCTTGAGTATCTGCTGAACCTTGGGATGAATCCAAAGCATCTGGTTTTCTGCCATATGGACCGGGCCATAGAAGATCTTAATATTCACCGAAAGATTCTGAAGGCTGGAGTTTATCTGGAATTTGATACTATTGGAAGATATAAATACCACAGCGATGAACAGGAGGCTTCTATTTTTCGGACGCTGATAGATGACGGCTATGAAGATCAGCTGCTGTTTTCGCTGGACACTACCCGTGAACGGTTGAAATCTTATAATCCCAAAGGAGTTGGACTTGATTATATCCTGAACACATTTATTGAAACAATGAAACGCTCTGGAATTACAAAAACGCAGATAGAAAAAATTTCAAGGCAAAATTGTATCAGAGTGCTCACCTATTGATAAAACGCAAGGAGAAAGGGGGAGGGGACTGCTTGAACAGTCCCTGTACATAAATGAATCAGACAAAATTATTACCTGTATTAGAAGCAGGAAAATTGGTTCCCGTTGTAAAGCTGGACAGAGTGGAGGATGCAAAGCCGCTGGGGGAAGCGCTGTGCAGAGGAGGACTTCCGGTAGCAGAAGTAACATTCCGTACAGATGCGGCAGAGGAATCTATCCGTATTATGAAGAAAGAATTTCCTGAAATGCTTGTTGGTGCAGGAACTGTTGTAAATGCAAAGCAGGCGGAACGTGCAAAAGAAGCTGGTGCAGAATTTATTGTTTCACCGGGTATCAATAAAGAAGTTATTGAATATGCCATAGAACATGAGATTCCAGTTTTTCCGGGAGCATGTACGCCTTCGGAAGTAATGACTGCGCTGGGATACGGTCTGGAAGTTGTTAAATTTTTCCCGGCAAAACAGTATGGAGGCCTTGCGACTATTAAAGCTCTTGCGGCTCCGTTTCCTTCCATCCGATTTATGCCTACCGGTGGAATCAACCAAGAAAATATTCAGGAATTTCTTGCTTTTGATAAAATCATCGCCTGCGGAGGCAGCTGGATGGTGAAAGATTCCCTGATAAAGGAAGGCCGGTTCGATGAAATTGAAAGACTCACAGCACAGGCTGTGGCATTTATAAAGTAAGGAAGGATTGCCATGAAAATATTAGTAACGCCAACATCTTTGCAGCCCGGTAAAAAGTCCCGGGAGCTGGAAACACTGAAACAGTTTTCTGAGGATCTGGTTTTTAATCCTGCCGGGCGTCCGTTAACAGAAGATGAACTGATTCCTTTACTTCAGGATTGTGACGGTTATGTGGCAGGGCTGGACTTTATCACAGAAAAAGTAATTGCATCCTGTCCGAAACTGAAAGTTATTTCAAGATATGGAGTCGGATATGACAGGGTTGATGTTGCGGCGGCCACAAGGCATGGAGTAGTTGTAACAAATACACCGGGGGTAAATTCAGAAGCTGTTGGAGAGCTGGCTTTTGCTCTGATACTGGCGGTTGCAAGAAAAATTCCGTACTTAAATCAGGATACCAGAAATGGCGGGTGGATGCGGTCAACGGGATTTGAGTGTCTTGGGAAAAAAATCTGTATTCTGGGCCTTGGGTCTATTGGAAAGGTTGTGGCAAGATGCGCCCGGGGGTTTGGCATGGAGGTCTGCGCCTATGATCCTTATATAGATGAAGGATACTGCTTGGAACATAACATAGCGGCAGTTTCCCTGGAGGAAGGAATTGCACAGGCTGATGTCATCAGTCTGCACCTTCCGCTGATGGACAGCACGAGACACTTAATCAATAAAGAAACTCTGTCTGCTATGAAAGACGGAGTCGTATTGATTAATACCTCAAGAGGCGGGATTATTGATGAATCAGCCGCATATGAAGCGTTGAAATCCGGAAAGATGGGAGGACTGGGACTGGATGCTTTCGAAGAGGAACCGCCAAAAGATTCTTTGCTGTTTGAGTTTGACAATGTTGTGGCAACACCGCACACAGGAGCCCATACAAAAGAAGCAACCCAGAACATGGCTAAGGCTGCCATAAAGAACCTGATTGATGTGTTAAATAATGATGAGTGTGCTTTTATTATAAATAAATAATGTGCTCCTACTATGAACGGCTGCTGTGTGACACAAATAAACTGTGGCATGCGGCGGCTGTCTGCACATTAAAGAAGAGAAATCTGCAAAAGGATAACGGAAGGACCGTTTTCTGCTGCTGAAAATAAACTATGGAATAAAAAAGGAGGTATTTTATGATTGACGGAAAAATTGGTGTATGCGTAGTTGGAGCCGGACGGGCCGGTATGATCCATGCAGTGAATTTTCTGAAAAATGTTCCGGGGGCAGCTCTTGCGGCGGTTGCAGATCCGGTGGAAGAGACGGCCAGAGCATCTGCCAGGGAGCTTGGAATTGAAACTTATTATCTGTCCCATAAGCAGGCTCTTGAGAATTCGGATATTGATGCTTATGTAGTTGTCTCTCCTACGAAGTTTCATGTGGATATTGTAAAAGAAATTGCGGCGGAGAAGAAACATATTCTCTGCGAGAAACCAATGGCTATGAATGTGGATGAATGTGAAGAGATGATTCAGGCGGCCGAAGAGAATCATATTAAACTTCAGATTGGTTTTATGAGACGTTTTGATGAAAGCTTCTGCCATGCGAAATCTGTAATTGAAGCTGGTGAAATCGGAGATGTGGTTATGGTCCGGTCAAATACAAGAGGTCCAAGTATTCCAAGACCGTGGATGTACGATATTAAAAAAAGTAATGGTCCCCTGGCAGAAGTAAACAGTCATGATATTGACACAATGCGCTGGTTTACAGGAAGTGAATTCAAATCGCTGTATGCTATCGGGGGCAATTACAGATGTCCGGATGCAAAAGCGGAATTTCCGGATTTTTACGACAATGTAGTCATGACAGCATCCTTTGAAAGCGGGGCTCAGGGAATGCTGGACGGGGCTCAGGGCGTGGGGTACGCTTATGATGCCAAAGTAGAAATTCTGGGAACAAAGGGATGCATTTATCTTGGAAATTTAAAAGGCGATAATACGCTGATCTGTCATTCCGATACAAGAACGGGCACTTATCCACTGGTGGAAAGCTGGAGAGGGTTATTTAAAGATGCTTACCGCAGAGAGGATCAGGCGTTTATAGAGTGCATTCTTAATGACACAGAGCCTAAGGTAACCGGTCTGGATGGGAAAATGGCTGTAAAAGTGGTAAATGCAGGAAACATCTCTATTATGGAGAAACGTATTGTAGAATTATAGGAGAAGGAAGCTATGAAGTGTGCAAGGTTATATGGGAAAATGGATCTTCGGCTGGAAGAAGTGCCAGTACCTGAGATCGGGCCGGATGAAGTGCTTGTAAAATTAAAAAGCGCTGCCATCTGCGGAACCGATGTCAGAATGTTAAAAAACGGGGCGGCTGGAATCGACGAGAATCATCCTCTGATCATTGGCCATGAAATGGCCGGTGTCATTGAAGAGGTTGGAAAAGAAGTAACGGCATATCAAAAGGGAATGCGTGTAGCGGTGGCGCCTAATATGGGATGCGGAATCTGCCCGGACTGCATCAGCGGAAACGGGCACATGTGCAGAGATTATCAGGCTCTTGGAATTAATCTGGACGGAGGCTTTGCAGAATTTGTTAAGATTCCTGCAAAAGCGGTAAGAGCAGGAAATATGATTCCTCTAGAGGAGCATGTATCCTTTGCCGAAGCGGCTATTACAGAAGCCTTGTCCTGTGTTTATAACGGAATCAGCCAGTGTCATATAAAACCGGGTGAATATGCGGTGGTAATTGGAGCCGGCCCCATTGGCATTATGCATGCTATGATGGCTAAAATGTCCGGAGCGGCCAAAGTATTTGTAAATGATATTGCTAAAAACCGTCTTAAGACCTGCGTGGAAATAGATTCATCTTTTATTCCTGTTGAAAAAGATGTAGTACAGGAAGTTATGAAGCAGACTAACGGGCATGGGGCAGATGTAGTTATTACAGCGTGTCCGGTTCCGGCAGCACAGCAGAATGCCCTTAAGATGGCTGCCAATTATGGAAGAATCTGCTTTTTTGGAGGTCTTCCGGCAGACCGGCAGGAAGTACCTTTAAATTCAAATCTGATTCACTATAAACAGCTGATGGTAACCGGAAGCACCCGGGCCAGCTTAAAGCAGTTTCAGGATTCCCTTGGTTTTGTGACCTCCGGAATTCTGGATGTTAAAAAGCTTATCACCAGAAGATTTAAGCTTGATGATATACAACAAGGCTTTGAATATGCTCAGGCAGCAGAGGGGCTGAAAAATATTATCGACATGGAATAAGAATACGGGGGATTTCATGAATGACAAAGTAACATTTATGGCGGTAGATCTGGGAACAAGTTTTATAAAAGCCGGGGTATACGATACAAAAGGAAATTGTCTGGCTTCCGCCAGGGAAAAGGTGGAGGATGAGAGGCCAAAGCCCGGTGTTGTAATTCAAAAAGGTGAGAAGTTATTTGCTTCTGTAGTTAAATGTATGAAGCGGACAACAGAAGCGGCAGGAAAAGCGGCAGACTGCATTGAGGCGGTTTCTTTTACCGGTCAGATGGCCGGGTTTATGGGGGTGGATCGGGAATGGAACGATGTAACTACATGGTCCTGCTTTATAGACGGAAGATTTGTGCCGTATGCAAACCGGCAGATGCAGCAGTACGGCCGGAAATTTCTTGAAATTTCCGGAACGAATTCACCGTTGATGGCGCCTAAAATAGAGTGGTTTTCTGCTGAGTTTCCTGAGGAAAGCAAAAGAATAGAAAAATATCTGATGATCAGCGGCTATATAATTGGAAAGCTTTCCGATATGTCTGTTGAAGATGCGGTTATGGATCATTCCTTTTTGTCCTGGACCGGCCTTGGAGATATTGCATCCCAGACCTGGTCAGAGGAACTATGTGAAATAGCGGGGACAGACAGAAAACATCTGCCTAGAATCACAGCGTCCAATGAGATATGCGGCCGTCTGTCTGAGGGAATGGCAAAAGAAATCGGATTAAAGAGCGGAATTCCGCTGGTGTCGGGAGCCGGAGATAAGGTGGCCGGATGTGTGGGAGCAGGGGTGCTCTCCCCGGGAGACACGATATTTGAGGCGGCATCTTACGGAGCAGTCAGCTGTATGGTAGATGATTACCGGCCAAATTATGAAGCAAATTACTATGACGCCATTCCGGCTGCCATCCAGGGGTATTATGCACACAAATATATTCCGGGTTCCGGAATCACTCTGGACTGGTTTATGGATACCTTTATGGACGGGAAAGATAAAAAGCTGGCATTTGAAGAAATGGAGCAAAAGACAGCTTCTGTAAGTCCCGGATGTGACGGTCTCATGGCCATCGGACTTCTGGGAGGAAATGCCATGCCTTTTGACGGAGAGATACGGGGGATGTGGCTGGGTCATACCTGGAATCATAAAAAAGAGCATTTTTACCGGGCGCTTTTAGAAAGCTTTGCTTTTGACCTTGCATTAACAACGGACAGTATCAGTCAGATGTATCCGGAGTATTCAAATCCTGTTATTAAAGTGATTGGCGGAGGAGCAGGCTCTAAAACGTGGCTTAGAATTCTTGCGGATGTAACGGAAAGGACATTTCAGCGGCTGGACAGAGAGGATGCGGCGCTGTGGGGGGCAGTGATTCTGGCAGGAAACGCCGTTGGGGTATTTCCTGATATGAAAAAAACAGCCCGGGAGCATGTGTCTGTAAGGGAAGTTGTGAGTCCGGATCCTGAACACAGAGAGATATATCAAAAAAGAAAGCAGATATATAAAGAATATGCGGCGCAGATGCATAAGTTCTGTGTACCGCGCTTAAGGAGTAATATGCGGGAATGGTCCCGTTGCAAATAAGCATAAATAAGGAGGAACATATAATGAAAATTGGTATTGACAGTTATTGTTATCACAGATTATTTGGAGAAGTTTATGACATGCAGGAAAAGCCGGAGCGTTTAAAAACGGTAGATGAGTTTTTGGATCTGGCAAAAAGGCTTGATGTTGACGGCGTTTCGCTGGAAACATGCTTTCTTCCAAGTCTGGAGGACGATTATTTAAAGGATCTCGGTGCAAAGTTAAAAGACTATGGATTTGATACTGTTTTTGCATGGGGACATCCAAATGGTCTGGAGCGCGGACTGAATCCGGATGCTTTTGAAGAGATGAAGCAGCTCATTCCGAAAACAAAGTTAATCGGGACAGATGTTATGCGTATCACAGGCTCTGCTTTTGACTGGCGTCATGAAAATCACCGGGATCATATTCAAAGACTTGTGCCGATGTATAAAGAGGCAGTGAAAATCGCTGAGGACTGCGGTGTAAAAATTGCGGTTGAGAACCATATAGATTATACATCTGATGAAATTCTGGAAATGGTTCAGGCGGTGGATTCCCCGAATTTTGGTGTTAACTTTGATACAGGAAATTTCCTGCGGCTTTTAGATGATCCTATTAAAGCTATGGAAAAACTGGCGCCGTATGTATTTTCTACCCACATTAAAGATCTTGTCTTACATCCAACAGCAAGACCGGACGACTGGTATTTCTTCTGCGGAGTACCTGTTGGTATGGGCATGGTAGATAATATGAAGCTGGCAGAAATCTTAAGTAAACATAATTATCAGGGATTTCTTGCAGTAGAAATTGATGCGCCTGCTCCGCAGTGGCTGAATATGGAAGATGAGGCCATTGCAGTCAGCGTCCACAATCTGAAGAAAATAGGCAGTGCATTTTAACAGTCGGAGGGATTGCTTTGAAAAAAACATTGAATATTGCTATTATCGGCATGGGATTTATGGGAAGGGCTCACAGCAATGGCTGGAGCCAGCTGAATAAATTTTTTGACACAGATTTTAATATCTGCCTGAAAGCAGTGGCAGGAAACAGTGAAACCCGGCTGAAGGCTTTTGCAGAGAAATGGGGATATGAAGAATATACTACAGACTGGAGGACACTCATTGACAGGGATGATATTGATGTCATTGATATTCTGACGCCTACTTATCTGCATAAGGAGATGGCTTTGGCGGCTATGAAGGCAGGTAAGCATGTGATTTGTGAGAAACCATGTGCACTGACCTGGCAGGACTGCCGGGAAATGGCGCAGATGGCAAAGGAGATGGGAGTTGTGACTTATCTGAATCACAATTACCGCAGAGTTCCTGCCGTTATGCTGGCAAAACAGATGATTGAAGAAGGAAAACTGGGAACCATTTATCATTACAGGGGAACTTATCTGCAGGAGTGGATTATGGATGAAGAATTTCCGGTTACCTGGCAGCTGAAGAAAGAAACGGCAGGCGGAGGTCCTCTGTACGATCTGACTTCTCATAATGCAGATCTGGCAAGATATTTAGTAGGAGAACCGGTATCTGTCAGCGCAGTGCTGAAAACAATTGTAAAAGAGCGCCCGGAGCCGGGTGAGAATTCCGCTGTTTTTTCTGCAGGAGATACCTCTTCTTCTACGAAAAAGCTTCCGGTTACAGTAGATGATGCTGCGTTTATGATTCTGGAATTTGAAAATGGAGCCATTGGAAATATTGATTCTTCAAGATTTGCTGCAGGAAGAAAGAATTATAACTGCTTTGAAATCTACGGAAGTAAAGGGGCTCTTTGTTTTGATCTGGAGAGAATGAATGAACTGCAGTATTATGATGCCACAGTGGATGCAGATCATCAGGGTTATCGGACAATTATGGTGACAGAAGGGACTCATCCGTATGTGGGAGCATGGTGGCCTCAGGGACATATTATCGGATATGAGCATACCTTTGTTCACGCATTTAAGGATTTTACGGATGCAATTTCGAAGAATACTGAAATGATACCGAATTTTGAAGACGGAGAAAAGATTATTAAAATTTTACAGGCTGCTCAGATTTCCAGCAAAGAAGGTCGAAAAGTGCAGCTTGCGGACATGAAATAAGGGGGATCCGTATGAAAGCAGTATTGGCGCCTGTCTATTTTCGGGCGATAAATGAAAGAGAGCAGGATGAATTTCGTCAGCAGCTTGATAATTTAAAGGAAATGTACGGGGATGTAGCGGAATTTTCAGAACCCGTGGCTGTGGGAGAGGCGCTCCCTGACAACGCGGATGCCATTGTATTTCCACAGATGATTTTTGAAGCCTTTCGGGTTGCCAAGCAGCTGGCAGAATATCAAATGCCCATGATTGTACTTACCTCCCGGTTTGGAACCGTGGAAATGTGGGACTGGGAAATTGTTACTTATCTGCGGGAAAAGGGAATGAATGTGTTTTCACCTTACAATACAGAACTTGCCAGGGTGGTAATCCGTGCTCTGTCTGTGAAATCCGTACTGGCAAAAGGTGCAAAATTTCTGATGTTTCAGGATTCTCCCGGTGAAGGAAAGCAGGCATATATTTTTAAACGATTCTACTGGTATGAAAATGAATGTACAAAGCGGATGGCAGATACCTTTGGAATTCAGCTTATTTACAGAAGCTGGAGCGAGGTTGCGGCTGCGGCAAAGGAAATACCGGATGAGGATGCCAGAGCTGTTTATGACAGCTGGGATGTATGTCAGGAAGGAGTCTGTGAAAAATCATACCTTTCAGCAGCAAAGCTGTATCTTGCTGTAAAGGCAGTGATAGACGAGATTGGAGATGTAAAAGGTGTGGGCTGCAACTGTCTGAATGAGTCCATGTACTGTGATTCCACACCGTGCCTGGCATGGAATATGATCTTTGAAAAGGATGATATTATCTGGGCATGTGAGGGAGATACTCTGACCCTTCTGAGTACATTTATCCTTTACCGTTCCCTGAAAGCTCCTGTTATGATGACCAACCTGTATCCCTTTCTGGTGGGAATGGCAGCGCTGGCTCATGAGAAAATTGACAAGTTTCCGGATATAGATGATCCTGATAACCACTGCCTGGGCGTACACTGCGGCTATTTTGGATTTGCTCCCCGGCAGTTCTGTTCCAAATGGACCATGCGGCCCAAGGTGCTGGAGATTGTGGATGAGAATGCCATTGTAATTGATGCAGAGTTTCCAAAAGGTGATGTGACGCTGGCAAAGATTTATCCAGATTTTAAGCGGCTGAGCATTATTGAAGCTGAAATTGAGGATTATGTGGGATATCCCGGTTCAGACTGTCTCAATGGAGCACTGATCCGGTATAAAAACGGAAACGGAGAGAAAGTAATGGAAAATCTCTGTTCTCATCACTCTTTAATACTGGTGGGAAATCAGAAAGTAAAGATGCAGCAGCTTGCAAAAGTATTTGGCTGGGAAACCATTGAAATGTAGGCACAGCCGGATGATTAAAAAGAAACGATGTAAGTGGATTTAAACGAAAAATAAGAAAAGACATCATTGCAGAACCAATTATTTCTGATGGTGTCTTTTCTTATCTATATGGATACCCTGATGCGGCAGATAAAAAACAGTGGAACAAAAATGGTTATATGGCTGATAAGGCTTTTTGTCGGTTATTGCTTTATAAAAAAGTTAGTTTTCAGCAGAAACCAGTTCAACTTTTACATCTGCCTGTTCAAACTTCTGAATATCTTCCTGGCGGGCGTTGAAATCCGTGATGAAGTAGTCTATGTCTGAGATATCGGCAAATTTTACGAATGATACAGCTCCCAGCTTGCGGCTGTCAGAAAGCAGTACAACCTTGCGGGCATTTTCAATGATAACCTTTTTAATGTTGGCAGTATCTATTTTGGGGGTTGTAAGTCCCTTATCCGTGCTGATGCCGTTTGCCGCCATAAAAGCAGTATCAACATGAAGGTCTTTTATGGTATTAATGGCAAGGTTTCCTGTAATATAGTGAAAGCCCTTCCGCACCGGACCGCCTGCAAGAATAATCGTTACATTGGTATTCTGGTCAAGCCAGGTGGCAATATTCAGATCAAAGGTGACAACAGTAAGAGTTTTGAAAACGCCAAGCTTTGTGGCCAGCTCAAAGGTGGTAGAACCGGCATCCAGAGCAATAGAGTCGCCTTCGTGGATATAATTCAGAGCAGCGCTGGCAATACTTTTTTTCTCATTCATCTGCTGGATTTGTTTTTCTGTAACTTTAGGCTCAAAATTTACGCTTATGTTGGCAATAGCTCCGCCGTGTACTCTTGAAAGCAGGCCTGCCGCTGAAAGATCTTTCAGGTCATTTCTAATGGTGGCAGGTGATACATTAAAATAGTCACATAGTTCCATAACGGTTGCTTTTGAGTATTTGTTTACATATTCAACGATACCGGATTTGCGCTCTTCGGCAAATATATTGTCATTGGACATTTTGTTTTCTCCTGTGAGGTTATTTATTGATAGGGTAGCTGCCGGGTATATATTGTAAAAATGCGGCAATGCTGATAACAGAAAATTGTACTTAAATTAATAGTATAATTATAAAAAAGAAATGTCAATAAATGATAATAAAATATATATTTTATATCGTTATCAGAAAAAAAGCAATTCAAGTTAATGAAAAAATTACAAAGTTAAATAAAAAATGTTAAAACAGACAAAAAAAACTCCAATTTGTGTTCGAATGAAACATTGTTAAAAAATAGAGATAAATTGGGATAAATTTGATAAAAAAGTTGTTTGAACTATGGACAGTTATCTGATATAATCAAAATTGTATTTTTTGGGATACAATTTTGTAATAAAAGAAAGGGGAGGAAATTTCGTGCTGCAGAAAGTAATAGAAACTGTGCAGCAGGCAGAGCATGCCGCACAGCAGAAAAATGAAGAGGCCAGAAAGCAGGCTGCACAGATTGTGGAAAATGCGAACCGCCAGGCAGAAGAGATCAAGCAGCAGGCGAAGGATGCCGCTGTTCAGAAAGCCAGTCAGGCGAAGGAGCAGGCAGTCCGTGAAGAAGAAGCGAAGTCAGAGGAATTTGCGTCAGCTTTAAAGCAGGATATGAAAGTCCAAAAAGAGAAAGCAATGCAAAAAGAAAATGAAGTCATTTCTTCAATTATTTCGGCTCTGATCTAGCAGCCGGAAAATAAAAAGAAAAGGAGGGAGGCTTCATGGCAGTTGTAAAAATGCAGAGAATCAGCCTGTGCGGGTTAAATAAGGACCGTAAGGCAATTCTGGTTCGTCTGCAGGAACTTGGTGTCGTGGAAATTAATTTCCGTAAGAAAGACCTTAAGGGACTTAAAATACAAAACACATCAGAAGAAAAGGCTGACTTTGAAAAGCAGGCGGCCAGAGCGGATCAGGCCCTTGAGATTCTGAACAGATATGTTCAGGAGAAGACGTCGCTGCTTGATTCACTGGCGGGCAAACCGTTAGTTGAAAAGACAAAGATGGAAGATATCGCCAGCCGCCGGGATGTATATGTAACAGCAATTAGTGAACTGATCGATCTGGAAAAAGCCATTGCAGAAGATAAATCTGAAATTGCAAGGCTTCAGAATCAGATAGAAGCCCTGCAGCCATGGATGAATTTAGACGTTCCTATGGGATTAAAAGGAACAAAAAAAACAGAGCTGCTGCTGGGAACCGTTGCGGCTCCGGCATCTTTAGAATCGGTTCTGACGCTGCTAAAAACACATACACCGCCCATTGAGGCAGCGGATATTGAGATTATCTGTGAGGAAAAGGATTTTGTATATCTTGGGGTTGTGTGCCTGAAAAAGGATGCCCCGGAGGCAGAAGACGCCCTGAGAGCCGGCGGCTTTGCAAAACCATCTTCTATTCCACAGCTGGCGCCCCGGGAGGAAGAGATTCGTCTTCAAAAAGAGATTGAACGCTGTGAAGAAGAGATTGGCGTAAAAGAAAAACAAATCTGTGATATGGCGGCGATTCGGGAGGAGATAAGACTTTTATCCGATTACTACCGGATCAGAGCAGAGCGCTATTCTGTTTTAGGAAAGCTGCCGCAGACACAAAAAACGTTTGCCTTAAGCGGATATGTGCCGGAAAGATATGCGGCGGATATTCAGAAGGAATTAACAGAAAAATATGCGGTTGATGTGGAGCTGGAAGAAATAGGGGCAAAAGAGAATCCCCCGGTATTGTTAAAGAACAATACATTTTCCAATTCGGTGGAGGGCGTGCTGGAATCCTTTGGTCTTCCCAAGAAGGGAGAATTTGATCCAACGGTAATCATGTCAATCTTTTATGTATTTCTGTTTGGACTGATGCTGTCCGATGCAGCATATGGTGCGATTATTTCTGTGGGATGCGGAATCGTACTTTTAAAATTCCCGAGAATGGAAGCTAGTCTTAGAAAATCTATTAAGATGTTTTTCTGGTGCGGCATTTCTACTTTGTTCTGGGGAATTATGTTCGGGGGATATTTTGGAGATGCCATTACGGTAATTGCCCGGACATTCTTTGGAAAAGAGATACTTATTGATGCGGTGTGGTTTGTTCCGCTGGATGACCCGATGAGAATGCTTGTATATTCGCTGCTGTTTGGTGTGATACATCTGTTTACCGGACTGGCATTAAAGGGATATATGATGCTGAAGGATAAAGATGTAGTTGGATTTTTCAGTGATGTTGTATCATGGTTTTTATTCCTGATAGGCCTTATCCTGATGCTTCTTCCAACAGAGATCTTTTATTCTATATCTCAGATTGAATTTAACTTTGGACCAGGATTATCCATGGCGGCGAAGGTTATGGCTGTGGCAGGAGCACTGATTATTCTGGTTATGTCGGGCAGAAGAAAGAAAAAGAAAATCGGTATCAGACTTGCCCTTGGTGTTTATGATCTGTATAACATAACCGGATGGCTGTCGGATGTGCTTTCTTATTCCAGACTGCTGGCCCTGGGGCTGGCTACCGGAGTTATCGCCCAGGTAATTAACCAGATGGGAAGCATGCTTGGAAACAGCGTAATCGGAGTCATTTTCTTTATCGTTGTATTTATTATCGGCCATATATTTAATATGGCAATTAACGTATTAGGTGCCTATGTGCACACCAACCGTCTTCAGTTTGTAGAGTTCTTCGGAAAATTCTATGAGGGCGGCGGAAAACCTTTTGAGCCATTTATGGCAAAAACAAAATATGTAGACATTCAGGAGGAAAAATAACATGAGTATGGGTATGGTATTTGCATTAGTGGGTGCTGCAGTAGCAGTTCTTTTTGCAGGAGCAGGTTCTTCAATCGGTGTTGGAACCGCAGGTCAGGCAGCATCCGGAGTAGTTTCACAGGATCCTAGTAAATTTGCAAAGGTATTGATTATGCAGCTGCTTCCGGGTACACAGGGTATTTACGGACTGCTGGTTGGATTTATTACGCTTTCTAAAGTTGGTCTGTTAAACGGAAATCCGGTAGAAATGACAACTGCCGGCGGATTGATGGTTCTGGCTGCCTGCCTTCCAATTGGTATTGTAGGTCTTATTTCCGGTATCCATCAGGGAAAAACATCTGCGGCAGCTATCGGCATTATTGCAAAAAAACCAGAGCAGTTTGGTAAAGCGATGCTGTTCCCGGCTATGGTTGAAACATATGCGATTCTGGCATTGCTGATCTCCATTCTTGCAGTAAACGCAATTAATTTTTAATTATTAAGCAAAAGCAGTGAGGAGATAAGAATGACTGGATTAGAAAAAATCGTAAATCAGATTCAGGAAGAAGCAAAGCAGGAAGCGGATGCGGTTCTGGCTGAGGCAAAAGAAAAAGCGGATGCGATTCTTTCTCAGGCTGAAAAGGAGGCAGAGCAGCTTAGCGCCGATATTTTGCGGAAATCTGAAAAAGATATAATAAATTATAGAAAACGAGCACAGTCATCTATGGACCTGAAAAGACGGACCGCTGTTTTAACGGCAAAACAGGAAATGATTTCTCATATGCTGGAAAAGGCATATGAAGCAGTCTGCAGTGAGGAAGCGCCGGCATATTTCCAACGAATTGAGAAAATGCTTGCGGCATATGCACAGCCCTCAGCAGGAAAAATTTTCTTTTCCGAAAAGGACCTGAAAAGAATGCCAGCGGATTTTTCTTCTAAGATTGAAGCAGCCGCAAAAGCAGCGGGCGGAAGCCTGAAGCTTTCAGAAGAAAGTATTGAAATTGAAAACGGATTTGTTCTTTCTTATGGAGGCATTGAGGAAAACTGTACATTAAAGGCCGTTTTTGATGCGAAAAAAGATGAACTGACCGATCAAGTCCACAAATTATTATATAGGTAAGGAGGGCTTGATATGGCAAATAATAACTATACCTTTGCGGTAGCTCGTATCCGCGCCATGGAGGTTTCGCTGTTTAATAAATCAGTGATAGATCAGCTGATGGCCTGCCGGTCTTACGATGAAAGCATGCGCTTTCTGGAAGACAAAGGCTGGGGAAATGGCGATGGGAAACAGGAGGCAGATCAGATGCTCTCTTACGAGCGGGCAAAGATCTGGGAGACGGTAGAGGAGCTTGGAGTTCCTATGGATACCTTTGAAGTTCTTTCGTTTCCAAATGCCTTCCATAATCTGAAAACTGCCATAAAAGAGGCAGTGAGTGAGCAATTAAGAGATGAGTTCTTTTTTGACAGTACGGTACCTTCCAGAGATGAGCTGCGGGAAATTGTAAAGAATAAAGACTTCGGCAGTCTTCCAAAAAGTATGGAGGCGGCAGCAAAAGATGCATATGAGACGCTTATGCATTCCGGTGACGGCCAGTTGTGCGACGTTATTATTGACCGGGCCTGCCTGGAGGCGATTCTGAAGGCGGCTGAAGATGCAGACGAAGTGATACAGACATACGCACAGATTACTGTTGCAGTAGCTAATATTAAAATTGCAGTCCGTTGTCAGAAAACAAATAAGTCCTTTGACTTTATGATGCGTGCATTGACCAGCTGCCAGGGGATGCAGCCGGAGGCGCTGGCAAAGGCTTCCCTTTCAGGGTTTGAAAGTCTCTGCAGTTATCTGGAGTCCTCAGGCTATGGAAAAGCCGCGGAAGCGCTGAAGGTATCCCCATCCGCGTTTGAGCGCTGGTGTGACAACTATCTCATTGAGATGCTAAAGCCCCAGAAGTTTGAGTCCTTTAGTGCGGGACCGATAGTGGCGTATATTATCGCAAGAGAGAATGAAATAAAAACAGTTGGAATTATCCTTTCCGGAAAACGAAACAGTCTGCCGGAAACATTTATTACAGAAAGGATTCGTGAAATGTATGTATAAGATTGCAGTGCTTGGACCATATGACAGTATTTACGGTTTTGCAACGCTGGGTCTTGACATATTTCCCATCCAGGATGCAAAATCAGGCGCCCAGGTATTCCGTCAGGTTGCCGGAGGCGATTACGCTGTGATTTATATTACAGAAAGTCTGGCAGAGGAGTTTGCCGACGAAATTGAGAAATACAAAGGCCAGCTGCTTCCCTCGATTATCCTGATTCCGGGAATATCCCAGAATACAGGAAAAGGGGTAGAAAATGTAAAGAAGTGTGTAGAGCAGGCAGTTGGTTCCGATATTATATTTGGAGAAAAATAGAGAGGCGTAAAATCACATGAGTAAAGGAACAATCAAAAAAGTAGCAGGACCGCTGGTTATTGCTTCCGGTATGCGTGATGCAAATATGTATGACGTTGTTCGTGTAAGTAATCAGCGGCTGATCGGCGAGATTATTGAAATTCATGGCGATGAAGCTTCCATTCAGGTTTATGAGGAGACTTCCGGTCTTGGGCCGGGAGAACCTGTAGAATCCATGGAAGTGCCATTATCAGTAGAGCTGGGACCCGGATTGATCCGCAGTATCTATGATGGAATTCAGCGTCCGCTGGATGATATCATGCGTATTTCCGGAAATAACTTAAAGCGAGGCGTGGAAGTAGCGTCTCTGAAACGTGATATTAAATGGGAATTTGTGCCGGTGAAAAAAGCCGGAGACAGTGTTTTAGAAGGGGATATTCTTGGTACTGTTCAGGAAACCATTGTGGTAGAACAAAAGATTATGGTACCTTATGGTATCTCCGGTACTGTAAAAGAGATTAAGGCTGGCGAATTTACCGTTGAAGAAGTAATTGCTGTCATTGAAACACCTCAGGGTGACAGAGAAGTGACGCTGATGCAGAAATGGCCGGTACGACGTGAAAGACCGTATAAGAGAAAATTGACACCGGAAATGCCGCTGATAACCGGTCAGCGTGTTGTAGATACATTTTTCCCTATTGCCAAAGGTGGTGTAGCTGCTGTTCCGGGACCTTTCGGAAGCGGAAAAACGGTAATTCAGCATCAGCTTGCGAAATGGGCGGAAGCAGATATTGTTGTGTACATTGGATGTGGAGAACGAGGAAACGAGATGACAGATGTTTTGAACGAGTTTCCTGAGCTGAAGGATCCAAAAACGGGGCAGTCTCTGATGGAGCGTACGGTTTTGATTGCCAATACATCCGATATGCCGGTTGCAGCCCGTGAGGCATCTATCTATACCGGTATTACCATTGCAGAGTATTTCCGTGATATGGGATATTCAGTAGCTCTTATGGCAGATTCCACTTCCCGGTGGGCAGAGGCCTTAAGGGAGATGTCAGGACGTTTAGAAGAGATGCCCGGTGAAGAAGGATACCCTGCATATCTGGGAAGCCGTCTGGCACAGTTTTACGAGCGTGCAGGGCATGTGATTTCTCTTGGTTCTGACGAGAGAGAAGGCGCGCTTTCTGTTATCGGAGCAGTATCACCTCCTGGCGGTGATATTTCAGAACCGGTTTCTCAGGCTACACTTCGTATTGTAAAAGTATTCTGGGGACTGGATTCTGCCCTGGCATATAAACGCCACTTCCCGGCTATTAACTGGTTAAACAGCTATTCTTTGTATCTTGATAATATGGGGCCATGGTTTGAAAAAGAGGTATCAGAAGACTGGATGGTAAACCGCCAGAAGATGATGACCCTGCTTCAGGAAGAGGCCAGCCTGGAAGAGATTGTAAAAATGGTAGGTATGGATGCGCTTTCTGCTTCAGACCGTCTGAAAATGGAAGCGGCACGGTCTATTCGTGAGGATTTCCTTCATCAGAACTCCTTCCATGAAGTTGATACCTATACTTCTCTGAAAAAGCAGCTTCTCATGATGAGACTGGTACTTGCATTTTATGAGAAGTCCTCTCAGGCACTGACAGAGGGAGCCGGTATGCAGGCGCTGATCAATATGCCTGTCAGAGAAAAAATTGGACGTTATAAATATACATTAGAAGAAAATCTGGATGCCGAATTTGATGCAGTTATGGGGCAGCTGGATGAAGAGATTGCAAAAGCTGCAGGAAAGGAGGGCTTATAAAATGCCAAAAGAGTATAGAACTATACAGGAAGTAGCAGGCCCTCTGATGCTTGTAAAAGGAGTATCCGGCGTTACTTATGATGAACTGGGTGAGATTGAATTATCCAGCGGTGAAACAAGAAGATGTAAAGTGCTGGAAGTAAATGGGAATGATGTACTGGTACAGCTGTTTGAAAGTTCAACAGGAATTAACTTAGACAGCAGTAAGGTACGGTTTTTGGGCCACAGTATGCAGCTTGGGGTATCTTCTGATATGCTTGGCCGGGTATTTGACGGTCTTGGAAATCCTATTGATAACGGCCCTGAGATTTTACCGGATATGCGTATGGATATCAACGGTCTGCCTATGAATCCGGCGGCCAGAAATTACCCTTCTGAGTTTATCCAGACAGGTGTATCTGCCATTGATGGTCTGAATACACTGGTTCGTGGACAGAAGCTTCCGATTTTTTCCGCTTCCGGTCTGCCTCACTCCAATCTTGCGGCTCAGATCGCAAGACAGGCGAAAGTACGGGGCAAGGATGAACAGTTTGCCGTTGTATTTGCCGCAATGGGCATCACCTTTGAGGAGTCCAACTTCTTTATTCAGAGTTTTAAAGAGACAGGAGCAATTGACAGAACGGTTCTGTTTATAAACCTGGCAAATGACCCGGCAGTAGAGCGTATTTCTACTCCCCGAATGGCGCTGACAGCTGCAGAATATCTGGCATTTGAGAAAGATATGCATGTACTTGTTATTATGACAGATATCACAAACTATGCAGATGCTCTCCGTGAAGTTTCAGCGGCCCGCAAGGAAGTTCCGGGACGCCGTGGCTATCCTGGTTATATGTATACGGACCTTGCAACTTTATATGAACGTGCAGGAAGACAGAAAGGCAAGGATGGAAGTATTACATTGATACCAATCCTTACAATGCCGGAGGATGATAAGACACATCCGATTCCTGACCTTACAGGATATATTACAGAAGGCCAGATTATCTTAAGCCGTGAGCTTTACAGAAAAGGCGTGATGCCGCCTGTAGATGTACTGCCTTCTCTTTCCCGTCTGAAAGATAAGGGTATCGGTGAAGGTAAAACAAGAGCAGATCATTCCAATACGATGAATCAGCTGTTTGCAGCATATGCCCGTGGAAAAGAGGCAAAAGAGCTGATGGTAATCCTGGGCGAAGCAGCGTTGTCTGATATTGACTTGATTTATGCGAAATTTGCAGATGCTTTTGAGAAGGAATATGTTTCTCAGGGGTATACAGCAGACAGAGATATAGAAGAAACACTGGATATCGGCTGGAAACTGCTTTCTATTCTGCCTAGAAGTGAACTGAAACGTATTGATGACAAGTTCCTTGATATCTACTATCAGAGCAGCGAGGAGAACAAGAACGAATAAGAAAGGGGTGATATCATGGCATCCACCCAGGTAAATCCTACCCGTATGGAGCTGACCCGTTTAAAGAAAAAACTGGTAACAGCAGTGCGGGGACACAAATTACTGAAGGATAAACGTGATGAACTGATGCGCCAGTTTCTGGATCTGATTCGTGAAAATATGGATCTGCGCCTGAAAGTAGAGAAGGGCATTAAGGACGCTAATACAAATTTTGTAATAGCCAAAGCTTCCATGTCAAATGAAGGAATGCATACGGCTTTGATGGTTCCAAAGCAGGGTGTCTATCTGGAATCAAAGAAGAAAAACGTCATGAGTGTTGATATTCCGGTATTTGAATATAATACAAGAACTGCAGATGAAAACGACATCTATTCTTATGGCTTTGCGTATACTTCAAGTGATCTGGACGGTGCGGTGAAATCCCTGGCAGATGTGCTGCCAGATATGCTGAAGCTGGCAGAGACAGAAAAAGCATGCCAGCTGATGGCAGCTGAAATTGAGAAAACCAGAAGGCGTGTAAATGCCCTGGAGCATGTAATTATTCCGGAAACACAGGAAAGTATCAAGTATATTACCATGAAGCTGGATGAAAATGAGAGAAGTACTCAGATCCGTCTTATGAAGGTAAAAGACATGATGCTGGAACAAGCACATAATTATCAGGACAAAATGACGGGATATCCGGTAGAAGTTGAAACAGTATCTTAAAATTTTAAGAGCAGAAGTAAAAAACCTGCAGAACAAAGAAAATCTTGTTCTGCAGGTTTTTTTTGCACTATAGGCATGTTCTGATAGACTTATAAGGTCTTGTAAAGCTATACTAATACTAGAGTGCTAAAAGGAGTTGATGATATATATGGAATACAACAATGTTACCCACACGTTCAGTCCAGTTTATAATGCCCATTCAAGGATATTAATACTGGGTACTTTTCCCTCCGTAAAGTCCAGGGAAAATCAGTTTTATTACGGGCATCCTCAGAACCGTTTCTGGAAAGTGCTGGCGGCTTTAACGAAAAGTCCTCTGCCGGAGGATATTAACGGCAAAAAGGAGCTGCTGCTAACCAACGGAATAGCTGTCTGGGATGTAATTGAGAGCTGTCAGATCGCAGGATCCAGCGACAGTTCTATTCGGGATGTGGTCCCAAATGATATAGGAAAGCTTCTTAAGCATACAGAGATCAGACAGATTTTTGCCAACGGACAGAAAGCGTATGATCTGTATATGAGGTATATATATCCAGAGACTGGAAGGAAGCCGGAAAAGCTGCCGTCTACCAGTCCTGCCAATGCGGCATTCCGGCTGGAACGTCTGATTGATACCTGGGGTAAGTCACTGGGACCTCACCTGTCAGAGAGGTAGGAATCATTGTCTGGATTTGGAGGAACTTAAGCTTTCCTGTGAGAAAAAAAAGAGGAAACAGAAGCCGGCCTTCTTAAACTTTCATCATAACTTGCCTGAAATTGAAAAAACAGGGCTTTCATCGCAAGGAAAATTTCAATAAAATGGAAGAAAAACCGGAAAACGGAAGCAATGTCCGTTACGAAAACTAGAAAAGTCATGTAAGATAAAAAAGAAATTTTTTACAGGAGGTAAGGTATGACAACAAGAGAGTTGCTTCATAACAAAATAAGAGAATCCGGAATGACAAAAAATCCGCTGATAGATAGAATCGGATGCAGTGAGAAGGCAATGCGAAAATATTTAAACGGTTCTACAACCAGCGGGCCATATCTGACCAAAATTCTGGAAGAATTAAAAATTACTGTAGAGGAATGGAACGCCTGCAGTAATGTGAAAAGTGAAGGATAGGTAGAATGGTTAAGAATCAAATTGTCAGAGATATACTGGAAGATGTACTGAAAGACGGCAGAATACATGAAAGCCGGGAAATTAAAGAGCGGTGTGAAGCCGCAGGCTTAAGACTGATTGATAAAAATCAGAATCTTGTTTATAATGTGATTCATCATATGCGTAAAAAAGGATATGTCATTACCAGTCCGGAAAAGGGGTTTTACCGGATGGAGAATTATAAACAGATGAAGCAGAATGCATCTGAGAATATAGTTGTAACCGGTACAAAGGACAAGGGGGATCAGAAAGAATCTGACAGAAAAGCAGAGGAAGTTCCCCGGGTTTCTGATGCAAAGAACAAGATTGACTGGAGCAACTTTTTTGTTCTGGAGCCTGCCCGCAAGCAGCAGGATGAATTGCGTGTCAGTGTGACATCAAAGGGATGTATTAATCTTAATTCAAAGCTTCAGCAGAAGGTTTCCAATAATAAATTTGAGATTATTTTGAGCCGGGACTGCCGGGCAATGCTTTTAAATCCCAACGGTGAGATTATGCATACCTTTACCAAGGCCGGTACGGCTACAAACAGGGAAATACTTTCTCTTCTGGAAGCCAAAAAGATAAAACTGCCGGCGTATTATATTATGGAGTGGAATGAGGAGCTTAATATGTGGAGCGGTATTCTGTCTGAGGACAGGAGATAGGTGGAAAAACCGGCATTTAAAATTTTAAGTGCCGGTTTTTCCATTTCTAAGCAAAAGTGTTTCGGCTGATTTATGAAATAGCTTGTGGAAAATCAGGCCGTATAAAGCGCCAAATATATTATTAATAATTCTAAGAATAACTGCCCCGGGAAGACCGAATAATCCAACGGCAATAGATAGTGCACCGAAAGTATTAAATACGGACTGCCACCCGTAAGCTGCTGAAAATCCAACACCGATTCCACCCAGGATACCAATATAGGCATATAACTGCGGCGGCAGAAAAAAATACAGCAGAATAAACAGCAGACTGCCTATGATATTTCCGGGAATCCGTGCTTTCACCCGGTATTTCATATCATCCTTAAACGGAAGCATTACGGACATGGCAGCGATACCGGCCCACATGGACCGGGGAAGGTGGATCAGATCTGCTATGAAAAGTATCGTAGAAATTCCCAGGGCTATAACAAGCTGCCAACGGGTACGGGTGGAGTCAGGGTGAAACTCCAAAAACAAATCTTTCAAACCTCTTTTATAGGAGGCTTTTCGGTGGGTGTGATAAAAAACGAGACAAGTAACCAGTGCTCCGAGAGCAAGGGCAGCAAGCCTTTGGCGGTAAGGTCCGCCGCTTACGTCGTATCCCTGCAGTAAAAGATATCCCAGAAGAATCGTAGAGTGATTGGACATCAGGACATTATGGCATCCAAGGATCATCATAAGCAGAATACATCCAAAATTAATCATAAGCGACAGAAAGGGACCAGCCATATTTGTAAGTCTTGGAGCAAATGCAAGAACTGCAAAAATAATTAGCAGGCACAGAATAGAATGGGAAGTATGTATACCAAAATCAGCAAAACGAAAGACCATTACGAATAAAAGGAATACAACGCCCACAATACTGTTTTCCTGACCAAACAGGGCACTGAAGGCTATCACGAACGTCATGCAGAAAGCCAGCGTTAAAAAAACTTTAAAAATATAGATGGCAGTGTGCCGTAGTTTCTGTCTGCGGTCTGAAGAGTTTTTAATCAGAGACTTGGATCCTGACTGATTTAGCTGTAATTCCTGATAAAACGTCATTTTATATCACTCCTGTATGATGTTGTTGACTTTTCGAATCATCTGAGTAAGGTTCTTATTATGAATGTTTTTTTCCCGCACCTGATCTGTGGAAAAACAGATCCTTCCAGACTGCAGGATGAAATAAAATCAGAAGCGGAAATAGCTCAAGTCTTCCTGCAAGCATATCAAAAATCAGGACGCATTTGGAAAAGGGCCTAAATCCTCCGAAATTCTGTGTGGGACCTACCAGTTCCAGACCGGGACCGATATTGTTGATAGTGGCGGCCACTGCTGTAAAATTAGTAATAAGATCCTTGCCTTCAAAAGAAATGGCGAAAACGGAAAATGAAAAGATAATAACAAAGGTTATAAAGAAAACATTTGTTGCCCTTACCACCTCAGGATCAATGGGTTTCCCTTCAATTTTAATTTTCTTAATGCTTTTTGGATGAATATAGGAGTTTAATTCTCTTCCAACTGTTTTAAGCAGAATTACAAAACGGGAGACTTTAATTCCGCCTCCGGTACTGCCTGCACAGGCACCGATGAACATCAGCAGGACAAGAATTGTCTTGCTGGTCTGAGGCCACAGGTTGAAATCTGTAGTGGCAAAACCGGTAGTAGTAATAATGGATGCCACTTGAAAGGAGGCATGTCGAAGTGCATCGGCGCTTCCTATTACGGTGTTATAAATATTGATAAAAATAATACCTATAGACACCAGAATAATAATAATGTAATATTTCACCTCTTCAATCTGCAGTGCTTTTCGAAAACGCCTGAATAGTATCAGATAATAGGCATTAAAGTTCACCCCGAATAGAATCATAAAAATGGTGACTACCCATTGCAGATAAGGGGAGTAACTCATCATACTGTCATTTTTAATGCCAAAACCGCCGGTTCCTGCTGTGCCGAAGGAGGTAGTAAGGGCATCAAAAAGTGACATATGGCCTGCCAGGAGAAATATAACCTCCAGTATTGTCATGCCTAAATAAATAAGGTACAAAATTCTGGCTGTATGGCGAAGCTTGGGAACCAGTTTGCCAACGGAAGGCCCGGGGCTTTCCGCGCGCATTAAGTTAATGTGTGAACCACCGCTTAAGGGAACGATGGCCAGCAAAAAGACCAATACTCCCATACCCCCGATCCAGTGGGTAAAACTGCGCCAGAATAATGAGCAGCGGGAGAGCGCCTCTACATCCGACAGAATACTTGCTCCGGTAGTGGTGAAACCGGAAACGGTTTCAAATAATGTATCAACAAAAGAAGGAATTTCTCCGCTGAGCCAAAAAGGTAGCCCTCCAAATAGACTTAAAACAATCCAGCTGAGGGCGGTGGCAATACATCCTTCTTTCAAATAAAAGACGAAGCTGTCTGGTTTTTTTCTGGACATCAAAAAGCCCAAAAGTCCGCATAGTATCAGTACAAAAAGATAATAAAAGCCGGTAGTTTCTTTATAGATTACAGCAACAATGCAGGGAAGTATCAAAAAAAGAGCTTCAAGCTTTAATACATAACCTAAAATATATCGAATTACTTTGACGTTCATTCTGGCCTCCGCTATTGTAAAATATCCTGAATATCATTAAAACCGGTGTGAGTCGTAACAACCATAACGGTATCGCCTACCATAATGCAGTCCTGACCGCTTGGAATAATGATGTTTCCATTTCTGTTTATGAAACAGACCAGCAGATTTTTCTTTAATGCCAAATCCATTAAAGGCACATTAGTAACTGCGGATTCATCATCCACTAAAAATTCAATTGCTTCTGCCCGGTAGTCAAACATATGGTAAAGAGTTTCAATGTTACTGTGCATGGAGTCTTTTTTTGCACGTACATATGCAATAATGGCTTCCGATGTAATATACCTTGGGTATACTACACTTCCAAGATCCAGGCGGCTGATAACATCTTTAAAGGTAATCCGGTTAATTTTTGTAATTACCTTTGCATTTGACACCTGTCTTGCATACAGGGTCAAAAGAATATTTTCCTCATCAATCCCGGTAAGAGGAACAAAAGATTCTACATACTCAATACCTTCTTCTTTCAGCAGATCCTCGTTTGTTCCGTCACCATGAATAATAATAGCTTTTGGCAGTAAGATACTGAGTTCTTCACAGCGGGCCCGGTCATGTTCAATAATTTTTACAGAAACACCCATATGTAATAATTGTTTCGCGAGATAATAAGCGGCCTTTCCGCCTCCGATAATCATGGTGTCCTTTACCTGGTGGGTTTTAAAACCAATATATTCCAGAAATGGTTTGGATACTTTTCTGGACCCCACAAAGGAGATAACGTCTCCTTCATGAATGATAAAATCACCGGATGGAATATGGACCTTTCCGTCTCGTTCAATGGCACAAATAAGCGTATTCGCAGGGCTTTTTTTGCCAAGATCTGAAATTGTAATACCATCTAGCAAATTGTTTTTTGGAACACGGAACTTTACAAGTTCGGCCTGGCCGTGAGCAAATGAGTTGATTTCCAAAGCTGTGGGAAGATACAGTATTCTTGCAGCCTCCTTTGCAGCCTCAAGTTCTGGGTTGATAATCATAGCAAGTCCCAATTTTTCCCGCAGGTATCCTACTTCTTTGCTGTAGTCAGGCGTGCGGACTCTTGCAATTGCAGCGCAGTTTCCCACACGTCTAGCGACGGTACAGCAGAGCAGATTCAGTTCGTCAGATTCTGTAACTGCAATAATCAAATTGGTATTTTCAATACCGGCTTCCATCTGCACACTGTAGCTGGCACCGTTTCCTACAATTCCCATGACATCATAGGTATTGGTAAGCGCCTGAATTTTCTGACGGTTTTGGTCAATGAGGGTGATATCGTGTCCTTCCTTTACCAGCTGCTCAACCAATGTTGTTCCTACTTTTCCACAGCCCACAATAATAATATTCAATCCCTGATTTGCGGACCCTTTTGGCTTAAACATAGTTTCCCTCCCCGGCAGTTTTGTCTCCATTATTGAAGATTAACATTGCCGCAAAATGAATTATTTTCTTATGATTTTTGTTCTACAGGAGAAATTAATTTCTGTAAAACAATAACACATTTTATAATATAACACCATGTATCTGAAAAAGCATTAACTATTTCATGGATTTTAAATATTACCAAAAAGGGCGCATACTCACTGAACTTTCACATATATTGTAAAAACAATGTTCCGCAGGGGAAGCATTTTGAAAAGTTATATTGAGGAGCGAGCAATGGAAATCGCGAAATACATTATAGATAATAATGCAACCGTACGTCAGACCGCCAAGAAATTTGGAATCAGTAAAAGTACCGTACATAAAGATGTGACTGAACGTCTGCAGCAGATTAATCCTTCTCTGGCTACGGAGACCAGAAAGGTTCTGGATGTGAATAAATCAGAGCGCCATATTCGCGGCGGCCTGGCAACCAGAGAAAAATATCTGCATAAAATTTAATCCTTCAAGAAAGTCCCCAGATGTCTGAGTAAATATCAGAGTCAAGCTGTCAGCTGCCGGGGACTTGCTTGTTATGGCTTACAAGGACAGGCCGTTAAAAATCTCATTATAAATTGCAGAAATCTGCAGGAAATTTGGGAAAGTTGCCTCTTTCCTGAATTAAGGCTTGATTTGCCAAAGGAGCGTATTATATAATTAGGAAGCGATTCTAAATGAAAATTATAATGAAAACAATGAAAATTTCCTATGATATAAAACTGTCATCAGTTTTTGCAGGCAATTTCTGAGAAAATAGTATACCAAGGAGGAGAATCAATGAACAGAGAAACTGTCATTGTAGTAGACTTTGGCGGACAGTATAATCAGCTGGTTGCGCGGCGTGTCCGCGAATGCAACGTTTACTGCGAAATCTATTCCTACAAAACCGATATTGAGAAAATTAAAGAAATGAATCCAAAAGGAATCATTTTAACAGGCGGCCCCAACAGCTGTTATGAGGACGGAGCCCCTACCTATACGAAAGAGCTTTTTGAACTGGGTATTCCAGTACTTGGGCTCTGCTATGGCGCCCAGCTGATGCAGCATATTCTGGGAGGCAGAGTGGAGCGTGCAGATATCCGTGAGTATGGAAAAACGGAAGTATTTGTAGAAACCGGTTCCAGATTGTTTACAGGTGTTTCCCCGTCCACAATCTGCTGGATGAGTCATTTTGATTATATTTCCAAAGTGGCTCCGGGATTTCAGATCTGTGCCTATACGGCAGACTGCCCAACTGCAGCGGCAGAATATCCGGAGAAAAATCTGTATGCGATTCAGTTTCATCCGGAAGTACTGCATACAGTAGAAGGAAAGACGATGCTCTCCAACTTTGTTCATGATATCTGCGGGTGTGCAGGAGAGTGGCGCATGGATTCCTTTGTGGAAAATTCCATCAGAGAAATCCGTGAAAAGGTCGGAGATGGAAAAGTGTTGTGCGCATTATCCGGCGGTGTAGACTCTTCTGTGGCAGCGGTCTTATTATCGAAAGCAATCGGAGATCAGCTGACCTGCGTGTTTGTAGATCAAGGACTTTTAAGAAAAAATGAAGGGGATGAAGTAGAAGCGGTATTTGGACCGGAAGGCAGCTATGACCTGAATTTTATCCGTGTTAATGCCCAGGAGCGTTTCTATGAAAAGCTGAAAGGTGTTGAAGAGCCGGAAGCAAAAAGAAAAATTATCGGTGAAGAATTTATCCGTGTATTTGAAGAGGAAGCAAAGAAAATCGGCGCAGTAGATTTCCTTGTTCAGGGAACCATCTATCCGGATGTAGTAGAAAGCGGACTTGGCGGCGAATCAGCTGTAATCAAATCCCATCATAATGTAGGAGGTCTTCCGGACTGTGTAGATTTCAAAGAAATCATAGAGCCCCTTCGTGATTTGTTCAAAGACGAAGTACGTCAGGCAGGGCTTCAGCTTGGGATTCCTGAATATCTTGTATTCCGCCAGCCGTTCCCGGGACCGGGACTTGGAATCCGCATCATCAGCGAAGTAAATGCCGAAAAGGTTCGGATCGTGCAGGATGCAGATGCAATATACCGGGAAGAAATAGCAAACGCCGGACTGGACAGAGACATAAACCAGTACTTTGCAGCGCTGACCAATATGCGCTCTGTAGGCGTTATGGGGGATGAGAGAACTTATGATTATGCTGTAGCGCTTCGAGCAGTGAAAACCATTGATTTTATGACGGCAGAATCGGCAGAACTTCCATATGAAGTACTGAACAAAGTCATGAGCAGAATCATCAACGAAGTCAAAGGCGTAAATCGGGTATTCTATGATTTGACTAGTAAACCGCCAGGGACGATAGAGTTTGAATAAACTGAGAGGTCGTAAAAACACAGTAGTTATGCGGGTTTGCGGTGCTTGAAGAAATCTTTTGATAACAAATTGATAACAGTTATATTAGAGCGATTATTCTCACTATCCAGTGGTTTGTGGGTAAGAGAATAAAAGAAATTGGCTTTCTGATATAACAATCCATATTAAAACGTCCTTAGCTGTGGGTAACACGACTAAGGGCGTTTTTGTCGTTATTTTTTGGAGGTGGTTTTCTTTTTCTTCGGTATAGGAAGTTCATTGTACATAGAAAGAAACAGATTGCAGAGAAATTCTCTGTTGTCAACATCATCTACTAAGAGCATTTCTTTTGCTCCCTCATAGGGCAATTCATAAGTAACCGTGGGTATAAGGGAGATTGCGGAAGGAACAGGTTTTACAAGCAAGCGGGAACTTGATACAAGAGTATCATTGAAACAGGCGTTATCTGTTCTGGATTTTGAGAAAAAGGAGCGGGCAAAGGAAGTTGCGAAACTAGAGCAATCTATTTCTGACGGGAAAGAGCGATTATCATATATTCAGATTCAGCAGAAGAAAGCAGAGCAGGAAACGGAGCAGATACGACAGGAGGGCGAAGCAATCCGGCAGGAAGTATCGGAACTTTCGGAAACAAGTAATTTGCTGAAGGAGCAGAGCGACACTATTGACTGATTGCATGAGAAAGTGGTGGATTTGGGGTGTTTGAAACGAGCAGATAGGAGGAGATGATAGAGTGACAGATATGGAGAAAAAAGCCATGGTTCGATTATGTGCAAAAATTCTTTCAGAAACAAATTTGTATGATACGGATATGGAAGTCCGCCACCTTATTGCCTGGATATGCGTGTCGGAGCAGATAAAATCGAATAATAATGAGATACGCAGTCTGACCAGAGAATACAAACGGATAGAGCCGGATTACCGGGAGGGAGTGAGGATGCAGTTGGAACGCATGAAAACACTTTGTAAAGAACGAGACAATCTGTATGAGAAACAGAATGATTTGAGAGGACAAAAGCAAAAAATCGAGAAAGAATTGGAACGGTAGAAATTGGGGGGCGTGGCGGCAGTTATGCTCCTTATTTCTTGTGGTAAATTTGCCGATAGCGTGCTAAAATCAAAGAGCAGAGATAAAAACACAACGTAAGGGATAACATCTCTTATAGAGTCGGTAGGTAGTCCGGCCGCACCGCTTTGGTGTAAGTAGCCCTCCCTCCTTGGGGCGTCCGTTCTTTGTTCAGTACAATCATTTAAGGAGGAATTGTCATGGACAAAGTATCGGGCAGATTGATAGTATTTTTTGAGGAACCATTCTGGATAGGTGTTTTTGAACGCATATCGGAGGGAAAATTATCTGTATGCAAGGTTACGTTTGGAGCGGAGCCGAAAGATTATGAGGTATACGATTTTGTTCTGAAAAATTACTATCGACTGAAATTTAGTCCGCTGTGGCAACTGATGTAAAGGAAGCTGGTCGTAATCCGAAACGGGTACAAAGAGAAGTCCGAAAACAGGTACAGAATACCGACATAGGCACAAAATCGCAGCAGGCTTTGATTACAGCAGGAGCAGTTAAAAACTGAATGTAAGACTGTAATCCGGGAAAAATGGGAGGCAGAGAAACAGCGGCAGTTTGAACTGAAACAGCAGAAAAGGAAAGAGAAGCATAGGGGCAGGTAATACTGTCCTAAATGCTCCTATTGATTTATTAAAATACATAGTTAGGAAAATAAAATGACAAAAAAGTTTGATGAAATAGACATAAATACAAAGAAATCTTTAAAAGAAATATATACAAAGATTTTTTGCCGTATTGAGGAACAATATATAATTGTGTTTCTTTGTGGTGGGGCAAGCACGAAATTAAAGAAATCGTTAAGAGATAGAATGAGGGTATTGTTAGAAAAAGATAAAGGCAGATATTCTTGGCAATTACCTATTAAGGTATTTTATCCAGAGGATTTATTAATTGATGTATTGAATAAAACGAAAAATGCGGATTTACTTAGTTATGAGCAGTTTTTGGCAAATAATTCACATATTATAGCTATAATCTGTGAAAGTGCAGGTTCATTGGTTGAATTGGGAGCATTTACCAATAATGAATATACAGTCAATAAAGTGATAGCTGCAGTTGATAAAAAGAGAGCTAAAGATAAAAGTTTTATAATGCTTGGCCCGATCAAATTCCTAAGAAAGAAAAATAAATTAAATGTTGTTGAATATACTTCGGATGAAGATGAGTTTGCGCGTGACTTGCTAAAAAATATAAGAGAAAAACATTCAAAAGATAGCAATGATAAAAAAATTAGATTAAATACGATTGCCGGTATGCATTATTTTATTCAACTTTTGTTGTATTATTTTAAACAGATAAATTCAAAAAAATTAGTTGGTATGATTCAAACGGTTGCTCAGGATGAAAATATAGAAATGAAAGAATTTAATGTACTGTTTAACGCTGCTTTGAAATTATTGTTTTATGATAAACAGATTATCAAAATGACAGATCAAAGATATGCAGTATATGAATTGACTCAAAAAGGATATAAGTCAATAGAAAGAATGGTTGCACACTGTACAAGTCGTGAAACATGTGATATGATACGGATTGAGATAATGTATTGTGATTTCTATAAATCATCCCATTCTTAGAATTGTTGTTAATATGCATTACATAACAACTAGGGGTTGGTTCGACCTCGGAAGAATAATAAACACATGAAATTAGCTAAATCAACGGTGAACTTCCACGACAGTGAAACTCCCCCGTTGATTTACCCAAAAACATATTGAGTAAGAATGGGGTGGTTTGTATGAATATGAGTAATAATGTTATTTTGAATACATTAAATGTGCCTATTATCAATGATTTTAAGCATCTTGCAGAGCAACTTTCATTAACACAAGAGTTGCTTCATTTTTTGACCTATAAAAAACAATATTGTTATACTCAAAAGGAAATACCAAAAAAGGATGGGACAAGTAGAACTTTATATGTTCCTCATTTAGCCTTAAAAGTTGTTCAGAGATGGATATTAAAAGAAATATTAGAAAAAATAAATGTTTCATATCAGGCGATGGCATTTGTTCCGAAGAGGAATGGATTAAGAGTTAATGCGGAGTATCATAAAAAGAATATCTTTATTTTAGAAATGGACATAAAAAAATTTTTTGGTTCCATACAGAAAAAGCAGGTGTTCCAATTATTTTGTAAAATTGGTTATAATACGGATGTTTCTGCAGTACTGGCAAATCTGTGTATATATGAAGATGTATTGCCACAAGGAGCAGTTACTTCTCCATATATAGCAAATTTGGTTACATATCATTTGGATGTGAGATTGAATGGCTTGTGTAGCAGGAAAGATATTGTATACACACGTTATGCAGATGATTTAAGCTTTTCTTCTAATAATAGAACTAAGTTAAATAGCATTGAAAAAATTGTAAAGTATATTGTAAAAGAAGAAGGCTTTGAAATTAATGAAAAGAAAACTCGATATTTATCTAATGATGTGAAGAAAACAATAACAGGTATAACAATTAATAATGAAGAAGTGCATGTTGATAAGGCGTTAAAGAAAAAGATTAGGGCAATGATATTTAATTCTATTGTTAATAAGGATTATACTAGGAATGATAAAATAAAAGGAAGTATTGCATATGTTGATTCGATTGAAATGGGGTATAAAGAAAAAATCTTGAATTACATTATTCAGATTACGGAAAAAGGGCAATTTAAAAATAATATTGATATTGTTAATGCATATAATAAAAATAAATTTTTTAAATCGTTGCCATATATGCAATATGAGGAATCGCCATTTTATTAAAAGCAAGCATAATTTGTACGTTTACTGCATAAAATTTTAATGGAAAGCCCTATTGACTTTCCTCTTTGTGCTTGCTAGAATGTAGGTACAAAGAAAGTTTACCACTGACCGATATGTGGTATATAAATGGTCGGGTTGAAAGTTTACCGCTGACCGATATGCGGTATATAAGTGGTTGGGTCGAAAGTATAGTCCTTCGCCGTGAGGCGAGGGACTTTTCCGTAATGAGGACAGGCAAATGAAAAAAACAGGCTTTTACATTATTAAGGATAAATTTTTTGAAGATATGCCAGACCCGTATCTCAAAGGAAATAAGGCAGGAAACAGACCGCATTATTACTGCTTTGAAGATACAAGTATCGAGATATATTGGATGATACCGTTGTCCAGCCGTATTGATAAATACAGGCGGATTATGGAGAAAAAGGAAAAAGACGGGAAACCTTGTGATATTCTCCATATCGTCAGACTAGATGACAGTCGGGAGAGTGCATTTCTGATACAAGATATGTTTCCAATAACAGAGGAGTATATAGAGCGGGAATATACAATCGCCGGAAATCATTTGATGTTGACGAGTGAGCATACGGCTAGAGAAGTTGAGCAGAAAGCGAGAAAAGTTATAGGTATGTTGAAGCGTGGTATAAAATTCACTCCAACGCAGCCGGATGTTATGGCTATACTGGAAAAATTGCAGCAGAGGAAATGAATTCTCTTGTAAATGTAGTATTACATGGTGCTAGCACCATGTAGATAAGACAGTCAAGGAGAAAATTTGTGATACACGTATGATACCTGTTTGCTCTGAAACAGTAAATAAGGCGTAAAATATAAATATTACGGCTATCGAAATTTAAAAAAAGCAACCCAATATTTAACAATTATGCTATATAAATAGGGAGTTTGAATAGGCTACGAGCCATGCTCGGCGTGTTCTTTGTTGTTCTTAACTATATTTGTTTAAACTTTGCGCAAATACACGCTCTTTTTTACCTCGATTACATCATATTCTAGCTTGCTGATTTTCTGTTGCCAAATGCTACCACTTTCACTTATCTCTATAATGAGAACCACATTGAACAATCTTTATTGTATTATCCTTTATACGATAAATAATACGATTTGCGTTATTTATTCGCCTACTCCAATAGGAAGACAAATCACCGCTCAATCTTTCTGGTTTATCTATTCCAACATATCCATTTCGGTCAATATCCTTCAGCAACTGAAGAATACGCTTTAGTGTCTTCTTATCCTGCTTCATCCAATATTCAAAATCTTCTCATATAGCATCTGGCCAGGACTTAATCATCCATCCTTACCTCATGCACTGTCCCGCCTGTAGCCTCCATCTGTGCCACAGATTTTTTAAGCCTATCCATGTTTTCCGGAGAATAAAATGGATCTACAGATACCTCAAATGGTATACGCTTCTCTCGCCCCAGTTTTTTAAGATAAATATTAATAGCTGTAGACAAAGACATGCCAATATCCGCACAAGCCTGCTCTGCTTTTTTCTTTTATACGAATTGATATGCTCCATCATTAGAAAAATATCCTGCTGTGTCAGCTCATCAAAACTGTTCCCTTTGGAGAGGATACAGCGTATCAATTCATGATTTACTTCACAGATTCCCTTTTGATATGGGGCGCTTGGATCACAATAGAACACTTTCGTTTTGTTGCATGGAATTGTATCTTGCCGTTCTATTTCCTTTGGATTTGAAAACTCACTTCCATTGCCTGTTAGAACAACTGACTGAATGTTTTTGAACCAAGAACTTGGTCCAATAAATTTATAATATCTATCACAGAAGCTGAGGTATTCGAATTCCGTAAAAAAGCTAACATCAGACTGATTTCCACAAAGTGTATAACAGCAAGAAACCAGCTTATCGAAATAGCGATGGCTTTCCTGTCTGATCTGATAAAAGAACACCCGGAACACAGGGCGGAAGCAAATCAGGATTTACAGCTTTTGAACACCCAAAAGATGGGGGAACACGAAGCGGAGATTGAAAAAATCAAGAGTGTGTTCCTTGCTATCCTGCGGGATATTAAGAAAGACATGGAAAACGGAGAACAGCCGGGGAAGCTGTGACCGCCGCTATGTTTCAAACCATGCAAGAGCAGGGACAGGAGCAGGTTTCTATGAACGATGTGACAGCCATGATTGCCGGGCAGATTGGGCAGCTTGTGCTGATGGACGAGGAAACCACCGGGCAGAAAATTATTGAACAGGCAGAGAAGGGGGGAAAATAGCGTGGCACAATCAGAAATAAAGAAAATAATCAGGCAATTAAAGAAAAAAGAGATTACAGTTTTTGATGTTCCAGAAGAATATGAGAATGATATTCAGATTGTAACTTTTGAACGAAAAGTGGGATTGCTCATAACCGGCAAAAAAGGATTCGATATTATCTCAAATACCTTTTTTGTTGAAGAAACCTTAATTCACATTGAGGTAGATGGGGAAGAACGCAAAAGGGACGTTTTCTTGGATTTTGATAATTTTGATTCATATTTTGATTTTCTAAACGATGACATTTATGATAATGCGTGTTATGTATTTTGTCATTTACCAGGGCATATAGTTACTTCTCACGAAATAGATTTCAAAAGGTTAATGGAGCGAAAAGCATTTGTTGAAGATAGTATAGATAATTATTCTTTATCACTATCAAATGATGAAATCCTTACCTATAGAAATGCGGCACAAATACATAAACAGTGTCAGCAATGGGAAAAAAATACTATCATGATGGGAAATTTTATGTAGTACAGAAGTGGATCAATACATCTGATAATATACTTAAAGAATATAATCATACATTTAAGTATTTTTTAATATACGCCCTGTCTGCTGATGAAACCAGTCCTGCGCTTGCGGTTTTACGCCACGCAATCATAGCCTTGTTTTCCTGCTGCTTCAAATGCCCTTTGCCCTTCCCGGCGGCAACGACATTTTTACGGCAACGCCGACAGAGCATAAACACACTACACTTTGCAAGTAAAGTCGTGTGCCAAGGGGCAAGCCCCCTTTGGAAAGTTTGGCGTGTCAGAAATCATCGGATATTTGAAAGAAAAATCATCACTCATGGTTTTCTAATTATGAATAAAAATAGTTAGAATGTGTTTTGGAATATCGAATCGTTGTTTGATTTGCGGATGGGGTGTGATAAGTGTGACAGAACGAAAGATTTTTGCCTCGGATGAGGATTTTATTATATGCAATATATCAGATGCAGATAGAAGTAATTATGTGGAATTGCATAGACAATTAAATGGAAAAGCTTCTCTGTATTTAAATCCAATATCAAAAGATATGATGTGGAAACAGATATTAGATAATGCAGACAGTGTTTTTTCGTTATTTACTGGAAATGGGGAGTATTGTGGGAGTATAGAATTACAGCAGCCAAATAGTAATACGCCAGAAATAGGAATTGATTTGTTGGCGGAGAAAAGAAATCAGAAAATAGCGCCAAAAGCAGTTCGGCTATTTGCCAGAAGAGTATATGAGATAAGGAAGGTTGATTGTTTTCTGATTCGTATTTCATCGAAGAATCAGCATAGTATACATGTGTTTGAAAAGATGGGAGCGGTTAAAATTGGAGAAGAAGAAACCGCGTTTTCGAGATTTAGGGAGAAATTCAGGAAAACAGCGGAAGAAGGCGGACTGGATTTAGAGAAATTCAGGCATTTGTTCAGAGAAAGTGCTGACGAGATAGTATATTGTTACAGTCTGAATCCAGATACTTTTTTGCATCTGCAGAGGCTTTAAACAGATGACCGTAAACCCACAGTGCGCGGTCTATATCACGAGTAGTATGATATTCTTCACCAAAAATGTCATAAATAAGATTAGTATACTGCTTCATTTCTTCACTAATTGTCTTGCAAAATTTTGAACTGTTTTTATCCGGCAATTTTTTGCAGTTTACAGTTTCGCCAATTTTTTTATTCTCCTTAATTGCCAAAAGAGCCCTCATAGCAAAACGGTCATAAATTGGGCATTTCCCGGGATGCTGATGATTTGTGGCAAAATATAGTAAGGTAATTAAATATACCGTTCCAATGCCCTGCCAGGGTTGTTGCACTAATTCCTCAAGTGCCGTTTCTATATTGCCGTTTCCTATTAAATCGTTTAATCGTTGTCCATTTTTATGCAAGTAATTAGTAATCCCTTTTATATCAATAGTAATGGGCCTGTTGTCACCAAATCGTTTGACTGGACCGACGTTCCATGAGGTGAACCCTTCAAATTCAGAATATTCACCAAGTGATTTTTTCCAATCTTTGTGCAGTATGATGTTATGATCTGATTGTGTATGAGAGATTTTACCTATTTTCCAGGCAAGAATTAAAGCAACATCAGAACAGGTAAAATCTTCTGGAGCTTTTTTTAAAATTTTTTCAATTATAGTTTCTACAAATCGGGAAGTCTTTCTAACAGAGTAATTTTTACCCGTATCAGTGGTATACGAAACCTTATCTGTACAATTTGTAAAGTATCGAACATTATAATACGAAATAAACTCCTCTTTAGACAATTTCTTTCCGTTTTTTGTATAATAATTATTAAATTCTTTTGGCTGTTCAGTATACATTGTATAAGTCCTCCGATATTATCTGGTTTTATTATACTATCTATAATTGCATTTAAAAAGGGCCCGTGTTGTTGGTGAATCCTATCCGGGACAGAACGTATGGATGGAGGTCAGACAATTTGGCGGAATTGTTTTAGATTTGGAAAGTATCTCAGGTATGCGTTAAAGATATCTGAAATTACTTGTGAGAATTTCGGGAATCGGGTATAATATAATCATATATGATCTATATGATTTATCTGCAGCATGTAAATTTGATTCAGGCTTGTAAAGCCAGAAAGGCGAGAACGGATTATTGAGATTACACCAAATTAAATTAGCGGAGAAACTAAAGGAGTCATTAGGAGCAGTATTGCCGATTATCGCAATTGTTTTAGTGTTGTGTTTTACGATTGCACCGATACCGGCAAGTATCTTAATGGCTTTTATTATTGGAGCAGTGATGCTTATTGTGGGAATGATGTTTTTCACATTAGGTGCCGAGATGGCCATGACACCTATGGGAGAGCGTATTGGTACAAAGATGACACAGACAAAGAAGCTTGGAATTGTTGTGGGGCTTTGTTTTATTCTGGGATTTATTATTACCATATCAGAACCGGATCTGCAGGTGTTAGCGGAACAGGTTCCGTCTATTCCCAATAATATATTGATTATTGCAGTGGCAGTGGGAGTTGGCATTTTTCTTGTTGCTGCGGTGCTGCGTATGCTGTTTGGAATTGCGTTGGCACATATGCTGCTTATCCTATATCCCATTGTATTTCTGCTGGCTTTTTTTGTTCCCAAAGAGTTTCTGGCTGTAGCTTTCGATTCCGGCGGGGTTACTACAGGACCCATGACAGTACCGTTTATTATGGCTCTTGGTATTGGTTTTTCAGCAGTGCGAAGTGATGAGCGCGCGGAGAATGACAGCTTTGGTCTTGTATCTCTCTGCTCAGTAGGTCCGATTCTGGCAGTTTTGATTTTAGGACTTATATACAGGCCCCAGGGAGGCGCCTATACGCCGGCTGCCGTTCCGGATGTAGATAATTCCATTGAATTGTGGCAGCTGTTTTCAGCAGGTCTTCCTAAATATATGGAAGAAATGTTTATTTCTCTGCTGCCCATTGTACTGTTTTTTATTCTGTTTCAGGTGGTTTCTCTGAAGTTAAAGAAGAAGTCTTTATGTAAGATTTTTATCGGAATACTTTATACTTATGTTGGTCTGTTCTTGTTTTTAACAGGAGTGAATGTGGGATTTATGCCGGCAGGCAATTATCTGGGACAGGTAATTGCAGGACTTGATTACCGGTGGATTATCGTTCCAATTGGAATGCTGATTGGTTATTTTATTGTAAAAGCGGAACCGGCAGTTTACGTGCTGACAGAGCAGGTGGAAGAGATTACCTCAGGAGCAATTTCAGCAAAAGCAATGGGGTTAAGTTTATCTATTGGTGTGGCTGCATCCCTTGGAATTGCCATGATAAGGGTTTTAACAGGCGTTTCTATTTTCTGGTTTATCCTGCCGGGATATGGAATTGCACTGGCGCTGTCCTTCTTTGTGCCAAAAATTTTTACTGCCATTGCCTTTGATTCCGGCGGAGTTGCCTCCGGTCCAATGACAGCAACTTTTTTGCTTCCATTTGCTATGGGGGCGTGCCAGGCAGTGGGGGGAAATATTGTAACAGATGCCTTTGGCGTTGTGGCAATGGTAGCTATGACCCCTCTGATTACGGTGCAGGTACTTGGTGCGGTATACAAAATACGTGAACGTCATGCGGTGGAGATACAAGCGGAGCCAGTACAGGTACTGCCTCTTGAAGCCTTTGGCGATGACGATATTATTGAATTGTAGAAGGAGACCTGTATATGAGCAGAATATATATGATGGTTGTAATCACTAACCGAAGCAGGCGGAACCGCTTGAAAGAGTTTTTTGAAGAGCATGAAATCTGTCAGGTGCTGGATGCTCCCGGATCTGGAACGGCAAACAGTGAAGTACTGGATTATTTTGGTTTGGAGGCTACAGAAAAAAACGTTTATTTTTCAATTGTTACAGATGAGACATGGAAACGCCTGAGGCGGAGTCTGATTATAAATCTGCAGATTGATATTCCCGGAAGCGGAATTGCATTTACGATTCCGGTAAGCAGTATCGGTGGAAAAAATGTGCTGCAGTTTTTAACTCAGGGTCAGGAGTATGAAAAAGAGGAGGAAAGCGCATTGACAGAAACAAAATATGAACTGGTAGTTGCCATTGCTAATCAAGGGAGTATCGACAGTGTAATGGATGCAGCCCGCAGCGGAGGAAGCGGAGGCGGAACGGTTCTTCATGCAAAAGGCACCGGTGTGGAAAAGGCGGAGAAATTTTTAGGTGTTTCTCTGGCAAAAGAAAAAGAAGTTATTTTGATTGTTACGAAAAAGTCTCAGAAAGATAGTATTATGAAAGCAATTATGGATCAGTGCGGGCTTAAAGAAGAGGAACGGGTCATTGTCTTTTCTCTGCCGGTAACTGGAACCGCAGGAATCCGGATGCTGGAAGAAGATCTTGATTAGCGCGGCTGGAAGAGGATTTCATATCTGATACACGCTTCGCGAGGATGTGCAGCGCTTGGGAATAGAATATTGTCAGCAAAGCTGACCCAAATCGCGCACCAAGTCTCGAGAGCGAGACTTGAATTAGAGAAGCAGTGAAAGGAGCAGCAAGAAAATGCCATTTCTAATGATCAGAAATGATATAACAAAGGTACAGGCGGATGCTATTGTGAATCCTGCAAATGAAGGCCTGCTGGAGGGCAGCGGCACCAGCAGAGCCGTTTTTCTGGCTGCCGGTGAAAAGAAGCTGATCCAGGCCTGTGCCAGAATCGGACACTGTGACGTTGGGAGGGCTGTATTAACAGAGGCTTTTGCGCTGCCCGCCAGATATATCATTCATGCGGTTGGACCCTGCTGGCAGGGGGGAGGGCGCCAGGAGGCAGAGTATTTGTACAGTGCCTATATGGAGTCTTTAAAGCTGGCATTGGAAAAAGGTCTTAAATCTATTGCATTTCCTCTGCTTTCAGCAGGAAGTTACGGGTATCCCAAGGAGGAAGCCTTTAAAGTAGCAGCTTCGGCAATCAGTGATTTTCTGTGGGAGCATGATATGCTGGTATATCTTGTTTTATATGACAGAAAATCATTGGCAGTCAGTCAGAAGCTTTCAGCTTCTGTAAAAGAATATATTGATGATCATTATGTAGAGACAAAAAACGAAGAGTTTGAAGGGGGAAATCAGGCCAGAAGGTTTAGGGGAACCTCTTCTGCACAGATGAGCACCTGTTTTCCTGGTTCTGCTGCGGCGAAAGAGATTCCGATAAAAACCGGGGAAAAAGTGTTTCTGAAAAAGAAAAAAAGGATTTTTGGACGAAGTCTTAATAATCTTATGGAGCATATGGAGGAATCCTTTTCTCAGATGCTGTTACGGCTGATTGATGAACGGGGGATGAAAGATTCGGAAGTGTATAAAAAGGCCAATATAGACCGGCGGCATTTTTCAAAAATACGAAAGGATATCTATTATGCACCTAATAAAAAAACCGTGATGGCTTTTGCTATTGCCCTTGAATTATCCCTGGACGAATCAAAGGATCTGCTGATGCGGGCCGGTTATGCGTTTTCCGGCGCCTCCAAATCGGATGTAATTATCAGCTATTTTATAGAACATGAACGTTATGATATTTATGAAATTAATGAAATGCTATTTGCTTATGAGCAGCCATTGCTAGGCGGCTAAATTGTCGCCTGGAATGCGACCAGTTCTGATGAATAATCTTTTATACTGTAATTACCAACAGAGAAAGGAAGGTACTTACAATGAAAAAAGATTTAACAGAACTGGTTTTTATTTTGGATAGAAGCGGCTCCATGGCAGGGCTGGAGAGCGATACCATTGGTGGTTTTAATGGAATGTTAAAGAAGCAGAAAAAACAGAGCGGAGAGGCAAATGTAACTACAGTTTTGTTTGACGACTGCTATGAACTGATTCATGACAGATTTCCGTTACGTGCAGTAAGAGAGCTTTCCGGAGAGGATTATTATGTGAGGGGCTGCACGGCTCTTTTGGATGCAGTAGGAAAGACAATTCAGAAAATGATTCATATTCAGAGGCATCTGCCGGAGGAGCTAAGAGCAGAGAAGGTGATTTTTGTCATTACAACAGACGGGCTTGAAAATGCCAGCAAGGAATATGGGTATAGTCAGATCAGAAGTATGATAGAGCATGAAAAACAAAAATATGGATGGGAGTTCTTATTTTTGGGAGCGAATATGGATGCTGTGTCAGAGGCCCGCAAGTTCGGAATTGATGCTGACCGGTCTGTTACCTTTCAAAACGACAGTGAGGGCATTGCATTAAATTACCGTGCCGTTGAGGAGACACTTTCCTGTATGCGGGCAGCTGCCTGTATGGCCGATGTGGATGGCAGCTGGAAAAAGGATATTGAAAAAGATTTTAAGAAAAGGAATCAGAAAAAAGTATTCAGATATACACGCCGGTGTGGATCAGATATTCGATAGAAAAAAAGAAAACTATGTGATAAGATGTTAGAAAAAAAGGAGTGCACAGAAGTATCAAAATCTGTGGGTGTAAATGATATGTCAGAAATACGGGAAAATCCGGCACGGCCGGAAGGGAAAATTGGTGAGAGAATGTTGGAAAGAATGAATGTCAGCCATGGACCGCTGCGGGCATTTGGGCTGCCGCTGCTTCCCTGGAAAGAAAGTCTGCGGATTTTAGATGTGGGATGCGGCGGCGGAGCTACAATCGCAGAGATGCTAAAGCGTTCACCGGGAAGCATCATAGATGGTATTGATTATTCTGAAGTAAGTGTCAGACAGTCTCAGGAAACAAACCGGGAATATATAGGGACACGCTGCCAGGTCCAGAAGGCGGATGTGGCAGGGCTTCCTTTTAAGGAGCGGACATTTGATCTGGTCACAGCGGTAGAGACAGTTTATTTCTGGCCGGATATCCGGAAGGGACTAAAGGAGATTTTCCGGGTACTAAAATCAGGAGGAACTTTTGCTGTTTTAAACGAGGGCAGCGATCCCGATAACAATAACTGGCCCAAGATTGACGGTTTTATGAAAATTTACCGGCCTGAGGAATTAAAGGAACTGCTGGAGATATGCGGATTTATTGATGTTAAGATACACAAAGGAGCAGATCAGATGATCTGTGTGACAGGAACCCGGAAATAATGAATGCCAAATTGGAGGAGCATGAAAAATGGAGAATAAAGACAGATTTGAAAAAGTATATACACAGGGTAAATTAAATGTGACAGAGATTTTAGTGGATAAGGAAACCGGTGTAAATTATCTGTTTCATATCAGCGGATATGGCGCCGGACTGACGCCGCTTTTAGATCGGGAAGGTAAGCCGGTGATTACGCCCCGATTAAATTAAAGCGAGACTTGAACCGGATAGGAGATTCACTGCCCAGCGGTATAGGAGAGAATATTTTTCAACTGTGCAACAAAAGTCCTCTTTTTTTACACTTAATAGACAGGAAGAAATAAAAGTAAGAAAACAGGATGAGAAAGGGGCTGTGCAGATGAAGAAAGGATTAGCGGCTGTGCTTTTGCTGGCGGCAGCAGGTTTAACTGCCTGTTCCAGCCGGGGAGTATCAGAAAATGATGGGGCAAAGGTGTCGGTATTAGAGGCAGAAAAGCAGAATAGCAGAGAAGAAGATAAAGAATCTGGTGGAGGTGAAGTTTTTGCCATGCCCGGAGCGGCAGGCTCTATTCAGATTCAGCTCCCCCAGGGCTGGCAGTGCACCGGTTTCCCGGCTGTGGGAGATGATACATCTTATGGAATGTATATCTATCCCAAAGATACCGACAGCGGATATCTGAATCTTTCGTATACAGAGGGGTTTGGCGTATGTGGAACAGGGCTGAAAGAAGAAACAAGGACATTTGGCGGAACAGATGCGGTAATTGGTATTTATGATAACCATAGCTACTGGGATTATGTGGTATTTCAGGAGGATAATAAAGGTCTTGTTATGACAGCAGATTCTGTGGAGGACTGGTGGACGGAGTATGAAGATGAGATTATTCAGATTTTGGAAACAGTAAAATTTGTACCGGCTCAAAACGGTTCTGCAGATCATCAGATATATGACAATACAGAGATAAATTCATTGGGTCTTAAGCTGTACAGCCAGAGGATTGATGAAAAGGGAGCCCGGTTATACTTTTATCAGTCCGGTGGAAATGCGGAGGGAGAGCTTTTTTATGGAGAAGATTTTTCCCTTGAGGTTTTGGATAAAGATACCTGGAGGGCTGTTCCTGGGAAAGCAGACACCGCTTTTCATGACATTGCCTATAAAATTCCAAGAGATCAGGCTGCAGAATTTGAAGTAAATTGGGATCTTATTTATGGCCAGCTGTCACCGGGAGAATACAGACTGGGTAAAACAGTAAATAATTTTATAGAAACAGGTAATTATAAAACGTATACGTTGTATGTGTATTTTGTTATTTTATAGAAACCATTGAATTGCGGAAAATAAAAAGTACAGGTCCCCAAATGCGGGCCTGTACTTTTTTGACATACGAAAGTTCTTCGAATTTTCTATAACTTAAAAATGCACTTTGTGTGACGATGCGTGCTGGTGCAAAGTAGAATTATCTGCGGTAAGTTCTGCGTTTTTGCAGCAATACCACAGTCAGGATGCCGGCGCCTGACAGCCCAAGAACGGAAAACAGAATATTTCGTGAATCAGAGACTCCGGTTTTGACATTTGCGTCTGCCAAAGTTTCCCTGTCAGAAATCGTCTGATCAGAGTTTGTATCAGACTGATCAGGGTTTTGCGGTTTCTGGGTATCTCCCGGTGTTTCTGGATCATTATTTTGTCCCGGATCTTGGGTATCGCCGGGCTGCTCTGGTTTCTCTGGGTCCTCTGGTTCCACCGGAGTTTCCGGATTCGGGTTCAGCTCCATATCCAGTGTTTGGGCAGAGGTGGATTTAAAGATATAGCTGTGATCTCCTGTGTTAGTATGCGCTAATACATAAACCTGTCCGTTATATGCTGCTGCAGATGGACTGGACAGTGCCAGATTCGACACCCTTTTATCGTAAAGACTTATGCTTCCGTCCTTGCTTACAAAGTATGTATCGGTAGTGCCGTCCTTACTTTCTGAACCAATCATTAGATAGCCTCCTTTAACAGGAGCGCTGGCAAAGCCGGAAATGGAACGCTCTGTAATGGAATCAAGATCCAGTTTTTTCTCCACATAGGTTCCATTCTGCAGGGTTAGAAGTTCTGCTCCTGGCAGCATGCCGTTTTGGTTACTTTGGCTAAGTCCTCCTGTAACCAGAAGCGTTTCGTCATTGGCACTGATATATGGGAACTTTGCATCCCGGGAGCTGGTACCGACAGCTTTTAAGGAAGCTGTTTTTGGATCTACGCTGTAAATCGTATGATTATGCTGCCAGGAATTTGTGCTGCTGTCCGAAGATAGACCGCCCATGAGCAGGAGGCTGTCACTGGCATTTACAAGACTTCCGCCGGTAATAGGAAATTTGGCGTCAGGGTCCGGAAGCATATCCCAGCTGCTGCCGTTGTAAGTAAAAATTCCCATGTATATTAAATCATGGATGTAGAGCGTATCCTGCCATACTGCGGCAGAGGATGAATAAAACATAAGGGATTCCGGAAGTTTAATCTGATCCCAGGTCTGGGTATCCGGATGAAAACGCCAGATCTGATCTACGGGGTTGTACGTTAGTGAAAGTGTCGGAAAAAAGTACAGGTATTCCCCATATGGAACGATCTGGTAATTTTCTGCGTCGTAAAAGCTTGTATCTTCCGGCAGGGGCAGAGTATGCTCAAAGTATGAAGCGTCTGCTGCCTGGCCAAAATCAAAGGCTTGATGTCCCTCACCGGAAGCGGAAGTTACAGAAACTCTGCACAGACCGGAAAGTCCCTGGGGTTTTGAAACTGTCAGCCGGCTGCCACCTTCAGGGGTGGATTCAGAAGAATAAATCGTTACATTTTTCCCGTCAATGGTTACCTGAGGCTGATTTCCAAAAAAGTAGCCGTCAATGACAACGGAATCTTCTTTAATATCAGCGGAGTTGACAACCGGATTGGGATTGGCAGACTTTGAAAGATCAACAGCGCCGTCTGAAACGCAGATATCTTTAAATTCTTCATTTTTTGCGGCACTTCCAATTACCCGGGCAGCGCGTTTGGCAGGAGAATCATTTGGATAGCGTTCAGCTAATACTGCTATAGCGCCCGTAATGGCAGGTGTGGCCATGGATGTTCCGTTTGAATAAAAAAACGGTAAAACACCTTCCCCAATGCCAATATTGTCAATATAGATATAGCCGTCTGTTAGCTCTGCCTTAGCGAATCCGTCTGAAAAATCTAATGTCACAGGGGCGTAATCGAGGCGGAACTGAAAATGTTTATAATCCGTATTTTCAGGTAAAATCTGCTCAGCCTGGGTATTAGACTCGAATCCGCCGTCCATGGATACAGGGCCACTCAGCGAAGTGAACTCTCCGTTAGTTAATTTGACTGAAATTGAAAGTCCGGCGCTGCCCTGATCACCTCCCCCGGCAGCAGAAAGAGAAAAACGGTATTCTGCATCCGGATTAAAGCCGTCAAGTGCGGTTAGATCCATAGGCTCAGAGTATATGGTTGTCAGCTCTTTGGAGCCCTTAAGTTTCAGACTGTAGGTTCCGTTATATGGCTTTTCAGAAACAATTTCTCCGCAGCGCTTACCGTTTTTGGGAGCTGATGTTGTATAAAAAGCCAGAGACCCGTCTCCATTTTCAAATCCTTCATAGAAAAGATTATCATTGGTAAATTCCGGGTAATAGCTGCTTTGAAATTCCGGACCGGTGGATAAGATCTGAGTACCGGGGGCAACGATATCTGTGGTGCGTATGCCGTAACAGCTGTAGGAAGCAAGTTTTCCGTAGGAATTGGAGGCATTTACGACTACCGCATATGGATTACTGACAAAGGTAGAGGATAAAATATGGGTTTTATCGTTATCTGCTGCGGAGTTTGCAGAACCGTATACAGAAACTGCTCCAAGTTTTCCCAGTATCTCTACGGCCAGATTCAGTGACTGAGAGGTACCTGCAGTTGTAAAAGAACAGTTAACGGCTTTTAAATTTACTCCCTGGTTAATGGCCTCTTCCATATAAGCGTAACATAAGATTATAGATTCTAAATCAGATCCAAAGCGCAGGGCCATGATTTTTGCGTGTTCTGAAGCTCCGGAAGTACCGCCGTTTCCCCACTGAGCTCCGATAATTCCGGCGCAGTGTGTACCGTGGCCATCCGGATCAGAAGTGTCTTCTAGTGCATTCCAGTCTGCAAAGCTGATGCCGTGTTCTCCGCCGGGCAGATCTAAGTTTCCCCGGTTCCACATCTTGTTTTTTAAATCCGGATTGGTATCATCTACACCGGTGTCTAGTACGGCGATTACAATATCTTTATTTTCTCCGGAGGGCTGGTTCCAGCCGGGGATATTCATGTCAAATCCTTTTTGAGAGCCAAAATATTCTCCGGTATTATTGTAAGCCCACTGATAGTCTGTCATGTCCGGAAGTGAGGAAGAAGTATCCCGGGATAAAGTATCGGAGCTGTTTTTTGTATCTGCAGTTGTAATATTTCCGTCTTTTGTGAAAAGCATGGCGGGCTCATCTGTGAATGGTGTGATTTTATAATTGGGTTCTGCAAAAATAACCCGTGGATCATCGGAGAGCTCTTCTATAAGGTCTTCTGTAGAGCGGTTCTTGTCAGTAACCAGGGCCAGAACCTGGGATGTGCCGGCTGAGGATTTGCTCAGAGATCTGGTGGATGTTCCCTGTGATTCTGTGGATGCAGGAAGCTCCATCAGTACCTTGGCATTTGCCAGAAGGCCGGACTGACGGCTCTTTGCTTGTTCGGCTGTCATACATACGATGACTTCGCCGGGCTGATAGTCATTGGCTGTTGGTTTGCCTTTTGATGTTTTCCCCTGAGCGCCAAAGGCTGTAAGAGGAAGGCTGCCGATGATTAAAAGGCAGATCAAAAAGACAGAAAAAAATTTTTTCATAACAGTAATCTCCTCTCTGTGTTAGAAAACACACAATAAAAATATGTGTTTCCGTTAATTTATCAGATAAATGCATTCTAACATATATAATGGCAAAGGACTATGGAAACTGAAAGGAAATATAAAAAGCCGGCTGTATAATTAAAATACAGCCGGACTGAACAATACAAAAAACTGTGTATCAAAACCTTACAGATCATACAGCGGAGGAACCGGAGGAATGGTCTGCATGTTTTTTATTTTCTCTTCATTCAGTTTAAACTTTTCATGGACTTTTATAGATTCCGTGGAGCGCCAGGAAAAGCAGCAGGTTTCGCAGAGAAATACTTCCCATGCATGATCTTTTGGCGCCTTGGCCATAACTTTTATATGTGTACTTTCACATCTTGGACAATTCATATAAAATTTCCTTTCTGAGTAAAATTCAATAGTTTTTGATAGGTTGAAAAACGCTTTTCTTTCAACAGAAGATCTGTCAGATTTTCTGGTTTTAACAATTAAAATAATTACGGATGATTGCTTCCCATTTATCTGTACCGGCCGGTGGTTTTAAAAGCTCTACTTCCCGGGGATTTGGCTCAGGGGCTACAGGAGTAGTGGCGTCGATAATCAGTTTGCTGTGCATACCGGCAGGGACACTGGAGGGATCTAGAGGCATGCCGGGACAGTTGGGAATAACGGTAACATCTTTATCCGGTCTGACTCTCGTGGTCAGCGCCCACATAACCTGTTCTAGGTTAAAGGGATCCACATATTCATCTACGACAATGACTACCTTTGAGTAGGGCATACCGTGGGGGGTGGACAGCAGGCGAAAAGCAACGCCTTTTCCATAGCCGCCATATCGGCATTTGGTGGAAATAATAACTCCCATTCCGTGAGTGTACATGGCATTAACGGCAACTACTTCAGGCATGGATTCTTTCAGCTGTTTAAACAGGGGGATACTGGTGTTTAATGCCATGAGATAGTCGATTTCTGTCCACGGAATGCCAAGATAAAGATTTTCAAAAATCGGGTTGGTTCTGTGGGTTACATGTGTAATTTTAATTTCACATTGTTTCCGGCAGCCGGAGTAAGAACCTGGAAATTCTCCAAAGGGTCCCTCCACCTGGCGTACTCTTGGAATAATATAGCCTTCCAGTATAATTTCAGAGGAAGCCGGAACATACAGATGGCTGCAGGTATCGGCTTTTACAATTTGCACCGGAGTTCCGTTCTGCAGGGCGCCTGCAAATGCATATTCGCTTTGGTCATAGGCAATGGGGGTGCTGGCCATAAAGGTGACAAGGGGAGCATTTCCCAGGGCAATAGCAATGGGCAGCGGTTCGTTTTTCCGTTCGGCTTTTTCTAGCTGGATGGCAATATCATGGAAGGCAAGGGCCTGGATTCCCACTTTATCTTTATCTTTTACCTGAATCCGATAGGTTCCAACGTTTAATTTGTTCAGGTCATCAGGAAATTCGGGATCACCTGTGACAACGGCAGCCTTGGACAGGAAAAAACCGCCGTCCTGTTCGTTAATCCGGTACAGGGCCATCAGTTCAAAAAGGTTGATGTTTTCGGTAATGGTGTGTTCTTTACAGGGAGCGTCGCTGCGTTCTATAATTTCAGGTTCCACCGGATATTTATCCCAGCGGCGGTTCAGTTCCAGAAACTGTTCCTTTACCGGGGTATTTTTATCCATGCCAAGCATCAGTGCATGGCTCTGCCAGGAACCGTGTACGTTAGTAACCACCGGGGTTTTGTACCCTTTTATTTTCTCAAAAAATATGGCTGGTTTTTCTGGTGTATTTGCAGCAGCTCTTCCCGCTGCACCGATATCAGGTTCGGGATTCACTTCCTCTTTTATGCGGATAAGCTGATCTTCTTCTTCCAGAAGAGACAGAAACTCCCTGAGGCAGGTACATATTTTAGACATAAGCTTCCTCCTTGTTATAATAAATCGTTTATGTTTTTCTGATATTTAGTTTAGCAGGACCTGGAAAAAAGGCAATTCCAATATCCCTTATAACTATTCCTAACTGGAATAGAAAAAAGCAGTATGATATAATTCAAGTACTGCTATTGGCCGGGGCGGTATGTCTGTCAGGCTATACAGGCAGATGAAAGGAGAAGCATTATGGATTTTGAACAGATTGAATGTTTTCTTATGCTTGCCCGAGAACAGAATTTTTCCAGGGCGGCAGATGAAATGAATTTGTCTCAGTCTTCAGTATCCAAGAAAATAAAAACTTTGGAGAAAGAGCTGCATACGTGTCTGTTTGAGCGCGGTCAGAGAAAAACAATACTTACAGATACAGGCATACAGTTTCAAAGCTTTGCCCAGAAGGTATACGGGGATTATGAACAAATGCTGTTACTGTTAGGGCAGAGAGGACCTGAGAAAAAATACAGGCTGCGGCTGGGGGTGCTGCCTATTACAGAAGCCTATCAGCTGAATCAGAAGTTTGCCAAGTTCCAGTTAAAATACGAAGATATTCAGCTTGAAATTCAGGAGCTGGAACAGACGGACATTTTGCGTAAAGTAGATAACGGACAGCTTGATTTTGGATTTGCCAGGTTTTCGGAAAAGTTACTTCGGGATTACGAAACGATTCCCATTTTGAAAGATGAGCTGGTAATCATCTGTGGGAAAAGCCATCCTTTGGGCACAAGAAAAGAACTGGCGCTGACAGATCTTAGAGATTGTGAATTTGCCATGCTTAATACGAAATCAGAGATCTATCAGCAGTTTATGGAAAATTGTCATGAACAGAGGATTCCTATCCGTATTTCTCATATTATAAACAGGCATACGGTACTGTTTAATATGCTTGGAGGAAACCGGCTCTTATCAGTGCTGCCAAAAGAGATGTTCTCCGTGAGAGAATATCCGGATTTGGTTCGTATCCCGCTGGCAGATTCTATGGAGACGGTCTGCGGTCTGATCTTTCCAAAGGGAGTAAGCTTAAACCGGCAGCAGAGAAAGCTGGCAGATCTGCTGAAGTCATTCAGCGGTCTGACGGAATAAAACCAAGAAAATTTTTTAATGACGCCTTGGATATCTCCGGATTCCATGCGCATATAATCCCGTTGAAGTGACCCATCAGCGGGATTTTTCTGCTTACAGTATCAGGAGTATAAGACCAGAAGTCGTCTGTAATATGGATACAGTCCTGGGTCATTTGCGCATATCGAATCTGAAAATTAGATCTGTAAAGCTGTCCCAGTACAGGTTCTTTTCCGTATTGTGCATAAAGTTCTCTCAGAGAGTGAAGGAAATTGGGGTTGGATTCCGGGTCTAGGGCTGTTACTTTTTTGTTTATAATATCCTCCATTGTCAGCATGGATTTACGGCTTAGGGGACTGTCAGTGAGTACAATAATCTGGACATTTGATTTTGCTGCATATTTCCAGCAGATTTTATTTTTATCCAGACTGTAATGTTCGAAATCAGGAAGAAAAATAAGATCGTAAATGCCTTCTGCCAGTCTGCTTTGAAGAGATTTCATGTTCTCGCTCTCTACATTCAATTTTATATCAGGAAATGCTTTTGCAAATTCTCTGGCAACGGGCCAGAAATATTTCAAACTGTCTGTAGTATCGGTGATTCCAATATTTAAAACAGAAGCAATTCTGGCGTTTTCCTGTCTGGCTGTCTGATAACCGTTATCAAGGTCTGCGGGAATGTGGAGCCATGTCTCGTACAGAATCCGCCCTTCCGGTGTGAGAGCAACTTTCCGGCTGGTTCTCTCAAACAGAGAAAAGCCAAGGGCTGCTTCAAGGGAAGCAATACTTTTGCTGACGCCGGGCTGCGTCATATTCAGGCTGTCAGCAGTTCTGGTAAAATTTTTTGTCCTGGCAAGCTGAAGAAATATCTGAATCTGCTGTACAGTGACAGCTGAAAGAGCATAATCACAAACCATAATCATTCCTCCACGTATATATTTTTCTCTTGTTTTCTAAAAAACGAAATCACAAATACAGTTTTTTATTATTGTAACACAGATGCTGATAAGATACATGATATATCTATAACTAATAGTTATAAATTGGGGAGAAATAATCATTTCTCATGGTACAAATTATTTTATAAAATGTAGGTATCAAGTTTGAAGGAGGCTGATGTTATGGGCGAGAGAGTAGGAATTACAGAAGAACAAAAGAAGCTTGGGTATGCAAAGTATTATTACAAGGAATTAGTAGAGATCCAGAAAGAAAAGCTTAAGGCGCTTAAGGAGCCTATGGATCCGGCGCAGGCCCTGGAGATTCAGGACAGAAACCGTTTATTTGAGGATGGATATTTTCCGGTGGAAACAGGTTATTGCGTTTTGGAAGACGGAAGCGGCTATATTGCAAATTACACAAAAATGCCGGGGGTTACGGTAGAAATGTTCGACTGGTGGTTTGCATGGCACGGACTTGGGGAACTGCGTTATACGATCTGGGATCCGGAGGATCATTACGATGCCCGCAGTATGAATCTGGCTCAGGGAAGATCTGAAAAGCTGACACTGAAGGAAAAATACTGGGGAACTACACATCTGATCCGTGAGGATATTGGAGGTGGACCGGATGAATTGTTCGCCTGCTTTAAAAAACCTTCTGAAATGGGATTTGAGGAAGAAAAAATTGGAACAAAGGCATGTGGAACTATTGTCACAGCCAATTCCGGAATCCGAAAGGATCCCCAGGCAAGTGCGGAGGTTATGTGTCATTTTGTAAGGGAGACAGAGGATGGGATTGAGCTGCGCTCTAGGTTTTGGCTGGGCTGGCATATTATCGGAGGCAAACCGGTGAAACTGTTAAAAGATGGGGAGATTACACCAATGATAAAACCCAAAATGCTGCTGGCACACAATATGAAAGAATTTGCAAATCTGGCGGATCTGCTGCCGAAGCTGTATCCGGAGCAGAAAGATAACTGGGATTAAAGGAGGAGAATGTAGATGGGGAACAAAAATAAAGTCAGCAATAATTTTGGTACATGGGGATGGCTTATGATTATTTACGCGGGAATCAGCTATTATATTTCCGCAGCCCTCAGCACTGACGGTCTGAACTTCTATCCGGCACAGTTTGAACAGCTGCATGGCTGGAATGCGGGGATGATCACATCTTTGGCTGGAATGTCCGGCTGGGTGGCACTTGTGGGGGCAGTTTTATTTGCTGTAATCATTGAAAAAACCGGAACCAGAAAAGCGGCTGGAATTATCAATATCATTACCGGAGCGCTGGTGCTTGTATTTGCTAATACGTCTAATTTCCTGGTATTTATTATTATGATATTTGCTATTAATTTTATTGTAGCTAATGTACAGCTGAATCTGATTCCCAATAATATTATGAATGTGTGGTTTCCCAAGAAAAAAGGAACGGCTCTTGGGTGGGCCACAATGGGGATGCCTGTCTGTACGGCCACTATTGTAATTATGCTGACAGCGTTTATCAAAAAAACCGGTTCTGTAGGCGGAGCCTATACCATTTTTGGATGTATCATTATTGTATTTGGTATTGTATCCTTCTTCTGGGTAAAAAACAGTCCGGAGGAGATCGGCTGTTACCCGGACAATGAAAAAATTTCTGAAGAAGAAATTGAAAAGAATAAAAAGCTGCTGGAGAGCCATGTATCAGAATGGACCATGAAAAATCTGCTGAAAAACAGAAATACCTGGGGGATTGGCGTTGGACTTGGACTAATGTGGGCAACAACAGTGGGAATTGTTTCACAGCTGATTCCAAGATTGTCCATCGTGGCAGATGGAAAATATGCGGCATCCGCTATTATGATGCTTTCCATTGCTGCGGTTATCGGAATCGGGGGCAGCTATTTCTGGGGATATCTGGACAGTAAGCTTGGCACAAAAAGAGCCTGTGTTTTTTATGGCATATGGTATATTGTTGCTATTTTGTTCCTGCTGCTGCAGCCTGCAGGTGCTGTCTGTGTATGGATCAGTATTATTATGGTAGGAATTGGTATCGGAGGAATAGGAAATCTGATTCCGTCTATGATAGGAACCTGTTTTGGAAGGTATGATTTCATTCAGGCAAATAAAGCCATTGCACCATTAAATACGATTGTTCGCCAGAGCGGTATTGTACTGGCCGGTATCTTATCTCAGACAGCTTTTGGCTACAGCGGTTTGTATGTAATTCTGCTGATTGCAGATGTAGCAGGACTGATTCTGACAGTTGTATTAATAAAAGCAGAGTAAGGCATTTTTCAGTAGATATTACAATAAAATTTTGATAGTACTTTTAATAACTGACCTAAAAAAAGACAATGGAGCTTATCCCTTGTCTTTTTTTGGTGGGTATGGCATTTGTGTTATTAATATTTCTTTGCCCCATTTTTAAACAGAGCAATAAATGCGGTTATTGCAAGAATGATGGCTGTGAGTATAGATAAATAGCAAAAAGCAACATCAATCAGAACACCTGGAACTACAAAGAAAAACATCAAAGCAATGCCGAAGAATATTTTTGCGGTAAAGCGGTAGTCTGCTTTTTTGTCTTCGTCACTCTGTTTTTTCAATGCAGATTTTTCTTCATCACAGGCCAGAATATATTTATTCATCAATATAGGCCCTTTACAATGCCAGGCGCAAATACCATACGTCAGACAGGCAATGGCAATTATGCCGAAAATAATGGAAATAACAATTTCTGCCATAAAAAGCATCCCTTTCTGTTTTTTCAATAGATACAGACTGTACAGCCTGCAAAAAAAACTCTTAAAATTATTTTTATTCTAGCACAAATTTAAAAAAAAACCAGAAGAAAGAAATAAAAAATACGTTGAGGCAGAAGAAAGTATATTTTATAATATAAGAAAAGCAGAGTCTGCGGAGAGGACAGGTTATTGGGGATGAAGATCAGAAAAATAAGGTTTATTGAACCCGGGGAGCGGCCTTATAAGACGTCATTGCAGAACCATTTTGTGTATGACAGATATATACGGACGCCTTCTGTTGGTTTAAACCTTCTTGCAACCATTGTTAAGAAAAAAGTAAAAGATACTTTTATGTACAGTGAAGCTATTTCCAAAATTGTGAGATCGGATGTGGAAGATGCAGATGTAATTGTTATCGGTATTTTTACTTTTAATGCAAACCGGGGATACAAAATAGCGGATTATTTCCGGCATCATACAAATGCAGTTGTGATACTTGGCGGTCTTCATGCGTCTATGAATTATAAAGAGGCATCCAGACATTGTGATTACGTACTGGTAGGCGAGGGAGATGAGTCTATTTTAGAGCTGCTGAAAGCGTTAAAGAAAGAGGAAGAAATAACATTTCCGGGAGTGGCTTTCCGAAAGGGAAAAAAGCTTATTTTTACCGGCAACAGGCAGCCGCCTCAAAAAATAGATACCATTCCCGACCGCTATCTGGTATACAAATATCATGATCGTGTACATTATAACACCATATGGCCTCAGGTTCATGCTTCCAGAGGCTGTCCCCATAACTGCGATTACTGTGCGCTGGTGCGGCATTTCGGGAGAAAGGTTCGCACAAGACCCGTGGAAAATGTAATAGAGGATATTAAACAGTCCATTGAGTTTTTTGAATCAGGACGCTTTCCGCGTTTGCTGAAAGGGCTTTGGATTACGGATGATAATTTTTTCGCAGACAGAGAGTGGGCAAAGTCTGTTTTGCAGGGAATTATTGACAGCGGAATCCATTATCGTTTTACCATCCAGGCCAGATATGAAGTGGGATTTGACGATGAAATGCTGGATTTGTTGAAACGTGCCGGTTTTTTTGAACTGGCTATGGGAATTGAGTTTATTGGGGATAAAAATTTTGAGGCATATCATAAAAAAAGTACGGTAAAAGAAATACAGAGAGCTGTGCAAAATATACGTCGTCATGGGCTTAGTGTCAGAGGTCTGTTTATTCTGGGGGGAGATTATGATACGCCGGGAGTTGGAAAAAGGCTTTCGGATTTTGTAATAAAGAACCATATACAGGGAGTTTTAATTCAGTCTATGTACTTTGTCCCGGGAACCCCGGTGTATGAGCAGAACCGGGAGCGGCTTTTGCATCAGAACTGGTCAAAATATAATGGGAACGTAGTTCATTATCCCCAAAATATTACACCGTATCAGCTGCAGCTGGAACATATTTACGCCAGTGAAAGAATTTATTCTGTTAAGAGAATGCTTCGGGCTTTTGTCAGGGATGACAGTATACATAAAATATTGTTTTTGGGTGAGTTTTTATGGCATAGAAGCGTATGTGCGGATTTAAAACAGGAACTGCCGTATTTAAAGCAGCAGGAAAGTCTCCCCAAATGGAAAAGTTGATTTGAAATATAGAAAAACGCCGGGTTTTGGTGAACCACTCCCAAATGGCAGACCTGAAAATCTAACCATTGGGAGAGTGGTTCATAGAGAACCCGGCATTTTGCTTCAAGTCTCGCTTTTGCGAGACTTGGTGCGCGATTCGGGTCAGCTTTGCTGACAACATTCTATTCCGAATCGCTGCACCTCCTCGCGGAGCGTATATCAGATGGGGATTGACACCCGCCACTGATACCAATTTGTTACTCCCCGCCTGCAGAAGCGGAAGTCATCCCTCATCTGATATATAAAGATCTTTTTGAAAATAACGGTTATTTTTTCTCAAAGCAGCAATTCTTTCAGCTGAGAAATGCAGTGAATCTTTATGGATGCATTTTTATATTCTTCCTCTGTTCCGTAACCGTAAGTGCAGCCTATGGAAGGCAGACCAAATCTGGTTCCGATTTCAAAGTCAGAGTTCCGGTCGCCGATGATAACATGGGACAGAGGGTACTGGTTTCTAATCTGATGGTACATTTCCCATTTAGATGAAAAACCGTAATCTTCAATGCAGTGAAAGCCCGAAAAGTAGTTGTCCAGACAAAAGGCTTTCCGGTGCGCCATCATATAGCTGTGTTTACAGTTGCTTAAGAAAATAAGGTGATATCCGGATTTTTTCAGACAATTCAGTGTGTCTGTTACATGAGGATAAAGTGCAGCTTTTCCGTTAAGGGTCATGGACACCATAATATGACCGATCTGCCGGCTGGCGTCATCCCGGATTTTTTCTGGCAGCCAGGGCATAAAGGAATTCCACATATCTGCGGCCGGCTGGCCAAGCCACTGACTGATTTCGCTGTCAGTAAAGCTGCGGGGGGCGGCATAACCTTTCAAAACCAGTTCACGGTATGTCTGCCTGAAAGCAGGCGCATAGATGTCCAGACATTGGTGAAGTGTGCCGTCATAGTCAAAAAAGAGAGTGGAAGGCTTAATATTCCATTGCATGGATCAGGTTTACCATTTCTATTGCGCCTTCTGCACAATCATATCCTTTATTACCGGCTTTGCTGCCGGCTCTTTCGATGGCCTGTTCAATATTTTCTGTTGTCAGTACGCCGAACATAACCGGAATGTCATTGTTTAAAGAAACCTGGGCAATGCCTTTGGAGACCTCGCTGCATACATAATCATAATGGGTTGTGCTTCCGCGGATAACGGCTCCCAGGCAGATAACAGCATCATATTTTCCGCTTTTGGCCATTTTAGAGGCGATGAAAGGAATTTCAAATGCACCTGGAACCCATGCGATATCTATGTTTTCTTCCGGTACATTGTGACGTTTCAGTCCGTCTATAGCGCCCCCTACAAGTTTTGCGGTGATAAATTCGTTGAATCTTGCGGCTGCAATGCCGATTTTAATCTGGTCTGATACAAGTTTTCCTTCAAATACATTCATGATAAAATCTCCTTTTTTTAAAATATTTATTTATAGTCTAAGATATGTCCCATTCTGGACTGTTTGGTTTTCAGATAAAACAAATCGTGGGAAGTGGCATTCATCTGAATTGGAACGCGCTCTGTAATTTCCATTCCAAAATCGGAAAGCTGGTAAATTTTGTCCGGATTATTTGTCAGCAGACGGAGGGTTTTGACACCAAGATCTTTTAAAATCTGTGCACCTATGTAATATTCTCTTAAGTCTCCCGGGAAACCAAGGGCAATATTTGCTTCTAAGGTATCCATTCCGTGATCTTGAAGCTCATAGGCTTTCAGTTTATTGACAAGTCCGATGCCGCGGCCTTCCTGGCGCATATAAAGAAGAATACCCCGGCCCTGGCGGCTGATCTGAGTCATGGCAGCGTCAAACTGCTGCCCGCAGTCGCAGCGTAAAGATCCGAAGGCGTCTCCGGTAAGGCATTCAGAATGGACGCGGCACAGCAGATCTTTGCCGTCTCCAATATCGCCTTTTACCAGTGCCACATGATGCTCATTATTTAATTGATTTACATAGCAGTGAGCGACAAAATCTCCATATTTTGTGGGAAGTTTTGTGACAGCGGCACATGTTACCAGTTTCTCGGCTTTTTTCCGGTATTCTAAAAGATCATGAATTGTAATAAATTTAAGATCCCATTTTTGAGCCAGTTTGATTAGTTCCGGCTGGCGCATCATACTGCCGTCTTCTTTCATAACCTCACAGCACAGGCCGCATTCTTTTAATCCGGCAAGACGCAGCAGATCAACAGTTGCTTCCGTATGACCGCATCGTTCCAGCACACCGTTCTTTTTTGCAACCAGAGGGAACATATGCCCCGGACGCCTGAAATCTTCCGGCCTGGCAGTTTCATCTGCGCAGGCCCTGGCGGTGAATCCACGTTCTACAGCGGAAATACCTGTGGTAGTGCTGATATGATCTACGGATACGGTAAAGGCAGTTTCGTGATTGTCGGTGTTATCTGAAACCATCTGCGGAAATCTCAGCCTCTGACTAATCTCAATATTCATGGGCATACAAATCAGACCTTTTGCATAAGATGCCATGAAATTGACATTTTCAGTTGTGGCAAACTGGGCGGCACAGATAAAATCTCCTTCGTTTTCCCGGTCTTCGTCATCTGTCACCAGTATGATTTTTCCCTGCCTGAGATCTTCTAGAGCTTCTTCAATAGTGTTGAACTGAAACATAATCATTCCTCCTTAATAGCCGAATCTGGCCAGAAAATCTTTTGTGATTCCTGATGAATGTGAAGAAATATTCATCAGCTTTTCAATATATTTGCCAATGCAGTCGTTTTCCAAATTTACGGTGTCTCCCGGATGTTTCAGGGACAGTGTGGTCTCTTTGGCTGTGTGGGGTATAACAGAAACCGAAAAATCTCTGTCAGTAACGGCTGCAACGGTGAGGCTGATGCCATCTATGGCAATAGAGCCTTTTTCAATAATATAGCGGAGCAGTTGTTTATCTGCGGAAATTGTATACCAGACGGCATTGGAATCTTTTTTTGTGCTGGTAATTATTCCGGTTCCGTCTATATGTCCCGAGACAATATGACCGCCAAAGCGGCCGTCTGATGCCATAGCCCGCTCCAGATTCACGGGACTTTTGTTCTGCAAATGCTTAAGGGCTGTCCGGTCCATGGTTTCGTGCATAACGTCTGCAGTAAAGGTATCGGACGTAAATGAGACGACGGTCAGGCAGATACCATTGACAGCTATGCTGTCTCCAGGATGGATATCTTTTAAAATTTTTTTTGCTTCGATTGTCAGAACGGCAGAAGGACCGGCCCGTCTTATACTTCTAAGTGTTCCGATTTCCTCTATGATTCCTGTAAACATGGATACACCTCACTTTCAAGCAGCAGATCAGTTCCAATTACGGTAATAGCCGGCAAAGACAGGAAAAAGCCATGATCCGGATCTTTGGCTCCAATACCGCCCACCGGTGATTTTGCGCCGGCCCCCCCCAGTAGTTTTGGAGCCAGATAAGTCTGAACTTTTTTCACAATACCTGAGTTTAGCGCTGACCAGTTTAAGGCTGCTCCGCCCTCCAGCAGGATACTGTCAATTCCCTGTTTTCCAAGCTTCAACATGAGATCTTTGAGATCTACATGTCCATCCTTTACAGGGGTAATCAGAATCTGGCAGCCGGCATTTAAAAAGGCGGACTGTTTGTTTTCATCTTTGCAGCAGGTGGCCAAAATTGTGGGATATGTTTTGGCAGTCTGAACAACATAAGAGGAAAGGGGCGTATTTAAATGAGTGTCACAGATAATACGGACGGGAGAACGGGCGCCTTCAATACGGCAGGTAAGCCTGGGATTATCTGTGATTATAGTTCCAACTCCGGTCATAATCCCCATGAGTCTTCTGCGTGTTTCCTGTACATGCTGCCGGGCAGGGGCACCGGAAATCCACTGGGATTTTCCGGTATAAGCCGCAATTTTTCCATCCATTGTCATAGCATATTTCATGATCACATACGGGGTTCCTGTTTGAATATAGTGAAAAAATATTTGATTTAGTGCATCGCATTCCTGTTTCAGTACGCCCTGTGTAACCGAAATTCCGTGATTTTCCAGTATTTCTTTACCTTTTCCGGCAACCAGCGGGTTGGGATCAGAGGAACCGATAATGACCCGGGATATGCCTGCGTTAATAATCGCCTCCGTACAGGGCGGTGTCTTGCCGTAATGGCAGCAGGGTTCCAGTGTGACATAAAGATCAGCGCCTTTGGGATTTTCCAGACAGTCTGCAAGGGCATTGCGTTCTGCATGGGGCTGTCCATAAGCCTGATGCCAGCCTCTGCCAATGATACGTCCCTGTTTTACAATTACGGCGCCTACCAGAGGATTTGGGTTTGCCAGACCGGCGCCCTTATCAGCGAGATCCAGGGCAAGTTTCATATAATCTGTGTCAGTCAAAAAATCACCTCCAAAAATAAAAAAGAATCCTGCCACGGCAGATTCTCCGCCTGCGGCGGGTTGCGTGAGCAACATAATTCCACTCTGCCGCAGTGCGATCCACAGCGGAGCGTTTTTTGCTCTATAGGAATCGGTACTTTTCAGTTTTTTCACAACACAGTATTTCCTATAGAGCAAAAAAGACCCGGATGGATCATCCGGGCCTTAGAAACTGCAGAAAAAATTATGAAATGAAGTATGAATCCGGCTGTCAGGATTCGTTCCTGTTTACAGGTATGTGCTGTAAAATAAAAAAACTCTGAAATGAGATTTCATTTCAGAGCATTAAAATACAAATTCATAATAATTTTGCATCTAAATCTTCTTTCATCCAGACTTTACTGTCGGCTTCGGAATTTCACCGAATCATACCTTGCGGCTCGTGGGCTGTACCACCGGTAGGGAATTACACCCTGCCCTGAAGATCTTATGTAACTGATGTCAGTATAATTCCTTTTTCGGGGAAAGTCAAGTTTTGCAGTCAGGTATTTAGTGATAATAAAAATCATCAGGGTAAAATCACAGGTGGGGATATTGTATTATTTTACTAAAGGAGCTGCGTTTTCAAAGAAGGACTGCATGGCATTAGTGACCATCTGATAAGCAAGACGCGCCATGTGTTCCGGACTTTTCCGGCTGTTTTCGGTAATCCAGGTTTTAATTAGTCCTACAGCGCCTGTCAGGCAGAAAGAGTAATAATATTTCAGATCCTGTACATTATCCGGAAACATTTTTTCCAGCCTGTAAATGGTATTCTGTGCAATAATATCCTCTACCTTGTGGATAAAGGAGATATCCCCGTTGCTGCCTACCAAAGCCTGAAAGATCTCGCGGTTTGCATCTACTGTTTCAAAGATATCTTCCATAAAAGGAAAAGTGGCTTCGGCGGTGTCGTCAGTTTTTGCGTGTTCACGGATAATGTCTTTTACCTGTTCTAGCAGATCATCCTCTGTTTTTTGAAGCAGATCATAAATGTCTGTATAATGCAGATAAAATGTAGAACGATTAATATCTACCGCATCTACCAGTTCCTTAACAGTAATTTCGTTAATACTTTTCGTCTGCATCAGAGCAGCCAGGCCATTTCTGAGCTGAGATTTTGTTTTCCGGATTCTCCGGTCGATTTTTTGTTCCATAAAAACCTCCCCAAATATTAAAAAAGATTTAATTAATAGACAAATCTATAAAAAATGTTCAGAAAACAACAAAAATATGAATAATTGTGGGTTGCTTCTTATCTTGTACCTATATTATAATTCCGTTAAAATAAAAAAGCAACACTATGTCTATTAATAGTTTTAAAATCTAATAATAAGATATGTGTCGATTTATGCTATGAAGAAAGGAGCTTTTAAAATGATAAAGCAGGAGTGGAAAAAATTGCTGAAAAATAAAGTTTTGATGATTGTTTTAATTGCAATTATAGCTATTCCGTCTATTTATACTGCGTTGTTTCTGGGATCTATGTGGGACCCCTATGGGAAGCTGGATCAATTGCCGGTAGCTGTGGTAAATAAGGATCAGAGTGCAGAATATAATGGGAAGGAGCTGAATGTTGGGAGCAGTCTGGTGGAAAATTTAAAGGAGAATGATTCACTCCAATTCCATTTTGTAAATGCACAGGCAGCCAAAATGGGAATTGAGGATGGGTCTTATTATATGGTGATAACAATTCCGGAAGATTTTTCCGCCAATGCAGCCACTTTGATGGATGAGCATCCCAGAAAAATGCAGCTTAAATATGAAACAAATCCGGGAACAAACTATATTGCTTCTAAGATGAGTGAGTCTGCACTGGAAAAAATAAAAGAAAGTGTTTCAGAGGAGGTAACGAAAGAATATACTCAGGCTGTTTTTGACAGCTTTACAGAGGCTGCGGATGGAATGACAGAAGCAGCAGACGGAGCGGGGGTAATTACCCAGGGGATTTCGGATGCTTCTTCCGGAAATCAGACCATTACCGAAAATCTGCAGACTCTGGCAGACAGCACCCTGGAATTTCAGAGTGGAAGCCAGGTTTTGACGGCATCTTTAAAAGATTATACAGATGGTACAGCCAGGATTAATGACGGAGCGGGTCAGTTAAAGGATGGAACGGACACGTTGCAGAAAGCTGCCGGCGAGGGTGCAGACCAGTTAAATCAGGGAGCATTAAGCTTAAAATCAGGAATTGCATCTTATACGTCCGGTGTGGAGCAGGCTTATGAGGGAACGGCCCAGCTAAAGGAGAATAGTAAAGCTTTAGTACAGGGAACAGAGGAGCTGGCCGGCGGAGCAGAAAAGGCTCAGAAGGGCAGTGAAACTCTGACTGCGGGTCTAAAAGAATTGTCCCAGACAATCGGGAAACAGTCCCAGGAGGGCAGTGAGAGTCTTAAGGCAGTAAAGCAGGGGCTTGATCAGCTGGGAGACGGCATTCAGGCAGTAGACGAGAACCTGGTGCAGATACAAAAACAGCTTTTAGCTGCCGGGGATGATACCGGCGCTGCGGCCATAGGACAATTGCTGAGCAGTAAAGAGTATCAGACGCTGGTTGCCGGATCATCAACAGTAACAGATGGGGCGAAGACAGCTATTACTCAGCTGGATAGCGGAACAAAGGCAGTAAAAGATACACTGGATCAGCAGATTATTCCGGGAAGCCAGGATTTGACGGCTGGTTTAGAAGAGCTGAATCAGGGAATTTCCGGAAAAAACGGACTAAGTGCCGGGGTGGACGCTTATACGCAGGGGGTTTCAAAGGTAAATGAAGGGCTGGCCCAGTTAAACAAAAGTTCTTCACAGCTTGAAAACGGTGCAGAAGCCCTGGATGAGGGAACGGCTCAGCTGTCCTCAGAACTGGGAAGCGGTATTTCTAAGATTCAAAATGCGGCGGGACAGCTCTGGAATGGAACCGCTGCGCTGGTATCAAATAATGATGCTCTGCTTTCCGGAAGCAGCAAACTGTCCTCAGGCGCGGCTCAAATTGCAGAAGGAAGCGGGGCACTTAAGGACGGGAGTGCTGAGCTTGGGAGCGGATTAGATCAGCTGCTTTCCGGAAGCAGTACACTAAAATCCTCGCTCTCAGATGGCGCAAAAGAAATAAATGATGTAAGTAAGAGCAATGATACCGTGGATATGTTTGCATCTCCCGTAGATGCACAAAAGTCAGAAAGCTCACAGGTTGCCAATAACGGCCATGCAATGGCGGCTTACATGATGTGTGTGGGTCTGTGGATTGCATGTATCGCATTCTGCCTGATTTATCCGGTAAATAGTTATGAAGGAGAATTAAAATCCGGACTAAAATGGTGGCTGAGCAAAGTGTCAGTATCTTATTTGATTATAGCAGCAGCATCTGTAGTAATGGTCCTGATTCTTCATACAGTAAATGGTTTTGAACCGGAGAAAATGGGGGCCACTATAGGAATCGCTAGTCTGGCCGGCATTACATTTATTTCTGTAGTATATTTCTTTAATGCCCTTATGGGAAAAGTAGGAAGCTTTGTTATGCTGATTTTTACGGTTGTTCAGCTTGCAGGTTCCGCAGGGACTTACCCAATAGAGGTTTCGGGAGGATTTGTAGCGAAAATTCATAATTTCCTTCCCTTCAGTTATACTGTGGACGCATTTCGGAAAACAATCTGCGGTCAGGGAAGTTTCCGGTCAGATATTGTATTTCTGCTTATTTTCGCGGCAGTATTTTCAGCAGCGTCCTTTACGATATTTGAACGAAGGGCCGCAAAGATCAGACAGGGAAAATCCTCGTCCACGGCACTGCTGGAAAAATACGGATTGATCTAGCAGAAAATAAAGGTGATTGGAATTAAAAAAGTTATCCCCAAGGGTACATTTTTATGAAAAGTATTTTTGACAATTATGGAAGAAACGGCTATTATATGAAACATATTGACAGAAAAAACTGAATGTGTAACAGGAGGATACTTTTATGGAAGAATTAGGTATGGCAGCTAACGGGGGACAGACATATATTCCGTTTCAGGATAATATTCATGTTCCCACGTTGGCTTATACGCCTCTTGACAGACCCAGTCCGCTTATTCCGGAGCTTGAAATGAAGCAGCAGTATATAGACCGTGGTTACAGAATGGGTATGCAGTGCCAGCATTTTCTGCCGGGGGTAACGCCGGAAATGCTTGACTGGTGGTGGGCGAATATGGAAAAGGGCTATTATCTTTGGGCTCCGGGAGCCCATAAACGTTTTACCTGGGTAAGAGAGCCGTGGAAGTATGGTTTTTTAGGATCTGCTCATATGATTTCAGAATCAATGGTTCCGGGTATTCCGGTATTCGGTGGAAATGGGATACAGATTGACAGACTGGGACTGGATATGTTTCCGTTTAAGACACATCTAAAGCATGTGCTGGTAGAGGGAATCTTTAACAGAAAAGGAGAATTTGTTGATTCCACCGTACACATGTGGGAAGAGGCCGCGGGAGGTTCCATACATATAACGGCGTCATTTTTTAATACGAAGATCACAGAGCCCCCGGCTTTTATTCTGGAAAATCCTGATGCCAAGCCTCAGAAACCGGAGGATGCAAAGAGCCATGCAGAATATGAAGCTTCTCAGTGGCCAGTGTTTCTTCCAAAGCTATTTGATTTATGGAAAAACCATCCTGACCCGTCCCAGAGTGTACCATGTGACCTGAGTGTCAGGGAAAAAGAGGATGGAACATTAGAGTATATTGCAGAGAACGGACCGGTTGTATTGTAAGCTGCCGGCCAAAAGAAAAAAGATGTTCTGCTGGCTGTTACAGTCAGAGAACATCTTTTTTGAAATGCGGCATCTGTCTTTTAGCGGTCTAAAATCTGGCCGTCTGTTGAAATTGTATATACCTGCCATGGAATAAATTTTCCGCTGTTTTGCAGTGCGGTTTTAGCAGCGTGTTCAATTCCTCCGCAGCATGGAACTTCCATTCTGACAATAGAAACACTTTTAATATTATTTTGACGGATAATTTCTGTTAATTTTTCAGAGTAGTCGCCTTCGTCAAGTTTTGGACATCCGATGAGGGTGATATGGTTTTTAATAAATTTCTCATGAAAGTTTCCGTAAGCATATGCAGTACAGTCAGCGGCGATTAAAAGATTAGCGCCGTCAAAGTAAGGTGCGTTTACCGGCGCCAGTTTAATTTGAACCGGCCACTGGGAAAGCCTGCTTGGACTGTCTGATAATGGAGCAGTCTTAAGGGCGGCATTCTGATGAGAAATAGCTTTTGCCTGAGTTCCCGGACAGCCGCATGGAAGCGGTGCAGCAGCGGCTGATTTGGCTTCCTGTGCAGCTTTTACAGCTGCTGCATCATAAGCAGGAGCCTCTCGTTCTTCAAAGGTAATAGCGCCGGTAGGACATGCCGGCAGGCAGTCTCCCAGCCCATCACAATAATCCTCCCGCAGAAGTTTTGCTTTGCCGTTTACCATTCCGATGGCGCCTTCGTGACAGGCTTTGGCGCACAGGCCGCATCCGTTACATTTTTCTTCATCAATTTTAATAATTTTACGTATCATACATTCCCTCCTGATATATTTAAAGTTTGCATATTCCGGATAGAGAGCTTCACTTATCCGAAATTGTTTACAGAACGTATTTTTTTGTTCTGAAGTAACTATAATCTATTTATTATGAAAAATCAGTTGTACTAACAACAAAAAATGAATAGAATTTATTTTTTTACAATTTTTCATTTGTTATTTCAAAGTGGAAAGACTGCATAAAATATATATTTGAAAGATCTGATGCGAAATAATACCTTGACAATTAAAAAAAATTATTTAAAAATACAACAGGATGTAAGGGGGCTGTGAATGCAGTCTCTTTTTTATAAAAATAGCCATCCCTTTGCAGGCGGCGGCCGAATTAGTACATAATTGAGAAAGATTGGAGAGTTAAAAAGTGCAGGAAGCGGTTATTCTATTAAAACAGTTAATTTGTATGTTTATATTTATGGGAGTGGGGTATCTGCTGTATAAAAAGAGGATGATCAGTCAGCAGGGCAGTAAAGAATTATCAAATCTGGTTCTTTATGTGGTGCTCCCGGCGGTTATTATTCATTCCTATTGTGTGGACAGAACGCCGGATAAGGCGGCAGGGCTGGGGTTATCCTTTGCTATTTCAGCGTTACTGCTGGTTGTATCTATGGTGATTTCAATGCTTTTGTTTGGAAAAAGGGATAAAATTGAAAATATTGGAGTTGCGTTTTCCAATTGCGGATTTATGGGGATACCACTGGTAAGAGCGGTTATGGGCAGCGAAGCTGTGTTTTTTTGTTCTGCGTTTGTGGCTATCCTGCTGTTTCTTCAATGGACATATGGTGTATACATAATGACAGGGGATAAAAAAGCTATTTCCGGAAAAAACATTGTTACAAATCCCATTCTTATTGCAACTGTAATCGGCGTTGTAATTTTTTTGTTTCAAATTCCACTGCCGGAAGTTGTAAATACATCTCTTTCTGCACTAAGTGAATTAAATGCTCCTGTGGCAATGATTATTCTTGGAATTTATCTGGCTCAGGCTGATATAAAAACAATGTTTACAGATAGGACCTTATATTGGAGCAGTTTTTCCCGTCTGGTCATTATTCCTCTGGTTTCTGTAGGAGTTCTCTGCCTGCTGCCTGCTTCTCTAAATCAGATGAAACTGATTTTACTAATTTCCGCATCTGCTCCTATTGGCGCTAATGTGGCAATATTTGCACAAAAAGAAGGTCTTGATTATACCAGAGCGGTAAAAACAGTTTGTCTGTGTACGATTTTATCTATTATTGCAATGCCTCTGATTATAATGCTGGCTTCTGTGCTGTGGAAATAAAGAAAAGTTAACGGCTATTTTGCCTGAAATGATTATTGGAAAAGATTCTCACTTTAAAACCTTGCTATTTTGTGTTAAATGTGCAAAACTATAGTTAGTCAAAGCTAACTAAAAGCGGAACAAATATAGATATCTTGAACAGGAGGGAATTATGAGCGTAGTAATCATCGGCGGCCATGAACGAATGGTCTCGCAATATGAAAATATCTGCAGGGAGTATGGATGTAAAGCCAAAGTAATGGTAAAAGAAAAAGGCGGTTTTAAGAAGAAAGTCGGCGTGCCGGATTTGATTATTCTGTTTACTAATACCGTATCACATAAGATGGTAAATAATGCAGTTGCCCAGGCTAAAAGGAATAATGTACAGATCGAGAGGATTCATACAAGCAGTGCGGCGGCTCTGCACGGAGTTCTTGAGCAGTATTGTATGTAGGCTGTCAGCCGGCTGCAAAAGACAGTGATATTTCAGGAAATTGTTAATTATAGTTCATTTTTATCAAATTACTTTCATAATAAGGGAGTCTCAGAGATTTATCTGAGGCTTCTTTTGTTTTGTGCAGGAAAGTTTTCTTGTATAAAATGTGTTGACATACAGTTGCAAATATTGTATATATAATATATACACAATATAACAAAGTATATACAGTTAAATGTGAGGATCCTATGAATATTATTATTACAAATGCAGCTGGTCAGCCCATTTATGATCAGATTGTCACGCAGATGAAAAATATGATTATGACCGGAGAACTAAAAGAAGGAGATGCGCTGCCATCTATGCGCTTTTTGGCAAAGGAACTGAAAATCAGCGTAATCACTACAAAGCGGGCATATGAGGAGCTTGAACGGGAAGGATTTATTGTATCTTATACCGGAAAGGGAAGTTTTGTAGCAGGAGTTAATCAGGATTTTTTGCGGGAACAAAAGTTAAAAGAAATGGAAGAATGCCTGCAAACGGCTGTCAGAGAGGCAAAGCTGTGCGATATCAGTCTGACAGAGCTTTGGGATATGCTAAAGCTGCTTTATGAGGAGAATAGTTAAATGGAAGCATTAAAAGTTGACAATGTTTGTAAAACATATCAGGAATTTGTACTAGATCATATAAGCTTTTCCATTCCGGGCGGGGCTATTATGGGCTTTATTGGAAAGAACGGGGCTGGAAAAAGTACTACAATAAAAAATCTGCTGGGAATAAACAAAAAGGACAGCGGAACGGTTACTGTTTTTGGAGAAGTATTTACCGGGAAAGAAAACAGAATCAAAGAGAAGCTTGGAGTGGTGCTGGATGAAACTTTTTTTGCGCCAGGCGTGAATGCAGTTCAGATAGAAAAAGCACTGCGTATTATTTACCAAAACTGGAACAGCCGGGTTTTTTATGATTATCTTAGCATGTTCAGGCTGGATTTAAAAAAGAATATTAAAGATTATTCAAAAGGAATGAAGATGAAGCTCTCAATTGCAGCAGCACTGTCTCATGATGCCAGGCTTCTGATACTTGATGAGGTGACAAGTGGGCTGGATCCCATTGTCAGAAATGAGGTGCTGGATCTTTTGCTGGAGTTTATACAGGATGAAAAACGGAGTATTCTGATATCTTCTCATATACTTAGTGATCTGGAAAAAATATGTGATTATATTACTTATATTGATAATGGGAAAATTATTTTTTCTGAAAATAAGGATGAATTGCTGGAATCTTACTGTCTTGTAAAGGGAAGCATCCAGCAGATCCGTAAGCTTGCTCCTGATATGGTGCTTGGAGTATCAGAAAATGCATTTGGCGCTCAAGCCCTGGTATGTGCAGACGGAGTGCCTGACGGGATGATTGTGGAGCCTGTGACCATTGAAGAAATGATGCTGTTGTGGAAGAAGGAGAGAAAATAATGCGTGGATTGTTAAGATATGAATTAAGCTGTATGAAGAAGACAATTTATCTTTATCTTGCATTTTTGATTATTTATTGTCTGCTTGGAGTATTTGGACGTTTCTCAGATACAGCCGGAACTTTTGTAATATTTTTTTCCATATTTTTTATTATTGGAATGCTGGTGCAGTGGGAACAGTATAAGTGGGATGTGTTAACGGCAGCTTTGCCGGTTTCAAGACGTCAGATCATCGGCAGTATTTATATTCTATGTCTTATTGCAACAGCCTGCGGCGTGGTCCTTGCATTTCTCTCTCTTGCGGGAGCAACATTGCTTCATGGAAATAAAACGGCAGAATATCTCCAGGAAGGAAGTATCGGACTTGCGGCTTGTATAGCTGTAGCATTGATTTATCTGGCAGTCAGCGTTCCTGTTATTGTGCGGTTTGGGGCTGCCAAAGGAAGAATGATCTGCATAGCCATTTTCCTGATTCCCTGTTTGATACTGGCAGCTTTTTCAAAGTCTCAGGATTTCATGGCTGCTGCAGATATACTAGAACGATATTGGCATCAGATTCTGCTTGCCCTTCCGGTAATTTGTGCAGCTGCCATAATCCTGTCAGTTATTTTTTCCATGAAATTATACGAGAAAAAGGACTTGTAACTAAAGTTTTGCAAACAAGTAAAAAATATCGCGGCCTGGCTGGTTTAGAGATAAAATGCGCGCCATGTGGTAGGGACAGTCATAAAGGCAGTCTCACATCAGCGCGCAGTCCGGACAGGAAAATCAGGATTCTTTTTCTTTTTTTACCTTTAGAATCGGAGGGGGAAATGCATACACATCTTTGTAAGAAAGCAGTTCTTCTTCTGACACGGGGCCGGACGGAATAAGGCCGGTACAATCATGGGCAGAAGCAGAATTGCCCAGATAATCATAATCATTAAAAGAGGAATCTTCCAGCATATCGTATGCTTTTTTTGTTTTTTGCACATCTTTTTCTCCATACATTTTAATACTCCTTTTGTTTTGTTCAATTAACAGACTTACATTTTTCTAAATCGCTTCTTTAAAATATAAATACATTATTTTAAGGAATGCTTAGGTTATCAGTATTTGTAAAGGAGAATATTTTATGCAGAAGAAAATGCGCTGTATTGTGCTGGAGCTTGTCAAAAACCGCATTAACTGATACAAAAAAACTGATTTTCATAAAAAAATCAGTTTTTTGCATGTACGATTGCTTTAATAATATCCTGCCGGGTGATAATGCCAATAAAAAAGTCACGGTCATCTACAACAGGTATAAAATTCTGTTTCATGGAAAGCTCTAGTAATTCCTCCATCTCCACATCAATCCGTACTGCCGGATTAAAGTTTGCTCTCATAATTTCTCTGATCTGGGTATTTGAAGAAAAGCCCTTTCCTGAATGTTTTACAAGATGTCTCAGAAAATCTCCTTCACTGATACTTCCTGCATAAGTACCCTCAAGGGTCAGTACGGGAATTGCAGTATAACCATGTCGGTGGAGCTCTTCAAGGCCGGTTTGTATGGAATCTGTTTCATAGAGGTAAGAAACCGAATCTTTATTTTTCAGTAACATAAGTGCGTTCATTATTTTTCTCCTGAATCTTTATAATAATTATTAAAAAGGGTAGCTGCGGCATTAATATTTAACGCCTGCTGCCTGCCGGCTGAAAGTGTGAACAGCAGGGTCTTACCTAACATAGCATAAATTTCTGTGTAAAATGTGAATAGTTTGTTAATTAACGGATAAAATCAGCAGATTTCATAACGAAGTTCAGCGCTTTATTACAAAGTATCTCAAGCTTTAAACCATCTATTTCATCCTGGCTTAACATTTGAAGGAATTCAATAGGCTCTTCTTCATATTCTTCTGCCAGGTCATAAATGGCCTCTTCCAGCTCATCATCTGTAAAGGTTATTTGTTCTGTGCGGGCAATTTCATGTAAGACCATAGTTTCCTGCATCTTTCGCTCTGCCTGCTTCTGGCAGTGACGGTCTATAAATTCATCAGAATGTCCGGTGCGTGACAGAAATTGCTCTGTATCCAGTCCCTGGCGGGCAAGCTGCTCTTGAAATTCTTCTAAAAACTCATCCTTCAGCTGTGCAAGAAGTTCTGGATTAGGATCCAGGCTGGAATGTTCTATAATCTGGGTTAGAAGATTTGTGCAGATTTCTTCCTGTGCTTTTTCGTTCTTTTTTTCTGTTAGATTCTGACAAATAGAATCTCTTAATTGAGCTAATGTATCAAAGTCAGAAAAATCTTTAGCAAAATCATCGTCCAGATCTTGAAGAACCAGTTCACCTACGGAGAGCAGATGAATTTGGAAAACGACCTCTTTTCCGGCAGCAGCGGTATTTGGATAGTCTTTTGAGAAATATACGGGGAATGAAAATTTATCTCCGGCCCATCTGCCTGTCAGCTGCTCTTCAAATTCTGGTAAAAAGGAGCCGGAACCAAGGATGAGAGGATGATGGCTGCGGCCTGTATTGGGAATGGGAGTGCTGTCCAAATATCCTTGATATTGGATAATAACCTGGTCCCCGATTCTGGCAGGTCTTGTATCTATAGTGATAAGAACAGACATATCTGTCTGAATTTTTTTCAGCGCCTGGTTGATTTCAGTTTCGGACACTGCAGTATCCGGCCGTTTTACAGTTAAATGTGTGTAAGGTCCAAGTATCATAGGAGTTCTCCATTTCATTTGTATTCTGACGGTATTATATCATATTTTATTTTTTTGTGTTAGCTCTTGACAAAGTTGTATTATTGTACTATTGTATTATTAGCTTAATACAATAAAGCAATAGAGAAAGGAGCAAAGAAGGTGGCGTGGGTATTCAATAATGAGAGATCAATTTATGCACAATTAGTAGAACAAATACAGAACCGGATTATGACCGGAATTTATCAGCCGGGAAGCCGGCTGGCCTCTGTCAGGGAGCTGGCAGGAGAGGCCGAAGTTAATCCCAATACAATGCAGAAAGCGTTGACGGAGCTTGAAAGAGCTGGTTTGGTTCATGCAATCAGAACCAGGGGCAGATTTGTGACGGAGGATCAGAGTATGATTGAAAATTTAAAAAAGGAATCAGCACTGCAGATAATTGATGAGTTTAGAGAGAAGATGAAGGCATTAGGCTACAATGATGATGCTGTGATTCAGCTGCTGAATGAAACGAAAAAGGAGAATAAATAGCATGAGTGTAAGTGTTAAGTGCGAAAATCTGACAAAATGTTTTGGAAGTCTGACTGCTTTGGATCAGGTAAATCTGACGTTTGAGAGCGGAAGAATCATAGGACTTCTAGGTCCAAATGGCAGCGGTAAGACAACACTGATAAAAGTTGCCAATGGACTGCTGGTGCCAACTGAGGGTAAGATAGAACTAAACGGTCTAGAGCCGGGAACAGAAAGTAAAGGATTTGTGTCTTATCTTCCTGATGCGGATTATCTTCCGGAATGGATGACGGTGGCGTCTCTGCTTGAAATGTTTCAGGATTTTTATCAGGATTTTGACATTGTAAAGGCGAAAGAAATGCTGGTTTCGTTAAAGCTGACAGAGGATAGGAAGTTAAAGGCGCTGTCAAAGGGAAATAAAGAAAAGGTGCAGTTGATTCTTGCCATGAGCAGAAAGGCAAAAATCTATTTTTTGGATGAACCTATTGGCGGAGTGGATCCGGCGGCAAGAGATTTTATATTAAATACAATTATTAAAAACTATTCAGAAGATGCGACAGTTGTATTATCTACTCATCTGATTGCGGATATAGAGCGGGTTTTGGATGAAGCGGTATTTATTAATCAGGGAAAAGTGCTTTTTCACAGGTCAGTAGATGAGATCAGAGAGGCAGAAGGAAAGTCTGTGGATGCACTGTTTCGGGAGGTATTTAGATGTTAGGAAAATTGATGAAATATGAACTTAAATCAAGCGGAAGACTGCTGATGCTGTTATATGCGGCAATACTTGTAGTAGCATTAATCGGAGGTGTTATGATCAGGGGGTCGGTAGTAGTAGGAAAAGAGCTTCCACTTCTAATTTTGTTTATAATTTATTTGATTCTTGTGACTGCCATGATGATTATCACTCTGGTGGTGATTGTGGGAAGATTCTTTAAGAGCCTGCTTTCTCAGGAAGGGTATTTAATGCATACGCTGCCGGTACCTACCTGGAATCATGTACTGTGCAAAACATTGACGGCCCTGATCTGGATTGTGCTGGCGGCAGCAGTTCTATTTGTTTCAGGAGCTTTGTTCCTGGTTGGAGCCGGAGCTACACGGGATATGTTTGCAGCCCTTGACCTAGAGAGTATCAGAAATGTGTTGTCACAGAATGGCGGTATATTGATTTTGGCGATTGCGGTATTGATTATGCAGCTTGTTCGTATTGTGCTGCAGGCGTATGTATCTATGGCAGTAGGTGCCACTGCAAACAAGCATAAAATATTTTTCAGTTTTCTTGCATTTGTGGTGATTGTTATTATATTAAATATTATTACTGCGCTTGTTGCTGCCGGAAGCATGACACATAACTTTTCTATATTTGCTTTTTCAGGGTACAGAACTTTAATATATCAGCTGATATTTGATGGGGTCCTTTCTGTGGTATTCTTTGGGGGAACAACGTTGTTTCTTAAGAAAAAACTGAATTTAGAGTAAACATACCGGAAAAGAACTGTTTGGTCAAAGCTTGAGAAAAATAAAACAGGGGCAAAATAAAAGGTGGTGAAGATCCCATTTAGAGGATCCTCATCACCTTTTTACAAAAATATTAATGTTCCAGACATCCTGCCAGTCCAATGGCTCCAGGTCCGCTGTGGCAGCTGATTACACATCCGGTCATAACATATTCAACAGACTGAAAACCGTGTTGGAAGGCCAGTTTTTTCATCAGATCCAGGGAAGTTTGTGAAAGACCTTTTGAATACATAAGATAGAGACACTTTCTGGAAACCGGATGTTTTTCCAGATAATCTGCCATGTATTTATCTACAAGTTTTTCAATGGAGCCCCGGTATTTTTTCTGTGCAAGGAGACTTCCGTCAGCAATTTCTATTAATGGTTTCAGGTTAAGGAGAGTAGCTCCAAGATACTGGGCATTTGAAACTCTGCCTCCTGCTTTTAAATATTCCAGGTTTCCCGGAATAAACGAACAAAAAACCTTTTTGGACCAGTTTTGAATTGTTTTGGCAAGGTCTGCATAATCATTGGTATCTGCGTGTTCCTGGACCAGTTCATATGCTTTTGCGATATGAGCAGTACATCCTCCGGAAACATTCTCTGTATCAATTAAAAAAATATCCTGGAATTTTCTGATTGCAATTTCGGCATTTTGATAAGTGCTGGAGGCTTTGGAGGAATAAGACATATGTATAATGACACAGTCCGGTATTTCTTTGCGCAGCTTTTCAAAAAAGTCCTGGTATTCACCGACATTAACGGCAGAGGTAGAGGGGATCTTCTTGGTTTTTTTATAGTAGTCATATACAGTGTCTACTGGTATACTGCCGTCCTCATAAGACTGATTGTCCATAATAATATGCATGGGAATAACTCGGATATTATATTTTTTTACTAAATGTTCAGGCAGGTCGGATCCACTTTCTGTTGTTATAATTATTTGTCTCATAGTGTATACCTCTTATTTTTAATATAGAAATAACATCAACATGATGTAGTATTCAATACTATATTGCGCCAAGTAAAGTAGGCTGTCAATGTCATTTTACAACTTTATAAAAATATTAGAAATAGCAGGTAAAAAACAAAAAACAGCAGGAAAAAGACCACACCGATGAAAATTTAGATTCGATGTAGTCTTTTAAACTATACTATCCAATGGGCTAGTTCTCCTTTCAAAGACTCTATTCAGTTGTCCTTTTGATTTTACAAACATTTCTGCGATTGGAACTGATACTGTTTTCCTCTGTAATATTAATAACTTATTTTAGTTGAACATTGAAACTGGATGAAATCTATTTTTCCACATTTAAACCAATAATATAATTCTGCTTATTCCTCTACTATACATTCTAAAACTATTAAGATATAATTGCTTCACCAATTTATTCTTTTATTTTTTAAAACATCTAATAATCCCTTTGCAGCAGATTATTTTCTTTTGGACTACTTATAGAATAATAAAAATTCTTAACAGTACAAATATTCCGAAATAAAATTTTGAGTTACTCTGTATGCGTGTAACCAATCTTTTGTTTGTTAAAATTAAATGTAAATTGGACTGTACCTCCTGATTCGTATCTTCAATTTTAAATATTATTTAAGTGAAAATCGGACCGTACCTTCCTTTCATAAAATTCCGTGTTTTCTTTAAATGCAGATTGGACCGTACCTCCTTTTTTAGATTTTGATTTTAATAAAACGATTTAAGTGAAAATTGGACTGTACCTGCCTTTCCTAAAATCCTGTAAAAAAATTAAATGTAGATTGGACTGTACCTCCTTTGTAAGATTTGTTTTATTAAATTCTTTTGATGTTGTAATTGTACAATCAAAAAAACAAAAAGTCAATACCTAAACAGAAAATAATTTAAAAAAATATATATAAGCAGAAAAAATACAAAAAATATATAAAATTAACAGATAATTAAAATAAAAAATTAAGAAAACATCAAAGAGATTGACCGGAAGATCTGTTATAATGAAAAAGTTGAAAAAATTGGACGTTGAGAGGAGAGGAGTGTTATGAGAAGCAGTATCAGAGTACCGGTATTACTGGGACTGGCCGGTATTATGTTCTTTTCAGCTGGCGGTTCTGTGTCAAATACAACAATTCTGGCGGATACACAGCATTCCATTATCACAGATAAACAAGAAGTATTAAAGGCGCCGGTTCTAAAATCAGTTTCCGTAGAATCAGACGGAGGATATGCTCTGAAATTGGAGGCTCCCGTTATGGAAAACAGTGGTGTAACCGGAGAATATATTAATATACGATGGAACGCCAGTGAAGCATGTGACGGTTATTTCATAGAACGTAAGAGTGGAGATGGTGCTTATAAAAGAATTGCTGTTCGCAATGCTTTAGAGGAGTGTGCCTACAGTGACAGAAATGTTTCGGCGGGGGAGACATATAGATACAGAATCAGGTGTTTCCGGCGGGTAGATGGAGTTATGTATCTGGGACCAGTTACAGAAACCAACGCTTATACGGTCCCCCTTGATGTCCCTGTGATTACTAATTTGCAGTATAATTCAGAAAAAACCAGGCTTCAGGTTCAGTGGAAGAAGATTTCCGGTGCAGACTGGTATGAAATCCTGCAGAAGGATTCCGGCGGATGGAAGAGAATTGCTGTTTCCGAGAATAATAATTATGAATTAGAGACAGATACCGGCAGAAAATATACATTGGGTATTCGGGCTGTAATGAATCAAAATGGGAAAAAGATGTACAGCCGGACAGAGGAAAATGGAGTGACTGCGCCTGACGGGACCTTTGAACATTTAAAAATACTATTTGAAGGTGACAGTATCACCCTTGGCAAAGGAAAGTATTCTAGAAGTGTCTGCCCGCCGTCTCAGCGGGTACAGCTGCTTTTAGGCTGCCAGGTTTCCAATCAGGCGGTGACCTGCTCAGCAGTGGGCCCCAATACTGCCAGCGGACTTCCGAATTTATATGAACGGCTTATAAATGGAGAAGTTTCTTATCAGGGATATGATGTGATATGCATCGGCATAGGCAGCAATGACTATACCTTTAGCGCGCCTCTTGGAACAGCAGATGATACTGCCGATGACGGAACGTTTTGCGGGTATATGAATGATTTTCTGGATGGGGTCCGCAGGCAGAATCCTTCGGCAGTGATTGTGCTAGAGACACCCTCTTATCGCCTGCGGGTAGGTAAAAGTTATGAAAAAGGGGTGAGTCAGAAAGAAAATCGTGTGGGAAGCAGTGCAGCAGATTATGAGAAGGCTATGATCGACGCAGCTAAGAGGCATACAAATACCAGGGTATATGTGCAGCGGACAGCCGGTGTGATAACCGGTGATAATGCGGATACGCTTCTCTATGACGGACTGCATCCTAATGATGAGGGATACGCCCGGATGGGGGATGATTTGTGCAGCTTTTTAAAATCAAATGTACTTTCCTGAGCGGTTTTGGAATAACAGACAGTCCGAATCCGAATTTGTCAGATTATTTGTGCGGTGATATAATTATTGAGAAATGATTTTGGGGAATATTCTGACATGAGGAGGAATTGATTATGGGAACAAATGAAGCATTGCATCCTGATTACAGCCGCCGTCTGAAATTATTTGAAGACAGTATTACCTGCCAGCGGGTGGATCATGTTATGGCAGCTCCGTATATTACATATCTTCCCATTACTTTATATGGAGAAACAACTATTAAAGATACGATTGCGGACTGGCGGAATGCACTGCCGTCTTTTTTGAGATATCACAAAGAGTATCAGCCGGATTTTGCTTATGGTCCGAAATCTATATTCTGCGGCCCTGCCATGGAAGCGCTGGACTGCCAGTTTGTTCGCTGGCCGGGAAAACATTTTGATGATGATAATATCGGATTCCAGATTCCGGACAAGGAATACATGGCCCAGGAGGAGTACCTTGAATACGCGGAAGATCCTACCGGTTTTTTAATGAAAAAGATTCTGCCCAGACATTACGGGAAATACAAAGGTCTGGGAATGCTGGACTTTTCTAATGCAGTGTGGCATGGCGGGATGTATGCAACGCTGCCGGCGGTTAATCCGGAAGTAAAAGAATCATTTAACGCCATTATTGACTGTGCAGGTAAATTGTCTGAGCAGGTAGGCGCCGTGGGAGACTATTTTAACACCCTTGCGGGAATGGGGATTCCCAGCGGTTCAGACTATATGACATCTGCTCCTTTTGATATCTTTAATGATACGCTCAGAGGTTTTTTGAATGTATCTATGGATATTTATGAATGCCCCGATGAGCTCCTTGCCGCGGTAAATGCAGCTTCAAAGGTTCAGGTGCGGGGACTTAAGAATATGATGAAGTCCAGACCTATGCGTGTGATAGGGTTTATGCTTCATAACGGTTTTGACAGCTTTATGAGCCGGGAAAACTTTGAAACATTCTACTGGCCGGGATTAAAGGATTGTATTGATGCCTGCATTGAATATAACGTAACTCCATGGATCTATGTAGAGGACAGCTATATGTCCAAACTGGATATTATAGAACGGGATGTGCCTGCTCATAAATGTATGATGACCTTTACGGGAACAAATGATATGAAGAAAATCAAAGAGCGTTTCGGGGGAAAATATTGTCTGCGGGGCGGGCTGGAAGGAACGATGCTTGAATATGCATCTCCTGATGATGTAGTAAAAGCGGTTAAAGAGGCCATTGATATTTATGCTCCGGGCGGCGGTTATATTCTGGACTTTGATGTAAATATTGACAATGCGAAACCGGAAAATCTTCAGGCGTTTTTTGACACGGCCAGGAATTATATGAAATATTAAACAGACGAGACTTGAATAGTAACCTCTATATAAAAAGAACACAGACCGGAAATGGCCTGTGTTCTTTTTCCTTAAGATAACGCGGCTTCATAGGCTGCGCGGCATGCTTTGGCAAGCTGATCTCCGCAGGAGGTGGGGCGTCCGGAACATGAAATGCCAGACAGCTTTTCTTCTATCTGTGATACACTTAAGCCCTGCACCAGCTTTGGAATTGCCTGCAGATTGCCGTTGCATCCTCCTGTAAATTTAACATTCTTTACAATTTCGCCATCTAATTCTACCTCAATCATGGTAGAACAGGTTCCGCGGGTTTTATATAAATAGCTCATAAATATCCTCCTTTATTAGTTTATTCCTCAATTCCAATAGAGTTTATCACAAATTGAAATTTTGTGCAGAGTATTTTTCACGTTTATAAAAAGTTAACAATTCGTTCATGGCTTTTGGTTGTTTAATAAGAAATTCAGTGGTAGAATGATTATTAATTCCGCAAAGTTTCAGACTTTGTATTTTTGGAGATTATTAGGAGATTTATATGAGTGTATTAGAAAAGTTATTTGGGACTCACAGTTCCCGGGAACTGAAAATGGTATATCCGATTGTAGACAAAATAGAAAAACTACGTCCGGACATGCAGGCTCTGTCAGATGAGCAGCTCCGGGACAAAACAAAAGAATATAAAGAGCGGCTGGCTAATGGAGAGACACTAGACCAGCTTCTGCCGGAAGCATTTGCAACGGTTCGCGAAGCTGCTAGAAGAGTACTTGGAATGGAGCATTATCCGGTACAGTTAATCGGTGGTATTGTACTTCATCAGGGACGTATCTCAGAAATGAAGACCGGTGAAGGTAAGACACTTGTTTCTACACTGCCGGCTTATTTGAACGCTTTGGAGGGAAAAGGCGTACATGTTGTTACAGTCAATGACTACCTGGCAAAACGAGACTCTGAATGGATGGGAAAAGTTCATGAGTTTCTGGGACTGACAGTAGGTGTTGTGTTAAATGATATGGATAACAATCAGCGCCGTGAAGCTTACGGATGTGATATCACATATATTACAAACAATGAGCTTGGGTTTGATTATCTGCGTGATAATATGGTGATTTACAAAGAACAGCTGGTGCAGCGTGATTTGTATTACGCAATTATTGATGAGGTGGACTCTGTCCTTATTGATGAAGCACGTACACCGCTGATTATTTCCGGACAAAGCGGAAAGTCCACCAGATTGTATGAGGCCTGCGATATTCTTGCACGTCAGATGAAACGAGGTGAGGCCAGCGGCGAGTTTTCCAAAATGGATGCCATTATGGGTATTGAAATTGAAGAGAGCGGAGACTTTATCGTTAACGAAAAGGATAAGGTAATTAATCTTACCCTGGACGGTGTAAAGAAAGTAGAACGCTTTTTTAAGATTTCGAATCTGGCGGATGCGGAAAATTTAGAGATTCAGCATAATATTATACTAGCACTGCGGGCGCATAATCTGATGTTTCGTGATCAGGACTATGTGGTTCAGGATGACCAGATTCTGATTGTAGATGAATTTACCGGCCGTATTATGCCGGGGCGCCGTTATTCTGATGGTCTCCATCAGGCGATAGAGGCGAAAGAGCATGTAAAAGTAAAACGTGAAAGTAAAACTCTGGCAACTATTACTTTCCAGAATTTCTTTAATAAATATGAAAAGAAATCGGGTATGACCGGTACTGCTTTGACTGAGGAAAAAGAGTTCCGTGATATCTATGGCATGGATGTTATTGAAATTCCTACCAATAAACCTATTGCCCGGATAGACAGGGAGGATGCGGTTTATAAAACAAAAGCTGAAAAATTTAAGGCAGTAGTGGATGAGATTGTAAAGACTCATGCCGCAGGACAGCCGGTATTGGTTGGTACTATTACAATTGAAACATCTGAACTGATTAGCAAGATGTTAAGCAAAGAAGGCATCAAGCATAATGTCTTAAATGCCAAATTTCATGAGCTGGAGGCCCAGATTGTAGCTGAGGCGGGCCAGCACGGAGCCGTTACTATAGCTACCAATATGGCCGGCCGTGGTACGGATATTAAGCTGGATGAAGAGGCCAGAGCGGCAGGCGGACTGAAAATTGTTGGTACAGAACGTCATGAGTCAAGACGTATTGATAATCAGCTGCGGGGACGTTCCGGACGACAGGGAGATCCCGGTGAGTCCCGCTTCTATATTTCACTGGAAGATGATCTGATGCGTCTGTTTGGTTCCGAAAAGCTGATTACTATGTTTAATGCGCTGGGGGTTCCGGAAGGAGAGCAGATTGAGCACAAAATGCTTTCCAGCTCTATTGAAAAAGCCCAGAAGAAGATCGAAGGAAATAACTTCGGTATCCGTAAAAATCTGCTGGAATACGACCAGGTTATGAATGACCAAAGAGAGATTATCTATACGGAGAGACGCCGGGTTCTGGATGGAGAGAGTATGCGGGATGTTATCTATAAAATGATTACAGACCAGGTGGAAAATACGGTGGACAGCTGTCTGGGAGAAGACCAGAGCAGTGAAAATGTATGGGATCTTCAGGAATTGAATGAGCTGCTGATACCGGTAGTTCCAATGCAGCCGCTTACCGGTGAAGATGTAGAAGGCGTTTCTAAGAATGAATTAAAACACCGGCTGAAGGAACAGGCAGTGAAGCTGTATGAAGCGAAAGAGGCTGAATTCCAGGAGCCGGAGATGATTCGTGAGTTAGAGCGTGTAATTCTTTTGAAAGCCATTGACCGCAAATGGATGGATCATATTGATGATATGGAAATTCTGCGTGAGGGTATTGGACTGCAGGCATATGCACAAAGAGATCCACTGGTGGAATATAAGATGGCCGGATATGATATGTTCGACAGTATGATTGCCAATATTCAGGAAGAAACAGTGCGAATGCTGTTCCATGTAAGAGTAGAACAGAAGGTAGAACGTGAAGAAGTGGCAAAAGTAACCGGTACAAACAAGGATGAAAGTCTTCAGAAAGCACCGAAAAAGCGCTCAGAAGAAAAAGTTTATCCAAATGATCCGTGTCCCTGTGGAAGCGGAAAAAAATATAAACAGTGCTGCGGGCGCAAATAAGTAAGATAAAAAGGGTGAAATCACAATTGATTTCACCCTTTAAAAATTCTTTTATTTAGTTTGAATAGCCTAAATTACTTTGTAGTGCTGCTGTCCATAAGTGTTTTGCTTGCTTCAACCAGTTCGCCAAGTGTTGCATTTGCATCTGTGTCAAAGAAGGTGTCAATTGTAGACTGCATGTTTTTGATTTCTGCTTCCAGTTTTTCCTTTTCAGAAGAATCTTTGGCTTTTTCGTAAATTTCCGCATAACCTTCCATCATTTCTTCACCAATTTCAATTACAACTTTTTCAGAAACTTCAAATTTCTGATCATCGCTTGCTTTGTCCCAGTCTGCCTTTTTCCAGGAAGAGTAATTGGCAACATCAACGCCAGTATCTTCTTTCTTTTCCTCAGTAGGAGTATCCTTTTTGTCATCCTGCTGAGTCTGCTGAGTTTCCTGGCCGGCAGGTGTCTTTGTGTCATCCTTGCTGCTGCCGCAGGCCGCCAAAGAAAGGGCCATAGCAGATACCAGTACAATTGCTAAAATCTTTTTCATCTTAATTTCCTCCATATTATGTATAAGATTTATATATTATACCATAGAGCATATAATAAAATCCATCAAAAGTTACAAAAATAAGGATGCTATTATTTGGATATTGTATTTAAATAATTATAGAAGGTATTGAAAACAGAACATTATTTCTACTATAATAACGGAAAAGGTCAGTGAGGATTTGGAAAGGAAGAATCTATGAAAAAATATTCCGGGATTGACGAACTGCCGTTTGGGCAGGCAGAGGGTGATATTATAAAAGGATGCCTGGTGCTGGAGGGCGGAGCTTTTCGAGGGCTTTATACCGGTGGCGTGCTGGATGCACTTATGGTTCATGGGATTCAGCTTGAGTGCGTGGCAGGGGTATCGGCAGGGGCCTTAAATGGATATAATTACATATCCGGTCAGATAGGACGGGCAAGCAGATTTAATCTGGGACATCGTCATGATCCGGATTATGTGGGCCTTCCGGCGTTTCGACGAAATCACGGGCTATTTGGATTTGATATTGTATTTGACGATGAGAGAAATGGGGAACCACTGAATAAAGAAAAGTTTATGGATCCCGGGAGAAGATTTATAGCAGTTGCAACGGACTGTCGGACAGGAAAACCCGTCTACTTTGAAAATGGAAAGTGTGGGGATATTTTTGCAGCGATTCAGGCGTCTGCCAGTATGCCCGTAATATCTAAAATGGTAGAGGCAGACGGGATCCCCTGTCTGGACGGAGGCTGCTCGGTGGCAATTCCTTTGGACTTTGCTATTGGAGAAGGGTATGAGAAAATTATTGTTGTGAAGACAAGAGATGATTTATATCGAAAAAATGTAAAAACAGGAAGTTTTGACAAATTAAAAAAACTGTTGTACCGGAAATATCCTGAATTACTGAAGGCCCTGTTTTCTTCAGCCTCCAGATACAATGAATTGTGTGAACGCATTCAGAAGCTTCGGGCAGAAGGAAGAATCTATGTTATTTCACCTTCCAGTCCTGTAACGGTTTCGAGGCTTGAAAGGGATATGGAGAAGCTGGGGGCTTTGTACCATCAGGGATATAATGATACGGTTGGGCAGCTGGAAAAGATACGGGAATATCTGGCGGGATAAATAGCGGAAACCTGTATTTTTTTGGTGCTGTGTTTTGTACTGTAGAATCTAAATAGTATATCAGGAATCTGGGAAGAGTAACTTTATTTCAGCTGTTTATAAAGTATGATGGGAGGGACAGAGGAAATGTATAAAATAGCATATATTGTAGCATCAGAAAAAATGGCTGCATATGCCAGAGAGATACTGGGAGAGGATGCTGCAAATGGTACGGTTACTCCCCAGACAATCAATCTGTCACATATTATGTCCGAGTATCGCAGGCTTTGTGCGGAAGGGTATGAAATCATCCTTGCCCGCGGAGGTACATTTCAGGAGCTGCTGGAGGTGGCGGATTCCATTACTGTGATGGAAGTGCGTATTCAGACATCTGATATTTTGCTGACAATTAAATCCGCGGCAAAGTATAATATAGACCGAATTTATGCTGTGCTTCACAGGCGGATAGCGGCAGATCTGGAGAAAACGCTGTCCCTGTTAAAGATCCCGGTGGAAGTATACCGTTATGAGACAAAAAGTGAAATGGGAGTGTTTTTAGATCATATTCCGGATCAGAATGCAGTGGTGATTACCAGTGCTATTGCGGAATACCAGACGTCGCGTACAGATCTTCATATCTATCCGCTCCTTTTTCGAAACGCTACGCTGACAGAGACGGTAGAGAGAGCAAAGAATTTTCTTAAGCAGACCAGACAGGAAGTTCAGAGAATAAATCTGATGGAGAGTATTTTGTCCAACGTAAAGCAGGGTATTATTATTTTTGATTCGGATAACCGGATCTGTGAGGTAAACGGCAGGGCGGAGCAGCTTCTTGGACTGGCCTGTGATGAAATGTACCGGCGGCTGATTGAGGAGGTTGTTCCAGATATGCCAAGACGCCGGGAGAGGAAGGTGTGTGAAAACCATCCCGTGGAAATGCTGTGTTCTTTTGGGGGGCGGACGCTGAATGTAATTGTCTCACCCTTTCTTTATTACCGAGCAGAGGAGCGTTATATTGTAACGCTGGAGGATGTTACGCATATACAGGACGCTGAACGCAGTGTTCGCCGGAAGCTGGCAAAAAAGGGATTGACAGCCAACTACTATTTTAAGGATATTATTACATCTGACAAAAATATGAAAAAGCTGATTGCCCGGGCCAAAAGTATTGCGGGTTTTGAGGGAAGCGTTCTGATTCACGGTGAAAATGGTACTGGGAAGGAATTATTCGCTCAGAGTATACACAATGCCAGCAGCCGCAGAAACGGACCTTTTGTGGCGGTGAACTGTGCGGCGCTGACGGCTTCCCTGTTGGAGAGCGAGCTGTTTGGGTATGAGGGAGGCGCGTTTACAGGTGCCCGCAGAGAGGGAAAAGCAGGTCTGTTTGAGCTGGCCCATGAGGGCACTATCTTTTTGGATGAGATTAACAGCATGCCTATGGAGCTGCAGGGAAAGATTCTGCGGGTGCTGGAGCAAAAAGAGGTTATGCGTGTGGGCTCTGACTATATGATTCCTCTGGATATCCGTATCATTGCAGCTTCCAATCAGTCTTTGCACAAAAGTATTGCAGACGGGACGTTCCGGAAGGATCTTTTCTATCGTCTGAATACGTTTGAAATCCATATTCCGCCGTTGAAGGAACGAAAAGGAGATGTAATACGGCTTTTCCGCCGGTATCTGGCAGAGTACGAAAAAAAGCCGGAGGAGGAACTGCCGCAGGATCCGGAGTTTGAGGAATTGCTGAAACGGCATGACTGGGCGGGAAATGTGCGCGAGGTGAAAAATACGGCGCTGCGTTATCACGCATTCCATGGCGATAACTCTATGGGGGATATTTTAAAAAATGAGAGCAGCACGGGGGCTTTAGTGACAGATGACCTGAAAATTGATATGGGAGCTTTGAATCATGTAGTGGAGGAACTGGTGCTTGGTTCTTTGATGGAGAAAAATTTTTCCAAAACCGAGATTGCCCGGATGCTTGGCATTAGCAGGCAGGGATTGTATAAGAGACTGGAAAAAATAAAAAGAGATAATCATTTGAGTTTTGATTGAAATAATTTATAAAAGAAAATGTAAAGATATGTAAACCGAAGTTGACATACTCCCAGGAGGTGCCGGCTTCGGTTTTTTCTTTGTCTTTTTTTGGTGCAAGTAAATTCAAACAAAAATAAGTTTGAAACGGAGGATGATTGCCGTAAAAAATGTGCAATATTCATAAAAAATCTAATGTTGATTCCTGGAAATTTATTTTCATACAAAGACTGGCATGACGCTTGCAATTTATCTGGTCAGATATAAAAAACAGATGAAAAGGAGACCTTAAATGATGTCAGAAAGATTATTAGAAGGTGTACGTGTGCTGGATTTTACAGATTTCCTTGCAGGCCCTTACTGTGGAATGTACATGGCAGATATGGGAGCGGATGTAATCAAGGTAGAAAATTTAAGCAGCGGGGGCAATTTTGTGAGAAACGCCAATCCAAAGGAAAAAACAACCGGCAGGAGTATGTATTTCCAGAATCTGAACCGCAATAAACGCGGCGTGGCGTTGAATTTAAAGACGGCAGAGGGAAAAGAGCTGTTTTCTGAACTGGTAAAATCGGCAGATGTGCTTGTGGAAAATAATCGGCCCGGCGTGATGGAAAAGCTGGGATTTGGCTGGGCGCATTGCCACAAGCTAAATCCGGGGCTGGTGTATGCGTCCATCTCCGGTTATGGGCAGACTGGTATCCACAACAGAAAACCGGGGTATGATCTGATTGCCCAGGCAATGGGCGGCTCCATGAGTATTACCGGCTGGCCGGGAATGGAGCCCACAAGAGCTGGACAGGCAATCGGTGATCTGTATTCTGGGATGAATGCATGTATTGGCATTCTTGCATCTCTGTTAAAGAGAAAGGAGGGCGGAGAAGGGCAATACATAGATATTGCGCTGGTAGACAGTGTGGTTTCCTGTATGGAGGCAAAATTGATGCAGTATATTTATACCGGCAGAAATCCGGTTATGACAGGGAATAAATATATTACTTCCGCACCGTATGATTCCTTCCGGGCAAAAGATGGTTATTTTGTGATTGCCAGCGGTACAGATGCACATTTTAAAAAGTTCAGCCAGGCTATCGGTATGCCGAAACTGCCGGAGAATCCCCTTTACTGCGATACGCCTTCAAGACAGATAAATGCCGATTCACTAAAAAGTATTATTGAAGCATGGGCGGCTGATAAAACCAGCAGGGAATGTATTGATATTATTGACTCTGCCGGAGTGCCTGCAGGTCCCATTTATAACTGTGAGCAGATCTGTAATGACAAAAATATTACGGAAACCAGAGAGATGCTGGTGAAACTTAAGCATCCGGATGCCGGTGAACTGACTGTCATTGGAAATCCTATTAAAATGAGCGCCTATCCGGTTCAATACTATAAAACAGCGCCGGATTTGGGAGAAAATAACGACGAAATTTTTAAAGCTCTGGGGTTTGCAAAAGAGACGCTGGATGCGTACAGAAAAAAAGGAGCGCTGAATTAGCAGAGAAAAGGAGTGCTGAATTAGGAATTGTTAAGGAGGAAATTATGGTAAAGTTACCAGAAAGAGTGATCGTCAGTGAGGTTTGTCCAAGGGATGGATGGCAGAATCATCCGGTTTTTATTCCCACAGAAATCAAAATAAAATACATAAAAAGAATGATTGATTATGGAGCACGAAACATAGAAGCAGCATCTTTTGTCAGTCCTAAAGCAGTACCGCAGATGAGGGACGCTGCGGAAGTATATGAGGGGATCCGGGACTATGCGGCGGAGCATGGTACGGAAATTATGGCGCTGACACTGAATGGGAAAGGGGTGGAAAATGCCAGAGCCTGCGGTGTGGAGAAGGTATGTTTTGTTTTGTCAGCCAGCGAGGAACACAACCTCCGCAATTCCAGACGGACGATAAAAGCATCTTTGGAGGATTTTAAAAATCTGGCATCTGCGGCAGGCGATATAAAAATGATGCTGGCAATGCCCTGTGTGTTTGGCTCTCCGTTTGGAGATGACATACCAGTGGAGCGTGTGATAAAGTTGATCCGTGAAGCGCTGAGCGTGGGTGTAACAGAGATTGGCCTGGCAGATACTGCGGGCATAGCCAACCCGTATCATACGAGAGAAGTTTTGCAGGCGCTGAAAGGTGAAATTGATTTTAAAAATGTTTCTATTCATTTGCATGATACGCGGGGAATGGGGCTGGCAAATGCTTTTGCAGCGCTGGAGGAAGGTATTACAAAATTTGACGCTTCCCTGGGAGCCCTGGGAGGATGCCCCTTTGTTCCAGGGGCAAAAGGAAATGTTGGGACAGAAGATTTATTGAATATGTTCCAGTCAATGGGGATTGAGACAGGATATGATCTAGATGCTGTGGTAGAAACTGCGGGGGAAATGGGACAGGAGATAGACGTTGGCATTTCATCTAGTATGACTTCACTGTGCAGACATTAAATGTTTGGGAAAGAGAGGGAATTTATGGAAATATTGTCTATTATTTTATTTTTTTCGGCAATCATTCTTGCTTTTCTTAGAAAAAATAATATCGGTATTATTGCTGTTCTGGTGGGTGTGATTGCAATCCGTATTTTCGGGCTTACAGATACGGATTTGATTAGTGGTGTCAGTGTATCCTTGTTTACCACGCTGGCAGGTGTAACATTGTTGTTCTCTGTTGTTACGAATACCGGGGCTCTGGACCTCCTTGCCAGAAAACTGGTTTCTCTGGCAGGAAGCCGTATCTGGCTGCTTCCTATATTGATTGCTTTAACCGGCTGGGTGCTGGTTGCAGTGGGACCTGGCGGAGTGCCGGTTCTGGCGATTATTCCGCCCCTGGCAGTTTCTATAGCAAAACAGGCCGGTTACAATCCGCTGATGATGGCGATGATTGGGATATCCGGTATGCTTTCCGCCCGGTTTTCGCCGTTGACCCCGGAGGGAAATATTATCAGCAGCGCAGTTTCTGAGAGTGGGTTTTCCGGTTTTGCGAATCCGGCAATCATGCTGAATACAGGATTGACAAGTATTATTGTCTGTATCTTTACTTTCATTCTTTTCAAAGGCTATAAGGTGAAAGCTCCGAAAGATATGGCGGTGGTGAAAGTAAAAGAAAAGTTTAATGGTAAGCAGATTGCCGCTCTGCTTGGAATTGCGGCAATGCTTGTTCTGATTATTTTCTGTGGTGTAAATATTGGCATGGCGGCATTCAGTGTAGCCGCAGTTCTTCTGCTTTTGGGAGTAGCTGACGATGCAGAGTGTATCAAGGCAATGCCGTGGAATACAATTCTTATGGTGCTTTGTGTGGGAGCACTGCTTGGTATTGTAGATTCTGTCGGCGGTATTGATATGATGACAAACGCACTGGCAGAGGTGATGAATTCTGCAACTGCGACGCCGCTGATTGGATTATCCGCAAGTCTCTTAAGTCTGGTTAGCTCCGCATTAAGCGTTGTGTATCCGACGATGATGCCAATGTGTGCGGATTTGGCGGCACAGGTGGGAAGTGTGAATCCGGTGGCACTTATGTCCGCAGTAGCGGCAGGCGGAGCGCTGGCTGGAGTATCCCCTATGTCTACAGGCGGAGCGTTGATTATGGGAGCACTTGGAAACGGGTTGAAAGCGGAATATACGAAAGAATACCAAAACAAGGTATTTATCCAGCTGATTCTGTTCTGTATCGCAAATGTGGTGATTTTGCTGATTACCAGCGTACTGTTTTATAATCCTCTGGCAAACCTGCTTTGCCCGGTATAGTAACATGCGGGTGGGTTTTGAAATACAGAAACTGGTAATGGAGGAATAGACAGGATAGGCAGTTGGACATAAAAATATAATAGACGTAAAAATAAAACGAAAAGCAGTCGACAAAAATTGTTGATGTGAGCGCTTTTCGTTTTATTGTATACCTATACAATAAAACCACCTGCTATGCGCAACATCATAAACTTAAAGAAAAGGCTTAAAGAAAAGCGAAAAGGAATCTGACCACAGGTTCCTTTTCTTATGTTAGAATACAGACAGGGGTGTATATGGATAAATCTTATAAAAAAAGATTTCAAATATTTTCTGAATTCTTATCTGAACCAGAACTTGTAAATTATGCAAGGAAGGATGGATATAATACTTTTTCAAGGAAACGAAAAATGCCTCTAAAAGACATGCTGTTATGCTGTCTTTCTAAAAAGGGGCTCACTACAGCCTTTGAACTTAGAAATTATTTTAAAGATAAAGGAGAATTGCCTATGGCATTATCTGTGCAGGGCTATTTACAACAGAGAAAACGTTTAAATCCCGAAGTTTTTCCCTATCTGAACCGTAGATATCTCATGGATTTTTATCATTCTGAGGAACCAAAACTATGGAAAGGATATCTCTTGGCTGCAGTTGATGGAAGTAAGGCAGAGGTGCCGAATTCGAAGGAAAACAGGGAAACCTTTGGAAACAGTGGAAACCAGCATTCTAGAACTGGACAGGTACGGGCGCTTGTAAGCGGAATGTATGATATTTTAAATCATTTTTACCTGGACATTGAAATAGAACATATTTCTGTTAGTGAAATTGAACTGGCAAAGCGGAATTTAAAACATTTGAGGGAAATGAAAATCAGACAACCGGTTCTCGCAGTCTTTGATCGTGGTTATCCCTCCATAGAGTTCATTGATTTTCTAGAAATGGAAAGGATTCATTATATAATCCGTCTTTCATCTAATGATTATAAGTCCGAACGCGAACAGATGCAGTCAGAAGATGAAAAAGTCATTTTAAAGCATTCCTCTGCGCGTCTACAAAAAATACGTCAAAAGCATCCAGAACGGTATGAAGAGATGAAAAGAAAAGAAGAAACGATAGCAAGGATTTTAAAATCAACGTTGCCTTCCGGGAATGAACTCGTACTGATGACAAATTTGCCGGATACAATTGCCGCAGAAGAATTAGCAGATTTATATTACCAAAGATGGGAAATTGAAAAGAAATACCATACGTTAAAAAATAAGATGAAATTTGAGAGCGTAACAGGGAAAGCATCCGTGTATGTATACCAGGATTTTTGGTCACAGGTTTTAGTATATAACATGATTCAGGATATCCGGAACAGTGCAGATGAGGAGGCAGCTGAAGCAGGAAGAAAAAGTAGAAATAAATATCTCATGCATACCAATGAAAATACAGCAATCGGTCTTTTCAAAGAGAATATGCTGAAAATCCTTCTAGAACCGGAAGAAAAGAAGTGTATCCAAAAACTAAATAAACTGCAGAAAGAAATGGAACGATATGTTTTGCCAATAAGGGAACTGCCTGGTAATGAACGCAGAAAGAATATTTCCAATAAATATAAAAATAATCAAAAGAGCAGTTTTTAAAAAGCCCATATTCATTACTAAGGGGAGAATATGGGCTTTTTTTCAATTTTAATTTCTCCTGCTATAAAAATCTTTAAGATAGAAAATTCAAAATGTGTAACATCCATGCTTAAGTTTATGATGTTGAGCTAAGCTGGTGGTGCTGATTTATTTAAGAGACAATAAAAAAGGAAAAACAAACAGTACAAAAGTTTTAGCTTTTCCTTTTGCTGATGAAATTAGCTGATGAAATTATTGCTGGAATTTGTGAATACTAATTGACATGAATATGGACATAGAGTAAAATTGATTTCAGAACATTTGTTCTGAAATGATATAATTTTAGATTGTCTGAGCGGGAAAATAGATATCTGTTTTAAAATATAGAAATATGAGAAAAGGGAGTGAAATAGTGAAAGACTTTTCTTTTTGGGAGGAATATGAAGGCGCATCTGAAGGAAGCGGCAGAAGTGAAAAAATTTGGCTTCAAAATCCTGATACAGGTCAAACGGGTTTGTTTAAATTTAAAAAAGATATTGGCACAACGGATCATGTTTCTGAATGTATTGCTTATAAAATAGCGCAGCTATTGGAAATTCCTTGCGCTAAATTCGAATTGGGAATGTATAAGGGAAGAGAAGGTTCAATGAGTTATAATATTATAAAAAACTCTAATCAAATTCTTGTTGAGGGTATTTATTTTATTACATTAATTTATCCGGGATATAATCCTGAACGGTTTATAGATAGCTCGACGAAGCATAGATATTCTGTTGAAATGGTGAAAAAAGCAATAGAAGCATTCGTATCAATAGAAGATTTCCTAAAAATGTTAATGTTTGACTATTTAATAGGAAATTCAGACAGACATCAGAATAACTGGGCAATTATCATAGAAGGTGATAAAAAGGAATGGTCCCCATTGTATGATAATAGTTCTTCATTATGTGCATATATTTCAGAAGAACAGATAGCAGGTTATTTTGGAAAAGATAAAAATAGGTGGAATGCACTAGTTGATACAAAATCAAGATCGTTACTTCGCTGCAAAAAGTTTGACGAAAAGCGTCCAACTCACTTGACAGTGCTGAAATATTTAAAAGAAAATTACTTTGAAGAGACATGTAGTTTTGCGAATAAAATTCTTACTATAATGACGGAAAAACAAATTTATGATATACTGAAATCATATTCGAGGGAAGAATTGTCGGATAATAAGAAAAAGTTAATTTCAAAATATTTATCGGAAAAAAGAAAGATGTTGGGAATGGTCTATTTTGGAGAGGAGAAGTAGCGTGGCAATTAAAGATGGCAAAGACTATTTATATTTGGTTTGGAAATGTGCTTCAAATAGACGACATTATATAGTTGGTCAGCTTACAAAAAATGGACAATATGAGTTTCAATATTGTGAAGAAATAGAGAAGGCTCTTGAAGTTGGATTTACGCCTTTAGTGTCGTTTGAAAAATTAAATGTCGTATATAAATCTGAAATATTGTTTCCTGTTTTTGCAAGTAGACTTCCGGACAGAAAGAGAAAAGATATTAAAAATATTTTAAAAAAATACGGTTTGGAAGAATATGATTCGTATCAGTTACTAAAGAAAAGCGGCGCTAAATTACCGATTGATAATTTACAATTTATTGATCCGATCCTAAATTATAAAAATAGCTTTGAAAAATTATTTTATGTGACTGGAGCAAGGCATTATTTGGGGTGTAATGGAAATAAGTGTAAGGAGGCAATTCAAGTTACAAGAGGAGATGAAGTTTTTCTGGAGCATGAAGTTGATAATTCGTATGACGAAAATGCGATTCGTGTAGTCAATGAGCAACAAAAAACGTTAGGATATGTTCCCAGGTATTACGCTCAAGCTTTTGTTAAGTTTATTGAGGAAGATAGAGTTGAAGAATGCCATGTTGCAAATGCTGCAAAAGAAAATTGTTGTGATGAATGTATTGGTGTAGTAATAAAGATTACGGAATTAAAGAAATGATTAATTTTCAATTGTAATATGAGGGTTGATTTATTTAAAGTACAGTACAAATTTGAATGTTTGTTCTGTACTTTTTTGTACTCTGCTATAATACCAGAAAAGATTGAAAATACTAAAGAGCTTTGTCTGTAGAAGAGATAAAAAGAATGCTCGCGGCTGCACGCGATACAGACATGTATCGTTCTTCTTACGGCAGACGTATATGTGGACGAAAAAGAGTTGATAAAAGATGAGTAATATTTGAATAATATACAGCTGCTGACCGATGAAATTATTGCTGGAATTTGTGAATACTAATTGACATGAATATGGACATAGAGTAAAATTGGATTCAGAACATTTGTTCTGAAATGCGAGTGGGATATATTATGTAATGTTAGAATATTTTGCATTGATTCATTATCCAATGCTGCCATGGTCGAAAAAGAATAGCGGGAGTATACAACTGCATGGACACATACATGCGCGTGAGGAATATAACCTTCAGAATAAAGCAGATGGCATTAGAAGATATGATGTAGGTATGGAGGCAAATGATTTATCATCCGGTGGCGGTGAAGCAGATTATAGGTTTTTTGATTGAAAGGTGTAAGAAAAATCGAAAATTCCGATTTTATAAAACTTAAATTATAGAAGAGGAGTGTTGAAATGAAGCAGGCGCATGAAATCGTTTTATATCAAATTGATAATACGAATATATGTGTTAATGTGATTTTTTATTATTTATATCGAATTTTGTTATTTTTAGTAAAAGGAGTACTAAATTTTTTGTTGAACAATAAGAATTAGAATACTTAAAACACTAGATGATAATAGAATAAAAACGACATCAAAGAGAAAAGGAACATCTCGTTATATTATAAATGAATTCGAATATGCGAAAGTTATAAATAAAGGAGACTCACATGGATCATTTTGAATTAGTATCAGAATATTCCCCAACCGGCGACCAGCCCCAAGCAATCCAACAACTGGTTCAGGGGTTTAAAGAAGGGAATCAATTTCAGACATTGCTTGGTGTCACCGGTTCGGGTAAGACCTTTACCATGGCGAATGTCATTAAAGAATTAAATAAGCCAACGCTTATTATAGCGCATAATAAAACACTGGCAGCTCAGTTGTACGGCGAGTTCAAAGAATTCTTCCCCAATAATGCAGTAGAATACTTTGTCAGCTATTATGATTATTACCAGCCTGAAGCCTATGTGCCTTCTACAGACACCTACATTGCAAAAGATTCTGCCATTAATGAAGAAATAGATAAATTGCGCCTGTCAGCTACGGCGGCTCTTACAGAGCGGAAAGATGTGATTATTATATCCAGCGTTTCCTGTATTTATGGCCTGGGAAGTCCTGTGGATTATCAGAATATGATGCTGTCCTTAAGACCTGGTATGGAACGGGACAGGGATGAGGTTATACATGCGCTTATTGATATTCAGTATATGAGAAATGATATGGACTTTCACCGGGGAACTTTTCGGGTCCGGGGAGATGTTGTTGAAATATTTCCCGCCAATTTTGGGGAGACTGCTGTAAGGGTGGAGTTTTTTGGTGATGAGATCGACCGGATTACAGAAATTGACGTGCTGACAGGAGAGATTAAATGCCAGCTTGAACATATAGCTGTTTTTCCTGCTTCTCATTATGTGGTTCCGCCTGAAAAGATACAGCAGGCGACAAAAGCCATTGAGGAAGAATTAGAAGAACGGGTCCGCTATTTTAAAAGTGAGGACAAGCTGCTAGAAGCACAGCGGATCGCGGAACGGACCAATTTTGATATAGAAATGATGCGGGAGACCGGTTTCTGCAGTGGAATAGAAAACTATTCCAGGCATCTTGCAGGACTTCCGGCGGGAGTTCCGCCGTATACGCTGATTGATTATTTCCCGGAGGAGTTTCTGATTATTGTAGATGAGTCCCATATTACCATTCCTCAGGTCAGGGGAATGTATGCCGGCGACCAGTCACGGAAAAGTACTCTGGTGGACTATGGATTCCGCCTGCCGTCGGCAAAGGACAACAGACCGCTAAATTTTGGAGAGTTTGAGGGAAAGATAGATCAGATGCTTTTTGTATCCGCTACACCCAATGTTTATGAGCGGGAGCATGAGCTTTTGCGGGCCGAGCAGATTATACGTCCCACCGGACTTTTAGATCCACAAGTGGATGTATGTCCGGTGGAAGGACAGATTGATGATCTGATTGGAAGGATAAAGAAAGAGATCCAGGGCAGGCATAAAGTTCTGGTGACCACGCTGACTAAGAAGATGGCAGAAGATCTGACGGATTATATGAGGGAAATCGGCGTCCGGGTAAAATATCTTCATTCGGATATAGATACGCTGGAAAGAGCAGAGATTATCCGTGATCTGCGCCTGGATGTATTTGATGTGCTGGTTGGAATTAATCTTTTGCGGGAAGGGCTTGATATTCCTGAGATTACGCTGGTGGCTATTTTGGATGCAGATAAAGAAGGCTTTTTAAGATCAGAGACATCTTTAATTCAGACAATCGGCCGTGCAGCCAGAAATTCAGAAGGCCATGTGGTTATGTATGCAGATACTATTACAGATTCTATGCGGATAGCTCTGGATGAGACGGGGAGAAGACGAAAGATACAGATGGCTTATAATGAGGAGCATGGTATTACACCTCAGACAATCAGAAAGTCAGTGAGGGATTTGATCAGCATATCCAGAAAAGTAGCCAAGGAGGAGCTGAGTTTTGAAAAAGACCCGGAATCTATGAGCAGAAAAGAGCTTGAGAAGCTGGTTAAAGATGTAACGAAGAAAATGCAGAAAGCCGCCGCGGAGCTGAACTTTGAAGCTGCAGCGGACTTAAGAGACCGGATGGTAGAACTGAAAAATATGCTGCGGGATTTAGAGGCATAGAGGCGGAAGTAGTGTGAGGTAGATATGGAAAAACAGTACATCAAGATAAAAGGAGCAAATGAACATAATTTAAAAAATATTGATCTGGAAATTCCGAGAAATGAGTTTGTTGTTCTCACCGGACTTTCAGGGTCCGGGAAATCTTCTCTGGCTTTTGACACAATTTATGCAGAAGGACAGAGACGTTATATGGAATCTCTTTCTTCTTATGCAAGGCAGTTCCTTGGACAGATGGAGAAGCCGGATGTTGAAAAGATTGAGGGGCTCTCGCCTGCCATTTCAATTGATCAGAAATCCACAAACCGGAATCCCAGATCAACAGTGGGAACAGTTACAGAAATTTATGATTATTTCCGTCTGCTGTATGCAAGAGCCGGAATCCCTCATTGTCCGGTATGTGGAAAAGAGATCAAAAAACAGACAGTAGATCAAATGGCAGATCAGATTATGGCGCTGCCTCCCCGGACGAAGATTCAGCTGCTGGCGCCGGTTGTCAGAGGCAGAAAAGGGACCCATCAAAAGCTTTTTGAACAGGCAAAGCGCAGCGGCTATGTGAGAGTTCAGGTAGATGGAAATGTATATGAGCTGACGGAAGAAATTAAACTTGATAAAAATAAAAAACATAATATAGAAATTGTGGTGGACCGCCTTGTAGTAAAAGAAGGAATAGAAAGAAGGCTTGTTGATTCCATAGAAAGTGTTATGGAACTGGCGGATGGACTGCTGACCGTAGATGTGATCGGTGGAGAGCCGATTCAGTTTTCACAGAGTTTTTCCTGCCCGGACTGCGGAATCAGTATAGACGAAATTGAGCCCAGAAGTTTTTCGTTTAATAATCCTTTTGGGGCCTGCCCGGACTGTTTTGGGCTGGGATATAAGATGGAGTTTGACGAAGATCTTATGATTCCGGATAAAAGTCTGAGTTTAAAAGGCGGAGCAATTCAGGTGATTGGATGGCAGTCCTCAACGGATCCCTCCAGCTATACCTATGCGATTCTTTCGGCATTGTCTAAAGAGTATGGATTCAGTCTGGATACACCCTATGAGGAACTGTCGGAAGCTGTCAGAAAAATGCTGATTAATGGTACAGATGGAAAAAGTGTAAAGGTATATTATAAAGGACAGCGGGGAGAAGGAGTTTACGATGTGGCCTTTGAAGGATTGATCCGCAATGTAGAGCGCCGTTACCGGGAGACTGGATCGGATACTATTAAGCAGGAGTATGAGACGTTTATGCGCATCACTCCCTGTAAAACATGCGGCGGACAAAGATTAAAGAAAGAAGCACTGGCGGTTACCGTTTCCGGTAAAAATATTTATGAAATTACGTCGATGTCGGTTAAGGATTTGTACGAGTTTTTGCAGCATATGGAGCTGACACCCCAGCAGAAACTGATCGGGGCTCAGGTATTAAAAGAAATCCGGGCACGTGTGGGATTTCTAATGAAGGTAGGGCTTGATTATCTGTCTCTTGCCAGAGCTACCGGAACACTGTCCGGGGGAGAGGCGCAGCGGATCCGGCTGGCGACTCAGATTGGTTCCGGTCTGGTGGGAGTTGCCTATATATTGGATGAGCCAAGTATCGGACTGCACCAGAGAGATAATGATAAACTGCTGGCCGCGTTAAAAAATCTGAAGGATCTTGGAAACTCTTTAATTGTTGTGGAACATGATGAGGATACAATGTTTGCGGCGGATTATATTGTGGATATCGGTCCCGGTGCGGGAGAACACGGGGGAGAAGTTGTGGCCGCAGGAACTGCTCAGGAAATTATGCAGTGTGAAGAGTCAGTAACCGGTGCATATTTAAGCCGGAGAATGACGATTCCGGTGCCTGAAGTCCGAAGAGTCCCTGCCGGATTTCTTACGATTACCGGAGCAAAAGAGAATAACCTTAAAAATATTAAGGTAAATGTGCCTTTGGGAGTTATGGTGTGTGTAACCGGCGTATCGGGTTCCGGCAAGAGTTCTCTGGTGAATGAAATCTTATATAAACGCCTGGCCAGAGAATTAAATCACGCGCGCTGCATTCCGGGAAAACATGATAAAATTGCGGGAATGGATCAGCTGGACAAAGTAATCTGTATAGATCAGTCGCCCATTGGCCGGACACCGCGTTCTAATCCGGCAACCTATACCGGTGTGTTTGATCAGATCAGGGATCTGTTTGCGGCAACCCAGGACGCAAAAGCCCGGGGATATAAAAAAGGACGGTTCAGTTTTAATGTAAAAGGCGGGCGGTGCGAAGCCTGCAGTGGTGACGGCATTATTAAAATAGAAATGCATTTTCTTCCGGATGTTTATGTTCCCTGTGAGGTGTGTCAGGGAAGACGCTATAACAGAGAAACTCTGGAAGTAAAGTATAAAGGGAAAAGTATCTATGATGTTCTGGATATGACAGTGGAGGAAGCATTGGACTTTTTCTCAAATGTACCGTCTGTAAAACGCAAAATTCAGACATTGTATGATGTGGGACTGTCCTATATCCGGCTTGGCCAGCCTTCCACCACATTGTCGGGAGGAGAAGCTCAGAGAATTAAACTGGCCACCGAATTAAGCAAACGGAGTACAGGGAAAACCATTTATATTTTGGACGAACCCACTACGGGACTTCATTTTGCGGACGTGCATAAGTTGATTGATATTCTGCACCGGCTGACAGAAGGCGGAAATTCCGTTGTGGTTATTGAGCATAATCTGGATGTTATAAAAACAGCTGATTATCTGATTGATATGGGACCAGAAGGCGGAGACGGGGGCGGCACCGTTGTTGCTGAAGGGACGCCGGAGGAGGTTACAAAAATTCCTGAATCCTATACCGGTAAATATGTAAAAAAATATCTGGAAGAATCAAAGAAATAATATTAGTGTGCCGGCGGGGCAGTTGCTGTCCTGCCGGCATTGTGTATTTTCCGCCGCAGTGCGATCCACAGCGGAGCGTTTTTTTGTTCTATAGGAATCGGTACTTTTCAGCTTTATACAACACAGTATTTCCTATAGAGTAAAAAAAGATTTTGACCTTCATACAATGAACATCAAAATCTTATAAATGTCGGGGAGTACCCCCCAGGCCGAAACCTGGAAGGTATGAGTTATGAAAAATTATATTAGCTAATTGCTAGTACAGTTATGAGTATAAACAAAGAATGTGAAAAAAATGTGACAAGAATGTGACAAGACTATAAACTTTTTAAAGTGAGAGATAAGAAAGCAGATGGAGGAGTTTGTAAAAATATGTTTTGTCTGTTATTTTTTGTGAAAAATGTTAATAATAGAAAACAGTTAATCTTTGACGGGAGTTTGGAATATCCGTTTTACTCTTGACAGTCTGCTGTTTGTCCGGTATCTGAAAGAGGCAGAGAATCCAAATAAACAGCCGTTTTTATTAAGAATTTATTAAATATAAGAGCTTTTCCATGAATTTTAAAAAAATCCTTTGAAAAATGGCATTATTTGTATATAATAGAGAAACGGAATTGTTTCAGATCATAGAAAGGAGTATGAGAAATGGTTTCTACAGATATAGGAATTGATTTAGGTACAGCCAGTATTCTAGTATATATGAAGGGCAAGGGCGTTGTTTTAAAAGAGCCGTCTGTTGTTGCCTTTGACCGAGATACAAATAAAATTAAAGCAATTGGGGAAGAGGCGCGTTTGATGCTGGGGCGGACTCCCGGCAACATTGTTGCGGTCAGACCTCTGCGCCAGGGCGTAATCTCTGATTATACAGTTACAGAGAAAATGATGAAGTATTTTATTCAGAAGGCAGTGGGAAAGAAAAGCTTTCGCAAGCCGTTAATCAGCGTTTGCGTGCCAAGCGGTGTAACAGAAGTAGAGAAGAAAGCGGTAGAGGATGCAACATATCAGGCGGGGGCCAGAGATGTGAAAATCATCGAGGAACCAATTGCGGCAGCGATCGGAGCGGGAATTGATATTGCAAGACCATGTGGAAATATGATTGTAGATATTGGAGGCGGAACTGCTGATATTGCTGTCATTTCTCTTGGAGGCACTGTAGTCAGTACTTCTATTAAAATTGCGGGGGATGATTTTGATGAAGCCATTGTCCGCTATATGAGAAAGAAACATAATCTTCTAATTGGTGAGAGAACAGCAGAAGATATTAAGATTAAAATAGGAACCTGTTATCCCCTGCCGGAGCCGATGACACTGGATGTGCGGGGAAGAAATCTTGTAACGGGTCTTCCAAAAACGGTAACTGTTTCCTCTGAGGAAACGGAAGAAGCCCTTCGTGAAGCTACTATGCAGATTGTTGAGGCGGTTCACAGTGTTTTAGAGAAGACACCACCGGAGCTGGCTGCGGATGTGGCTGACCGGGGGATTGTGCTGACTGGAGGCGGGGCACTGCTGCGGGGGCTTGAGGAACTTCTGGAAGCTAATACAGGAATCAATACGATGACAGCAGAGGATCCTATGACCTGCGTGGCAATCGGAACCGGTAAATATGTAGAATTTCTTGCTGGAAAAAGAGACGAATAAAACATAAGTTTGAGAGAGGGACATGCTTTGGCAGCGTCCCTTTTCTTTGCTCTATAGGAAATACTGTGTTGTGATAAAGCTGAAAAGTACCGATTCTTATAGAGCAAAAACGCTCCGCTGATGAGCGCACTGCGGCGGAATGGAGTCATGTCGCAAAAGCGACCCGCCGCAGGCGGAGAATGTGCTTTGCACATTCTTTTTTATTTTCTGCATAAAAAGAGGATTGTGAGTAAATGGAGACTATTACAGGGTATGTAGAGCATATTGTGTATCGGAATGAGGATAACGGTTATACGGTGTTAAATCTGATCAGTGATGGTGAGGAAATCCCGTGCACAGGAATTTTTCATGTGATCAGTGAAGGCGAAACTATAGAAGCAAAAGGAGAATTTCAATCCCACCCTACTTACGGGGAACAGTTTAAGGTCACTGAGTTTCAGACCAAGGCGCCGGAGGATGTGGTTTCTATAGAACGGTATCTTGGGTCCGGAGCAATCAAAGGAGTGGGAGCTGCTCTGGCTTCAAGGATTGTCCGCAGATTTAAGGAAGATACCTTTCGGATTATTGAACAGGAGCCGGAACGTCTGGTGGAAATCAAGGGAATCAGTGAACGAAAAGCCCGGGAGATTGCAGAACAGACAGAGGAAAAAAGAGAGCTTCGCCAGGCAATGATATTTCTGCAGAAATATGGTATTTCATTGACTCTGGCTGTGAAAATATATCAGACATACGGGCTGGATGTTTACCGGATAATCCAGGAAAATCCATATAAGCTGGCAGATGATATGAGCGGCGTGGGCTTTAAAATTGCCGATGAGATTGCAAGGAGAGTAGGAATTCATACAGATTCGGATTTCCGGATTCGAAGCGGTATTCTTTATGTTTTGCAGCAGGCTGCCGGTGAGGGGCATACCTGTCTGCCTCAGGGAATACTGACAAAGAGAACCAGTGATATCCTGGAAGTGGCTCCTGAATTTATAGAAAAACATTATATGGATATGTCCATTGAGCGGAAGCTGATGTTAAAAGAAATGCGGGATGATGTGTTTATTTATGCCGCGTCTTATTATTATATGGAAGTTAATACAGCTACTATGCTGAAAGCTCTCAATGTAACCTATGATGTGGCTGATGCCCCTATTGAACAGCGGGTACATAAAATTGAAAAATCAACAAATATGCAGCTGGATGATATGCAGATGTCTGCGGTAAAGGAAGCTGTAAGAAACGGACTGCTGGTAATTACCGGTGGGCCCGGTACCGGTAAGACCACCACCATCAATACAATTATCCGCTATTTTGAGTCGGAGGGGATGGATATCTTTCTGGCGGCGCCTACTGGAAGGGCGGCAAAGCGGATGAGTGAAACTACCGGGTTTGAGGCAAGAACCATACACCGGATGCTGGAGCTTAACGGCGGTATGGAAGGAAGTGCGGGATTTGAAAAAAATGAAAAAAATCCTCTGGAGACGGATGTGGTAATTATTGATGAAATGTCTATGGTGGATATTACATTGATGCATTCTTTGTTAAAGGCTGTTATGTATGGAACACGTCTGATTTTGGTGGGAGATGCCAACCAGCTGCCCAGCGTGGGGCCGGGAAGTGTGTTAAAAGATATTATTGATTCAAAGGCCTGCAGTGTAGTGAGGCTGACCAGGATTTTCAGGCAGGCATCAAAGAGTGATATTGTGGTGAATGCTCATAAAATTAATCGTGGTGAGGAAGTGGTGCTGGATAATAAAAGCAGAGATTTCTTTTTTCTGAAACGGTACGATGCTGATGTAATTATTAGTGTCTGCATTCAGCTGATTAAGCAGAAGCTTCCTAAATATGTAGATGCACAGCCCTTTGATATACAGATTTTAACACCCATGAGAAAGGGACTGCTGGGGGTGGAACGCCTTAATGGAATTTTGCAGCAGTATTTAAATCCAAAGGCACCGGACAAAGCTGAGCGGGAGCATGGCCAGATGATTTTTCGGGAAGGCGATAAGATCATGCAGACAAAAAACAATTATCAGATTGAGTGGGAGATACGCAGTAAGTATGGGATCCCTGTTGACAAAGGAATGGGTGTGTTTAACGGGGATATGGGAATCGTAAGAGAGATTAATGGGTTTTCTGAAACTATGACAGTAGAATTTGAAGAGGGCAGGATGGTAGATTATCCATTTAAGCAGTTAGATGAACTGGATCTGGCTTATGCAATTACAGTACACAAATCTCAGGGGAGCGAGTATCCCGCGGTAGTGATTCCGCTGCTTGGCGGTCCTAGGATGCTGATGAACCGCAATCTGTTATATACTGCGGTAACCCGTGCCAAAAAATGTGTGACACTGGTAGGTGATGATACAGCATTTCAGGAAATGGCCTTTAATGTAAGCGAACAGAAACGTTACAGCGGTTTGAAGGAACAGCTGCAGAGTCAGATTTAAGAAACATTTTAGAAAAGGGAAAGAAAAAAGCCACAAACACCTGTTATTCTTTTAAAAGAGTTGATTTCCTGTAAAAGGTACAGGAAATATGAAACAAATAAAGTTATATTGTCTGGCAGATCATGCGCTGCAGCTTTTATACCCTTATCGGTGCCCTGTTTGTGATCAAATTCCGGACAGCAAAAAAATATCTGAATATATTTGTCCGGAGTGTAAAAAGAAACTGATTTATATTGCGGGCAGTTATTGTATGAAATGCGGGAAACCTCTGGTTTCCCAGGAGGAAGAATACTGCAGTGACTGCATCAGGAGAAGACATGAATTTGATGCAGGCCGGAGTCTTTTCTCCTATCAGGGAGAGGTGCGCAGTTCTCTGTATCGGTTTAAATACGGGAATAAACGTTCCTATGCATTTTTCTATGGCAGTGAAATTTGTAAACAGCTGGAAACATGGATTCGCCGCTGCGGGATAGATTACCTGATACCGATTCCTCTTTATAAAAAGAAAAAACGGAAGCGGGGATATAATCAGGCGGAAGTTCTAGCCCGGGTTCTTTCTAGGAATTTGTCTGTTCCTGTACTTTCTTCAGGACTTGTGAGAGTAAAAAATACCAGCCCCCAGAAGGAATTATCAGCAGCGGAGAGGAGAAAAAATCTAGCAGGAGCTTTTGCATGCTTTAGTGAGAGTGTCAGAGGAAAAACGATACTGCTTACGGATGATATTTATACAACCGGCGCCACGGCTGATGCGGCAGCAAAAGTGTTGAAAGCTGCGGGAGCCAGGCGTGTGTATATGGTCAGCATTGCAATTGGAGGATAAGGGCTTTGCATCGTCTGGGTTCTATGCTATAATAAAAATGCTGTAAATTGAATAAAATAGGTGAATTGTATGATAAATCAGGAAAAAGTCCGTGATATGACCCGAATGGCGGCATATGAAGACGGAGACGGTGAAATGGAAATACAGATGAGCACATACAGAAAAAAAGACTATGTTGCGCTTCAGCTTGTAAAAGCTTTTATTTTTGGAACAATTGCGTATGGCATTATGCTGGTGTTCTGGATTGCGAAAGCAGAAGATTTTCTGGCGGATATTGACAGCATGGATACCATTACTTCAATTGGCTTCTGGGTGCTGATTATATATTTTGTGTTCCTGGCTGCATATATGGTGTGCTCTTTTTTTGTGGCACGCAGACAGTATGATACATGCAGGCGGCATTCAAAGGCATATCTGCGCCGGCTGAGAAGAGTATGCCGTTCGTATTCAGCAGATGAAGATACTACAGTTAAGGATTGAGAGAATAATGACAACTTCATTTTTATTGGAATTAAGAGAAAAGTTCTTTTTGTTTATGCAGAAAAGGGAGAAACTGGTAAAGCCGGCAGTCAAATTCGTGATTGCTTTTTTTGCGTTTCTGCTCATTAATAATACGGTGGGCTATATGAGCCAGGCGGACAATATGCTGATTGTACTTGGTCTTGCGGTATTATGTGCATTTACACCATCAGGTGTTTTAATTGCTGCAGGCGCGGTGCTGATACTTCTTCACTTTTATGCTCTGGCCATGGAATTGTGTCTGATTACGTTACTGCTTTTTGTGTTAATGTTCTGCCTTTATTTTCGTTTTACGAAAAAAATTGGCTATCATGTGGCCATGACTTCCATGCTTAGTTTTCTGCATTTTCCGTATATTATGCCGGTGGCAGTGGGACTAATGGGAAAGCCCTATAATGTAATATCGGTAGTCTGCGGCTCTATGGTATATTTTCTTGTGAAAAATGTCAGGGAAAATGAAATGCTGTTCCGCTCTTTTGAAGAGGGGGCTAATGGCGTTTCCAAATATACGCTGGCGGTAAACCAGATATTTGTCAATAAGGAAATGTTTTTGTTTATGGCTGCATTTGTTGCAGCGGCAGTAACCGTGTATTTTATCCGGAAATTGAAAGTAGACCATGCCTGGACGGTTGCAACAATTGTGGGAATTGTAGTTCAGCTGGTGATTGTAGGCGGCGGAGAGATTTTTCTTGGCAGAGCCGGACAGCTTTTGTGGGTATTTATCGGATGCGTGATATCTTTATTGATTGCGTTTGTTGTCCAATTTATGACCCATAGTCTGGATTATTCCAGAGTTGAGAATGTTCAGTTTGAAGATGATGAATACTATTACTATGTGAAGGCCGTTCCAAAATCTAAGATCGCAGTGGAGGATAAAAAGGTCTGGCAGATCAGCAGTCAGGATGGCGGCGGTCCTCTGCAGCAGGACATGAGAGAGACTGAGAGAAAAACATTGGATGATGACCATAGTCAAAATCAATATGATGATGAATTGAGACGGCGTACTTTTGAAGAGTTTGACACAGAAGAGGAGTGGCTGGATCATTAAGAATTTATAAAATTAAGGAAGGGAAGTGAGAAAATGAGAGAATTGATAGCGCCGATTTATGCATTGACAGACCGGTATCTGTACTGGTTTAATATGCCTCATGTGTCGAAAACAGATGTAGTCGAAATTATTATTATTGCATTTTTGCTATATCACTTTCTGGTATGGGTAAAAAATACCAGAGCATGGGTGCTGTTTAAGGGGATTCTCGTCATTTTGATTTTCCTGTTAATTGCAGCTATTTTCCAGATGAATACCATTTTGTGGCTGGCAAGCAAGCTGTTTAGTATAGCCGCTATTGCTTTGGTTGTCATATTCCAGCCTGAGCTGCGCCATGCCCTTGAGCAGCTGGGAAGAAAAAATATATTTGCCTCCATATTTAATTTGAATTTTCAAAAAGAGGAGCGCGACGAATTTAATGAAAAAACAACCAATGAGATTGTAAAAGCAAGTTTTGAAATGGGAAAAGTAAAAACCGGAGCGCTGATTGTTATAGAAAGAGGAACACCCTTAAATGAATTTATCAGAACCGGTATTGAGCTGGATTCTCTTGTTTCCAGCCAGCTTTTAATTAATATATTTGAACATAATACTCCCCTTCACGACGGGGCCATTATAGTAAGAGGCAACAGAGTGGTTTCTGCCACCTGCTACCTGCCGCTGTCTGATAATATGCGGCTGAGCAAAGATCTTGGGACCAGACACCGCGCTGCGGTAGGAGTCAGTGAAGTCAGTGATTCTCTGACTATTATTGTATCAGAAGAAACCGGATATGTATCACTGGCTGTAGAGGGTGTACTTCACAGAAATGTGGATGCTGAGTTTCTGAAAGAAAAGCTGAATCATATGGCAGCATCCGGTGTGAATGAAGGCACAATTGTAGGAAAACTGAAAAGGAGGCTGAATGATGCTGCAAAAGATAGCAAAAATCATAACTAATAATTTCGGCCTCAAATGTTTGGCTGTGGTTGTGGCGGTGGTATTCTGGCTTGTAATTGTAAATGTGGAAGATCCCGAAAGAACCAGGGTATTTACCGTTCCTGTTACAATTGAAAATGAATCCTATCTGACCGATATGGGAAAGACGTATGAGGTTTTAAATCACTCAGATACAATTACCTTTACGGTAACGGCTAAGCGGTCTGTAATTGAGCGGGTAACAAATTCCGATTTTACGGCCACTGCCAATATGCGGGATATTGTTAATATGTCTGAAATCCCGGTTACCATAACGGCGCAGAAATATGCAAATCAGCTGACCATTACAAAGAAATCCCAGTATGTAGAGATCAATGTGGAAAATATCGTTTCCAGGACATTTGATATACAGACCAGTGCAGATGGAGCCATGACAGATGGCTATTCGGTAGGAGATCTGACCGTTTCACCAGAACAGGTAAAAGTCACGGGACCGGAGTCTGTTGTAAACAGTATATCCACAGCAGAGGCGCATATAGATATCAGTTCTGTGAAAACTGATGCAGTGGAAAATACAGATATCGTTTTATATGATGAAAAGGGGAAGGCAGTTTCCCAGGACCGGCTGACGATGGATCATAAAACGGTTCAGATTTCGGTAGGGGTTTTACAAAAGAAAACAGTTCCGGTTAAATATGAAAGCAACGGGACACCGGCGGAAGGGTGCCGGGTAACCGGTATCAGCGGAAGCATTGAAAAAATAATTGTTCAGGGAGCACCGGAAGCTGTGGAAGGACTGGATACCATTCTTATCAGTGGAGATGTGTTGAATGTTTCGGGTCAGAAAGATGATCTTGTAAAAATAATTAATCTGTCTGATTACCTGCCGGAAGGTGTAAGTCTTGCTGCTGATCAGAATGCAGAAACGGAAGTGACTGTAAGTATTGAAGGCGTAAAAACCAGTACTTATAAAGTCCCCGCCGGGAACATTACATTACAGAATGTTCCGGAGGGTTTTTCAGCCACGTTAAAAACAGATACTGTTCCGGTAGAAATCGAAGGATATGCTTCAGAGTTAAAAGACATATCAGAGGCGGACCTTGTGGGGACGGCGGATTTGTCAGGTCTGAAAAGCGGAACACATGAGATAACGGTAAAGATGTCCGGTAATTATAAAATTGTGGGTACAGTGAAGGTGACTGTGGAGCTTAAGGAAGATGATGCAGCTGACAATAAGCCGCCGGAAACAAATCAGCCGGATGAGGATGTGTCAGAGTAAAACCGCATAAGAAGCAAGGAAATGCGACAGGGGGAAAAGAATGGTTAGTCAGAAAGTGGTAGTAAAAAATCCCACAGGCCTTCATTTGCGGCCTGCCGGAGTGTTATGCGATACTGCAATGCAGTTTCAGGCTAAAATAACATTTCAAAGAGGGAATAATACTTCAAATGCGAAAAGTCTTCTGAGTGTACTGGGGGCTTGCGTAAAATCCGGTGATGAAGTAGAATTTTTCTGTGAAGGGGAAGACGAAGAGGATGCTCTTCGGGCAATTATAGAGGCTGTTAAAAGCGGCCTTGGAGATTAATCCTTTCGGAGAAATTAAGGATGTAAGGAGAGTTAATATGTTGAATTATAGAAAATATAAAAAAGTTCCGGTTTTAAATTATCCGGAAAGGGAATGGCCCGATAAAGAGATAGAACAGGCGCCGGTCTGGTGCAGTGTTGACCTGCGGGACGGGAACCAGTCATTGATTGAACCTATGAATGTGGAAGAGAAGATGGAGATGTTCCAGCTTCTTTTAAAGCTGGGATTTAAAGAAATAGAGATTGGTTTTCCGGCGGCCTCTCAGATTGAATATGATTTTCTTCGGGAGCTTGTGGATGGGGATATGATTCCGGATGATGTAACTGTGCAGGTGCTGACGCAGTGCAGAGAACATTTGATAGATAAGACTTTTGAAGCGATTCAGGGAATCAAAAATGTTATTGTCCATATATATAATTCAACTTCTACACTGCAAAGAGATGTTGTATTTCACATGAATCGTGAAGAAATCAAACAGATTGCAGTGGATGGAACGAAAATGGTAAAGGATCGCGCCAAAGATTTTCCGGGAAGAATCCAGCTTGAGTATTCGCCGGAAAGTTTTACCGGTACGGAAATGGATTTTGCAATTGATATCTGCAATGCCGTACAGGATGTATGGGAGCCTTCTGGAGACAATAAACTGATCTTTAACCTTCCGGCTACAGTGGAAATGAATACGCCAAATGTATATGCTGATCAGATTGAGTGGATGCATAAGCATTTTAAAAATAGAGAAAACATTATTTTAAGTGTTCATCCTCATAATGACAGAGGAACCGGGGTGGCAGCTACAGAGCTGGCACTGCTGGCGGGAGCTGACCGGGTAGAAGGAACGCTTTTTGGCAATGGAGAGAGAACCGGAAATGTTGATATTCTGAATATAGCGTACAACATGTTTTCCCAGGGAATTAATCCAAAGCTTGAGATTGAAAATATCAATGAAATTATTGAAATATATGAACGATGCTGTAAAATGTCTGTGGATATGCGTCATCCGTATGCAGGCAAGCTTGTGTTTACGGCGTTTTCAGGTTCCCATCAGGATGCCATCAATAAAGGTGTAAGAGCGCTGAGAGAGCGCAGCGACGGAATCTGGGAAGTTCCGTATCTGCCTATTGATCCGGCTGATGTGGGACGAAAATATGAACCGGTTGTCCGTATCAACAGCCAGTCTGGAAAAGGCGGCATTGCTTTTGTTATGGATACGATGTACGGCTATCAGATGCCAAAGGCAATGCACAAAGAGTTTGCGGATGTCATTCAACGGCTTTCTGAAGTTCAGGGAGGCGAGGTAGATCCTCAGCAGATTATGGATAAATTTGATGAAGAATACCTCTCAAAGAAGGAACCATACGAGTTTATCAAAGTAAAAGTGGAAGATTTGAATGAAAAAGATTCCCATATTGTTTTAGATTACAGATACAATGGGAAAGATATGCATATAGAGGCAGATGGAAACGGACCCATTGATGCGGTGAAACGAGCTATTAACAGCCATATGGATCTGGATGTGTGTATCCGCAACTATAGTGAGCACGCCATGGGAAGCGGTTCTCATGCCAGAGCGGCGGCGTATATTCAGATGCGGGATAACCGCACAGAGAAAGAAACCTTTGGCGTGGGCGTAAGCTCCAATATTACTCGTGCGTCTATCCGGAGTTTCTTTAGTGCGTTAAATCGCCTGATGAGATGATTTAGATTTTATAGGGGAGGGGGAGCTAAAATGCCCTCTCTTTATTCATGATTTTGGGGAATATTATGAAAAAGACAGGAGTACTAAAAGCGAGGTAAATATGGGTAAGGGAAAAACGAACTGGTTAAAGCACTGGGATTTTCTGGTGTGGGATCTTATTTTCATAGAAATAGCGTTTTTAGCAGCCTGTGCCTGGCGGCATGGGTTTCATATTGCGCCTTATCTGCGGCCGCTGTATGTCAGACTGAATCTGATACTGATTGTTGTGGACATTGTAATCGTGCTGTTAAATTCCAGCTACAAAAATATTCTTAAACGTGGATTTTTAAAGGAATTTCAGGCTGTTTTAGTTCATAATTCCCTGATTCTGGGTGTGCTGCTTTTGTACATTTACATTACAAAACAGGCTTTTTATTTTTCTCGTACAGTATTTGTTCTGACATGGATCCTGTCCATTGTTTTTACCTATATAGAGCGGTTCTGCTGGAAAAGGGTGATCCGGAAGAGAATTCGAAAAGGTGTTGGACTGCCATATATGCTGGTGGTTACCTATGAAAACTATGCGCCAAGCGTTCTTGAGAAATTCAGGAAGCGCATGTATAATAATTTCAATCTGGCAGGACTTGTAATCATTGACGAAGATATGAGAGGACAGACCATCGGGAAAACCAAGGTGGTGTGCAACGCAGATGAGATAACTGAATATCTCAGGACACATGTAGTAGATGAGGTGCTGTGGAGTGCTGAATATAATGACAGTTATCAGAAAATTGTTAAGACGATGATCTATATGGGGATCAGCGTGCATATTGCTATGGACTATCTGAGTGATGAACTTCCAAATAAATTTGTGGAACGGGTAGGAGGCTTTACAGTAGTGACAACCGCTATCCATTCTATGCAAAACTGGCAGAAGCTTTTAAAACGCCTGTCGGACATTGGAGCAGGGCTTATAGGAGTTGCTGTAACGGGAGTTTTATTTTTGATACTTGCTCCTATTATCAAAAAGCAGTCTCCGGGACCGGTCTTTTACAGCCAGGAACGGGTAGGAAGAAACGGCCGTATTTTTAAGATGTACAAGTTTCGCTCTATGTGTATGGATGCAGATCAGAAAAAGAAGGATCTGATGCAGCATAATGAGATGCAGGGACAGATGTTTAAAATGAAAAATGATCCCCGGATTATCGGCTGCGAAAAAGGAGAAGGAAAAGGAATCGGAAACTTTATACGAAAGACAAGCTTAGATGAGTTTCCCCAGTTCTGGAATATTTTAAAAGGAGATATGAGTCTTGTGGGCACCAGACCTCCTACACTGGACGAATATAATCAATATGAGGTCAGACATAAGGTGAGGCTTTCCATAAAACCCGGATTGACAGGGTTATGGCAGGTCAGTGGAAGAAACAGGATTACGAACTTTGAAGAAGTAGTGAAGCTGGATGAGAAATATATTGAAAACTGGAGTTTAAAAGAGGATATGAAGATTATCCTGAAAACGGTAGAGGTGGTTCTGGCCCGAAAGGGTGCAGAATAAAGCGGGAGTTATGGACCAATGAAAAAATTGAAAAATTTAATGAAAAGGTATCAGATATTTGTCCGGAAATTCTGGTTTCAGTTATTAAAGAACGGTTTTTCCAGAGCAGATTATCTGCGTAAACATGACATTCTGGCAGAAATCGGTGAAAATGTGTACTTCTATTCCAGAATCATGCCTGCAGATCCTAAGCTGTTAAAGATTCATAGTAATGTGTCCATTGCCACTAATGTCAGATTTGTAAATCATGATAGAATTGATGTAGTATTATCTGGGATGTTCGATAAAAAATATGGTAAAAAATATGACTGTATTGAAATTATGGACAATGTGTTTATCGGGGCGGATGTTATTGTGTTGCCAGGTGTGAAAATCGGTCCTAATGCGATTGTAGGAGCCGGCAGCGTCGTAACACATGACGTTTTGCCGGGAACGGTGGTGGGTGGTTCACCGGCCCGCAAAATCGCATCCTTTGATGAAACAATAGAAAAACGTTTGAAACCTGTAAAACCTGTATCCAGTCCGGAAAAGCTCTGGGCAGAATTTAATAAAAAACATAAGGATTAGAAACATGGCGGTATACAATCAAGACGATAACTCAATGCTGCGCCAGCTTCAGCTGTATGAACTGAATCTGCTGAAGACGTTTGCAGAAATTTGTGAGAAAAATAATCTGAAATATTATCTGATCGGCGGAACGATGCTTGGAGCCGTGCGCCATCAGGGCTTTATCCCCTGGGACGATGATGTGGATATCGGAATGCCCCGGGAGGATTATAAAAAATTTATGGAGCTGGTAAAATACCAGATTCCGGATTATATGGTATTTCTCAACTATAAGAAGGATCAGGAGTATCTGCGGTATTTCAGCAGACTGGTGGATACCAGAGTGAAAATTTATAATGATTCTAATACAGATACCCTGGTGGAACATGCATGGATTGATATTTTTCCATTGGATGGGACACCTGATAACAGGCTGCGCAGATGGCTGTTTTTTACCAGGCTGTCTGCAATCCGGGTGATGTATCACTTTTCCTGCTTTGAAAAGATGGTAAATCTAATGCGTCCGGGCCGCCCGCTGTATCAGAGGATTATTATAAAAATAGGGCAGAAAACAAGGTTCGGAAGAAATATGGACAGTAAAAAAATTCTGGACAGACTTGACCGGAAACTGCAGAAATTTTCTTTTGAACATTCAAAATATGTAATGAATTTTTTTGGCGCGTATGTATACAAAGAATTAATTCCAAGAGAATGGTTTGGCGATAACAGCAAGTATCCCTTTGAAGATCTGATGCTGACAGGACCTTCGGTGTACGATCCTTATCTGCGGCAGTTTTACGGGGATTATCAGATTCCCCCAAGTGATGCACATAAAGATAAACATACAATCAGTAAAATTGAGTTCGGAGAAGATAAAGTATGACAGATGAGATACAAAATGCGGGTATGCAAAAACTGCAGTCCGTGAATCTTGAGATGATAAAGCTGTTTGCAGAAATCTGCAGAAAGCATAAATTACAGTATTTCGCTCTTGGGGGAACGCTGCTTGGGGCAGTGCGCCATCAGGGGTTTATTCCCTGGGATGATGATGTGGATATGGGGATGCCAAGAACGGACTATGAGAAGTTTTTGAAAATTGCCGGCACAGAACTTACAGGACGCTATAGGCTCAGAACCATTGAAACAGATGATGAGTACAGAACCTATTTTTGTAAAATAGAGGATACCAGTGTAACCCTTGTACGGGAATTTTATGCAAAAAATTCTGTGGTGAAAAAGAATATCTATGCCTGGATTGATATTATGCCAATAGACGGAATGCCAACCGAAGCCCATGTATTCCGGAAACATCATGAAAAAATGTTAAAGGCCAGGAAAATGATTTCCTTTTCGCTTATGGATAAATGCATGGGCACCGGAAAAACCAGAAGTAAAAAGCAGATGATGATAATCAAAACCGGATTAAAAACCGGACTTTATAAAGCCGTTGATACTATAAAAGCATTTCGGCGGTTTGATAATCTCTGCAAAAAATATTCTTATGAAAGTTCCGCTCTTGTGGGAAATACTTACGGGATTTATAAGGAAAAAGAGTTTGTTCCCAAGCGGGTTTTCGGCAAAGGATGTATGCTGCCTTTTGAAGATACAGAAATCTGCTGTCCTGCAGACTATGATACCTATTTAAAGCATGTATACGGAAACTATATGATACTGCCGCCGGAGCAGGAACGGACGGGCCATGAGATCGAATTTGGAAATTAAGGAACAGGAATGAAACAGGCGGATTCTGACAGAACCTGCCGGTTTCTTGCAGTTTATATACTGCTGTGATAAAATGAATAAAATATGCCTGCATCCGGGATGAGGCGGCAAGCGGAGGAATATAAAAACGATGAAACGTTTTTTTATAGATTTTCAAAAATATTTTAAATATTCTATTTATTCTGCCAGATCTGCATTGAATGCAGAAGTGGCTGGTTCTTATCTGAACTGGCTTTGGTGGATTTTTAATCCGATTTGTATGATGCTGATTTATACATTTATTTTTGGATTTGTATTTGGAGGAAGCGAAAAATTTTTCCCGATATATATTTTTATCGGTCTGACTTTATGGGATTATTTTAACCGTACAGTCAGCACCAGCGTAAGGCTTGTAAAAAATAATAAAGCAATTGTAACAAAAGTTTACCTGCCGAAATTTGTTCTGGTGGAAACAAAGATGATGGTAAACTTTTTCAAAATGCTCATTTCCTTTGTTGTAATTGTGGGAATGATGGTAGTATGGAGAGTTCCGGTCTCTTTAAATGTGCTGTGGATTTTTCCTATTCTGGCGATTTTGTCATTGCTGATCTTTGGTTTATCCTGTGTAATTATGCATTTTGGTGTATTTGTAGATGATCTTGATAATATAATAAAGATCCTTCTTCGATTTGTATTTTATGCCACAGGTATTTTTTATGCGATAGATACAAGGATTCCGGCGCCTTATAATCATTATATGCTTCGGTTGAATCCACTGGCGTGTCTCATCGACGAAGCCAGAAAAGCTTTGATTTATCAAACGACTCCAAATTTAAAATGGCTGGGTATCTGGCTGGCAGTCAGTTTGATAATCTGTGCGTTTGGCATTCATAAAATCTACAAATTTGAGAACAGTTATGCAAAGGTGATTTAATTATGAACGAAATTGCAATTACCGTAAAAGATCTGGTGGTAAGGTACCGTAAACTAAATAAATTTTCTATAAAAAAACAGCTGCTGAAAAAACATCAGAGAGATAAAGGACCTAAAACTTTTGAAGCAATCAAGGGGATTTCTTTTGAAGTCCCAAGAGGAGAGATTCTTGGAATTATCGGTAAAAACGGCAGCGGAAAGTCTACACTGCTTCGGACACTTGCCGGGATTTTTTCGGCGGATGAAGGGGAAGTGGATATGCACGGGTACGGTGTATCCCTGCTTTCTATCGGTGTTGGATTTCAAAAGGAGCTTTCCGGACGGGAAAATATTTATCTTTCCGGTATGCTTTTAGGATTTTCGGAAGATGAGATTAAAAAGAAGGCCGATGAGATTATAGAATTTTCAGAGCTTGGAGATTTTGTTGATGCACCTGTAAATACTTATTCCAGCGGTATGCATTCCAAGCTGGCTTTTTCAATTTCAGCCATTCTGGAAACGGATATTATGCTGGTAGATGAGGTATTAAGTGTTGGCGACGAACGTTTTAAAAAGAAAAGCTATGCGAAAATGAAAAGCCTGATTTCCAATAAAGATCGTACAGTTGTAATTGTGTCTCATTCCCTTGGGACACTGGAAAATCTCTGTACATCAATTTTGTGGCTTCATGAAGGCGAGATAAAGATGATCGGTGAACCAAAGAAAGTAATTGCTGACTATCGTGAATTTATGAAGTAAAGTAATTAAAGGGTTAACAAATGAATTATAAAATAAAAGTGTCAAAGCTTATATTAAAGAGAAATACGATGACCATTTTTTTTTCTGGTTTTATAGAATCAGACAGTGAGCTGACACGGCCAAAATGGATATTATATTTTGTACAGGGCACAAAAGACAGGAGAATACCGCTGGTTATTCATGAACTATTCTGGGATGAAGGCCGCTGGTTTTTTGCCGGGTCCTATGATTATTTGCTGGACTGCCTGTTCTGGAAACCGGACAACCCGCTGGAAGAGATATCTATGTATCTGAACCTGCAGCTGGGTGAACATTATGAAGAGAAAATTACTGCCGATTTAACGCCGGAAGTTTTTGAGACAGACCAGAAGTTTTATGAGGTTGAGATTTTAAATTCATGCCTGAAAATCCTTCCCCAAAAGACAGGAATTGATAAAGGGTATGGTATCTCAAGGTTACGGATTAAGATATATAATTGGTTCAGCTTTGCAGCCGCCCTTGTATTAAGCCCCTGGCTGTTTTGTACAGCAAGGCTTGCAGAAAAAGGATATCTTCCATATGCTTCAGAACGATCTCAAAATGGGAAAAGTGCAAAAAGAAGAATGGTTGGTGATATGAATGCCAGAATGAAAATGCTCAGCGGGCATAAGATTTCACCTTTTGGATTTAAAATAAATCTGCTGAATATTTTTTTTGCATTGGCAAAAACACGGAAAGTACAGAAAAATAAAGTTGCCTTTTTATCAGTAAGACGACGGGATTTGTCTGGAAATATGGAATATGTATATACCAAATTTAGAAGATATGAGAATATTCATCTTGAGCTGTTTCTGCCAGGACGGGATATAAAGAAAATGTCTTTGGCGGAAATGTATAAAGCCGCTGTACTTTGCGCTACAAGTAAGGTAATTGTTTTAGATGAATATACTTCTTTCTTATATAAATTAAACCTCCGGCAGGAAACGAAAGTATTTCAGCTCTGGCACGCATGCGGCGCTTTTAAAACCTTTGGTTATAGCCGGCTTGGAAAAAAGGGAGGAACAATTCAGGAGAGTGTAAGCCATAAAAATTATGATTACGTGACAGTAAGTTCTTCCGGCGTTAGAAAATGGTATGCGGAGGGATTTGGTATTTCGACAGATCATGTGTATGCCACCGGAGTTCCGCGGACAGATGTATTTTTTGACGAGGAATATAAATCCCAGATAAGAAAATATCTTTATGAATCATATCCTCAGTGTAAAGGTAAAAGAGTGATTTTATTTGTGCCGACATTCCGGGGGGAGACAAGAACAGATGCTTATTATCCCATGGAAAAATTTGATCTGGAACATTTTCTTTCTAATATTCCAGAGGATTATCTGGTGATTATTAAACATCATCCTTTTGTAAAGGAGAAACATAAGATTCCTGAAGTGTATGCAGACAGAGTATTGGACCTTTCAGGAGAGTCAGAAGTGAATGATCTGCTGTTTATTACAGACCTGGTAATTACGGATTATTCCTCTGTTGTTTTTGAAGCATCTTTGCTAGATATTCCCATGCTTTTTTATACATTTGATCTGCAGTCATACATACGTGACAGAGATTTTTACTTTGATTTTGAAAGCTTTGTTCCGGGAAAAATATGCAGCAGATTAGAAGAAGTCGAAAAAGCTGTTCAAAAAGAGGAGTTTTATCATAATAAGGTCAGAGAGTTTGCTGAAAAATATTTTGATCATTTGGACGGAAAGGCTTCAGAACGGGTTGCAGGATTAATATATAAAGCTTTAAATACAAGCGGAGAGCAGGATGATTTAATAAGTAAATACAGGCAATATCAGCAGTAAATGTGGTATCAGCTGTATATGGAGGAAATGATATGAATGTAGCAGTGATAATTGCAGGTGGCTCCGGAAGCCGTATGGGCCAGGACATACCGAAGCAGTTTATAAATGTATATGATAAACCGGTTTTAATTTATACCTTGGAAGGATTTCAGAAGCACCCTGAGATAGATGCCATAGAGGTTGTCTGTATTGAGGGCTGGCATGATATTTTAAAAGCATATGCAAAACAGTTTAATATTACAAAATTAAAATGGATTGTATCAGGAGGAAATACCGGACAGGAGTCAATCCGGAATGGGGTTTATCATCTGGAAGATGAATGCAGTGATGACGATGTGGTAATTATTCATGACGGAATCCGCCCTCTGGTTGATGCTTCGGTACTTTCGGATGTTATCATTAAATGTAAGCAATATGGAAATGCTGTTACATCACTGCCGTATAACGAACAGATTTTTGTAAAGTCAGATGAAACATGTACGAATCAATATATACCAAGAGAAACTCTGCGGAGAGTTTCTACTCCCCAGGCGTATAAATTTGGTAAATTGGTCACAGCTTATAAAAGAGCATTTGCAGAAGAGATCGGTATTTACGGATCGGCTTATACGAATACTATGATGGTTGATCTTGGAGAGACTCTTTATTTTGCAGCGGGTTCTGATAAAAATATTAAACTTACTACAAAAGATGATTTGGAAATGTTTAAGGCTTATCTGAAAGCTGATAAAGATAACTGGTTAAAATAAGCTGGGAGAGATAAAATGAATTTACTGCAGAATGAAAAATATATAGAAGATATTCGCAGCGTTGCAGCAGCCAGCCTTCCCTGGGAAAGATTAAGTAACAGTTCTTTTCTGATCACAGGTGCGGGAGGTATGATAGGGAGTTTTTTGATTGATGTGCTGATGTACCGGAATCAAAAATATGGAATGAATTGTAAAATACTGGCCTTTGGCAGATCTGTGCATAAGGCGGAGGTAAGATTCAGAGACTATTGGGAACAGAAAACTTTTGAGTTTACTGCTCATGATATTAATCTTCCTTTGGGGAATGAGAAATATCGTACAGTAGATTATATTCTTCATGCTGCAAGTAATACCCATCCAGTAGCATATGCCACGGATCCCATAGGAACAGTTACTACAAATGTTATAGGAACCAATAATCTGCTGGATTTTGCCTGCAGGCATAAGACCAAGAAGTTTGTGTTTGCTTCAACGGTAGAGGTATATGGTGAAAATCAGGGAGATACCGATTACTTTAAAGAGGATTATTGCGGTTATATTAACTGTAATACCCTTCGGGCCGGTTATCCGGAGAGTAAACGGTGCGGAGAGGCTTTATGCCAGGCCTATAGGAAACAGAGAGAATTGGATGTTGTAATTCCAAGACTGGCAAGAACCTATGGACCCACAATGCTTTCATCAGACACAAAAGCGATCTCTCAGTTTTTGAAAAAAGGCGCTGCCGGAGAGAATATTATACTGAAGAGTGAGGGAACTCAATTATATTCTTATACTTATGTTGCAGATGCCGTATCAGGAATTTTATACACGCTTTTTTATGGAAAAGCAGGTGAGGCTTATAACGTTGCAGATACCGCATCGGATATAATGCTGAAAGATCTGGCAGGAATAATAGCGGAAGTCTCTGGGACAAAGGTGGTTTTTGAACTTCCTGATGCTGTGGAGGCCGCTGGCTATTCAAAGGCAACAAAAGCGCTTATGGATGGAGAAAAGATCCGGAAGCTGGGATGGAAGCCGGGGAATGATATAAAGCGGGGGTTATGCAGAACGTTAGAGATTTTTAAGGCTGACAAAAAAGTAGGAAGAGGAGAGACAAAATGATTATAGCAGTAGCAGGAACTGGTTATGTAGGGTTATCAAATGCTATTTTACTTGCACAACATAACAAAGTATATGCAGTGGATATTATACCTGAAAAAGTTGAGATGATTAATAAAAAAATATCGCCTATTGTTGACAAGGAAATTGAAGAATATCTTGCCGAGAGGGAATTAGATCTGACAGCTACTTTAGATGGTGATATGGCATATAAAAATGCGGATTATGTAATCATTTCTACACCGACAAATTATGATGAAAAGAAAAATTTTTTTGATACATCATCTGTGGAGAATGCTGTTGAACAGGTATTAAAAGTAAATAAAAATGCTGTTATTGTAATTAAATCAACAGTACCAGTCGGGTATACTGTTTCGATTCAAGAAAGATACCAGTCGGAGAATATTATTTTTTCACCCGAATTTTTACGGGAGGGGAGAGCCTTGTACGATAATCTTTACCCGTCTCGAATTATTGTTGGAGCACAGCAGGATAATAAAAAAATGAGGGAAGCAGCGCATATTTTTGCCGGGCTTTTGCAGCAGGGAGCAGTTAAGGAAAATATTGATGTTTTATATACGAATCCTACTGAGGCTGAAGCGGTAAAATTATTTGCCAATACTTATCTGGCATTGAGAGTATCGTTTTTTAATGAATTAGATTCTTATGCGGAACTGAAGGGATTAAATACGAAAGAGATTATAGATGGAATTGGTCTAGATCCTAGAATTGGAAATCACTATAATAACCCTTCTTTTGGGTATGGTGGTTATTGTCTTCCAAAGGATACAAAACAGCTTTTAGCTAATTATGAAGATGTTCCTAATAATATAATAGGTGCTATTGTGGATGCGAACCGTACCAGAAAAGATTTTATTGCTGAGAGAATTCTTGAAAGAAATCCTAAAATTGTCGGAGTTTATCGGCTGACGATGAAATCAAATTCAGATAATTTCAGGCAGTCTTCCATTCAGGGGGTCATGAAAAGGATAAAAGCGCATGGTGTTGAGGTAGTGATCTATGAACCAACTATGAAGGAAAATTTATTTTTTAACAGCAGAGTAATTAAAAGTCTGTCTGAATTTAAAGAAATAAGTGATGTGATTATCGCTAACCGTTATAGCCAGGAGCTTGAAGATATAATGGAAAAAGTATATACCAGGGATTTATATTTTAAGGATTAATAAAAACAGGTAGAATCAAACAAAGTTTGTTACTGAGAATATAATTAAGGAGAACAAAGGAAGATGGCAAAAGTATCTATAATTGTACCGACATATAATGTGGAGAATTATTTGGTTGAATGTATGGAAAGTCTTGTGAATCAGACTTTAACAGATATTGAGATCATATGTATCAATGATGGGTCTACGGATGGTTCCCTGGAAATATTAAAAGCCTATGCACAGAAAGATTCCAGAATAGTACTGATAGATAAGGAGAATGGAGGGTATGGAATCGGGATGAATATTGGCCTTGATAAAGCGTCAGGCCAGTATATTGGGATTGTGGAACCAGATGATTTTGTGCCTATCAATATGTATCAGGATCTTTACAATAAGGCATCAGAAAATGATCTTGATTTTGTAAAAGCAGATTTTTATCGATTTAAACGTTCGGATAATGGAGATATGGAGTTGGCATATAACCATTTGTCTATTAATCCGGAAGATTATAATGTAATATTTGATCCAAGTAAAAATCCGGATGCTCTAAGATTTATAATGAATACTTGGAGTGGAATCTATAAAAGGGACTTTTTAGAAAAACATAATATTCGGCATAATGAGACGCCTGGAGCTTCATTTCAAGATAATGGATTTTGGTTTCAAACTTTTATTTTTGCACAGCGTGCAATGATTTTGGACAGACCATATTATATGAATCGGAGAGACAATCCAAATTCTTCTGTACATAATAAAGATAAAGTATACTGCATGAATGTGGAATATGATCATATTCGTGATATTTTATCTAGAGATGAAGAATTGTGGAATAGATTTAAAGGATTATATTGGTTTAAAAAATATAATAATTATTGGGGAACAGTTAAAAGAATAGGAGAAGAGCATCGTAAAGAATATGTTATGCGTTTTAGTCAGGAATTTAAACGTGGATTGGAAAAAAATGAATTAGAGGAGGAAGTGTTTACTCCGACGGCCTGGTCTAATATACAGTTTCTTGTAAAAGATCCGGAAGGGTTTTATACTAGAAAAGTCGTAATGGGGCTTGCCGATGGTAATTCAAATTTTAATTATCAGAAAACCTTAAATGAGTTAAATCGTTTGAAAAATTCTAACTCGTATAAAATTGGAAGAGCTTTGACTTGTATACCGAGAAAAATCAAAGCGTCTCTGAAAAAAGCATAAATTGGTGAGGAAGAAAAATGGACAATCCCAAAATTTCGGTGATTTTACCGGTATATAATGTTGAAGATTATTTAGCTCAATGTATGGACAGCATTGTGAATCAGACTTTAAAAGAAATAGAGATTATCTGTATTGATGACGGTTCACAGGATCGTTCTTTGGAAATACTTAAAAATTATGAGAAGAAAGATTCAAGGGTTTCTGTTATAACGCAGGAAAATGCAGGTGCAGGTGCTGCCAGAAATAATGGATTAAAAAGAGCTAAGGGGGAGTATCTTTCGTTTCTTGATTCCGATGATTTTTTTGAACCTGAAATGTTGGAAAAGGCTTATAAACAAGCCAAGAATGATAGGGCCCAAATTGCTGTATTCAGATCAGATCAGTTTAGAGAGGATTTAAATCAGTTTGTAAAAGTAAATTGGACACTTCGAATGGAACATTTACCCTGTTATCAGCCGATGTACCATAGGACCTTTACTGGAAATATATTTAAAGTTTTTGTTGGCTGGGCCTGGGATAAAATATTTGAGACTCAATTCGTAAAAGATCACGAATTATGGTTTCAGGAGCAGAGAACCTCAAATGATATGCTGTTTGTTTTCTCTGCCGTTGTTTTAGCCAAAAGAATAACTGTAATTGATGAGATACTGGCACATCAGCGCAGAAATAATCCAAATTCTCTTTCAAATACAAGAGAAAAGTCCTGGCAGTGTTTTTATGAGGCGCTAAAAGCGCTGAAGGCTAATTTAATTGATTATGGCGTATACTGGGAAGTGAAACAGGATTATATTAATTATGCACTTCATTTTAGTTTGTGGAATCTTGAGACGTTAAATGGTGCTAAGAAAGAGGTATTATATAATCAATTAAAAAATGAGTGGTTTTCTGATTTAGAGATAAGTGGAAAGCCGGAGGAATATTTTTATAATAAAAAAGAATTTGAAAAATATAAAAAGATAAATGAATTAGATTTTAAGGAGTATTTTGGAAGTTAAAAATAGAAGCCATTGTGACGGGGGGCCGTAAGCAATGGCTTCTGCTATTACAATATATTTTTTGAAGTGTGGCTGGAGGAGAAGAATGAATAACGTTAAAGTTTCGGTTATTATGCCTGTTTATAATGCACAAATTTATCTGCAAGATACATTGAAAGATGTAATACATCAGAGTTTGGAGGAGATTGAAATAATTTGTATAGACGATGGCTCGACCGACGAATCTGTGAAGACTATTACAGAGATGCAAGCAAATGATTCTAGGATAAAATTAATCAGTCAGAAGAATTTATATGCGGGTGTTGCCAGGAATCAGGGCTTGAAAAAGGCTGTTGGAGAGTATGTTGTATTCTGGGATTCGGATGATCGCTTTGCATATAATGCTTTAGAGATAATGTATAAACGTTCAAAACAGGAAGATGCAGATATTTGTGTGTGTTCTGCTCAGAGATATGATCAAAAGACAGATAGTCTGATTTCTACAAATGTTTATTTGAATAAAAGTATGCTTGGCAATAAAGACATTATTAATAAAAATATTCTTCCAAAATATTTGTTTAATTTTGCTACGAATGTTCCCTGGAATAAAATGTATCGGAGAAGTTTTATAGAAGATAATGGATTAGAGTTTCAAGATTTAAAACAGGCAAATGATACATATTTTACTTTAATGGCCTTTTTTCTTGCAGAAAGAATTACTTATGTAGAAAATTCCTTAATAACTTATCGGGTAAATAATAAGGACAGTTTAAGCGGAAAAGCATCCGGAACGGTGTTTTGTGCATATGAATCATATTTATATACTTATGAAAAAATGAGAGAATATAAGGAATTTGCAATGGTCGAACAAAGTTTTTTTAATCGTGTTGTGGATGGGTTTATGCATTCATTAAATTTGCAGACAGATTATGATATGTTCTGCTTGTTATATGATAAATATAGGCAGGAAGGTTTTCAAAATTTTAGATTAGATCAATTTGAAAAGAGTTATTTTTATAAAAGTTGGTATTATACAGATCTTAATTTTATTTTAAAACATGAGGCGCCGGAATTTTTACTTTATAAAAGTATTGAACGAAAAAGAAAAGTGGATGAATTGCGAAGTGAATGTACAAAATATAAAAAGGCATATAAATCAAAGTCCTATAAAGTCGGTCTTATAGCTACAGCTATACCAAGGAAAGTAAAAAAAATTTGGAGATTTAAGAAATAAATTCTGGCTTTATATTTCGCTTTGGCTATATTTACTATGTAAGGATAAAAGTGTATAATTATAAAATTAAATATATTTATTTGAAGAGCAAAAAATAAATTAATAACTGGAGGTTTAATAATGAAAAAATATGATTATTTAGTTGTTGGAGCAGGTCCATTTGGAGCAGTATTTGCAAATGAGATGACGAAACAAGGAAAGAAGTGTCTTGTTGTAGAAAAAAGAAATCACATTGCAGGAAATATTTATTGTGAAGAAATAGAGGGAATTAATGTTCATAAATATGGTGCCCATATTTTTCATACTTCTAATAAAAAAATATGGGACTATGTTGGACAGTTTGCAGAATTTAATAATTATATAAATTCACCTGTTGCTGTATACAAAAATGAATTATATAATCTTCCCTTTAATATGAATACATTTAGTAAAATGTGGGGGATAAAGACGCCCCAGGAGGCAAAACAAAAGATCCAGGATCAGATTGCAGAATTACGTATTCAGAATCCTAAAAATTTAGAAGAACAGGCTTTATCACTTGTAGGAAGGGACGTGTATCAAAAACTAATAAAAGGTTATACAGAAAAACAGTGGGGAAGGGATTGCAAAGATCTTCCGGCCTTTATTATTAAACGTTTACCTTTACGTTTTATTTATGATAACAATTATTTCAATGATCGGTATCAGGGAATTCCAATTGGCGGTTATACAAAAATTATAGAAAAGATGCTGGAAGGCTCTGACGTTATCCTGAATACTGATTACTTTGAATTTCGGAAAACCCATCAAGATATTGCAGTAAAGACGGTTTATACAGGGATGTTGGACGAGTTCTTTGACTTTAAACTTGGGGTTTTGGAATATCGTTCAGTTAAATTTGAAACAGAAGTTCTGAATATAGAAAATTATCAAGGAAATGCCGTTGTAAATTATACAGAAAGAGAAGTTCCTTATACGCGTATTATTGAACATAAACATTTTGAATATGGAAAGCAACCAGTAACAGTGATTTCTAAGGAATATCCAAGTGAGTGGAAACCTGGTGACGAACCTTATTATCCGGTAAATGATGAAAAAAATGAGAAGCTTGTAAAACAATATAAAGCATTATGTGAAAATGAAAGAAATATAATCTTTGGGGGCAGATTGGGCGAGTACAGATATTATGATATGGATAAAGTGATAGATGCAGCACTTAAGGTGGTAGAAAATGAGTTAAAAAGTTTGGTATAGGTTTAAATTTAGTGATTACTTAGAGAGGAAAATTTTATGGACAAAATAGCAGTTTTGATTCCTTGCTATAATGAGAGTAAAACAATAGGAAAAGTTGTAAAAGATTTCAAAAAAGCATTACCTGAAGCAAAAATTTATGTTTATGATAATAATTCTGATGATGGAACAGATACTATTGCACGAGAGGCAGGTGCGGTTGTTAAGTATGAATACCAACAAGGAAAAGGAAATGTTATTCGAAGAATGTTTAGGGATATAGATGCAGAATGTTATATAATGACGGATGGAGATGATACTTATCCAGCAGAGTTTTCGGTTGAGATGGTTAATAAAGTAATTACAAAGAATGTGGATATGGTGGTGGGGGATAGATTATCCTCCACATATTTTGAAGAAAATAAGAGACCTTTTCATAATCTTGGGAACAATTTAGTTAGAAAAACGATTAATCGGTTATTCAAAAGTAATATAAAGGATATTATGACAGGTTATAGAGCGTTTAGTTATCAATTTGTTAAAACATTTCCAGTATTATCCAAGGGCTTTGAGATCGAGACAGAAATGAGCATACATGCAGTAGATAAAAATATGTTTGTAGAAAATGTTGTTATTGAATATAGAGATAGGCCAGAAGGAAGTGAATCTAAATTAAACACATATACAGATGGCATAAAGGTTCTTCGAACAATACTAAAGTTGTATAAAAATTATAAACCGTTTCATTTTTTCTCAATAGTTGCCTTTATATTGTTCTTAATTAGTATGGGATTCTTTTTACCGGTATTTATTTCTTTTCTTAATACGGGAGTTGTAGAAAAAATGCCAACATTGATAGTTAGTGGTTTTACAATGCTGGCAGCGATACAAGCTTTGTTTGCAGGACTGATTTTAAATACTATTAATCAGAAAAATAAGCAGGATTTTGAACAGGAATTGCAGAATACAGCAATTAATTTTAAATATGTAAAAGATATGCGATAAGAGTTTAAGGAAGAAATAGGAAAAGATAATTCATGATTCAAAAAAATAAGTATGTTTTTAATATTATTTGTATTATTTTAGCTTATATAAGTACCCTTTCTATATTATTTCAACAAAATGGGAAGTTTGCAAATAATATTAGTTTTGTAGGATTATTAATATTTGGAGTTTTATATTTTATTTACAAAAAATATTTTGGGGCTTTATTTATAAAAATTGATTTTTTAATATTATTTTTAGGAGCAATTTATTCCGTTTTTACACTTATAGGGGTGAGTTATACGTTAACAAATAGCGCGAAATTACTAACTGGCAATGTTACGAAAGTTGTCATTAGTTGCATTGCATTTGTGGGTTTTTGCGTTTTGTACTATGTGATTCTGGATATTATATTAAAAAAGGTCTTATTGGCAAGAAGAAAGAAATATGTATTTGCGAAAAATTTTAATTTAAAATACCCTATACTGTTTTTTGCTTTAATTATTTTTATTACTTGGCTGCCTTATTTAATAATTTTTTATCCGGGAAGTATTCCATATGACGGGTATTATCAATTAGATATGTTTTTTGGGATTTGGCCAATGTCCGATCATCATCCTGTTTTAACTACGTATTTAATTGGCGGCTTTGTAAGTTTAGGAAGTATTATTGATCTAAATTTTGGAGTGTTTTTATTTGTGCTATTTCAATCTGTCTTGTGTGCATTCATATATGGATATATAAGTGCATATATTAACAGTCTGAAAATTAATAAATTGTTTCCTATTTTAACTTTGCTTTTTTTCTCTTTATTGCCAATGTGGGGGGCTTATGCTCAAACAGTGGGAAAAGATACATTATATTATGCTTTTTTTGCTCTTTTCTTTACGAAAATAGTTCAAATTGTAATGAGAAAAAATGCTATCACAAAGAAAGAAATAATCGGGATAGTTTTACTGTCTTGTTTACTTATTATTTTCAGAAAAGATGGACTATTTATTGTTTTACCTACTTTGATAGGAACATTATTTGTCATTTTTAGATCAAAATTAAAAATTGTTTTGAGTATTATTTTAATACTAATAATTAACATGGTATATGGACAAATTTTGACACCAAATTTAATTGAAACAAAAGGTGCACCGTATGAGGCTCATTCTGTATTTTTTCAGCAAACAGCCCGAGCAGTTAAATATCATGGTGATGATCTAACAGAGGATGAGCGGAGATCTATTGATAAAGTGTTAAATTATGATACATTGGTTGAAAGATATAATCCGTGTTTATCCGATCCTGTTAAAAGCAAAGCAAATTTAAAAGCTACTGATGAGGAATTTGCAGAGTATATGGATACTTGGAAAAGTATGTTGTATCAATATCCCGGCGATTACATTTCTGCGACTATTAATAATTGTTTTGGATATTTTTACCCTCCCTATATATATGAGGAATTAAGTGCATTTAAGTTTTATATTATGGGTGAACCTTTGAATACAGGTGAATTAAAAATAAATTATATTATGAATAATGGAGTAAGGACAAAAGTTATGGAATGTGTAACATTTGTTCAGCATATGCCGGGAATATCTCTTTTAATGACATGTGGCACTTATACTTGGATTTTGTTAGCAAGTATATTATTTATATTGAAAAGTAAACGATATAAATTTCTAGTTATTACTATACCGTTAATTTTCAATGTATTAATTTGTGTGGCTTCTCCAGTAAATGCGTATATTAGATATTCAATGCCATTAATGGCAGCTATTCCAGTATTAATAGCTTGTGTATATTATATATTTGGCTTAAAGAAAGAAGAGGCATATGGATAGTAAAAGGGATATATTTGATAAAATAATGTCTTTGCCAATATTAAAATGTTTTTATCCATTTTATAAAATGCATAAGGAGCTTTTATTATATTTATTTTTTGGTGGAGCATCATTTATAGTAAGTGTGGGGTCCTATACATACTTTGACCTTAGTTTAAACTTAAATGAGCTGATTGCTAATTTCTGGTCTTGGATTTTAGCTGTATTATTTGCGTATATAACGAATAAAATATGGGTTTTTAATATTCGTACAAGAACAATTGCACTTTTGGTAAAGGAAATAATAAAATTTTTTACAGGTCGATTGGCGACATTACTAGTTGAAGAATGTATTCTATACATTTTTATTACAAAATTGGATTTTGGTAGCATAGCAGTAAAGATATTTGCACAGATAGTCGTTATAATCTTAAATTACATTATA
>CABIXN010000004.1:0-25157 GCA_902362715.1 Lachnospiraceae bacterium | reverse complement strand
GGGGGGGGGGTGGTATTTGTCGATTGTACTGCAGGCAGTGTGTATATGGGCAGTAACCGGTTTTTTTATGATATCAGGTGCTAATTTATTAGAGTACCGTAATAAATATAATACCCAAACATTTTTGAAAAAAAGGGTAATAAGAACATTGATACCATTTGTGGTTTGGTCAATTATTTATGCATTATGGAAAGTACATACTGGACAACTAGAGATAGTCGGAGTTTATGATTTTATAAATAAGTTTATGAATAATAAGATATTAAGCATTTTTTGGTTTTTTTATACTTTAATACCGGCTTATTTTTGTATACCTGTTTTGTCTATTATTGTTAAAGAGAAATACAAAAAAACTGTGTGGTATCTATTTGTATTAGGGATGTGTAATATAGCCATATTCCCTATTATACAAAGTATAAGTGGAATTAATTTTGGAATGTTACGGTTTCCACTTGGATATGCTCCTATATGTTTGTTCTTATTAGGATGGTTATTGAAGTATGAAAAAATGTCTATAATATGCCGTAGGATATTATATATTTTTTCTGGTATAAGTATTGCGGCGCTGTTTTTAGTTACCGTGCATTTGTCCAGACAGAGCGGTAAGTTTGATAAAACTTTTATGACAAGTACTTCAATATTTGCTGTTTGTGTTGCGGCTGGAATTTTTGTCTTTTTAAAACACAGTGAGTTTTGTCAGATAAAGTGTAATGGGCGGTTAGCAAAATTTGTTTCTACATTATCTTCACTTAGTCTTGGTATTTACTTTATACAAAAAATCATAATGTGGTATATTTTGAAATTGGATTTTGTTGATGGATACAGTATTATATATTCAGTCTTTGGTGCAATCGTTATTTATATAATATGTGCATTAATTGTATATTTTATAAAAAAAATTCCGATTATCAGATGGTTAGTGCCATAAGATTTTCTAATGAAATTCCATTTGTAAGGAATTGATTTTAAATTAATCAAATGATTATTTATTATATAAATGGACTGAGAAATTAAATTATGATAAAATTGAAAAAATAGTATAGAAACGATAAATCATGGAGGAATAATTATGGGTGTTACTTTAGTAATTATGGCAGCTGGCATTGGATCTAGATTTGGGGGAGGAATAAAACAATTGACTCCTGTCGGACCTAATGGAGAAATTATTATTGATTATTCAATATATGACGCATTGGAAGCAGGATTTGATAAGATTGTGTTTATTATTCGTAAGGATTTAAAAAAAGATTTCTGTGATATTATAGGAAAGAGGATTGAGAAAATCTGTAAAGTAGAGTATGTTTTTCAGGAGCTCGATGATTTGCCTAAAGGATTTGAAAAACCTGTAGACCGGAGTAAACCGTGGGGAACAGGTCAGGCGGTCTTATGTTGCAAAGATATTGTTCATGAACCATTTGCGGTAATAAATGCAGATGATTATTACGGAAAGGAAGCCTTTAAGAAGGTATATCAGTATTTAATTAAAAATAGCAATTCCAAAAGAAAATATTGTATGTCAGGTTTTATATTGGATAATACTTTGAGTGAAAACGGGACCGTAACCAGAGGCATTTGTAAAGTTGATCAAGAAGATATGTTGATTAAGATCAATGAAACCAGTGGAATAAGAAGGGATGATAATGGCATTATTAAAGATGGGGATGGAAATGTAATTCAAAGTGGAACCCATGTATCTATGAACATGTGGGGAGTGACACCGGAATTTATTGATATATTAGAACAAGGGTTTAAGGATTTCCTTGGTTCTGTTGGAGAAAATGATTTGAAAGCAGAATATCTTTTACCGACTGTTATAGGTGATTTATTGGGTAAAGGTGAAATTTCTGTTAAAGTTTTAGAAACTAGAGATAAATGGTTTGGAGTAACCTATCAGGAAGACAAGCAAACCGTCATAAATGCTTTTAGGGGATTGGTAGAGAATGAAACTTATAAGTCTCCTTTATATTAAATAAGTAAAAATAATGCGGGATGATTATGAAAGAGGTTTTATAGATGGGAAGATTAAAAGAAAAACTATTTATATTTGCAGTTTGCTCATTGCTTGGAACTGGATGTATGACGGTAGTGGCAGCAGATAATGTTGAAAGAAATAATCTGGAATCTCGTGGAAATATTTCGGAATCTGGAAGCAAAGACTTTACTTTGGATGCTGTGAGTAATATATCTGTTAAAAATATATTTCGGACTGTTCAAATAAAATGGGATGCAGTTGAAGGTGCAGGCTCATATAAAGTATATCAGGAAATGTCGGATGGTTCCTTAAAAGAAATTGGAATAACTACACGTACATCCTATGAAATAAATAATGTACCTTTGTCAGATAAAATATATAAATATAAAGTTAGTGCCATTTCAGTGGAAGATGATTTAGTAGAAAGCGAATTATCGGAAAGTGTTAGTATAAAAATACAATTGGAAACGCCTAAATTGTCTCAAATAAAAATTGTGTCTGGAAATAAAATTCACATAAGCTGGAAACCTGTGGATTACGCAGAAGGGTATGTTGTTTATCGTAAAGAAACCGGTGAAAAAACCTGGAGACGTCTGACAAAAACATATACGAACGAATTAGAGTATGTGGATGATACTGTAAAACAGGGAAAAAGATATTGTTATACTGTTCGAGCAAGAAATGCAAATAGTGGTAAAGATTATCAATCACCATATGATAAAGACGGGATTGGCATACAAATTGGAATTGAACAACCTAGAATTTTATCAGCTGCAGTTACTTCGAGTAGCAATATAAAATTAAATTGGAATTCTGTTGAAGGTGCGGAAAAATATAGAGTATATGTAAAGGTTGGAAATCTGCAATGGAAAACACTTGAAGATGTGAAAGGGACTTCATACAATTGTAAAATAAATAATATTGCATGGGGATGGAATGTTCAATTAAAAGTACGTGCCATTTCAGAGACAGGTACCAATTCATTGTCATCTGGTTATTCTGTTTTGGTAAAACCGCAGAAAGTTAAAGTACTTAAAACATCGCCGGTGTCTTACAATTCTAATAAAGTAAGTTGGCAGACTGTAAAGGGAGTGAGTGGTTACAAAGTATACAGAAAAGGCGGGACTGGTGGTTGGAAGTATATAAAAAATATAAACTCTGGTAATACATCTTCCTATACTGATAATCAGGCTTCTGTTGGTTCTAGTTATTATTATACTGTAAAGGCATATTGGAGCCAGGGTAATAAGATACAAGATGGAATTGTAGATGGGGTTGGCCTAAAAGTTAAAACTGAAATGTCTGCACCAAGTGTTTCTGTCTCTCCAAATGGTTTGGGGATCAAGATTAACTGGGGAAAAGCAGCAGGAGCACAGGGATATGTTATTTATAAGAAAGCTGGAAATGCTAAGAACTGGACACGATTGGGTTCTGTTGGCGGATATTCTACAACCTCTTATATTGATAAAAATGTAAGGGCAAATACAGAATATTCTTATACTGTGCGAGGGTACCGAAAAACAGGAAAAAGTACATATTTGGGACGCTATGACACTTCTGGTAAGAAGACTCGTGTTAATGTAACTACAAAAACAATGCGGGTGACTGATAAAAATTCTGGGATGTATGGTAAGTATTTGAAATTGTATTATGACGGGAACGGAAAACTTATACAGAATTTAGAGAATATTGTAGGCAAAAAGGATAGCTATTATTTGTACATAAATAAAGCAAAGTCAATGATTACAGCATATTATAAAGATGGAAGTTATTATGTACCATATAAAGCAATGGTTTGTTCTACTGGCGCAGTTTCTAGTTACACTCCAAATGGGACTTTTTTAACTCAGGCAAAATACCGCTGGCATGAATTAATGGGGCCAAGTTGGGGGCAGTGGTGTACAAGAATCCACGGAGGAATACTATTCCATTCTGTGTTCTATAACTCCCGGAATAATAATAATGCACTTTCTGTAAGTGCATATAATAAATTAGGGTCACCTGCATCCCACGGGTGTGTCAGAGTGACGGCGGCTGATGCAAAATGGATTTATGATAATTGTAAGCTAAGAACAACAGTGGTTATTTATGGGAAAACAGGGTATGAACCGTTAAAGAAACCTAGTTCTTATAAGTTATCTTCTTGGCATACATGGGATCCTACTGATCCAAATATGAAATATAAATGTAAACAAAAAGGATGTCATTGAATAATGGGTAATATTAATAAATAGTAAATAGATGGTCCTTCCATGAGAAACTAAGATTCATGGAAGGATCTTTTAGTATGGGAAAATGATATATAAATTGTACAAGATAGTATAAATAACCCGTTAACTTTCTGGTATCTCTGAAGCTGGTATAATGTTACGTAGAGTGTAAAAATTGTGTTTTACACTCTACGTAAAAAATATCACGGGGGTACTGCTTTGGAACACTAAGATAGTTTCCAGCTAATATAATTGAAAGAGGAATCGCTGCATTTGAAAATCAGATGATCATTAAAATAAATTAGGAGAGTTTCAAGTGTTATATTCTTGAACGGATTATATGGCTATAGTTTCAAGCCATTTTTTATAAAATAATATTTTGAGCCATATTTTACTTTGCCGGTATATTCTTTGTCCCACTTTCCATTTTTGATATAGTACCAAGTACCGGTACTGTGTTTTGCAAGTCCGGTATAACCGAGCTGCGCTTTACCATTTTTGATATAATACCAAGTACCAGTGCTGTGTTTTGCAAGTCCGGTATAGCTGAGTTGGGCTTTACCATTTTCGACATAGTACCAAGTACCGGTGCTGTGTTTTGCAAGTCCGGTATAGCTGAGTTGGGCTTTACCATTTTCGACATAGTACCAAGTACCGGTGCTGTGTTTTGCGAGCCCGGTATAGCTGAGTTGGGCTTTACCATTTTCGACATAGTACCAAGTACCGGTGCTGTGTTTTGCGAGCCCGGTATAGCTGAGTTGGGCTTTACCATTTTCGACATAATACCAGGTACCAGTGCTGTGTTTTGCAAGTCCGGTATAGCTGAGTTGAGCTTCACCATTTTTGATGTAATACCAGATGCCATTCTTATGTTTGACTAGACCATTATAAGTGGTCTGCATAATTCCGTTTTTTATATAATTTAAATTTCCATCGGAGGTTGAGTAGAGACCTTCATAGGTAGCTGCCCACTTTCCTTGTTTAATTAAATATAAATTTTCATTATATTGAAGAAGTCCGTTATAATCTTCTTGAAACTTTCCATTTTGATAGTAATAATATTCGTTATTTATTTTTATAAGTTCTGCTTTTTCTGTATACCAAAAGTTTTTGTCTACATTTCCAGAAATACCGTTGACAGTTCCTGTTGAGGAATACTGCCAAAATTCATAGTCTCCATCATAACCGGCATAAGAATTGTAGCGTGCTAACCAAATAGGATAATCTTTACTTATTTGGGAAGCGTATAAATTGTTTTCCAACATTGACAAATTTGCATAAATCATCGGTGTAAAACCGGCATCATTAATAGTGTCACAAAAAGTTCTGCAGATGTTAGTTGCCTCTTGACGCGATAGATTTGCATCATAGAGTCTGCCGCTAGAAGATCCGACATATTCAAAATCCATAACATAAGGAAGACTTATGTTAAAATTTTTTGTGTTTTCTAATAAGAAGCGTGCTTCTTCTTGGGCTTCCTTAGGTGTAATTGCTTGAGAAAAGATATATACTCCGATAGGAATACCGGCTTCTGAAGCTCCTTTCAGATTTCTCTCCGCATATGGATCTATTGATAAAACTCCCTGAGAGGAACCTCTATAGGCGATTCTTATAAAAGCAAAATCAATACCAGAGTTTTTAACTTCATTCCAATTGATTTCACCTTGATATTTTGAAACATCTATGCCTTCTTTAATAGTATGATTCTTAAAACGATCATCATGGATATATTTTACAGAGCGGTTTTGGTATGGGGAAATTTGATTCCCAAATTCTTGGGGAATGTCTCCTTGGAGACGTTCGCGTCCTGGATCGTCATCTGTAATATTATCTTTCGTTATAGAATTGTTGGTAAGTAGGTTTTGAGAGGCTGCAAAAGAATTTGCAGGGATTATTATGGTAGTAAAGCTAATACAAATACAAAGAACTTTTAAAATTAATTTCTTTTTTTTCATTATCTGTTTTCCCTTTCATATTTTAGATGATTATATTTTGTAAATAACTATTAAAAAATTAACATAATAAAGATCTATTATCAAGGTAAAAAGGTAAGCTTTCTGTTAAAGTCCTTGAGACGCCGGACCGGTGGTTTGGGGTTACTTATCAGGAAGATAAGGAGACTGTTATTCATGCATTTCAGAAATTGATCGAAAATGGCGTTTACAAAACACCGCTCTTTCAATAAAATAGTAACTGACGGGAGATGAGAGATCGTCTCCCGTTTTTTTGCTCTATAGGAAATACTGTGTTGTGCTAAAGCTGAAAAGTACCGATTCCTATAGAGCAAAAAAAACGCTTCGCTGTGGATCCCGCTGCGGCAGAGTGGAACCATGCTGCTTGCGCAACCCGCCGCAGGCGGAGAATCCTACCGTGGCAGGAGTCTTTTTTACCGGAGGAGGAATTTTACAATATGAAGATTGCATTGTGTCAGACATCTATTGTCTGGGAAAATAAAGCGGAAAATATAAAACGGGGCAGGGACTGGTGTAAAGCAGCGGCAGAAGAAGGCGCGCGCCTGATCTGTTTCCCGGAGATGTCTTTTACCGGTTTTTCTATGAATACAGTAAAAACTGCGGAATCGGAAATGGAGACTGTTAGAAAGATGCTGTCAATATCCGGAGAGTACCGGATTGCTATTGCTTTTGGATGGGCAAAGGCTGCCGGAAAAAAGGCGGAAAATCATTACACGGTGGTGGATGGAAACAAGGTTCTAGGGGATTATGTGAAGCTTCATCCCTTTAGTTATTCCGGTGAGGACCGATGGTTTCAAAAAGGGAGCGATACCTGTCTTTTAGCACTGGACGGGTTTGTTATGGGTCTTACAATCTGTTATGATCTTAGGTTTCCGGAATTGTATCAGGAGCTGTCAAAGTCAGCAGATCTGATTCTTGTTCCGGCTAACTGGCCGGCAGCCAGAAGTATGCACTGGAAATGTCTGCTGCAGGCCCGGGCCATAGAAAATCAATGTTATGTAGCCGGGATTAACTGTCAGGGGGACATTGGCGGACTGGCGTACAGTGGAGACAGCTGTCTGTTTTTGCCGGACGGGCAGCCCGGATGCGGATTTGCCAGAGGAGAGGAGCTTCTATTTTGTGATCTTCGGGATAAAGCAGAAAAGTGGCAGCAGGCGTTTCCGGTAAAGCAGGACAGAAGACCACAGCTTTATGCCGGCTATTATGATATAAAACAGAAAGACAAATAAGAAGCATTTGCAGGAACTTAGAGGATATAGTATACTGTAAACGTTTCGCAAGAGCGAGACTTGAAAAATAATATTGAAGATAATAAATAAAAGGAATACAGGACCGAAAACAGGAATATAAATTACGAGTAGGAGAGATTAAAAATGGGAAGATATTTTGGTACGGATGGTTTCCGGGGAGAAGCCAATAAAAATCTCACAGTAGAACATGCTTTTAAAGTGGGACGTTTTCTTGGATGGTATTACGGTATGTTAAAGGGCGGGAAGTGTTCTGTAGTAATCGGAAAAGATACGAGACGCTCTAGTTACATGTTTGAATATTCTTTAGTGGCGGGGCTTACGGCTTCCGGTGCGGATGCCTATCTGCTGCATGTTACCACAACGCCCTCTGTGTCCTATGTAGTACGGACCGATGGTTTTGACTGCGGCATTATGATTTCTGCAAGCCACAATCCGTATTATGATAATGGAATCAAGCTGATTAATGGAAATGGTGAGAAAATGGATGAAAAGACCATTTCCTATATCGAAGATTATATGGATGGGAAACTGGAATTGTTTGGGGAAAAGATGGAAGAAATCCCCTATGCTGTCAGGGAAAATGTCGGATGTACGGTGGATTATGCGGCAGGCAGAAACCGTTATGTGGGTTATTTAATTTCGCTGGCTGTTTATTCTTTTAAAAATGTGCGGGTGGGGCTGGACTGTGCCAACGGGAGTTCCTGGCAGATTGCGAAAAATGTGTTTGATGCGCTGGGGGCTAAAACCTATGTCATCAATAATCAGCCGGATGGAACAAATATTAATAACAATGCGGGTTCTACTCACATTGAGGTTCTGCAGAAATTCGTAAAGGAGAATAATTTAGATGTAGGTTTTGCTTATGACGGAGATGCAGACCGGTGTATTGCTGTGGATGAGAAGGGAAATGTGATTGACGGTGATCTGATTCTTTATATTTACGGGAAATATCTGAAAGAGAGAGGTAAATTGCTGAATAATACAGTGGTTACTACCGTTATGTCAAATTTCGGGCTTTATAAAGCATTTGACGAGGCCGGGATTGATTATGAGAAAACCGCTGTGGGAGATAAATATGTCTATGAAAATATGGTTGCTAATGGACACCGGATCGGAGGGGAGCAGTCCGGCCATATTATTTTCAGCAAATATGCTACAACCGGGGATGGTATTTTAACTTCCCTGAAATTAATGGAAGTTATGCTGGCCAAGAAAATGCCCTTAAGCAAACTGGCGGAACCGGTAAATATTTACCCTCAGGTATTGAAGAATATACGGGTGCATAGTAAACCCGAAGCTCAAAATGACAGAGAAGTGCAGGCGGCGGTTCGGGAAGTTTCAGAGCTTCTGGGAGATACCGGAAGAATTCTGGTTCGTGAAAGCGGTACAGAACCGGTGATTCGAGTGATGGTAGAAGCGGAGACAGAAAGTCTTTGCGAAAAATATGTAAATCGAGTTCTTGAAGTAATCAGAGCCAATGGACATGAGGCATAAGGCAGAGCTTTGTCTGCAGCCTGGCAGGCATCTGGTAAACAAACGGCAGCAGGTATCCCGGTAAGGGGTGTCTGCTGCCGTATTATCATTTTGAAATAAATTTCACACAAAAGGGAAATTTTATGACTGTTTCTAAGTCCGTTTCATGCTGCGCATAAGTTCTTTTTCTTCAGGAGAAGAGTATCTGGATTCAATAATCTTTTGAAGAGATTTATTGTAGGTCCAGTTGTCCAGCTGACAGCTGGTAAGATAATTTATTGTTTCTGGTTTAAATCTGCGGAAACATACAGAAACAGCCCAGGCTACTGCCATTTTGACATAATATCCATCATGTTTGATCTTGTTAAAGATCTGAAATATTTCCTGCAGATAATTTTCTTCAATAAAATGATCCAGAATCATAACAACGCCGAAACGAATATCGTATTCCTTTTCGCTGGATAAATATTTTTTTAAAAACTGCCATACTTCCTCTTTTTCGGAAGGGGGAAATTTCAGGGAAGCGCACACACTGTCGCAAAGAGACCAATTGCGGATTTTGGGGATAAATTGTTCAAGAAGGGGGCGTTTCCTAAAAAAGGGAGTCCTGACATATCCTAAAACCATTCCCTGCAGCATGATCTCTTCCATGGAATCATCTCTGGCGCAGGCAAGATAGGTTTCCCAGTCGCCTTTCGCAAGCTGTTTGGCAATTTCCCGGAGTTTTGGGAGGCGGACGCCAAGCATTTTTACTTCTCCGGGCACTAGTCCGGAAGAAAACTTCTGGAAATCTGTTTCGCTGAGCCGTTCCAGCTCCCTGCGCAGCATATCTGCCTGTTCTTCTGCAGGCAGAGGGGAATTATTTTGGGTAGAATTTTTTTTGAAATTTGTTATACTGTTCATGAAAGTAATATAACAAAAAGAATATAAAATGACAAGTTTACAATTAGTATGTAATTAGAATCGGTAATTGGGAAATATATCAGATGTGGGATGACTTCCGCCGCTGCAGGCGGTGAGTAACAAATTGGTATCAGCTGCGGGCCGATCATGAAAAACATATGATACGGATGAGCAGCTGTTAAAAGGAGTAATTTATGAGCAACAATAGAACAGACAATAGACCAGAAAGAAAAAATGAATGCCTGGTATCTGTAATTATACCAATTTATAATGTTGGGAATTACCTGGAAAACTGCCTTGGCAGTCTTAGAGATCAAACCTTAAAAGAGATTGAAATTATTTGCGTTAATGATGGTTCTACAGATCAGTCCCAGCAGATTATAGACTCGTTTGTGCAGAGTGATGTGCGGTTTCGTGGTTTTTATCATGAAAACCGGGGAGTATCTTATACTAGAAACAGAGGCTTAAAAGAGGCCTGCGGCCAGTATATTTATTTTATGGACGGAGATGATATGCTTGAAGCAGAGGCCCTTTGGGAGCTTTATCAGCAGGCAGAAACAAAAGATCTGGATCTGCTTTGCTTTAATGGCAGAACGCTTGTGGAAGAAAATGTGGAGGCATTGATTTCGGAACAGAAACGCAGCTATTATATCAGGAAGAACGATTATCCCGAGGTGTGTTCCGGAAGTGAAATGTTTGAAAAAATGATAACCGGAAATGAGTTCAGGGCTTCTGTTGCACTGCAGTTTGTAAAAAGAGAGCATCTGGTAAGAAATAATATCTGGTTTCATGAGGGGATTATCCATGAGGACAATCCATACTCGGTATTGGTTATGATTCTTGCCCGGCGGGCGGGGTATGTGGATAATCTTTATTTTATCAGGCGTTACCGCAGCAATTCTATTATGACAACGCCGGAAAGATTTGTGAATGTATACGGATATTTTATGACGTATTGTGATTTGTGGAGTCAAAGGGAAAATTATTTAAGATTTACAGAAGAACAAAGGCTGGCTGTGGGACTTTTTCTGAAGCAGACGCTGACCAGAGCCAGAGATATTTATGCAAGGCTTTCAAAAGAGGAGCAGATGAAGAGTGAGAAGTTAGAGCTGACGGAACGAATCCCATTTGGGATTCTGGTTGAGGACCCGGGAATGGTGAAATACCAGCTTAATGAAAAACAGAAGCTGCTGCAGAAAACATATGATGAGAAAGCCCAGCGTGGAGTAGAGATTAAAGAGTTAAAACAGAAGCTGCAGAAAACGTATGATGAGAAAGCCCAGCGTGGAGTAGAGATTAAAGAGTTAAAACAAAAGCTGCAGAAAACGTATGATGAAAAAGCACAGAGAGGCCTTGAAATTAAAGAATTAAAACAGAAACTCCAGGTGGCCTGTGATGAGAAAACCAGATGCGGGGAGGAATTTAAAAAATTAAAATCAGAGATGCAGTACTATCCTTTGTACAGACTGAAACGCTGGTTAAAACGGAGAAGAAAAAACTGATCTGGAAAACATTTGCATATCAGATGGAAACTATTTATAATGGACCCATAGGACGCTCCGCGAGGAGGTGCAGAGATTCGGAATAGAATGTTGTCAGCAAAGCTGACCCGAACCGCGCACCAAGTTTCGCAAGAGCGAGACTTGAATCATAGAAAGCAGGTGATTTTGTGGTTGAATTGGACCAGTTCAAGACAACATTAAACACATTCAAAGACCCGCTGCAGGAAGTAAGGGATTCACTTTGACCTGGCTAATAAAGAGCGCAGGATTGCAGAATTAGAGCGGGAAATGGAGGCTCCGGATTTTTGGGACAGCCCGGAGAGGTCCCAGGAGCTGATGAAAGAGCTAAAGAGTAAGAAGGATGATGTGGAAACCTATTCGCATCTGACGGCCCAGTTTGAAGACATCGAAACGATGATTGAAATGGGTTATGAAGAAAATGATCCGTCGCTGATTCCGGAAATACAGGAAATGATGGATGAATTTGAACACACATTTGAAGAGATCAGGATGAAAACCCTGCTGTCAGGTGAGTATGATCAGGATAATGCCATTGTGACCCTTCATGCAGGGGCCGGCGGAACAGAGTCCTGTGACTGGGCAGGAATGCTGTACCGGATGTATACACGATGGGCGGCTTCGAAAGGATTTGCCGTGGAGGTACTGGATTACCTGGATGGCGATGAAGCAGGCATTAAATCAGTTACTTTTCAGGTGAATGGTGATAATGCATACGGTTATCTGAAGTCGGAAAAAGGTGTGCACCGTCTGGTGCGGATTTCACCCTTTAATGCGGCAGGCAAGCGCCAGACTTCTTTTGCGTCCTGTGATGTTATGCCGGATATTGAAGAGGACGTGGATGTGGAAATCAATGATGATGATATCAGGATTGATACTTACCGTTCCAGCGGCGCCGGAGGACAGCATATCAATAAAACTTCTTCTGCTATCAGGATTACCCACATGCCCACTGGGATTGTAGTACAGTGCCAGAATGAGCGTTCCCAGCATATGAACAAGGATAAAGCCATGCAGATGCTTCGGGCAAAGCTTTATCTGTTAAAGCAGCAGGAAAACGCTGAGAAGGCAGCAGGCATCCGGGGTGAAGTGTCAGAAATCGGCTGGGGAAATCAGATACGTTCCTATGTTATGCAGCCGTATACTATGGTAAAAGATCATCGAACCAATGCGGAAACCGGAAATGTGGATGCGGTTATGGATGGAGAGATTGATCTGTTTATCAATGCATATCTGAAATGGCGTACGTTATCGCAGAATCAGGATGAAACCCAAAATTAAAAAAGAACTCCAGGCAGCAGAGATTACAGGAAATAGTTGCAACACGGAAAAGAATGTGGTAATCTATCTTTGGTACAAGAACAAATGTATCTCTGCTGCAAACACTGGAGGCGCAAAATGAAAGACAAAACAAGATATTTCGTATTAAAACAAAAAGCGGTTCCGGAAGTGCTTTTAAAAGTCGTTGAAGCGAAGCGGCTGCTGGAATCTGGAAGAGTGACTTCTGTACAGGATGCCACGGATTTGGTGGGGATCAGCAGAAGTTCTTTTTATAAATATAAAGAAGATATTTTTCCTTTTCATGATAATGCAAAGGGAAAAACAATTACTATGGTTATTCAGCTGGAGGATGAGCCCGGACTGCTTTCTTTAGTTCTGCAGATTGTTGCAGAGTTTCAGGCCAATATTCTGACAATCCATCAGAGTATTCCGGTCAATGGGATTGCATCTTTAACACTCAGCGTGGATGTTCTGCCGGAAACAGGGAATATAGAGCAGATGGTAGAGGCCATTGAACGTCAGCAGGGAATCCAATATTTAAAAATTTTAGCAAGGGAGTAGGAACAGATGATTAAAATAGCGTTATTAGGTTATGGAACAATCGGTTCTGGTGTTGCAGAGGTTCTGGACATCAATCATGACAGTATTGCAAAGAAAGCCGGAGAGGAAATAGCAGTTAAATATATTTTGGATTTGCGGGATTTTCCAGGGGATAAAAATGAAAATAAAATTGTGCATGACTATGAAATTATTGTAAATGATCCTGAAATTTCAGTTGTGGTAGAGGCAATGGGAGGCGTTGAGCCGGCATATACATTTGTAAAGCGCGCGCTTCTGGCCGGGAAGCATGTGGCTACTTCCAATAAAGCGCTGGTGGCCAAGCATGGTCCAAAGCTTCTGCAGATTGCCAGAGAGCGTCAGATTAATTTCCTGTTTGAAGCCAGTGTGGGAGGCGGTATTCCAATTATCCGTCCGCTGATTTCCTGCCTCACGGCAGATGTGGTGGAAGAGATCACAGGTATTTTAAATGGTACAACCAACTATATGATGACCAAAATGTCTGAAGAAGGCTCTGAATTTGCCGATGTTTTAAAAGATGCACAGCAGAAAGGATATGCTGAGGCAGATCCTACAGCGGATGTGGAAGGACATGACGCCTGCAGAAAGATTGCAATTTTAACCTCTTTGGTTGCAGGAAGCCAGGTGGACTTTGAAGATATTCACTGTGAAGGAATTACCAAAATTTCTGCAGCAGATATTAAATATGCCAAAGCAATGGGAAAAAATATTAAGCTGCTGGCATCCAGCCGTATGGTTGATGGGGGATACAGCGCCATTGTGGCCCCGTTTCTTCTGGATGATGCACATCCACTTTACAATGTGCATGATGTATTTAATGCGGTTTTTGTACATGGAAATGTTCTTGGAGACGCAATGTTTTACGGCAGCGGAGCCGGAAAGCTTCCAACAGCCAGTGCTGTAGTGGCAGATATCGTTGATATTGTGAAACATATTGATAAAAATATTGTGATTTTCTGGGATGAGAAAAAGCTGACACTGAAAGATTATAAAGATGTGGCATACAAATTCTTTGTGCGCGCGGCGGCGGATAAAGATGCCATAGAAGCTGCATTTGGAACGGTGTCTTATGTTGAAGTGCCTGAAATTGCCGGTGAAACTGCATTTGTAACAGAGCCTATGAGTGGAAAAGTATATGAAGAGGCTGCAGCAAAGGTCAGCGGTATGATCAATATGATTCGTGTAGATTAAAAAGTGTTGAAACCGAGGGTAAAAGGAATGAAATATGTAGTGGTTTTAGGTGACGGTATGGCAGACCGCCCCATTGAAGAGCTGGGAAACAAAACGCCTCTTGAATATGCCAGGACGCCAATGATGGATCAGCTGGCAGCAGAGGGAGAAATTGGAATGGTACATACAATTCCCGATGGAATGAAACCGGGCAGTGATACAGCCAATTTGTCTGTATTAGGATATGATCCCAGAAAGTATTATTCCGGAAGATCACCTCTTGAAGCGCTGAGTATCGGTGTGGATATGAAGGATACTGACATTGCCCTTCGCTGTAATCTGGTAACCTTATCTGAAGAAGAGTCGTGTTATGAAGCACGAAAGATTATCGACCACAGTTCCGGAGAAATCAGTACAGAAGATGCCGCGGTTTTGTTGAATGCAGTCCGTGAGGAGCTGGAGACGGAGGGGTACAAATTTTATACCGGGACCAGCTATCGTCATCTGCTGATTTGGGAAAAGGGAGAGGTGGTTGATCTGGTTCAGCCCCATGATGTGCTGGGACAGACCATCGGACAGCATCTGCCGGAAGATAAGATGCTTCGGGAGATGATGAAGAAAAGCTATGATATTCTGGTGAATCATCCGATTAATATTGAGCGGAAAAAACAGGGATTAAATCCTGCTAATTCCTGCTGGTTCTGGGGAGCCGGGACAAAACCGGCACTGTCTTCCTTTGAAGAGAAGACTTCGAAAAAAGGAGCGATGATTTCGGCGGTAGATCTGCTGAAAGGAATTGCGGTAGGTTCCTCTATGAAGGTTATCCATGTGGAAGGGGCTAACGGAGGACTGGATACAAATTATGAAGGAAAAGCTCAGGCCGCGGTAGATGTTTTGACAAAGGACGGATATGATTTTGTATATGTTCATGTGGAGGCGCCGGATGAAATGGGTCATCAAGGCAGTGTTGAGCGAAAAGTAAAAGCTATTGAATATCTGGATGAACGTTTAATCCGAATTATAAAGGAAGGGCTTGATGCTTTTGGAGAAGCATACAGGATGCTGATCCTGCCGGATCATCCCACGCCTATCTGTATTCGCACTCATTCCTCTGAAAATGTACCATATCTGCTGTATGACAGCGTTAATAAGGAACAGCACCACTGGAAATATAATGAGGCGGATGCAGAAAAGAGCGGGAAATTGATAGCTCATGGACATGAGCTGATTGATTATCTGTTTGCAGATCAGCAGATATAACACAGCATAAACAGAATCTGTTAAAGGAAGGAAAGAGAAGGATTTCATACAGAAAGATTCTGTAAAAGATAAAGGCAGAGGACTTTAAAATATCCTTGATGTCAGCGGAAAAACTGATATCGGGAAATACTTTAAGGTCTCCTGCCTTTTTTTATACTTCTGCTTTGACTTCTTCATAAAATTCAGCCATAGTCTGCCGGATATATGGTATGATCCATAAAAATCCAATTCCCAGTGATAGAATACCTAAAAACCAGTATCCGATAAAAGAAAGCATCAGAAAAAACAGACGGACTTTCTGCCTTTTCATATACTGGCTGCTGGCGGCAAAGGCCTGACGGCATTCTAGATCTTCATAGTCTATCAGTAAAAATAAAACAAGTGAAAATCTTAGATTCAGATAGATGTTAAGAATTACGCCAATAGCGGTGATGACAATGAAAATTATAAGTATATGAAGCAGAATCTGCTGATTGTTCAGTGTATGGATAAGCATCATAGAACTCAGAATACTGGCGGGTATCTGGCAGACAAGTGAGATCAAAGCCAGAGTTAAGCCAGCGGAAATGATACGGTTAGGCCGTTTTTTCAGTCCGGTGAAGAAATCCTGAAATGTAATGCTCTGATGCCTGTGGAGTTTTAGATGCATGTATAAAATCCCACATTGAAATAACTTAGACAAACTTAAGATCAGCAGCAGAGCCAGAATATAAATGACATTCTGGAAGGCAGAGGGATTTGTATACAGCATTCTGGTAAATGGGATTGTAATCAGCAGGACTGCCGCAAAAAGAAGAATGGAAGAGCCGATCACTGTTCCATAGCTGCCCAGTAAATGCTCCCTGGCAGCAGCTTTTATGTCTGCATATGATTTTTTCATATTGATATAACGCTCCAATCTGATAAAATAAAAGAAGTTTAAAGTGAGGTGGCAATATGCAGCAGACAGCAGGCAGACAAATAAAAAAACAATCTGTGCCGGAGACGGGGTTATATACAGCTGGTCTCTGCGCGCTGGCGGCAATTGCCGTTTTAATTGTATTAAAATATACAGTTTTTCCGGATTTTAATATTTTAAATGTGATGCGCCCATGTGTGCTTTATTCTCTCACCGGGTTTTTCTGCCCGGGATGCGGCGGCACCAGGTCAGTGATTGCTCTGGTACACGGAAGGTTTTTCGTCTGTGCAGTAAACTATCCCATGCTGGCTTATACGGCAGTTATGTATCTCTGGTTTATGATCAGCCAGACCATTGAGCGGTTCAGCCATGGCAGGATTCCCATAGGCTTAAAATGGAAAAACTGTTATCTGTGGATTGCCATAGGAATCCTTGCAGTTCATTTTGTAAGTAAAAATATTTTTTATCTGCTGACAGGAATGGACCCGTTTTTAACATAGGAAGCAGATTCTATTTTATAGAATCATAATCGGGGATTTCCATATTCAGCGTTTCTTCCAGCATAGTATAGGTAGAATTTATGGCATTATCAATACTTCCGTATTCCCGGATCATGGATACAAAGCTGAATGCTGTAAGCAGTACAGCAGCAATGATCGCGGCGGCCCCGAGAGCAATCCCCACATACCCTTGGGTACATGCACGTTTGGCGCCTCCTTTTGAGAGAAAACCAAACAGTATGGCAAGAGCTCCGAAAACGACAGCAGAATATATACAGCACATGGTAACAAGACCTAATATACCGAAAATTAAGGAAAGCAGTGAAAATGTATTCATGTTTCCGGTTTGATTTCTGTTCATTGAAAACCTCCTTAAAAAACAGATTTATTTTAACATGGAAGAAATGAAAAAACAACCGGACAGGTTATTTCCATGCCGGATTATCAGGAAGATTGCCGCTGTCTACTTTACGTGGAAATAAACATTGAGTATAATGGCAGAAGATTAAGAAAAAGGAATGGTAAAAATCATGGATATTGTCCGCACACTGGCTTTAGAGCTTGGAATCAGAACGAATCAGGCAGAGGCCGCAGTAAAATTAATTGATGAAGGAAATACGATTCCCTTTATCTCCAGATATCGAAAGGAAGCCACAGGGGCTTTAAATGACGAGGTTTTAAGAAATCTGTATGAACGGCTTTTGTATCTGCGGAATCTGGAGGAAAAAAAGCAGCAGGTGCTGGAGAGCATTCAGGAGCAGGGAAAGCTCAATGAAGAATTAAAAGCTAAAATTTGTCAGGCGGATACCCTGGTGGCGGTAGATGATTTGTACCGGCCTTATCGTCCGAAACGGAGAACCAGAGCGACTATCGCAAAAGAAAAGGGGTTAGAAGCACTGGCTAATATTTTGTGGCTGCAGAAAACTGCAAGGTCTATGGAAGAAGAAGCAGAAAAATTTGTGGATCCTGAGAAAGAAGTGGCCACTGTGCAGGATGCTCTGGCAGGAGCCATGGACATTGCAGCTGAAATGATTTCGGATGATGCCCAGTACAGAAAAGACATCCGCCGCATGACCATGCAGAAAGGCCTGGTGGTTTCGGAGGCTAAGGATGAAACTGCCGAATCTGTTTATGAAATGTATTATAATTTTTCTGAACCGGCGTCAAAACTGGCGGGGCATCGTGTGCTGGCATTAAACCGCGGGGAAAAGGAAAAAATACTTACAGTAAAAATAGAAGCTCCCAAAGAGGATATTCTGCGGTATTTGGAAAAAAAGATTATCCGGAATGAGAATAAAAATACCGCTCCTGTTTTAAGGGAAGTTATTGAGGACAGCTATAAGCGTCTTATTGGACCGGCCATTGAGAGAGAAATCCGAAATGAACTTACAGAACAGGCTCAGGACGGAGCCATAAGAGTGTTTGGAAAGAATTTAGAGCAGCTTTTAATGCAGCCGCCCATTGCGGGACAGACGGTGCTGGGCTGGGATCCGGCTTTCCGGACAGGCTGTAAGCTGGCGGTGGTTGACCCCACCGGAAAGGTTCTGGATACGGTTGTTATATTCCCCACAGCTCCCCAGAATAAAGTGGCGGAAGCGAAAGCAGTCTTAAAAAAACTGATTTCCAAATATCATATTACATTAATTTCAGTAGGGAATGGAACTGCCTCAAGAGAATCAGAGCAGGTGATTGTAGAACTGTTAAAGGAGATTCCGGTTCCTGTACAGTATGTGATTGTAAATGAAGCAGGAGCTTCGGTATATTCGGCAAGTAAGCTGGCCACAGAAGAGTTTCCGAACTTTGATGTGGGTCAGCGGAGTGCGGCATCTATTGCCCGAAGGCTTCAGGACCCCCTGGCGGAGCTGGTTAAAATTGATCCAAAGTCTATTGGGGTGGGCCAGTATCAGCATGATATGAACCAGAAAAAGCTGGGAGAGGTACTAGAAGGTGTGGTAGAAGACTGTGTAAATAAAGTCGGTGTTGACTTAAATACCGCCTCTGCGCCATTATTGGAATATATTTCAGGAATTTCAAAACCAATTGCTAAAAATATTGTTTTATACAGAGAGGAAAACGGACGTTTCACCAACCGCAGACAGCTGTTAAAAGTGCCTAAATTAGGCCCAAAGGCTTATGAGCAGTGTGCCGGGTTTATGCGGATTTTAGGAGGAGAACAGCCTCTGGATGCAACCAGCGTTCATCCGGAAAGCTATGGGCCGGCCCAGAAACTTCTTAAACTGTGCGGGTATACAGTGGATGATCTGGCTGCAGGAAATCTGAAAGGAATATCAGGGAAGGTGTCCAGTCTTGAGAAAATGGCCGGTGAGCTTAATGTAGGTACACTGACACTGGAAGATATTATGAAAGAACTGGAGAAGCCTGCCAGAGATCCCCGTGAGGATATGCCAAAGCCGATTCTTCGGACTGATGTTATGGAAATGAAAGATCTGACGCCGGGAATGATTTTAAAAGGAACTGTCCGCAATGTCATTGACTTTGGAGCTTTTGTGGATATCGGCGTTCATCAGGATGGCCTGGTTCATATTTCGCAGATATCGGACAGATTTATAAAACATCCTTTGGAAGCTGTTTCTGTTGGCGATATTGTTGAAGTTCAGGTTTTAAGTGTAGATGTAAATAAAAAACGAATTGCACTGACTATGAAAATACCAAAATAAGTGTTAGGAAGAAATTAACATGATAATAGAAAGTTATTCTCCAAAAGAAACATTGGAACTGGGAAAGAAAATAGGAAGAGAGGTTCAGCCCGGGCAGGTGTACACGCTGATTGGAGATCTTGGCGTGGGGAAAACAGTTTTCACCCAGGGGATTGCAGAGGGCCTCGATATCAGGGAACCCATCTGCAGTCCCACATTTACCATTGTTCAGGTATATGAGGAAGGCCGGATGCCGTTTTATCATTTTGATGTCTATCGGATTGGTGACTTAGAAGAGATGGAAGAAATCGGCTATGAAGATTACTTTTACGGAAAAGGATTTACAATGATCGAATGGGCGAATCTTATCGAAGAAATTCTGCCGCCATCGTATCGTGAGGTTACCATTGAAAAGGATCTGGAAAAGGGATTCGATTACAGAAAAATTACAATCCGGGAGGTAAATAAGTCATGAGAATACTTGCACTGGACAGCTCCGGGCTGGCAGCCAGCGTAGCAGTTGTGGAAGATGATAATATGCTGGCGGAATATACTGTGAATTATAAAAAAACACATTCCCAGACACTGCTTCCCATGCTGGATGAAATTGCCGGCATGATTGAGCTGGAGCTGACATCCATTGATGCCATTGCGGTTGCAGCGGGACCAGGGTCTTTTACCGGACTCAGAATCGGATCGGCTACAGCGAAAGGGCTGGGGCTGGCGTTGGACTGCCCCTTGATACATATTCCTACTGTAGAAGGACTGGCTTATAATCTGTACGGGTGCAGCGGGCTGGTATGTCCGCTGATGGATGCCAGAAGAAATCAGACGTATACGGGATTATATGAATTTGATGACCAGGGTATGAAGACAGTTGCAGAGCAATGTGCCGTGGGGATTGATGAAATTATTGAGACTATTAATCAGACAGGACGTCCGGTTGTATTTCTGGGAGATGGCGTTCCTGTGTTTGAAACATATATCAGGGAACACTGCAGTGTTTCCTTTACATTTGCTCCCGCACATCTGAATAAGCAGAGAGCGGCGGCAGTAGCGGCGCTGGCCTTAAAATATGCTTCAGAAGGAAAGATTGAAACGGCGGCAGAACATAAGCCTGATTATCTGCGGCTTTCACAGGCAGAAAGAGAACGAAAAGAACATGAACGTGCAGATTCATAATATGCTGCTGGAAGAAACAGAAGCTGTGGTAAAAATAGAAGAAGAGGCGTTTTCCGTACCTTGGACTGCCCAGGGTTTTTTGGATGCATTACTCCAGGTGCAGAATATTTTCCTGACGGCCGTATTGGACGGAGAGGTTGCAGGATACTGCGGGCTGTATGCGGCGGCAGACGAAGGCGAGATTACAAATGTTGCGGTAAAGGGAGTATATCGGCGGCAGGGAATTGCTTCGTGCCTGATTGAAGAAGTCTTAAGACAGGCGTGGGCCGCTGGAATTACACAGATTTTTCTGGAAGTGAGACAGTCCAATCTGCCTGCTCAGAACCTTTATCAAAAGCATGGTTTCCGGCCCCAGGGCATCCGGAAAAATTTCTATCGGTGTCCCCGGGAAGATGCAGTTGTTATGATTTGCCAGCCAGGGATTTCCACTGTTGGGGAAAACGCTGATTCTCTATAATAGGAAGTAAGAACCACCATTAGTGGTTGTGAAAACGGGAGGACATGGCTATGCGAAAAGACACGAAAGTATACTGTAACTGCTGCGGAAAAGAGATTTGCAAAAGAAATGAAATATATACGGAAGAATTTATCCATTTGAAAAAGGACTGGGGTTATTTTTCGGAGAATGACGGACTCAGCCAGGAGGCAGATATCTGTGAGCAGTGTCTGATAAAATGGATGAAGACATTTAAGTATGCTCCGGACAGCTGGGAGCGTACGGAGATATAGGAGAGTTTTATGTTAGATGTATGTTTACTTGGAACCGGCGGCATGATGCCGCTTCCATATCGAAAACTGACTGCGCTGATGACCAGGTTTAACGGGAGTAATCTTCTTATTGACTGCGGAGAGGGAACACAGGTGGCAGTGAAAGAGCGCGGATGGAGTTTTCATCCTATTGATGTGATTTGTTTTACTCACTATCACGCAGATCATATCAGCGGTCTTCCGGGACTGCTTTTGACCATGGGAAATGCGGAACGTACAGAGCCGCTGCTGATGATCGGACCAAAGGGATTGGAACGGGTAGTTACGGCTTTGCGGGTGATTGCGCCGGAGCTTCCCTTTGAAATTCAGTTTCGGGAGCTGACACAAAAAGAAGAGATACTTGAAGTGAAAGGTTATCGGATTCATGCGTTTCGTGTGAATCACAATGTGCTCTGTTATGGATATTCCATTGAAATAGAGCGGGCGGGAAGATTTGAGGTAGAGCGTGCCCGGGAACAGAATATTGAACAGAAATACTGGAGCCGTCTGCAGAAGGGTGAAATTATTGAAGCCGACGGCCGTACCTTAACCCCTGACATGGTGTTAGGGCCTCAGAGAAAAGGAATTAAAGTAACCTACTGCACCGATACAAGACCAACGCCTGCCATTGCGCAAAATGCAAAGGGGTCTGATTTGTTTATCTGCGAGGGAATGTACGCAGAAAAAGAAAAAGAGGCCAAGGCCCGTCAGTATAAACATATGACTTTTTATGAAGCGGCAAAAATTGCTGCAGAAGCGGATGTGAAAGAACTATGGCTGACCCATTTTAGTCCTTCTCTGGTTCATGAGGAGAATTATATGGGAGCGGTCCACAAAATTTTCAAACGGGCCGAACCGGGAAAAGATGGAAAAACCGTGGAACTGGATTTTGAGGATTAAGGAGAGATAAGATGGAAAAGGATGTATTGATTCTTGCAATTGAAAGCTCCTGTGATGAGACTGCCGCAGCTGTTGTGAAAAACGGCAGGGAAGTTTTATCCAATATTATATCTTCTCAGATTGCACTTCATACATTGTATGGAGGGGTAGTGCCGGAGATTGCATCAAGAAAGCATATAGAAAAAATTAATCAGGTGATTCAGGAGGCACTGGATACAGCAAAGGTTACACTAGATGACATTACGGCTGTAGGGGTAACCTATGGGCCGGGGCTTGTAGGGGCGCTGCTTGTAGGGGTGGCGGAAGCGAAAGCCATCAGCTATGCCAGAAAACTTCCTCTGGTAGGCGTACATCATATTGAAGGGCATATCAGCGCAAACTATATAGAAAATAAAGATTTAGAGCCGCCCTTTTTATGTCTTGTGGTGTCCGGAGGGCATACACACCTTGTAAAAGCCGCTGATTATGGAGTGTATGAAATTCTGGGCAGGACCAGAGATGATGCGGCAGGAGAGGCCTTTGACAAGGTTGCCAGAGCAATTGGACTTGGATATCCCGGAGGCCCGAAGATCGAAAAAGCTGCCAGAGAGGGAAATGCTGAGGCAATTTCATTTCCAAAAGCAAAGATCAGCGACAGCATTTATGATTTCAGCTTCAGTGGTGTAAAGTCATCTGTCTTAAATTACATTAACAACTGCAAAATGAAGGAGATTCCCATTGTGCAGGCGGATATTGCGGCCTCTTTCCAGAAAGCAGTAATAGATGTTCTTATTGAACATGCTATGAAAGCAGTGGAAGAGACGGGAATCAAAAAGTTTGCTATTGCAGGCGGGGTGGCTTCTAATGGGACATTAAGGGAAGGAATGCGTGCAGCCTGTGAGAAAAGGGGCGTTGCATTTTATCATCCGTCCCCTGTTTTATGTACGGATAATGCTGCTATGATCGGTACGGCTGCATATTATGAATATCTGGCGGGAACACGGCATGGCCTGGATTTGAATGCTGTTCCAAATTTAAAACTGGGCCAGCGGTAAAGGAGAACGATAATGCATCATACGGCAATTATACTGGCGGCAGGAAAAGGAAAGCGCATGCAGTCAGAGATACCAAAACAGTATCTGGAACTGGAAGGGAAACCGATTATTTATTATTCACTGAAGGTTTTTGAAGAAAGTTTCATAGATAATATTATTCTGGTAACTTCTAAAGAGGATATTTCTTTTTGCCGGAAAGAGATTGTGGAAAAATTTGGATTCCGTAAGGTAACTGAAATTGTAGCAGGAGGCTCCCAGCGGTATCACTCTGTCTATCAGGGGATACTGGCGGCAGGAGATACAGATTATATATATATCCATGATGGCGCGCGTCCTTTTGTGACGGCCAGAATCCTGAAAGATGCAAAGGAACAGGTGGAAAAATATGGTGCCTGTGCAGCAGGAATGCCTGTGAAAGATACAATAAAAATTGTGGATTCCAGAGACTTTGCAGTCAACACACCAGAAAGAAGTCTGGTCTGGCAGGTGCAGACTCCACAGGTGTTTTCAGGAAAACTTGTGAAGGCGGCTTATGAAAAACTGTTTTCAGAAGCCGAAAATGATGCTGTAACAGACGACGCTATGGTTGTGGAGACAATGCTTAAAATACCTGTAAAGTTATTTCAGGCATCTTATGAAAACATAAAAATTACAACACCGGAAGACCTTCAAATAGCAAGTGTGTTTTTGGATAAAAATACCATGTATAAAAAATGTTAAAAAATCCAAAAATGGTTATTGACAGGATATGGCAATAAATGTATAATACTTTTTGCACTGTGGTTCAACTGCGACAGCGCAATATGGAGAGATATCGAAGTGGTCATAACGAGGCGGTCTTGAAAACCGTTTGTCCGAAAGGGCGCGTGGGTTCGAATCCCACTCTCTCCGCTGACTTAAATTTAATAGAAAAGTCAAATTCGGAGAAGTACCCAAGCTGGCCGAAGGGACACCCCTGGAAAGGGTGCAGGTCGTTAACAGCGGCGCGAGGGTTCAAATCCCTCCTTCTCCGCTTCTTCTGTCAAAAAAAGAAGAAAAAAGTTGTTGACAAAGCACTTTGTGAATGATAAGATATAAAAGTTGCTGAACAACAGCAGAACAAAGAACCTTGATAACTGAACAGTGAAATATCCTTGAAAGATTCAAAGAGATTTTGCCAGCAAAGTGCGAGTGCACAGCCGGGCAGAAGGATGTTGCAAAAGTTTACTTTTGGCAGCAGACTGGTGCGCGGATGTATATGAGGCTTGCCTCGAACGAGATGAAGCGAAAGCGGAATCGAGTAAGGCGCACAAGCGGCAGATCATTCAAGAACAAAGCATAAAAATATGCAACCTAAAACAGTAAAACGTTTTAAAAGAATTAGCCAAGCTAGTTCTGAAACGGGATACAAACGATTGAAATTATGCCTGTGCATACTGACAGCTCGGAAACAGAAGTTTCCTCGCGAAACGTCATTATGCCAATACATCTTATTTTCAATAAAGCAGTTCTGGAAAGCTCGCTTTCCGAACCCTTTCCTGAAAATAATCTGTGCAGGCAGAATTTAAAACACTTCATTTGAGAGTTTGATCCTGGCTCAGGATGAACGCTGGCGGCGTGCTTAACACATGCAAGTCGAACGAAGCACTTTTGCCGATTTTCTTCGGAA
>CABIXN010000003.1:293913-426335 GCA_902362715.1 Lachnospiraceae bacterium | reverse complement strand
CGGTATCCCCAATTAACAGGCACCTGTATTCGATCAATTTCTACTGTTTGCGGCAGCTGGTCTATCAGGATGTTAACGGATCCGTTCAAGATCAAATGGGGACAATAAGCTTTCATTCTGCCGGGTTACTTCCCGTAAAAACTGATATAAAACTTCTTTTGCCATCAACGCATCATGGCAGCCTTTTAACACATCCTGCCCGGTAAAATCCCAAAGCACTTCCCGGCAGATCTTAATAATTTCCCGCATGATTTCATCCAGCGTATACTCCTGTCCGGATTTTTTGAGTTCTTTTTCTTTTTTCTTCAGCTTTATAAGTGTTTCTTCATACCGTTTGGCATCCCTTGGATCAGTAATATTAAAACGCACTTCTTTCCCGTTCAATTTCATTTACAGTATCCTCCTGTTCTCCATTTTCTATTTTTATAATTTCCATCTAAGATTATTCTTAAATATCCTCCACAGAATCCTACAATATCATTTTCCTGTTACATAACTTCACCAATGTAAATATTAATTACAAATACTCATCTGCTAGCTATTCCCCCTTTCATAAGCCACACTCAGTTTTCTTTAACACTTTACTTAAAAATTAAATATTTTAAACTCCCTCTCTCAAAATAAATGCTCTGGCATATGTAGCCAACTATTATCCCATCCAAATTAGTACTTTTAATCTGCAGACCTAGGATTAATTTGTATCTATCCAGATAGATTTTTCAGAGTATTTTCTACTAATTGAAAACCTCTTTTCCATCTCTTTATCCCCTGTCTAAAAAACACTTTATTGCTCATTACTTTATCAACTAGCATCATTCAGATATATATACAAAACTCTATAATACTCCTTTCCTATAGTTCTTTCATGTCTGCTGTACAAAAACCTCAAAAGAAAACACTTTAGCAATCTTGATTTTTTAGTTTTTTAAAATAAGTACTAAAAAACACCAGCCACTATTGACTGATGATACTACATAACAAATTTTAATATTTAAAAATTTTACAACGCCTTTTCACTAAATAAAACATATACAGGATTACTTATATCTTAATATTTTCATACACTTATTTCCAAACATATAACCTATATAAGCAAAATATTAATTTTCAAATCAGTCCCCCTTATCTTCCGAAATTATTCATATTACTAACCAAATGTGACTTACTAGAACACTCATAAGTAAAGTGTTAAAATCATACAAGTTTCATCAGTACTATATTATCATATTGAATTATGACATATGGGATATTTGTGACAGACTTACATTTTTTCAAACTTTTTTTGAAATATTATCTTTCTCTACACCAATAACACCTCTATCATTTCCTAATACTTTATAAAAAGCAACCGAGTATACAACGATTATATCTGCTTTATTAGCAAAAACCTCCTGTATCCACTGCTCTGATACAGGAGGTTTTTCATATGCTCCAAACATTATAAATGCCAAATACACAGACTTATTTCCTGAAATCAAACTTTGTATAATCAGGATAATCTGCAAACATCAGATATTTTGCTTCCACATCTTCTTCCATCTCCGGGATTCTGCTGCCTGCCCGGTAAAAACGATTATCAATATTATCATCGTTACACATGGATACCTCAAACAAAATCACATCACCGGTTCCAGGTACGCCCTGCCACTGATGGTAAATCCCCGGGGTCAGCGAAATACTCTGTCCCGGTTTACAGATCACAGTCCCCCCCGCCGGAACCGTAACCGCTTTTCCATCTATTTTTACCACAACCGGTGTATCCGCAAATGTTCCCGGCTTGTTGGCACGTCCGCCTTCTACATCCTTAAAATCATCTTCGGTACAATTGTACAGCGTAATCTCAAGATCACCGCCGCCCCGGTTGATAATGTCTTCCATTTTGCTCCAGTGATAATGAAACGGCAGAATCTGACCGTCATTTACATACAGAAGCTTTTCTGCATATGGTTTCGGATATTTTTCTTTGTTGTAGAAATTTCCATTTCTGAAAGTAAAAATTGTAAGACCAATTTTATCAAAATCTCCGCTTCCAAAATCTGTAATATCCCATCCCAGCATATTTTCCACCAGTTCTTCTTCTGTTTCATCCAGATTTTTCCAATCCTCTATACTGTAAAACGCAAATGGCGGAAGTGGAAATTTATTTTCCTCACATACCTGAATAACATGTTCAATAATTGCATTTGCTTTTGATCTCTTCATGAGTCATAATCCTCCCTTTCCTTTTCTCCTTTGTCTATTCTATCACTGAACCTTCTGTTTTTAAACACTTTTCTCTCCGGCAGGACTTTTTTTATAACGGTTGTTCCATGCAGCAGATACATAGGTTACGTATTTCTCCCGGACTTTCTTTTAATGCTTTTTCCACTGTTTGAAACCGTTTTCAGCCTTTACCTTCACCGGTACAAGCCTTGCGTTTTCTTCTGATAAAAGCTCCTCATGTATGACGGTATCATCCCCCTCCTGACGCAAAAACTCCCTGTCAAGACTTCTGAGCTTATAATAAGGCGTTGCAGGTACATGCTTTGCTGCAAACTCTGCCCCCCTAGAACCTGCCTGTGAGAAAAACCAGAGACCTAAACGCCGCACACAATAGCCCCATCCAAAGATTTTTCCGATTCGAAATGCCGATTTAAAATTATAAAAGGAACGAACCGCATGATAAAACTCTTCCTGCAGCTCCCATGGCGTCATATGCACCGGCCGGAAGGTTACATTCATCATGTCAAACTGGCTCCAGTCTCCGGTTACCATTCGTTCTTCTTCCATCATTTTCCGATAAACCGGTGTTCCGGGATAGGGCGTTAGAATTGCCGGCTGCAGCTGATATGCATCCATCTCCTTTACAAATTCTACTGCTTTTCGGATATCTTCTCTTGTGTCTGAATCTATCCCCAAAACCAGACTGGCAATCAGACGGATTTTATACTGCCGGCATCTTTGGGCCGCCTTTTTGATATCTGCCGGTCGCTGTCCTTTATGAATCTCATCCAGCGCATCCTGATTCAGGGATTCAATACCAATGAGCACACGATTTAAATGAGCCTTGGAAAGCAGGTCCAAAAGCTCCTCATCCTCTGCCATATCAGTTCTTCCAAAGAAAAAGGTCTCCTTAAAAATAAGATTTTCCGCAATCATTCTTCTGCAGATTTCCTTGGCCCTCTCTTTATCTGCGGTAAAATTATCATCCTCAAAATTCATATAACGAAATCCCATTTCCTTATACCTGCGTATTTCGTCTATGACGCTGTCTACACTTCGCTGCCGGTACGGCTCAAACATTCTGGAAGTTGTACAAAATGTACAGCAGTGGGTACAGCCTCTTGTTGTCATAACATTTGCGCAGTCACAGGGGGTTTTCAAGATAGAATAGTCCGGCAGAGGAAGACTGTCCAGATTGCTGCTTGGAATTCCGGCCACAATTTTTTTGGTAATTCTTCCTTCCACCACATCCAGAATTACATTCTCCCCCTCACCGGTAATCACCTGATCGGCATGCATTAACGCTTCTTTGGGAAGCGCCGAAGCATGAATGCCTCCAATCAGAACCCGTGCATCCGTTTTTGCATGGATTTCATCTGCAAGCTCATAAGCCCGCTTCGCAGTGGAGGTCATTGTATAAATACAGAAAACATCCGTATCTCTCATTAGTTTTTTATAATTTACTTTTGCATAGAGTTCCTCATAAACTTCAACCTCATGTCCGGCATTTTTTAAAATACCTCCTAAAATCAGAGGTCCTGTGATGGCATTCGGATGCCCGTAAAAACGGCCTCCCAGGCGATACAGCCATAATCTTCTCAAGTCGCTGGTTGGTGTAAGAAAAACAATTTTCATGATAAGTACCAAGCCCTTCAATTATTTTCTTACAAGTATTTCCAGCATCCTTCTTTTCTATGCAGTTAAATCAGGGAAACAACCAGCTTTTATGTTCAGCAAGTTTTTTTCCAGCCCGCTTCTATTTTTTCTTCCAGTTCCTCTAGTGTTCTTAATCCACTAAGGGCATCATAGCTTTCCACGCAGGAAGCTCCCTGGGCTGCCGCCAGACGAACACATTTTTTCAAAGGATAGCCGCGCATCAGTGAGGTTAAAAATGCAGCCACACACGTATCCCCCGCCCCGGTGGCCGAACGGATTTTTTCCGGACGGTAGCTGGTCTCAAATCCAAAACAATCTGCCCATTCATCCACATCCAGCTGAAATTTTCTGCTGATTCTGCTGAGACCTTCTGCATCTGACGTACCGTAATACAGCCCTCTAGAACCGCATTTCAGCAGCAGAACCTTTGGCCCCATACTCATTACTTTCTCAGCCAGCGGAACAATATCCTTGTCATAATCCAGTATTTCCACCATATCTTTTCCCCCTGCCCGGACAAGCCATTCTCTGTAAACTTCCGGCCATACCATACTGCACAGCTCTTCAATACTGGGGACAAAAATATCCACATATGGAAGCACACGTTCCAATATCAGCGGCCAGTTCTCTCTGCCTGCCGGCGACTGAGGATCTGCAACACACAAATCAAGCGAGGTAATAATTCCAAGCTCTCCTGCCCTGCGGTATACTTCTTCAAGTCCCTGCCCCTGATTTTGATAAATCTGTTTCATAACCGGCGGATATCCAAAATGAAACAAATCAATTTCATCATTCATGGCATCTGTCAGTTCTTCTGCTGTAAGCTCATCATTAGCGCCGGAATGATGAAGAAACATCCGATCCAGCCCCGGAGGCGCCAGCACAATGGAATAAGATGTTGTACTGTTTTCAGAAACTAAAAGCCCTTCCTCCGCCTGATAGCTTTTCATAATGGCCGCTACACTGTCACCGAATTTATCCCTGCCTATTTTAGCTGTAAGAATTACATCCGCACCCATTTTACGCATAGCAAGTCCAGTATTAGAAACAACCCCTCCGGTATGTATATCCGCAGCTTCTACCTGTATCATTTTGCCCGGTACAAATAGCTGCCCCGTCACATCCAGACCATCAGGAAATACAGGAGTAATATCAAGGCACAGATGACCGGCTACCATGGCTCTTTTCTTATTCATGTTCTCACTCTCCATCTGTTATCTGCATGCCAGGCGGTATACGGCCTCACATGCCTCCCTGTCAAGAGGTACAAACCCGCCTTCTGTCCGGCCGTCGATCTGCAGCGTTTCCAGCAGCTTTGGAATATCTTCTTCCTTTGCTCCCAGCTCTTGAAAATTAAGGGGCATCCCCAAAGATTTCCAGAATCCCCGCAGTGCTTTAATTCCGGCTCTGGCAGTGATTTCTGGATATTCAAAGTTCATCTCGCACCCCCAGATGCGGACAGCTGCCTGAGCAAATCTCATAACATTGTGTTCCAGCGTATATTCCATCCAGGCCGGAAAAATGACAGCCAGGCCGGCCCCATGAGCACAATCGTATAAACCGGAAAGCTCATGCTCCAGATTATGGCTGGCCCAGTCCTGCTGACGTCCGACACCACAGATATCATTATGCGCCATAGTTCCCGCCCACATAATATTAGCTCTGGCCTCATAGTTATCCGGATCAGCCATCACCTTTGGAGCCTCCTGAATAATAGCTTTAAGAATGCCTTCGCACATCCGGTCCGTTACTTCCACTTCCTTTGTATTTGTAAAATACCGTTCAAATACATGCGCCATCATATCTGTAATTCCGCATGCAGTCTGATACGGAGGCAGTGTCTGTGTCAGCTCTGGATTTAATATTGAAAATTTCGGCCGCATCAGATCACTTCCGCAGGGACGTTTAAAGTTCCCATCCTCGTGTGTAATCACACTTCCGTCCGAGCCTTCACTTCCTGCCGCTGCAATGGTTAAAACAGTTCCCACCGGAAGTGTCTTCTCAACGGAAGCTTTTCCTGTATAAAAATCCCAGAAATCTCCGTCATACAATGCTCCAAGGCCAATAGCTTTGGCAGAATCTATCACACTTCCGCCTCCTGCCGCTAAAATGAAATCTATATTCTCATTTTTACACAGTTCAATTCCTTTGTACACAAGACCGCTTTTTGGATTTGGCTCAACCCCGCCAAGTTCCGCAATATACAATCCTTCTTTTTTCAAAGACTCCCTGATTCTGTCAAGGAGTCCGGACTTCTCAGCAGATCTACCGCCAAAATGAAGCAGCACTCTGCTGCCGCCAAACTCTTTTACATACTTACCCGCATGATTTTCTTCCCCTTTGCCAAATACAAACTTTGTAGGACTGTAGAAAACAAAATTGTCCATAAACTGCTCCTCCTGATTCTTATACAAGGAACTTACCCTCGGTGTACAAAGGCTAACATCCCCTGTTAGTGATTCTTTACATTCTGTTCCTGCCAATCGTAACAGGCTGGTTTTATTATACCATCTGAATGTAAAAGTTAAAAATACTTGTTTGAAAACTTTGCAAAACAGTATTTCCTATAGAGAAATAAAAGCCCGAAATCATACATTTTCATGTACGATTCTGGGCTTTCATTTAAACGCTTATCAACCGGATACTTTTTGTCTGGACATTTGTAAAACCGGCACCAGACGCTTGTAAATCAAGACTGTAACAACCACACTGATCATGGCTTTCACAAATGTAAACGGCATATTAAACACAATCAGACTCTGAAGGATACTGTCTACCCCTGGAAAAATAGCCTGATATGCCGCTAAAATAGTATCTTCCGGCATAAAATTATAATACACCGGATATACAATAAAATAATTGGACACTACACTGACAAGGGCCATGGCAACAGCTCCTAATACAGCGCCTCCACATGCACTGGCTTTCGTTTTTTTATACTTGTACAAAAGTCCCGCCGGAAGGATAAATATGACATTTAAAATAAAGTTCGAAAGCTCTCCCACCCCTGCTGTTGAAGTCACCGTCAAATGCAGAAGGTTCTTAATCAGAGCAATCAAAATTCCGCCCACCGGACCTGTGGCAAAGGTGCCTATTAAGGCAGGCAGATCTGAAAGATCCATCTTAATAAAGCCCGGCATCAACGGTACGCTGAATTCCATAAACATCAGAATATAAGCAATTGCCGATAAGATTGCAACAACGGCCATTGTGTGGATACTAACTTTCTTTTTACTGATTGTACTGTTTTTCTGTTTCATTTTCATGCATCCTTTCTGAATTAAATTGACATTCAAATAGAAATTCTTGATCGGTACTTTTCAGCTTTATCACAACACAGTGTTTCCTATAGAGTAAAAAACCCCGGATTAAAAATCCGGGGCTGCTCATTCCACTTACAACAGATTCACAGGAATCTGTTATTTCTGTTTCTTCTCCCATCCAGACTTTACTGTCGGTTCCGGAATCTCACCGGATCAGCTGCATATGCAGTTCACGGACTTTCTGATCGCTCAGAATCACCGTCGGTAGGGAATTTATGCATCTGCATATCACCCTGCCCCGAAGAATTTTCTATTTATCTAGAGATATTATATAACACTGCAGGATCAGATGCAATACTTTTTTATGATTCCTGGAGTGTTTCAAATTGAGCAAAAAATCAGGGCTCCTGACGGAGAAAATTTCCCCGCCGGAAGCCCTGGTTTTTATTTATTGCACAATCTTACTTATTTGCGATTGCGTCTTTGATTTTTGCTGTTAACATAGGTACGATTTTATTTAAATCGCCTACTACACCGTAATCAGCTACATCGAAGATTGGAGCATCTTCGTCTTTGTTGATTGCGATGATGATATCAGATTCTTCCATACCTGCAACGTGCTGGATTGCTCCGGAAATACCAATTGCAAAGTATACGTTAGGACGAACTGTTTTACCTGTCTGTCCAACCTGAAGATCTTTTGGTTTCCAGCCTGAATCTACTACCGCACGGGAGCAGCTTACTGTACCGCCGATTGCTTCAGCCAGATCTTCAAGGATTTTGAAGTTTTCAGGTGAGCCAACGCCACGTCCGCCGGATACAAGGATTTTTGCGTCCATAATATCAACTGTGTCTGCAACGTTTTTAACGATTTCCATGATTTCCACGTATTTGTTATCCGGTGTAAATCCTGGGTTGTATTCGATTACTTCAGCTTTTGCTCCTGCAACCGGTGCAATTTTCTGCATAACACCTGGACGAACTGTAGCCATCTGAGGACGGTTATCCGGGCAGGCGATAGTAGCGATTGTGTTACCGCCGAATGCAGGACGAGTCATTAATAACTGATTGTGTTTCTGCTCTTTGCCCGGAATTGGGTTCAGAGGGAAATCACCGATTTCAAGTACTGTACAGTCAGCTGTCAGACCTGTTTCTACTCTTGCAGAAACACGCGGGCCTAAGTCACGGCCGATTGCTGTAGCACCAACCAGAACGATTTCCGGTTTGTATTCGTTAATTACAGATGCCAGTGCATGTGTATAAGGTTCTGTTCTGTAATCTTTCAGTTCCGGATCATCTACTACGATAACTTTGTCAGCACCGTATTCAGCTAACTGATCTACAAGTCCTTTTACGCCGGATCCAATAAGAACTGCTGTTACGTCTGCATTTAAATCTGCTGCAAGGTCTTTTGCTTTACCAAGTAATTCAAAAGCGATGCCGCTTAATTCATTATCTACCTGCTGTGCAAAGACATATACGCCTTTGTACTGCTCCATAATTTCTTTATCCATTGCTGCCATTCTTATTCACCACTCTTCCTTTTCTTAGATTACATGTTTTGTTAATAATTTGTCCATGATGTAGTCTACAGATTCATCCGGTGTATCAAGTACAACTTTTTCACCAGCACCTTTTCTTACTTTATCAGATGCTTTTGCGATTTTTGTAGGAGATCCGTTAAGACCAAGGTTCGCATCATCAACATCTACCAGATCATTTCTGCCCCATACAGTGATTTCTGCATCATAAGCATCAAAGATTCCGCCTGGTGTCATGTAACGTGGATCATTTAATTCAGCCAATGCTGTAATAAGGCAAGGCATCTGAGCCTTAACCATATGATATCTGTCATCATACTGACGCTGAACAATTACATTGTTTCCTTCAATTTTGATATCCTGAGCATAGGAAATAACCGGAATATCAAGATGTTCGGAAATCTGAGGTCCAACCTGAGCTGTATCACCGTCAATCGCCTGACGTCCGGAGATAATTAAATCATACTCAAGATTTCTGATTGCACCTGCAAGTGTTGTAGAAGTTGCCCATGTATCAGCGCCGCCTAAGCATCTGTCTGTTACAAGAATACCTTTGTCTGCGCCCATAGCCATAGCTTCACGAAGAACTTCTTCTGCTTTTGGAAGTCCCATTGTGATAACTGTTACTTCTGCGTCATACTGATCTTTTAATCTAAGCGCTGCTTCCAGTCCGGCTTTATCATCCGGGTTCATAATTGTAAGCATCGCACCTCTGTTAAGGGTACCGTCCGGGTTGAACTGAACTCCGCCTGCTGTATCAGGTACCTGTTTTACACATACTACTATCTTCATAAAGATTGCCTCCTGATTTACTTCAAAATATTTGCTGAGATTACCATACGCTGAACTTCAGATGTACCTTCATAGATCTCTGTGATCTTAGCATCACGCATCATACGTTCAACATCATATTCTCTGATGAAACCATAACCACCATGTAACTGAACAGCTTTTGTTGTAACTTCCATAGCTGCTTCTGCTGCATAAAGTTTTGCCTGAGCTGCTTCAAAGCCATAAGATTTCTGAGTATCTTTTGCTCTTGCTGCTCTGTAAACCAGAAGCTGTGCTGCCTGCATCTTTGTAGACATATCAGCAAGCTGGAACTGAGTATTCTGGAACTGTCCGATTGTTCTTCCGAACTGTTTTCTTTCTTTTACGTATGCAATTGTTGCTTCCAAAGCGCCTTCGCCAAGACCAAGTGCCTGAGCAGCAATACCAACACGTCCGCCATCCAGAGTATGCATAGCGATACCAAATCCTTTACCCTTCTGTCCCAGTAAGTTTTCTTTTGGAATACGGCAATCCTGGAAGATTAATTCATAGGTAGCAGAACCACGGATACCCATTTTCTTCTCTTTTGTACCAAATGTAAATCCTGGTGTACCTTTTTCTACGATAAATGCGGAAATTTCTTTCTGTTTTCTGCCGCGTTTTTCTACTGTTCCTGTAACAGCAATTACAATATAAACGTCAGCATATTTTCCGTTTGTGATGAAGCATTTGGAACCATTCAGTACCCATTCGTCACCATCTAAAACAGCTTTTGTCTGCTGTCCCTGAGCGTCTGTACCAGCGCCCGGCTCTGTTAAACCGAAAGCACCGAGTTTTCTGCCGGCTGCAAGGTCAGGAAGATATTTCTGTTTCTGCTCTTCTGTACCATATGTTAAGATCGGGTCACAGCAAAGAGATGTATGTGCAGAAACAATAACACCTGTTGTACCGCAAACTTTTGATAATTCTTCTACACACATAGCATATGTAAGAATGTCACAGCCCTGTCCGCCGTATTCCTTCGGAATTGGAATACCAAGGAATCCTGCTTTAGCCATTTTTTCTACTGTTTCTACTGGAAACTGTTCTGTTTCGTCAACCTCCTGTGCAAGAGGTTTTACTTCTGCTTCTGCAAAATCTCTGAAAAGAGTTCTCGCCATTTCATGTTTTTTGCTTAACGCGAAATCCATTCTATTTTCCTCCATCTTCATGATTAGCGCGGAAAAGCCTTGGGCATGTGTAGCGAAATGCACATGCCCGATAAATCTGACTTCAATGTTTGCTTTTCCGATACTAATTAATTAAAATCCATTAATTATTTGCTGTAATCGTAGAAACCTTTGCCTGTTTTGCATCCAAGATGTCCTGCACGAACCATTTTTCTTAATAATGGAGCCGGGCGGTATTTTGGATCGCCTGTTTCAGCAAAGATAACTTCCATGATCGCAAGGCAGATATCCAGACCAATATAATCACCTAACTGAAGAGGTCCCATTGGATGGTTTGCTCCTAATTTCATAGCAGCATCAATATCTTCTACGCTTGCAACGCCTGCTTCGAGTACACAGATACCTTCGTTAATCATCGGAACTAAGATTCTGTTTACAACGAAACCAGCTGCTTCGTTAACCTGAACTGGTGTCTTACCGATAGCTTTGGAAATCTCGATAACTTTATCTCTCAGTTCATCCGGTGTATTTGCACCCTGAATAACCTCAACCAATTTCATTACAGGCGCCGGATTAAAGAAATGCATACCGATTACCGGTCTGTCAAGTCCTGCGCCGACTTCAGTAATAGAAAGAGAAGAAGTATTTGTTGCAAAAATACAGTCAGCCGGAACAATATCCTGAAGTTCTTTGAAAGTCTGTTTTTTAACTTCCATAACTTCCAGTGCTGCTTCCACAACTAAATCAGCATCTGTACAAATATCCTTTGTTCCAGTTGTGATTTTTGCTAAAATAGCATCAGCTGCAGCCTGTTCCATTTTGCCTTTAGCGATTCTTTTTTCGAAGCCTTTGGCAATTTTATTCTTGCCGTTTGCTGCGAATTCATCATTAATATCGCATAAATAAACTTCATACCCTTCTGTCTGGGCAAAAGCCTGAGCGATACCAGAGCCCATTGTACCAGCTCCAATAATACCAACTTTCATGATACATCCTCCTTGAAATGAAATATATACTAAATATGAAATACTCCGACTGTTATACCCAAACAATCAGGGTTCATAGATTAGCCAGTAACCGCGGAAGAATTAAGATCAGCTCTTAGTATTCTTCTTTTTTAACGATTGTAGCGCAACCCATGCCACCGCCGATACATAATGTTGCAAGACCCAGTTTTGCATCCGGGCTCTGCTGCAGTTCATGCAGTAATGTAACAAGGATACGGCATCCGGAAGCTCCTACCGGATGTCCCAGTGCGATTGCGCCTCCATTTGGATTTAATTTGGATAAGTCAAAGCCAAGTTCTTTGCCAACTGCTACAGACTGAGCAGCGAAAGCTTCGTTTGCTTCAATAATATCCATATCATCAACTGTTAAACCAGCAATTTTCATTGCTTTCTTTGTTGCCGGAACAGGTCCGATACCCATGATCTTAGGATCGCATCCGCCAAGGGCCCCTGCAACAAATGTAGCCATTGGTTTAACACCAAGTTCTTTTGCTTTTTCTTCACTCATAACAACGATTGCAGCCGCACCATCGTTAATACCGGATGCGTTGCCGGCTGTAACCATACCGCCTTCCTTACCGGAGCAGCATTTTAATTTGCCAAGAGATTCTGCTGTACAGCCGTCACGAGGACCTTCGTCTGTGTCAACCATAACAACTTCTTTTTTCTTTTTAACAGGAACCGGTACGATCTCATTTTTAAATCTTCCGGCTTTCTGAGCTGCTACTGCTTTCTGCTGAGAAGCTGCTGCAAACTCGTCTAATTCTTCACGGGTAAGTCCCCACTGATCACAGATATTTTCAGCTGTAATCATCATATGATAATTGTTAAATGCATCCCATAATGCATCATTTACCATTGTATCAATTGCAGTTGCATTGTTCATTCTGTATCCGAAACGCGCCTGTTTCAGAGCATATGGAGCCATTGACATGTTCTCCATACCGCCGGCAACAACGATATCTGCCTGTCCTGCCATAATCATGTTTGCTGCTTCGTTTACACATTTCAGACCGGAGCCGCACACTACATTCAGTGTAAATGCAGGAACTTCATCCGGAACACCAGCTTTAATGGAAGCCTGGCGGGCAACGTTCTGACCCTGAGCAGCCTGGATAACACAGCCCATCATTACTTCATCAACCATTTCCGGTTTAACACCAGCTCTGTTTAATGCTTCTTTAATAACAATCGCACCTAATTCAACTGCAGGTGTATTTCCAAACTGTCCGCCCATTTTACCGATTGCAGTACGGCAAGCGCCTGCTAATACAACTTTTTTTGCCATTTTCTTACTCTCCTTTTTTAATTAAAAATATCCCTCTAGTTGGTCTTCTAAAGTAACGCTAGATTGAGATAATTTTAGCACTCAGTGATTAATAATGCAACTTTTGGACTTTTGTTGTTTTGTCTAAAAAATGGACACTTTTACAGCATAATTGATATTTTTTTAACAGGTTCTCCGGCATCTTTATTATGTTATTTTTTTAACAATATCTTCAAAAAAATAAAATTTTATTCTTTCTCTCACGATTTTGCCGTCTGTCGAAAAAATAAAATTTATGATCTAATCATTTTGCCTTTCAAAACATCAGTTCATTTTTTCTGATTGCTGTTATTTTAGCATAAAACGATTTATTTTGCAATACTAACCGAAGTGTAATGTACTGTTTTTTTCATCTCTTACTTACTTTTTGGCAACTTCATTTTTTCACATTTTCTTTCCATATTGTTATTTTTTTGACATTTCCGTCCCAAAAATTTTATTGTTTTTTTATAGATACAATTTCAGCATTTTAAAACCTTCTTCCATACAGCTGCTGCTTCCCGTTGATAACAGCAAAATCCCCCGCACTTCATTTCTGAAATACGGAGGACTTCTATAAAATAAATGGATTGCACTGACGTTTCTAACAAAAGATATGAAAAAAACTCTCTAATCCATCAATTTATCTTTTGCATCGCTGTAGTTAAACACCGGACCGTCCAGGCAGACATAGGTATCATTAATCTTACAGTGCCCGCATTTACCCACACCGCAGCACATTTTCCGCTCAAAGGATACCCAGATCTTAGACTCTTTGGCGCCGCATTTTACACATTCCAAGGCTGCAAAATGCATCATAACCGGCGGGCCCACAATAACAATATTATAATCATCAAAAGATTTAATGGGAATTTTATTAATATGAGCAGTTACCATACCGGTTTCAAACCCTTCCACCTGTTCATTATCAAGGGTACAGATCATATGAAAGCGCTCTTTAAATTTTGCGATTTCATCCCGGAACAGTACCGCTTCTTCATTTTTAAATCCGGAAATAATGTTCACGGATTTACAGACTTCCGGGTGATCATAAAAATGATTGATCATTGTCATAACCGGTGCCATACCGGTACCGCCGCAGATAATCAGAAGATCTTTATTCTCAAAACGCTTTACCGGAAACTGATTTCCGTAAGGGCCCCGAAGGAAAATGGAATTTCCCGGAACCAGATCAAAAATTGCCTGTGTTAAAAGCCCCACATTACGAATGGTAAATTCCACATATCCGGGTCCTTTTCCGCTGGCGGAAATCGGAGCCTCTCCTACTTTAGGCAGGGACAGCATAAAAAACTGTCCAAACCCCGGCTCTGTGTCACAGGCAACCCGAAAGGTACACTCTGTAGCAGTATGCTTTAGCATACTCAAAATTCTATGTGGTTTTGGAACCAGAACATTATTTTCCATTCTTGTTTCCCTCCGTCTTTTTTACCTTCAATTTATCTACTTCAGCACTTAATTTGTTGATGGTATCCGCAAAAGAAATATCCTGCATACACCGCTGAATGCATCTTCCGCATCCCACGCACATATGCTCATTGCCCCCAAAGCGCGCATTATAGTCATATACTTTATGCATGGTTTTAAAACGCATCATCTGATCCGGTGTTTTTCTTGCAATATTGCCTCCGGCTGTTTTGGAAAAGTCAGGCAGCATACAGGAAGACCAGAGCCGTCTTCTCTCTCCTTTCCGGCTGTTTTCCTGATTCAGGTAATCTACCGTATCAAAACAGCTGCAGGTAGGGCAGACGGTGTTGCATCCCCCGCAGGAAATACAGTCTTCATTATAATCCTTCCAGAAATCCAGTTCAAAAATCTTCCGGAGCATTTTTGCGTCTTTAATATCCGGAACGCAGACTTTTCTTTGATTCTCTTCAATAAATAACGGTTTATAGCCGGATTCCATCTCATCTTCAAAATAGTCGATAAATTCTGCATCTTTCACTTCCAGATAGATTTCATCCTCATTAAGTCTGCAGGCCACACTGTAATTTTCCGTTTTATTAGTTCCCATAGAAACACAGTAACAGTTATCCCAGCTTTTCTCACATTCCATCATAAAGATTTTTACTTTATCCCGCATTCTTTTATAGTAAATATCACTTAAACCGCCATTTGCAAGAAACATATTGTCCAGACGTTTCAAACCGTTGATATCACAAGGACGCATAAAGATAATAATTCCTTTTGGATCCTTGGTAACAGTCTCCACACAATTGTTTTCATCGAATTTAAAGATAGTCTGAGAAACAGGGTAAATCACTTCTTTTGGAGAAAAGTCTGACTGTCTGTCCGTAACAATCTCTTCTACTGTGGATACTTCCTCATAACGGATCAGCCCATTTGTCTCCCACATTCCCCGGTCCGGCACATGTTTTGGACCATAGATATGATACTCTTTCTGCAGTTCCTTTAAAATATCATTCATACCCTGTCTGCTGAGACGAAAGCTTTTAGAAACAATAGTTCTGGCTTTCCTCTCCACAATCATTTTATCTAAAATAAAGCTGTCCAGCTGCAAAAATCCTGTGGTCAGCTGTCCTACCATCCGGTAAAATTCCGTATCTGCATGATATTTAATATCCAGACAAAATTCCGGAGCCCAGTTTAATAAATGCTTATTTAAAAATTCCCGCTGCTCTTCTAGTCCGGCTAATGTTTCCGTATACTGGCTGGTTTCATCACAGAGAAATGCCATAAAGTCCAGTTCTACAGCAATATGGTCCTCCAGCAGTCCTTCTGATTCCTCGTTTCTTTCAATGCCTTTATATTCATATATTTCGCATACCTGATTCCAGGCATCCTGCATCATTACATGCTTTGGACTGGTATAAACGGATTCATAAGGAAATGCCGCAGCTCCCTGGGCGCTTCCTGCTCCTAAAAAAGTTTTTGCATAATCCGCAGCCAGATCATCCAGCGTTTCCCCTGCGTCGTATTCAAAATATTCATTTAAACGAAGCAGCGCGTCTCTGAACTCTGTAAGTTCATTTTCTTTCCGGTCAGAAGGAAATACAATATTTTTAAGTCCCTCAAAAAACGCCTCATCTATTTCCTTCTGAAAAAACCTGGAAAACAGATGATACAGATTCCGCCGATTGATCATCAGCTGTTTAAACTCAGCTTTTCTACTCATGTTCATAATATTTTCTGCCTCCTTTTCCAAAGGATACTTCATCTATTTCCTGGGGCAGAATATCCTGCCACTTGGCATGCTTCAAAATGTATCTTGTAGATGGCCCGTTGCCGTAATCATGAAGACGGAATACGTGCTCCTCTCCTGCCTCCTTTAATAACTTCGATACTTCACTTTCCGGATCATTAATGTCACCATAATGCAGCGCCCTTCCGGAACAGTTTCTGACACAGGCCGGCTCCTCACCCTTCTCTCTGGCCTCAGAACACAGGGTGCATTTATCCATGGTTCTGCGCATCTCGCTGAATGTATTTGTGTGATACGGACATTCTTGATTACAGCTGTGACACCCAATACATTTCATAGTATCAATCCGGACTACGCCGTCCTCTTTGCTTTTATATACCGCGCCGCTGGGGCAGACCCGGACACAGACCGGATTTTCACACTGCTGGCACATAGTTGGGAGAAAATACATTTCAAGATTCGGATATTTTCCCACAGGGCCAACCTGGCGGACCTTTGTTCTGTCAGAACCAAGGTCCGTTCCGTTTTCCATCTTACAGGCCACCTGACAGCCTTTGCATCCGATACATCTATCTAATTCTACTACAAATGCGTACTGTTTCATACTGTTACCTCCTCTGTGGGGTCACTTGGTTTCGCAAGCCAGGAGCTAAAGTCCTGAGGATTTTTCCAGATACCTTCCGGTGCGCCTTCTGCCGGATAGACTTTTACCAAAAATCCACGAAGGGTATAAGTTCCCACTACATCATTAAATGGCGCGGATGCACGGGTCAGCATATTGACATTCATCTCTGTCCATCCGTGAGTCTTGCTCTGGAGATTTTCCGGATTCCAAAACCGCTCCATATAAACGACTCCCGGTTTGATTCCTTCTGTCACGGCCACCACGGCCCGGATTTTTCCCCGTTTCGATTCAATCCATGCCCAGCCGCCGTCTTCCAGGCCATACTTTTTCGCATCATCGGGATACATCCACAGCTCCGGCACCGGATAGATTTCACGCAGCCACGGAATGTTGCGCAGTGTACCGTGATGATAAAAAGGAACCCTTCCGCTGGTAAGCACCAGAGGGAACTCTTTGGCTTCCCTGGAATCATTTCTGGGACTTTCCGCCGGTTCCAGATAATAAGGAAGGGGCTCATAGTCTTTGGATGCCGGAGGCAGTTCACATTTGCTGAAGGGCTTTCCGGTGCGCCCCAGAGTAATCATGCTTTCCAGGTAAATCTCACATTTTTTAGAAGGTGTGGCAAATCCCTGAGGAAGCTTCGTCTCCGGATCCTCTTTTTTATAAACATAATAATCTTTCCATTCATCTTTCGGCATATATTCATAAGGGGTCTGCTTCTTTAAATCCTCAAAGGTAAGTCCTATACGGCCCAGAAAATGATCCCACAAATCTGTTACATTATCCCAGTAAGGCAGATCTTTTCCCATATATTCCGCATCAAAAGCTTTCTTACAGCCTTCATCTCCCAGTTCTCCGCATCGCTTAGCAATCTTTGACCAGATCAGCGTCTCATCCATAGTTTCCCACAAATGAGTTACCTGCTGGCGGGCACAGAGAGTATTGCAGGTCTCCACAATCATATTGGTCTCTAACCACTCTTCCGTTGGCAGCAGAATATCTGCATAAGCGGAAAATGAGGTTGGATACATATACATATGTACAATGAAGTCCAGCTCATCAATGACTTTTTTTACCTTCTGACTATCCGCCACAGCCGCTAGTTTATTTCCGGAACGGTCAATCCATACTCTGGGCTTATAGGGTTTTCCCGTTAAAACCGCATCAAAAATACTTGTAATATGGCCCGCATACCAGATGTGCAGCCCCTTATGTTCAATTCCCCCCAGACGTTTCTTTAACTGTTCATCCGGGAGACGGTCCGCCGCAATGGGAACCGGATAGTTTGGCATATCAAAAACTCCGCTTGTTTGAAATCTCTGAAGCAGAGAGCCCGGGCGTTCTACATTGCCCATCAAAAGATCTAAAACAGCTGTGGACATAGCTGCCTGCACAGAGTTTGGCGTCTGATCAGTACTTACTCCAAGGGCAATACCGCCTGGTGTGTTTTCCGCGTAAACTAAAATAGCCTCTTTTATCTTTTCCGGGTCCAGCTCACAGATATCCCCTGCATACTCCAGTGTATACTGTTCTGCCTGCTCCCAGAGCATTCTAAAACCTGTTTTGTATACTTTTCCATCAGCCTCAAAACATCCGTCCAGCACAGGATCCAGGGAATCATCCCAGGGATAGGTCAGAGGTTTCGGAGCATTTGTTTTTGCGTCCCACACCATAAATGTATCCGGAATATTTGGATCCTCACTTTTTTCTGCGCGCAGAAGCATTTTGCTTTCTGCATCCACCAGATAGGGCAGATTGGTCCATTTCATCACAAACTCTTCATCATAAAGTTTGTGCTCCATAATATAGCGGATCCAGGCAAGCATCAGTGCAACATCAGTTCCCGGACGGATTGGAAGCCAAACGTCAGCCTTTGCCGCATCCGGTGTCAGTCTCGGATCAATTACAACAGTCTTTACACCTTTTGCCCGGAGATCTGCCACTGCTCCTCCGCCGCTGGCAGGACAGGAATAGGACGGATCCGTACCCCAGAGCACCAAAGACTGAATAGGCGTATTTTCTGTATCATATATTTCCAGAGCATTGGAATCCGCAATACTTGGATCCACGCCGCCGTACATCATGGTATAGGCAAGTACACGGGGCAGATAGCACTGAGCGCAGCCCGGTTCGAACCAGTTGGGAGTACCGAAGATATTGCAGAAACGCGCAATACTCCAGATCTCCGGGTTGCCGCCTCCTCCGGTGGAACAAAATACTGTTTCCGCACCGTATTTTTCTTTTGTTTCCACCAGTTTTCTTGCAATAATATCAATGGCTTTCTCCCAGGAAATCCGGCGCCATTTGTTTTCACCTCTTTTGCCCACCCGCATCATGGGATATTTATTCCGATTTGGATGGTACAGAGCCTGAATGCCTGACAGGCCTTTGGCACACATACGGCCTTTACTCATACGGTCTTCCGGATTGCCTTCTAGTTTAATCACCCGGCCGTTTTTCACAGTTGCAATCACACCGCAGTTTGCAATACAGGCACGGCAGCAGGTTTTCACTTTACGAATCTCATCTTTTTCTTTCTTTTTCGTTCCAACAGACTTCTTTAACAGCTTCAGGCTTCCTACAGCCGCATCAAGCCCATCTACATTGGTGGCTGCCAGAAAGTCCATATTCGAGATTGAAACCTTATCGCTCATAGCTTATCCTTTCTGAAATATATCATGTGAATGTTGTGTTTTATTTTTTTGGTATACCAAAGGTATCCTTTTAATCTACCAACAGTATATCACAATGAAAAGATAATGCAAGACCTATTATCCAAAAAAGAATCCGGCTTAAATCTGCCGGCATATCTTTAAAGAATCTCTCTAAAATCCGGCCTTTTGCAGTTCATTCATCATAGCGCTCCTGCGGCGGTACTTAACCTTCCATTCATTGGCAATTTCCCCTGTTTTTTCTTTTCCACCTGGATATTCTTTAATTTTTTTCAAATACTTCATTAAATGTCTGTATTGCTTTCTGTCAGTAGATTTTCCCGCTTCTTTATGAAGATACATAATATAAATATCCCTTACCTGCTCCGGAAACTTTTCTTTTAATATCCGCTCATATTCATCAATTCTATAGATAAACACTTCCTGTTTCAAAGCTTCAAGCAGCCGCTCATACAGTCCCTCGGCTTCCATAAGCGGATATTGTATAAATAAACACTTCCTGTTTTCCAAAATCTGTTCCCGATATTGTTCCCATTCTTTATCCGTACAAATAGCTTTTAATTTATTTACATATTCCAGATCATTCTGCTGGCACTTGAAAACATAAAATAGCAATTCATCTTTATATGCCTTCTCGTTCAGTTGTTTTTCATATAAATCAATCAGCTTTTCACTATAATCAGCAACCAGCCCCATATATGCACAATCTAAATTTTTGCTTTCCTGCAGCACCTCAATTGCCTGGTCTATATCCCCAGACGCAAGGCTCTCTTCGATTTCCAGTACTCTTACTGCTGAAAACCTTCTGTATTTCTTTCGATATTCTTTTATTTCTTCATTAGAACAATTCAATTTTTCCATGATTTTCAAGCGTTTCAATATGTTATTCTCATAACCATACTGCACGCTCCATATTCTCCCGCAATCTGTGGAAAATTCCTGATTTTCTATCATCTCATCCAGAAACTTCAGCTTTTTTATTAACATTTCACGGTTTTGAAATTCATTCATCATAAACTCTTCCAGATATTCTTCCAAATAATCCTCCACATACCCGCATCCATGATGATCTTCAAACCATGAAAACATTCTATTTTGTTCTTCTTCACTGCAGTTCTCCAAAATCACCTTCCACTTCTCATAACACAAATCTGCAACCATAGAAATTCCGCCGTCAGAATCATCTATATCTGTACTTCCAATAGTCTGAAAGACATAGTTTGTCAAATCAAATGCCTGTAAATAACAGCCTTTTTCAATCAATATATCTACCTTTTCATCTAAAAAGGCCTGCAAATCCGATGAAAAATCCCATGCATTCCGATAATCAATAAATCCGCTTCGGTCCCCATACTCATATACCAGCTGATCTACTTCCTGCTTTAACCACTTTATTTGTTTTTCCTCTATCTTTACCGCATATCTTATCAAAATCATATTTCGGATCTCATCATCACAAACAGCCAGTTCTTTTACAAGAACACGCAATTCCTTTTCCGGAATTTTATCAATTGTTTCTTCTAATTCTTTCTTTTCTTTGATTCTCTCTGTTATGCAGCACTCTTCGTTTTCAGCACCGTTTCCATACATTTCTTCAATTTTAAACAGAACTGCCGCCATATGCTTACAATAATTGCCGTCACCTGCATAAGGACAAGCGCAGTACATATCCAAAATACGGTCTTCTTCTATCTCAATAGCCACATCATATGCTGCCGTTCCCTCTGCCACAGCCTGATATCCATTCTCTGTCTTCTGAAGCTTCGTCACTGCACCAGCATAGAAATAATTTCTTCCCCGTTCTAAAATCTGTTCCCGGAATAAATCTTTCCATCCTTTTATCATGCCATTCCCCCTGCATATCTTATCTGACCGAATATTAATAGTTTCTCTTTAATTAAAATCATATCACGGATTACCCCCCTCAGGAAAAGATTTTGTCTTTCTGCTGTTAATTTTGTGTTTTTCTGCAATATGAAAAGGCAGGACTGCTGCTCTGAAGATTTTTCTCCAGAAACAACAGTCCTGCTTTTACGGAAGCAACACTTTTTGTTCTTTCAGCCACTGAATACTTTCTGTACAGGTTCTGCTTTCAATGGTATATGTCACATTCAGGCCGCGATGCTTTTTTATATGTTCCAGCACCTTTTTCATATCCATTGTTCCCTGATTTATAGATGCATGTTCATCTTTAATACCATTATTATTATGCAGATGCACATGTCCAATCCAGGGGCTTAAAACCTCTATCCAGTGATATACATCATATTGGGGAGCAGAGGAAGCGTTTACATGCCCCACATCCAGACACAAGCCCACCCGTGAATCGTGAATCCCTTCCAGAATTTCTTTCAGACAATAGGGTTCATCTTCAAAGACATTCTCTATATACAGATGAAAGTTTTCTTCCTTATCCTGTATAAAACGCTTCCAGAAATCCACAGATTTTTCAATATGCCATTCTTTGTAATACAGAATGGGAATATAACCGGAATGCAGAATCATCCTCTGAATACCAAGTTCCCGGCAGACTTTATAAGTCTGATGATATCGCTCCATAGTAAGCGCGGCTGCTTTTGGATCTACAGAAGAAGCATTTAGCTCCGTATAAGGACCGTGAACAATTGCAGCTTTTGCCCCTGATGTCCTAAAGTCCTCTTTCATTTCCTGAAGCGTCTGTTCTGGCCGGTCCAGATTTTCGGAAATACAAAGATGATCAAATTCAATATTTAATTTGTGTTCCCTGATGGCATCCAGTGCACCTTCACTGAAGGTGGCAACATATAATGAATTCAATTTATCTTGTCTCTTTCCGGTATTTTGCTCTGGCAATTACCAGGATACCTGCTCCTGCTGCACATATAAACAACGTCCAGAACATTGGTGTCTGCTCATCGCCGGTTTTCGGGCTTATAGATGTATCCGGGTTTTCTGTTTTTCCGTCTTGATCTGTATTGTTTCCATTTGTATCTGTCTGATTTGTCTGGTTATCAGTTCCCGGTGTTTTTCCAGGATCCGCTGTACTGTTGTCATCTGCCAGGGCAAGCATAAACGGTGACAGAGAATCAACGGTAACAGAAACTTTTCCATCTTTTACGATTTCTGTATAAGTGTCAATACTCCCGTCTCCGGTTAAATGCTTGATGATTACTTTTCTTCCGTTATACTCATCGCCAACAGTAAATATAAGTTTCAGACTGCCGTTAAAACCGCCGTTTTCAAGAGAAACCTCATAGGCGCCTAAAATCTCAGCAATATCTTCTGATTCAAATGCCTTTAAAAGCTCTGGGGCATCAGCCTCTTTCAGTTCTTCAATTACCAGTTTTGAATCCGGTATTAATTTTCCTTCTACAGAAATACCGCTTTCCTTATCTACAACGGTTTCCGGCTTCTGTTCCTTTACAAGAGCAGCGTATTTACTTTCAGCAGCCGTCAGTTTTTCATAATTTGTCACTTTGGATTTTGCCAGGTCACTTAATCCGTCATAGGCAATTCTTGCTGCATTGATTTCTGTTTTACTCTTTAAAGTAACTTCACCGATTCCGTCAATTTTGTCCATAACTGCTTTAGCTTCAGCCGCTGCTATTTCATCTTCTGCCAGCTGGGCGTCTGTTTTCACCTGATCCATCTTTGCTTTGGCGTCGGCAGCTGCCTGAGCCACAGCATCCTGATCCTTTGCTTCATCAATTACAGCCTGTGCTTCTTTTATAATTTCTTTCAGCTCTTCCTGCTGTGCCTGGCGGTAATCTTCCATATCTTTATAATTTTCTATTTCCGCTTTGGCATCTTCTTTTGCCTGAGCCAGTGCAAGCACTCCATATGCCTCTTCTGCTTTTTCCAGATCTGCAAGATTTGTTACCAACGCCTTCTGGTCATCTGTCAGGGCATCGTATGCTGTTCTTGCATCTTCAATGGCATCTTTGCTTTCCAGAGTCACTTCTCCGATGGCACTGATCTTATCATCCACTGCTTTAGCTGCCGCTGTATCCGCTGCTTCTTTATCTGCTGCATCTTTTAATTCCTGATATGTTTTTTCTGCTGCTGTCAGCGTATCATATTTAGTTACCAGCGCTTTTTGGTCATCTGTCAGGGCATCGTATGCAGCTCTTGCAACATCAATATCTGCTTTGCTTTCCAGAGTCACCTCTCCGATGGCATCAATTTTATCATCTACTGCCTGGGCAGCTAAAAGATCTCTGTTTTCAACAGTTACTTCACATGCTGCTGTCAAACTCTTGTCATCTGTAATTACCGTAATTGTTGTTTTTCCGGCTTTTTTAGGTGTTACCAGACCATTTTCATCCACAACAGCTACTTCTTCATCAGAAGAATACCATTTTACCGTCTGATAAGTAGCGTCCGCCGGTGTAATTTCTGCCTGCAGCTGCAAGGTATCCTTAAGATCCATGGTGTATTCTGTGTGATTTAAGGCTACTCCTGTTACATCCACTTTTTTCAGCAGTGTCAGGTGATAGGATTTTGTAACTTTTCCGTTTTCAGAAGTTACATCAATACGTACCTTAATGGTTTTGGAAGGATCTTTTGGATATACCGGATACCGTGTTGTGCCATTTCGGGTGATTCCCTCAACGGTTCCATCTTCCAACAGCCAGTCCTCATCTACATTTTCTACCGGATATACAGTAACAGAAGAACTGTTGTCAGCCGCTGTTGGCCATACATTCCAGAATTCACTGGTTCCGATTCCATTTAATTCTGTAATATCAGCTGTATATTCTGTGTTTCCGGAAGCAAATTCCGGAGACAAATCTACAATTCCATCCCCTGCACTATTACTGTTGTTTACTTCCAGCCCGGAAAGATCTGCATTTTCACTCTGGCATGCAATTTTCAGTGTATAGGTTCTGGAATCCTCGCCTTTTGTTATAGTCACTGCCGCTTCTGCAGTGCCATCCTCACCAAGAGCAACCACTGCCTGATTCTTGTATGCAGTGCCATTTACTGCGGCTGAAGATCCTTCAATGAGGTCCAGTTTGATAACTGCCTGTTTACTCCCTGTAGGAAGCTTTACTTCATAATTTGATTTTCTGGAATCAAAGGCTTTATCCCATGCAGCCGTTGTTCCGTCTTCTGAGGTTACAACTGCATTGTTCAAGTACGCTTCATTGGCTTCCACTGCCATTAGATAACCGCTGTCATTTTTGTAATACAGTGTTCCCTCACGGTCTGCACAGATTGTACTGATACAATACTGCTGCTGAGCCTCATCAGGGACAAACAGCTCTTTGCTTTCTTTAGATGCTTCCTTCTGATCCGGAGTATCATAGGTATAATAAATACCGCCAGGCTGTGCATTATAAGTAAAATACAGGTAGACACGTCCGTCTGCCTTGCCGTCTTGGTCATAGTCCACATCTTCATTAGCGGTGGACAAAAGCGCCGCTGCCTGAGGGTAGCCGGCTATCGGGAGCTTATACATCAGGGAATCTGCACTTAACGTGCCGCTGTTGTCAATTACCGCGAAAAAATGTCCGCCGTCGGGATCAAACTGACCTCCGTCGCCTCTGACGCCCACATAGATTTTGTTTTTATAAACAATGGGCGCTGCAGTTACCTGATTTCCAAGGTCCATATAAGATTCATTGGAAAGGTTTCCGCTGGCATCTACATCTACCTTATACATTAAGCCGCCTTTGGTACAGAAATACAGGTGTCCGTTGTCATATACAACAGTTGTACGGATATCTCCCTTAATGCCGGAGATCTTATCAATAATCTCGCCTGTTTTGGGATTTAACGTATAGAACACGCCATTTGCCGTTGGATCGTTTTCACCGGTTCCGTCATCGGATCCAACCGCTACATATTTATCTGTGGCATAGGCTCCGGCCCAGTAAAATCCTCTTTTTGCAACACTGCCCTCATCATCCAGGGTCGCATTCAAGTCCGGATCATAGGTGATAGTATCTGTATCTTTTGTAGAGCCTGATGGAACAAACTTCCACTCCGGTTCTTTAACGCCGTTCACCACGCCGTCATCATCCGTGGATACGCAGAAAAACGTTCCGTCTCTGCTCTCTGCAGTCCAGGTGCCGGTATAAATATAGCCTTCCCCGTCTATTTCTGCATAGCTGATAGGAGATACGGTCTGTCCGCTGTCTACAGCTTCTGTGGTCCAGGCACAGGTTAAAGTATCATAATCAACCGCCTGGATTCTTCCGCTGCCAATCTGCACAAACAGTTTTCCGTCTGCATAAAGAATCGGATTCATGGCATAACCAACATTTCCTGCCATCTCATCACTTTCATCCACCTTTTCTCCGGTGGCTTTATCAATCTTTATTATTTTATTCCCTACGCCAATATACAGATAATCATCCAGAATTAATGGCGGTGTGGGAGCTGCACTCCATCCGCTGCCATACTTCACAGCCCACTTCTGTGCAGCCTCCAGATCGCTGGTGGGAGTTGGACGGTCTGTGACACCGTTATTCTCCTGATTATTCCGGAAATTATACCATTCCTGGTCTACATCTGTACTTTTTGTTTCTGCTGCCAGCGCAGTGGCTGGTATCATAGAGACTCCCATCACTGCTGCAGTCAGAAACGAAAAGAGCTTTCCTGCTGCTTTCCTTTTCATTGTTACCTCCTTTTTGATGCTTAAATTTTTGTACTCTGCCTGAAGCTTTATACAAGTTTATTTATAACAGCCTCTGCGATTTTTTCGCAGACAGCCGGTTATAACTTTAATCAGTGATAATCCAGGGAAAAGAAAAATACAATCTCATCACCGTCGTAAACGGTCACCGCAGACATTCCGTCCAGATATTCTCCGTTTACAGAGTAAAGCCAGCCGGAATCTTTATAGAAATCTTTCTCGCCCAGCGAATCTTTTTGATATACCAGATCTGATGTATCGGTAATGCCAAGCTGATCAAGCTTTTCCTGAGAAATACTCCATCCGTCGGTAATTCCTTTCTTTTTAATCCTGCTGATATAAAATCCCTGTGCCGGTGATTTTCCCGACACTACCTGATATCCGGCAGCTTCACACTCCCGGTTAATTACATCCGCCATGCTCTCGCCCACGTAAAATTCTGCTGTTTTATGGACCAGAGTCCCAAGTCCCAGCTGATTGGCATGCATAGTAAAGGTAACGGTACCCCCCTTTTTCTTCTCTGCATCTGCATCGGCGATAACCGTATAGCGCTTCTCAGCCGTATTTCCTTCCTGATCTCTGGCTTTGATTACGATCTCATTGCTGCCGTCTTTTAGCTCCTGACACCGGTATGTAATAACATGATTTGTGGTCCCGGAGCTGGTAACTTTATTTCCGTTTACTAATACATCTACATAAAAGGAACTCAGATAATTTTTCTTATAATCCTGTACTTTTACCGTGACAGTAACTTCATCTCCGCTGATTTCTTTTCCGTCTTTCAGATTACAGGTAATGACAGGTATTTTGGAAGTCTGATCATCCCCGTCCTCATCTGTGTTGGTTCCGCCGCCCTCATCTCCGGGATTTTCCTCATCACCGCTTCCTTCATCCTTACTGCCACCTGGCTGCTCCGGTTCATCCGGGCTTTCCGTATCGGGCTGCTGTTCAGATTCGGTTTCTGTATCTTTGCCGTTATTACCGGCAGGCTTTTCCAAATCGTTCGGCTCTGCATCCTTACGATTGGTGACTGCCTGATTTTGCGGAGCCTTTGTGGCCTTTGCCTGGGAAAATTTCTTCTGCTCTGGCTTTTGTTTGATTTCCTGTTCAATCTGTTTTTCCTTCTGCTGTTTTTCCTTTATATACTCCTGTTCCTGCTCATAATTTAAAGAATACCCTTCTCCCGTAACAAACACCCGGGAACGGCCGTCATTGACGCCCTGTATGGGATTTACATCCGGCGCAGCCTGCCGTGTTGACAAAAATACAGCAGTGAAAATCAATGCAGCAGCAATTCCCGCCAGTGTAACCGGCAAAAGTATTTTTTTTCTGAAACCCGCTTTTTCTCTCATCAAAGCACTCCTTTATATAAGGTCTGATGATCTTTCAGCAAAATCATAGAATCCATAGCCAGCAGCGCTTTTTCCGCAGCCATGGCATCTGCTTTCTTTCTTTCCGTTACATGACAGAATCCGCCGTCTTTCATCTGGTAAACCATCAGACCGTCATACATGGTATTGCCGTCCTTGATAAAACGCTCATCCGTCTGTACGTCGATGCCAAGCTGTGATAAAGCCATGATACATTCTGCTGTGGTCTCACAGTTTCCATAGCTTCCATCCTTTTCCTGATATTCTGAAAGAGCCTGCACACCTTCTTCCAGCACCGCTTTCACCTGGGAATCAGACTGGTAAAAGGAAAGTCCCTCCAGGGCAATGGCAACATAATCAGCCGCATCCTTATTCTCAAACATCTGATCTTCTTCCAGGGCATCTATAATCAGCTGAATATAAGCATCCTCCTGCTTCAGTGGAATACCGGATACATTAGAAGCCACCAGTGCAAAAGCGGCTGCATTCATTCCCTGCTCATCAATCATTTCATAATTGTCCAAAGGCTCCACCAGATTGTACCCTTCCACCTGTCCGGGATCTTTTCCAATGGCACATAATGCAAGGCTTACTCTGGCATATTCCGTATAGTGTGTATCAGAAAGCTCTCCCTTTTTTGCCTTTACCGCCGCCCGTACAGTATCATAATAACTGTCATAATACTGCTCCTTTACCTCATGTCCGCCTGCTTTTAAGCCAATCACCGCCCATTCTCCGCCAACAGAAGCTACTCCCGGAGCCGGGGTTTGTTCCAGCACATACGCTGCCGTGTGTCTGGCTGTACTTTCTAACGTATCACCGCTTTCCTTTCCTGCGCATCCCCCCAGAAGGAGCGCTCCGGTCAAAATCACTGCAGCGGCAGCGGCAGCTCCCGTCTTCACCCCTGCAGCTGTTTTGAACTTTTTTTGTGCATATCCCATTTTGTCCTCTCCTTCTTTAATCTTTTATATTCTTCCAGCATCCACTTACGGTCTTCTTCCCGGATCTCATCTCTGCTGTATGCCGCCCGGTTTCCAAGGGCCCGTATTGCTTCACTTACCGGATAACCTTCCTGCTCCATATATCCATAAATTGCACTGACCGCAGTCTTCGGCTCCGCCTTTATGATTAAACGTCTTTTTTTCAATGCCTTCTTAAGCTTCCCAAAAAAGTTTCTCAAAAGCAGAATTAGCACAAAGACAATTACTGCGGCAATTAAAATAACCGCCAAAATCAGATAAATATCCGTTGGCTGCCTGTCGTCATCGCCGCCGTCCCGCAGCTCATTCTGACTGTTCTGGCTATTGTCAGAAGTATCCTCAAAGGGGCGAATCAGTGTATTATTGGATATTCCAACAGTCATATCCGCCTCTTCCATAATCCCTTCATACTCCGGACAAACCTCAACCGGTACAAAACCAATTCCGTCCACATAGATTTCTGCCCAGGCATGAGCACGGCTCTGAGGAATTTCTATTGTATCCTCCGATGTTATGCCTTTCACGTCTTCCGGTGTTACCAGATATCCTTCTACATACCGGGCCGGAATCCCGTAATAGCGAAACATCATAACTGCTGCGGTGGCATACTGTACATCCGATCCTTTTCCGGATGATAAAAAGCTCTCCAGCGCTCCTCCGCTGCTGTTAAGCGGTCCCGGATATTCTGTATATATAAAAGACTCATTCAGATATGTTTTGATTCTGTTAATTGCCTCTTTATACTCAATGTGCCCTTTAGACTGATCTCCGCTGGGACCCAGATATTCACTGATCAGTTCCTTATCACTTTCTGACAGATAGGTATCATTTTTATATACCAGCTCATTGTAATAACTCTCAAAAGTAAGATAAGAGGTAATCTCATCTGCACGGCCTTTGTCTGCAGCATTTGTAAACATAACTGCTGCTGTCTTTGTCCAGTCCTTTACCGCATTTTCACCTGCTGTGTAATCATAAGAAGAAAGCCGGCCAAACTTTCGGGAAGTAACAAAGCTTCCTCCCCAGTTACGGCTCTTGTCAACAGACAACTCCGAAATTTCATAAGGGATATACGCATAACGCCTGTCAGCATTTTCCACATCCACCTGTATATGATTTTCTTTTTCCTCCTCAGTTGTCAGCTCCAAAGCCTGTCCCAGCTGACCCAGTGTATTAAATCCCAGCTCTTTCAGCCAATACATCAGATTTTCTGAACCGTAATAGGTACCGGTTGAAAGCGTATCCCAGCTGTCACCGGTATAAATTTCACCTACAAACCCCCGAAGATACAGAGATTCCGGATCACTCATGCGAATCTTCAGTGCAGTTTCTTCCCCCGCCATCCGCTCACTTCTGGTAAGATCTCCGCTGCCCAGAGGATTTTCTCCATAATAAAGATTCTTAACGGACTCTGACACTGATTCTGATACCGCTTTTACCTGCTGAGGTTTTTTTAATAATCCTGAAATACCCGGAAGTTTCATTGCCGCTGCGGATATCAATACCACTGCCGCTGCCAGCAGCAGCTGCCACCAGAATCCCTGGCCTTCCCACTGCATACAGGATAAATACAGCAATGCCGCTGCTGCCAGCAGCGCAATTCCAAAAGCACTAATTCTCAGAGAAAAAAATATATTGATCAGGCAGACAGGAATCACAAAAATCAACAGCGTCCATTTTTTACGGCTTTTTATTAAGAAAAACGCCGCAAAAGCAATAGCTGCAAAAGCGATGAACACAAATAGTCCGCTTCCGTTTGACTCTCCCGCAAGATTTTGCAGTATTACATAATCAGAACTGCCAAGAACCTGTACCGCCTGATTCCAAAGGCGTATCAGGCCTCCGAGAACAGTTCCCGGGCTTTCAAAGGCTCCGGACAGTTCAAACAGATCTCCCAGACAGAAGCACACGCCCAGACTGAGCAAAGCTGCCGCAGCAGCTTCTTTTACGCTGCGGACTCTGCCATCAGATATTTTGTGGTCTGTATACAGTAACTTTTCCATAATAACTCAGCCTTTCCACCTCTGACTCTGCATCGGTACCTCCCGCCGTCACATACAGATAGCTGGCGTAATTTTTTTCCAGATCTGCAGCCATAAACCTGTCTGCTAAAGTTATCTCATCCACTTGGCACGGACTCTTAAGCAGACCGGGAAGCATCCGAAACACATCCTCTGTCGTACTAATTTTTCTGCTTTCGAAGCAGTCCTTTGCATAGTTAAACCATCCCACCGTATGACCGATTCCCTGTGAGACTGCCGCAAAGGAAAGATTTAAAAACAGCTCTGTGGTCTTATCAATCTGTTCAGGATCAGGATCTGACACATCAATCTTTCGTTTATCTAAAAGGATCATCAGGCTGTTTTCCACCGGCAGCCCCGGTTCACGGATCACAATATCATCCATTTTTCCTGACAGCTTCCAGTGAATGCTTTTTATGCTGTCTCCCGGAAGATAGGACCTTACATCAAATGTCTCGCTGGGATCATCCCCTTTTTTATCAGAAGAGTAACGATAGCTTTCCATATCATACTGGCTGAGCTCCTCCTTTGATAAATCCATTCCGCCCATAGACGGCTGTACATAATATTCCCAGCTGCCTGTAATGCTGCGCTTCTTTTCAAAAAGCATCAAAGGGTCTGATACTGCCATGCGCTGTATATCAATATGCAGGCAGCCGCAATATCCATCGCCGCAGTGAAAGGAAATTATCTTTTTCCCTTTCGGCATCACAGAAAATTTCAAATCTGTCACCTGATCTGTTCCGGTAAGAACATTCTCAGTCAAAATCTCTGCCCTGCACAAAAATACGGGCAGTACACTGTCATTTTTAATGGTCAGTATAAGATGTCCTGTCTGATTCTTTCCTCCCGAACCGTCTCCGCCAAACTTTACGGAAATTTTTTTCCCGGTAACAGCTGTCATCAGCACTCCTGCTGCCAGATAGATCAGGAGCAATACAATCAGAAAACCCGGAAAATCAGAATCTGTGATAAAATACAGCAAAACAGAAGTAATAAGAAATATCAGCCAGATTAGAAAGGACCGTTTTCCGGTATATCTCTTTTTATTCTTTGTCTTTTTCATTTTCAGGCTCCGGGATCCAGCTTGGGCGCTGATGTTTTCTCTAATATTTCATCCAAAATGCCGTCTGCATCCATGTCAGACAGTGCTGCCTTAGGATGCAGAATCAGGCGGTGTCTGCAGACATCCTTAAATACTCTGCTGATATCCTCAGGAACCACATAATCTCTCCCTTTAACGCAGGCCCCTGCTTTTGCCATACCGCAAAGGGAAATCGCCCCGCGGGGACTGACTCCAAGCTTTACATACTCATGCTTTCTTGTCTCTTCTGCCAGCATGGTAATATAGTGATATAATTTGTCATCCACATAAATATTTTTGACATGCTCTATCATCTCCAGGACCTCTTCCCCGGAAATTACCGGCTCTATAAGCGTCAGAGGATCCTCTTTTTCTCTGTCTTTCAGGATATGCACCTGTGCCTCAAAATCCGGATATCCCATGGACAGCTTTATCATAAACCGATCCAGCTGAGCCTCCGGCAGCATCTGGGTTCCGGCAGTACCAATGGGATTTTGTGTTGCCATTACCACAAACGGACGGGGCAGAATATGTGTTTCTCCATCCACAGTAACCTTTCCTTCCTGCATCACCTCTAACAATGACGATTGTGTCTTGCTGGAAGTACGGTTGATTTCATCCGCCAGGAAAAAATTACACATGGCAGCTCCCGGATGATACTGAAAGCTTCCGCTTGCTTTATCATACATAGTAAACCCTGTAATATCAGAGGGAACTACATCCGGCGTAAACTGTACCCGCTGAAACTGAAGTCCCATAGCTCTGCTGAATGCCAGCGCAAGAGTTGTTTTTCCCACTCCGGGAATATCCTCCAGTAAAATATGCCCTCCCGCCAGTATGGCTGTCAGGACCTTTTCTACAATTTCCTCTTTTCCCACAACCGCCCTGGAAACCTCTTTCTTAACAGCATAAAGCTTTTCATTCACCTGTGTCTTATTCATCTGATTTACCTCCATCTGCACCTTTGGGAAGTCCGCAGGTATAATTCCATACAATCTCTTCGCCGCCTTTTAACTGATACTTGGAGCACCCCACCCGGGGCGATTCTCCATCCACCGTATAGGACCAGCCGCTTAATCTTCCACCGTCAAACTCATACAGATAATTGATTCCTTCCACATAATAGGAGTCGTAACCGGGTGTATAGGAATATTCAATCTGAATATTCTTTTCTCTGCAGACCTCATCCAGAACATCCAGAACCGTTGAGCCGGATGTTGTCTGAACTGTTTCTTTCTTCAGAATCGTTCCGTCCTCCGGCACATACTCTGTCAGATTCTTATCTTTCAGCTTTGACATATCCTCAGAAAGTTCATCGCATCGGATTTCCAGAGATACTTCTACAGGCCTTCCGTCTCTTCCCTTCTGCAGCAGCGGCACCAGAATACAGACAGCAGCTGCTGCCAGTATTACCGCTGTCAGTGCAATATTCCGTCTTTTTTTTCCTTTTACTTTTTTTTCAAAATCTTTATCCATACCTGCCTCTTTTTTAAAAGATTTTTATTTCTATATTTTCTGATTCACATGTTTTACTATTTATAAATTCCGTACTTGATTTTAATCCGCTCCAGCTTTTTAATCATACTGTTTCCAAATATAAATACGCATAATGTGGCTGTTCCCGCATGCATAAAATCATAGGGCGCTCCCGTAATATACAGCACCCGGAGTGCATCCAAGCTCATGGCCTCTCCGCCGGGCTGACTGACGGATAATATCATCTTACTGATATTCATAATCCCGCCATAGATGACAAATGTAGTAAAAAATGTAAACAACGCCAGGGTCAGTCCGTCTACAGGCAGACGTTTTTTCTGCAGTATTACTCCGGCCAAAAGTCCTGCAGCGCCAAATACATACAGCCTCCATCCAACAAATGTCCCATCCTCCCCCGGCCAGATCAGATAACTGAGATACGCAGCTCCAAAAGCAAAAGCCATTGCCAGAACAGGACCCATAATCACCTTAAAATTCCTGGATTTTACAGACTCTGTATTATTTCTGTTAAATGCAAGACCGGCAAGAAATCCCAGCAGTCCCCAGCAGAACATCTGCCAGGGAGTCCAGGGACCCTGGCCCATGTAGAAATTGCAGACAAATCTTGACATGGCGCCGATCAAAAATCCTGCTTCCGGTCCTAAGGATATTCCGGCGATAATAATCATAGCCGTACCGATCTGAATGGGAAAAACAATATGACAGAAAATATGTGACACTACTGTCAGCGCACACATCATGGCCAGCAAAACAATTTCCCTTGCTCTGGGCTTCCGGTTTTCAAATACCATAAAAAACGGCGCCATGGTTAAAATCAGCACCACAGCACTTAAGACCATATACCAGCTTTCCGGCAAAAATGAAAAACCCAGAAACATCACCAACGGTATCGCAATAAATATCATAATTACAGCCACTTTAAGCCGCTTTTTTTCAATTTTCTGACGCAGGGTCAGATCAGTTCCTGAAGCCACCTGGTTACCTCCTCGCACGTTACCATTTCCGGATGCCACTTCCGGACAATTTTATTGGCTGTAGTTGTATAAAAATTATTTCCGGCAAAAAATTCTGCCGGAGGCGCCTGGGCTACAATTTCGCCGTCAAAAAACATAGCACAGACATCTGCATAAGCTGCACAGAATTCGATATCATGGCTGACCATAAAGATGGTCACACCCTGACTTTTAAGCTGGCCAAGTATTTTTGCAAGATTCCTTTTAAAAAACGGGTCCAGTCCTTTGGTTGGCTCATCCATCAGAAGGACAGAGGGTTTTAGCAGCAGAATTTTACCGATGGCCAGTCTCTGCTGTTCTCCTCCTGACAGATCATATGGATTTGCTTTTCTAAGATGCGCAATCCCCATCATATCAAGCATACGTTCCACATTTTTTATCTTAGTTTCCGCATCATAAGGGATAAATGCCATCCCTTCAAGCAGTTCCTCTTCCACTGTAATCTCGGTAAACAAAGACTGCGGATTCTGGGGAACCATGGCCAGTCGATGATCAAACAGCTGTGCCTCCGTCTCTTTTTTCACCGTTATGCCATCTACTGTAATCCTGCCCCGCTGGGGTGTTATGGCATTGCAGATTGCTTTTAAAGTCGTACTTTTCCCCGTTCCGTTTCCGCCAAGGAGACAATACCATTCTCCCTTTTTCACCTCAAAAGAAAGACCTCTCAAAACATCCGGCAGCTTTTTCTCATATCGAAACCAGAGATCCTTTAACACAATGGCCGCATCTGTCTTATTTTTTAAACGGCTCTCCCTCAGAGCTTTCCCTGCCTGCTTTTCTTTTCTTTTTGTCTCTTTTGTCCAAATTGCCCCGGTATCTGCCGTTTCTGCTTTTTTTTCTTCCGGAAGATTCGCTAAAAACTCTTCCATATGAATCCGTCCTTCCCGGATTGTCAGCGGAGTATTTTCCCTGATATGTTCCAGTGGTTCAAACATACGCATAACCGCCGGCAGGCCAAAAAACATGGGATGCGGTTCTGACTTGCCGTCACCGGATAAAATATGTCCGATTCTTCCCGGTGTATCAAAAGCCGCAATTTCTCCGGAATCCATAACCATCACCCGGTCCGCCATAGGAAATACTTCTTCCAGACGATGCTCGGATATAATCACAGTTGTCCCAAGATCCCGGTTGATTTTATATACTGTCTGAAGAAAATCCGAGGCTGCTATTGGGTCCAGCTGAGAAGCCGGTTCATCCAGAATCAGTATCTGAGGCTGCATGGCCATAACAGATGCCAGATTCAACAGCTGCTTCTGGCCTCCGGAAAGCTGGCTGACATCTTTTCGGAACCAGGTCTGTATTCCAAAATAGCTTGTCATCTCAGCCACTCTGCGTTTTATTACTTTTACCGGCAGTCCAAGACTCTCCAGACCAAATGCCAGTTCATGCCAGACCTTATCTGTTACCAGCTGATGATCGGGATTCTGCTGTACAAAACCGATCTCGGAAGCACTTCTTCTGTCATCCAGCTGTTCAATGGCAATTCCTTCATACAAAATTTCCCCGCTCCGCTGGCCATACGGCATCAGATTTTTCTTCAGATGACGCAGCAGCGTACTCTTCCCACAGCCGGATTTTCCGCAGACAACAATAAATTCAGAGGGCTTTACCTGAAAAGACACCTGTTTCAACGCCGGCTTCTCTGCCAGCGGATATTGAAATGTCACATTTTTGAAATTGATTTTTTCCATTTATACTCTCCTGCTAAATCAATGATAAGAGGCAGTATCAGTAGCAGCAGAAATGCTGTAAAAACTGCCGGATGGGGTATCTTCCATATCAGCTTCGGATAGAATGCCATGGTAGTCTCTCCAAGGGCTCCTCCGGCAATGACCACTCCTCCGGCAGCGACCATATAAACCAGCATTCTGATATCCCGCCCGGTCATTTTAAACAAATGAAAGCTGCTTCTTCCACGCAGTCCATATCCTCTGGCAGACATAGAATCCGCACTTTCAATAGATGCTTCTAAAGACCACGCAATTAAAATAGATACCTCTTTTGCCAGCTGCCGTACTCTGGCTGTCAGTCCCTTTTGTCCGCCTCTTCCCATACATTTTTGTCCCATGGAAATCTCTTCATATCTGTTTTTCAACAACGGAACAAACCTGAAAATCATAGAGATTACCAGACCAATCACAGGTATAAATTTCCCAAACAGAAAAATCAGCTTATCCGATGACATCAGAGCCTGAAAACTCTCAAACCAGATCATCACCGAAATCAGCATTACGGAAGCACTGAGACCATAAACAAATGCTTCCAGAGTAATCCGGTTTCGATTGATATAAAATAAAACCGTTTCTCCATTATGGGTAAAAAAGGTATTGATTGCCGTCATCAGCACAACAATGGTCAGCAGCATAATCAGATTCTTTTTTATCACTTTTCTGCCACGCATTAAAACGGCATACAACCACGCAAAGAAAAACGTGGCACATAAAAAGAACGGTGACATTGAAAACATCGTAATCCCTATCACCAATATGTAATAACATGCTGTGACTGCAGGATGATAACATCCAAATTCACAGTTCTCTCCCAATTCATTCTCAAACATTACCGCTATATAACTCCCAATCTTTTAAATTCTCAGCTGATACAATACATTTCCCCAGGAGCCGCAGGCATCCTGCAGACGTTTTCTAACCGGCTCCGGCACCTGATTTTTTTCAGGCATTTTTCCGTCTTTGGCTGCTTTCTTTTTCAATGCTTCCAGATCTGCTCTGGCTGGCTCATCCATATTTAAAACCCGGTAATAGCAATTGCGAAGATTACGGCTGTGCCTTGATTTATTTTGATTTTGCCGATAATCCAGGTAACATTTGTCAAAAGGCTTCATTCTTACCACCGGTTCCAATCCAATCTGATACAACACATTCCTCCAGGAACCGCAGCGCTCCAGAAGCCTTCGTTTTACATCTTCATCTATTTCATGATGCATAGGGGCCCGTCCCAGCCTGCGGGATATACCGCTGAGTTTGTGAAGAAGCGTCCATTCCTCCTGATTCAAATCCGGTATTGAATACACCGTTTTCTCACTGTATCTGACTGATGGAATGCCTGCATCCAACAGCGCCTTCCCCCAGGAATCATAATATTTTTTTATTTTCTCTGTTAATTTTGGACATTGATGAGGATGTGGAAGATAACCGTTAACCTCTGCCATATTTTTTAATTCTTCCAGAATTTCCTTCCTCTCTTGTTCTTCTGTCTGTGCCTGTGACAGTGTTTTTCCTCCTTTTCCAGCTCCTTTGGATAACCCTGCCCGCTCCAGCGCATAGGGCCATTTCTGAAATCTTTTTTTGATATATTCACGGAATACCCATAAAACTTCCTTCTGCGAAGGAGAATGATTTAGTTTTTCAGCTATTTTTCTCAGGATAAATAACAATTCTTCATCCCGGAATGCCTGATATAAAAACTTTCCTGTTTTAGAACTCAGGGAAAAATAACGCCAGGAAACGGACTTTTTATTCTTTTTTTCCTCTTCATTCCTTTCCGTTTCACCGGCGCAGCTCACTACTAATCCGGCAAATTTCCTTTTTAATAACCCCTGATCTTTTTCTGTTAGTACCATATTGTCCTCTTAACTTAGTACAGGAAAACGGACTGTGATATATATCACAGTCCGTTTTCCTGTACTAAAATATACTCTATTTATGGCAATTTTGATTCACCGCCAGCATGCCATATGTTATATGCAGGTCTCCTGGCTTGCGGTTCAAGCGCTTTATCTTACCTTCCCAAAAATTCAGTGGCTGACTATTATCGTCACAGACAAAACTTACCGCTTACAGTGGCGGGACCGCGCAGGACTTGAACCTGCTTCCCTCTTAGCTGCTTTCATGAAGCAGAACATATAACAACTTATTTTCTTATTAGTTCCTCTTATCTTCCTAATTTTCAATGATTTTTTCAATTTCAAGACGTAAGTTACTGATTTTTATTATAATATTTTGCAACTTGCAAGTCAAAGTTTTTGTACTTTTTTTATGCCACAGCCCAAAACCGCCAAAGAAAATACTTTTTCAACAAATTTTTTTACAAATTGTGCTTGCTATACCCCTGCACTTTATATCTTAGAAAAAGCAGCCGCCCTAACCTTCTGAAAAGTTAAGACGGCTGCCACAAATCAACAATCCGATTCCCTATGTCATCTTTTGTAAATCTTTTTTATGTTATTTTGTATTCTTTTTTCTTTGTGTCAACACAAGAATTCCAACACCTGCAATTCCCGCTGCACCAAACCAGAGAACTATATGTTGTGCGTCACCTGTCTTTACAACATCTGTGGTATCTTCCTGCTGCTCTTTATCCGGAGCTTTATTCTGATCCTGATCAGTTCCGTCCGGTTTTTGATCAGTTGGACTTTCCGGATTTTCCGGTTTCTGTGGTTTTTCAGGTTTCTCTGTTTCTTCCGGATTCTGCGGTTTTTCAGGTTTCTCTGTTTCTTCCGGATTCTGCGGTTTTTCAGGCTTTTCTGGTTTCTCCGCTTCCTCCTGTAGCTTCGCATATGTTTCTTCTGCCGCTGTCAGCACTTCGTAGTTTTTCACCAGCGCCTTCTGATCTTCACTAAGCTGATCGTATGCTTCTCTGGCTGACTGAATTGCTTCCTTGCTCTCAAGGGTTACTGTCCCGATTTCTGCAATCGCCTTTTCCACTGCCTGTGCTGCTTTTTGATCTGCTTCTGCTTTTTCTGCTTCCTCCTGCAGCTTCGCATATGTTTCTTCCGCCGCTGTCAGCACTTCGTAGTTTTTCACCAGCGCTTTCTGATCTTCGCTGAGCTGATCGTATGCTTCTCTGGCTGCCTGGATTGCCTCTTTGCTCTCAAGGGTTACGGTTCCAATTTCTGCGATTGCATCTTCCACTGCCCGCGCTGCTTTTTGATCTGCTTCTTCTTTTTCTGCTTCCTCCTGCAGCTTCGCATATGTTTCTTCTGCTGCTGTCAGCACTTCGTAATTTTCTACCAGTGCTTTCTGATCTTCGCTGAGCTGATCATATGCTTCTCTGGCTGCCTGGATTGCCTCTTTGCTCTCAAGGGTTACGGTTCCGATTTCTGCGATTGCATCAGAAACTTTCTTAGCATAATCTTCATCTGTCATTGCTGTTACCTTTACGGTAAACATTTTGGTTGCTCCCTCGTAAGAAGCTGTAATGGTCCAGGTTCCCGGTGTATTGACAAATCCGGAGAACGTTACCTGATCTGCAGGAATTTCTTTAGAAGTTCCGTCACTCATATGAGCAATTACCTTGATTCCTTCTGAGGTAAATTCTTCGCCCTCTTTATATTCGGCTTTATAATCTGTTACTTCCAAAGATGAAATATAAACAGTGATCTCCTTTTCAAATACCGGATATTTGGTACCCTGTCCCCAGTTTTTACTGCTTCCCTCACCTGCATTTAAAGCATCTGTGATTGTTCCATCAGAAAATTCTTCTGCAGATGCGGCTTTCGCCAGCTTATGGGCATCCTTTCCAAGAGGATCGTCATCACGGCAGTAACTCTCTGTCATAGTATATACAGCATCTTCTCTTTCAATTTTCTGACTTGTATCAATGCTTTCTACCTGTCCGATTCCTTTATCCGTTCCACAGGTATCCACATAATAATTATTGGAAATAATATTATAGCGGTCCAGAGATTTCATAAAACCGATAATACCGCCGGTTACATCACCTTTCAGTGTTCCGTAAAAATGATTATTGCGGATATATCCGATTCCATTTGCCCAGCACTGTTTTGATACAGGTTCTCCGCCAAGAATACCTCCAACATAGGTGGCGCCGGTAATATCAGCTGATACAAAACAGTTTTCTATGCTGACACACGGGGTATTCGGCGCAGAACTGGAAGTATAACCGGAGCCATAGATTCCTCCCACATAATTTCCGCTTGCCTCTATCTTACCCTGGAAAGAACTGTTTAGAACCCGGCTGGTTCCCATTGCTTCACCTTTTGCTCCAGCAATACCGCCTACATAATTTTTACCATAAACTTCTGCATAACTGTGGCAGTTATTAATTGTTCCCGTGTTATTTCCTGTAAAAGAGCCTATTTTTACCTGCTCTTTGTCATATCCAATTACAACACCTTTTTCTATGGTAGAATTACTGATATTTACAATATTTGCGGCTGATGCATATCCGCCATAAAATCCTGCCTTTAATGTTTTTGTTCCAGCTTTCAGCGTTACCCGGTCTATGGTCGCAGTTACTCCGCCGGAAGCAAGCCAGTCACTGTAATTTCCTGACGGGCCGTAATCTACATAATATTTCGCAATTACACCGTAACCTTCAATCTGCTCACCATAAATATTCAGATTTTTAATAACGGCGCCGCGAACATAACCAAATAATGTCTGTCCGCCTTTTTCAACTGTTAACGTGCAGTTATTTCCATCGAAAATACCTGCAAACGGCTTCAGATTTTTTCCGCTTCCTGTTGTAGTTCCGGTTCCTATTGGTTCCCAGTCAGCTGGAATCGTAATATCTTTCATCATTTTAAAATGACTTCCGGAAAGATCAATTCCCTTTTCATTGACAATTGTCTGTATCAATTTCAGATCATCAAGATCATTCAGCTGATATGGATCCGTTTCTGTTCCTTTACCGTCCCAGAGTTCTTCATCTACCATCTGATCTAATGTCTTAAAGGAAACTTTAGCAACTGTAGATTCACCGGTTATGGCATAGGTCTTTCCATTAAAACTGTTTACCGTATTTGTGGCAACACATTTATAATATTTAACCGCCGGAACATCTGAGCTCTCCGGCTTATAGCTTACAGCTGTACTTTTATAGGTCTCAGCCTCTCCAACAGGTGTAAACTTCACACCATCTGTACTTTCGAACCACTGGTAGGTCTGTGTGGAATTCTGATGTGTGGACCCATAGCGGATCGCGGAAGAAAATGGTATTGTTGCCGCACCTGTCAGATATTCTTTATCTGCAAACTCAGATGCAAAAGCAGGAACCTGAATATCATCCGCTTCTGCTGAAACAGTATACAGGATCTCATTACTGTAACTATCTCCAAACCGCCTTCCATCCTGTGTAATATACAGTTTTACACTGACATATCTTCTGCTGTTTACCGATGCCTTATATGTATAAGTCTCGGATCCATAAGTACCACCCGACGGGCTTCCGGCCTCTGTACCTGTTGACCATACATAATCAATATCCAGTGTATCTTTGGTGCCCTCTGCTCTTGTATCAAAAGTAACTTTTAACTCCTTGGTCTCATCTCCTACATTATACTTATAACCGTCTGCCGGAACTGCACTTCCATCCACCGGAGCTATCTTTATGTTATAAGGTGTGGGATCCGGTTTTACCGTTATATATACAACTTCTGAATTCTGTGTATATGTCTTTCCGCCGACTGTATTGCTGACCACGCAATAATAGTAATGATTCTCTGACTTTTCAACCTGTTTTCCGCTGAGAACCGGAGTATAAGATGCTTCTGCTGCACCTTCAATTTTTTTACCGCCTTCTGTGCTGTTTTTGTCATTCTCATACCACTGATAAGAAATTTCACCGTTTCCGGATGCCCGCACCTTTATAGGGTCAAGCTCTGTATCTGTATCAACATATATTTGTCCAGCCTTTGGCTGAAGTACAATTGTCGGTTCATTCTCCTGGGGTTCTTTTGTTAATGTCAATGTATATTCAATGGAATCCATATCTTTGCTCACTGCTTTTACAGGAACCTTCATTTCTCCATTAGCATCCCATGTTACCGGAACCTCAATCGCCTCGCCGCTGTCACCTTTGATGCCGCCGGCTTCAATACTGTAAGAAGAGCGATACCCTTCCGCTGTCACAGATACTGTTTTAGAATCCGCAGGAATATAAGCCCTGTATTCTTTTACTTCCTTGTCAAAGACAGGTTTCATTGTATCATCTACTGTCAAAGATTTCAGGCTGGCTGCCTTCTTATAGCTAATCATATAGCTTACTTCATCACCGCCTGCTGCCGGTACGATTCGAATATACATATCCTGAGAAGCAGAAAACTGATTCCAGTTATCGCTTTTCATTGTCCTTACGCTTCCGCCTGCCACCGGCCAGGAGTTCAGTGTATCTTCCGCTATAGCGCTGGAAGGATTCACATAAATATTTGTAATATAATCCGGCAGTGTCACTGTATAATTAAATACATCAGACGCAAAAGACGGGGTAAACTCTAAAAGCTGTTTTCCCTCACTGTCAAGAGCAAACTGAAGCCCTTTTAAACTGCTTTTATCTGCCTGTGGACTGGTCAGACTTTCTGCGGCTTTGTCTACTTCACTCTGAGCTGCATCCCAGTCATTTAAAACAGCCAAAGCCGCTTTAAAAGTATCGGATGTCTTATCTGTACAGTCTGCCAGTTCCTTTATTAATTCATCCTTATTGGCATAATCTGCCAGTGACGCAGCTCCCCAGTCTGACTGGTCCATAATATCCGCGCCATAGCCATACACTGAAAACTGAAGTCGGACTACATCACCATCTGATACCTTGATCTGATCTGCTCCTTTTTCTATTCCCTGGTTATTTTTTGTAAACATCCACCCGGACTGTCCGCTATAATCAAATTCTCCCAGCCATTCTTTGCTATTTCTCAAGCCGGTATATGATGTCTGTCCGGCCGGATCACTTTCGCTTGAATTATTAAGGGCAGCCATGATTTTAGCGGGGATCTTGCTTTTATCCCATCCTTCCGGCTCACCGCCATCCTTTACATACCGAAGATAATAATCACCCTGCAAACTGTCGGTTTTTACATCTGTTTTCTCATCACCAAGAACCTCCTGGGTTACATCTGCAACCGAACTGTCCTTGGGCACAACCACCTTTACCGGTTCCTGAATCAGCCCCTGTCCAAGTGTGATTTTTTCTGTTGTAAAATACACTGTGATATCAGCAGACTTGCTGCTGTTTTCCGGAGCAGCCCATACAGTACTTGGGATAACCATTGCCAATGACAATATGACAGCGGCAATTTTGTGTTTCCACATTTTTCTTTTTACTGTTCTCTTTTTCATGATTTCTCCTTTCATGTTATTTCTATCTATCATCAACCGGCAATGCCGGGTATATTTTTAAATTTCCTCCCTCAAATTTCTATCGCATTTTCTTTGTTATCCTCTGTAACAGCATATTTTTGAAGTATTTAAAAACAAAAAAAGACCATGGCAAAATACCACAGTCCGTTTTTTCTGTTTCTATCATCGTTCTCTCTTATTTATGACAATTTTGATTCTCCGCCAGCATGTCATATGTTATATGCAGGTCTCCTGGCTTATGACTCAAACGTTTTAGCTCTCCTTCCCGGTTTCCCAGTGGCCGGCCTAAAGCCGCGAGCAAAACTTATCATCTACAGTGGCGGGACCGCTCAGGCCTTCTACCTGATTCCCTCTTAGCTGCTTTCATGAAGCAGAACATATAACAACTTATTTTCTTAGTAATTCCTCTTATCTTCCTGATTTTCAATGATTTTTTGATTTCAGGACGTAAATTATTGATTTTTATTATAATATTTCACAACTTACAAGTCAAAGTTTTTGTGTTTTTTACAGAAATCCATATAAAAACTACAAATAAAACCCTGAATATACAAAAATTTTACAAATTTATTTTAAGCAATTTTATTCTAACCAATCACAGGACTTTTTTACATAAAAAGCAGCCGCCCTAACCTTCTGAAAAGTTAAGACGGCTGCCACAAATCAACAATCCGATTCCCTATGTCATCTTTTGTAAATCCTTTTTATGTTATTTTGCATTCTTTTTTCTTTGTGTCAGCACAAGAATTCCAATACCTGCAATTCCCATTTCTGCTAAAATGAAATCAAAATATAAAACATGCAAAGAAAATACCTTTTATTGTAAAGATTTTACGGTACCATCTGTCCTTCTCCCTTTCTTTCGCGCATCCCATACCATACAGCCCACTGTCTCCGTATCTCTTGCAAATCCCAGTTTTTTAGAGTCCAGTCTGACCCGGAAATCTTTCTGCAGAGCAGTCAGCAAAAGCGCAATCTTCATAGCTTCACTGGATGCAGCGCCGCATGTAACTGCCGTCTCTCCCTCCCGCACAAGAGGCAGTTTCATAGCTATGGACTGCTCAATGCTTTTTACCGCCATTTGAAACAGCATCATTCCCCGGCATTCCTCCGGTTCCAGATAAAGTTTAAAACAAATATATAAATGCACGCATTCTTTGACTGACGTCTCAGAAAGTTCCGGTGTCTGCACCACCTGCTGTGCCTGTTCTAAAGCCCGGATATTCTGCTTTAATATCCGCTCCTTAATATCCTTTCTCATGCTTTATACCATAACTGCTTCCATACCATAGCTTTCTGCCAGCATTTTTAATTCCTCTGAATAATCCCCGAAAATTAATGGCATATGTAAGCCTGCACGGCACTGTTCTTTATATACCTTTTTCTGATCTTCCACCTGGAAAATAAAACCGCCGTTGCAGTTATCCAAATCATAGCCTACCGTTTTGATAATAGTCCCCTTTCCAATCAACAGCCTCTTTAAATCTCCGCTGAATTTTGCAAAAGTAATTACCTGTCCCTTATCCTCGTCAAAATTATGGCGCATAACTGCACCGAATTTCTGATCATAGGCAAAATGGCGCAGTGCATATGTTCCATCCGGTTCATGAATCCCTTTCAATTTTCTGTGGGGAGTGGAATGATATACAACATACAGATTGTCCAGCCCTTCCACCTCTTTTACATCCTCCGGCGAAATCATTTTTAAAATCTGCATATTTAATCCCCGACCGTCTGTAGAAACGATAGGAAGTGTATTTCCCATATACGGAGCCCTGCCGGACACACTCATTTCAGCCAGCATGGTTACAGCGGAAGCCACATCATACTCACAGGCCGAGGCAATGCCCTGCTCCAGATTTAAAGAGTGTGCCAGACAGAAGGTAAACTGCTCCTCATTAAATCTTCTTGTGGAACAGATATCCGGACATGGAATTACAGCTCCGCTGCAATCGTACAGGTCCATATTTTTCTGAACTACTTTATAGGCGATCAGAGACTTCATTAGCTTTTCTTTTTCAATTGCTGTATTTTCCGCTCCTGACAAAAGCTCATCTGCCAGTATTTCCAGCTCTCCAATCTCTTCTTTTGTAATATTCGGTGTAATCCGCCCCGGTGTTGTGTAATTTCCTTCCGGTGTCAGCGGTTTCATCTGATCAATTAATTCATGTGCATTTACGGTCCGAAAATGAACCCCCATCAGATCTGTTACGGCCTTAAGATTCACAAAGCTGTCTGTGGCACCGGCCACAGGCAGGTCATGGTTAAACCTTGCCACCAGCAAAAGATTCGCCTTTGCAATGGCTTTTTTCGCCCGCAGAACGATAAAATGCCGCACCAGATCCTCCCAGGTCATTTCGCAGATAACATCTACCCCCAGATTGTACAGTCCGCCTGCTCTGGCAGGCCCCCAGATATCCGGCTGTATTGCAAAAGGTTTTCCGCATTTTTGTGCAAACTCGTTAAATACGGTATCCGCTCCAAAGGCTCCTGCCGCCAGATATACATCCACTTCATGCTGATCTTTCAGCAGAGTTTCAAAATATTCTTCTTTCACCTCCCAGTCACAGCTTGTTTCCAGAAATACCGGTTCCATAATATGAACGCATTCCGGCATTACATGCTTAATTCCTTCCATAGTCCCCTGAAAAATCGCACCGTTCACAATAGAATCAAACCCCGGCTGCAGAGAATCTCCACCAGTCATACGGCAGGGTCCCTCATAATAATATTTATGCGCAAACATTACAAACACCGGCTTCACATTCAATTTTACATCCATACATTTACGAATCATCGTATCCTCCTCCTGATATGTACTGATCTCTCAGATCATATTTTAATATAATCATTATAACTGTGCATTTTTCACATTTCCATGTACATCAAAAACAGTATTTTTTAATAATTAAATTATGTGCTGTTCACTCTGCACATTTTCTTGTTTTCTTTTTACAGCTCAGCTATAATAATTCTGTCATTAAAAATTTATATTTTTCAAGAAGGGAGCAATTATGAAGCTTAGTCTTTTTATCCTCAAACATGCGCTGGCACACTATTCTCCCAGAATTCAATGCGCCAGGACTTCCATTCCCATAGAAGAACTGCGTTTGTATAACGCAGATGCCCATATCCCGCAAAATACAGAATCTCATATTTTATATGCAGGCACTTCTGACGCCTTTTTCCAGGACGGTTCGAATCTCGTTGTCTGCAAAAACGATTCTGATTATCTTTTTTTAAACACAGACAATATCACTGCCGTATTCAATGATATTTTAAAAACCTTTGCTAATTACAGCCGCTGGTCAGAAACCTGCGCACAAAACATTCAGAGCGGCTGTACGCTCTCCCAGCTTCTGAATCTTGGTGAAGCCATGCTGCACCGTCCCATTATTATTGTGGACTCCTCACAATATTTAATTGCTCAGTCATCTTCTGCCGCACAAATGCCATTTGAAGACATCTGGAAAAACAATGACGGCCTCCAAAGTGCTCCTGCCGATATTCTGATGCAGTTTAATCAGGCTCATCAGGATTCCTTTTATAAAAAATCTGTTTTTCTTCTTCCGGCAGACTTTTTTCCCCATCCTTCCTGCTGCAGACATATTTTTTTAGATGATGAGCGCATGGCCACACTGATTGTGCTTCTTGATGAAGAATGTCCCCCCGATCATCTGCCGCATCTGCTGGAGCTGTTTGCCGCCCATGCAGCCAGCTGGATACAGTCAAATATCTCGGAAGATTCTTCTTATCACTTTGTTTCTTTTTTCGCCCGTTCACTGGACGGAAATGAAAATGCACTGGCTCCTCTTTTACACCGGCTGACCTTATTTGGCTGGAAAGAAAACTGCCAAAAACAGATTTATGTGATTACCGCTCTGTCAGAACAGTTCCACTTTGATGCCCATTTAAGCCGAATGCTCTCTGATGATTCTTCCGGAGTTTATGCAATCCCATATCAGAAAAGAATAGTAGTTTTATTAAATTGTGATCTGATAAAACCGGAAGACTTTGTAAAACGGCTGATATTTTTAATGGAAAAAAATAATTATTACGGCGCCGCTAGTTTTCCCTTTCAGGACGTCTGCCATATTGCAGAAGCCTACCACCAGGTACTTTCTGCTCTGTCTCAGGCATCCCCCAAAAAAGGCCGGCTCTTTTACTGCAGGGATAACGCAGTAAAATATATCACCGATATTGTAAATAAACATACCTCCGGTAATATCCTGCATCCGGTTCCGGCGCTTATCCGCTCTTACGATAAAACCTATCACACAGCCTTTTATGATACGCTGTTCTGTTTTTTAAAAAATGAACGGAACCATCAAAAAACTGCCAGTGAGCTTTATATTCACCGCAATACATTGTTTATGCGGCTGTCAAAAATACAGACTCTCTGGCAGCTGAATCTGGAGGATGCACAGGAACGTTTCTACCTGCTGTACTCCTTTTATCATACTTTATACCATCTTTAGTTTTCTTTTTTTACCGGGACGACCCCTGATTTTCGGCCCGGAAACTTTTAAACTGTCCCAGCACCTTTTTTAGGCCATCTAACTGCTCCTTTGTATAATGCTTTGTAAAGGGCTCAAACTGCAGAAGTGTGCAGGAATATTCCGCAATTTCCTGTACACTTCTGTCCTGATAAATTTCAAGAAGAAAGGACAATGCCCCTCTTACCGGCAGGGACTCACTGTCAGCCCGGATATACAGTCTGCTGTTTTTCCATTCTGCATACACCCAGGTACGCACCTGGCATTCCGGTATCAGATACTTATTTTTTCTGTATCTGTCAGGATACTCCGGCAGGTCTGCGCCGCATTCCACCAGAAATGTATACTGGCTGATCTCTTCCTTTAATTCCGCAATATCATTTTTTATATCGTCTTCTACCTCTGCCATGCTCATGGGGTCCATTTTCTAAAATCCTTTCAAAATATGTAATTGTTTCCCGTATAATCTCTGCAGCCCTTTGTATCTCCGCCATTGTATTGTAAGGCGCCACAGAAACGCGGACGGCACTCTGTATTCCAAGGGCATTCAGATACGGCTGCGCACAGTGGTGTCCGCTGCGCACCGCCAGTCCGTACCGGTTAAAATGAGTACACAGGTCATAGGCGCCTGCCACAGAAGATACAAAAGAAAGACATCCTGTCTTCTCCTGACCTTTTGCAAGAATCCGCACAGAAGGTATGTTACAAAGCTCCTGTTCTAATACCGTTAACAGCCTTGTCTCATGTTCTCTTACTGCCCTGCCCGGATATTGCTTCCAGAACATACAGGCTTCTGCCAGGCTGACAGCTCCGGCGTAATTAGGTGTTCCGGCTTCAAACCGTTCTGCACCGTCTTTTAGCAGCATCTCCGTCTCAGATACCTGATAGACCGTTCCGCCGCCAAACCTTGCCGGTCTGCAGATTTTTTGTGCCCGTTCACTCATACAGAGCACGCCGATTCCGGTCAGCGCCCCAAGCTTATGACCGGAAAAGCAGTAAAAATCACAATCAGGCATTCCATAGCCCATATGTACAATGCCCTGTGCACCGTCCACTAAAATAAGCGCATCCGTATGGTTTCTGATATAAGAAGACATTTTCTCAACAGGATTTTTCACGCCGGTTACATTGGACAGCTGGGTAAAAGCCGCAATTTTAGTTCTGTGGGACATTTTCCTGTAAAACTGCTCCAAATCCAGTTTTCCATCTTCCAGTACCGGAATGACCACAAGCTTTGCCTGACTTTGTTTTGCAAGCTGCATCCAGGGAAGAAAATTTGAGTGATGCTCCATCTGAGTAACCATAATCTCGTCTCCGGGCATCAGGAAAGGCGCTGTCATACTGCATACCTGATTAATTGCATCTGTAGTCCCGGCAGTAAAAATCAGCTGTTCCCTGTTTTTGGCACCAAGCTGCTCTGCTATCAGGGTTCTTGCATTTTCATAGGCCTCCGTAGTTCTTGTGCTCAGAACATGTATCCCCCGGTGGACATTTCCATTATCCCGCTCATAATGTTGAACAATCCGTCTTTTTACGGCATCCGGCATCTGCATGGTGGCTGCATTATCCAGGTAAATCAGTGGCTGTTCCTGATATGTCTGCTGCAGAATAGCAAATTCACTCCGCAGCTTTTCGGCGCAAAAACCCGTATCCCGTGTCTTAAGTCTCCCTTCCATACTCCCTAGTCCTCTTCCTTCCCGCCTGCGTTTTTCTTTTTTATTTTATTATATACACAATCGCATAACGCTGTAAAGGTTTCCAAAGAGGCGCTCTCCCCGGGCGAAATATTAATTCCAAATTCACGCTTCACTGCCATGATAAACAGCACTTTTTTATTCATAGCAGTGGTGGCCCCGCCGCATTTGGATGCAGTTTCCGCTGCATCCAGTGCTCCAGAGGGCATTTTGACCGCTTTTTTTACCGATATCTGACAGATTTCATAAAAATTATCTGTAGTGATCTCAGAGGGCTTTAACAGAAATTTAGAACACAGATAGTTTAAAAAACTGCTTCGAAACTGTGTTACATCAATATCCGGCGTACTGAGAATTTCCTCTGCATACCACTCTGCCGCATTCCGTCCTTCCAGAATACGCATCTTTATATTTTTTCTGATCAAACAATCACAACTTCCATTCCAAGAACTTTTCCCAGCATTTTAATATCGTCTATATGATCCCCAAAAACCAGAGGCATATGAAGACCAAATTCCGCCTGTTTGTGGAAATAATCGTACTTATCCTCTACCTCAAAATAGATTCCCTCGCTGCAGCCGGTTGCATGGTATCCAAATCCCCCAATGCAGGTCCCCTTTGCAGCCAGAATTTTATTACACTGAGGATTAAAACGCATCAGCGTAATCGTTTCCCCTTTATTTTGATTAAAATCAATCCGCATAGTGGCACCCCAGCCGCTGTTTGTAAATGACCGCAGGGCATATGCGCTTTTTTCTTTATCAAATCCATGCATCAGACGATTTGGTGTGGCATGACCGCTGTAATATATATTCTGAGTACGTTCCATATCCTCAATATAACCAACACCGGTATACTCTCCTTCTACCCGTTTTCCATACCATACCATAGGCTGGGTATTCCCCTGATAGGGAGCTTTTCCTGTAAGGGCTGCCAAAGCAGCAATAGAAAGGGTAGCTAAAAGATCATATTCACAGCCGGAAGGGATTCCTTTTTCATTTAACAGAGAATGACTGAAACAGAAGGTAAACTGCTCCTCATTCATTCTGCGTGTTGCACAGCCATCCGGACATACTGCTGTAAACGCATTACAGCCGAAATGTCCGCACAGTTTCTGTATCAGAACAGCTGCTTTTACAGAATTGACAACATAATCCCGATTCATATCCGTCTCAACAGAATCTGCAATCAGCTCATCTGCCCAGCGCCCGGCTTCTTCTGCATCCGCCTCAGTGAGATTATAAACATTTCTCCCCGGAAGTGAAGGGTTTTTTCCATGCTCATTCACATGCATCATATCCATAAACTCATGGAAGCTGAAATATTGAAAACGCACGCCCAAACGCTTCATAGCCTCATCATTGCTTAAAAAAGCATCCTGCGCTCCCATAGAGGTCTGTGAATTATTGCGGTTAACAGCCAGCACTTTTACCGTCCTCAAAGCCTTTCTTGTCCGCAGTGCCCGAAGCAGCCGCACAGCATCCGGTATATCTAAAACCGCATAGCTTTCAAATCCCCTGTTTGTCAGTACACTATTTAATACGGTAGAACCAAACATCCCTTCACAGGCTACCGGAACATGATAACGCATAGCAAAATCTCTGGCAATTCCTTCGCCTCTCATTCCGGTAAAGATGAAAATATCCGCCTGAGGAATCCGGTCCGCCATTTTCTGTTCCTCTTCATCCGTAATAAAAAATTCATCGGACATCCGGATATACAACGGTTCCAGCAGATGAATACCCGGCTCTGAGGCGATGGCTCCCCCATATCCCGAAGACCACATTTTAAAAATCTCGGCCTGATTAAGTTCGTCAAACTCTGTAGTAAGAGTCTCCCAGGGGCCGAATCTGCAGGGCCCTTCATATGGATATTCATGAATCAGGGCTACATACACAAGCTGTACATTTAATTGCACATCCACACATTTGTTTACATTATACATTGCTAAATCCTCCTCGTAATCATTGATAATTTAATTATAACAATGAAAAAAGGACCTGTATAATTGCAATTTTATATCAAACGATACGCAAATTATATTCAGGTCCTTAAAGACTGTATTCAATTAAAAAATTCGATAAAAGAGCCAGTACCGGATTCAGATTACTTTTCTTCCAGACATAAAGAATAGATACATTCCTTAAGTCCTCCGGAAAAGGATAAAAACGGAAGGATTCCGTGTCATGTACGGCAGCGGCGCTTGTGTCAGAACAGGCAATTCCCTGTCCGGCCCTCACTTTAATCATAACTGCCTCTGTGCTTGGCGCATAAATAATATGTTCCCCGCTAATCCCAAGCCTGTCAAAAATCATATACAAATCTTCTTTTCTTCCCGGAGAGTCAGTTTCAGCCGGCAAAATAAAAGTTTCTCCGGAAAACGCCTTCCCGGTAATCTCATGGTATTTTGTAACAGGATAATTTTTTGCTGCGATAAAACCGGAAACAGCAGTATCCAGAATATCACATACAATCCCCCGGTAATTTTTCAGATCAAATTCCAGAGTGAAGACTAAATCCAGCTCATCGCCGGAAAGTCTCTCCCTCAGCTCTGAAAAACTGCATTTTTTCAGATTAATTTCCACATCCGCATACCGCTCGCTAAAATCAGAGATAGCCGTCATAACCGTTCCCCCAGAATCCATAGACTCCGGTATTCCAATTCTGATCTTTCCGGATATACCGTCCTTTTGCATCTTAACTTTCTGATGCCCTTCCGCCAGCAGGTTTAAAGATTTTTTGACATACTCTGTCATAATCACCCCTTCCGGCGTCAGCCGTACTTCTTTATTATTTCTTACAAACAACGGAAATCCCCATTCCTCTTCCATCAGCCGCAGCTGCCTGCTGATGGTAGGCTGCGTTGTGTACAGTTCTTCTGCAACTTTCCTGAAATTCAGGCTTTCAGACAGACGCAGAAAAATATCCATCTGTTGCGTTGTCATTTTTTACGTCTGCCTCCTTCCCTGATAATTTTATATATTTTTCACTTTCGCAATATCCACCATGGTAAGCTCATCACTGGCTGTCTCAAGACTTAACGCCAGTGCATTTGCTGTATCCATGGATGTCAGACAGTGCACGCCGGTCTCAATAGCATTTCTCCGGATCAAAAATCCGTCCCTTGACTTATCCCGGCCCTGAGTTGGAGTATCAATCACAAGGTCAATTTTATGCCCCAGAATCAGATCCATAACATTCGGTGATTCCTGGGAAATTTTATTCACCCGCAACGCTTTTACTCCATGCTCCTGAAGATATCTGGCCGTACTTCTTGTGGCATAGATCTTATATCCAAGAGCTTCAAACCGTCTGGCAACACCTACTGCCTCTTCTTTATCTGCATCTTTTACTGTCATAATCATCTGTTTATATTTTGGCAGCTGGATGCCTGCACCTAAAAATGCCTTATATAATGCTTCATTGAAATTTTTTGCAATGCCAAGGCATTCTCCGGTGGATTTCATCTCCGGTCCAAGGCTGATCTCCGCCCCCCGGAGCTTTTCAAAGGAGAATACCGGCATTTTAATTGCTATATAATCAGCTTCCGGCGCAAGCCCGGGCTCATATCCCATCCCCCTTATGGTCTCGCCGATGATCACTCTTGCAGCCAGATCTACAATCGGAATACCTGTTACCTTGCTGATATACGGAACGGTTCTTGAGGATCTTGGATTTACCTCGATAACATATACCTCTTCACCCATGGCAATAAACTGAATATTGATCATTCCCACCACATGAAGCGCTTTTGCCAGACGTTTTGTATATTCCACAATGGTGTCTTTTACATTCTCACTGATGCTTGGTGCCGGATAAACAGAGATACTGTCCCCGGAATGCACGCCGGTTCTCTCAATATGCTCCATAATCCCCGGAATCAGAATATCGGTACCGTCGCAGACTGCATCTACTTCAATCTCTTTGCCCATCAGGTACTTGTCAACCAGAATCGGATGATCCTGGGCATACCGGTTGATCACCGCCATAAACTCTTCGATCTCTTCATCATTAAATGCAATCTGCATTCCCTGACCGCCCAGCACATAGGAAGGACGCACCAGCACCGGGTATCCAATCCTGTTTGCGGCATCTTTTGCTTCTGCCGCCGTATATACGGTATCTCCTGCCGCCCGCGGAATCCTGGTTTCTTCCAGAATCTTATCAAAGAGCTCTCTGTCCTCTGCGGCATCTACATCTTCCGCTTTCGTTCCAAGAATAGGAACACCCATTTTCATAAGGCTCTCTGTCAGTTTGATAGCTGTCTGGCCGCCGAACTGCACCACCGCTCCGTCCGGTTTTTCAATGTTTACAATATTTTCCACATCTTCCGGTGTCAGCGGCTCAAAATACAGTTTATCTGCCACATCAAAGTCTGTGGATACCGTCTCCGGATTATTGTTAATAATAACAGTCTCATACCCTTGTCTTGCAAAAGCCCAGGTACAGTGTACCGAACAGAAATCAAACTCTACCCCCTGACCGATGCGGATAGGGCCGGACCCAAGAACCAGCACCTTCTTTTTCGGGTGTGTCTCCCAAGCTTCATTTTCTCCGTCAAAACAGGAATAATAGTATGGAGTGGAAGCTGCAAATTCCGCCGCACAGGTATCTACCATTTTAAATGCTGCTGTAATTTTATTTTCATACCGCATCTGTTTGATATATTCTTCCGGCTTTCCAGTAAGCTTTGCAATGACATTGTCCGGAAATTCAATGCGCTTTGCTTCTCTTAAAAGTTCAACGGTAAGAGCTTCGCTTCTTAAACGGCTCTCCATCTCCACCAGAATGGCAATCTTATCAATAAACCAGATATCTACCTTTGTAATATCATGGATAGTTTCATAGGAAACGCCCCGGCGGCAGGCTTCGGCGATGACCCAGATCCGTCTGTCATCTACCAGTCTCATCCGTTCTATCAGCTCATCATAAGACAAATGCAGATATTCGTCTGTCACCAGACTGTCCACATGCTGTTCCAGAGAACGAATGGCTTTCATCAAAGCCCCTTCAAAGTTGGTACAGATGCTCATAACCTCTCCGGTGGCTTTCATCTGTGTAGTCAGCGTCCGCTTTGCTGTAATAAATTTATCAAAAGGAAGTCTTGGAATTTTTACAACGCAGTAATCAAGCATAGGCTCAAAGCTTGCGTAAGTCTTTCCGGTAATGGCATTTTTGATTTCGTCCAGTGTATACCCCAGGGCAATCTTTGCGGCCACTTTTGCAATGGGATACCCTGTTGCTTTGGAGGCCAGAGCAGAAGAACGGCTGACACGTGGATTTACCTCAATGACACAATATTCAAAGCTGTCCGGATGCAGAGCATACTGCACATTACAGCCTCCGGTGATTTTCAGCTCGCTGATAATATTCAGCGCTGAGGTACGGAGCATCTGGTATTCTTTATCGCTTAATGTCTGAGAGGGAGCTACAACAATACTGTCGCCGGTGTGAACCCCTACCGGATCCAGATTTTCCATATTGCAGACAGTAATACAGTTGCCGTTGGCGTCCCGCATTACTTCGTACTCAATTTCCTTCCATCCTGCAATACAGCGCTCCACCAAAACCTCTCCCACACGGCTTAAGCGAAGGCCGTTGGAAAGAATTTCCACAAGCTCTGTTTCATTATGGGCAATTCCGCCGCCGCTTCCACCCAGCGTATAAGCCGGACGCAGTACAACAGGATAACCGATGGTATTAGTAAAACGGATTCCGTCTTCTACATTTTTTACAACCAGGGAGGCCGCACATGGCTCGCCGATTTTTCCCATAGTATCTTTAAATTCCTGACGGTCTTCTGCTTTTCTAATGGTTTCCGCTGTAGTTCCGATAAGTCTGACACCCTGTTCTGCCAGGAAACCAGATTCTGCCAGCTCCATTCCCAGATTCAGACCGGCCTGTCCTCCCAGAGTAGGCAGAACGCTGTCCGGCTTTTCTTTTAAAATAATTTGTTTTAAAACATCCACAGTTAAAGGCTCTATGTAAACCTGATCTGCAATCTCTTTATCCGTCATAATCGTTGCCGGATTAGAATTAACCAGGCAGACTTCAATACCTTCCTCTTTCAGAGACCGGCATGCCTGGGTCCCCGCATAGTCAAATTCAGCCGCCTGCCCGATGACAATTGGCCCCGAGCCGATAACCAGTACTTTTTTTATATCCGGATTTTTAGGCATTTTTGTTTCCTCCCATCATTTCAATAAATCTGTCAAACAGGTAACTGCTGTCCTGGGGGCCCGGACAAGCCTCCGGGTGAAACTGCACCGTAAAAATATTTTTTCCTGTATATTTTAAGCCTTCATTTGTACCGTCGTTGACATTAACAAATGCCGGCACAGCTACAGAAGGATCTAAGTTTTCAGTATCTACTACATAACCATGATTTTGTGATGAGATATAGACACGATTATCTGCAAGATCTTTCACCGGATGGTTTCCCCCGCGATGCCCGTATTTTAATTTGTGGGTATCTGCTCCGTTTGCTAACGCCATCAGCTGATGACCAAGACAAATTGCAAAAATCGGTATATCGGATGCGTATAATTTCTTTAATTCTTCGACAATACCCCGGCACTCTTTCGGGTCCCCGGGTCCGTTTGACAGCATGATGCCGTCAGGCTGATCAGCCAGAATTTCATCTGCAGGAGTGTGAGCCGGATAAATAGTCACCTCACATCCTCTTTTTACTAAAGACTCTGCAATGTTTTTCTTTGCCCCAAAATCCATCAGAGCTACTTTGTAACTGCCCTTTCCTGTTACTGTTTTTTTGCTGCAGGTAACTTTTTCTACCACTTTACCAGTACTGTAAACTTTCAGTTTCGGAATAATTTCACTTACATTAAAAGCTTCATTGGTGGTTATCATGCCGTTCATGGTACCTTTTTCTCTTAAAATCTTTGTAAGAGCTCTGGTATCTATACCGGCGATTCCGGGAATATCGTATTTTAACAGAAAATCCTGAATGGTTCCCTGGCATCTGAAGTTGCTTGGAAGCCTTGATAACTCCCGCACAATATATCCGTCGGGCCATGGTTTTTCTGATTCCATATCCGGAGTAATTCCATAATTTCCAATTAAAGGATAAGTCATAACAACCGCCTGTCCCGCATAGGACGGATCGGTTAATACTTCTAAATAACCTGTCATAGACGTGTTAAATACAATCTCACTGATGACTTCTTTTGCGGAGCCGATACTAGTTCCCGTAAAAACTGTGCCATCTTCCAGAATAAGAAATGCTTTCATCTTTTCTCTCCTTGCCCTTTCTGTGAATCTACCTGTTAATGAGCAAAAAAAAAGAGTGATCTCTTTTTTTCCTGGGCACCCGGATTACAGATGCCCAAATTGAATAGAGTTTATCACACTTTTTTTTCTTTTTCAATAACCTGACTCAATTTTTTCTGCATTTTAATAACGATTATATCACTACACTAAAACTGTCTTTTTATCCGTCCGGGCCTTTTATTCTTCTGCGGCCTGGCGAATTCTTCCTTCCGCCTTAAAGTTTTATATTTTTAAAAGCTTCTGCAAAGGCATTATTTACCGGCTCTTTTGCTTCTTTCTGCTGCTTTTTCAAATAGTTCTGCACATCCCGTTTAGAAACTCCGGCTCCTTCTTTTTTCCGGCGCTCCTGGAATTTGCTTAAGCGCTCCTTGTATCCGCAGGCGCAGACAAAGGTTGAGGCCTCCCCGCTTCCAACCATCTCCATTTTTTTGTGGCACTGAGGACAGCGGGCATTAGTGACTTTAGAGACAGTCTGCCGGTATCCGCAGTTTCTGTCCTGACACACAAGCAGACGGCTGTTTTTTCCATTCACGGCCAGCAGACGTTTTCCACAGTCTGGGCAGATTTTATTTGTCAGATTATCATGCCGGAAAGTCCCCTGGCCTTTTTTGATTTCATCTACCAGTTCCACCGTATAAGTTCTGATATCATTCATAAACTTCCGATCAGACAGCCTTCCGGCTGCAATATCAGAAAGCTTCATCTCCCACTGGGCTGTCAGCTCCGGCTTTCTTAAATCCTCCGGAACCAGTTCAAGCAGCTGTCTTGCTTTAGCTGTGGTATATATTTCTTCGCCTTTTTTCTCAAGGAGAAAACCGGAAAACAGTTTTTCAATAATATCCGCTCTGGTGGCAACAGTTCCAAGACCGCCGGTCTCGCCTAGTGTCTTTGCCATCTGTTTATCTCCGCTCTCCATATATTTCACCGGATTTTCCATGGCGGATAAAAGTGTCGCCTCATTAAATCTGGCAGGAGGCTTTGTCTTGCCTTCTGTCCGGCGGATATTGGAAACCAGCAGTTCCTGCCCCTTTGTAACGGCAGGCAGATCCTGTTTTTTTAATTCCTCTTCCTCATCATCCTCAGAAGGATTTTCATAAACGCTTTTCCATCCGGCGAAAAGCGTCCTGTTTCCTCTGGCCCAAAAGCTTTCTCCTGCAATTTCTCCTTCCAGCGTCGTCTCCTCATACTCATAAGGCGGGTACAGCACAGCTAAAAATCTGCGGACAACCAGATCGTAAATTTTCTTTTCTTCGTTGCTCATATGCAGATAGGAGGGCGCCTGCTCCGTGGGAATAATAGCATGATGGTCGCTGACTTTACTGTCATTTACAAAAGATGCGCTCTTTTTTATCTCCTGCTTTAACAGCGGAGCCACAAACGCCCGGTAAGCGCCGGAATTAACAGCCTGAAGCCGTTCTTTTATAGTTCCCACTACATCCGACGTCAGATAACGGGAATCTGTTCTTGGATAAGTTAACACCTTATGATTTTCATACAGCCGCTGCATAATATTCAAAGTTTCTTTTGCGGAAAATCCGAATTTCCGATTCGCCTCCCGCTGCAGCTCAGTAAGATCATATAACAGAGGCGCCGGTTTCTTTTTCTTTTTGGCATCTGTCTTTACAAGCTTTAGTTTCTTTCCGCTGATTTTTTTCTCAATCTCCAGAACCCGTTCCTTTTGAAAGGTCCGGTAGCTTCCGCTCTTTTCATCTCTCCAGGTAAAGCTGATTCCCTCTGCCAGCACAGACAGGCCGTAATAGGACTTTGGTATAAACTTTCTGATCTCCTCTTCCCGTTTGGCGATCATTGCCAGTGTGGGAGTCTGTACTCTTCCGCAGGACAGCTGGGCATTGTGCTTACAGGTCAGCGCCCGGGTGGCGTTTAACCCCACCAGCCAGTCAGCCTCCGCCCGGCAGACAGCCGCATGGTACAGATTATCATACTCCCTGGCATCTTTCAGCCTGTCAAATCCCTGCCGGATCGCTTTATCTGTCACAGAAGAAATCCACAGACGTCTGCAGGGCTTGTGGCTGCCTGCCGCCTTTAAGATCCAGCGTGCTACCAGCTCTCCCTCCCGGCCGGCATCTGTGGCAATTACGATTCCTGACACATCTTTTCTGTGAAGCTGGCTCTTCACCGCCCGGTACTGTTTTGCAGTCTGGCGGATCACCTCTGTATCCAGCTGCTTTGGCATCATGGGCAGATCTTCCATCTTCCAGTCTTTATATTTTTTATCATAATGCTCCGGATCCGCCAGGGTAACCAGATGGCCAAGCCCCCAGGTTACAATATATCGGTCACCCTCTAAGGCTCCCTCCAGCTTCTTTAAACACTTTAAAACTCTTGCAACATCGCGGCCCACTGACGGTTTCTCCGCAATTACTAAAACTTTTCCCACTTTTTATCCTCACTTTTACTTAAATAAATATTGATATTTCCTTTTTTGCATACGCAATAATTCAAAAACCCGATCTAAAATACGCTGGTCATAATAACCAGAAAATTTGTCTAATTCCTGTCTTGCAAATTTTAAATCATAATAAAACTCTAATTTTGTCCCATACAGCTCTTCGGCTGCATCCAGTTGTTTATCAAAATCTATACTAAATGGCTTGGCCTGTATTTTTTCCATACATCTTTCGATTGGTATATCAATGGAAAAATCCATCCTTGTATCCGCCAGCAGAGAAAGGCCATTATCAAAATATGGACATAAACGATAGCAATCCTGCTTGCTGTCATATATTACTGCCATATTATTTGTGTGCCTGTCTTCATTCAGGAAAAATCCATCTATTGTCAATTCTTCTGCTAAGTAACTGCCAAAATTATTAATATGGCAGATCTCTTCAACCAGAGATACAACATATTGTATCCTTTCTTCCACCAGGGCAAAACCGGCCAGCTTTTGTGCGAGACTTTCTCCTGTATACTGACGATGCAAATGTTCCATGGTCACCAGTTCTTCATTTTTCTGAAGAAAGCTTTTACTTTTGCATCCTAAAAATCTCTCATTCTTAAAAATTATTTCTACAGGATCATATGTTACATACAGATCTGCATTAGATCTTTCCAACATCCTTGAAACTATAACTTCTGCCAGCGCTTCATATCCCATATGATCAGCTTTATACCAGATTCCATCCTGCTGCCACTTCATCTGGTCTCCTTTAGAAGAGCCTCCCAACACCGCCATCTGAGGATTCGATGTGACTGTCACTTTTTCCATTCTGCGCCTCCAAAATCTTTTTTATAAAGAATTTTTAACCAATGATGATCTTCCGCCATGCGCCCTTTTGTTTTTTCTATAATCTGAAGCGGATCATAGGAATCTATGCCAAGCTCCTTTAGCATCTCTTTTGCATTGGCCCGGGTTCTTGGAAAACAACGGCTTTCTAAAAAATATTCAAACTGTTCCCAGTCAGGCTTCTCTACAACTCCAAATGCCTTCCATAAAACCCTGTCTGTTTGATTCTCAATATATATTTGTTTATGTTTGAAATCTATATTTATAATCGTACACAGCTGTTCATCATGCATAAACTGAATCTGCATTGTAATATCCGGATTATGCTCTGTTCTATTTTCCATATATCATTTCCTCTCTGTCAGAAAACTGCCTCATCAATGATCTTTTGCAGATCCTGTATAAACTTTGATGTATGATAGCCGTCAGCCGCTGCGTGGGCAATCGTTACCGTAAAAGGCATTTTCATACGCCCGCCCTCTTCCTGATACCGGCCAAAGGTCAGAATGGGAAATAAATTCGGCCGCGAATCTACGCAGGCTGTATGATAACCGGAATAATTCAGCCACGGGACACAGGAAATGCAGAAAAAATTCTGTGGCTGCCCTGCTTTTACCTTAACCCCTTTTTTCTTTCCATACAAAGCCATATCCGCTGTCATTGACTGATAAAAAGCAGAAAAGGATTCGTCATAAAAGGTCCACAAATCAGAAAAGGTATGATCATCTTCATGAAAAATCGTGTAACTAGGATGCATCACATCCCAGAATCCCGGATTGCCTTCTGCATCCGTACCCATCCGGAATTCTCTGGCTGCATTTACAGCTCTTGCCGCGCAGTACACAAAAGCGGGATAGAACTTCAGATGTTTTTCTTTCACCTTCTTTTGTAATGCAGTCACATCCAGATCAGCCGTAATACTGTACACACATTTTAATTTTTCATCATAATACTGATAATGCTCTCTCCGCTCCCAATGTTCCATATCTATTAATCGAAACATCCTGTACCCTCCTTCTTTCTGCTTCTTCTGACTATCCTGACAACCGGTAAATCTGATCAGCCTGCCCTTCCAGTTTTATTTTTGTATTATTGTCTATTATAACAAAAATCTGATTGGCAGGGGATTTAATATATAACGAATATCTTGCATTTGGTATAAAAGAATGTGCAAAGCACATTCTCCGCCTGCGGCGGGTCGCTTTTGCGACATGATTCCATTCCGCCGCAGTGCGATCCTCAGCGGAGCGTTTTTTTGCTCTATAGGAATCGGTACTTTTCAGCTTTATCACAACACAGTATTTCCTATGGAGTAAAAAAACACGCCCAAATGCCCTGCATTCCGGCGTGTTTTTTCTTTTTCTTACTGTACTACTGAATTTTTGTTTTTCCGCCCATATACGGCTGAAGCGCTTCCGGGATATTCACAGTACCGTCTTCATTCAGGTTGTTTTCCAAAAAGGCAATCAGCATTCTTGGAGGAGCTACAACGGTATTGTTCAGTGTATGTGCAAAATATTTCCCGCCTTTTCCTTTAACACGGATTTTCAGACGTCTTGCCTGAGCATCTCCAAGATTGGAACAGCTTCCCACTTCAAAATATTTTTTCTGGCGGGGCGACCATGCTTCCACATCAATTGATTTTACTTTCAGGTCTGCCAGATCTCCGGAACAGCATTCCAGCGTACGTACCGGAATATCCAGAGAGCGGAACAAATCTACTGTATTCTGCCACAGCTTATCAAACCACATGGGTGATTCCTCAGGCTTACATACAACGATCATCTCCTGTTTTTCAAACTGATGAATCCGGTATACACCTCTCTCCTCAATTCCGTGAGCACCTTTTTCCTTTCTGAAACATGGAGAATAGCTTGTAAGGGTTTTGGGCAGAGCTTCTTCTTCTATAATTGTATCTATAAACTTACCGATCATGGAATGCTCAGAAGTACCGATAAGGTACAGATCCTCGCCTTCAATCTTATACATCATGGCATCCATCTCTTCAAAGCTCATAACACCGGTTACCACGTTGCTTCGAATCATAAACGGCGGGATACAGTAGGTAAATCCCCGGTCAATCATAAAATCTCTGGCATAGGCCGTCATTGCAGAATGCAGTCTTGCGATATCTCCTTGGAGATAATAGAAACCATTTCCTGCAACCTTTCTTGCCGCATCCAGGTCAATTCCATCAAATTTTTCCATGATTTCCGTATGATACGGAATCTCAAAATCAGGAACCACGGGCTCCCCGTACTTTTGCACCTCCACATTTTCACTGTCGTCTTTTCCGATTGGAACAGAAGGGTCAATGATATTTGGAATTGCCATCATATCCTGTCTGATTTTTTCCTGCAGCTGTGCTTCCTGCTCCTCCAGCTCTTCCAGCTTTTTGGCATCCTTAGCAACCTGCTCCTTTAAGGCCATAGCTTCTTCTTTCTTTCCCTGAGCCATCAAAGCTCCGATCTGTTTGGAGATCTTATTTCTGTTGGCACGCAGATTATCAGCTTCCTGCTGTACGGCGCGGGCTTTTTCATCCAGTTCAATGACTTCATCCACCAGAGGCAGTTTTCTGTCCTGAAATTTATTTTTAATGTTCTGTTTTACAATTTCGGGATTTTCTCTTAAAAATCTAATATCTATCATAATATTTTCCCACTCTGTCTTCCCTTCACAGAGCTCTTTTCCTTCCTGCTTATTTTAACGGATACTTGTCTGTCAGACTTTTTACAAGAGCCTGGGCTTTTTCTACACCGGCTTCACCCTCTTTAATTACCAGGGCAATGGCCTCTGCCACAGTATCCATATCCTCCGTATTTAATCCCCGGGATGTTACCGCAGGTGTCCCAAGACGAAGACCACTTGTTACAAACGGAGATTTTGGATCATTCGGAATTGTATTTTTATTAGCAGTAATATGTGCTTCATCCAGCAGCTTTTCCACTGCTTTTCCGGTGAGGTCAAAAGTTGTCAGATCTACAAGCATCAAATGATTGTCCGTTCCCCCGGAAACAATCTTAATTCCTCTGTCCATCAGTCCTTTTGCCAGAGCCTGGGCATTATCAAGAATATTCTGCTGATAAACTTTAAAACTGTCGTCTAACGCCTCCTTAAAGCATACTGCCTTTGCGGCAATAACATGCATCAGAGGACCTCCCTGAATCCCCGGAAAAACAGCTTTATTGAAATTAAAATTATTCTTTTCCATAGATTCTTTGGAAGCAAGAATCATGCCGCCTCTTGGGCCCCGCAGAGTCTTATGTGTTGTAGTAGTCACAACATCCGCATAAGGCATTGGATTTGGATGCAGCCCCGCTGCAACCAGTCCCGCAATGTGAGCCATATCTACCATCAGATATGCACCGCATGCATCGGCTATCTCACGAAACTTTTTAAAATCAATGGTTCTTGCATATGCGCTTGCCCCAGCAATAATCATTTTTGGCCTGCATTCCATGGCAGTTTTCATAACTTCTTCGTAATCAAGAAATCCTTCATCATTGACGCCGTAAGGAACAATATTAAAATAAACACCTGAAAAATTCACAGGACTTCCGTGTGTCAGATGTCCGCCGTGATCCAGATTCATACCCATAACGGTATCTCCGGGCTTCAGCAGTGAAAACTGTACCGCCATATTTGCCTGAGCGCCGGAATGTGGCTGCACATTGACATACTCTGCTCCATACAGCTTTTTCGCACGCTCTATGGCAAGCTCCTCTACTACATCCACACAGCCGCAGCCTCCGTAATATCTTTTTCCTGGATACCCTTCCGCATATTTATTTGTCATAATACTGCCCATAGCAGCCATTACTGCAGGACTTACCCAGTTTTCAGAAGCAATTAATTCAATATGGCTGTTCTGTCTGTCCATCTCATCCTGGATGGCATTGTACACATCCACATCCACTGCTTTAACTTCTTCAAGTGAATACATTGTTATTTCCTCCGTTTATTCTCATGCAGGCGGCTGCATGGCAGCCTCGCATATTTTTACTTATTTTTGCCTATTCTGTCTCATTATAAGCAATCTGAAAGCCAATGTAAAGCAGACATTCGCAATTCAGTTTCTCCTTTTGCGCTGCTGCCTCAGCACATAATCCAGGAAAGCAGCAAGATCTGAAGGACCAGTATAACCGGAATGCCAATAACAAATTTCAGATGTTTTGTTTTATGCCGGAATGCATACATCCCCGCCCAGGTTCCCAGACTGCCAAACAGCAGGCTGACAATAAAAAAAGTTTTTTCCGAAATTCTCCATCTGCCGTGCCTGGCCCGGCGTTTATCTGCTCCCATCAGAATAAAACCTGCAAAATTAACTGCCAGCAGATAGATTCCCGCTGCCATTATAAAACTGTCCCTTCCAAAATAAAACCATTCTGTGTTATTCAATACTCTTTAATGCCTCCACCATATTAATTCGGTCCAGAATCCGGTTTGTAACAAGATCTACAATCAGCGCAAAGCAAAAAGAAACCACTGCTGCAATTACATAACTGACAGGATGTATAGATGCTGCAAACTGAATAGACGGCATATTCAGCACCCCTGCAAGGACATTGCCAAGTACATGCCCCAGGGGCAGCCCAAGACAAATTCCCATAGCCGTCAGTATTAATGTCTCTTTGTTTACATAAGAATGCACTTCTCTGTCATAAAAACCAAGTACTTTTATCGTGGCAAGCTCCCGGATCCGCTCCGAAATATTTGTTGTGGACAGCGTAAACAATACTACAAATGCCAGTCCTGCCGCAAGAATCAAAATCACATAAACTACCATATTCACAAGATAAAATGCTGCGGAAAAATCCGTTTTCATCTCCTCAGTGCTGACTGCTGATACAATCCCGTCTAACCGGCTTAAATTCTCAGTATAAGCTGTCTGATCCTTACATGCCTCTGAAAAATGCGCTAAAACTCCGTTCGGTTTATATTCATCAAACAGATCCTCATAGGTCTTCTGGGTCATATAAACTGTATTTCCCAGATAATTCTGAACAATCTGGGTCACCTGCACGCCTGCCTGTTCCAGCCCGGAAGTCTGAATATAAACCGTATCTGAACGGTCAAAGTCAAGTACTCTGGATGCATTCTGGGTAATATAAATCTCCCCGTCTTTGAGCTTTAGCTTTTCACCTGCCAGACTTTCCAGCCTGATATACGTATCCAGAGATTCTCCCTTTGGCACTGCAATCAGCTGGAGCTTTTCTTCTTTCCCCTGCTGATTTTTCACTTTTACGGAATCCGTCAGCACATTTATATAATCTTCCACCTCTCCCTCTGAATCCAGATAGGACAGCAGTTTTTCATTATCATCCGCCGCAGCGGCGGCTAAAAGATCGTACTGATAAATCTGCTCATACTGCTTTGGCAAAAGATCTGATACGGTATCTTTAATAGTAAACCCGCAGATCACCAGCGCAGTACAGCCCATAATTCCGGAAACTGTCATAACAAGACGTTTCTTATACCGAAACAGATTCCGCGCCGTTACTTTATTTAAAAAGGAAAAACGCTTCCACAAAAACGGCATTCTCTCCAAGAATACTTTAGAACCTGCGTGAGGCGCCTTTGGTCTCATTAACACCGCAGGCATCTGTTTTAACTCCATCCGGCAGGCATAAACCGCTGCTCCCGCTATTCCAAGCAAAAACAGCAGCAGACCTCCAAGGCCGTAAAACAGATGAAACCGAAGGAAATACTCCGGCAGCAGATACATGGTATCAAATATAATAAAAATGATCTTCGGCAGCAGAATAAATCCGCACAGATCTCCGATAATGCCTCCTAGCAGACAGGCTGCCACCGCATAAACAATATATTTCCGGCGGATTTCACCACTGGAAAATCCAAGAGCTTTATATGTGCCGATAAGCCCTCTTTCTTCCTCCACCATACGGGTAATGGTTGTCAGCCCGATCAATACCGCTACAATTAAAAACACTACCGGAAATGCAGTTCCAAGGGCCTCTATGGAACCGGAGTCGCTTTGAATATTGCTGTAGCCGCTTAAGGAACTGCGGTCCTGCACATACCACTGAGCCATATCAATATCCGCAATCTCTCTGCGTGCCTCAGCAATTTCTGTCTCCGCCTCCTGCTTCTTATCATAAAACTCTGCTTCCTGCTCCTTTAACTCTGCCTCGCCGTCTTTTAGCTCCTTTTCACTATCTTCCAGCTGCTTTTTCCCATCTGCTATCTGATCTTCCGCCTTTTCTTCCTGAATCTTAAGCTCATCTTCCCCGTCTTTTAGCTGCCGCTTCCCCTCTTCAAGCTGCCGGCGGCCTTCCTTAAGCGCCGCTTTTCCATCCGCAAGCTCTGCTTTTTGTTCCTTTATGGTTTCCCATGCCTCAAAAAACTGTGCATCTGCCGCTTCCTGCTGTTTTTCCAGCTGTTTCTGGCCGTCCTCAATCTGTCGTGAGACCATCTGAAGCTGTCCTATTCCCAAGACCAATGCATCCATAGACGTGGGCAGTTTTTCCAGCTCCTGCTTCTTCGCATTGAAAGCCTCTAACTGTTCCTGATAATCGGAAGCCTCTGGGTTTAAGCCTGCTATCTGTTCCTCAAGCTGATATACCATAAGGTCTGTCTTGGACTGCAGGCTTTCTAAAAACTGTTCCTTTTCTTTCTCTCCGTCTCCCGTTTTTACTGCCGTCAAATACGCCTGCCATTCCTTTTTTGGCCACAGCGGCCCCAGCATTCCGGCAGCCTGGCCGGCCTGTTCAGACAGCGTATTGTATGCCTGCTTTGTCTGCTCGGCCTGCAAAAGAAGCTCCCCGGCAGCCTGTTCAAACTGCTCTGCAGCGGATTTCTGTTCCGTTTCCAGCTCTAGCTCTGCTGATTTTAACTGGCTCTCTCCCTGCTTTAACTCTGCTTCTGACTGTTCCAGCTTTGTCTCATTTTCTCTGATTTCAGCCAGTCCATCCTCCAGTTTCCGGCGCGCTTTTGCAAACGCTTCCTTTGCCTGCTCCTCCTGTAAAAGAAGCTGCTCCTGACCATGGGTCAGCGCCTGGCGTCCATCTGATATTTCATTCCAGGCCTCTTTGATCTCTTTTTCTGCCTTACTAAATTCATCATCCATTTCCTGCTGGGCATCATCTGCTTTTGCATTTGCTTCGCCTGTTACAGAATCATACCTTGCCTGTTCTCTTTGAGATTTAATTTCTGTTTCAATCTTTTGGACAACCTCATCCACCCGATTCTGATACTGTTCCGAATAGCACTGGTAATCCTTTGTATCAGACAGTGTTAGATAAACGGCTGTATAAACTTCACTGCTGACAGCGCCTGCGGGAACAAAAAAAGTATAATCTGCAGATGAAGACGCCCGAAAAGACGCTGAACCTTCCGCACTGTTTACATTGGCAGCATCAATGACAACACCAGTAATTGTATATGAAAGATGTTCAAATACCGGCTCTGCTTGGGCATCCTCCACTTCCCGCTGCGAAAATTCCACCGTATCCCCCACTGACTTACCGGTTTCACTGATGTAATTCTCCGTAACCGCAATCTCATCCTTTTTCACCGGAAGTCTTCCCTCCAGCACATATGGTTCATTCATCCCCTGACTGCTTAGCACTTTAACTTCAGCACTTCTGTGCAGGCCATCCGTCTGTGTATCTACCGTTTCACTGTAGGAGCCTTCCGCCGCTTTTACCCCATCCATCCGGGAAAGTACATCTACATCATCCTCTGTCAGACCCAGTGTGGAAACCACACTGATGTCATATAGATTCTGAGTATCATAAAACCGGTCAGCAGAATAACGAAGATCCGCACAGGCCGCCGTCACACCGGTCAGGGTAGTGACGCCCAGCATAGTAATCAGCAGAATCGAAAGAAATCTCTTTTTTTCATTTTTTACAGTACGCCAGATATCTTTCCTATATGCCTTCTTCATAGGAATCACCACTCAATCTCCGCAATGGGCACCGGATGCTCATTGCAGGTTATTTCTACAATTTTTCCGCTTTTAAAACGAATCAGCCGGTCCGCCATAGGCGCCAGCGCCGAATTATGAGTAATAATAAGGACTGTTATTTTTTCTTTTCTGCAGGTATCCTGCAGCAGCTGCAGAATCTGTTTTCCGGTGGTATCATCCAGGGCTCCCGTAGGTTCATCACAGAGCAGTATCTTTGGATTCTTGGCAATGGCCCGTGCAATGGAGACGCGCTGCTGCTCTCCTCCGGAAAGCTGTGCCGGAAAGTTATCCATTCTTTCGGTAAGCCCTACTTTTTTTAATGTCTCTACTGCATCCAGAGAATCCCCACAGATCTGTGAGGCCAGCTCCACATTTTCAAGAGCCGTCAGATTGGGAACCAGATTATAAAACTGAAAAACAAACCCGATATCGGTCCGCCGGTATCCGATCAGCTGCTTTGTGCTGTATTCAGCGATATTACACCCGTCTACCAGCACCCGCCCTGAAGTAGCAGTATCCATCCCGCCTAAAATATTCAAAGCCGTCGTCTTTCCAGCCCCCGAAGAGCCGAGAATCACTGCCAGCTCTCCTTTTTCTACAGTAAAAGAAGCATCATCCAGAGCTTTAATGGATGTCTCCCCTGTCCGATACTCTTTTATTACATGATCAAACTCTATATACGCCATATATCTATCCTCCATAACAGGACAACCTGTTGTCTGGTAATAGTATACTGTACTCAGAACCGGACCATCAATCAACAGTTGCAGGAGGAGTGTTGAAAAATATCTAGCAATTTCACAACATGAAACAGGCTCCTGCCTGACAACAAATAAGGCTCTGTGCAATTTCTCACACAGAACCTTATTCTTTCATACTGTATTGTTTCTTTTACATACTTTTTATTTTTTCTTCTTTTTCTTTCCGCTCTCCGGCACAATCTCATCCGGCAGTCTGTTCTTCCCAAATCTTGTCTTAAAGACATACCATAAAGCGCCGGTAATACATACCGAAGCATATGCGCCGCAGACAATACCCACCATCAGCGGTGTGGCAAATTCGCGGATAGATGAAACTCCGAAAATAAAGAGCACAAATACCATAATAAATGTTGTCAGTGACGTATTGATACTCCTAGATAATGTCTGCGTAATACTTGCATTTACTATCTCTTTCAGCTCGCCCTTTGTTCTGGCCGCTTTCACCTTAAGATGCTCACGAATACGGTCAAAGATAACAATGGTAGCATTTACTGAATAACCTACTATGGTCAACATGCAGGCAATGAAAGTATTTCCCACGGATGTCCGTGACAGCACATAAAAGGCAAATACAATCAGCACATCATGAAGCAGGGCAATAACCGCACTGCCGGCAAATCTGAGATCTTTAAAGCGGAACCAGATATAAATCAGCATACATACAGTGGCAATGCCCACCGCCCATAGGGCATCTGTCTTCATCTCATCACTGACTGTTGAGCTGACATTAGCAGATGTAATCTCTTTTTCATCTACCCCGAAGTTTTCAGACATCGCCTTATTAAAGTCTTCCCTCTCATCTAAAGACAGATCTCTTGTCTTGATAATCACAGCATTGCTGTCCTGAACCTTCTGTGTCTGAATATTCGCGTCTTTTGTAATATCTTCCACAACAGGAACAATCTTTTCGTCAATTTCTTCAATGGAATAATCTTCATTAAATGTAACGGTAGTGGAAGTACCTCCCACAAACTCAAGACTATAGTTTAAGATATTGCCATCTGCTGATTTATGGTATCCCATGCCTGCAAATCCAATCACAATTACCGCAATGGAAATCACAAAGAACAAACCGCGTTTGCCAAGAAAATTGATGGGTTTCCGGTCTTTTTTCTCACCATAGAATTTCTTATCCTGAAATCCCATGCCATACAGCGCTTTTAAAATCCAGCGGGTAATAAACAATGCTGTAAACATGGAGAATATAATACCGATAGCCAATGTGCTGGCAAATCCTTTTACTGTTCCAGAGCCTCTAAGTCCCAGCACCGCCGCCGCAATCAGTGTTGTAATATTTCCGTCTAAAATTGCGGACATCGCCTTGCGGAACCCCGTCTGTACGGACTGTGAAACACTTTTTCCAGCGGCAATCTCTTCCTTTACTCTGGCAAAAATAATGACGTTTGCATCCACAGCCATACCAATAGATAGTATAATACCTGCTATACCAGGCAGTGTCAGCGTAATGTCATATAAATGCAGAATTGCCAGAATGATTCCTGTATAGATCAACAGCGCAATTGCTGCTGCAAGCCCCGGAATCAGATAAAACACAATCATAAAAATCATGACAACAATCAGACCAATTGCTGCTGCTTTAATACTTGTGGAAATGGCTTCCGAACCAAGCTTTGCACCAACCACCTCTGACTGCAGCTCCTCAAGCTCCAGTGACAGAGAACCAATCCGAATGGTGGATGCCAGATTTTCAGCCTCCTCATAATTTGCCATACCGGTAATCTGAGCTTCACCGTCTGTAATAGCGCTCTGAACAGTAGGATTGCTGATAGTCTCCCCGTCAAATACAATTGGCAGGGTCTTGCCGATGTTGGCACTGGTAACATCGCCAAATACCTTTTTCCCTTCATCCGTCAGTTTCAGTGAAACAATGTACTCTTTGGCTCCGGTTGTCTGATCCTGATAAGTTCCGGCCTGAGCATCTGCAATCATATCACCGGTCATAAAAGCCTCACCGTCGCTGGTCTGAAATTCCAGTGAGCCAGGCTGTCCAAGCTCTTCTAAAATATCATTGGCATCTGTAACCCCCGGAATCTCCACAGCAATCCGGTTATCTCCAACCTGATAGGCCTCTGCCTCTGTACTGTATCCCTCCACACGTTTCTGCAGCTTGTACACAGTATCTTTCATATCCTCTGCTGAAGGTTTCTCATCTCCCACTACCTGATAGGTAATGCTGACGCCGCCGGACAAATCAAGGCCCAGCTTCACTCCTGCATCGCTGTCTTTTGCCATGGTTCCTTTAACAATGCCAAAGGAATAATAGCCAAGCGCTGCCACAATTGCAAGGAATACGACAAATACTATGACTGATTTCTTTTTCTTCATATTATTTGATCCTTTCTATGTAACTACTCCGCCATAGCGGCTTTTATCATAATCGCGCATTCTATCCGTTTTTTCTGCAGTTCGCAGCCGATATCATATGCGTCATTAATACTTCCATGGAAATTATAAGAATTGGCCGCGCAGCCTCCGCTGCAGTAAAATTTTGCGAAACAGTTTCTGCATTTTTCTTTTGCATAGACATTGCAGCACTTAAACTCGTCTCTAAGTTCGGTATTTCTAACTCCCTCAAAAACCGTTCCCATTTTAAATTCTTCATTTCCAACAAACTGATGACACGGATAAAGATCTCCCCAGGGAGTAACCGCCAGATACTCTGTCCCCGAACCGCAGCCAGATAACCGCTTGGCCACACAGGGCCCCCCTTCCAGATCAATCATAAAATGAAAGAAATTAAAATCTTTTCCTTCTTTTTTGCGCTGCACCATTTCGGCGGCCAGTTTATCATACTCATGAAATAAAGTTTCAAGGTCTTCCTCCCGGATCGCATAATCCATATCGGCAGGGGCAACTACCGGCTCCACAGAAATCTGCTGAAATCCCAGATCTGCCAAATGCAGCACATCATCGGCAAAGTCCAGGTTGTGATGGGTAAAGGTTCCTCTCACATAATATCTGTCCTGATTTCTGCTCTCTGCAAATTTCTGGAATTTAGGCACAATCAGATCATAGCTTCCTTTACCATTTCGAAACGGACGCATATAGTCATGTACTGATTTACGCCCGTCAATACTTAAAACCACATTGGCCATCTCACGGTTGGCAAACTCCATAACGTCATCGTTTAACAACACTCCGTTTGTAGTCAGGGTAAACCGGAAATTTTTATCATGAATTTTTTCCTGCTCCCGCCCATAGGCAACCAGATCTTTGACTACCTGAAAATTCATCAGCGGCTCTCCGCCAAAGAAGTCTACTTCCAGGTTCCGGCGGCTCCCGGAATTGGCAATCAAAAAGTCCAAAGCGGCTTTTCCCACTTCAAAACTCATAAGATCTCTGCGGCCATGATACTCGCCTTCCTCCGCAAAACAGTACCGGCAGGCCAGATTACAGTCATGAGCAATATGCAGGCACAGTGCCTTTACTACCGTGGGCCGTTTTTTGAAATCCATGATATAATTTTCATACTCATCTTCCGTAAACAACTGCTGTGAATCTGCCAGTTCTTTTACTTCCTCATAGCATTCTTCAATCAGCCTTTCAGGATACCGGTCCTTTAACTTACAGACAATGCCTTCCTTATCATGTTTTTCATACAGAGCAATTACGTCATAGGTAGTATCATCCACAACATGAATGGCTCCGCTGTTAACATCCAAAACAATGTTAAACCCATTGTTTTTATACTGGTGAATCAAAACTTTCGTTCCTCACTTTCTCAAATTGTTTCTGCCAAACGCACAAAGACCGTATGCACTCATACGGCCCTTTTGTTTGTTTTATGTAATTACTTCTGCACTGCTATTTCTGGCTCTCACAGCTTTGATTTCCTACTGTACAGGAAGTCTTGCATGCTGACTGACAGGATGTCTGACATTCACCGCATCCGCCTTTTTTTACTGTTTTCTGTAATCTTTTTGTATTTAATGTTTTAACATGCTTCATAATTCAAAAGCTCCTTTCATACATAAATAAGTTATTGGAAGTATAACACAATTTTTTTTATAAAGAAAGTATTTTTCTGAAATTGATTCTGCATAAAAAGAATGTGCAAAGCACATTCTCCGCCTGCGGCGGGTCGCTTTTGCGGCATGACTCCATTCCACCGCAGTGCGATCATCAGCGGAGCGTTTTTTGCTCTATAGGAATCGGCACTTTTCAGCTTTATCACAACACAGTCTTTCCTATAGAGTAAAAACCCTGAACTTAACGTTCCCCTTTGCTGATCATTCCTCCCAGCATTCCGGCACAGGCACACATCACCCATACAGTAGCCATTCTTACTAGATTTTCGGGCACTCCATGATTCATGGCAGCAGAACCGGCAAATAAAATCAGAAAATATACGGTCCCGGAAAACAATCCCCATAAAAACTTATGTCTTCCCATTCTTTTTCCGATTACAAGCCCTCCGATAAGCCCTGTTATTATGTATACAGCAATAATACCCGCTGATACAAATTTTTCATTCAGCTGGAACTTGTACAAAAGCAGAGCAAGCACCAGCAGCATTACTCCTGTGATTACGTACATCAATAACAGCGTGCTTAAAATTTTTAAACCTTTCCCTTCCTGTCTGATCGTTTTTTCCATAATCATTCCTCCTGTTACTATATATATGTCAGACTTTCAGGATATATGATACTTTTCATGCAATTATTGAAATTATTTTGCATTTGCCATTTTTTACATTTTACGATATAGTGAAAAGACATATTACTTTTTGTACATGATATATATGTAAATTTTTAAATACGAGGTGATTATTTGAATCCGGCCATTCTATTTCAGCTTATTATACTGGTTGTACTGCTTGCGTTATCTGCATTTTTTTCATCTTCTGAAACAGCGCTGACAACCTCTAATAAAATACGTATGCGTTCTCTTGCCGAAGCAGGAGATAAACGCGCGGAAATGGTATTAAAAGTAACTGATAACTCACAAAAAATGCTCAGCGCAATTCTAATCGGAAATAACATCGTGAATATTTCTGCATCTTCTCTGGCAACCACACTGGCCATTCAGCTGTTTGGCAATGCAGGAGCCGGTATTGCTACCGGCATACTGACCGTTTTAATATTGATTTTTGGTGAAATTTCTCCTAAGACAATGGCAACTATCCGTGCAGAAAAAATTTCCCTCCGGTTTGCCAAAATTATATGGATTATCATGAAAATCATGACGCCCGTTATTTTTATTATTCAGGCATTGGCTATGGGCCTTTTAAGACTTCTGGGTGTTCAGGCGGATGAAGCACAAAAAACTATGACAGAAAGCGAACTGCGCACCATCGTAGATGTTGGCCATGAATCCGGCGTCATTGAAACAGAAGAAAAAGAAATGATCAACAATATGTTTGATTTCGGCGACACTCAGGCAAGGGAAATCATGGTACCTAAAATTGATATGACCTTTGCCCAGGCAGACAGTTCATATGAGGAGCTGCTTGCAATTTTCCGCCAGGATAAATTCACCAGAATTCCGGTTTATGAAGAAAGTCCTGATGACATCACAGGAATTTTAAATGTCAAAGATCTTCTTTTATGTGAAGACAAAGACGCATTCTCTCTGCGGAATATACTGAGAAAACCATATTTTACTTACGAGCAGAAAAATACTGCTGAATTGCTTGTAGAAATGAGAAGCTCTTCTATTAATATTGCTATTGTTCTAGATGAATACGGGGTTACCTCCGGCCTTATTACAATGGAAGATCTGTTAGAAGAAATTGTAGGAGATATTCAGGATGAATACGATGAGGAAGATGACAATCCTGTTGTAAAAATATCTCCCGCAGAATATCTGGTGGAAGGCTCTATGAATTTGGAAGATTTAAGCGATATGCTGGGAGTAAATTTTGAATCTGATGACTATGACTCCATCGCAGGGTATATGATCGGTCTGCTGGATCATCTGCCAAAGCTGCGGGAATCTGTTACTGCCCCCAACGGCGTTTTCCTTCAGGTTTCCATGAAAGATAAAAACCGCATTATTAAAATCTACATGAAGCTGCCGGAAGATCTTGTCAGTGCCTGATAAATTTTTCTGCAGGCTTCTTTGAAAGACCAATAAAACTCACTGCAATACTCTGAAATCCCATTTCCACAGGGGCTTTTCAGGTACTGCTTTAATCGTCCTTTCTCGCTGAGCCATCCAATTCGTGAATTGTACGGAAGCACACAAATCTGTTCTTCCTGGATTCGATAAGTTTGAATCAGCCATGATTTATTCCAGTCTGACAATTCAAAATAATCATAAATAATAAAAATAACATTCCTGTCTGCCCTGTTGAACTGTTCAAAAAAATTCTTAAGCAGGACAGGATCCTGCTTTAACCATACTACAGTCAGATCCGCTTCTCTTAACAGCTTAAGAGACCGCGGATCTTTGTTGTTTTTACAGTCAATGCAGATAAGCTCCGGCCATTGTTCAAATAAATCCGAGAACAGCTCTGTCTTTGAATATTCTGTTTTCCATTCACCGGGACTAAAAAAACTTAAAAGAATACTTTGTTTCATTGGCGCTCCTGTTCTAAAGCGCACATCTGACATGTATCTGGATTTGATAAAATAGATCTGAAATATTCTTAAATTATAACAAATAGCCGACAAATGTAAAGATTTTATTCTGCTACAATAAACGTGGAATAGCCATTTTCACGCAGCTGGTTTTGCAGATCTACCGCCTCTTCAAGAGTCTGAGTGCTTCCCACCCAGACACCGTAATACGGCTCTTCATAATGAATTGTTCCGTCAAATCCCAGTATCTGCAGGCGCTCTAACTGATAGGCAGCATTTACGTCATATTTAAAAAGGCCGGTTTGAACAAAAAACCGATGGGTGGTTTCCACTTCCTGGACTTTAACAGGGAGGGTCAGTTCAATTCCGTTAACCGCCGCCTGAACAATTTCTTCAAACTTTGTATCAAATAGTTCGTTATCTTCTTCACTGTTTATAAATCCAATTTCCACAAGTACCGCCGGCATCTGGGTATTTTTTAAAACTATCAGATCAGGAATTGCTTCTGTTCCCAGATTCCGAAAACCCAGTTTTTCCATTTCCCGGTTTATATTTTCCCCAAGCATAACGGATTCCTCGTTTTCCATATCGCAGACTAGAGCCTGAACGCCCTGATACAGATTGTCTTCAATGGCAGAATTTCTATGAAAAGAAATAAAAAACTGCCCTCCCATCTCATTGGCCCTCTGTGCCTTCTGATAGGGAGATTCATAAATATCCTCCGTTCTTGTATATCCCACCGGATACCCGGCCTGTTCCAGTTTTTCACCTACTGCCAGCGCAAGCCTCAGCACCTCATCCTTTTCGTTTCTTTCCCGAAAGACTGCTCCGTTGTCAAATCCACCGTGTCCGGCATCTAATATGATCTGTACCGCCATATAGTATCCTCTTTCCGTTTTCTTTATAATTTTCAATATATGCCTGACATTCCATATTAATACATTTCCGCTTTTCTATTATTGACAAACCTATCGTTTTTTTTTATACTTCTTGTATATTATTTTGATTATCAAACTAAAATGAAATGGTGATACATATGCGAGCACAAATTATAGGTACAGGAAGCTATCTTCCTGAAAATATTGCAACAAATGATTTTCTTTCTACAATTGTAGATACAAATGATGAATGGATCAGCAGCCGTACCGGCATCCATTCTAGACATCTTGTTTCCGAACATGAAACATCTGCTTCTATGGCATATGAAGCAGCAAAAAAAGCTCTGGATGACGCTCATATGAAACCGGAGGACCTTGACCTGATTATTGTGGCCACCTGTACGGCAGATACTCTTGTTCCAAGCACTGCCTGCGATATACAGGGGCGTCTTGGAGCGGACAGGGCAGCTGCATTTGATCTAAATGCCGCATGCTCCGGTTTTATTTATGCCCTCAGTACGGCAGACTCCTTTTTTCAGTCAGGAATGTATAAAAATGCACTGCTGGTTGGAGTTGAAACATTGTCAAGAATTGTTGACTGGAACGACCGGTCTGTCTGCGTACTCTTTGCCGACGGAGCAGGCGCCGCCGTGGTAGAGGCTGCCGACACAGGTCTTATGGCCTGTTCCCTTGGAAGCGACGGAAATAAAAGCAACGCTTTAATTGTGAAAAACAGAGAAAATCATAATCCTTTTGTCCCTGAAGAAAAACCAATGGATTTTCTGTATATGAATGGCCCGGAAGTATTTAAGTTTGCGGTAAAAACGGTTCCTAAAAGTATTCTTAAAACATTAGATGACGCCGGACTGACACCGGAAGATGTAGATTTATTCCTGCTTCATCAGGCAAATTTAAGAATTAACCAGTCTATTGCACACAAATTAAAAATTTCCATGGATAAATTTCCATGTAACATGGACCACTGCGGAAACACCTCCGGTGCCTCTATTCCACTGCTTCTGGATGAAGTTCGTCAGAAAGGGATGATTAAATCCGGAGATACCATTGTTCTGGCCGGATTCGGAGCCGGACTGACCTGGGGAAGCGCCGTTCTAACCTGGAAATAAAATTATACCGAAATAAGGCGCCGTATATGCCTAATGATTTTAAACGCCATGCAACTTCCAAAATCGTAGATTTTGTCAGTTTACGGCTGGCGCCGTATATGCCTAATGATTTTAAAAGCCATGCAACTTCCAAAATCATAGATTTTGTCAGTTTACGGCTGGCGCCGTATATGTCTAAAAAAGAGACTGCTGTTCTTCTTGAAAAACAAGTTTTCCCTAAGAACAGCAGTCTCTTTTTTATCCCTGCATGGCTTGTAGCTACAAAAAGTCTTAAGATTTTTTTCTGTTTATCTTTCTTGCTATGGGTGCGTATGAATGCTATAGTTACTGTATTATATTTATTGGTACACTTAGAAGGAGGAGTATATGTTCCAACTAAATTACCGGGATACCCGGCCTTTTTACGAACAGATTAAAGACAACCTCCGACAGCTGCTGATCACTCACTCTATTCATGAAAACGAGAAACTGCCGTCTGTCAGAGAACTTGCCTCTACACTCACAATTAATCCTAATACCATTCAACGCGCATACCGGGAGCTGGAAAATGAAGGCTATATTTATACTGTTCCTGGAAAAGGCACCTTTGCTTCTTCTGCAAACAGCAGCTCTCAGACGAAACGCCAGAAAGATCTTCTGACCCGGTTTGATGATCTTGTTGCAGAGCTGCTTTTTTTATCTGTCCCGGTTTCTGATTTATGTGATCATGTTCTGCGGACTGCGGAAAGGAGGGGCAATTCTTGATTCAGGTAGATAATGTTACAAAAGAATTTCACGGTTTTAAAGCTCTGAATCAGGTTTCTATGCACGTTCCCAAAGGGGCTGTTTATGGACTTGTAGGACCTAACGGAGCCGGAAAATCTACTATTATCCGAAATATTACAGGCATTTATCAGCCGGATTCCGGTTCTGTTCTCATTGACGGTGAACCTGTGTGGGATAATGTAAATGCCAAAAAAAAGATCTCATATATTCCGGATGATCTGTTTTATTTTCTCCAGGCAAATACGCTGGACATGAAAAAATTTTATCAGGGAATCTATCCCCGGTTTGACTCTGATCTTTTCTCCAGACTCAAAGACTTTTTTCCGGCAATAGATATGAAACGAAACATACGGCATCTTTCAAAGGGAATGCAAAAACAGGTTGCCTTCTGGCTTGCTATCTGTTCGAAACCGGAACTGATGATTCTAGACGAGCCTATTGACGGATTAGACCCGGTTATGCGCCGGCAGATCTGGGGAATTATTTTATCAGAGGTAGCCGAACACGACATTACCGTACTGATTTCATCACATAATCTAAGAGAACTGGAAGATATCTGCGACCACGTGGGAATTATGCATCAGGGAAAAATCATGCTGGAACGTACACTTACAGAACTTCAAGGATCTGTTTCTAAAATTCAGGTTGCATTTCAGGAAGGCATGCCGGCACTGCCTGATGATTTTGAAATTCTGCATATGTCCAATATCGGCCGCGTATACACCTTAATCGTTAAAGGGAATCCGCAGGAGGCAAAGGCCAGGCTGGAAGCAGAACATCCAATGCTGATTGACATCATACCACTGTCTCTGGAAGAAATATTTATTTATGAAATGGGAGGGGCCAATTATGAAATCAAAGACATCCTGTTTTAACCGGACGATCTTTCAGAAAAATATTAACCGGTTCTGGCCGGTCTGGACCTTATACCTGATTATTCTTCTGGTTATTATTCCGCTGTCTCTGTTTATGCAGACAGGCGCTTCCTATCCGGGGCTGTCAGAAAGTGATATTACAAGTTTGAAATTAACCTCACTGGCTTCTACACTCGATACCGGTCTGAGCGTCTTTTTGATTTGCCTGTTTTCAATTATTTGTGCCATCGCCATGTTTTCATATTTGTTTTCTGCCAGAAGCTGCAATATGATTCATGCCCTGCCGCTGAAGCGAAGTGAACTTTTCACTACAAACTATGTTTCCGGACTGCTGTTTCTGGTCATCCCTCAGGCGGTTACATTTTTATCCAGCCTGATTATTTGTATTATCCGCGGGATTACCAATGTTGAGCATCTTTTCTTCTGGCTGCTGTATGTTATGGGAATGACATTCTTCTTCTACACACTCAGCGTTTTCTGCTGTATGCTCAGCGGGCATATCTGTGCCAGTGCAGCTTATTTTGTTCTGATTCTGGCAGTTTTCCGGCTGATTAAATTTTTACTGTCCAATCTTCTGGCAGCCATCTGTTTTGGTTTTTCCAGTGTGGACACGACACTATTTTATGATACTTCCGCCTCCCAGGGTGAGTTTTTGTCTCCTTATACATTCTTAAGCTACTTTGTATCTGTACAGACCAAAACGTCAGACAGTGGAGCTGCTGTCTCTATTTCCTTAACAGGGGGCAGATATATTCTGCTTTATTGTATCCCGGCAGTGCTGCTGCTTATATTTTCAGCAGTTTTATATCAGCGCAGACAACTGGAAACCTCCGGAGATATTGTGGCTGTACGGTGGTTAAAGCCTGTTTTTCGCTGGCTGATCGCTTGTATGGCGGGACTAGGCACCGGTTATTTCTTCTCCGAGCTGTTTTTCCATACAGCAAGATATTATTTTCCTGCTCTGCTGATTTTAACGGCCATCTTTGCAGGCATCTGGTATTTCATTGCTGAGATGCTTCTACAGAAACGTTTTCGGGTATTTAAAAGAAAATCTGTGCCTCAGCTTATCATTTGTATTGGTATCACACTGGGATTTCTTGGCTGCCTAAAAGGAGATATCTTCCGTTTTGAAGAAACTGTTCCGGAAAAAAGGAATATAGAAGCGGTAACAGTCTCCAGCACACAGGATTTCACTACAGACGATCAGGATATGATTCAGCAGATTCTTGATATCCACCATGAAATCGTAGACCACAAGCAGAAATACAAAAAATATCAAAATAACCAGGATTTCTTTTCCTACACCGCGTTGTACAGCGATACATCTTACGGCGACGACAGCCAGGATACAGCCATTACTTCTACTGGAATTACACTGACCTATTATCTGTCAGATGGTTCGCACTTAACAAGAGCCTACATTATTCCTGTTACTAAAGAAGCATTCAGCGATTCTCAAAGTGCGGCTTCACAGCTTCGTAAGATATTATCTGATACAGATATATATTTAAAAAATATCATATGTGAAAATTATAAAGATGCAGACCTTAGAGGCGGTAATTTTTCAACCCTTTCTCTGGGGAAAACAATAGAAGAGCACAACATAGAACTGACTTCCAAACAGGCAAAGGTTATTTTTGAGGCCTACAAAAAAGATCTAGAAGAAGGCAGTCTTGCATTGAATATTGATGATCTGAATAAAGAAACAGCAGATACTTATTACAATACGCTGTCACTGATTTTCTACTCCGAGGACGGCATCAAATCGCCTCCTTCTCCAGAAAAATACATGAACAATGACATCGTACAGCCGGTATTTGGCGGCAGTTACGTTACAAGTATCTCTTCAGGACCGGATGAATCTCTGAATACGACAGATGCTTATTTACAATTTAATGCAGACTGCAGACACACCATAGAAGCATTACAAACACTTGGTTTGATCACCAGCGAATCTGATCTGATTACCGGTGAACAGTATGACGACTACTATTCTCAGTATGAATGATTCTGGCTTCATGTTATAGAAAACAAAGCTAAATCTTTCTTGTATAAAATTCAGCCCTAGGGATTGAAATTCAACCTTTCAATCCCCAGGGCTGTTATTTTGCTTCTCTTTTTCAAAAAATTATATACACTGCCTGAAAATATCTGCCGTCAAAAGAGCTGGTTCCAGATATGTTTCAAAATCTTTGGAAGCTCAAGAATGGATGAAATCTCTGCGTCAGCTTCCCGCACTTCTCCAAATCCATAGGACGCCCATATAAAGGGAATCCCAGCCTGTCTGCAGGCTTCATAATCGCCCATGGTATCACCTACATAAACCGCCCGATCAATCTGATTTCTCTGGAGCAGACTGCGTATGTTATCGCCTTTTGACTTTTGTGTATTTCCATAACATTCGGTATCCTGAAAATAACCAGTAAACCGGTAATATTCCAAAAACGCTTCAATGTACCCTCTTTGACAGTTACTGACAATATAAAGAGGATAGTCTTCTGACAACACCTTAAAACTTTCTTCCAGCCCCTGATACAAAACTGCTCCGTGTTCTTTTAGATACCTGTTCTCATCCTCACCGCAGACATTTATAATCTCAACAGCACGTTGGTAAGACAAGTATGGAAACAGCGATACAGCAATCTGATCCATAGGTTTACCAAGCTCCTCTTCCAGACGCTTTCTGGTAAGCACCTCTCTAACCTCGGGAAATCTCAAAATTGTTTGATTCCAGGAAACCACAATCTGATCTGCCGCATCCCACAGGGTTCCATCCAAGTCAAAAATAACGCCTTTTTTCATTCTTTAAGCCTCGTCAATTGCCTTTCCGATATCATGACGCATATATTTATTGTCAAAGGAAACCCATTCCGCTGCTTTGTAAGCATTCAAACGGGCCTCTTTTAAATCTTTCCCCTTGGCAGTCACACCAAGAACACGGCCGCCGTTGGTGGCAAATTTCCCATCTTCCGTCAATTTTGTTCCTGCATGATAACAATAGTATCCCTCGTGCTGGTCAAATTCTTCCAGACCCGATATCACTTTTCCTTTTTCATAAGCGACCGGATAGCCGTCACTTGCCAGTACAACGCAGACGCAGGCATTGTCTTCAAATTCCAGCTGAATCTGATCCAGGGTGCCATCCACACATGCTTCTATTACATCAATGATATCATTTTTCATCCGTGGAAGTACAACCTGGGCTTCCGGGTCACCGAACCTGGCATTGTACTCAAGCACCTTTGGCCCTTCTTCTGTCAGCATTAGCCCAAAGAAAATAATGCCTTTAAAGTCTCTTCCTTCTGCCGCCATAGCATCAACCGTTGCCTGGTAAATATATTTTCTGCAGAACTCATCCACTTCCTTTGTATAAAACGGACTTGGAGAAAATGTACCCATACCACCAGTATTAAGCCCCTGGTCTCCGTCCTTTGCCCGCTTATGATCCTGTGCTGAGGACATAATCCGGATTGTCTTTCCATCTACAAAAGACAGCACAGACACTTCCCGTCCGGTCATAAATTCTTCGATAACCATATGGTTTCCTGCAGAGCCAAACTTCTTGTCCTCCATGATTTCTTTTACGCCGGCCTTTGCCTCCTCAAGAGTCTGACAAATTAAAACGCCTTTCCCAAGAGCCAGACCGTCTGCCTTTAATACAATAGGCATCTTAGCGGTCTCAAGATAAGCCAGCGCAGCTTTCGGATCATCAAAAGTCTCATAGCCGGCTGTTGGAATCTGATATTTTTTCATAAGATCTTTGGAAAAAGCTTTGGATCCTTCAAGGATTGCCGCATCTTTTCTAGGGCCAAATACTCTCAGTCCCTTTTCTTCAAATACATCTACAATACCGCCAACCAGTGGATCATCCATACCGATAATTGTCAGATCAATTTCTTTTTCCTGTGCAAAGGCCGCCAGTTTTTCAAACTCCATAGCGCCAATAGCAACACATTCCGCAATCTGACCAATTCCGGCATTCCCCGGTGCACAGTATATTTTATCCACACGACTGCTTTTTGCCGCTGCATCTGCAATGGCATGTTCTCTTCCGCCGCTTCCTACGATTAATACTTTCATCTTATCCTCCTCTTACTGAGAAATCTTAACAAAGCCGTTTTCCACAGAAACCTGTCCATTGGCAATCAGATGCACCGCTCTTGGCAGAATCACCCATTCTGCTTCTTCCATAACCCGCCGCTGCAGGGTTTCCGGGGTATCATCTTCTTTCACCTCCACTGCCTTCTGCAGAATAATAGGTCCGGTATCTGTTCCCTCGTCCACAAAATGACAGGTAGCTCCTGTAAGCTTTACCCCTCTTTTTAATGCCCCTTCATGAACTTTCAGCCCATAAAACCCGGTTCCACAAAAAGAAGGAATTAAAGAGGGATGAATATTAATAATACGGTTTCTATACTTCTTTATCATCTTTTCAGGGATCACTACCAGATACCCTGCAAGCACAATCAGATCCGCCTCTGCCGTCTCTAAAGCCTGCAGCAGCGCATCATGAAACTGCTCCCTCATCTCAAAATCCTTGGGGGAAATGCATTGATGAAAAATCCCGTGTTTTTCTGCCCGTTCCAGCGCATAAGCATTTTTATTGTTGCTGATTACAGATACGATCTGAGCATTTGTAACCGTACCATTCTCAATTGCATCTATAAGCGCCTGCAGATTTGTCCCGCCGCCGGAAACCAGTACTGCGATTTTTAGCATACAGTAACTCCTTTTTCTCCGTCTTCAATCTGGCCTACTATATATGGTGTCTCTCCTGCTGCCCGGATTGCTTCCATTGCTTTATCTGCATCCGCCGGTTCTACTGCCAGTATCATTCCAAGCCCCATATTATATGTATTGTACATCATCTGTTCTTCAATCTTGCCTTCTCTTGCCAGCAATGTAAAAATTGGCGGAATCTGATAGCTGTCCTTTTTTACAAACGCCCGTCTGCCTTCCGGAAGCATCCGGGGAATATTTTCATAAAATCCGCCGCCGGTAATATGACTGCAGCCTTTAATCGTAACTCCAGCTTCTTTTACAGAATGCAGCGCTTTTACATAGATTTTTGTAGGAGCAATCAAGGCTTCCCCTAATGTTGTTCCCAGCTCATCATAATACGTATCCAGCGCCTCTTTTTCCATACGGAATACCTTTCGCACCAGTGAAAATCCATTAGAGTGAACACCGGAAGAGGCCATACCGATCAGCACATCCCCGGCTTTTAAGTCTTTTCCTGTAATCAGGTCTTTTTCATCTACCACACCTACCGCAAACCCTGCAAGATCATATTCATCTTCCGGATAAAAGCCTGGCATCTCGGCAGTCTCACCGCCGATTAACGCTGCATCTGACTGCTTGCATCCCTCTGCCACACCTTTTACAATATCCGCAATCTTTTCAGGTGTATTTTTTCCACAGGCAATATAATCAAGGAAAAACAGCGGTTCGCCGCCTGCACATGCAATGTCGTTGACACACATAGCTACACAGTCAATCCCCACCGTATCATGCTTGTCCAGAATAAATGCCAGTTTCAGCTTTGTTCCAACGCCGTCCGTTCCTGAAACCAATGTGGGTTTTTCCATCTCTTTAAATTTTTCCATAGAAAACGCTCCGGAAAATCCTCCAAGATTTGTCAGCACCTCCGGGCGCATGGTTCCCTGAACGTGTTTTTTCATTAATTCTACGGATTTGTATCCGGCTTCAATATCTACTCCCGCGTTTTTGTAATCCATTATGAATCCTCCCCTGATTATTTCATGTATGCTTTGTAACCGATTTCCTGCAGCTTCGCATCTTTTTCCTGAACCTGTTGTTTCAGTTCTTTAGAATAATCTTTCACACGCTCAAGTAATTCAGGATCTGATGCAGCAAGAATTTTTGCTGCAAGAATCCCTGCATTTGCTCCACCATTAATGGCAACTGTAGCAACCGGTATCCCGGATGGCATCTGAACAATAGAATACAGTGAATCCACACCCCCAAGATCAGATGTCTTCATAGGAATTCCAATCACCGGCATCGGGAAAATAGCTGCGCACATTCCCGGTAAATGAGCTGCTTTTCCAGCGCCGGCAATAATTACTTTAAATCCTTTACTTTCCGCTGATGTAGCATACTCATAAAAAACATCCGGTTCCCGGTGAGCGGAAATAATAGTCATTTCATACTCAATTCCCAGTTTTTCTAAAATTTCCGCTGCCTTTGCCATAACCGGCATATCGGAATCACTACCCATTACAATTCCTACTTTAGCCATAATTGTAATCTCCTTTTTATGTGAATAAATTAATTAATAGTTCTTTGTTTACAGAGCGCACTGTCTGCAAGCAGTCACTGCCTCTCTCTACTTTTTGCGCAGTGCTGTAACCTGGAAAATCTCCGTTTTTCCAGGTCACGGGCTTTCGCCCTATCTTTTCCTTACATATTGAGCAGGGCTGTGACCTGGAAAATCTCCGCTTTTCCAGGTCACGGGCTTTCGCCCTATCTTTCCCTTACATATTGAGCAGGGCTGTAACCTGGAAAATCTCCGCTTTTCCAGGTCACGGGCTTTCGCCCTATCTTTCCCTTACATATTGAGCAGGGCTGTAACCTGGAAAATCTCCGCTTTTCCAGGTCACGGGCTTTCGCCCTATCATCGGCAGCAGGGGCAAATATTTTTGTCTGCAAGCAGCCACATTATTTGCCCCTGCTGCCGATGGCACTGCTCATTGCTTTCGTGAATATTGTAACGTATATTGGGTTCAATTTCTAATTACAAATTATGATATGATTTATTAGCGTTGCTAATTAAAACTGGTTGTTTCATTAGCTGTACTCTTTTTCTATGATTCTAAAGGTACGTTTAATTCTTCTGTTCCCGGCACTACAAATTTTCCGTCTAAAATAACAGGTATTTCTGTTCCGTTTTTCTGAACAACGATGATACTGTCAAGTTCATCATAGGGAATGGTAATGTCTGTATGACAGTTAAAATAGGCTTTGCTGATATCTTCTTTTCTCTGAACAGATATTTCATTGTCTCTGGGCATGATCTCTTTTCCGTCAGGATTATAGACCCTCATATCTTCCGCATGGGAATAGCAGGTATCGCCCACAGCAAAGTGAGGGCCGCATTTTTCTGCAATTAAAATAGGCAGTTTGTCGTTGATTTTAAACTTTCTTCCCATCCGGTAAGCTGTTGTATTGGTTCCAATGGCAAATTCTCCCATGGGCAGTGTATCATGATGCATCAGCACATTATCTTTGATATATTTTTCATTTTCTTCTATCTTTTCAAAGTTCGTACAGCTGTACTTCTTAATCATACCATCTTTAAATTCCAGTGTCAGATTCTGATATTGCAATTCATTTAAAAACACTTCTGATACATGAAGAATCCCGCTGGTCTCTTTTAATACCGGCGAAGTAAAGACCTCCCCCACAGGGATGTTCACATCGGCAACACAGTTTTCAAAGGCTGTCTGGCGGGCCGGTTCTTCTAACGCCCATATGGATACGGTGAGATCTGTCTGGTTTGCTCCTTTTCCTTTAATACGTACCTCTCTTGCGGTGTCCAAAACATCAATCAGTTTCTGCTGGATATTCTGATATTTTTTATAATCCAGTGTATTAATTTTCACAGTTTCAGCAAATATTTCCGGAAATTGTTTTCCGATTGCAGGAACCGGATAGGCAATAATAGTAAAGCTGCGCTCCTCTCCTTTTACATACTCATTGGTTATCTGCCCGGACATGGAGGCATGATAAACATTAAGCTGCTGCTGCTTTTCTGAATAATGAATTGCTTCCTCTTTTACAGCCGGCGAAAAGGGTTCTTCTCCAAAGGTTTCAAGTACTGCCGGCCCGCCATGTTCTGCGGCCGCCTTTTTATTCTGCTCAAAGGCTGTTCTTAAGGCTTCCAGTCTGCGTTCTACAAAGGATTTATCGAAATAGTAAGCTTTATCCTCACGGTGGTCAAAATCATACTGTTTATTCACGGAAGAAGAATATGCTCCCCGTTTTGCACCGCCTTTTCCAAAAAAAGAGGAAAACGCCTCCTTTGCGATGGTAGGGCGCAGTCCAATCTTTTCAAAATTTCCAATTGCAGCCCGCATCATCCGCTCAAATCCCAGCGCGTAATGAAGACTTACCGTCTTCTTTTTCGAAATATCTTTTCCGGTAACTTCAAATCCAATGCGGTAGCCTTCCGTATAAGTATCAGCCATAGCCTGAATCTCAGTCTCCGGCATGCTGTTTAAATATTCCGCCGTTTTTATTTCGTTTTCGCCCACAGGTAATCCATACCGGTACAGATATCTAAGATCGCTCAAATCAGATTCCATTATAATTTTTGTGCAGAAATCCAGTTTGGGATCCACCATTTCCTCTACCTGCCGCTTGGCAAAAATTTCACTGTAATCATGAAAATACCAGTAAATTGTCTGGCGTGCTTCTTTCAGATCAACGGTCCCCTCAAAACAATTATATACCTGTACAAACAGCTCTCCCAGCATAACAAATGCATCCATTCTGCCCTCAAATACATAACCTGTCCCGGCCTGCAGCTCAGAATACATAAAGGAAAGCATCTCTCCTGCTTCCCGGCCAAATAATTTCACAGCATATGACGGATTTCCAAAGCAGGCTTCATAATGTTCTCCCATAAACCTGCCGTACAGCCTGTCATTTCTTTTCTTACATTCTTCCATAGATACCTGAAATAAAGTATGATTCTGCTCCTGTTCTAAAAGCCTGTCCAGATATAAAAGAAACTCAGCTGTTTCTTTAAAATATTCTCTGTATCTTTCCTCCACGGTACGCTCTGACAAAATCTCCTTTAACCGGAGAACCAAAAGCGTATGCCGCTCCTTTAACGCTTCATCTGTTTCCTGATAAATCTCTTTATTTTCCACTAAGATACTTACTCCCTTCCTGCTCTAAACCGGCTGATCTATTCTGTGAGATATTTTACAGAATTGGAAAACCGGATATTTTCCCATTTATTAAAAGAGCCGCAAACATCCTATCTGTTCCAGATCCTGTTCACGGCGGCTTTTGTATTTTTTGACCACCGTCATCTGTCAGACAGCGGCCAGAATTAAATTATGATTCCATAAATGTAAAGTCCCAAATATACGACTGCTAAAATACCGCCGGACACAGCCCCTGTCCTTGGGGGAATCAGACGAATATTTTTTTCTTTAAAGGCCAAAATTCCAAGTGCAAAGGCACCTGCTGCAAATACCAGTCCAAAAAGACCTGCCGTCCCCAGCAAAAAACCTGAATTTCCGCCAGATTGAAATGTTTTTATAACTGATACAAAAAACATTACAAGTGCTGTCAGTCCAAAAATTCCGGATAAAATCCCGGTAACAGAATTTTTTTGTTCCCGTCTTCTGACCTTTCTGGTTTTTCGAAAATATTGTCTGCGACTACTTGGCACGGTGCTTTCTCCTCCTTCTGCGAAGCCATACATAACATGCATAACCCAGCATTCCTCCGATGGTATTGAGCAGCATATCATCCACATCACAGCTGCCTACTTTCGTTATAAGCTGAATCAGCTCCACCGCCAGACTCAACTCAAAGCTCAGCAGTGTTACCATAAAGAATCCTTTGTATCTTTTACTCAGAATTGGAACAAGCATTCCAAAAGGAAGAAAAATCAGAATATTCCCAATCAAATTCTGAAACACGCAGACCCAGCCCAGCAGATGCCGGTACTTTATAAACCTGGTAATTTCCTTAAATAAAACCAGGTTATAATGGTAAGTCCTGTTTTCGTCCATTCGCCCTGCCATTTCCGCAAAAAACAGAAAGTAAAACAATACCAGTATATAAACCCAAAATAATATATTACATAAAATACGAAGTTTTTTATAATGTTTTTCCTGCATCAGACAACATAAATCCCCTATCTTGCACCATACTGTTCATAGTATGCGTCGATAGCAGCTTTTAATGTATCATCAATGACAATTTTACCATTACATGGACGATTATAAAGATATTCCACAACTTCTTCCATTGTGACAATGGCATTTGTCTCAAATCCGTACAAATCTTTGACCTCATCCAGAGCGCACTTATCTCCTTTTCCCCGCTCCATACGGTTTAAGGACACCATAAGCCCCACCACATTTACATTTCCCTGTGCTTTAATAATTGGAAATGTCTCTTCAATGGATTTACCAGATGTAGTAACATCCTCAATGATTACAACACGGTCCCCATCTTTCATGGAGCTTCCAAGCAGAATGCCTGTATCGCCGTGGTCTTTTACTTCTTTTCTGTTTGAGCAGTATCTGATATCTTTTCCATAGAGTTCACTAAAGGCAATGGTAGTTGCCACACTTAACGGTATCCCTTTATATGCCGGTCCAAACAGTACGTCGAAATCCTCTCCATAATTTTCATGAATTGCTTTCGCATAGTACTGTCCAAGCCTGCGCAGCTGTGCTCCCGTTACATATGCACCTGCATTCATAAAAAAAGGAGATTTTCTTCCGCTTTTTAATGTAAATTCTCCGAATTTTAAAACATCTGATGCTACCATAAACTCAATAAATTCCTGCTTATACTGTTCCATACCTTTCATATCCTCCATTTATCTGTCTAAAAGCAGATTTCAAATCTGCTTGTTCATTATCTGTATCCGAAGCTTTCCGGATTTCCTGGCTGCAGATGCAGAGTGAAGATGCTCCTCTGCCTTTCCGCTTTTAAGGTTTTACTGATTTTATCATATTTTTACCAGGTTTACAATTGACATACCCTATAAAAACAGATAAGTATTTCACAGATTCATTGACACTGCATACTTAAAACTAAAACGATACAAATTCCAGGTTCAATACCAAATTCTTCTATTTCCTGCAGATATTTTTGATTCATAACAGTAAAACCGGAAAACCAGACCTCTTAAGATCTGTTTTTCCGGTTTCCTCAAATTATATTTTCCACAAATACAAATAATTAATGGGTATGCGGTTTATTATCATATTTATGTTTCCATGTCCCGTCCGGCTGCTGCTCTGTAGTGAGATCATAGTGAACATTCTCCCAGGGATCCGGCAAATCCTTCCACAGCTGATACAGCGGAGGCAGAAAATCTTTCAGCCTTCCGGATTCATATACCATATGAGACTCCAGAGGCATATCCTCAGCATGAGCCTTTATATCCTACTTCACCGCACCAATCAGTTCATTGATATCTTCCACATGATTCATTCTCATGTACTCTTCAATACCGTTTACCACATCTATAGTGGCAGCAGGGTTGGCAAAGTTTGCCGTTCCAACGCTGACTGCCGCAGCTCCTGCCAGAATAAATTCCAGGGCGTCTTCTGCAGTCTGGATACCGCCCATTCCGATAATCGGTATGGACACAGCCTGTGCGGTCTGGTACACCATACGAACTGCCACCGGCCGCACTGCAGGACCTGACAGGCCTCCAGTTTTATTGGCAATGGCAAACTGACGCTTCTGCACATCAATCTTCATACCTGTCAATGTATTAATCATGGACAGGGCGTCTGCTCCTCCCGCTTCTGCCGCTTTTGCCATAACGGTAATATCCGTCACATTGGGGCTTAATTTCATAATTACCGGCTGTGCCGCATATTTTTTTACGGCTTTTGTAATCTCCTCCACAGCTTTGGGATCCTGTCCAAAAGCAATGCCGCCTTCTTTTACATTTGGGCAGGAAATATTGATTTCCAGCATATCTACTGGCTGATCTGCCAGCCGTTCTACTACCTGACAGTAATCCTCTGTGGATCTGCCGCAGACATTTACGATAATTTTTGTGTCATACTTTTTTAAAAATGGAATATCTCTGGAAATGAATACGTCTATTCCAGGATTCTGCAGACCGATGGCATTTAACATACCGCCGTAAACTTCAGCGATCCTGGGAACTGGATTACCGGGCCAGGGTACATTAGCCACACCTTTGGTTACCACAGCTCCCAGCTTATTTAAATCTACAAATTCGGAAAATTCTTCTCCGGAACCAAAGGTTCCCGATGCAGTCATAACCGGATTATTCAGGGTAACTCCCGCAATATTTACTTTCGTATTCATTACAGTTCCACCTCCTCAGCCCGGAAAACCGGTCCTTCTTTGCAGACTCTTTTATTATGTACATTGGTATGCTCGTCCACTTCCTTAGACTTACACACACAGGCCAGGCAGGCCCCGATACCACATGCCATTTTCTCTTCCATAGAGATCCAGCATTCTGTTTTGTGCTCTGCAGCATATTCTTTTAAAGCCCGCAGCATTGGTGTGGGTCCGCAGGCATAAATAATGTCTGCGCCAAGTCCATTCTCCCGGATTGCATCTAAAACATTTCCCCGGCTGCCGTAACTTCCGTCTTCTGTTGCCACATAAACACTGCCTTCTTTTTTAAACTGATCCAGTAAAAACATTTCGCTGTTTCTGTATCCTAGTACAATCTGTTTTTCACAGTCCAGCTGCTTTGCCAGCTCTAACATAGGCGGAATACCGATTCCTCCGCCGATGAGAAAGGCCTTTTTATTTTTCAGTGGAAAACCGTTTCCAAGAGGTCCCATAATCTCAAGCTGCATTCCCGTATGCTTTCCGGCAAACTCCGCGGTTCCGCCTCCTGCAATCCGGTATACGATTCTCAATGCACTGTCTGCCGCATCTATTTCACAAATACTGATGGGACGCGGAAGCATTCTGCTTTTGTCATCACAATATAAAGAAATGAACTGTCCTGCCTTTGCGTGCTTTGCAATCTGATTTGTTTTCAGCCACATACTGTAAATTCCAGGGGCAATCTCTTCCTGGCTGATAATTACCGCCTGCTCTTTAAACTTTTCAGCCATGCTGTCTCCTATTCGTTGGTTTTTTATAACGTTCTGTACTTTTAAATTGCTATTTCTGCAATGCTCCGTTGATATCCTCAATCATATCCAGCACTGCCTGGCGGGAAGCATCCGCGAAATTCTCAGGCCCAAACTGCGCATATTTTTCCTGCTTATATGCAGCAATAATTCCTCTGGATGAATTTACAATGGCGCCAAGTCCATCCTCATTGAAATAGTGCACAAGATCGGAGGCTTTCCCCCCCTGAGCACCGTATCCCGGTACCAGAATAAAGCTTTTGGGCATCACTTTTCTGAGAATTTTTCCTACCTCCGGATAAGTAGCCCCAACAACTGCACCGATATAGCTGTAGCTGTCTCCCATATGATCTTCTCCCCAGGCAGCTACTTTCTCAGCCACATGTTCATATAATGGCCGGCCGTCTATCAGCTGATCCTGAAACTCACCGCTGGATGGATTGGAAGTTTTTACAAGAATAAACAAACCTTTCTTTTCTTCTTTGCAGACATCCACAAAAGGTTTGATTCCATCTGTTCCAAGATAAGGATTTACTGTGGCAAAGTCTTCATTAAATGCAGAGTATGTCTTACTTCCAACCTGTACTTTTCCAAGGTGCCCCACTGCATATGCCGCAGATGTAGAACCGATATCTCCGCGCTTCACATCACCGATCACCACAAGATCCTTTTCGCGGCAGTAATCTACAGTTTTCTGAAATGCCTTAAGCCCCTCAATGCCAAACTGCTCATACATGGCAATCTGAGGCTTTACTGCTGGAATCAGGTCATGTACTGCGTCCACAATGGCTTTATTGTACTGCCAGATGGCTTCCGCTGCTCCCTCTAATGTTTCTCCGTACGCATCAAAGGCTGCTTTCTGCACCTGCTCCGGAATATAGGAAAGCATCGGATCCAGTCCCACTACAATGGGCGCATTTGTCTTTTTTATTTTGTCACAAAGTTTATTTATCATTATATTTTCCTCTCTTCACTTATCCATCTTTACTTCATAAGTTTTGTTCATACAAACATTTTTTTGCTTATGCTTCCTGATAAGCAATCTCACCGGATACAATGGTCGCCATTACCTTTCCCTGTACTTCTTTTCCACCAAAAGGTGTATTATGCCCTTTAGAAAAAAACTTGTCCGGATCAATTTTGTAAGTCTCCGTCACGTTAAGCACCGTCAGATCCGCGGCTTTTCCAATTTCAATACTGCCGCACCTGTCCTGAATTTTAAGCACTTTTGCAGGATTATAGCTCATTTTTTCTGCCATCTGCATAATTGTCAGTATTCCAGGTTTTACCAGTTCTGTATAAGTCAGCGCCGCTGCCGTTTCAAGACCCACAATCCCAAAAGGAGCTTTTTTCATGGTCTGCATTTTTTCCCGTGCTGAATGCGGAGCATGATCCGTTGCAATCACATCCATCACATCCTGGCGGAGTCCTTCTCTTAAAGCCTCCACATCCTCTTTTGAACGAAGAGGCGGATTCATTTTATAATTGGCGTCATCCTGGGGTATATCATCAGATGAAAGTGTAAAATGGTGAGGGCATACTTCCGCAGTTACAGGAAGTCCGAGTTTTTTAGCTGCATGTACCATAGAAACACTGTCCTTTGTGGAACAGTGGCACAGATGTAGTCTGACCCCTGTTTCTTTTGCCAGCATAATATCTCTGGCCACAATGACATCTTCTACGGAATTTGTAATTCCCGGAAGTCCCAGGGCTCTTGACCTGGCATCCTCATTCATTACGCCGCCGTTTACCAGGTTAATATCTTCACAGTGAGCCAGCACTGCCATATCGTTCTTTGCTGCAAGCTTCATGCCTTCCCGGTACAGCTGAGCATTCATTACGGACTTTCCATCCTCACTGATAGCAGGGCTCCCGGCCATTTTCATGCCCGTAATGTCCGCAAGACGCTCCCCCTTTTGTCCTTCTGTCACAGCTCCGGCCTGAAACACATGCACCTTGGATACCGATTCTGCTTTATGATGTACATAAGAAATTACATTGGGACGGTCTGCCACAGGTTTTGTATTGGGCATAGCCACAATTGTGGTAAATCCTCCGTGAGCGGCCGCTGCCGTTCCTGTCTCAATGGTTTCCTTATATTCAAGTCCTGGATCCCTTAAGTGTACATGCAGATCAATAAATCCTGGCATTACATAACAGCCCTCTGCATCTACCACCTGGTCTGCAGAATCTGTAATTTTCTCTTCCAGTTTTGTAATTATTCCGTTTTCCGCCAGCACATCCAGCTTTTTTTCCATTTTAGACGCCGGATCCACTACCGTTCCATTTTTAATCAGAAGTGTCATTTAGAATTGAACCTCCTAGTATTTTTTCACAGTCTAAATCAATTTTATTCTAGCATTTTTCCCAGTCCCTTACAACTATATGCTACTAAAAAGAAAACCAGTCCATATCTGAAAAAAGCGGCAGACCTCCGGTTAATATTTTCTTTTGTCCCCGCAAAAGGCAGACAGGAAACTGTTTTCCCCTCTGCCTTTTCACGGAAATACTTTATTGTTTTATCTGATCCAGATAAGCTCTTATATTGGAAAGATTTGCATACTTGTGCACCTCTCCATGCTTTAAAACGACTAATGTGGGAGCCTGCATCACCTGATATTTTTCTGTCAGCTCTGGATACTCCTCTGCATCGGCAAGCTGATACTCAGTATCTGTATCTTTCAGCCATTCTTTTGCAACTGCACAGTTAGGGCAGGAGGCGGTTGTAAACAAATATACTTTCTGACCGCGGCTCTCCTTCTCAACAGGAACAAGCATCTCCGACTGAAAATCGTTTTGCTCCCGGTTCAGCTCCCTTTGCAGTTCCTGTTTTTCTGCTTCTTCATCAGTGACGGGATGTTTCAGCACAGACATTTCCGGCCGGTACAAAACTCTATTTTTATATTCCTGAGCCTTGCCGTCATTCCAGTTTTGAACAGGTCTGTAATATCCGGTAATACGACTGTAAACTTCCGCCTTTTCCCCGCAGACAGGACACTCAAAATGCTCTCCGGACAAATATCCGTGTTTTGCGCAGACGGAATATACCGGCGACATTGTATAATATGGCAGTTTATAATTTTCTGCAATTTTTCTCACAAGAGATGCCGCAGCCCTCCAGTCCGGCAGCTTTTCCCCCAGATATGCATGGAAAACGGTTCCTGATGTATACAATGTCTGAAGTTCATCCTGAATATCAAGAGCATCAAAAATATCCGCCGTATATTCCACCGGCAAATGAGAACTGTTTGTGTAAAACGGTGTATCCCCCGGCTTTCCTGCCGTGATAATATCCGGATAACGCTTTCTGTCATGCTTTGCCAGCCGGTATGTGGTGGATTCCGCCGGCGTTGCTTCCAGATTATATAAATCGCCGTACATTTCCTGGTAATCTGACAGACGCTCTCTCATGTGGTTCAACACGTTCTTTGTAAATTCCTGTGTTTTAAGATGGGTCAGATCCGCCTTCAGCCAGGAAGCATTCAGCCCTGCCTCGTTCATTCCCACCAAACCAATGGTTGAAAAATGATTTTCAAAGGAACCCAGATAACGTTTTGTATACGGATAAAGCCCTTCATTTAACAGCTTGGTAATAATTCCCCGCTTAATCTTTAAAGACCTTGCCGCAATATCCATCATCTGATCCAGTCTCCGGTAGAAATCTTCTTCATCTGACGACCGATATGCAATCCTTGGCATGTTAATGGTAACCACGCCCACAGATCCGGTGCTCTCACCGGAACCGAAAAACCCCCCTGATTTCTTCCGCAGCTCTCTTAAGTCAAGACGCAGACGGCAGCACATGGAACGGACATCCCCAGGCTGCATGTCGCTGTTAATATAATTGGAAAAATACGGCGTTCCGTATTTGGCTGTCATTTCAAAGAGCAGACGATTATTTTCTGTATCAGACCAGTCAAAATCCCTGGTGATAGAATAGGTTGGAATGGGATACTGAAATCCCCTTCCATCAGAATCACCAGCAATCATTGTTTCCAGAAATGCCTTATTTACCATATCCATCTCTTTTTTACAGTCTTTGTATTTAAAAGGCATCTCTCTGCCGCCTACAATAGCCGGAAGCTCTGCTAAATCTTCGGGAACCGTCCAGTCCAGAGTAATATTGGAAAAAGGCGCCTGGGTTCCCCAGCGGCTTGGTATATTTACTCCGAATACAAAAGACTCTATGCACTGACGCACCTGCTTATAAGAAAGATTGTCCGCCTTTACAAAGGGAGCAAGATATGTATCAAAGGATGAAAACGCCTGGGCCCCCGCCCACTCATTCTGCATCACTCCAAGGAAATTCACCATCTGATTGCAGAGCACAGCCAGATGCTTTGCAGGGCCGGAATTAATCTTGCCCGGAATCCCTCCAAGCCCCTCTTTAATCAGCTGCTTTAAAGACCAGCCCGCACAATAGCCGGTGAGCATAGACAGATCATGAAGATGAATATCCGCATTTCTGTGAGCATTTGCAATCTCTTCATCATAAATTTCTGAGAGCCAGTAGTTGGCTGTGACCGCGCCGGAGTTGCTTAAAATCAGCCCGCCGATAGAATAGGTCACGGTAGAGTTTTCTTTTACCCGCCAGTCTTCTACCTTTACATAGGAGTTTACAACTTCCCTGTAGTCCAGAATGGTTGATTTCATGGCCCGCATCTTTTCCCGCTGTTTACGGTACAGAATATAGGCTTTGGCCACCTCCTCATATCCGGCTCCCGCCAGGACTTTTTCCACACTGTCCTGTACATCTTCAATCTGAACCGTATCGTCTTTAATTTTATCCTGAAAATCTGCTGTTACACGCAGAACCAGTAGTTCAATAATATCTTCTGTATACACCTTCGCAGAAGCGTCAAAGGCCTTTTTCATGGCACTGCTGATTTTCTCCAGCCAAAATGACTGAACATCTCCGTTTCTTTTTATAATTCTGAGCATTTACTCACCCTTTCACAAATATCCGCGACATGCCTCCCGGCACATATGCCTGAATAAAAATTCCGTTTTCTCTGTAATCTTCCTGCAGTAATTCGCCGTACTGACGGATTTTTCCGATCAGCGCCGCCTGAGAATAAGGCACCAGCTGCTCAATGAGAACTTTATCTTCTCTTAGAACATCCTGCAGAATTTCTTTAAGCCGCCAGGTTCCCATTCCGGTTCTGGCTGAAATATGCAGTGTTATATCAGCCTTAAAATCCCGGTAATTATCCTCTGTTTCCAGTCTGTCGCATTTGTTAAACAGCGTGATAATCTTTTTATTCTCTACACCAAGCTCTCTTAATGTTTCATAAACAATATGCATCTGTTTGTCCCACTGGGGATTAGAAGCATCCACTACATGCAGGATAAAGTCTGCATACTTAGCTTCCTCCAGTGTACTTTTAAATGCCTCTACCAGATGATGAGGAAGCTTCCTAATAAACCCTACCGTATCTGTCAGCAAAAGCTTCTGCTTATCCGGCAGCTCTAAAAGTCTTGTGGTGGGATCCAGGGTTGCAAACAGCTGATCCTCTTCATAAACATCCGCATCTGTCAGGAAATTTAACAGCGTAGACTTCCCCGCATTGGTATAACCCACAACTGCTGCTGTTTTGATGCCGTTTTTTGTCCGCTGGCTTCTTGTAACCTCACGATGTTTTACAATATCCTTTAACTCCCGGTTCAGCTGAGCCACCCGGTGATTAATCAGCCTCCGGTCCATCTCAAGCTTTTTTTCTCCGGGGCCTCTAGTACCGATTCCGCCGCCTAGACGGGACAGAGATCTGCCAAGCCCGGCCAGTCTGCTTAACCGGTATTTCAACTGGGCCAGCTCCACCTGTATCTTTCCCTCACTGGTTCTGGCACGATCTGCAAAAATATCTAAAATCAGAAGTGTTCGGTCCATAATTTTTGTGTCCAGAACCTGCTCCATGTTTTTTATCTGAGCGGGCGTAAGTTCATCATCACATACAATCCCTGTAGCATCCAGCTCCCATAACAGTTCCCGGATCTCCTCTAACTTGCCGCTGCCCACATAAGTTCCCGGATGGATTCTGGAAAGATTCTGTATTACAGTTCCTGCTACCTGTGCCCCAGCCGTCTTCGCCAGCTGGGCCAGCTCCTCCAGAGAATCTTTTGTGTCGTCCTGTTCCTGCTCACTGACGCCCACAAGGATTACCCGCTCTTTTACCTGTTCTAAATCAAATCCTGTCATATCATTCCTTTTTATTCTTTCATCCGCTTTTCTATGATTGATCCGAGCTTGCTTCCCCTTGATTATCACTTTTTTGCTGGCTTTGATCTGTAATTCTTGTTTTCAGAAACTCAAATTCCCTTTGAGCTTCTTTGTCTTTCGGATGGTCTTTCAGATACTCTTTCATAAGCGTATACGCTTTTTGAAAGTCTCCGCTGTATTCATAGGCATAGATCCTGTTCAAACGAAGGGTCTGATTCTCTCCGTCAGTATCCAGGGCAGCCGCTTTTTCAAATGCTTCCAGGGCATTTTCATAATCGCCGGCATTCATCTCCAGTACGCCGATTTCATTTAACGCATCAATGTCTTCCGGATATTTACTGATGTATTCTTCATATACTTCCTGGGCTTTCTGGCTGTCTCCCTGAGCTTTTAACAACTGGGCCTGATACATCATAGCTTTATCATAACCTTTTTCCAGTGCTTTACTCAGCATCTTATCCGCGTTTTCATAATCTTCAAGCAGCAGGTAAATATAGCCCTGGCCACAGTACTCTTCTCCTTTTGAAGCCTTTTGCTCCAGTGCTAATTTCAGATATTCTTTACCTTTATCCTCATAATCAAAAGCGCTCAAATTTTCATAGATTTCGATATAAAGCTTATAATTATCTGGAGCCAGTTCTACCGCCTGATTATAATCACTGACGCATTTCTTCCCCTGGCCATCCGCAAGATACACACATCCTCTTAAGAAATAAGCGTCCGCATTTTCATCATCATATGTAAGAAGACTGTCATAGGTTTCAACAGCATCTTTATAATCTCCGCCTTTATACTGAGCCAGCGCTTTATAATAGCAGATATCCAATTCAATATCTCCGATTTTTCCCTTGGACTCATCTAGTGCTTTCTGAAAACTTTCTACCGCGGCATCATAATCATTTTCTTTCAATTTTAAAATTCCAAGCTGTCTGTATGATTCCTGCGCTTCACGGTCCGTTCCGCCGCATCCGGTAAGAACGGCCGGTAGTGTCAGCATCCCGGTAAGCATCAGAACAATAAGTCTTTTTCTCATTTTTTTCCTCCAACTTAAACCCTGGATTATATATCTATTGATATGGTACCTATCATAACATGTTCCGAATTCTATGTATATACTTTAACTTATACTTTAAAAGTATCCATCTGTCATACTCTTTTCTTGCGCAGCAGTACCTTTTCCGATATAATGATAAAAGTTTATTTACGATTATCATCAGGAGGTTTTCTATGAGCGAAATTAAAGATATTACACTTGCACCTTCCGGCGCCCATAAGATTGACTGGGTCCGGAAAAACTGCCCCCTTTTAAGAAGTCTGGAAGAAGAATTTGCACAGACCAGGCCCTTTGAGGGCATCCGCATCGCGCTGTCCATCCACCTGGAAGCAAAAACTGCATACCTGTGCAAAGTTCTGGCTGCCGGAGGCGCCGAAATGTTTGTTACAGGCAGCAATCCCCTTTCCACACAGGATGACGTAGCAGCTGCACTGGCTGATGCCGGTCTGAATGTTTTCGCCTGGTATAATTCCACGCCGGAAGAATATGAACATCATATTACCTGTGTACTGGAAAACAACTGCAATATTATTATTGATGACGGCGGAGACCTGGTACATATGCTTCACACAAAGCTTCAGGATAAAATCCAGTATGTTATCGGCGGATGCGAGGAAACCACAACAGGTATTATCCGTCTCATCGCCATGGCAAACAGCCAGGAACTGAAGTTCCCTATGGTTCTTGTAAACAACGCTGACTGCAAGCATCTGTTTGACAACCGTTACGGCACCGGACAGTCTGTATTTGACGGCATCAACCGCACAACCAACCTGATTGTAGCCGGCAAGCAGGTAGTGGTTGCAGGATACGGCTGGTGCGGAAAAGGCGTTGCCATGCGCGCTAAGGGTCTTGGTGCCCAGGTAATTGTAACAGAAGTAGATCCTGTGAAAGCCATTGAGGCTGTTATGGACGGATTTGACGTGATGCCAATGAGAGAGGCCGCAAAAATCGGAGACTTTTTTATTACAGTTACAGGATGCGCCGGCGTCATCAGTGAAGAAGATTTCAAAGTTATGAAAAACGGAGCCATCCTCTGCAATGCCGGCCACTTCGATGTAGAGATTGATATGAAACGTCTCCGTGAGATTGCCCTTGATACCATTGACCAGCGGAAAAATATTATCGGCTATCAGATCTCAGAAGAAAACTGGATCTATGTCCTTGCGGAGGGACGTCTTGTAAACCTGGCTGCCGGGGACGGACATCCGGCTGAAATCATGGATATGAGCTTTGCCATCCATGCTCTCAGCGCAAAATATCTGGTTGAGAACGCAGATAAATTAACGGACAAGCTGATTAATGTCCCAAAAGAAGTTGATATGGAAGTAGCAAAACGAAAACTGAATTTCCTTGGAAAAAGTATCGACACATTAACTCCACAGCAGGAGGCATATTTAAACTCTTCCAGTATTGATATGTAATGAGGTGCACAAAATCATCAAATAGATGATTGAGCGATACCCTCGCTCTATATGTATTGAAAAATCGGGAAGGAGTCTCTGTTTAAAGATTCCTTCCCGATTATTATAATTCTATCACGCTTCCGCAGTGAACATCCCGAAACTGCTCCGGATACTGCTGCTGTATCTGCACAATAGCATTTACCCCGGTACAGTGAACCGGCATCAACACTTCCGCGCCGTATTCCCTGAGCCGCTCAAGGGTCCAGGATATTTTCTCTTGACCTGCATGCATCAGATGCATTCCCGCCAGCAGACTATAAATCTTCTTTCCAGGAAACTGCTCTCTGACATAGTGCAGACAGTTTATAATTCCCGGATGGCTGCATCCTGCAAATACCAAAAGCCCCTTTGGCGTGTCAAATACAAGCATCTGCTCGTCAGACATCCGGTCCTGTTCAAACTGCCCGGCTCTTAACACAAACATTCCAGGGGAAGTCCCCTCAAGTCCCGGCGTATATGGTATATCTCCAAGCAGCCAGACGTCCTGTGAAAGCTTCTTTTTTCTCTCCTCAACAAGCACCAGGCTGCCGCAGCTTTCTTTTTTCCATGGGATCCCGATTTCTTCCTTTTCAGGCCCCTTTTTATCTGCAAACTTTGCTTCAAAAGCACGCCCCCTCACATAGACAGGGACCGGAACACTCAGCTGTCTTATCAGCGTTTCTATCCCGCCGCAGTGGTCGAAATGTCCGTGGCTTAAAATAATCCCATCTAGAGGCTCAAGAGCAAGCCCCATAGTCCGGGCATTTTTCACAAATATTCCGGTCTGTCCGGTATCAAACAGCCAGCGTTTACCACCTTCCTCTATGAGCAGAGATAATCCATGTTCACAGACAATCCCTCTCTGATATGTAAGATTCTCGCTTAAGACAAAAATTCTCACGCTTCTTTTCTCTCCTTTGTCTGTTGTGCATACAAAATACGATCCTGCTCCTGTTCGGCCTTTGCGTCTATAATCGCTTCATTTAATGACAGCATTTTGGCATCCAGCTTAGAAACAATACCCGCACATTCCTGCAGGTCCCTGCTGATATATTCCGGTGCATTTCCTTCAAATTTATAGTAAATCTTATGCTCTAGACTTGCCCAGAAATCCATGGCAATTGTCCGGATCTGTATTTCAACCTTTGTCTGTACCTCTCCGGTACTCATATGCACCGGCACGGTGATCAGCATATGATAACTCCGGTAACCGCTTTCCTTTGGGTGCTTCATATAATCTTTTACAGAAAGTATCGTAAAGTCTTCCTGTTTCCCAATCATCTCCGCCAGACGGTATATATCTGACGTAAAGGAACACACTACCCGGACTCCCGCAATATCATTGATATACTGCATCATATTTTCCATGGTACTTTCATAATTGTTGCGCTTTAGTTTTTTTACAATGCTCTCAGGTGTCTTTAATCTGGATTTGATATATTCGATGGGATTGTAGTTGTGAATATTCTGAAACTCATCGTTTAGAATCTCCAGCTTGGTACAAACTTCTTTGATGGCAGAACGGTAAAGAAACATCGCATTCTGCCACTGGTCAACATCTTGTCTGATACTGTTAGACTGCATTTTATTCCCTCCAGCCTGTGAATTAGTTACATATATTATATTCTATCAGAATTTTCATAAAATGACGCTGTCTTTTTACGTATTTCAGAAAAAATTAATATTATAACTCTACCAGAAATCCCTTCTTAGAAAGCTGCCTTTGTATTTCTTCCAAAGTCTGTTCATTATCTGCTTCCACCGTATGAAAATGATTCCCATTTGTAAGTTCCTTTAACGGTTTTGCAAAGACCTGTTCTATTTTTTTGAGGAATTCATTAATATCTGCCCGTTTACGCAAAAGCAGATCCACGGTAATCTGTCCGTATATCTCATGCTCTACTACCACATCTAAAACCGTGCCGCCGTAATCTATAATAGTATACAGCTCATCCGCCATCTGTTCATCTGTATGGCACACTGCAAAGGACCGCTTTACTTTTGTATTGGCCGTCTCCGGTTCATACAAAAGATATCCTTTATTGGTACTTAAAATATTTTTATCCACAGCTCTTAAAAGTGCAATATCCTGTACAATCACCTGCCTGCTGACGCCAAACTCTTTTGCCAGCTCTGAGCCTGAAAGGGGATGCTGCGCTTTTGAAAGCATACGCATAATATTCAGTCTTCGTGTTTCTCCCTCTGCCATCTGTTATATTCTCCTAATCTTCCTCTATTACCTGCAGTTCCAGATAGTCAAACTCAATCTGTTCCACAAAATTGTCCTGATAAAACCTGGCTTTGGCATGTCTTTTAAATTCTGCAATTGTGTTTTCAAGCCAGATAGGTTTTCCCAGGTCAAATTCGTAACATATTTCTTCCAGCGCCCGAAACACTTTATGTGTCCGGGTATCTTCAGATTCATCACAGATAGTAGTATCCTGAAGCATACGATTGTCTTTAAAAATTTTACCCCATATTCGAAACATTTATTTTCTCCTCTGTCTGTTTGTCTCATACATAAACAAAGATGCAGCCACCGCCGCATTCAGTGATTCCAGCCTGCCTTCCATGGGAATTTTCACATATTCATCCGCAAGTTCTGCCAGCTGATCTGTCAGCCCGTTTCCCTCGTTTCCGATTAAAAAGGCACTGGCCTTCTTATAATCCGGTTCATCATAACAACAGGTGCCCTTTAAATGAGCTGCATACACCCGTACCCCCAGTTCTTTCAATTCTAGTACAGCTGCCGGCAGATCTTTAGCCGTCACAAAAGGAACCCGGTAAATGCTGCCCATGGTAGACCGGATCGTCTTAGGATTGTAGATGTCAGCTGTACTTCCATCCATAATCACCCCTGAAAAGCCTGCGCCCTCGGCGCTGCGGAACATAGTTCCCAGATTTCCCGGATCCTGAATATTTTCAAGTACTAATAAACATGGATCCGGCTGTTCTACCAAATCTTTCAGCTCCCAGGACGCCTGTTCCACCAGACATAAAACTCCCTGGGGAGTTTTGGTATCTGACACATAGGAAAACACAAAATCCGCCAGAACTTCATATCTGTGATTTAACAGTGCCTCTCCATGTTCCCTTTCAAAAGATTCAGAAACATATACCTGTCTGATTCTATCCTCCGGCGCTTCCTGAAACATTTTCAATCCTTCTGCCAGAAATACATTCTGTTCTTTTCGCACTTTCGCTTTCTTTTTCAGCTGAACCAGATTTTTTACCTGCTGATTTCCGGTACTTGTTATCATCTGACTATGTCTCTCCTGTCTGCTGTTTGATAAAAGGCGAAGCGTTCCAGACACTTTTTGTCTGTACCTGCTCCGCCTGTCGTTTTCATTGACTGCCGTTATCTTAAATTGAAAGATTTTTGGCAATGGAATACTGGTAATCTGAAATATCTTTGGTCATAGCCAGAGCCTCATCCACATCATCATCACAGAATTTACCGTCCCGATAGCTGACAATACGTTTGGATTTACCCTCGCATAAAATATCCACTGCATAAGCGCCCATGGTAGATGCATACACACGGTCTTTGCAGGTAGGACTTCCACCTCTTTGCATATGTCCGAGAATCGTTGCCCTTGCTTCCATGCCGGTTGCAGCTTCAATCCTTCTAGCAAGGCTTGTGGAATGACCGATTCCTTCCGCATTTATAATTATATAATGTTTCTTGCCGCGCTTACGGTTTTCAATAATGCTGTTTACAATTTTCTGCTCATCATAATTATACTTTTCAGGAAGCAGAATCCGTTCCGCGCCATTGGCAAGTCCGCACCACAGCGCAATATATCCCGCGCTTCTTCCCATAACTTCTATAATGCTGCACCGTTCATGAGAAGTGGATGTATCCCGGATTTTATCAATTGCCTGCATGGCTGTATTCACAGCTGTATCAAAACCAATGGTATAATCGGTACAGGCAATATCCAGATCAATAGTTCCCGGAATGCCGATGGTATTGATTCCCTGAGCAGCCAGCTTCTGCGCTCCCCGAAAAGAACCGTCTCCGCCGATAATCACCATTCCATCTATTCCATGCTTACGGCAGATCTCTGCCGCCTGCTGCTGTACCTCGGGCTCTTTAAACTCCGGACAGCGGGCTGTCAGAAGCATAGTGCCGCCTCTTTGAATAATATCGGAAACATGCTTTGCTTCCAGATCAACGATTTCCTCATCCAGCAGTCCGGCGTAACCGCGCTTAATACCTTTTACTTTTTTTCCTTTTGAAATTGCCTGACGTACCACTGCGCGAATGGCAGCGTTCATGCCCGGCGCATCTCCGCCGCTTGTTAAAACGCCAATTGTCTTAATATCTTTTCCCATGACAATTCCTCCTGTCTTTCATCGCTCCCCCGTCACCGACTGTTTCTTATTCTAATGGTTTTTCAACTATTTTTCAATGGACTTTTCCAAAACTTTGACATTATTTTCACCAAGTTTTTCTTTCAGCTTGGCAACCAGCGCCTGATCTGCCAGTACACCCATATTCGCTCCCAGACGTTTCATTGCTTTTAAAGAAGAAATATAGACTACAATCTGATCATAACCATCTGATACATCTAATATTTCTTTGATTTCCTGCATTTTATCTTCATAGGCTTCTTTTGTATCAAACTGCAGCCATACCTCTCTTCTGGCATCCCGGAAAGAATATATTTTTTCACAGATCAGTTTTCCGTTTTTATCCTCTTCCACAGATACCCTTCCCCGCACAAAGATCTTACTGTCCTCCTCTAAAAGCTGATGATACCGCTCATAGTCCCTTGGGAAAATAATAACCTCCACAGTGCCCACCAGATCTTCCAGCGAAATAAAAGCCATAGTCTTATTATTTCTTGTATATTTTACTGTTTTCTCAGCAATCATCCCCCCCACCATAACACTCTCACCATCATGGACTCGGGTACTTCCGGTTTCCTCATCCAGAATAAAATCTGACGTTACTCTTGTAATATTTTTCTTCCATTTTTCTTCATATTCTTCCATAGGATGTCCGCTGATATACACACCAAGCACTTCTTTTTCCATGGCCAGCCGTTCTTCTTTTTCAAATTCTCCCACATTTGGAAGTTTCAGTTCATACTCCTTTTTCTCTTCCTCCGAAACCAGATCAAACAGCGACATCTGTCCTGTCATAGAGTTTTTTCTCTCCTGCTGCACCGAGTCCATAACCAGGATATAAACCTGCATAAACTGTTTTCTGGTTCCGCCCAGACCGTCTAGAGCTCCTGCCTTAATAAAATTTTCAACGGCACGTTTATTTACCTCTCTTCCTGCCAGACGTTCAATAAAGTCTTTCAAAGATGTAAAAAGTCCGTTCTTCTCCCGTTCTGCCACAATCGCCTCGATCACCGGCCGCCCGATGCTTTTAATTGCTGACAGTCCATAGCGGATGGCATTTCCTGATACGGAAAAACTGCCTTCTCCCTCATTAATATCCGGAGGAAGAACCTCAATTCCCATCTGCCGGCAGGTCATAATATATTCAGATACTTTTGATGAGTTATCAATGACCGAGGTCATCAAAGCCGCCATAAATGCCACCGGATAGTAATATTTCAGATACGCAGTCTGATAGGAAACAACCGCATAGGCCGCCGCATGAGATTTATTAAAGGCATATTTGGCAAAATCTATCATTTCATCAAAAATCTTATTGGCTGTCCTTTCGCTGATGCCGTTTGCAATACAGCCTGGAACCCCTTCTTCCTGATTGCCATAAACAAAATTCTGACGTTCCTTTTCCATAACAGAAGTTTTCTTTTTGGACATGGCACGCCGCACAAGATCACTCCGCCCCAGGGTATAGCCTGCCAGATCCCGTACAATCTGCATCACCTGTTCCTGATAAACGATACACCCATATGTGGGGGACAAGATGGGCTCAAGCTGAGGACAGTCATAGGTAATCTGAGAGGCATTGTTTTTCCCCCTGATATAGGCGGGAATAAAATCCATTGGACCGGGACGGTACAGAGAAATACCGGCAATAATATCTTCCAGATTCTGAGGCTTTAACTCCTTGATGAAATTTTTCATCCCTGCACTTTCCAGCTGGAATACCCCTTCTGTTTTACCGGTGCCAAGAGAGTCTAAGACAGCTTTATCATTATAATCTATATGGTCAATATCTATGGATATCCCCTGGCTTTTTTCCACCAGCTTCACTGCATTTTGTATCACCGTCAGTGTCCGAAGGCCCAGAAAGTCCATTTTTAAAAGCCCCAGCTCCTCTAGTGTTGTCATAGTAAACTGGGTGGTAATAGAACCATCGGAAGCCCTTGATAACGGAACATACTCATCCACAGACTTCTGGCTGATTACTACCCCGGCGGCATGCATAGATGTATGGCGGGGCAGACCTTCCAGACGCTTTGCCATATCGACCAGTTCTTTTACACTGGCATCTGATTCATACAGCCCCCTTAGCTCCCGGTTTTTCACAAGGGCACTCTCAATGGTAATTCCAAGCTCGTTTGGAATCATCTTTGCAATATTATCAACAAAGGCATAGGGCAGATCCATAACACGCCCTACATCCCGTATTACTCCTCTGGCCGCAAAGGTACCAAAGGTCACAATCTGCACCACGCGGTCTTTTCCGTATTTTCCTACCACATAGTCGATCACTTCCTGGCGCCTTTCAAAACAGAAATCAATATCAATATCCGGCATGGAAACACGTTCCGGATTTAAAAAACGCTCAAACAGCAGACTGTAGCGGACCGGATCCAGCTTTGTAATACCCAGCGTATAAGAAACCAGACTTCCGGCAGCACTCCCTCTTCCGGGTCCTACAATAATATCATTTTCCCTTGCAAATCGGATAAAGTCCCATACAATCAGAAAGTAATCCACATACCCCATTTTCTGAATAATCGAAAGCTCATATTCCAGTTTGGGTTTTAGTTCCTCTGCCCGTTCCTGATAACGGTCATTTAAACCGTCAAAACACAGTTTATTCAGATATTCCCAGGATGTGAACCCATCCGGGACCTCAAATTTCGGCAGCTTGGTTACTCCAAACTCAATGTCCACATGACAGCGGTCCGCAATTTTCTGGGTATTTTCCAGAGCCTTTAGGGCATACGGAAACAGTTCTTTCATTTCCTGTTCTGACTTTACATAATACTGGCCGCCCTCATAACGCATACGGTTTTCGTCTGCGCGCTTTTTACCGGTCTGAATACAAAGGAGAATATCATGGGGCTCCACGTCATCCTCATATGTATAATGAATATCATTGGTGGCAACCAATTCAATCCCAAGCTCCTGACTCATACGCATCAGCTGCGGATTCACTTTGGCCTGCTCAGGAATACCATGATCCTGCAGCTCCAGAAAGAAATTTCCCTTTCCAAAACAGGCTTCATATTTCAGCGCTGCATTTTTAGCTTCTTCATACTGCTCTCTGACCAGAGCCCTTTGCACTTCTCCTGCCAGGCAGGCGCTCAAGGCAATGATCCCCTCATGATAGGTTTCCAGAACTTCCATATCAACTCTGGGCCGGTAATAATATCCCTCCACAAATCCTTTGGATACAATTTTCATCAGGTTGCTGTAGCCTGTATTGTTTTCCGCCAGCAGTACCAGATGATAATACCGGTCCTCTCCATGTACATTTTCCCGGTCAAATCTGGAATTTGGCGCCACATATACCTCACAGCCAAGAATCGGATTAATTCCGGCGCTGCGTGCCTCCCGGTAAAAATCTATAACACCGAACATAACGCCATGGTCGGTAATAGCCGCGCTGTTCATCCCCAGCTCCTTCACCCGGCTGACATATTCCTTAATTTTATTTGAACCGTCCAGCAGACTGTATTCTGTATGGACATGAAGATGCGCAAACGCCATAATATTTCATCCTTTCGTACTCATTCATAAACGATTCTTCTGGTGAAGTAAGTTTACTACATTTTTTTATAACAGGCAATGTACAGACTCAATTATCTTTTCCCTCCCATAAGCTCTGTTTCCTGCCATCGGTACCTGCTATCATTTTCCAAACAGGAAATATTAAAAAAATTTTAAATATAAAATTATGTAAATTCAGCCATACTATGCTATACTGATTACCATGTGTCACTGAGGCACTTTTATTTAACTTGTATTATTTAAGAATATATAGGAGGCATAACAAGAAACATGATTAATTTTTTCAAAAGCTTTCTTCCGTTTATCCTGTTTTTCCTGATTCAGCTGGCTGTAACAATTCCCATGATGGTAATTCAGGTTATTATTCATTTCCTTTTTTCAGATACACCTGCCGATACCGGCGTTAATTTTATATCTTATACACTGTCCCTTTTACAGGATACCGCTTTTTTGCAAAGACTTTCTGTTGTATTTTCTATTACCATAATTATTATTTTTGGAATCTGGTACCGGAAGGTATTTGTAACTCCTTTTCGCAAGAAGAAAAAAAGATACTGGAGCGGATTTTCTGTTCACATTTTTTTTGCCCTGATTTTCCTGGCATTTGGACTTCAATACATCACAGTGCTTTTAACCAGCGGGATCTCCTGGATTCGTCCGGAATGGATGGTTACTTATAATCAGACCTTATATTCTGCAGGATTTGATGCAATATCCATTCTTCTTGCAATATATACCATCATTTTAGCACCAATTGGGGAAGAAATTGCTTTTCGGGGACTGACTTACCGCTTTGCCAGAAAGGCTCTTCCTTTCTGGGGGGCCAATATTCTACAGGCCGCCTTGTTTGGACTTATGCACATGAATGTGGTTCAGGGCATTTACTCTTTCTTTCTGGGACTGATTCTTGGCTGGCTCTGCCGTACCGGACGCAGTATTAAATATGCTGTGATTCTTCACATGCTGTATAATCTCCTGGGAAGTATCTTCTCCGGCTTCTTTGACCTGACCACGGCCTTTAGTTTTGCAGGATTTTCAGCCATCGGCATTGCATTGACCATCTTCGCACTTTATATTTATAACAGTGAATTCCAGATTCAAAATGACCGGTTTGTAAAAGAATGAAAAGGAATGTGCCCTTTCACATTCCTGAGTCAAACATAGTTGTCTGCAGCATAAAAAAGAATCCTGCCACGGCAGGGTTTTCCGCCTGCGGCGGGTCGCTTTTGCGACATGACTCCATTCCGCCGCAGTGCGATCCACAGCGGAGCGTTTTTTTGCTCTATAGGAATCGGTACTTTTCAGCTTTATCACAACACAGTATTTCCTATAGAGTAAAAAAACATTCCCAGGTAATCAAGGGGCTGCCTCCTTAACTGCCTGGGAATGTTTTTGTTTATTTATTAGTAACAACTACTAATATTTGATATGAATCACAGTCTGATCTTAAGAATCAATACTACCTTTTACTGCTTCTATTATTCCTCTAACTGTTTCTATCGGTTCTTCCAAATCTTTCGCAATCTGCTCCGGATTTTTTCCTTTTACTAATTTCTTCTGTATCTGTTCTTCTAATTTTTTCTGTTTCCCAGCAATCAAACCAGACTTTATGCCTTCTTTTCTAGCCTCATTCTGCTCCATGACTCTCTCTTCCCATGCCTGCATATATCTCACACTCACTTCCGCATTCTCTTTGAGACTGTCGATCCGTCTTTTCAGCGTTTTTATCCGGCCGCTTTTACAGCTTTCCTCTGTCTTTTCATTGGTATGCTCTATGTAATGCAAAAGCTCTATAAGCTCCTCACTTACCCCTTCCGGGTCTGTTCCATGACTGTTTAAAAAGATCCGGGTAACTCCGTCTTCCAGATTCAGTCCCGGCACTTCTTCACACTTCATCTGAAAAGTATACTGATACTTCCCCGCCCCAAACAGGTCAAAAGGTGTAATCATAATTACATACAGCTGATTTAATTTTCTAAAATCAATTTCTCCCGGTTCCAGCAGTTTACTGTCAATCATTCCCTGATAATATCTGCTTCGCCTCGGCAGATTTCCGGTATTTTCCTTTTGGGCCTCCGTATTATATACAACACCCTCCTCATCCTGGCTCCAGACATCCAGCTTTACAAACCGCTTCAGCGGAGTAGTCCGTATTTCCTTCTCAGACTGCGGGCAGTCCTTTAAATGAACATCTCTTCCAAGAATAATTTCCAGTAAAATCTGCAGATTTCCCGGGCTTTCCATAGCCTCTGCGAATAAAAAGCGATCAAACAGTGTCAATTGTCCCAATGGTTTACTAGGTTTCAAATAACTTCTCCTTTCATTATAAAGAGATTCCTTACAACTGTAAAGAAAATCCCTTTCCCAGATTATAAATTTGTGACTTTGTACGGATATTTTGAAAAAACTTTCAAGAAATGTATTAAGAATAGTAGAAAAACAATTCCTTAAGCTGTGAACCAGCCTAAAAGAACATAATAAGTATATACCACCTTACAAAATATTTAAATAAATATTTTGTAAGGTGATGACTCCCTAAATATAGTCGTTATTTAAAATTCTTCCGGCTCTACCTGGATTTTTTCCAGATGCCAGATATCATCCACATACTCCTGAATGGTTCTGTCAGATGAAAATTTGCCAACATGAGCTACGTTTAACATTGCCATTTTTGCCCAGCGTTCTTCGTCTCTGTACGCTTCTTCTACACGTTTTTGTGCATCTGAGTAGGAACGGAAATCTTTCAGATTAAAGTAGGTATCTGCAAACTGGGTACATTGTGTATTCAACAGGGAATTATACAGATCCCGGAACAGCTCTGTATCATTTTGTGAATAAAATCCGTTTATAATCTGCATCAGTACCTGACGGATATCCTGATCATTATTGAAAATCTCCATTGGATTATAATCGCGTCTCTTCTCATGCTCAATGACTTCGTCAGAACTCATACCGAAAATAAAAATATTATCTTCTCCCACTTCTTCTGCAATTTCAACATTAGCTCCATCCATAGTACCAATTGTTACTGCACCATTTAACATAAATTTCATGTTGCCGGTTCCGGAAGCCTCTTTACTTGCAGTGGAAATCTGTTCACTGACATCGGCAGCAGCGAAAATCCATTCTGCATTGGAGACTTTATAGTCTTCAATAAACACAACCTTCAGCTTGCCATTAATGGTTTTATCATTGTTAATAACATCTGCCACAGAATTAATAAGCTTAATTGTCAGCTTTGCTATTCTGTAACCTGCCGCTGCTTTTGCACCGAAAATAAATGTTCTCGGATAAAAGTCCATGTCTGGATGCTCTTTTAACATATTATAGAGGAACATAATATGCAGGATATTCAGAAGCTGACGTTTATACTCATGGAGACGTTTTACCTGAACATCAAAAATTGATCTTGGATCAACCTCGATTCCATTATGTTTCTGAATATATTTTGCCAGGCGCAGTTTATTCTGGTATTTAATATTCATAAACTCCTGCTGCGCTTTTTTATCATCCGCAAACAATGCAAGCTTTTCCATATGCGACAGATTAGTGATCCAGTCGTCTCCGATTTTATCAGTAATCCACGCAGAAAGAAGCGGATTTCCGTGATATAGGAACCGTCTCTGGGTAATACCGTTTGTTTTATTATTGAATTTTTCCGGGAACATCTCATAAAAATCTTTCAGTTCCTGATTTTTAAGAATTTCTGTATGAAGTCTGGCAACACCATTCACTGAATATCCTGCCGCAATAGCAAGATGAGCCATTTTTACCTGTCCGTCATGGATAATAGCCATTTTTTCTTTTTTATGGTAATCCCCCGGGAATTTAGCCTCAATATCCAGTAAAAATCTGCGGTTAATTTCCTCAATAATCTGATAAATACGAGGAAGCAGACGGGAGAATATCTCAATCGGCCATTTTTCCAGAGCTTCTGCCATAATTGTATGATTAGTATAAGCGCAGGTTTTAGAGGTGATCTCCCATGCTTCATCCCAGCCAAGTCCCTCTTCATCCAGCAGAATTCTCATAAGCTCTGCTACTGCTACAGTGGGATGCGTATCATTCATCTGAATAGCAACCTTTTGAGGCAGCATGTGAATATCCGGATGATTTTTCTTAAACCTTGCCAGAGCACGCTGAATGCTGGCTGATACAAAGAAGTACTGCTGTTTTAACCGGAGTTCTTTTCCTGCAATATGATTATCATTAGGATACAGCACATCCACCAGATTTCTTGCAAGATTTTCCTGCTCTACAGCTTTTCTGTAATCCCCCTTATCAAAGGAATCCAGTTCAAAACACTGAATAGGTTCTGCATCCCAGATCATCAGCGTATTTACCATATTATTGTTATATCCGATAATCGGCATATCATAAGGTACGGCGCGAACTGACTGATAACCTTCCTGAATAAACTTCGTATGGCCGTTTCCAGAGGCCTCTGCCCGGACATATCCGCCAAACTTCACTTCAAAGGTATGCTCTGGTCTGCGCAGTTCAAAGGGATAACCGTTTTTCAGCCAGTTATCCGGTTCTTCCAGCTGATATCCATCCTTAATTTTCTGTTTAAACATTCCGTACCGATAACGGATACCACATCCATAAGCCGGATAACCAAGAGTTGCCAGAGATTCCATAAAACAGGCAGCCAGCCGGCCAAGCCCGCCGTTGCCAAGAGCCGGATCCGGCTCTTCATCTTCAATGGCATTCAAATCCACCCCGATCTCTTCTAGGGCTTCTTTTACTTCATTGTAGGCTGTCAGGTTGATCAAATTATTGCCAAGAGCTCTTCCCATGAGAAATTCCATGGACATGTAATATACAATTTTGGCATCTGTTTTATCAAAGGTCTGCTGAGTTGCCAGCCACTGATCAATAATTACATCTTTTACAGAATAAGAAACCGCCTGATAAATTTCCTGCTGGGTCGCTTCTTTTAATGTCTTTCGATATAAATTTTTAACATTCTCTTTTACACTTTTTTTAAAAGTCTCTTTTTCAAATGCCGGATTTTTCATCATTGTTTTTCCACTCCCAATTTTACTTGTTCGCCGTTAATGTTCCATTCCTTCTGATATCCCTGAAGTGTTCCCCCCAAAACAGATACCGCCAGAACTTCCTTTTGAATATCATTACCGAATTTTTCAAAAATATCTGCAGCTTTTTTTCCAGCTTCATAAGACAGCAGGATCTTATCCATAACTTCAAACCCTGCCTCTTTTCTCATAGTCTGAACCTTACTGATGATTTCCCTTACAAATCCTTCTTCACGCAGCTGAGGTGTCAGTTTTGTATCCAGCACAACAGTAACTTCATTATCGCTTTCTGTCACATAGCCTTCCATCTGTGTCATGGTAATCAGCAGATCTTCTTCAGATAATTCTACCTCAGCATCCGGAATATCCAGTTTCAGTAATCCTGTACTTTTTAGCTGGTTCATAGCTGCATTGCCATCTAAGGATGCCAGCGCTTTCTGAATCCTGCCCAGTACTTTTCCATATTTAGGTCCTACTGTTCGCAGCTGAGGCTTAAACGTATAGCTTGTAAAGGAACTTACATCCTCTGAGAAAGTTACTTTTTTTACATTCAGCTCTTCTTCAATAATCTGCACAAAATATTCTGGCAGATTATTTGCGGCTTTTACAAACATATTTCCAATTGGCTGACGATTCTTAATATTAGCGCTGTTTCGGCATGCACGGCCCATCACAACGATTTTCAGAACCTCATCCATGTTTTTCTCAAGTTCCTTATCAATCATGGACATTTCTGCAACAGGAAAATCACATAAATGAATACTTTCCGGAGCATTTTTGTCAATACTTCTTACAAGGTTCTGATAAATATCCTCTGTCATAAACGGAATCATTGGAGCCGCTGTTTTTGCAACAGTTACCAGTGCAGTATACAGCGTCATATAAGCATTGATCTTATCCTGCTCCATACCTTTTGCCCAGAAGCGCTCACGGCTTCTTCTGACATACCAGTTGCTCATATCATCTACAAAGTCCTGAAGAGCTCTTGCCGCTTCCGGGATTCTGTAATTTGCCAGATTATCATCCACTGTCTGTACCAGTGTGTTTAATTTTGACAGCATCCATTTATCCATAACGGATAATTTATCATATTCCAGCTGATACTTTGTGGCATCAAAATTATCAATATTCGCATACAGCACAAAAAATGCATAGGTATTCCAGAGAGTACCCATAAATTTACGCTGTCCTTCCATAACGGCTTTGCCATGGAAACGGTTAGGCAGCCATGGAGCTGAGTTAATATAGAAATACCAGCGGATTGCATCTGCACCGTACTTCTCCAGTGCGTCGAAAGGATCTACCGCATTTCCTTTGGATTTACTCATTTTTTGTCCGTTCTCATCCTGAACATGACCCAGAACAATTACATTTTCATAAGGAGCTTTATTAAACAGTAAAGTAGACTCTGCCATCAGGGAGTAAAACCATCCACGTGTCTGATCTACAGCTTCAGAAATAAACTGAGCCGGGAACTGCTGTTCAAATACTTCCTTGTTTTCAAAGGGATAATGATGCTGCGCAAAAGGCATTGCTCCGGAATCAAACCAGCAGTCAATTACTTCCGGCACCCGGTGCATAGGTTTGCCGCAGTGAGGACATTTTATTGTCACTTCATCAATATATGGTCTGTGCAGTTCTACATGAACAGCATCCGGATTTCCGCTTTTTTCTGCAAGTTCCTGCCGGCTTCCAATGGATTCCATATGACCGCAGTCTTCGCACTCCCAGATATTTAATGGAGTTCCCCAGTAACGGTTACGTGAAATTCCCCAGTCCTGGATATTTTCCAGCCAGTCTCCGAAACGTCCTTTTCCGATAGATTCCGGAATCCAGTTTACAGTATTATTGTTCCGAACCAGATCATCCTTCACGGCAGTCATCTTAACAAACCAGGATTCTCTTGCATAGTAAATCAGCGGTGTGTCGCATCTCCAGCAGTGTGGATAGCTGTGTTCAAACTTCGGAGCGTCAAATAACAGACCTTTTTCTTCCAGTTCTTTTAATACCATAGGATCGGCTTTTTTTACAAATACGCCTGCATATGGCGTTTCTTTTGTCATCTCACCTTTGCCGTCAACCAGCTGTACAAAAGGCAGATCATATCTGCGTCCTACCTGGGCATCATCTTCACCGAAAGCCGGCGCAATATGAACAACACCGGTACCATCTGTCAGTGTAACGTAATCCGCACAGGTCACATAGTATGCTTTTTTATGCTGTTTTTCACAGATATCCAGGGCATAGTCAAAAAGAGGCTCATATTCTTTATATTCCAGATCCCTGCCTTTATATGTCTCCAGAATTTCATAAGAAGCGCCATTTTCTTCATCTGTACCCAGAACTTTATCCAGCAGTGCTTCCGCCATGTAATACGTATATCCATCTGCCGCTTTTACCTTAACATAGGATTCCACCGGATTTACACAAAGAGCTACATTAGACGGCAGTGTCCAGGGTGTGGTTGTCCATGCCAGAATATATTCATCCGCGCCTTTTACTTTAAACCGCACAATAGCAGAACGCTCTTTGACCTCTTTATATCCCTGAGCAACCTCATGAGATGACAGAGGAGTCCCGCACCGCGGACAGTAAGGCACAATCTTAAACCCTTTATAAAGCAGTCCTTTATCCCAGATCTGTTTTAATGCCCACCACTCTGATTCAATAAAATTGTCATCGTATGTGACATATGGATGATCCATATCAGCCCAGAATCCAACGGTACCGGAAAAATCTTCCCACATACCTTTGTATTTCCAGACGGACTCTTTACATTTCTGAATAAAGGGATCCAGACCATATTCCTCTATCTGCTCCTTCCCGTCCAGATGAAGCAGTTTCTCCACTTCCAGCTCTACAGGCAGTCCATGGGTATCCCATCCGGCTTTACGGGGAACCATTTTTCCCTTCATTGTCTGGTATCTCGGAATCATATCCTTAATAACACGGGTCAAAACATGCCCAATATGAGGTTTTCCATTAGCTGTTGGCGGACCGTCATAAAAGGTATAGGTCTCCCCTTCTTTTCTGTTTTCCATACTTTTTCGAAAAATATCATGGTCCTTCCAGAACTCTTCGGTTTTCTTTTCTCTGTCAACGAAATTCAGATTTGTCGATACTTTCTCGTACATTCAAGATCTCCTTTCTGTTTATAAAAGAATGTGCGTTAGCACATTCTCGCGCCGGGCGTGGCCGCCTGCGGCTTTTTTCCTTTTCACGCCTGTGCGCATCCCTGCGGAGCGCTTTTATACCTGGGAAACTTATTTTCCCAGGTATATAAAAGAATGTGCTTTTGCACATTCTCGCGCCGGGCGTGGCCGCCTGCGGCTCTCTTCCTTTTCACGCCTGTGCGCATCCCTGCGGAGCATTTTTTATACTTGGGAAATAAGATTTCCCAAGTATAAAAAAACTCCCGTCCGAAAAAGGACGAGAGTAAAATAAATTCGTAACCACCTGTTTCGAAGTACGCGGCTTTTGCCGGATACTGTTTCCCGGTAACGGGGGAATCCCGTCAGAACCTACTCTGTAAACATTTCAGTCTGAAACTCGGAAGTGATCTTCAATTATAATATACTTGTACCGGCTCTCACCACCCCGGCTCTCTGCTACTTTCTATATATAATCTACTGTCTTCTTCAACGTTTTTTTCATTTATTAATAGATCGAAAATATTATAAAAGTCTTTCAGAACTTTGTCAACTGATTATCGCCTGATTCATCAGAAAAATCAGCAACTATTCCGTCATATGCCGGATGAATCATTGTGAGAAATCACAAAGCGGCCCCCTCTTAGAGCCGCCCGAAACATTCATATTTTTCTACTGCAATAATCTTTTTATAATTGTTAGAACATTGTGCTGTAACTATACAAACCACTGTTAAGTGCACTTACACCAATGGCAAGAAGAATAATATACAGTACAATAGAAATAATACCAAGTATCAGTCCTGCAAGGGCCATACCTCTTTTATCCTGATATCCTTTTACCAGATGAATAGCGCCAAATATAATTGAAAGTATACCTGTTACAATATTAATACTTGCGCAGAATAATACAATAGAGATAATTCCAAGTACTAATGATGCAATGGCAAATCCTTGTGGACCGGACTTTCCTTCACCACCGTTATTATAATTAGTATTTGTATCATAATTATTTACTGTGTTATTTGTATTCTCCGGGTCATGATAGTCTGCATCTGTAAAAACCGGATCTATTGCAGGCTGCACATTATTATTTTCTGGTTCTTGATTGTTGAAGTTATTATTTTCATCCATAGTAGTAACCTCCATTTATAAATAAACTATAGCAAGAGTATATCAAACTTCCTCCCTTCCCACAATAGTAAAATATAAGAAAATGCTGGTACTTTTGAATAAAAAGAGTATAATTGTAAATCATACATTTTTTCAGTAAGAGAGGAGCACATGCGAACGCAAGCATGTGAAAATAGAATGAGAACACAAAATTTGACATTATTGACTGATCTCTATGAAATCACAATGATGCAGGGATATTTTGAAACCGGAAATCAGGATATTGTTGTATTTGACACCTTCTACCGGGAAACACCTTCTGGAGGCGGCTATGCTGTTGCCGCCGGGCTAGAGCAGGTTATTGACTATGTAAAAACATTGCAGTTTACACCGGATGATATCCGCTACCTGAGAAGCCTCAATATTTTTCAGGAGGAATTTTTAAAGTATCTCAGCAATTTCCGTTTCTCTGGAAGCATCTATGCTGTACCAGAAGGAACAGTAATCTTCCCGAGAGAACCAATTGTAAAAATTGTAGCGCCTATTATGGAAGCCCAGCTCCTTGAAACCGCCGTTTTAAATATTATAAATCATCAAAGTCTTATTGCCACAAAAGCTTCCAGAGTCTGTTATGCTGCGCAAAACGATGGTGTTATGGAATTTGGTCTGCGCCGGGCACAAGGACCCGACTCCGGCATTTACGGCGCCCGGGCAGCAGTCATCGGCGGATGCTGCGGCACGTCAAACGTTCTAGCCGGCCAGCTTTTTGATATTCCGGTAAAAGGCACCCACGCCCACAGCTGGATTATGAGTTTTCCGGATGAATATACCGCCTTTAAAACCTATGCCAAACTTTATCCCACAGCCTGCATTCTTCTGATCGACACCTATGACACCTTAAAATCCGGCGTTCCCAATGCCATTCGTATCTTTCAGGAGATGAAAGCAGCAGGCATTGAACTGAAAAATTATGGTGTCCGCTTAGACAGCGGAGATCTGGCCTATCTTTCCAAAAAAGTCCGCAGGATGCTGGACGAAGCAGGATTTGAAGACGCTGTTATCTCCGCTTCCAACGATCTTGACGAATACCTGATTGAATCCCTGAAAATACAGGGGGCAAAGATTACATCCTGGGGTGTGGGAACCAGTCTGATTACTTCTAGAGACTGTCCTGCCTTCGGAGGCGTCTATAAACTGGCCGCTATTCAGGATAAAAACGGAAACTTTATCCCCAAAATCAAGCTGTCAGAAAACACAGAAAAGGTTACAAACCCCGGAAATAAAACAGTTTATCGGATTTATGATAAAGAAAGCAAAAAAATCAGAGCAGATCTAATCTGCCTGGAAGAAGAAGTGTTTAATTCAGAAGAAGACCTCCTCCTCTTTGATCCCAACGCCACATGGAAACGAACACTCCTGACCGGCGGAACATATACCATGAGAGAACTTCTAATTCCAATCTTCGATAAAGGAAAATGCATTTACACCTCTCCAAGTGTTATGGAAATTCAGGAATACTGCACAAAAGAAAAAGACACCCTGTGGAACGAAAATATGCGATTCGTAAACCCCGCTGAAATCTATGTAGATCTGTCAGATAAACTCTATCACCTGAAAAACAAAGTCTTCAACGAACTCAGCGAAGCGAAATATTCCCAGGCTCCAAGCCGCGTATAGTGAAATAATAGACCGTAAAACAATGTGCTTGCATATCGTTTTACGGTCTATTATTTTGCTATATGTGGCGCCAGCCACGAACCGAGGAAATCCTCTTGGATTTTCGAGGTGCGGCTTGGAGCTTGGGTATTTTGCGGCTATATTCGGCGCCAGCCACAAACCCAGGAAATCCTTTTGGATTTTCGAGGTGCCGCTTGGCGCTTAGGGTCTGCGGCTATATTCGGCACCAGCCACGAACCGAGGAAATCCTTTTGGATTTTTAAGGTGCCGCTTGGCGCTTGGGTATTTTGCTATATTCGGCGCCAGCCACGAACCGAGGAAATCCTTTTGGATTTTCGAGGTGCCGCTTGGAGCCTGGGTATTTTGCGGCTATATTCGGCGCCAGCCACAAACCGAGGAAATCCTTTTGGATTTTCGAGGTGCCGCTTGGCGCTTAGGGTCTGCGGCTATATTCGGCGCCAGCCACAAACCGAGGAAATCCTTTTGGATTTCTAAGGTGCCGCTTGGCGCTTAGGGTCTGCGGCTATATTCGGCGCCAGCCACACCCCTAAGAAATCCTCTTTTATTTACTCTTCCGTTTTCTTTCTTTTTCCATATACCCCGACACCTGCCGCAGATGCCAGTGCCAGCATTGCAGCCGCAAAAGGAATCACTGCATTTGTACTATCTCCGGTTTTCACAATATTCTCATCCTCTGTATCAGTTTTATCAGCATTTCCATTTGTATTTACCTGATTCATTCCGCTGCCATTTGGATTTTGTGTATTTGTTCCAGGTGTCTGATTTTGATCTCCGGGTACCACAGGATCTTTCTGATCATCTCCATCAGGTGTTTCAGGATTCTGCTGGTCATCTCCTCCCGGTGTTTCAGGATTCTGCTGATCGTCCCCTCCCGGGTTTTCCGTATCCACTTTCACAAGAGCGGCAATTGCCTCCTGCAGGTGAGCGATTGCTTCGTTTACAATGGCCTGGCTGTTTGGAGCTGCCAGAGCATCTTTTGCTTCCTGTAATTCTGTCTGCATATTAGCCCAGCTTTCAGCAGTATAATCCGCTTCCTTCAATGCTTCTGCCTGGCCGATAACGTTTTGAAGTTCTGTTATGTCAACCTGCTCTTCATCTGCTTTTACAATATTGTCATCTGTAACTTTAATCTGGAAGGTATAATCCTCATATCCCATTGCATATACCGTTAACGCCCAGTAACCGGTTCCATCTGTTCCTTCCGGCAGCTGGCACCGCAGAGAATCTGTCAGCCCCAGCTGAATACCATTTGATTTATGCATCCAGTTATCTGCTGCAAATTTGGTTCCGTATGATACAAGGGGTGTGCTGTAAGAATCATCACTTCCATAATAGGTCCATTTCACTGCCTGAAGATTTGATCCCAGATCTCCATACGCTTCTCCGGTAAGATCTACCCTTAAAAATTCGCCATAAGCTCCGTCAGCTTCTTTTACAGTAACCTCCAGCTGATCCGCATTTACTTTTTTCTGCTCTGTGGATGAAATACCTGATTGACTGCCATTTTTGCGTGCTGAGAAGGAAAAGCTTCCATCCTCATTTTTAGATACCGTTTTCAGTCCATTGGTAGTATCACTCACCTCTGCCTCAACGGAGTAGCTCTTTAAATTAACTTCTTCATAACCGCCATAGAGCATATCGCCATTTTCTACTACATGATATTTTTCACAAAAGGCAGCATAATCTGTTTCTTTTACCGCTACCGGAACATATTTCAGACCTTTTACCTCGTAATGATCCATGACTGCTGTTTTTCCATCTGCAGCAGTAATGGTGCCCTTATCAAATCCAATCTCACTTCCGTCTGCAAGAACAATTGTGTTTTTATCTTTCCAGTAAGATATCTCATAGCTTTTCCCATCTGTATCATAAATGATGGTATCACTCTGAAAGCTTCCTCTGTGCAGTCCGTGATTCGTTGTAGCTCTGGAAACCACATCAAACGCACCTTTATCAGCTTCCCCTCTTTCATCCACCTCATCAGATGCAGAGGTCATTGTGCTGTCTGGGGCAAGGTATACATTTTCAGCTTCCCAGTATTCCGCCCAGCTCAATGCCGCATACACATATTTATATGACAGTGTATAATTAAACTCCAGCGGTTTTGTATATCCGGTTGCAGTTACTTCAATTTTATAAGTGCCGGCATCGCCAAACACTGCACTCCCGCCAGAAGCAGCTTCCAGATTCAGTGTTCCGTCATCATTAATAATTTGTACAGCTCCCCGTCCGCTGGCGGAATAAGCTTTTCCGTTTACAGAAACAGAAACGATATTGCCCACATAATTGGACAAATCATCCGCACTGCTTCCCTCTGCTGCGGTCAATGCTTTTTTCTCCTGATCAAAAGCTGCCGGAATCTTATCGGTTGTCAATGTAAAATCAACTTTCAGATCAGCATATTTTCCACTTTTATCTTTTACTGTCAGGATATAGGTACCCGGTTCTGCATCCCCAGAAAATGTCAGCACACCATCTGACACCTGTGCTTCCAGCCCCTCTACACTGTATTCCGCCTGAAAATCCCCGGGAATATCATTCATAACTACGGATGTTTTTCCGGCATTCAGCGCAGCATCTGCAACCGTAACAGAACCGCTGAATTTCTCAGGTACATAAATATCTGCAATATCTGCCACATAAATACCGTCGCTGGTGTAATAAGTAACTTTGTCAATTGTTTTGCCCATCATTGATTTATAGTGCTCAGATGAGGTGGGGCAGTTGTGAACTTTATCCGTATATCCTGTGCACCAAGCAAGCTCTGTTCCAAGCCAGATATTTTCCAGATGACGCAGACCATAGCTGCTGCCGTCTGTTGTAGTAATAATAACACCATAAATAGGATCATTACTGTCAATAATCTTGCTTAGCCCTGTCATATTTAACTGATAGTCTCCATAAGTAGTATCCGTTAAAAGAGCCGCTCCAGCTCCGGATACCTGCTGCTCTGTCCCTATCGTTTTTCCAAATGAAAGCGTTCCGTTCTCTCCTACAGTCAGTTCTTTGTAATAAGAAGGAGTCTCATTTAATACATAATAAGAATAGCTGCCGCTTTCAAACAATGCATCTTTGCCAGTATAAGTTGTGGTCGTTGTCTGTCCCCGGTTGGTAACTGTAATATCTACAGAACTGCTGTCTGTAATCTGTGTATATTTTTTCAGCTCATCCAGACTGCTTACCTTAACAGGAAATGTAATACCTGTAATATCACTGCCATCACTGTTTATATGGTAGGAGCCCCCTGCCAGTGTTGATGTTCTTGTTTTATTTTTTGTGGCAGAACTCATTGCATCTACAGGAATACTGTTATTGACATCTGCCTGATAAAACTCATCATAAGGAATATTCATTAATACATAAATATCCTTTTTCTCCGGTTCTGAAGCTGCTGCCCCTGCTTCCTCCAGCGCCTTTTTAACTGCTGACTGAATCGCATCGGAACTGCAGGTTGCACTTGAAACCACATCAATATTATCAGCGCTGTTATTTATGATAATCTGCTCTGCAACACCTGCTTTACTTTTCGTTCCTTTCATGGCTTTATCTGCATAAGTAACACTGTCCTGCGGAATTTTATCTGTATCTGCATATTCTACTGCCGTAACTTTACCGCCCGTAATTGTTACATTAACCTTTATGTCATATGCATCAAAATCCTCATCTTCATCCGGCTCTACCGTTGCTGTTGCTCCATAGGTTCCATCCTTATACTCTGCTGTCTCTGCCGCCAGGGAGGTAACCGGTACCATTCCCATAACAATGGAAAGAGACAATCCTGCTGATAGCAGTTTTTTTAATTTCATATCATTCTCCTTTCATATCTAAAACCTCTTTTTTTGTTTATCAGCTTTTTTCAACACTTCCTCCTTTACCTGTTCTCCGCATCTGCGGGTTTCCCAAACATTTGAGAAATTGAAATATTTTATCATAAAGTTAGTTTTAACTAACTAATGAACAGTATGATTCAGCACCCCTTTTTTCAGGGCCTCCAATATCTTTTTACTTACAATACCAATAACAGTACCTGTGAGAGCTCCTGCCACCATCAATACAGGAAAATAGAAAACAAGGTTTATATTATCCACGATCACCAGCGCAATCAAAAGCTGGCCCACATTATGGAAGACACCACCGGCAATACTGATGCCCACAATAGAAAATCCTTTGTTCTTTTTCAGCAAAAGCATAAGCGCCAGACTTAAAACGCCTCCTGCCAGACTGTAAATCAGCGACATACCATTTCCAAACATAAACGCAGAAAGCATAATTCTGACAATGGACACTGCCAATATTTCTCTGGCATTTAAAAAATAAAGCCCTGTTACAATTACCAGATTCGCAAGCCCCAGTTTCATTCCGGGAAGCCCCACCTGTATAGGGACCAGTACTTCCACGTAGCTGCATACAAGAGCAAGTGCCACTAACATAGAAAGCAGCGCTATTTTTTTCGTCATTTCGTTCTCCCTTCTACCTAACAGTTACATCAATATCTTCCTGGGCCTGGCTGTCATCTGACACTTCCACCACCAGCCGGTGGGGGAGGCAGACAATCGTATCTGTTTTATTGTTGATTGCATTGTGCTCCACACAGTACTGGTCCGGACAATCCGCTTCTTTCATGAAAACCTTCCCATCCTTTATACAAACAACATTGGTTCCCTGGCTGCCTTTTACTTTAATTTCCTGGTCTTCATCCAGAGAATACGTCCCATAGACCGCTCCTTTAATGGTAATCTTCACAATACTTCCCTCTTTTTTCCTGCCCATACCCAGGCACAAAAACAGTGCTGCTGCCAATAACAGAATCCCTCCAAGCAGAATCAGATCTTTTTTCCTCATTTTATACTCCTAACCAGAACAAGATACCAAACAGCACTGCTGCTTTTACAATGGTTACCGGAATCTCATTTCCCGCCATACCGCTGCAGTGAATATTTCCTCCCGGGCAGATATCAGCGCATTTCTGGCATTGAAAACAATCCCCGGACACTCCGGGATTTTTATCATCCGGAAGATTAAGCGCTGCCGGGCACTGCCGGGTACAAGCCCGGCACCCTTTCAGACACTTCTCCCGGTTTCTCCTGAAAGTGAAAAACGGCAGAACCGGCAGCAGAGCAAAGACTGCTCCCATAGGGCACAAAAACAGACAGAAAAACCGTTCCCGCACACACATTCCTATTACAATTAAAATCAGTATCACAGCCCCTGCCAGATACTTCTGCAGCCTTAAGTTCCCTGCATGAAGCATGGAAAATACATCCCAGGGACTTGTCCCCTGCAGCTTTCCATACAATCCCAGGAAGCAAAGCAGCACAACAGCGGCAAGCACCACATACTTTAAATATTTTAATTTTATTGTTACAGAATCCCCTATCGTAACGGGCTTTTTTTTCATTTTTTTACAAATCCACACATAAAAAGCCCTGACAGCATCCGAAAGACTTCCAAAGGCGCAGGCAAATCCGCAGAAAAAACGGCCAAATACAATGGTATAAATGCCAAGCACAAGCAGAACCGTGACAAATGCTGTCATCTCTAACTGTGTCTCCTGTCCGATTTGGGTAAAAATATACTTAACACCTGCAAAAGCTGTTGTAAATGCTGATGGCATCAGAAGAAAAAATATCAGCTGTATAACTGCTCTGACATATTTTCCGGCTTTTTTTCTCTTTTTAAACTGCATACTACGAAACCGCCTTATCCAATGCCTGCTTTACGGCATTTTTAATTCCGTTGGAGCTAAAGGTGGCACCACTGACCACATCCACATCCGTGGACTGCTCCTCTATAATATCCCCGGTAATTTCCTGAGCCATCTTAAGATATGCTCCGTCCTCCCCATCCGCTGAAAGAATCTTCACCTCTTTTATATTTCCATCCTCCACCAGCACGGAAACCTTTATAATACCTCCAAACCCGTCTGCCTGACCTTCCCATGTCCCGTCGGCATAAGCTCCCGTTTCTTTTCCACTGCCGTCTGAATGTGAGAGTTCTCCCGACTTTAATTCTGCTTCCAGACGTTCTATCTCTTCCTGCTGATGCCGGGCCTGAAGCACCATATTATATCCCATCAGCAGTACTGCTACAGCAAAAATGTTTACGGATTTTGCAAAAAATCTTTTCATTCTTCCGCCTCCTCACCCTGCTGTATCCTGGCCTGTTCTAGTATTTCCTGACAGCCTTTTATAATGGCATTTGACGAGCACGTTGCTCTTGTTACCACGTCAATATGCTCCGGAACGCCCTGGTCTAAAATCTGTGAAACAACTCCGGGATACTTACTTGTTCCCTTTACCGCTTTGTTCAGGTACGGATCGTTTCCGGAATCATAATCATCTCCGGTACCCTTAATATCCGTTACTGCCACAATTTTGTCATTGGCTATGGAAACCGTCAGTGACAAAAGATACGGCATAAAATCCTGTTCTTCATCCGGTTCACATAAAACCTCCCATGTATAGTCACCATCCCGGTAAATGCTTTCTTGGGAAGGATCCTTTGAATCATTTCCTGAAGAATCATCTTTGCCGTTTAATGATTCATCTCCCGATGTATCCTCCGAGCCGTTTCCGCTCCCGTCAGAATCGGTATTATCATTTGCCGGCGGCTCTTTCTTGCCGGCAGTTACCTGCTCTGCCTCTAGCAGAGCCTGTTTTACCGCCTCTAAAATCCCCTTTGAACTGTAGGTTGCTCCGGATACTACATCTACATCTGTATTCTGCTGCTCCACAATTCGGTCCGCAATGACTTTAGCTCTGTTAAAAAAGGCCTCATCATCTGCTTCATTTTCAAGAATCATAACCGCCTTTATAGTATGATTCTTCAAAACAAGGGCAACCTTTATTTCACCAAGATATCCTTCTCCGATTCCATAATAGATCCCGTCATTGTATGGAAATCTTCCTTCTTTGCCGGTTTCTGTTTTACCGGCATCCGATTTCACCGTTTCTGTTTTATTTGTTTTGGTATCCGGCTCCACTGCCGCCTGGCTTAATGCATCCCGGACAGCTGTAATAATGCCCGTTGAGCTGTACGTTGCACCGGACACAGTGTCCACATTTGTGCTCTGACCCGAGATGATGTTTTTAATCAATCCGGACGCTTTTTTCAGATAAGCTGCATCGTCCCCGGAAGAAACCACATCAACAGAAACAATCTTTCCGTCTTTTATCACCACTTTCACTTTCAGATCTCCCGAAAAACCGGTCCCGTTTCCATAATAGGTCCCGTCCCGATAGGCAGCCGCATCTTTTACATCAGCCACTGTCAGCGAACCCCTGGGGGAAGATGCAGCTGCTTTGGCCGGCTCTTCCTGGTTTACCTTACCGGTAAGCGCATTTTCCACCGCACTGATAATTCCCCTAGAGCTGTAGGTTGCTCCGGACACTGCATCCACATTTGTGCTCTGACTGCTGATAATCCGGTCAATAACACCTTTTGCCCGATTAAAAAAAGCTTTATCGTCTGCTTCCACACTGAGAATTTCAATTCCCACAATAGAATGATCTTTTATTTCTACCGATACCGTGATATTTCCCGCATAACCCACGCCGGTTCCCTCATAAAATCCATCTTCCAGGTCAAAATTCCCGGAAGCTGCCGATTCTTCATTTTCCGGATTCTCATCTGACAGTTCAGAAAGATCCGATGCTTTTACTTCATATACAGGAGCCGTATATCCATGCAGCGCCCAGGCAACACAGCAGGTGCATAAAGCCGCCGGCAGAAGGTAGCGCATCCCTCCCCACTTTTTTAAATGATTATTCATCCGAATCTTCCTTTCTCACAATTACTGATTTCTGCTCTGTCTGAAAATCGTTTTCAATTCCTTCTGTAATATAAATACTTCCATCCTCCATAATAAGAACAGCATCAAACTCCTCACTGTGCGCCTGCCAAAACTCCAAAGCCCTGTCCTTTCCCATAATGAACAAAGAAGTGGAAAGACCGTCGGCCAGCGTTCCGTCAGCGCTTACAATAGTTACTGATTTTAAGCCGTTGTCAGCCGGATATCCTGTCTTGGGATCAATAATATGATGGTATTCTTTTCCATCCTGTTCAAAGTAACGCTCATACCCTCCTGAGGTAATCACCGCCCGGTTTTTGGCTTCCAGAATTCCTGCATACCCGGATAAATTATTAGGATCTTCAATAGCCACTCTCCAGCTGCTTCCATCTGCTTTTGCTCCATACAGCTGCACATTTCCACCCAGGCTTACCATCCCGCTTTCCACCTTACAGCTTTTGAAAATATCCATAATTCTGGATGATGTGTATCCTTTGGCAATCCCTCCCAGATCAATTTCCATTTCATCATTTGCCAGCTGTACACGGTACGTTTTTTCATCCAGCACAACCCCGGTCAGATCCATATCAGAAATCAGTTTTTTAAGCTCTGTCTCATCCGGAACCTTATAATTCTGATCAGTAAATCCCCAGGCTCTCATAACCGGATAAACAGCAATATTAAAAGCCCCGTCCGTCTCCTGATACAGCTCCAGCGATCTTTGAATCAGGTAAAAAGTATCCCGGGATACGGTTCCGTAACCGTCTTGATTTAATTTAGATATCTCACTGGAAATACTTCCTGTAGAAAGCATCTGATCCAGTCTTAAAATCTCCTCTTCCGCCTGATCTACCGCTTCCTGGCAATGATCCCCATAGGCCTCCACCGTCATATAAGTATCCATAGCAAATATATCCCTGGATGCAGATAAAACTTCCCCGGACGCTTCATCCTTTTCTGTACTGTCAGCATTTTCCGAAGACTGCTGGGCTGCCAAAACATTGGTGCTTGTGGAGCATCCGGCCGCCCCCAGACACATGGATATGACTGCAGCCGATACTACAATATATACAATGATTTTTTTCATGAATCCCTCCTTGGTTAGTTATAGCTAACTCGATTTTGTATTATAAATTCCAAATTTTAAAATTACAAGTTGATTTTTTTATTTTTTGCGACTATTTTTCTCATTAAAAGCAGTTTTGAAATTTTCAAGAGGGTTATAGAGTTTTTTTATCAGAGCAGAGGAGTTTTTTTATCAAAAAAACATCCTCCTAAAGATTTCGATTTAAAGATTTCAATTTGAAGATTTCTTTCCGTTCCCGGCATACCTGTATAACAATTCTTTGTAACATCCATACACTAATAAACGAAAGGAAAGAGCTTTTATGAATAAAATCGGACTGGTTGTTGAAGGAGGCGGGATGAAATGCGCATACAGTGCAGGTATCCTTGATGCGTTTTTAGATTACAAGATTACATTTGATTACTGCATCGGAGTTTCTGCCGGCGCGGCTAATCTGGTCAGTTATCTGGCCGGACAGCGGGGACGAAATCTCCGTTTCTACACCGAACATTTAAAAGACCCCGGATATTTCGGAGTAAAAAGTTTTTTTAAAACCGGCAATCTTTTTGGTCTGGACTATATCTACAGAACGTTAAGCAATTCAGCCGGTAAGGATCCCCTGGATTTCCCTGCATTTAAAAATAATCCGGTTCCTTTTTATGCCGTTGCCACCAATGCTGTAACCGGAACCCCAGAATATTTTTCCAAAGATCTGATGAAACAGGATGATTACAGCCATATTATTGCCTCCTGCTCACTGCCCGGAGCCTGCCGGCCCATGAAAATCAACGGTGTCCCCTACTATGACGGCGGCATTTCTGATGCCATTCCCATTGAACGGGCCTTTCTGGAGGGCTGTGATAAAATCGTTGTTATATTATGTAAACCAAAAAATTTTATCAAACCCCCGGAAAAATTCCGTTTTCTCTATTCCCGTATGTGCAGAAACTATCCAAATACAGTCCAGGCATTGAATCAACGCCATATTATGTATCGGAAAACCCGTGAAACGGCATTAAAGCTTGAACAGGAACAAAAAGCATTCCTTTTCGCCCCCAGCACAGATTTAAAAACAAATCTGATCACCATGGATGCGAAACGGGAGCAACAGCTGTATGACCTTGGCATCAAAGATTTCCATACACTGAAAGAACAGCTGGAAAAGTTTTTAAATCCTGCATCCCAGCCTGAAAATCCAGCTGAAAAAAGTTTCAAAGACTATATCTCAGCCTGAAAATCCAATTGGAAAAAGTTTCAAAGACTATATCTCAGCCTGAACCCGCAGCCAGGAGAGCACCTGTTCAATCTCTGTTACAGCCCGCTTTAGTTCCCGGATATTATTCCTGATTTTGGACTGCACAAACATATCCAGAAAAACATTGTCAAAAAGATAATCTGCCATACGGCTGAAACCTTCCATATTTACCTTAAGCTCCGGAGCCAGATGAACATCATTTAACTCTCTTTGAAATCTCCGGAGCTTTCGCTGTGCTTCTTCCACAAGCACCTGAGCATCATCCATACGGGAATGCTTCATCATTCCGGAAAACAGATTTCCCCCCAGCAGATCCCAGACACCCCATCCTGCGGCGCTCTCCAGAGCATCTATGGCGCTTTCCAGAGTGTTTTTCGCCTGCCATCCAGCTTCTATTGCTTCTTCTATTTCACGGCTGTCATATCCATCAGTCATCATCCTGCACCTCTTTCTTTTTTCTCTTTTTTACAGACCAAGATTACCATATTTACAACCGGTATGCAAAAGATTCCTCCCGGCAGACATTGTAATCTGAAAACAACTGGTATAAAATAAATGGTATTCACAAATGGAGGAAAAGAATGAATAAACTTGGACTGATCGTTGAGGGCGGCGGTATGAAATGTGCATACAGCGCAGGTATCCTTGACGCATTTTTAGATCATCATATTACCTTTGACTACTGTATCGGCGTATCAGCCGGTTCCGCCAACGTTGCATCCTTTATGGCCGGACAACGGGAACGTAATCTGCGTTTTTACACAGAACATTTAAAAGAACCCGGTTATTTCGGATTAAAAAGCTTCCTGAAAACCGGAAATCTGTTTGGACTCCAGTACATATATGCAGACCTTACCAATTCAGACGGTGCCGACCCACTGGATTTCCCGGCTATTCTTGCAAACCCCGCAGAATTTCACTTAGTTGCTACAGATGCCCAGACGGGAAAACCGGCCTATTTCAGCAAACAGGATATGATACAGGATGATTACCGCCATATTATGGCTTCCTGTGCACTGCCAGGCGCCTGCCGTCCGGTAGAGATAGACGGGCGCCTTTATTATGACGGCGGAGTCACTGATGCAATTCCCGTGCAAAGGGCGCTGGATGACGGCTGTGACCGGCTGGTTATCATTTTATCCAAACAGAAAGATCTTATAAAAGGGCCTGAAAAAATGCGGTTTGCCTACTCCCGCCTCTGCAGAAAATATCCAAAAGTTATAGAAGCCCTTGATAACAGACATATTATGTACCGGGCCTGCCAGGAAAAAGCCTTCGAACTGGAAAAACAGGGAAAAGCATTTATTTTTGCTCCCAGCACACAGCTGAAAATGGGCACCTATACCATGGACCGCGAAATCGAGCAGCAGCTGTATGACCTTGGTATGAAAGACTTCCGGGAGCAGGAACAGGAGTTTAAAGACTTTTTAAACAGACAGAAACTTTAATAAAAAGAAGGGATCTCATATGTCAAATACACACCATATTTTAGTAACAGGCAATGGTTTTGACCTTTACCACGGTTTAAAAACAAATTATCAGGATTTTTTAACTGCCGCCGGCCAAATCGAGGAAAAACCTGAAGATCAGCGGACTAAATGGGAACAGAAAATTTTTACCTTATGTATTCAGAATGGATTTTTCAGATATTTTCAAAAGGGTATGGCCATTGAAAATGATTGGAATGGATTTGAAGCAGAGCTGGAAAAAATAGTAACTGTCTTTATTGATTTTTTCAAAAAGCTGGAAGAGCAGAAAAAAGAACCCCAGTTTGATATCAGCCGGTATTCCATTTTCTGCGAAAGCTTCTCTTATTATGAACTGCGTGTTTTTCAGCAGTTTTTCCGGCTCTTTGAACAGATCTATGATGATCTATCCGGAGGCCTGTTTAAAATCCGGCAGGATTATATTACAGACGGCAGAGAACTGAACCAAAAAGGAATGATACAGGAGCTTTGCAGGGAGCTTGACAACTTTACCCGGTCCCTTGGCCTGTATCTGTCCCACTGCGCTGAGCCAAAAAACTGTACTGCCCGCTGGGAAAAACTCTTGGAACTTCAGCCGGATTATGTCATTAATTTTAATTACACAGATACCTGCAGGCTGTATGACATTCCCCGGGAACAGATCTTTTATGCCAAAGGCCGTGCAGACAGCCAGCCGTTGAATATGATTCTTGGAATTCCGAACGATTCTCAGGACAATCTGGATTTTATTTACTTTAAAAACTATTTCCAGAATATTATAAGATTTACCGGTATTCCTGACAAACAGCAGCTGTATCCAACGGACTCCCAGGGGCTGCCTGTTCCTGTAATCACTCATATTTTCGGCTATTCCATGCCCACAGGTGATGAAATGATCATCCGGCAGCTGGAAACGGCATCCCGGCAGATGATCATCTATTATACAGATCAGGAGGACTATGCCAGAAAAGTGATCAGCCTGATCCGGCTGTTTGGAAAAGAAGCTGCGCTGGAAAAAATTCAAACCGGAAAGTTTACCCTGACTGCAATTTAGAAATGACTGTACTGTAAAACCCAGGAGAAGAATTCTGTATTTGTAGAATTCCCCTCCTGGGCTGCATATTCTTTATTTCTGACTTTCATACACTTTTTTCACAAATTCCCGGGTATGATCATTCTTATAAATACCAGCTTCTTTTGCATCCTTATATGTGGTCTCTGAAATTTTCACTCCATGCTCTATTAAGCGTTTGACAGCGTCCAGATTTGCACTTACAACAGCGTTCTGCATTGCAGCTTCTCCACACTTATCTAAGTCTGCACCATAGGACAGCAGTTTCTCTATCGTTTTGGAATCCCCAGACTGGCAGCTCTCAATCAGCGGATAACCAAGTTCCCCATCTTCACTGGGATCAGCGGCATTTGCTAATAATAAATCCAGCATCTCCTCCCGCTCAAACATAATTGCCCGGTTTAACACCTCGTTAGATGCCCCTTTATGATCTGAAAACCGATATCCGTTTTGAAACAGATAATTCATGATCTCTCTGGCATCTTTTACCACAATCGTTCCGATATCTTCGTTAGAAATATCTGTAACACTAAGCCATTCTCTTTGACACAAATATTCAAATAAAACTGTATCGTCATTTTTAAATACGATTTCTTTCAGATCGCCCAGAGTTACATCTCTTCGTTCCGCCTTCTGAAGCATTTCCGATGCCGTTTTGACATTTCCATTATAAAA
>CABIXN010000003.1:194220-293585 GCA_902362715.1 Lachnospiraceae bacterium | reverse complement strand
ATTCACTAAGTCTGCACCTCCGGGTGCTTTTGTCTGAAGATAGTAGTCAAGAATTGTACACTTATCTTTACTTCTTTTGGAAATATCTGCTCCGTGATCAAGAAAAATCTGACACAGGTCTGTATCATCCTCCCAGGCACTGTAAAAAAACACAGGATAACCATCACTGTCGTATAGATCGGGGTCTGCTCCGGCTTCCAGCATTCGTCCGACCATATAATGATCAATTCCATGATACATTCCTATTCTTAAGGGATTGCTCTCATATTTCCCATTATTCGTTCGCTGACGATATTCTTTGGAAAAATAATTGATGTCTGCTCCCTGTTCAATTGCTTCTTCTAACGGCTCATGCACAAAATTCGTCATTGCCATTGCCAGTTTCCCCTCTGCTGTGTCCGGGAATTCATTCTTTAAACTCCCGCATCCGGAAATACAAAACACAATAACAAGTGCAAATACTGCTATTATTTTTTTCATATGCTCACCCTGTTTCTCCGCTTTATTCAGCGAAATGATAAAAGGCTTATCTAACTAAAAAAAGAACGATTTCCATCAACACAAGGGGAACAAACGCCGGTATAAAAAATACCCATATCGGCTTCCAATATTTTATTTGTTCCCGACCAATGATTCTGTTTTTGGCAATTTCTTCCGCGGATAACACTTTTTCTTCTCTGGAAAGCTGATCCCAGGACTTTTCTCCCAGTACATAAAAATTTCCCCTGCCGCACCAATTGACGCAGTGTCTTTTCCCGGCCCACACTGCAAAAAATGTCAGGAAAATTAATCCAGCAAAGACAAAAATCTGCTGCCAGACAGGTTTTATAATAATTCCCAAAATACAGGAAATCAAAACTAATATAAATGAGGTCTCCCACTGACAAAACATATAAGTTGGAATCTCCCTTTTCCATGACTTCCTGCGAAATACACGAGTTATCACCGCAAAAGGTATCAGTATAATAATTATTACAAACAAAAAGTTCATAAATACATGATAGGAAAATGTATCCAAATAAAATAAGTAATTCATAGTTATTTCCCTTCTGACAGCTATTTTACTCTTTCTGTGGCTATACCGCCTTCTTAGCAGTGCAAATGCGCAGACCAAGAAGGCGGAAATAAAATGAGACTTAAATTTCCTTTCGCTCGTTTAATAATTTGGGGTGGCTCACTCCTCCTTGGAATGAGCAAAATATTCCGTTAAATACTCCAGAATATGATTACTGCCTCCCATTTCCTGGTAATATTTATACTGCGCCTCCGTGATCGCAACACCATGTTCCGTTAAAATTTTTATTATATCAAAATCACCGCCCTCAAGTGCAGCATCCATACCAATTTTCCCAAGTTTCTTAAGATCTGTTCCGGCTTCTATCATAAGCTTTACCTCATACGGAGTACCATATCTGCACGCAATTTCAAAAGGATAAGTGTCATCTGACATCCGGCTGGGATCGGCCCCATTCTCTAACAATAACTTTGCCATCTCATCATTGTCACGATACAGCGCCATTAACAATTCAGCAGCACCTTTCGACGGCAGCTTTTTTAAATCACATCCGCTGCTTAAAAAATATTCCATAACCGCAATAGCATTTTCCTCAGAAACGCTCTGCAGCTGACTGTCTGTGAGTTTTTTCAAATCCACATACCCTTTATCACACAATAATTTTATCAGTTCCAAATCATCATTAGAATATGCTGCATACAATATCTCATCAAGTTCATTTTTGTCTAAAACCATTCCATCAACGATTCTTGATACAGTCTGCACATTTCCATTCCAGGCTGCTATAGAAAGCAGAGAATGCGGTTCTCCATAACTTTGAGAAAAGTCGATTTCTTTTTTTTCAAGAATTTTCACTGTTTCTTCGTTTCCATAGGTCACAGCTGCAAACAGATCTGCGGATACCAGCTTTCCGGATTTTTTCAATAATTCATTTCCTTCCGTAAGCTTCCCTTCAAAATATTTCCGCTGTAATTCAGAAACACAGTTTTCCTGATCCTCTAGTTTCGAATACAGAAGTCCCATGACATGATAAGCTCCCTGCTCCTTTGCGTATTCCATAGTCTGACAGTCTACTTTCGCACCATGGTCCAGCAGAATCTCCACCATAGTTTTCTTTGCAAAACCAAAGCAATTCTCATAAAAATAATCCAATCCACCTTCACAAAAATAATAGTCAAGAGCAGACATACCCTCCTTACCTTCCAGAGAAATATCCGCCCCATACTGCAGAAACAGCTTTACCAGTGCTTCATCGTCTTCCCATAAACCATAAAACATCAATGGATAGCCATATGCATCATAAGCGTTTACATCGGCCCCGGATCTCAGCATATACTCTGCCGAATATAAGTCCATAGAGCCAAACATTCCTACTCTCATAGGATTTCTGTCAAATTTTCCGTTCTCCGTCCATTCTCCATTATCTCTGGCAAACCAATTCAGATCTACGCCCTCTTCTACTGCTTCTTTTAAAACTTCATGTTCTCCTGTCTCCATGGCTCGTTTTAACTTGTCTTCAGCAGAAAGTTCTCCTGTATAGACACCACAGCCGGGAAGGAATAGGCAGCTCATAATTACAGTTAATAAAATTCTTTTTGCTTTACATTGTTTCTTCATATCGTTCTTTCACATATTCCCAAGTATGATTATTATCCAGTGATTTGCATTCTTCTGCATATAGATAACACTCTTCCGTTATTTCTACTCCATTTTCATACAAAATCTTTACAGCGTCTAAATTTTGAGCCCACACGGCAGTCTTCATTGCTTCCTCACCCATTAATTCTAAATCTGCACCGTGCTCTAATAATATATTGATATTTTCCGGATCCGACCACGAACAGCAATCTACCAGCGGATATGAAACTTCATTCTTTACATTTGGATCTGTCCCATTTTCCAGCAAAAATTTCAGCATACCATCATTTTCCGATTGAATAGCTAAAACTAATGCCTGGTTCCCGATTTCCTTATGTTCCGGTAACTTAAAGCCATGTTTTATTAGACATTCCAGAACACTTTCTGCATTTTCCCATACGATTATCTCGATTTCGCTGCCTGAAATATTTGAAGCATCTACCCACATTTCTTCACACAAATAATCCATCAAAACGGCATCGTCATTTTGATAAATTCCCTGCAGGAAATCCTGGATATCAATTTTAGATTTGTCAGTTTGTTCTAACATAGCCGCAACAGTCTCCAAATTCCCGTTATATACCGCTGTCGTCAAAATAGATGCCCTATTTTCTCCTTTTTCGTAAAAATCCGTTCCTTTTTCCTCTAAAATCTGAATTGACTCTGCATTACCATAAACAGCGGCAAGATACTGATCCGTTTCTTCCAATTTTTCATTCGATTCCAATAATTGATTTCCCCGATGGATATTTCCTTCCAGAAAGCACCGTTTAAGCTCCGTATTGACAGCTTTCAGCGATCTTTAACGTTTGTCTGCTTACCTTAGCGCTCTCGTCCAAATACAGCTTTACCAGATTTTTTCTGCTTAAATAAATTCCCGTTTCATTGGTTTCTAAATAATAGTCCAAAATGGAATCACCCTGCTTATTTTTTAGAGACACATCTGCACCATAAGATAAAAAGAGCCGGCACAGAGCTTCATCTTCATTCCATGCGCTGTAAAAAACCAATGGATAGCCTTCACAATCATATGCATTGGCATCTGCTCCAGCTTCCAGCATTTTTTTGACTGTATAACGGTCAACCATATTATACAATCCAATTCGCAATGGATTGCTCTCAGATTTCCCATTATTCGTTCTCCGGCGATATTCTTTGGAAAAGTGATTTAAGTCCACGCCCTGCTCAATACTTTCCTTTAAAGTTTCATGCAGTGAAAATTCCATAGATGCCAAAAGCTTTTCCTGTGCCTCATCTTTCTCTGAAGGGATTTTTAATTCACATCCCTGTAAGAATAAAAATAGTAAAGCAACAAATAGTATTATATATTTTTTCATAGATCACCCTATTTCTCTGCTTTATTCAATGAAATGATAAATGGCTTATCTAAATACTGTACCGCCTTCTTAATAGCACTAATGCACAGACTAAGAAGGCGAAACCAAAATGGATCCTGCACATCCCTACATCAATTCAATAATTTCTTTTGCGATCTCTTCATCACATATATTGATATCCCACTCCAAAGAAATTCCTGCCAAAAGCTCTCCTTGTCCGAGAGGATTATTTCTGACTTTCATACACTTTTTTCACAAATTCCCAGGTGTGATCATTCTTATAAATACCAGCTTCTTTTGCATCCTTATATGCGGTCTCTGAAATTTTCACGCCGTGCTCTGTTAACCATTTTACAGCATCCAGATTTGCACATACAACAGCGTCCTGCATTGCGGCTTCTCCACACTTATCTAAAACTGCACCATAGGACAGCAGTTTCTCCATCGCTTTGGGATCCCCTCCCTGACAGCTTTCAATCAGCGGATAACCAAGTTCCCCATCTTCATTGGGATCAGCGCCATTTTCTAATAATAAATCCAGCATCTCCTCCCGCTCAAACATAATTGCCCTGTTTAACGTCTCGTTAGATGCCCCTGTGTGATCTGAAAACCGATATCCGTTTTGAAACAGATAATTCATGATCTCTCTGGCATCTTTTACCGCAATCGTTCCGATATCTTCGTTAGAAATATCTGTAACACTAAGCCATTCTCTTTGACACAAATATTCAAATAAAACTGTATCGTCATTTTTAAATACGATTTCCTTCAAATCGCCCAGAGTTACATCTCCTCGTTCTGCCTGCTGAAGCATTTCCGATGCCGTTTTGGCATTTCCATTGTAAAAAGCCAAAAATAATAAAGACGGTTTTGAATCGTTTTCCTGGTCAAAGGAAATTTCCCGGTTTTTTACCTTTAAAATCTCAATCGTTTCACGATTCCCGTATACAGCCGCAAGATATGTATCCTCCTGATCCGGTATCAGCGTCTGTCTCAGCAGAGCATTCCCCTCCTCTATCTTTCCCTCCAGATAAGCTTTCTGCAGCTGGGAAAAATCATCCAATTCATTTTGAGGAGCATGATACAATAGATCGAAAATATGATAGGCTCCGGTTTTTTCTGCCAGTTTCCAGGTATTTTTATCTACAGGAACTCCCTGCTCCAAAAGCAGCTGTACAAACTTTCGATTCACTAAGTCTGCACCTCCGGGTGCTTTTGTCTGAAGATAGTAGTCAAGAATTGTACACTTATCTTTACTTCTTTTGGAAATATCTGCTCCGTGATCAAAAAAAATCTGACACAGGTCTGTATCATCTTCCCAGGCACTGTAAAAAAACACAGGATAACCATCACTGTCGTATAGATCGGGGTCTGCTCCAGCTTCCAGCATTTCTTGAACCAGATAATTTTCAATCATATTATACAATCCAATACGCAACGGATTACTCTCAGATTTCCCATTATTCGTTCTCCTGCGATATTCTCTGGAAAAGTGATTTAAGTCAACGCCCTGCTCAATACTCTCCTTTAAAGTTTCATGCAGTGAAAATTCCATAGATGCCAAAAGCTTTTCCTGTGCCTCATCTTTCTCTGAAGGGATTTTTAATTCGCATCCCTGTAAGAATAAAAATAGCAAAGCAACAAATAGTATTATATATTTTTTCATATGCTCACCTCAACCGATAACACATATTCCCTTGAATACTCACGAACTATACGACGTCTTCATTTTTACAAAAATTTCATTATTTACAAACAGCATTCCTCCAAAAAAACTAAAAGAACTATCAAGAACATTATTTGAATTTCTTGTGCTTTTAATATTCACCTATCTCTCATTCCCATTTTTCTTCCATTTAATTGTATAAATTCTTCCTTTTTGAGATATTTCACAATTTTTTAGATTTTTCTTACCTTTGACAAATGCAGCTTTTTGAGAATTTCCTATTGAAGTATTCGGAAAATATATTTTAGAAACCATTATTAAATTGTTCCGGTGTTGATACCCCCAGACAAATCCATTTTTCCACCACGTATTTTCTGAAATTGTCGAAAACAAACGCTGGTTTTTCTTATTATATAATGAAAATGACATCTTTAACGGATATTTTTTGGCACATGTATAGTGTCCACCAGAACCGCCGCCTTTTTTATAATAAACTCCTATTTCTGCCCCATATAACCTGGTAAACCCATATGAGCCTTTCCAAAATTGAAATCTCCACCAAATTTTTGAATTATATTCTATTATTTTATTATTAGACAAATTACATCCTATCATTCCGGATAATCCATCATACATATCATTATATCCCGCTAATGATTGTGGTGAACGCTTCCCCCAATAATATATTGTTTTACCATTCCGGTAATACCAGCCTCCTAGATACTTGTTAACCATTTTTTTAATTGTTTTAAATGATGGTAAACTTCCTGTCTCATCAACATAATTTACCGGATCATTTTCACAATATACAAACAAATTATAAGAACAATTGTATATATCCGGATTAACTCCTAGATATAAAATATTGTCCATATTTAAAAACCTTCCGGCAGATGCGTCATAATATCTGCTCTGCAGATAATAAAGATTTGTCTCCACATCCTGATAGTATCCTCTGTATCGGAATAAATTTAAATCCCCTATATTATCATTTGTATTATTTGTTACTTTAACTAACTCGCCATATGCATCATAAACATATTCCGCCACGCAGGCCGCTGACTTATCACCTAATTCATATACAGCGGCTATATTCCCCTGTACATCCTGTTCAAATATATATGTTTTTTCGGCAATCCCGCTTCCGGATAATTTAAAGCCAATTATATTATAATTACCGTCGTACAAATAATCAAATACCAGCTTTTTTTGTCCGGTTGTTCTTGTTTCCCGTAAGAGCGCATTTCCGTCCCAGATATAGTCATAGGTTGTACTAATATTTCCTGCTTTTTCTGTTACTTTCTTTTGTGTTCTTAATCCGGTTACGTCATACTTATACACGACAGAATATTCAGGATTTTCTGCTGTGTTTAAACGTCTCCCATTTTTCCAGGTAAACTTCAAATCATTGAGCCAATTTATCGGATTTCCAAGTTTATCAAAGGAAATAGATTTTTTTACACCATTTTCGGTATATCCTGCAATCTTATCACGCCAGACAGCATCATATGTAAACGAACCTGTTTTCACAAGCTTGCCTGCCTTATCATATTCCTTTTTACTAACCCTATTGCCATTTCCATCATATTCATATTTCTTACTTGTGCCTGAAAAGCTGTTTTTCTCGCTGGTTAATTCACCTTTCGTATTATACTCATATTCTGCACTATAGTTTTTAGCTGTACTGTTTCCATCTGAATATGATATTGACGCAATATTTCCCCAGGTATCATATTTGTATAACAGCTTTCTGTTATTTTTCAAACTCAAGCTAAGCTGATTTGTTTCTAAAACCTGTTTATTTTCTAAAATCAAATTATTCTTGAATTTTATCACTTTTGAATCATTTTTCGAATTTGAGTCTGTCTGCTCCTCTACAGATAAATCTGTATCTATAACGGATGTTTTCTTTGTTGATGTATCAGAGCCGCTTTCCGTATACGCAACGCTATGCTGAACATTCCCAAAGGAATATGTTCTCCTTTGATCTCCGGTATCAGAATCCTTCTGCTTATTTATTTTAAATCCATTGCTTGCAGTAATCCCGGCTACTTCCCCTTGGGAATCATATTCATATGTATATTGAACATTATTTTCATTATCCTTTAACTTTTGAACATTTCCCTGAGAATCATACGCATATTCATAACTATAAGCTGAGGCTCCGTCAATCTTAACACCTTTTAACGCCTTCTCTTTGGATACATTCCCGTCTGCATCAGTTACATTAATCTGAGTATAATCATATGTTTCTCCCTGATTATTGGCAAACCAGGCCTTTGACTGATAAGTATACGCATCTTCACCCGTTCCTGTAACAGCAAATGAATTACTAATTAAGTTCACTCCATTTACAGATACAGATAATAGATCACCATCATCATTTCTGTTTATAGTATATCCTAATCCATTATAAGCTGCAAAATTTACTTCATCATTTCCATCATATGTACTGGTTACTACGTCATATTTATTATTCCCATAATTACGCAAAAGTCCTATTTGCTGCTTTTTAGAATCATAAAAATAATATTCTTGAACTTTTCCATTCTTTTCCGTACTCCGCTCAATTTTTCGAATTAAATCACTGTAGGGATTATACCAGTAAACAAACGTCAAACCTTCCTCTGTTTTAGATATTTTATGCTCATAAATATTATTATTCTCTATAATACTATAAGATACTGCTGCTCCATTACCGGTATTGGTCTTTAAAGGTTCCTTATCAGAAGAATCATTCACACCGTCAAAATCAGTGTCCGGAAGATATGGATTTGTTCCAAGCTGTTTCTCCTTGCTGTTTAGCACTCCATCTTTATCGTTATCACCGTCAGCCGTGTATATGGCCGGACTGGTTCCTAACACAGTCACTTCATAATAATCATCAAAACCATCTGTATCAGAATCTGCTGATGTTTTATCACTTCCAATCTCCCACATCTCATAGCCATCCAATAGCTGGTCGCCGTCCGTATCAATCTCTTCATTCAGATAAACATATTCTTCCGCAATATTTTCTGCAGCACGCTGTTTTCCTGAAATAATATCCGGCGATTCCTCCTTTACTGCAACTGCATCCATAGCAACCAGTTCATCTACATCTTCTTCTGAAATAGATGCACCCAATTCCTGCTCCTGTGTCTCGACATATTCATCTAATGCTGTTTTTCGTAAACTTTGTACATTAGACAACCGTTTACTCCCATCTTTATAGGAAGCTACAATTCTATATGAAACATAATCTTTCATTTCCGGGACAGAAATCACTTGCTGTCCTGTAGTATTGGTACCTATCTTCTTAAATGTATTTCCATCCAAACTCTCATATATGTCTGCTGATGTAATCACACTATCTGCTGACCCACTTGATGAATTACCTGTATCCCAAAATAAATACCAGTCATCCGTAGGATTTTCTTCATTTTTATCCGCAGACACAATTAGAGTACCATCATAAACAGCATTTTTTATATTGTACCATCCTGCCTTCACCGGATTATCATAAGAAATATTTCCTGCTTTATCTCCTATCGCCACATAAATATCATATACTTTCTCTGCATTGATTTTAGAGTCTATTGGCACCTTTACTGTAAGATTATTGTCCTTATATGAAAGAGCTGTAACCGGAGTATAAGAGGTCTTTGCCGGTCTGCCTGCACCGCCTGCAGAAACTGCATAGTACACCTTATCTGTATCAATTACCTCTGATAATCCATACAAAGATATTAAAACATTGGTACCATCGTTTGATCTGGTAACTGTTTTTGCTTTGGGTGCCGTATTATCATAATAATAATCCATCCCTGCGGATGTTTTATAATTCCCCGCTTTGTCATAAGCCCTTAAAAAAATGCGATATGTTCCGGTCTTTTTAAAATCTGACGCCGGAAGTGCTGCACTGCCTTCTTTTGCCGTGCTTAATTTTTTCCAGGTAGTCCCCTTATCTATAGAATAATACAGGTCCCTGAAATTTGTATCCGTTACTTTCCAGCTCATGGTCGGTAAACTTTTAGAATAAGCGGATGCCGATGTTGCCGGTGATACGGAATTTTTATCAAATACCGGATTGGTGCTGTCAATTACCACATTCACGCCTTTAGCAACACCTTTTATTCCACCTTTATCTACTCCCCGGACATAAATGCGGTACGTACCATCTGCCCAGCTTCCCAATGTTACATTGGCAGAACCGGAACCGGTTGTTCCGATTTTAGTGCTGGATGAATAATTTACCAAATTATCTTCCGCACCACTTTTTTGTATCCGGTATTGTACATAGCTTAAATAGGACGTATTAATACCTGCCCAGGTAACTTTCGTTGTCCCGCCCTTTTTGATATAATTTGGACTGGCGCTGACAGAAGTCGCTGTTGTCGGGCCATCTACATAATTCACAACCAGAGTGGGACGCTTACCTGCAGTGGTAAAACGAACGCCATAAAATTTAGCATATTTTTTATTTGCTTCACTGGTACTCTTCATCATGATCCCATAATTATAAGATCTTGTTCCGTTACACAGCTCCTGAACAAATTTTGTCATGTTCATAGTAACTTTATTTCCTATGGTTCCGGTACTTTTACAGGTTCCAAGCACTGTGGAGCTAATTGTAGGCTGATTCGCCCAGGTAGCGGAGCTGTTAGCTCTGGTAGACGTTAAAGCATAAGAGTTTACTGTTACTCCTGAATCTCCCCCTGCCTCATACATATTCAACACTGCACTGGTCACACACTTTCCGTCCAGTGTCTTTTTCAAATCATTTAATTTTATTAATGATCTGAGTTTTAACCCGCTGTGGTTCTGTCCTGCAAAAAATGCCTGTGAAGCCGCCGCATAAAAATTACTGTTTTTATGTGCGCCATCTGCGATATAAACATCATCTATTTTTGCACTGCCGCTCCAGGTAGCCGTTGGATCAATTATAACAGGATACTGAGCCTTATCTAAATAACCCTGATCTACTATCATGGTAAGAAGATAGCGGCCGTCGTCTTTAGATTCAATATCATAATATATATCCTCACTATAAGCCTCCTGTGTGGCATCATTCATATAGGGCGCTTCAATAACAGCCGCAGGATCATCCGTATCTCCTGCACGGTATAGCTCAATCTCTTTTGTTTCTTCATTTATCAGCGGCTCAAGACCATTTAACTGAAGATAATAGCGAAATACATTTCCTTTTGGTTTTTCATTTAGGACTATCGTCTCTTTTACCCCATCCGTATTGGAAATATATGATAATTCCAGACTTTCATCTTTTGTTTCATATACGGCGCCGACAACTGCCGGTTCTTCTTCATCATAAATATCCGTATAATCTTCCTTAACTGCCTGTACTTTTTCATATTCTCCGGCCATGCCAAATACATTATTGTCCTGGTCTGTTACCGGCTGAAGCTCAATAGCCATCTTTCCATTTTCCAGTAAAAGCGGAGTATCCGGATCCAGTTTTTGAGGAAGGTAATGTTTCATATCACCTTCTGTATTTTCGTATGTATATCCTTCCAGACTTCTCTTTTGTTCAGAAACTTCTTCTGTAATCTGAGTTAAAGTAGGATCATAATCTATCAGCTCTCCACTCTCATTCTCATATCTGACATCCCCTGAGTGAATTACAAGCTGCTTTGTTCCATCTGCCAGCTGATAGCTGGTAGTGTCCTCTGTTCTCTCTTCAGACACTTCCACTTTTGTTTCTTCCAGCTGCTTTTGATATTCTATTTCCTGCGCCATTACTATTCTTCCATCCAGCAATGGTGTTATGTTAAATCCTGTAAAACAAACAGACGCTGCTAGACTACAGGAAATCCCACGTCTTAAGTATTTTTTTGTATTTTTCATAATCATACCTGTCACTTTCTGTTGTCTAATCTACTTTGTTACAATAGAACTGTAATAGTTTTTAGTTTCTCTGGTATTTCCCCTGATTGCAGTAACAACAGCTTTTGCCCTGAATTTTCCTGCTGTAATCAGCTTTTTCCTGGAAAAACTCAAACGCGCTCCTGTTGTTGATTTCGTTGTGCTTTGAACCACCGTCCATTTTCCGTTTTTATACTTCTGCAAAGATAGTGTAACAGTCGCCTTATCTGTTCCTCGAAGTATTACATTACAACTGGACTCAGCGGTCATTCCACTGATCTTTAAACTGCATGTTGTACTGTTTAATCTGGCAGAAATACTATTTTTACCACTGCCGGCTGCCATTGCAGACATTGTTACCAGCAAAAATACGGTCACACAAACTAATAAAAAAGAAATAACCTTCCGCATTTCATTCACCTCCTATACATACAAAACACGAAAAGTTATTTCAATTTGTGACAAAAATAGTGCACAATTTTATTTTATTTTTTTGTAACTATTAACCAATTCCCATTAATCAAAAGCCCACAGCTTCCTTTTGATTACCCAGACTCTCCACGTACTTTAAAAATCCCCAGCGCTTCCCTTTACTCTTTCATTTCATTGATCATTTTTATGATCTCTTCTTCTGACAATGACTCCGCATATATAACATTCCATATATCACGTTCTGTCCAGAAACACTCATGCCATCCGTCTTCGGTAACTCCAATTAAAACCTCATTTCCCCGAATCAAAACAGTGTGCGACTCTACAAATTCGTTGTCTCTGGCAGTTGTTATATTGTCGGACATTTTTACCTGCATAAATATAATCTGCATCCCTTCCTGATTCGCAAATTCTCCGCTGTATGAGTCTTCACTGTAGTCTTCATCCTTTAACTCATATCCCCCGGGCAGATACAAAAACTGTTTAAAAACCCCCCCACCGTTTCCTTCCACAGAATAACGATCCTCCACATAATCCTCGTATTCTTTATGTTCTATTAATTTTAGTCTAAAGTTAATGGCCGCCTTTACTCCCACAGATAATGCAGCACTTACGGCAAACAACAGCAGCACAATCATTGCCACCCTGCGCCCAGCGGACATATATTGAAAATGCAGTTTCGGATATCTGCTCTGACGGAGTAATTTTTTCATTTTTTTTCGAAAACTTCTGCTGGGAAGAAAACCGGGATCCGGCTGATCCAAAATTTCATTTAAAAGTTCTTGATCGGCTAACGGTACATAGTGATACAATAACTCATCATTTACTTTCATCTTACAGCACCCCCTCTTTATTCAATATTTCCTCCAGTTTTTTCTTCCCCCGGGAAATACGTTTCCGTACAGATTCTTCTGTAATTCCAAATATAGAGGCAATTTCTCTGTTTTCATATCCGCTGCTGTATTTCAGCAAAAATATATCCCGGTACAAAAGAGGCATATTTTTTATTGCAAGAATAATCTGATTCTCCTCAGGCAATTCATAGAAATCTACAGTTCCCCCTGACGGCACCTTCCAGTCCTCCATCTCATCAAAGGATACGAAACTCTCTTTTTTCTTCTTTCTGAGCATATCTACCGCCGTATGTTCCGTAATTGTTAATACAAACCTTTTTTTGCAATAATCATCCATACTTCTAATTTTGTCCAGATGCCTGATAATTTTCAAAAAAGAACTGTGTACCGCATCCTCTGCCGCCATCTGCTCCTTCAACATCTTCACCGCCGTATAGAGCATGAGCCTGTGGTACTTTTCATATAAACGTTCCATCTCCGTTTTTTCAGACTCTGTTTCCAGTATTGCCGCATAAAATATAAGCATTTGTTTTCCCCTTTTACACAATAAATGCAATCCGCTTTCACCTCTGCACCCTGTCACTTATAATTTACTTTTATAATACCACATATCAAAAAAAACGGCCACATACAATCTTTTGATCATACATCGCCGCAACTTTTCAGCTTCTGCAAAGAATAATTCAGTCCAGACTGACAGTTCAACATACATGCCCCATGCAACTGCTCCGGTTCCATTTATAATGCCTATATGTAAGCTTACAGTCTGCACTTAAATACTCTTTTACGTTTCCTAATACATTACCTTTATAGCCCCGTGTCTGCTGTATCTGATGCCGTGAAAGTCCCCACTTTCATTTCAGCCCAAAGCCGCTATCCCTTCCCCAAGTTAATACCAGCCGTCAGCTTTTCCTGCGTCAGATATGCCTGTCTTTACAGCGCTTTTCCATGATACAGTACTCTCAACATTTTACCTGTATCCCCGCACATACATACCTAACGGCTCTTTACAGCACTATAATATGTATGTGTTTCTTTTTTACCGTTTTTCACGGTTGTAACTTTTACCTTCGCACGAAACTTCCCGGACACAATCAGCCTTGATTTCTTAATAGATAACGTATTATTGCCGGTGGTTTTTGAAGCACTCTGCATTACTTTCCACTTTCCGCTTTTGTACTTCTCCAGATACAGCGTTGCAGTTGTTTTTTCTGCTCCGCTTACAATGACACTGCAGGTTGACGTTGCTTTTAATCCACTGATGGTCAGTCCGCAATGTACATTCTGTGTACTGGCCGGACTGATCTGAGACTCCGAAGCCATGGCAGGCATAACAGCCAGTGCCAGCACCGTCACACACAGAATGATAACAGAAATAATTTTTTTCATGTCTTTCACCTCCTCCAACATACTATAACGTTCAACTATGCCCTTTTGTGACCAAAAAATTAGACAAGTTTTAATTTCTTTTTCTGCTTAATCTGTACGAAATAGACAACTTAAGCCTCTTTTCTGCTTTCTGCCATTTCTTCTATTATTTTTATCAGCTCTTCTTCCGGCAGATCTTCTGCCAGAAGCACACACCAGATATCTTCTTCTACCCAGAAACATTCTTTCCACCCATCCGGGGTGGTCCCAATCAGAACATCGTTTCCCCTCACCTGTGCATAATGAGACTCTGAAAATTCCGCATCCCTGGCGGTCACCGCCCCGTCTTCTAAAATAGTCTGCTGAAACACAAGCAGGGAACCTTCGCCATTTTCATATTCTCCGGAATAACTATTATCCGACAGTTCTTCATGTTCCATCAAATATCCGGACGGTATATAGGAGAATTTTTTAAGACTACCGTACCCGGTTCCGTCTATAGAATATTCCTCCTCTACATATTTTTCATTCTTTTTTGTCTCCACTATTTTCATTCTGAAATTAATAGCTGCCTTCACGCCAGCGGAAAGAGCTGTGCTGATGGCAAACAAAAGAAGTATAATCATTGCAATCCGTCTGCCTGCAGACATATAATGAAAATGTCTCCCTGGATGTCTGCTCTGCCTTTTCAGCTTATTCATTCTTTTCTGAAATTGAATGCCGGGTGTAAAGTTAAGATCCGGCTGTTCCGGCATTTCATCTAAAAGCTCCTGATCTGCTTTTGGCACATATTTATAAAGCAGCTCGTCGGTAACTTCTATTCTCATAAAACTCCCTCTCCATTTAATATTTTTTCCAATTTTATTTTTCCTCTGGAAATACGTTTCCGGACCGAATCCTCAGAAATATCCAATATCTTTGAAATTTCACAGTTTTCATAACCACTGCTGTACTTAAGAAGAAAAATATCTTGATACAGCTTCGGCATATTTTTAATAGCAGTGATCACCCGGTTTTCCTCCGGCAGCTCATAATAGCTCTCCTGAAATTTGCCAGGCATCTGCCAGTCCTCTACCTCATCCAGAGAAATTTTCCTTTCTCTTTTATTCCTTCTCATCATATCAATAACAGTTCTTTCCGTTATCGTCAGTACAAACCGTTTCGTCTTATTTCCGCTGATTTCCTCCACCTGATCTAAATGATGGAGCAGCTTTAAAAAAGCGCTGTGTACCGCATCCTCCGCTGCCATTTGATTATTCAGCATCTCCATGGCAACATACAGCATTAATTTGTGATATTTTTCATATATAAGTTCAAACTTTGTTTTCTCAGCTTCAGTTTCCAGTGGAACTGTATAAAATAGTATCATTTTCCTCCTTCTACCATACAAGAACGTATGGAACCCTTTATTTGTGACAACAAATCAGAAATTTTTTAAAATTTACAGTCCAATAGTCTCTAAACTGATACATTACAATTTTAAAATTTCGTTTTCTCAGGCATCAGCACCTGATTTATCATAACAGCGAAAGAGGCCTGTCCATAGATCATTCCTTTTGGAATAATCTGTGTCAGGTCTCATTTCACCTTACAGTTTTGTGGTCCACACTGTGCAGTCCCAGACAGCATCTGCCCAGTCTTCGTAAAAATCCGGTTCATGGCAGACCATCAAAATACTGCCCTTATATGCTTTTAATGCCCGTTTCAGCTCTTCCTTTGCATCCACATCCAGATGATTTGTAGGTTCATCCAAAACCAGCAGATTACTGGCCCTGTTTATAAGTTTACATAATCTAACCTTTGCCTGCTCGCCGCCGCTTAATACTCTTACTTTACTTTCAATATGCTTGGTTGTTAAGCCGCATTTTGCAAGAGCGCTGCGAACTTCATACTGAGAATATCCCGGAAACTCCTTCCAGATTTCCTCAATGCAGGTTGTATCCGCGTCCTGGCTCATTTCCTGTTCAAAATATCCAATCTCCAGATAATCCCCCAGAAAAATCTCTCCCTCCAGAGCCGGAATAAATCCAAGAATACTCTTTAACAATGTCGTTTTTCCGATACCATTAGAGCCGGTTAATGCAATTTTCATTCCCCGTTCCATCTCAAGATTCAAAGGTTTTGACAAAGGTTCCTCATATCCAATCACCAGCTCCTTTGTCTGAACAATATAGCGTCCCGGCGTACGTGCTTCTTTAAAGTGAAATTCCGGCTTGGGACGCTCTGCTGCCAGCTCAATGACATCCATCTTGTCCAGCTTTTTCTGCCGTGACATAGCCATATTTCTGGTTGCAACTCTGGCTTTATTCCGTGCCACAAAATCCTTCAAATCAGCAATTTCCTTCTGCTGTCTGTTATAGGCCGCCTCAAGCTGAGCCTTTTTTGCGGCATGTACTTCCTGGAATTTATCATAATCTCCCACATACCTGTCTAAAGCCCGGTTTTCCATATGATAGATCAGATTGATCACACTGTTTAAAAAAGGAATATCATGGGATATCAGAATAAATGCATTTTCATAATCATTCAGATAACGTTTCAGCCACTCAATATGCTCTGTATCCAGATAGTTTGTGGGCTCGTCCAACAGCAGGATATCCGGCTTTTCCAGTAAAAGCTTCCCAAGCAGCACCTTTGTTCTCTGGCCGCCGCTGAGGTCCGTTACATCCCGGTCCAAAGACAGATCAAGAAGTCCCAGAGCTCTTGCAACCTCCTCAACCTTGGCATCAATCATATAAAAATCATGCATGGTCAGAAGGTCCTGCAGCGTCCCTGCCTCTTCCATCCAGACAGTCATCTGCTCTGGGTCTGCTTCCCCCAGCTTTTCGTATATTTTGTTCATTTCCTCTTCCATCTCATACAGGAAATCAAACGCCGAGGACAGTACATCCCGGATTGTCATTCCTTTTTGAAGTACTGTATGCTGGTCAAGGTAGCCAACGCGGACATTTTTTGCCCATTCAATTTTTCCTTCATCCGGCATCAATCTGCCGGTAATAATATTCATAAATGTGGACTTTCCTTCTCCGTTGGCTCCTATAAGGCCAATGTGTTCTCCTTTTAACAGCCGGAAGGAAACGTCCTCAAAAATCGCTCTGTCCCCAAATCCATGGGTCAGATGTTCAACATTTAAAATGCTCATAATCTAGTTAAATCCAATTACCTTCTGTGAAATTTTATAAATTGTCAGTGAGATCTGCCTGCCGCCTTTCCCTGGCAGATGCACAATCTGTCCCATAATCCGGTTGCGCAGCTTATGAAACAGGCGTATATCACGCCCTTTTAAATAAGTCCAAAGCTCCCGCTTCTTTTCCAGATTTTCTTTCGTACCCGATTTTATCAGCATAATTGTGGAAATCACAGTGATAATCTCAAGATAATTCATCATATAATTGCGCAGATGGCGGTCTGTCAGCTTGTACAGATCACATGCGTCAATCATCATTTTATTAACCTTGATCTGCTGATCAATGCGTTTAATCATCACCGATTCATTGACTGACTGATCTTCTCTGCCTATGTAATAGCGGTAAAAATCCACATTCAGATAATACATGGTCTTTACATATGGAAGGGGCACATAGACAAACAGATTATCCACATAAAATGTATGCCTTGGCAGTACCAGATGACAGTCCCGAAGCAGCTGTGTCCGGTAAATTACTGAATGCATCAGAATATATTTACCTGTGTTAAAATTCTTTGTTTCTGCCCAGCCAAATAACTGATTCTGGGGCAGAATATTTGTATAGCGCACAGTCTTTTTATGCTTGGCTCCTATCTTTTCATAAACAAAATTGCTGATCATCATATCCAGCATACAGCCGCCGCTGCACAAATTTCTAAGGGTCAGAAGAATTTTCTGATAGGCATCAAGATCAACCCAGTCATCACTGTCAACCACCTTAAAGTACAGACCTGCAGCATGGTTTATCCCGGCATTCAGGCCTGCTCCATGGCCTCCGTTTTCCTGATGGATCACTCTGACAATGTCAGGATAGTTTTTCGCATATGTGTCAGCGATCTCTCCTGTCCGGTCTGTAGAACCGTCATCTATAATAATGATCTCCACATCCTCGCCTCCCGGAAGCAGAGAATCAATACATCTTTCCATATAATCCTGTGAATTATAACAGGGAACCGTTACAGTAAGCAGTTTCATAAAACATTCCTCACTCTGTTTTTTTCATCTTACGTCCCATTATACACTTAAATACTAATTTTCATCAATTATTTTAAAAATTTTATCGTTCATAAACTGTTCATATTTTATTTACTAAATAAACATATATTCAACATACGATTGACACATTTTAATTTTATACTTATCTCAAGTTAAGAAATTAACTTAGCAGTGACAATTTCTTTTCATAAATCTTTTTCATGTAAATAGCCGGTGCCACCACACCGGCTTCCTCTTTGTCTTTGGGCATAACTTTCTGTAACCCTTCCTGCTTTTTCAATATCTTTCACAAACTTAAAATATTCTCCTGATCTGCCCTCACTGCTCCTGAAACTTTTCATTTCCAAGACGGAGATTCATATATTTCGTATAAGCTCCGAAAGCCGCGGGAATTGCATATTTCTGCTCCGCCTCTGCAGTTTCTGCAAATAAAAGTCCGGCTTTTTCTCTTGTCAATGTATCCACCTGTATCATATAACCAGTCATATGCCATTCTACATGGGAAAAAATATGCACGGCTTCCTCTAGCTGCTGAATCCTCATAGGATGCAGATTCATTTCCTGCACACAGTTAAGGGCTTCCCGGGCAGACAGATGCCCTTCCCTGTTTGGAAACTCATATAACCCCGCAAGAAGCCCCCGTTTTCCCCGCTTGTTCAGCACCACCCGCTCACCATCACGAATCACCAGAACCGTTTTATCTTCGATTCTTCTGGCTTTTGCTTTTGTCTTTACCGGAAGCCTGTCCCATGTTTGATGCTGATTTGCAAGGCAGAACTCCTTCCATGGACATTCTCCGCATTTTGGCGCCCCGTTTGGCACGCACACAGTAGCGCCAAGCTCCATCAGAGCCTGATTAAAGGCTCCTGCCCGCCCCTTTGGCATGATCTTAAGAAGCTCCTGCTCCACTTTAGTTTTTACTGACTGTTTCATAATATCGGAATCATCTTCTGTCAGGCGCATCAAAATGCGCAGCACATTTCCATCCACTGCCGGAACCGGTATCCCATAGGCAATAGACGCAATAGCTCCCGCCGTATAGTGTCCGATTCCTTTTAAGGTCAGCAGTTTCTCATAATCCGCCGGAAGCTCTCCGCCAAACGCTTCCATTACCGTCCTGGCGGCAGTCTGCATATTTCTGACACGGTTATAGTATCCAAGACCTTCCCAAAGCTTCAGCAGACGTTCCTCTTCGCACTCTGCCAGCGCTTTTATATCCGGCAAGCTTATCGTAAACCGGGCAAAATACGGTTTTACCGCCTCCACCCTTGTCTGCTGCAGCATAATTTCAGATATCCATACCCGATAGGGAGAAACCTCATCTCTCCAGGGCAGAGACCTTTTATTCTGCTCATACCACAAAAGCAGCGGCTCTGTTATTTTTGTCAGATCAAAATCTGTCAGCATACTTTTTCTCCTGTTTCATTGGTGCAAAACTACCGGAATCTCTTTGTCCAGCTCCATAGAATCCTCCGTTACAAGGCAGTCATAAGCCAGAACCTTAACGCCCGCCCCCCAGGCTTCTCTTAAAGCAGCTCCAAATTCAGGATGGGTGCGGTCATTGGGGCAGAACTGCCGAATCTGTTTCATCTGTATCACAAATAAGATTACTCCCTCAAATCCGTCCTGCATACAGGAAATTAATTCCCTGATATGCCGCACTCCCCGCTGGGTAGGCGCATCCGGAAAATAGGCCGTGCCGTCTTCTTCTAAGGTAACGCCTTTTACTTCCAGAAAAACTTTCCGCTCTCCGGCTTCCAGATAAAAATCAAATCTGGAGGTTCCGTATTTTTGTTCTGCTTTTAAATAAGTCAGATCCGGAAATAAAATCTTTTTCTTAAGCCATTCTGCCACGGCCTTGTTGGGAGCCTGAGAATCCATGTTAATCATCAAATCTCCCTTTTTTACCCCTAACAGATCATATTTTGTCTTCCGGGCAGGATTAGAGCTCTCCTCCAGAAAAACCTCCGCCCCCGGAATCAGAAGCTCCCGGCACCGGCCTGTATTTTTTACATGACAGATCGTCTCTTTTCCTGAAATAGCTACATTTGCCACAAACCGGTTGGGCCGGCTTACAAAATTTCCCTTTACTATCTTTTTGTATTTCATAAATTTATCTTCTTTAAATTTTCTTTAAAAACGCCGCGATTTTTTCCAGACAGATGCGGATGGTTTCCTGGCTGTATGCATAAGAACAGCGGATGTAACCGTCGCCGCAGGCTCCAAAGGCATCCCCCGGGATTACAGCCACCTTCTGATCCTCAAGTAGTCTGCGGCAGAACTCCTGACTGCTCATGCCGGTCTTTTTAATGGATGGAAATACATAAAAGGCGCCTTCCGGCTCCACCACATCCAGCCCCATGTTTTTAAAACCTTCTGTCATTAACATTCTTCTGGCATCATATTCCCTGCGCATAACTTCTATATCTTCTTCTCTTTGGGCACTGGTAAGGGCTTCTAGTGCGGCGGCCTGTGCAATCGTTCCTGCAGACATTATTGTAAACTGATGGATTTTATTCATGGCCGCAATGATTTCTGCCGGTCCTGCCGCCATCCCCATACGCCATCCGGTCATGGCAAAAGCCTTGGAAAATCCATTTAATACTACACACTGCTCCTTCATCCCCGGCAGCGCCGCAATGGATACGTGTCTCTTTCCATATGTAAGCTCCGCATAAATTTCATCACTGATTACAAAAATATTGTGTTCCTTTAAAATGGGAACAAGGACCTCTAAATCCGTCTGTTCCATAATAGCCCCGGTAGGATTGCAGGGAAACGGAAGCAGCAGAGCCTTTGTTTTCGGAGTTATCTTTTCTTTTAGCTCCTCCGGTGTGAGACGAAAGCGGTTTTTCTCCTGCATACAAAGATGAACCGGCACACCGCCGCACATCATTACACACGGAATGTAGGAAACATAAGATGGTTCCACCACCAAAACCTCATCCCCGGGATTAATCAAAGCCCGAAGCGCCAGATCAATTCCTTCACTTGCTCCCACAGTAATCAAAATCTCATCCTGTCTGTCATAATAAAGATCAAACTTTTCCAGATATTTGGCGGCTGCCCGTCTTAACTCCACCGTTCCACGGTTATCCGTGTATTTTGTCCGGGCCTCTCTGATGGCCTCTATGGCGGCATCCCGCACATGCTCTGCCGTTGCAAAATCCGGCTCCCCTACTCCTAAAGATACCGCGCCGTCTAATGTATTTGCCACATCGAAAAAATCTTTAATGCCGGAATCAGGCATCTGCATAACCACATCCGATATATATGTTTTTTTCATTCTATCACCTGCTTTATTTCTTTGGTTCACATTCTAACTGAGTGTAACACAGTCCCTTAAAAATTCCTATCCCCAAAACAATCCGCGCTTTCATTTTTCATTTTTCTGGTGTATAATTGTTGTATCTTTAAGTTGGTAAACCACAGGAGGTATAAGGTAATGAATAACTTAACACTGGAAGTTGAAAATTCAATTGCGGTCTTGACAATCAACAGACCAAAGGCTCTGAATGCTTTAAACAGCGAAACGCTGACTGAATTAAACGAAGTACTCACAGAAATCGAAGGAAGAAGCGACATCAAAGTTGTCATTCTTACAGGCGCAGGGGAGAAATCTTTTGTTGCAGGCGCTGACATCTCTGAAATGGTTAATTTCTCAGGTGCAGAAGGACGTGCTTTTGGTATGCGCGCGGCAGATCCATTCTTTAAATTAATGAATATGCGTCAGGTTACCATCGCTGCTGTAAACGGATTTGCTCTTGGGGGCGGATGCGAGATCTCTATGGCCTGCGATATCCGTATCGCATCTGACAACGCACTGTTTGGACAGCCTGAATGCGGTCTTGGAATCATTCCGGGCTTCGGCGGCACACAAAGACTTGCCCGTCTGGTAGGTATGGGCCGTGCAAAAGAAATGATCTTTGCATGCACAAACATTGACGCTCAGGAAGCTTACAGAATCGGCCTTGTAAATAAAGTTGTTCCTCAGGCAGAGCTGATGGATACCGCTAAAAAAATGGCATCCAAAATTGCCCGCAATGCAAGCTATGCTGTTTCTATTGCAAAAGCGGCCATCAACAACGGTTATGATATGGATATCAAAAATGCTGTTGAATATGAAGCAAACCTGTTTGGCATTACATGTTCCACACATGATAAGACAGAGGGAATGACTGCTTTCCTTGAAAAACGGAAAGAGAAAAACTTCACTGATTTCTAAATACTATTAATAAAAAAGTATCCTGCCACGGCAGGATTCTCCGCCTGCGGCGGGTCGCCTTTGCGACATGATTCCATTCCGCCGCAGTGCGATCCTCAGCGGAGCGTTTTTTTTCTCTATAGGAATCGGTACTTTTCAGCTTTATCACAACACAGTATTTCCTAGTAGAGTAAAAAAGAATGTGCAAAGCACATTCTCCGCCTGCGGCGGGTCGTTTTTGCGAAATGACTCCATTCCGCCGCAGTGCGATCCTCAGCGGAGCGTTTTTTGCTCTATAAGAATCGGTACTTTTCAGCTTTATCACAACACAGTATTTCCTATAGAGTAAAAAATTGCAGGGAAGCTTTTACTTCCCTGCTTTCTTTCATATAAAAACAAATCCTGTTTTATCCAAAGGAGGTTACACAAACATGAATCAAAAAATTATCGGATTTATCGGCGGCGGCAATATGGGCAGCGCAATTATCGGCGGACTGATAAGCTCCGGCCTTTCTGATAAAGAACATATTATTGCCGCAGACAAAACCCAGGCTGCCGTCAATCGTCTGAAAGAAACTTTCGGTATCCAGACATCTACTGAAAATATTGAAGTCAGCTCTCTTGCTGATATTTTATTTCTGGCAGTAAAACCGAATATGTTTCCCACAGTTATTCCAGAGATCAGACATCATCTGAAAGAAAGCTCAATTATCGTCTCCATTGCTGCCGGACAGTCTCTAGAGAAAATCGAAGATCTGTTTGAGCACCCCATAAAACTAGTCCGGGCTATGCCAAACACTCCCGCACTTGTAGGCGCTTCCATGAGCGCTTTATGCGGCAACGATCACGTTTCTGAGGAAGAACTCCATGAAGTAAAACAGCTGTTTGACAGCTTCGGAGAATCCGAAATTATATCCGAATCTCTGATGGATGCAGTTGTAGGTGTCAGCGGTTCTTCTCCTGCTTATGTTTATATGTTTATCGAAGCTATGGCAGACGCCGCTGTTGCTGACGGTATGCCCCGCAGCCAGGCCTATAAATTTGCAGCACAGTCTGTACTTGGTTCCGCAAAAATGGTACTGGAAACAGGAAAACACCCAGGAGAATTAAAGGATATGGTCTGCTCACCCGGAGGGACAACCATCGAAGCTGTAGCTGTTTTGGAGCAGATGGGGCTGCGCACTGCTGTTATCGAAGCCCAGAGAGCCTGCAGTCAGAAATCAAAGGATATGAGTAAATAATAACCGGTACAAAAATTACAGCTTTACCACAACACAGTATTTCCTATAGAGCAAAAAGAGAGGAGCATTGGCGTTTTTTTGATATGCTCCCTTCTAGGTAGACAAGTGAAATAATAAAAACTTGTTTGCTTAGGAGGGAGCATTTTCTATGTCAAAAATATCAGCAGAAGACAAGATATATTATTGTAAACAGTACTTGGAGGGTAAGCTTTCACAAGGACAAATAGCCAAGATCCTTCAAGTCAATAAGATTTCTGTTCAAAGATGGCTTATGAAATATGAATCTATGGGAACGGATGCTTTTGTAAAGTCAGGGTACAAAAGATACTCAAAAGAACTGAAAGAACAAGCGGTAAATGACTATCTGGCTGATAAGGATTCTTTAATGGGGTTATGCAAAAAATATGCTATTCATTCATCTACTCAATTATCGAAGTGGATTTTGTTATATAATGGTCATAAGGAGCTGAAAGCTTCCGGAACAGGAGGACATAGCCTTATGACCAAAGGAAGAAAAACAACATTTGAAGAACGTATTGAAATCGTGCAGTACTGTATTGCACATGAACATAACTATGCTGAAACAGCAGAGAAGTATCAGGTATCCTATCAACAGGCTCGTAATTACACGGTAAAGTATGAAGCGGGCGGTATCAATGCCCTTCAGGATCATCGCGGCAAGCGAAAACCAGAAGATTCTCTGACCGAAATTGAAAAACTCCGGGCTGAATTAAAGATGGAAAAAGCAAAACGACAGAAAGCGGAAATGGAAATATCATTCTTAAAAAAATTAGAGGAAATCGAGAGGAGGCGGGGCTGAGCCTGGTTCGCCATGAGTCAATCTATCAGGCGGTGAAAGAAGAACATGAGGAACATAATTATCCAGTACGGGCTCTTTGTAAACTCGGCAGTGTTTCCAGAGCTGCCTACTATAAATGGCTAAATCGGAAAATGTCGGAACACGAGCAGGAGAACCAAAGAATTGCAATACTGATAGAAAAAATCCATAACGAATCACCAGATAAGGGTTACCGCAGGATCCGCGATGAACTGGAACGATACCATGGGATCGATGTGAATGATAAACGTATTTTGCGTATCTGCCGGAAACTTGGTATCAAATCTACCATTAAGTATGCGAATAACGGATGTACAAGACAGGCGGTAAATCCACAGTATATAGCAGAAAATATACTAAACCGTGAGTTTAAGGCAGAAGCACCAAACCAGAAGTGGCTTACTGATGTAACAGAATTTCAGTACTACATCGGAACCGAGAAACACAAAGTATACTTAAGTGCTATTCTGGATCTGTTCGATAGAAGAATTGTAGCTTATTGTATTGGCAACAGCAATAATAATTCTTTAGTTTTTGACACCCTTGACGATGCTGTCATGAAGAATCCAGATGCGCATCCTTTATTTCATAGTGATAGGGGATTCCAGTATACCAACAGAATATTTCACGCCAAACTTGAAGATGCCGGAATGACACAAAGTATGTCTAGGGTTGCGAAATGTATCGATAACGGTCCTATGGAAGGATTTTGGGGAATTTTAAAGAGAGAACGCTATTATAGTAGACGCTTCACAGATCGAGAGTCACTAGTAACCATGATTGAAGAATATATCTACTATTACAACAATAAACGTTTACAGAGAAATTTGGGTGTGTTAACACCAATGGAAAAACATGAAATATATTTGCAGGCAGCATAAAAATCTGCCAGCAGGTAACACCTACTGGCAGAAAAAATTTTATTTTTTTAATTGTCTACTTGACGGGAAGCAGTTCATTTTACCCGCCGGCCCTCTCTTTTCTTTCTTTAAATTATCCGGTTGTCAGACTGTCAATGAGCCATCCGTCAGCTGTCTTATCCAGCACAACGTAATATCCGCCTTCCGTATCCGGATACAGCGCAGACTCTTTTACCGTTTCCATTTCTACCTCTGCAAAGACCCACAGCTGTCCGTCCACAATTTTAACCGCTTCCTCTATGCCGGTGGGCAGTTCTTTCAGTTTTGCCCGGCGCATTCCCCAGACGACATTTTCATGAATCAGGTTTTTTGCAAAATTGTCCGTACAATAGCTCTTCATGGTCTCGTAATCTTCCCTGGAAAAAGCATCAAAAAAGTCTTCCACAACGTTCACATATGACTTCTGTTCCAGATCTTTTTCTGTAATCAGGGATTCTTCTTGATACTTTTCCGCTTCTTTTGATTCCGTACTGCTCTGGACCGATTCTTTCTGTACATTTTTTTGCTCACAGGAAAGCAGAAATACACCTGCCATAGCAAAAACCATAACAGCTGTCAGTTTCTTACACTTTTTTATCAATGGTGTTCTCCTTTTGTTTTACGGCACTGGCTGATAAACAAAGCTGCAAATACTACAAGAGCAATCAATGCAAATCGAACGATCTGTCCCCAAGAAATCCACCAGTAAATACTAATAACTACATTGACAAAGGCCAGAATCACATAAAGTATTTTTACGTTTATGGCGGCATCATCTGATTTTTTTATTGCCAGATATAAGAAGACGCCAAATATCAATGCTGAAATGGCCTGATAGATCAGGCTTGGATATGTATTATAGTTACGGGCTGCATAATCATATAATTTATGCAGCAGAATCGGATCTATAAAAACGATCAGCTGCACTAAAATTATGTATAAAATATTTTTCATAGATATTCCTTTCTGAACATTTTCTGCTATACACTTCCGACAGAGTACCAGCCATAATAATGCAGATATATCTGTTCAAATAAAATAATTATTTTAAGACATCCATTACTATATCTTATAGATTATTTTACTATCTTTTCATTCTTTGTCAACTATACTTTGTATTATAAAGTATTTGTTATTATATATTATTTATAATAAAAACACCACCCTGCAATTAAAGACACCTTATCCTGTCCGTTCCTGCAAAGCAGTGTTTTTCAGCTTTCTATAATTATCTTGATATTTTTAACGCTTTTTCCTGCTGTTAAATTTCCTCAGGCTCCCAGCAGCACCGCCATAATGGGAATGGTAATTAACGAGCAAAGTGTCGAAATCACAACACCGATAGAAGCGCTTTTGTTTTGTCTCGCATAAGGCGCAGACCCCATGGCCACTAAAGAAGCTACCGGCATCCCGGCTCCTATAGTACAAATACTGATCAGAACAGGATCGTCTGTTACAAAATGCATAAATCCCCAGACTAACAGGGGCATTCCAATCAGCCTCACCGGAAGCATGGGCCAGATTCCTTTTTCTGTTTTGATTTCCTTAAAGGAAGCCGCAGCCATAGAGCTTCCGATAATAATCATGGACAACGGGGTGGTAATGTTTCCGATAAATCCCACACATTCAAAGAAAATATCCGGCATTGGGATATTGGCAAAGTAAATCACCAGGGCTGCTGCAGCTGCAATAATTCCATTATTGATAAAACTGCGAAGCTTCATTTTCTCTTTCTCAGAAGCACCGGACCCGATTGCCGCGTCTTTCTTGAACAAATGCAGTGCCAGTGAGAAAAACAAAATGTTAAATGGCATATTAAAAATCGTTATGTAAAAGATTGCGCTTTCTCCAAATAATGCCTGGACCACCGGATATCCCATAAAAGAGTTATTGGAAAAAATCAGCATACACATATAGGTCCCTCTGAGATGTTTTGGAACCCGCATCAGTCCTGTTACCAAATAGGCGATAAACGGAAATATCGCATACATGACAATTCCCGCCAGAAAAAGCTTCAGTACCATCTGCGGGTCATCATGGGATACGGAAGAAACACTGTTTAAAATAATACACGGACAGGTAACCTGTACAATCATGGCGGAAAGCTTCTTATTCGTTTCTTCTGTGAGTATTTTTTTTCGAAACAAAAAAAATCCAACTACCATGGCAGCTAAAAGCTTACACATTGTTGTTGCAATAACCATATTTCTCTCCCCTTTCATTTTTCATATATTTTGCATAAAACAAGATTTTTTTATTAAATCTATCATAGCACACACTTTTTAGAATGTCACGTATTCTTAGAAACTTGCAAGTTCCCCTTGTATCCTGTACAGACATTGAGTAAAATTTTATCATAAGGTTATTATAAAGAAAAACAGATCTCTGTTCATATCTGTTTTGAAACAGGAGGAAAAACTATGTGGGCTTATGAAAGTGTTTTTTATCAGATTTATCCCCTTGGATTTTGCGGGGCGCCTTTTGAAAATGATGGAGTTTTAACACATCGGATTTTAAAAGTAAATGACTGGATCCCCCATATCAAGAAGCTTGGCGCTGATGCCGTTTATTTTTCACCGTTATTTGAATCTGATACCCATGGATATAATACAAGGGATTATAAAAAACTGGATGTGCGTCTGGGCACCAATGAAGACTTTGCCGCAGTATGTAAAAATCTGCACCGGGCAGGTATCCGCATCGTGTTAGACGGGGTGTTTAATCATGCGGGACGGGGTTTTTTTGCTTTTCAGGATGTTTTAAAAAACCGTGAAAACTCTTCCTACAAGGATTGGTTTTTCCTGAATTTTCAGGGGAACTCCAACTATAACGACGGTCTCTGGTATGAAGGCTGGGAAGGAAACTTTGATCTGGTTAAGCTGAACCTGAAAAATGAAGAAGTGATCCGTTATCTGTTAGACAGCGTAAAATACTGGATTGATACCTTTGATATCGACGGACTGCGGCTGGATGTAGCCTACTGTCTTGACCATGACTTTGTCCGCCGTCTCCGGAGCCACTGTGATTCTCTAAAAAATGAATTCTTCCTGGTAGGAGAAATGCTTCACGGCGATTATAACCAGCTGATGAATGATCAGATGCTGCATTCAGTAACGAATTACGAATGCTACAAAGGACTGTTCTCCAGCTTTAACAGCATGAATATGTTTGAAATTATCCACTCTTTACTGCGCCAGTTCGGACCGGAAAACTGGACTCTTTATAAAGGAAAACATCTGCTTTCATTTGTGGATAATCATGATGTAACCCGGATTGCCAGCAATCTCACCAATGAACGGCACCTTCCATTGATTTATGCCCTCTGTTTTGGAATGCCTGGTATTCCATGTATTTACTACGGAAGCGAATGGGGTGCAAAGGCGCACAAAAATGAAGGAGATCCTGCATTACGTCCATGTTTTGACGCCCCTCTTGAAAATGAGCTTACCAGATGGATTACTGCTTTAAGCAAAGCAAAAAAAGAAAGCGCTGCCCTTAACTATGGGGATTTTTGCTCAGTAGTTCTGACAAACCGTCAATGTATTTTTGAACGCCGGACAGACAACGAGCGTGTATTTGTGGCAGTCAATGCCGATGAAACGCCTTACACGGCACACTTTGACACCGGCTGCGGTCGGGCGAAAGATCTGATTACCGGTGCAGAGCACGACTTTGGCGGCGGCAGCCAGCTGCCTGCTTACAGCGCTTTCTTCTGGAAATGTGAGAGCTGATTTTTAAAAACAAATAACTATTTAAAGTAAAATAGGCCGAGAAACAAAAATCCCACTGTAAGGAACCACATGGCCCATTGAACCAATCTCCCAATCGTTAGATTTTTGGTCTAGCTTTTGGCGGGCAGTTCAATGGAAGGTTCCGGACTGTGGGATTTTTCTCTCTTAAAGTTTACGCATTCAGCATTTTCGTAAAATCAGCCATAGCCTCTGATATTTTTATCTGCTGGGGACAGACTGCTTCACAGCTTCTGCATCCCACGCAGGCAGCAGGGCGTTTTGATTCCGGTACAGCCATCAGCGCCATAGGTGCAAGGAAACCTCCCTTTGTAGAACAGTGCTCATTATACAGCCCGATTAAAACCGGGATATTAAGCCCTTTAGGGCAATGACTGACACAATATCTGCATGAGGTGCACGGCAGAGCAATCTTCTTTATGATACTGTCCGCAATTTTTATTACAGCGTCAAATTCCATATCATTTAAGGGCTGATTGGTTTCAAAGGTATGAATATTTTCCTGAAGCTGGCCAAAATCTGACATCCCGGAAAGAGTTACTGTCACTTCCGGAATTGTCTGCAGAAACCGGAATGCCCATGCCGGTATTCCTTCCTCTGGGCGCAGTTTTTTTAACTGCTGCTCCTGCTTAAGATCAAGGGATGCCAGCTGTCCGCCCCGCAGGGGTTCCATTACCCAGACTGGTATCTGATACTGTTTTAAAAGCTCTATCTTAGCTTTTGCATCCTGAAAACTCCAGTCCAGATAATTTAACTGAATCTGACAGAATTCCATATCGCTTCCGTATGCCTTTAAAAACCGTTCCATAACATCATACGCTCCGTGAACAGAAAAGCCCAGGTGTCTGATGCGTCCGTCCGCTTTTTGTTTCATAAGATAATCGTAAATACCATAAGCTTCATCCAGATATGCATCAATATTCATTTCACAGACATTGTGAAACAAATAAAAATCAAAATAATCTACCTTACACTTTTTCAGCTGTGTCTCAAAAATCTCTTCCACTTTATCCATATTGGAAAGATCATATCCGGGAAATTTATCTGCCAGATAAAAGCTTTCTCTGGGATGCCGGGCAAGCGCCTTACCCATCACCAGCTCCGACTGTCCTCCATGATATCCCCAGGCAGTATCATAATAGTTAATCCCCTGCTTCATAGCATAGTCCACCATTTTCATTGCCGCAGCCTCATCAATGTTTGAATCATCTCCATCTACAACCGGCAGACGCATGGCCCCCATTCCAAGGGCTGATAGTTTTAAATCCTGAAATCCTTTATAAATCATAACCTGTCACTCCATTCTGTTTTTATATTCTGTTTTATATTTTATTTCTATTATCAATTATTTCTTAGTATAAGCCAGAAAAAACTGGCTTTACAAATATCTGTTTAAAATGGATACCTATGCCTTTTTTGCATAATCCTGAAGTTCTCTACTGCCCGGCAATTTTTTCAGCCAGCTCCTCCAGATACTCCCAGCGCTCCATCTTCTCTTCCAGTTCCTGCTCCTTTTTGGATTTTAATTCTGTCAGTTCTGATAATTTTGCAGAGTTTGTTGCATTTGCCATCATATCCTGCTCCAGCTGCTCCAACGCCTCTTCTAAAGCTGCGATATCTTCCTCAATGGTCTCATACTCCCGCTGTTCCTTATAAGAAAATTTCAGTTTCTTTTCTTTTGCAGCCCGATAAGTATCTTTCCCTGCTCTTCCAGATTTTTCTGCCAAAACATCGGCCGCTGCCGGACTTTGTTTCTCCTCATCCGCTTCTTTGGCCTTCATAATATAATCTGTATATCCGCCTTCATACTGCCTCAGGCGCCCGCCATCTTCAAAAGCAAAAATCCTCCGCACCGTCCGGTCCAGAAAATACCGGTCATGAGACACGGTTATCACAATTCCCTGATAGTGATCCAGATAATCCTCCAGTATGGTCAATGTGGAAATATCCAGATCATTGGTGGGCTCATCTAAAATCAGCACATTTGGCGCTTCCATCAGTACCCGGAGCAAATTCAGCCGGCGGCGTTCTCCTCCCGATAGTTTTCCAATCAGGCTGTACTGAGCATCCGGGGGAAACAAAAACCGTTCCAGCATCGCAGAAGCACTGATAAGACCATCTTCGGTACGCACATATTCTGCGGTCTCCCTGATATAATCAATGACACGCATAGCAGGGTCCATATAAGCAATTCCCGCATCCTTTCCCGTCTCAATCTCCTGGGAATAATATCCCATTTTAATGGTCTGCCCGATTTTAATTGTTCCCTGGTCCGGCTGTATCCGTCCCGTCAGCATTTTCATCAGCGTTGTTTTCCCACAGCCGTTATCACCCACAAATCCAATACGGTCATTTTTTAAAAATATGTAGGAAAAATCCCTGACCAAAGTCTTCTCTCTATATGATTTACAGAGATTTTCCACCTCAATGGTTGTGTTTCCCATACGCGTAGAAACAGAACTCATCTCCACCCTGCCATCACTGACAGGACCACCCTGGTTTTTTAGTTCCTCATACCGCAAAAGTCTTGCCTTCTGCTTGGTAGAACGGGCTCTGGCTCCCCGCTTCACCCATTCAAGCTCTGTGCGCAGAATTGACTGGCGCTTCCTCTCTGTGGCCTGCTCCATCTCTTCCCGCTGGGTTTTTAATTCCAGAAACCCGGCATAATTGGTATCATAATTATAAATCTTTCCTTTATCAATCTCCAAAATCCGGTTGGAAACACTGTCCAGAAAATACCGGTCATGGGTTACCATCAAAAGACTTCCCCTCCAGCTTTTCAGATACTGTTCCAGCCACTGAGCCATACTGTGGTCCAGATGGTTGGTGGGCTCATCTAACACCAGCAGATCACAGGGCTTTAACAGTACCTCTGCCAGAGCCAGCCTTTTTCGCTGACCTCCGGAAAGCTCCCCGATTTTCTGATTCCAGTCCGTAATCCCCAAAGTCTGAAGCATATTTTTAGCTTCTCCTTCCATATCCCAGTGAACATCTGCAGACATTTCCTTCATCACATATTCAAGCACGCAGGATTCTCCGTCAAATTCCGGGGTTTGAGAAAGATACTGTACTACAATATGATTTGCTTTGATACAGCTTCCGGAGTCTGCTTCCTCAAGTCCCGCCGCAATTTTAAGCAGTGTGGATTTTCCAGTTCCGTTAATCCCTATAATTCCAATTTTATCACCTTCCTGTATCCCCCAGGACACATCATCAAAAATCACCTTTTCTCCGTATACTTTACTGATATGTTCTATATTTAAAATGTTCACAAAAACACTCCCTGCCTGTCATTTTTATTTCTATATGATTTTTATATATTGTTTAATCATCATAGCGAATTTTAAAAAAATCGTCAACTTATCCGGGAAAACCGGCTCTTAACAGAAATTCAAAAAACGGACACAGGCCGGAGCAGTGTGGCATATTCTGTTTTGCTTCTGAAACACAAAACAGAAGGTGCCGATTCCTTTTTGAACCGGCACCTTCCGCCTGCTTACACACTGACAGTTTTTATCTGTCTGCTCATAAGTTCTGATACATTTTCCTACATCCGTTTTCTTCTGCGGATTATCACTCCTGCAGCAATGAGTATACCGGCTGCTGCGATTACAAATACTGCCAGACTCTGAAATACAGGCTGCCCGTCTCCAGTAGCTGGTGCATCAGCTGTATCCTCTATCTGTAAATCGTCTTTGTCCGCCCCCGGCTGATCTGTTTTGGAATCATCCTCTTTTGGATGATCTGCCTGAGCTTCCTGATACAGATTATGGAATACTATATCTTGCCCGTGATTATCCACAGCCGCAGATAGATATCCTTCCTGATTATCTTCCACAGTAACCGTAATCGAATATACGGTCTCATCATAAGTAATGTTTTCCTCTGTTCCTGCAGCCTCTGAAACAGTGTACTGATACGTTCCTGCCTTGTCAAAAGCAATTTCCTCAAACAAAATCATACCTGTTTCGTCATTCTGTGCTTCAGCGATGACTTTTCCGTTCTCATCTTTCAATACAAAAGTAAATTCCTTGTCCTTCAGGCTGCGTCCTTCCAGCTCTTTAACTGCTCCTAACACAACAGAAGTATGCTCTGCCCGGTAAACATTTTTAAATACTGCACCATTTTCAGAATCTCCGCCATCGGCAGTATATATCACAGATGCTGCTGTCAGCTGTCCGTCAACATCGTCAATTACAACTTTCACATGATACAAATTTGTGTCATAAACAATACCGCCCACTGCGTTGTTGACCTCTGTAATATCATAGTAATATTCCCCGGCTTTTGTAAACACAACCGGCTCAAATTCAATGTTTCCCTCTGCATCATTTGTTCCTTTTGAAACTTCATTTCCCTGTGCATCTGTAACAATAAACTTGAATTCTCCATCTTTAATGGTTCTTCCGTCTAATGTTTTTGTTCCGCCAAAGGACACCTCTGTTTCAAACGGAGTATAGGTATTTTCAAAGTGAATATCCAGATCTTTGCTCCATTCTGCTTTCAGAAGTCCATTATCATCTGTCACATTCACTTTTACTTCATAAACAGTGTCATCATAAGTGATATTGGCATCTTCTCCCTTTTCTTCGGTTACAAGGAATGTATAATTTCCTGCCTGGCAGAATGTAATGGCATCCTGTCCAAAGTTGAAGGAACCGGCCTGTGTATTGTCTGTAATCAGACTGTCTGCATGACCGCCAAGTACTACAATGCCTTCCTTGACTGCTTTCTTTGTCAGATCATCCCCTGCCTCCAGACGGAAGCTAAATTCCTGATCCTTCAGATCTCTTCCGGCAAGACTCTTGGTTCCTGAAATCGAAGCACTGATTTTTTCGGGATTATAATGATTTCTGAACTCTAAATCTCCGCTTTTGCTTACACTTGCAAGAAGCTGTCCCAAGCCATTATCCGTCACTTCCACCACAACTTCATACGTACTTCCGTCATAAGACATTCCGGCCGCACTTCCCTTTACCTCACTAATCTGATAACGGTAGGTGCCGGGAGCCGTATAGGTAATATTTCCAAATGAAAAACTTCCGCCTGCATCATTCGTAACAATGGTATCCTCCGGCAATGGAGCATCCTTTGTTAAAGCAGTTATTTCAAATTCAAATTCTTTACCCTTCATCGTATAAGAAGAATCCGGATCCTCGGATACAACTGTCTTTGTTCCACTTAAATCTGCACTGCCTGAAATCTCTGCAGCTTCTGACGTATAAGTATTTTTAAAGGAAACCGTATCAACAGGTTTTCCATCCAGAGTAACTTCAGATTCAATTTCCAGATTTCCCTTTAAGTTGTCCGTCACAATATAGGTAACGGTATATTCTCTTTGGTCATACGAAACACCGCCCAGATTTCCCTTTTCTTCCTTTATAAGGTATGTGTACTTTCCGGCCTCTGTAAATATAATTCTGCCAAAGTTCAGTTCACTGGTCTCATTATTTTTGGCCGCTGTATTTTTCACTGATACCATTGTAGGAGCAGGCGCCTGATTCTGTGGTGTTACAGAAAAGGAAAATTCACCGTCCTTCATATCCCTGCCTGTTAATGTTTTTTCAGCAGTCAAATTTTCTGACACTGCCGGTACGGCTGTATACGTATTATGGAAGGTCAGAGAGTTTTCAACCACTTCTGTTCCTGCAACGGTCAGTGTTCCGTCATTGTTATCCGTAACTTTAACTGTCAGGATACGCGGGACTGTATCATAGGTAATCCCCGCCTGTTTTCCTTCTTCTTCAGTAATCTGGAATTTATAAGTCCCTGCTTTTGTAAATGTAATATCTCCAAAGGCTTTTTCCTTTACTTGATCCTTACCTGTAATCTGCAGTTTTGTATCTTCCGGCAGAATTACTGTTTTATCTTTTACCGCATTCTGGGTAATCTCATCCCCCGGCGATAACTCAAAGGTAAAGCTGTCATCATCAAGCCAGTTTCTTCCGGAAAGTTCTTTTGTTACTTTCAGATTTGCCGCACCATTGAGAGTTCCCGATGCCTGATACTGATTGGTAAAGGTCTGACTGCCAGTTACATCTGAAATTTCCGCTTCCAGATTGCCGTTATTATCTTTTACGGTCACAGTATAAGTTAATACATTGTCATCGTAAGTAACCCCTTCCAAAACACCGGACGCCGGTTTTACTTCACTGACTGTTACCTGATAAGTTCCCTCTTCAGTAAAGACAATATCATCAAACTGAACGCTTCCATCTGCCTCATTTCCTAACTTTGTCTTGGCCGGCAGCCGGAAACCATCTTCCGGTGAACCCTCCACAGCAGTTACTGACAGCTCAAAGAAAAACTCATCCTTCTGTAAAGCTTCTTCTCTTCCGCCGCTTAAGATTTTCGTAATCTTTAATGGAGTCAGGGTATTTGAAAGAGCTTTATACGTATTTTTAAATTCCACCCCGTTGACTTCTTCATAAGTTCCGTCAGCTTTTTCCTTTTTTATAACGGAATCTGCCGTCATAGTTCCCTTCTTGTCATCGGTTACAGTAATTTCCACCCTGTAAACACTGTTATCATAATTCATGCCAGTCTGTTTCCCGGAATCTTCAGGGATTACTTCTGATATTTCGTAAACAAATGTTTTTGAATATCCCGCCTCCCCGCTGATCATATCGTACGTATAATGAATTTCTCCAAATGAACCCTTTGAAACATCCGAATCAGACGTTTTTTCCACAGTTACCTGGCTGATCTCATTGCCGTCCTGATCTTTTGGCACGGGAGCATTATCCAGTGCAGTGATGCTGAATGTAAATGCATCCGTATCGGTCCAGTCTCTTCCAATAAGCTCTTTAGTAAACGTAATATCTGTTTTAGCCGTCTCATCTTCCGGCATCAGGGAGCTGTAAACATTTGTAAATGTTGAAGAACCCGAAAAAGGTCCAGAAACAACCGCCAGCGTTCCGTCCCCGTTATCTGTTACCGTAACAGAAATCAGATATTTATGTGTATCATAAGTGATCCCATCTTTTTTTGGCTGATCCTCACTAACCCCAGATGGCAGATTCTCTGTTATCTGAAAGATGTATGGATATCCCGGATCCGTTGCCTTTGTAAAAGTAATATCATCAAAGGAAAACGCTGCTTCACCCTGATTCAGATCATCACTGTTTACTGTTTTTTCCGTAACCGCCGGAAGAATCACTTTTCCAGACGAGATTGCTGCCTGGGTCATAGGATTGCCGCCCTGCAGCCGGAAGGTAAATCTGTCATCGGCAGTCCAGTCTCTTCCTCTTAAAACTTTTGTTCCGCCAAGATTTGCAGCTCCCTCCAGTGTTCCGCTGGCACTGTACTGATTTAACCATCCTATTTCATCAGTTTCGGTTTCATCATCACCTCCCGGATTTTTAACAATTACAGTTTCCGGAATCAAAGTTCCCGGCGTATCGCCGGCCTTTGCTGTTATTGTGATTTTGTAGGTATCTTTGCTGTAAGAAATACCTCCCGGCTTCTCACTGTCTGCCGGCTCTGCTTCTGAAAGAATATAGCTGTAAGACTGCCCTGCTTTATCAAAATTTACTGTTCCAAAGTCTATGGCTGCCTTTGTTCCTGACTTAGGTGTAATAACAATCGTTCCGTCTGCAAGAACGCCGGAAGGCAGCGGAGCATTATCCAGAGCTTCTATTTTAAAAGTAAAATGATCATTCCCGTTAAATACACGGCCGCTTATTTCTTTTATACCTGTGATATTATAACTTCCAACAGCCCGGTAAGTATTGGAAAAAACTGCCCGGTCTGTTTCACTGCTTACGCTTCCGTTATTGTAAGAAACCTTCGCTGTAAGACTTCCCTCCTGATCGTCCGTAACCTCTACTGTTACTATGGTGGTGTGCGTGTCATAGACAGTTCCTTCTTTTATCGGATTCTCCGCACTTACACCGTCAGGCAGCTTTTCTGTAATATGGAAGATATACGTACCTGTTTCGGTAAACGTCAAATCCTTAAAGGAAAATTTTTCTGCTGTACCATCTTCCACATCCTTAACCGTTTCTGTTAATGCTGCCGGCAGTACCGTCTCAGCCGCATCATTGGCAGCAGTAAGCTCAAATTCAAAAGCTTCGCCAGCTGTCATACTGCGTCCCGTCAGAGTTTTCTCTCCCTGCAAAGCTGTATTTCCGGAAAGCGTGACAGCATCTGGTGTATATGTATTGTCAAAGTACAGCATTGTATCTCCGGTATTTTCATACTCTGCCGTCACAATAATTGTGTTGTTTGCATCCCGGGTTACTGATACTGTAATCTCTTTGACCTCTTTATCATAAGTTACACCTTTATATACCCAGGCATTGTCTTTTTCCGGGTCCTGCCATGCAGACTGTAAGCCTTCTTTCAAAGCGCTGCCCTGGTAAGTTCCATCATCTGTAGGCTGTTTTTCATATACCTGATAAACATATTCGTTACCTACATCCGCCTGATCAAAATGGAGTGTTCCTAAAAAAACAGCTCCCGTACTGTTGTTGCCGGACTCACAAATACCATTCACAGTTTCATCCGGCATTGGAATTTTGTCTTTATCTATACTAGCACCGTTTTCTGTTGTTCCTTCTTTCCCGGAGAGCACAAAAGAAAACATATTTTCTGTCAGCGGATGATTCCCCTGATTATCATAGTTTTTTTGGGCCAGCAATACAAAATTAGCAGCATCCGAATTATATGTATTTGTAAAATCCGCCTGTTGGGAAGGGGTATCTGCCGCAGCACCCGTATCATCCTTCTCTTTTACAATTGAAACTGACGCACTTAACTGTCCTGTATAATTGCCGTTCTGATCCTGGTCTGTCACAGTAACCACTGCCCGATAGGAGGCCTGGGAATAACTTACCCCCGGTACAATTCCGGCAGGAAGCTGTTCTTTGATATTATAAATATATGTGCCGGGCTTTGTATACGTAATATCTCCAAAGTTAAAGGACACCGGCGTATTCCCGGAAACTGTCAGCTCCTTCCCGTTCAGTGTAACTGTCTTCTTTTCCGGCATTGGTGCTGTCTGAGGTTCTACCGCTGTAATTTCAAAGGTATAGCTGTCCGTATCATCCCAGTTCTTGCCGGCAAGAGTTTTTGTTCCGGACAGATCTGTCCCTTCTACCGTTACAGCTGCCGGAGAATAAGTGTTTGTAAAATCTGCCGTAATCTCTTCCAGACCGGAAATATCCGGATTTAAGTCTTTGATATCTCCACGGATGGTTCCCGCTGTATTAAGATCTGCATCTGCATCGTTACTTTCTACTTGTGCAGTAAAACCTTGTCCCGGAGAATTCTCTGTAACCTGATATTTTGCCCCTTCCGGAAGATCTTTGATTACTGCTGTCTGGCCACTTTTCAGCGTAAATACCGCCTGTCCGTTTTCTACTGCGATCTCTTTGCTATCAGCATCTAAAATCGGTTCTCCATTCTGGTTTACAATCTGCCAGGTTCCTTCCAGAGGTCTTGTGTTTACTGTTCCTCCCTCTTCATACTCTTCTTCAAGAGTTACCTGAAAAGTAAAAGAAAGATCTTTCAGGTTCTCAAGATCGGCATCTGAAATTCCCTCATATCCGTTTACGGTCTTACTGATTTTTAAATCAGCCGAACGAATATCCGTTACCTGAACCGTTACCGTTCCGGAAAACAACTGAGACAGTTCCGTATCCCCCAGGTTCTTTTTCGTACTTGTGTCAGTATTGGCATCATGCTGATAACACTGCTTAATGCTTAAACGTGACCAGCCGGTATCTGTAGAAAGCTGCACTGCTCCATCAGTTTCTCCTGGAACATATTCTAACGCTGCCGTATCTGCATCATATTGTAAATGCATTGTCTGGGAAGTGTCAGACCAGCCTTTGGAGCTGTCAAATTGCTGTGTATCCTGTGTCTGCAAAGATGCCAGTATGTTATAGAACGTTGTATCCATATCATCGTTAGTGGCAAACTGAAGCATCGTCTGAACCAGAGAGCCAACACCCCGGGCTGTGACAATTCCATCATCTGCCTCACCTGCATCTGCATAGACACCGGAATCATCCACCACTACCTCTGTAATTGATTTATTCAGCAGATACCCTTTGGGCGCTGATGACTCCAAAAGATAATATCTTCCATTGGACAGTCCTTCATATACAGCTGCACCCTGCATAGTTATGCCGTCCTTTTCTTTGGTCAGATCCTCTGTGGTCACTTCCTGACTGTCAGCGCCATCCCGCACCTGATAACTGCCGTCATTATTGACCGTTACATCATCTGCATTATAAAGCCTGAACTTTGCACCACTGACAGGATTTCCCTCCTGATCCAGCTTTTGAACCAGCAAACGGTTCTTGATATCCGGAATATTAAAATTCGCCGCATACTGGCTGGAAAATTGTGTATCATCCAATCGGAAAGTATTCCCTTCCTCGGCATCTGCAATATTGTCCGCGAAAGTGTAGTAATATCCGATAGCAAACTCTGTCTCTTCTTTCTCATCATCTGCCAGCATACTGTAATAATATTGAATATCCCCCGGCAGTTCCGGAATGTCCACCTGATACAGACCACTGGAATTTAAGTAAAATTCCATGGGATTTTTCTTTGCTGTTTCCAGCACACCTGCAAGATTTGTTCCATTTTCCTTAGAGGTCGTCCACTCCTCAAGTGCGCTTCCACTGATGCCGTACCAGCTTGAAGAATCTTCCAGATCCCCTCCTTCTTTTCGATGAAGAATTACTGCAAATAAGGTTCCTCTTTCCAGCTTTCCATCTGTAATCGGCACGCTCCGTCCGTCAATCCCCTGTATATCTGTAGAAACTGTGGTGGATACCTTTGCATTGGCAAATGCACCTGTATCTACATAATTATCGGAAACTACAATCCCGCGCCCGATATTGCCCGTGCTTTCACTGGCAATATAGCGCAGATGCATCTCACCGGTTTTCCGATATCCTTCCGGTACACTGGTTTCCTCCAATACAAAGTAATCATAACCTCCATTGTGGAGCTCATCAAAGCTGATCAATGTATCATTTTCATCCACCAGAACAATTTTTCCATCACTGTCTGTAATCCCGGTGGAAACCGGCGTCTGGTTTGTAACCTCAAAATCTTCATTGGCTGTATATAATGCAAATTCTGCTCCCTGAACCGGATTCCCGGTCTGGTCCACTTTTACAATATCGCTCTCAGGAACCATAACCAGGTTAAACTTAAGACTCATATTGGAATCTACATTTCCCCGCTCCAGATAATAAAACCGCAGCGTGTGCAGGGAATCATCAGGAAATGTATTTTCGTCCCATCCGTCAGTGGACACTCCCGCAGCATCAAATTTACTTTTCAACGTTCCATCCGATTCACCATTTATACTAATTTCTCCGGTGGAAAAATCAATCTTTACCGATGCGGCTGAATGAATCCCTCCAAGGTCACCTACCAGCACATTGTCAATAAAGATCCATACATCATCATCTCCGCTGAACTCATAGGTAACCGGAGCTCCTTTGCTGGTAGTTCCTCCATCCATCTGCACAAATCGAGATGTCATTGTCAGCCCAAACCAATGCTTTATTGTATTATTCTGAGTTCCCAATTCCTTGGCTTCCAGCGCTCCATCAACTTCATTAAAAACTGTCTCTGCGGTATTAAAAGGAAAAAACTGTCCTATATTTTTAGGCTCCTCATTTGTATATACCGCCGGGGCATCATATATCGCAAATGAATTGCTTTCCTCCTGAAAGGATGCAAAATTCTGTTTACTGTCATAATAATAATAGCCGTCATCGCTGACCTGAAGAAGCCCTTCCACATCTGTATAAGCTTTTTTCCCCGCAACCTCAGATTCTGAATCCACATCATTTCCATTAAACAGATAGTCAAGCGACTCCGTTCTGGTCATTCCAAGCTCACTGCTTCCGGATAATTGGGGATAACCGTTAACCAGCTTATTGGAAACAATCCCCTCCCTTGGGGCCGCCAACCCGGTCCAGGAATTCATAGAACCGCTGCTGCCGGTTGTAAACTTCAGCTGATGCCCGGCATTAATACCACCATCATCATTATTATATCCATAATCCGGGCTGTCCCGCTGATTTACCCAGTAATCAAACAGATTAATGGTGGTTCCCTGGGGGGATATTCCCTCTACAGTATGATCATCCACGGACCTTTCTTTGCTGTCATCGCCGATTCCAAAAAAAGAAGCTGCTTTGGCAGTCAGTCTGGACCAAAATGTTTCCGACGAATTATTTGCCGTATCTGTTTCTTCTAAGACCGTGCCCTTTGCCTGGACTAAGCCTGTCCCCTGAGGCACTGCACCTGCCGCCATAAGTGCCGCTGCCGCCATAGCAAGTATTCGTCTGGTTCCAATACGCCGCAGTTTCTTCTCTGCTTTGTTTGTCTTTTTAGACTTGTACATAATACTCTCCTCTCATTCATATTTTTGTGACACATTGTGCCTGCTAACATGGAATAAAAAACCAGTCTTCTCATATGAACTTCTCCATTGCAGATACGAGGATGTGATACTACATAATATTAGTTATGTAGTTATTTCTCTGTATAGCTGTAAAATCAGGGAATATTTCTATAGATTATAGATTTAAGAAACAAAAACTTTTCTCAGATATAGACAAAAACTATTACTATTAAAATATGATTTTTAATTTGACTATTAAAAATATGTATTATAAAATAAAGGAAAACCGTGTTTGATTTGTGAATTTTCTATAATACAACATAACTAATATTATGTTGTCAAACTTCTAGTATCCGCATCCGTTCCAGATTGCGTTTCCATTCTTTAATCCCGTCAGAAGCATAAGATCTTGTTACTTCCAGATTGCTGTGTCCAAGAATATCTGCCAGATTTATCAGATTTTTTGTAGTTTTGTAAAACGTCCTGGCAAACAGATGTCTCAAATTATGCGGAAAAACTTTATCCGTATTAATTCCGGCTTCTTTTGCAAGCTTTTTCATTTCCTTCCATATATTTGACCGGTCCTTTTCTTTTCCAGATTTTGTACAAAAAATCGGCCCATGAGAAAGTCCGTTTTTTCTTATATAAAACAGCAGCCGCATTTGAAGCTCCTTTGGAATAATCACAAGTCTGTACTTTCCTTTATTCCAGACCTTAACCACACCTGTTCTCATTGTTTCCACACGAAAAAATTTCAGTTCACTGACCCGTATTCCCGTGGCACACATCGTTTCCATAATCATTGCCAGCTGATCCTTTCCCAGTTTTCTTGCATCTCTGACCAGCTTTTGAAATTCTTCTTTTGTAAGCTCTTTTTCCATATTTTCCATGTCCTGCCTTTGCACACGAACTCTTTTTAACCGCAATCTTCCCAATTCTAAATAGATTAAAAATTGATTTAACGCCACAATCATAGAATTTACACTGCTGATAGAATAATGTTGAAGCAGCCAGCTTTTATAATCCAGCAATATATCCTTTTTTATCTTATCTTCCTGTACCATATCCACATAGCGCAGAAAGGTTCTGACATCCCGGATATACTTTTCTATGGTTGCCGGCGCATTTTCCCGCTCCTGTAAATAATCTTTAAATCCATTTACCATCTTAGGCTGTATTTTTATATCTGTTTTCCGCATGTTCTGCTCCCTCTCTTTATTTGTTATTCACAGAATCCAAACCACCGCTCTATAAAAACGGTCTGATTCTTTCACCTGAATTATTATTTTTAACAGATCAGCCTAAATTATAATCTATCAATAAAAAAGAATCCTGCCGCGGGTTGCGCAAGCAACATGATTTTACTCCGCCGCAGTGCGATCATCAGCGGAGCGTTTTTTGCTCTATAGGAATCGGCACTTTTCAGCTTTATCACAACACAGTATTTCCTATATATAGAGCAAAAAAAGCCGGAGAGAAATCTGAACATTCAAATTTCTCTCCGGCTTTTCCTGCTATTTAATTTCCGCTTCTACACTCTGCTCTGTTTTATTATCAGTGATCTTTATATTTTCTTTGTATTTAGATCCCCCTGTATTTTTTACTTCTACACTGCCCCCATCTTTAAAATCATACCGTATCGTATCATCTGTCCCCAGATAAGTTGTTACATCGGCTTCTTTTCCATTTACCAGCACTCTTACATTTTCCAGGGGTGTTTTTCCGGTAGCCGCATAGCAGATTGTGGAGCCTGCCAGCACTCCCACAACTACACAGCCCAGTACAATAAGCTTTCTTGGATTAAGTTTTCTTCTTCTCATAGATTGCATCTCCTTTTGTTCCAGTTCCAGGCTATGGATGCAATAATTTAAAATCTTTTCTCTGTCAGGCATGCCTCTTTGGACTGCTTTTTTGATTAATTCATCTTCTTTTTTCATCCGCGCCCTCCTTTAAATACTGTTTTCTAAGTTCATTCCGCGTCCGGTAGAGCTTATTTTTTACTGATGATTCTTTCATTGACAGGCTTTTTGCAATCTGTGCAATAGACTGCTGTAATTCGAAATATAAATAAAAAATTTTCTGCACATCCTCTGGTTTGCTTTGGAGAAATATATAAATTTCTTCCGCTAAAATTTCCTCTTCACTGGTTGTAACCCGCTCCCAGAAATGCTCTATTTCTTCTTTTGATACAGCTTCAACATTCTGCTCCTCTGACAGGGCCGTCTCGTACGTAAACTCTCTGGCATTGTAATATTGATGCAGCTTTCTTTTAGAAATGCGCTTTAAATATGCCTTTGGACAACGCACATAATTCACTCCCCGCCGGGCCAGAATCCGAAAATACTCAAGATAAACCTCCTGACATAGATCGCTGACATCAGACAGATTCCTGCATTTTCCTGTCAGATAAACCAACAGCATCTTATGAGTTTCCTCATAAACCTCATTAAAAAAAGCTGTAATATTGGGATCGATCACTTTTTTACCACCTTTCACTAACTATGTGGCTTCCTTTTTTCAAAAAAGTTTCAAATCTGTCAAAATTTTAGAAACAAATATGTTTTTTGCTGGTATATTTTCTAATACTAAATTTTAACCTCTCTTCAAACCAGAAAACAATCCCATAGAAATCAAGTTTTTTAACGCCTGCTTTTCTATGCTGATTTTTCAACTGTTTTTCCTTCAAATGTCTAGATCAAACCATTCTTGTTGACAAATCACATTGCTCATGTTAATATATCACCGATATATATCAGCGATATATCATAGAAAGGAGGTAGAGTGTGGAACTGACTGATACACAAAGGCGTATTCTTGAAGTCGGGAAACAAGAGTTTTTGGAAAAGGGATTTAAAGACGCCTCCCTGAGGGCCATTGTCAAAGAGGCCGGTTTTACCCAAGGCGCCTTTTATGGATATTATGACAGCAAGGAAGCATTGTTCGACGCCTTGGTCTCCCCGGCGGCCGACGGATTGCTCAATCAATTTATCCAGGCGCAACAAGCACATTATAAATTGATTCCGGAAGATAAAACGGAACAATGCCAGGATTTATCTACCAGTTATCTCAATTATTTTATCAATTACATTTACGATCATTTCGACGCGTTCAAGCTAGTAACCTGCTGTTCCGAAGGAACCCGATACGCTAGTTATGTTCATGAGCTTGTGGAGCTTGAGGTCGATCAGACAAAGGATTACCATCAGCAGCTTTGCCAGCTCGGAAAATTGAAGGGTACAGTCAGCCGGAATCTTTACCATATGATCACAAGCGCCTATTTTACCGCTGTTTTTGAAACAGTGGCTCATGACATGACCCGTGAACAGGCGATTGATTATGTCAATGAACTAGCAGTATTTTTCAACTGTGGCTGGAACGGCCTTTTAAGATTCAAATGAATCTTAAATTTTTGCATATAGGTTAGCATTAACTAACCCCAAACAGAAGTTGACTGTACGAACAGGCATTAGGCTGAAAGCTGCAATAAATCCAAAAAGAAAACAAAGGAGAATCAAAATGGAAAACGCAAAGAAATGGTCTGTAAAAGACGTTATCACCCTAGTACTGATGACTGTGCTGCTCATTGTCATTCAGCTGGGGATCAACATGGTCTGCATGGTAAATGATTTTGTCAGCATGGTGCTTTCCGTAGGCATTACCATGCTTGTCTGCGGGCCTGTTTATTTTTTGATGGTAAACCGCATCCGCAAACGGTTCGTTTCACTGGTATACATGACACTGCTGGGCCTTGTCTTTCTAATGATGGGCAACTGGTTTTTACTCCCGTGGTTTATCGTAGTGGGAATCCTTGCAGAAATCATTCTGTGGAAAAAAATTACGCAAAACCGTCTGACTGCCTCCTGGACGCTTTCCAGCCTGTTATACAATGGGGTAAACCTGCTTCCCGTTTGGTTTTTCTGGGATACCTATTACAGCTTTGCGATTACCAGCGGTATGGAGCAGAGCTATATCAACGCTTATGTTCAGTATTATACAATGCCGGGCTGGGTGATTTTTATCCTGATTTTTACCATGCTCTGCGGATTTCTGGGCAGTCTGATCGGACGAAAGCTGATCCAAAAGCATTTCAAAAAAGCGGGGGTACTGTAAATGCAGGAAACAGCCTTATCTGCTCCGGTAAAAGCGTGGGCGGCAGCCTGCGCCATCCTTGGGGTTTCGCTTACCGCAAACACTTTGCTCACCTGTCTTCTTGCGCTGCTTGCTTTCTGCCAGTTGTTTTTTGAAAGGCGATGGAGGCTTTGCCTGATTTTCGGTGCTTTTTATCTGGTGTTAGCGCTGCTGTTGTATCTGATCCGCTTTCACGGCCTGCATATGGTGGTTTTTTCGGAATTCTATGTGCTGATGTTTTACAATCTCATGCCGGTGTTCCTGACGGCGTGGAATCTCATTACCACGCCTCCGGGCCAGCTTTCGGCCGCTCTGTCGAAAGTTCATACCCCCACTCCGGTTATCTTAGGGCTGCTGGTGGTGTTTCGATTTTTTCCAACCATAAAGACAGAACTGAAGGGGATTCGGCAGTCCATGAAAAACCGAAGGCTGACCGGACCTGTGCAGGTACTCCGCCATCCTGCCGTCACTTGCGAATATGTGTTGGTTCCTCTGCTGCTGCGCTGCCTGCAGACCGCAGATCAGCTTTCCGTATCGGCAATAGCGCGGGGTGCCCAAGCGCCGGGAATACGGGGAAGCTACTATGCCAGAAAAATGCATGCAGCTGATTTCCTCTGGCTGGGGATATGGACGATTGGAACTATCCTGTTTTTCATAATAGGAGGTATAAAATGATCCGGTTTGAACATGTGAACTTTCAATACACTGATTCCGATGCGGGTGTCGCAGATATTTGCCTGCATGTCCGAGAAGGCGAATGCGTGGTATTGACCGGTCCCTCAGGGAATGGAAAAACCACTTTAATCCGTCTGGTGAATGGCTTAGCTCCCACTTTTTATACAGGTCGGTTTTCCGGCTGTATTCAAATTGATGGAAAGGACCGAAGCGGGGAACCCCTTTGGAAGCGGGGAAAAACGGTAGGCAGTGTGTTCCAGGATCCGGGAAGCCAGTTTTTCTCTTCTGAAATGCTGGGAGAAGTTGCTTTCGGCTGTGAAAATTACGGCTTTCCTCATGAAAAAATTGTCCTGCGAACAAATACGGCTATTCGGCGGTTTCATTTGGAGCAATTGCGCAGCCGTTCCCTCGATGTGCTTTCCAGTGGAGAAAAGCAACGCACAGCCGTGGCCTCTGTTTACGCCATGAATCCTCCCGTTTATGTCTGCGACGAACCTACTGCCAATCTGGACGGGCAAGGCGTTGAGGAACTGCGTGAAACCCTTCAAAGCTTACATCAGGAAGGCAGCACACTGTTGATTGCGGAACACAGGCTTTTCTGGCTGATGGATTTAGCAGATCGGTTTGTATATATCCGGGATGGGGCCATCCAGTGGGAGTGCACACCCGAACAAATGCGAAAGCTTTCCTCTGAAAGCCTGGAGCGTCTGGAGCTTCGCGCTGTGCGTCAGTATAGGTCTTCAAGGCTTTCCTCACCTACCGGCATAGGTACACCTATTCTTTCCCTACAGGGCCTTTGCTGCAAACGAGGGAAGCATACGATTTGGGAGAATTTAAACCTTGCGGCCTGGGCAGGGCAAATCATCGCCATCACCGGATGCAATGGGGCAGGAAAAACAACATTGGCAAAAATTGTCGCCGGCTTGGAACGCCCGTCCAAGGGCAGTATTTTTCTTCATGGTCTGAAAATCGGGCCGACGCAGCGGCGGAAAAGCTGCTGGTACAGCTCCAACGACACAGGCACGCACTTCTTTACAAACAGCGTAACGGAAGAACTTCTTTTAGGAGTTCCAAGAACAGAGGAACGTTTGGAGAAAGCCAGAAATTTGCTGAAGAAATTTGGCCTTTACCCTTACAAAGACGCACACCCAGTAATTCTGTCCGGCGGGCAGAAACAGCGCCTTTCCATTGCCTGTGGGCTTTTATCCGGCAGAGAACTTTTGTTGCTCGACGAACCGACATCGGGGCTGGATGGCGGAAACATGCGGAAAATTGCCTCCTCACTGGCGGAGGCCGCGGCCGAAGGGAAAACCATATTGGTAATCACCCATGACGAAGAGCTGATTCAAGCCTGCTGTGATTTTCGCTGGGAACTGAGTGGATGAAAACTTTGAGAAAAGAATGCTCCTTTATGTCTTTAACCTCTTCAATAGAGAATTATCAAAGGAAACGGTTTTTATTGATGGGACAAAACTGGGTTTTGTGTATCCCCGTATCGCTACAGACTCTGGATACGATAACGAAGAAGGATATACGTATTTACGAGAGCAGAAACAAAAAAGTAAAACTGGAGATTCTTTTACTCAGTATGGGTTATAAGTTGTTTATAAAAGTACATCAAAAATCAGGAGAATATCCACAAATAGGAGGATCATCTCCTGATTTTTCTATAAACAAAGTTTACCTCTTTCGTCCTGCTATATTTGCCTTACACGTATTGCTGGCTTAAGAATATTTATACATTCTCAATCAGACAGCCGCTTCTGTATGCTTCTAAAAGCTCCTCAAGCTCTGCGATATTTTCCCTCAGAACTTTTCCGGTATCCGTATCACCTACCGTTTTCCTCTTCACCACATTTTGTTCCATTACAATGTGGGAATGGATGCAGGTCTCATTGAGCACGGTTTTCTCCATGGATTCAAAGGGCTCGTGGGCGGCCAGCACAAGACCATATGAATTATAAATCAGCGTATAGCCGGCAATTCCGGTTTTACTCTGATAAGCTTTGGAAAAACCGCCGTCAATAATCAGAAGCTTTCCGTTGCATTTCACCGGAGATTCTCCTTTTTTCACGGCAACCGGAACATGTCCGTTTATTATATGAGCTCCGGCGGAGGGCAGGCCAAATTCAGTAAGAATCCGGTTTACCACTTCTTCCTTTTCAATCAATTTATAATATGGATTTTTTGGTTCTTCGTGGGTCTTCTTATCCAGAATAAAATACCGTTCAAATGTGGTCATTTTGGCCTTCCCGAATACCGGAGAATTTTTATTTTTCCAGATAAACCACATAATATCCCGGCCTTTTTCTTTTTCCACCGGATTCAGGGAATAATATCCTTTTCTGGCATAGTGCTCTAAAATATCATACAAAGCCTTACCGCTGTATTTCTTTCCGTAAATTTCCACCTCTTTAAAGCTTCCATCCTCATTCAGGGGCACGCAGCCATGATACAGCAGATTTCCGTTATATACTTTATAAAAGCTGCCCTTTGTAAAGAGAAATCGGGTATGCTTCTGAAGACGTTCGCTATTTAAGAAGCTGGCCCGCAGCCGGTCTACCACATCCTTTTCTTCTGCTGTCAGCTGATAGGGATTCTTTGGATCTACCGTTGGAAAACAGGTTTCTTTTAACTTGTATTCTTTCCCCTCTACAATAATCGTTCCTTTTTCAAGATCCATTTTGTCCAGCAAAAGCCGCTCCTGCATATCCCACTCCGGATATTTTAAAATCAGCTGGCCTTCCAGCTTAAACTGGATAATGGAAATTGCCTTATGCATCTTTTCATCCAGTTCCGCATAGCTGTTATCATAATTTTCATCCGAAGTGTCCACATGGAAACAGCTGCACGAATCATCTGCGTATTGATTCAAAGCCAGTCTGGCCAGGGGCAGCATATTGATTCCATATGCATCCTCCAGGATAGAAAGGTTGCCGTATTTTGCTGAAATGCGAAGCATATTGCACATGCAGGCAGTCTGCCCCGCAGCTGCCCCCATCCAGAGAACATCGTGGTTTCCCCACTGGATATCAATGGAATGATGCTGCATCAGTGTATCCATAATAAGATGGGGATACGGTCCCCTGTCAAATATATCTCCCAGCACATGGAGATGATCTACTGTAAAACGCCGGATCAGATAGCAGAAATCTACAATCAGATCACTGGCCCGGCCAGTGCGGATTACAGAATTTATAATCTCATTATAATAAGCCTCCTGGTCAGCCACATCCGGCCGGCCGGTCATAAGTTCTTCTATAATATATGCAAAATCTTTAGGCAGAGATTTCCGCACTTTTGACCGGGTATATTTAGATGATGCGGTTTTGCATACTCTGATAAGCCTGAATATAATCACCCGATACCAGTCTTCCAAAGCCTCACCGTCTAAAAGCTGCTCCTGAATCTGCTCTAGTTTACATTCCGGATAATAAATCAGCATTGCCAGGGTCCGCTTATCCGGAATTGCCAGCGAGCTGCCAAACTCCTCTTCAATCTTTCTTTGAATGGCTCCGGAGCCGTTGCTGAGAATATGTCTGAACTGTTCATATTCTCCGTGGATGTCTGTTATAAAATGCTCTGTCCCTTTTGGCAGACTTAAGATCGCCTTTAAGTTTACAATTTCTGTAGCTGCAGATGCTATATTCGGATATTGTTTCGCCAATACCTTAAGGTATTTCATATCTGCGTCCTTCATATATAGTTCCCCTTTCTGAATTTTTCAGTACTCCCAAACCCTATTTTAATCTACTCCGGAATAAAAAACAAGCCGGGGATGTGCGCAAAACAGATTCCCTGTTCCGCACACATCCCCGGACCGATAGCCTACGCCTCAATCACATTACTCATGTCATACATTCCCGCTGGTTTTCCGGCGAGATATTTTGCAGCCTCCACAGCACCTTTTCCAAATACTGCTTTGGATGTTGCAGTATGTTTAAAGGTAATTACTTCATCGGTTCCCGCAAAAATCACCTCATGTTCACCTACAATATTTCCTCCTCTGACAGCCTGAATCCCAATCTCATACTTTTCACGTTTCTTACGCTCCTGGCTTCGATCATACTTATAATTATAATCCTCCTCCAGGGCTTCATTCATAGAGTCAGCCAGTGCCAGAGCCGTACCGCTTGGAGCATCCAGCTTCTGATTATGATGTTTTTCCACAATTTCCATATCAAAGCCTGCAGGAGCTAACACTTTCGCAGCCTCTGCTAAAAGCTTTAACAATGTATTAATTCCCAGAGACATATTGGCAGATTTCAAAACTGCTATTTTCTCACTGGCCGTTTTCACATGGGCAAGCTGTTCTTCTGATAATCCGGTTGTACAAAGTACAACGGGAATCTGTCTTTCAACACTGAAATCAAGAAGATCATCCACTACACTTACATTTGAAAAATCAATAATCACATCCGCATCCACATGGCAGTCTGACGCTTTTGCAAATACAGGATAATCATTTTTAATACCATCATATACATCAATGCCGGCAACAATCTCAGTATCCGGGTCAGCTTTACAGATTCCCGTAATTACCTGCCCCATATGGCCATTGCAGCCGCACATAATAATTTTTGTCATAACGTATCCTTTCTAAAATCCCGAAGGTATCAGCATAATCCGAATTTTTTCATTTCTGCCAGCAGCTTTTCTTTGTTTGCATCTATCATTTCTGACAGGGGAGCCCGAAGAGGACCTGCTCCCATGCCAAGCATATTCATAGCTGCTTTTACAGGAATCGGATTCACCTCACAGAATAAAGCATTGATCAGAGGAATCGCATCCAGCTGGATTTTCATTGCCTTTTTGCGGTCTCCCTCCAGATATTCCATAACCAGATCATGGGTCTGTTTCGGGGCAATGTTGGACAATACGGAAATAACTCCAAGACCGCCAATAGAAAGCAGAGGCAGAACCTGATCGTCATTTCCGGAATATAATTCCAGATTACCGTCGCAGAGATTCATCATATGGGCAGCCTGTGAAAGATTTCCGGTGGCGTCTTTAATTCCTACAATATTATCTACATTTTTTACCAGATGGGCAACAGTCTCCGGCATCAGATTGCATCCTGTTCTGCTTGGCACATTATACATAATTACAGGAGCTTTGATTTCGCCTGCTATCTGTGAATAATGGCTGATTAACCCTGCCTGTGTGGCTTTATTATAGTATGGCGTTACAACAAGTACGCCGTCCACCCCATAGGAATCGGCCTCTTTTGAAAGTTCAACAGCTGTTCTTGTACAGTTAGACCCTGTACCTGCAACTACCGGGATTCTGTGTTTTGTAAATTCTACAGCAGCTTTGATGGCTTCTAGGTGCTCCTTTTCCGTCAGTGTGGAGCTTTCCCCTGTAGTACCTGTAATGATAATACAGTCTGTTCCGTTATCAATCTGGTAATTGATATTTTCTTCTAGCTGCTCATAGTTCACATCATAATTGTCTTTCATAGGTGTAACAATTGCCACACCAGCGCCTTTGAATATTGCCATAATATAATCCTCCTGTAATTATTCTTATAAAAAGAATCCTGCCGCAGCAGGATTCTCCGCCTGCGGCGGGTTGCGTGAGCAACATAATTCCATTCCGCCGCAGTGCGATCCACAGCGGAGCGTTTTTTTGCCCTATAGGAATCGGCACTTTTCAGATTTATCACAACACGGTATTTCCTATAGAGTAAAATAAGACCGGACTGCATGAGCCGGTCTCTGTTTGTTTCTTATGATAAACATTTGAAAAACATTCAGCGATAGCTCCCCATCTTTTGATGACAGTCACAGACCTGTTTGCCCTGTGCCCAAAAAAACATCTGCAGAAAATGTTTCTTTTCGGCGTTCTTCCCTTTCATCTGCCATCCTCTGTGCCTGCCACATCCGGCAGATTACTGATGAATCACGCAACCTCTATCTTTTCTTATTTTGTTTTTATTTGTCAATACAAGGTAAATATATCACCCTTGTGCCTAAATGTCAACCTTCATCCACGGTTACTTCTGATCAGTCTTTTTCAGTCTGAATCCGATAAATTTCATCTAAATACGGTATTAATGCGTCATTCAGCACTCTCCCCGTTAAAATCACAGTTGTCTCCTCTGATTTTACCTGAATCAACGCAATTAATTCCTCAACTGTAATTACCTTTTTATCTATTAATCCAAGTACTTCGTCCAGAATCAGCATACTGCATTCTCCGGTTGCAAGCACTTTTCTTGCATAATTCACACCATTTTTCATATTCATCTTTTCTTCGAACTGTTCTTCTGTGGAAAGATTATCATACAGATCTGCTGATTTCTGGAACCTGAAAAGCTTGATTTCCGGCTCAAGTCTGCGGATAAATGAAATCTCATCATCATCCTTTCCCTTCAGGAACTGAATAATGAAACTGTTCCCGCCTTTACTTGCCTCATGTATGGCATATCCCAATGCCGCAGTTGTCTTTCCCCTGCCATAGCCATAATACGCCTGCACTTTCCCTTTTTCCATGAAACCCTCCTTCATTCAGCGATTTTCATCACTTAAATGATTTTGTTTTTATGAATATCAATGAGTTATCAGGTTTTCAAAATAACACACTCTATGTAAAAATGCAAGATTTACCATTAAAATCTATTTGCTGTTATACTACATGTCTTCAAGAAAATCTACTTTGCTGACAGATACTTCATAAGCAATGCGGTGTTCCGTTTCATCGTCATTAATCCGCTTTACATATTCCCTGCTCTGAATCCTTCCCAGCACCTGAATATGGCTGCCCACTTCAAATCCGGAAGCAAACCGTGCATTTCTTCCCCAGCAAATGCATGGAATATAATCAGACTTTCCATAAGACCGGTTTACCGCAATTAAAAGATCTGCGATCTCTCTTCCCAAAGGTGTTTTTCTGTATACCGGATCTTTGCAGACATAGCCATCCAGAAAAATCTGGTTGGTTTTTTCATTTTCTTCCAGTTCATCTACAAATTCCCATTCACGGACAAATACAGAAAGCACCAGGCGGTTTTTCTTTTCCTCATGGCGGTTATAAGAACGGAACTGGCCATTAATATGAATCAGCTGGCCGGTATAATCCTGCTGAGTGTCCACCAGACGTTCTGACACCATAAGCGGAATATAGTCTGCGTAGTTACTGAGTCTGTTTACAGATACCTCAACCATATAGAAGCCTTCTCCCAGCACCTCATGGCTGAACTGAAACTCCGAAACTACCTCACCAATCATAGATACCTGATTATTTTCGAACATTTTATCTGTCATTATGTAATTCTCCCTTCTTCACATGTACGTTTTCATTCATATTGTTTCTTAAAATACTATTCTCATTCTGCAGATTTAGAACCCGTCGACCTGAACAAATTTACCACATTTTTTGCGCGCAATTTCCCATAATCTGTCGAATGCAAAAAATTAAATGTTGACACAAAGTGACAGTATAAACGATAGTCTGTCATCTCTGTGCTTTTTTCCACAGCAAATTACATTCACGCCTATTTTTCTCACCCTCTTTACTTTATCTTAAGCCCGTGCTAGAATAAACCGGCTGAGCATTTATTTCTTATTAAATGCAGACAAAAGACCTGTCCCAGGCGGGTTTTTACTGTCTGAAGATAAAACATAATATATTTATATCTGATAGAAAGAAGGTTTTCATCATGAAAATGAAAAGAGAAGATATCCGCAACATTGCCATAATCGCCCATGTAGATCACGGTAAAACGACACTGGTGGATGAACTTTTAAAGCAATCCGGCGTTTTCCGTGCCAATCAGGATATACAGGAGCGCGTTATGGACTCCAACGATATTGAACGTGAAAGAGGAATTACCATCCTGTCCAAAAATACTGCTGTTATCTATAAGGATACCAAAATTAACATTATAGATACACCAGGACATGCTGATTTCGGCGGAGAAGTAGAACGTGTCTTAAAGATGGTGGACGGAGTTGTCCTTGTGGTAGATGCTTTTGAAGGCGCTATGCCTCAGACAAAATTCGTGCTGATGAAAGCGCTGGACCTGAATCTTCCGGTTATTGTATGTATCAATAAAATTGACCGGCCGGAAGCAAGACCTGATGATGTAATTGACGAAGTGCTGGAACTGTTTATGGATCTTGACGCTTCAGATGAACAGCTTGACTGTCCGTTTATCTATGCATCTGCGAAAAACGGATACGCTGTACGTGACCTTAATGATGAGAAAAAAGATATGGTTGCGCTGTTTGAAACTATCATTGATTATATCCCGGCTCCTACCGGAGATCCGGATGCAAATACTCAGGTACTGATCAGCACCATTGATTATAATGAATATGTAGGACGTATTGGTGTTGGAAAAGTGGATAACGGATGTCTGAAAATCAATCAGGATGCAATTGTTGTCAATGCACATGAGCCTGAGAAACAGAAAAAAGTCCGTATTAATAAATTGTATGAATTTGATGGATTAAATAAAGTAGATGTAAAAGAAGCAAAGATCGGTTCCATTGTGGCAATTTCCGGAATCGCTGATATCCATATCGGTGATACCATCTGTGCTCCGGAAAATCCGGAGGCGATTCCCTTTCAGAAGATTTCTGAGCCGACGATTTCTATGAACTTCATTGTAAACGATAGCCCGCTTGCCGGTCAAGAGGGAAAATTCGTTACTTCCCGTCATATCCGGGACAGACTTCTTAAAGAATTAAACACTGACGTCAGCCTCAGAGTAGAAGAAACTGAAAATGCCGACAGCTATAAAGTATCCGGCCGCGGGGAACTGCATCTTTCTGTTCTCATTGAAAATATGCGCCGGGAAGGATATGAATTTGCCGTAAGCAAAGCAGAAGTACTGTATCATACAAATGAAAACGGCAAAAAACTGGAGCCCATGGAAACTGCCTATGTAGATGTCCCGGATGAATTCACCGGTGTTGTTATTGAAAAGCTCAGTCAGAGAAAAGGCGAGCTGCAGAATATGGGCAGCATCAGCGGCGGATATACCCGCCTGGAATTTAAAATTCCCTCCCGGGGTCTCATCGGCTACCGTGGAGAATTTCTAACAGACACAAAAGGAAACGGTATTATCAATACGATTTTTGAAGGCTATGAGCCCTGCCGCGGCGAAATCCAGTACCGTAAGCTTGGTTCCCTGATTGCCTTTGAATCGGGAGAATCCGTTACCTATGGCCTGTTTTCCGCACAGGAAAGAGGCGCCCTGTTTATTGGAGCCGGAGAGCGGGTTTACTCCGGTATGGTTATTGGACAATGTTCCCGGGCAGAAGATATTGAATTAAATGTCTGCAAGAAAAAACATTTAACCAATACCCGCTCCTCAAGTGCAGATGAGGCTCTGACACTGACACCTCCAAGAATTTTAAGTCTGGAACAGGCACTGGACTTCATTGATACAGACGAGCTGCTGGAGGTAACCCCAGAAAGTCTGCGCATTCGTAAAAAAATCCTGGATCCTACTATGAGAAAACGTGCATCCATGAAAAAATAAAACAACTGCACACGCATAACAAAAGGGACTGTTACAGAATGGCTGAATCATCAGCGGTTCTGTACAGTCCTGTTTTTGTATAAAAATATCAGTTTTTCTGCCGGCAGTTTATCTACTGGCAGCTTCTTTTTTGCATCCCCTTTAACATCAGCAGACCTGTAATCATCAGTACCGCGAATATAGTTCCAAACAAAAATCCGCTCTGGAGATTATCATTCATTGCAAAAGAAACAGCTCCTGTAATGGCAGGACCGGCTCCGCAGCCTAAATCTCCGGCCAGAGCCAGCATTCCAAACAGCGCCGTTCCCCCCTTTGGCAGCACTTCTCCTGCAGCAGCGAAAGTCCCCGGCCACATAACTCCGGTGGAAAATCCTGCCACGGCACAGACGATAAGGGCAATGACTGCCGAGGAGGAAAGCCCGATCACCAGATAGCAGACCGCGCACAGTACTGAGCAGAACATCATAAAACCCCAGAGAGGTATCTTTTCTCCTTTCCGTCCATACCAGAGCCGCTCTAGGCCTTTTAATACGGCAAACATGCAGGGGCCCGCAAGGTCCCCGATTTCTTTTGATACATGGAGCCCTTCCTCCGCAAAGCTGGAAGCCCACTGGGCAATGGCCATCTCACAGGAGCCAGCGCAGAACATAAACAGCATGAGAAGCCAGAAAACCTTCGATCTGGCAAGATCACCAAAATGCATTTTCTCCTGCTCAGGTACAAGCTCATAAACCGGAACAAAGGCGAAATAAACAGCGTTTGCGATAGGAAGAACCGCCCAGAGTACTGCAAGAAGCTTCCAGTTATCAATTCCTGCAGCTTTAAAAAAGACAGTAGAAAGACCGATAATAAGTACGCTTCCCCAGCAGTAAAAAGAATGAAGCATACTAACTGCCTTATCCTTTTCTTTTATGGGGCAGGCCTGAACAATGGGCGTCAGCAGCACCTCTGTAAGACCGCCCCCTGCACCGTATATCACAACGGCTAGAACAAGTCCTGTAAAAGGACTGGCAAACAGCTCCGGCAAAAACGCCAGCCCGGCGGTCCCCGCCGCTGATAAAATATGGGCCGCAATGATACATTTCCGATATCCGATCCGGTCTGCAAAGCAGGAGGCAAAAAAATCCAGGGCAATCTGTGCTGCAAAGTTGACCAGAATCAACATGGATACCTGTGCCAGCGATATGTAATAAATATTCTGAAATGTAACAAACAACAGAGGGGCAAATGTATTAATCATTGCCTGTACAATATAGCCCACAGAAGCCGCCCGCACAGTCTGACTGTAATTATTTTTACGCATCATCTCATCTGGCCCCGTATTACAGCGCTTTCAACCGTTTAAGAGCTGCCTTGGTATTCTCATGGGAGCCAAATGCAGTAAGCCTGAAATATCCTTCTCCGCAGGGGCCAAACCCGGAGCCCGGAGTTCCAACTACATTGGCATTTTCCAGTAGATAATCAAAGAAATCCCAGGAGGTCATATGTTCCGGCGTCTTCAGCCAGATATACGGTGCATTCACACCGCCAAACACTTCATATCCTGCCTCTGTAAGACCGCTTTTAATAGCCGCCGCATTTTTCATATAATATGCCACCTGTTCTTTTAACTGTGCCTTTCCGGCCTCAGAATAGACAGCTTCCCCGGCCCGCTGTACAATATACGGCGCTCCATTATATTTGGTCCCATGCCGTCTGGCCCACATGTCATGAAGAGATACCTCTCCGCTCTTTAAATCCTTTGGTACAACGGTAAATCCAAGACGGACACCTGTAAATCCTGCATTTTTTGAAAAGCTGCGCAGCTCTATTGCACAGGTTCTGGCCCCTTCGCATTCATAGATGGAATGAGGTACGTCCTCTTCCGAAATATATGCCTCATATGCAGCGTCATAGATAATTACTGCACCAATCTTATTCGCATAATTTACCCACTCCTGCAGCTGGGCTTTTGTAATAGTTGTTCCCGTTGGATTATTGGGGATACACAGATAAATCAGATCCGGCTGTTCCTTTGGAAACTCCGGTACAAAATTGTTTTCCTTTGTGCACGGCATATAAATCACTTGGCTCCACCGTTCAGTGGACAGGTCGTAAACTCCGGTTCTTCCTGCCATAACATTAGAATCTACATAAACCGGATAAACCGGATCGCAGACTGCAATTTTATTATCCAAAGCAAAAAGCTCCTGAATATTTCCGGAATCACATTTCGCGCCGTCGGAAACAAAAATCTCATCAGCCGATATCTCACATCCTCTGGATGTATAATCATTTTTCACAATAGCCGTTCTTAAAAATTCATAGCCAAGATCCGGCGCATAACCGTGAAAGCTCTCTGCATGTGCCATCTCATCTACAGATTTATGAAGAGCATCAATAATGGCCGGCGCCAGAGGCTGGGTTACATCACCAATTCCAAGGCGGATCAGGGTTTTGTCCGGATGGGCCTTAGAATAAGCATTTACCTTTTTAGCAATTGTGCTGAACAGATAACTGCCCGGTAATTTTAAAAAATTGTCATTTACTTTAAACATTCTAATCACTCCTTACTTTTTATTTCTGTTTTCTGACCTGTCAGGTGACAGATGCGCAGATATTCTGCTGTTATGTTTATGTATCAATCATACTGATAATCATCTGGGAAGTCTCCGGCAGGCTGCTGCCGCTTTCCATACTGCATTTTTGAATATAACGGTGAGCATCCTCTTCTGTCATATGATTCCGCTCCATAAGCACTGCCTTTGCTTTTTCTATCAGTTCCTTTTCTTCTCCCGTCCGTTTCCGGGGAGCTGACTTACGCTTTTTCTTTTTCTTCTCTCGGTTATAAACCATCATCTCCACGGTAGAAAGAAGCTCATGTACTTTCATTGGCATAGAAAGGCTCAAAAGTGCAGAATTTCTCTGCTCTGCCAGCTGTACCTTTGCGGAAATCAAAAGCATGTCAAAGTCCTCCGGCAGATCATTCAAAAGCTCTGTGTAAAACATATCTGTCAGACGGTATCCACTGATTACAATACCATCTCTTAGGCTGTAAGCCTCCTGCAGCACCTGCGCTCCGCTGACGCAGACAGCCAGAACATGATATCCGTTTCTTGTAAGTATATTTTTTATATTCTGTCCGTTTTCAGACTTTGGAAATGCTATAATAATGCCTGTCATGCTAAAAATCCTGCGCTAATATTTTTCAAGATAGGCGTTTGTCTCCCAGTCTGTAATACTTGCCTTGTAGTGGGCCCATTCTCTTTCTTTTGCTTCTATATATTTAGAGCAGATATGCTCTCCTAAAACGCTGCAGATAAAAGAATCCTTTTTCAGCTCTGACAGGGCATGTTTCAGGTTCGTTGGAAGAACATCAATCTTAAGTTCCCTGCGCTCTTCTTCCGTCAGAGCAAACAGATTCTGATTGACACTTGCCGGAGGATCCGTTTTCTCACGTATTCCTTTCAGTCCCGCTGCCAGACATACAGCCAGTGTCAGATACGGGTTGGCCGCCGGGTCCGGACTTCTTAACTCAATTCTTGTATTCTCTCCCCGCTCTGCAGGAATCCTGATTAAAGGGCTGCGGTTTGTGGCGGACCAGGCAATATAAACCGGCGTCTCATATCCCGGAAGCAGACGTTTGTATGAATTTACAAGAGGATTTGCAATGGCGGTAATAGCCTTAATGTGCTTCATAAGTCCTCCCATAAACCAGCGCGCTTCCTGACTTAAGCCGTCCTGGGATGATTCATCACAGAATATATTCTTCCCATCTTTGGACAAAGACATATTCACATGCATTCCGGAACCATTGATATCAGCTTTCGGTTTTGGCATAAAAGTAGCATAAAGCCCATGGCGTTTTGCGATTGTTTTCACTGCCAGCTTAAAGGTCATAATATTGTCGGCCGCATGAAGTGCTGGCTCATACTTAAAGTCAATCTCATGCTGTGCCGGAGCAATCTCATGATGAGAAGCCTCAATCTCATATCCCATCTCCTCCAGCGTCAGAACAATATCCCTTCTGGCATTCTCTCCAAGATCAACGGGACCCAGATCAAAATAACCCGCATGTTCATGAGAAATTGTAGTAGGGCGGCCGTAATCATCCGTATGGAAGAGGAAAAATTCACATTCCGGTCCTACATTCAGATTATAACCCATCTCCTGAGCCTCTTTTACTGCACGGCGCAGCACATATCTTGGATCACCCTCAAAGGGCTTTCGGTCCACACAGTAAACATCGCAGATAATCCTTGCTACCTTTCCTTGCTGTGGTCGCCACGGAAAGATCGTAAAAGTATCCAGATCCGGATACAGATACATATCTGATTCTTCAATTCTGACAAACCCTTCAATAGAGGAGCCGTCAAACATACACTGATTGGCCAGTGCTTTCTCCAGCTGGCTTTTTGTAATAGCTACATTTTTCAGAATACCGAAAATATCGGTAAACTGCAGACGGATAAACTCTACATCTTCTTCTTCCACCATGCGGATAATATCTTTTTGAGTATACATTCTGCATTCTCCTGTTTCTTTATCATTCAATTTCTTTCAGTTTTCATTGATTCATGTCTATTTCATTCAACCGTTTTTGTATTCTCCACCTCATAATAAGTGCATTTTCCATGAGCCGGAAAGCCTTAATTATCATACCACAATTGTCGGATATCTCCAAACAGAAAGTTCAGGCTCGCTCTCCCATAAATTTCAGCACTTTTTCATAAGACAAAGGTCCTCCAAAAAGGTCCAGGGCACTTCCAATGGTAACATTCAGTTTGTCCTGTCCCCACGCTTTTAACTGACGCAGATGCTCAAAACTTCCTACACCTCCCGCATAGGTCAGCGGGATTTTGCCCCAGGCTCCCAGCATTTTCACCAGCTCCTCTTCAATGCCGGATGCTTTTCCCTCTACATCAACAGCATGAATCAGAAATTCATCGGCATAATCTTTTAACTCATCCAACAGCTGTCTGTCAATCCGCTCACAGGTAAATTTCTGCCAGCGGTCCGTAACAATATAATAACCCTCCTCTTTCTTTCTGCAGCTTAAATCCAAAACCAGATGTTCTTTTCCAACTTCCCTTTTTATCCGCTCCAGATTTTCATAGTTAACATGTCCATCTTTAAACACATAGGAAGTTACAATCACATGGCTGGCGCCCGCCTCTAAAAATACCTCCGCATTTTCACTGTGAATACCGCCCCCTGCCTGAAGCCCTCCCGGATATGCCCTCAGCGCCGATAAGGCCTGGGCCTTTGTGGCTTCATAATATTCTGAATCAGCGGCATTTAGAAGTATAATGTGCCCTCCCCGGATCCGGTCCTTTTTATAAAATTCTGCATAAAAAGCCCCATCCTGCTCAGAGACAAAATTTTCTTTGGCCTGATTGCCGGCATCTTTTAAACTGCTTCCTACAATCTGCTTTATTTTTCCATTGTGAATATCTATGCATGGCCGAAATTCCATAATAACCTCCCTGTCCCTCTGTTCTTGTAATTTGTTCTAATAAAAACTCTGTTCTTTTATAAAAATATCACAATATGTTGAAAAAGGGAATCAAACTATTAATTCCATTGACATTAAACTTTATTATTACTATAATTGAAAAAACATATCTTGCAGAAAATAGTTTTTACATATGTTTATGCTGTTTTTTGCAGAGAAAAGAATACGAAGAAGAAAGAGAGGAATTGAAATGGGAACAATCATCGGAGAGGGAATAACATTTGATGATGTGTTATTAGTACCAGCATACTCTGAAGTCACTCCAAACATGGTGGATTTAACGACAAAGCTGACAGAGAAAATCACGCTGCATATTCCAATGATGAGTGCAAGCATGGATACTGTAACGGAGCACAGAATGGCAATCGCCATGGCAAGACAGGGCGGTATCGGTATCATTCACAAAAACATGTCTGTGGAAGCACAGGCAGAGGAGGTAGACAAGGTAAAACGTTCAGAGAACGGTGTCATAACAGATCCCTTTTCACTTTCTGCAGATCATACCCTTCAGGATGCGGACGACTTAATGGCCAAATTCCGTATTTCCGGTGTACCCATTACAGACAGCACCGGAAAGCTTGTAGGTATTATTACAAACCGTGATTTAAAATTTGAGACGGACTTTACTAAAAAAATCAGCGAAAGCATGACTTCTGAAGGGCTGATTACAGCCAAAGAAGGCATCACTCTTGAAGAGGCAAAAGCAATTCTTGCAAAAGCGAGAAAAGAAAAGCTTCCTATCGTAGATGATAATTTCAAATTAAAAGGTTTAATTACCATTAAAGATATTGAAAAACAAATTAAATATCCATCCTCTGCCAAGGATGCCCAGGGACGTCTTCTCTGCGGCGCCGGCGTTGGTATTACAGCAAACATGATGGAACGTGTTGACGCTTTAGTTGCCGTTCATGTAGATGTAATCGTTGTGGATTCCGCTCACGGACATTCCGCCAATATTTTAAAAGCAGTTCGCGATATTAAGGCCAAATATCCTGATCTGCAGATTATTGCAGGAAATGTTGCAACAGGAGACGCTACAAAAGCTCTGATTGAAGCAGGGGCTGATGCGGTAAAAGTAGGTATCGGACCAGGTTCTATCTGTACCACCCGTATTGTTGCAGGTATCGGCGTTCCACAGATTTCCGCAATTATGGACTGCTATGAAGTTGCAAAAGAATATAATATCCCAATCATTGCAGACGGCGGTATTAAATACTCCGGAGATATGACAAAGGCTCTGGCTGCCGGAGCAAATGTATGTATGATGGGTTCCATCTTTGCCGGATGTGATGAAAGTCCGGGAACTTTTGAGTTATACCAGGGACGTAAATACAAAGTTTACAGAGGTATGGGCTCTTTAGCAGCAATGGAAAATGGAAGCAAAGACCGCTACTTCCAGCAGGATGCAAAAAAACTGGTACCGGAAGGCGTTGAAGGCCGTGTGGCATACAAAGGAACTGTAGAAGACACTGTATTCCAACTTCTGGGCGGTATCCGTTCAGGTATGGGCTACTGCGGCGCTCCTACTATCCAGGATTTAATAAAATCCAGCAAGTTTGTAAAAATTTCCGCAGCGGCATTAAAAGAAAGCCATCCTCACGATATCCACATTACAAAAGAGGCTCCAAACTACAGCATTGAAGAGTAAAGACCAAAAAATCCGGGACGAATAAATTCTCGTTCCGGATTTTTTATTTCCTTTAGGAAGGTCCTTAGAATTTCCCCGCCATAGGTAAAGAGTCCCGCAGTCAGGATTCCTTTTTCAACAATTATTCATTTGTTGTAGTTTTTGTTTTTGTAGTTGTTTTATCCCCTGTGGCATTGTCTTTGGTTGTTGTTTTTGTTTTGTCTGTAGTTTTATTATCTGTAGTAGTATTATTTGTGGTAGTATTATCTGTAGTTTTATTGTCAGTTACGTTGTCGTTGGTATTGTCCACAGCATCTTTCATATCATCCTTCAGATCTTCAGCGCCATCTTTGATGTCATCACCGGCATTTTCCAGAGCGTTATTATCGTCTGTTGTTGTTTTATCTGTAGTTGTTTTGTCCGTAGTTGTTGTCTTGTCATCTGTTTTCTCTGTAGTTGTCTTATCTGTAGTTGTTTTGTCCTTATTTCCGCAGGCTGCAAGAGAACTTAACATCAGCGCCATCATAAGTACTGCAAAAATTTTTTTCATGATTAAAATCTCCTTTGAAATTTAATTACATTTCTAATATTGTCATATCCGTTCATTTTTATACACACAGCTTTTACTTTCTCATTTTTGAGTCAAAAATCCATGAAACCAGATAACTGAAAATCAGTGCTGCCGAAACGCCCACCGCACAGGCTGTAAAACCGCCTTTAAATAAACCTAAAAATCCTTCTGCATCAATAGCTTTTTTCATACCTTCCCAAAGTACATTGCCAAAGCCAAGCAGAGGTACACTTGCTCCTGCTCCTGCAAACTTCAGAAACGGTTTGTAAATGTGAAGCGCTCCAAGAACACTTCCGGTGCAGACAAGCAGTACCATGACCCTGCCCGGCAGCATTTTCGTCTTATCCAGCAGAATCTGGACAACGGCACAGATAGCGCCGCCAATTAAAAACGCAATAATATAATCCATTTTTTTCCTCCTGTTGGCTATTGGGCCTCTAACACTACCCCGTGGGCAATTCCCGGAACATTCTGTCCTTCATTAAAGCTAATCTTTGAGAGCAGCGCTCCGGTTGGCACAAATAAAATACGCTCAAGCTCTCCGCTGCGCAGCTGAGGAAGGAAATGAGCACTTAGGGTAACTGCAGAACAGCCGCAGCCGCTTCCGCCGGATCCTGTTCCCTGACGCTTATTATCAAAGATTTCAATCCCGCAGTCTGTATGGCAGACGCCCACATCAATTCCTCTCTGGTTTAAAAGCTCAATTAATATTTCTCTTCCTACTTCCCCAAGATCCCCTGTAATAATTTTGTCGTAATACGCCGGGGTCCTTCCAAAGTCTTCCATATGTGCCGCTATACAGTCTGCGGCCGCTGGGGCCATAGCGGCTCCCATATTCATGGAATCTCTCACCCCATAGTCCACAATTTTTCCGGTGGTAATGCCTGTAACCCGCACGGCTTTTCCTTGGGGCTGCTTCCCATTTTTTTTCAGGAAGTTTTCACTGCAAAGTAAAAATGCTCCGCTGCCGGTAACCGTCCAGGTAGAACATAAGGGTCTTTGATTGGCATATTCCAGGGGAAATCGAAACTGTTTCTCCGCGCTGGCAAAATGACTGGAGGTTACTACAGCCGCCAAATCCGCATATCCTGCAGAAACAGCCATAGAAGCCAGTCCCAGCGATTCTCCTGCAGTAGAACAGGCTCCATATACCCCAAACAGCGGAATCTCAAAGTCCAGCAGTCCGAAAGAAGTGGCTATGGTCTGCCCCAGCAGATCTCCTGCATACAAATATCTGACATCCTTGGCTTTTACACCGGCTTTTCCCATGGCCATTGTCAAAGCTTCTTTCTGAAGGGTGCTTTCTGCGTCTTCCCATTTATCGCACCCAAATTTGTCATCTTCGCCAACCACATCAAATTTATGCCCGATGGGCCCCTCGCTTTCCTTCTTTCCTGCAATGGAAGCACTCTCTAAAATAAAAGGAGCCTCCGCGAAGCGAAGGCTCTGTTTTCCTGTCTGTTGAACCATATTTTCACTCCTTTTTTAAAAGTATGGTTCAGATTCTTTCTTTTTATTCCTGATAAAATATTAATTTTTCATTTCATAATTTTCTTAAATAAAAAATAATATTTGATTTTTGGGATTAAAAATTTATATAGGGATGCTATAATATTTCTATACAAAGCGACAATTTGGAAATTGCGGAGGTGGTTTCATGCGATGGTTTGAATTGATTTTTTTGTTTTTATGTGGGATTTTATTTTTCTATCTAGGTTGGCAAATTTGGAAGAAAGAGAAAATAAATTTAATACACGACTATCACTATAAAAAAGTAAAGGATATAGATAAAAAGGCATATACCGGGCAAATAGGAAAAGCAATGTTGGTTATAGGTGCAGGAATTATACTAACAGGCATTGTTGATTTTATAACATCTTCTCTATATGGGTGGTGTTTTTTTGGAATCTGCTTTAGTATAGGGCTGGTTGTGATGATTCACGCACAGATAAAATACAATCATGGAATATTTTAACAAATTGGAAGTTGTAAAGGAGACCGACTATGAAAGATAAAAGCATTTTAATCAGTGTGGGAATTATTATTTATATTGTTATGTCTGGAATTGATAGATTTGTTCATCATATACCTAATATTATTTATATTCCAATAGCAATTCTCGGTATTGCTTTAATTTTAATTGGCTTTTTCAAGGATAAATCTAAATAATTAAATATCAGTTTATTTGACTGAAAAATCCGAAGTTGAGGTGGAAATATGGCATCAAGCAAAGAATATTTGGAGTTTATTTTAGGGCAGTTATCTGAATTAGAAGAAATTACATATCATGCTATGATGGGAGAATTTATTATCTATTATCGTGGCAAGATTGTTGGCGGTATCTATGATGATAGATTGCTTGTCAAACCAGTAAAATCAGCAATTAGTTATATGCCAACAGCTCCGCATGAGTTACCCTATGATGGGGCAAAAGAAATGTTGTTGGTAGATGAAGTTGATAATAAAGAATTTTTGACAGGTTTGTTTAGAGCGATGTATGAGGAGTTGCCAGCACCAAAACCGAAAAAGAAGAAATAAACAAATAATAGTTTTGATAAAAGAAAAATTGGAAGTTATTGGAGGTAAGATAATGAAAAAAATTATAACTATTTTTAGTGTTATAGTTCTTATTACATCACTAACAGCCTGTTCGCCAGACTTCAATGGAAGCAGAACAGGAAATGACAAGCAACTAATTATGGAATATACAGAGTTTAATACTACTGATTCTCAAGATTTAGTTGTTGAAGCTGGGGATACCATTCATACGGAAATTGTAATTGAGAACGGTCAGTTATCATATAAAATTCAGAAAAATGATGATGAACCTATTGCTGAAAGTGAAGACATTTTCTTTTCCGTAGACTTTGATGTCGAGATAGAAGAAAGCGGAACATATACAGTAACAGTAACAGGAGAAAAAACAAAAGGAAGCGTAAAATTTGTAGTAGAAAGTGCGGAGTGATAAACTGAATAAATCAGCAAATCCCAGTTTGTATAAAGGTTTGAGATATTTCCAACAAAATCTCTTGTAACGATTGTTTCATAGACCTCTTTAATATAGCGGATTCTGTCTGCTTCTGTTTTATAAGCATAAGAGCCTGCCAGTCCTCCCTTTATCGTATACTCATCAAATAATTTCTCTTTGTCATCAATCTCATTATAATACTGGCAATATTCTCGGAAGCTAAAGGGAAATACATGGATTCCAATATAACGCCCGGTAAATAAAGTTGCCAAATCTACACTCAGCAAAAAAGCATTGGAACCTGTAATATAAATATCATATTTTCTTTTCGAATAGAGACTGTTGATTGCCAGTTCAAAATTGGGGCACATCTGAACCTCGTCCACAAAAACATAGTTTGTTTTTTCCAACTGATAATGCTCTTCCACATATGTGTGAAGTGCGTGGTATTCTTTGAGTCCTTCATATTCTATATCCATAAAATCAACAAAGATAATATTGATATTTTCAAAATGGCTCTTCAGATACGAAATATATGCCCGCATCAATTCTGACTTTCCAGCCCGGCGAATCCCTGTAATAATTTTAATATCTGGAGTCTGATTTAGTTCAATGATTCGCTCCAAATACTCTGTCCTAATTATCTTTTTCATAAATCCTCCCAGTTTCAAAAAAATAATATTTTTACGTTTTTGAAACTCCTTCTTGGAATCTATTATACTATTATAGTATACACAAGCAGGCAGTTTCAAAACTAAATATTTTTTAATTTTTTGAAACTGTTAACCAAAAAGTATTGACCGACAGTCTGCGTTCCATGGAAAGCGATGGTATCGTTATCCGTACAGTATATCCCGAGGTTCCACCGAGAGTTGAATATTCACTTTCTGAGCTGGGAAATTCCATGCCGCTTCCTCATTCTTATGAAGCCTGTGATTATCAAAAAAATAACAATTCCGATACTGATCCACTGGGAAGTAGAAAACCAGGCGAAACCTCCCCGCTCTGCATCATCATATCTAAAGTATTCCAGGACAAATCGTATCACCCCATAAATTCCAAAATACAGCGCCGCAGTCTGATATGCACTTTTTATCCTGCCGGATACCCCAAATAAAAAGCCTGCCAGCACAAACAGACAGACCGCCTCTGCAAGCTGTACCGGAAACAGCGGGATGCCCGCCGGCGCAAAAGAACCGTCCGGAAATACCACCGCTCCTGGTCCATTGTAGGGACGCCCGTAACAGCACCCTGCCATCAGACAGCCAAGTCTCCCAAAACCATGTATAAAGGGTATTACAAACATAAAACGCCTCATATAGGATGCGATATCAACCTTATGAATTTTCCCGGCCAGCAGGAAAAACAAAAAACCGCCAATAAGGCCGCCATAGAACACAAAGCCTCCCACCATCAGGTCTTTCAGATAATCTGCCTGGGCCAGCCGGCTCCACTGAATCTCATTTCTGGCAACAAACAGATACAGTCCCTTGGCCCCAATCATAGCACCTAAGAATGTATAGGCCTCCAGCAGTAAAAAATCATCATATATTAAATGATGCCTCTTTCCAAGAAGCCAGACCAGCACATTCCCGGCAGCCAGTCCGATTATAATCATCAAAGAATATCCCGGCAGAGACAGATTTCCAAAATGAAAAAATACATGCATATTAAACTCCTGTTATTATAAGTTTATATACCTCTATCAAAGAGAACTAAAAAAGAATGTGCAAAGTACATTCTCCGCCTGCGGCGGTTCGCCTTTGCGACATGATTCCATTCCGCCGCAGTGCGATCATCAGCGGAGCGTTTTTTATATCATAGGAGCAATTTCCTATGATATAAAAAGAAAGCTTCTCCGGAGCACCCTCCGAAAAAGCTTTCCAATCTTCCTGTGATTTCGGCTTATAATCCACCAAGTGCCGCTACGCCTGCACCGATGCATGCAACACATGCCACATATAATGCAAGACCCAGAATCAGGCCTACAATAGAGCATACAAGACCTGCTGTTGCCAGTCCCCGTCCCTCTGCTTTTTTTCTGCCAAGAACACCAAAAATAATGCCGATAATTCCAAGGATAACTCCTACAAAACCATATACACCTAAAGTTGCAGCATCAACAATAATTGCGATAATTCCAAGTACTAATGAAACAATACCCATCTTTACTCCTCCGTATTTTATAAATATTTAATATTATTAATAAAAATTTTATCACACATAAACGTATGCGTCAATAGCTGTTTCCCTGTTGAGAGAATCTTCCAGTATCATAGGCTTAAAGAACCTGGGACAAAAACTCCTGCAGACGTAAATTTTTTGGATGTTCAAAAAATTCTTCAGGGTTATTCTGTTCCGCAATAATACCGCCGTCCATAAACAAAACTCTCGTTGCCACTTCCCGGGCAAATCCCATCTCATGGGTAACCACTACCATAGTCATACCGTCCTCTGCCAGCTCCTTCATCAACTGCAGAACTTCTCCTACCATCTCCGGATCCAGAGCTGAGGTAGGTTCATCAAAAAGCATTACATCCGGATTCATGGCCAGAGCTCTTGCAATGGCAATCCGCTGCTGCTGTCCTCCTGACAGCTGTTTGGGATAAGCATCTGCTTTGTCCGGAAGACCTACTCTTTTTAAAAGCTCTAAGGCTTTTTTATCCGCCTCTTCTTTGGACATGAGTTTTAATTTCACCGGAGCCAATTTGATATTTTCCTTTACGGTCAGATGGGGAAAGAGATTAAACTGCTGAAACACCATTCCCATTTTTCTTCTGAGGCTGTCAATATCCGCTTTGGAATCTGTAATATCCGTTCCCTCAAAGATAATACTGCCTCCGGTAGGCTGCTCTAAAAGATTCAGACAGCGCAGAAATGTAGACTTACCTGAACCGGAGGGCCCGATAATAACAACTTTTTCGCCTTTTTCTATGTTTTCAGTAATTCCATCTAACACTTTATGGTCACCAAAGCTTTTCTCCAGATTATTAACGCTGATCACCGACTCTCAACCTCCTTTCAACAACGGAAAGAACCTTGGACAGAATAATAACCATCACAAGATAAATCACCGCAATTCCGATAAACGGCATAAAAGCCTGATAGGTACGGCTCTGGATAACCAGAGCTACTTTGGTCAAATCCATAGCGCCGATTACCGTTACCAAAGAAGTATCCTTTAACAGGGTGATCATCTCATTTCCCAGAGCCGGCAGAGCATTCTTAAATGCCTGGGGAATTATAATATAACGCATGGTCTTTCCGTAATTTAATCCCAGAGAGCGACCCGCCTCCATCTGTCCGGCATCCACTGCCATAATTCCGCTTCGTATAATCTCTGCAACGTAAGCCCCGGAATTGATACCGAAGGCCAGCACAGCAACCAGTATTGTCCGCTGTGAAGACGCAAAAATAACAAAATACATAATTAAAAGCTGAACCATCATAGGTGTTCCTCTGATTACCGTCAGATAAAGAACACAGATTCCGTTTCCAAGATTCAGTAATGCATTTCCAAATCCTTTTTTTACGCCCCGTCTCTGATCATGAACTGTACGGATTACAGCAATTATAATGCCAATCACAATACCAAGAATCAACGCCAGCACCGCAATTTCCAGCGTCACCCCAAGACCCTTTAATAACTGAAGCCACCGGTCTTTTTCAATGAAGGTCTGGGAGAAATCCGAGGCAATTTTTGCAAACCATTCCTGCATAGCACATTCTCCTCTTCTGAATTTATATTTTTCTGCATACTTACAAAAATGAGGATGCCTTCATTTCATGTTTTGACACTACTCCTGAAACACATCCTCATACTGCTGTTTTTTATTTTTTCAATAACAGATTACTCAGATTTGATATATTTATCAAGAATTTTCTGAATTGTTCCGTCTTCTTTTAATTCTTTGATTGCCGTATTTACTTTTTCAAAAAGTTCATCATTGTCTTTTGCAACGATTGCAGCATACTCTTCCTGCACATATTCTGTATCCAGAATTTTCAGTCCTTCGTTTGCCTTTACGTACTCCTTGGCCGGCTCGTTATCAATAACCACGCAGTCAACTTTTCCGGTTTTTAAAGCTTCTACCGCATTTGGGCCGCTTGTGTATTTCACAACATTTTCATCGCCGTAATCATCTGAACAGTAAATATCTCCGGTTGTTCCCTGCTGTACACCGATTTTTTTACCTTCCAGACTGTCAGGACCTGTAATATCAGAATCATTTTTTACAATGATTACCTGTACGCCTGTAGCATAGCTGTCTGTAAAGTTAACATTTTTAGCACGGTCAGGATCAACGGTCATACCAGCCAGTCCAATATCAGCTTTGCCTGACTGTACGGATGTTACGATAGAATCAAAGTCAATGTCCTGAATCTCCAGCTTCATACCAAGCTTCTCTGCAATGGCATTTGCGATCTCCACATCAATACCCGCAATATTATTATCGTCATCATAATATTCATATGGCGGAAATGTAGCGTTAGTTGCCATTGTTAAAGTTTCTTTTCCTTCGGATTCCGCACTTGTCTTGTTATCCTCTCCGCCTTTACTTCCGCAGGCTGCAAGAGAAAGGGCAAGTACTGCAACTGTAAGTAATGCAATTACCTTTTTCATGATCTTTTCTCCTTCTTTCTTTTCATATAAAGGTAATTATAGCGCAACCTGATAAAAAAACAATTGTTTTTATCACTTTTTACGCAAAAATCTGAATTTTTATGCATCCTGCCGCATATTCTAAATATTTATATCATGATTTCATGCAGATATATCAGAATAGAATGTTGTCAGCGAAGCTGACCCAAACCGCACACCAAGTTCCGCAGGAGGAAGACTTGAAAAGAAAAATTATACACTTTACTGTGAATACTCCAAAGCCTGATCTATACCATTTAATACAACCTGAACAAGACGGTCACCCTCATAACTTAATTTTAAAGAGAAAAAGGGGGCATCTTCTTCTAAAAGATGAAAAAACAGCTTATCTCCCTCCCAGAGATTAAGCTTCTCGATATCTTCTTTGGGAATCCATACAAGCTCCCCCTCCTCACACTCTGTTACTTCTCCTTCAAAACCATCTGCCGTATAAAGACACATGTATTCGGTTCCCCATCCTGCAGACTGAAAGGTAATCAGTCCACGAAACCGATAGGAAGTCAGAGTCAGACCGGCTTCTTCCCGGGCTTCACGCAGCAGACATTCTTCCGGGGATTCCCCCTCTTCAAAATGTCCGCCGATGCCAATCCACTTTTCCTGATTCACATCATTTTTCTTTTTCACTCTGTGCATCATCAGGTATTTACCATCCTGCTCCACATAACACAGCGTTGTAAACGGTAATCGTTCTCGCTTCATCATTCCTGCTCCCCGCCTATTAATTTATTATGATAGTAGGACTCTGCCGTGTACAGCGCCGCAGCCGGATTATGGCCCAGTACTCTGTCTTTTGCAACCAGTGTGGTAGTCAGCCCTTTGGCATATTTATAAAAAAGACTGTCATGCCCCACACAGAGTCCCATTACAATATTTAAGTCTGTCTTTTCCTTATTTAATATTTCAGCCTGAAGAATTGGATTACAGATATTGATGCCTGCTTTTTCGTAATCCTCTGGCAATCCCACATCCACTTTTTTTACAATCCCGGCTTTACAGGCCACTCCATACACTTCAAATCCATGGCTTCTTAATATCTTTGTGAGAATTCCGGTCTCCCGGATCAATCCGGCACAGGTGGCGATCCCGATTTTTTTTGCTCCTATTCGTTTCGCAAATTCAATGGTTTCTTCCACTCTTGTCTTCTGGCAGTAGTAATCGCATTCCACACCTGCTGCCGCTTCCATAACTTTTCTGTTTTCCTCTTCATCATAAAGCTTCACTACATCCTGCACAAAAGCCGGATCTGTATGCTTCGTCACACAAAAGGCAGGATATCCCTTATCCTTTGGCGCTCCGTTAATACATCTGGTGACCCGGCAGTCCCCACAGCTTCTATTGATGTTATCATCCATTTTTGACAAACCTCTTTTCCTTATTATTTAATTTAAGTATTTAAGTTTAAATCATTCAGGCATCAGATAAATGTATTAACAAAACCAATGATCACTCCCAGCACTGCTCCCAGATTGATAACGGCCTGCATTTCTCTGTGGATGGTCTGGTCCACCAGAGCTTCTATCTCTTCCACCTGAAATTCAATAATCTTTTTCTCTGTTAAAGATGCTATGTCAAATAATTTTACCATTTTTTTGCTGTGCTGGGACATAAATTTTTCATATACTTTTCCAATAATCTCCCGCAGACGTTCTTCATCCGCCTGCATTTCTGAAAGCAGCTGATCCAGAGGCTTTACAAATACCTGAACAGTTTCATCCCGAAGCAGAGGCATAATAACAGTCTCAACATTTTCCTTGGCGTACTGCTGGACTCTGGTGCCCATATAATCTGAAATAGAAGATATTCTGCCGGGATTTAATACCTTCGAAGTAAGACCATTTGTTTTCTCTTTTAATATCTTTGTGCATTCTTCTGAAATCCGCTCTGCGATATTGGAGCGGTTAATGGTAAGATGAACCCGCCGATAGATCATCCGGTCCAGATTGTTTTGAAATTCTTCAAACTCATCCTCACTCATGACCCCGCCCAGAAGCTCTACAAGCGTATACATATGCTCCCCCTGTCCCAGGGAGGCCAGCAGGCTTTCCACAACGGAGTCCTTCATACCTTCTGATAAAAAAATCTCTTCAATATCTTCTTCTGTAAACACCTGCTGCGCCACTGCTTCTCCAATGGCCCGGGCCAGCTTGTCTTTCCGCTTAGGAATAATTCCCGGGGTAAAAGGCAGTACATACTTTCCAATCTTAATTTCTTTTCTGGGACGAAACAGCATTTTAATAGCGATAAAATTAGTAAAATATCCAATAATGCCCCCAACAACCGGTCCTGCCAGAAAATGTATTACTTCATTCAACTTTTTATTCCTCCCGCATACGAAGCTTTAATCCCGCCAGCACCGTATCAGGCCGCAGCTTCATCAGGCTGTGCATCTCTCCGGCCATGGAAAAACCGCACCTCTCACAGAGCCCTGCTGTCTTACCCGGACATTCCGCTAATCTGGTTCCATCGGTTAAAATAAAGTTTGAAATCCAGCAGAATTTCTTAAAATCATGTCTCTTCATGCACTGCAGACCTGATACGCTGTTCATGACAGTATATCCGTCTCTTTTCATCTGAATAATTTTATCTATTACATGAATCCGCTTGTCCCAGGGCAGCATCATATGCTCTGTTCCCGGATACGGAGTATGAAAATTCAGTGAAACCGATTGAATAGAAGGATTTGCAGCAGCGTACTTAATTACATCCGGCACTGATGGGTAATTCATTTTGTTAATAGCCATATTCACGCTGATGTTTTTCAGTCCGCTTTCTTTAATATTTCTGTTCAGCGTATCAAAGGTTCCCGCTCCCCGTATCATATCATGATACCGTTTGTATCCATCTACACTGACCCAGATAGAATCCGCCGCCAGATAATCAAAAGGACGCTGTCCATTGGTTGTTACTGTCACAGAATAAAATCCGATCTTTTTTGCAAGATAAATCAGGTCATTAATCCGATAACCGCCGTCACTCCACAGTGTGGGCTCCCCGCCCTCCAGATCTAAAAATCTGGCTCCCTGGCGATAAGAATATTCCAGTTCTTCCTTTACCTGGCGATACGGCTTCATAATTGTCCCGGCATGTCCGTCCTCACTGCAATGTTTACACTTCAGATTACAGTAGTCAGTGAGAAATAGTACCGTCTGAAGGGGTTTTTCTTTTTTCAGCAGCCGGTTCTGAAAATACCAGTATGGTAAATATGCGATATGTTTCATCCTAAATGTTCTCCTCTCCCTCTGCGGACATCCGTATGCAGTGAATTATTACTGCTTGATACATACAGCAGCAGATGCCGCAATAAAAATAAAAGCAAAGGCCGTCAGTAAATTGCGGGCCAGATACCATCGAAACATAAACCAGGAGAGATTTCCCTTAACAATCTGTTCCCAGTTTTTCATAGGGCCATGCCATGCTCTGCGTTTCGGCAGCTTTTCCGGTTCTTTCATATATGTATCCACAGACCGGTAAAGTAAAACTGCCCAGGGCAGAGTTGCCAGTACGGCCAGATAAATGGGATTCATTTTACCGGTTACGGTCATAAGCACAGTTAATATATACGGCAGGAACAAAAAGCAGCTCAAAACAGCCTTTCTCCCTGTATTTCCCTTTATCAGAGCCGCCATAGTTGCTTTGCCTGCCCGCATATCCGCTTCATAATCAAGCACCGAGTGTACATATAAAATGTTGGTTACCAGAAGTCCCATGCTGAGCGCCGGGGCTAAAAGCTTCAAAGACAGATGTCCGCAGGCTGCAAAAAAGACCCCTGCCATCAAAAGCGGTCCAAACATCACTCCGATATCCAGCTCCCCAAGTCCCCGGTAGCTTAAACGCAACGGTTCCCCGGAATAAGACTCTCCCAAAAAAACTCCAGCTGCCGCAATCAGAAGGATTATAAAACCTCTCTGATACAAGATAACAGCTCCCGGAATCAGCGCGGCAATGCCAAATCCCACCGCGGCCCTCAAAGTCTGTTTTATCGTAGCTTCGCCGCTGACAATATAGGCACACTTCTTCGTTCTGGCTCTGATTCCCTCTCCTGCAAGTTGATCACGAAATCCGGTCTCCTTCTTCCTGTAATCAAAATAATCATCCGCCAGATTCATGCCCAGATGGGCAAGACATCCCCCAAGCACTGCCAAAAGCCCCGTTATCCAGGAAAATCCCGTTTCCCCGGCGGCCAGAAAAAACGCCGCCAGCGCCGGCATAACACTCTGCGGCAGGGAAACCGGTCTGGCATTATGAAACCAGAATTTCAGCTTTTTTAACATATATCCCGCTCCTGTTCAAACAAAAGAAGACGGAGAACCTCCATTCTCCGCCCTCCAGAATCATTTCTCTGTTCCCAGTTACTGTACACGTATTATCAGCCTGTTATTTTTTTCGCTGCCGCTTTGATTTTATCAGCCAGAGATTCTTCTGCTTCTGCCTCTACATCAAATTCTACGCCGTCTGTATTGTCATCAAACTCCTGATACTCCGGCTCTTTTGTAAAATATTTATATACTTTGTATCCAATGTAGCCAATAATTCCAAGTGCAAGTACTGCTTTTAAAAATTTTTTCATTGTATTTCGTCCTTTCCCGCATTTATTATTTATATTTCCGGCTTCTGCCCCCGATGGCAGGCCGCCACACCGGCCATATGGCTGTAATATCCCACATGCACAAATCCGCATGCAGCCATAAGCGCCGCCAGCTTCTTCTTAGACAGAAATCTGCTGTTTGCTCTGGCAATCCGTTTATACTCCCAGCCATTTCCGTTTAATACGGCGCTGGCAGCCGGAATCATATGATTCCGGTAAACATTGTAAGCCGTTTTGACTTCCTTCGTTTCCGGAACGGAAGACTCCAGACAGTAGATCCATCCGCCCGGTCTAACCACACGGTACATTTCCCGGAGCACACTTCCATAATCCGCCACACTGCGCAGACCGAAAGAAATCACTGCACAATCAAAATATCCGTTTCGAAATGGCAGATGCTCCGCATTCTTCCTGATAAATTCCAGGTTAATCAAATTCTTTTTCTTCTGGCGCTTTCTGGCCTGATTCAGCATCCCTTCGGAAAAGTCCACAGCTGTGACTGCGGCATTTGGATTTTGAGCAGCCAAAAGCAGCGCCATATCCCCGGTTCCGCAGCACACATCCAAAATCCGGTGACAGCCCCTGCGTTTGATCTCTTCTGCAGTTCTAAGCTTCCAGATCCGGTGTATTCCAAAGCTCATCATATCATTCATAATATCATAATCTTCACTGATGTGCTCATAGGATTTATATATTTTTTCTGTTTTCCTCTGTTTTGCTGATTTGATTAACATACTGATCTCCTGCCTTATTTTTCGTCCGGAAGCTCATCCAGCTCTGCAAGATTAAATACCGGTCCGTCCAGGCAGATGAGTTTTCCGCCCAGATTACAGCGTCCGCATTTTCCTACACCGCACTTCATGCGCATTTCCAGAGTTGTTATAACATCCTCTTTTGCAAATCCCATACGAAGCAGCGCTTCTGATGTGAATTTGATCATAATAGGAGGACCGCATAAGATTACTTTTTTATTTTCCGGTGTAAACGCCAGCTCTTCCACATAAGCCGGAACAAATCCAACGTTTCCGTTCCAGTCTGCATCTCCTCTATCCACTGTCACTTCTACCCGTGTATCCGGTTCCTTTGGCCAGTTTTCAAACAAATCCTCTTTGAATACCAGATCTTCCGGTGAACGGGAACCATAAACAATGTCTATATGTCCATAATCTGACCGGTGCTCCAGACAATAACGAATCAGGGATCGCACCGGCGCCAGCCCAATGCCGCCGCCGATAAAAATCAGATCTTTTCCTTTTAAAGCTTCATAAGGAAAATGATTTCCGTATGGGCCACGGATTCCGATTTCCTGTCCCGTTGTCATTTCATGGAGGGCCTCTGTCAGTACGCCCACTTTTTTAATAGAAGACTCAATCCAGTCTTCGCCTTTGGCAGTTATGGAAAACATACCTTCTCCAATTCCCACAGCCGAAATCATTCCAAGCTGTCCGGGTTTTGGATCAAATGGCATTTTCCCATCCATTGTCTGTATCCGGAATGTTTTCACATCCGGTGTTTCTTCTGTAATTTTAATAATTTTGGCCACCTGGGGAATTAATGGGTTTCCATGACAGGTGCAGTCGTGATTAATTTCACTCATTTAAGTCCACCTCCGCAGCTTTATCAATAAAAGTCGAAATATCCATATGAGCCGGACATTTTTCCACACATCTGCCGCAGCCTGTGCACAGCAGCTGGCCGTAACGATCATAGAAAAAGGACAGCTTATGCAGATAACGGTTGCGCACCCGTTCCTTTTTCGTAGGACGCGGATTATGTCCTCCCGCCATTCTGCTGTAGTCAGAGAACATGCAGGAATCCCAGCAGCGATACTTGGTACCTTCTGCTCCGTGATTGTCAGAATCAATATCAAAACAATAGCAGGTTGGGCATACATACGTACAGGCAGCACATCCGATACAGGCTCTTGTCACCTCATCCCAGATTGGATGCTCAAACATTTTTCCAAGTTTCTCCGGCAGATCTTCTGTCATATTCACTTTCAGCCGGCAGGAAGTTTTGGCAGATGCCTCTCCCCCTTCTGTCAGCAGTGCTCCAAGACGCTCCATCGCATCCCGGCCTTTCTGTGTATACGCTTCCATAATCAGACTGTCCCCGGCGTCATGCATCATAACATCTGCATTAGGCGCATTGTTGGGATCCAGCCCCATGGAGTCACAGAAGCAGGTTCTGGAGACAGAAACACAGCCCATGGCAAACAAGGTAACCTCATCTCTTCTCCGGCTGTAGAAGCTGTCTACATAACCTTTCTCTAAAAATACTTTATCCATACAGTCGATGCTTCGCATATCACAGGGACGGATTCCGAAAATCACCTGTTTGGGCTGCGTAACAACTTCTTTAATCTCTATGGATTTTCCCATCTTATAATGATACATTTTTTCTGTACAGGGAAATAAAATATCTTTCGGCGGAAGCACGGTATTTTCACCGGTTAAATCCACTTCCATGCCCTCTTCCCACAGAACAAATCTTTTTACGTTTTCTATTTCTCCCGGCACAAAGACCCCTGCGTCAGCGGCAAGTATCTTTAATGCTTTGTCTAAATCTGTTTTCTTTAACTGCATCTGTCTGCCGCCCCCTTACATAAATTCATCTCTGTCGGATAAATCAAATTCACCAAGCACATGCTCTCTGTCATCCCCAAGTCCGCACTCATAATCGCCGAACAGATCATTGATGTCTTTTAACATTTTCTTTGTCTGGCGCATAATGGGCAGGCCCATGGGGCAGACCCGTTCACATTCCCCGCACTCAATACAGCGGTCGCCCACATGATAGGCTCTGGTCAGGCCATAAACCTGATTGGAATTACGGTTATTCTGTTTGCCCTGCCAATTTTCTCTGGCCTGGTCTGCATAGCATTCTTTACAATTGCAGGCGGGACAGGCATTTCTGCAGGCATAGCAGTGAATACATTTGTCATACTGTTTTGCCCAGAATTCATACCGGGCATCCGGTGTGAGCTTCTCAAATTCCTCAATCTCTTTAAAACGGTCCGGATTCACGGATTCTGACACAATCTCCCCCACCAGTTCATCATAAACCAATGGATTTTTGTGCTGGCATCCTTCACATACCGGATTTTCCTTTCCGTCACAGGGCACTCCTATGAGATATAAGTCTTCCCGTTTTACCTGTTTGTCTTTCATCAGGCGGTTTACAGCTCTGGAGTCGCATCCACGGATAATAACGCCGATTTTTTTCTCCGGATACCAGTCATCCAGCAGATACTTTGCCGTTCCGTTTATACAGTATTTATTCCATACAAGGCGGTCTGCATCTTCCGGTTTCGTAATAAATACCGGTGTGGTTTTATCCTCAAAGCGTGTGGCGCCCCATCCGATACAGTAACCAATGACGCCTTCTTCCAGCAAAGTGCGGACTCTCTGACGGATTTGTTCCTGAATATTACTCATCCTTTGCACCTCCTTTGCTGTACCATGTTTCCTGGAACTTTTTATTCGGTCCTAATTCTTTGATCTGAGCAGAAACTCTTGTGACAGTATCGCGGAATTTTGCTGCCTCCGAGCCGGATATCCATCTGGCCTGGAAACGGTTTGGATCAATTCCGTTGTACTCAAGCATTCTCTGCATCAGCATAAATCTTCTTCTTGTAAAATAATTTCCTGTAGCATAATGACAGTCTCCCGGATGGCAGCCGCATACTAAAACACCATCGCATCCCTTCTGAAATGCCCGAAGGATAAACTGCGGATTGACACGGCTGGAACAGGGAACCCGGATAACGCGGACATTTTCCGGATATTTCATACGATTTAATCCAGCCAGGTCAGCTCCTGTATAAGTACACCAGTTACAGCAGAAAGCAAGAATCTGCGGTTCCCAGTTTTCGTTTTTTTCTACTGACATAACGCATCCACCTCCCGTAAGATCTGTTCATTGGTAAAGCCCTGTAAATCAATAGCTCCGGTCCGGCAGGCAGCGGCACAGCATCCGCATCCCTGGCAGAGTCCTGTATTTACTTCTGCTGCCATACGTTTGATTCGTTTATTTCCGTCTCTGTCGTCAATTTCAACCAGACTGATTGCTTTGTACGGACACATTGCCACACAGTGGGCACATCCGCAGCATTTATCCTGGCTTACCTTACTGGTCATTGGCGAGGTCTCCATCTCGTCTTTGCTGAAGAGTCCGCAGACTTTCACTGCAGCTGCAGATGCCTGGGCAACCGTATCCGGAATATCTTTCGGTCCCTGACAGGTTCCTGCCAGAAAGACGCCGCCGGTCTGTGTCTCTACCGGACGAAGTTTCGGATGAGCTTCCTGCACCCAGCCGTCTGCGTCCATGGAAATACCAAGTTTATGTACAATTTCTCCGATTCCGTCTGCGGGAACCATAGCTGTTTCTAAAATTACCAGGTCCGCTTCCACTGAAATCTGCTGTCCAAGGAGGGAATCCTCACCCCGGCAGATTAACCGGCCGCCCTCTTTGTAAATTTTAGAAACACGGCCTCTGATATAGTGGGCTCCGTCATTTCTTGTTCTGTCATAAAACTCTTCGTAGCCTTTTCCAGGAGTTCTCACATCCATATAGAAAATGTAAACATTGGAACCCGGTATTTTTTCTAAAATCTGATGGGCATGCTTTGCTCCATACATACAGCAGGCTCTTGAGCAGTAGCTCTTGCCTTTTTTCGGATCACGGGAGCCTACGCATTTTACAATTACCACATCTTTTGGTTCTGTATGGTCAGAAGGTCTTACAATATGTCCTTCCGTAGGACCTGACGCATTCACAAGACGTTCAAACTGCAGGCCGCTGATTACATCTTTAAATCTTCCGCCGCCGTACTCCGGATAAAGCTTCTGCCATTCAATAAGCTGATAACCGGTAGATACTACAATAGCACCATATGTTTCCGTAAAGGTTGTTTCTTTATCATCAAATTTAATGGCTCCTAACGGACAGACTTTTTCACAGACACCGCATTTTCCGTCTTTTAATTTCCTGCAGTGATCCGCGTCAATCACCGGTTTTGCAGGCACTGCCTGGGCAAAGGATTTATAAATGGCACGTCGTTCACTCATGCCCTGATTAAATTCACTGAGTACTTTTGTAGGACACTTGGTTTCACAAAGTCCGCATCCGGTACACAGATCATGATTTACATAACGAGCTTTCTGCTTAATGGTTACTTCGAAATTTCCCACATATCCGCTGACATCCTCAAGCTCACAGTATGTCTTTAATTCAATATTGGGATGTGCACTGACTTCAACCATTTTTGGAGTACTGATACATGCAGAACAGTCAAGCGTAGGGAATGTTTTATCAAGCATAACCATACGTCCGCCGATGGATGGCTCTCTGTCTAACAGAGTTACTTGATATCCTGCATCTGCAATATCAAGAGCTGCCTGAATTCCGGCAATACCGCCGCCGATTACAAGGGCTTTTTTGTGAATGGGGATTGTAGATGTATGCAGAGGCTTGTTTCTGTCTACTTTTGCCACTGCCATTCTGGCCAGATCAATTGCTTTCTCTGTGGCCTTTTCTTTATCTGTATGCACCCAGGAACACTGCTCTCTTAAATTGGCAATTTCCAGCATATACGGATTGATTTTTGTTCCCGCCAGCATTTTACGGAAAGTATTTTCATGCATCCGCGGTGTACAAGAACAGATGACAATCCGGTCCAGATTGTATTCTTCAATTTTTTCCTTTACCATGGCCTGGCCTGGTTCGGAACACATATATTTATAATCTGCTGCGTATACCACATTTGGTTCCAGCTCCATTGCTTTTGCTACACGCTCTACATCTACGGTCCCGGCAATATTGGTTCCGCAGTGGCAGACAAATACGCCTATACGGCTCATACTGTGTCACCTGCCTTCCTCAAATATTCGTTTAACAGGTCAAATGCCGGGAAGAAATGCTTCTGCAGGCCAATATCCTTTACACCTGCTCCCATACATACTGCCAGTAATTCTGTGAACTGATAAATCGGAAGGTTATATGCCGTTCCATTCGCTTTATTCAGCTCTCCTTCTCTCATATCCAGGTTTAAATTGCACAGGGGACAGGCTGTGATAATAGCCTGAGCTCCGTTTGCCTGAGCATTCTTCAAAATCCTCTCCAGCTGAGGTCTTGCCGTCTTCGGTGCATCTACCTGATGACTGGCTCCGCAGCATTCGGTTTTAAAATCCCATTCCACAGGAACGGCGCCTGTCAGTTTAACGATTTCATCCATTTCCATAGGATTTTCTGTGGAGGAAGCTCCAGTTACCTCTACAGGACGTGAAGTCAGACAGCCATAGTAGCAAGCCACCTTCATTCCTTTTAGAGTACGATACATTTTTTCCTGACATAAACGCATCATTTCCGGTCTTGCAAAAATCTCCAGAAAACTTAATACATCCGCTTTTGCCCGGTAAGGCATGTTTATAATTTCTTCCAGTTCCTGTCTTGTCTCTTCACTCTGTCTTGCCGCATGGACCGTATGTTTCATACGGGAATAGCAGGAAGCACAGGCTACCGCCACATCCAGCTCCAGCCCCTCTTCCTCTGCAAGTGCCAGATTTCTGGCCGGCAGCGCTAAAGCTACTTTTTCATTTTTAGAGTGGGCACAGGTAGCGCCGCAGCAGTTCCAGTCAGGAATCTCTCTAAGCACCATTCCGATTTTGCTGCAGACATATTCAATTGATTTTTTATAGGTGATTCCGGTAGTATCCATGGAACACCCTGGAAAATAGGAATACTGCATTATTCATTGCTCCTTTCTTCCGCTCTTTTCATCAGGTCTTTTACCTCAGCCGCACCTTTGGTTACATTCAGCTCCGGTCCCACAATTTTATGTCTCAGCATATGCGGAACATTTTTCATATCCTGCATCAGATGGCCGGTTGATACATTATACAAACCTTCCAGTACAACTTCCTGATTTTTTCCAAACATTTTGACATTTTCAAGAAAAATATCCGTAAATTTATCTACTTCCTGCACGCCGATCATACCGCGTTTTTTTGCGATCATTCTGGACTGCTCGATGAGTCCCGGCAGATTGATATCATGAGGGCAGCGGTCCACACAGGTGTGGCAGGCTGCGCACAGCCAGATGGTTTTTGATTTTAAAATCGGAGTCATCATGCCAAGCTGCATATAATGTACAATCTGGCGGGGCATCAGATCCATGCCCCGGGCCATTGGACATCCTGCAGAACACTTTCCGCACTGATAACAATCTTTAAGATTTACTCCGGCTTTTTCGGCGATTGACTCTGCCAATACTTTCTGACTGCTGTTATTCAGGCATCCATCCATCTTTTTTCTCCTTATAATTTTCGTTTTCCAAGGGCCTGCGCCAGCTCTTTGAGCGCTTCCTTCTCATCGCTGTCCGGAATTTTTTCCAGAGCTTTGAGCGCTTTACGGCTGCAGGCATGTATTTGAAATTCTGTATACTCAATTCCCTGTGACATGGAAACATACTGAAGCAGTATTTCCATATCATCCTCTGTTTTATTTTGTTTTGCAGCCAGCTGCTGCATAGACTCATCCGGTCTGTTTTCAAAAGCGTACAGCACCGGAAGGGTATAAATTCCTCTGCGAAGATCCTGGCCTCTTCTCTTTCCAAAGTCATCTGTCCCCGTAAAATCCAGGACATCATCCTTTAACTGAAACGCAATTCCGATCTGTTCCCCAAAACATTTCAGCGCTTCTGTCTGTGCATCATTCAGTCCTCCCGCAATGGCTCCTGTATAACAGCTGGTGGCCAGCAGATAAGCGGTTTTTCTGCGGATCTGTTCAAAGTAAATCTCCTGGGTCTGAGCCTTTATATGAAAGAGATGTTCCATCTGCTGAAACTCTCCCAGACACATCTGCAGTGAAATATCCGCCAGTGCTTCATTAATCCCCGTTCCCCGGTAAAGATGCAGATATTCCATAGCCCGTGCCAGCAGAAAATCTCCGCTCTGCACCGCAGCATGCCGCCCGCTGGTCTGATGGATTGTCTCAACGCCCCTTCTCAATGGCGCATCATCTACTACATCATCATGAATCAGCGAGGCTGTATGCATCAGCTCCAGCATACACATCAGCGGCAGAATCTCCATCTTCTTCCCATCTCCGATTCGATGACAGATCCATGCCAGAGAGGGACGCAGGCGTTTGCCTCCGGCCATCACAACCCGCTCAAGATCTTTTGACATTTCGAGCTGATCACTGCGGCATAAAGTTTTTAACTGCGCCTCCATCTCTCCTAAAGACTCTTTCAGCCGGCGGTACAGCACCTTTGTATTCTGCTGTATCTGTTCCTGCGCTTTTTTCTTTAATCCGGTCATAATCCGATTTCCTCCGCGGCATTTTCTACAAACTGAAGATATCTGTCTGTATCAAACTCTTCTGCACCCCATGCGGATTCCTTGGCATCCTGTTTTAAATATTCTGAAAACAGGTCGATAAGACGTGTGCTGTCCACAGGAATCAGGAAGGAAGAAAACCGGCTGAAAAAGTAATCTCCCAGCAATGTAGCAGTCTCAGGAGAAATCTCCGTTATTGTGTGCAGTTTCCGAAACAGGAAAAAGCACTGACAGGCAGCTGCATATTCTTTTGTGAACCTTTCCTTTTTGCAGGCACAGACTGCACACCTTAACACTTCCTGACATTCCTTTTCATCCGGCAGCTTTAACCCGAATCGTTCCCACATAGAAAAACCGTCTTCCAGGAGAGCACATACATCTGTCACAATCTGCTGTTTTCTCTGTTCCATAACGGCCCTCCTTTTTGTTCCTTTAATTATGTATTACTCTTTTTCAAAGGTAAGACATCCCATATTGGGGCTTTCTTCTTTTATTTCTACCTGTTTTACAATGGTTTTGTATCCTGGCATTATATACTCCAGGGTATAGGTTCCACTGTTTTTTGGCAGACGGTCAATTTTATATTCTCCAAGGAAATCCGCATAGGTTTCTTTTAAAGGCACCCCGTTCATGGACAGTTTGATTTTAGCCTCCGTGGCCGCTGTTTCAATGCCGTCTTTTATATAGCTTAAACCGCCTGCAATAAAACATTTATTATATTTGTAAAGGTTTCTGTAAAGTACTCTTGGCTGATTGCTGCCGTCTGTCAGCGGTTTTAATTTCTGTTTCTCTACGATTTTTTCAAACTCGCTGTCTTCACAGTAAACTACGCTCAGTGCTCTTAACGGACATGCCTGCACGCAGCGCGGCTCTTTCCAGCCCTGATCCAGCAGATGGGCACACATCGTACATTTCTGTGCTGTGCCAAGCTCTTCATTCCAGTGAATATGACCGTAAGGGCAGGCATCTGCAAGATTTTTGTTTCCTTTAGCTCTGGCAGCATCCAGCAGAACAATTCCGTCAGGACGTTTGATCACCGCATCCGGACAGCGTTCTGCACACGGTGCATTGTCACAGTGCTGACAGGTTTCTGTTACAAATGCTACCTCTGTGTATGGAACGCTTCCCCGTTCCACACGTTTTGAATTAATCCATTTATCTTCATGATGCTGCTGGCTGTCCGTATATGGAAGCCAGGAGTTTCCAACATGTTCGTCCTTGCATGCCAGCAGGCAGTTATAACAGCCCACACATTTTGCAAGGTCTACTACCATATGCCACTTCTTCATTATTTTGTCTCTCCTTCCCATTTACGAACTTCCACCAGACAGGAATTTGCTCCCATGCCGTGGGCATGCTGCACCAGGAACCGTTTATTTGTCAGGTTATTGATACATCCCATTTTTTCTACTACACCGTCGCCTCCCGGTTCACCCATGGGCCGGTAGTCTGCACAGGCCTCGAAAGAATGAACGGTGCCTGCCGGTACACGCTGTGTCAGCTGCAGAGCACACAAAACATTTCCTCTGTCGTTATATACTTCTACAATATCATCTTCTTTTAATCCCCGGGCTTTTGCATCCGCAGGATTCATACGGAAAATCCAGTAATAGAAACCGTCAATTAATCTTCTGTGTTCTTCAATATCATTGATGTTGGAATCTTTTCCGTCACCCATAGTATGGAAGCTGTATTTGGAATGAGGTGAAATCAGCTGCAGAGGATATTTTTCATACAGCTTAGTAGTTTCACAGCCTTCCCATGACGGGTGATACATACAAATCGGTCTTCTCTCTTCATCATCCGGGTCAAAACGTTTCAACGTCTGAGCTTCAAATTCAAACAGTCCGGAGGGTGTCTGAAGTCCTTCGTTGTACCGTCCGTAATATTCAGACGGCAGCGGGGAAAGCTCCGGCGTATCCTTTTTCGTTCCGTTTGCAAACCAGCGGAAAGCAACCGGGTCACGTCTGTCCTCCGGAAGAGGCGGAACTACATAGTAGCCTTTTTTCAGCAGCTGATGCCAGGAAATTTTCTTTTTAAGATCTGTAGCATCAAAGTAACGTTTTGCCCAGTCATATTCAGAATTTCCTTCTGAAAATACCTGCCACAAACCAATCCGGTTTGCCACTGCCTGGAAGATTTCAAAGTCTGACTTGGATTCTCCCAGAGGTTCAATACATTTATGCTGAATAAAGCATACTCTGTGATTATTCTGCAGATAAGATTTTTCAATATATCCCCCACAATTTCCGGACTCTGCAATATCCCAGCGCTCAAAGTTTGTACATGCCGGCAGAAGTACGTCTGCAAATCTTGCCTCTCCCTCCAGCCAGATGGACTGATTCACAACAAATTCCAGGCTGTCAGTACGGTACATCTGAGCGAAACGTTTGGACTGGGGCTGGGTTCCAATATGAGAACCACCATATTTGTAGTACATTTTCACCGGTGAATGACCGGGAGCCGGATAAGATACTTTGCAGAACTGTCCATGGACAGAGTAAACCGGCATATTATGCGCCTCCGTATGTTTTTCTATAATCGCCTCCGGAATTCTAAGACGGGGAATCTGCTGATATTCAGAGTTTACCGACGGTGACTGAGGCATACGGTTGTACAGCGCAACACCGGCTCCGGAACCGATAAAGTCACCGGAAAAACCGCCGTCTGCATAGCCCGGAAACCAGAATCTGGTATCCAGAGGTGTTCCGTACTGCAGACCGCCAAAGTTAATACCCGGCTTTCCACATCCCTGCATAAAAATCAGGCATACCATAGCTCTGGCCCACTCTGTACCAAAGGCCACACGGCCGGCACCGCCGAAGGAAGTAATACCGCCGCAGGCCAGGTATGTTTTATTCCTCGCCCATTCCTGTGCCAGTGCCCTGACAATTCTTGCAGGAACTCCGGTAATTGGTTCCTGCCATTCCGGGGTCTTTGGTGTTCCGTCCGTTTCACCCAGCACATACGCTTCCCATTTCTCAAATCCATAGGTTCTTGTGGCAACATAGTCTTTATCGTAAGTACCCTCATTCATCCACACATTGGCAATGGCAATAGCCATGGCAGCATCCGTGCCGGGTTTCGGTGCGATCCAGCGCCCGCCTACAAATGCTGCTGTAGAATTTTCATAAGGATCAATATGTACGGTTTTCATTCCCAGTTCTTTAATCCAGGAACGGCGGATGGTCCCTTCCTGAGCTCCATATACGCCGGCTGTTGTCTCCGGATCTGAGGACCAGAAAACAATCATATCAGAATTCTGCATACAGTCTTCTACAGTAGAATAAATTTCACATCCGCCGTTTCTGGCAGAACCGCCATAGTGATGGATGGCTCCCCATGCAAACCCTTCCCAGCTGTCCGGATTTAACAGAGCTGTTGTAGCTCCCAGGCAGTTGAAAAATCTTTTTGCGGCACTTAAGTAATATCCGATATTTCCCCATGTGTGGTGAGAACCACAGGTAAAGAAAACAGAACCGGGTCCGTTTTCTTTACGTACACGGACAATTTCGTTAGATACAATATCCAAAGCTTCTTCCCAGGAAATTCTCTCATAACCGGAAATACCTCTGTTCTCCGGATGACGCTCTCCATTGGGATCAAAATCCACACGCTTCATGGGATATAATAACCGGTCTTTAGAGTAAATCAGTGATTTCCAGAAAGCATATGGCGCCACTGTAGCCCGTTTTGGCGGAGTAAATTTTTTACCTTTCGCGGTGATGGTCCATGGATCCGCATCACTGTCTTCAAAATCAATAGGGGTAATACGGACAATTTTTCCATCCTTTACATAAACAAATACCGGGCCGCCGTTTGTTGCATTCACATAGCGTACCTCTCCGTTTGGCATTTTTGTTCCGTAATTTTTCAGATACAATACGTCAAAAGCAAATACTTTTAAAAGCAGACTGGAAAACCACATAGCATCTTCATCCGGACCGTTTAAAGCAAGGCCTCCGGCTTTTGCCGCATTTACAAACTCATCCTGTTTTCCCATCATCATGCCTGTCATGACACGCATTGCTGTTTTTTCTTCTGCAAATACCATCTCCACAGAAGCATCCCGGAAAATACCGTTTCTTCCGGTTACTCTCCCGCCGGAAAATTCAATCATCCGTCCTGCACTGCCATCTCCAATCCGAATCTGGACTTTTAATTCTTTGTCTTTCCATTCATCCTTAAACGCCGGACATGCTGCCGCCAGTCCGTTTAATAATTTGTCCAGCACAAACAGTGTGCCTGTTAAGGCTGTCTTATTTAACACACTGGTTGTTTTGTCTACAATTGATTTACCCATGAATTATGTTCCTTTCTCCTTTTATAGTGCAAAGGGACAGCACTTTTTTACTTTTCTGCTTACCTGTAAGCAAAGAATTTTGTATAAAATCTTTCTTAGCTGTACTCTGGTTTATTTTTAGTGTCCTTTTGGAATACCATAAAGATACCACTTACAAACCAAAACTTCAACCGATCAAAAACACGAAAAAATTTCTTGTGAAAATTATCCAGAATTTCTTCCTGAAATTACCATAATTGAAACTCTTTCTCAGCAATATCACAAATTCCCACTCTTCTTTTACGGAATCTGCGTCAGATGTCTTATTTTCATCTCTTTTTAAAAGTGCATATCTTAGGTCTTTTTTTGGTATCCCAGCTGTCGTTAATCAAAATACATTTATTTTTACCCTGCATTTCTTGGATTGCCTTATGAATTACTGAACAGATGCTGCAGATATATAATAAAGTCAGAAAGAAACAAAACACAGAACATTAAAATAAACAAAAATATGGAGGTAACTGATATGTCAAGAAGATTTGGATTATTTTACGCAAGAACATTATATATGGGTGCTTTAGCGCTGAACCGTTCCGTTATGAAGCTTGAAGAATTAGTAAGAAAATAAAAGCAGGCCTTATCTGAATATGCAAAAACCGGAAGAAATACATTTTATCTATGCATTCTTCCGGTTTTCGCTTTATGAGCTCCACTTTATTAAATTTTTACACTTCCGGAATCTGTTTCTGCTCCGAAGCAAATTTCTCAAACTCACAGTCTTTGTCAAGATTTTCCGCTATTACCGATTTCAGCTGATCTGCAAACTTACGGCCCTGCTCAATATTCCCCCCAGTTCCCTGATAAGCGGTCACGTTAACAATCGTATTAATCATCAGTATCATCTCCTCCGCAAAATTATCCGCAGAAGTGAAACAGGAATCCAGTTCAATCTCATTTTTATCAATGTCCAGTTTAAAATTAATCATATTCCTTCTCCTCATCTGAATATTTTGTAACATCATATCACATGCAAAGACAGATGACACTATAATTTGTGAAAAATCAATCATAAACAGGTCCGCATCACAGAAAAAAGTCCCAGTAAATTCTAGCTTTACCGGGACTTTTTTCTGTCTGTTAAAAATCTATTTCTTTTCCGTAATAAGTGCAGATAAACAGCTGTTCCATCTCTTTTGGAGTAATTGCTCTTGGATTGGATCCTGTGCAGGCGTCTCCTACAGCCAGCTCTGCAATTCTTCCGATTTTTTCATTAAATTCTTTCTCTTCCACCCCAAATTCCTGAAGTGTTTTTGGAATCTGAAGCTTCCGGTTAAAGGATTCGATTTTTTCACAAAGACCATTAATCAATGCCTTTTCTGAAAGTCCTTCCAGACCTACAAATCTTGCAATCTCAGCATAACGTTTTGCAGCTATTGGGTCTTTGGCATTATATTTGATGACATAAGGCAGATAGATGGTATTTGCACATCCATGAGGAATATGTCCTGTGGAAAATGCCGCTCCGGTCTTATGTGCCATGGAGTGCACGATTCCCAGCAATGCGTTGGAGAATGCCATACCTGCCAGACACTGTGCATAATGCATCTGTGCTCTTGCATCCATATTTCCCCGGTAAGACTCCTGGAGATAATCAAAAACCATTTCAATGGCTTTTAAAGCCAGCGCATCGGTAAAGGGGCAGTTCAGTGTGGAAACATATGCTTCAATGGCATGAGTCAGCGCATCCATTCCCGTATAGGCAACCTGTTTTGGAGGAAGTCCCTCAACCAGCTCTGAATCAACCAGCGCAATATCCGGTGTAATATTAAAGTCTGCCAGCGGATATTTTACTCCGGTCTGATAATCTGTGATAACAGAAAAAGCAGTTACTTCTGTTGCTGTTCCTGATGTTGTAGGAATTGCAGCAAATTTTGCTTTCTGACGAAGCTGTGGAAAGCTGAAAGGTGTGCATAATTCCTCAAATGTAACATCCGGATACTCATAAAATGCCCACATAGCCTTTGCCGCATCAATCGGTGATCCTCCGCCCATGGCAACAATCCAGTCCGGATTAAACTGGCGCATTCTTTCAGCGCCTTTCATTACGGTATCCACAGAAGGATCCGGTTCCACTCCCTCAAACAGTTCAACTTCCATGCCTGCCTCTTTTAGATAGTCTTCCACTCTCTGAAGAAATCCCTGGCGTTTCATAGAACCGCCCCCAACAACAACAAATGCTCTTTTTCCCTTTAGATTTCTTAATTCCTCCAGACATCCTTTTCCATGATAAATATCTCTTGGTAATGTAAATCTTGCCATCTTCTTTCCCTCACTTTACTTTTATTTACCTTCTTATTTTCTTAATTTCTTGAGAAAGTCCCCAAGGACTTTCCCTGTTTATTTTGGCGGATAAAAACCGCTTGGCGTCTCATTTAAATTAATCAGAATATTTTTCTGCTGTGTATAATGGTCTAAAATCACTTTATGAGTTTCGCGTCCGATACCGGATTTTTTATATCCTCCAAATGGAGCTCCCGCAGGAATCTGATTGTATGTATTCACCCACATTCTTCCGGTCTCTATATTTCTGGAAACCCGGATTGCACGGTTGATATCTTTTGTCCAGACAGCACCGCCAAGACCGTACTCAGAATCATTGGCCATCGCAGTTACCTCTTCTTCGGTTTTAAATTTAATTACTACTGCTACCGGTCCGAAAATCTCCTCCTGGGCAACCCGCATATCATTGGTAACCCCTGTAATCAATGTTGGCTGCATAAAGCATCCGTCTGCACATTGGCCTTCAATATACGGAGCTCCGCCGCAGGCAATTACAGCACCTTCCTGTTTTGCGATTTCAACATAAGACATGATCTTTTCAACCTGTTTTCTGTTAATCTGAGAACCCATCTGAGTATTTATATCCAGCGGATCGCCAACCTTAATATTTTTAAATGCCTCCACTGCCTGCTGAACAAACTTATCATAGATGCTCTCCTGAACAAACACTCTAGAACCGGCGCAGCATACCTGGCCCTGGTTAAATAAAATTCCAAGCTGCAGTCCGTCAAGAGCCATATCCCACGGGCAGTCCTCAAAATAAATGTTAGCGCTTTTTCCTCCCAGCTCCAGTGTAGACGGAATTAGTTTATCCGCCGCCGCTTTTGCCACGTCCAGCCCAATCTCGGTAGAACCTGTAAAAGCCAGCTTCCTAAATCCCGGGTGATCCAGCATATACTGCCCGGATCTTGAGCCGCCTCCTGTAATCATATTTACAACACCTGCCGGAAGAAGATCTTCGATGAGTTCCATAAATACAATCATGCTTAACGGAGTGGATGAGGATGACTTAAATACAATACAATTGCCTGCCGCCAGAGCCGGAGCCAGCTTCCATGCAGCCATAAGGAACGGAAAATTCCATGGAACAATCTGTCCTACAACTCCGATGGGTTCTCTAAGAATTAAACTCAAAAAATTACCGTCCAATACACTTGCGGACCCTTCCTCTGTCCGGATGGCCCCAGCAAAATAGCGGAAGTGGTCAGAAGAATAAGGTACATCTATAGCCATGGTCTCACGGATTGGTTTTCCGTTATCCATAGTCTCAACTGCTGCCAGCAGTTCTTTATTTTCATCTATACGATCTGCTATCTTTAAAAGAATGTCCGCACGTTTTGAAGGCTCTGTATTCTTCCATTCCGGATAGGCCGCCCAGGCCGCATTCACAGCTGCATCTACATCCTCTTTTGTGGCCTCGGCACAGTATGCCAGATGTCTGCCGTTAGCTGGATTTGTTGTCTGAAATGTTCCTTTGTCTGACGCGTCCCGCCATTGTCCATTAATATACAGTCCGTATTTCTCTTTTAATGTTACATTCATAATCACATGCTTCCTTTCTTTTTACTTTCTGTTTGGTATTGTCACGGATATTTCAAAGCGGGCTGTATGTTCCTTACCCGCTTTATACAGAATAAAAATCTGGAGGGATTTTTGGAATCTGTCCGCCTATCCGTTTCACTTATTATAAAATTTTACAGAGCCAAAAGTCCTGTGAAAACAAACAATCTTCCCCTGTAATATTGTTTGTTTTCACTAACTTGGCTGTTTTTTTTCGTTTTTTATTTGTCATCTTATAAAAGAATGAGTACAATAGAGTTACTTAAGAAAGGATCCTAAACTTATGAGTACATATACTGACAGTCCATCTAAAAGGCTGCTTTGCGCAAACTGGGATTTGATGCAGGCGGCACAGGAAGGCGGTATCAGCGCCATTATCAATACTGCCGGAGAAATTTTTGACTGCCCCATTCTGCTGGTAGACGACTGTTTCCGTCTCATTGCCAGCTGCCCGGGACATTTTACGGAAAATGAGAAATGGAATGAAATCCTAAAAAGACGCAGCCTGGACATTGATCTGATCTGGAAAGTACTTCAGGAAAATGTAGATAATACTCAGAATTTTTATAAACCTTTTTATGCCCGGCATGGATTATGTAAGGATTACCCTATTATCATGGGTGAACTGCAGCACGACAAAACCGTTTACGGCCATATTCTGATCTGCCTTGGACCAAAGCCTCTCAAGGAAGATGATCTTAAACTGACTGCCCGGCTGATTTACATTCTGGAACTAAACCTGAATACAAGAGGCGCCAACCCCGATCACTGGCACAAAGCCATGTCCACACGGCTTCAGGATCTTTTGCTTCTTGATACGCCAAAGCATCTTGTGAAGCTGGCTGTGGAAACACTGAATCAAAATATCCAGGGACGTTTTGCCATCCTTGTGACCCCTTTTGGAAATCAGGCCTCTCAAAGGGCCTTCGCCCACCTGGCTGTTATGCGTCTGCAGCAGACTTTTCGAAATATTGTTTCTCTGATTTTTGAGGATGTCATTGTTACACTGTTCGGCGGTATCAAGTACTCCGCCGCTGCTCCTATCCTGCGGCCGGATAATAATACTATGGCCAATCAGCTTTTTTCTTATTTTGAACAGTATGATATGAAAAGCGGACTCAGCAACAGCTTTCAGGATCTGAATTTTGCTTTGCTGCACTACCATCAGGCATTATTCTCTGCTCAGCTGGCAAATTCTGCCAATCAGCAAAAGAGAGCCATCTTTATGGATCAGATGCCTCTCCCGCTGTTTTTCGCTCTGCTGAAAGCAGAACCGGGGCGGATTTTTATTCACCCTGTGGTTTATCAGATTCGCGCTTATGATAAAAAACACAGTACAGAATATGAAAATACACTGAGAGTCTATGAGCTTTCCATGCGCAATAAGGATGAAGCCGCCGCAAGACTGAATATTCATAAAAATACGCTGCAATACCGTTTAAACCGTATTATGGATTTGTTTGATCTGCCTCTTAACGACACCTGGACGTCTCTGAATCTGCTGTGCAGTTCTCTGCTTTTGGATGTTGATAATTCCCTTGGTGAGCGCAGACCGCCTCACGAGGATTAGCCGGACGTCACTGGATTTACCTGTTTTATGCTGTTATCAAAACCAGCCGAAGCATTTCCCGATCCAGTAAATAAGGCCCAGAATCCAGCTGGTAAATATTCCATATAAAATTACTGGTCCTGCGATGGTAAAGATCTGACAGCCGATTCCAAAAACCTGCCCCTCTTTTTTAAATTCAATGGCAGGCGCTGCCACACCATTGGCAAATCCGGTAATCGGCACCAACGCCCCCGCCCCTCCAAACTTTGCAATAGAAGGATAGATATTCAGACCGGTTAAAATCACGCTGGCCAGTATCAGCAGCAGACTGGTCCATGCTGCGGCCTCCTCCTTACTGAAATCCATGCTCATACAGACATTCATAATAATCTGGCCGATGACACAGATGGCGCCTCCTACAAGAAATGCCCGGAACATGTTCCATGGCAGACTGTAGGATGGTGTCACCTGTTTTACAAAAGCGTCATACTTTTCCTGCTGCTTTTCTTTATCCTTTTCATGTTCGATATTCATCTTACTACTCCTTGTTTCCATAACCGACCTGTACGGTCTTATCTATCTCCGGTACAGTACGCTGAAAAAATAGAAAGATCCCGCCATTTTTCCCAGTGCAAAACAAACCATACCTATATTCATACCTGTTTTTATTCCGCTTCTTCGAAACAGAACAGGCCATACCTGCAGAACTTCTGCTAAAGCCGCCGCAAGACAGCCGACAAAAATACCTGCGGTAACTCCAAAAACAATTAAAAGCCCTGTTCCAATTAAAATCTTTAGTCCCGCAAATATGGAAAGTATATTTCCCACAATTCCGCCTAAAATAATGGCGTTTTCATAGGCAATGACATGCACTGCTGTACTGCTTTTTCCCGCCATTCTTGGAACTACTCCGAGACTTGTAATTAATGCAAATGAACCGGCAGCCGTGGCCGCTCCGCTAAGCAGCCCCACTGCCACCAGTATGATCTCTCTAATCAACATCAATTGATTTCCCTTCTCTGCCGCTTTCTTCTATATAAGTGGTATCCACATCCTGCTCATATTTTCTCATGGCCACCTGTATCGGAGTTGGGTCATCTGTAATTTTTTTCTTTCCTATATGATTATAGAAAATCAGTATTCCAATGGGAAGGCCGATACAGTAGCTGATCTCAAGAGCCGTATATCCACTGGATTCCCGTCCCATAACCTGTTCATAGAACCTGTCAAATACCTCCGGTACAGAGACATCGTTATTGAAAGTCATAATCATAAAGGCCGCTCCGAAAAACAGTATGGCGCAGATCAGACAGGTTTTAAATAACTGAAGTGCTTTGGGATCTTCCTTTGGCTTATAATAAACAACAAAATCCGCTTCCCCCAGATTTACTACTGTCAACTGTGGATATTTTTCATGAATCAGCTCAATTACTTTCAAAACAGAAAATGTCTGCACTGTTTTCCTCTTTTTTCCAAGATTTTTTGGAAAATGATAAATGCTCAGCTGTTTCAGCTGCCGGATGATACTCTCATCTGTACATTCCATTTTTGCAATATCATTCAACACAATATTTTTCTGTTTTACAACGCTGTTTTGTTCCACTTTTAAATACAGTGTCTGATTCTGTGCACTCATGCATCCTGCTCTCCTGACAAGCCCTGTTTCATATCATTTTTCACATTTTTAACGGCTTCTTTCCACTCTCTTCCTGTTTCGGCAGCCGCCTCTTTCATTTCATCGCCGCTTACTGACACCGCATCTTTTACTGCTTCCTTTGTCCTTTTTGCCGCGTCTTTCATACTTTCACCGGTCATCTGTACTGCTTCTTTTACTTCTGAACCTGTTTTGGATAACGCCTGCTTTACATCTTCTCCAACCTGTTTTCCCGCTTCTTTTAAACGGCTTCCTTTTTCCTGCATCTGTTTTACCAACATTCCTTTCTCCTGTGAACCGTCATCTTTCAGACAGAAACAATAATAAAAAATGCCTCCTACAGTTGCGGCAACAGCAACCATTAAGAGGCAGATACGATACTTTTTATGACTCATACCTGCACACTTCCTTTTCTTTTTTGCTTAGTATGAGTATTTTTATTAAAATTATTCAATTCTTTTTTAAACACCGGTTTCCGCCAGCTGGCGCATACGATTTAACAATTTTTTTTCCAGACGGGAAACCTGAACCTGCGTCATATGAAGTACTTTTGCCACATCCGACTGGGTCCGGTCCTGAAAATACCGCATATAAATCAGCTGGCGCTCCTTTACATTAAGCTGTCCCAAAAGCTGTTCCAGCAAAAGCCGGTTGTCCACGCTTTCTTTTTCATCTCTGGCAGCCGACAACTGATCCTCCAGAAAAATTTCTTTTCCGTCCTGAACATTCATGGGCTTATTAAGGGAATCAATTTCTGTGTTGGCTTCCATAGCCATTACAATGTCTTCTGTCTCAAGCCCCGTCTCTTCTGAAAGCTCCTGAATGGTAATATCTCTTCCCTTTTCATTCTGCAGCCGCTGCATAGCCTGTACAATTTTCCAGTTATTTTCTTTCAATGTCCTGCTGACCTTTATCATACCGTCGTCCCGCAGAAACCTTTTGATCTCTCCGGTGATCATGGGCACCGCATATGTGGAAAATTTCACCTCAAAGGATGTATCAAAACGGTCAATGGCCTTCATCAGGCCAATACTTCCAATCTGAAACAAATCCTCCATCTCGTATCCCCTGTTGGCAAATCTATGTACAATACTCCAGACAAGCCCCATATTCTCCTCTACCAGTGTATCCCGTGCATTTTTATCCCCCTGTCGTGACTGTTCTATCAGCTGGGCTGTCCGGGTCATACTGCTCACCCGCCAATCTGACGTTTCATTACCACCCGTGTTCCCTTGCCGGGACTTGAAAACACCTGCACATCATCCATAAAGGCTTCCATAAATGCAAATCCCATACCGGACCGCTCCAGCTCCGGCTTCGTAGTAAACATAGGTTCCATGGCCTGCTCAATATTGATAATTCCCACGCCTTCGTCTGTAATTCCAATAACCACTGAATGCCCCGACACTGTACATTCCATAAAAATCTTACCGGGTCCCTGCTGATATCCGTGAATAATACAATTTGTCACCGCTTCGGAAACGGCGGTTTTCACATCTGCAAGTTCATCAATGGTGGGATTTAAAGGGCTTATAAATGCCGCCACAGCCATCCTGGCAAATCCCTCATTTTCAGACCGGGCATCAAATACGATCTGCATCTCATTTTTATTTTCCATGGTCTCTTCTCTTTGTTTCATTTCAATCCTCCTCCACACTTACAAGTTTATATAGTCCGGCCATAGAAAATATCTTTCTTACCCGTTCACTTTTCAGATGTACTGCCTTTACCTTTCCTCCGGAAAACCCAAGATTTCTGCAGCGTCCCAGAATAACACCTATCCCTGAGCTGTCCATAAACTCCGTCTGCGCAAAATCAAATATTACCGTCTGAATCCGGTAGGTGGAAATCATCAAATCTGCCTGCTCCTGTATCTGGCTGGCTACATGATGGTCCAGCTCCCCGGGCACATAAATCGTCAGATTACGGCCTTTTACCTCATATTGAAAATCCATAATAGCTCCTTTCCTATGATAAATCTTTGCGGACATGGTTCCACTCCGCCGCAGTGCGATCCACAGCGGAGCGTTTTTTTGCTCTATAGGGATCGGTACTTTTCAGCTTTATCACAACACAGTATTTCCTATAGAGCGAAAAAAGACGCCATACCCCCCATGACGTCTTTCGTAAAAAGAATGTGTCTCTGCACATTCATGCGTTATTCATTTGTCTGATTACCGCTGGTATCTGTGCCATTATCTGTACCGGTCTGGTCAGTGGTTCCCTGGGAATCATTCAGTCCATATTCATCTTTATGGGATTCCATAAAACTGATACACCGGTCTGCAGAGCTTTTGTCACTTCTAGAGGACACATCGCTTTCAGATACTTTTTTAAACCACTTCATTGCATTGGTTCCGTCCTTTTGCTGATAATAGCAGTGCGCCAGATAATATGCAGCTTTTCCGTCTTTGTAGGTTTCATCCGTTCCTACAATTTCAAGAAGCTGAGTAATCGCCTCATCATACTTTTTATTAGTATAATCTCTAACTGCAGACACATATTTGTCTCCAAGAAGGGCATCTTTGGCCTCACCAAACACCTGGTCATAAATCTCTTTGGCATCGTCGCTGAAATAATCAGATTTCACACCGTCAAGCTCTTCCCCTGCAGTTTCATAATCTTTATCAGAGTATGCCACATAAGCTTTTAACAGCGATTCATACGCACTGACTTTGTCGTCAGCAGAGGAAGACGCTGTATTTGCCTTTTCTACCTGACCTTCCAGACTTTTAATCTGAGATTCCAGACTCTTAATATCCTGTTCCCTGGTAGAAATGGTCTCATTTGCTTTTACAACTGCACTGTTTGCATCGTTTTTGGCACTCTGGCGGACACCCGGAATCACAAGAAAACAGACAACTGCAATTCCAATTGCCGCTCCTACTAAAAGATTTACCACGGACATTACCGCTGTATTATCTTTAAAGCGGCTGGGACGGATAATCACATCATTGCCGCTCTCATAAGTAACTGTTTCCTTTTCTTCCTGCTTTTTATTTTTACCGGAAGTCTTTAGCTGCTCATTACACTCTTTTAGATATGTCAGAGTTTTTACATTATTAGCATCCACTCTGCCAGCATTTTTCAGGCACTTCTTGGCCTGGTCATATCTGCCGTCTTTCATATACAAAAGCGCTAAAACCTGATTCGCCTTTACAAGTTTCGGATTCATGGACAGTACCTTTTTCAGCTGGATCACCGCCAGGTCATAATTTCCCTGCTGGCAGTAAAGAAGCGCCTGATTAAACTTCTTTATAGTCTGATTTAAGGTTTCTAGATGGGTATTATTATTCTGAACAGTACTTAAATATTTTGAAGCCGGATTATTATCCGGTATCAAACTCTTACTGATTACCCATTCACTAACCGCATTGACGGATTCTCCCATCTCAAAGTAAATCAGTCCCAGAAGATTTCTGGCATTCATATTCATCTTGTTGTATCTGAGGCTTGTCTTTAAGTCCTCTGCAGCGCCGCTTAAATCGCGCACGTTTACTTTTACGAGCGCTTCGTTATACATATAATTTGAAACGGCCTGAATCTTTTTCATCATCCGCACATCAGCTTCACACTGGGGACAGCTGTCCGTACTGTCAAGCCGTGCGCCACAATAATAACAAAACATCGCTGGCCTCCGCTATTTTCTGCTTTCTTTCAACATTTCTTCCAATATATCCATCATATCTGTCATATCCCGGTTATAGATGGCATCTTCCGCATCTTCTATTTCCATACTGGGTTTATATTTTTTAAGTTCTTCTTCAAAATCAAT
>CABIXN010000003.1:187631-193923 GCA_902362715.1 Lachnospiraceae bacterium | reverse complement strand
AGTTTCTGTCCTTTTTGTTTTTCCTTATATACGGAATCAAAAGCAGTTCTGTAATCCGGCGCGGCCGTCACCCGGCATCCCACGTCCTTTTTAAATACATCCTGCAGCTGCCCTGCCATAATTCCCCGCTGATTAGGCACGGCTGTTACTGCTATATCAGCCCACCTTATCTCTTGGGCAAGTATTCTAACTGCTTTATGATAATCCTTTTCTTTTACCATAGAAAATAAAAGCAGCGGGGGAAGTGTATCCTGCCGGCACAAAAACTTTACTGTTTTTATAAATTCCCGGATACCGGCTGTATTATGTGCTCCGTCCAGATATATCTCCGGCAGAACCTCTTCCATCCGTCCAGGCCAGACAGCCGCCATAAGCCCCGCCTTTATCTGTCCGGTATCCACAGAAATCTCTTTTTCTAATAACCGCACAGCGGTAATTGCCAGAGCTGCATTTACTGCCTGATACTCAGATACAAATGGTATTTTCCATCTTGTTCCACTATCATACTCAGTAAAAAGGGAAAAATCAATGAATTTATTCTTAAATTCGTGGATTGCGCACATTCCGGCATCTACAGGCACTGCCGGACAGCCCAGTCTGCAGGCACTCTCTTTGATTACTTCTGAAGCTCTGCTGTCGGTACTGTCATACACCACAGGAACCCCCGGCTTTAAAATTCCGGCCTTCTCAGCCGCAATCTTTTCAATGGTATCCCCCAAAATCTCCGTATGGTCCAGGCTGACAGAAGTCAGAACAGTCATAATAGGAGAAGAAATACTGTTTGTGGCATCCAGACGCCCCCCAAGACCGGTTTCCAAAACAACATACTCAACATCAGCCTTGCAGAATAATAACATACCCATTGCAAAAATAAACTCGAAAAATGTAGGGTGTCCAAAATTTTTCTGTTCAAAATAAAGGGCTGTTTTTTGTACTGTTTCATAGGCCTCCAGAAAATCCCTTTTGCTGCACATCCTGCCATTGATTACAAACCGCTCCCGGATATCCACAAGATGGGGCGAAGTAAACATCCCCACCGTCTTTTTGGCGTTTAAAAGGATGCTGTTTAAAAACATGCAGACACTTCCCTTGCCATTAGTGCCCGCCACATGAATGATCTTAAATTTTTCCTGGGGGGAGCTCAGTTCCTTTAAAAATTTTTTTGTATGTTCCAGACTGTTTTTTGTTGTAAATCTCGGAATCTGATAAAGATACTCTACCGCCTGTTGAAATTTATCTCTCATAACTGCTCCTGTTTATTTTCAGAAAGAAAAGGGAGACGTTGCAGTCCGCAAAATCTCCCCGTTTCCTCTATTGAATCTGTGCCAGACGCTCTTCTACATCTGCCATCATCTGTTTATATTTCTCAAGCTTTACTTTCTCTTCTTCTACTTTTGCCGCCGGAGCCTTGCTTAAAAATTTCTCATTTTTCAGCATCCCATTAGAGCGGGCCAGTTCTTTTTGAAGTTTCGCTTTTTCCTTTTCCAGACGTTCTTTTTCTTTGGCCATATCCACCAGATCTTCAAGGGGAACATACACAACGGCATTTGGTATCACAACAGACACTGCGTTATCCGGAACTCCGGCTTTATCTTTTTGAACTGCAAATGCAGCCGCGCCAAAGAGATGTCCGTAGTTTTCTTTTAATCTGTCATATTCTTCTAACAGCCCCTCATCCTCTGAAACCATGTAAAAGCTTGCTTTTCTGCTTGGAGGAACATCCATTTCCGCCCGCAGATTACGTACGCCCTTTACCAGAACTTTTAATTTCTCAATAGCGTCCTCCGCCTTTGCAAAATGCCATGCTTCCTGATATACCGGCCAGTCAGACAGCATAATTGTCTCTTCTTCCGGGTGCAGGGTACAGAATATCTCCTCTGTTAAAAACGGCATGTAGGGATGCAGCAGTTTTAATGCATTGGTCAGAACTGTTTTTAATGTCCAAAGCGCACTGTCTGCTTTCATCTGAGGATCCTCCCGGTTGTACATACGGACTTTTGCCAGCTCAATATACCAGTCGCAGAACTCTTCCCATATAAAATCATAGACTTTCTGAACTGCAATACCAAGCTCATACTTATCCATATTCTCTGTTACATCTTTTGCCAGCGTATTTACCCGGGACAAAATCCACTGATCTGCAGGTTTTAAATCTTTAAAATCCGGCTCCTTTATTTCTTCCTCACCCAGATTCATCATTATAAATCTGGAGGCATTCCATACTTTATTGGCAAAATTACGGCTGGCCTCTACTCTCTCCCAGTAGAAACGCATATCATTTCCCGGGGCATTTCCCGTCATCAGGGTCAGACGCAGGGCATCCGCACCATATTTATCAATCACTTCCAGCGGGTCAATTCCGTTTCCAAGGGACTTACTCATCTTTCTTCCCTGAGAATCCCTCACAAGACCATGGATTAATACTGTATGGAAGGGCTCTGTTCCCGTCTGTTCCAGTGCAGAAAATACCATGCGGATGACCCAGAAGAAAATAATATCGTAACCGGTTACCAGCACATCGGTTGGATAAAAATAATCCAGCTCTTCTGTTTTTTCCGGCCAGCCAAGGGTTGAAAACGGCCAGAGGGCTGATGAAAACCAGGTATCCAGAGTATCTTCATCCTGCACCATATGCGTACAGCCGCATTTGGGACATTTTTCCGGCTTATCCTTTGCAACTGTCATTTCACCGCACTCCTGACAGTAATAGGCCGGTATCCGGTGTCCCCACCAGAGCTGACGGGAAATACACCAGTCACGAATGCCTTCCAGCCAGTGCATATAAGTTTTTCCGAAGCTTTCCGGCACAAATTTCAGACGTCCGGATTTCAGCGCTTCTATGGCAGGTTTTGCCAGCTCATCCATCTTTACAAACCACTGGGGTTTTACCATGGGTTCTACCGTTGATTTACAGCGGTCATGAGTTCCTACATTGTGGCTGTGATCTTCCACCCGGACCAGCAGTCCCAGCTCATCCAGCTTCGCTACAATCGCTCTTCTGGCTTCATAGCGGTCCATGCCCGCATAAATACCGCCGTTTTCATTGATAGTAGCATCATCATTCATCACATTAATCTCAGGCAGATGATGCCGTTTTCCAACCTCAAAGTCATTTGGGTCATGAGCCGGTGTGATTTTTACACATCCGGTTCCAAATTCTTTATCTACATATGCGTCTGCAACCACGGGAATTTCCTTGTTTACGATTGGCAGAATCAGCATTTTTCCTACCAGATCTTTATACCGGTCATCATCCGGATTCACTGCCACTGCAGTATCTCCCAGCATGGTTTCCGGCCTGGTTGTGGCGATCTCCACATATTTTCCCTCTTCCCCGGCAATGGGATATTTAATATGCCAGAAATGGCCTGCCTGCTCCTGATGTTCTACCTCCGCATCAGATATAGATGTTTTGCACACAGGACACCAGTTGATAATTCTGGAGCCTTTATAAATATATCCTTTTTCATACAAGCGGATAAATACTTCCTTCACAGCTTCGGAACAGCCTTCGTCCATAGTAAAACGTTCTCTGTCCCAGTCTGCGGAAGAGCCCAGCTTTTTCAGCTGATTCACAATCCTTCCGCCGTATTCCTCTTTCCAGTCCCAGGCATGTTTTAAAAATTCCTCTCTTGTCAGATCAGACTTTTGAATTCCCTGTTTTTTTAATTTGTCAATTACTTTTACTTCTGTAGCAATGGCCGCATGGTCTGTCCCCGGCTGCCACAGCGCGGAATAGCCCTGCATCCTTTTATAACGGATTAAAATATCCTGCATGGTATTATCAAGAGCATGTCCCATATGCAGCTGTCCGGTTATATTTGGCGGCGGCATAACAATGGTAAATGGCTTCTTACTCTTATCCGCCTTTGCATGAAAATATTTATTTTTTTCCCATTTTTTGTACAGACGCCCCTCCAGGTCTTTGGGGCTGTATGTCTTTTCCAGCTCTCTGCTCATATCTTGCTCTCCTTATTTTTTTAAATAATCAAAAAAAGCCTTCCTGACTGTAAAATCAGAAAGGGCGAAAATCCGCGGTACCACCTTTATTACATGAAAAATCATGTATCTTTAACATTCTATAACGGGAATTAACCGGGATCGCTTACTTACCTGCAGGGTTCAGCCATCCAGTTCAAAAGCTACCTTCCTCATAACACTTCTGCCGGATGAGCTTACAGCCTGGGTTCATCCTCTCTGAGGGCGTTATCATGAGTACTCCTCTTTCTCATTACTTTTTTGTATTTTCTGTTTCAACCTGTATAAAAATATATGAAAGGATCTTAAACGCAGAAAACATACTGCACTTTGTTCATTCCCTTTTAAGATCTATTCCTAATCATAGTCAACCGGCGGCGCCTTGTCAAGCATCTGGCAAAACTTGTTTCTTTTTTCTACTTTTCAATTGACACCGGCCCTGCATACTTTTAAACTAAAGGGAATGAATGGAATCAGGAATGTATTTGTGCATTCTCCGCTCCGGCGGGCTGCAATGCAGTAATTCCCATGAAAGGAAATAAAATCAGGGGGAAGCAAATATGAAAAAATGGAATAAACTTGACAATGCCGCCAAGATTTTTCCTTCTACTATAGAACAATCAGAAACCCGTGTATTCCGGTTTTACTGTCAGTTAACAAAAAATGTTCAGCCACAGGTACTGCAAAGGGCTGTTGACCAGGCGGTCCGCCAGTTTCCTCATTTTCTGAAAATACTGCGCAAAGGACTGTTCTGGTACTATCTGGAGAACAGCAGCAAACGTCCAAAAGTGGAGCCGGAGAGCCAGTCACCCTGCTCTCATATTTATAAATCCGGACACCATGAGCTTCTTTTTAAAGTAACCTATTTCAAAAAAAGAATTAATATTGAGGTTTTCCATGTACTGGCCGACGGCGCCGGCACCATAGAGTTTTTAAAATTTATTCTGGCTGCCTATTTTAATATTCTGTATCCCGGAACGCTGCCCGTAAACGATCCGCTGATTCAAAATCCGCTGTCTATTACAGAGCTTGACTCAGATGCCTTTGAGGAATATTATACCGGCGAAAAGGATCCCCGTTCCAAAAAAAGGGGGCTGGTCTGGCTTCTCAGGGGGAAAAGGCGTCCCGATCTGGATATCAACGTTACAGAGGGAGTTGTATCCACAAAAAAAATTCTGGAACTGGCACATAATTATCATGCTACAATGACTGAATTTCTGGTGGCAGTTCTTATCAGATCTTTTATCAGCCAAATGTCCGACAGAGATCTGAAAAAGTCTCTTGTTATTGATATACCCATTAACCTTAGAAACTTTTTCCCTTCGGAAACTACAAGAAACTTTTTTGCCATACTGCCCGTCACTTATAAACCCAAGGGCCGAGACGATTCTCTAGAAATGATCTGTGCATGTATCTCAAAGGAATTTTCCGAAACCATTACAAAAGAAAATCTTCTTGGGAAAATTAATTCCCTGGGTTCTTTTGAACGGAATGTCCCCATGCGTCTGGTTCCAATTTTTTTAAAGGATCCGGGCCTGCAGTTCTGCAATTTTATGGCAAAACGTTTTGTTACCGGATGCTTTTCCAACCTGGGAAAAATTGTGATGCCGGAATGCTTTGATCCCTATATCGAACAAATCGGGGTGTATTCATCCACGCTGACTATTCAGGCGGAATGCTGTTCCTATAAGGACCGGCTGACTCTGGGATTTACAGAAGCATTTACAGATGTAACAACTGTTTATACTTTTTTTCATCAGTTAGAAGAGCTTGGTATTCCGGTAGAAATTCACACAAATACACCGGCTCGATGTATTCCGGGCAAAAATCCATCCAGGCCCGGACAGGATGTTTATGTTGCAGACCCTTCTGTTGATCGTAAGGAAAAAAAGGAAGATGTATTCCCGGTTCCAAAGCAGGAATCCCACAGGGTTTCAAATTTTTTAAAAATTTCCAATATTATATGTATCATAGCAATGATCACCTATGCCATTGTTTATCTCCTTACAGACAACCAGAACTACTGGTTCCTGATTATGGGTATAAACACGATATTTATCTGGAACGGAGTTGTCCGGGGTATGCTGATTAAGAGCAGTATTCTGCGAAGGCTGTTTACCCGTTTTCTGTGGACAAGTATTTTTTACCTGGCCATAGATTTGTTTTCCGGCTGGCATCAATGGTCCCTGACCCAGCAGGTACCGGTCTTTAGTCTGGTCAATCTATTTTTAAGTCTGTATCTGGCCGGTCTGTTTAAAACGGATACCTCGGATGAGGAACTGACGCTGTATCTTTCTCTGGAGTGTATGATGGG
>CABIXN010000003.1:0-187347 GCA_902362715.1 Lachnospiraceae bacterium | reverse complement strand
AGCGGAGCGTTTTTTGCTCTATAGGAATCGGTACTTTTCAGCCAGACACTAATCTTCCATCTCAGCGCTCCAGTCAAGCACCCTTCCGTCCGATGCCAGAATTTCATACTCATATTCCATCTGATTATAATAGAACTCTATTTCATATACATATCTGCCATCCTCACGTTCCAGTTTCGCTTTTTTATACTGAACCTCTCCACTGATTCCTGCATGCTTCAAAGCAATGTTTTTTGCCCCTTCCATCCCGATATCGCTGCTTTTAGCTGAATCGTTACTGCCAGAGCTCCCATTAGAATCTCCCCTTTGATATTTCCTCTGAATATCACCATCCACCTTTTCTCTTTCAGCCTTTAAAATTGTCCCGTCCAACGCCAGTATTTCATATGAATATTCCAGTTTCTCAGTTATAAATTCCAAATCATAAACTTCCCGGCCATCCTCATATTCCTTCTTATTTTTAAAAACAGTAACCTCATTTTCGCCAAGTCCCGCATCTTTCAGCGCTGCCGCAAGAGCCTGCTCAGAAGTGATACCAGATTCTTCACTTTTTGTCTCCTTTGAAACAGTACTGTCAGGGCCAGCTTCTTTCACTGATTCCGTCTGATTTGCCAAAACTGTCTGCTCCTGGTTTGTCCCGGAAGCTGCAGTTTCAGCATTTTGCTTTCTGGTTTTCTTTTCCATACCTAAAACAGATACTCCGATCAATATAGCCGCCAGAACACAAACTCCCACAACCGCTCCTGTCTTTTTTGAATGATTTATCTTTTTCATATTTTGATTCTCCTTTCCTACTAATTCCAGGGGCAATACCAGCTGAAATCTTGCGTTTTTTACTTTCCATAACCACGTATCATCTGTTGGGGACAGTATAACATAAAACCTAAAAAAGAAAAACGTTCTGAAATCCATCTCCCCCAAATCAGATAAAACCTGATAATTGAAAGAACAGTTTTCAAAACGTTTTTCTTTTAATTTTGTACCTGGGAGCATTCCCTAAAAGCATTTTTCTTCTAAAATGAAGAAGTTTTCACCAAAAATACTGATTAAAATGCAGGTCCTTCTTCTTTTTGTTCTACAGCTGCCAGATAAGCCGTCCTGGTTGCACGGTCTACCTTTCCGGGCGCAACAGCATCGCCAATCACCTGAACAAAAGCATCTCCTGCCGCCTCTTTTAATGCCTGATAATCTACAGACTTCATTCCAAGGGCAAACACAATGGTATCCGCCGGAAGCTTCTGAACCCCGTCTGCATTTTCAATGGTTACACCATCTGCTTCAATTTCCAGACATTTTGTTTTTGGAAGCATTGTCATATGGTTCTTTTCCATTTCCCATACAAGAGCCTCCCGATACATACCAAAAGACTCATTGGCTACACGGTCAAGCATTTCAATTACAGTCACTTCATGTCCGGTTTTCTGCAGATACAGCCCTGTCTCACATCCTACCAGGCCGCCGCCGATCATAATAACTCTCTTTCCGCATTCTACTGTTTTATCATACACTTCCATAGCCTGATGTGCATGTTCTATTCCCTTAATAGGCGGAACTGCCGGAACCGAACCGGTTGCAATCATAACTGAATCTGCACCGAATTCCTTTACAAACTCCGGTGTTGCTTCTGTATTCAGCAGTACATGAATATCTCTTCTTTCCACCTCACGAATCAAAAGGTCTTTGAAATTTCTAAGATCCGGTTTGTCAATATCAATATCTGTAAAATACAGCAAGCCTCCCAGTTTAGAACCTTTTTCTACTAAGGTAACATCGTGGCCTCTGTCAAAGGATGTAATGGCTGCCTGCATACCGGCAGCGCCGCCGCCGATAATTAAAACTTTTTTAGCTTTTTCTGGCACCGGAAGGGATTCCGGATCAAAAGGAAGATGCGCCAGCGGATTAATGGTACAATGTCCTACATACAACGCCAGTTCTTCACTGGAAAATGGCAGATCATCATATCCTTCTTCCGGAGAACCAGGGAAACATTTATAGCACCGCAGACATCTGCGGATCTGAGCCTCACTGCCTTCCATGCATTTTTTTGTAAACTCCGGATCTGCCAGCATCTGACGACCTAAAATCACAAAATCAACCATGCCTTTTTCTATAATTTCTTCGCAAAACTCCGGAGAGTTGATACCGCCTACCACTCCAACAGGAAGCTTCGTATAAGATTTTACAATTGCCGCAGCCTCTGCATTCAATCCGTGAGGATGGAACATACTGCTTTCTGTTCCTGATTTTACGGACTCCTCATAAATGCCGCAGGTAACATGTACAGAAGTGATGTCATCCTCCACCATCTGAATAAATTCTCCTGTCTCTTCCGGTGTAATGCCGCCTGGCTGATGATCAGTTCCGTCAATTCGAAGCTCAATCAAAAACTCCGGTCCTACTGCATCTCTGATTGCACGGATAATCTGTTTCGGAAATCTGGCTCTGTTTTCCAAAGAACCACCGTATTCATCCGTTCTGGTATTCATTAATGGTGATAAGAACTGTGTGAAAATAAATCCATGTCCCCCATGAATTAAAACACCGTCAAATCCTGCCTTCTGCATATAAACAGCTGCTTTTGCAAAATCTCCTGCGATACGGTCCATATCATCCTTTGTCATTGGACGTGCTTTAATTCCGGCAATATTCACAGACTCCACCGGCCCGATACAATCTTCATCCGGTCCAAAAGGTACTTTTTCTTTTCCGGCGTGCACCAGCTCCGCCAGCGCCACTGCACCATGACTTTTAATTCTTGTGGCATATTCAGCCACCGCCTGAAACGTTTCCATATCTTCTTCCGGCTTTGCAAAATCAAAAGGACGAAATCCCGGAATACGTACTGCATCCACAAAGTTTACATCTGTCTCCCCCACGATAACACAGGCATTCCCGCCTTTTGCCGGTCCCTCCAGCTTCCGGTATGTAAACTCTCTTGCATCCGGATTCTGAACAATCAGACCAAAAGCCATAGGAGCACTGACTATTCGGTTTCGGTACGTTTTGTTTCCCACCTTCAGCGGACTTAATAACTTCTCAAATTTCATACGTTCTATCCCTCCATAGTAAAAATAAAAACCTTAATCAGCTATCTATCAGCAGTATACCATGACAAAAAATAACTGTGAAATTCCGCTTTTCTTCCCCACGTATAAACATTTTTTATAGCTACAAGCCCCGCAGCCTTACAAAAAGCAAAACGCAGAAAAGGAAAGCTCATTTTTCTTTTCTGCGCTTTGCTTTTTGTAAGGATATGTGGCGACAGCCACAAAGCGAAAAAGCCGCAGGCTTTAGAGCTTAGCTGCGGGGCGCTGGCCTTGAAGCAGCTGCGGGGCGCTGGCCTTGAGGCAGCTGCGGGGCGCTGGCCTTGAGGCAGCTGCGGGACGCTGGCCTTGAAGCAGCTGCGGGACGCAGTCCTTGAAGCAGCTGCGGGGCGCTGGCCTTGGGGACAGCTGCGGGGCGCTGGCCTTGAGCCAGCTGCGGGGCGCAGTCCTTGAAGCAGCTGCGGGGCGCTGGCCTTGAGCCAGCTGCGGGGCGCTGGCCTTGAAGCAGCTGCGGGGCGCTGGCCTTGGAGCAGCTGCGGGACGCTGGGGAACCTATGACAAATATCTGCAAATATGATATTATTAAAAAAACTCCGGAGGAAAGCTATGAATACCATACAGCTGAAATATTTTTTATCTGCCGCAAAACATTTAAGTTTTTCAGAGACTGCCAAAGAATTTTATATGACTCAGCCGGCAATCAGCCACCAGATCTCCGAACTGGAGCAGGAACTTGGAACACGGCTCTTTGAACGCACGGCACGAGGTGTAATACTGACCAAATCCGGCATCCAGTTTTTAGAGGACGCCAAAGGATTTCTGGATCTTGAGACTGCCTCCAAAAACAGAATCCGCTCGCTGTCAGCCTCCGATTCCTGTCATTTAAAAATCGGATATCTAGCCAGTCCCTGTAAGTATTTTCTTCCAGAGGTAATTCATCAGTTCCGCCGCGCCTATCCACAGGTTGATATTGAACTGATCCGTATGGATGCCCTGGAAATCGTGGATTCTATTGATCAAAAACAGTATGATATCTATTTTTCACTGATGGAAGATATTAAACGAAGACCAGACTACCAAAACCGGAAAATTCATGAGGATAACTACAGCCTTGTCTGCCGCAGTGATCATCCATGTTTACATAACTTTAAAATCGACTACACAAAAATTGCCACCGAACCATTTCTGATGTTTGAACCGGACAAGGCCGCATTCATGTCCAGACAGATCTGTCAGGTGTGCAAAGATCTTAATTTTACCCCCAGAATTGCACATACTTACCGCTCCATGGAGGAGGTTCTTTTTGCTGTGGAATCCGGACTTGGCATTACAATTCTGCCTTATAAAATCAAAGACTATGTAAAAGCCTCTCTGGTCTATGTTCCTCTGGACAGCAGCCACACTGCCTGTTCCATCGGCGCTGCCTGGCTGGAACAGGAAGGGCAGCCCGCAGTCAGCTGGTTTATGAATATTTTAAATCAGCATCTGATCCGGCTGGCAACCCAAGATTAATGGTTACAGCTTTTCAGACTATTTTACATCAAAATAAGACGATACACACTCCTAAAAGAGTGCATATCGTCTTATTTTCTTTTATTCTGTGCAGTAATATTACTCTATGGAAATCACTTTGTAATCCTGATCTTCCACTGTTTTTTTCAAAACATCATCGCTAATTTCTCCATGCAGTGTTACTACAGCGGTTCCGGCTTCATGACTTACTTCTGCCTGATCAACTTCCGGAAGCGCTTCTAGTACTTTTTTCACTCTGGCCTCACAGTGGCCGCACATCATACCTTCGATTTTCATTGTTTTTTTCATTACAGGTTCCTCCTTAATTTTCACTTTTATTTTTTTATCCTTGGATGCATTGCGGATATTGAAAAAATTCAGCCGCAGTGCATTGGTTACCACACAAAAACTTGACAAACTCATAGCTGCGGCACCAAACATAGGATTTAACTCCCAGCCAAATACCGGAATCCATACTCCCGCCGCCAGCGGAATGCCAATGATATTATAGAAAAATGCCCAGAACAGATTCTGGTGTATATTACGCAGCGTTGCACGGCTTAAACGAATAGCAGCCGGTACGTCGCTGAGACGGCTCTTCATCAGCACCACATCTGCCGCATCTATGGCGATATCTGTACCTGCGCCAATGGCGATACCCATATCCGCCCTTGTAAGCGCCGGCGCATCATTGATACCGTCTCCAACCATAGCAGTTTTCCCTTTTTGTTTCAGAGAACGAATAACGCTTTCTTTTCCTTCCGGGAGAACACCTGCAATTACTTCATCCACACCAGCCTGAATGCCGATGGCTTTTGCGGTTCTTTCATTATCACCGGTAAGCATAACCACATGGATTCCCATATTCTGAAGCTCTCTGACTGCCTGGGGGCTGTCTTCCTTAATAACGTCTGCTACAGCTATAATACCGGACAGCTTTCCGTCAACGGCAAATAACAACGGGGTTTTTCCCTCTTCTGCCAGCTGCTTTGCCTTTTCTTCCATTTCATCAGTTACACCAGCCTGCTCACTGATAAATTTCAGACTTCCGCCTACCAGCGGCACTCCATCAAGAACAGCTGACAATCCGTTTCCGGGAAGCGCTTTAAACTCTGAAACCTCTGACGCTTTCAGCTGCGCCTCTTCTGCCTTCTGAAAAACAGCCCGGGCCAGAGGATGCTCACTCTTTTTTTCCAGTGAATATGCCATTTGCAGCAGCCATCTCTCCTCAACACCATCTGCAGGCACAATATCAGTTACTTTTGGTTCTCCGCTTGTAATGGTTCCCGTTTTATCCAGTACAACCGTCTGCATTTTCCCGGTCTCTTCCAGAGATACGGCTGTCTTAAACAAAATACCATGTTTTGCACCCATGCCGTTTCCAACCATAATTGCCACCGGAGTTGCCAGTCCCAGAGCACACGGACAGCTGATAACCAATACCGAAATTGCTCTGGATAAAGAAAATCCAAAACTTTCCCCCACCAGCATCCATATAATGAATGTGATAACCGCAATGGTAATTACTGCCGGTACAAACACGCCAGACACTTTATCGGCAATTTTTGCAATAGGTGCTTTTGTAGCGGCCGCATCGCTGACCATCTGAATAATCTGTGAAAATGTAGTATCCTGCCCTACACGGGTAGCCTCACATTTTAAATATCCAGACTGATTTAAGGTAGCCGCCGACACAGCATCCCCCTGTTCTTTGTCTGCCGGGATACTTTCTCCGGTAAGGGCAGATTCATTTACCGCACTGCTCCCCTCTATTACCACACCGTCCACCGGAATATTCTCACCGGGACGTACCACAAAAATATCACCGTTTCGCACCTGTTCAATGGACACTTCCACTTCTTCTCCGTCACGGATCACAGCTGCAGTTTTAGGCGCCAGCTTCATAAGATTTTTCAATGCATCCGTAGTTTTTCCTTTGGAATATGCCTCCAGCATTTTTCCAAGGGTAATCAGTGTCAGGATCATGGCTGCTGATTCAAAATAAAACTCATGCATGTATCCCATGACAGCATCCATATCACCTCTCACATGGGCATTGCTCATAGCAAACAGCGCATACGTACTATATACAAAGGAAGCACCGGCACCAAGAGCTACCAGAGTATCCATATTTGGCGCCCGGTGAATCAGCCCCTTAAAACCGCTGACAAAAAATTTCTGATTAATCACCATAATGATAACTGTCAGCAGCAGCTGCAGAAGCCCCATACTTACATGATCTTCAGCCAAAACTGCGGGAACCGGCCATCCCCACATCATATGCCCCATGGAGAAATACATAAGTACCAGCAGAAAAACCAGGGAACTGATCAGTCTCCTCTTTAATACAGGCGTATCTTTGTCTGCCAGCATATCTTCTTCTGCCGCGGCCGATGTACCCTTATGTTCCGCAGCGTCTGTTTTCCTGGCCGCCCCATACCCGGCTGCTTCAACCGCCGCCATAACAGCCTGGGGGGAAGCAGTGCCTTCCACTCCCATAGAATTTGTCAAAAGACTTACCGAACAGGACGTAACGCCGTCTACTTTTGACACTGCCTTTTCTACCCGGGCGCTGCAGGCGGCACAGCTCATTCCGGTTACTTTATATTGTTCCATTGATTGTCCCTCCTACTTCATTAATTTCTTTAAGGTGTCAATGAGTTCATCTAGAGTCTCATCTCTGCCCTCCCGTATATCCTCCGCCACACAGGACCTGATATGACTGGCGAGAAGTTCTCTGTTAAACGCATTGACTGCCGCAGTTACGGCCGAAGACTGGACCAGAATGTCTGTACAGTACGCGCTTTTTTCTATCATTCCTTTAATTCCGCGGATCTGTCCTTCAATTCTGTTTAATCTGTGAATCAGCTTTTTATATTCTTCATCTGAACGTTCTTTTGTTTTATGAAGACAACATTCCTTTTCCATATTCCGCACCTGCCTTTCATCAGTATTATATACCCCCAAGGGGTATATGTAAAGTCTAAAATAAGAAATGGTAAAAATATTCATCTTCACCATTTCTTATCATGCTCCATATACCAAAACTTATTCCTGCCATCACCTTAGCAGTTATTTTCCCTTCTGATCTGCTTTGTTCTGGAATTTTTCATTATTTACGATAAAACGTTCATGGGTACCTTCCCCTATCACACCTGCTTCGTCGGAGGCCGTTACTTTAAAAACCAGTCTTCGTCCGTCTGTTTCTATAAGCTCGCTCTCGCAGGTCACTGTCATTCCCACTGGGGTAGCCGCCATATGCTTTACATTCAGCATCGTACCTACTGTCCCGCATCCCTCTTCTAGAAATGGCATTACACTGTTACAAGCCGTCTTTTCCATTAACGCAATCATGGCTGGTGTTGCAAATACTAAAAGTGTACCGCTTCCTACTGCTGCTGCTGTATTTTCAGATACTACCTTTACCGTATCTTTTCCTTTTATTCCTGTTTCTAACATTTTGATTCCTCCTGCTTACTAAACATCTTATATATGATATCATACCACAAGAAAATCTTTGGGCCAACCGGATTATTTCTCATCATACATATTTCGTATCAGTTAATATAAAATGGCAATTTCAGATTTTTCCGCGCTCCTGTTAAACTGTGAAATAAGCAGATAACAGATATCAATAGCCTAAAACCAAGGAAAGGAATATCAATATGGAAAAGAATATACCCGAAAATACAAATATGGAATTATTAAAAGCCCGTGCAAAACGTGTTAACACAGCCATTGCACTGCAGGAACCTGACAGGGTTCCTCTGGTTCCCACTTTTGGAAACGTTATTGCAGCAGAATACGGCGTTACCATCAAAGATGCCATGACAGACCAGCGCAATCTGATCCCTGCCCTGGATAAAATGCTGGAAGATATTAAACCAGACTACTTTTATGCCCCGCAGTTTTTTCCAAAAAACGGAATGGACATTTTAAAACCTGTTAACATCAATTATCCCGGAAAAACACCGCAGTTTGGCGATAACTTTACATATCAGACTATTGACCACGAATTTCTGGAGGATGAAGAATATGAAGACTTTTTAAAAGATCCCTCCAAATTCCTTCTTCAAAAAGTTCTTGCAAAAAAATTTGCTTCCCTTCAGGGACTTTCTATGTTAAATCCCTACAGTCTGTGCGGCAGCACTGTTATGGGATTTGGCGCTTTAGCTGCACCGCCCCTTAAACAGGCCCTGGCTTCTTTGATGGAAGCCGGAAATGCAGTAGGCTCTTATATTCAATCTTCTGTTGACGTAATAATGCACCTTGTTCAGAAAGGATTTCCAGTCTGGGGAACTGCAGTAGCCCTGAATCCTTTTGATGACTTTGCCGACAATATCCGGGGGCTGATCAATACTGTCATGGATCTGAAAACAGATCCGGAACTTCTGGCCGAAGCCGTTGACCGCTACACAGATGTTTCCATTCAATCTGCTATTGGTTTATGTAAAATGTCCCATGCAGATAATATCTTTATCCCGCTTCATGCAGGCGTGGATGAGTTTATGTCTCCTGACGACTATGCAGATTATTACTGGCCGCCTCTTAAAAAAATGCTGTGCGCTTTCGTAAATGCCGGTATTACTCCATTTGTTGCCTGTGAAGGAAATTATTTTACCCGCCTTGAAACAATTAAAGACGTACCAAAAGGTAAAATTGTCTACATCTTTGAAAAACAGGATATGGCCAAAGCAAAAAAAGTGCTGGGGGATACTGTATGTATTGCGGGAAACTTTGACACAAACTTTCTTTCTTACGGAACAAAAGAATCCATTACAGAGGAAACAAAAAGACTTCTTGATATCTGCGCGCCCGGCGGGGGATATATGATGTCAAATAATCTGGCCATTGATAACGGCAGACCGGAAAATCTGGCCGCATGGTACGAGGCCTTGGAAAAATACGGCAGATATTAAATCACTTACAGCACTTAAAATGCCAGATACAGGACGGTTCTTATTTCTGTATAACATACAGATTGATGATATCCAAAAAGTGCTTCATATAAAACCTACAATTCTGCACAAATTTTTACATTCATTTTTGTATGATATACATATATTAAATTTTTATAAATTCTGTTATTCTTATACAAATAACGCAGTTTCTATCAAGTTACTTAATATCTGCCAGCACATCTGCCGGCAGACCTCATATTTATATCAGATAGGGGATGACTTCCGCCTCTGCAGGCGGTGAGTAACAAACTTGTATCAGCAGCGGTATATAACAGCGGGTTTTATAAAGAAAGTTTTTATCTGTATTTCCAGATAAATGCTTTCGATTAAAATCATATAAACAAGAGGAGGTTTTTTTATGGAACAGAAAAAGGTAAGAGGTTATGGCGTAAGAGGATGGGTATTGATTATCTGGATTGCTACCGCATTCCTTGCCTACACCGCAGTGGGAAATTACCCGCTTAACATTCTGTCTGAACTCTATGGAGGTCAGCAGGCATTATCCACAATCTACACAGTGGCTTCCGTAATCGGTGTTATTGTACAGCTGATAGCATCAAGTTTTATCGGAAGACTGAGAAGTGTCAAAAAACTTGGCTGTCTTATGGGGCTTTTAACAATCATCTTTCTATTAGGCATCATGTTTATCCCTGGTTATATTCCTGGCGGAATGCAGATGTTATGGCGTGCCGTATATGGTATCGGTACGGTATGTTCCGTTATGTATGGTACATTCGCCCTTTCTATTCTGGTAGGACAGTGGTTCCCAACCAGAAAAGGAGGTGTTATGGGTATCGCAACATTTGCGTTCCCAATCGGTAACGGTGTAATCGGCGCTTTTGCGGCAACAGCTTTTAAAGGCGGTACTCCCCATGTAGCACTGGCATTTGCACCATTCCTGATTATCTTCATTATCGGCTGGATCATTGGTCTTGTTTTTGTTCCGGATTATCCGGAAGAAGTTGGTGCATACCGTGACAACAATGCGGATATGACTCCTGAGATGGCAAAAGCTATGATGGAAGAGGAAATTGAAAACAAGAAAACAACTGTATGGAAACTGAATCACACATTAACAACCCGGGATTTCTGGTTTATCACACTTCCTGCCGGTCTGCTGCTTATGTTCTCTGTAGGTACTATGACACAGACCAATCAGATTCTTGCCCAGATGGGTGACGGCCTTGATAAATACGGCGGTTTCGCTGGGGTTATGGCCATGATTATGATTTTCGGTCTTATTGGCAGTTTTGTACTGGGTGTTCTGGATCAGAAACTTGGAACGAAGAAAGCTATGATTATCGCCTGTGTGATTATGTTAATCGCAGGTATTTTAGGAGCTGTTTCCAGCCCTGCAAAACCGGGTCTTCTGGTTGCAGCATTGATTTTCCTGGCATTATTTATGGGTGCATCTTCTAACTTTACCGTATCACTGGCAGCTCAGTACTGGCGCCGTGAGGACTTTGGTACTGTTTTTGCAGCTGTAAATCCAATTGCAAATCTGATCTGTGCATTTGGTCCTATGCTGATTGCAATCCTTATGATCGGTTCCGGTTACACAATGATCTTTAAGGTAGTTGCAGGTGCCGGCATTGTTTCCATTATTCTGATGCTTCTGTTTAGTTCTAAACATGTAAAAGCAAAAGATGATACATACAGAAAAGCAGCAGGCAAAAAACTTGACAACGCTTTAGCAGACAGAAAATAATATGAACTCTGCACTTGAAATGAATGAAAAGATGTAAATAAGCAAGAGGAATCCCGTTGTATTATGGGATTCCTCTTACTTTGCGTTTTTGATAATTTTATAAAACCAGTCATTTTCCTAAACAAGAATGTGCAAAGCACATTCTCCGCCTGCGGCGGGTCGCCTTTGCGACATGACTCCATTCCGCCGCAGTGCGATCATCTTTTTAATTTACAAATACATCAATAAATTCATTTTCCGACAATGTATTTACATATAATGCAACAGCAGGATTTAAGTTTCCCCGTTTCCAGACACACACCACCGACAACGGAGCAATTTCCTTTGGAAGCTCAAGAAACCGATAGTGATCCGTATCATAAACTTCCCTGAGACTGTTGTCCATCAAGGCAATCCCCCGGCCGGATCTGGCGTTTAAAAGCATGGATTCCTGATTAGGAACATAAAGAATCTTTCCGCACTGAATGCCGGCTTTCTGAAGAATACTTTTTAATTCATCGGTTCTGCCTGGAGCTTCTTTATCATCCGGAAGAATAAAAGTCTCTCCGCTCAGCTCTTCTGCTTTCAAATCTTCCTTTGACGCCATTGGATGGTTTTTAGACATTAAAAGTCCTGTTAAAACAGGATAATATTCATCATATACAACATCCTGAAGATATCTCAGTTCAAAATCAAGAGTGAAAATCAGGTCCAATATTCCTTTTTCCAGCTTATCCCTGAGCTCTCCAAAGGAACGCCGCTCGATAAAAATATTTACATTAGGATAATGTTTATTAAAATACGCCGCAGTGGGAGCAACAAACATATCAAGGTTCATGCCCTCTAGACATCCAATATGTATCGTCAGATCCGCTCCGTTTTCTATGCTCATAACTTCCCGGATTCCACTGCCAATCACATCCAGAGCCTCCCTGCATTTCTTCACCATTACTGCTCCCTGAGGTGTCAGGCGCACTTCCTTTTTGCTGCGCACAAACAGAGGAAATCCCCATTCTTCTTCCAGCAGACTGATCTGCCGGCTGACAGTAGGCTGGGTCGTATAATATTCTCTGGCCGTCCTGGTGAAATTCAAATGCCTTGCCAGTGATAAAAATATTTCAAGCTGTTGTGAAGTCATCTCTCCCCCGCTGTTCCACCATGGTTTTTCATTATCTTTTAATCATTCTAAATAAGCCGAATGCTTCTGCTGCTTTTAACTTGCCGTCTTATGCTTTCAGCAGTTTCTCTATGCTGGCAAGCTTTACACAGATTATAAAAATTTCTGTAGCTGCAATCAGCTCTTCCATAGGCGGAAGCGTTGGCGCAATTCGAATTACAGAATCTTTCGGATCGTTTTTGTAAGGATAAGGCGCTCCGGCACCTGTCATAACTACTCCGGCTTCCTTGGCTTTTGCAATAATTGACTTTGCACAGCCTTCATTTGCCTCATAAGTTATAAAATATCCGCCATTTGGAACTACCCAGTTTCCAACGCCAAGCCCTTTTAATTCTTCTTCAAACTTTTTCAGAATCATCTCAAATTTCGGCCGGATCAGCGCCGCATGTTTCATCATATGATTTTCTACTCCCGCTTTGTTCTTCAGGAATTTTACATGACGAAGCTGATTGATCTTATCAAAACCAATAGTCTGGACACTGAGACGTTTTATAATTGCTTCTTTATTTTTCAGACTGGTAGCAAGACCGGAGATACCGGCACCTGAAAATGTTACTTTGGAAGTAGAACAAAACTCATAGACCATATCCGGATTTCCCGCTTTTTCACACTCTGATATAATATCCAGCAATTCATCCTGTTTATCTTCAAACAAATGGTGTACACAATATGCATTATCCCAATAGATACGAAAATCTTTGGCTGCAGGCTTCAGATTTGCAAACCGGCGGACAGTTTCATCAGAATAAGAAATTCCCTGGGGATTTGAATACTTTGGTACACACCAGATTCCTTTTATTGCATCATCCTTACTTACAAGCTTTTCCACCATATCCATATCCGGACCTTCTGATGTCATGGGAACATTAATCATTTCAATTCCAAAAGCTTCTGTTATGGCAAAATGTCTGTCATAGCCGGGTACCGGACAGAGAAATTTCACTTTCTCCAGTTTACTCCAGGGAGTACCTCCCATAACGCCGAAAACCATAGACCGGCTGATACAGTCGTACATAATGTTCAAACTAGCATTTCCGTAAACAATTACGTTTTCCGGCTTTGTATCAATCATTGATGCAATCAGTTCTTTCGCCTCATCAATTCCATCCACCATTCCATAATTACGCAGATCAGTTCCCAGGCGGCTGTTTAAATGGGTGTCACTGTTTAAAACATCCATCATAGGCATAGATAAATCCAGCTGTTCCGAGGAAGGTTTTCCTCTGGACATATCCAGCTTCAACCCTTTTCCACAATATTCTTTATACTGCTGCTCTAACGATGCTCTCTCCTGCATCAATTCTTCCTGACTCATTTCCTGATATGATTTCATCTTAATCTTCCTCCTGCTGCCTTATTTTTTTAAAATAGGCATTTATCTCACTTTCATACCCCTGGTTATCCGGCTCATAAAAATGCATTCCCACATAAGGGTCCGGCAGATACTGCTGGTTTACATAATGATTAGGATAATCATGTGCATATCGGTATCCAATTCCTCTTCCCAATTTCTCTGCTCCCTGATAATGGCGGTCCTGCAAATGAGCAGGCACCGGAGGCGTTTTGTCTTTTCTTACAAGCTCCATAGCTTTGTCCACAGCTAGTATCGCCGAATTACTTTTTGGGGCACAGGCCACATAGGCAGCCGCCTGGCTTAATACGATTCTGGCTTCCGGCATCCCAAGCCGTTCTGCAGCCAAAGCTGCACTGACAGCAACATTCAAAGCCATGGGATCTGCATTACTTACATCTTCTGCTGCGCAGATCATAATTCTTCTGGCAATAAATTTAATATCCTCGCCGGAATAAAGCATCCGGGCCAGATAGTATACTGCCGCATCAGGATCTGATCCCCGCATACTTTTAATAAATGCAGAGATTGTATCATAATGGTTGTCTCCATCTTTGTCGTAACGTACTGTCCGTTTTTGAATACATTCTTTTGCAACATCCAGGGTTATATGTATTTTTCCATCTTCACACCGGGGTGTTGTCAGCACGCCCAGCTCAATGGCATTCAGCGCGTTTCTTGCGTCGCCGTTACAAAAATCTGCCAGAAAGCTTTCCGCATCTGCTTCGAGAACAGCTCCATAGGAACCAAGTCCTTTTACTTCATCCTCCACAGCTCTTCTCAACAGTATCCGGATATCTTCAGGCTCCAGCGGGCGCAGCTCAAAAACCACCGACCTGGATAACAAAGCCTGATTTACCTCAAAATAAGGATTTTCAGTAGTTGCACCGATGAGAATCACCGTACCATCCTCAACAAAGGGAAGCAGATAGTCCTGCTGTCCTTTATTAAAACGATGAATTTCGTCTATAAAAAGTATTGTTTTCCTGCCGTACATCCCCTGATTATTTTTTGCATCCTGAATGACAGCTTCCATATCTTTTTTTCCGGCCGAAGTAGCATTGATCTGCATAAACTCAGCGCTGGTAGTATTGGCAATAACACGGGCAATAGTTGTTTTTCCGGTGCCCGGCGGTCCGTAAAAAATCACTGACTGCAGCTTATCTGCTGAAATTGCCCGATATAATAATTTATCTTTTCCTATAATATGCTGCTGTCCTACAACCTCATCTAAAGATGCAGGCCGGAGTCTGGAAGCCAAGGGCGATTCTTTTTCTTTTTTCTGCTCACGCATGTAATCAAACAGATCCATACTGTTGCTATCCTTTCCGTTAATAAAATGAATTTTATATATATTCAAAATTCATTTTAAGTTTCAGTGCAGAAATTTGAGCAGGGTTTTTCTTCTTTTATGAAAGAATGATCTCTTCATCCCTGCACAACGCCAAGTCTAAGATACTCCAATTACAGGCGATTGACAAGTTTTTTTCTCAATTTCTATTATTTTGATAATATTCCGGAGCAATAGGTGAAAAATTGTGAAATATTGTATGTTTGCAGGACTTTAACTTTAACTCCTACCCCCATACAGTCCCTTCTGTTTTTTCATAATATAGTCCCCTCCTGATAACACGCCGCTATATAATCTCTCGGCTGATAATAAAAATCTGTATTATAGTCTGACAAATCTTCATCAATCCATGACGTGTAAACTTCCTGAATTCCATATAAAATTTCATTTTCATCATAACAATCTTCAATTAATCTTTCATATACTTCTCCAATTGTCCAATAATCCGGAACTTTATACTGACAATCCGAAACATTATCAAATTCCCCCTGAGGTATCTCACATTCTATTACAAATTCTGACGCTACTTTATCAATCACTTCACAATGAAACACATCTGCATATTCATATATTCGCTCAATTGTTTCCATTCCCATATATCGGACTACTTCCGACCGTTTTAATTTCTGCAGACGCCCAATATACTCTATAAGACTGCAGACATAAAACAATCCACTATTATTTTTTCTTGCCATAAACTACTTCACTCCCTGTAAACTCCAACGTATTTAATGCAGATACTGTATGAAAGCTGATTTCATTCACCACTTTCTTTCACTCTTTTTATAACTAACAGATGCATAAAACCATTTTAACAAATGCTGCAATCAATATCGTCTGTGTTTCCTGTTCAATTAATTTGAATTCCTTTCCTATCTGCTTTACGGCTGCTTCTGCCCATAATAAGCATCTTTTCCGTGCTTCCGGTAATAATGCTTATCCTGCAGTTCCTGCGGCGCCGTCTGGACACTGGGATTAATCATCTCGCACCTTGCGGCCATTTTTGCAACTTCCTCCAGGACAACTGCATGATGTACCGCTTCCTGTCCGTCTTTCCCCCATGTAAAGGGCCCATGATTTTTACAAAGTACCGCCGGAACTGCCTCATAATCATATTTCTGGAATAGTTCTGCTATGAGAATCCCTGTATTCTTTTCATAGTCGTGATCAATTTCCTCTTTTGTCAGGCATCTGGCGCAGGGAATCTCTCCATACATATAATCCGCATGGGTTGTCCCGTAACAGGGAATGCTCCGGCCGGCCTGGGCCCAGCTTGTTGCCCAGGAGGAGTGGGTATGTACGATACCTCCCACATTTTTAAATGCTTTATAAATTTCTATATGAGTAGGCGTATCCGAAGACGGATTGAATCTCCCCTCAATTTTGTTACCTTCAAGATCCATAATTACCATATCGTCCGGCGTCAGTTTTTCATAATCCACACCGCTTGGTTTAATGGCAAAATATCCGGTTTCCCGGTCAATCTGGCTGACATTTCCCCAGGTAAATGTAACAAGTTGATATTTTGGAAGCAGCATATTCGCCTCATATACTGCCTGTTTTAATTTTTCCAGCATTTTTATTTTCTCCGCTTTTCTTTTCTGAACCCAACAGGCAGACTTTCATGCGAAAGCTGCCACGCTTCAGATTCCATGACAAAATGTAAATTTTCCAAACAGTCTATTTAAAACGCTCAATAGCCGCATTTTCAATAGCCAGTCCATCTTTATACCGCTGAATAAAAGTTTCAAATCCTTCCACATCTTCCGGATCTGGCTTTATGCAGGAACCTGCCTGCCCTTTGAAAACTTTCTCTGAGAGGTATTCACTTAAGCTTTCTGTTTCTTCTTTCCGATCCATATAGGCCGCCAGCAGTGCAATCCCCCAGGCGCCTCCTTCTCCGGCAGTCTCCATAACAGATACGGAAGCATTCATGGCAGCTGCCATGATCCTCTGCCCCACTCCCTGAGTTTTGAAAAAACCGCCGTGTCCAAAGACCTGATCAATACACACACCCTCTTCTTTCAGCAGAATATCCATGCCGATTTTCAAGGCTCCAAGACTGGTATATAAATGCGTCCGCATAAAATTCGCCAGATTAAAACGGCTGTCCGGGGTGCGGACAAACAGCGGACGTCCTTCCTGGCATCCTGTAATATTTTCCCCGGACAGATAACAATAAGAAAGCAGATTTCCGCAGTCTGCATCTCCCTCCAGGGCTTTTTTAAATAATGTGGTATACAGTGTATTGTTATCTATGGAAAACCCGCAGCCTTCGGCAAACTCCCGGAACAGATTCACCCAGGCATTCAGGTCAGATGTGCAGTTATTGGCATGTACCATAGCTACCGGCTCACCAAAAGGGGTTGTCACCATATCAATTTCCGGATGCAGTTTCTTCAACGCTTTTTCCAGAACAATCATAGCAAAGACAGAGGTTCCTGCTGATACATTTCCTGTGCGCACTGCCACACTGTTAGTTGCTGTCATCCCGGTTCCCGCATCTCCTTCCGGCGGACAAAAGGGAATACCTGCCTGCAGCTTTCCGCTGGGATCTAAAAGCTTTGCCCCTTCTTGCGTCAGTCTTCCCGCTTCCTGGCCCGCGGTCAGCACTTTTGGCAGTATCTCTTTAAGTTTCCAGTGGTATGCTTTGTCAGCCAGAAGCTGATCAAACCTGTCAATCAGCTCCCTGTCATAATCTTTAAGATCAGAGTCAATGGGAAACATTCCGGAAGCATCTCCGATTCCAATCACTTTTTCACCGGTTAATTTCCAGTGAATAAATCCAGCCAGCGTTGTAATAAACGCAATCTTATTCACATGATCTTCCTGATTTAAAACAGCCTGATACAGATGCGCAATACTCCACCGCTCAGGAATATGAAAATCAAAATATTCCGTCAAAATCTCTGACGCCTTCTTCGTATTGCTGTTTCTCCAGGTTCGAAAGGGCACCAGCAGATTTCCATTTTTATCAAAAGCCATATATCCGTGCATCATAGCACTGAAACCAATGCCTTTCACCCTCACGATTTCAACTCCATATTGTTTTTTCACATCTTCTGACATTTTCTGATAACTGTCCTGAAGCCCCTGAAAAATATCCTCCAGCGAATACGTCCAGAGATTATTTTCATAGCGGTTTTCCCATTCATGACTGCCGGACGCAACAGGATTATGCTCCTCATCAATCAGTACCGCCTTAATCCTGGTAGACCCAAACTCAATTCCAAGATACGTGTTTCCCTGCAATATCATGTCTTTGACTGCCATCTGTCTCTGGTTCATAAAATCCTCCTCCTGATGATCTCTCATTAGATCATTTATTTGTCTGTATCAGCTCATAAATAGCCTCTGCCGTTTCCTTTTGCTGCTGCTGCCTTGTAACCAAAGCCGTTCCGTCTTTTTTCTGTTCTCCGTAATTTCCGTAATATGCATGATTACCGCCTTCAATCACCAGCTCCTTAAGGGAATCAGGAAGATTATCAAGATCTTCCTGATATTTTTCCCTGCTTAACACCTGATCCTCACTTCCATAAACAGAAAGTACCTTTAAATCCGTATTACTTAAGTCTTTGGTGGAGTAGGCTCCCAGAAGCACAAGGCCATCGTACTGATCTGCATTTCCGTCAAGATATGCAGCTGCCATAGCTCCCCCAAGGGAATGCCCTCCAATATAATAATGTTTATACGAATATTTTTCCAAAATCGTATCAGCTGCATCCACATGAAAAACCGCCAGATTGCATGGCATATGCATCAGATAGCAGGCGATTCCCTGATCTGCCAGCAATTCCATCAGAGGCAGATACGATGTGTACTCTACCTTGGCACCAGGATAAAAAATAAATGCGGTGTCTGTTTTTTCATTTTTCGGAAGGATTTCTATGTACCCATTTTCCTCCTGAATCTGTAAATTGGATTCCTCTCTTTCTTCTGTGGCTACATCCACCTGGCTGTGATAATACTGCTGTACATAAATAGTAAACACAAGCACAATCACTGCTGCTGCAATGCCGGCGGCAAGCAGTCCTTTTTTCCATTTTTTCATTCTATGTGACTCCTGTTTTCCCAGTATACATTCCTCACTGTTTTGTCTGCTTTATTATAATAAAACCTTTCTCATTTATCAATACGAATCCCCAGACAGAAAGGTATTTGTGTTCATCTGTTCTGACCAGACGCAGACAGATTTTCAGTCTAAAATCAACTCTTCCACAGTAACAAGCTGATACCCCTCTTTTTCCAGGGCATCTACAAGCTGCAGCGCTGCATCCACACTTTCCTGAAATTCATCATGCATTAAAATGATGCTTCCGTCCTCTACCTTTTTCAAGGTGTTTTTTACCACCTGATCTGTATTGCGCAAAGACCAGTCAACTGTATCAATATCCCATAATACCTCAATCATTTCTGTTTTTTCCGGCAGCTGTTCCTGACAGCTTCCATAGGGCGGCCGCATAAACATAGGCCGATGCCCGGTTACTTCATATAACAGATCATTGGTATCTGTGATCTGCCTGCATGCCTCCTCCAGGGAAAGGCGGCTTAAATCTTTATGCTCATAGGCATGACAGCCAATAAGATGCCCTTCATCTGAAATTCTCTTTGCCAGTTCCGGATATTGTTCCACCTGCTTTCCAAGCAGAAAAAAAGTTGCCCGTACATTTCGTTTTTTCAGCCCGTCCAGGAGTTTTGGCGTATACTCCTCATTGGGACCGTCATCAAATGTAAGTGCAACTTTTTTTATTTGTTCCGCGGGTTCTTTTGTTTCAGCCTGATAAAAGCTTTCAGTAATTCTGTGATCACTGATATGAGAAGAGAGAAAAAAGCTGCCCGCTGTTATCAAAATTCCAAAAACTAAAAAAATAACTTTTTTCATTTCACAGATCTCTAACATATTGTTTTTATATCATATGAAATGTCTCTCCTGAAATACTACATTTTTTCCAGTTTTTTTGTAAATGCTTCCGCCTCTGCCTCTGTCATAAAATCTCTGTTATACTGATGCTCTTTAATAAACAGCACCAAAACTACCACAAGCAGTGAAGCTATACCAGCTATTACATAAGACATCCGAAGACTTCCCGTAGCATTTAACACATTCCCATTAACGCAGAAACCAAGGGAGGATACCAGCGCCTGAATGGGAAACAGAACGCTGTTTACCTTTTCAAATCCATGGCGGCCGAAAACTGCCGCCGGCAGCGAGGTTGTAAAGTTTGCAGATCCTCCCAGAGCCAGCGCAAACATTACCAGGAATATGTATACACAGGCCTTTACTTCTGTCACCTCAATAAACAGAGCTGCTGCATACCAGATACCAAAGAAAATCATAGTCTTCTTTGTTCCCAGCTTCTGATCCATTGCGCCAATCAGCCAGGAGCCAAAAATTCCGGCAAAAGCAAGAACTGTCATAATGGTAGTTGCCTGTATCTGTGAAAATCCAAGTTCCATATTTCTTACTACCAGCTGTGTAATAATAATAGTGGATACAAACTGGAATCCGCCGGATGCCACTGCCACCATCCAGAAACCTTTTAAACGAAACAGCTTTTTCACAGTCCAGCCGCCGTCTTTTCCGGTCTCCTCGATAAAATACTCTTTCTGATATTCTTCATCTGAAACATTATCAGGATTAATTCCACGTTCCTGAGGAGTATTACGCATCAGCAGTAATCCTGCAAGGGCCAGTACAATTACAAGCACTGCCGGAATAACAACAGCATTAGTAACCCCAAGTCTTGCTACCAGAAAGGTAATTAACGGCACAAAAAATCCCGTTGCCATATTGTGTCCCATGGTTGTATATCCCATGACAATTCCCTTTTTCTTGGGAAACCACTGTGTTACAAAAGCACCGCCGGCAATATATCCTGCGCTCATGGCCCCAATCGTACAGACACAAAGAGAAAAGGCATATACAAACAAACTGTTGGCATGACCCATTCCGAAATAACCCGCTCCAGCCAGAATCAAACAGATAAACGAGGTAACTCTTGGACCGATTTTACGATTCACCGCTCCCATAACAAAGAAGAAGATAACACCGATCATAGCTGCTACCGTTCCCATATTAAGAACACTTCCTGCAGGAATACCAAGTTTTTCTGCAACCGCCGGAGCCACAATGTTAGAACTGTCATTAACCATTCCTGCATAAAACCAGAACATTAACAGACAGAAAACAATTGTTCCCCAGCCTTTTCCGAACCCAAACAATTCACTTTTCTTTTTTTGTTTCAAACCTAAAACCTCCTCATACTTGTAAAATAGGTACAAAAAAACAGAGCATTTCACGTTCTCCACTGCTTCGGAAATACCGGTACAAATACTCTGTAATTTTTATATCTCTATTATATTTTTTTTATATTAATTTTAGAAATTGTAAATATTCATTCATACATGCCGATTTTGAATGGTATTTTCTTCCCAGTGCGGACTTTTATTTTCCCAGAAATTCCAAAGACAAATCTACAAATTTCCGGATATAAATATTGTCCGTATCTTCCCGCCAGGCCATAATATACCCGCTCTCTGTATTTTTAATAGGAACCAGACAATGATCTTCTGACTTCATATCCGCATAGTACTGATCACATAAAAAAATGTCATTTGGGGCCATAAGATTTAATGTCAGGGAATTGGCAGAAGACACATAATTTGTAATATTAGGAGCAAACCCTCCCACACTGCATACCCGATGCAGCTCTTTGACATATTCCGGCAGCTGCATCGGAGAAATGCAGACAAAGTCAGACTGCTTTAAATCTTCAATCGCCAGCACCTCTTTTTGAGCCAGCGGATTTGTTTGATTCATACAGACAGCATGGGGGCATTTCCCCAGCTTTTTCCATCCGATATGTGTCATTTCTTTCTCCTGGAAATCATAAAGTACAGAAAAAATCACATCCACTTCCCCGTGAATCAGCATTTCCCGGATATCCTGGGCTGCATCCGATTCTAAACGTATCATAACGTCTTTATAATTCCTCTTAAAATGCTCCACTGCAGGCAGTAAAAAAGCTTCCGGCCGAAAGGAATCCAGACAGGCAACAACAATTCGTTTGGAGTATCCCTGCTGCAGAATATGGGCATGCTGTATATCCTCTTCAATCTGATCTATCTGATTTCTCCATTGTTCATACAGAAATTTTCCTGCCGGCGTTAATGTAATGGATTTTTTCCCCCGGATAAATACCTGCAGATCCAGCTGCTCCTCCAGACTCATAATCTTTTTACTCAGCGTTGGCTGGGTCAGATTAAAATATTCTGCCGCTTTGGTAATATTTCCATACTCTGCCACTTTTATAAAATAATGAATCTGTCCAAGACTGACATTGCGGATATCAACGTTATGCATCTTAGAATCCTCCTGCTGTTTTTTGCATTATAGCACAGACGCCAAAGAGCGAAAAGCTTAAATATCAGCCTTTCGCCCTTATTAATCATACTGCAGCTGCTTTTCCGGTTTTGCCCAAAAAAGTCTATCTCATCAAGGCAGTCAGAAAAAATTATTTTTTATTTTACCCTTGCTTCCAGTTTATCATTTACCAGATCAATTAAAATAATATCTCCTGCCCGTACAGCATCAGAAAGTATCAATTTTGCAGACAACGTTTCAACATGTTTTTGTAAAAACCGTTTCAAAGGTCTCGCACCATAAACCGGATCATACCCGTGATCTACAATAAACTGCTCTGCCTTAGAACTCAGTTCTACTGAAATCTCACGCTCTTTTAAACGGTTATTTAATTCATTCATTAACAAACCAATAATGTGGCCAATATTATCTTTGGTCAGCGGCTTAAACAGAATGATCTCATCTAAACGGTTTAAAAACTCCGGTCTGAAATTTCCTCTTAACTCATTTAGTACCTGCTGCTCACACTGGGGACTAATATCACCCTGTTCGTTAATTCCTTCCAGAAGATGAGCAGATCCAAGGTTTGAAGTCATAATAATAATGGTATTTTTAAAATCAACGGTACGCCCCTGAGAATCAGTAATCCGTCCGTCGTCTAATACCTGCAGCAGTACATTAAAGACATCGGGATGGGCCTTTTCCACCTCATCAAACAGTACAACGGAATATGGTTTTCTGCGGACTGCTTCTGTCAGCTGGCCGCCTTCGTCATATCCTACATATCCCGGAGGCGCTCCGATAAGACGGGATACCGAATATTTCTCCATGTACTCACTCATATCCAGCCGGACCATATTGCTCTCATCGTCAAAAAGACTTGCGGCAAGAGCTTTGGCTAACTCTGTTTTACCGACACCGGTAGGTCCCAGGAATAAGAAAGAACCAATGGGCTTGCTTGGGTCCTTAATCCCTGCTTTGGAGCGGATAATTGCCTCTGTTACTTTCGTAACGCCTTCGTCCTGACCAACCACACGTTTATGCAGTTCCTCGTCCAGATGAAGTGTTTTATTTCGCTCACTCTCCGTAAGTTTCGCAACTGGAATGCCGGTCCATCTGGAAACAATTCTTGCAATTTCCTCATCGCTGACAGCTTCATGAACCAGAGACATATCTTTTGCTTTTACGATCTCTTCTTCTGCTTCCAGCTGTTTTTCCAGCTGAGGTTTTTTCCCATACTGAAGTTCCGCAGCTTTGTTCAGATCATAATTCTGCTGTGCCAGCTGGATTTCTTTATTTAATGCTTCCAGTTCTTCTCTAAGCTTCTGCACCCGCTCAACGGCTTTTTTCTCATTATCCCACTGAGCCTTTTTTGTCTGAAATTCATTTTTCAGTTCTGCAAGCTCTTTCTGCAGATTTTCCAGACGGTCTTTGCTGAGCTTATCCTCTTCTTTCTTTAAAGCAGTCTCTTCAATTTCCATCTGCATTACCCGGCGGTTTAATTCATCCAGCTCTGTAGGCATAGAATCCAGTTCCGTTTTAATCAGCGCACAGGCTTCATCCACCAGATCAATAGCCTTATCCGGCAGGAAACGGTCAGAAATATAACGATTGGACAGTTCAGCAGCTGATACCAGCGCTCCGTCTGTAATTTTTACTCCATGGAATACTTCATAACGTTCCTTCAGGCCGCGGAGAATGGAAATGGTATCCTCAACCGTCGGCTCGTCAACCATAACCGGCTGAAAACGCCGCTCTAAAGCAGCATCCTTTTCAATATATTCACGGTATTCATCCAGAGTCGTCGCCCCGATACAATGAAGCTCGCCCCGGGCCAGCATAGGTTTTAACATGTTGCCGGCATCCATAGCTCCGTCAGACTTACCTGCACCTACAATGGTATGCAGCTCATCAATAAACAGAATAATTTTGCCTTCGCTTTTTTTCACTTCATCCAGAACCGCTTTCAGACGCTCTTCAAACTCACCCCGGTATTTTGCTCCTGCAACCAAAGCTCCCATATCCAGAGCGAAAAGTTTTTTGTCTTTCAGTCCTTCCGGTACGTCTCCTCTGACAATACGCTGTGCCAGGCCTTCTACTACAGCAGTTTTACCAACTCCGGGTTCACCGATTAAAACCGGATTGTTTTTCGTTTTTCTTGACAGAATCCGGATGACATTACGAATCTCACTGTCACGTCCAATTACCGGATCAAGCTTTTGTTCTCTGGCCCGTTCTACCATATCATAACCGTATTTTTCCAGAGTATCATAAGTAGCCTCCGGATTATCTGACGTTACTCTCTGATTTCCTCTTACAGTGGAAAGCACCTGCAAAAACCGTTCCCTTGTAATACCGTATTCCTTAAAAATCTCTTTTACGGCTGCATTTGGATATTTCAGCAAAGCCAGGAACAAATGCTCTACAGAGACATATTCGTCTCCCATCTGTTTCGCCTCATCCTCGGCACTGATCAGTACTTTATTCAAATGCTGGCCCACATAAACCTGGCCTCCGGATACTTTTACCCGCTGTTCCAAATGTTTCTGAACATTATTGATAAAATGTTCTTTATTAATTTCCATCTTTTCAATGAGCTTTAAGATCAATCCTTCACTCTGACGCACCAGGGCCATCAGCAGATGCTCCTGCTCAATTTCCTGATTGCCGTATTCATACGCAAGCTTTTCGCAGTCACTGATTGCTTCCATTGATTTCTGTGTGAATTTCTGAATATTCATAAAACATTCCTCCTTTCAGGAATATATTCTTGTTTGTTCTATTTTATATATAACACTTTTCCATAAACACGTTATATCACCTTTTGTTAGCACTGTCAAGTGTTGAGTGCTAATTTATTGTAAAAATTTGTGAAGCCCTGATTTTACGGGCTTCACAGAGGTTTTTTACTTGCTTTCGCACTTAATGACACGGCTGTATTTTTTCTCTATACATTTTCCTACTTCAGCAGTCTACATAATTCTTCTTCCGTAATCCCATGAATATAATATCCCACATTCATTTTTTCCACATGATCTTTCAAATATTCGTCTGTACGCAGACCTGTCAGTTTCTTTTCCAGCTCCCAGATCTCTCCATTTCCAAAAAAGTCTCCGAAAAATTTAATCTGCTCTATCACGCCGTGTTCAATCTGCATCTGTGCAGTCAGAAGTCCCCCTGAAAATTTCAGCTCTCTTTTCATATTACAGAGAGGATTTCTTCCGTAATTCCAGTCCCAGGTTTCATACTTTTCTTTCTGAAGCCTTTCAATTTCCTTTTCCTGTTCAGGGGAAAAATGATACACCTCTAACCCGCAGGAACAAAATACCTCCTGTATCAGGGCCTGTTTAAATGCCTCCATGGATATTGGCGTTTTCGCATAAGTATTAATGGTAGTTACCCTGGCCCGCACAGACTTTACACTTTTTGATTCAAACTTTGCCACTTTTACATTCAGTGCATCTGAAACATTCTGCAGATTAGAGTCCAGCATAATACAGCCGTGATGCAGCACCCTGCCTTTTTTGGCATATTGAGAATTGCCGCATATTTTCTTCCCGTCAATCGAAATATCATTTCTTCCATTCATCTGTGCACAGATCCCAAATTTCTTAAGGGTCTCTACCACCGGAAGTGCAAACTTTTCAAAGTCAAATTCAGGATGCTCCCTGCTTCCTGCCACAAAAGTAAAATTCAGATTTCCAAGATCATGGTAAACCGCCCCGCCCCCGGACAGCCGCCTGACAACACGGAGCCCGTATTTGTCTACAAAGGACTGATTAATTTCTTCTAATGTATTCTGATATTTCCCCACTACAATGGTATTCGCATTCTGCCAGAGCATAAAATACTCCCTGTTACGGTCCATTTGTTCAAACATATATTCCTCAAGAGCAAGATTATAATAGGGATTTGTGCTGTTGGATTGTATAAATATCATCTGAATTCCTCCTGCTGCGTACTTAGAGTTCGTAAAATTATAACTGGTAACATCTAAAAATAAATCTTTCAGAATCATATCCTGCAAATCATATGCCATTTCCCATTACATCTTCTGTCCCTGATATACTTTACTTTCAAAAAATCCGGAACAGACCTTTTAAGGTTTATAAAAAAGCTGTAAATAAAATATACACTCCGTATAATTTATATACCAATTACGTCCCAAAACAATATGCTGCTGCCCTGGATATTTCTCTAAACACTGCTGATAAAATATTTATTTTAACCCGTATTTCTCCAGTTTCATATAAAAATTCCGCTTGGATATCCCAAGAAGTTCAATGGCTTTGGATTTATTGCCATTTACAATTTCAAGTACATTTTTTATGGTCTCTCTTTCCATCTTTTCCGTAATTACGTGAAGATTATACCGGTTCTTTTCTGAATCAGATTTCTTGGGCATTCCGGATTTTGTAATCTGCAGTGGAAGATATTCCTCTCCAATACAGGTATCCGGACAGAGAATGGCCATCCGTTCCACACAATTTTTCAGTTCTCTGATATTCCCCGGCCATTTGTAATTCATAAACTGTTCCAAAACTTCGTCAGAGAAACAGCGCATATCATTTGTATTAGAACAAAGGGAATCCAAAAACTGATTTGCCAGCAGCGGTATATCATCCTTTCTCTCCCGAAGAGGCGGAATATGTATTGGAATCACACAGATTCTGTAATAAAGATCCTCCCGAAAGGTACCTTCTTCCACCATATTTTCCAGATCCCGGTTGGTAGCCGTAATCAGACGGAAATTCAGCTTAATGGTTTTTGAGCCGCCCACTCTTGTGATTTCCTTTTCCTGTATGACCCGCAGCAGTTTAGCCTGCATGGGAAGAGGCATCTCCCCAATCTCATCTAAAAACAGCGTTCCGCCGCTGGCCAGTTCAAATTTCCCTGCACGTCCCTGAGGACTTGCCCCTGTAAATGCCCCTTTTTCATATCCAAACAGTTCACTCTCCATTAACGACTCCGGTATTGCCGCGCAGTTCACCTTGATCATAGGACCATCCACATTCACGGAGCTTAAATGAATGGCTTCTGCCAGCACCTCTTTGCCAGTGCCGCTCTCTCCCAGCAGACAGACGGAACTCTGGGTGGGAGCCACATGGGCGCATAAGTTTAGGACTCTTAACATCTGGACCGAATCTCCGATTACATGATGAAAAGATGACGGCAGTTCATTTTTACTGTTTAGCTGCTGTTTTAAATTCATACTCAAAGATTTGTAGTAATTCAGCTGATTGTTCAGTGATGTAATCAGTTTCGAATCATGCTCTACAATCAAAATTCCCCAAAACTCATCTTTTAAAAAGATCGGCACAATATCAGTAAATACATCATGTTCACTTTTTACATCCGGTGCATTAAACAGCTTCTCAATATTTTCATGAGATTTTATAAATTCAGCTAAAATTTCTGCATCTTTAGTTTTTAATGAAAACAAATTCTGATCAAAAATCTGATCTGCCGATATATCTTTGCTGTCCTGCCACAGCTCTCCGTAATAATCCAGATATTTTTGATTATAGTATCTAAAATCCCCCTCCTTATCAATAATCAGTATTTTTTCATCCAGCTGGTCCAGCACAAAAGTTATAATCTCCAGCACATGTTCAGCAGGCAGGTTTAAATATGACAGTTTTTTCTCCATTTTCCTTCTCCTTTCAAAAATCTGTCCTATATATTTCTATTTTATCAGAAATTTTTTATTTGTCTCTATTTGTAGTCTTTTTTTTATCTGTTACATCCCTTTTACTATTTCCATGTTTGTTTTACAAATCTGGCACCGGTTTTGCTTCTTAATTTTAATATCTAAGACAGATCATATACATACCTGTCTCATTCATCTTATTACGATCACAAAGGAGGTATTACATTATGTCAACAATTGATGAAGAAGGACGCCGGATCCGCGAATGCATCCCTCTGGAAGGACTGCGGGCTGTGATTTCCCAGAATATGTCAAAAAGCAAACTGGAGTTTCCCCAGGGAACCGGTTCTGCTCAGCTGGATATTACCAGACTTATGGAATTCCGCCGGGAAGTAAATGAAAAATTAAAAGACAGCGGCAGAAAAATCACCTTTGGGGATCTGTATGTAAAAACAGCCGCATGCGCCATGGAAGAAAACATGGAATTAAATGGTTCCCGGCAAAACGGGCAGCTGATTTATTATGACGATATCAATATCAGTGTTGCAGCCTCTATTAATGGAGTGCTTATGACCCCTGTCCTGGAACATGCAGATCAAAAAGATATTGAAGAAATATCCGAAGAGTTAAACAAAACATACACCTATCTGAAAAAAGGCAAACTTATGAGAGTCAAGCTGGAAGGGGCTACTTTTTCTGTCAGCAATCTTGGTTCCTATCTTATTGATGACCAGCATCCCTTTTTAAATCCGCCTCAGGCAGCTATCTTCGGAATCAGCCGCAACCGGGTGCTTCCGATTTACAACGAAGAAGGCCAGATTGTCCCCGGCAACATGACGTTATTCAGTCTGACCATTGACCACGGATTCGCTGACGGCGTACTGGTTGCCAAATTTTTAGAAAGTGTTAATAAAGTTCTTAAGGATCCTTGGAAGTACATGTATCATAAAGCATCTGGCAGGGAGGCATAAATCTATGGCTTATCAACGATACTTAATCGAATTTGGCCAGGGAAGCGATCTGCATGGGGAGGACCAGACAAAAGCTGCCATCCGTGCAGTAAAAGACGCCATGCACCACTGCTGTATGGCCGGTGTTCATGATATTTTCGGTCTGAGTGCTTCCCGGGAAAATATCCGTATCAAGGCTCAGATTTTTGTCCCGGAACCTGCATCTGTTGATCCCAAATCCATTGAAGCGCTTCTTAATATGTACGATACGGAAATTCAGATTCTCTCCGGCGGTGCTTCCTTTGAGGGACTGTATGTACCGGAACTGGGGCACGGGCACAATATAACCATTGCAATTGCTGCTCTGACTGTCTATCTAAATATCTTTGAAGGAGGAAACTACCATGAATAATTATCAGGCAGCCGTTATCGGCGGAGGACCAGGGGGATATATCGCTGCCATCCGGTGTGCACAACAGGGACTTCGTACAGTTCTCATTGAAAAAGAAGAGCTTGGGGGAACCTGTTTAAACAGAGGATGTATTCCAACAAAAACTCTGCTTTACAGTTCTGATCTGTTTTATGATATTCAAAACTGCAAAAGCCTTGGCATAGAAATCAAGGGAGATATTGATTTCAAATATAAAAAAATAGCAAAACGCAAAGATAAAGTTGTAAAACAGCTTCGTTCCGGCGTTGAAGCGCTGGTAACCGGACACGGAGTAGAGCTGGTGCGCGGGGAGGCCGCATTTACAGGTCCTCACTCTTTGAAAGCAGGGGAGGAAGAATATACCGCCGAAAAAATCATTCTGGCCTCAGGTTCTACACCGGCTCTGATTCCTATCCCCGGTGCAGATCATGAAAACGTTTTAAATTCAGATGATGTGCTGGGGCTGGAAGAATGTCCGGAATCAGTTGCCATTATAGGAGGCGGCGTCATAGGAGTAGAGTTTGCCACTCTTTTTGCTAATCTTGGAAAAAAAGTTACAATTATTGAAATGATGCCCTCCATTCTGTACGGCATGGATTCTGATATCTGCAGCCTTATGACCACACTTCTGGCAGAAAAAAACATCGACATACATGTAAATGCAGCTGTCTGTGAAATCAAAAACGGCTCAGAAGTCATTTTTGAAAAAGACTCTCAGCTCTGCCAGGTTTCTTCTGAACAAGTCATTCTTGCTGTTGGAAGAAAACCAAATACAGCCAGTCTGAATCTGAAAGCGGCCGGTGTAAGATGCAATGAAAAAGGTTATATTGAAACAGACGCCCATATGCAGACCAATGTTCCCGGCATTTATGCCATCGGTGATATTACAGGAACCATTCAGCTGGCCCATACCGCCACCGCTCAGGGAATCATCGCTGCCGGTCACTGCGCCGGTTTGGACCGGACCATGGACTATTCTGCTGTCCCGGGCTGTATTTACACAACCCCCGAAATTGCATCCGTGGGACTTACCGAAGAAAAAGCTTCTGCCGCAGGGGAACCGGTAAAAACCGGATACTTTGATATTTCCGGAAACGGCCGTTGTCTGGCAGTAAACTGTTCCAGCGGTTTTGTAAAAATCATCTGCCATGCCAACACAGAGCAGGTTATCGGATGCCATATCATTGCCCCCCATGCAACGGAAATGATCGGAGAAGCCGCTTTAGCTATCCAAAATAAGCTGACGATAACTCAGCTGGCCAATACTATACATGCTCATCCAACGGTCAGCGAAAGCATTATGGAAGCCGCCCATGATGTTCATGGAATGTGCTGCCACAAACTATAGTCCTGTATACAGGTAAAACCGGTTTTCACCGGTTTTACCTGACAGCTGACAAGAACAGCTCTTTTAAAGGAACCCTTCTATTCTTCTGTATTTTCATCTTTATTTTATCCAGGTCATATGTTTTGGAACCTTCACACAAATTCCCAATTTTTCCAAAGACTCACAACGTTTTTTCATGATCTGGCGGGCCATAATTCTATAGCTGAATCTGTCATCCTCTGGAAACGGCAAATGATAGAGCATTACACAGCGGGCTCCCAGCTTTTGTAAAAATTCTTCTGCACAGCTGTCCCCAAGCTGATACAGATTCAAAAAAGCCATCTTCATATGCTCCCCGTAAGCCCCTAAGATTTTGGCATCTTTTACATCCAGCACAGCGTCTCCCGCTATGTAAAAACTCTCTCCCCCCAGCCGCAGCAGCACAGATTCATGGGGAGCCTTTTGATACCCTTCCCCATCATGCATTGTCTTTTTCGTCAATACTTCCCCGCTTCCTACAGACAGGCGTTTTACTCCTTCTGCCAATGGCTCAGGCTTTACTGCTTCCGAATAAGCTGTCGGTGTATACACTGCCGTTTCACAGGAAGCTCTCTGTAAAAATCTCTCTGTTTTTTCTTTATTAAAATGGTCCTCATGGAGGTGTGTAAAAACAAAACCGGATACGCATTGAAACAGCCCTGTGCCGCACTCCATATCCTTTATCAGTTCATCAGGCATTAACGACATGCCAACACCACTCCCATCATGAATACCGTCAATCCAGATTCCCGTGTTTTGAAAATAAAAGTACAGACCGGCATTTACAGAATGAAATACTGACGTTTTCATTATGTCTCCTTTCATTGTTCCAAAAACAGACGTACGGGATTTTCATCCGCACGCCTGTCTGTATCTTTTTTATGGCCCCAGAATCTGATCCCCAAGCTTTTTCTCAGCTTCGTCCCGGGCCGCATATTTTTCCTTTAATTTCTCTGACAGCTTCGGCGGTTTTAAAAACAGCGCTACAAACGCTACAATTACCGCAAATGCCGCAGATATATAATACGCATTTGATAAAGTTCCGGTAGAAGTCAGCACCGCTCCGCAGATAACGGAAGATATAGAGGCAATAATTGTCAGTACCACATTGCAGTATGGCTGCAGGGCCGCATAATTTTTAGGTCCGTAATAAGAACACACACCGTTCATAATCGCCGACAGAATCGGTCCGTCTGGAAGTCCCGCCAGAGCCATAGCCAGAATAATCAGCCAGATACTATTATTCACCGTTCCAATATCAAACAGCAGATACCCGATTCCACAGATCAGTGAAATCAAGAACAGTGAAATTTTAGGGCTGATACGGTCCGTGATGCGGCTTAAAAGAAGACTGCCGATCATAATAAACAGGCTCAGCGCTGAAATCAGGGAGGCCGCTTTTAGTTCTCCAAATCCATTCATCACCATATGGGTAATCCCGAAATACATAATGGAACAATACCCAAAGGTAACGCCTCCCCAGGCAATTCCCATAAACCAGATCTGCGGGGTGCAGACAGCATCCTTGACATCCCAGTTTACGGCAGACTGATAGTACCCCCTCTTCTTTCCAACTGCTTTGCTGCTGTCCGTTTTTTCTGCTTTCGCTTCCGTATCTTCCCCGTCAATCTTAAGTCCCATTTCAGCCGGATGATCTTTCATAAGAAACCATTGGGGAAGCGCCGTAATCACAACCAGCAGTACAGCCATAATGATCAGAGACGTTTTCCAGCTGAAATTCATAAATAACAGAGCAACAATGGGTGGAAATACAACACCCCCAAGACCGCCCAGCGCCTGGACATATCCGCCCTGCTCCCCCCGCCGGCGGTTCCACCAGTTATTTACAATGGTAAAGCAGGCCAGCTGATCGTTAAACAGCATACTAAAACTTACAGCAATTCCATAAACAAGTACAAAGATCATCGGCGAATCTACCCAGCCTGTAGCTGCCAAAAAGACAGCTGTAATCAATGTTGTTACACAGATACATTTTCTTGGTCCTACTTTTAACAACAGCAGTCCCACAATCGGTAAAGATAAGCCCAAAACAGATTTAATGGTATATGTCATACTAACCGACGCGGCATCCCAGCCTTTGACTAAAAGCAGCTCACTGATTATATTTCCGGAAGAGGCAGACAGCAGTCCATTAGAACCAAAATAGGTCAGTCCTGCCAGCAGAGTAATCATCCAGCCATAATACAATTTCTTTCTATTTCCCTGTGCCATTCTTTCTTCTCCTTTCCCCTGTAAAATCTCTGTAAAAACCCGCTCCGTAGACTAAATCATCTTCATAATTTTTTCAAGTCTCGCTCATGCGAGACTTGGTGCGCGATTCGGGTCAGCTTTGCTGACAACATTCTATACCGAATCGCTGCACCTCCTGGCGGAGCGTATATCAGTGGCGGGTGTCAATCCCACATCTGATATACAGCTTTCCTGATCTGCTCTTTCGTTACAACAGTGTCCATTTCGGGACTTAAGGAAGGTATCGCTGTCATAGGTGTGCAGGCCCGGACGGGGGCTGCTTTTAAGCTGTCCATAGCTTCTTCTACCACCGTTGTAATAATTTCGGCGCAGGGCCCGAATTTGTAGGGCGCTTCATGGGTAACCAGCAGACGTCCTGTCTTTCGAACAGAAGTAATAATCGTCTCTTTATCAAATGGACACATACTGCGGGGATCAATAACTTCAAGATCAATCCCCTCCTCTTTCAGCTCTTCTGCCAGCTCCATTACGTATGTATAAGGGCGGTGCCAGCATACAACCGTAAGATCTTTTCCCTCTTTTGCAATACGTGCTTTTCCCAGAGGAACAATATAATCCTCTTCCGGAATTTCATCTTCTACGTACTGCAGGCTCCGGTTTACTAAAAACAGTACAGGATCATCGTCACGGATAGCTGCTTTCATCATTCCTTTTGTATCTGCCGCAGTGGTAGGACATAAAATCTTAAGTCCGGGTACATTTGCCAGCCAAGCTTCTGCTTTCTGAGAATGATTGCATCCGCATCCGGCGCCCACTCCGCCGCAGGTCACTACAACCATAGGGCATTTCACCTTTCCGTGGGACCAGAACCGGATTTTAGCTGCCTGATTGGCTAACGCGTCAAATCCAAGACTTAAAAAATCCTCAAACCCAAGTTCCGCTATGGGCCGCATTCCAGCCAGAGCCATACCAACTGCACTATTGCAGATCAGCTGTTCTGTGATAGGCATTGGAATCAGACGGTCTGGTCCAAAATTCTGGGCCAGCAGCGGGTGAGATGTGGCTCCGCATCCGGTCTGCACATCTTCTCCAAATAAAATGACATCCTCATCACGAAGCATTTCCTCCAGATACGCCTCATCCAGAGCATTATTTAATGTTATCTTTTTCATCGCAGTCCCTCCATCGGCATTGCCCACATTGTCTCCGGGCGCAGCATTTCTTCTATATCCACCTTGTTTGCAGGATCTAAAGACTCTTCATAAACCTCATTGGCAATCTTACGGATTTCTTTTTTTATCTGTTTTTTCATTGCATCCAGCTCTTCCTGTAAGGCCACATGATTTTCCACCAGTATTTTTTCGTAGCGGGGAATGGGATCTGAATACCTCTCCATCATTTCCTCATGATATTTTGGATCCCGGTACCATCCGGTATCGCCGTTAAAATGTCCTTTCACACGGTAAGTGCAGGCCTCAATGAGGGATGGCATGGAATGCTTTCTGGCCCGGTCAAGAGCCGCATCCGTCACCTCGCGCATTGCCATTAAATCATTTCCGTCCACCGAAACCGCATCAAGCCCGCAGGCCCTGGCCCGGTCCGCAATATTATCATTTGCCCGGTAATAAGACGGGTCGGTATTCATGGCCCAGCCGTTGTTTTCTACTAAAAATACCAGCGGCAGCTTTTGAACCGCCGCCCAGTTAAGCGCCTCGTGGACAACGCCCTGATTAAAGGTACCGTCTCCCATCAGCTGTATCATTGCTTTCCCGGGGGACTTTCTTTTTAATGCAAATGCATATCCACAGGCAATGGGCGCTCCTGCTCCCAGAATGGAGGGGTTAGGCACAAAACCAATTTCCGGCAGACACAGATGAAAATCACTGGATGTTCCTTTGCTGTATCCGCTTTTTAATCCAACCTGCTCTGCCAGAAATTTTCTCAAATCCAGGCGGTACAAATGCAGAGGGCGGCATCTGTGAGACGGCATAAACGGTTCGTCATCTTTCAGTGCGTGAGCTACTGCAGTTCCAATGGCCTCCTGATTAATACTGAAATGAAACATCCCCTGAAGATGCCCCTGGTTATTCTGGCGGTCCAGTTCCAAATCAAACAGACGTCCTGTCACCATCGTCCGATACATTGCCAATAATTCGTCATTTGAATATTTCATAATATGTCACCCCCATGTTTCCTGTTTGTTATACGGATAATCCGGCGCATCCTTATCCACTTTAATCAGCACTTTAATGGATTTATCTGCATCCATGGCCACCTGGAAAGCCTCGTTTAACTCTTCCAGTGAAAATACATGTGTAGCCAGATCCCTTACATTTAATGTTCCGTTGTTGATCTCTTCCACTGACTGTCCAATGCTTCCATACAATCCGCCCAGCACCTGTACCTGCTTTAACTGAATCCACTGAGGGGACACCAGAGCCATTCCCTCACAGGTTCCAACCGTACATACTTTTCCGCCAGGCTTTGCAATCTGTATTGCCTGGGCCCAGGCTTTTGCATTTCCGGAGCATTCATAAACAATATCTGCATTGCCGCTGATCCGGTCTCCGTAATTGTATAAAAACTCCTTATTTCCCCACAGATCAATGACAAAATCCAGTGTGTCTCCATCTGTGGATGGATTGCAGATATGATGGGCTCCCATTTTCTTTGCAACATCCAGCCGCAGCTTCGAATAATCCGCCACAACAATCTCCACATCCGGGATTTTTAAAAGCTGCTGCAAAACGCTCTCTCCGATAATTCCCGCGCCAATAATTACGATATTATCGCCGGGCTTTGGATCCGGAACCTGATACCATCCGGCCCCGGTGCACATCGGTTCACACATGGCAGCCTCCAGATCATCCGCGCGGTCATCTATTTTAAACAGCGATACCCCCGGAATCACATCATGTATCAGAAAGTATTCTGCAAATACCCCATCTACACCAAAGCCCAGTCCGGAAACCGCAATATTTTCACATCCCCATGCCAGCTCCCCTTCCGGTGTTTCCCGGCAGGCCTGGCAGTGGCCGCAGAACTGAATATTTGTTCCGGTCACCCGGTCTCCGACCTCATATCCCTGTACCTGTTCACCCTTTTCCACAATCACCGCACTGGCCTCATGACCAATAATCAACGGCAGCCTTGGAACAAACAGCCCTTCTTTGTAAATGGGAAAATCGCTTCCACAGATGCCTGCATACTTTGTTTTCAGCAAAACGTCCCTGGGACCCGGTTTGGGAATGGGAAGCTCTCTTAAAACCAGCTTTCCGGGTTCTTCCAGCACCATGGCTTTCATCATACCTTCCATGACTTCTCCTCCTTATATTTTTTATGAAATTACAAAAAACCCCTGTTTCTGGGCCGCTTCCAGTGTCCTGGCAATTTTTACACGAACCGGCCCGCATCTTCGGATACATAATTCTATTTCATCGCCGGAACTGTATTTCACTTCACGTTCTCCATCAAGAGCCAGCATTCCGCTCTTTTCCATTTTGTAAATTACACTCTCATTCAACGGAATTTTTTTTATTTCTGTCACCTGCACCGGTGTAATTGTCCCAGCTGCCAAAGAAACTTTCAGATTTGGCGTCCCGATTCCACAGTCAGCCAGAGCTCCCCAGTTATCCTGGGGACTTACGGTCAGCGTACATCCCAAAATTGCTGAAAATCCAATCGCTGAAGGATGACACTGGGTGACCATCACTCTGCTGATATCCTCTCTGCTCCAGATCGCTTTCGCACCGGAATACACAGTATCTGAAAAAACCGCATCAATCAGAGCAATATCACAAAATGTTCCGTTTACAGATACTTCAATCTGCTTGCACCGTTCAAAACAGCTATCATCCAGTCTGATTCCCTGCGCAATAGCCGCAGCCGCTATACCGGCTGCAGTGCCTTCTGATACTTCCGGAAACACATTATTGGTTCCGGTAGATATGGAAATTAACGGGAGATCCATCATTCCTTTTGCCGCAGCCCTGCTGGTGCCGTCACCCCCCAGCACAATCAGCACATCTGCCCCCTGCTGCCGGGCATATTCTGCAAATGCAGTGGTATCTTTCTGACTGTCAGAACAGGGAAGATCCGGACAGAAAACCATTCCTTCCGGAATCAGCTTAAGATCTTCTTTTAAATGCGCATTGATCTTCTGGGCAAAATATGATTTTTCCGGCATAATGCAAAATCTGTGATCTCCAAACTGAGAGGCAGCTAATATAATGCGCTCCATAATATTTTGTTTTTCACGGTTATTAAATACTGTGGCTGAAGACACCAGCCTGCGGATATCCCTTCCCGAAGCCGGATTCGCCGCAATTGCAATCAATCCCATAGATCATCCCCCGTGTCAAATACGTACCGAATTTTTAAAACAGCCATCCAATGCATATGACTGCATCAGATGGCCAGACATCATACATGATCTACCTATTTATTAGTCTTCGTCTTCGGCATCCATATATCCAAGTACGGCTCCCACCGGATATACTTCGCCTTCCTTTGCGATAATTTCAATGACAGTGCCGGTATATAAAGACTCCACCTCTGCATCCATCTTCTCAGCTTTCACTTCCAGCAGGCCGTCGTCTTCCTCTACATGATCTCCTACACTTACCATCCAGTTGAGAATTTTTCCTTCTTTCATCTGCGCTCCAAAACGAGGCATGTTAATTTCTACTTTTGCCATAATTTTTTTCCTTTCTTCTACCTTTCATTTATTTATAGTTTCAATACCCGGCGGCTCTGCCGGTTGTCTCATACTTCTATTTTCCTTTGAACACAGGTTTTTCTTTATCAAAAAATGCCTTTACTCCAATTTTATGGTCTTCGCTCTGGAAACAGATAGCCTGGGCATGGGGTTCTAAGTCAAGAAGCTGTTCCAGCGTCATATTAACAGAATCATTCATTACGTTTTTGGCCATGCGAAGAGCCACTCTGGGACCTGCAGCCAGTTTTACAGCCAGTTTCTTCGCTTCCGCCAGCAGCTCATCATGAGAAATGACCCTGTTTACGATTCCCATTTCTTCCGCCTCTGAGGCGCTGATCGTCCGTCCTGTAAAAACCAGTTCCTTTGCTCTGTGAAGCCCTACCAGTCTTGGCAGTGTATACATCCCGGCCAGATCAGGAATCAGTCCCACATTTGCAAATGCCATACCAAATTTTGCCTGATCAGAGGCCAGAATCAGATCCGCCTGCATGGCAATGCAAAAGCCTGCCCCTACTGCAAACCCATTAACAGCAGCAATGGTTGGTTTTGGCATATTCATAAAAAGCGTTACCATCTCCCGAAAAGACTTCATATAATCATATCCTGCCTCTGCAGTTTCAAATCCTCTGGAGAGGAGTTTTAAGTCTCCTCCTGCACAAAAAGCCTTTCCAGCGCCGGTTAAAATCACCGCTCCAATTTCAGGATCCTCAGCCACATCTTTATATGCACTGAGTAATTCTGCCGCCAGTTCTTCCTCCAGCGCATTCATAGCTTCTGGATGATTCATCTGAATGATAGCGATACTGTCTTCTTTTGTAAGAATCATTGAACGATATTCCATGTTTTCCTCCTGATTTTTTCTGTCACAGTTTTTTCAAAGCTTTAATCCTGCTTACATCCATCACAGCCGTTACATCCTCTGCAGCCCACCAGCTGCTGTGCAAACTTCAGCTTCTGCTCCAGCTTCGCGTCACGAAGCATCATAATACGCTGGGACTGTGGAGAACCCGCTCCGTGCATGGATTCTACCGCCGCAGTTCCGCCGCTTAATGTTTCCACAAGACGGTACAGTCTCATTTTATCCTCTGTGGACATAGCATCTGTGCCTGCCAGGAAACGTTCAATTAAAGGCCCGATTTCCGGATGTCTTAAATCAGCCTCGGATGGCAGTGTTGCCAAAAGCCCTCCGGAAAGGTCATGGGCAATCCGGTTAATGTCATACACAAACTTTGTTGTATTATGTTTTGTTATATTTGCAAGCATGGTATCTGCACGCCATGCCCCGGATTCCGTCTGGTGTCCTTCATAGGAGCAGGCAATGGAACCGGCATATAACGTTTCAGACAAATTGATCATATCTGCAATTTTGTCTTTTACATGTCCTACCCGTTCTACTCCGTTTACCTTTGCAATGCCGTAAACAGCGCCGATTAAAACATCTGCAATTCCGCCTTTGCAGGCTCCATAGTTCTGGCGGTGAGCCGTTGCAAATGCTTCCACAAACATTCCGGCAAATTCATATTCTTTATACATATAAACGTCTTCCCAGGGGATAAACACATTATCAAATACTGCCAGACATTCGCCGCCTACGCAGGCATATTTGGGATTTCCCTGGTCAATGGGATACTCCGTATCCAGTTTCCGGCTGTCATTAGTCTGACGCCCAAAAATATATGTAATTCCCGGCGTATTTACCGGACAGGAAAATACAACCGCATAATCTTTTGCATCTTCTTTCATGTTTTCTGTTGGAAATACCATAAGCTCGTGAGCTCCGGAAACACCGGTGAGATGCGCTTTTGCTCCCCGAACAATAATTCCGTCTTCCCGCTCTTCCACTACATGAAGGAAAATATCAGGATCTTTCTGCTGGTTTGCCTTTTTGCTTCTGTCGCCCTTGGGATCTGTCATGCCGCCGATGGTTACCAGATTATAGTCCTGCAGGTAGGTCATGAATTTTTTAAATCTTTCATGATAGTTCGTTCCATACTTTTTATCAATTTCATAGGTCACAATATAAGTAGCATTTAAAGCGTCCATACCTGCACATCGCTGGATACAGCATCCTGTCTGCTGATTCAGCGCCCGCAGCATTTTTACTTTTGCCACCAGATCTTCCGGACCCTGATGAATATGATTGAACCGGTTAATGGTATTTCCTGTAAGATGACTCTTAACAGGAAATGGCATCTCATAAGTTTTCGCTACTGCATTTACATGTGGTATAAACAGCGGGTGATCCGGAATATTGGAAACCTTTTCTCCAAAGGCCCAGATTTCCGTTTTCATATCTCTTAGACTCTGTACGTATTCCTCCGCTGTTTCAATGGGTTTATTTATTGTAGATATTGCTGCCATATGATCTCCTTTCTTATTTTCATCTGCTTTTGTTATCACTTTATTATGAAGCAATCGTCATGCCAGTTTTTGCGCCCGGCGCGGCCGCCTGCGGCATTTTTCATTTTCACGCCGGTGCTCCTTCATGGGGGGTGTTTTTATACACTGGAAACAAGGTTCCCATTCTAAATAGAATGTGCTCTGGCACATTCTTGCGCCTGGCGCGGCCGCCTGCGGCTTTTTTCATCTTCGCGCCTGTGCGCCTCCTCGCGGAGCGTTTTTATACAATGGGAACAAGGTTCCCATTGTATAAAAAATGCACTCCGCTGTATCTCTTGTATACTGTCAGATAAGTTTTCTGCTTTTTTGAATTTCTTCCGTCAGCACAGGAAGAACCTCAAACAGATTTCCAACGATTCCGTAATCTGCCGCGCCGAATATCGGAGCATCCGGATCTTTATTGACTGCAACAATACAATCCGAACTGCTCATTCCCGCTAGATGCTGAATAGCGCCGGAAATACCACAGGCAATATACAGCTTCGGTCCCACAGTCTTTCCTGTCTGCCCTACCTGATGGGTATGGGAAATCCATCCTAAATCCACTGCGGCTCTGGATGCCCCCACAACTGCTCCCAGCTCATCCGCCAGTTTTTTTATTACCTCAAACCCTTCCGGTCCTCCTACACCTCTGCCTCCGGATACAATAATTTCTGCTCCCTCCAGATCTACGTTTTCCTCATTCATATCCCGGATAACTTCAAGGATCTGTGTCCGGATATCTTTTTGATCTACAGGAATATCTTCCCGGATAATGACTGCACTCCTTTCCGTCTCCTGCCCTTTTTTAAATACACCTGGCCGTACGGTTCCAATCTGCGGCCTGTGATCCGGACATAAAATCGTTGCCATGAGATTTCCACCAAAAGCTGGTCTGGTCCAGGCCACATTTCCTGATTCTTCATCTATATCCAGACTTGTGCAGTCTGCAGTCAGACCTGTCTTCAATCGGCAGGCCACCCTCGGGCCAAGATCACGGCCGTTGTTGGTAGCTCCAATCAGCATACTTGTGGGGCCGTACTTTTCCACCAGCTTACAGATTGCATGGGTATAAGCATCCGTTGTATAGTCCTGATATTCAGGCCCGTCTACTGTAATTATGGTGTCCGCCCCATAGATATCCGCCGCCTGCACGGCAGATTTTACATTGTATCCAATAACAACGGCAGTGAGCCCTCCGCCCTGTCTGCCCGCCAGAGCCCTCCCCGGCGTCAGCAGTTCAAGCCCTACGTTTTTAGCACTTCCATCTTTATTTGTTTCTATAAACACCCATAGATCCTTTGTTTTTGCTTCCATTTTGTCTGACCTCCTTACATAATTCCCGCATCGCCAAGCAGCCGATACAGTTTTCTGGCTGATTCTTCCGCATTTTCTTCCGCTATGATCACGCCTCCCTGTTTCTTCTGGGGTACAAAGGTCCTTTTTACCTTGGTGGGAGAACCTTTTAAGCCGATTTTGGCTCTGTCTATAGAGGTCAGTTCCTCATCACTGATCACCGGAATTTCCGCCCGGTTGGCCATTAATTTCCGTTTCATAGTAGGATATCTTGGATCCCAGGCCGGTTTTGTAAAGGTCAGAACACATGGCATCTGAACTCCAATCAGCTCCGCTCCTTCCTCCGTTTCTTTTTTCACGATGACCTGGTCTTCTTTTAATTCTGCTTCCAGTCCATAAGTCACCTGCGGATACCCCAAATGTTCCGCTATTTCCGGTCCAACCTGAGCAGTATCCCCGTCTATGGCCTGTTTTCCGCAGAAAATAATATCAAATTTCCCTTCTTTCTTTTCAATCTCTTTGACAGCCTGAGACAAAATATAACTGGTGGCAAGTGTATCTGATCCTCCGAAACTTCTTCCTGATATCAGATATGCACCATCCGCCGCAATTGCAATGGCTTCTTTTAATACAGCCTGCGCCTGGGGAGGCCCCATAGTAATGACGACAATCTTCGATTCCGGATTCTGATCCTTGATGCGTGCCGCCGCCTCAAGGGCATATCCGTCAAAGGGATTTAAAATACTTGGCACGCCGTCTCTGATTAATGTGTTTTTCACCGGATCTATTTTAATCTCTGTCGTATCCGGAACCTGTTTCACACAAACAAGCATGTTCATAGCTAATACCTCCTGAAATTTTTTGTATATGTTTCATATCTTCCTCTGACTTTCATGCAAAAGATATGCCACTTTCTAATTTCTGCCATTTTTTTACTTTTTCAGCTAAACTGGCATACCTTTTGCATTTTTACATTTCATCATTCAAAACAAAATCAGAACAGAAAGGAAACATGACTTATGGATTGGAAACAGCTTTATCAGGAAAAATTACGTCCGGTATCTGATGCAGTTAAAATAGTGGGAAGCGGTGACCGGGTCTACATCGGAACAGCCTCCAGCATTGCTTTTAAACTTGCGGAAGCATTATATGAGCGCAGAGCGGAGCTTGAGGATGTTTTAATCTGCCACGGCCTTACTCCCAGAATCCTGCCGTTTTTTCTGCCCGAAGCCCGTGGACACTTTTCTACTCTCAGTTATTTTGCCGGTCCCGGAGAGCATACCGGTATCAAAAACGGCCAGACCCGTTTTACTTCGCTCCATTTAAGCCAGATCCGCTTATGGTGCCGCGAAATCGCCCGCCCCAATATTGCTTTTCTGGAGGTTTCTCCTCCTGACGAAAAAGGTTTTATGAGTTACGGCGCCTATGGCAGCACGTTTCATGACTATATCCGCCAGCTCTCTCACCGGGTGGTTTTACAGGTAAATAAAAATGCCCCCTTCGTCCACGGTGAAAGCAGCTGCATTCACGTTTCACAGGCAGATATCATAACAGAAGCAGATGACGAAATATTTGCCATGCCTAATCTGTCCTTTGACGATACGCTGCGTACCCTTTCCGGACATATCGTAAAACTGATTCCCGACGGTGCAACGATACAGCTCGGACTGGGAGGCATTTCAAATGCCATCGGCTACGGTCTTGGAAATCATAATGATCTTGGTATTCATACAGAAATGCTTACAGATTCCATGATGGATCTGATGAAATCCGGTGTTGTAACCAACAGGCGGAAAAACTACATGAAAGGAAAAACAGTAACATCTTTCGCCCTTGGAACAAAAGAGCTTTATGATTACGTCAATCAGAATGAAGATATTTATTTTGCTCCTTTTCATATGGTAAATGACCCTTCCGTCATCGCCCGCAACGACAATATGATCAGTGTAAACACTGCCATGTCCATAGATCTGTACGGCCAGGCAGCCGCCGACTGTCTTGGCGGCAAACAGCAGAGCGCCACCGGTGGACAGGTGGATTACGTCCGTGGAGCGCAGATGTCCAAAGGCGGAAAATCCTTTATCGCCCTTACAAGTACCATTGAAAATAAATGCGGCCGCTCCAGCCGGATTGTGGGGAACCTTCCCCCCGGATCCGCCGTTACCACCGCCCGGGCAGACATTCAGTATGTGGCCACAGAATACGGGTGCATCAATTTAAAAACCCTGTCTATGTCCGACAGAGCCAGGGCACTGATCAGTCTGGCCCATCCGGATTTTAGAGATGAATTAATAGAGTCAGCCAAAATACTTCATTTATTGTAATTTTTTATTTTTATAAGTAAATGAATGGCTTCATTTTGTTTCTTTTTTATACACCAAATGCAAAAAGTAAACGCTTTCTTAACAGGGACAGCACAAATACACTGTATTTTTCTGGCATGCAGATTGCTCTAAAAAAACGTAACAAGTGAAAACTAATTTTAAGGAGGACAATACTATGGGATACATGTTAAACGAAGATCAGAAAGACATCGTGAAAATGGCACACGACTTCTGTGAAAAGGAAATCAAGCCTTTTGCGGCACAGTGGGATAAAGATGGAACCTTTCCTCTGGATACAGTAAAAAAAGCCATGGAAATCGGATATCACTGTCTTGAGATTCCGGAAGAATTCGGTGGAAGCGGCATTGACTATGTAACAGTGGCCGCTGTTATGGAAGAATTCGCAAAATATGATCTGGGCTTTGCCACTACTTTAATGGGTACTACACTCAGCCTGAAACCGGTGCTGATGCACGGAACCCCGGAACAGAAAAAAATGTACTCTGACGTTATCGTGGGAGGCGGCCTTGGCGCCTTTGCCCTGACAGAGGCAGACGCCGGCTCTGATGCGGCGGCAACCCGGACAACTGCCGTAAAGGACGGAAATGAATATGTTATCAACGGCTCCAAATGTTTTATTACAAACAGCACCTATGCAGATATTTTTGTAGTATTTGCCCTGACAGACAAAACAAAAGGGGTAAAGGGAATCTCCGCATTTATTGTGGAACGAAACCGTCCGGGATTTTCCGTTGACAAACATGAGGATAAGATGGGACTGCGCTCCTCTGATACTGCATCTTTAGTGTTTGAAGATGTGCGCATTCCGGAAGATCATTTATTAGGAAAAGAAGGAGAAGGATTCAAATATGCCATGCAGACACTGGATCTGGCCCGCCCGTTTGTGGGAGCCAGCGCTGTGGGCGTCGCTCAGCGCTGTATCGACGAAGCTGCGGTTTACGCAAAGCAAAGACAGTGTTTCGGCGCGCCTATCGCCAAGTTACAGGCCATCCAGTTTAAACTGGCAGATATGGAAATCGGAGTTGAAACAGCACGTCAGATGATTGTACATACTCTCTGTCTTGCAGAGGCTCATATGCCTTACAGCAGAGAAGCAGCCATTGCAAAATGCTATGCTGCAGATGTGGCATTTAAAAATGCCGGAGAAGCGATACAGATTCTGGGTGGTTATGGTTACAGCAGGGAGTATCCTGTGGAAAAACTGCTGCGGGATTCTAAAATTCTTCAGATTTATGAGGGTACAAACGAAGTCCAAAGAGTAGTCATCTCCGGCCAGGTTTTAAGGCGCTATTAAAACCATGAATAAACAGATTCATACAGATGTTTTTTCCAGGCTGCCCCACAGAGCGCCTATGCTGATGATTGATTCCATTCTCTCACTCAGCAGAAATGACAGTACCGCATTAAAATCTGTAGCCGCATCAGAACCCTGTTTTCAGGGGCATTTTCCGGGCAATCCTGTATTTCCGGGAGTGTTAATCATCGAAGCACTGGCACAGACCTGCGCCCTGTGTCTTTCAGAACAGGAATCCGGCAGGCTCCCGATTTTCTCCGGTATACAAAACGCAGACTTTCTGCATCCTGTATATCCCGGCGACCAGCTTTTCCTTCATGCCCATTTTTTAAGCAGGGATAAACGTTTTTATACATTTCAGACAACTGCAGCAGTAAGCGGAGACTTAGTCTGCAGCGCACTGCTAACAATCTATCTATAAGGGACGCCGGACAGAGCAAAAAAAATGTGCCTCCATCCGGAGCGTTAGCTCTGATCCGGCCCGGCCTTGGAAAAGGAGGTTTTTATGCAGCAAAGCAGAAAAATGATTGGGTTTTTTGCTATTTTAATTGCAAACTTTATGGCAATGTTTTTAATATCCGGTATTGGGGTTTTGGGATATGCAGTGGCCGGTGAGTATGATGCGTTACTATCTGTCAGTATGATTTTTACCCTAGAAAGTGCCGCAAGATGCGCAATTATGCCTATCAGCGGAAAACTGGGAGAAAAATTCGGACGGAAGCAGCTTTTTATTTTTGCACTGATCTTATATACAGTTTCTTATGCAGCAGCCACTTTCGTCCCAAATTTCTGGGTGTATGTTATCGCCCGGACAGTTTCCGGAATTGCCTGGGGCTTATGGGTAACCAACTCTTTTGTATTAATGAGCGATGTATTCGGCAGTCAGGATGCTACAAAATATTCCGGATTTGCCCAGAGCGCATCTACCGTTGCTATGATGATTGCCGCGCCCCTGGCTGGCATCTTCTGCTCCACGGCAGCAGGCTGGCGTCTGGAATACTATATTTCGCTGCCAATATTAGTAATAACAATTATTCTGGCCATATATGGAATACCAAAAAGCCAGAAAGCAGACAGCGGAAAGCCTATGGATATCGGCGGCTCCATCTTTACCTGCGTTTTTCTGATCCCCTTCGGACTGGTTATGAGCTGGGGACCTGCATCGGGATGGACCAGTCCGGTCAATATCCTTTTAATTATCATAACTATTATTGGCATCCTGCTCCTGCTTGTCTGTGAGAAAAAAAGCCAGGATCCTATTTTCCCGGTTCGTATATTGAAAAACAAATACTTTTTATCTGTTTTTATGATTTCTCTGTTTTTCAGTATCGCCAACGCAGCCTTTAACTATCTGCCTTCCTATGTGCAGGCATTCGGCGGTGTAGACTCTGTCCGGGCCGGTTTTCTCACAACGCCTTCCCTGATTATCGCCGCTGTTCTGACTTTAATTTTTGGTCAGTATGCCGCCAAAACGTTAAAATACCGCCCCCTGGTACTGTTCTGGGGAATTGCCAGTCTGGCAGGCGGTGTACTGCTGTTCATGACAGGTATGCCGATAGTTGCCGGAATACCATTTGTTTTCGGCATGATCAGTATTCTTCCCATGGGCAGTGTAAACAGCTGCCAGCAGATTGTTCCGTATACCTACCCGCTTAATGTTTTAAAACCAGAAGAAATCGCCAGCGGCATGTCTTTTTTGGGAGTAGCAGGTATTTTCGGAAATACAATCGCCAATGGTCTGATGGGAGCCATTATAAATTCTACAGGTATGGTAAATTGTTTCAAAGTTCCGCTGGTCTGTGCGGTAGTAATGATGATTTTCTGTTTGATGTTCAGAGATATTAAAAAAGGGGAAACACTTTAACAGCAAAAACCATTCTGTAAAGCATTTTATATGATATAAACATTAATTTCGCCATTCTATTTTTTACCAACTTTTTAAAAGCAGCTGCTGTAAAGGGAATTAAAACCCTTTACAGCAGCTGCCCTCCTATGTCACATTAAATTGGATCTTTCCCAAACTCTGCATACACCTCCGGCAGGATACTTGCCAGATGAGAATACTCTTCTACATTATGAAATGCAAGCCCCATGGGAACTACTTCCGGTACAGATAATCCCGGCGGCAGCACACACATTGGTTTTCCTTTATTCCAGCGGTAGCCCACCCAGAAACGGGTACGGAATTCCACACCTTCTTCTGTTTCCCGGCAGAAATGCATCATAATAGCCGGAGCCTTATCAATGGGGGCATCTTTTCCCCTGCTGGATACGATTCCGTAACCGCCGAATACCGTCTGATGAGTCGCTTCCAGTTTTTCGTCGGAGATTCCCTCCATCTGGTCATGATCCAGAAAATGTATCAGAATATTCTGCTCCCCGCCTCCGATATCTTCCACTACAAAATGTACAACTCCCTGAGATTTCTTTGCCAGCGGCACATTAGGATCTTTGATATAGTCTCTGTCAATATCTGCCACTGCAATGGTTGGATGACACAGGGGATTCCAGATTCTATAGCGTATCTGCTCCAATGCATGCCACGCAAACCACCACTGCATCATCTCTATGGTAACTCCCGGAAATACATTATTAACCGCTACATATCCAGCTCCGTTTGGAAGGATACAGTATCCTGTTTCCACTTCCATATATCCCGGTTCATACATTTTTTCTATCTGTTCCGGCATCAGCGCTTTTGAGGGATCCATGGGCCCCCGGGCCAGAATTTCCATCAGCTTTGGATTCGGGCAGGCAAGGGTTTCTCTGTAAAATTTCGCAACCGGGCTTTTCTTTTCTTCCTCTGTCAGAGGATATGGTTTTCTATCCTTTGGGTTCATACTCTCTCCTCCTTATGCCATTGGCTGGTACTTGTAAGTTTCAATGGGTACACGTTCTTTTTTCGTCTGCATACCGCCATCTTCTGTCTGCTGGCAGGTTACCCAGTACAATTCCTTTTCATGCTCCGGATAATCTTCTCTTAAGAACCATCCCCGTGATTCTGTCCGCTCCAGAGAAGCAGTAAAGAACATTTCAGCACACAGAAGCATTGATTCCATTTCCAGACATCCAAACATATTATGAGGATCATCTGCCTTCAGTGTATCTAACTCTCCTTGCAGCTCCTTTACACGGGCAAGAGCATTTGTCATACGCTCCTGGCTTCTGTACAAACTGTTGCCCAGCGGCTGAATGACATTATGAAGCTTTGGCAGAAAGTCCATGACAGACACTGTTCCCTTTTGTTTTCCATACCCGTTAAAATGCCGGTCAATTGCCACAATTTCTGTCTCGTCAACAGTCCCAAACTCATGGGCTGCTGCAAACAGCGCTGCGTTTTCTCCTGCCAGACGCCCGGAATACTGTGCATTTGCAAGACCGGAGCCCCGTACCATAACCGGAGATGTGGTTGCCCCATGATATGCTCCACCGGTATGAGACAAATCTCCTGCTGCAAATAATCCGGGAACTGTGGTCTGGAAATCTCTTCCCACTCTTAATGCTCCAAACTCTCCTACCAGTCCCGGCACACATTCATTATTAGTTGCCTGGGAAAAGGCATTAAAAAACAGGTTGTTCCAGAATCTGTCTGCAAAAGGACGGTCAAAATAAGCGGAAGAGCCACAGCACTGCTGAAGAAAGGGCATCAGAGGATTTTCCGGCATCCGGTAAGTTAAAGGCCCCTTTCCGGCTTTTGTCTGTTTATAATATTCTGCAATGGAATAGGCATCCACATCGGAGTGGTGAGTGGTTGCAAATTCCTTACATACATTTTCCCCTTCAGAATTATAGAGGGCATATTCTACACCCATGCTGGACTCAAAGTTTTCCAGAGAGGTCCAGTTATAAAAAGAGCTCATCTCACAGTTTCTAAACTGTGCACCTGCCCGGTAACAAGCCCGTATACCCTCTCCTCTTCCGCCGGCCCACATTGGCATAATCCGGTAATTGCATGCACCTGTGGCCATAACTACAGCCCTGCACTGATATACAGACTGAGACCCGTCATCAATATTGTATCCCACTGCACCACTGATCCGCTCGCCGTCTTTGAGCAGATCTACAATGCCGGTGCGGTCAATAAATTTTACGCCGATTTTTGCCCCATATCTTCTGACATTAACCATATAATCTAAATCTACGGCCACCAGTGTCCATGGAAAATCATCTTTATTATCAAAGGTTAATTTTCCATGCTCATCTTTTCCTGTAATCTGAGCACGCCATTTCAAATAGCGGAACTTTCCCTCCGGCGTTTTTGAAATTTTCCCGTCAGACCACTTATCCAGCAATTCCACACTTTTATCAAGTCCATTGGCATAATCACGCAGAAAATCCTGATCATTTAAATAGTCCCCGTTGTATTTTGTATGATATTCCACATACCGTTCCGGATCTACCCCTGCCATAGCATCCATAATACCTGCACCCCGGTTTGCTTTTCCTGCATACCCGGATGTATATTTTTCCACAACCAGCACATCAAGCTCTGGATTATTTTCCTTTGCGGTGATAGCGGCACACATACCGGCCAGACTTCCGCCAACTACTAATAAATCCGTTTTTATAATATTTGCCATTTTGCATCTCCTCCTACATATCACAAATGTGCTCTCTCGGGAATACATATGCGTCATAATCCGGCTCTACCTTAATCGCTCCCTTGGGACAATTAAGTTCACAGAAACCACACTGTACGCATTCTTCCGGATATTTTATAATTGGTTTTCTGTTTTCTTTATCCCATTTTATAATATCTATAAAACAGGCTTTAAAGCAGATCTGGCATCCGATGCACAGATCTTTATTTACAATAATTCGATTCATGGCTCTGCTCATAGTCTCTTTCCTCCTTAGAACTCAAATAATGGCATACTGTTAAGAATTTCCTGTGCTCTTGCAATGGCTCCATTAATAATTTGGCATACTCTGTTCACGTTTTTCTTACCTCCTCCATACGTTTTCATTTAAGATCTGCTACTGTCAGTATAACGTGATTTGTTTTTATCATCATTTCTGAAACCTCTAATTTTATCGTCTGTTTTTCGGTTTTGTTTTGTAGTTTTTACAAGAACCTATGTTCTTATTTTCTTGATTTATTCACATTAAAAGAAAAATATTTTATTTTTTCTTGTCACATGATACAATTCAAAAAAGGAGACTTGATTATGATTATCGACCTCAACATGTTATTTACACAGCTGAAAATCAAACATCCCCAGCTATCCGTTGAACAATATCTGGATCTCACAACAGTATCTATTTCCGGAATCCGTCTTCTGCCCAGATGCAGCCTGGAAATCTCTCCGGATTTTTTATATCTGTGTGAGTCCCAACACCCGCTCTCACCGGACAGTCTGCCTGAACACCTGCTTTTACTTTGTGTCTGCCGTCCCGGACAGCTTCCGGTTCCTTACCCGGGAGTCATATGGATGGAGACTGATCTGGAATGGGCAGTTATTTTTAATACCCTTCAGGAAATTTATATTATGTTTCAAAACTGGGATCGCAGCATGCACGACAGCCTGATTCAGAATCTTGGATTAAATCACTTAATCCAAATCAGTGAGCCTCTTTTAAAAAATCCCGTTCTGATCTACGATCTTAGTTTAAAGATTCTGGCACACTCCACGGCTTATGTTGCCGCTGATAAAATTTTTCCTTACGCCATCCAGCAGGGACATCTGACCTCTGACATGGTACAGCAGTTTCAAAATGAAAAAATATTTGATACGCTGACAGAAACCGGCATTTATATCTCAGCTGATAAAAGGTCTGAGCGCTATAATGAGATTATCAAACTAATCTATATCAACGGAAAGCCTGTGGGTTATTGTGTACTTGTTTTAGTAAATCCGTCCAATATGAAATATATGAGAAGAATGTTTGAAAACTTTTTTGAAAGTGTCCAGATCGGACTGGAAAAGATGATGCAGAGCATCAAAACAGAAGGGTTTATGTATGAATATCTGTTGATTGATCTTCTGGAAAATGATTCTCCCGAAATTTCGATTGTGAAAGACCGGCTGGCTTATATTGATCTTCCGTTTGCCTCTGACTTTTATCTATGTGCACTGAACTTAACGTCCCCCGGATCTATCACAATTCCATTTCTTCTGCATCAGATTCAGCAGTCTATTCCGGAATCCCGTGTTTTTGAATACCAGGGACAGATTCTGATTCTGATTTTTGAGCAGAAACGCTTAGATCCTTTTCATTATATGGAGCAGTTTCCACTGATTTACCACACACTTCTGTATGAAATACATCAGCATAATATATCTGGAGGCGTCAGCCGCTTATTTCATCAGATTACAGAGTTAAAAGCTGCTTATCGGGAAGCCAAAGCTGCACTGTCATTTTTAGAGGAAGAGTCTTCTTCCCGCACAGATCTGATTTTTTTTGAACAAATTGCACTAAAGTTTCTCTGCCGTTTAGATACGACCGGTAGCGGATATAGTATTACAAAACATGAAAAGCTAAACCGTATCCTTGCAGATGACGCAAAAAATCATACCTGCTGTGTGCAGATTCTGGATACTTACTTAAAAACAAACTGTCAGGCTACAGAAACTGCCAGGCTGCTTCATATGCACCGAAATAATGTTATCTATCATATTCGAAAAATGGAAGCCCGCTACTATCTGCAGTTAGATGATCCTGAAGAGCGTTTAAAATTAAGTTTAGCCTTCTATGCAAAAAACAACAACGGTTATGAAACCATCTCCCGCCCTGCCGATTGATCATATAAACATGAGAAAAGTGCTTTTACCGCATCAAGCTCCATCCGGATGTCTTTCATTTCCGTTGTTGTATTAACTATCTTCCAATGACTCATTTTCCAGCTTTTTTACTCTTCTGTATTCCAGCGGCGACAGACCATATTTCTGCTTGAAAACAGCCGCAAATTTTCCTTGATTGGAATATCCAACCTGTTCAGAAATTTCAGCCACAGGACGTTTTGTGTTTTTAAGTAATCCGGCTGCCGTATTCATGCGGATTTCCCGCAGATAGGTGGAGATATTTTGTCCATATACTCCCCGAAAGTAGTTTTTCAGGCTGGTTTCACTGACAGAAAAACGATCTGCAATCTGCCGTACCGGAATATGCAGATGCAGATTGTCGGAAAGTATCTTTGCCGTTCTCTTGGCAAGTTCTACCTGTGTTTCTGTGTAGAAACCGCAGGATTTTGGCGGATGAACATTCATACCCAGCAGCCGGTAAACAAGCTCAAGGGTATAGATCTTTAAATAAAAATCTGACGGCCTTTCTGCCAAACAAAAGAGCCTGCTAAAAATATCTTTCAGTTCATTATCCGCTTCGCAAAGGTAGGTCTTCCTTCTTTTGCAATAGATATCTCTCAGCGCGGCAAGATCCATGTTAAAAAACTCCAGAAGCCCACTGCCGGATTGTAACAGCTTCAGATCACAGTATATTTTGATTCCCTGGTATTTTCCTGTAGGAAAAATGTACTCTTTCTGCGCAGTTTGTTCACTGATAGCAAAATCATTTTTCTGCAGATAAATATAGGTACCGTCATCTAAAAGCAATTCACTTCTTCCGGAAATACAGTAGTTGATCTGGAGCAGTTTCAGCTGGGAATTTGCATCAGATTCCGGCCACATACCGGCATTTACAAAAATAAATGCCAGTGTAAGCCCGGGACAGATGGTATAAAAGACCATACGCCCTCTGCCGCCGTCCCGGTCTAAAATCAATTCCCTGCCGTTTGAACTATCCTTCAGCGTCACTCCCAAAATACGGTCACTGTTCTTTAAAATACTGCCTAACATATCATCCATTTTTCTTCTCCTTTTTCAGCACAAAATCATTGATACTATTATAATGATGTAAAAATCTTCGGTCAATTTCAGTTTGATTCAGGCAGAAAACTCCTTGCTATACGGGCCTAAAATACTGATATGTGCATAGAAACATCACATCATATATGCTACCATTAGCTTTGGTTAGTTGCAACTAATCCAAGTAAATATAAAACAAGCAGGAGGTTGTTCTATGAACAAATTGCAAGGAAAGGATTTTATAAACATTGGTATTTTTACCGCTATTTATTTCATCGTCATTTTTGCCGCGGCATCCATCGGTTTTATTCCGATTTTTATTCCGCTGATCAGTGTAATCGTACCTATCATCGGGGGAATACCAATGATGCTGTTTTTCAGCAAGATCAAAAAATTTGGTATGCTTACTATCTGCGGTCTGCTTCTGGGCATCATAATGCTGCTCACCGGTATGGGCTACTGGTGCATTCCAACCGGCCTGATCTTTGGCCTGATTTCTGATTTTCTAATGAAGGCCAGCCGCTATCAAAGCGCAAAAGGGGAGATTTTTATTCATGGAATTTTCTCTATGTGGGTAATCGGCGCATTTATTCCTATTGTGGTAACCAGAGATGCATATTATCAAAACCTGCTTCCCGGTTACGGCCAGGAATATGCCGACACCCTTATGGCATATATGCCGGACTGGATTTTACCATTACTTCTGGCAGCAGCTTTTGTCAGCGGCCTTGCAGGAGGTCTCATTGGGGGCCGGATTTTCAAAAAACACTTTAAACGGGCAGGAATCGTATAATGGGCCGCGAACTTCTCGCCAGCAAAAAAGACAACACCAAACTCTCATTAGATCCCCGGACAAAGCTTGCCGTATTATTAACCATAGCCATTTTTATTCTGGGCGGTTCCTTTAGCGGCATTATGCAATACTATATCATTATCTTGGCGGCTATTCCCCTTTTCCTATTGCTGGCGGCAAAAAAGCGAAAAGGTGCCATCATTTACATACTGGTATTTGGAGGAAGCCTCCTTTTAGAATTATTCGGCCTGTCACATTTAAACGGCATCCCCAATTATATTGCAGTAGCCCTCACAGGTATACTGCTGCGTTTTACCCCCGGTATTGTAATGGGATACTTCGCAGTAACCACAACCACAGTCAGTGAATTTATTGCAGCCATGGAACGGCTGCATCTGCCCCGGCAGATTACGATTCCCATGTCTGTCATGTTTCGTTTTTTTCCTACTGTTGCCGAAGAATGGAGCGCCATCGGAGATGCAATGCGTATGAGGGGCATCCGGTTTGGAGAAGGCAGACCCGGTTCCATGTTAGAATACCGGCTTGTTCCTATGATGATCTGTTCCGTAAAAATCGGTGAAGAACTATCTGCTGCGGCGCTTACCCGGGGACTGGGCGGACCGGTCAGACGGACAAATATATGCAGACTTGGATTTCACGCACAGGATATCATTTTTCTTATCATATGTCTTGGGGCATTCGCAGCCCAGATATATGAACTAATTACAAGGGGGTAAACGATGATCGAATGTAAAAATGTATCCTTTTCCTATCAGTCGGCCGCAGCATCTTACAGCAGCGGCACGCCGGGAGGTTCTTTAAACAATATTTCCTGTACCATTGAGGATGGTTCCTTTGTTCTGCTCTGTGGAAGCTCCGGGTGTGGAAAGACTACTATGACCCGGCTGTTTAACGGGCTCATCCCTCACTATTATGAAGGAACCTTAACCGGCTCCGTCTGTCTTGACGGAAAAAACACCTGTGACCTGACACTATTTGATCTCTCTTTAAAAACAGGTTCTGTATTCCAAAATCCGCGCTCGCAGTTTTTCAATGTAGACACTACCAGCGAGCTGGCCTTTGGACCGGAAAACCACGGTATGCCAAAGGAGGTTGTTCGCGAGAGAGTAACACAGGCCGCCAAACAGTTAAACTTAAGTTCTCTCCTTGACAGAAGTATTTTCTCCTTATCCGGCGGAGAAAAACAAAAAATCGCCTGCGGCTCAGCCTCCGCCATCGACCCTGAAATTTATGTACTGGATGAACCCTCATCTAATCTGGATTCCCGGGCCATTGCAGACCTTAGGCAGCTTCTTTTAACATTTAAGGCCCAGAAAAAAACCGTTATTATATCTGAACACCGGCTTTACTATCTGTCCGGCCTCTTCGACCGGGTCCTGTTTCTAAAAGACGGACAAATTGCAGGAGATTACACAGCTGAGGAATTTAAGCAGCTGTCCCCACAGCAGCGGGATGAAATGGGACTGCGTCCCCTCACCCTCACCGGACTTAAAAATACAGAAAGACTGCCGGCACAAAATAGCAATGGGATATGGAAGGTTAAAGACTTTTTCTTTGCCTACAAGCATCAGCCCAGGCTGCTTCACATACCGGAAGCTGATTTTCCTTCCGGCAGCGCAACGGCCATCATCGGACACAACGGAACCGGAAAATCAACCTTTTCCCGTTGTCTGTGCGGATTGGAAAGACGCTTTAAAGGAACCGTACAGAATACGGAGACATGCTATTCAACGAAAGACAGGCTGAAACTATGCTACATGGTCATGCAGGATGTAAATCACCAGCTCTTCACAGAAAGCGTTCTAGATGAAATATTATTAAGCATGAAATCTGAGAATCCATCAAAGGATAAAGAAAAGGCAGAAAAGATTTTAAATGAAATGGATCTGCTGCCCTTTGCGGACTGCCACCCCATGGGACTATCCGGAGGACAAAAGCAGCGTGTTGCAGTTGCCTGCGCAATTGCTTCTGAAAGACCGTTTATTCTATTTGACGAACCCACCAGCGGCCTGGACCTGTTTCATATGAGGCAGGTTGCAAAAGCTGTCAGACAAATCACAGCCTCCGGCAGAACGGTTATGATCGTAACGCATGATCCGGAGTTTATTTTACACTGCTGCCATTTTGTCATTCACCTGGAATCCGGATATATTAAGGAAAGTTATGCTATAACAGACAGCACCGGCCAGGAGAGGCTGCTGAAATTCTTTCTCTAAACATTAACCAAACCGTGCAGCGCCCCCCAAAGTTTAGATTTTAGTCTCACTTTTTGTGGGGCGCTGACCAGGAAAAAATTTCCGGCCGGTTGTTTTTTAATTCCCGGATGGGAAAAATGGTTTTAATGCATTGGCCACAGAACTGATAGGCATTGTCTGGAGCCATACATGCCCCGGTCCGGTTACAACTGTGTTAAAAAATCCCTCGCCGCCGAATACTTTATTCTTAAGTCCCGGCACCGTCTGAATGTCCATACTGCAGGTAGCTGACATAGCCGCAAGGTTTCCGGTATCAACAATGATTTTCTGACCGGCTCCCAGCTCATATTCTACAACACTTCCATCAAACTCCGCAAAAACAATTCCGTTTCCGGAAACTCTCTGCAGAATAAATCCCTCGCCGCCAAATAGGCCTGATGCAAATTTTTTATGAAAATGTACGGATAAATTTACTCCCGCTTCTGAAGCCAGAAAGGATCGTTTTTGAAGTATGTATTCCTGTCCCGCAGACACCTGAAATGGCCGGATCTCCCCCGGAAAAGAACTCGCAAAGGCAATGGTTCCCTCTCCTCCCTGAGCGGTATATATATTCTGGAACAGAGAATCACCGGAAAACATTCTTCCAAGCGCCTTACCGGCACCTCCGTTTGATGTGGTCTCCATCTTCATATTCGGTGACATCCACGCCATAGCTCCACGTTCTGTAATCATTTTTTCGTTGGCATCCAGCCGACAGATCACAACCGGTAAATTTTCTCCCTGAATTTCATATTTCATAGTTTTTCCTTCCCGGATCAGAGTATCAAAAACTTTAAATCCTCTAATCCTTATCTGATAAAAATAAATATTCTATATTCAATCGCCGCAAATGCTGCAGTGCATCTCCTGGTGACGGAATACCTGTTTATCATAACATATAATATCTGTAATTACGAATTATTATTGTTTATTTTCAGTTATTTTAGAAAAATTTTCATCCAAAATAAGCATCTCTCACCCCTCTTCTATTTTCTGAAATAATTACAAAGAAAAATCAAAATCATCCGTCCCGATATTCTCACGCTTATACTCCATAAGGAATCCGGTAAGCTTGCCTTTCCCGCTCCGTCCTATCCTGTCAATGGCAGCATCTATATTATCTTTAGTAAAAAATCCGATTTCCGTCAGTTTTTTCAGCAGATCTGCATTCTCCTGGGTACTGATGACATCTAGTATTTCTATTCTGTGTTTTTCTAAAAAACGCTGATAGGCTCCTGCGATTTCCGAACGCAGGCTTACCGGATATCTCAATCTTGTGCAGGCAAACTCTGCCTTATCAGACAGCTGGAAATACGTTCCGAATAACCGGTCATAAGCTTCAAACCAAAACAGATCTCCCTGATCAGACAAAAGCTTTGTCACCTCGTCCTTTCGGCAGACAGGAGTTCTGGGCAGAAAAATATGAGCATCCAGTTTACGCAAAATAATTTTTTCCAACTTTTCACATTCCAATACGGCATCCTTTTGAATGATTTGGACACTGTCCGGTATTATCAAAGTACGAAATACAGACCGGCGGAATGCATATTCAGAAAGAACGGATACCCTATCTGAAACTTCATATTCTGCATCATCTCCGAAATATTTCACCAGCTCTAATGTATCGTTAGAAAGCCGTCTGTAAAGCGCCGATTCATCTGCCAGATACGTAAGATTTTCGGAAGAGACCACAATTTTTTCAATGCCCCGCTTTAAATAGCTCCAGTCATATGTATTGGTAATAGCCCGGTGGCCGATCTCTTCTAGTGATGCCGGCAGACGGAGCACTCTTAAATTGGCACAGTGGCTGAATGCCTCTGCCCCGATTTTTACGACGCCCTCCGGCAGATCTATCTCTTCTAAGCTCTGGCAGCTTTCAAAAGCTTCTTCCTCAATCATCCGCAGACTGCCCGGCAGATCTACATGCCTTAAATATTTCTGCCCTTCAAAGGCAGACTGGCCAATCACACCAGTTCCTGCCTCCACCTGATACAGACTTCTGTTCTCCTCCGGCTGCACTGCCAAAAGAATCTTTTCACCTGCATCACATTTATACAGGGCAAATCCGTCTGTTGAAAACCACGGATTTTTCTCATGGATGTTCCACCTTAATCCGCCAAGCTCCCAGGCCCCCTCAATATCTTTCAGGGTAGAAGGAAAATAAAGTTCCTCTAACGGAGTCCCGTAAAGCATCCCCTCTCCGATAGATTCAAGCCCTTCAGAAAGCATCAGCTGCTGCAGATTCATGCACATTTTAAAGGCAGAAGCCCCTATTTTTCGCACAGTTTCCGGCACGGTAACAGATTCCACCTGAAGTCCGTACTCAGAAAAAGCCTCCGGGCCAATTTCTGTTACAGGCATCCCATCTATTCTATGGGGAATTTCCACTCTGGTATCGCCGCCCTCAAACCTGGTCAGCGTTACTTCCCCATTTTCAATTTTATAACTGTAATTGTTCCAACGCATGGGCTATTTCCTGCTGTCTTTCATATAACTGAAACTTCTTATTATATTTATAATACTCTTCACAGCCTTTCCGGCTGATAAACTTTGCACTGTTATAATTTACCGTAAGATCTGTTACAAGAATCAACATCTCATTTCCATTTCCAAATACCTTTTCCACAAATTCAAACAGGTTGGATAATTCCCCACTGATTTCATCCGCCTGACTGCGCATCTTAAGCACATCGCGGTCAAAGCTGTTCTTTATCAGATTAAAAGCCGCTGCAGCATCTGTAATATCCCCAAGTCGTATGTCCTGCATATCCCGCTGCAGAGTACGGATAATCAGCTGATATGCTCTTCGGTCAGCGTCAGACAGGGCATTGGCCTGGTCTTCCTTGGCCATCCGCTGTTTCACACCTTCAACCTGATTCTGTAATACCTTCTGCGCAGATATCTCCGCCTTCGGCTCTGCTGACAATCGCTCCTTTACTTCCTTCAATTCATTAAGAAGTTTTAGCATGGCATCTTCCAGCTCTACATTCTTCCTGATGTCTTGCTGCAGCGCTTCTAAAAGAAGCCCCATTAAGGACAGACGTTCATCAAAGGGAGCCTGCTGCGCCCGCTTTCTGATATCCCGGTCAGCCTCTCCGGAAAGAATCTGATGTACCTGATAATCCTTTTTATACTTCTGATACAGATCATAATAAGAGGCAAACTCCCGAACAACTCTTGGATTTCTCAGATACTGCCCGATTAATGTCTCATCTACCAAAAATCCCTGCTCCTCATACAGGTAAATGGTTTCAGACAAATCTTCCCAGCCTCTGGCCGTCACATAAGATTTGCCGTCCACCGTATTTTCAATAATATAAAAATCACCTTTTTTAATATCCAGATAGGTTAAAATCACGCTGTGAACGCCCCGGTTCACCGCATAACCTCTCCACGCATCATAATCCGGCTCAATCTCCATCACCTTTAAACGGTCCATAGTTACAATATCAAATTCTCTTACAGAACGGTTAAACTGCGGGGGATTTCCTGCTGTTGCCACCACCCAGCCTTCCGGAATCTGATGTTTGCCAAAGGTTTTGTACTGCAGAAACTGCAGCATGGACGGGGTCAGTGTCTCTGACACGCAGTTGATTTCATCCAGAAACAAAATCCCCTCTTTCTTACCGCTCACTTCCATAGCCTCGTATACAGATGCCACAATCTCGCTCATGGTATATTCAGATACGTCAAATTCCTTTCCCTGATAGTTTTTATGACTGATAAAGGGCAGTCCAAGAGCACTCTGACGGGTATGATGGGTCATAGAATACGACACCAGCGCCACGTCCAGATCCTGAGCCACCTGACTCATTACCGCTGTCTTTCCGATTCCCGGAGCCCCCAGTAAAAATACCGGTCTCTGACGCTCAATGGGAATCCTGTAATTTCCATATGCATCCTTCATCAGATAAATACGCACTGCTTTTTCAATTTGTTCTTTCGCTTCTTTGATGTTCATTAAATTTCATCCTCCCGCAATACCAGACGAATAGCCCATGCCGGCACTTCTGGTATTGTAATCCCTTCTTCTATAAATACAAACGCAGTCTGATAATCCGGCATTCTCTCTGGAAAGGTCCCGTGACCATCTGTAAAGTAAATCAAACCTTTCAGATTCTGGAACTCATGACGTCTGATCATTCCGTCTACATGATCAAATACCGGTCTAAAATCAGTGCCGCCAAATCCCGCCAGCTCCACATCCTGCATATACTGTTCAAATTCCTCATCAGAAGTAATTTTCACATCCCGCTGTATCTGGCTGTCGCACTGTATAATATGAATATTTACACGTGCAAAATAGCTTTCGCTTGTTTTTAATATGGAATATGTTTTATTTAGGAATCGTTCTACTGTCTTTCCCTGACAGGATCCAGACGTATCAATGGCAATGACAAATTCCCGGATACGCTTGCTCTCCCGGTATTCCAAAGGTTCTACCAGAGGCATATTCCCAAACAGCTGCATACCATATGTATAATATATATAATCAAACTCATCATCATTGATATGCATTTCTTCGCCCATTACAGCAAATTTTCGCAAAAACTCTCCATAATCTATTTTATCACGAAGACTTTCCCGCAAATTTAACAGCAGGCTTCCGGCGCCAAATCCCTGTTCTCTGGAAAACGTCTCAAGATCCGTCTTTGCATGCTGGCTGATATCTTCCCAGTCGCTGTCTCCCTGGCCTAAAAGTGCTTCTTCTACTTCTTCCTGCTCACCTTCTTCTCCACTGTCTGCCTCATGGCAGCCCACCATAGCAGTTCTTGTATCCGTTGTATAAGAATCCCCGCTTCTCTCCTTGGCGTCCACTTCCCTTTCAGGAATCCAAAGCAGATGTTCATCCCGTGCAAAAGCCGCCGATTCCTTCAGCCACTCTTCCCTTTCCGCTGGATGATCTAAAAGGAAACGATAGATCCTCTCCGCAGTCAGATGTGGAACCTTCGCCGAAAATTTATTCAGAGTTCTTCTCATTGTGTCATCCCGGTTTAAAACAGTATCTTTTATATTCAAATCCAAAATAGCTGCTTCTACAGCAAGATCACAGGACAGATCCCAGCATTCCCGGTCCAGCTTCTCATATTGAAATGGATGGCTGAAAATACAGTGGAGAATCATATGCAGAAACGCCCGGGTACATTCATTCTTTTCGCGCTGAAATGACTGAAGTACAAATTCCGGATTGTAATAGATTTTTTCGCCGTCTACACCAAAGCCTGGGGTCCTGTTGCTGGCTGTTACAGGCATTCGAAACAGAGCCCGGTCCAGAAAACGCATGGAAATCATAATCTGGTCTCTGGCACAGATCATAATCTGCCCCGCCAGCTCCTGAGCTGTTTTCAGCTTTTCTTCTTCCATATCCGCTAATCTCCTTTTATATTATGCATACTATTCTACACTAAAAGTATTTATAATTGGAGATTAAATTTATCTATATCATAAGTTTTTAGTCATCTTTAGAGTAATTATCAATTCTTCATTATGCTACTGTCAACTCAGATTACTTATCTTTGGGATAATTCAAAAGGAGGCACAACAACTTGAGGATCTACAGATGTTCAAATGGACTCTGCAATACTTCTGGGAGACAAATCCGGGCAGAAAGGGAAAAATGCGGGCTGTCCCAGGAGCAGCTGGCTGCCAAAGTACAGCTGAACGGATTAAACCTGAATCAAAAGTCCATCAGCCGTATAGAAACAGGAGAACGCATCGTAACCGACTATGAACTGATTCAGTTCGCCAAAGCTCTTGATGTAACCGTTTATAATCTCCTGAATATCCGAGAACCATAAAAGGGGGCTTCCCCGGGGAGCGTTTTAATACAATGGGATACTTATAGCTCCCATTGTATTAAAAACCGCTGTGCAGGTATCCTTCTCCCACACAGCGGCATAGTTTTTTATTTACTTTTCACACAAAGGAACAGCCCGCAGACTCCCTGCATATTACCTGTGATTCTGCACTAAATTCCAAACTTTTCTTTATTAAACTGATGGATCTCATCAATAATTACTTTTTCAACTTCCGGATAGATTGTTCCCGGACCGCCGTATGTAATACTTGGAATAAACTGAGGCAGATCTCCGTATTCCATACAAGCCCTTCTTGTCTCTTTCCGAATCTCTTCTTCCGGTGTATCTGCACGGTCTATTCCGGAATCAATACCTCCCATCAAAGCCATACGTCCATTCAGGCGTTTGGAAATCTCAGGAATATTATTTGTTGGAAGCACTCCCTGCCACACATCAATTCCGATATCTGCCATATCTTCCGCAATGGGTTCACAGAAAGAATCCGAATGATGCACAATTAAGATATCATTGGCATGAAGATAGTCATACAGTCTGCGGTACGGTTCTTTAAAGAATTCTCTCCATGTATCCGGAGCCATAAACAGGCTCGTTTTGCTTCCCCAGTCATCATGGGATAAAATCGCATCTGGATGCAGATTCTCTACAATCAATTTCATGTACTCTAAGCGGTACTCCGTAATAACATCAATCAGCTCATGCATTTCATCCGGATATAACAGGAAATTACAGAGCGTATCTTCAAATGTCATCAGCATGTGGAGCTGTTCAAAAATACCTGTTCCCATTATGGTAATGGACATATATTCATCTTTATCAATGGCTGCCTTATTTGCAAGAGCTGTCTCCCATCCTTCGGAACAGTTGCCTCGCAGATCTGGAACCTTTACGTATTTTTTCCATTCCTCTATATCCTGGATGACCTGATTTTCAGCTGTAACAACAGGCGTTGCCGCCGGCTGCTCTTCCGGGAAAGCAATATAAGTTCCCCAACGGTCATAAGAGTATGTTCCTCTGATACGGTTTCCCCGCACAAACTGGAATACCGGATCTCCTCCTATGGGTTTAAACGCAGTATAGCATGCTGCAAGACGATCCGGTTTTCCGCCTTTTTTAATTGTTTCCAGAAAATTCTGTTTTGTTGTAAGCATCATTTGTCCCCCTTTACCTTTGTCTGTCTCTAAGATATCACGCCCTGTTACCCCTGACAAATTTGTTTTTTGACTGTCAGTGATTCCAAATCGGACTGATTCTTTTTTACCTAACAGCGTTGCTGCCGGATGGTCTCTTAACGGCCCATTAACAAACAGCTCATTTCATGTTACACTATCAGAAATGAAGGAGGTTTTTCTATGGTAAATATTCTGATTGCAGAGGACAATCCTGATTACCGTAATCTGATAAAAATACACCTGAAACGAACCGGATATCAGGTTTTTGAAGCCGGCGACGGCACCGAAGCTTTAGAAATTCTGGCACAAACACCCATCCATCTTCTTATCGCTGATATTATGATGCCAAATATGGACGGCTTTGAGCTTACCGCTCAGATCCGAAGTGTAAATTATACACTCCCGGTCCTGATTATTTCCGCAAAATCCCAGCTGGACGATAAACGGGAGGGCTTTAAAAACGGCGCAGATGACTATATGATAAAACCTATAGATATGGATGAAATGCTGCTGAGAGTAGAAGCGCTGCTAAGAAGGGCCCGGATGTCTGAGGAAAGTATCCTGACTGTAGGAGACTGTACACTTGATGAAAATACTCTGATTTTTTCCTGCCAAGACACTCAGATGGAACTGCGCCAGAAAGAGTTTTATCTGCTGCACAAACTGCTCTCCTACCCTGATAAAATCTTCACCCGTCAGACACTGATGGACGAAATCTGGGGCTTTGATTCAGAAACAGATCCCAGAACCGTTGATGTACATATCAAACGTCTTCGCGAAAAGCTCTCCGCTGTCAATGATTTTGAAATACAGACAATCCGGGGACTTGGATATAAAGCAGTTATTAATAAGTAAATTCCCGCATTTTTCAGGTTTACATAATCGGAATGGAGTATTTTATGAAACGAATCCGCAGACGCTTTGGTCTGATTTTCACATTGTTAATTATGTTCTCGTCTCTGGCTACTATCATCCTTACCTGGATGGTCAGCCATGATATCATTTTTTCCCGAAAAGATTATCGAATTCTCTATTTCGGATATGCTCTTAAGGATCTGGCGCTTTTTATTATAGCGCTGCTGGCTGTGGTGGTCCTGATTATTGCCCTGACCAAACGTACCGCCACCCCCATCCTTGATCTGTCAAAGGCAGCCAAAGAGATTACAGCCGGAAACTTTGATATAGAAGTAGAAGAATCCGGCAGAAAGGATGAGTTAGGCGATCTTGCAAAACAATTCAATATTATGATCCGGGAACTGCGCAGCAATGAATATTTAAAAAAGGATTTTATTTCAAATGTATCCCACGAATTTAAAACTCCCCTGGCTATTATCAACGGTTACGGAAAACTGCTGACAGAACAGGGCATCTCAGACCGGGAGCGGGTCGAATACGCCGGTCTGATCGTACAGGAAAGCTCCCGTCTGTCAGCTCTCACAGCCAATATCCTGCGGCTCTCAAGGCTTGGCAGTGATGAACTTTCTATCAGACACTGTGCCTATTCTCTGGATGAACAGATCCGGCAGACCATCCTTTTACTGGAGCCAAAATGGCAGGAAAAAAACTTAACCTTTCAGCTGCATCTCCCGCCCACACTGTATATGGGAGATAAGGAACTGATTTCTGAGATCTGGCTGAACCTGCTGGACAACGCTATTAAATTTTCTCCCAAAAACGGTCTGATTGATATCAGTCTCATCGACACCCAGTATGCTTATCAGATCTATCTAAGAGACCAGGGGCCGGGTATGGATAAGGAAACCATAAAGCATATTTTTGAACAGTTCTATCAGGGAGATACCTCTCACAAGAAGGATGGAACCGGACTTGGCCTCTCCATTGCAAAAAAAGTGGCTGAACTTCACGGCGGAACTATAGATTGTTCCAGCAAACCAAAAAAGGGATGCACCTTTACCGTATGCCTGAAAAAATATGGGAAATGAATAATGTAATAACATAGAAATAATTTTACTTTTAACATATACTATAATAAAGAGATTTTATTGGGAAGATCAAATTTTATAATTGGGGGACACTCTATGAATGAAAAAAAGCAGGACAAAGCTTTAGCGGCAAAAATTTACGAACTTGACAATCAGATTTATCAAGCAACGGGCAGTACCCTTGGAAAAGTATTTCCGGCTTCTAGAACCATATCTGTCAATCAGATTGCAAAGCTTTTGAATCAGGACAAAAACCAGTTCCTGAAAAACGAATTAATTTTGTTATCTAATATGATGAAAACATTAAAAGATCCCGGAGAATATGAGAAGCTTCTGACAGCCTACCGCCAGTTAGAACAGGAAATCGCATCTTATGACCCCAAAGCCTATCACTTAACATCCGGTCTTGAAGCTATCAGCGGCGCCTGCCCTGTGATTCCTCAGGGAAAAAGAGTAATTGTCTGTATCAGCCGCCAGTATGGCTGCCGCGGGCAGGAGGTAGGCCTTCTTCTTGCCAAAAGGACACACCTTACCTATTACGATAAAGATATTCTTTCCATGGCCTGTCAGGAATATAATCTGGACGAAAATGAAGTTTCTGATTATAATGACAGCGTTCCTGACGCAGAACCTTCCCGATTTCCAAGACTGCCAAAACTAGGCTCCGTATCTCATGATGCATTGTATTTTAAAGAGAGAAAAATCATAAAAAATATTGCAGAAAATGAAAATTGTATTTTTCTTGGCAGATGTGCGGATCACATTCTGGACAAACTGCATATCCCCCATTTATCTGTCTATCTGTGCGCCCCTCTTGAGAAACGGATTCAGGTGGAGATAAGCCGTTTTGATGTCAGCGCCGTACAGGCAAAAAAAACCATTCTTCAGGTTGACCGTTCCAGACAGGCTTTTTACAAATACTATACTGACAGAACCTGGGGAAATCCCGAACTTTACAATGCCTGCCTGAATACCTCTATTTACGGTGTGGAAGGCACTGTTGAACTCATAGAAAATATGATTCATATGAGATATCAGCCTTCCGCCTGATAAACAACCAGGGAGCACACACTGATCAAGTCAGATCATTGTGCGCTCCCCGCTTTTGTATATCTATGATTACTTTAAATTTTCTGATTTCTATACACTATCGTTTTATTTTGGCCATCACAGCGCCAATCAGCGCTTCCGCGCACTCCTCTTCATTCCAGAGCTGTGTATCCAGCACAAGATCCGGGTTTTTTGGTACCTCATATTTTGAGTCAATACCGGTAAAGGAACGGATTTCTCCCTTTCTTGCCTTTTCGTACAGCTTTTTGGGATCCCGTTTCTGACAGGTTTCAAGGTCCGCTTTTACATAAACTTCCATGAAATTATCACCAATGCTGTTTCTTGCCTTCTGCCGTGCTTCCTCAAATGGAGAAATCAATGTAACAAAAGTAACCATCCCCGCATCTTTAAACAGCTTCGCCACTTCTGTGGTACGTCTGATATTTTCTTTTCTGTCTTCATCGGAAAATCCAAGATCATTGTTCAGGCCATGGCGCAGCTTATCTCCGTCAAGCACGTAAGCTGGTATTCCTTTTGCTATCAGGCGGCGCTCTGCTTCCTGCGCCGTTGTTGTCTTTCCTGCACCTGACAGTCCTGTCATCCATACAACAAGTCCGCTGTTTCCAAGCATCTTAGAACGCTCCGCCTCAGTCATGGCATCTCCGGACCAGCGGATATTTTTGTGATCATAATCCAGGTCTTTTAATGCCTCAGTAATAATCCCCCCGCCGGCAATCTCATAATCATCTACAATTACAAAACGGCTGGTAGCTTCAATGGAGCCCGCCAGATCAAAAGCAATAGGACGATCCAGCTTTAAGATACATTCGGCAACCTCATTTTTTTCCACATACTGACGCATCAGACAGCTTAAGTCCGAAGCATTCACCACCCGCTCTACACTTTCCAGACGCATTTCTACTTTTGCGGTGCCGCATTTTAAGTAGTAAGGTTTATCCAGTTTTAAATTTTCCTTTCCAAGCCAGAACAGATTTACTTTCAGCCGCACCCCGACATTTGGAGCATCTTCCTCTGAAATGCAGGCGATCTCACCGCGCTTTACAAAAATCTCCTCTGTCATGGTAAACCCTGCCGCCTGGCCCGCCGTAAACTGTTTTGGCTTCGGCGCATTGAAAACTTCCAGTGTCTTTACTTTTGTCTTCTTTCCGGAAGGATAAAAGGTTACAGAAGCCCCCTCTTTTATTTTTCCCGCATCTACCGTCCCGGCTATAATCCGGCGGTTATCATTGCTTTCCGTAAACTTATACACACCCTGAACAGGCATACGGAAGGGCATATTCTCCGGCTCCGGAACTGCTTTAAAAGCGTCCATCTGCTCTAACACGGTAGGACCCTGATACCAGGACATCCGTTCCGACGAAATGGCGATATTATCTCCTTCCATACCGCTGACAGGAATAAATGTCTGAGGATTAATATCAATTTTTTTCAGGAATTTTTTATACTCTTCCTTAATGCTTTCAAACACCTCTTCCCGGTAATCTACAATATCCATCTTATTTACCAGCACAGACACCTGGCGGATACCCAGCATGGACAGAAAATATCCGTGGCGTCTTGTATTTTCTTCTACTCCGTGAGAGGCATCAATCACCAGCAGAGCCGCCTCGGCTCTGGAAGCACCGGTTACCATATTCTTTAAAAATTCAATATGTCCCGGAGCATCAATAATAATATAGTTCCTTTTGTCTGTCTGGAAAAAACAGCGTGCTGTATCTATAGTAATTCCCTGGGCCTGTTCATATTTTAGCGCATCCAGCAGAAAAGCATATTCAAAGGGTTTGGAATTTCTTTTGCAGTTTTCTTTGATTGCCTCTAACTTCCCGTCAGGAAGCGCACCTGCATCTGCAAGCAGTCTTCCGATTACCGTACTTTTCCCGTGATCCACATGTCCCACGGTAACAATATTTAATAATTCTTCCATCTGCATTTGTGCCTTCCTCCTACATATATCCATTCCGGCGGAGCGTCTCAAGGCCCCCGTCTTCTTTATCCTGTTCACGGCCGCTTCTCTCGGCAATGTTAGAAAGCGCTCCGGTTTTTAGTTCTTCAATAATTTCTCTTGGATTGCGTGACTCTGATTTAATAGGCTTTGTACAGGGTGCACAGCCTAAGGAACGGTATCTTGTTCCGTCTCCCTGATTGTAGTACAGAGAAACTGTGGGGATATTTTCCCGTTCAATATATTCCCAGATATTCAGCTCCGTCCAGTCTAACAGAGGATGAATTCTTACATGAGTTCCCGGAGCAAAATCTGTCTTAAACTGATTCCAGAACTCAGGGGGCTGATCATCCAGATTCCAGTCATTATATTTATCTCTTGGGGAAAAATATCTTTCCTTGGAGCGGGAGCCTTCCTCATCGGAACGGGCCCCTACAATTACTCCCGTGTAAGCCGCCGTGTCTGTATCCTGTTCATATTCTCCGGTCTGAAGATTTAAGCGGTAACGGGGCCAGGTTCCATTTAATGTATGGGTAAGAGCCTCTGTTTTCAGACGCTTGCAGCATTCCATATGGGAAACCTTTCCCTCTGGAAATGTCTCTCCCGCCTCTAAAGCCTCTTTGTTTTCTCCGTAAATCATATAAAGTCCGTACTCTTTGGCCAGACGGTCCCGGTATTCAATCATCTCCGGTATTTTATAATGAGTATCCACATGCACCAGGGGAAACGGTACATGGCCGTAAAATGCCTTTCTGGCAAGCCAGAGTAAAACTGTACTGTCCTTTCCAATTGACCAGAGCATACATAAATTCCCAAAAGCCGCATAGGCCTCTCTTAAAATGTGTACACTTTTTGCCTCCAGTTTATCCAAATGATCCATAACTCAGCAATCCTCCTTCTCACCGCCGGTGCGCATTTCATATCCATAATGCTCAAAATAAAATCCCAGGCGGTCATTTATTTTATTTCGTAACTCATCTTTTAATTCAAATTGATTCTTTTTGTAGTTTTTCTGGCTGTCCAGATATTTTTCAAAGTGCGGCAGGGCATTTTCATATCCTTCCAGACCCAGATGTTCATAAATGGTTTTTAAGTTCTCTTTGGGATCTTTGCAGAACTCTTCATAACAGATATCAATATAATCCCCTTCCGGCATAGCATAAAGCTCATTAAAGGCCTTTCTGTAGATCCTCTCAAACAGGTCAATCACCGCATCTTCGATAAATTCATTAGATGGCTTTTTGTTCAGGCAGAATAATCCCATTTCTTTGATGAACATGTTATAGGTTGACATAACTACCACATAGGGGTCCCGGTATATATTAATAAATTTCGCTCCCGGATAGCAGCGTTTCAGCATCCCAATCCGGCAGGTATTCTCCGGGCTTTTTAAAAGCAGCTGTCTGCCTTTTTCCAGAAACGTTACTTTTTTTATAATATAACTATATGCCTTCTTCCATTCCCGCTGCTTTTTTTCAGGCTGCTCATCAATAAAGGCTGTCTCAATATATTTTACGCCCCGTCCTCCGTCGGGAAATACAAGCATATGCGCAATGGCCTGGGTAGAAATGGTAGCCTGTGCAAATACTTCCTCCATAGGCAGATCCAGTGTATATTCCAGATTATCCATAGGCCTGGCTCCCCGCAGCAGATATTTCTGTGCCGCCGCCAGCAGAGGTTTCAGCAAAATACAATTGTTAAATGATACTGTTTTTACCGGATCAAACCAGCCAAACTGCGGATCTCTTGTCATAAGATTCTGCAAAAATGTAGTTCCCGTTCTCCAGTGTCCTACAATATAAACCGGATCTTTCCTGATCTTCGTCCTTTTAATGGGAATATAAAAGATCAGCCACTCTAAAAATGCAGGAATCCCAAGAACAAAAGAAACTACGGACATAAAACGAACCTGCTTTTTGTTTTCCGGAGTAACTGGGTTTTGATGAATCAGACGCATCCAGTTATCAAACCGGCACCCAAGCAGGTTGTGGGAAAAATTTAACTTCTTTTTTTCCATTCCATTTACTTCCTTCTTTCGTTTATTGTGGTCAAACACGCCTCAGGCGCGTATTATTCTTAATTTTTTCTTAACCTTCTGCAGTTTATAACAGGATTATGAACTATATATGAATTACAGGGCAATTTGGTTAAAAAACTGCATAAAAACAAAGAAAAACTGTCTGATAAAATTTTGCATTTCAACCAGACAGTTTCTCCTTTTCCCATCCATAACAATCCCTTTTTGACGATTGTTCTTTGAGGTAATGGTCTTTCCCTATTTATTTTTCCCATAAATATATGTGGCAAAAAAGATGACAGAAGCCAGTATTACAATCATAGGACCGGAAGCCACATTGGTAAAATAAGAAATTACCAGTCCTAGTATTCCGGAAAATACAGAAAATAGAACGGCAAAAAAATGATATTCCCTGACATTTTCCGCAATATTCCTGCTAGAAGCGGCGGGCAGAATCAGCAGTGCATTGATAATCAGGATACCCACCCATTTAATAGACAGCATAACTACAACAGCAATAAAAACAGAAAACAGATTTTCAATCAGTACTACCTTCATACGCCGGCTTTTTGCCAGCGTCCGGTGAATGCTTACCGCCTGCAGCTGATTGTAACATACAACCCAGAATACCAGGGTTGCCAGAAATATAATAAATAAATAAAAGATTTCTTTCTGGGTAATGCTCAGTATATCCCCCACCAGGAGACTGGAATATTTACTAAAATTCCCGCCCCGGGATAAAATAGCAAGCCCTACAGCAATACTGCAGGAAGAAAATACAGAAATAATGGTATCTGTTGCCGCTTTTATACTGCTGCTGATTTTGTTTAACAGAAGCGCAAACACAACTGCAAACAAGATCATGGATAAATTTGTATCCTGGATTCCAAGAACTATGCCTATGGCCATCCCGGTAAGAGCGGAGTGCCCAAGAGCATCCGAAAAAAAAGCCATCTTATTATTTACAATCATGGTTCCTAACAGGCCAAAGAGAGGTGTAATAATCAGCACTGCCAGAAAGGCATTTTTCATAAAGTCATAAGAAAACAATGATGCCAGCATTTCCATCATAAGCGCCCCCTCCTGTCTGATATGGGAAAACCAGGGGTATCCCTTCTTTTAGATGTCTGCTTTACCAGCTCCTTGTTTAGCGCTGAGGCTTTAAGGCTCTGTTCTTTTCCCCGCATATTCCTAAAGGAATCTATATCAAACCGGCCAAACACCTGCTGAAATTCAGGACTTTCATATACCTGCCGTACGGTTCCCTGTTTCTTTACGGTCTTATCAAGCAGGACTACCTGGTCCGCATATCTGGCTACATAATCCAGATCATGGGATATTAAGATTACCGCCAGATCATAGTTCTGCTTTAGATCATTTACCGTTTCATAAAACAAATCCATGCCATTTTGATCAATTCCGGAAACCGGTTCATCCAATAACAGCAGGTTCGGCTCAGACATTACCGCCATAGACAGCAGTACTCTTTGCAGCTCCCCTCCGGAAAGATTGCACACCTGCCTGTCAATGAGATCTTCCGCCTGAAACAGCCTTAGATTTTCCAGAATCTGCTGCTGCACTTTTGCCCGTTTTTTTAAAAATACCGGAAATCCGGACTGATAGGAGGCAATCATATCATAGACACTTACCGGCGTCTTTTTTTCTATATTTAATTTTTGAGGCACATAACCAATCCGCATATTCTGCATATTTCCATTTTTGTGATCTTTAAATTCTATGGTCCCTGTGTGAGGAATATCATCTAAAATTGCACGAATCAGCGTGGACTTTCCCGCTCCGTTTTTTCCGATCACAGCGGCCAGCGCCCCGCAGTGAATATGAAGGTTCACATGTTCCAATGCTGTCTGTTCTGCAAATTTTACTCCAATGTCATTTATTTTTATACAGTGAAGCCCGCAGGGTTTAATTAATCTGCGCATCGTGATTCCTCCTTTCACCTATGGCTCATAATCTGAAAACGCCTCTTTGATCAATTCAAGATTTTTCTGCATTCCTTTCAGATATCCGTCTGCCCTGTATTCTCCTCTGGTAAGAGGATCCAGATAAACCACCCGGGCTTTGGATTCTGCTTCTACTGTATTTCCCATGCTTTCCCCGTACAGTCTCTCTGCAAATACAAATTTTACATTCTGTGAATCAATTACTGATAAAATTTCCGCCACCTCGCCGGCGCTGATCTGCCGCTCTTCGTCCAGGTCCATGGAGCCTGCCACGTTCATCCCAAGTGCCTTTGCTGTATAGGCATACGCTTCATGGAAAATCACAAGACTGCTCCCCGAACCCCTGGCTTTCAGTTCTTCAAATTCCTGCTGCAAATCTCCGATCTTTTCACAATATGCAGCTGCATTCTGTTCATATAATGCTCCGCGCTCCGGATCAGCCTGTTTCATATCGGATGCAATTTTCTTTACCTGTCCGGCATACAGCTCTGGATCCATCCAGACATGGGCATTATCCTCCAGCAGATGAATATTTTCAGAAGCATTCATAATCACAAGGTCCGGATATGCTTTTGCAACATCTGTCAGGAAGGTTTCAATCCCGCCGCCGTTTACAATAAACACATCCGCTTCCGACAACAGTTTCATATCTTCCGGCGTCAGCTGATAATCATGAAGACACCCGGTCTGGGGCTCGCTTAAATTCTGAAGCACCACCCCTTTACTGTCTCCAATTATGTTATCTGCCGCCACGTACATTGGATAAAAAGACGTCACCACTGTCAGTTCTTTTTTTGTACTGCCCTTTTTCTGGCCTGCCATATATATCCCCGTAAGAAAAAGCCCCGCAAAAGCGATGCAGACCAGCAAAACTAAAACATACACATATTTATTCTTCATATTCTACTATCTGATCCATTAAATCCCATATTTCTTCCCTCCCCTGCTTTGTTTGAGCAGAAAAAGGAATTACAATTGTTCCAGGTTTCACATTCAGCCCCTGTTTCACGGCCTTTAACTGTTTTTGTACCTGACTCCGCTTGATTTTATCCAGTTTTGTAGCAATAATAATCGGTTCAAAGCCCTGATAAACCATCCACTCATACATCATTTTATCATTGGCAGAAGGATCATGCCGGATATCTATCAAAAGAAATACCGCCCGCAGCTGACTAGAAGTATTCAGATAATTTTCAATCATCTTTCCCCATTTTTCTTTTTCAGACTGAGATACCCGGGCAAATCCGTACCCCGGCAGGTCTGTCAGATACATTTCATCATTAATATTATAAAAATTGATGGTCTGGGTTTTTCCGGGCTGAGAAGATGTTCTCGCCAGTGATTTCCGGTTCATCAGAGCATTAATCAGGGAAGACTTTCCAACGTTTGATTTCCCTGCAAATGCAATTTCCGGTTTTGTATTTTCCGGCAGTGTGCTGGTATAACCGCACACTGTTTCCAATTCCACTTTTTTAATAACCATAAAGGTCTCCTTTCCCCGCTGTGGGGTTATGCTTCTTTACCGTCTGCAAATGCAATTTCCAGTACATCCTGCATCCGGGAAACAAAATGAATGTCCAGCCCACGTTTTATTTCCTGCGAGATTTCTGATACATCTTTCTCATTGTCTGCCGGAACGCAGACCGTTTTAATCCCGGCATTTTTAGCCGCTAAAAGTTTCTCTTTTAATCCGCCTACAGGTAAAACCCTGCCTCTTAAAGTAATCTCACCGGTCATAGCCACATCTGCCTTAACGGGTTTTTGAATAATGGCAGACAGCATAGCCGCAGCCATAGTAATTCCCGCTGACGGTCCGTCCTTTGGCACTGCTCCTTCCGGAATATGGATATGTATATCATGCTCTTTGAAAAAATTATTTTCTATCTGATATTGTTCACTGACCGACCGGATATAGCTGATACCGGCCTGGGCAGATTCTTTCATTACATCTCCCAGTTTTCCGGTAAGTAAAAACTCACCTTTTCCCGGCATAATATTTACTTCGATTTCCAGCGTATCTCCGCCTACACTGGTCCATGCCAGCCCCCTTACAATTCCGATTTCATCCTCTGTATTCGCCATATCTGTAGTAAATATTCTTTTTCCAAGATATTTCTCAAGAGCTGTCTCTGTGATCTTAACGGCATTTTTATGTTTCTGATAAATCTCTCTGGCTGCCTTACGGCAGAGTTCACCAATCCTGCGCTCAAGATTCCGCACACCTGCTTCTTTTGTATAACCCTCAATAAGACTCATCAGCGCCCGGTCGCTGAAGCTGATCTGATCTGCGTCCAGCCCGTTTTTCTCTTTCTGCTTCCCTATCAGATGCTCTTTTGCAATGTGCAGCTTCTCATTTGAGGTATAGCTCTGTACTTCAATCAGCTCCATACGGTCCATCAAAGGCCGGGGAATATTTCCGATATCATTTGCAGTAGCAATAAACAAAGCTTCTGACAAATCTACCGGAAGATCCACATAATGATCCATAAATCTCTGGTTTTGTTCTGAATCCAGCACCTCCAGCATAGCCGAAGAAGGATCTCCTTTATAATCACTGCTCATTTTATCAATTTCATCCAGAAGAATCAGGGGATTTTTTACACCGGCCTGCCTGATGCCTTCCACAATCCGGCCAGGCATAGCCCCCACATACGTTCTTCTGTGCCCCCGTATTTCCGCTTCATCCCGAACGCCGCCCAGGCAGATCCGCACATATTTTTTATCCAGGGCTCTTGCAACGGACCGGGCAATACTGGTTTTTCCGGTTCCCGGCGGGCCAATCAGACAAAGAATGGGACTCTCCCCTTTTTTTGTCATATTGCGCACAGCCAAAAACTCCAGCACCCGTTCTTTTACCTTTTCCAGTCCATAATGATCTTCATTTAAAATAAACTCTGCATTGTCAAGATCTGTATTATCTTTAGAGGCTTTCTCCCATGGCAGTGCCAGAAGAGTTTCTATGTATCCTCTTGCCACGCTGCCCTCAGAAGCATTTCCGGCAATATTTTTAAACCGTTCAATTTCTTTTCTGATTCTGTTTTTGATCTGTAAGGGGGCATTCAGCTCCTCTGTCTGTTTTAAATACCGCTGGCTGTCAGATTCCGTATTGTCCTCTCCTAGCTCCTTCCGAATCACTTTCATCTGCTCCCGCAGAATATATTCTTTTTGATTTTTATCTACCTGTTCCTTTACTTTCATCTGGAGCTCATTTTTTATTTCAAGAATATTCGTCTCGCTGAGCAGAATATTCATCAAAACCCCATAGCGTTCCTCCAGGGATGATGCATCCAGCAATTTCTGCTTTTGTTCATAAAAAATCGGAAGGTTGTTTCCTAAAAGATCCATCAGTGTATTCAGATGATTCAATCCATCTGCCTGGCGGGCCAGTTCTTTTCCTGATTTTGGATTCACTTTACAATATTCAATCATAGCCTCCTGCACAGCCCGCAGCATGGCTTCTTCTACCTCAGGGGACACTTCCGTCTCCTTTTCCTCCACCGGTACTACTGCTGCTTCCAGATATCCTTTATCCTGATTAAGATATGCAAGTTCAGCTTTTTCTTTCCCTTCCACCAAAACTCTCACAACATCATCTTTTAACTTAATCAGCTGTCTGATGCTGGCAATGACACCAATCTTATATAAACCGTTTACATCAGGATCTTCTTCCTCCATATCCCGCTGTGTCACCAGATAAATCTGATTATCTTCCATCATGCAGGTCTCAATGGCTTTGATAGATTTCTCACGGCTGATATCAAAATGCGCAATCATTCCCGGTAAAATTGTAATGCCTCTTAAGGCTACAGCGGGCAGTTCTTTTAAAAGTTCACTCATAACCGTCCTCCATTTCTCTTATGTCTTATTGTGAAATGGACGAAGCTCTCACAAGAAAGCTCCGTCCATGTAATTTTCTCTTTGCCTATTTGCTTTTATATTCCAGAACGGCTTCTCCGCTTCCTGTTACTGTTTCTCTGGTAATGATACACTTTGTAATGGTATCATCTGAAGGAATCCGATACATCAGATCCATCATGGTTTTTTCCATAATCGCACGAAGACCCCGGGCGCCGGTTTTTCGTTTCAGTGAACACTCTGCGATTGCCTCTAGAGCCTCCTTCTTAAATACCAGCTCTACCTGGTCTAACTCAAACAGCTTCTCGTACTGTTTCATCAGAGAATTTTTCGGTTCCGTAAGAATCCGGACCAGTGACTCTTTATCCAGCGCCTCCAGGGAAACTACCATAGGAACACGCCCGATAAACTCCGGAATCAATCCGAATTTTATAAAATCCTGAGGCAGAGCTTCTTTTAACAGCTCTCCTACATTTTTGTCCTTTTTATCAGAAATTTCCGCATTAAAGCCAATGGATTTCTGATCCATTCTGGCCTCGATGATTTTATCTAGTCCCTCAAAAGCACCGCCGCATATAAACAAAATATTCGTTGTATCAATGGGAATCAGTTCCTGCTGAGGATGCTTTCTGCCCCCCTGAGGCGGTACAGATGCCACAGTTCCTTCCAGAATTTTCAGCAGCGCCTGCTGCACCCCTTCTCCTGAAACATCTCTTGTAATAGATGCATTTTCTGACTTTCTTGTGATCTTATCAATTTCATCTATATAAATAATGCCGTACTGGGCTTTCTCTACATCATAATCTGCTGCCTGGATAATTTTCAGCAAAATATTTTCCACATCTTCGCCTACATATCCTGCCTCTGTTAATGTTGTGGCATCCGCAATAGCAAAAGGCACATTAAGAATCTTAGCCAGCGTCTGAGCCAGCAGTGTTTTACCGGAACCGGTAGGTCCCAGCATCAAAATATTGCTCTTTTGCAGCTCCACATCCAGATCTGGTTCTGCCATAATTCTTTTATAGTGATTATAAACTGCTACAGAGAGAACTTTTTTCGCCTCATCCTGTCCGATTACATAATCATCCAGAAAAGCTTTTAATTCTTCCGGTTTAAACAGATTAATTTCTGACTGCGATGCACTCTCGGAAGTATATCCTTCCAGCTCTTCCTCTATAATATCAGAACAGATTTCCACACATTCATCGCAGATATAGGCCCCCTTTGGGCCTGCAATCAATTTGCGCACCTGTTCCTGGGTTTTCCCACAAAATGAACAACGTATTCTTTCTTCTCCGTTGTTTTTTACTGCCATGTTTTTACCTCTCTCATCCTAGTGATGGTCTTTGATTACAGAATCAACCAGTCCATATGCAACTGCTTCTTCCGCAGTCATATAATTGTCTCTTTCTGTATCAGCGGCAACCTCTTCTATAGATTTTCCGGTATTTTCTGCAAGGATTCTGTTAAGACGCTGTTTCGTCTTTAAAATATTCTCTGCTGCAATCTGGATCTCTGTTGCCTGACCTCTTGCTCCTCCGGAGGGCTGATGAATCATAATCTCTGCATTGGGAAGCGCAAAACGTTTTCCCTTGGTTCCTCCGGCCAGCAAAAATGCTCCCATACTTGCAGCCAGACCGATGCAGGTAGTTGATACATCACATTTAATATACTGCATAGTATCGTAAATTGCTAAACCTGCAGTCACCATCCCGCCGGGAGAGTTAATGTATAAATGAATATCTTTTCCCGGATCTTCTGATTCCAGAAAAAGAAGCTGTGCAACAACAAGACTAGCCGTTGTCTCATTCACTTCTTCTCCAAGGAAAATGATTCTGTCTTTTAATAATCTTGAGTAAATATCATAGCTTCGTTCGCCTCTGCTGTTTTGTTCAATGACATAAGGTACAAAACTCATATTTCTGCCTCCATTTCTGTTTAAAAAGTATCAAACAGGCCGGTCCGACCGGACCGGCCTGAAAAAGATATCTGCCAAACCTTTATGACTATTCTTCTGTGCTTTCTGCCTCAGCTTCCGCATCTTTTTCTTTTTTTGATTTTGCTTTTGCTCTGTATTTTACATTTTCCATGATAAATGCTACAGCTCTCTGCTCAGCCAAATCTTTTTTCATTGCTTCTTTCTCAGAATCGCCCATGTAGCCTCTTAACTGATCTGCTTCCATTTTGTACAGCTCAGCCATTTTAACGATCTCAGCATCTAAATCTTCATCTGAAATCTCAATATTTTCTTCTTTTGCAATCTGCTCTAAAATCAGTCCGCTTTCAATACGTGCAACTGCTTCTTCGCGAACCTGCTCTTTCATTTTATCCATGGTCATACCTGTAAACTGAAGGTACTGCTGCATGGAAAGTCCCTGCTGTGACATCTGCTGCCCAAACTGATTGATCATATCTTCACACTGAGTATCAATCATAGCTTCCGGAATATCCATCTGGGATTTATCTACAATTTTCTTAATAGCTTCGTCTGTCTGAGCTGCTTTGGCATCGCTTTCTTTTCTTTCTTCTACTTTTGCCTTAATGCTCTCTTTATATTCTGCAACAGTATCAAATTCAGAAACATCCTGTACGAACTCATCATCCAGCTCTGGAACTTCTTTTGTTTTGATTTCGTTGATTTTTACGTTAAATACTGCTGCTTTTCCCGCAAGATCTGCAGAATGGTATTCTTCAGGGAATGTTACATTTACTTCCACTTCTTCACCGGCATTCTTTCCGATAAGCTGCTCTTCAAATCCAGGAATAAAGCTGCCGGAACCGATTACCAGTGAATGATTCTCGTCTTTTCCACCTTCAAATGCCACACCGTCAGCAAAGCCTTCATAATCAATAACTGCTGTATCGCCGTCTTCTACAGCTCTGCCTTCCACTGTGATTGTTCTGGCATTTTTTTCTCTTTCAGCATTGATTTCTTTTTCGATTTCTTCCTCTGTTGCTGCTGTATCAATCTTTGTTACAGTAACTCCCACATATTTTCCAAGTGTCACTTCCGGTTTTACTGCAACTTCTGCTGTAAAAATAAATGCTTTTCCTTTTTCCAGCTGTACAATATCAAGATTTGGTCTGGAAACGATATCCAGTCCGCTTTCTTCTACTGCTTCTGAATATGCCCCCGGAAGCAGGCTGTTTGCTGCATCATCACAGAAAACATTTGCTCCGTACATTTTTTCAACCATCATTCTTGGAACTTTTCCTTTACGGAATCCCGGAAGACTGATGCTTTTTTTCTGTTTATTATATGCTTCCTGGAGTGCGCTTTCCAGTTCCTCAGCAGGCACCTCAACTGTGAGTTTTGCCATGTTTTTTTCTAAATTTTCTACCTGTACACTCATTCTAACAATTATCCTCCTTAATATATGTCATGTAGTTGTACGTCTGCGGCTTTCTATGATACAGGAACTTCACAACTACAAAACCCATATACCATAAAAAAGGGCGTACTTTCGCCACTTACAGTCATTTAGGAATTATAACACAGGGTTTTTCAAATTTCAACAATAAATGTAAAAAGGCCCTTCCAGCCAACCTCTTAGGTTGGCCGGAAAAGCCTTTTTATCTGACAGCAATAGAATTACTATCTTCCAGACATCTGCTCTTCCTGTCTCTGGATCATTTTTCTTACCATTTCACCACCGATGGAACCTGCCTGACGAGATGTCAGATCTCCGTTATATCCCTCTTTTAAAGAGATACCTAATTCGGATGCAACTTCCTGTTTGAAACGGTTCATTGCTTCTTTTGCTTCTGGTACACTAGTTTTGTTTGAGTTTGAAGAATTGCTCATTCTTTTCACCTCCGTAAATATTTGTTTCTTTTTATTTTTAAAGATAAGCATTGCTTACCCTGAAACTATTATTAACAGAAATGAAAAAATTATTTTGGTAATTATTTCAAGAAACCGTTTACGATCTGTTCCTCTGCTTCCTCTTCTGTAAGCCCCAGTGTCATGAGCTTTATAAGCTGTTCTCCGGCTATTTTTCCAATAGCTGCCTCATGAATCAGACTGGCATCTATATCATTTGCAGTCAGCTGCGGCTCCGCAGTTACACAGGCCTGATCCATAATAATGGCATCGCACTCCGTATGACCTGCGCATTTACAGTTTCCGTTAATTCTTGAAACAAAAAGCTGTTTTGATTTTCCTTTTGCAACAGAACGGGATACTACATTGGCGCTGCAGTCCTCTCCGTTCATATCAACGGTAAAATCTGTTTCTGCGTACTGATTGCCATGTGTCATGATTTTTTCGCTGATCTCTAATGCAGCACCCGCTTTCAGCACTGCAGTCGTCACACGTTTTGTGGAGGTAACGCCCTTGATCTGGACAGTATCCATCTCCATATAACCGCCCTCATCTATATTGATCACGGTAACCGGATTTAAAATACGTTCTCCCGAACCATCGCCTTCACCATAATGTTTCTCTACATATTTTATTCTGGCATTTTTCCCAACATAAAAGGTATGGATACCATCATGCTGAGAAGTATCCGTTCCACAGTTGTGAATACCGCATCCCGCAACAATTGTCACATCGGCATCATCTCCGATATAAAAATCATTGTATACTGTCTCTTTTAAACCGCTCTGGCTCAAAACTACAGGAATATGCACGCTTTCATTTTTGGTTCCCGGTTTGATAATAATATCAATGCCGGATTTTCCTTCTTCTGTTTTTGTTACAATATCTATATTAGCTGTTGTTTTTCTGCCGTCAGACTGTCCGTTATAGCGGATATTGTACGCACCTTCCGGAACTGCATGAAGGTCGGCTACCTCTTCCAGTATGTGTTTTTCAATTGCATCCATAGTTTTTGACCTCCCTATACAATTTTATCCATTAAAGTGCTGCAGGCTTCTGAGGTTCCCAGTAAATCCGGCAGTACTTCTGCTTTTGTCCCTACATTTTTTATCTGTCCACCGGCAACTACAACAATCTTGTCCGCAATATTTAAAATACGTTCCTGATGAGAAATAATCAGAATAGAGCCATTGATTTTTTCATGCATAGACTCAAAAACCTGAATCAGGTTATTAAAACTCCACAAATCAATTCCTGCTTCCGGTTCATCAAAAATGGACAGTTTCGTTCCTCTTGCCATGATCATGGCAATTTCAATACGTTTTAATTCTCCGCCTGAAAGACTGGCATTGACTTCACGGTTGATATAATCTTTGGCGCACAGTCCCACTTCTGATAAATAGGAACAGGCCTGGGAAATATTAATGTCCTTCCCCGCCGCCAGTGTAATAAGATCCTTTACTGTCAGTCCTTTAAACCGCACCGGCTGCTGAAATGCGAAGCTAATGCCGGCTCTGGCACGCTCAGTAATACTCATATTTGTAATATCCACCCCGTCTAGCAGAATCTGTCCGGATGTGGGCCGGAAAATACCCGCAATAATTTTTGCAAGGGTAGACTTTCCTCCGCCGTTAGGTCCGGTAATCGCTACAAAACGGTCATCTACTTTTAAATTAACATTTTTTAAAATCTCTTTGTTTGTGGCATCGTTTTCATCTGTTACCTGAAAACTAATATCTCTTAATTCAAGCATATGTCCTTCCTCAACTTTTTTCTATCAGTTTTCCCACTATTTCACAGGGATATCCTGCTTTATCAGGGAATTATTTCCGTATCGGTGCTATTATATAATACTTTACCGTGAAATGGAAGTGATTTTTGCCACAGTCTTTCCCTGAAAACAGAAGGCCAAATGCCTTTTAATAACTATAAAAGAAGCCTGCATGCAGCAATCACGAAAGCACCTTTCTCACAGAGCATCCGCCTTTCCTGTCTGCAGGAATTTCCTGAATAAAAAATGCGCAAGCAACATGACTCCATTCCACCGCAGAGCGTTTTTTGCTCTATAGGAATCGGTACTTTTCAACTTTATCACAATACAGTATTTCCTATAGAGAAATAAAATACCCCGGGGATTTCCCCGGAGTATCAGCGCCAATCTTTTTCATTTTACTTTTAGAAACGGTCCTTTTCTTCTTCGTATACCTTTGGCAGAATTGCTGCCAGATGTGTAAATTCTTTTAAGTTATGTGCAAACAGCCCCATTGGCACTTCCATAGGAACACTGACACCTCTTGGAATCAGTTTCATAGGTCTTCCATCCATAATCTGATATCCAATCCAAAAACGGCTTCTTAACTCAATACCGCCTTCAATCTCTCGGATCATATGTGTCATCACCGCTGCAACACCCTTGCCCGGCTCCGGTCCGTGGCCGTTGGCACACATCATGGAAGCGCAGGCATCTGTACCTACTTTCTCTTCCGGATATCCCATTTCCGAGGGATATTTAAAATCTAGAATAAGTTCGTCCGGTCCCGGTCCGATATCCTCTAAAACTTCGTGGGTGGTTCCCCAGGTTCTTTCTCTCATGGGAAGGTTACTGCTCAATGCTTTATCACGGTTTTTCTGTCTTGCATAATAGTGATCTTCCGGATCCCAGATTTTATAACGGAGATCCTCAAGTCCATGCCATGCAAACCACCATTCAAACATTTCTTTTGTGACGCCCGGCATTTTCGTCAGGTTTGATACATAGCCGCTGCCATCCTCCTGTACACCATACCCCACCTCCACGTCAAAGTATCCTTCATCGAACAATTTAACACGATCAGTAATCTTTAACATCTTTTCAGGGTCCATAGGTCCGGCGGCCAGAATATCCAGCTTTTCCTGTGGAATTGGTGTTAACGGCATATGAAAATATTTCGCATATGACAGCTTTGCTTCTGCTTCTGTTAATGTAGGTTTCATATATACTCCTTTTCCTGCCTGTATTCTTAAATACCCGCATGTTTTAGTTTTCTTCTCTTCGCCTTTTTACGGCATTATAGTAATTATACTGTAATTCTGTAGAAAACACATCGTGATTTTTCTAAAAGTTTATCTCTTTATCTTCCCTCTTTTTGTGCCTGTACACAATTCCTTTACGGCATCATAAAACTATCTTTTATTTCTTCTGCTTTTTCTTCTCCCATAAGAAATTTTACAAGTTCCAGGGCAAAACAAGCAGCAGCCCCCGGTCCTCTGCCGGTAATCACATGACCGCTTACAACAGTACTCCTATCCAGCCAGTTTACATCTTCTCCGGCCTCACAGCCCGGATACACCGCAGCATCCCGGCCCTTTAAAATTCCCATCTCTCCAAATATACCCGGCGCCGCACAGATAGCAGCCGTCAGTCTGCCGCTGTCGTAAAACATCCGAACCTTTTCTTTCACACCCGGATACACACGGAGGTTTTCTGTTCCCGGCATCCCTCCCGGAAGCACAATTCCGTCCAATCCTTCAAATACTATGTTTTCAAACAGCTCATCCGCCTGTACGGTAATTTTGTGAGCTCCAGTCACGGTTTTACTTCCGGTAATGGATATCAGACCGGTGATAATCCCTGCCCGCCTGCAAATATCCGCTGCCGTCAGAGCTTCTACCTCTTCAAATCCTTCTGCCAGTAAAATACCTATTTTCTTCATCTTATATTTCCTCTTTTTCATTCCTGCATTTATTTTTTGTTCCTGCTATTATCTTTGTTCTGTTCTTGTTTTCTTTCTGCAGATCTATTATTATGGAACCTGTAAAAATGCTGTTACTCAGAGCTTACTCTGTAACGGCTGAGCCATACGTATCATCTGGCTGCGGCAGGCGTATGCAAAACTTCAGGTAATCCGCAGCCGGAAAGGTTAAAAAGCTTATGGAAATCGAACGCAAATTTTTGATTCAGCATCTCCCTGATCATCTAGAGCAGTATCCCTGTCTGGAAATCCAGCAGGCCTACCTGTCCACAAAACCAGTAGTCAGAATCAGACGTCAGAATACAGAGTACTATCTGACTTATAAGTCCGCCGGCCTCCTTGCCAGAGAAGAATACAACCTCCCTCTGACAAAAGAATCCTATGAACACTTAAAATCAAAAGCAGACGGCATTGTTATCACAAAAAAACGCTACTGCATTCCTTATTTATCCTACACAATTGAACTGGACCTTTTTGAAGGTGCCTTACAGGATCTTATTCTTGCCGAAGTTGAATTCCCATCCCGTCAGGCTGCCCTTGACTTTGTTCCTCCCCGCTGGTTTGCTAAAGAGGTCACCTATGATCCCAAATATCAGAACAGCTATCTTGCGCTGCATACCCAGTGTTTTTGACACCACACCGGATGCCCATCTTATGAGATTCTGCCTCCTTCGAACTTCTGACGGGTGCGGATACAGTTTTTCAGCTGCTGATATCGGTTTTGCAGGTTCCCTTCCGGAATCACAACATCCAGAGAAACTGCCAGATCATCAATCAGCTTATCATTAATATCCGATTTCATTTCTGTTACAATTTCATATTTTTCATCAAAGCTTTCCGCATCCAGAAAACGAATCAGCCAGTTATTGATGGGACAAGCCTCCTCTTTGATTTCTCCTTGATTTTTTCCGGAGCTGTCAACATCGTTTTCCTTTGCAGCCTGTACAGGCAGACTATCCTCTTCTATTTCTATATACTGAAATCTGTATTCCTGCATAACTTCAGGATATTTTTCGTGATCTACTTCACTGATAAACATAGACAAAGGACGCACATAACTTTTAAAAGTTCCGTACAGCGCCTGATATACTACCATTTCTTCATTAGTTTCTGAATGAACTGCAACTGTTATAATCTGATATAATTTATTTTTAAAATGCAGATATTTCTCTCCTGGTTTGGGATTTCCCTGCGGCATCTTTATTCCCTTCTTTCTTTCACTTTTTAAATGCATACACTACACGTATAAAAAATATCCAATGTTTCTTTTACCGGTTTAAACGACTCAGCAGCTCTGCAGCCTCACCCTCAAAGTCTCTTCGAAAGGGAATAGACGTATCCGGTCCCTTGGCCATCAGATCATAAACCGGCCCCATCAAATCCACTCGGCTGTCCTCTTCATTGTCCATTTCTGCGGCATAGGAATTTAACTTTGCGGATGCCAGAATGGCTCCGTCTTCCTCTTCAATTCCCGCTTCCCGCCAGACATGCTGCGCCCCGATCTTTTGATTTTCTTCCAGTTCTTCATGATATTTTTCATGAAAACGCTTTTTCACATCCTGGGCTTCCTTTTTCTTTTGTGCTTCACCTCTGCTCACGCCGTTTTTTTCCCGCATAGTCTCCTGCTTTTGATAGGTCTTTTGTTTATAGTATCCGGGCTGAAAGGTTTTTCCGGTATTTGGGGGCGTTTCTCTCCGTTGATAGGTGCTCTGGCTTCTGTGGGCATTCTGGCTGGAACCATCCTGTTCCTGCTGTCCATTTACCTTGTTTTTCCCCCAGGTTGTAAGCATCGCCAGAACAACAAAAATTATTACAATGATTACTGTCATATGCTACCTCCACACTTATATGCACATTTAACAAATACACTGTTATCTGATATAAATAAAAATTTTTCATCTATCAGTATATCATAGAGTACTAGACAAAAATAGTTATAATGCTATAATATATAACAATTTCGGCAGAATCTGCCGGCCTGCTTCAAAATAAGAAAGCAGAATTCACAATTCTTAAAGGACTAAAAAATATGGCAAATACATTTCAGAGAAGGTTTCCCCGCAGACTTTCTCAGATGCAGACTATTGCAATCGGCTTTTTTATCATTATTTTAATCGGAGCTTTACTCCTGATGCTTCCCTTTGCAAGTAAAACAGGGGAAGTTACTCCTTTCGGCACAACAATCTTTACCGCAACCAGCGCCACATGTGTAACCGGCCTGATTCTAGTAGATACCTTTACACACTGGTCCATGTTCGGTCAAATAGTAATTCTCTGCCTGATACAGATCGGCGGTCTTGGATTTATAACTTTTGGTTTTGGCATCTCAATTCTCCTGAAGCGAAAAATCAGCATCCGCCAGCGGGGTATGTTAAAAGAAAGTGTCAGTGTCGTTGATATGGGCGGAATCGTAAAGCTGGCCATGATAATCCTAAAGGGCACCATCTTATTTGAAGGAATTGGTGCAGTGATATTATCAGCCTGCTTCATTCCAAAAATGGGCGTTGGTACCGGCATCTATTACGGGATTTTCCATTCCGTCTCAGCTTTTTGCAATGCTGGATTTGATTTAATGGGCCGATTTACCCCATTCTCTTCCCTGACTGGTTTTTACGATAATGGAGTTGTAATCATAACAATCGGGCTCTTGATTTTGATCGGAGGTATCGGTTTTTTTGTATGGAACGATATTTACACTCATAAACTGCATGTCCGCCGCTATGCACTTCACACAAAAATCGTTTTAATCGGTACTTTGATTCTCACAGCAGGAGGAGCTGTTTTATTCTACTGTCTGGAAAACCAGCATCTGTTTGCAGATATGACCACATCCGGAAAGGTTTTAAGTTCTTTCTTTTGTGCCGTCACCCCGCGAACCGCAGGCTTTAACTCCATTGACAGCTCCGCTCTGACTGAATCTTCAAAACTGCTTACAATTGCTTTAATGTTTATTGGAGGCGCCCCCGGGTCTACCGCAGGCGGTATCAAAATCACTACCATTGTAGTATTACTTTTATACCTTCGTTCAACACTTACCCGAACCGAAAGTATCAATATTTTTAAACGGCGTCTGGAAAACGGAGCCGTCACAAAAGCTTCCGCTGTATTCTGCGTCAATTTATTTTCGGTCTTAGCTGCCTCCTTTTTAATCTGTACCATTCAGAATCTGGATATTACGGATATTTTATTTGAAGTGGTTTCTGCTATCAGCACTGTAGGGATGAGCCTCGGAATCACTTCGGACCTGACCCTTGCACCAAAAATTATTCTTATCTTTCTTATGTATATTGGACGGCTGGGCAGTTTATCCTTTGCCCTGTCTTTCACAGATAAGAAAAAATTGTCACATATCAGCCAGCCTCAGGAACACATTAGTATTGGCTGATTTTATGAAAGGAATCTATTATGAAATCTATTTTAATCATTGGACTGGGCCGCTTTGGCAGCTACCTGTGTCAGAAGTTCGCAGAACTTGGTAACGAAGTGATGATCGTTGATCAGGATGAAGAATTGTTGGAGCCCCTGCTTCCCTTTGTCACCAGCGCAAAAATCGGCGACTGTACAAAAGAAAGTGTTTTAAGAAGTCTTGGTGTTGGCAACTTTGATGTATGTTTTGTATGTATCGGAACAAATTTTCAAAGCAGTCTTGAAATCACAAGCCAGCTCAAAGAGCTGGGCGCAAAAAAAGTTATCAGTAAAGCAACTAGAAAGATCCAGGCAAAATTTCTCCTCCGAAATGGCGCCGACAGCATCGTTTACCCGGAACGGGATATCGCCGAAAAGTGTGCAGTGCAGTACAGCTCTGACAATATTTTTGATTACTTTGAACTTGGCAATGACTTTGCTATCTATGAAATCACACCGATGCAGGAATGGATTGGCAAAAGTATTATGAATCTGGATTTCAGAAATAAATATCATGTAAATATTGTCGCCATAAAAACAAAAGACGGTTTAAGAACAATGCCTACCGGAGATTATACCTTCCAGGGCAATGAGCATCTAATGGTAATTGGACATGACAGGGATCTGGAAAAGATAATAAATAAAATAAATTAAAAATATAACGAACCAGCTGACCGTATGAGCCGCCCTCTTCCAGGGGGGAGAGTCTTACAGTTTTTCGCTGGTTCGTTTTTATCATTCTCAGGGAATGCCCCTGCCAGTGAATTTCACTGACAGTCAGGGCACCTGCATCTCTTAATCTTTTTTACGGCGTCTTAAACCTGCTGCTCCACCAAGACCTGAAGCTGCCATCATAGCCAGAATGCCTGCCGCAGCTGCATCTCCGGTTTTTGGAACATTACCAGAAGAGGTAGTATCCTTTCCTTCTGTCTTTTTACCTGTATCTACCGGATCTTCTGTTATGTCAGAAGGCTTCTGCTGGTGGTCGGATGGTTTTTCAGTCCCAGCTTTATCATTAAGAAGAACTTCCTGAGCATCTGCAAGTCCTTTCAGTACATCGGATACATTTGACGGATCCCAGCTGCTTTGAAGCTTCACTGCTGCATCCAGAGCTGTTTTATATGCTTCAAGAGCTTCTTTACTATGCTCCTTTGCAGCTTCCTGTTTGTAAAGCTCCTGGCCTGCCTTCACCGCTGCATCCAGAATCGCCCTTGCAGCTGTCTGAATCATACCTTCTTCACTTCCGGCATCTGCCGCCATATTATCGTATGCCTTCAGCAAACCTGTAATATCTACCACAGCTCCTGCATCATAAGCATTACGCTCCTTAGAGACTTTATCCGCAAATGCTTTCCATAAAGCAGCCGCGTCTTTATAGTTATCTGTTTCCTTCACACCATCCGATGCATAAGCAAAGATATCTGCAATTGCTGCATTCAGGCTTTCACACTGTTCCATTAAAACATCCAGTTTCTCAGAATAGCTGGAAGCCTGTTTTTTTAATGTCCCATTTACAGAATTAACAAGTTTTAACGCTTCGATATCCGTAACAGCCGGAAGATCACTAAGAGCATCAGACACCGCGCCTATCTGAGCGGCAACTTCCTGATAGTACATATCTTCATAATAAGCTCCGTTTACTTCCAGTTCGGTCATCAGCACCATCAGCTGATCTAAAAGTCCTGGCAGCTGATCCTTAGCTTCTTCAAGGGCAAGCTTTGCCGCTTCATTATATTCCTTTAACGCAGCCTGCATGTCCTTTGCTGCAGTTACAAGCTGTGCATACTCCCGGTCTTCCAAGGCAGCCTGAAAAACAACTGCTGCTCTTTCATATTCGGCCTTTTCAGATCCTTCATAACCATATACATCAATTTCTTCGCTTTGTTTCAGGGCATCCTGCTCTATGGCGTTTGCCAAAGCCGTCCAGAGATTATTCAGGTTTCCCCAGGTCTCTTCATAAAAAGAATAATATGCGCCTATACTAAAAGCATCCTCCAGAGAAGCCAGTTCCGCCTGTACCTGTGGCAGATATTTGTCCACCACATTTCCATAGGTAAACACATACTTATCCGGTGTATCAGTACCTGTCAAAAATCTAAAAGCAAATTCATCCGCCATGCCCTCTGGAGCCAGAGCCAGAAAATCCTGGTAATGAGCAATGATCTCCTTTGCCTGATCTCTGTATGAGAAATTGATATTTTTATCTGCCTGGCCAAGAACCTTATCTGCATCCATCAACTGTTCGTAAATATCCACTGCATTTTCATCGGTTATCTCTACAGCATTTAATTTTTCATAGTAAGAGCTTACTGTCTTTACATAATCAGCAGTAAAGAGCGGTGCATACCAGGTTGAATATGCGTTCAAATCTTTAATTATTGTTTCCCATTGCTGAGTTACAAAGTTGACATCAATATTCTCATCCTGATACCACTGCTCTACTGTAATAAGATAATGGCGCAGCTGGTCAATAGACTCAACAATTTCATCCATCAGCTGGTCCAGATATGGATCCAGTTCCGTGCCAAGTTCCAGCGCACCAATAACTCCCTCCATATACGCTAATGACTGTTCAAAATTATCAACGTTTTCATCAAAGGCTGCATGCATATATTCCGCTGCGGTGGAATCTAACCCTGCCTTGGCTTCTGCCGGCAATTTATCATACCGGTCCATCAGCCCGTCTTTGTCCAGCAGTCCCATCAGACTTTCTTTGCTGTCCTCTAATTCTTCCTCTGTGATAACCGGATTCCACTTCTCAAGATCATCTGCTTTTGTCTCTTCTTTCTGCCTGTCCGCTTCTGGAACTGTTTTTGCATCTGCCTCTTTTGCATGTTCCGTATCGGAAGCTAAAGATTCACTCTTTTCGTCCGGAATCTCCTGGACTACTCCACTCTGCGCTAAGTCCTCAGCGGGCTCTGCAGCCATTACCGGAGCTGCCACACTTACAGCAAGCGCAGCACTCAAAATCAAAGCAATTACCTGTTTTCTTTTCATAATTTTCCCTTTCAGATTTTGTTTATTTAATCTAAGTAACTCACTCAGATTATTGTTAAATTATACCATATTCTGCTTTATCATCATACCTTTTTAGCGCATTTTTAACAAAGCTTTTTAACAAAAGAATTGCCGGCTGCTTTAATGTAACCATTGATTAATCAAATAGAACATGGCTTAAAATCGGTGGAGATGAAATGTTACAACAATTACCAAAGACTGACGAAGTGGCGGAATATATAGAAGAATTGTTAATGGATACAAAAGATTCTATTACTTAAATAAAAAATATGCCACTTTCCCATTTGTAAGAAAATTTTTTAGTACTGGTAATTTAGGGTAATTTTTCGTAAAATATAAAGGTGACAAAAATAGAATATTGTCTGAGAACACCGTTGGTAAAGTGTTCTGCCAATTACTGAAGACATAATAAATATAAATTAAACCGCTGCAGCGTTTTAATAAAATACACTAAGAAAAGGGGATTATTATGAAAAAGAAACTATTAGCTATCATCGTCTCTAGTCTTATGATCATGGGATTATTGACCTCTTGCAACGTTACAAAATCAAAAGACACATCAGCGCTAGACTTGTCTGGTACTTGGCGCTCCGAAAGCGACGATGATTCTTACCAAGAAGCCATAATCTCGGATGATGTCATAGAAATTAACTGAGTATCTCATAATAGAAGTAGAATAATACTCTATTGGCTTGGATCTTTTATTGCTCCTGCATCAAACGTAGATGAGTATACATGGACTTCTATTCGGGATACTTCAAGATCTTCACTTCTATCCTCAACTAGTGAAAATAAAGAATTTTCCTACCGGAATGGTAAAATTATTTATGAGGTAACAGTACAGGGAAATACTACTACTTATGAACTTACAAAAGTATCTGAATCCTATAATATAGACGACAACTCAAATTTAGAAGATGATTCCACAAATGAATCAGAAACAGGCGCTACCACATCAGAAGATATAATTGACGAATCTGAATTAGATGTTACTGCTTCAGATGAAAATAATGATTCCAAAAAGCAAAAAGACACTGTATCTGCCGAAGCTTCTGAAAAATCTACTTCATCGGAAAACAATAAGGACGTTGCCAAGCATAACTCTAAATCTTCCGATAAGAAAAAAGATTCTTCATCTAAAAGCAGCTCCAATAGCCAGAAAAAAGATTCTTCATCCAAAAGCAACTCCAATAGCCAGAAAGAAGACTCTTCACCAGCAGAAAATAATACAGCTTCAAACTCCAAGCCAGGAACATCTTCCAGTGCTTATCAGAGTATCCTTGATAAATACTCTAAAAAAATAAAATCCGCAACGCCGGGACTTGTTAAAGAGTATAAAAATGAAGCTTCTTCTTTAGGTGATGATATCATGGCAAAAGCGGAATTATGTAATGAAAAAATTTCCGAATTAGCAGTTATCTGTAATGATGGTATTTCTGAAATGGCTGAACTTATGTATAAAAACGGAGATAGCTATTCTACATATGAAAAATGGGCTGGAAAGCTTCAAGATGTATATACAAAATATGCCGGACAAATTTCAGATGCTTATATAAATTCAGCTACATAAAAAATTCCCCTGTCCATTAAATGGTAAGTTTTAAATGGTTTGTTATAATTCATATCTAGCAAAACCCCTTTATCAAAAACTGATAAGAGGATATAAGCCAGTCATTCCTATTCAATGACCATCTCTGTTTGTACTATATTTATCAGTTTGTAGAATATACATTAAGATGGGCAGGGGACAACCATGTTATCTACTTTGAAGCAACATTGTCTGTTGGAAAACTTACATCTGATTAAACCGCTGAGGCTTTTTAATAAAATACACTAAGAAAAGGGGTGAACAAACGCATGAACAACAAGGTATTTCCCATTGCTCTCTTTAATGAAGCATTTAACGAATATCTTTCAGTATCATTTGAGCAGAGCAGATTTATCAGTCCAATGGTTTACAGAAGCACATTGAAAAAAGACACCCGGAATGCCTGCCGTATATGCGTTTTATACCATCCATCATCTCGAATCCCGACTATATAGGTGTTAATCCAAACGAACCAAATGCCTCCTTTGAACTTGTTAAGGTATTGAGTGAGAATGTGCAGATAGGAATAAAACTGGATGTAAAAGAAAATTATCTATATGTTGCCACTCTTCACACCATTACTTCCGGAAAATTAAAGTACGGAATTGAAAATGGCAGGCTGAGCAAATTTGACAAATAGAATATTTTCGCATAGAATGGGGATACATTAAATTGAATCGCAAAAGTCGGAAAGGCCCCCGACACACTCGTAAGAGTACCTGAGATGATGGATACGCCGCCCATCTTGTAATTCAATTGATTGAGAAAGGTGTTCCCAACAGGGGGACACCTTTTTGTATTACATAATCACGCAATAAATATAAAACGGTCCCTGATTCCACCTTGACAACATAATATATTTACCCAGGGAACCGATGGGGCGATATGTAGCCACCTACTCATACAGAGAAAGGGGCTGGTGCTTATGTATGTTACATACAACGATCTATTTACTTTCGTTATTATGCTCGTTGCTGTAATAACCCTTGTTATAACCGTCAATAAGCATAACCAAAAATAGCGCCCCCACCCGCATAGTGTAGCGCTATTTTCTATACCTATTTGCCGAGATGGCTAGGTTTCAGCTAGCTATCGGCTCCCTTGTTAAATATATTATAACAAATATACTTGAAAAGTCAAATACCCGTCTCTCCATAGACAGAACAACTGAATATATTTACCCGGACAGCCGGGAGGGCGTGCAGTCATCCGTCCTGAGTCTTGACAGGAGGATGTGTTGCTTATGAGTACATATGAGGAATTCATGGTTATCATAGCAGTTGCTGGATTAATTATCGCAATTTTGAATTTGAAAAATAAGTAAGCCGCCCTGTCCCTGGAAAAGATAGGCGGCTTACAAAGCTTTATATTTTACCGGGGCGGATAGGCTTTATCTATCTTCCGGCTGTCTTGTTAAGTATATTATAACAAATATGCTTGGAAAGTCAAATATCTGTCTCTCCAGGGACGAAGTAACTGAATATATTTACCCGGACAGCCGAAGGGGCGTGCCGGTTCCCGATCCGAGTCTTGTGGAAAGGGGAAATGCTTATGAATACATATGAGGAATTTATGATCATACTGGCTGTTGCCAGCTTAATTGTATCAATTCTACATTTAAAAAATAAGTAAAGCCGCCCTGATTCCTTGGCCGGATGGGCAGCTTTACTAAGTAAACTGTTATAAATTCGCCGGATCAGGTAGCTTGCACCTACCTGTCGGCTGTCTTGTTAAGTATATTATAGCAAATATATCTTAAAAGTCAAACACCGCCCTCTGCTGACAACAGAGGACGGCAACATGCAGCATTGTTTTACCGGACGGCACTCAAAAAAAGAAGAGGATATACAAATCATTTACATGCGATAATCCAACCACAAAAGGAAAGCGGATTTGTGAAGCATATGCATCCAAATGGGCTGCGTAAAAGGAATCCCGCAAAAATAATTGTTGTCTAACATTCGGCGGTGCTCGGGATGACTATATAGCAAAGCGATCCTCAATTTTATCACCAGCCGCCGTCTGAGAATACAAGCGAAAAAAAGGATTTTCAAATAATTGAAAATAAAATTATTTCAGAAATTGACGGTGCGTCCTAAACTTTATGTCCCATCTGAAAAGGAGATACAGCGTCTCATGGATTATGTAAATAATACAGAAATGGAAATCCCTATTTTACTGGCCGCATTCGCCCCTATGAGAAGGGGCGAAATCGCAGCGCTTGATAGCGATCACATACAAGGCAATATTGTACACGCAGAATATTCCATGGCTTTAAACGAAAATAATAACTGGATAAAAAAATCCCCAAAAAGTTTGAGCGGTAACCGATACATAGAATTTCCGGATTTTGTCATCGAAAAATTAAAAGGGATTAATGGGCAAATTACTCTATTAAGGCAAACTCAAATTTCTGACCGATTTATTGATATTATAAAAAGATCCGGTCTTCCGAAATTTCGCTTTCATGACCTGAGACACTATTCGGCATCTATCCAACATGCATTGGGTATCCCTGATGCATATATCATGCAACGTGGTGGCTGGGGCAGCGATGCCGTTTTAAAAAATGTATATCGGCATGTTTTGGAGGATAAGGCCGAGCAAATGAATCAAATAGCCAATGGGTATTTTGAAAGTCTATGCAACACAAAATACAACACAAAAAAAACAAAACCCTTGAAAATCCAAGGGTTTTATTATGCGGATAACAGGACTTGAACCTGCACGGTCTCCCACCAGAACCTAAATCTGGCGCGTCTGCCAATTCCGCCATATCCGCTTACAACGAGTATTATCTTATCATCTGCCGGAAGGATTGTCAATCTTCTGTTTTCATCTTATGATACGATATCTGCACATTTCGTTTTTTCCGTATTTTAAGATAGAACAACCAGCTCCTGAGGAACTTTGCTTAACCGGCAGGCCTTCTCCCCCGGAGCGCCAACCACATAAGTATCTAAGATAATGGACGTTTCATCACCTTTCGTATAACGAGGCTGCAGACTCAAAACCATCCCCGGCTGAAGTTTCATCTGGTCCCAGTCATACAGCTGCGGACTTTCTGTTGTTAGATTTCCGATGCCGCGAATCTGGAATATATTCTCATCCGTTTTGGCTCCCCGCACTTTTAGATAATGATTAACCTCCTCCCGGATTTCGTGCAATGTTTTTCCCGGTCTAATACTGCCCGCCTGAAACTTTATCAGCTCCACACATTCTTTCCAAACCTTTCGGGCCTTCATGCATGGCTCCTGAAAATAAAAAATGCGGCCGGTTTCAGAATAATAGCCGCCAAGTCCGGGGGTTTCATAAATAATATGTACCCAGTCATCCTCCTGCAATCTGTATTCCGGAAAGCAGAGATGAGCCCGTGTCTTAGGATGTACCGTTGGAAAAGAACCTACTGTTTTATTTTTCCCGGAGGTCATCAAAATCTTTGGCATAACACTCATATCCGCTCCCAGCTCTGATAACAAGCTTATAATCCTGCTCCAGATCTCTGACTGCGTCAGTCCGGGTTTCAGATATTCTGCCCCATACTCTATTAACCGGTCCTGTATCCAGACCGCATGCTTAACTGCCTCTAACTCTTCCTGGCTTTTTACAGCTTTCATAACATCCAGTTCCCGGCAGAAATCTATCAGTTCCACTCCCGGCAGTACTTCTGCCAGATACTGATAAAAAGAAAGGGGCATCCGCCCCAGCCCGCAGTAAGCAATCCGTTTCACTCCATTTAATACTTCCTGAAGCAGATCTTTCGTTCCCGCCAGATACGGGCAGTCATTTCCGCTGACTGACTGCATTCCCGCTCCTGGTATCAGTATTAACTCTCCCTGAACCGGCAGAACCGCTGTCATGGTGCTTTTATAGCCAGAAGTACCGGTCAGCCAGGTAATATACGGATCCACAGCCATACTGGCCGACGGAAAACACAGCTGTGCAATCAGAAGATCTGCCCCTGCAGCCTTAAGCCTTTGTCTTACCAGATTATGACGGCGCCTGATCTCCTGTTTGGAAAAAAATAAATTTCCGGCAAAGTAACCCATATCGTGAATCAGTCCGTTCCGTTTCTTTTCAGTCTCCATTTTCGCCCCTTTTCTCCCTCATTCAGCCTTCCTTCTTCTCTGTCCCGTGAAAGCCGATATGATCCTGATTGGTTTTCAGCCATTCTTTCGCACAATTCATAAACTTTTTAGCCGAAGGAGACAGCCTTGCTTCTGAAGCCGTCACAATCCCAAACCGTTTTGCCGGCCAGTCCAAAAGGCGCACTGCCGCCACATCGGCCCGTTCCCCTGATATAATAAAATATGGAAGGATAGAGACACCTATTCCCTGCTCCACCATAGACAAAATAGTTCCTGTATCCTTAATGCGATAGGCAGTCTGATTATCAATTCTGCTTTTTTCCATCAGTGTCTGAAGCCCTTTATCATGAACCCAGTCCGGCATAATCAGCTTCTCATGCCTGATTTCTTCTAATGTCAGTTCCATCCTGCCCCGAAGCGGATCTGACTTTGGCATAACAACCATATACGGGTCATCAATTACATGGTAAAAATCCAAAAGTTTTGTGGTGGGTTCTCCGGCAAAGGCAATGTCTATCACCCCATTTTGAAGATCTGTCTGCACCTCTTCATACAAGTTCAGTACAATTTCTATCTGAATATTGGGATACTCTGCCTCCATATATTGAATCATGCTTGGAAGCCACTGCTTTGTCACACGGCGCAGTCCTCCCACTTTCACAGTACCCTTTTCAATTCCCTTAAAAGACAGCACCTCATTTTCCAGTCTCTGCTGAGCTTCCAGTACATCTGAAATATAAGGCAGCAGCGCTTCTCCAGCTTCAGACAGGGATATTTTCCCTCTGTTTCTCACAAACAGCGGAATCCCCCACTCTTCTTCCAGCTTGGCAATGGTATAGCTGACCCCCGGAACAGTCTGATGCGTATTTACAGCAGACCGGCTCATACTTTTGGTTTTTGCAACTTCCATAAACGTCTCATACTTTGATAAATAAGAAGACATCTTTATCCTCCTGACATTTGGCATTCTGGACTCATTTTACCATGACCGCCGCACTTTATACAGAGCTTCCCCCATATTAACCTCACTTTTTCCATTCATTTTTCATATCCAGTCTTTATATTTTACAAAGCTTTTACTGATCATTTATAAAAAATCGTTTTTGCGACATGACTCCATTCCGCCACAGTGCCATCCACAGCGGAGCGTTTTTTGCTCTATAGGAATCGGTACTTTTCAGCTTTATCACAACACAGTATTTCTTATAGAGCAAAAAAAGCCCGGCAGCATACTGCTTTTTCGTACACTGCCGGACCTTATGCATATTTATACAAAATTTGAAGATTAACGTTTTAATAACTGCTCTGTATCCTCTTTTGCATCCGGCATCTTTGGAAGCTCTACTCCCAATGCCATCATCAGCTTCAACGGATTATTAATTTCCCGCATCTCAAGGATCAGCCCGTCTTTCATTTTAAAGCAGAATACATAATGGTTTTCATATTTGGTTGGTTCTTTGGAATCTCCTACCTTCTGTTCACCGCCGCCGTATGCCTCTGCCCAGAATTTATTTGGATCCTGTGTATCGTCAATAACAATGTCCCGCCATCCCCAGGTGGGGAAAAATGTCTTATTTGCGGTAAAATTCTTTAATACTTCCTCTTTACCCTCCCAGCGCTGGGGAGCCCCGCCGTTTGCCGCAAAGGTCAGTTCCTTACAGCCGTCTGTATCAAACAGTTCGGCTCTGGCTTCCGCATGGCGTTTAAAAAATTCTGCTATGGTCCCTCTGTTTTTCTCTCTTAATTCTTTATCTTCACACATAACTTTCTTCCTCCTATACAATGATACTTATATTTATGCTTCCTCTTTTTGTGCATTGGCTCTTCTGACAGCCAGCTCTTCTCTGATCTCTTTCATCTTTTCTGCCTTAACCCGAAGGAAAATCAGCCCAAGAGCAGAAAGGAGGAAAAATGCCGCCGGTACCACACAGCTGATAAGACGGATTCCTTCTCTGGCCGCCTGTGTCTGCTCAAACCCTCTGGCCGCATCATATCCTACTGCACTTAATAAAACAGATATCAGCATCGTTCCAAAACCAGTGGTGATTTTCTGGATAAAGGTCAGCACAGTATTTACCGTTCCCGGAGCCCCCACACCATTCTTCCATTCGCCGTAATCCACAGCATCAGGGATAAAGCTGAAGGTAACCGCATAGACAATCATCATCCCTACCGTAAAACCGGTACACATCAGATAACCGCTGACGGTAAACATACTGAATGCATACCCCAGCATTAAAAGGCCGCAGAATATAATTACACCAATCCAGTAAACCGCTGCCCGGCGCAGCCGCTTCATCATCATCGGAAGAAAAATCATACTGATAGCCGTTGCTACAATGGCTGCCACAAGCTGTCCCTGGCTCATTAATCCCGGATTCATTTTATAATACAGGAAGTAATAGCTCATCAATCCGCCAAACATGGCTATTCCGATAGAATGAAGCACATTGCAGATCAGTGCCCCAAGGAAAATCTTATTGCCTTTAAATACTTTAAAACCTTCTTTGATGGGCAGAGCCTTGCCTGCATTTAACTGTACCCGTTCACGAAGTGTCAAACCGCAGAGCAGGTAACAAACAATACTTACTACTGCCACAAACACTCCCAGAGCTTTAAAAGCAGCTTCATTATTGGAAACTCCACCGCCGAAATACATCATAACCGGTGTCGCCGCCGCCACAATAATACCGCTGATATTTAGTCCCATCTGCCGTGCCAGAACCAGTCCCCGGCGCTCGTTATTATCTGCAGTGGCAACAGAAGTAAATGCACTGTAAGAAGTATACATAATCGTCGTAAATACACTTCCGTAAATCAAATAAATCAGATAAATCCAGAATAATGCAAATGCCGATCCCGGAGTTACAAACTTCGGACAGATAAACAGCATCATAAATGATAAGCACGCAGGAATTGCCATTGTCACATACCATGGCCTGAAAGAACCAAATCTTGTATGTGTACGGTCCCCGATGGTTCCAAAGAAAATATCTGTAAAAGCATCCACAAACCTGCAGACCAGAGTAACGGAGCCTGCATACAGCATAGGAATCTGAAGAATATTTGTCATAAACATCAGCAGATAAATTCCCATCAATGTATTCTGAATCTGATATCCGATCATTCCTGTGGCATATCCCACGTATTCTATTTTTCTTACCTTTGTTCCCGCGTAAGGAAGCTGAATCGGACCTTTTGATTTCATCATTGCTTTATCCCCCCAATTTTTTAAATACCGTGCGGAAACTCCACTTCCGGCAGTTCAATCCCGATGGTATGATACATCTGACAAAAATTCATATGTTCATGATACCGTTTAATCAGTCCATCTTCCATTTCGAAAACATGGAAGAAATAATTCTGATACTTTTTTTCCTCATACGCCGGAAATTTTAACTGAAACGTTCCCAGTGCTGATACAACTATATAGTTGGGATCGTCAGAAAGGAGCAGATGCATATCTGTATAAACCCCGTCTTCAAACCATTTGCTGTTCCATGCATCACTCATTTTTAACCCCTCATGCCCCGGAACTCCCCACTCAATAAATTCAGGTGCCGGATAATCTTTTGCAGGACCTGTATAGCCCCCCTGTCCGTCCTCTGTAAATAATTTCCAGCGGTTTAATCTCTCATCTCCGCTATAGGTCATATAAGCCATAACCGTTTCAATATTTTTCTTTCTTAATTCTCTTTCCTTTGGGAACGCGTCAAGGTATTTTTCAATGTCCATAGTATTCTCCTCCTTCGAACTTTTTTGAAAACATGTTTTACTGATATCAGCATAACATCCTGGCTTCAACATGCATATTCAATTTTACTTTAGTGATTTTAAATAATTTTTAATCCTTATTTTTCCTAATTTACATCAAAACTGATACAAGCTGATACAGCCAGTTTGCCAGAATACCCGCACACAGACCGCCTGCTGTATGACAGGCAATCGCCTTTCCGGTCATCCGCCGGCATCCAAAAGTATCCATCATAGCTGCGTGAGTGCTTAAAAAACCTCCCCAGCAGATACACATCGCTGTAAATACCGCCACATCATGTCCGGATGCCAGTCCCAGATTCACAAGATTGGGCACCAGACTAATAGCAGCTCCCGCTGCTCCCAATGCCGTAATGGGAACGGTAATCCCCTCCGGACTGGTAAATCCGAATAACGGCATCAATATAAAATCCAGTTTTTTCCCAATCCATGGCAGAATTGCGACTCCTTCATAGGCTCCTCCTGTGTATCCCCCTTCCGGAGCACCATTTGCCAGCATCAGGACCAGCGTGCAAATAATCAGTACTCCCGGTATGATGCTGATTCCCATCTGCACCCCTGACTTTCCTCCGGCTAACAGGGCATCCATAAACCTTGCTCCCACGCCTCCCTCACGTACTTTTCGATACAAAACGGCAGATTCGGACTCCGGTTTCAAGGATTTTCCCTGAGGCTTTCCTCTCCCATACTCCTTATAAGAAAGAAACAGTATCAGACGTGTACTGACAATACTGCCTGCAATTCCACCGGCATTTCCGATCACTGCCGGCAGAAGAAAACTCTCGCCAGAGGGAGATGCAATCCCAATCATAAAGGTAGTTACAATCATGCCCATTCCAAAAGATGTCCCAAGATTTACCAGGGCCGGCAGATGTTTTTTCTGAAAATACTCCGGAAAATTTTCATCTGCCTTAAGCGTCAGCACAGCCGGATTATCCGACAGATAAGTGGTTAATATGCCTACTGCGCTGGCCCCTGGCAGTCCGTAAATCGGTTTCATAAGGGGAGAGAGTCCTTTATTCAGAAGAGAAATAACCCCAAACTCAGAAAACAGCGCCGAGACAGCTCCCGATAAAACAGCAATTGCCATTACGTAAAATACCGTATCCAGCAAAAGCTGATATGCCGTATTCATTAATGTATTAAACATATGAATAGCTCCCATGTGAATCCCCAGAAACAAAAACAAAATCCCAATGCCCCCCAAAAACAAAAAAGCCTCCCCGCTGACTGCCTTTTTGCAGCCTTTCGGTATCTCATTATTTTCTTTGTTTTCTTTTCTACAACGCCTGCGCAGTATCAGCTCTTTTATCATATCCATCCCCTTTCCCTCCTTTTGTTGTCAAGGCCATGTTACCATTCCGTTTTCCCCAGCTCCATTCAAATACTTTTTTTGTGATGAAAAGAAGATTTTAATGCATTTTTCAATTTCTTATATCGCCTTTGCTATATATTACAACCAGTTAAAATTTTTTATAATTATACAAAAAAAACTTTAATTTTCATTTTCAGGTACGGGATTTACAATGAAAGAAAAATAGGAGGACCACAGGAAATGAATAAGAAAATAGCTTTTATCGGGTCCGGAAATATGGGGAGCGCTTTAATCCGTGCCGCCAGCCGGGCGTTAAATCCACAACAGATTTATATTACAGATTACGACCTGGCCAAAGCCTCTAGTCTGGCCAGAGAAACAGGATGTCAGACTGCCGCCACAAATGCAGATGCCGCCGGGCTGGGAGATTTTATTTTTTTATGTGTAAAACCACAGATCATAGGAGATGTTCTCCATGAAATTTCACCATATCTAAACCGGCAGTGCGAAACCGGGAAGGAAAAAGTGCTGATCTCTATTGCTGCCGGTCTGACCATTGAAACCCTTCGGCAAAAGCTGGATGGAGCATGCCGCCGGCTGCCCTTTGTGCGGATTATGCCAAATACACCGGCTGCCATTGGAAAAGGAATGCTTGCCATGGCTTTCGGTCCCGAAGTATCCGAAGATATTCTTGCGGATCTTGAACTGGTGCTGTTTCGAGCCGGCAGAATTGAGCGGCTTTCTGAAACAATGATGGACGCTTTCACAACCGTCAGCGGATGTGTTCCGGCTTTTGCTTATCTGTTTATTGAAGCACTGGCTGACGGAGCTGTTCTCACCGGTTTAAGCCGGCATCAGGCGCTTACTTATGCTGCCCAGGCTGTTTTGGGGGCAGCCGCTATGGTATTGGAAACAGGACGGCACCCCGGAGAATTAAAGGATGCCGTCTGCTCTCCCAAAGGCTCCACCATTGCAGGGGTTTCCGCTCTGGAAAGAAACGGTTTTCGTTCCGCAGCCATTGAAGCCATTACAGATGCCTATCAGAAAAATACAGAGCTTGGAAAAATTGGTTAAATTCAGATATTAAGATAAATGAATAACTACTGCCTCATTTCTTTCACGCAGCAAAGCAGCGCCCGTTACCTGAACGAAGGCGCTGCTTTGCTGTAATTATAGTTTCTTATAAAATTAAAACTCTCTTCTCTATTTCCCGCCGGACCACCAGATAATCTCTTTCTTTTCAAGGCTTTCCTTTACCTGAATCAAACGCTGGTTAGATGAGCCCCGAAACTGCAGACTGATGTCTTTTTGTTCCAGCTCAAATTCTCCGTCTACCAGCACATCAATCAAAGACAGCATCTCATCTGTCACCTCACATCTGGCCCGTCCGGTTCCTTCCTGCATACCGGTAAGCTCTTCTAAAACATATCCGCTGAAACACCAGATATCCTTATCCGGATACCGCTCCCGCACTTTGTGCAAAAAAGGTACCAGCGCTCTTTGATTCGCCGGCTCAAAGGGTTCTCCCCCAAGCAATGTCAGTCCCTGGATATAATCCGGAGCAAGAGCCTCTAAAATTCCCTGTTCCACGGTCTCATCAAACCGGTTTCCATACTTAAAATCCCAGGTTTCCGGCTGAAAACATTCCCTGCAGTGATGGGTACAGCCTGAGACAAACAGAGTAACCCGCACCCCCGGTCCATTTGCAATATCACATTTTTTTATCGCCGCATAGTTCATAGTATCCCCCGCCTTCCGGCCTACAGATGCAGAACCCTTTCTTTAATTTCCTGGGTACGTCCCTGGTTCCAGAACTGTGTGCCAATATAACCGCAGGTTCTTCTGGCCACATTCATTTTGTCCTGATCCCGGTTGCCGCAGTTCGGGCATTCCCATACCAGCTTATTGTGCTCATCAGAAATAATCTGAATCTCTCCGCTGTACCCGCATTCCTGGCAGAAATCGCTCTTTGTATTTAATTCTGCATACATGATATTATCATAGATATATTTCATAACAGACAGAACCGCTTCCAGGTTGTCCTGCATATTAGGCACTTCCACATAACTGATGGCTCCCCCCGGAGACAGTTTCTGGAACTGCGCTTCAAATTTCAGCTTATCAAAAGCGTCAATTTCTTCCGTTACATGTACATGATAACTGTTTGTAATATAGTTTCTGTCTGTCACATCCGGAATGATACCAAAACGTTTCTGCAGACATTTTGAAAACTTATATGTTGTAGACTCCAATGGCGTTCCATAAAGACTGAAATCCACGTTCTGTTCTGCTTTCCATTTCGCGCAGGCATCATTCATATGCTGCATCACTTCCAGTGCAAATGGTGTTGCGGCGGGATCCGTGTGGGATTTTCCTGTCATATATCTGACACACTCGCACAATCCTGCATATCCAAGAGAAATGGTGGAATATCCGCCATGTAAAAGCTCATCAATGGTCTCACCTTTTTTCAGTCTGGCCAGCGCTCCGTGCTGCCATAAAATCGGAGCCACATCCGAAGGCGTTCCCTCCAGACGGCGGTGACGGCACATTAGAGCTTTATAACACAATTCCAGTCTTTCATCAAAGATTTTCCAGAATTTTTCCATATCTTTTCCGGAAGAGCAGGCTGCATCTACCAGGTTAATGGTCACAACACCCTGATTAAATCTTCCGTAGTATTTCGGTTTGTTTGTTTCCGGATCCACATAGGGGGTCAGGAAGGAACGGCATCCCATACAGGTATAGCAGTGTCCCTCTCCGTTTTTATCTACTTTATTCTGAAGCATTACCTTTTCTGAAATATAATCCGGCACCATCCGTTTTGCAGTACATTCTGCCGCCAGTTTCGTCAGATAATAATATTTGCTTCCCTCTTTAATATTATCCTCTTCCAGTACGTAAATCAGCTTTGGAAATGCAGGTGTTATGTAAACTCCCTTTTCATTTTTAATTCCCTGCATCCGCTGTTTTAATACTTCCTCAGTTACCATTGCCAGATCATCTTTCAGCTGGCCGTCTTCTACTTCGTTCAGATACATAAAAATTGTGATAAAGGGCGCCTGTCCATTGGTTGTCATCAATGTAATAACCTGATACTGAATCATCTGAACGCCCTGCTGAACTTCTTTTCTGACACGCATTTCAGCTACCTGATTAATGGTATCCTGATCAGCATCAATGCCGGCCTCTGCAAAATTAGCCGCAACCTCTTTCCGGAATTTTTCACGGCTTACCTGTACAAAAGGAACCAGCTGCGCCAGGGAAATGCTCTGGCCGCCATACTGAGAACTTGCAATCTGCGCAATTGCCTGAGTAGCAACATTGCAGGCTGTTGAAAAACTGTGAGGTTTCTCAATCATAGTCTCACTGATTACCGTTCCATTCTGAAGCATATCTTCCAGATTGATCAGACAGCAGTTGTGCATATGCTGTGCAAAATAGTCTGCGTCATGGAAATGAATCAGCCCCTGCTCATGGGCTTCTACGATTTCAGGCGGAAGCAGAAAACGCTTGGTAATATCCTTGCTTACCTCCCCTGCCATGTAATCTCTCTGAACACTGTTAACTGCCGGATTTTTATTTGAATTTTCCTGTTTTACTTCCTCATTATCAAATTCCAGAAGACTTAAAATCTGTTCATCAGTAGAATTTGTTTTACGCACCAGTGCTCTTTTATAACGATATGTAATATAATTTCTTGCCACGGAAAATGCCCGCTGATTCATAATCTGATTTTCAACAAAATCCTGAATTTCCTCCACGCTGAGCGCACGGTTCATTCCCTCACAGATGGTCCGCATATTTGCAGAAATAACTGCAATCTGTTCTTTGCTCATTTTTTCATTATCCGGCACAGAGCTGTTTGCTTTGATCACCGCCGCTGTAATTTTATCCAGATCAAACTGGACTTCTGTTCCACTTCTCTTTATGATTTTCATGCCCGTCTCCTGTTTCTGTTATACTATATATAGATCTTATTTTTTTATGTCTGCTGACATTGTACAACATATGGTATTTGATTACAATACCCAAAACCATATATTGTGTCTTTTGAAATCAGTCTCATTTCACAATACCAGATCTTGTGTCTGAATATTCTAATGGAATCATTCTTATTATACTGATTTTCGGGCATGAAAAAAGGGCTATTGCAACACCTCTGGCACAAGTTTTCCCGGTAACAGTCTTTCCTCTGTATTTTCAGAAAACTTCCAAAGTCTGCAAACAGCCCTGAATTATTATAAATCGGCTCTCTTACCTTCTTGAACTTATTTCAACATTTCAATTGCCTTTTCAATACGTGCAACAGATTCCTCTTTTCCCAGTACCTCCATCAGTTCTGTAGCTCCTCCCGGAGTCATCTGTTTTCCGGAAACAGCCGTGCGGACAGGCCACATCACATAGCCGTTTTTGTATCCTTTTTCTGTAATATACTCTTTCAGCATCTGATACAGGGCATCGTTGCTGTAGTCCTCCTGATTTTTCAGTTTCGGCAGAACCTCTGTCAAAACTTCTAATGATGTCTCCGCATTTGTTTTCATTTTCTTGTGTGTATACATGGAGATATCATAATCCGGAAGTGTATCAAAGAAATCAATATGTTCACCAATCTCCGGAAATGTTTCAATTCTGGTTTTCACCATCTGGGCAATTTTCTTAAGATCATAATCTTTTTTAACTGCCTTCCGGATATACGGCTCTGCCATCTCATAAAAAGTATCAAAATCCATGGCTTTTAAATACTCGCCGTTCATCCATTTCAGTTTCGTCATATCAAAAACCGCAGGTGATTTGCTGATATGATGGTAATCAAATTTTTGTATCAGCTCTTCCATAGAGAAAATCTCCTGATTATCAGAAGGACTCCATCCAAGAAGAGCCACAAAATTTACCACAGCTTCCGTGAGAAATCCCTGCTCAATGAGGTCTTCATAGGAAGAATGCCCGCACCGCTTGCTGAGTTTCTGATGCTCTTCATTGGTAATCAGCGGACAGTGGATATACTTTGGCTCTTCCCAGCCAAAAGCCTGATACAGTCTGGTGTATTTCGGTGCTGACGACAGATACTCATTTCCCCGGACTACATGAGTAATTTTCATCAGATGGTCATCCACTACATTGGCAAAGTTGTAAGTAGGATATCCGTCAGATTTTATGAGAATCATATCGTCCAGTTCAGAATTTGGCTGTGTAATATCCCCGTAAATTTCATCATGAAAGGTTGTCTCACCTTCGTTGGGAACATTGGCACGAATCACAAAAGGCCTGCCTTCGGCAAGGTTTGCCTCCACTTCCTCTTTTGACAGATGCAGGCAGTGCTTATCGTAAACACTGATTTCCTTATCTCCGATGGTCTGTTTTAAAGATTCCAGACGCTCTTTATCGCAGAAGCAGTAATAAGCCTCTCCTTTTTCAATGAGCATTTTGGCATATTCCATATAAAGTCCGGATGCACAGCGCTCACTCTGCACATAAGGACCGTAACCGCCGTCTTTATCCGGCCCTTCATCGTGAATCAGCCCAGTCTTTTTCATGGTGCGATATATAATATCAAGAGCCTCATCCATAAAACGCTCCTGATCGGTATCTTCAATTCTTAAAACAAACTCTCCGCCTTCATGTTTTGCAATCAAATACGTATATAATGCAGTCCGAAGATTCCCTACATGCATTCTCCCTGTAGGACTTGGTGCAAATCTGGTTCTGACTTTTGTCATTATCTGGCCTCTTTTCTTTTATCTTTTCATTTTATTTATGTTTTTCTTTTACTCCGGCTATTATATACGAAAAAGACTGTTTTCTCAACTGTTTCCCCGAGATTTTCCGTGGATATCCCGTAATAAAAGCTGTGTGTACTGTATTTTTCCTGCGCTGTTTCTTGGAATCTGTGGAATTTTCCTTACCAGAAACGCTGATTGGTGCAATCTTGTCTGTTCTGAAAGAAAGCCTGCAATCTCACCGGGAGCAGCTGGGCTTTTATCTTCTATATAAATGCAGATTTTCTCATCGGTTCCCGTACAGGCTGCCACACTGTCCGGATACCGGCAGGCCAGCATCTTTTCCAGCATATCAAGACTGATGCGTTTTCCAAATATCTTTAAAAATCGTTTCTTTCTTCCGGTAATATAATAAAACCCTTCTGCATCCCGTTTTGCCAGATCTCCTGTAGCAAGCCTGCCTCTTTGCTCATCACCTCTTGACAGATCTTTGCGCCCCCCGGCATATCCCAAAGAAACATTTGGCCCATAATAGATCAGCTCTCCTTCTGTTTCCGGCGCTTCGATCACCATTCCTTCCTCATCCTGAAGCTCCAGACGGCCCCCGGGAACCGCAATCCCAATACTCCCGGGCTTTTCCAGATTTTTTTCCCAGGGAAGGTAGGACATCCGGGCAGTGGCTTCCGTCTGGCCGTACATAATAAAAAACTTTATTCCTTTTTTTCTGGTCCAGGAGGCAAAATACTGCTGAAGGGTTCCCGACAGCCTGCCTCCGGCCTGGGTCAGTACTTTTAAATCCGGCAGTTCCATGGCATCCAGCCGCAGCCGTTTCAGCATTTCATATGTATGAGGCACACCGGCCAGAGCCGTGGCTCTCTGCTCCTTTACCAGCTTCCAAAAACGCTCTTCAAATACCGTTCCTGTTGTCAGCAGTATAGATGCACCTTTTAGCACATGGCTGTTAATTACAGACAGTCCATAAGTATACTGCATAGGCAGATTTGTCACCGGCCGGTCATCTTTTGTAAGATTCAGATATCCGGCAATAGACAGTGCATTACTCTGCAGATTTTCATAGCTAAGCCGCACAAGCTTTGGACTTCCGGTGCTGCCGGAGGTTGGCAGCAGCAGCCCCAGTTCAGGATACATCTGGCAGCGCCTCTCCCCGGTTCTGACTGTGAGATATGCTGCATTTTCCCACAAAATATGTCCCTTTGGCATTTTATTTTTTTCGGCTGCCGGATAAATACAGATTTCCGGCTCATAAATTTTCATCATCTCTCTGATCTGCTCCGGCGGCAGATCTTTATCTAACAGAACCGGCACAATTCCCCTGCGCAGCATCCCAAGATATGCACTGACAGCTTCCAGCTGATTGCTGCAAAATAAAAAAGCAATAGTTCTGGACGGTATTCCCTTCAGCATCTCATCCGCCAGATCATAGCTTTCCTGATAGGTCAGATGCTCCCCGGTTTCTGTTATAAACAGTATCCTTTCCCTGTACAAATCTGTTTCCTCATAAAATTTCATCATCTTTCCTCCGTAAGAAGCAGATATAAATCCTTCCGGTCCCAGACCGGATCAAAAACCAGGGCTTCTCCGGGGGAAACCACCCGGTCAACACCAGGACATCCGGCGGCTCTTATTTCATCATACAGCTGCTTTTTACAGATACCTGCAGCTGCAATGGTCTGAATCTTTGCCTCCATCCAGGGATACAGCTCACTTGTTTCCTTTATATCTTTTTCAAAAAACATACCACACACCCCGGAAAGCTCCCATAAATGCTCGGGCAGTTCTTTGCAGGGAATAATATACAACCGGTTTCCAAAACGCTTTACAGGCTCCAGACCTTTTTGTTCCAGACAGGCTCTGCAAAGCTTTTGATATTTTGCCACGGACTTATAAAAGTCCAGAGGATACGCCTTTGCCTGTTCTGCCAGCGCCGTATGCCAGCGGTCTTTTGCAAGACTTATCTCTTCCCTGGCCGCTTCCCCTGTCAGCCAGAAAACAGTAATGGGACTGGAGCAGGCATTCTGATCTGCTCCGTATGTGTCCTGGTAAAACCGATATGCCAGTTGACATAATTCTTCTTCTGATTGTTCCAGTATATAAGAGACCGATAACACTGCAATGGAATATTTATCCGGAAATATGATATCTGATGCTCCCTTTGCCAGAGGAATCTTTTGAATGCTTCGCACGGTATCATCACTGCCCCATATGATACGGACCTGACAGCATTCTGAGTACATCTGTGTCACTTTTCGGTCTGCCCGGTATCGGACAAAACTGCTGCACTCCTTCAGCTCTCTGTATGTTTCCTTTTGAAACAGCTCTTCTATAAGGTTACATAAAATATCTGTCTCCGGAGCACTCTGCCCCGGCAGCCGGACAACATTTCCATTTCCTGCAAGCAGCCCAACAGCCCATGAATAAGCGAACATCACCGGCATATTAGAAGGTACAATATGAAATACCAGCCCCTTCCCACGGCGTCCCTGACGTTTCATTGCTTTTAAGTTTGCCGGACGGCACCAGAATCCAAAAGCACACAGATCCGGATATCGCTGCAGTTCTTTCTTTTTCCGGATATATTCCGATACTTCCGTCAAAAAACCAACCGCTAATTCATCAAAAACTGCCGCCTTCCGGGGCTTTGGTTTTAAAACTCCGGCCGCCAGAAAGATATTCGCGTCTGTCTTTTTGGCCCGGCTTTCTGCCAGCACATCACTGCAGCCCCGCAGCCCGGTTTTTGGTATTCTTCCTGTTACTTTAAAATAGCTTCCCTTCCGCCCGCAGGGGCAGTGGTCTGTTCCCAGCAGGATGCCAAGATCTTCCGTCAGAATCCTGTGGCCCGGATAGGATTTGGCTAAGACACTGGAAAGTGCTAAAATCCCCTCTTCCCCTGTGTCACATTCTGAAAAATCTGCAGCCCGAAGCACCCGTATATCAGAATAGCAGCTGGCATGAAGATGACCACACTCACACTCCATAAAAATACTTCCCGTCTGCTCCGCCATCCCGTAATAGCTGCTGATATGTCTGATGCCGCAGACACGTTTCAGTTCCCTGGCAAATACATCTTCGGAAACGGCTATCTGCTGCATTTTTTTCCAGCCTCCTCCATGAATCAGATATCCATTTGACAAATCAAGGGACAGACCTCTTCTCTTTAATTCCTGGCAGAAATATTCCCAGACAATATAAGTAAATCCAAAAACCAGAATGTTTTCTCCCTCATGCTTTTTAAGAAAAGCCGTGATTTCCTCTGTCAATAAATGCATCTGTTCATCCAGTGCATAGCACCGCTCAGCAGAAAGTATGGAAAACCCTAAAATCCCTGCACCTCTGGCAGAAAATCCTCTCCGGTCTCTTAAAACATTCCGGCTGTCAATCACCAGCATCGGCAGCCGCTGATTCCCAATAAAATCTCCTGCAATTTCACACAAAGCCTTCTGCTGAAGATTCGCCGTCTCCCGGTCCAAAAAGATCCGGGAGACACGCTCACCGGAAGTTCCTGAAGAAGTAATTATTTTCACGATTTCTGATTCCGGGACACTTTTCAACTCCAAATCCTTAAATGCACTTACCGGGACAAAAGGCATTTCTTCTTTCAGACCGCCGCAAAGCCTCCGGTACGGCTCACATTTGTTTTTGTGTATCTTTGTAAGTTCTCTTAATTCCCGGTTTATCCTGCGGTTCTTTTCCTGCTGTGAAAGCCTGTATACCCCTTTATTTTCATTCATATGCCCCCATCTCCCTTGTATAAACATAGGGCTGCCCATGGCCGGGATAAATAAACAATCCCGACGGCAGACACGCAAAATATTTTCTGGCCTCTTTTTCATATCTGTCCGGAGCTCCTCCGGTAAATCTTGTAATCACCGGCTGATTCTGAATCAGATAATCTCCCGTAAACAAAAAAGCCTCATCCAGCCAGATCACGCTGCTGCCCTTAGAATGCCCCGGCAGCGCCTTCATGGTAATCCGGCATCCCTCCCATAAAAAACTATACTCTCCCTGAAATATTTCATCTGCAGGCCTGCATACAAAATCCGGGTGCCGTTTTCCGGCAGTCTGTCCTGTCTGATAATAGACATACATATCATAAATCGAAGACAAATTACTTCTAACATTCTGGATGCCCAGACTGCAGGCTTCGCTGGCCGCTGCCGGAATCTGAAAGTACTCCCGGATTTCTTCCAGCCCTTTGATATGATCAAAATGTTCATGGGTCAGCAGAATCTTTTCCGGCTGCCATCCACACTCCGAAATCAGCCCTTTGATTTTATCCGGTTCATTGGGATCTATAATAAGAACCTTTTTATTCTTTTCTATCAGATAGCTGTTGCTTCCCATTGTTTCTGAACTGACCGTAATAATCATTGCTTTCCCCTCTGCTTTTACTCCAGAATAACGCCATATTCTGCCAGCACTTCTTTTCCTTTTTTATAAGAAGAAAATGCCAGCACATCCGATGTCTCCATTCGGATTTCAAACTCGCCCTCCAGTTCTGCAATCAAATCCATATGTCCAATGGAATCCCACTGGGGAATTCCCCTGTATTTCAATTCTAAAAGCTCATCCTCTGTTACATCCAGATTCCGGATAAACGCCCGGTTATATTTTTCAAGATTTGTCATTCTTTTGTTTCTCCTTTATATAAAATTTCCGTTTAGAAAGTATCTGACTGCAGTCTGCCTGGACAACAGTTAATCCATCCTGGTTCACGCACCGCCCCTTTAACAGTACCCGATAATGACCGGGATACTCCTCAATATCTTCCAGTACAACTTCAGCCGTAATGGTATCTCCCCAGAATACCGGCAGATCAAAAGTAATACTGGTTCCCGAAAAAACAGTTCCCGGCCCCGGCAGCTTCATGCCCATCACCGTTGAAATCAGGCTTGCGGTAAGCATTCCATGTACCACAGGCTTTCGATACAGACTTTCGGACGCCGCGCCCGGATCCAGGTGGATACTGTTAAAGTCTCCAGTTAACCTGGCAAACGCTGCCACGGCCTCCTCATCCAGCACTTTCGTAAAAAACGCCTGCTGCCCCGGATACAGAATTTTCCTTCCGTCTTCGGTCCAGGAATTTCCATGGGCCTTCCCCTCTTTTTGACTGTCCGGTTCCATTTTCCGGCATCCGGCTTTGAAAGCCTCCAGCAGCTCTTTCTTTATTTTTACAAAATCCTTTCCCTGTACAGCCTCAAAAATCTTCTGCTTTGCCTTTAATAATTCTTTCTTTCCGCAGGCCGCCGAACATCCGTGGATAACCAGCCAGAAATCACATACTTCATTACTGTCATAAGTAAACACAAGGTCTGTATCTTTATGTTCATCATTTTCTCCGGCACAGAAAGCTCCGGTTTCTTCTGCACGCCGGATATCCTTTAACAGTCCGGTTTTTAACTTTTCTGTTTCCTGCTGGCGTGAATACCTTGGATTGCACCCGCCGCAGTATTTAATTCCGATTTTCATGGTTCAAAATCCTTCTGGCAAAATCCATAAGTTCCCGGCTGGTCTCCTGAACCAGAACTACATCCTCCACCTGAGGCACCGCCTCCATAATCTCTTTTTGAATCAGCTCCTCCGTGGTAATTCTTGCGGAAGGACATCCGGAACATTTTCCCAGCAGACGTATCCGCAAAATCCCCTCTTCAAAAGACAGCACCTTTACATCTCCCTCATGTTCAAGGAGGGCCGGCCGGACTTTTTTTTCTAACACTTCCTGTATTCTTTCCATCATAATGTACCCTTTCTTTCCCTGTTTATCTGTTAAAATATATAGCAAATTTTATGCCAGTTTTATTGGAATAAAACTGATACGCCGACCCGGTTTTATTCAAAATTCCTTTATCTTGTCTCCTCTTTTTTGTTTCATATTCAAAACACATATCCAATATTTGTTCCATTTTCAAAACATTTTCTTGTCTTTTGTTTCGTTTTTGAGTACACTAAATATATAAAAATAAAAAAATCCGGCAGAAAGGAACTTTTATGGAAATCAAAAAAGATATCAACCAATGGCTCAGCGCTGTGCTGGAAAACTCCTTTGACGGAATCTATATTACCGACGGCCAGGCCAATACCATTATGGTCAATAAATCTTATGAGACAATTACCGGACTGAAACGGGAAGAGGTACTTCACCAAAACATGCGTGATCTGGTGGAACGAAAGATCATTTCCTCCTCCGGCTCCCTGATGGTTCTGAACACCGGCGGCCCCATCACCCTCCATCAGGAGTTTAAAACCGGAAAAAAAGCTCTGATTACAAGCTCTCCCATCTATAATGAAAAGCATGAAATCATTATGGTTGTCACAAATGTCCGGGATCTGACAGAGATCTATCATCTAAAGGTAGAAGTTGAAAAAACAGCGGAGCAGAAAAAGAAGCTGCAGCAGGAATTAGCCCATATGCAAAAAGAACTTCTCTCCGGAGACATGATTGCCGAGGATGAAAATACCCTTGCCGCACTGCGCCTTGCCGATAAGGTCTTAGAGCTTGATACTACCGTGATTCTCCTTGGAGAAACCGGCGTGGGCAAAGAAATCTTCGCCAAATACATTCACCAGCACAGCAGCCGGAAGGAAAATTCCTTCATCCGGGTCAACTGCGGCGCTATCCCAGAGAATCTGCTGGAGAGCGAACTGTTTGGATATGAAAAAGGCTCCTTTACAGGCGCTGACCGCCAGGGAAAACCCGGCCTGTTTGAAGTAGCAGATAAAGGCACAATATTTCTGGATGAAATCGGCGAGCTTCCTTTATCCATGCAGGTAAAGCTGCTCCGGGTACTGCAGGAACAGGAAATTGAACGAATCGGCAGCACCGTTCCCCGAAAAATCGACGTCCGGATTCTGGCCGCCACAAACCGCAGCTTAGAAGATATGGTAAAGGCGGGCACCTTTCGGGAAGACCTCTACTACCGGCTTATGGTATTTCCCATTCACATTCCTCCCCTCCGCCACCGTCCAGGAGATATCCCTGCACTTGTGACACTGTTTTCCAATGATCTGAATCGGAAATACGGCTTTGTGAAAACCTTTTCCAACGCTTCCATGCAGATCCTCACAGACTATGACTGGCCCGGCAATATCCGGGAGCTGAAAAATGTCGTAGAGCGGGCCATTATTATCAGCAGCGGGGAAATCATCCACCCGGATGAACTGCCCATGATACAGAGGACAGAAGCTCCAAAGCCCCGGCTTCTCCCTGCCAGATACGGCAATAATCTTTCCGCCTATCTGGAAGAAATCGAACTTCAGTATATCAACGACGCCTACCATACTTACGGCAATGTCCGGGACGCCGCAAAAAGCCTTCAAATGTCTCCCGCCACCTTTGTCCGGAAACGCAAAAAAAATTCTCCAGACTGAGAAAAAAGAATCCTGCCACGGCAGGATTCTCAGCCTGCATCAGATTCTCCAGCATTTAAGTCCCGCTCTTTCCAAACCTGTGTCATGAAACTGGCACAGGTTTTGCATTTATATTTTGATATCAACAAAATTTGAAACATTAATCAAAAGGAAAGGAAGTTTTTATTATGGCACTTATGACAGGAGAACAGTATGTAGAAAGCATCCGCAAAATGAATATGCAGATTTATATGTTTGGGGAAAAAATCGAAAATCCGGTGGACCATCCGATTTTGCGCCCGTCCTTAAATTCTGTAAAAATGACCTATGATCTGGCGTCCATGCCGGAATACGAAGATCTCATGACAGCAAAATCCCATATCACCGGGGAAAAAATCAACCGTTTCACTCATATTCATCAAAATACGGAAGATCTTAGAAAAAAAGTAAAAATGCAGCGGCTCTGCGGCCAGAAGACAGCTGCCTGCTTCCAGCGCTGTGTAGGCATGGATGCCTTCAACGCCGTTTACAGTACATCTTATGAATGCGATGAAAAACATGGCACCCACTATCATGACAACTTTTTAAAATTCTTAGAGTACACCCAGCGCAACGACTTAACCGTTGACGGTGCAATGACAGACCCCAAAGGAGACCGTTCCAAAGCTCCTCATGCACAGGCTGATCCTGACCTGTATCTGCGTGTGGTAGAAACAAGAGCCGACGGCATTGTTGTCCGGGGCGCCAAAGCCCACCAGACCGGTATTATCAACTCCCACGAAGTAATTGTTATGCCAACCATCGCCATGGGCGAGGACGATAAGGATTATGCCGTATCTTTTTCTGTTCCCGTTGATACGGAAGGGATCTATATGATTATCGGACGCCAGTCCTGCGACACCCGGAAAATGGAAGGCGGTTCTATTGATGTTGGAAACTCTGAATTTGGCGGTGTAGAAGCTCTGGTTGTGTTTGATGACGTATTTGTTCCAAATGACCGTATTTTCTTAAATGGAGAGTATGAATTTGCCGGAATACTGGTAGAACGCTTTGCCGGCTATCACAGACAGTCCTATGGAGGATGTAAAGTAGGCGTGGGTGATGTATTAATCGGAGCTGCCGCTGTAGCTGCGGAATACAATGGTGCCCAGCGCGCTTCCCATGTAAAAGATAAATTAATCGAAATGACGCATTTAAACGAAACGCTGTATTGCTGCGGCATTGCATGTTCTGCGGAAGGCACGAAAACAGCCTCCGGCAACTACATCATTGACCTGCTTTTAGCCAATGTCTGCAAACAAAATATTACAAGATTTCCATATGAAATCGCCCGTCTGGCTGAGGATATCGCCGGAGGTCTTATGGTTACAGCGCCATCCGAAAAAGATCTGTCTGATCCGAAACTGGGTCCGGTGATTGACAAATACTTTAAAGGCGTTGCAGAGGTGTCTACTGAAAACCGCATGAGAATTTTAAGACTGATTGAAAACCTGACCCTGGGAACCGCAGCAGTAGGCTACCGGACAGAATCCATGCACGGCGCCGGCTCTCCGCAGGCTCAGCGGATTATGATTTCCCGCCAGGGCAATCTGGCCATGAAAAAGAAGCTTGCAAAAGCAATCGCCAAAATCGAAGAATAAGGAGGCCGCCAAATGAGCTGGAAAACAGAATACCGGCAGAAACTTATGTCGGCCGAAGAAGCCTTAAAAAAAATCCCTCCCGGTGCCCGTATCGCACTGGGCCATGCAGTGGGAGAACCCGGATATCTTGTTCATACACTGTCCCGGCATCCGGAATGGTTTGAGAATACAGAAATCTGCCATATGGTTTCCCTTGGAGAAAATAAGTACTGTCAGGAAGGTATGGAACCTTACTTCCGCCATAATTCTCTGTTTGCCAGCGGCGGAACAAGAGACGCTATTGCTTTCGGCCGGGCGGACTTTACCCCATGCTTTTTCTATCAGATTCCGGAGTTGTTTACCACCACTCTTCCGCTGGACGCCGCCCTTGTTATGGTCACACCGCCGGACGAAAACGGGAATGTAAATCTTTCCGTTTCCTGTGATTACACCAAAAGCGCCATTCAGAACGCAAAACTTGTAATTGCTCAGGTCAATGACCAGATGCCATGGGTTTACGGTGATAATACAGTATCCGTTCATGAGATTGACTGCTTTGTGGAACACAGCGCTCCTCTGCCTGAGCTAAAGCCGGCCCCTCTGGGAGAAGTGGAAAAAGCCATTGGAAAACACTGCGCTTCCCTGATTCAGGATGGTGATACTCTGCAGCTTGGCATCGGAGCCATCCCCGACGCCGTACTGCTGTCATTAAAAGATAAAAAAGATCTTGGCATCCATTCAGAAATGTTTTCAGACGGTGTGGTAGAGCTGGCCGAAACAGGAGTAATCACCAACCGCAAAAAAGTATTCCATCCGGGAAAATCCATTGTTACTTTCCTGATGGGAACCAAACGGTTGTATGATTATGTAAACCATAATCCAGATGTGGAAATGCACCCAGTAGATTATGTAAATCACCCGGCAGTGGTGGCTAAAAATGACCATATTGTGTGCATTAATTCCTGTGTACAGGTAGACCTGATGGGTCAGATCTGTTCAGAATCGGTAGGTTTAAAACAGATCAGCGCTGTGGGAGGACAGGTAGATTTCGTCCGGGGCGCCGCTATGGCAGATCACGGAATTTCCATTATCGCCATGCCTTCCACTGCGGCCAGAGGGACTCTGTCAAAAATTGTGCCAATTCTGGATACCGGAGCTGCGGTCACTACCTCCCGATGCGATGCAGACTATATCGTAACCGAATACGGCATTGCCCACTTAAGGGGGCGAACGCTAAAAGACCGGGCACGGCTTTTGATTCACATTTCCCACCCGGACTTCCGTCCAAATTTGATTCAGGTATTTGAGCAGCGTTTTCACTGCAGCTATCAGCCGCCTGAATCATATTAAGCGACCCGCCGCAGGCGGAGAATCCTGCCGTGGCAGGATTCTTTTTCATATCGGGCATTGTAGACCAAACATATCTCTGGTAAAATATCATATAGATTACTTAAGATAAGATGATAAAAGGGGGATGTTTCTATGGAACTAAAAATGGAACTCAGTCAAAAACAGATACTTTCTCAGCGTATGATTCAGTCAATGGAAATCCTGCAGATGAGTACTGTAGAGCTGGAAAGCTACATAGAAAATCTCTCACTGGAAAACCCGGTAGTGGAACTGGCCGAATCCTATGAGGCCGCAGAACAGGACAAACAGGCTGACCTCCAGCGGAAGCTGGACTGGCTGGATTCCACTGACCGGCAGAACCACATATACTATCAGCAGGAACGGGACAGCGATAATCTCCAGGACAACTGGAATGTCGCCAATTCCGGCGGAGAGCTGCTCAGCGACTATCTCCTCTCCCAGCTGATTGCTTCCGAATATACGCCTTCGGAAAAAGAAATCATCGAATATCTGATTCTCTCACTGGACCAGCGGGGATACCTTACCGAAGATCTGTCCTCCATTGCCGGGCGTTTCCACCTATCTGAAACTGACGTGGAAAAACTTCTAGCAGACGTCCAGGCACTGGATCCTGCCGGCGTAGGCGCAAGAAGCTTAAAAGAATGCCTGCTGCTGCAGCTGCACCGGCGCAAAAATTTTTCCCCGGTAACAGAACAGTTGATTTTAAATCATCTGGAGGATATCGGGAAAAATCATCTTCCGGCCATTGCAAAGTCGCTGCATCTTTCTATGGAAGAAATACAAAAAGGCTGTGAGGAATTAAAATCCCTGAACCCCAAACCCGGCAACGCTTTCAGCGACAGAGAACAGCTGCGCTATATTACTCCGGATATTTTTATCGTAAAGCTGGAAAATAAATTTGAAATTCTGATTAACGAATACCAATATCCGAATTTTAATATCAGCAGTTACTATCAGTCCATGTTAAAGGAAAATGCAGATGCGGAAGTTCAGAAATACCTGTCTTCCAAAATTCAGCAGGCAGAATGGGTAAAGAACTGTATTTCCCAGCGAAGCTCCACCCTCTCCCGGGTCACCCACGCCATTGTAGACCGGCAGCAGGACTTTTTCCTGTACGGTCTCTTGCACAATAAACCGCTGCGTCTCTGTGACCTTGCACAGGAGCTGGAACTTCATGAATCTACCATCAGCCGGGCCATGCGCGGTAAATATCTGCAGTGCTCCTGGGGAATCTTTCCGCTGAACTACTTTCTGGCCGCTTCGATCTCCCGGCAGGGGAAAAAGGAAGAAGGTATAACCCCTGCCCAGATTAAAGAAGTCATAAAACAGATCATCAACGGAGAAAACAAAGAAAAACCTTTCAGCGACCGGCTGATCTCCGAAGAGCTTGAGAAGCATGACATTAAGCTTTCCAGAAGAACCGTGGCAAAATACCGGGAAGAACTTGGAATTCCGGATAAAAGCGGACGGAAAAGCTGGCAGTAAAAGTTTTATAAAAACAAAAAAACATTCCTGCTGATATCAAAATCTTTGCAGATCGATATTTTGCAGGAATGTTTTTTAGTATCCGGAAAACCTTAAACCTTTCTCATTCTAAAACTATTCTTTATTTTTATTGTCTTTTTCCTCTATTAAATTCTTGAGATCTTTTAATGTATGATCTATAGATTTCAGCCGGCGGTAAAATGCAATGACAACCAAAATGATTATTACATAAATAATGATTGCACCGATACTCCAAGTAAAATATGTCATTATTATCTCTCCTATAATTATTTCTTTGTCCATTCATGAGTTAATGTTATTGTTTTTGCAGATTTATTAATTGAATTATATATTAGTCTAGTATTTAAAGTAAAGGTTTTGCTATAGTTCCAAACACCTCCGGCAGACCCATTAACTTCATACTGACAATGCATATTTGTATCTGATTTTCCTGGTGTAGTTGCAGTTTTATCTGTTATAACAGGATCTCCATGTGATATTGTCCCACCTAATGATACACTTGAACAAGATGACACACCATAACGTTCCGTTATACCTGATGAACTCAATTTATAGTGGTTTTCTAACACAATTTTAGCTCCCCCAATTCCACATACCACGTTAAAAGAAGCCGTAAAATATCTATTCCCATACTTTTTAGTGACTTTACTGCTTTTGGCATATACAGTTGGATTTATCCAGCTCTTAACATTTTTTGCAATAGTTTGTGACAGATTTAAATCTTCTTTATCTGTTACCTCTAAAATTGCATAGCATCCATCCCCCAAATCAATTGTTTCCTCCCCGTATTGATTTCCCTCAGCTGTGGTCGACAGATCTACTTCCATATCCGAAAATTCTATTAATGCAGTCTCTATTTTTTCTGTAAAAAATTCCGCTTTCACATTTGGATTTATGTCTTTGGATATTTTTTGCTTTTCAACCTTAGATAATTCATCAAAAGCATTACTATTTAATTCTCTTTTCAATGCACCTATATCATTTATCGTATACTGCTGTTGTTTCGATTCTGTGGCTAAAACAGGAATCGAAGATACGCACATCGAGCCAATACTAACACTAACTATTATTCTTTTCAGAAATCTTTTCATATTTTTTCTCCTTAACTTCATACATTAACAAACTTTATTTAGTTTTTATAATACGCTCATCCAATATTGTTGTCAATGTATATTTAGTTTTACAAAATATAGTTTCAAAATAATATTTATATTTTTTATCACTTGTTTTATTTAAACATACAAATAAATCTAATACTAATAAATTGCTATACGGAGTAATAAGCATTTTATACTATATTTACGAATTAGAGGCTATACAAAAATAATAGACATTACAAAATCAAATCTTGTAATGCCTATTCAATCCTCTTGTTTATACGATTTATTTCTCTACATAAATTCTTCCAATACAACTAGCAAATTTTGCCTTTTCTTACGTATGCTTACGCATCCTTACGTTTCCAACCAATAATACACAAAACACACTATAAATATCATAATTTTCTAAGGCTTGTTCCAGCTCGCTTTCCCCCTCTGCACCTTCACCTGCGCAGTGATCACAGCCCCAAACAGCAGCACACATCCAACAATTTTTCTTCCTCCCATGTGTTCCGACAACAGCAGAACAGAAAATAATGCACCAAATACCGATTCCATTGACAAAAGAATGGCCGTGGTAGTCACCGGAATAAAACGCTGAGCTACATTCTGCAGTAAAAATGCCACACCGGTACTTAATAATCCAAGGTATAAAACAGCCTGCCAGAATCCATCTCCACCAATCATATCTGCGGGCATTTTCCCATCGCAAACCGGCGCCAGCACCCATCCAAGAATCGCCACAACTGCCATTTGAAGAATTGTCAGAAGAATTGGATCCTGCTCTTTTGCAAACTTATCCAAAAACACCATATGCAAAGCAAATGCCACACCGCAAAGCAGCGTCAGCATCTCTCCTTGCCCCATCTGAAAGCTTTGGTTTAAGGATAATAAGCCTATTCCCGCCACCGCTATAAAAGCAGCTGCCACACATTGCTTTTCCGGCTTCTTTTTATGAATCAGCCATGCAAGGAAGGGGGACCAGACCACATATACGGTTGTCAAAAAAGCACTGACGCCGGCCTGGGTATCCTCAAGTCCAATTGTCTGTAAAAAATATCCCAAAAACAAAAAAATACCTGTTACCGCCCCGGATAAAAGATACTGTTTACTTAACAGCCTCAGTTTTTTTACAAAAATAACCGCAAGAAATATGGCTGCAAGAGTAAAACGAAATGCTACCATATAAACCGGCGGAATCAAGTCCAGAGAATCTTTCACCACTACAAAGGCAATTCCCCAGATTATCGTGATAATGATAATACCTATCTCCGCAAATAATTGAACTTTTCCTGTATTCATCTTCTTATGTACTCCTTTGATATCCTATTTTTACATGACGCACTCTTTTTTTCAACTCTTTTTCACATATGCTTTTATGGAGCACTTCATAAACAGCCAGGGATAGGGTGCCTGCATTTTTATTTTCCATAAAATTACATAATCATCTTTGATTTGATTGTCATTTCCTAGGCCATTTGCTAGAATAAAAACTAGGATGAAAAGATAAAATATTAATATTGTGGGGTTTACATAAAATGAAAACACATCAATCTTCTATTCAGGCCAGATATGCCATGATTCATGGCGGTTATCAGGCTGCTTATAGTATTGTGGTTGGATATGCTTCTGTATATCTGCTGGCCCAGGGCTTTGACAATGCTGTCATCGGCATTATCTTATCTGTGGCAAATGGAGCCGCTGCCATACTGCAGCCATTTCTTGGCAGCTATCTGGACCGCAGCCAAAAAATTACTGTACAGTTTTTTGGCTGTATCCTGCTGGTTATTTTAATGCTGCTCTCAGGGATCCTGATATTTACCCCGGTATCCAATCTTCCACTGGCAGTAATTATGGTTCTGATTCTGACTCTTCAGTTCTCGTTACAGCCACTGATTAATTCCCTTTGTTTTCTTCTGGAGCATACGGGAATCAGCATAAATTTCGGTCTCAGCAGAGGTGTTGGCTCTGTAAGCTATGCTGTGGCATCCGTTATTATCGGAAAGCTGGTAGCAGTTTACCACGAATCCCTGCTCCCGGTTTTTTACCTGGCATTTTTTGCCGGATTGACCTGCTTTTTCTGGTCACTGCGCAAAGTCCCGTCAGGCAGTATCTCCCAAACAGCCGATGACAGTTCAAAGCTGCCGGCAGACGGCCAGGCCCTGTCACTTCCCAGATTTATAATTACATACAAACGATTTATTTTATTCCTTGTGGGCAGTATGCTGGTTTATTTTATGTTCTTTATTACCGGAAACTTTTTTACCATCCAGATTGTCTCTGCCATTGGCGGGGGCACTTCGGAAATGGGAATCGCCGTTGCCATCTGCGCGGCAGTGGAACTTCCCGTTATGGCAAACTTCAACCGGCTGAATCGAAAAATTCCGGCCTACTGGCTGCTTAGAATTTCTGTTATTTTCTTTCTGCTGAAATTCTTATTTACTCTGCTTGCAAAATCAGTTCCCGCCTTTTATGCGGCACAGCTGTTCCAGATGGGAAGCTACGCCCTTTACTATCCCGGCGCTGCGGCATACATTAACCGTCTGCTGCCAAAAGCCGATCTGGTAAAAGGACAGTCCCTTTTAACTACCATGTTTACCATAAGCGGTATTTTCGGAAGCTTTTTTGGAGGGCTGCTGTTAAACCACACCTCAGCCTTTATCATGCTGCTGGTTTCTTTTTTCATTGCCCTGGCAGGTGCTGTCATTACCTGGTTCAGCCTGGAAAAGATACAATAATTCAAGTCTCACTCTCGCGAGACTTGGTGCGCAATTCGGATCAGCTTTGCTGACAATATTCTATTCCCAAGCGCTGCACCTCCTGGCTGAGCGTATATCAAATGGGGGATTGACACCCGCCATTGATACCTACTTGTTACTCACCGCCTGCAGAGGCGGAAGTCATCCCACATCTGACATATAATAAAATGCAAAAACCGGAAAAATCTGTATTTGAGGTAACCCCCAATCGTTAGATTTCAGGTCTAACTTTTAGGAATCGGTTCAATTCTCCTACATACTTTTCCGGTTTTTAAATTTCAATGCTTCTATTAAGAATGTTTTCTATTTATGCTTACGCACCTTCCCAATCAGAAATATAATCAGGCATATTACCGCATCTTTTTCCGATACAATACAACACTCACCACAATCACCACTGCCGCTCCTGCTGCCAGGATTCCATACACTGCCGGCAGTGAAGTATCTCCGGTTTTAACCGGATCTGCTTTTGCATTCAGATCTGTATTCATCTGGTCTGCCATATTGCCGTCTCCACCTGCTGCTCCGTCATCAGACTGCCCTGGGGTTTTATCACCGTCAGAATCAGGCTGTACCGGTTCTTTTCCGTCATCCGGATTTGTCGGGTCATCTTTACCACCCGGGTTTTCCGGTTTCTCTGTTTCTTCTTTCACTGCAAATTTTAAAGTGTACTCCTGTGATTTTACGTTTCCCCTTTTATCTTCTGCAGAAACTTTTATGCTTACTGCTCCTTCTTTTGAGAATACCTCCTTCGGAATTTTATCTCCGGTCTGATATTCTTTTCCGTCCACAGTAACGGTTACCGTCTCCTGTTCCTGTCCGGATGCCGTTAACACAACAGATGCCGTACCCTCCGGCAGGACAAGCTTTTCTATTGAACCTGCATATTCCGTCACACCCAGAGATGCACCATTACTATCAAAGGCTTCTGCCTTTATTTTAGGAACAGACAGCTCTACAGAATCAACGGTAAATGCCTTAATCATAACATTTCCCGGAATAATTACATCTGCCTGATTTCCCTGTGCATTTACTATCGGCATAGCCAGATTCTTTTTCACCTCTGAATCAGCCACATCATACCAGGCTGCATCTTCTCCCACATCCATTGGAAGATACAAAAAGCTCTGTCCCGGTTCAGCCGTTACTTTATAATTCACATGCAATATATCCGTATTGCCGGCGCTGTCAGTTGATTCCACAGCCTGAATATTTCCAGGAGCCGCCTCTATTGGCAGATCATAGCCTCCTGTAGATTGGTAATAGACTTTCTGTACCACAGAGAAGGTTTCTCCCTTTTTCAGCTCTACAGCCTGCTTTAAGGGCAAGGTATAATACCCGGCATTTATAAATTCATCTTCCTGTTGGGCAGCCAGCTCTCCTGACTCTGGATTACTGCTGTCCTTAAGATTCCGATAAACCTTTGTTTCCACCACTGCGCCAGTTCCAACAAACGTCAATGCCGACACTGCCGTTAATGTTTCCGGTCCCTGAGCGGTAAAGACATTGGCGATCTTCGGCTCGCATCCCATGGATGCTGCAACAGATGCCAGCTCCAATGAATAATCGCTTGATGATGAATATTTCAATCCCGCATAGTCATACTGATAATTATGGTCATAGGTATAATATCCATCGGAGTTTTTATAATCTCCCGATATCGTACTATAATAAACAACGGTTGTATCATAGTAGGACAAATAGAAATACCCTTCATCGCCCCATTTATCACTCCAGCTGTTCTTTACGATCCATGCTCCGTCTCCCGGCGGTGTAATGGTAAACTTATCCTTAGAAAAGGTATCATCCCATCCTACAATTGTTACCGCATGATTCATTGTCTGGAAGTCAGGACTGTACTGTGCAAAGCTGTCCCAGTTAAAATGACTGGTTTCTTCACCCCCCAGATCATCCGGCCTGGATTCCGGCGCATAAAAACCGATAAACAATGGCCCTTTTTCAAAAAGCGCCTGTTTTGCATTGTCAGTCATCATTTCTGCAGCTTCCTTTTGTTCTGCCGGCGATAGAGGATCCGACGATTGGCCTAATACTCCCAGTCCATACAGCATTTGCATTTCCTGCACATGATAGGCATCGTCATACACATTTTCATAAGGAAGCGTCCAGTCTCCCAGGGGATCATAATAATAGGCAGTTCCGCCATTCATCTCCATTTCTATTTTTTGTCCTTCTTTATCCTGATAAGGAATATCCTCTCGCAGACTGGCACCGTTCCAGCTGGAAAGCTGGGCTGTCATTGACATGATATTATTTCCCATCTTATATTTCGCATTTCTATCACCGTTTTCACTGATAATCTCTGCACCTTCCTTCAGATCATCAGAAGCTCCCCTGCGGTTTTGCATAGTATATGCATACCAGGCAAGAGCTTTTTCGGAAAACTCAGACTGCGCCGCCTTCTGTTTTAGCGCACTGCTCTCTATTGCCTGTGTCCCCGCAAACGCCCAGCAGGCTCCCCAGGGATTTTGAAACCTCACTTCATCATGGAGCAGTCCTTGTTCCCGCAAATCATATTTTTCCGGCAGACTGCTTCTTGTTTTCATTTTTGACGGCAGGCTGTATTCCTTTTCATATATGGACTCATCATACAACATACCGCCTCTCTGCACCAGCTGTGGCGCCTGTATCCCGGGCAGTTCCAGTGCAAAGGCTGTGGCCTGAGGCGCCAGCAGTGCTGCCGAAACAGCCAGAGCCGATGCCCGTACTAACAATTTTTTCTTCATTTTCTTTTTCCTCCCTTTAGAAAACAGATGATTTCCTAAAAACTTTTTGTACATATGCCGCCTGACAGCGCATTTACTGCCAAGTCTGGATTTATTATATCAAAAAAACAGATAAAAAGATATGACAACTATTCACGCACATCTTAATATCTGTTTTTTATCATAATTTCTGTTAACGAACCTTATAATTGCCTCTGCTTTTCAGCAGGATTTCATCTGCTTTCCGGTTCTTAATTTTCTTCTGACAATGCTGGTTCTGCTCCCTTTAAATAGTCCAGAAAACCAAATAATGTCTCAAACCGAAAGTCCAAGAGGTTTTCTATTTCCTGTGTGGGCTCCAGACTGTCAGGAACCATCACCACGTGCATACCTGCATTGTACACAGCCCGGATTCCCTGAAAGGAATCCTCTACCCCATAAGTCTCTTTTGGATCTGCCCCCATATTTTCACAGGCCTGAAGATAGATATCCGGCGCCGGTTTTCCGTGTTCTACCCGGTCTCCTCCTGTAATAAAGGAAAAATACTGTTTTAAACCGGCTCTGGTGAGATATTTTACAATCCGCTCATAATCGGTGGCTGAAGCAAGCCCCACAAGAAATCCATGTTCGGTAAGCCAGGATAAAAGCTCCTTCACCCCGGGTTTTAAGGGAAGCCCCTCCGATTCTACCCCCGCCTTAAACAGGTCCAGCATACCTGTGACAAATTCCTTTCCGGAAACAGTTCCCCCAAGAAGCTCCTCCACCACCTGATAGCTTTCTGTTTCATTGACACCCATGGTTTTTAGAATCAGCTCTTCCATTTTTCCATCACTGATACCATACCTTTTTCCCATTTCCCTGAAGCAGGCATTATACCGCTTCTGTGTGTCAAAAATAACCCCGTCCATGTCAAATACAACTGCTTTTGTCTTATTCATTTCTTATCGCACTCCATTACATTCCCGAAACCTCCGGGAATCTCTCAGAGCTGTTCTTCTGTCAGTTTTCCCAGTGTCAGGTATTTCTGATACATTGATTCATACATCTTGTTTCGGTCCGGATCTGGGAAATAGTTAGGAGCATATGCTTCGCAGAATACCTTCTGTGCCTCTTGGACACTGCTATAAAATCCCGCCGCTGCCGCACCGTAAACCGCCGCACCTCTTGCGCATACCTGTTCCTTGCGGCATACCATAACAGGAAGATTTAAAGCGTCGGACATCATCTGCATCACAAGCTTTGACTTTTTAGCGATGCCTCCCACACAGATCATCCGTTCCACGGACAGTCCCTGTGCAGCGAGAGATTCATAAATGCGTTTGCTTCCGAAAACCGTTGCCTTCACCAGTGCACAGTACAGCGACGGCGCTCCGGTTCCCAGGGTCAGACCACTGAATGCCGCTTTCGCAGATTCATTGAGATAAGGATAACGCCTTCCGTTAAACCAGTCAAGCGCCGTAATATCTTCTTCCAGAAATTCTGACGCGGCCATCTCCAGGGAAGGCAGTATTTCTGCCTCCAGCTGTTCAAGAAGTCGTACCTTTGTCTGAGAAGAAAGCAGCTCCTTTGGAATTTTCATTTCTTTTAACGGCCACAGCAGCAGCTCTTTCAGCCAGGCATAGGCATCTCCAAATGCCGGCTGGCTCATTTCCAGCCCCACATATCCGGGTACAATGGAATCTTCTGCCTGGCCGCAGAATGCTCTCAAATCTTTGCCTTCCAATATTTCCGGATGCTCTACCAGCATATCTACCGTAGATGTCCCTACTACCTTTACCATTGTTTTTAACCCGACGCCGGCCCCCACGCCGCCGGCATGAGCGTCAAAAGAACAGCCTCCAATAACAGCCCCGGGATTTACCCCAAGCCTCCCGGCCCATTCACCGGAAATTTCTCCCACACAGGTCCCCGCAGGCTGAGGAGAAGTCTTGTACCTGTCATATACAAGTCCCAGATATTCATCCATAGAAGCCAGCACTTCCCGGGCAGGAAGCCCGCCAAAACGGCTGTGCCACAACGCTTTATGTCCGGCCGCACAGGAACAGCGGTACATCCGCTCCGGGTCAGTGATACCTGTGAGCACTCCCACAATCCAGTCACAGTGCTCCACCCATGTATAAGCTGCCTTTCGTACAGCCGGATCTTTTCTGGTCGTATGAAGAATCTTTGCCCAGAACCATTCAGAAGAATAGATTCCCTGATACCGGGTATAATCCACAGAGCCCCGGGACAATGTACGGTTAATCTCTTTTGCCTCTTCCACAGCTGTATGGTCTTTCCACAAATGAAACATAGCATTGGGATTATCCTGGAATTCATTCAGCAGCGCCAGAGGGGTTCCGTTTATATCTACAGGACAGGGCGTTGAGCCCGTTGTATCTATTCCAATTCCAACAAGCCTCTTTCCAGCATCTGCTCCCGCTTTCTGAAGAGCCTCTTTCATGACCGCTTCCAGTCCTTCCAGATAGTCCAGGGGATGCTGTCTGTATTGGGAAACCGCCGGGTTGCAATATTTTTTCTGTTTCCATCTGGGATATGCAAATACCCCTTCCGATATCGTCCTGCCGCTTTGTGCCTCTACAATCACCGCGCGGACAGAATCACTTCCATAATCAATACCAGCCACCAGTTTCTGCATCTTTCATACCTCCAGATTTTTTCTGTTCTGCACTTTAGTAACAGGAATAGCCTCCGTCCATAACCAGATTTGCTCCAGTTGTATAAGTAGCGGCATCACTTGCCAGATACAAAACACCTGCAGCCATCTCCTCTGCAGTTCCCATACGCTTGGTGGGACACATGGAATACCAGATATTCTGCCATGCCATATTTGTTGTGGGAGGAGTCATATCCGTACAGATATAACCAGGACTGATGGCATTTACCCGGATACCATGTTTTGCCCATTCGCAGGCAAGAGATTTTACCAGATGGATAACTCCTGCTTTTGCCGCATTATAGGCAACCTGCTCCTGAGGATAATTTACAATAGAACCGGACATGGATGCCGTGCAGACAATAGAACCGCCTGCTCCATCGGCAATCATAATCCGTCCAATGGCTCTGGTACACAAAAATACTGCATCCAGATCAATGGAAGTAACCTTTTTCCACTCTTCAAAACTCATATCCTCACACTTTACACAGTAGGCAATTCCGGCATTGACATGAGCAATATCAATAGCACCCATCTTTTCCTTTGCCTGGGCAATAGCTTCATTTACCTGTTCCTCTTTTGTAAGGTCACACTGAATCCCATAGGCTTTTACCCCCAGTTCCTCCAGCATTTTTACAGTTTCAGAAGTGTCCAGAATATCAATTACCGTTACATCAGCTCCGGCCTCGGCCAGCGCCAGCGCAGATGCTCTGCCAATTCCTCTGGCAGCTCCTGTTACAACTGCTTTTTTTCCATCCATACGAAACAAATTTAATACACTCATATTTCCCTCCTGATACGATTTCATTACTGAAAATAATTATTTTGTACTGCTGCCATTCCCTCACATCAGCCCGTTTATCCCTTAACAGAACCTGATGTAAGCCCTTTGACCAGTGATTTTTGAGCAAAAAACCCAAGGATAATGGGAATCAGGACAATCAGTGTTCCCGACGCACACATTTTCCCCCAGAAATATCCCTGCTGGGTCATCCACTTACTCATATAAACCGGAAGTGTTGCACTTTCCGAATATGTTATTGTAATCGCAAAGAAAAACTCATTCCATGTAAGAATAAATACAAGCAGCGCCGATGAAACCACTCCGTTTTTAATCAGCGGAATCATAATCTTAAAGAATGTCTGTATTTTATTGGCCCCGTCAACAGTGGCCGCCTCCACAAGTTCTTTTGGAATTTCCCTGAAATAATTTGTAACAAGCCAGACCATCATAGGGACTCCTGCTCCCGTATAGAGAATTACCAGCGCCCAGATACTGTCCACCAGATGCAGGGCATTAAAAATCAGATATACGGGGGTGATCACCGCAATCGCCGGAAGAAATGTAGTGGAAACAAACCAGAAATACATATTATCCGGTTTTTTCATAGTGGCAAAAGCCAGACCATACCCCGCCGGCACTGCAAGCAGCGTGGAAAAAATAACCGTCAGTACCGTTACAATCAGAGAGTTTTTCAGATAATCAAAGAAGGCCGGCGTAATCACAGTCTGATAATTTTCCAGGGTTGGCTGAAAAACAAATCCAAACACACCAACCTGAGATTCCGGTTTGAAGCTTGACACCACCATATAAATAATCGGGAAGCACCAGATCAAAGCAATCACTGCAACTAAAATACAAAGACAAATATTTCTGATTTTTCTTGTATTCATAATTATTTACACCTCCTGCTTTCTTTTCAGTCTCCGGGGCTTTTTAACTCTGCCATAATCCGATTCCTTTTTATTGGTCAGTTTAAAGAAATTCTGTGAAATTACCAAAGTAATTACAACAGTAATAACTGCCAGGGCCGCCGCCCTGCCCACATTCCAGTCATTAAAGATTGTCCGGTAAGTCAGATACGGCAGATTTGCACTGTTAACACCAGGTCCCCCGGAAGTGGTTACATAAACAAGACCAAATACTTTTAAAATGTTGATCAGCCCAAGGGTCATAGCTGTAATAATATGGTTCTTTATCATTGGTATTTTAATATGTATTAACTGCTGGAATGCGCTTGCGCCATCCAAAGAAGCACTCTCTAACACATCTGTGGGGAGACTCTGCAGTCCGGCTATAATAATCATAAAAAAGAAAGGCGTCCACTGCCATACAATTAGAATTACAATGGTCAGCAGGGAAAATCTTCCGAAAAAATCAATGGAGTTTATCCCCAGCAGCTTACAAATCCAGTAATTCATCCCCATATTGGGGTCAAGAATCAATGTTTTCCAAACAATACCTACCACACAGTCCATAACAAAATACGGGAGTATCAGCATGGTCCGGAATAAATAAGAGCCTGGAAATTTCCGGTTAAATAAAACGCCAAGCAGAATTGCCAGTACCGTACACAGGGCCAGGCAGGCCACAATCAGTACCACCGTATTAAGAAGAACCCGCCAGAAATTATCCCAGCCAAGAATATAGATATAGTTTTTCAGGCCTGCAAAAGTGATTCCCTGATCCATTCGTTTAACATTCCATTTTAAAAAGGAAAAAACAATCGTCACCCCAAAGGGAACCTGGGTAATAATAAATACGATAATCACTGCCGGCAGAAACGTCAGTTTACTTAAGTCAAATTTTTTCAATTGAGGCTTCATCTTATATTACCTCCAGCTTTCATTTCCAAATAATTGTAACCGGCTGGCATGACTGCCACGCCGGTTACAAGTTTCAACCACATAAAACACATATAAATATGTTATTCTAAAACCTAATCTCTGTATCCGCCGTCTTTTGCAGCATCATCAATTGCTTTATAACAGGTATTCAGCGCATCATCCAGACTGGTTGTACCTGCAATATAAGCTGAAAGCTCCTCTGCAATTGTAGTTCCCCAGGAAGAATATTCCGGAATATTCGGAAGAGAGGTTCCCGTATACGGAGTTTCCTCTACGGCCGGATGATTTGGTTTCGCAGACTGGATTGCTGCCGCTGTCATTTTTGCAAAAGGAGCTTCTTTCAGGTAGTTCTCATTTTCGTACAGAGAAGCTCTTGTACCAGACGGAACACTGGTCCATCCTTCTGACTCTCCAACCAGATTCAGATAATCATTGGAGGTTGCCCAGGTCAGGAACTGAAATGCTTCGTCCTTATGCTGAGAACCGGATGTAACAGCCATTCCCCATCCGCCGATGGTAGAGCTTAATGCCTCTTTTTCTGATGGAGCAGGAACATATCCCACTTTCCCTTTTACAGCAGAATCCGCTGACTCAAAAGTTGCCGCAGATACTGTAGCATCATAGTAAATTGCTGCCTGTCCCTGTGTAAACAGGTTCAAACATTCTGTATAACCACAGGTAGTAGGAGAATCCTCCGCATAGTTCATCAGTTCTTTATAAAACTCCCACGCCTGGCGTACCTCTTTGGAATCATAAGTTGTATTCCAGTCTTTATCATAGTACTGTCCGCCAAAGGAGTTCATAATAGAACTGAAGATATACTGATTCTCTCCAGAGCCCGCTTTTCCTCTCATAGCAATACCCGCCACTTTATCATATCCTTCACCGCTGTAGCCGTCACATTTTTTGGCAAGCTCAAGAATCTCCGTCCAGGTAGGATTTTCCGGCATGGTCAGATTTAATGCATCAAAAATTTCCTTGTTATAACAGATCATTGTAGACTCTGAGTAAAACGGAAGTGCAGCCAAGGTTCCTGTGGCCGCATCTGTACAGGACGCCAGCACCGGTTCAAAAATATCATCTTTATTGTAAGCAGCTTTATCTTCCTCTGACATTTTGTCAAAATACTCATCCAGCCCAACAGTCCATCCACTGTTATAATATGTAGTCATATCAAAGGTTCCCAGCGTCACCATATCATAGTTTCCTCCGCCAAGCCCTACATCCTGCTGAATCTTAGACCGTACCTCATTTTCTGATAAAATTTCAAATTTTACATTAATACCCGTCTCTTTTGTAAACTCGGCACTCTTTTTCTCCAGCATCATAAACGGATCATTGTTTACAGATGCGATGGTTAAAGTTACCCCCTCACCGCCATCTTCCTTTGCTGCGGAATTATTTTTCGATTCATTATCTTTCCCGCATCCGGCCAGTGTCCCAACAGTAAGTGCAGACACTAAAAGAATTGCCATTATTCTTTTCTTTCTCAATTTTTCTTCCTCCTCGCAATTGTACTTAATTTCGTATACCCTCTCGCATTATTAGTTTATTTTTTAAACCAATAAATGTCGTGTATTTATCATAGTACAGCTTCACAGATATGTCAATTATTTTTCCTTTTTTATCTATTCTCACCATTCTTTTTATGAAAAATATAGATTATATTTTGTATTTTTTATACAAAATGCACTACTATTCTTTGTTGTTTTCTATCTTTCTTCGTGATATCATAAATATATCCATTAGTTTAAATTTAAAATTTATTTTCATGATAAAATTAAATTTCATAACGTTATTTCTTTAACAACTATTTTAACATTTTATATTATAAACAGGAGGAAAAATGAATAAAAAGATGAAAGCAGCAATTATGTACACCCCGGGAAAACTGGTTATAGAAGAAAAAGAGCTTCCAAAATTAAAAGATGACTATGTTTTAATAAAATTAGATTATGTGGGAATCTGCGGTTCTGACTCCCATCTGTTTGAGCATGGATTTATTGGGGAAAACCATGTTACAGAACCCATGATACTGGGGCACGAGCCGGGTGGTGTAGTGGAATCTGTGGGAAAGGATGTAAAAACGCTAAAACCAGGAGACCGAGTAGCTGTAGAACCGGGCGTCCCCTGCTGGAAATGCGATTTCTGCAAGCAGGGAAAGTATAATCTGTGCAAAAATGTATTTTTCTATGCGTCCCTGCCGGTTACAGAAGGGTGCTTTGCGGAATATATTGCGCACCCGGCCAATCTGTGCTATAAACTTCCGGATAATGTCAGCACACTGGAGGGCGCTCTGATGGAACCTCTGGCAGTTGGATACCATGCCGCCAACCAGTCCGGCGCCAAACCCGGAGCACGGGCCGTAATTCTTGGAGCAGGATGCATCGGCCTGGTCACTATGTTATCCTTAAAATGCCGTGGGATCCAGGATATTACCGTGGTAGACCTGATGCCTAACCGCTTGGAAAAAGCCAGGGAACTGGGAGCTGCCCATGTCATCAATGCCGGTACCTGTGATCCTGTAGAGGAAGTCTTAAGGCTTACTCAGGGCGGGGCGGACTATGTATTTGAAACCGCCGGAAATGCTGCCACCATTTATCAGACTGCAAAAATGACCCGCCGGGGCGGAACCATCACCCTTGTTGGATACACAAGCTCCGGGGAAGCTGTTATGAATGTAAACTGGATTATTGATAATGAAATAACAATTAAAACGGTCTTCCGGTACAGAAACATTTATCCTTCTATTATAAAAGCGGTCTCCCAGGGCTTAATCCCATTAAAAAAAATTGCCTCTGATATCTTTGAATTTGAAGATATACAAAAAGGCATGGAATACGCCATCCATAACAAGGATACCGTCACAAAGGCAGTAATCCGCATACATCCGGACGCTTAAATGCCCGTAAACCAGATAAAATACTTTAAAAGTTTCCTGATTTTGCTTATACTTAACTTATGAAGAATATCAGATGACATCAGGAGGTCCTGACTTGGGGAAATTACCGGAAGAATCACAACGGAAAAACAAAAGTCTGATTTTGCAGACAATTAAGAAAAATGCACCTGTTTCCAGAATCGAGCTCTCACAGATTACAAATTTAAATAAAGCAACCGTCTCCAATATTGTAAATGATTTTTTAGAAAAGAATCTTATCCGGGAAACTGGAGATATCATATCATCCAATGGCAGAAAAGCAACCGGACTGTCACTTAATATGGAAGATTTTGTAGCAATCACAATACGTATCAAGCGGAATCATCTGCGCACGGCGGTTTATACCATGGATAACAGCCAGATCAATTTTCGGGAAACAAATTACAACAACAGTTTGAATATTGATTCTATTATCTGCCAGATGCAGGATGAGCTTCAGCTACAGATTGATTTCTGCCGCCAAAACCGTATGGAGATCCTTGGTATCTCCATTGCAACTCTGGGATATCTTTATGTATCCACAGATTCGTACTATATTAAAGCGGACGGTTTTAAAACCTTAAGTGACGCAGATATCTACAAGGAAATTCAGCTCCGGTTTCCAGAATATAAACTTCTTATTAATCACGACGCCAATGTCAGCGCTATGGCAGAGCTGGAGTACTATTCAAGACAAGAAAACTATACTCCTGCTTCTCTGCTGAATATTGTAGGTGGAATCGGGCTCGGCGGCGGCATTATTATTAACGGCCGGATTTTCCAGGGATTTCACGGTATTGCCGGAGAAGTGGGGCACCTTGGGATTAACTGTCTGTTTCCCCACGGGGGATTAAACGGCGATATCAACTATAATCGCAGCATTTATGAAGAATATGCTTCTCCACTGGCAATCCGCAATATGGTTGCAGAAAATTTGTATGATTACCCAAAAACAGCTCTGTCACTGGATTCTACACTGCCGGAGATTTATCAGGCTTATGACAACGGAGATCCTCTTGCAGAATGGGCTATGAACCGGGCTGCACGCTATCTGGCTTACGGGCTTACAGGTCTGATTTTTGTTCTGGACCCGGAAGTTATTATTCTGGGAGATGAGATTCCGCAATCTGATAAGTTTGTCTGTGTACTGAACAAATATCTGGCTGATTTCCTGCCTTCAAAGCTGAGCAGTGATATCAACATCCGTTTTTCCCGCTTTACAGAAGACAGCGTACTTACCGGAGCTGCCATAACACTTTTTGATCATATCCTCCAGGGGGAAGACATTATAGATTCTATCAATCATTATCTGTCCTGTAATCATTGAGGAATTATTTTCATACAGCAGGAAATAAAGCTTTTAATTCCAAAAAAGCAGATGCTGCAAAATCACCAGCCAGGTGACTGCAGTATCTGCTTTTTCTTTTATTATGATTGAATCAATTCCCGAACAGCCTCTAACGCAGTCCGGATGGCTTTTTCCGTATCATGAACCACAGGATTCTCAAGCCCCAGCCTTTCCCGCTCCTGATTGGCAACTGTTAAAAATACTGATGCAGCACGCACGTTCAGATAAGAAGCCACCACAAACAATGCCGCCGACTCCATTTCAGAAGCCAGGCATCCAAGCTTTATCCAGGCGTTCCATTTTTCCTGAAGCTCATACCCCACCGGCATTTTCTGCGGTTCATGCTGGCCGTAAAAAGAATCTTTGCACTGAACAACGCCGGTATGACAGGAAAATCCAAGCTTTTCTGCGGCTCTCTCTAAGGCGCCTGACAGATGAAAATCCGCCACTGCCGGAAATTCAATGGGCGCGTACTCCCGGCTGGTTCCTTCCATCCTAACCGCTCCCGTGGCAATTACCAGATCTCCGCTTTTCACCTGTGGCTGCATTCCACCGCAGGTTCCCACCCGGATAAACGTATCTGCTCCGGCCCTCACCAGCTCTTCCATGGCTATAGCAGCGGAGGGCCCTCCAATCCCTGTAGATGTAACGCTCACACGCTCTCCTTCTAAAAAGCCTGTATAGGTAACAAATTCCCGATTATCCGCCACCAGTCTGGCATGATCCAGGAAAGCCGCAATTTTGACGCATCGTTTTGGGTCCCCCGGCAAAATTACATATTTTCCAATCTCACCGTTCCTAATTCCAATATGATACTGCATTCCTTCTTCTGCATATTTCATCTCAGGATGCCTCCTTTCAGATTATGGTCATTTTTTTCTTTTTCAAATGCTTTCTTACATTTGTGGCAAACAGTGCATACAGCACAGAACATAACGGTATAAATACAACCATACCAATGACTCCAAACAGCTTTCCGCCCACTACAACAGCCAGCAATACCCAGATAGACGGCAGTCCCACCGATGTGCCAATAACAAAGGGGTAGATAAAATGTCCCTCAATCTGCTGAATTACAATAAACAGAACCAGGAACCAGACAGCCTGAATGGGATTTAAAAATACAATCAGCAAAAATCCTACCAGACATCCCACAAATGCACCGAATATAGGAATCAGCGCCAGCACACCGATCACCACGCTGATCAATATGGCATAAGGCATCTTAAAGATTGTCATAGACAGCCAGAACATGCATCCAAGGATGCAGGCTTCCAGACACTGTCCGGAAATAAATCTCTGAAATGTATGATTAGCCATGAGAATAATATCCCAGATTTTCTTTGCCCGTTCTTCTTTCAGATAAGCATACAAAACCATTCTGGTCTGACGCACCAGTTTCTCCTTGGATGCCAGAATATAAATGGAAAATACAAACCCGATCACTCCGCCCACAATGGTTCCGATGGCGCTGGTCAAAGCTGAGAAAACCGATGTTCCAAGGGTTGACATCTGTGTCTGTGCAAAACTCATAATACTGTTGAGAATCTTATCTGTGTCAAAATTGCTCTTTCCTACAAATTCTTCAAAGTCTTTGCTGAAACCGGCTATCTTCTGAATCAGGGCATCCACCTGATCCATCATGGCAGGGAGATTGTTAATAATGGATTCTACTGTGTTGATAATCTCCGGAACGATTAATAATATAACTATGGCAATAATAACTCCGCAAAAAGCAAGAGTCGCCAGTATCGAACAGGCCCTCTTCACCTTATGACGTTTTATCTTACACAAAATTCTCCGCTCTGCAAATTTCATAGGAACATTGAGGATAAAAGCCAGGGCTACACCTACCACAAAAGGCATAAATACATTCCATACGGCTATAAACACCCCCGCTACCTTATTCAGATGAAATACAACCGCTGTAAGTATCACAGCAAATGTAATAATTCCCAGAATCAGTCTTAATGTTTTCTTTGACATGCGCAAACTCCTTTTAAAAAAAGCGGGACTTCTGCTGTGGCTGTTTCACAACAAAAGTCTCGCTGCTTGGTTACGTACCGGATGACCTTCTGTCATCGCGCTGACGATATCGTAAACGCCTGTACTGGCGCCAACTACTCCCTTTTATTTCCATACGGCATATTTTTCAACACGCCAAGTATATAAAATTGTACTATCCAAAGAATACCAGACATCAAAACTGCTGTCAATGGAAACCGGGAATTAAGAAGCCTCTTCAAACTGCGAATTATACAGATCTGCATAAAAACCATTTTCTTTCAGGAGTTCCTCATGAGTTCCCTGCTCAATAATATCGCCGTCTTTCATTACCAGAATCAGATCTGCATTCCGAATGGTGGATAAACGATGGGCAATAATAAAACTTGTTCTGCCCTGCATCAGATTATCCATAGCTTTCTGAATCAGGATTTCTGTACGGGTATCTACAGAAGACGTTGCTTCATCCAGAATCAAAATACGATTATCTGCAAGAATCGCTCTTGCAATGGTCAGCAGCTGCTTCTGCCCCTGTGATACATTGCTGGCATCTTCATTCAGCTCCATCTGATAACCGCCGGGAAGGGTCTGGATAAAATGATGTGCATGAGCCGCCTTTGCAGCCTCTATTACTTCTTCGTCCGTAGCCTCTAGGCGTCCGTACCGGATATTTTCCATGATCGTTCCCTTAAACAGCCAGGTATCCTGAAGCACCATTCCAAAGGCATCTCTTAAATCCCGCCGGTTATAATCCTTTACATTATGTCCGTCTACACAGATGGAGCCTTCATTTACATCATAAAAACGCATCAGCAGCTTCACCATAGTAGTTTTTCCGGCGCCGGTAGGTCCTACAATAGCAATTTTTTGTCCCGGTTCCACATGAGCGCTGAAATCATTGACAATGGTCTGGTCTTCTTTATAACCAAATTTTACATGATTAAAATCAACGTTTCCTTCAATATGGTCCATAGCAGCCGGGTTTTTCGCAAACTGATCTTCTTCTTCCTCTTCTAAAAATTCAAAAACACGTTCTGCAGCTGCTGCCATAGACTGCAGCTGATTGACAACCTGGGCAATCTGCTGAATCGGCTGAGTAAAGCTTCTGACATACTGAATGAACGCCTGAATTTCACCCACTGTAATAACACCGGAAATACATAAGAATCCGCCGGCAATGGAAACCGCCGCATATCCAAGATTGCTGACCAGCTGCATCAGCGGCATCATCATTCCGGATAAAAACTGGGATTTCCATGCGGATTTGTACAGAACTTCATTAGTATTATCAAAACGCTGAACCATTTCATCTTCTTTGTTATATGCCTTAATTACCAGATGTCCGCCATAGGACTCCTCCACCAGACCATTGATGTGGCCCAGATATTCCTGCTGGGTGCGGAAGTGTTTCTGCGACTGCTTTACAACCAGCATAACCACGCATATGGAAACCGGAAGAATAACAACTGCAATCAGTGTCATCAGCGGTGAAATGCTGAGCATCATCACAAGCACACCGATAATCGTTGCAAGTGAGGTAATAATCTGAGTAATACTCTGGTTTAACCCCACCCCCAGTGTATCCACATCATTGGTAATTCTTGAAAGCACCTCTCCATAGGTGCGGCTTTCAAAATATTTCATGGGCATACGATTGATTTTTTCAGAAATCTCCCGGCGCATCCGGTAGCAGATCTTCTGCGTAACCCCTGTCATAATAAATCCCTGCAGCAGTCCAAAGGCAGCAGAAATCACATACAACGATAATACAATCAACAGTATCGTGGCAATTTTACTAAAATCAATGCTTCCTACTCCCTGGATTTTGGCCATCAGACCGCTGGCCAGCTCTGTCGTTGCCTTACCAAGAATTTTGGGGCCTAAAACATTGAATACGGTAGAACAGGCCGCAAAAATCATAACTATGATAACCGCAATTTTATATTTTCCAATGTACTGCAATATTTTTTTAATGGTTCCTTTAAAGTCTTTGGCTTTTTCCGCCGGAGCCATACCGCCGCCGAAACCACCCGGCCGTTTTGGAGGTCTACTGTTTTCACTCATAATTTACGCTTCCTCCTTTCCATGCATACCCATCTTTAGCTCTTTTTCTGAAAGCTGTGATTTTGCAATCTGCTGATAAACCTCGCAGCTTTCAAGCAGCTCCTGGTGGGTTCCTTTTCCTGCAATCCGTCCTTCATTCAACACAATAATCTGTTCTGCGTGCATAATGGTACTAATACGCTGAGCAACAATAATCATTGTGCGGTCCTTCACTTTTTCTGACAAAGCTTTCCTAAGAGCCGCATCTGTTTTTAAATCCAGCGCAGAGAAACTGTCATCAAATACAAAGATTTTCGGATTTTTAGCAATAGCCCTTGCAATTGCAAGACGCTGCTTTTGCCCGCCGGACACATTGGTTCCTCCCTGGGAAATCTCGCTGTCATACTTCCGTTTCTTTGTCTCTATAAATTCCGTTGCCTGAGCAATTTCGGCTGCATTCTGCACCTCTTCGTCTGTAGCATCTGTATTGCCAAACCGCAGATTAGAAGCAATGGTTCCCGAAAACAAAATGCCTTTTTGAGGTACAAAACCGATTTCCGCTCTAAGCTCCTTCATGCGCAGCTGCTTCACATCCACACCATCCAGCGTGATGCTTCCTTCGGTCACATCATATAAACGCGGAATCAGATTTACTACCGTTGATTTTCCGCTTCCGGTACTTCCAATAATCGCAGTTGTTTTTCCGGGCTCCGCCACAAAGTCGATATCGTGGAGAGCATCTTCTTCTCCTCCCGGATACCTGAAATTCACGTGATGAAATGCAAGCAGCCCTTTGCTGTCTGTCAAAGCCGCAGGACTTTCCGGATCTAAAATCGTACTTTTTGTAGTCAGAACTTCATCAATACGTTCTGCTGCCACGCCGGCTCTTGGAAGCATAATAGACATCATGGTCAGCATTAAAAATGCCATAACAATCATCATTGCATATGTGATAAATGCTGTCATAGCTCCAACCTGCATCACACCGTCATCAATTTTCTTTGAGGCAACCCACATAATTAATACGGTAATACAATTCATCAAAGCCATCATACCCGGCAGCATAAACGCCATAACCCGGTTAGTAAACAATGTTGTTTTTGTCAGATCTTTGTTTGCTTTATCAAAACGCTTCTCTTCGGTATCTTCCCTCTTAAATGCCCGGATAACCTGAAGACCTGTCAGGATTTCTCTAGAAACCAGATTCAAGTTATCCACCAGTTTCTGCATTGCTTTAAATTTCGGCATTGCAATAGATACCAATAGACCTACAAATCCTACAATTACAACAACTGATAACGCTATAATCCATCCCATATGTGCTCCGGTCTGAATTACTTTCACAACGCCGCCGATTCCAAGAATGGGGGCATATAAAATCATTCGAAGCAGCAGGGCAGATACAAGCTGAATCTGCTGTACATCATTGGTACTCCTTGTAATCAGGGAAGCTGTAGAAAACTGATTCATCTCTGCATTAGAAAAACCAAGTACTTTCTTGAAAGTTCCGCCTCTTAAGGTTCTTCCGATACCGGCGCCGATACGCGCCGCAAAGAAGGATACTAAAATCGCACATGCCACTGAAACAGCGGCAAATCCCACCATGGTAAATCCTTCTTTCCACAAATAAGATTTCTGAATATTATCTATATTGATTCCCGCAAGTTCATCACAGTGAACCGCATAAGCAACGCCTGTTGACTGCATGGTGGAACTTCCCATGGCATCAACCATTTTTTCCATAGATTCCCGCATCTGCATAACACTGTCCTGATTCATCTGGCCTGAAGCCATCATTCCCTGAAAAACAGGCCGCATATCCACGCAGGTCATCTCTTCCATTTCCCCGTCATCATTTTCCTTTTCCTGCACAAAGGTTTCCAGCTTCATTCCTGACTGCTGTCCAATCTGCTCAATGGACAAATCTTTTAAAGCTGCCGGGTCTGCTCCCTGAGCCTGGGCCAGATACTCCTTAAAAGTCTCCTCATCTACCGCTGACATCTGATAATTTAAAACCAGCGGCACTGCAAGGGATTCGTCCAGACTGCCAAGTGTATCCCCATCCTCCTGTGTACGTTCATACACGTTTCCATCTGCCTTATAGCTGTCATCCCAGTCTTTTGCTTCCTGTTCAGTCATAAACAGCTTGGCATATTCATATTCTTCTTTTGTGATTTTTTCCGGAAGAATATGCTCTACTCCTTTATTCTGGATGCCCACATCAATAATATCCGCCGTATAGGTGGGCAGTGACAGGTCGCAGAAGGCCTGCACAATCAACAGCAGAATAATGACAATAATACTCTTCCAATAAGGCTTCATGTTTTTAAAAATCTTAAACATCTTAAACGTCCTTTCTGCCTAATTCTTCCTTATACAATTCTAACTCTCTTTTTGAAATTTCATACAGCTGATGCAGAATCTGTATCATTTTTTCAAGCTCTTTCTGATCCATTTTCTGTAAAATACGCGCTGTGACCTCTGACATTTTACGGCCCACATTATCCAGTTCTTTATTGCCCGCCTCTGTGAGTTCCACCTGCATATTTCTCCGGTCCCGGCTGTTTACGGTCCGGATAATCCATTTCTTTTCTTCCAGAGTTTTTAACGTTCTAGAAACTGCCGAGGGCATAACATCCAAATGCTTTACCACATCTGATACTTTTGCCCGGGCTCCCTCATCGTCTGTCCGGGACTCATTCTCATTTGTCCCGCACCTTGCAGAGCATCCTTTGATTGCCTTCAGGGTAATAAACTCTCCCTTTGACATATCCTGGAATAATACGGAAAAATTCAGCTTGTGAAACATCTGTAATGCTTCCAGTATTTCCATATTGTTCCCGTCCATTCCTTTCACCACCTTAAGATTGATGTCCAATTAGTTAACATCGTTAATTATTGGCATAGTAAAGAATATAACACACACTAACATCACAAGCAACAACTTCATACTTTTTTCACATTTTATAAATCTCCGTTTCTCTTTTGAGAAACTGCACAATGTGGAACAGGCCCCTTGCCTAAAAAAATCCATGCAGCGGTTTCCCGTTACATGGATTTTTCTTTGCCGGAAAATACCGGTCATCATTACAGCTCTTTTAGCAATTTTAATGGCTCCTTTTATTTTTGCAAAAATACAATTATCTTTTCATCCGACCGCTCCGGCGCATAGATAAAGTTCAGACGGTCAAAGCCTTTCACTCTTTCCAGATCTTCGATACCATTTTCCGCCATATAGCGCACCATCTCTCCTCTTGCCATCTTAGCCAGTGTACCTTTCTGTATGACTTTTCCTTCTTTCATCTGACCGAACACTACTGTAATGAACATTATTTCCGGCTCCAGATACTTTTCAATGCACCTGCTGTATTCTTTAGAGGCCAGATTCAAAATACAGTCTGTCTCTTTTGCAAGGCTCTCATACAGGCTGCTCCCCCAGAACTCATACAGATCTCTGCAGCCGTCCACTCCGGCCTTCGCCTGCATTTCCAGCCGGTAGGGAACTACTCCATCAAAGGGATTTAAGATTCCATAAAATCCTGATAAAATCCGCAGGTGATCTTGCAGATATTGAAGAGAATCCTCATCAAGCACTCCGGGAGCCATGTATTGATACTGAATCCCTTCATAAGACAAAACAGCCGGGGTCAAAGCACGTGCCAGCTCCATCTGCTGTATCCGCTGATAATTCAGATCTGTCAGTTTGTCATTGCATTTCCACAGCTCTTTTGCCTGCTGCCGGGAAAGTCCCTGCAGATAGGAGAGAATTTTTTTCGTCCTGTGAAGATACACCGGCAGTCCCTCCACAGCCAGCGTATCCGTATCTGTATTCATTTTTTTCGCCGGAGAAATAATAATCTTCATTTGTCTGTTTCGCTTTCCTTTGACATTTTAGATTATTATACAGAAACTCTGTGGAATTTACAAATCCTGCACAATATGAGCGATGACTTCATTTTTTTACACTTCTTTCCTGACGCCCGCCGCACCAGTCTTAATGGCAGCCTCTCTGACAGCCTTTGAAACATTCTTTAAAACCCTGGGATCCAAAAGTTCCGGCACAATATGATCTGCTGTTAATTCTTCTTTTGAAACCGTATCCGCAATCGCCAGAGCCGCCGCCAGTTTCATCTCCTCATTAATTTCCCCTGCCCCCACATCTAAGGCTCCCCTGAAAATTCCCGGAAAAGCTAAGACATTATTAATCTGATTGGGGAAATCGCTTCTTCCGGTTCCAACTACCGCCGCACCTGCTGCTTTTGCAAGATCCGGCATGATTTCCGGAACCGGATTTGCCATAGCAAACACGATAGCTCCCTGATTCATCCGCCTTATCATATCCGCTGTCACAACCCCCGGCGCTGAAACTCCCACAAAAATATCCGCACCATCTAATGCATCTGCCAAAGAGCCATGCCGCAATCTGTGATTGGTTATCCCAGCTATTTCCATCTGCGCCTGGTTTAAAGATTTGTCATCTCTGGCTATGATGCCTCTGATATCGCACACAATAATATTTTCAAACCCAAAACCATGCAGCAGCTTTGCTGTTGCAATCCCTGCAGAGCCCGCCCCGTTTATCACTACCCTGCAGGCGTGTTTCTCTTTTCCTGTCAGCTTTAATGCATTTATGATACCGGCAAGAACAACCACCGCCGTTCCATGCTGATCATCATGGAATACTGGGATGTTCAGTCGTTTTTTTAATTTTTCCTCAATCTCAAAGCATCGGGGTGCGGATATATCCTCAAGGTTAATTCCCCCAAAACTTCCTGCTATCTGGACAATGGTTTCCACAATTGTTTCTGGATCCCTGGACTGGATACACAACGGAAACGCATCAACATTTCCAAGCTCCTTAAATAACAGACACTTTCCTTCCATCACAGGCATCCCCGCTTCCGGTCCGATGTCTCCCAGGCCAAGCACCGCTGTCCCATCTGTAATAACAGCTACCAGATTATTTCTCCTTGTAAAATCAAAGCTTTTCCTGATATCTTTTTGAATCTCAAGGCAGGGCTGTGCCACTCCCGGCGTATATAAAACAGCCAGATCTTCCACTGATTCGATCTTTGCCCGTGAAACCACCTCAATCTTTCCCTTTAATTTATAATGCCGCTCCAATGCGGCTCTTTTCAGATTCATATCAATCCCTCCCATGAGCGCATCCCACCAGTTCCGAAAATGACTCTATCTGATTCTGCTCACAATATTGAATCATTCCGTCCAATATCCTGGCTGCTGTATCGGGGTTGATAAACAAAGCACTGCCAATTCCAACCGCCGATGCCCCTGCCATCATCATTTCTATCGCGGCCTCCCAGGTATAGATTCCTCCACTGGCAATCACAGGAATGTCCACCGCCTGGTAAACGTCCCAGGTTTTCAACACTGACTGGGGGAGAATGGCAGGACCGGATACCGGAGCTTTGATATTCCCCACAGCGGGTTTTCTGCTTTTAATATCAATATGCATTCCCATAGGAGTGCTGACCAGATAGACTGCCTCAGCGCCTGCCTCCTGAATCGCTTTTGCCACATCGCAATAACAGGAAAAATTTGTGTTCATTTTTCCAATAACAGAAACGGAAACTACATCTTTGACTGCCTTCACAACCTGATACATGGTTTCTGGCAAAGCGCTCATCACTCCGCCCCCATGAGCAACATTGGGACACGCTCCATTTACCTCTACAGCTGCGATTTCATGTTCCCCGCAGCTTTGTGCAATTTTTTCTGCCACAGCTGTATAATCTCTGATTTCATTTCCGCCAATGCTTATTATAATCTGATCCGGCCGGCAGGTTTTTTTAATCTGCGGCAGATGCTCTTTTATAAAAACTTCGATCCCCGGATTCTGCAGGCCAATGGATGTGAGCATCCCGTTATCTACTTCACAGATTCTTGGGGGCTTATTCCCAATTCTTGGTTCAGAGGTTACCGTTTTCATGGAAAATGCCGCAATTTTACTGATATCCGTATACGGCTCTAACTCATATCCATGGGCTGCGCAGCCTGATGCACACAATACCGGATTCTTTAACTTTATCTTTCCTAACAAAACTTCTTTATTCATCAAATATGATCTCCTTACTGTTAAAAACAGGCCCATCCTTACACACGCGTTTATATGTAAAACCATCCCCGATACGAACAGGAACCGCACAGCCCAGACAGATACCGATTCCGCATGCCATCTTTTCTTCCAGAGACAAAAAAGCACTAATCTCTTTCTTGGCAGCATAACGCTGCAAAGCAAAAAGCATCTGTTTTGGACCGCAGGCGCAGATAAAATCTCCTGTAATCCCTTCTGTTTGTATTGCATCTAAAACAGTTCCCCTTGTTCCAAAGGAACCATCCTCTGTAGCAACTACAACCTTTGCATATTTTTCAAATTCCTCTTTTAAGAACATGCTGCCGTCACGATATCCAAGCGCCACAGTCACTTCCCCCGGCAGCTGTTTTGCCAGTTCAAGCATAGGTGGAATGCCGATACCTCCCGCTGTCAGCAGCGCCCGCCCCGGAAGTATGTCATAACCGTTTCCCAAAGGTCCAAGCACTGTAATAACATCTTTGCATTTCAGTTTTGAAAATTCCTCCGTTCCTTTTCCCGCCACACGGTATACAATTCTGATTCTTCCATTTTCTCTGTCAATTTCGCATATACTGATGGGTCTTCCCAGTTTTCTGCTCTGGTCCTGGCAATATAAAATTAAAAACTGGCCAGGGCCCGCCTCATCTGAAATTTCTTTACACAACATCCACATACTGAAAATCCCTGGCACAAGCTCCTGTTGTTCATACACAGATGCCAGACATCTTTTTGCACTCATATCTTTCCTCCTTCACCTGTTGTCTTTATTCTCTGCTATTTTTATTACCGGCTGTTTTTTGTTTTATTTGGGATTCTTTACCCCTATCATATCCCGGTATCTGTCTTCATTATATTGCCCTGACCTCTTCTTTCAAGCTACACATATTTATTATTTCGTTTCTGAATGTATCCTCCTGTATACAGAAATATTCATTGTCTGCAGGTACCCTTTTTCCCTCATTCCCAGCCCTCTCCGATTGAATTTAAAGACGGTACTTGATACAATATATAAAATTGGTTTTACATTTTACGCTATATCTTTAAAAGCAGGAAAGAACAGGCTCGGAAAGGAAACATGGAATGATGCTGGAAAAATTATTAGATATAAAGAAAACAATGGGTGACAAAAAACAGATCGGAGATCTGCTTTACTCTACATTAAGAGAGGGCATTGCACACGGTATCGTTCCACCTGGGTACCGCCTGAAAGAAGAGGATCTGGCTGATTTATTTCAGGTAAGCCGCACCCCTGTAAGAGAAGCTGTTAAACGGCTGGAATATGAGGGCTTTATCACATCTGATGCTCAGAGAGGCTCTATCGTACGGCAGTTTGAACTGGACGAATGTCTGGATACTTTAGAGGTTCTAGAATGGCTCCGGGCTCTTGCCATTGACCTTCTAGAAGGACGGATTCCCCGGAGCATCCTGATGCAGTTAGAAGCCAACATCAAAAAAGGATGTCTGCTGACAGATCCCAAAGAACAGTTTGAAAATAATCTTGAATTCCACGCTCTATTAATCCGGGCAACAGGCAACACTGAGTTAATAAGAATCACAGGCCGGCTGGAATTTCGGGAGCGAACCATTGCCAATAACATTCTTCTTTACAGTTACGACGCTAACTATGCCAGAGCCCACAGGGATTTACTGACCGCCATAATTGAAAACGATAAAGAATATATTTCAAATTATAAAATCAATAACAAGGATAAGGTAAATAAATATATGAATATGCTGATCAGTCATTCCCTTTATGATAAAAATTCCCACTGAGTCAAATAAAAATTTGATAAAATTGTATAAGGCTGCTGCCGGATCCCCTTCAGATTCAGCAACAGCCTTTTGGCAGCAATTATTTTTTAATTTTCCAGTTTCCTTAAAAGTTCATCGGCTGTCCGGACCGCAAATTTTGGACAATCCCCTATATATTTCACAGGATCCAGCAGATCATATATTTCTTCTTTGGATAACACCTCTGCAACTTCTCGTACTTTGCACAATTCTTTTGCAAAATTCTGATGCTGGTAAATGGCAGTTACCGCAATGTTTCCCACTATCTTATGGGCATTCTGTTTCCCGATTTTTTCTCCCAGTACCAGCATAACATGTTCTGACTGGGTCAGTCCTCCAAGGCGGTTTAAGTTATGAAACATATTCTCCTCATTTACCACCAGCGTATCTAATAATTCACAGCTTCGATCCATAATCTCAGCTGTATACAGGCAGATCTGCTCCATTTTTGTCCGCTCACCGATAAAGTGCTGCATATTCCGCTCATGATCCACCATCATAAATTCCATAATTTCTGCCGATGCATACCGCAGATGAGATGCTTTGGCAAGAATATGCTGGGTATTGGTTGGATTTACTTTATGAGGCATAGTAGATGAGCCCACACGGTCCTTCCCCCAAACTTCAGAAAGCTCTCCGTATTCTGTTCCCATCAATGAATAGATCTCTCCGGCAATCCTTCCAAGGCAGGTTCCCATAAGCCCCATTTGAGCGGCAAATTCTCCATACCGGTCTCTGGATGCATGCCAGCAGATATCGGGTATCTGAAGGCCCAGTTCTTCTGCCATAAGTTCCTGAATTTTCTCTCCAAATTTTCCAAAAGAAACCATAGAGCCCACTGCCCCGGACATCTGAAGTGCCAGCACACGCTTTCTGCTCTCTCTGAGCCGCTCCAGACAACGATATAATTCACTGGCCCATACAGCCGCCTTATAGCCAAAAGTAATAGGCAGCGCCTGCATATTATGGGTCCTTCCCATCATTGGTGTATCCGCATATTTTCGCGCCATTTTGCAGGTCGCATTTATCATATTCACAAGAGTATTTTCCCCCAGGTCTAAGGTTTCTTTTACAGCCAGAACCATTGCCGTATCTATAATATCCTGTGTAGTGGCTCCTAAATGGATGAATTGTCCTGCCGGACCGTCTATAGCTTCCTCCAAAAGCCGAAGCACGGATACCATGGGATGACCTGTTTTTTCATAAATTTCATCATACTTTTCCATTTGCAGATGCTCTATTCCTGCATGATCTGCAATTTCACCAGCCATTTGTTCCGGAATTATCCCAAGCTTTGCCTGAGCGGATGCCAGCGCCTTTTCCACCTTAAGCCAGCGTGTAAAAAGTCCTTCTCTGGAAAGTATATTCTGCATTTTCGATAACATTTTTTCCATTCTGCTTCACCTCAAAACGGTTCAGTGATCGTTAACTGTATTCAAGTCTCGCTCCCGCCGCTGATACCTGCTTGTTACTTACCACCTATAGAGGCGGGAGTCATCTCACATCTGATATATTTTCCATATCCCGGTTCACAGTCCACAACTCCGTCACTCATAACAACCCGTCCCCGTACTACAGTCTGGGTCACCTGTCCATGGACTTTTCTCCCCACATAAGGTATTGTCTGTGTCTTTGTATAGACCCTGTCGTTTTTAGTAATTTCCCACTCCTTTTTCAAATCCACAATGGTAAAATCTGCATCTGTTCCTACAATATTAGAACCCTTCCGGGGATACAGCCCAAATGTTTTGGCACAATTTTCAGAAGAAATTTCAACCAGCTTCTGCAGCGAATAGTGTCCCTCATTCACATGACTTACAAGAAGATGTCCGTAATAATCCAGCATGGCAAAACCGGCGCTGGTATGAAGCGCATCATCAGGATTATATTCCTCCGGCCGGCAAGGCGCATGATCAGACCCAATCATATCTATGGTTCCGTCATTAATTCCTTCCCAGATTTTATCAAGATCCGGAGCTGCATCGTGATTGATATAAATAAACCTCTGATTTTCAATATCCCAGATTTCATCTGAGGCATGAATAGCAGGCATATATTCACAGGAAGATACAATGGTCATCTCTCCCTTTTGTTTTAACATACGTACCAAATCAATATATCCAGGCATCCAGCAATGCATTGCATACCACTTTAATCCAGCCTTTTTCGCATAATAGGACAATTGATAGGCGGCCCCTGTCATTTCTTCATCACTGTACCATTTATGCCTTACATTGCGAAGGTTAACTTCCTTTCCCTGAGATCTGACTTCTTCCACAGCCGCATCAAAAAAATATTTATCAAACGGATGTACCGAACAATATTTGTCATTGGCTGCACAGTCTTTAAAAGCTTCATAGATGCGGTGGGTATCTAACGTTCCCGCTGTGGTGTTATAAGGATATGTAGCAACCTTCTCGAAAATCTTAAACCACATGGTTCCCGCCTCCGCAATCTTTTTTACAGATGCTGAATTTCCAAGCGGACTTCCAATGGGATTGAAGTCTACAATTGCCTTCTCTTTTCCTGCATCAACCTGCATCATATAGGCATCAAAATCTGACGGCACCGGCTTTGTATTTGGCTGGGGAAAAACAAGTGTGATACCAGAATGGGCGGCCGCACAGGTTCCTGTATAATAGTCCTCCTTCTGGGTCAGCCCCGGTTCTCTTAAATGACAATGAGGGTCAATAAATCCCGGAAGCACATGTTTCCCTGATGCATCAATTATCTTTTTTGCTTCCACTTTCTGTTTTGGCTGTACTAATGCCGCAATTTTTTCGCCCTTCACACATACTGTCAAAGGATAGAAATTTTTATCCTGGTAGACCAGGCCGTTCTCTATCACTAAATCATACATTTTTATTCTCTCCTAATTTTCTCTGCATCTATTCGCATAAATCCATCTGTTCTATCATTTTTACTTATCAGCTGTTCTATGCCGACACACCGCCAGCCAGCGTAATGACATTATTAACAACCATATATAATACTACCCCATAGGATACAAGCAGACCGCATGTAAATCCCACGGATACCTTATGCTCTCCCATTTCATCCTTTCTGTTCAGAAGCAGAATTGTCATCAGGCCAAGAATCGGTGTGTTGATCACCCCGCCAATCTGCGCAAAGGTAAGGAGCTGTGCCGGTACCCCGCCATATGCAAATACAATTGCCAAGGCAAACAACAGCATTATAATCGAGACAATATTCTCTGCTTTGTTTTCCATTCCTGATTCTTTATTCAAAGCCTGAAGCAGCAGATTAATTCCAAGCTTCGGTGCCATCATCTCAGAAGACAAAGCAGCAGATAAAAATGCAATGCCAAACACAGGTCGGATAAATGCTCCCAGCAATCCGGAAAGCCCCACCGCTAAATCCATACCGGTTCCAATGGGCTGACCTGGAAATAAATTGGCTCCTACAAAATAACATGCTGCAGATATAATACCGATTACAAGAACACCCCCCACAACATCTGCCATTAAGCCGCCTTTTTTAATATCTATCAATCTATAGCCTTTTTCTTTTACAAGAGAAGAGCCATAAGCTACCGTTCCCAGAGATGCTGTAGTTCCCATCAGAGAAAGCATCATTGCCTTTGATCCTGCAGGTATCCCAAACAAATGATGTGAAACAGTTCCGTCGTATTCAATCCCCAGAGTGGCAAAAAATGAGATAGCAAAAATAACTACCATAATAACAACCAGCACTTTCATGAATACTTCTACTTTCTGGTACAGACCTTTCATAAAATATAAAAGTATGCAGATTACAACCCCAATCACAGCTCCCGCTTTTAATGGAATAAACGGGAATAAAATCAAAAACGCCAGGCCGACTCCAATTACATTGCCGATTCCATAGACACACTGTCCAATAAATGCAAAAACTCCCGCCAGAATTGCCCACACTGCTCCATATTTTTCACGAATTCCCACCATAACAGGCTTTCCGGTTACGACGGTATATTTATTCATGGCAAAGGTAAAAATTGCCCTGAAAACAAGAATAATTACAATCCACCAGCATAACGTATAGCCAAAACCGGCGCCGGCATTTGTAAAAGATACAATAGAGCCCGGCCCTATACTTGTAGCTGCCAAAATCATCCCCGGTCCAATGGCTGCCATCAGATATCTGAAACCTGTTTTTTCTGTGGTACAATTTTCCATACAAATCTTCCTCCTGTTAATATTTTAATAAAACCCAAGCGCTTTGTTTTGTTGTGTATATTATAATTTAACAAGAATCATATGGGGAACTATTCATTTATATACATTTCATTGCAGTAAAATACTGGTGTATACAAACATATTCTTTATTAATTTCTCCATTAGCCAGATACAGCTTTGCTATAAATCTCACACATTGCTCTAAATCTGTACAAGAAACAGAAAGGTTTTACCCTGCGCAGCAAAAAACCAGATCCGGTTTTCACCGAATCTGGTTTTTCACACACAATCTTTTCAATTTTCAAACTCTCTATCTATTTCTCAAAAATTACTAGGCGTATATCTGACAGTCACAATAAGAACCATTCTGACTTCTTCCAGAATACGATACACAACTGTATAATTTTTTACAAACAATTGCCTGTAACAGCTATTTGAATAACTTCCCGTTTTACGGACAGCACCTCTATACGGCATTACTTCCAATTCCAGGATAGCATTTTCCAGCATAGCTGCCATATGACCAGCTGTACTAACTTCCTTGAACTCATCCATAATGTGACTATAAATACTCTCAAGATCTCTCAATGCTTTTGGCATTAATTTCACTCTGTATTTATCCAATATGCTTCCTCCTAAGCTCTGTCAGTGCCTCCCTGGCATCAAAAAGAGCCCCTGTTTTTTCATACTCTTCCTCCGCCTCTTTTATTTCCTGATCAATTACATGATTTTCAGCAATCCGTTCATAGGTTTCTATACTCATAACCACTAAATCTCCGTAACCATTTTTTGTAATAAAAATAGGCTCTTTTGATGCATGGCATGCATCTGATATATCATTTGTATTTCGTAAATCTGTAATGGGTCTGATCTGTGGCATAACCGCACCTCCTTATGTACATAATTTTAACATAATTATGTACATTTTGCAAAAAATAATACCCGGCATCTTCCAGCAGCCAGCTCGGTCGCTTACGGCACTTTTCATCTTCACCACAGTATATCTCTCCGCAGAGCATTTTTATACACTAGGAACAACGTTTCCTAATTGTAAAAGAAAACCAGATCCGGTTTTTGCCGAATCTGGTTTTTTTCATGAGGCATCGGGGATTCGAACCCCGGACAACTTGATTAAAAGTCAAGTGCTCTACCAACTGAGCTAATACCCCGTAAATTCAAGTCTCGCTCTTGCGAGACTTGGTGCAACGTATATAAGGTGGATACAGGGATTCGAACCCTGGGCCTCCAGAGCCACAATCTGGCGCGCTAACCAACTGCGCTATACCCACCATAAAAAATCTTTCACTGTTTTATTTTTCCGAAACGTGCTTGGAGGGATTCGAACCCCCGACCCACGGCTTAGAAGGCCGTTGCTCTATCCAGCTGAGCTACAAACACATATTATACAATTACAGAAAAATAAGCGGGTGATGGGAATCGAACCCACGTATCCAGCTTGGAAGGCTGGTGTTCTACCATTGAACTACACCCGCATACAATCGGGGTGACAGGATTCGAACCTGCGACCTCCTGGTCCCAAACCAGGCGCTCTAGCCAAGCTGAGCCACACCCCGTTCTTTAATTATTCTGCGTCATCTGCACAACGCAAGATATATTATATGCCAAAATTGCAAAAAATGTCAACATCTTTTTTTATTTTTTTACATTTTCGGCCGAGAATATGACAAAGCCTCCGTATCCTGGAATGAAACCAAATGTATACCTGTCCTTATCTATTTATTATGTATAAAATTATCCCACAATATACCGAATCTCAAATTTATCCGTTTTCCCCTGATTTAATTCAATCACTCCATAAGAGGGTGTTTTCCCAAGAGGTCGGGGAAATGAAATACTCCCCGGATTCATCAGCGTAATCCCATGGTATTCTTCCAGCAATGGCTGATGTGTATGACCGAACAAAACAATATCAGCATTAAAATCCGCCGCGGCTCTATATAATTTCTCTTTACCGGAAGACAGACACATATGATGTCCGTGCAGCATTAAAATCCTGCGGCCTTCTGCCTGAACCAGCATCTCCTCATGTAAATTGGTAAGACTGTCCATATTCCCCTTCACCATATCTATCGGGCAGGATGTCAGCTGACAAATCTCCTCTTCTCCGCCTTCTAGATCTCCCAGATGAAGGATACGGTCTACTGACTGTTCAAAGGCAAGAGCCCGTTTCAGATAATCATGTCTTCCGTGGGTATCACTTACAACCAATATTTTCATAAAATGAAATCCGTCCTTTTTTATTCCGCTATTCTAATCTGCAAATTTAAAGATAATCTTTTAATACCTCTTTCATGGCTCTTAACGCGTTCCCTCTGTGGCTTCTGTTATTTTTCTCCTCCGGAGACAGCTCAGCTGTTGAACAGTCAAGATCCGGAACATAAAAAATCGGATCATATCCAAATCCATGCTCTCCTGCCGGCTCCCACCCGATATACCCTTCAATAGTTCCTCTTACCGTTACCGGTTCATATCCCGGAATCACCGCGCAGACAGCACACACAAACCGGGCAGTACGCTGCTCCTTAGGCACGCCTTCTAATCTGCCAAGTAATGCCTTATTCTTAATTTCATAAGAAGTGTCTTCTCCCATATAACGGGCGGAATAAACTCCCGGCTCTTTATTCAGATAGTCAATTTCAAGGCCGGAATCATCGGCAAGAACAATATCATCACAATGTTCTGCCACTGCCTGAGCTTTTATCCTGGCATTTTCCTCAAAGGTTGTTCCGTCTTCCACAATCTCTATATCAATTCCCGCCTCTTTCATAGTTACAATCTCTGCACAAAGATCTGCAAGAATCATTTTGATTTCTTTTAACTTATTCTGATTTCCGGTGGCAAATACAATCCTTTTTTTCATAATTCCTGCTGTTTCTCCTTCTTACGTAAAATTACTTTTCTTTCTTTTTTTTCGGCGGTTTCGGACCCAGAAACTGATAGTAATAGGTTTTCAGCATTCCGTTATACAGCTTTCGGTTTTTATCCGCTTTCCTGCCAATATAACGTTCCGCCTCTTCATAGGAGGTAATCACATATTCCGACCAGTCATCCAGCCGAGAAAAAGCCTTCCCCATTTCTTTGTAAAGAGCCGGCAGGGCATCCTTTTCTTCCAGACGCTGGCCATAAGGAGGATTCGTAATAATAAATCCGTATTTTTTGGGATGATTCAGCTGCGCCACATCCCTCTGCTGAAAATGTATCAGCTTCTCTACTCCTGCTCTTTTTGCATTTTCTCTTGCGGCTTTTATCACATCCGGATCAAGATCATACCCTTGGATATCTGTTTTAATATCCAGGTCAATCATCTCCGCTGCTTCCTGCCGGCACTCCTTCCAGAGCTCCTTCTCTATCAGATTTGTCCAGTTTTCCGCCAGAAATTCCCGTTTCATTCCCGGAGCTATCCCGGCAGCCATCATCGCCGCCTCAATGGGAAATGTTCCACTGCCGCAGAATGGATCCACTAAAATCCGCTCCCGGCGCCACGGCGTCAGCATAATCAGCGCTGCCGCCAGCGTTTCGCTGACCGGAGCTTTACTTGTCATGGTACGGTAGCCTCTTTTGTGGAGGGACTCGCCTGTTGTATCCAGTCCTATAGTTACCTGATCCTTCATTAGAAAAATCCGAATGGGATATGAGGCCCCATCCTCATCAAACCATTCTTTTTTATATATGTATTTCAGTCGTTCTACAATGGCTTTTTTTACAATTGACTGAATATCTGAAGGACTGAACAGCTTACTTTTTACAGAGGACGCTTTGGCCACCCAGAACCTGGCATTTTCCGGCAGATACTGCTCCCATGGAATAGCCTTGACAGCTTCAAATAGTTCATCAAAAGTTACTGCCTGAAAACTTCCAGTCTTTAACAGCACCCTTTCAGCTGTCCGCAGAAAAATATTAGCTCTGCAGACAGCCTCTGAGTCCCCCTCAAAAGTTACTCTTCCATCCTCGACCTGTATAATTTCATATCCAAGATCATATATTTCTTTTTTTAAAACTGCCTCCATCCCAAAATGGCACGGCGCCGTTAATTCAAATAGTTTCATTCATCTTCTGCATGAAATCAAGTCCATGCTTCCCCTCTTTTGTCTCATGTTTTCTGCTGTTTTCATGTGAAAAAAGTCAGAATTTATTTAATCATAACGGTTTCTTCTTCCGCTGTCAATCAGCATATATCTGCCATTCCCGGTAAGCTTTTAAGCCTCCTGCCAGAGCGCAGATCTGGTATCCTTCTCTTGCCAGCCTTCTGGCCGCCTTCAGACTCATAATTCCCCGGTCGCAGTACAGCAGATAAAGCTGGCGTTTATCAGACACTGCTGCAAATCTCTCCAGTGTGTCATACGGAACATTAACAGCTCCAGGTATATGATCTTTCCGGTATTCACCTGCACCTCTTAAATCAATAAGGATTCCGCCTTTCTCATTTTTGTAATAGTCCAGCTCCTTTGCCTTCATCATACAAATATTCATCCTTACACTCCAGTCTGTATGTCAAATAAAAAAGGTCGCTTTTGCGACATGACTCCGCTCCGCCGCAGTGCGTTCCACAGCGGAGCGTTTTTTTGCTCTATAGGAATCGGTACTTTCCAGCTTTATCACAACACAGTATTTCCTATAGAGTAAAAAACAGGCTACAAACTGTAACCTGTTTTTTATATCATATTCAGTTGTCTTAAATGTGTTATCTGCAGTTTGAGGAGTTTTTGTTTGAAGCTTTGTTTTTACTGCTGTTTTTGCTGTTATTTTTGCTGCTGTTTTTTCCGCAGTTCTGAGAACTGTTTTTCCCGCAGTTGCTGCTGGAATCAGTATACTCATTTGCTTCATATTCTGTTACATAAGCGTTTTTATTTGTTTCTGAATTTTTTGCCATTTTGAAATTGCCTCCTATCATAAATTACGTTCCTATTATTTCTCAAATAGAATGCAAATATTCATACATTTTGTTTGCAATTTCAATTGGAATAGTATATAATGCATTTTGAAAAGAATTTTACCTTCAAAAATTCTTTTTAGTTATACCCCTTATTAATTATTTATACTCCCCTCATAGAAAAGACCAATGGCTCCCCCATTGGTCTTTTCTCTTTTATTTATTCTTTTACAGGAAATCCCTCTGATTTCCTTATAGCTGTTATCCTCTGCGAAGTCCCGGAAAAAGTGTTGATAAAATTACAAATACCAATAATACCACACCAAGAATAATTAACGTCCCGTACCAGGAATTTAACTTTAATCTGCCAAGGCGGATATCCCAACCTTCATTTTCCTTAAATTCCGCATGAAGCCCGTGCTCCGGATTTTTTATCTCTGCATTGATTTCTTCCGCCGTTTTTGGATGTTTTTTCTCCTCTTCCTTCCGCTGCTGTTTCTCTCTTTTTTCATAAGATTCAACAATCAATTTACAGATTAGTACAGGATCGCCAAGTTTGCGCAAAACCTGTTCCTCGGTTTTATTTTTTCCCATTTCTTCTATAATATAATTTCTATATAAATCCAATTGATGGGCAATCTGCTCCTGCGTCAGCTTTCCATCTAATTCCATTTTTAAAACATATAAAAAATCTTCCATTTTAGCATCGTTTCTCCTGAGAATTTTATAAGTGAATGAGTGAAAAACCCCTCATATTGCTTTATATGAGGGGTTGTAACACCAGTATAATGCAGAAATTTTAAATTTTCAAGATCTATTCACTTTAAGTTGTATCCTCCATTTACTTAGATACTCCCAGTCTTGACATCAAAGCCTCCTGTAATATTTTAGAAACGTTTAAATGTGCTGCCTCAGCCTCTTTATTTAACCAATTCGGCAATGTCACATTTCTTCTTACTGATCTATTATCATTCTTTCTCTGATATTCTAAAAAATCAATATCTACATAAGAAACAACAGCTTCTCCTTCTTCTTTAAATACGGACTTTTCCAGATCAATCTCATTTAAGTCAGAGGGTTCAGGAATAGCGATATTACGATCAAGAAATGAAATTCCCTTTAATCCAATAGCATCTCTTGCCATATCAAATGCATCAGGCATATTTTTTCCTTCTGTTAAAATTTCCAAATCCGGCACCTCAACCAATACTCCGGAATCTGCGGCAGTAAAAATAACAGGATAAATTTTTTTCATTTCACACCACACCTTTTCTTTTTATTTTTATCTATGTGTACTTTTTAAGATTATATTTTTATAATCCCCATTTTTTTATAATAGCTTTCGCAAGTTGTTCATTTATTTCCTTATGTCTAGGGATTTCTTCTGTATCAGAACCTCGGACATAAACGTCATGGCTCCTTCCGTGCCGTTCAAATTGAAAACCGGCCCTTTTCAATTTCTTTACTAAATCCCTTTGCTTCATTCCCTCCTCCTTATTTTAACTAAATTATACACACTATACACATTATTTTCAACTGATTTATAAAATATTTACGTTCCAACTAATTCAAGTCCCGCTCTTCTGCCGCATAGCTTTTGATTACACTCTGCCCTCTGGGTGTCCTGTTAAAATCGAAATCAAAAGTCTACAATTAAAGTATCAAAAAAACAGGAGGTAACAGTAAATGAGATTCAGAGAATGTGATGCATTATTAAACCGCAAATCCCTTGTATTAGAAACCGGTGTAGAGAGACTTGAAAGCGGTGGCATGCACGTAGCTGTCAGAATGTGCTTAGAAAACTGTACAGCCGAAATGCTGGAATGGTGGTTTGGATCTGAGTGTGATACAGACGGTTATCGTCTATGGCACCCCGGAGCACACAAATATTCCACCTGGGGAGAATATGAACCCGATCATGTACCTGGAAATGTAATCGGAACAACTCATTTTATCAGAGAATCCCTGGGAGCATCAGAAGTAATGGAAATGCAGTTAAAATATCTTGATCCCCGTGAATTATTTGGTGAAAAACTGGATGAAGCAAAAGCACGCGGTGATGCTGATGTAGTACTGTATGGCTGGGCCTGCCCCGGAAAATGGGACGAAATTTCAAGAAATGAAAAAGGCTACCCCGCTATGATGCAGTATGTTGGTGTAGGGCGGAATACAGCATACGGACTTGTCCTCAGAAATCATTACTGGCTGGGAGATGAAATGAATCTGCCGCGCGAGGAAATTGAAAAGATGGTATCAGAAGAATTTGCTTTATATCTTATGGAGCATGATTCAAATGAATTCCACATCCTTGGAAAAGCAATTCCTCCCTGCTATCTTCGCGATAACTGGGAAAAACTTGGAGCTCCAGAGCCCTATTCCGTATCAGATCCAAAAGCTCTGACACTGAGTCCAAAACTGTTTGCATAGTAAACAGAATACTTATAAAAATATCAGATACGAAACCAGTTATTATCAATAAAATTGAAGCATAAACTTACCCAAAGAAAATACAGCATAATAGCTAAAACACTGTTATGCTGTATTTTCATCAGTTTATGTAAATAAATTCTTTTTTATTTTTCAATTCTATTACTTAAAGTCAGTTGTTCATAAAAAATCATTCCTCCCAGAAATTTACACATTTCCATAAGATTTATTTTATCCTCATTTTCCAGCCAGTAAGAATACGCTGCAATGGCACTCATAGCAGTTGTTTCCAAAACAAGATCTTCATTTTCATAATGTACGTTCTGTCTTTTCCAGCGCTCTTTAAAGTGACCAATAATAATCTTTTTCCAGCTTTCAATAAAGTAATAATCCGGTATTTTTCCCGCAAAGGCACGAAAATACATATTATTCAATTTTATAAATAGCAGTGTATCCATAAAAATGGGAAGCACCTCCCCCCTCTGATAACTGCTGAAATCTGTTTCAGAAAACTCGTCATAAATAGTCAGAAATCCATTTATCAACTCTTCTTCAATCTCATCGGCTACCGAAGCGATATCTGCAAAATACATATAAAATGTATTTCTGGAAATGGGAATACTGCTGCATAATTCCTTAACCGGAACATGATGAGTTTTTAATTTGCAGCATAATTCAGCATATTCTCTTTTTATAGCTTCTCTAGTATAAAAACCCTTTTGTTTTTTTCGGTCAAGCGGCATCCTGATACTCCTTTATATATTCTGATTATTCTAACCTTCACCTATCCCCTTTTTCCCCGAAATTCTTCTATAAAACTCTCCGCAGCCGGATTATTGATGTTTTCACTCCAGGCAAGAACCACAAATGGTGCAGATGTCATAATCTCGTCCTCTTTCAGGGGCAGAAATTTCAACGCCGGATTATAAGAACCTATGCTTTTCTCATAGGTAAAGGATACTCCAAGCCCCGCCTCCACAAGAAGTGTTGCCGTATCAATATCCGGCACGGTACGAATCTTCGGATAAAATCCATATTTTTGACAAAACTGTACCGGACCCCCAAAAGCATAGTCATTATCATCACCTGACACAATGATAAATGTTTGGTTCTTAAACTTCTCCGGCCAAAAACAAGGCTCATCGGAAAGGGGGTTTTTTGATGAAATCAAGATCCCTTCTTTCATATCCTCGATCACCTTATATTTCAGAGAAATAATGTGATCCAGCGCAAAAAAGTAGCTGATAATACAATCATAGGTCCCTTTTTTCAATCCCTCCAGAAGCTGTCCAAAAGACCCTCTGGACAAATCAACCGCACAGTCAGGATGTTTCCTTGTAAAATCATGGAAGTTCTCCTGCATCACACCGTTAAGGGTAATATCATCCAGTATTCCACAGGAAATATGCCCGCTGATTCCCTGATAGATTCTCTGTGTATTCTGGATGGTCTGCTGATAGTCCCTGTATATATCCGATAACCGGTTTTTAAAATATTCTCCGCACGTTGTCAGGCGGACATTTTTATTGTCGCGGAAAAACAGCTGAACATTCAATTCTGTTTCAATGGCCACAATCTGGCGGCTTAAAGAAGAAACCGAAAGATTCAGTTCCCGGGCAGTATTTGTATAATTCAAATTTTCTGCCAGCTTCAAAAAATATTTCATTTGCTGAATATCCATCTAATCCCCCTTCGTATTCTAAAGCAGTATGATTCGACCTTTTCTTTAGTATAAATAAGCTATATCTGCATTGCAAGAAACAAGACATACATTCCCGTCTATGCAACACCACTGCGGCTTTTTAGCAGTACAATCATATTATTCTAATACAGGAGGTTTTTATCATGAGATTTGAAGAATGTGAATCTTTATTAAGTATTGCCCCGCTGCCGCTGGAAACCGGAGTGGAACGCTTATCAAGCGGCGGTCTGCACATTGCAGTTATGTCGCTGCTGGAAAATTGTACCTCTGATATGCTGGCCCACTGGTTTGGTATGCAGCCGGATACCGACGAATACCGTTTATGGCATCCTGGCGCTCATTTATATTCTGAATGGGCAGAAATCCAGCCCGGACATAAAGACGGGTGTGTTGAGGGTACCACACACAAAGCACGGGAAATGATGGCTGGTTCTGCTACAGAAGCAACACTGATGTATCTGGATCCTTATGAGCTCTTTGGGGACAAACTGACAAAAGCAAAAGAACAAGGCGAGGCGGATGTGGTTCTCTATTCCTGCTGCAACCTTGGAGACTGGGATAAATGCATCCGTGATCCAAAAGGGCGCCCTGTGGGAGGGCAGTACGTCGGCGTTGGCCGGGATACCCCTTACGGTCTCGTGCTTCGGAATCATTACTGGCTTGGAGATACTCTGGAGCTTCCACCAGAGCAAGTAACAGCTATGTTCCCCATGGAAATCGGCCTGGGCGTTATGAATCATGATATGAACGAATTTCATATTCTGAATAAAGTGATGCCTTCTTATTATCTGAGAGATCACTGGGAAGAGTTAGGGGCACCGGAACCCTTTGCAAAATCAAAACCCTGGGGAAGCAAAACCACTCCCCGGATTTTTGCCTAATTGTAAAATCAGCTTTTCCAGATCTTGATTCAAATAAGATAAATGGCTCCGGGCACAGCCCGGAGCCATAATTGCTCTATTAATTTCAAGTCTCACAAAAGCGAGACTTGGTGCACGATTCGGGTCCGCTTTGCTGACAACATTCTATTCCAAATCGCTGCACCTCCTGGCGGAGCGTATATTATTTTTTCTTGCCCAGCTGCGCAAATACCAGTGCACAGATCCCAAATACGGCCATCAGAGCAATAATACCTATCATCCATCCCTGAGTCATCGTTATCGCTGCGATCATATCGTTCCCTCCTGATACCTGAAATTCTTTTTGTGATTAATCTTCTTTCTCTGCTTCTTTAAACAGTTTTCCGATAAAATATCCGGCTATGGTAATTCCGAATACCATAATAACACTTTCGATTACAATACGAGCTACCATACAGATGCGCCTCCTTTTCCTTCATTAACAAGCCTTCTGCTCTTCCTTGGACAATTTGAAAAATCCCGGTTTGGACCCCGGCAGAACCGCAGTCAGTAAAAGTCCAAGAACAACAGATATAATGGTACATAAATATACCTGATGGAAATTCATCATGCCGAGTTTATCCTGCAGTCCGCAGGTAATCCATAAAATATTTGCAATCCATGACACAATATATGTAATAACCGCTGCCTTTGTATTTCTCTTCCAGCAAAGTCCGATTACCATCATAACGAACATTGGTACGCCCCAGGTGAAAATCCAGTTAATGGTTGTAACAACTGTTGGCTGGAAATTACTCAGTACAATTGCAAGAACACCAACGATTACGATCATAATCCGCATAACAATTGTTTTTTCTTTCTCTGAAGCTTTTGGCTTATACAAGCCGCCGTACAGATCGTATGCAAAAATCGTTGCCGGACATAAGGACGTCATTGCGAATGTGGAAAGCAAAGCGCCCAGGAATGATGCACAGATTAATGCAACTACCCAGTGAGGCAGTACTTCCAGAATCATAGCCGGTGTCATCATCATAGCGCTTCCGCCGATTTTAAAGTAGCCCAGAGCCAGTGCTGCCATTCCAAGAAGCGCAGGAATAATACAGAAGCATCCGTTTACCGGGCCAGCCAGCCAGATAGATTTCTTTACTGCTTTTACATCCTTTGCTGCAATACAGGTCTGCAGTCCCATCTGAGAAACGCCCTGGAACATAGAAGTACAAAAGATCGTAGGAATTGCAAAGTTGATTATCAGATCTTTATTTCCAAAAATATCAAGCATCCAGCCCTGTCCATTATTGCTGAGATTTGCAGCCACATCTTCCCAGCCATTACCTGGCAGATATACAAACATTGCAATCAAAGCTACAATCAATGCCACATACATAAATACCGCATTAATCATATTCAGCCAGGACACCTCTTTCATACCGGCAAGCAGCACGTAAAGAATACCGAAAATTCCGCCTACAATCGCTCCCGTTGTATAGGACCAGCCGGTGCAGGCAACAAATGTAACTGCTATGCACTGTGTTTCCAGACACAGACATCCAAATACCAGGGGCCCCATAACGCAGGCCGTAAGAATCCTCATTTTACCGCCAAATAATTTTCCAAATAAATCAGGGACGGTATCTGTACCGATTTTTCTGACCCATGGTCCTGTAATCTGTGTTATAACAATCATCATAACGGTACATGCGATTCCAAACCATATAGAGATCGCTCCCATGGCGTACGCATTTTCACAGGTTCCCCAAATATGCGCCGAACCAAGCATGGTCAGTGCCAGAGTTACTCCAACCTGTGCTGTGGGGAGGCCTTTACCGGCCAGAGCAAAATTCCCTTCCTCTCCGGCTGCCTTATTTTTCCTTGAGATAATCAACCCCACTCCAACAACTGTAACAATTTCATAAATAATAACAAATGCTAAAATTCCCCAGTTCATAACCTCACCTTACCCTTTCTCTGTGTTTTTAGCTTCTTTCATTATATTCCTGCTAAATTCCACTGTATAATTCCCATTCATCATTTCAGGATGCAGTTTGGTTATGATAAAAATTTGCTGAGGTTTCTTTAGCGTATTACAGTAAAAACTCAAACAAAAAAAGCCAGGTACCCGGCTTTTTTCCATTTTATTTTCAAAAACAAATACTCTTTTACATGGCACCATGCATTTTTGTAATCTTTGCTGCATTTATATTAAAAAAACTTAACAGATGCCTATCCGCCGCTGTGCTATCTCAACCCCGCCTGCCCAGAAAATTATCCCGGAAAATCTCTTTCATCGGATTATACTTATCCACATTCCACGCCAGGGTAAGACTGGGGTCACTGATCTGGTCCACTTCCAGAAATCTCACAGTAGAATTTTTATATAAGCTGTTTCTTGTATCCAGAATACAAACTCCCACTCCGGCCTCCACCCACAGCATTTCCTCCTGAAGAGAAGAAGCGAACTTCACCTTGGGATTAAACCCGCAGCTTTTGCATTTGTCCAAAATCAGCTTAGGGGACATCTCTGAATCCTCGGTGGATACCATCATAATTGTATCGTCTTTAAAATCCGAAAGCTTTACATATTTGGCATTAGCCAGCCGGTGGTCTTTATGCACAACTACATGATCCCTGGTATGTTCAATTATTTCAAACTGAATTTTATCTCTTCCTTCTACATCAAATCTCAACGTAATAATCATATCCAGTTCATTGCTGTACAATTTTTCAATCAGCGCATTAAAGCTGTAATTGCGCAGATTAATTTTCACCTGAGGATAAAACCTTGCAAAATGACGCAGCACTTCCGGAAATAAATCTCCTACATAAGCCCCCTCCAGAATACCGATATTCAGTTCCCCGCTCATTCCTTCAAAACTGTTAGCTGCTTTCGCTATGGCCAGATTATATTCATTATAAATCCGTTCAAACTCCTCCAGTAAAACCACAGCTGCCGGCGTCAGCTTCACGGAACGGTTATTTCTTACAAACAGCTGCATATTCAGCTCCGTTTCCATAGCTACAATCTGCCGGCTTAAAGCAGGCTGTGTAATAAAAAGCTTATCCGCGGCCTTTGTAAAATTCAGACATTTTGCTGCCATGATGAAATATTTCATCTGCGTCATATTCATCTTTGTATCCTCCGTTTTCTTTTCATATAAGTATCATAACATACAGCAGATCGAGTAGGAGGAAATTTCTCTAAATAAGAAATTTCCGACCTCTCACACCACCGTGCGTACCGTTCGGTACACGGCGGTTCAATCAACTTAACAAGTGACACCCCTTCCGGTGTAGTAATCTAACATTGAGAGGGTGTCGCAAAATCATCAAATTAGATGATTGAGCGGCACCCTCTTCATAAAATATACACAACGATCTTCTGTTACGTTTTATTCTGTCTGATATTATTTTAGTTCTGAGGATGTGTTGTTAAATACTCGTGGGCAGCATCACTCATGGCCTTAACATTAGCAGGTTTTGCATCGGAGGGAACATCGCATCCGGTAGCGATAATACATCCCCATGGGCCGATGTCATCCAGCAGTTTTGTTACATATTCTTTCACTTCATCTGTAGTTCCAAAGCTCATCAATTCGCAGGGCACATCTCCAAGAATACATACATTGGGTCCCAGCACTTTTCTTGCCTTACGGATATCTGTTTTGGAATCCAGCGCCAGAATATAAGTTTTATCTTCCAGACGTTTAAATTTCTCCAGTACAAGATCCCAGTTGGAATCCAGATGGAACATCGGAATAACATCCATCTCAATACACAGATCATAGTACGCTTTAAAAGACGGCCATACAAATTCATCGAACATCGCCGGGGAAACAAGATCCGGGCCTGTTCTCCAGCCTCCAATCCACACGCCTAAGGCATGTGTATCCTGAATCTGCTGACGGTATGCTTTCAGATTATGCTCCAGTACCATATCAAAAATCTCGTGCATCAGCTCCGGTTCTTCCATAAGATCATCCATAAAGAAATTTTCCAGAGAACGTCCGCCACAGAAATATTCAAATGGAGTAATCATTAAAAAATCGCAGATACATGGAATGCCCGCATGATAAAATTTCTCATAACAGCGGGGATTTGCTTCAAAAAACGGCTTCAAATTTTCCCAGTTATTATTGCACTTTTCAGCAATAAATTTCTGCTGCCAGGCATCCCAGCCCATTTTTTTAATATCCTCATATTCCTCAAACTTCATATTCTCGCATTCAACAATCTGCCACATCTCATCATCTCCCAGCTCAATACCGGGCAGCGCAGCTTTTGACAGCCACTGTGTTCCAAGCAGATATGGTGAAAAAATTACATTCTGGGTTGCATCCGCATCCAGAGATGTCAGTTCCGCCAAATTGGCATCGCAGGCTCTGTCAAAATCAGTAATATAATCTTTCATCAGTACATTCTGGCTTTTTGCCATATAACCATTTGCGCACGGCGCCACCGGAATCCGGTCCACCGGTTCACACCGCACTGCTTTTCGAATCCGCTCTAAATTTTCTTCATATTTTCCCATGGTTATACCTCCTGTTTATCAGCATTATGATTTATCATCTTCTGATACCAAGTATAAAGTAGGGAAAAATATCTGTAAAATGAGTTGTTCCGATTCTGCCATGCAGTTTGGTTATGATAGATAGATGTGACTATTTTACGAACTGTTTTACTGCTTCCCTGAGTTCATCTACCACTTTCTGGTCTCCTTCTTCCACTGCCTCCACGATACAGTGGGTAATATGATCCATTAAAATTACTTTTCCCGCATTATTGATCGCCGAGCGCACTGCCGCCAGCTGAATCAGAACTTCCGAACAGTCTCTTCCGGTATCAACCATCTTTTTTACGGATTCCAGATGGCCGATGGCCCGGGCCAGCCGGTTAGAAACTGCTTTTGCGTTAGGGTGCATATGAGCATGATGATGCTGTTCTAGATGCTGTTCATGATGATGTATCTGATTTTCTGACATTTGTATTCCTCCTAAAACAATGATTTATTTTCCAATACGGATCTTTGATGCCAAGCAGGCCGCACCATATCCATTATCTATATTTACAACACCAATTCCATTGGCACAGCAGTTCAGCATAGAAAGCAGTGCGGCCAGGCCGCCGAAATTTGCTCCGTAACCCACACTTGTGGGCACTGCAATAACCGGAACCTGCACCAGTCCCCCTACAACACTGGCCAGTGCTCCCTCCATTCCTGCAATAGCAATCACAACATCGGCTTTTAAAATTCGATCCAGCCGTCCAAATAATCTGTGGATACCCGCCACCCCCACATCATAGATCCGGTCTACTTCATTTCCAAGATACTCTGCAGTCAAAGCGGCTTCCTCTGCCACCGGAATATCCGATGTTCCGGCTGTCAAAACAGCAATGGGCCCTTTTGTTTTCACAGGTTCAGGCTTTCCTCCAATTAAAATAATACGTGCGGTTTCATCATACTCAGCTTCAGGTACCGTCTGCATTACGGCCTGATAATCCTGTTTATCTGCCCTGGTTACCAGAATTCTTTCATTATTTTTTATCATATGAGAAACAATACCTGCAATCTGCTCCGGCGTTTTTCCTTCCCCGAAAATCACTTCCGCCTGACCAGTACGAAGATTTCGATGCTGATCAATGTTTGCATAACCCAAATCTTCATACGGCAGTGTTTTAAAGGATTCCAACGCCTGCCCTACACTCATTTCCCTGTTTTTTACCTGATATAATAATTTTTCTAAATATGCCGTATCCATCTGTTAAGCCTCCATAATATTTATTATATTCGCAAAAATCATGCCAGTTTTTATTCTCTGGTTTTACGGCATTTTCATCTCCGGATATCTTCCGTTTTGTTGCATCCCGGGCACTCCTGTTGCAGAAATCAAACAAAGATGCCGCATTTATTTACAAACAAATTACACCTTGCTATAATAACTAAAATAACGATTAAACCAGGAGGACTCATTATGAATCAGTATCTTGCTATCCGGGAAATTCGTGAAATACTCCTGAAGGCCATGGAAAAAGCTGCCGATACGGAATTATCACAGTATCTGCATCAGATAGACGAAAAACTGGAATATTTTCTAAAAAAAGACATTGACTTTAAAGAAATTGTAGACGGATTAGATGACGGTATTTTCATTACAGATCATCAGGGCAATGTACTTTATGTAAACCCCGCCTACACACGTAACACCGGAATCACCCAAGAAGACGTTTTAAATCACAATATCACGGAGCTTACCGGAGAGGATAAACTGTATACCGGCGGCGCTGTTCCCGATGTGCTAAAAACAGGCAAACCGGCTTTCCGCCTTTCTACTACCTACAAAACCGGAAAACCTCAGACCGGATATGTTATAGGCACCCCCATCTTTAACAGCAGCGGAGAGCTGCGTCAGGTAGTTGCCTGCAGCCGCACCATTGTCTCCCTGAAATCTTTAAAAAGTGATTTTAATACCTTTGTGCAGGAGCTCTCACAGCTGGATAAGAAAACCATCAACACAAATTCCAATGAAAATCTTTCTTCTGAAATGATTGGAAAAACTACAACGCTGGCCAATATCTGGACTCTGATTCATCATGTGGCCGCCTCCGACGCTACTGTCCTGATTACAGGAGAGTCCGGTGCCGGAAAAGAAGTCATTGCAGATGAAATCTATAAAAACAGCAGCCGCAGCGGCGGACCCTTCGTAAAAATCAACTGTGCTTCCATCCCTGCTCATCTTCTGGAATCAGAATTATTCGGATATGAAAAAGGAGCCTTTTCCGGCGCCAGCGCCAAAGGAAAACCCGGATTATTTGAGCTTGCCAGCACCGGAACACTGATGCTTGATGAAATCGGTGATATGCCTATGGATCTTCAGGTAAAACTTCTACGGGCTATCCAGTCTCAGGAAATTACCAGAATCGGTGGGACAAAACCTATTAAACTAGACATTCGTTTTCTGGCCCTTACCAATTCCGATTTAAAAGAAAAAATAGAAAATGGAACCTTTCGGCAGGATTTGTACTATCGTTTGAACGTTATTCCTATCCATGTTCCGCCTCTCAGAGATCGCCTGGCAGACATCGAGCCGCTGTGCAGACACTTTATTGATCTGTTTTCCTCCAAATATAACCGTCCGTTCTCTCTAACAGAGCAGCAGTTTGGCTATATGCGGCAGTACAAATGGCCCGGAAATATCCGGGAACTGGAAAATATTATTGAATATCTGGTCCTTTGCAGCTCCGGCGTGGGACATGTGGAAGATGATGTCATTACCAGCCTTCTGAATATTTCTTCCCAGAAAAAAACCATTCCGGCAGATTCCGATTTTAATACAGCTGTAGCGGAATTCGAGAAACAGCTTCTGGAGCATACGCTGCAAACTTCCGGCAACCTAAGAGAAGCCGGACGGAAACTGAACATTAATGCATCTACCATATCCAGAAAAATCAAACAGTACAATATAGATTACCCAAACAGAAAAGACTGAATTTGAAAAAGAATCCTGCCACAGCAAAGCGTTTTTGGCTCTATAGGAATCGGTACTTTTCAGCTTTATCACAACACGGTATTTCCTATAGAGTGAAAAGAACCAGGAACTGTCCCTGCAGTATCCCGGTTCTTTTATTGTAGAGGTTTATGTTATTATGGTTCTAATTTACTTTTGCTTTTCCAAACCGCTGATCTGACGCGGCAATCACCATTTCATTCCAGGAAGAAAACCTGGTGCTTTCTCTTACAAAATTGTCCATCAGAAGCTGAGAATATACCATCCGTTCAGAATTCCAGTTGGTAATTACCGCACTGGAATACTGAAATCCTTCAAAATTTTCAAAATTCGTAAAGCTTTTCATAAATTCATCTGTAAAAATAGATTTCAATAGCTGCCGAAATTTTGGATCTACATCGACAAATACATAATCATCCATTATTTTTCCCCCGGATGCTCTGAATAATATTTCTCTGCGGCTTCAAAAACATAATCCCGCCAGACTGCAGCATCTCTTGCCATACACGGGCGGATAATTTCTTCTTCCTGATCGCCCATTCCATTGATTACTTCTTTTCTCTGTACAGTCAGATACAAAGCCGGCTCGTTTGGCGGACATCCTAAAATCCAGTATGCATTCGGATGATCTTTTAAATATTTTTTTGTGCAGTTTCCGTGAAGCACAATTTTTTCATCCGGAATATCTTTTGGAATCTCATTCTTTCCTCCGATTACAACTGTCATTCCGGCATTTTTATCATACTCATTTACTGCCTTTAGCTCTTCCATATTGATAGCCAGCAATGCCTGACAGCTAGAGCAGGCGCCTTCACACCGTACATCATATTCCGGCCATCTGGTGCTCATATCGCCAATGTATGGAATCCACATTTTCTTGTAGCACTCTTCAATGGTATTTCCAACTACCTCAATGTTTTCCATATCATAATTGCCAAGTCCGGTTTCTGCCGCAACCTTAAAATAATCTACACAAGTTGTGTCAATACCCGTCACCTCGCAGGCTACCCGGTCAATGGCTACCGGATCCTTTGACCCGAGTACCATATTAGTGTCAATGGGCACCGGCATATGAGGGCTGTAGCCGCTTGCCGCATGCATGGCATCCATAATATTAATATCTGCACGGCAGGCAGACCACACATCCATCATTGCCATAGTCAGGTTCTGCTGATGCATCTGCATATGTACTTTATCCTGAACCACACCTTTAATATTTTTTAAGGCACCGGAAAACACCATACTTGCGTGTGCTTTCAAAATGGGCAAATTAATCAGATGATCGGCTTCTAATAAGAACCTTGGAAGCAGCACATGATCAATATTCGATCTGTAATCACGAACTGCAATATTCACTAGATCTTTATCCCGCTTAATATCCATAAGTTCTACATTTTCTTCCTCTGCAACGGCCTCAATACCGCTGACCTTAAAGCACTCCAGCGTATCGCAGCCAATAGCCGCCGCCTCTGCTATAATAATTCTTTTTGGCGATGCCTTTTTCACTTCACGGATAACCGCTCTTACCACTTCCGGATTCGTGCAGACAGACGTTTCCGGCGGCTCCGCATGACCGGCATTGGGCTTTAAAACCACCGTGGAGCCTTTTCGAATTACATGCTCTACTCCGCCCATCAGATCAAAAACCTTTGTTACATTCTCCTGTACACCGGTTCCTTTGGCAAGGGCAACTAAAGATTTCTTTGCCATGCTGTTTCCTCCTCTATTCTTATGCAGACTTTCCGGAAAAGAATCCCGCCTGCACATATTCTGTTTCTTTGTCTTATCAAACGCTTTGTTTTTTCCAGTCAAGATTAAATTCATGATCTTTTGTCAGACCCACAAAAATAATATCTATTAATCCGATAATCGCCAGCACAAGGTAACTCCATCGAAGGCTTCCGGTTACATTAAGACTGATTCCGTCAATCAGAAATGCACTGGCCGTTACAATGGACTGAATCGGGAATATTACGCTGTTGACTTTTTCAAATCCGTGTCTTCCAAATACAGAAGAGGGAAAAGAGGTCATAAAGTTTGCCGATCCTCCAATGGATATTCCAATCATAAATACAGCCAGATACATTCCCCATCTGGTATCTGTTACGTTGGCCAAAATTGCCGCAGCATACCAGATACAGAAAATAATCATAACTTTTTTAGTTCCAAACTTATCGTCAAATACACCAATCAGCCAGGAACCAAAAATTCCCACAACAGCAATAATCGTCATCATGGATACCGCCTGTGTGGCAGACATTCCAAGCTCCTGATTACGGACAACCAGCTGGCTCATAACGCCTGTAGAGCAGCATTGTAAAATTCCTGTTGCAAGGGCTACTGTCCACACCGCGCGGGTTTTCAATAATTTTTTCACAGTCCATCTTGTATCATGTTCCGCATCATCCTGATCGTATTCTGCTTTATACACTTCATCTGATACACAGTCCGGATTGATACCTCTCTCCTGAGGGGTATTCCGCATAAATACAAGACCGATCACTGCAAGAACTGCTACCAAAACCGCCGGGATAATCACACCCTTTTCAAATCCCATTTTATTTACAATAAATGTCATCATAGGAACCCATGTGGCAGATGCAATATTCAGTCCCATGGTTGTATATCCCATAACAACGCCTTTTCTCTTTGGAAACCACTGAGCCACCAGCGCGCCGCCCACTACATAGCCCGCCGACATAATAGAACCAATCAAACAGACATAGGCAATCGTGTATACAGCGAGATTCGGACAGTTTCCGATAACAATATAGGCTGCCGCTGATATAAACAGGGAAATTCCGGAAACTTTTCGCGCTCCTATTTTACGTGTCAGCTGTCCCATTGCAATGTAGAAAACCACGCCGATCATACCGCCGTATGAGTTCATCTGAAGCACGGTTCCGGGCTGAATTCCCAGATGGGCAGCTACAGCCGGCGCAGTTACATTATTTCCATCTGTACAAAACCCTACAAAAAACCAGAACATTGCCATACAGAAAATAATGGTTCCCCATCCGGCTTTTCCAAAATCAAACAGAGAATGATTGTTCTTTTTATCCATAACCTCTCCTATTCCTTTCATCACTTCTCATCCCGGCAATACAAGCCTAAAACAAGCTTTTATCTTTGGGGCTTAATATACACCGTATTTGTAAACCCGGTCAGGCACATCTTTATTAATCTTATCCTCGTCAATGAAAGCAACCGCACGTACAATGGTTCCGTCTCCCATATACCATCTCAATGGAAATGCACAGAACATAAACCGCTGTCCCTTGACTTTTTCGATATCTCCCCCAAGGTTCTCAATACCCATAACGTTATTTCCAAGTAAAATCTCGTGACACGGCTCCCATTCCGGAAAATCCTCCAGGGGATCATGACCGAATTCTTTTTTATATTCATCAACAATTCTTGGAACATAAGGCCCCGGACCGTGCTGAGCAGCATATGTATATAAAATATGGTCAATGGCCTGCATATCAAAACCAACGCCTTTTACTTTATGCTCTACAAACCATTTGGCTCCGTCAATGGATAATCCCGGACTGTAAGCAAAATAATCATCATTTTCTCCCCAGCGTTTATGCATACCAGTACAAAGAAGTACCCAGTCTCCTTCTTTGATGCCGCCTTCTACTTTTTTGGCCGCATTTTCAATGTCTTCTACCGTAATCAGCTCCCAGTGCTTTTTAGGAATGTCCAGGCAGACAGCCTCTCCATAATAATTCTCTAATGGAAGTTCATGTGTAAATGCACCTTCCGGTATTACATGAGACGGGGAATCCGCATGTGTACTATTGTGCATATGAAAATCGTTAAATGTCTGCAGCAATCTGTAATGCATCGGCATATGCTGCACTCTGTCAATATGAAAATCTCCATTTGACGGCCATAATGGATTTCCTCTTCCAAACGGATGTGATAAATCTACTAATACTTGTTTTCCCATAATGATTCTCCTTTTCTCTAACTTAATTTATTTACGCCTTTTGGCTTCCGGATTTATTTATTGCAAAACACATGCCAAAATAAATCACCGGAAACTGCACTGTTTACGCCTCTGGCAGTCTGATCTGTTGCGCACCCGCAACGCTCACCGGTCTGCCTGTTGCAGCTTTTTACTCTTATCCCTAAATCCGCTCTATGATTACAGCAGTTCCCATACCCCCGCCGGCACAAAGAGTGGCTGCACCATAACGATTTTCTCTTCTTATCATTTCATACATCAAAGAGATTACAATTCTGGACCCTGTTGCACCAACAGGATGACCAAGAGAGATTCCTCCGCCGTTAACATTGAGTTTATCATCCGGAATTCCCAGTTCTTTCTGGCAGGCCAGACACTGAGATGCAAAGGCTTCATTAATTTCAAACAGGTCAATATCCTCAATAGTCAGTCCTGCTTTTTTTAATGCTTTTTTTGTAGCGCTGATGGGACCGATACCCATAAGCTCCGGCTCTACACCAGTGGTTGCCACACTGACAATCCGGGCCAGAATCGGAAGCCCCAGTTCTTTCGCTTTTTCCTCTTCTACTAAAATAACGCCAGATGCCGCATCATTCATTCCCGATGCATTTCCTGCAGTCACTTTTCCGCCTTCTTTAAATGCAGGCTTTAATCTTTCAAGTCCCTCTAAAGTCGCATTGCGTTTCGGATATTCATCGGTCCGAAAAACGGTTTCTCCTTTTCGTGTGGAAACTGTAACAGGTATAATCTCCTCTTCAAATTTTCCTGCGTCCATAGCTGCTGCCGCCCGTTTCTGAGACCGCAGAGAATAAGCGTCCATCTGTTCTCTTGTGACATCATACTTATCAGCAACATTTTCTGCTGTAATTCCCATAGCAGGCCCTACACCCAGATTTGTAAGAGAATCCCACATAGAATCTCTCAGTTCCATATTGCCGTATTTTTGTCCATATCTTGCATGAAATACCATATGAGGCGCGGTGCTCATGCTGTCGGCTCCTCCGGCCATAATACAATCAGCCTCCCCGGCCTTAATCTGATAATATCCCATCTGGATAGAAGACATGGAAGATGTACAATTTCTATGTACCGTAATCCCCGGAACAGTTACCGGCAGCCCGGCTTTTACTGCCGCCACACGGGCAAGGTTATTTTCTTTATAAGTTCTCTGATAATTGCATCCCCAGATCACATCCTCTATCATTCCACTGTCAATTCCGGAACGTTTTATCAGATTCTGCATAACCGGAATGGACAAATCCAGTGATGTCAGTGTTTTAAATTGTCCCCCCATTGTACCAATGGGCGTCCTGCAGCCTGCAGCAATTACAACATTTCTCATTTCATTGATCCTCTTTTCTTAATTATCCGGCACAAACATCCACAAAAACTTTTACAGTCTTCCCAGCGCCCGCGCCACTTTAATCAGCCCTTCTGTCAGCTCTTTGTTTGCACTCTTTACCTCTTCCTCTGACCAGGCTTCAAGCCCCTGCCCGGTTTTAAATCCCAGATCGCCCCTTTCAATCCGCTCTGTCAGCAATTTAGACGGCTCCGTGGAATTTTCAAGATGCGGGAACAAATATTTATGAATATTGTAGGTTAAATCCAAGCCCCCCATATCCATTACTTCCACAGGCGCACAGATTCCAAGGCGCATGCCAAAGCCATATTTAATGGCATCGTCTACAGCTGCCGGATCTGCAATATCCTGCTCAATAATAGATAATGCTTCCCGAAACAGCGCATGCTGCATCCGATTTGCCAGAAAACCGGGAACATCTTTTTTTACAATTACCGGCTTTTTCCCTGCCTGCTTCAGCAGATCATAGGTATCCTGTACAATCTGATCTGAAACATATTTTGTTTTTATAACCTCCACCAGCGGAACCAGATAGGCAGGATTCCAGTAGTGGGTTCCAATAATACGCTCTCTGTGTACAGATTTTTCTGCAATCTCTGTAATTCCAATCGCTGATGTATTCGTGGCCAAAATTGTTTCCACCGGAAAAATCTGATCCATCCGCGCAAAATACTCCTGCTTGATTTCCAGTTTTTCAATGATACATTCAAATACAATATCTGCAAAATCTGACACCTCTTCAATTGCATCCACAAAGCTGATTCTTTGAAGAATCTGTGGGATTTCCTCCGCCTTTAATACTTCATTTTCTGCCAGAACCTGAAGATTCTCTGTTAGAACGGCTTTTGCATCATATCTTGTCTTGTCATCGTATACATATATTACTTTGACCTGATGACCTTTGGATGCAAACAGCTGGGCAATACCCAGTCCCATTTTCCCGGCTCCCAGCACCGCCACCCTTTTTTTAAGATCCATTTATTTTTCTGCTCCCTTCCTGTTTTTTCCAAATTTCCTCTATACTGCTTCTTGGATTTTGGCTTATGCGCTATACTAACATTGCAAATCCTATGCCAGATTTTCTCTCCAAATACAGAACCAGAAAAATCATGAGGATCTGTTCTTTTATTTTCCATTAACTGCCTGATTTTAAGGCGCTGCGCGAATCTGTAAATGGATGTCATGCATTCTCAGCGTTTTCCTTTCGTACAGTGCCAAAATCCTTTTTCACTTTAGAATTCACCATTTTTGCAACAAAAAAATTCCCAGATCGCAACAGGTGCTATTCTCCTGTTGTTCTCTGGAAACACAATGATTAAGAGCTTTGGCATTTTCACACCAAAGCTCTTAGCATACATATTTTATTATAGTCCGGCAATATCAAATGCTCTCTTTCCTGCTGATCTTATATCTGAAAAAAATCCGTCTTTTATCACGCTTAAATATTCAGGCCATTCCCGGAAACAGCATGTAAAGTACCGCAACAATCACAGCTCCTACAAAAGGCGCCACTACTGTTAATACAAAAATCGGCCGGTATGCTGCCTTCATAGGCACCTTTGCCAGCTGGCAGGTAATCATAACTCCCGGATTCGTGGGAAGCGTATTTAAAGAACTTGCCGCAAAAATTGCAACTCTGTGCAGAGCGGCCATACTGACACCGGCCTGCTGTGCCATTGGAATGGTAATATTTAAAGCAACCTGAATGCCTCCGTTGCTGTTTGACGTAATGGCACAGATAACTGCAACCAATACCAGACAGATAAACAGGATTGGAATCGGGGTACTAGACAGTTTCTCAATCAGCGGCGTAAAGGTTGGCGTGTTAGATACTACATTGCCAAATCCGGCCAATACTGCCGCAATAATTGTAATCCGCACACCTACATCCGCACCTTTGGATAATACAGTGGTAAATTCTCCAAAACGGCCTTTCTCTCCTTCCAGCAATGTGGGCATCAGCAAAACGAAGGATAAAATAACACCAATAGCCAATGCTGTTACCAGCTGAAGATGAAGGAAATTATATGTAGCAAAAATAACTGCCATAGGGATGATGCTGACCCAGAAGTTTGGAAGTCTTCGCTCATCTGACATATCCGGATCATCTGGAAGGCTCTCAAATGTCAGTCCCAGCTTCATAGCGCGTTTCATTTCAAAATACAAATACCAGATGGTAAATACTGCCATGCAGGCCGCTGCAATAATTCCGGGCACCAGACCGGCAGATGCCGTTGTTCCACAAAGCTTTGCCGCAATTTCATTTACCGCCTGAGGCGCTCCTGGTGAACACATCGCCCACACACCAGTTGTAAATGCCAGTGCCGGCACCAGATTCCTTGTGATATTCATCTTTTTGCACATAGCAAGACAGATGGGAAATACGGTAATCAACTCTGTCATACCATCAATTCCGCCAAACATAAAAATTGCCGCAATCACAATCTGTGAAATAACACAGGTTAAAATTCCTCTGGATGACCGCATATCACCTTTGACAAACACACCCAGAATACCATTTGTAATGCTTAACGCCGCTCCTGACTTTTCAAAAATCTGGGCAAACAGCGCCCCCAAAAGCAATACAAAAAACATATTTTTGAAAAATCCCATGGCTCCGCCCATAAATACTTCTGTCAGACTGGTCAGCGGCGCCATCTGATTCATCACAATTACAAGCAGTGCACAGGCCGGCGCAAGAATTACAACATGAATTCCCTTTACTGTCAGCCAGATCAATAATACAATACCTATTAAAATACCTATAATGCCTATCGCACTCATTCTTTTTCTCCCGTCTAAAATTCCTGATTCTGCAGTTTTTAAATGCTACCTTCGATTTCTGAACTCCATCACAGCCTCATCACCGCTTTTATAAATTGTCTGAAATTTATTATTTAACAGCAGGTTTGTATATGTATAGTCCGAACGTCTATGCTGGCCTCTAGTCTCTTTTCTGTTTAATGCAGTTAAAAAGATCGGTTCACCCAGATCAATCATATCCATTACTTCAAGGGTACGCATCAACTCATGGGAATTTCCGGCTGAAAGCTCCCGGCGGGCATACTCTTTTAACTGCCGCAGATAAGCAAGACCCGTACTTAAGATGTCCTCTGACCGCACATTAAGCCCTGCATAATCATTCATAATATTCTGAAGCGTGGAGGCCGCTTCTTTCCAGTGAGCCCCTTTTCTGCTTAAAAGATCTGAATAAAACTGTATATGATCTGAAATCCACGGATGATCTGAGATATCTTCAAACTCTGCCTGTTTCACATATTCAGCTGCAGATTCACCTGCAATCATACCAAATACAGCCGCTCCGGTTACATTTCCGCTGGAATTGCCCACAGCATTTCCCGCCGCATACAATCCAGGAAGACTGGTTGCCGCATGTTCGTCTGTTTCCAGACCTTTCTGACTCATTGTGGGATTATAAGAACCAAATTCCACCATAGATTCTCTAAGATCAATCTGATGCTGTTCTAGATAATCGGTAATAGAATCTATTCCTTCACTGACAAATCCGGTATAAAGCATATACTCCAGATCCTGCTTTGGTGTTTCTGTGCAGTTCATAAATGCAGGGCCTGTTCCGTCAATCATTTTATCCCGGAATACGGAAGGCCACACATCCGCAACCACATCTCCGGTTTCCCGGGAAGGCTTTGTATTATATGGGGCCACACATTCACCTCTTAAATCACTTGTCACACCGATCCAGGTACCTTTTCCGCCCCGGGCAAAATACTTCGGTCCCGCATGTCCCTGAGGCACATCAATATTTACAAGCTTCGCCCCTGCCCGGTATCCCATAGCATGACCACTGCCGGTTACAGCGGGACAGCAGGGGGTATTAAACATATATGCCGGTGTTATACCTGGATACAGTCTGGCAGCCATTCCCGGTGCCAGCAAAACAGCCTTTGCCTGGAACAATACTACTTCCGGCTCATCCCTGCTTACATCAATACCAATAGCTCCTGTAACTCGGCCTTCCCGGTTTACAAGCACATCATGGATCAGCATTTTATTCATAATACGGGCCCCATTTTTTCTGGCCGTATCTGTGAGAACCTTTTTTTGATTGGAACCGTCAAACTTTAGATGATATCGCTGCTGTCCCGGCAGAGAATGCCCTTCAAAATTCCATTTTCCCGCAGGCCGCATTTTTATGCCCAGCTTTTCCCATAGCTGAATGACATCAAAGCTCCTTTTTAACCAGGTTCGAAGCATAATCTGATCCTGCCATGGACCTCCATCCATTGTCATATTGATTTCTCTTACTACCCGCTCAAAATCATCCCCATGACACTCTGGTATATAACAGGCAAAATGATCATTTCCGTTAGCTCCACAGCCGGAACGTCTGGTATCTGCCTTTTCAGCCACAACCGTATCCACCCCAAGACCTGCGGCTGTAATGGCTGCCTGCAGGCCTCCGATTCCTCCGCCTGCAATTAAAAACTCTGTCTTTACGATCTCTTCTCTAACTTTAACCGGCATTATGATTTCCCCCTTTTCTGTTGTGGTTCCATATGAAGCATCATATGCGACAGCGGATATCTCATTGAAATCGCATGTTCCGGGCAGTCCTTCTCACATGCTCTGCAATGCCAGCATTCATCCGGATATTTTACATCAATATCTGTTCCAAGTTCTGTTTCTGTCATCTTAATTACATCCAAAGGACAGATCTGTGCGCAGTAACCGCATTTCTTACATTTTGTTTTTTCTATTACCGGCGGCATAACAGCACCTCCTATAAATTCTTACTTCCGCAGATTGTGCACCGCTTCTGCAGATCTCTGTGATAATTATCATCTACATCAATATTACCTTTCGGTAACTTAGTTGTAAAATAGGAACTTCTGATAGCACCTATCAGGAAAATCTATGAAGACACAAAAAAAGCGGCTGACTGTATCTGTAATGAATTACACTGTACAATCAATCGCTTTTTTCATCAGATGGAATAAGAACAGCAAGTAAGAATTATGATCCGAACACCAAAACATTCAGCTGGTAACACTGCTATTTTCAGGATTTAAACTATTCGTATTTCTCAATATCCTGCCTAAAACAGCTGTTTATTCCCATTTATTTTTATTTTCATTATATAATTCCGGCAAAATAGCGGCAAGATTTGTAAATTCATTAAAGTTGTGACCAAGCAGCTGTTTTGCCGTTTCCTCCGGAAACCTCACTCCTGGCGGAAGCATACACTTCGCCTCACCATTAATCACATGACAGCCTAACCAGAACCTGCTTCTAAGTTCACATCCCTCTTCTATATCTCTTGCTGTATGCAGCATAAATACCGGGACATCCGGATGTCCCTCTGGAGTCTTTATTTCACAATTAGCACATACAATAAACGAAACTTGTTTTGTTTCTAAAACATGATCATCCATACCATATTCCGACGGCCGTCTAAAATGAATCATAATCGGTACACCAGGTGCACCCATAACCAGAGATTCCGTAACCAGCTGATCACTGTTAAAACATTTATCTGCAATAGAAATGTCCGGATCAAGTAATCTATGAAGAACCTCATCAGAAACAACTGAATCATAGTGATCAAATGGATCCCATACCGCATATCTTAACGGCTCAATAGGATGCCATGCAAAATACCACTGAAGCATCTCTCCTGTTACACCCCTGCAAAATGTTTTATTAGCCACCACAGCTGAGCCATCATCAAAATATGCATACCCTACTTCCATCGGCAGATAACCCGGTTCAAACAATTTTGCCCTGTCATCAAGCTTTAACGCTTTTTTAGTATCTGCGGGACCTCTGCTTAACATATCCAGCTTTTCCTGTGGAACAGGCGCCATATTTCTCATAAAGTACTTAAAATAAGGTTTGCTTTCACTTCCTTTAGGGACATTAACCCTTTGTAACTCAGACATAAAATACCTCCTCCTTTTTTCTGCATATCAATCTTATGATGTTATTTATTTTAATCAGAAAAAAACTTGAAGAACAGAACAAATTCGGATATTATGTCTCAGTTTATATTTTCCCGTGATCCCAGATATCAATCAAGGCAGAAAGAACCAGTTGATCTGAACAACTGCTTTTATGACTCAGCCAATACGAAAAAACTCCCAAAACTCCATAAACAATCATTTCTAATTTCAACAATATAGCTTCTCCCTGCTTATGGTCTTTTGTATACTTTTCAGATAAATCCTGACGGATGATCTTTTTCCATTTACATAGAAAAAGTCCATTTCTTTCTTTTACTAAAATACAATATATAAAATCTGCATTTTGATTGATACAATTCAACAATTCCTGAATATAATCCTTTGTATTGGAAAAACTGTTACGGCAGCGATTGGCTCTAATCTTTATAAATTTATCAAGTATTCCATTTCCAATCTCTTCTAAAACTTCATAAATATCACTGTAATACCGATAAAAAGTGCTTCTTGATACTCTTGAGTTTTCACACAACATAATTATACTAATCTCATTAATATCATATTTTGAATATAACCGTATAAAAGATTCTCTAATTTTTTGTTTTGACTTTTCATATTTCATAAAATTGTCGTACGTCTCCTGACTATCCTCTTTTTCTAAATCCCAATTGTATTCCATCTGATGTTTTTTCAATGGTCTGATACTGGTTTTTAAGGGTATGGTCCTCTTGTGGATAGTCCGTTCTTCTGTGCAGTTCTCTTGTCTCTTTTCGGTTTCTGCTCATATAAAATACCGCCTCGCCTAAATCCAGCATATCAAACACTTCAAGAGCCCGCATTAATTCATGCGCATCTGCCGCCCCCATCTGTTCTTCTGCCATGTCTTTCAAATGTCTGATATAGGAAATCCCGGCAGTCAGCATTGTCTCAGAACGCCCTTCATACCCGGCATAATCTTTCATAATGCTTTGAAGAGTGCCATTGGCTTCTCTCCAGTGTGCCCCATGTTCTCCACGCTCTAACATCCCATTAATCAACGCTGTTTTTTCTCTCATAACGGGATGATTTTCAATTTCCTCCCAGTCAATTGCTGCATTCTTCCTGAAGGCTGACTCAGCTGCAATCATTCCAAATACAGCGGCCGCAGTTGAATGACCATTTACATTTCCCACTGCATATCCGGCAGCATACAAATTTTCCAGTGTCGCTGATGCATCTTCCCGGATTTCAATTCCTCTATGAACAAAATCCATCCCATAAAAAGAAAACTCCATCAGATCTTTGGATACATCCACCCTGTTCTGTCTGATATAATCTGCCAGTGAATCAATTCCGTCCTTTTCAAAATTATCATTCATATAAGCCAAATCCGCTTCCCCGGTATGTGTACAGTTCATATAAACCGGCCCTGTACCATCCTTTGCTTTTTCCAAAAAAATATCCGGCCAGATATCAGGAGTAATATCTCCCATCTTTCTGGAGGGGATCTTCATATATGGTCCGATACTCCTTCCATAAATATCTGAAATGAGACCGATCCAGCTCCCCTTACCCCCACGTTCAAAATACTTGGGCCCAATATGAACAGCCGGAATATCCAGATTGATTAACCGTGCTCCCGCCCGGTAGGCCATTGCATGGCCGCTGCCTGTAGAAGCCGGACAGCTTGGCGTATTAAACAAAAAAGCCGGATTTACCCCCGGATAAAGTCTGGAAACCAGTCCCGTTGCAAGCAGAGTAGATTTTGCCTGAAATAATACCAGTTCCGGCTCTTCTTTGTCCATCCGGATCCCCATGGCCCCAATCACTTTGCCTGCCCCATTGGTCAAAATCTCACAAACAGCTGTCTTATTCATAATTCTGCTGCCAGAACGTAACGCTTCTGCTGTCAGAAGCTTCTTAATATTGCTTCCCTCATATTTTAAATGATAACTCTGCTGTCCCGGAAACGTATGCCCCTCAAAATTCCAGCTGCCATTGGGACGCATACAGATTCCATAAGATTCCCAGGCCTGTACAACCTCATAACTCCTTGCCATCCAGGTTTTCAGCATACTCATATCCTGCCAGGAACCTCCGTCCATTGTATTGGACATTTCCCTGACCGCAAAATCAAAATTTTTTCCGTGATATTCAGGAATATAACAGGCGAAATGATCATTTCCATTAGCAGCACATCCAGAACGCCTGGTATCAGCTTTTTCTACAACCAGAGTGTCAAGCCCCAGCCGGGCACCGGTAATTGCCGCCTGCAGACCGCCAATCCCTCCCCCGATAATAAGAAAATCTACTTTTTCCACTTTTCCACATTGTTGCAGATTCATATCTTTATCCCCCGATAACACTGTTTACCTGCATTTATCCTATCACTTGCACCCGATTCTGTAAAATGCTAAAATATGTCTTAATTGCTGCAGGTCAAATTCATATATCACAGTATCATTTTAACCGGAGGAAAAATATTATGACAATACGCCATTTACGTGTATTTATTGAAGTTGCCGACAGTGGAAAAATGAGTATGACTGCTTCTAAATTTTTTCTCTCTCAGCCAACAGTCAGTCAGATTATCCGGGAACTTGAGGAGCATTATAATGTGCTGCTTTTTGAAAGAATCGCACAAAAACTTTATATTACGGAACATGGCAGATACCTGTTGAGCTATGCCAGACATGTTGTAGCAGAGTTTGACACGCTAGAACACGCTATGCTGCAGATCAATAAAACACAGCAGCTTCGAATTGGCGCTACACTGACAATCAGTACCTGTCTGCTTCCTGATATTTTAACTCAGCTCACCACACGCCTTCCTCATCTGGATATTTTTTCATATTCAGGGAATACCGCATCAGTAGAAGAAAAACTTTTAAAATCTAATTTAGATGTGGGCCTCATCGAAGGATCCGTTAAAAACAATGAACTTATCAGTATGCCGCTGATTTCAGATTATCTGGTTCTCATCTGTAGCAGCACCCATCCGTTAGCAGGGAAAAAACGAGTGACATTGAAAGATTTGTCAAACTATTCTTTTGCTCTGCGTGAGGCCGGAAGCGGCACACGCACAATGATGGAATCCTATCTTACCGAACACCATATTAATATTGATGTACGCTGGGAAACCTGCGATATTGATTCATTGAAAACTGCTGTCATGCAGCAAAACCTGCTGACTATTGCTTCTGTGCGGTTGTTTGAAAAAGAAATCAAAAATCATGATGTACAGATTTTTATGAACGGAAACTACGAATGGGACAGAAATTTTCATCTGGTATATCACAAGAAAAAAGATATCTCCCAGTCTATCAGCGTCCTTCACGATATCCTGATAGAATATGGAAGACCTGAATTTCTGGCAGATGCAGAATATGGAATTGTTCTCTACTAAAGATTTATATAATCTCATTAACAGGAAGATATTTTTCCTGTACATAATAAAAAAGAAAAAGGAGACAAAAAATCGCTGTAGCCGTAAATGAAATGCACCCAGAGTTCTGGACATATCAAAGGCCTCAGCGTTTTTAATACCGATAATAATGAAAGTACCGCAGAACCATCTAAAATAATGATCCTGCGGCACCCTCTTTTGTTACGTGCGTGAGAAGATTCGAACTCCCGACACCTTGGTCCGTAGCCAAGTGCTCTATCCAGCTGAGCTACACACACATATTCTGTTTTAAATGCCGGCGACCGGAATCGAACCGGTACGATGTCGCCACCACAGGATTTTAAGTCCTGCGCGTCTGCCAGTTCCGCCACGCCGGCATTTCCCTGCACTTTTTCCGTACAGGTATGGGACCTACAGGGCTCGAACCTGTGACCCTCTGCTTGTAAGGCAGATGCTCTCCCAGCTGAGCTAAGATCCCTTAACGACCCAGATCGGACTCGAACCGACGACCTCCGCCGTGACAGGGCGGCGCTCTAACCAACTGAGCCACTAGGCCATATGTTTCTTTTGTTTTTAAGTGGACCTTCGGGGACTCGAACCCAGGACCGACCGGTTATGAGCCGGTTGCTCTAACCAACTGAGCTAAAGGTCCATAAGCCGATAATCGGACTTAAAACCGATAACCTGCTGATCTGCAGCTAATCTGCTCAAATGACTCCAACGGGAATCGAACCCGTGTTACCGCCGTGAAAGGGCGATGTCTTAACCGCTTGACCATGGAGCCATAATCATTCATTTATCTTACACAATATTACTCTCAGCAACGAAGTTAATATTATCATACATCCAATTATATTGCAAGTATTTTATCTGCAATACTTGCAAAGCCAAAAAGGGACTGAGAAAATCTCCTTATAGCATAAAAAATCTGTAAACATTAGTGTTTACAGATTTTCCTAACTCCCCGAGTAGGGCTCGAACCTACAACCCTTCGGTTAACAGCCGAATGCTCTACCATTGAGCTATCGAGGATCAGGTACTATCTTATTTCATATACCTTCAAAACTTCATACAGATTTCCGTGAAAGCATTCCAGACATATTTAAGGAAGTTCGATTCACTAAAACCATTTTCCTTTTTTGAAACCGGGTCACCTCAAAAGCTTCGCTTTCTCGGTGCCATTTGCTCTGCAAATGCCTTTCCTTCAACCAGCTCCCACAGCTCAGAAAATAACTTTTCTTCCCTGTGCTCCCGGTTTCAGGAACCCGCTTTCTTCCCTTTTTGGTCAAGCCCTCGGACGATTAGTATCAGTCAGCTCCATACATTACTGCACTTCCACCTCTGACCTATCTACCTCATACTCTCTAAGGGTCCTTACTCCTTTCGGAGGGATATCTCATCTTGGGGGGGGCTTCACGCTTAGATGCCTTCAGCGTTTATCCCTTCCGGACTTGGCTACCCAGCTGTGCCATTGGTATGACAGCTGATGCACCAGGGGTCCGTCCAGCCCGGTCCTCTCGTACTAAGGCCAGCTCCCCTCAGATATCCTGCGCCCGCGCCGGATAGGGACCGAACTGTCTCACGACGTTCTGAACCCAGCTCGCGTACCGCTTTAATGGGCGAACAGCCCAACCCTTGGGACCTGCTACAGCCCCAGGATGCGATGAGCCGACATCGAGGTGCCAAACCACTCCGTCGATGTGAACTCTTGGGAGTGATAAGCCTGTTATCCCCAGGGTAGCTTTTATCCGTTGAGCGATGGCAATCCCACTTTATGCCACCGGATCACTAAGTCCTACTTTCGTACCTGCTCCACCCGTCGGTGTCGCAGTCAGCCTCCCTTCTGCCTTTGCACTCTCTAAATGGTTTCCGACCATTCTGAGGGAAACTTTGAGCGCCTCCGATACTCTTTCGGAGGCGACCGCCCCAGTCAAACTCCCCGCCTGGCATTGTCCCACTGCCGGGTCACGGCAGATGGTTAGAAACCCAATACTGCAGGGGTGGTATCCCAACAGCGCCTCTAAGCAGACTGGCGTCCACTTTTCTTAGGCTCCCACCTATCCTGTACGTGCAGTACCGAATCCCAGTACCAAACTGGAGTAAAGCTCCATGGGGTCTTTCCGTCCTGGCGCGGGTAACCAGCATCTTCACTGGTACTTCAATTTCACCGGGTGCATTGTCGAGACAGCGCTCAAATCATTACGCCTTTCGTGCGGGTCGGAACTTACCCGACAAGGAATTTCGCTACCTTAGGACCGTTATAGTTACGGCCGCCGTTTACTGGGGCTTGAATTCAAAGCTTCGCTTTCGCTAACCTCTCCTCTTAACCTTCCAGCACCGGGCAGGCGTCAGCCCATATACCTCACCTTACGGTTTCGCATAGACCTGTGTTTTTGCTAAACAGTTGCTTGAGCCTATTCTCTGCGGCCACATCACTGTGGCACCCCTTCTCCCGAAGTTACGGGGTCATTTTGCCGAGTTCCTTGACAATGCTTCTCCCGCCGGCCTTAGGATTCTCTCCTCATCCACCTGTGTCGGTTTACGGTACGGGCACGTATAAAACAATAGCGGCTTTTCTTGGCAGCCGGCTCACATACTTCGCTACTTATATTTCGCTCCACATCACAGCTTCAGATTGTGATACGGATTTGCCTGCATCACTCCTACCCTGCTTGTACCGGTCTTTCCATTCCCGGCTTATGCTTTCCTTCTGCGTCCCCACAGTTCTGTTTATACGCGGTACAGGAATCTCAACCTGTTGTCCATCGGCTACGCTTTTCAGCCTCGCCTTAGGCCCCGACTTACCCAGGGCAGATCAGCTTTACCCTGGAAACCTTAGATATTCGGCCACAAGGATTCCCACCTTGTTCTCGCTACTCATTCCGGCATTCTCTCTTCTTATCCGTCCACAGCTCCTTCCGGTACTGCTTCTTCCACATAAGAATGCTCCTCTACCAACCTTTCGGTTCCTGAGCTTCGGTGGTGTGTTTCAGCCCCGGACATTTTCGGCGCAGGACCTCTCGACTAGTGAGCTGTTACGCACTCTTTGAATGTGTGGCTGCTTCTGAGCCAACATCCTAGTTGTCTTTGAAATCCCACATCCTTTTCCACTTAACACACACTTTGGGACCTTAGCTGCAGGTCTGGGCTCTTTCCCTTTCGACTATCCAACTTATCTCGTATAGTCTGACTCCCGGCAAGCATCTTCATGGCATTCGGAGTTTGATATCCCTTGGTAAGCTTTGACGCCCCCGCAGGAATTCAGTGCTCTACCTCCATAAGACTCTGCCGAGGCTAGCCCTAAAGCTATTTCGAGGAGAACCAGCTATCTCCGGGTTCGATTGGAATTTCTCCCCTATCCACACCTCATCGCCACCCTTTTCAACGGATGTGCGTTCGGACCTCCAATGCCTTTTACGGCATCTTCATCCTGGACATGGATAGATCACCCGGTTTCGGGTCTGCACCTACTGACTATTTTCGCCCTCTTAAGACTTGGTTTCCCTCCGGCTCCGGAACTTTATTCCTTAACCTTGCCAGTATGCACAACTCGCCGGACCGTTCTACAAAAAGTACGCGGTTCCACTTTTGATAATGGTTCCACAGCTTGTAAACACAGGGTTTCAGGTTCTCTTTCACTCCCCTCCCGGGGTCCTTTTCACCTTTCCTTCACAGTACTATGCGCTATCGGTCACTAAGGAGTATTTAGCCTTACGGGGTGGTCCCCGCTTNTTCCATCAAGGTTCCACGTGTCTCGATGTACTCTGGATCCCGCCATGTCAGTTCTTCTTTCGCTTACGGGGCTTTCACCCTCTCCGGCCGGCTTTCCCAAAACCGTTCTGCTAGAATCACTGAATCATTTATGCGGTCCGAACCCCATGATGCACGCACCATGGTTTGGGCTCTTTCGCGTTCGCTCGCCGCTACTTACGAAATCGATGTTTCTTTCTCTTCCTCCGGCTACTTAGATGTTTCAGTTCACCGGGTTCCCCTCCATACGTTATGGATTGGCGTATGGATACATGAGGGTTTCTCATGTGGGTTTCCCCATTCAGACATCTGCGGCTCTATGGATATTTGCTCCTCCCCGCAGCTTTTCGCAGCTTATCACGTCTTTCTTCGGCTCTTAGTGCCAAGGCATCCACCCTGCGCTCTTTCTTGCTTGACCTTGCTACGAGCGTTTTCCGCTCTCCCTTCCTGTTCGCTATAGCGTTAGCTACTTAGGCGGGTCTGCTGCTTTCGCAGCTCTCATTCAAGAATGAGTTTTCGTTTTTCAACGATTGTGTTTGGTTTGCATTTTCGTCTGCAGATGCTCATGTTCATTTGCATTCTGCTGACAAATTTCTCGGATGTCTTGATATATCTGAGGTTTTATGATCTTTCGATCACAAAACGTTTTATCAATTCATTATCTCTGTATGAAGTTTTCAAGGTACATATCAGCACTTGGCATCTTTTGGGATGCTTCGTGCAATGGAGACAGAGAGATTCGAACTCTCGACCCCCTGCTTGCAAGGCAGGTGCTCTCCCAACTGAGCTATGCCCCCATTCGGGTTTCTTTTTATTTTTTATAAATGGGCTTAAGTGGACTCGAACCACCGACCTCACGCTTATCAGGCGTGCGCTCTAACCGGCTGAGCTATAAGCCCATTTCTAATCCGGCAGCCACCTGCTCTCCCATGCCGTCTCCAGCATAGTACCATCGGCCGCTTAGGTCTTAACCATCGTGTTCGGGATGGGTACGGGTGTTTCCCCTAGGCGCATCGCCACCGGAAAGTTTTGTTATTAAGTTCCTTTCACAAGGAAGTTCGATTCACTAACCTCAGGCTTCCCCTTCCGGCTCGCCTTCGCTAAGTTCCTTCGAACTAAGCTCGCACTAACTTCAAACTTCGCCTTTGGCTCGTTTTCCCTAAGTGCTCTGCTTAATAACTCAACAGTGAAATATCTCCTACTCGATTTCCTTAGAAAGGAGGTGATCCAGCCGCACCTTCCGATACGGCTACCTTGTTACGACTTCACCCCAGTTATCAGGCCTG
>CABIXN010000002.1 GCA_902362715.1 Lachnospiraceae bacterium | reverse complement strand
ACCATATTGGCACGGTCCTGTTTATCAGATGTTGCTCCCAGTGCAGCGCCAAATGCTTCCTCTGCCGGCTTGCCCTCTTTCAGCATTTTGTTAAATACCTGCTGCGCTTTGCTTCCTTTTCCAAGGATGCCAGACCATTCCTCACTGGTCAGGCTGGCCTGGCTGACAGCATCAGACAGTGTTCCAACCACTTTTGATGAATTTACAGTTTTTGTAATACTTTCTGCAAGGTCATCCAGAGGAAGCGAATCCCCATAAGCCGTCCAGGTTGCAATGGCTCCTTCTATTACTCCGTCAAGGGTTTCGGTATTTACCTTCATACCCATCAGGTTTGTGATGGCATTGGCCGCCATCTGATCATCGCCCACATACTTATAAAATTCCTTAAACCGGTCTTTGGCCTCATCTACAGAATATCCAAATGCTTCTGCGCTGCCGGATATCTTGGACATCATCTGCCGGTACTCTTCTGTTGCTTCTGAAAGCTCAAAAATAGATGATACAAAATCTCCAACTCTGGTAATGGCATTCGTTAATATATTTTTTACAAAAGAAGATATCGCATCTCCAAAAACTGAAAATCCTCCTTTTGCTTTTTCTGATACTTCTCCTGCCGCATCCAGCGTCTGATCAAATTTATCCGCTGCTGTCTTAGCCTCACCCATTCTTGTTTTATTTTCTTTTAGCCCGCCGGAAAGCTTCTGTATTTCCTGCCCCAGTTTCTTTGCCTTTTCTGAGGTTTCTCCCTGTTCCAGTATAAGATCCTGATATTTTATTTTTAACCTGCCCACACCTGTCTCCTGCTGGCTGATCGTACCATTCAAGCGGGCAAATGATGTTTTTATTTTTTCTGTTTCACTGGCAATGCCATCAAAAAGTTTCTTAACCTCTTTCTGGCCTTCACTTATAAACTTTGCTCCGGCTCCAGACATTTCCTCTATGGCTTTCCTCATATGCTTCTCCATAGCCGTTCCTGAGGATTTTGTCTGCTTTTCCGCCATCTTTAAGCCTGTCTTTATTCCGCTGTCATCTACTTCAATTCCTATTTTTATGGTTCCATCATTTTCTGCCAAATATCTCACCGCCTTTTTCCTGCTCCCGGAAACGCCGCTCCACATAAGCGAGCATATCAGCATTCCTTCTGGCCAGTTTTACATTGCCAGCTGCAGTGCTTTCTGTCTCCTGAATGGCATACACCTTTTTCATCTTCCGGATAAAAGACGCCTCCTTTTTAGACATTCCTTTTGTATCCGCAAGACGCCAGTACATCACCTGTCTTATTTTCAGGCTGTCATCCAGACTTTCAAACATAGCCGCAAACTCCCACCAGTGCAGCTGTTCATTTCCCATTTGATTCAAATTGATATGATACTGCGTCCAGAAAGCTGCATAAATCAGAAAAGCATCCTGTTCAAAGCAATAACTTCGTTTCCCTTTATTTAAAATACTTTCCGACTTCCCTTTTCTGACACCGCAATTATAAAACCAGCTCATTTTCTCAATCGCCGCTGCTACATTCTCTGGGATAGCCCCACAGTAAAAAATGTTCAGCGCCTTCCTGATTTTTTCTTCATCAGAAAGGCCACTGAACATTACCATTTCCAGCAATATGCAGGCCCGGTATCCCCAATTAACAGGCACCTGTATTCGATCAATTTCTACTGTTTGCGGCAGCTGGTCTATCAGGATGTTAACGGATCCGTTCAGGATCAAATGGGGACAATAAGCTTTCATTCTGCCGGGCTACTTCCCGTAAAAACTGATATAAAACTTCTTTTGCCATCAACGCATCATGGCAGCCTTTTAACACATCCTGCCCGGTAAAATCCCAAAGCACTTCCCGGCAGATCTTAATAATTTCCCGCATGATTTCATCCAGCGTATACTCCTGTCCGGATTTTTTGAGTTCTTTTTCTTTTTTCTTCAGCTTTATAAGTGTTTCTTCATACCGTTTGGCATCCCTTGGATCAGTAATATTAAAACGCACTTCTTTCCCGTTCAATTTCATTTACAGTATCCTCCTGTTTTGGCTGTTTTTCTATAAAGCTAATCAAATACCTTCTTCTGCAGAATATGTATATTCCTCTGGCTCTGCACCAATTTTTGAAAGCTGAATATCAACACTGGAAGATTCGCCGGCATTTCCGCCGCCGTCGGAATTTACAATTACAGATACCTGTCCTTTTTCTCCAACTCCATTCAGGAAGCAAAAATAAACATAATTTACAACCACACCATTTCCTGTTCCATACTTAATCGAATGGGAAAGCATATAATCCTGTGCCGGATCTCCCACATATCGGTCACCGGTTACAGCAAAAGAGCGCGCTGCCCCTGTTTTCTGTGTAGACTGACCGGCACGGATATAGGTCTTTTCTGATGTTACCGGATTTAACTGTGCATCCAATCCTTCTACCCCCATCTGCACCACTTCATAATCAGATACTTTTGTTTCAGTATCTCCTCTGGCAGCAGTATCAATTGCCAGTACCCAGTCATCGGCTGTCACCCATCCTTCGTAATCCGCACTCGGTGTCTTTCCCGCCATTAATTCACTTAATTTCATGTTTTTACCTCTCTTTCTCAAAATAAACAACCCGGCACTGTAACATGTACCGGGCAAGTCCTTCTTTTGCATTGATGCCGGCCAGATTCGGCATGTTCTGCAAGTTCTCTATTTTTTTAATCTGGCAGTTATCCGGAAATTCCGGATAGCTTTTTATCTTATCCTGACTATCCAGCCAATCCATAAATGCCTGAGCAAAGTTCATGGCTTTCAGATTCAAATCATCTGTAAAAGTAGAATATTCTCTGGTAATAATAATAGAAAAACCATATTCTTTCTCTGAACCAACTCGAATATTTTTTCTCAACACTTTATCACTGTAATTTGTAACAAATGCAATACTGTCAGGAGATTCCGGGGAAAAATTAAAAGTCAGAAGATCACCGGCCAATTCTAGAACCTTCGGCTCAAAGTATGCTTTCATTGCATCATGTTTTGTCATCAGCTGCGTCCTTTCAAATAGATTTCATATACTTTCAACAAGTCTTCTTTTCGGGCTGTCAGCATGGCCTTATCCCAGCCGGAAGTGGCGAGTGGCTGGCTAAATATACTGTCCTGCAAGGCTGATATTTTAGATACCGGGAACTTCCATTCAGGCAGTTTGCTTTCATCCTCAGTTTCATAACCCAAAGGAATATCTTCACCTTTGTACTGATTACGGATATTGGGCCCAGAATAAGTAATTTTACCGCTTTTCTCAGCTACATCTATCTGAACCTCTGGCACTCCCCCTGAGTCTAGTGATGTCATGTAAGGCTTCATCAGCAGAACCGCTTCATTTGCAAGAAACAGCATCCCATCTTTACCCCCATTTTTTTTTCTGATAATAGATTCCTTAGATCTATCCCATTTTAAATTCACTTTTAAAGGCATTTTACCCTCCTGCCCGATAATGCTTTCCAAGCAGAAATTCTGTATTATCTGAAAAAGCAGTCACTTTAAAAGCATTTGGTTTATTTTGTTTTAATATCTGTGCTGCAGTATGACCATTTTCTCCAGTGATTTCTTCCAGGCATTCTCCCAAAATAATGAGATCTCCGTTAGATATTGTAAACCCCTGCATGGATTCATTCCATTCGGCATAAGACCTGTAATCTGGATTTATCGGGATACGGACTATATATGTATTATTAGGGGCTGCCTGAGACCCTAACTGTGTAACTGCCGTCTCAGATTTCCAAAAACAATTACGTAGTATTGTTCTTTTCCAATGTTCTTTTTTATCCGGACTATCTGCCGCCCTTTGACAACTATATAACGTAATTGTAAATATATAATTTGGATTCATGTTATTCCTCCATCTCATACAGTCCCTGATACAACAGTCCCGTACTTCCCAGATAACGATAAATAATTTTTCTTATTTTTTGTTCTTTCCCTGCCCCAGTATAGTCTGAATAACTCAAATCAAAAGAAGCTGATTCTCCATCATTACTATAAGATGATATTATACCCGCAGCTCCATATTCAAAGGACTGTTGAATTATAATATTAGATTGATATAATAGTTCTGAAATTTCACAAACACAATCTTTTACCCTGTTGGATATAAACTTGCTGTTCCTTACAAGAGAATCAAAAGTAATTTTATTCACTTCCGTGCATGCCTGCTGTTCCCAGTAACAGAATTCCGACTCTGGTATTAAGGGATATCTCCCCTTCAAATACCCGGATATATAATAATTGTAATCGACATAAGACATAACATCACCTCTTATCTTCTGCAGATAAGCCCATAGAAATTCTTAACGTGGCGGTCTCGCTATCTATATAATTTCCAATGCCACCCGTAGGAGCAATCGGATTATTAATTGGTTCATCTGCCCCAAACAAATATGCATTTTCCTGCCAGCAGTTCTCTATCGCAGTTTGAATATCCATAGCCCTATCCTTACTTTTCCTCAAACTATCAATATCTAAAAGTGCTTGAATCGCCTTCATATTGCGGCCACCCACTGTTTCTATTGCTGATTTAAGTTCATAATCAAACTCCATATCTTCGATTCGTTTTTCGTAATCTTCCTTCTGAGTATCAAGACTCGTTGTAAGCATATCAATTTTTGCTACTAACGCTTTTACTTCTGTACCCTCAAAACTTTTTAGCATATCTTTTGCAGATTGTAATTGACTTTTTAACTTACCATTTTCTTCCTTTAAAGTTCTAAGTTCTGACTGATTCATATAACCAGCAGAACCTGCATTTACAATACGGATTGGTCTTGACTGATTTTCCGGTTTTTCGTTCCATATTCTGACAGCCTCCTCAAAACCAGTATATTCATTACCTAATACTTCTCTTAAAAACTCCATAGTGCCCCTTTCCTGCTGTTTTTTATGTTAGCCATATAAGGACCATTACAAACTCAGCTTCTCAAAGATCCCTTTTAATTTTTTATTTCCGGTATCTGTTCCTAATTTTCTATCTATATTTACCAGGATTTTTATATCAATAATTTTACTGCTTTGTCATCTGCATAGCTGCTGCACAGCTGCCTTTGCCTGTTCTTCCGTTTCTCCATACCATTTCATTCTATATTCCCATAACAGCATCGCCCCCATAGATACATCCGACCGGTCCTGCTGGCGTTCTGTCTCTTCGTCCACAAGAATGCTGTCTTTAAAGGTACAAAGGAACTCATAGCCGCTCTTTGTCATGGCGTTATAAAAGGCCAGCGCATACACAAGGTCTTCCAGACACTCCTTTAAATTCATCTGCATTGCCTGAACCATGTTATACTTACGCTTCCTGGCAATTCTTGCTTCTGTTGCCGTCTTATCCACATCTGATACATCAGACAAATCTCCATAGCTTAATGAAACATTAAATTCAACCTGGCGCAGATAGGTATTCAATCCATTCACAATACTGACATCCCGAAATTCCGGGCTCCACTCCTGATACAGCTCCTTATCTGTTCCTGCTTCCAGATTCAATCCCCGGTATAGGCGCTCATTCAATTTCGGCAGTACAAGTCTTGTTTTCCCATTAGATATCTCTGGAACTGCCCTTAACGCAGCTGCATCCACATTGATCGCCCGCTCTCCTGATTCAAATTCCCAGTCCAGTCTGGCTCCCTGGATGTCCGCATGCTTCAGCTGTTCAATGGCACTGTCAAAAACAGAAACACCACAGGGACTTCCATCCACTTCATTTTTTATGGGATTCCTGTAATATCCAAAGTCTGGCTTTTCCAGCCCGTGATACTCTACGGCTTCTGGAAGTGCCGCCCACTCTTCTACCTCTGTCAGGGGGATTTCACGTCCGATTACAGTTTCTGAATGACTGTGAAACGCACGATTTGTTATTTTTAAAACCCCCTCTTTAAATGCATGCCTCTCCAGACGATAATAAAAGCCGTTTTCCTGAAGTCTCTTGATCTGTACAAAAACTACATCAACAAGGCGCCTCCGGGCATCATATTCGATGGGCACAAACTGGCCGGCAGTTACATATTCCACCTTGTCCCCTCCAAGGGGCTTAATAATAAAAGAGCCAAGTGCAATTCCAGACTGCAGATGCTCATTTAAGTCACGGATAGACGCCTGATATATGTTGTCCAGTGCTTCCACTGATACCCTGCTCTCCATCTCATTTAAGCATACATTGGAAAACTCTCTGCAGATACCCTGTTCTTTACGCAAAGACTTTACCGGCCCCCTGCACCACGGCGCTCTTCCCTGATACATGCAGGACCACAATTCAAGTTTCTGCTGCATAGTCTCGGACATACAAGTCTCCACCTGCAGCGCCTGTTTTATATTTTTCGCTGGGAACATATTCCTTATCACTCCCTTCACGAAGGATACTATTTGTCCAAACATTACCTGCCCCTCCGTTTCCAAATACTGTTTGTTGCATACCGGACTGCATCAATGCAATGATCGTTCCCATCCGGATAGCCACTGATTACATTTCCTTCTTTGTCTCTCTCATACTCATATTCCAGAAATTCCCGGGCTGATACCGGACATCTCACTTGGTCTATCACAATCTCTGCCAGGGACTGCAGCCATTTAAACGAATACTCACGGCTCCCCGGTCCTTTTTCCGCCGGACGTACAAAAAGTCCATAGGATTTATAATCTCCCACAGACTTCTTTTCAGCACTGTCACAAGTAATCAGGTCATTTCCGCCAATTCCAAGCTCCATCAATGCATCTGCCGTTTGCCGGTTGCTCTGCTTGTTGCAGGTAAATTCCTGCCAGATATACAGCCGCAGCCGTGCCGGATCATAATGTACCCGCACAAAGGCGAAAGGATCTGGATACCAGCCCCAGTCAATCCCGTTAAGTACATGATCAAACTCTGCGATCTCCTCATCTGTGATCTCCCGGATGGTAACATGATCAAATACGCTTCCGCCGCTCCCGTTAGCAACCCCCAGATACTCATTTTCATAAGCTTCCGGATTGATTTCTTTCAAAAATCCTGCCTCCTCCAGGAACGGTTTACCCAGCCACTTTTTGGGCACATCCAGATAGGTGCTTTCCGTAATCAGACGGTTTGCCTTAGGGACCCTGATATATTTGTTCGCCCAGTTGCTGGAACTTTTCGGTGGATTAAATGACTTAAATATATATGCGGTGTCACCGCCACGGATCACAGACTGTTCAATCTTCCTGACGGATTCCGGTCCTGCAAACTGATCCAGCTCCTCCAGCCAGAGAATCCCGATATATCCAAACGGAACCTTGATTGACTTGACCTTTCCTGGATCATCTGCTCCCCTGAAATAAATTTTCTGGCCAGTATTTTTCCGAGTAATTTCCATAGGACTGACTGTGCAGTGGAATTCATCGGTTAAATCAAGCACTTCAATAGCCCACAAAATCTGCTGGTACACAGATCCCCGCAGAGTATCAGCCACCTGACGCATAACTACAGCATGCATCTGATCATTTTCCATCAGCAGATCTATGACCTGCAGCGAAACAAACGAAGACTTTGTAGAACCACGGCCGCCAGGGAAAATATATTCCGTATGCCTGTGCTCCTGGATATCAAATACAACTGGCGCATATATTGGTGTCAACATATCCACAGGAATGCCTGCATATTTAAACAACTGATCATTCCTGCTATCCGGCATTATTATCTTTGTCTGTATTTGCATATGCTCAATTTTTGCCTGCTGCTCCTTCTCATCTGCCTCTGTCTTCTTACTCTGCCCAGCATATTCCGCAACAAAATACGCGGCCTTTACATTTCCTTCAATAGCTTTTTTGATCTGTGCCATCAGCATAGCACTTTCTAACGTTGGATCCAGCCCTAGTTCTCTAAGTGCCAGCTCCCATTTATCATTTTCTATTTTCGATGTCAGGAGCTGATTCAACGTTTTTCGAAAATTAGCTTTTTTTCTCCGTGCTTCTCCAGAAGCTTTTCCCCCCATTACAGCAATAGCCCTCTGTTCTTCTGCTGTTCGTTCATGGAATCCATATCCTTTTAAGTTTTCTACATTTGGCATTTCACCACCTTCTAATCTTCGAAAAGCCCCTCATAAGCAGCTCTTTTAATTCATAAATTAACCTTAGATCTAATGTACCATTTAGAACCACATACTCTTTGTCCTCCAAACCATTACCTAATGAAAAACACCCTGTATTCCTACAAGGTGTTCATTTATAAGTAAGAAGAAAAAACAATACATCTCATTAATATTAAAATAACATAATCATTCAGGAAATATGTGACATAAAAGTCCAATCTTTAATTTCCATTCATATATCTTTGATATTCTTTTTTTATGCTATCCTCTGTTGCACCATTTCCAATTTTTTCAGCCACCAGCTTCCAAGGTAGTCTCTGAATACACCTAAACCGAATAATTCTTTGTATGCGCACCGGTGCACAGTTAATTAATTGCTGGGCCTGCATTTTAATTTGTTCTGCGTACTCCTTACGCTGAATCAAAAGTTTCTCTTCCTCCCGGATTTTGGCATCGTCCTGGTAAGTATATTCCGTTCCTTCGATGTGGAAGCTCTGCGAAGCATACGAAAAATCCTGCATAGGCCCCTTAACAGAATCAGAAACAGCCCACCCTCTTTTTTTCTTCAACTTTGCAATATCCTCCTCAGTCTCTTTTACCAGCTCACAAGCATCCACATAATTTCTCAAAACCTGCTTGTTATCCAATAATCTCACTCCTTATCATAATATTCTATCTAGTCAATATATTTTAATTCAAAGTAAATTTACCACACTTATATTCACCGGTTACCAAGTTACCGCTGCTTTTGCCTATTATATAATTTTTCTCTTAAACATACATCTTTTTATAATATCTATATCATATTATTTCAGTTGGTAACCCGGTAACCCAAGCAGCTTTTATCTAAAGGGTATTTCCATCTGCATGATATCCACATGTTCAAATCCCTCACTATCCACTTCTGGACTTAGTTTAATGAACACACATCTCACCGAGTTCCCAGCAAACTTTTTTACTTTGTTATATCTCCCCCCCTGTGTCTGAATAACCCCCTTTTTATCCGCCCAGGACAAAAAGGATTTCTTTGAAAATCCTCCTTCTTTACAAATCTGATCAAATGCAGAATTATAAAAGATCGCATATCCATGTTCTAAAATCCCCCATTTCTCACAGCCAGATATCATATCAAATCTCTGAGGATTCATTGCAATCTTATCAAGAATAAACCGATAACAGCGCTCATTGTCCGAAAGTTCATTCCGGTCAATCAAAATTCTTTTTGCTTCCTCTAAAGCAAGATACTGTCCATCCTGAAACAGATGCTCTGTGGCAATTTTATCCGCCGTCAATACAATGGATAGAGAGATGCTCTGCTTTTGCATTTTATCTGTCTGAAACAGAGCTTTTTGTATCTCCATCTGCATTTCACGAATCCGGTCTGCCCCAAGCTCACGGATGATTTCTACAAATCGTTTTCCCGCCCATCCATAATTCCCCTTTACAATTTCTACTGTTTTCTGCGGATCCTGATATACCCTCTCCCCGCACTCTATTTCCAGAATCCGGTTTATAGCTCCGCCCTGACTGACATAGCTGCTGAGCGGACGCTCCCCATTGCAGATCATAACATTTTTCCAGCGATTTTCCCGGTTAATTCCAAGCTCTTTGTTAGAGCGGCTTTTTCCCTTTCCGGAGCACAAATCATATACAATCCCTTCAAAATTATCCCGGATCCGGGCCGAGGTTTTACTGGTATCATCCAGTAACAGCGGCAGGTGATTCAGCATATCCGCCTTTGCTTCCAGCGCCACATCCGTAGTCTTAAAATCTCCGATATATCTGCTCTCATCCGGATTAGCCCAGACAGAAGCCGCCACCATCAAAGACACTGTCTTTCCCCCTTCTGTCTCACCCCAGAGATCTACAAAAAACGGCAGACCATCAAGGACCTGCACCAGGGCACTAGCAAAGGATGCCGCCAGCAGAAATTTTACTTCCATCCGCCCGGATGTACGCAGCTGACGCATTTGTTCAAGCCAGACTTTTAGGCTCCCCCGCGGAGAAACACTCTCAAAGGTCTGCTTAAACCGGCTGTCCCCGTCAAATACAATCTCGGTATCATAGGGAATAAATTCCGTTCCATGCCATCCAAGTTTACTGGTAGAATACTGCACATCTATATAATCATCGTTGAAGTTTTCCACATCAGCCAGATATTTTACAAGCAGCTTGGCATTTTCCGAAGTTACTGCAATCCCCCGGCCGGACAGCGCCACAATCCTATTTGCAGATGTCACCATGATTTTAGGCACCACAATCTCACTCCAGCGCCCGTTTCTTTTATAAGCAATCTTTATCTGCTCCTCTCCGGTTTCCATATTTTTCAACCGTTCCACCGGAAGAATAGGATGATAACAAGCGGTAGCATCCAGTCCTCCTGAATTTTGTGCAAAAACCCCGCTATCATCGGCCACCCAGGCTCCGCAAAACATCCGGTCATAAGGGCCTGTAAAATTTGTATAATTATCAATGGTACACAAAGACCTTTTTTTCCGTTCCTGTTTTTGTATTTCCCGCTCTGCCTGACTGTACCCTCTCATCATTTCATCAAAATCCGCTTTTACTCCCAGAGCCTTAGCACGCCGTCCTAACTGAACTTTCCACCGGGAGCGCTCAATAGGATCCTCCAGCTCAAACAGTTCCAGAAATACAGTGTCCTCCAGGATTGAATCCCCATCAAATTCTCCCAAAGGCCTCACATGCCATCACCTCTTTTCATTTAATTCTTCCTGCACATACAGCTGATACTGCAGGGCATTACAGCAATCACACCATACATCACTGAAGGGTTCTGCTTTCTGCATGTAATCCCGGTAAATATCAATCAACTGACTGTTCAGCGCTTTCTTTTCCAGTACCCTTTCTTCCTGACGCTTACGCTCCCTGATCTTTTTCCCTTGCCGGTACTCCGTCAGCCGGGAAGAAAACGTCGGCTTTTTATAAGTTCCCCCAAGGGAATAAAAAGCAGTTTTAAAATCGCACTGCTCCATACGCTGCACAAAAGAAAACACATCCCCGCCGGCTCCGCAGCCAAAACAGTAATAACTATCCGGATAGATCTTCATGGACGCATGACGATCTCCTTGATGAAAGGGGCAGGATATAAATCCCGCCCGGTTTATCTGATACCCGTACCGCTGCGCTATCTCTCTCATGGAATACCTGTTTTTGATTTCATCTTTTGTCATATCCGCCACCCAGCAGCTCTAAAATCCGCTTTCCTGTATCCTTCTTTTCACAGAACTCAAACAAAACATGATACCGGTTTTTTATAGTTTCCAGCGCCCGGTACAGCTGGCAGCCATCAATTGCCTTTTCCGAAGCTGCATATGCTTCTCTTCTTCCCTTTACCACCCGCCACCGGATCTCATGCTTTCTGGGATTCTTCCAGAAATACACATCTTCCAGACACTGTATCTCCGGTCCATGTTCCACCAAAATCACCAGCTGTATTCCCGCCTGCTCTGCCCTGAGCAGCTCCCGCCGGAACCGTTCATGCTGCTGGCAGATGTTTCCGCACAGCTCCTGCAGGTTCTGCTTTCTGTCAATGATCAGCCGGGGATGATCTAAGGACATATAATCCCCCACCAGCAGCTTGCTGGTAAAATAATGAACCCCCTGTTCCTCAAAGGTTTGAGTAATCTTGCGGATAGCCCTGGCTTTCTCCCGGCTGTCAATCTGTATATCCACGTTTTTTTCTCCTTTTAAAACGGCAGTTCTTCCTGGCATCCCTCCGGCACACTGATAAAGCCATCCTTATCCTCCGGCAGACGGCTCCTGCTTCCATTGGCCAGCAGCTTCTCCTCCGGAACCGGCGCTTCCAAAACGCCTTCTGTGCTTCTAAACCAGCGTAGCTTTCTGTTTTTATGTACTTTATCGTTATATTCTTCTTCCACAATTCCAAATACACCGCCGGTCAGCTTATTTTGGAACCCTCTGGTAAATCCCTCTCCCCAGTCCACACGAAAACCGGGATTTGATTTTTCCACGGAAGTAATAAAGGTCTTAAACTGGCGGCTGCAGTTTCCATCCACATCTTCTGTTAGCAGATAGGTTGTCCCAGCCGCCGGCCATTTTTTATCCGGCCGTACATCATCCCGGAATACATTGGAAAAATAGGCCGGCTGTGCATCCCCAGACGCAAAGTCAAAGAATACTTTTATCATGTCTTTTCCTGTCCGTGACTGCATTTCCGCTACTTCTTTGATGATCAGAAGATGGCCGCCCAGCGCTACAGGGACATAGTCCCCACTGGCTGGTGTTGCTTCATAATTATTGGGTTTCTTCATTTTAATCTCCATTCCTCCTGGTATTACTATGCAGAAACTTGTTAAAATTCCTGCAGTGCTTCAATTACTTTTACGATGTCATTATCAATTACTTTTTCTTCTAAAACGCCAAGAGGGCTCTTGGCTGTACTGAAATTGGCCTGGGTTTCAAAAACATATTTCCCGTCTACACACTTTGCTAACAGCACTGTTGAAAATTTACTTTCCAGAGTGATCTTGTCCAGCTTCCGGCCGGATGTTTTGATTCTGGTAAACAGATATCCGTTATCGTCATGTTCTGTCTGGGTATGGGCTGTAAACACTATGGTCAGCCCATCACGCATCGTAAGAGAATAGTCTATCAGCTCATAGATACTCTGGGCCAGATCCTGCCATTTGTCATATCCTTTTTCTCTGCTTCTTCGCATTTCATCTGCAATCATAAGACCGTTGATCGTATCTACTACCACTACCGTAATATGGCGAAACATTTCTTCTTCGTTTACCTTCCGCAATAACTGCAGTGCCACCTGAGGGTAATCGGTTTTCACATAATTCTTATATTCCGGATGATACTGTCCCTTCCAGCCTTTCCATGAAAGTCCCTTTTTGTCACAGTCCACATACATAGTCTTTTTAGGATCCAGATGCCGCATACTGGTTGTTTTTCCGGCTCCGGACTCCCCCATAATACATATAATATCTGCCATTTTTATCCTCCCTGTTATTATCACAATCATTTCATCTTGCTTCTCTCCTGCATTTTTGCGCCCAGTCATTGACGCAATCATAATGGATTACACCTTCCGGTACCTCCAGATAATATTCGCCGTCATAATTTTTTGTCTCCCCATAGATAGGTCTGCCGCAGTGTATACAGATGCTAAAGATATGCCCAGATTCAATCATCTGTCTCACTCCTTGTCATTGCCTTTATGGCCGCCACCTTTGATTTGTCATCCAGGCTGTAATCCCCGATGATTTTTACAATAGATTCAAAAATGCCCTTTGTCTGGTACAATTCTGCCAGATCTAAAAGCTTTGCTTTATCTTTCATTCGATATTCTCCTTTTATCTGTGTTACAATTAGTTTGTAAAATATTCGCTATAAAACATTTCTCTGCCGTCCGGCAGTATGATGTTTTCTTCTTTGTTATCATAAATACTGCCCCTGCTCCTAGCAGCAGCCACGGAATCCAGATCCACTCTGATTCTGCACTGGCGGCTCCAAACAAGATAAGTAATCCCCCCATATTTTTCATTGCTTTAGTTCCTCTTTATTCTCTATCGGATAAGTTTCAATGAACCGCTCAAGATCTGTCCCTCTTATTTTTCTTGAGCCCAGCAGCAAGTACGGTAACTTTCCCTGATTCATCAAATTGTAAACGGTTCCCGGATTAACCTGCAGAACTTTAGATACCTCTTTTGCGGTATAAATCGGCTTATAGTTTTCAACCATTTTTCTCTCCTTTTCAGTTTTAATGTGCAGCACAGCCGACAGAATACAGAGGTATGTATGGAAAATGACAAGGGATTTTTGTATCTAAGCAAAAGTAAATAGTTTTCTTCTGCCGGCTGTGCTGCACATTATTTCTATTTTTGTAGCTTATAAAGTTACTCTTTGGCAAAAAAAATAGATGCCGGATCTTCTATATGTAACTCATCAATCATTATCTGTATTTCATTACTCCCAAATACTCCGCTTTTCATCTTTTCATAAAAGGTTTTTGGCGTAATACCGATCTTTTTTGCTACATCAGACTGAGACAAACCATTCTTAGCTATAACCCCTCTTAATTCATCTGTTTTTATCAATTATCTTTCTCCTTTCTGTAACTTTTTGAGTTACTCTCATCTTATCACATTTTAGTAACTTGTCAAGATATTTTTGTTGATTGTATTTCTTTTTTGTGGTATCATTAAGTTACTCAAATAAAAGGATGTGAAAATATGACAGTTGGAGAACGTCTGAAGGAAATACGGGAAAAAAACGGAATGAGTCAGGTGGAATTTGCTGATAAAATAAATGTATCGAAACAGACATTGTATAAATACGAAAATAATCTTATTACAAATATTCCATCTGATAAAATTGAAGCTGCTGCGAAACTTGGAAATGTCTCCCCCTCTTATATTATGGGCTGGGAAGTATCATCTGTTGCAAACTCAAATACGATAGCAGCTCACCTAGATAGTGATGATCTGACTGAGGCTGAATTAAAAGATGTTGCAGACTATATCGCCTTTATAAAAAGCAAAAGGAAATAGTCCGTTTTATAGGACAGTAAATTTTGTATGATTTCTATGGAGGTGATTACTATCAACTATGAAAAGCTCTTATCTGAGGCCGATGATCACTGCATTTCCGTAGACGAAAATATCCCCTTTCAAAGCAATTTGAAGGGGCTTTACATATCCGGAAATATAGCATTATCAAATAGATTAGAAACGACATCCGAAAGATCCTGTATTTTAGCGGAAGAACTTGGCCATCACTACACATCCACCGGCAATATATTAGACCAGTCCGTAACAGAAAACAGAAAGCAGGAATACCGTGCACGATTATGGGCCTATAATAAACTGATTGGACTAACAGGTATTATTACCGCATACGAACACTGCTGCCGCTCCTTTCATGAAATGGCTGATTACCTGAATGTTACAGAGAAATTTTTATTAGACACCATAAACTGCTATAAAAATAAATACGGTTTATATACGATAGTGGACAACTATATTATCTACTTTGAACCGGCGCTGTCTGTTGGAAAACTGACATCTGATTAAACTGCTGTGGAGTTTTAATAAAATACAGCGCAGATGCAGCTGCATACATCCAGTGTTTCCAGAATGGTACGGGATGTGATACCAGCCTTTTAGAAGAAAATTCTAAATTCACTGAAAATAGTGCTAAAAGCGTACAACCTGGCGCCAGCATAGATGTATATGAAGTATTTGTTTTACAGGATGAAAACGAAATTACTATAGAATCCTCAGACTGTGTTTCTTTTAGTGATGATAAGGATGTACAAAAAATCACTTTAAAATAATCACGCTCCCCTGCCCTTCACCGGGCAGGGAAAACTTTAAAACTTAATATATTTACCCGGACAGCTGGGGGACGGCTTCACCTGTTCCGAGTCTTGCGGAAGGGGTGGTAATATGGTTACATATAGTGATTTATTTACATTTATTATCATGTTATGTGCAGTTATTACACTTGCTATGAAATTAAAAAAGAAATAGCCGTCCTGCTCCCTGAGAAAGAATAGGACGACTATCTCTAGTCAAATATTTACTCTACCGGGATGGGTGGTTGCGCACCTTCCGGCTGTCTTGTTAAGTATATTATAGCAAATATACTTGGAAAGTCAAATATCTGTCTCTCCATAGATAGAGCAACTGAATATATTTACCCAGAGAGCCGATGGGGCGATATGCCAGCCGCTAGAATCCATAAAATAAAAGGGGGCTGATGCGTATGGTTACATTTTCAGATTTAATCCAATTTGTAATAATGCTTTGCGCTGTGATAACTCTTGTTGTTTACATATTACGCAAAAAGTAGCGCCCTCGGTCTGGTAAACTAAGGCGCTACTTTTGTAAAACCATTTTACCGGCGGCTAGGCTTCATCTAGTCATCGGTTCTCTTGTTAAGTATATTATAGCAAATATATCTAAAAAGTCAAACACCGCCCTCTGCTGCAAACAGAGGACGGCAACATGCAGCTCCGAAGAGATACACCTCAAAAGCAAAAATATTGTATCATCTTCCGGAGCACCCAGTCAATCAGAACAGCTGTTTTCTGATTGGGTGTTATTTTATACTCATTTTTTTTAAAGGAGGATGATCACATGGGAGAATTACGTACACGAAAACGTGGAAAGAACTGGGAATGGTCCTTTGAAGCGGCCAGAACTAATGGAAAGAGAAATTCTATTTCAAAAGGCGGATACCGGACCAAGGCAGAGGCCATTGAAGCCGGCACCAAAGCAAAAGCCGAGTACACTGGTACCGGTTATGTATTTGAACCGTCACAGATATCAGTGGCAGATTATTTTGCCTACTGGCAGGAAAATTATGTGAAAGCAGAATGCAAACCCAACACACAGCACGCATATGCAAATATGATCCGGATACATATTTTACCATATCTTGGAACATATCCGCTGTCTGCTGTTACCCCGGCTCTGCTGCAGCAGCATATTAACCGGTTGTATGCCAACAACCTCTCCTCTTCCTATCTCAAAGGGATTACCGGCGTTTTATCCAATGCCTTCACTTATGCAGTACATCCGGCAGCTTTCCTGAAAGAAAATCCCATGGCTTACGTCCGCTATCCCAGGGCGCAAAGCCAAAAATATGATACCAACCGCCGGATTATAACTCCGGAAGAGTTCTCAGCTATCTTAAACTATTTTACACCGGGAAACCATTTTCGGATCCTCTTTTTGATCTGCTATTACACCGGTCTTAGAATCGCAGAATGCACCGGTCTTACCTGGGACAGAGTAGATCTGGATGCAGGAACAATCACGGTTGACCGCATTATGGTAAAACATCCGGAAAAATACTGGTACCTTGGAACACCCAAAACAATCTCCAGCACCCGGACAATTCCTATCGGTGCCACACTGCTGCAGGAACTAAAAAAGCATAAAAAGTGGCAGTTAGAAAAGCAGATGTTTTACGGAGAATATTATAAACACTGCCTGTTAAAACTGAATACGAGACTCTGCATCTGTGACCATACAAACACATCCCTGTTATCAGAACCCAAACTTTCCTTTGTATGCACACAGGAAAACGGAACCCCTGTTACACCGGATCACGCAAGATATGCAAGCCGCATCGTCAACTACAAGCTTGGAATCACATTTAACTTCCATTCTTTGAGGCACACCCACGCCACCATATTGATCGAAAACGGCGCAAACATTAAAGATGTGCAGGAACGTCTGGGACATGCGAAAATCTCCACCACCATGGATACCTATGTCCACAATACAGATACCATGAAGCATCAAAGCGTGGAAATATTTGAACTGGCAGCCGCATTGTCAACCTCATAAAAGAAGGTTGACAAACGGTTGACAAAATCATTGTTGTCCACCAAAAAAAGCTGATATATCCGCTTATTTCCTGCAAAGAAGACAGACAGTCTCAACGTGAGTACCAAATCAAAACATATCCCCACAAAATCACGAAAATATGGACAATGTTTATACAGTACTAATACTGCTCGTACATCCCTTTTCCCACAAATACACAACAAATATAAATTCTACATCACTCTGATTCAGAATTTAATCTTCGTTCATGTCATCAATATCTTCTTCTGACTTACCAGCTTCCAATGCACAATTGCCAATTACTCTGTATTGTTTTCTTCTCTACTATTCTAACATTTCTGATAATTTTAATTGTTTTAAAAATCTATCAGCAATATAATATTGAATATCTAACTTTTCTACTGGCCGTTTTTTAGCTCTAATAGATATTTTAAGTTTTCCAGCAGACACACTCATCAAACCTATGTTTAAATCTCTAAATTGTTGCCTATCAACTTTCTGCACATATTCAGAACTTAATGCAACATATACTTCATTTGCATATTGTTTATATCTAACGGCTTGCTCTAATCCAGCTTTCCAGTCAGAAATTTTCGCTTCTACAGCAATAAAATTCTTAGTAACAGCGTCAATTTTTTTTACAGAAGTAATGTAATTACCACTAATTTTAATATAACCAAGATTTTCTAACTCACGAAGAAAATGATAAAATTTCCTGTTCACCCTTTCATCTGAAATTTTCATTTCATCTAGACTTACTTTTTTGTGATTATAAATTCCGTTAAAATAGTAATATGCATTAAAATACTCATCAAATACAATATTGCTTCTATTTATGTCCGTTGTATAAACAATATCTGCAATATTATTTCCTCCTCGTAGTTCTCTGACAATATATTGAGTCCCAAATCTTTCTTGTAAATCAAGAACCAATTTTTCCACCAATTCTTTTTCGTTTACAAACATAATTCCACCTACTCAACTTAATTAAACTATCCTTTTTAAATTCTTTAACAGCTTATAATAATCCGTATTCTTTTGGCTTCCCATAATTTCCTTTGGTATAGAATCCAAATTTTTTAGTGCGACATCAATACGTTCTCTTAAATAAGCAATACGTTCTTCTCCCTCATACTGATTAAAGTTATCCACTTCTTCTATCATCATTTGCCAGTGATGCAACTGTACTCCTTTATCTCCAGTACCTATTTCAATAGCCGTTTTACCATTACACCACTTACAGTTACATCCACCAAAATAATTATATATTTGTTCAAATGCAAACGTATCCTTTTTCGGATAAGTCAAAAAAGATAATACTTGTGGAAAATAGAATTTTGAGTATAAATTGAATGAATCTTTTTCTTCCTTTATATATTGCTCATCAAAATAATCTATACTTGCCAATCCAAGTGAAAAACCATGTATCCCCTTAGCAATCAATGTTAATCCTAAGGGTATTGGAACTTTCAAAGCAATAACAGGTTTACTTGTATATTTCTGTAAATTAACCATAAATTCAAGATAACTCCCTAATGATTGCTCATTTAACTGTTTCATATCCGAAACTTGCACAATAAAGCCATCTACTTTCGCATGAACAAAGTATGATAATATCTTATCGGCTTGAAAAACCAAATGCCCAAGCCCAATTGATATCATTGCATATTTTTCTTTTCCTTCCTCGACTACCCGTGCGCTTTCATCAATCAATTGAATATTCATTCTAATCCAATCATCAACTTTTTCTACAGGATAATCAGTATTACTTATATAATGATACGGTAAAATTAATTTCTGTCCTATCGAAACCGTCGCATACCAGTTATCAATATACTCTTTTCGTTTCTGAGGATTATGTAAGTATTCCAAGGAAATTACGCCTTTTTCTGGCGCATAGGGCAATTCTACAAGCCCTTTTGTATTGCCAAACGCAACATAAGACAATCTTTGAGTTGATGGATCAATAATTACATTCTCAAAATTGTTATTAGCAAAATGTAAATGCAGTTTTTTCATCCAATTTTGAACATGAATAGGATAAATAATATCTGCTTTATTAACTTTCTCAAATTGTTCTGTAACATCTTTTTCTCGATATACCCACGCATAATATTTTCCTACAGTTACTAATTCTTCTTGAATATTCTTTTTATCAAATGCATCTATAAATTCATCAACTGTCTGAAAGCGCACAAATGATTCCTTTGCCGTTGCCTTAAATATAATATTTTCTAACCCATCACTTATAGTTGGATTGTACTGTTTGGGCGGTATGATAGGATCATTCAGAATTTTCATCAATAACTCGGGTAATGTTGAAGCTTTATAGGGAACATTTTTAGTCAGCATTTCATATAAAATTATTCCCAAAGCATATATATCTGCTCTACAGTCAATATGTTTGCTATCCTTCAATTGTTCTGGAGACATGTATAGCGGTGAACCAATTTGAGTTCCTGTTGATGTTATCGAGGAAAAATCTATAATTTTACTCAAACCATAATCAATTATTTTTACATTTAGATTGTCATCAATCATTATATTGTCTGGTTTTAAATCTCTATGAATAATACCCGCATTTTCAATAATAGTATTATGCAAATCCCTTACGCCATACAATACGCTTACAAATATGCGAATCAACGTTTCCAGTTCAACATCGTTTCTCAAAAAACTTCTTAAAGTCTTTCCATGAAAATACTCCATTACTATGACATACTCCATTATGCCAAACTCATTTTTAAAATAAAAATCTTCCTGATATTTAATCAGATTTTCTCCTTTTACATTCTTTAAAACATCTATTTCTCTTGTGATTCGATTTTGTTCGTTCTTAAATTCATCTAAAATATAGGTTTCTGATAAAACTTTTGCAGCATATACATTATTTTCTTTTGATACTCTATATACAGCACCAAAACTCCCACTTCCAAGCGCTTCTTCAAATAAATATCCGTTAATCACTTGTCCAACAATATTCATTCACAAGACCTCCCTAATCCCTTCTCTTCCTTTAATTTAAGTAATACTTCTCTTTCAATGATTTTTATTCATTGTATCACATTGCTTCTAATTTTTCTATTGTACCACTATTTCTAATGATACACTCGTGAGTTTAGATGACTTCAAAATGCTTCAAAGCATCTTTGATTGCTTCCACCTTCTCTGCCGTCGGATGTTTCAATTCTTCCGCCGCATTGGAAGCGTCATACATCGGCAAGCCTAAATCTCTCTTTACCTCTGCGATATATGCGGTATGTACTTTGAAGCCGTATTTAGCTTCTGTGTACTCTTTTATCATTTTGTAGGTCACTCGCTCTTTGGGCTTGTACTCTTCGACTCTTTTAGCGATATTATCAAGCGGAACTTTTCCCTCACCTTCGCCAAACTCAACTTTTACGTTGATATGTCCGTCTGGCTTTTTGTGGGAAAGCAATACTACAGTCTCCACATGGCTCGTATGACAGAACTGATCCACCGGCCGCACCCGCCTTAATTCATAATCTCTGTTGCACAAAATTTTTAAATCTCTGGCCAGTGTAGCTGAATCACAGCTTACATATACAATTCGTTCTGGCTTCATAAGCAGTATCGTATCCAAAAGTGCCTTGTCGCAGCCCTTTCTGGGAGGATCTACAACAATGACATCTGCATAGGCCTGCCGGCCCCTTCTGCGCTCTTTTTCATAAAATTCCGGCAGAATCTCCTCAGCTTTTCCCGTAAAAAATTCTGCATTCTGTATGTGATTAATTTCTGCATTCCGCCTGGCATCTTCAATAGCCTGGGGAACAATCTCCACTCCAAATACCCGTTTTGCCTTCCCGGCTAAAAACAGTGAAATAGTTCCAATTCCGCAATACAGATCCCAGACAGTTTCATGCCCTTTTAAATCTGCATACTCAAGGGCCAGTCCGTACAGTTTCTCTGTCTGTACAGGATTTACCTGATAAAAGGAAAGAGGTGAAATCTGATACTTGATATCTCCAATATAATCTGTAATATATGGCAGTCCCCATAGCACTTCTATATGACTGCCCAAGATCACATTTGTATTTTTCTGATTCATATTAATAGATATGGAAGTCATGCCTTCAAGTTTACATAACTCAGAAACAAATACATCTGCATAAGGCAGTGTCTTTCCGTTGATAATCAGACATACCATAATTTCTTTTGTTGCAAATCCATAGCGGATCAGAACATGGCGCATCAGACCCTTTCCGCTTTTTTCATCATAGGCTGTCACATTATATTTCTCCATGACGCCAATTACAATATCCAGAATTTTACGGTTAACCCAAACACCAAGAGCACATTCCCGATTTGCTATAATCTGATGGGTCCTGCCGGCATAAAATCCGGTGATAATCCTTCCATTTTTATCTGTTCCTATGGGAAACTGCGCTTTATTCCGATAATAATAGGGCACCTCCATTCCCACCACCGATTCCATGGGAGGGTTTAAAAAACCACCAATGTGCTGCAAATTACTAAGGACTTTTTTTTGTTTAAACTCCAGTTGTTTTTCATAATCAAGAGCCTGAATCTGGCAGCCTCCGCACTGACGGTGAAAGGAACATTTCGCTTCTGTCCTCCAGGGAGACGGTTCTAAAATCTCCATCAGCCTGCCATAGCCATAACTTTTTTTCAGTTTTACTATTTTGGCACGTATCCTGTCGCCAATGAGAGCATCCTTTACAAACAGCGTCATTCCACCGGTTTTCCCAATTCCCTCACCAGCAGTTCCCATATCCTCTATTACCAATTCAACTTCATCATTTTTCTGCATAATGGTCCTCATATCGAAACAGCTGTCAGAAGCTTTCTTCCCACTCTGACAGCTGTTGTTGTATTATTTACTGGTTCTTCGAATGTTGGTTTCCAGCAGACGGTTATACCCCTGCCACTCCGCACTGCCTTCCGGCGCATTGGACAGTGCTTCTTTCATCGTCTCCATTTTCGCATCCGTATTATCCGCAAAACTTAAGGCAAGTGCCTCAACAAGTGCCGGTTTTTTGGGAGAGCCATATTCCAATTCTCCGTGATGCGCAAGAATACAATGTTTTAATTCAGCGGCAAGTTTTACCGGAAACCCTTCTATGGTACGGATCCGGTCACTTACCATCTCCGTTCCAATCATGATATGTCCAAGCAGCTGGCCGTCATCTGTGTAATCATTTGCCGGAAAAGTAGAAAGTTCTACCAGCTTCCCAATATCATGAAACATAGCTGCACACAACAACAGATCACGGTTTAAAATAGGATACTGGCTGCTGTAAAAATCACAAAGCTGAGTCACGCTTAGCGTATGCTCCAGCAGTCCCCCAACATACCCGTGATGAACACTTTTCGCAGCTGAATGAAACTGAAAGCGTTTTGCAAAAACAGGATCCGCAAAAAAAGATTCCGCTAGTTTTTTCAAATATGGATTTTTAAGACTCTGAACGATACCCATCAGTTCCCCATACATTTTAGGTATATCTTTTTCACTCACCGGCAGATAATCCGCTGGTTCATACTCTCCCTCTGCCATTTTCCGGACCCGCTTTACGTTCAGCTGCAAAGTCCCCTGAAAACTGGTCACATCCCCTACTACATAGATATAATCCAGAGTATCAAAATCTTCAATTCCAGAAGACCCAACATCCCATATTTTTCCATCCAGCGTTCCTGTTTTATCCTGTAAAATCAGGTTATCATACGGCTTTCCGGCTTTTGTCAATGCCGTCTGTTTATGCTTGCAAAGATAAACCTCCCCTATACGTTCACCTTCTCGTAATGTTTCAATATATCTCATCTCAATCTCCTTAATTGTAATATCTCTATCTGAAAGTCTTGCCAGATCACTATTTCATCCTGCCAATAACAGCTTCACAGGAAACACTCTGATAGGCATTTCCGCTTCCAAGCCGTTTTACTATAAGCTTAACCTCCTGATCTTCCTTTGTTTCCCACAGCGCTTTTGTAAATGCGCTCTCTGTCAAAATTTCCTGACCATTCATCTCCACCAGAATATCCCCTGCCTGCAGCCCAGCTGTCATAGCGGGAGAATCCAGATCAACAGATTTTATATAAATTCCCTCCGGCAGATCATAATCTCCTGAAATCTGCTGTGTCACCTCGCTAAAACGAATCCCAAGATAAGGGATGCTTTTCCCGTTGGAAAGTTTCTCCACCAGCTCTGTAATCTCAGAAAAAGGCAGTGCCATAAGCTGTGTTCTGCTCTCTCCCGGATTATACAAATGAGTAATCAGTCCAATCAGCTCTCCTTTTGTATTAAGCAGCACACCGCCTGCTGTAGATGGAATCTCCATATCGGTAGTCAGCACTTTAAAGTTAATATCCGATGTAGAAATCCGCTTGTTCACAGAAGTAATCCTGCCAGTCAGAACAGAACCTGCATCTCCCTGAGGACTTCCAACTGCCACAGCCAGATCTCCGGATACAAGTGCTGAGGAACTGCCGATTTTTAATGCTGTTATCTGCTTTAAAGTATCCGACTCAAGTTCCCGCTTATCTACACTTAAAACGGCAATCCCTGTATTGGCGTCAAATGCCTTTATTCTGGCAGATGCCACATGATCTCCATAAAATTGAACCTGAAGCTTTTTTGCTTCAGAAACAAGATTGCGTTCCGTTAAAATCAGATATTCATTGGCGGTATCCGCAACAATGATTCCGGCTCCCTGTCCGGAGGACTCATAATCACTGTCAAACCAGTCCTTTTCGCTGGTAACACTTACAATCTCAACCACTGACTTTCTGGCATCTTTCCCGACACTGTAAAGCTGATTTTCCAGCTGCTCATAATCTTCCAGTGTCATTTCTTTATTTTCCTGTATTACAATCTGCTCCGGCTCTTCCTCCGCTTCCTGGGACGAATCATCCAGACTAATATTATGTTTCATAATCCTGCCTTCCACCGCAGGCTTAAGAAGACTGAATACCAGGCATGCAACAGCTCCGAATACAGCGGCAAAAAAAACAACAATGCCCAGCTTTGTCCCAAACTGCTTCCAGTTGGGAGGTATCTTTTTGGTTGTTTCGTTTACAAAACGATAATCATTTGTTTTTTTATCATCCATTGAAGCGCACCTCTTTCATAATTATACGGTTTCTGTAAAACAGTTGCAATAACTAATTCCTGTTCCGGTCCCGCATAAAGTAAGTATTCCGGCTAAATTTTACTTTTCAGTCTGGAAAATTTAGAGTAAAATAAAGTGGGTTGTTTTATTCTGATGAAACATTACTTTTAAAATAATAGATAATAAAGTTTTACTTAACAGAAACATTAAAGAGGTATCCATGAATCCTAAATCATTAAAAATATTAGAATTTGATAAAATTATTCAGCAGCTTGCACAGCAGGCTACTTCTGTCTCCGGCCGGGAACTGTGTCTTCAGTTAAAACCTCTGACAGACATCCACGCAATCCGCACTGCCCAGAAAGAAACGAAAGATGCACTCTCCCGTATTTATCAGAAAGGCTCCCTTTCATTTTCAGGTCTCTTTAATCCGGAAGCATCCATGAAACGTTTAGAAATCGGAGCTGCCTTAAGCATTACAGAGCTGCTTTCCATCTGCAGACTTTTAGAGACTGCCAAACGGGCAAAATCCTACTCAAGAGAAGTGCGTACAGATCTGCCCCCAGATTCTCTAAACCAGCGTTTTTCAGCCATCGAACCGCTGACTCCCCTCCTCGAGGAAATACGGCACTGTATTGTAGATGAGGATGAAATCAGCGACGATGCAAGTCCCGCACTCCATAATATCCGCCGGATGATTCGAAATATTAATACAAAAATCCACAATGCTATGAACTCCCTGTTAAACAGTTCATCCACAAGAACTTACCTGCAGGAAGCGGTCATTACTATGCGCAATGACCGCTACTGTCTGCCTGTAAAAGCAGAATATAAAAACCAGGTTCCGGGCATGATTCATGACCAGTCATCTACAGGCTCCACGCTTTTTATCGAACCTATGTCTGTGGTCAAACTAAATAATGAATTAAAGGAGCAATTCTTAAAAGAAAAAGAAGAAATTGACATTATACTGGCTAATTTAAGCAACCTCACCGCCGATTATATTCCATATATCCGGGATAATTACCGGATACTGACAGAACTTGATTTTATCTTTGCTAAGGCTCAGCTTGCCAGAATCCATAACGGTATGGCCCCGGAATTTAATACCAGAGGGCTCATCAAGATCCGTCAGGGACGGCATCCTCTGCTGGATAAACATAAAGTCGTTCCCATAGATGTAAGGCTGGGAGATGAATTTCATCTGCTGATTGTTACCGGTCCCAACACCGGAGGAAAAACGGTATCTTTAAAAACAGTAGGACTTTTCACTCTGATGGGGCAGTCTGGGCTGCATATACCAGCCGGTGACCGATCAGAACTGGCTGTTTTCCGGGAAGTATATGCCGATATCGGAGATGAGCAGAGCATCGAACAGAGCTTAAGCACCTTTTCCTCACATATGACAAACATTGTATCCATCTTAGAACATGCAGGTTCAGACTCCCTTGTACTCTTTGATGAACTCTGTGCCGGTACAGATCCCACAGAAGGCGCTGCCCTTGCAATCTCTATACTAGACACCCTTCGTCAAAAACAGATCCGCACTATGGCCACTACCCATTACAGTGAGATTAAAATCTATGCATTGTCTACAGACGGCGTGGAAAACGCCTGCTGTGAATTTAATGTAGACACATTAAGCCCTACTTACCGGCTGCTGATTGGTATCCCCGGAAAAAGCAATGCCTTTGCCATCTCATCAAAACTTGGCCTTTCCTCTGATATTATTCAGCAGGCCCGTGAACAGATTGATAAAGAAGAGGCATCCTTTGAGGATATTATTTCTGATCTTGAGGAAAGCAGACTGACCATTGAGCAGGAGCGCCGGGAAATTAACCGTTACAAAAACGAAGCCCAGCAGCTGAAAAAAAGGCTGGAGGCAAGACAGCAAAAGCTTGACAGCAGCAGAGATAAGATTCTCCTGAAAGCAAACGAAGAAGCAGCAGCAATTTTACAGGATGCTAAAAATGTAGCAGATGAAACCATCCGGAATTTTCATAAATACGGCAAGGGTATTGTTGATATTCAGGCCATGGAAAAAGAACGTGAGAAAGTCCGTCAGAAAATGGACAAAGCCAGAAAAAAATCTGCCGGGAAAAAAGAAAACGTCGTCAATACCAACATTCCCAAAAAACTCCGTCTGGGGGATTCTGTAAAAGTGCTTAGTATGAATCTAAAAGGAACCGTTCACACTCTCCCGGATGCAAAAGGCAATCTTTTTGTACAAATGGGAATTCTTCGCTCCCAGGTTAATATCAAAGACCTTATTTTGCTGGAAGAGGAAAACCCGCTGAAAAGTGCACATCCAAAAACCGGAACAGGAAAACTGAAGATGTCAAAATCAGCTTCTATTTCACCGGAAATTAATCTGATTGGCAAAACAGTAGACGAGGCAATTTCCATCCTGGACAAATATCTGGACGATGCTTATCTGGCACATCTGCATACGGTACGGATTGTCCACGGTAAAGGCACCGGTGCCCTGAGAAAAGCTGTACACAATCATCTGAAAAGGCAGAAAATTATAAAAGATTTTCATCTGGGCGAATTTGGAGAGGGCGATGCAGGAGTAACCATCGCTGAATTTCAATAGGAGGTAACCATGGCCGGCAAGCAGAAAATACTAATTGTAGATGATGATAATAATATTGCAGAATTGATCTCACTCTATCTGCTGAAAGAATGTTTTGATACAAAAATTGTAAACGACGGGGAATCCGCCCTGAAGGAGTTTAAAAATTACCAGCCCAATTTGATTCTTCTGGATCTGATGCTTCCTGGTATAGACGGCTACCAGGTATGCCGGGAAATCCGCACAGGTTCTAATGTTCCTATTATCATGCTTTCCGCAAAAGGGGAAGTATTTGATAAAGTTCTGGGGCTTGAACTGGGCGCCGATGACTATATTATGAAACCCTTTGACTCTAAGGAACTAGTTGCCAGAGTAAAAGCAGTTCTCAGGCGCTATCAGCCGGTAAAACAGGAAACCGCGCCTGGAATTAAATGCGTAGAATACCCGGATCTTATTATCAACCAGACCAACTACTCGGTTATTTATCTGGGGCAGAATATCGAAATGCCGCCAAAGGAACTGGAGCTTTTATATTTTCTTGCTTCTTCTCCAAACCAGGTTTTCACAAGAGAACAGCTGTTAGATCACATCTGGGGATATGAATATATCGGAGATACCAGAACGGTAGATGTACACGTCAAGCGGCTCAGAGAAAAAATACGTGATAACGACCACTGGGGAATCTCAACGGTCTGGGGAATCGGCTATAAGTTTGAACTGAAATAACGGGGAGCCCTGGCAAATGAAAAAGAAACTTTTACTGCGTCTGATTATCGGTTATATTATTTTTGGAATCCTTGGTTTCACTGCTGTAGCCATTTTCACCGCTCAATATAACGAGAATTATGTGAGAGAAAACACTGCTGCTTCTCTGCACAGAGAAGCCAGTCTTATTGCTTCTAGCTATGCGTCAGGAAACTTTTCATCTCAGCTGACACTGAATGAATTTCAGCGTCAGCTGTCTGCAATCAGCACGTATCTGGATGCCGATATTTATGTGGTAGACAATACAGGAACTATTCTTGTAAGCTCTCTGGAAACTTCTTATCTGAATAACCAGAAAAAAATTTCTGATTTTGATATCCTGGATTTCAGCAGCGGCTACTATACACTGAGCGATTTTTATAACAATTATTCTGAATCTATGCTTTGCGTATACTCCCCCATCACCTACAATTACCGGGCCAGCAGCTATGTTCTGCTGTGTATGCCTGACGCTCATATTATGGAAATGAAAAGCGGACTGTTAGACGGAGCTTATCTGACACTGTTGATTGTATATGCTTTGTCACTTTTAATTTTACTGATCTGCTTTTTATCTGTTCATCTTCCCGTAAAAAAACTGATACGGGCAGCCATGCACTATAACCACGGAGATTATGATTATCCCCTTGCAATTCACCAGAACGATGAGCTGGGATACATTGCCGCATCTTTTAATTACATGCGGCATGAGCTTGGCACGCTAGAAGAAGACCAGAGAAAGTTTGTATCCAATGTATCCCATGACTTCCGTTCCCCGCTGACTTCTATTAAAGGCTACGCCCAGGCAATGGCAGACGGAACCATTCCGCCCCAAATGCAGGAGCGCTACCTTCAGGTTATTATTTTTGAAACGGAACGATTAGAAAAACTGACTCAGGAGCTTTTAGAGCTGAACCAATATGGTTCTAGAGGATATTTACTGGATATCACCTCTTTTGATCTGAATCAAACCATAAAAATGACGGTTCAAACCTTTGAGCAGATCAGTCTGGAAAAACAAATACGATTTGATCTGATTCTCACAGGTAATGAATTATATGTTGATGCAGATATATCCAAAATCCAGCTGGTTTTACAGAATCTGATTGATAATGCCATTAAATTCAGCCACACCAGTTCCGCAATTAAAATAGAAACCACCGTAAAAAACGATAAAGTATTTATTTCTGTAAAGGACCATGGCATTGGTATTCCCAAGGAATCTATTGGAAAGATTTGGGAACGTTTTTACAAAACAGATATTTCCCGGGGAAAAGATAAAAAAGGTACCGGCCTGGGACTTGCAATTGTAAAAGAAATTCTCAATGCCCATCATGAAAATATTAACGTCATCAGTACAATAGAGGTAGGTACAGAATTTATTTTTACGCTTCCATTGTCAAAAAGCAGGTAAGTTTTACGCAATCTGTATAGCTATTCTAATAAAAATATTGCAGACAGGGACGTAATACATTTTTAGTTTACATAATATATAATCAGGTGTTTATACATGAATAAAACAGAAACGTTAGAATTATTACAACAAATAAAAGATGGGTCCGTTTCTCCTGAAGAGGCATTAAACCGGCTGACCCTGGCTCCTTTTACTCAGGTAGGAGATTATGCCACCCTTGATATGCACAGAGAACTGCGTCAGGGACAAAAAGAAGTGATTTATGGAGAGGGTAAAACAAAGGAACAGATTCTTGGGATTGTAAAAGCCATGAGAAAAGAAGGCTGGCAGAATATATTAATTACAAGATTAAGCCCCCAAAAAGCAGATTACCTCAAACAGTACACTGCTCTGTTTTACGACGATTTATCACGCATCGGAATAGCCGCCAAAACAGAGCTTCCTCAAGTGGGAAATATCACCATTGTAACAGCAGGGACCAGTGATCTTCCGGCCGCTAAAGAAGCTTACTATACCGCTTGTGCCCTTGGAAACCGCACAACTCTTATCAGCGATGTTGGAGTTGCCGGTATTCACAGGCTTTTAAATCATCTGCCCAAGCTGCAAAAAGCCAATGTTATCATTGCTGCAGCAGGTATGGAAGGCGCCCTGGCCAGCGCTGTTGGAGGACTTGTGGACTGCCCGGTTATTGCACTTCCTACCAGTGTCGGATACGGGGCCAGCTTCCAGGGCCTGGCTGCTTTACTGGCAATGTTAAATTCCTGTGCCAGCGGTGTCAGTGTCGTAAATATTGACAACGGCTTTGGCGCAGGCTATCTTGCCGGAATGATCAACCAGGCAATTGAAAAAGGACATCCTGCAGACTAAAATAGCTTTTTATCCTTCTGTACCTCCTGTATTACCTCGTGGTATGCCGCACCTGTGCTTTTTGCGGCTCTCACTACATCTTCATACTCCGGTTTCATTTTCCGAATGCCATATCCGGAGCTGATTTTAAGGCGGATATCCCCATACCTGGTATTCACCGTTTCAAACTCCGTTTTCAGCTTTTTTCGATTCCACTTTTGAAACCGGATTCCCTGTGTAGTGGTATGTTTTAGCAAAAATAGCTGCAGCGTTTCCGCATCCTGAAGCCTACACAATACGCAAAACATCCACCCGCTCCTGCTTTTTTTCATGCCCAGAGGAATTGTATACACATCCAAAGCCCCCAGTTCAAACAGCGGTTCATACAAGGCTCCCATTGCTTCCGGCGTCATATCATCCAGATTACAGCATATTTCTAAAACCTCATCCTCATATTCCGTATCTGAAGACTGGCCCAGCAGCATCCTGACACAGTTAGCCATCTCATATTCCCGGCTTCCAAGTCCATAGCCTGTCTTTTCAATAATAAACTGCGGGCATTCACCAAATGCATCTGCAAAATGTTTCAGCAGCGCCGCACCGGTAGGCGTCAGCAGCTCTCCGTCAAAGCTGCTAAAATACATTGGCATCCCTTTTAAAATTTCTGCCGTGGCAGGGGCCGGAACCGGCAGAATACCATGGGCGCATCTGACATGACCGTTTCCCACACAGACAGGAGAAACTATCACCTTATCCACATTTAACATATCCATCAAAATACAGCAGCCGGCTACATCGGCCAAAGCATCCAAAGTTCCAACCTCATGAAAATGAATATGAAAAAGATCTGACTTGTGTACCTTACTCTCCGCTTCTCCGATCAGCCGATACACCGCTTCCATATCCTGCTTTACAGAATCTTTCAATGGAAGGTCCCTGATTTTACCCAGAACTTCACCATAGCTGTTATGCATATGATGAGTCCCGTTATGATGATGTTCATGGCCCACACCATGATGGTGCTCATGTTCCGCACCATGGTGATGCTCTTCCTCTCCACCATGGTGATGGTGATGCTCATGATCTGCACCGTGGTGATGTTCTTCCTCTCCACCATGGACCAGTACCCTCATTTTCTTTCCGGATATCCCGCACACTTTTTTATCTTCTGCCCGGACACAGATACCCGGAAGCTTCAGATTATTAATTATTTCCAGAAAATGTAATTGATCCGCCGGGGGCAGCAGGTCATACAGGGCTCCCATCAGCATGTCTCCGGCAGCTCCCATTTTACATTCTATATATAAAATTCTCATTTCAATCGCTCTCCTTCCTGGGCTTTAAATCCAGCCATACTTCCTGAAAATACATGGAAAACTGTTCTGTAATTTTATCATAATACCGAAACATTTCTTCCATCTGTTCCTGCCGTATCTGGATTTTAGCCGCAAGTCCATCTGCAGCCTCCACAATCCGGACACGCAGATCGAAAAATCCGAACTGTTCCAAAATCTTTTCACACTGCTCCACTCTCTGAAGCAGAGGATATGTAATCTCCATTTCCACAGGAACCCTTGTAGCAAGACAGGAATTTGAAGGCTTGTCAGCAGTAAACAGTCCCAGTTTTTTTGACTCTCTCCGTATCTCTTCCTTGGTCAGTCCGCATTCTCGCAGCGGGGATAAAATTCCAAGCTCCTGCAATGCCCGGTACCCCGGTCTTCCCTCTGGCTGATCCGACGCATTGGTTCCCTCCAGGACAATCTCATATCCGGCGGCATATGCCTCCTGTTTTAAACGTTTAAACATATAATATTTACAGTAATAACACCTCTGCAGGTCATTCCTTACCACCTCCGGATACCGGAGTATATTTTCTTTTATAATGTGAAGTCTGATTCCCAGCTGGCTGCACAGTTTTTTTGTATCCTCGCTCTCACTTAACATTTGAAACGGCGTCATAAAATACCAGGCAGAAACCTCTTTCGCATATTTTTTCGCCATATATAAAAGAAAAGCCGAATCTGTTCCACCAGATACCGCTACAGCCGCCCTGGGGCAGCCTTCAAAAAAACTTTTCAGTTCCATTTGATTCTCCTTTTCATACTCTTTCATTTACTAAAACCCCAAAAATCAGATGTTCACAAATGGTGCTTTTCGTGTATATTATATCAGCTTTCTAAAAAAACAAAAACCCCGGGACGGGGTATTTGTTTTTTGTTCAGCTCAGCATATGGCCTAAACACGTTATTATATTTTACGGAAAAATCCAGGCATTCTCAATCACCTTCATCAATATACCCGTCACCCTTACAAAGCTTACAGCGCCTCTGCCCCGCCACACAGGACGGGCAGACTCTTCTAGTGTAATATGTACTTCCTGTCGAGCCTCCATCATAGTACTCCGAATGCCCCAGCGTTCCTGTTCCGTTGCAGCTAAAACAATCACCGTACAAGCCGCTTCCATGACACCTGTGGCACATTTTGCTTTTAGAAGTTCTGGTTGATGAACTGCCATCTGAATCCTTTGATGACGAAGATTGAGTTGGGGGATAGAAACAATTTTTGCATATAATTCCATCTCCTCCACAGCGTTTACAAGTACCGTTATCCCCGCTTCCAAAGCAATATCCGCAGGAAATATTCAGCTGTTCATAGCCACAGTCCGGGCATATATTTTCAGCTGTCCCATCATCCGACTGCGTATCATAACTGTCAGTCTCTATTCCTTCTGTGCTGTCCCCTCCAGATGCTTCAGGATCTTGTGTCACCACTTTTTTCTTTTCCTCTTCTGCCGCTTGAATTTCCTGCTGCTCTTCTTTTGCCGCCTGAATTTTCTTCTGCGCATCTGCCTGCTGCTCTTCTATCAGACGCTTCTCTTCTTCAGCACTTAAACGAGCCTTCTCCTCTTCTGACAGTGCCGCCTGAGAATGATGATCTTCTCCGCTGTCATTACACCCCGTCAGCCCTATACACATAAAAACACATATCAATACCGCAATCTTCTTTTTCATTCTGTCACCCCGTTTTAACTAATTCTGTATGATAGTTCCCTTGCTATATTGCTATCCTTTTAAATGGTAATCAAATGTTCTCCGTTTTTAATAATTTCTGTCAGAGGCGGTCCCCATTTTCTAAGTGTTATGCCAAGGGCCTCTGTTTCCTCAACTAGGTCTAATTCCTGAGCACAGGCAATACATCCTTCAAATTCTACACCCATCTTTCTGCATTCCTCAAACTCAGCCCGGATCTCTTCATCCTCTGCCAGAAGCTTCACTGTAGCTCCCCAGACAATAACAGTCACTTCTTTCCACCAGCCATTTTTCAGAGAATTTTTCGCATACATCATTACCATTAATTTTGCAGTAACAGGATCTGCGTTTGTCCATAAAATATAAAGTTTATCCTGATTCATCTTCCACTCCTCCTTTTTGCACTGCTGATCTGGGCTTTGAATAAATCTTAGCTCCTGTCTTTCTGCTGACAGTATACCATACTCTGTTTTGATTTAGAACAATATAACCAATATCAGGAAAAAATTGTAATAAAAATCAGTGTTCGCATAGAAATCTTTCACGGCAGATGTTAGACTATACACAGAATGTGATTCAATATGCTTATAAAAAGGAGATTTTGCTATGTCTATTTCCAGACAGGAACTATTAAAATTACAAAATGGAAGCGATATCCGCGGCATTGCCTGTGAGGGAATTGCAGACGAACATGTAAACCTGACACAGGAAGCTGCCTATATCATCGGTCAGGCTTTTGCCATCTGGCTTATGGAAAAGAAAGGAATAGATGCCGGACAATGTATTATTGGCGTGGGAACGGATTCTAGAATCACCGGGCCCTCCCTGAAAAAGCAGCTGATTCAGGGCATGTTATCCCAAAAAGTCTTTGTTTCAGACTGCGGTATGGCATCCACACCAGCTATGTTTATGTCCATCGTTTACCCGGAAACCCGGTATGACGGAGCGGTTATGATTACCGCCAGCCACCTTCCTTTTAACCGAAACGGTTTTAAATTCTTTGATCAGGACGGAGGCCTCGAACATGATGATATAACCAGAATACTGGAAATTGCAGCTGACCGTGCCAAGGCTGTGACAGCAGATGAAATCAACCGTACAGAAATAGAGAACCCAAATCTGGTCTGCGAGTTTGATATTATCTCTCTGTACAGCGCCAAACTCTGTATGAAAATCTGCGAAGCAGTCAATGCTCCTGATTACGAAGAACCCTTAAAAGGACTTAAGATTGTTGTGGATGCCGGCAATGGAGCTGGAGGCTTTTTCGCCGCTCAGGTTTTAGAGCCGCTGGGCGCTGATATAACAGGAAGCGCATTTTTAAACCCGGACGGAAGCTTTCCAAATCATGTGCCAAACCCCGAAAACAAAGAAGCCATGGCCGCTATTTGTCATGCCACTGTAGAAAACAATGCGGACCTTGGATTAATTTTCGACACAGATGTTGACCGAATGTCGGCAGTTTTATCAGATGGCACCCCCATCAACCGTGATTCTATTATTGCAATGATTTCTGCCATCCTCGCCCCTGACTATCCCGGAAGTACCATTATCACAGATTCCGTAACCTCAGACCGGCTTACAGACTTTCTGGAAAATGAACTGGGATTAAAGCATTTGTGCTATATGCGCGGTTATAAAAATGTCATAAACAAATGTAAAGAACTAAATGCTGACGGTACTGTCAGCCCACTGGCTATGGAAACCTCCGGCCATGGATGTCTGAAGGAAAACTATTATCTGGATGACGGAGCCTTTCTGGCAGTGAAACTGGTGATTGCCGTGGCAAATGCAGCAAAAAAAGGTCATACCATTAACCGTCTCATTGAAAAATTATCCCTGAAATATACTGCCCGGGAAGTCCGGTTTAAAATTCTTGCCGATGACTTTAAAGAATATGGACAGACCGTACTGTCAACGTTTAAAAAACGCGCACAGAAAGCCGGATATACGCTTCCCCCTTCTTTTGAAGGTATCCGAATCCGTTTTTCTGATATCTGCACAGGGTGGATGCTCCTGCGGGCCTCTCTCCACGATCCGGTTATGGTACTAAATCTTGAGGGAGAAACACAGCGGGACCTTGACCTGATTACAGGCATTGCTGAAAGCTTACTGGAAGGAGCAGATCAGCTTGACACTTCTAATCTTTAAGTTATGCTGAAATGAGAGCAGCCGTCTGCATCAAATATTTTGAATTCATACAGTAAAAATCCGGAAGAATCCTTTGATAACAGGACTTCTTCCGGATTTTTCCGTAATTCAATATTTTTATCTAAGAACAACGATATTTCTTCTAACAGGTTGCTCCTCCTTTTAAATGCTTTTGGGCGGCAAGATTTTCATCTTTGTGCAAAAGGAGCTCATCTGATAAAATAATTTCCTGGGCTTTCTCAAACCCAATCCTTGCAATGGTATCCGCAAACCGTTCACCGGTAATACCCTGATCTCTGAAAAACAGGATACATTTTTCCACTGTCTCCATAACCTCTTCACGATCCGTAAATATTTTATCAAGGGTTCTGCCATGAGCCGTCTTTTTGCCCCAGCGGCCGCCAATATAAATTTTATAACCATTCTCCTCCATGGCAACTGCATCAAACGGACATTTTTCAAGACAGCGCCCGCAATGATTGCACTGATCTGTTTGGATAGCTATTTTCCCTTCTGACATTTCCGCCACCTTAATAGGACAGGATTCCACAACATGACAAACTGCACAGTTTCTGCACTTATCTTTATCTACCGCCGGAACACGCTGACCGATAATGCCAAGATCATTCAAATCAGGTTTTACGCAGTTATTGGGACACCCGCCCACTGCTATTTTAAATTTGTGGGGCAGCTTCACCTGACTGTATCCATGATAAAAACGTTCATGAATTTCTTCTGACAGAGAAAAAGTATCAATCAGGCCATACTGACAGGTTGTTCCTTTACAGGAAACTACCGGGCGCACCTTTGAACCAGTCCCTCCGGTCTCAAGCCCAGAATCTTCCAGAAATGCCCTCAAAGGCTCAATATTTTCATATGGAACAGACTGGATTTCAATGGTCAGTCTGGAGGTCATTGCAATTTCACCGCTTCCAAAACGTTCTGCCGCCTCTGCGATAATCTTGCTTTCCTCTGCTGTAATCTTTCCGTTTCTTGTAATAACACGTCCATTAAAGCAATTGGCAGTTTGTTTGTCCTGCAAAAATCCAAGGGCTTTTACCCGTGTGATATCCTCAGGTGATACCGTAAATTTAATGCCTTCCACCTTTACCTCATTAAAAAATCTCGCGCCTTCCAGCACAACTGTATTAGTGTAACCATAATGTTTCAGACGGTTTTGCAGAAAATAACTCCGTTTTCCCTTCAGACAGACAAGAAGTATCTTATCATCTTTTCCAAGCCCCTCCACAGGTCCGTTCACTTTTGCTAAATCCACATAAAGTGCTCCGGGAATGCCCGGTTCAGGACTCACATCTACAATCTTATAGCCTTTCGCTCTGCCTGCGGCATATTCTGCCGGAGTCATACTTACCATATCCTGATTCAATTTATTCAGAAGCATATATACGGTCTGCACAAATGGATGAATAGCAGTAGAAAACGGCGGAGCATATGCCAGATCCAGGTTCTCTAGATCTTCCAGCTTCGCATTCATAGCAATGGACACAGCTGCAATATCCGTCATCTTATCCACCGCTCCGGCTCCAATCACCTGAACCCCCAAAAGCTTATGTGAATCTCGATCAGCTATCATTTTTACAGCAAAAGCATCTGCATCCGGATAATAGTGGGCCTTATCATCTGTAACTCCAAGAACTGTCTCCACCTGATATCCCTGTTCTTTTGCCTGTATCTCCGTCAGTCCGGTTCGTCCGCAGTTTAAGTCTGGCAGCTTTACCACCCCGGTTCCCAAAACACCGGGATAACTTTTCGAACTTCCTCCTATGATCTGCGCCAGTGTTCTTCCTTCATAATTCGCCGAGGAACCCATAGCCGACCATTGCGGTTTTCCTGTGATTCTGTTTCTTACCATAACACAGTCTCCCGCCGCATAAACATCATTGAGGCTGGTGCGCATCTGCTCGTCCACAACAATGGTTCCCTTTACCATCTCAATACCGCTGTCAGCTAAAAATCCTGTATTTGGCCGGATACCTACAGACATCACAACAAGATCCGCCGGGATTATTCCATTATCAGTCTGTACTCCTTCTGCCCGCTCTGTTCCCACTACAGCTTCCAGCTTTGTGCTGGTTAAAATGCGAACCCCCATTTTCTGAAGACGGCGTTTTATATATGCCGCCATTTCCGGATCAAATACATTTGGAAGAATCTGTGATGCCAGATCCACAACCGTTACCTTGATTCCCTGCTTCATAAGGTTTTCAGCAATTTCCAGGCCGATAAAACCGCCGCCGGCCACTACCGCGCGTTTTACCTGCTGCTCGTTAATATACGCCCGCATAGTTACCGCATCATTAGGCGTACGCATTTTAAATACCCCCGGAAGTCCTGCCCCCAAAAGCTTCGGAATCACGGCCGACGCCCCCACAGAAATAACACAGATATCATAATCCAATACTTCTTCCTGATTGTCAGAAAGATTTCTCACAGTTACTTTTTTTGCCTGTCCATCCAGCGCTGCGGCCTCCACACCGGTTCTGACAGCCACACCTGTCAGCGCTGCAAATTTCTCCGGCGTATTTACAATCAGCTGTTCTTTCTCCTTGATATCTCCGCCAACGTAATAAGGAAGACCGCAGCCAGCATACGAAATTTCACTGTCCTTTGTGATAATCATAATATCCGCATCACGATTCACTCGTTTTAATTTTGCAGCTGCCTTGGTACCTGCCGCAACCCCGCCAATAATCAATACTTTCATATTTTTTCCACCCTCCCATTTTATATTTTAAATATAGAATCCAGATACCTTGAGAATCTGAATCTTTTTATATCACTTCCTGGTTCATTATATCAGCCATTCCTGTGTATTTTCTATAGAATTTATTGCCAAAATATATTATTATAGTTAGATAAATAAAAATAATGGAGGAATCAAAATGAAAGCAGAATTTACAGATAATCTCATTACCGGCAACGAAATGATTGACAGCCAGCATAAAGAACTGATTGATAAAATCAACCAGCTTTTAAAAAGCATTGAAACAAGCGGTGAGAAGCTTGCTGCCGTAAAAATGCTGAATTATTTAAGCGATTATGTGGACTATCATTTTTCCGCAGAAGAAAAGCTCCAGGAGGAAATTAACTATCCGGGCATTGCCGATCACAAAAAGCAGCATGAAATTTTGAAAAATACAGTTACAGATCTTTTCCATATGCTGGAGGAAGAGGAAGGTCCATCCCCTGCATTTGTGGAACAGTTAAACAACAAAGTAATCGAATGGCTGTATACTCATATCCAGGGCTTTGACCGCTCTGTAGCCGAGTATCGTTTTATTGTAGATAATCCTTCCAGACTATAAATGCAAAGGGACAGCCGGCGCTAAACCAGTTGTCCCCTTTTTGTTTTATTCCTCTCTGTTTAAAATCACCTGTCTTTTTATTCTCCGTTTCATATCCATAATAAAAAGCGATAATGACAATCTTTTCATTCAGAAGCTTTCTTAATGCCCAACGGCTTTCCCGGAAATAATCCAGGGTGCAGGCTGATGAACAAATGAATTTTTACTGTTCAGTTTTGAGACCGCGATCTGAATTACCTCCACATCTTTTATTCCATATCCTTCAAATATTTTCGACAGATTTGCCGCAACCTGAAAATCCAGAGTATATACCACAATTTCAATTTGAGGATTCAGTCTCATCAGACACTCAATCTCCTGCTCCATACTGGCTGACGCCACCAAAAATGCAAGAGACGGCACCGGATGTCCTTTTACAGTCTCATCATCCACATGATCTACAATAGAAATATTCTGAAGCCCGAAATGTTCTATATTCCCCTCCAGTGTGTTGCGGTCATCCTGGCGGTACTCCACTGCAACAATACTGCCCTCACTGGCAATAATAGCAGCTTCTATCGCAATACTTTCTCCTCCAATGACCCATATATCATCCTGAAGCCCTACATGCATTTTATTTAAAATTACAGCACGTATCTCACTGCCCACATACTGGATGGAACCACGGGTAAAATTATGATTGTCCATACCGATTTTATATGTATTGCGGGCCTGGGGATTTATAATCAGCATTCCCGCCGAGGCGTTAATGCCGTGATTAATCATATCGGATACTTTATCATGCTTCATCTCCCCTTCCGGCTCTGAGCCTTCATTGTACCAGACTTCACATTCACCAAGCCCCGCATTCCACATACGGTAAAAAATATCCGGCACACCGGCCTCTGTAAATACCAGTACTGTTTTATGAGACTCTACCGTTGGAATCAAATTCTTATTCTTGCGGGTAATATCAAGAATTTTCACCTTTTCAAGGTCAATAGCCGTATGTTTCGCAAAATACTGAAGCCAGGATAAAATATGTTCATTGGTAAAAATCTGCTGTTCCATAAAAAACCTCCCGTCATTGTTTATATGTCTTATTATAACCAACGTCCGGATATCCTGCCATAAAAATTTTTACTTTCCGGGCAGTCATGTTTCTGCCTGCTCATCCGTATTTTCTATTCTCCCACAATGCAATTTTTCCACCAAGTACTTTTATCTGCCAGAAAAACCAGAGGAGTTTCCTGGCAAATAAAAAAGAATCCTGTCAGCAGGATTCTTGGCGCGCCAGCGTTGCGTGAAACGCTAAATTCCTCTCCGCGAACTGCGCATCATCACACGAAGTTTGTTTTTATAAATTCACCGGTATGTGCTTTTCTCTTAGGAAATATCATCTTCTAGGATCCTGGGAAGGTGTATCGTCACCATTGCTCCGCCTGTCTTATCCGAATTTTGCAGTGTCAGGTATCCGCCATGATAGATAACAATATGATTGGCAATATACATCCCCATTCCGTAATGGGCTGTACCAAAATATTCTCTTTCCTCTGTAAAAAACTTTTCAACAGCCGATTTCAGTGCTTTCTCAGAAAATCCTCTGCCGCTGTCAGTAATACAGATTTCCAACTCTTCTCCCCGGCTTTTAGCTGAGATAAATAGCTTTCCATGGACCGGCGTATAATCCGCACCATTTGAAACTATATTCATACAGGCCCGCAGAAGCCTCTCCATATCACAATCCACATATCCAAGCTCATGCTCTGTCTCAAAGACCAGCTCTAACTCTTTTGCCATACAAAGTCCCTGGGCATCTTCTCTTAGCTGATCCAAAAAGTCTTCTGCTTCCAGGATCTCTTTCTGAAGTGTATACTGATTCTGAGATTTGGAAACATCAATCAGCTGACGGATATAATCTCCAATCTGTTCTGTACACTTTTCAATAAACTGCACATGCTGAATCTGATCTTCATTTAACGGGGTGTCCTCTAGTAATTCCGCATTACCGCCAACTACTGTCAGCGGTGTCTTAATATCATGGGCCAGCGCTGATATCTGCTCTCTTCTAGCCTGCTCAATCTCCCACTGCTGCTGCTTTGAATGCTTTATTATATCGCACATTCTGCCTGCCGCATTCATAACAGAATCTATCTCACGGATCTGACTATGTTCCAGATGAACATTCAGATCTTCACCCGCCGCCTGCTCCAGCACCCCTGCTAAAACTCTCAGCTTTCGCGACAATACTTTTGAAAGTTTTAAGATCAGTGTAAAAGCCAGCCCGCCAAAAGCAGCTGAACCGGCAATAATAAGCGCATGATTAGGATTGAACTCTGTCCATTCCCGATTTTCCAATTGAAAATCGGATACAGATTGATAACGAAGTACGCAGATCTCTTCATTTTTTCTCTGAATCGTAATATAGTGGTAATCTCCTTCTTTATGCAGATTACCTAATACCGCGTTCCAGGCCACAGAAATTTCACTATCCGGAATATTGCCGTCCACGGTTTTGCCATTTCGGTCAAACACCACATATTGACAAGCATCAGGAATAACAGAACCATTCACATCATCGGCTTCCTGTATAGCTTCATACTGCCTTTCAATCTGCTGCGTATGGTAAGCAGCAGTACCAATCATTTCTGATTTCCCCATAACACTAAATAATGTAAAGCAGAACCCAACAATAATTACCGCCCCCAGCACAAGATAAAAGTAATATCTTATAAACAGCAGACGGATTGTTTTTTCTTTCCCTCTCATTTTAAAATTCCCTTCTACAACTTTCCTTTGTGCTGCTTTCACCCGTAACATATCATTTATTTTGCAAAAAATTGACCTTATTACCGTTAAAGTGCCTTAAAAACCCTCCTCTCCTTTAGCTTTTACCGGCTCAAGCGTAAGATGACAATAGAATACCTTTTTCGTGTCAAGATTGCACAAATTCCTACCATAATAATAGAATAAGAATGATTTGTTTGTCGGTTTTTGTAGATAAAACCCACATATATAACCTTATATCTACATATGCCTTCCTTTTTCAGGAATAATAATACTGATTACCGCACATATAAAAAGTGCAAAAATATAATATAAATGCGGAATGACATCAAAAGCCGTAACTCCAAAGCCCGATACCAGTCCTATGGCAATCAGCATCTGTGCCCCATAGGGAATAATTCCCTGCCAGATACAGGTAAAAATATCTAATAAAGACGCCGTTTTCTGAGGTGTAATCCCGTATTCCAGACTAATTTCTTTTGCTATAGGTGCTGCCATAACAATGGCCACCGTATTATTGCCGGTTGCAACATCCATAGCTGATGACAGCACAGCAATCCCAGCCTGTCCGCCGCTTTTCCCTCGGAAACGCCGCTTTATCACAGCCAGAACATAGGCAAAACCTCCGTTTTCTTTTATCAATGCTCCCAAAGCCGCTACTAAGACAGCTACTATGATTGTTTCAAACATTCCTTTGGTTCCTTCACCCATACTGGTAAAAATCAGTGGAATATCAAATCCCGGCTGAGTAATCAGACCAATCAGAGAAAACAAAATAATGCCTATTCCTAGAACCAGCAGAACATTCATACCGATTAAAGCCATAACCAATACTACAAAATAAGGTATTGCCTGCAGAATCTGAAACTCATGCTGCTGTACTGTACCTGCACCACCACTTAAAAATAGCAGAATCGCACCTGTAACTACTGCGGCCGGAAACGCAATTTTAAAATTTGCCCGGAACTTATCTTTCATTTCACAGCCCTGCGTTTTGGTAGCCGCAATGGTGGTATCTGAAATAAAAGACATATTGTCCCCAAACATCGCGCCTCCGATAATTGTCCCCAATACCAGTGGAAGATTCAAATCCGCCGCTCCTGCCGCCGCCACTGCAATGGGAACAAGAACCGTTATCGTTCCGGTTGACGTCCCCATTGCCATAGACAAAATACAAGAAATCAGAAAAAAACCAAATACCATCTGTTTTGCCGGAATAAAACTTAACAACAAATAAGCGATACTTTCAGAACCTCCTGCCGCTGTAGCAATGCTGCTGAAAGCTCCTGCCAGAAGAAAGATCAATATCATAATCATAATATTTTCATCTCCCATTCCTCTCGCCATAATCTTTAGTTTTGCATCAAAATCCTTTCCCGGATTCTGTATTAGAGCAACAATAATGGCTATAGTAAATGCTACCACCACCGACATTACATAAAATCCCTGATCCTGACCTTTTACATATTGAAAATAAATGCCGCTGCCAACATACAGAACAAGAAATACAATAATAGGTATTAATGCAAAACCGTTTGCCCTCTCCTTTTCCAAAATATACCCCTCCTTTTATCATTCCTCTAATCTGTAAAATAAGTAATCTGTTCTGTTGGTTTCTTATGATTTTCTCTTTTCTTAACCACATCCTTTGGATATCCAATATTGCAGGCATCAAACGCATAATGTTCTTGAGAATCCAGTCCCAATAGTTTCTGCAGAGAAACTTTATCCTTTATATCACTGACAATAGAACAGGGTTTAAAGGCAATTTGAAGCTCAGTTGCCTTCAGCCACATGTTTTCCATAACATACCCAAGGCAAACCTCTTCTCTGGCCGGATAAGCCCCTCTCTCCGCTATTACAATCAGCCAGGGACTGGAAAAAACATCTCCTGCCCCTCCATCCTTGAAATGTTCAGCCATAAAAGCTGCCGGCTGATATTTTTGATCCAGTCCTTCTTCATAAATACGTTTTGACTCTAAAATTCTTTGTCTGCTGCAAAGCTGCTCTAGTTCTCTGGCGGTCCGGCTTCCTCTTTTTATAACAAAAAAATGCCTGAAAGTATCCGTATTTTTCTGAGCCAGACCCGCATAGGGAGCTAGACGGCCTGCTTCAATAACCGTCTCCAGCTTTTCTCGTTCCAATGGTTTATCAGAAATTACGGCAATTTTCTGTCTCTGCATCAATAAACTATCCAAATATGTCATAACATGCTCCTCTTCCTCCCATTTCTATCTACAAGCCATGCAGGTCCAAACCTTCGGTTTCTCCCTGAAGGCTGGCGCCTTATGATAAAACAGAAGCCGGAAATCAATTCAGCTAGTAAAAACTTTCTGCTTGATTTCCTCTTCCCTCCTTTTCCACCTACAAGCCATGCAGGTCCAAACCTTCGGTTTCTCCCTGAGGGCTGGCGCCTTATGATAAAACAGAAGCCGGAAATCAACTCAGCTAGTAAAAACTTTCTGCTTGATTTCCTCTTCCCTCCTTTTCCACCTACAAGCCATGCAGGTCCAAACCTTCGGTTTCTCCCTGAGGGCTGGCGCCTTATGATAAAACAGAAGCCGGAAATCAACTCAGCTAGTAAAAACTTTCTGCTTGATTTCCTCTTCCTCCCATTTCTATCTACAAGCCATGCAGGTCGAAACCTTCGGTTTCTCCCTGAAGGCTGGCGCCTTATGATAAAACAGAAGCCGGAAATCAACTCAGCTAGTAAAAACTTTCTGCTTGATTTCCGGCTTCTGTTTTATCGCATGGCTTGTAGATTATACAAGTTCTAATACTACTTCCATTGCTCCGTCACCTTTACGAGGTCCGATTTTAACGATTCTTGTGTAACCGCCGTTACGGTCAACGTATTTCGGTGCAACTTCTGTAAATAATTTATTTACCAGATCTACTTCTTTTGTGTTTTTCTTTCTTCCTGCATTTTTAGCCGGAACTTCTTTTACAGGGTAAAGAACTTTCAGCATTTCTCTTCTTGCATGAAGACGGGATGGCATGTCTTTCTGAATAGTTTTGTCAACTTCATCATAAACAGTAACTTTTTTACCGTCTACAACTTCTTTCACTCTTTTGCCATCTTTATCTTTACGGGCAACTTTTGCTTTTACTGTTACTTCTTCGAAATTATCTTTTTCTTTTACTGCAGATGCAATTAATTTCTCAGCAACTTTACGAACTTCTTTTGCTCTTGCTTCTGTTGTGATAATTCTTCCGTTGTACAGTAATGCTGTTACCTGACTTCTGATTAAAGCTTTTCTCTGATCAGATGTTCTTCCTAATTTACGATATTTAGCCATTTTAATTTCCTCCATTTTGTGGAACATCCGGCATCGCTTCTTTGGACTTATATACCGAATGCCATTTATTGTTTCATCCACTCATGAGCTGACTAGAACATGCACTTTGGACTTACTCTTCCGGCCATCTGTATGAGTTATGTTAAAAAAATCAAAACCACTGCCCCCTACCAAGGTGAAGAATCCTATTCTTCACCCAATACGGGTCTCTTCTTAAATCTGTGATTTAAGAAGTATCACCAAGGTGAAGAACTTTATTCTTCACCTTGGTTCAGCTGCAGTCCTAATTCTTTTAATTTTCCTAAAACTTCTTCTAAAGACTTACGTCCAAGATTACGAACTTTCATCATATCATCCGGTGTTCTGTTTGTTAACTCTTCTACTGTATTAATTCCAGCTCTCTTTAAGCAGTTATAAGAACGGACGGATAATTCAAGTTCATCAATGTTCATTTCCAGAACTTTTTCTTTTGCATTATCTTCTTTTTCGATCATGACTTCTGCTGTTTTTGCATTTTCAGAAAGATCAATGAACAGATTCAAATGCTCGCTCAGCACTTTTGCTGCCAGACTTACTGCCTCGTCCGGTTCTAAAGTTCCATTGGTATAAACATCTAATGTAAGTTTATCAAAATCAGTAATCTGGCCTACACGTGTATTCTCAATTGTCAGATTAACACGTTCTACAGGTGTGTAGATTGAATCAATTGCAATGACGCCGATAGGCACATCTTCACTCTTATTCTTATCCGCACTTACGTAACCTCTGCCTTTTGTGATGGTCAGTTCCATATATAATTTGGAATCAACTCCACCATTTAAAGTAGCGATCACCAAATCCGGATTCAGAATCTGAATATCTGGATCTACCTGGATATCAGCTGCTGTTACAACACCCTCACCTTCAAACTCAATGTAAGCAACTTTGGACTCATTTGTTGGACTGGTATTCTTTAACGCCAAATTTTTGATGTTCATAATAATTTCAGTTACATCCTCTTTTACACCAGGGATAGAACTGAACTCATGCAGTACACCATCAATTTTGACCTGACTAACTGCTGCGCCCGGTAAGGAAGAAAGCATAATTCTTCTTAAGGAATTGCCAAGAGTTGTGCCGTATCCTCTTTCCAGCGGTTCTACGACAAATCTTCCGTACTTTTTGTCTTCTGAAATTTCAGCAATCTCAATTTTCGGTTTTTCAAAATCGAACACTACAAAGTCCCTCCTTAATTTATTCTGCAATACCCTCATAAACAATGTGTTTTTGAGCCCCCGGACATTTTCCGGGGAAAAGTATTAGAAACAAAAACACATGCGGATACACATGATTATTTTTGTTTCTAAACTTCCGGCATCGCTCATCGCTTACATGATTATTTTGAATATAACTCGACGATAAGCATTTCATCTACAGGAACATCAATTACTTCTCTTGTAGGAAGCTCTTTTACTTCGCCTTTCAGATTTTCCTGATCTGCGTCCAGCCATTCCGGTACTAAACGTCCGGCTGTTACTTCAAGAATATCTTTGTATCTCTGAGAACCTTTGCATTTTTCTTTGATTTCGATTGTGTCACCAGCTTTAACTAAATAAGAAGGAATATTAACCTGTTTTCCGTTTACTAAAACGTGTTTATGGTCAACAATCTGTCTTGCTTCTTTTCTTGTTCTGGCTAAACCTAATCTGAATACAACATTATCAAGTCTGCTTTCCAGAATTGTCATCAGGTTCGCACCTGTCATACCTTTCATTCTGTCAGCTTTATTGTAATAGTTATGGAATGGTTTTTCTAACACACCATAAATAAATTTAGCTTTCTGTTTTTCTCTTAACTGAAGACCATACTCTGAAATCTTCTTATTGCCTCTTTTAGACTGTCTGTTTGATTTTTTATCTATTCCTAAATAAACTGGATCTAAGCCAAGTGATCTACATCTTTTAAGAACAGGAACTCTATTTACTGCCATCTTAGACTATACCTCCTGATTAGACTCTTCTGCGTTTTGGTGGACGACATCCATTATGAGGTACCGGAGTAACATCTGTAATACTGATTACTTCAAGACCACATGCTGAAAGCGCACGGATTGCTGCTTCTCTTCCTGAACCCGGTCCCTTTACAAAAACGTCTACTGTTTTTAAACCATGAATAAGAGCTGCTTTTGTAGCAGTCTCTGCTGCCATCTGAGCTGCATAAGGAGTAGATTTTCTTGAACCTCTGAAGCCAAGACCACCAGCACTTGCCCATGATAATGCATTTCCTTCAGCATCTGTAAGTGTTACAATTGTATTATTGAAAGATGACTGAATATGTGCCTGTCCGCGTTCAACGTTTTTCTTAACACGCTTTTTTGTCACTTTTTTTGTAACTTTTTTAGCCATATCTAAACTAACCTACTTTCTTCTTTTCCGAATTATTTCTTCTTATTAGCTACTGTTCTCTTAGGACCTTTTCTTGTTCTTGCGTTTGTTTTTGTTTTCTGTCCGCGAACCGGAAGTCCTTTTCTGTGGCGAATACCACGGTAGCATCCAATTTCCTGTAATCTCTTGATATTAAGTGCGATCTCTCTTCTTAAATCACCTTCTACCAGCTGAGATTCGTCGATAACTGCACTGATCTTTTTGATCTCTTCGTCTGTTAAATCTTTTACACGAGTATTTGGATCAACGTCTGCTTCTGCTAAGATACGGTTTGAGCTAACTCTGCCAATACCATAAATATATGTTAATCCGATTTCAACACGTTTTTCTCTTGGTAAATCTACACCTGCGATACGAGCCATGTGTGTTTACACCTCCATAATTATTTCCGGACCCAGTTGGTCCTCTTCTAGTCACATCAGAAACCTGCATTATACAGCTCCGGTTTCCCGGCCTGAAATGTGTGTACAATCTCAGTTCCTTCTAATAATAGGTGTTTTCTCTTTCCTCGGTATCAAGAAGTCGAAAACCTGTAATGTTTTATCTTCTATCATGAACAGCAAAATTACAGGAATTTTGCTGCAGCCGCACATGATAAAGATCCCGGCTACATTACAAAGCCCCTTTTGATTCAAACAGATCCTGTTCCAATGTTGGTGTTCTGTGGCAGAACCTTCCAGTGAGGAACGGAATTAGCAGTCAAAGCATTGTCTCCAACCTGCCTTCATCATCTATATACTAAATGATATTATCCCTGTCTCTGTTTGTGTTTTGGATTTTCACAGATAATTCTGATGGATCCTTTTCTTTTAATTACTTTGCATTTCTCGCAAATAGGTTTAACTGATGATCTTACCTTCACAGCAAATCCTCCTTTCCTACCTATGCTCCACGGGGAAATAAGCATAATATCCCCTTGGGTATTTCCAAAAACGTCCATTTGACATTCTATCATATATACTGAATGAATGCAAGCCGTTTTTTCTCTATTTATCTCTCCAGATAATTCTTCCTTTTGTCAAATCATATGGAGACAATTCAATGGTTACTTTGTCACCCGGAAGGATACGAATAAAATTCATACGCAGCTTTCCGCTGATATGCGCCAGGACCTGATGTCCGTTTTCTAGTTCTACCTGAAACATTGCGTTTGGTAATTTCTCCACAACCGTTCCTTCTACTTCAATTACATCTGCTTTTGACATTAATTTTCCTCCTGCTTTTTCATATACAGTTTAATCGCTCTTTTTATATTCAAATCTGAGAACTTTGTTCCCTCTAAAAGCTGTATAACCTCATTGGGAAGCCGTTTTATAATTTGAATATGTTTTTTATTTTTTTTCTTTGGATGCTCCACCAGTTTTATTTTACCATCTGACAGATAAACCAGATCATGTTCTTCTTTCACGATCACATAAATCCGTCCTCTGTCATGGCCGGAGGTGGATACGGCTAATTTTCCTGTCATAAATACCTCCTTAACAGAGTTCTTTTTCTTCTTCTGTTAATGTAAGTATTTCCGGCTCGCCATCTGTAATCAGCACAGTATTTTCATAGTGGGCGGAAAGACTTCCATCCTGGGTTACAACGGTCCAGTCGTCGTCCATCCATTCTACGTCATATCTTCCTGCGTTCACCATAGGCTCAATTGCCAGCGTCATACCCGGGCGAAGCTTAATGCCTCTGCTTTTCTGTCTGAAATTCGGAATCTGCGGATCCTCATGGAGGCTAGCACCAACTCCATGACCTACCAAATCCCTGACTACTCCATAACCAAAACTTTCACAGTAATCACTAATTGCATTTGAAATCTCATGGAGATGATTTCCTGCCTTTGCATATTTCATGCCTTCAAAAAAACTCTGCCGCGTACGTTCAATTAGCAACTGCGCTTCTTTTGAAATCTCACCGATGCCATGAGTTCTTGCCGCATCTGAATGATACCCTTTATAGATACATCCCATATCCAGACTTACAATATCACCCTCCTGGATCACTCTTGTCTGACTTGGAATACCATGCACTACTTCCTCATTGACAGACACGCATACAGAGGCAGGAAATCCTCCATAACCTTTAAAATTCGGAATACATCCGCAGCTTCTGATCATTTCTTCCGCAAGTCTGTCTACATCTAGTGTTGTCATCCCCGGTTTTAATTCTTTCCCAAGATCCTGGTGTATTTTTGCAATAATCCTGCAAGCTTCCCGCATCAGTTCAATTTCACGGGCAGATTTTATTGTTACTGACATAATTTTATGCTCCTAATATGTTTACGATTACCTGAAATACCGTATCCATTGGCTGAGTGCCATCTATAGATTTCAGGATATTCTGGTTCTTGTAATAATCAATTAATGGTTTTGTCTGTGCATGATAAACTTCCAGTCTCTTCTTAACAGTCTCCGGTTTATCATCATCCCTTAATACAATTTCATGTCCGCATCTGTCACAGATTCCTTCTTCTTTTGGAGGAATATTCACAACATGATACGTAGCACCGCAGTTTACGCATGCTCTTCTTCCAGACATTCTATCAATAATATTTTCATCCGGAACATCAATATCCAGTGCAAAGTCGATATTACTGCCGATTTTCTCCAGGGCAGCAGTCAAAGCTTCCGCCTGTGGAATGGTTCTTGGAAATCCATCTAACACAAATCCATCTTTGCAGTCATCATGCTGAATTCTGTCTACTACAAGTTCGCAAACAAGTTCATCCGGAACAAGAAGTCCCTGGTCCATGAAAGTTTTTGCTTTTTTACCTAATTCAGTACCTTCTTTGATGTTTGCTCTGAAAATATCTCCGGTAGAAATATGAGGAATCCCATATTTATCCGCGATCTGCTTTGCCTGTGTCCCTTTTCCCGCTCCGGGTGCCCCTAACATAATAATCTTCATTATTTTCCCTCCGTATATAAATCTGTATAAACAAATTTAATGCACGATTGGAGATACCTGTTTTCAGATATCTCCAATAATACAGCACTATATATTCAAAAATCCTTTGTAATTTCTCTCAAGCATCTTAGATTCCACCTGTTTAATGGTTTCAATTACAACACCTACCACGATAATGAGAGAGGTTCCTCCAAATGATACATTTGCATTGAATACACCATTAAAGAAAATCGGGATTACAGCAATAATAATCAATCCTACCGCTCCCATAAAAATTACATAGCTTAGAATTTTTGTAAGATATTCGCTGGTTGGCTTTCCAGGTCTGATACCCGGAATAAAACCGCCCTGCTTTTTCATATTATCCGCAATCTCAAGAGGGTTAAAGGTAATAGTTGTATAAAAATATGCAAACGCAATTACCAACGCCATATAAACAGCCAAACCAATGCTGTATACAGGCTGTGACGGGTCACACCAATTGGACTGAGATAACATTTTCAAAATCTTTGCTCCGATACCGTCGCCGCTTCCTAGATCAAAGAAGGTAGCTATCATAATCGGAATCTGCATCAAAGACTGGGCAAAGATAATTGGAATAACACCTGCAGTATTAATTTTCAGTGGTATATGAGTCATCTGACCGCCTACCTGTTTTCTCCCCTGTACCTTCCGAGAATACTGAACAGGTATCTTGCGGATTCCTCCCTGAAGCAATACTACTAATATGATGACTACAACAATAATCGCAATAATAATTGCAGCATTCAATACCTGATTCGCAATTTCTTTGCCAAAAACAAACTGCTCAAACAATGATGATAAGTCTGACGGGATTCTGGATATGATATTAATTGTAAGTACAATCGAAATACCATTTCCAATTCCTTTTTCTGTAATCCGTTCACCAATCCACATAAGAACTGCAGAACCGGCTACTAAAGCAGCAACTACCATAATAGCATTTAACGCATTAAATTCTACCAGATATCCCTGTCTGCCAAATCCGATTACCATGGCAATTGACTGTACAAGAGCCAGCACAATCGTTAAATAACGAGTGATCTTTGTAATCTTCTTTCTTCCCTCTTCACCATCTTTATGCATCTCCTCCAATTTCGGAATTGCAATTGTAAGAAGCTGCATAATGATGGATGAGGTAATGTACGGAGTAATATTCAGTGCAAATACTGACATGTTCTCGAAAGAACCGCCAGTAATTGCGCTGAAAAATCCCAGTGAGTCACCCACATTGTTTTCCAGCCAGTTAGAAAAGAATTCGCCATTTACGCCCGGAACCGGAAGCTCAGTACCTATTCGTATGACAACGAGCATCAATAAAGTAAAAATGATTCGGTCTCTGATTTCCTTCACTTTAAACGCGTTACGGACTGTCTTTAGCATTAGATCACCTCTGCTTTTCCGCCAATAGCTTCAATCTTTTCTTTAGCAGATGCACTGAACGCATTTGCCTGAACTGTAAGTTTCTTTGTTAATTCACCGTTTCCAAGGATTTTAACACCATCTCTTGGGTTTTTAACAATACCTGCTTCGATTAAAGTTTCAACAGAAACAACGGCTTCGTTGTCAAATGCTTCCAGTACGGAAAGATTAATTGCAACAATGTCTTTGGAATTTCTGTTTGTGAATCCTCTTTTTGGGATTCGTCTGTATAATGGCATCTGGCCACCTTCAAAGCCTGGTCTTGGAGCTCCGGAACGAGCTTTCTGTCCTTTATGGCCTTTACCTGCTGTCTTACCATTTCCTGAACCGTGTCCACGGCCTCTTCTGAAATTATCACTCTGTTTTGAGCCTTCTGCTGGTCTTAAGTTCGATAAGTCCATCATGACACCTCCTTATCCTAAATGATTAGATTTCTTCCACTTTTACTAAATGTCTAACCTGCTGAACCATTCCTCTTGTTGCTGCATTATCCGGCAGTTCAACAGTTTTGTTCAGTTTTCTTAAACCTAATGCTTCTACTGTTTTTACATGTTTTGGAACAGCACCAATTGTTGATTTCACAAGTGTGATTTTTAATTTATCTGCCATTGATCTTACCTCCTTAACCAAGGATCTCTTCTACAGATTTACCACGGAGTTTTGCTACTTCTTCCGGAGATTTTAACTGTCCTAAAGCATTGATTGTAGCAAGAACAACGTTCTGTTTGTTATTAGATCCCAGAGATTTTGTACGGATGTTTTTAATACCTGCCAGCTCGCACACACTACGTGCAGGACCGCCGGCGATTACACCGGTACCTTCCGGAGCTCTTTTTAACAGTACAGAAGCGCCTGTATGTTTTCCTGTAGTATCATGTGTAATACTGTTGTTTGGATCTAACTTAACTTCAATAAGTTTTTTCATTGCATCTTCTTTTCCTTTGCGGATTGCCTCCGGAATTTCAGTTGCTTTTCCAAGACCTGCTCCCACATGTCCATTGCCGTCGCCAACAACAACTAAAGCTGTAAAACGGAAGTTACGACCACCTTTAACAACTTTTGTTACACGTTTAATTGATACTACTTTTTCATTTAATTCTAACTGACCAGCATCAATAATTGTACGTTTCATGAATTCGTTTCCTCCTTGTTAAAAGTCTAATCCAGCTTCTCTTGCTGCATCGGCTAACGCCTGAACTTTACCCTGATAAATAAATCCGCCTCTGTCAAAGACAACAGTTGTAATACCTTTTTCTAACGCTTTTTTTGCGATTGCAGTACCTACTAATGCTGCTGCTGCTACGTTATTAGTCTTTTCGCATGCTTCTTTTACTTCTTTGTCTAAAGTAGAAGCTGCCGCTAATGTATTTCCAACTGTATCGTCAATAATCTGAGCGTACATATGATTATTACTTCTGAATACTGCTAAACGTGGTCTAGCTGCAGTACCTGATAAATGATTACGAACTCTTCTGTGTTTTTTTACACGAGTTTCTGTTCTAGATTTTTTATTAACCATTCCTGTCACACTCCTTTAATTATTTCTTACCAGTCTTACCAACTTTACGTCTAATAACTTCATCAGCATATTTGATACCTTTTCCTTTGTAAGGTTCAGGTCTTCTCTTATCTCTGATTTCAGCTGCGTACTGGCCTACTTTTTCTTTATCAATACCTTTTACAACGATTTTATTTCCATCAACAACTGCTTCTAGACCTTCCGGATCAGTCATTTCTACCGGATGAGAATATCCCAGGTTTAATGTTAATTTTTTACCGGATTTGGATGCTCTGTAACCAACACCGTTTACTTCCAGTGTTTTTTCATAACCAGCTGTTACACCGATTACCATGTTGTTGATTAATGTTCTTGTTAAACCATGTAAAGATTTCATTTTCTTTAAATCATTTGGTCTGCTAACGATGATCTCAGAACCCTCAACTTTGATATCCATCTCTGTTGGAAGCACTCTTTCTAGTGTTCCTTTAGGACCTTTTACAGTCACCTGATTATTTTCTGCGATTGTTACGGTTACTCCGTCTGGAATCGCGATTGGCATTCTTCCTATACGTGACATGCCCGTACCTCCTGTTTTTTTGTATTGGTCAGCTTCTGCTGACGTGCATCTGGTTACTATTTGTATGTTCCACCTTACAGTGGAGTTATACTCTTCGATAATTCATATTTCTTCGCCCTACAGCATCGTCTGTAACGCGACCTTCGATTCTACTGATAAGAATCAAGGAAATAATTCAATATTTTAATATGAATAAATTTTCAATCTGCGCCTTCGGCTTGATTTCATTAAGTTGCACACGGGTTGGTTCTCTCAACTATGCTCAACTTCGTTTCGCTAAGGTTCGAGAACGGCCTCGCACTAAATTCAATCTGCGCCTTCGGCTTGATTTCATTAAGTTGCACACGGGTTGGTTCTCTCAACTATGCTCAACTTCGTTTCGCTAAGGTTCGAGAACGGCCTCGCACTAAATTCAATCTGCGTCTTCGACTTGATTTCATTAAGTTGCTTTCGGCCTACCAAACGAATGCTAATACTTCTCCGCCTACCTGAAGTCTTCTTGCATCTTTATCTGTTACGATGCCCTGGTTTGTGGAAAGGATTGCAATTCCTAAACCGCCAAGTACTTTTGGAATTTCATTTTTGCCTGCATATACACGAAGACCTGGTTTTGAAATTCTTTTCAGACCTGTAATAATTTTTTCGTTTTTATCAGCGCCGTATTTTAATGTAACACGGATTGTGTTAAAGCTTCCTTCTTCAATGATATCGTATTTTTCGATATAGCCTTCTTTGAAAAGAATTTCAGCAATTGCGTTTTTCATTTTAGAAGCAGGAATATCTACTGTATCATGTTTAGCAGTATTTGCATTACGGATTCTTGTAAGCATATCTGCGATTGGATCACTCATTGTCATAGTGTGTTTCCTCCTTTACAAATTGTATGTGTCAAGTAAATTCAACTAATTTCAAACTTCGCTTTCTGCTCGTTTTCGGTAAGTTGCCTGGGGGGTGGTTCCCTCAACTAAATTCGTGCTCTGCACTCATTAAGGTTCGCGAACGGCCTCGCACTAACCTCAAACTTCGCTTTCTGCTCGTTTTCGGTAAGTTGCCTGGGGGATGGTTCCCTCAACTAAATTCGTGCTCCGCACTCATTAAGGTTCGCAAACGGCCTCGCACTAACCTCAAACTTCGCTTTCTGCTCGTTTTCGGTAAGTTGCTTTCGGCCTACCAGCTGGATTTCTTAACGCCTGGGATTTCACCTTTATATGCTAATTCACGGAAACATACTCTGCAGATTCCGTATTTTCTAAGGTATGCATGTGGACGGCCACAAATTCTGCAACGATTATACTCTCTTGAGGAGAATTTCTGTTTACGCTGCTGTTTTACCTTCATAGATGTCTTTGCCATTAAAGTTCCCTCCTGTTCTTATTTAGCGAATGGCATGTTGAATAAAGTTAATAACTCACGTGCTTCTTCATCAGTTTTAGCTGTTGTTACGAAGATAACATCCATACCTCTAACTTTATCCACTTTATCATACTCGATTTCAGGGAAAATTAACTGTTCTTTAATACCAAGTGCATAGTTACCTCTTCCGTCAAATGCATTAGGGTTTACACCTCTGAAGTCACGTACACGAGGTAAAGCCAGATTGATGAGACGATCTACGAATTCGTACATTTTCTCACCTCTTAATGTTACTTTACAACCGATAGGCATACCTTCTCTGATTTTAAAGTTAGCCACAGAATTTTTTGCTTTCGTTGTAACAGCTTTCTGTCCTGCAATTGCTTCCATGTCTTTCATTGCTGATTCCAGAATTTTAGCATTTTCTTTTGCTTCGCCAACGCCCATGTTGATAACAACTTTATCAATCTTTGGCACCTGCATCACATTTTTATATCCAAATTTTTTGATCATAGCATCTACGATCTCATTCTGATAAATTTCTCTCAGTCTACTCAACTTGATGGACCTCCTCTCCTAATTAATCAATTACGTCGCCTGTTGATTTTGCGTAACGTACTTTTTTGTCTCCATCCATTTTGAAACCAACTCTTGTAGCAGTTCCTTTATGAACGTACATTACGTTAGACATATCAATTGGTCCTTCCTGCTGAACAATACCACCATTCTGATTTGCCATACTTGGTTTCGTATGCTTTGTAATCATGTTGATACCCTCAACAAGTACAGTACTTTTCTTCGCATTTACAGCGATTACTTTACCTTCTTTACCTTTATCTTTACCGGCAATGACTTTAACTGTATCACCTTTTTTAATTTTTAACATCGTCAGGTTCCTCCTATAATACTTCCGGAGCCAGAGAAACGATTTTCATGAACTGTTTCTCACGAAGCTCTCTTGCTACTGGTCCAAAAATACGGGTTCCTCTTGGAGTTTTATCATCTCTAATAATTACAGCAGCGTTTTCATCGAATTTGATATAAGAACCATCTTTACGACGAGCGCCTTTTTTAGTACGAACAACTACAGCTTTTACGACATCGCCTTTTTTAACAACACCGCCTGGTGTTGCATCTTTAACTGTAGCAACAATTACATCACCAATGCTTGCATATCTTCTTGTAGAACCACCCATAACACGAATGCACAGTAATTCTTTTGCACCTGTGTTATCAGCAACTCTAAGTCTGCTTTCCTGTTGTATCATGCTGGCAGCCTCCTTTTATCTTGCTTTCTCCATAATTTCAACAAGTCTCCATCTTTTATCTTTAGATAAAGGTCTTGTTTCCATAACTCTGACTTTATCGCCAACGCCGCATTCGTTGTTTTCGTCATGAGCTTTTAATTTATAAGTTCTTTTAACGATTTTGTTGTAAAGCGGATGTCTTACGTTGTCTTCTACTGCAACAACGATTGTTTTATCCATCTTGTCACTTACAACTTTACCTACACGTGTTTTTCTAAGATTTCTTTCTTCCACGATTGGATCTCCTTTCCGTCAGGATTGATTATGCATTTGCCTTTTCAGTGATAACGGTCTGAATTCTGGCAATATTTTTTCTTACTTCTTTGATTCTTCCAGTGTTGTCTAACTGATTTGTAGCATTCTGGAATCTTAAATTAAAAAGTTCTTTTTTCGCAGCAACTAACTGATTGTTCAGTTCCTCTGCGCTCTGTGTTCTTAATTCTTCTAAATATTTACTAGATTTCATTTTATTCACCGCCTTCTAAGTCTGCACGTGAAACGATTTTGCATTTGCATGGCAATTTGTGTGTAGCCAGACGTAATGCTTCACGGGCGATTTCTTCGGACACACCAGAGATTTCGAATAATACGCGACCTGGTTTAACAACTGCTACCCAGTATTCCAATGCACCTTTACCGGAACCCATACGAGTTTCAGCAGGCTTAGCTGTAACCGGTTTATCCGGGAAAATTTTGATCCAGACTTTACCACCACGTTTGATATAACGGGTCATAGCAACACGGGCTGCCTCGATCTGGTTTGATTTGATCCAACATGGTTCTGTAGCAACAATACCATATTCACCATTTGTGATTTTATTTCCTCTTAACGCCTTACCAGCCATAGAACCACGGAACTGTTTACGACGTTTCACTCTTTTTGGCATTAACATTATTTATCGCTCCCTTCCGCTGCTTTTTTTGGAAGAACTTCGCCTTTGTAAATCCAAACCTTAACACCTACTTTACCGTAAGTTGTGTCTGCTTCTGCAAAGCCGTAGTCAATGTCAGCTCTCAAAGTCTGAAGTGGAATAGTTCCTTCGCTGTAAAATTCTGTACGAGCCATATCAGCACCGCCAAGACGGCCGGAAACAGAAGTCTTGATACCAAGTACTCCGGCTTTCATACTTCTGCTCATGCAGGATTTCATTGCACGACGGAAGGATACACGGTTTTCAAGCTGTGCTGCAATGTTTTCAGCAACAAGCTGTGCATCTTTGTCCGGTCTTTTTACTTCTTTGATATCTACAATTAATTTTTTATCTGTATATTTCTGAAGTTCAGCTTTTACTTTTTCGATTTCAGCGCCGCCTTTACCGATAACAACACCCGGTTTTGCTGTATAAATGATAACTTTTACACGATCAGATGCTCTTTCGATTTCAATTTTAGCGATACCAGCACTGTATAATTTCTTTTTAAGGAATTTTCTGATGTTGTAATCTTCTACTAACAGATCTGCAAAATCAGCTTCCGCATACCATTTGGAGTCCCAGTCTTTAATAACACCGACTCTTAAGCCATGAGGATTTACTTTCTGTCCCATTTTTTACCTCCTATTTTTCATCGAGCACGATTGTAATGTGGCTCATTCTCTTTTCGATTCTATAAGCTCTACCCTGTGCTCTTGGTCTGATTCGTTTCATTGTCGGTCCTTTGTTTGCATAACATTCTGCAATATAAAGGTCTTCCACTTTCATACCATTGTTGTTTTCAGCGTTTGCGATAGCTGATTTTAATAATTTTTCAATTACGCCGGAAGCGTATCTTGGATTGTAAGCAACGATTGCTAAAGCTGTTGTAACGTCTTTTCCACGGATTGCGTCTAAAACGAAGCAGGCTTTCTGTACTGACATTCTAGCAAAAGATAATTTTGCTGAAGGTCTGGTATCTTTCTGAGCGTTTCTTTCTCTTTTAATTTGGGATCTATGTCCTTTTGCCATGGATAAAACCTCCTTTCAAAACTATCTTACTTTGGATTTCTTTTCGTCTTTTCCATGTCCTCTGTATGTTCTTGTAGCAACAAACTCACCGAGCTTGTGTCCTACCATATCTTCTGTCACATATACAGGAACATGTTTTCTTCCATCATGAACTGCAATTGTATGTCCAACCATCTGCGGGAAGATTGTAGAACGGCGGGACCAGGTTTTGATTACCTGTTTGTCGCCAGCAGCGTTCATAGCGTCTACTTTTTTCAGTAAGCTTTCATCTGCAAATGGTCCTTTTTTTAATGAACGAGCCATATTTTACCTCCTGATTTTCACCCGTGCGGCGGGCTGTTAAAAGCCTGCCGGGTGTCCTTATTTAATTGCTTTACCGTCTCTTCTTCTTACGATAAGTTTGTTAGACTGTTTGTGTTTCTTTCTTGTCTTCAGGCCGAGAGCAGGTTTACCCCAGGGAGTACATGGACCTGGACGTCCGATACCTGTCTTACCTTCACCACCGCCGTGTGGATGATCATTGGGGTTCATAACCGAACCACGTACTGTGGGGCGGATACCCATATGACGTTTACGGCCGGCTTTACCAATATTGATCAGGCTGTGATCTCCGTTTCCAACAACACCAACAGTCGCTCTGCAATTAAGAGGTACCATTCTCATTTCTCCAGATGGTAATCTTAATGTTGCATATTTTCCTTCTTTCGCCATCAGCTGCGCGCTCATGCCTGCGGAACGAACTAACTGTCCGCCTTTTCCGGCATACAGCTCAATGTTGTGTACCTGTGTACCTACCGGGATATTTACCAGCGGGAGACAGTTTCCAACACGAACTTCTGCTTCCGGTCCATTCATAACTTTCATTCCGTCTTTCAGGCCTTCCGGAGCAATGATATATGCTTTTTCACCATCTGCATAACAGATCAACGCAATATTTGCGGTTCTGTTCGGATCATATTCAATGCCTACTACTGTAGCAGGAATACCATCTTTTCTTCTTTTGAAGTCGATGATTCTGTATTTCTTTCTTGCACCGCCGCCGCGATGTCTAACTGTAATTTTACCCTGATTATTTCTTCCAGAATGTTTCTCCAGTGATACCACCAGTGATTTTTCAGGAGTTTTCTTTGTGATTTCAGAGAAATCAGAACCTGTCATATTTCTTCTGGAAGGTGTATATGGGTTATATGTCTTGATTCCCATAATGAATCTCCTTTCGTCTCTAATAAGGAAGTTCTTTTCGCTAAGCTCAAGCCTCGCTTTTGCAAATCTCAAAGAACGGCTTCGCACTAAATTCAAACTTCGTTTTCATTAAGTTGCTCTCAGCCCGCACTTTACTGTGCCTAGTTCCAGCGTGGATTATAATCCTGCAAAGATTTCAATCTCTGCGCTTTCTTCTGTCAGCTGAACGATTGCTTTTTTTGTTTTAGCAGTTTTTCCAACTGTCATTCCACGTCTTTTTTTCTTGCCTTCGCAGTTCATCGTTTTCACATCTGCAACTTTTACGCCGTCAAACATTTTCTCAACTGCTTCTTTAATCATTGTTTTATTTGCTTCCGGATGAACAAGAAATGTATATTTCTTTTCTGCCATGATATTCATGCTTTTTTCTGTAACAACCGGTTTGAGGATTACATCATAATACTGAACGTTTGCCATTATGCATACACCTCCTGGATAGATTCAACAGCAGCCTTTGTTGTAACCACTGTGTCATATTTCATAATATCATACACATTTAATGTGTTTGTTACTGTAGTTTTGATACCAGGAACGTTTGATGCAGATTTTACTACATTCACGTCATTGTCATTCATAACTACTAAAGCTTTGGATACGTTTAAGTTGTTCATAACTTTTACGAAATCCTTTGTTTTGATTGCATCGAATTTCAGTTCATCTAATACGATAAATTTGTTATCTGCAACTCTGGATGTTAAAGCAGATCTTAATGCTGCTCTTTTTTCTTTTTTATTGATCTTAAAAGAATAATCTCTTGGTGTCGGAGCAAATACAACTCCGCCGCCTGTCCACTGAGGAGCTCTTGTTGAACCCTGTCTTGCATGACCGGTTCCTTTCTGTCTCCAAGGTTTTCTTCCGCCGCCGCGAACTTCAGAACGTGTTTTTGCCTTCTGTGTTCCCTGACGATTATTTGCAAGCTGCTGAACTACTGCCATGTGTACTAAATGCTCATTTACTTCTACGCCGAAGACTGCGTCATTCAGTTCCATGCTGCCAACTTCATTGCCTTCCATATTATAAACAGATACGTTAGCCATCTGTGTGTCCTCCTTTCCTAATCAAGAATCCTATGCTTTTACAGTTTCCTTGATTGTCACTAAAGATTTCTTAGGTCCTGGTACAGCACCTTTGATTAAAAGTAAATTGTTCTCAGCATCAACGCGAACTACTTCTAAGTTCTGAACAGTGATTTTTTTGCTTCCCATATGTCCAGGCATTCCTTTGCCCTTAAATACTTTACTCGGGGAAGAGCAGGCACCGTTTGAACCCTGATGACGATGGAATTTAGAACCATGAGCCATAGGTCCTCTGTGCTGACCAAATCTCTTAATGGCACCCTGGAAACCTTTTCCTTTGGAAATAGCAGTTGCATCAATTTTATCGCCTGCAGCGAAAATATCTGCTTTGATTTCATCAGCCAGTTTATAATCAGCTGCATTCTCGAATTTGAATTCGCGAACGTATCTCTTACCGGATACACCAGCCTTGTCAAAGTGGCCTTTTTCTGCTTTGTTCACACCATGTCTGTTTCTTACTTCTTTTTTTCCTGTTGCATCTTTGCTGACAACTTTTTCTTTTTTGTCAACAAAACCAACCTGTACTGCGCTGTAACCGTCGTTTTCAACTGTTTTGATCTGTGTTACATAGCAAGGTCCTGCCTGCAATACAGTTACCGGAATTAAAACTCCGTCCTCGTTGAAGATCTGAGTCATTCCGACTTTTGTCGCTAAAATAGCTTTCTTCATTCTTATTTACCTCCTGTTTTCTCTACAGCGGAACGCATATGCGTTCATCCTAGAACAGTCGTATATAAGTGGAACACTATAAATTCTTTCGAACATGTTGATTCCTTCAAGAATGTGTTGCTTCTATATATAACCCTTCAGGATTTTACCTTATTTGATGTTTGCCTGTCGGCTTGCCAATCGCTAAGTGTTTTTCGGCTTGCCAATCGCTAAGTGTTCTATTTCATCTTGATGTCGATGTAAACACCAGCCGGCATTTCTAATCTTGACAGTGCATCAACTGTTTTCTGAGTTGGTGCTACAATGTCGATGAGTCTCTTATGAGTTCTCTGTTCGAACTGTTCTCTGGAATCTTTATATTTGTGAACAGCTCTTAAGATGGTTACTACTTCTTTCTTTGTAGGAAGTGGTACCGGTCCGCTCACCTGTGATCCATTTTTCTTTACAGTTTCGATGATTTTCTTTGCAGATGCATCAACTAATACGTGATCATATGCTTTCAATGTGATTCTCATTTTTTGACTTGCCATAAAAAAAGTCGCCTCCTTTTCGCACTTTTAAATTCAGTACGACAAGCGGTGACTGTACACTCTCCCGTGTGTATCCTAATGGTTCTCACACGTCGTTTCTGCTTTACACAGACGATATTTACGAAGTACAGTGACTTGCCGTCAGTTTCCTAACTTGACATTCGCTCCACAGAAAAACCTGCCCCATGGGCAGCAACCTCATGCTTCATCGCTATCATGCCACAGCAAAATCTAGTATAATAGATATATCTTTCCATTTCAAGCATTTTTTTACCAATTCCAAAAATAAAATTGTATTTTTTTTAATACAATTTATTTTTAGCATTTTATACGAATCTGACTTGTGTTTTTTAGATGGTATGCTGATTTTTAGTTGACGCTCCATCCGTTCCCCAATATAATAAAAAAGTCAGAATGGCATCCTGCTATTTTGTACAATCATTTTTCGATTATATTCGTTTTATTTTTACTACTATATTATATAGAAGAAACACATCTCAGGAAGGAAATAAAAAAATGTGGATTGCAGACCAATGGAATGATTATGAAGTAATAGACTGTTCAAAAGGCGAAAAGCTGGAACGCTGGGGCAGCTATCTGCTTGTCCGCCCGGATCCCCAGGTTATCTGGGATACTCCCAAAACACAGAAAGGCTGGAAGAAAATGAATGCCCATTATCACCGAAGCAAAAAGGGCGGGGGAGAATGGGAGTTTTTTGACCTGCCAGAGCAATGGGCGATCCATTACAAGCATCTGACCTTTCAACTAAAACCCTTTAGCTTTAAGCACACAGGGCTGTTTCCGGAACAGGCGGCAAACTGGGACTGGTGTTCTAATCTGATCCAAAATGCAGGACGCCCTATAAAAGTATTGAACCTATTTGCCTACACAGGAGGCGCAACATTAGCTGCGGCAGCTGCAGGAGCCAGCGTTACCCATGTGGATGCTTCCAAGGGTATGGTTGCCTGGGCAAAAGAAAATGCTGCTGCATCCGGTCTTTCCGATGCCCCCATCCGCTGGCTGGTAGACGACTGTGTGAAATTTGTAGAACGTGAAATCCGCCGGGGAAATCATTACGATGCTATTATTATGGATCCTCCTTCTTATGGAAGAGGGCCTAAAGGTGAAATCTGGAAAATTGAAGACGCTATTCATCCACTGGTAAAATTATGTACCCAGATCTTATCTGATCATCCGCTGTTTTTCCTAATTAATTCCTATACAACAGGACTTCAGCCTGCCGTTCTTGCCTATATGCTTGGAACAGAAATGAAGCGGTTTTGCGGAACAGTAGATGCACAGGAAGTGGGACTTCCCGTCTCCTCTAACGGTCTTGTACTCCCCTGCGGTGCCTCCGGACGCTGGCAGTCAGATACAACCGTTCATAATTAAAACAGCTGCATTTTTCTTCCAAAACCGGATATCTATAGTTGAAACCCGAATCTGCACCCCATACAGCCAGTCAACGAATCATTGATTAGTTGGCCGGCTTTTTTTATCCCCGTATTCTCCACAGTATATCTGCAGCTGATATTTCCACTGTAAAATTCCATTGATCATTACCATCTGCAGGACATATTCAGGCTTTTTCCCGGTTTGCATTTCCACCTTTTCCAGCATTTTTTCTAATACCTGCTCCCGGTCTGCTTCTGTACATTCCCCACACAGATATGTCCCCGCCGGCAGTTCCTGCAGCCTTGCATCCTCAGGATACTGGCTGCACACCGCAAACATTCTTGTTTTTCCTTTTGCCAGAAAGATTCCCGCCAGATCTTCAAACTGATACGGTTTTCTATCCTGCTCCGGTATCTGTCCATAGAAATGCCGGAGGTAACTCCACAACACATCCAGACTTGGATATTTAAGTGTATCGGATATCATAATGATTCTCTTTTCAAACTGCTGCAGAAAATATGCGTTTACCGGCCCTTCGTTATGTTCTGCCGCCTGCTCATATTGTTGTCTTGCAAGATGTATTTTTTCTTTTGCATGCAAAAGTTTTTCCATTTTTTTATCCGCCTGGGCCTCGGCCTGCTTTAAAAATGCACTTACCTGTTTAAGATTGTCATATTCCAAACAGGTTTTGATTTCTTTTAGAGATAAATCCATACACCTAAGAGCCTGAATGGTATTCAGACGGATAATATCATCCTTCGAATAATACCGATATCCGGTCCAGGGATCCTTCTTAGCTGGTTTCACCAGCAAAATCCGGTCATAATGTCTCAAGGTTTCAATAGTCAATCCCGTTTTTGCAGACGCCTCTCCTATAGAATAATAATTCTCCATACAATACCTCTTGACTCTTGTGTTACACAAGACTTTATAGTTACTATCGTAAATCATTTGAAAATAAATTTCAATTTAAAGGAGGAAGACCCCATGAAAAAATTACCACTGCTTTTTGCAGGTTCCTTATTCTGTCTGATTTTACTTGCCGGATGCAGCCCCCAGCAGTCAGACTTTAAAGAAAAAACATACTCTGCAGACACAGCCGGGATTTCTGCGGTAAACATTGATGTCAAAGACCGAAAGATAAATATTTCGCCATCTTCGGATGATCAGATTCATATCACATATCATGAAAACGAAAAAGAATTTTACGATATCACAACAAAAGACAGCACGTTATCCATGCAGACAGAGACTGATAAAGAAGCCAAAGATTTCTTCGGCAAAAATGCATCTTTAGAAGATCGCACTATAGATCTGTCCATTCCCGACAGCCTGATCTCTTCTCTAAAGATAAGTACAACAAACGAAAATATAAATCTTCCATCCCTCTCCATCACTGATTCGGTCTCAGCCTATGCTAACAATGGCAGTATTACGTTTGAATCCTTAGCGGTGGGCAAAAGCATTCAGCTGGAGACAAAAAACGGCTCCATCTCAGGCACTGTCGTTGGGGGATATGATGATTTTCTTATTACAAGCAATATCAAAAAAGGGGAAAGCACCCTCCCAGAACAGGCCGGAAATGGTACGAAAACATTAAACGTCAAAGTCAATAACGGAGATATTCAAATTGATTTTCAAAAATCAAGATAAAACCGGCACCTTTATATTTTTTATTATCCTTACCGTTATACCTGGTAAGACCACAGATTCCGCACCTGCCCCATAATCCTTTGTAAATCCCAGGTTTTCCCGCTCCGGATTTTACTGTTAGGATCATTTACGTTTACCGTTCCGTCATTATTTATACCCGTTAATACAATAAAATGCCCCGAACTTGTAAAGTCCCCAGGCCCCAGAACACAAATAATAGGGTGACCTGCATGTAACTCTCTGCGGATAACGCTCTCATCCAGCGAAATTTCATTTGCAGTCAATCCAAGTTTTTGCGCTCCCTCTGACATCAGACTCCAGCTAGAACCGCTCCCTTCCACATAGAATCCTTTCTGTTCTGCAAATTGGGCAGCTTTCAGCGGACTAAAGGACGCATCCTGTGTCAGCCCGGCCACAACCATGGAAAGGCATGTGGGACCGCAGCCATCCACTGCAATCATGTCGTTCCCGTAATATTCATAGCCCCAGCGCTGGTCCCACTGCAGAAACAGAGGAATTTCTCCTTGTTTTACTTCCTTAGTAAGATCTATCTTATGATGTTTTCCGGCTTCGTTTCCATAATTTTTCACAAAGTCCGCTGTTTCCGGATTATTTTCCAGCAAAGTTTCCAGGGATTTGGGATAATCTGAATGTTTTCTTAATTCCTGTCTTGCCTGGGCAACGTTTCTGCCGCTCCCAAAGCTTCCGCCTTCCTGATATTTTAAGGCAGTAGTAAAAAGAACCGCCGCCGCAATGGCTGCTATCACCAGACCCATTCTTCTTTTTTTACGTTTTCTATATCTTCTTCCCATCTTATTGTACCTCCAACTGTTTTGTGTATGCCGGCTGCATATCAACCGTATGTTAAAATTATTATTACACAAAAAAATCTTAAAAGTATATAGAAAACCTTAAGGCTTCGTGAAGCTGCACTTAAACCCCCAGGGAATTTCTTCCATTCTCATAAGTAATTCATCTTACGGCTCCTGAAACAGTGGTGTAGAATAATACCGGTCACCACTGTCCGGCAAAATAACAACTACCGTTTTTCCCTGATTCTCCGGCCGTCTTGCCACCTGGACAGCTGCATACACAGCGGCCCCAGATGAAATGCCTGCCACAATCCCTTCCTTTTGAGCCAGTTCTCTGCCCATGCAAAAACAGCTTTCATTATCAACCGGAAATACTTCATCATAAGCTTCCGTGTTCAACAGCTCCGGGACAAACCCGGCCCCGATTCCCTGTATTACATGTTTTCCTGCAGCCTTGCCGGACAATACTGCTGATGTTTCAGGTTCCACTGCCACAATATGAACGTCAGGAAACATAGATTTTAAATATTCTCCTACTCCCGTTATGGTTCCTCCGGTTCCTACTCCGCCCACAAAAATATCCATGCGGCCGTCTGTATCCATCCACACCTCCGGCCCGGTAGTTTTCAGATGTATAGCTGCATTGGCCGGGTTTTCGAACTGGGACGGCATAAAGCTTCCCTTTGTTTCCTTCACCAGTTCTTTTGCTTTTTCAATAGCTCCGGACATCCCCTGATCTCCCGGAGTTAATACAATCTCTGCTCCATATATTTTCAACAGATTGCGGCGCTCTTCACTCATAGTCTCAGGCATAGTCAGAATTAAATGATATCCTTTAATAGCCGAAACAAGAGCCAGACCAATCCCTGTATTCCCGGAAGTTGGTTCTATAATCGTTGCTCCCGGTTTCAGCAGACCTTTTCGCTCCGCATCTTCAATCATAGCTTTTGCGGTCCGGTCTTTAATACTCCCCGCCGGATTCATGTACTCAAGCTTAGCCAGCAGCCGCCCCTCAATCTGATAATCCTTTTCTATTTTTGAAAGCTCTACTAAAGGTGTTTTTCCAATGAGTTCCATAACATTTTTGTGTATTTTAACCATTTTTATTACTCCATTTCTATTAACTATATCCCAAATAGTTTCTGCAGGCATATCATATGATACAGGCCATTTTTAGTGTTTCTTATTAATATAACCAAAAATGCATTCATTTTCCACACCATTTCAGGATTTCTGTTTAAAATACACTATTTCTTTTTATAATATACTATAATAGTATGTAAACCCAAATGACAAACAGCATTTACTATACTATAAAGGAGATATACAATGCACAGAATATTAATTGTAGAGGACGACCTTGTGATCGCCCGGGCAATCAGCGATCATCTGGCGGTCTGGAATCACGAAGTCCGTCTGGTAACTGATTTTCAGAAGGTACTAACTGACTTCGTTTCTTTTGATCCCCATCTTGTTCTGCTTGATATTTCTCTTCCTTTTTTTAATGGCTATTACTGGTGCGAAGAGATCCGTAAGCTTTCCAAAATTCCTGTTATTTTTATCTCTTCGGCGTCAGATAATATGAATATTGTCATGGCCATCAATATGGGGGGAGACGATTTTATTTCCAAACCCTTTGATTTAGACGTGCTGACCGCCAAAGTCCTGGCGCTGCTGCGCAGGGCCTATGATTTCGGACAGCACACCTCTTTTCTGGAACACCGGGGCGCCATCCTGAATATGAGTGATACCACTTTAACTTATCAGGATCAAAAAATTTCCCTGACAAAAAATGATTATAAAATCCTCCAGACACTTATGGAAAACAAGGGGAAAATTGTCAGCAGAGACACTCTGATGACAAAACTGTGGGAAACAGATTGTTACGTTGATGAAAACACGCTCACCATCAACATCTCCCGTCTCAGAAAGAAACTAGAGCAGGCGGGTTTATCCGATTTTATTACTACAAAAAAGGGACTTGGTTACATAATTGAAGAATCAAGTCCGGGCAGTGGAGATTTTTAAGCTATGAAAGAAGAACATAAACTTAAGATTTTTTTATCATACCTTGCACAGCATAAATTTACATGGAGCTTTTTTCTGCTGTGCGTCGGACTGTTCCTCTGTGTTTTTTCTCTGTACAGTCTGGAGCTTGAGGCTGTGCTTTATGCTGCCGTACTTTGTCTGATTCTTGGTATCATACTGGCACTGCTGCGCTTTCCCGGCTGGTACAAGCTCCACAGACAGCTTCAGATTGCCAGGAACAGTATTATTCTGATGACAAACCAGCTGCCACAGCCCGGATCCCTGATTGAAAAGGATTATCAAACCCTGGTCCATTCCCTGAACCGCCTTTATTCACAAAAAATTACAGCGGAACAGATGCAGAAAAATAACCTGATTGAATATTACACAACCTGGTGTCATCAAATTAAGACTCCCATTGCCGCAATGAGCCTTTTACTTCAGGAAGAAGATACTCAAAAAAACCGTCAGCTGAAATCCGAACTGTTCCGCATAGAACAATATGTGGAAATGGTTCTGTGCTATTTCAGAATTGACAGTCCCTCATCTGACTTTATTTTAAAGCCTTGTGACTTAGATACGGTGATCCGCATGGCTGTCCGCAAATATGCTGGACAGTTTGTTCAAAAAAAGCTCCGCCTGATCTATGAACCGACACATCAAAGTGTACTCACCGATGAAAAATGGCTGTCCTTTATTCTTGAGCAGCTGCTGTCTAACGCAGTAAAATACACAAAGGAGGGCAGCATCACCATTGCAGTAGATCAAAATCAGGTTCTTTCCGTTTCCGACACCGGCATTGGAATTGCAAAGGAAGATCTTCCCAGAATTTTTGAAAACAGCTTCACCGGCTATAACGGACGCACAGATAGAAAGTCCACCGGTCTGGGGCTGTATCTGTGTCAGCAGATTGCCCGGAAGCTGTCTCATACATTGTCTGTTAAATCCCAGATCGGATGCGGTACTACTTTCTATCTGGACTTAAAAACCCGCCCCCTTAAGGTGGAATAACGCACCTTTCATTTTTGCAAGGTTTTTCCCTGAATTGTTAGATACAGTTATGGCAGCAGATTTCTCCTCTTTGCTATACTAAACCCAGCAAAACAAAAGGAGGTCATACAAATGGCAATATTAGAAGTTCACAGCCTGAAAAAAATATACACTACTCGATTTGCCGGCAATCAGATTCAGGCATTGTCGGATGTTTCTTTTTCCGTAAAGCAGGGAGAATATATCGCAATTATGGGCGAGTCCGGTTCCGGTAAAACTACACTGCTGAATATCCTGGCAGCTCTGGATAAACCCACAAGCGGTATGGTTCTCTTAAACGGAAAAGACATCACAGGCATTCCCGACCGGGAAATGTCAGCATTCCGCCGGGATAACCTTGGCTTTGTCTTTCAGGACTTTAATCTTCTGGACACTTTTAATCTCATGGACAATATTCTGCTGCCTTTAGTTCTTTCAGGAACTCCTTATCAGGAAATGCGTACCCGGCTTTTGCCCATCGCCGCAAAACTTGGGATTAACGATCTTTTAAACAAATTCCCATACGAAGTTTCCGGCGGGCAGAAACAAAGAGCAGCCGTGGCAAGAGCCCTGATCACAAAACCTCAGCTGATCCTGGCAGATGAGCCTACCGGCGCACTGGATTCCCGTTCTACAGATGAACTGCTTTCCCTGTTTAATGAAATTAACCAAGGGGGACAGACAATTCTGATGGTGACACATTCCACCAAAGCCGCCAGTCATGCCGGGCGCGTTCTCTTTATCAAGGACGGAACCGTCTTTCATCAGTTATATAAGGGCGAAAGTACAACAGAAGAAATGTACCAGAAAATCTCAAATGCCCTGACGATACTTACCACAGGCGGTGCAAAAAAATGAAAAAAGGTTTTTATCGCAAATTCGCTGTAGACTGTATCCGAAAAAACAGGAAAATGTACATTCCTTACCTTTTGACCTGTATCATAATGGTTACTCTGTTTTATATCATCCAGTCTCTTTCCACAAATACAGGGCTTGATGATGTATATGGCGCTACCGGTATTATTTATATGTTAAATCTCGGCACCCGGCTGCTTGTCATATTTTCCGCAATCTTTCTGTTTTATACAAATAATTTTCTTACCAAACAGCGCCGGCATGAATTTGGTATCTATAATGTGCTGGGACTGGAAAAACGGCACATTGCAAAAATTATTTTCCACGAGACAGTGATCATTGCAGGAGGCAGTATCATATGCGGTATTCTGGCGGGTATACTTTTATATAAACTGGCCTTCGCCGGGCTGATGAAACTTTTAAATACAGCAGTTCCTCTTGGATTTGAAATATCCGCTGATGCGGTAATCCACACTGTTATATTATTTGCAGTAATCCACCTGATCCTGTTTTTAAATGCTTTCCGTCAAATCCGATTCTCCAATACCATTGCTCTCCTTGGCAGCAGCAATATAGGCGAAAAAGAACCGAAAAGCAAATGGCTGCTGGCTGTTATCGGCGTTATTTCCCTGGTACTTGGCTATGGAATCTCCATCCGCATGACAAACCCTCTTGGAGCATTTTCTTTATTTTTCCTGGCAGTGCTTCTGGTGATAATCGGTACTTACTGTCTGTTCACAGCAGGAAGCATTATCTGGCTGAAGTCCATGCGGAAAAAGAAAAGCTTCTATTACAGAGCTGACCATTTTATTTCCATATCAGGTATGATCTATCGGATGAAGCAGAATGCCGCCAGCCTTGCCAGTATCTGTATTTTATCCACCATGGTAATCGTAGCCATTTCCACTACCTTATCCATGTACTCCGGATGTGATAATATTTTAAAGGCAATGTATCCCCGGGAAGTAAATACCAGCGTTACCTATAACAGTGACAATTATTCAGATCGCTATTTTACCAGTACCCGTACTATACTGCAGGATATTATTGATCAGGAACAAATCTCTGTGTCCGATACGTTCTATATTACTTATCTGGGACTTGGAGCCCTGCAGGAGCAGGACAGTTTTCTGACAAACAGCAGATCTCAGGTATCCTTCAATGATCTGTGCGTTCTGGATTTTATTACCCTGGACGATTATAACCGGATTACCGGGGAGCAGCAGACACTTGACAAAAATGAAATCCTGCTTTACCAGGAATCCGACGCAGGTTATCCTTATGACACCTTAAAAATTATGGACAGAACTTATAAGGTAAAGCAGCAGCTGGATCATTTCCCTGACACAGATGTATTAGCCTCAAATAATGCTGCGGTAGAAACTTATTATATTGTTACAGACAGCCAGAATACTCTGCTGGATTTATACTATAAAAATCGTGAAATATACGGGGAAAATGCTTCTGATCTGGATTTCTATTATGGTTTTGATCTGCAGGATGATTCTAAGGCACAGCAGATAGCGGATAAGTTTAATCAGGCATTCCAGGCAGAAAAACAGGCATTTCTTGCAGAGCACAAAACTGCCCAGGATACAGATAATTCTGATCTGTTTGCAAGACTTACGATTAGAGACCAGCAGCGAGGCAGCTTTTACTCCCTGTACGGCGGCATGTTTTTCATCGGAATTTTCTTAAGTATGATTTTCCTAATCGCTACCATTTTGATTATCTATTATAAGCAGATATCCGAAGGGCTTGAGGATGCCCGGAGATTTGAAATTATGCAGAAGGTTGGCCTTACCAAAGCAGAAATCAAAAAGAGTATACGCTCTCAGGTTTTGATGGTATTTTTCCTTCCTCTTGTTATGGCCGGTATCCATTCCGCTTTCGCATTTCCCATTATTTCAAGAATGCTGAGAGTTCTTGCCATGACAAATGTTACTTCCTTTATTTTCTGTCTCATAGGTACCTTTGCAATCTTTGCTGTTATTTATATCATAATTTATATGATAACCGCCAAAAGCTACTATAAAATCGTAAGCAAATAAGACAGTAAGAGGGACTAAAAAACACCCGTTGTTTTTTAGTCCCTCTTTTTTTAACAATATTGATATTTTTTTCGTTTCCATACAAGAAATAAAAATGTCACAATAATTCCACAGGCCTCTGCAGCCGGCACGGACAGCCAGACACCGTTTTCACCCAGAAGATTTGGCAGCAATAAAATAGCTCCCACCAGAAATACAAAGGTTCTGGCAAATGAAATTACCGCTGAACTAAAACCGTCTGAAAGTGCAGTAAACAGCGCCGAAGCAAAAATACTGATTCCCATTAACAAAAATCCAATGGAGAATACAGAAATCCCGCCCAGTGTCAGCTGATAAACCGGACTTTGTTCCGGGGTAAAAACTTTAATTACAAGCCCCGACAGTATCCTGGAAAATATAAAGGCCAAAACTGACCCGCAGGAGACAATCCATACACTGTTTTTGAATACCTGTTTTAGCTGGCCGGTATCCCCCTGTCCATATTTAAAGCTGATTACAGGGGCAATCCCATTGGAGTATCCAAAATAAAGCGCTGTAAAAATATATTGAAAATATAAAATAATTGTAATGGAAGCTACTCCGTTTTCCCCAAAAAACTTCATAAATGTATAGTTAAATAAAAAAGTTGTAACCGCGTTTGATAAATTTGTAACCATCTCCGAAGAGCCATTGGCACAGGTTTTCAGCAATACCCTCCCGTCAAATTCAGGTTTTACAAAATACAGCGTCTTTCCGCCTTTTCGCAAAAAGAACAAAATTCCCGAAAGAGCCGGTATACAGGTACCAATACCGGTTCCCAATGCCGCTCCTAAAATACCCATCTGAAGAGGTACAATGAAAACATAATCCAGAACAATATTAGTAATACCTGCCACCACTACTACAGACAAGCCTATGGTCGGCTTTCCCGCAGTTACGAAAAATGTTTCGAATCCTGTCTGAAGTGCAAAGCAGGGAGCAAACAAAAAAATAATCCTTGCGTACACCCGGCACATTTCAAACTGGGCGGCGCTAGCTCCAAGCAGTGTAACAATCTGATCTAAAAACAAATTTCCGAAAATCATTACCAAAATTCCGAAACAAATTTCCACCAGCACAAGAAATGACAGGTTTGTCCTGGCTTCCTGTTCTTTTCCTTCTCCCATCCGCCGGGCAATAATAGCACTTCCACCAGTGGCAATCATAATAGCCACAGCAAGAATAATACTCAGCGCCGGAAAGACCATATTTACAGCGGAAAGCGCTGTTGTTCCCACAAATCTCGAAATAAAGATACCGTCCACAATCACATACATGGACAAAAAAACCATCATTATGGTATTCGGCAGTGCAAATTTTATCAAAGAAAATAAATCAAATTTTTTTGCTAATGTATTACTCATGTTCCACCTCATATTTGAATGCATTCATAAATGCAAAACTTAACTCCACATAGCGCCCGCAGGCCTCCGCTCCAAGCCGCCTCATAGCCCGTTCCTCCGCATTGCGCAGCCCCTCCAGCAAAGCACCCGCATATGTTTCTCCGGCCTCTGTAAAGGCGAGAATTTTTTCTTTCCGATTCATTTTCGCTGGTGTTACCGTTACATATCCTTTTTCTTTTAAATCATTTAGTATACTGTTTACCGTCTGCTTTGGAATCAGCCACAAATCACTGATTTTTTTCTGGGTACAGTCTTTTACTTCATCAATGGAATAAAGCACCATCAAAGAGTTATAATTAAGCCCTTTTTGTTTTGCCCACAGCCCGTATAGTGCATTTGTTTTCCCCACTGCCTCATTCAGCTTCACAATCTGCTCCCGAATCATCCGGTTCATCAGACCACCTCCAAATTTACTAGTCCGTAATCGGACTACATGAGATTTTAGTACGATATCAGACTATTGTCAAGTACTTTTTCCCTAGTTTCGTTTCGTTGACAATCCTGTTCTCAAAATGATACTATTCTAACGTAAAATATTAACTGATTGCAAAGGAGATTCCTATGGATGAAATTCTGAAAATTAGTAACTTTTCAAAAATATATGCCGGAGGCAAAAAAGCAGCCAATCATATCAACCTTACTGTTCTGGCAGGTGAAATCCACGGTTTTATCGGACACAACGGCGCCGGAAAGACAACTACAATCCGGGCAGTTGCCGGTGTTATGGACTTTGAAGAAGGCGAAATCCTCATTGACGGCCGCTCCGTGAAAAAGGAACCTGTGGCCTGCAAAAAAAAGCTGGCCTATATCCCTGATAACCCCGATCTTTATGATTACATTACCGGATTTCAATATTTAAACTATATGGCCGATATGTTCGAGGTTTCTGCCCATGACCGGTCTGAGCGCATCCACAGGTACGCACAGCTTTTTGAAATCAGTGACAGTCTGGGGAATCTGATCAGCTCTTATTCCCACGGGATGAAGCAGAAGACAGCATTAATCGGTGCTCTTTTGCACGAACCAAAACTTCTGATTCTGGATGAACCATTTGTAGGCCTTGATCCGGAAGCCTCCTTCCACTTAAAAAAAATTATGAGGGAACTTTGCCAAAGGGGCAGCGCCATCTTTTTTTCCACTCACGTGCTGGATGTCGCCGAAAAATTATGTGATAAAATTTCTATCATCAAAAACGGCGAATTAATTTCCAGCGGAACTATGGAAGAGGTAAAGGGTTCCAGCAGCCTAGAAGACGTCTTCATGGAGGTAGTAGAGCATGAACAGTAAATATTTTATTTTACTTAGAATACAGATGTACGGACTGTTTAGCTTAAACCGCGCCCGCTTCTCAAAGGACCCAAAAGAAAAACGACGCAGCCAGGGAGCTGTTGCCGTAGGCTGTCTTCTTGCGTTTCTGCTGTTTTTTTACAGCGGACTCTACAGTGCGGGCATGGCCAGCCTGGGCCTTGCTGCAAGCCTTCCGGTGACAGCTGTATTAATCTGTTCTGTTATTATTTTAATTTTAACCTTCCTGAAAAGCTCCGGCGTCCTGATCGGACTGAAGGATTATGATATGGTGATGTCCCTTCCGGTGAAAAACTCAGATGTCATTCTAAGCCGTCTGACTGTAGTTTACCTTCTAAACCTGGGCATCTGTCTGCTTGTGTCGCTTCCTCCTGCCATTACATATGCCCTCAGCGTTCCCGGGGGTAAGGCAGGGGCAGTTATTTTTATTTTATGTACGCTGTTTATCCCGGTAATCCCTATGATTATTTCCCTTACTCTGGGCGTTTTGATCAGCGCAGTTACTTCCCGCTCCAGGAAAAAAAATATTTTTTCACTGTTTCTCAGCACAGCAGTTATTGTATTAATTGTTGTTGGAAGTATGCAGCTCCAAAATATTTCCGCAGACCAATTTAAAAATTTCGGAACCTGGCTTTCAGATATTGCCAGCCGCTTTTATCCTCCTGCAAACCTGGCCGCCCTTGCAGTAACCGGCACCAGCCCGGGATATTTCCTCTTATATGCCCTGCTCTCTGTTCTGATTACATTTTTGTTTGTAATAGTTGTATCCCGCTTTTACAGACGTATGAATACTTCATTTTTATCAACCCGTACCGGACGCGCAAAAAATATCCGGCTGAAAAGCTCCTCCCAGGCTATTGCCATGTACAAACGGGAAATCAGCCGTTATTTTTCCTGCACCGTTTATGCGCTGAATTCCTCCATTGGTATGGTTTTGCTGCTGGTGCTGGCTATCGCTTTGATCTTCGTCTCTCCTGACTCTCTGGAAAACCAGACAGGCATCCCCGGTTTTCAGCTTATGCTAAAACACGCTCTGCCCATGATTGCCTCCGTTTTAGTCAGCTTAAGCTCCACAACTTCCGCTGCCTTATCCATAGAAGGCAGACACCGCTGGATGATGTATATGCTTCCGGTAAGAGCCATAGATATTTTCCGGGCAAAAATAGCCATGAACCTCACCGTCATCCTTCCTCTGCTGATCATCAGTATTATTCTTTTAGGCATCCGGATGGATGTAACCACTGTGGGAGCAGTATTTTTAATTATTGTACCAGTTATTTATGCACTGTATATCTCGGTACTGGGCATGTACCTTAACACAGCCTTCCCAAAATATGACTGGAAAAATGAGCAGGAGGCGGTAAAAAATTCTGCCGCTGTGCTTATAACCATTGTTTTAGGAGGACTCAGCAGCGTTATTCCATGTATTCTCTGCTTTATCATTCCCAAAAGCAGTTATATAATTATGAGCATTGCCACCGGAATCGTACTGATTATTACGTTTCTGCTCTATAAAAAGTTATATTCCGTAAAACTATTGGACAAATAAAAAAGAATCCTGCCACGACAGGAATTTCCTGGAATCAAAAAAGATCATTGCCGCCTTCACAGCAATGGTCTTTTTTACATCATTTTTTTCTTCTTCATAACTATCAGCGCCACAATACATATAATCAGAATAATTCCGCAGATAATGGCAAATCCATTGGGGGCATTGGCCAGAGGCATCCCCTTACTGTTTACATTCATACCGTAAATACCGGAAATAATTGTAGGAATAGCCATTACAAGAGTGATGCAGGTCAGATACTTCATAACATTATTCAGTCTGTTGTCAATCACAGAAGACATCAGCTCTCTAGTACCCTTTATAATGTCTCGATAAATAGCCGTCATCTCTATCGCCTGCTGATTCTCAACGATGACATCCCCCAGAAGCTCTTTATCCTCCGGATACTGTTCTAAACGTTTGTATCGGGACAGGCGCTCTAGCACCACACCATTTGCCCGCAGGGAAGTGGCGAAATAAACCAGTGTCGACTCCAGCTCATGGAGTTCAATTAAATCTACATCCTCTGTATTATCACCCACACGTTCCTCAATCTCTGTTCTCTTTTTATCTATAATTCTCAGGTTACTCTGATACAGCGCCGCTGTGCGGAAAAGTATCTGATATACAAAACGCATCTTTTTCTTTGTGCTGAATTCCCTTACCCTCCGCTGAATGAAATGCTGAAGAATGGGAGTCTCCTCTGTACATACTGTAATCAAATTTTCAGGTGTCAGAATAATACCCAGAGGAATTGTTGTATATGTCTTTGACTCATGTCTGATTTCTGTTGTGGGAATATCCACAAGAATCAGTGTATAGCCGTCTTCCAGATCAATACGGGAGCTTTCTTCCTCATCCAGGGCAGCCCGTATATCTGTAATATCAATGTCAAACGCCTCTGCAACTTCCTGGCTCTCTTCCATTGTAGGGTTTACCAGACTGACCCATGCTCCCTCCTGAAACTCTTCCATTTCATGAATCACACAATCATCTGTTCTGTAAATTGCCAGCATACACGCCACACCTGCCTTTCTTAACATTCGATTCCGGAAATTTTTCTCCAGAATACATATCAGTTTTTATTATAACAAGAATTTCTGTATTTTTATAGTTATTTTGTAAGCAAATTCAAAAAGATTACAACAAAGAAAAAGGGACTGCTTGATGATTCTTACAGTCCCCTGTTACATTTAGGTTATACCAGATTATTCATTTATATGCAGCTGAGATAAGTGCACGGTACAATGGTGCTCAATGGGCTTCCACTCAACCTTTTTAGCCAGCGCTACAAAAGCAATGGGCGCGAATGTGAACATAAATGCCGGAAAAGTAATAATAGAAAGCATCTTTTTTCCTGCTCCGGCCCGGATACGTTTCCACTCGGTAAATACGGTGTATGCCCCTAAAAGAGCCATAAGTCCATAGGTTTTCAGGAAATTCAGTCCGGCATTATACAGCACAAAGGAAATATCCTGATCGGCCAGTATTCCAATTATAATCAATGCAAGACTTGCCGCAATGGTAAATGCAGTTACAAAGAATGCCGGCCAGATGGACATGGTCATATCAAAACAGGAAAAATTCTTTTCTTTAAAAATTCCTTTTGCAATCTGTTTTCCATATTTCTGAAACACCTGCTGATAGCCTTTCACCCAGCGCTCCCGCTGATGCCAGGACTGTACAAATTTCTCAGGCTGTTCATCATAAAATACTGCATTTTTATTGTAACCAATCTTTTCTCCCTGCAAGATCTGAGAAACAGTAAACTCAATATCTTCTGTTAACAGATAGCAGTTCCATTCTCCCATCCGCTCAAGGATTTCTCTGGAGAAAAAGAAACCGGTTCCGGATACCGCACAGCTGCTCCCGCAAAGCATTCTGGCACGGTTCAGCCACTGCGCTTCATGCAGAAACCATAAGCCGTATCCTGAAGTCAGCCAGTTAGAACCAAAGTTTTTTGTATTTCTGTAACTTGTAATCACTCGATAACCGTCACAAAACGTTTGATTCATCTCCTTAATGTAATTCTTTTCAAGCAGATTATCAGCATCAAAAACAAAATAACCGTCGTAATCATTCAGACCATCTTCTTCCATATTGTTAAGCAGATAGTTAAGAGCATATCCTTTCCCAACCTTCACTTTGTTAAACCGTTCATAAACAACGGCCCCTTTTGACCTCGCAACCTCAGCTGTACTATCGTCACAGTTATCCGCCACTATATATGTATCAATCAGTTCTGCCGGATACTTCTGCATTTTAATGCTTTCAATCAGCTGGCCAATCACTGCCTCCTCATTTCTTGCCGCTATTAAAACAGCAAAGCGATGTTCCTTTACTTCTTTATGAGGTTTATCTTTCTTTATATAAAGAAAGAGCCAGTATATTGCCTGATACGCAAAGCATATCACCAAAACTCCTAATATAATCCAGTTTGTTATCTGCGTAGCTAATGTCATAAACAAATCCCCCGCTATTCTTAAGTATCTTTTTTCATCTTGACACCAAGTATAGCAGGGGTTTCTTATCATTTTCTTATTCTGTTTATTAAGAATTTATTATGATGGTCTTATGGAATTTAAAAGTATATTACTTTCCGTATTTCTCATCACGGGCACGCTGGATTTCTTTAATTTCTTCCTGACGCTCATTCCAGAGTTTATCTGCTGTTGGCTTCCAGTTCTCAGCATACGGAATGGTTTTTGCAATCAGATCATCTACTGGTTCCGGCACCTGCATATCTGTAGATTTTGCACCGGAAGCTTCCACCATCTTCTTAATCATTTCCGGATTCTCAAGCATCGGGCATGGACGCAGCTGATTGTCATTAAACGGCATATTGTCGTGATACTGCATAAACAATGGCTGCTGTAAACATTCAAGCAGAGAATGCTCTTTAATATTAACGTTAGAGTAATGAATAAATACGCATGGCTCTACATCACCGTTTGGATTAATGTGCAAGTAGTTCTTACCGCCTGCGATACATCCTCCAACAAATTCTGCATCATTCTGGAAATCCAGAGTAAATAATTTAATGGGGCATTTTCTGCTTCTGACAAAACGAACACGTTTTACCATATACTCTCTTTGTTCCGGAGAAAGCAAAAGATCTGTAGATGCGTCTTTTCCTACCGGCATGTAATGGAAGAACCATGCAAGAATCGCACCTTTGTCAACCAGCATCTGTAAAAACTCATCAGATGTTACTACCTGATAGTTTTTGCTTGTATAGCAGATAGAAACGCCGTATAACAGACCGTACTCTTTCATAAGCTCCAGTGCATTCATAACTTTCTGATATACACCAGGACCACGTCTGTCATCATTTGTCTCCTCATATCCTTCTACAGACACTGCAAAGGAAAGATTTCCAAGTCTTTGTACCTCTTTACAGAATGGTTCATCAATAAGTGTACCATTTGTAAAGATATGGAATGCACAGTCATTATGTTTTTCTGCAAGCATCAGAATATCTTTTTTACGAACCATTGGTTCTCCGCCTGTTAAAACAAAGAAATGAATACCAAGCTCTTTTGCTTCTGTAATAATTCTATCCAGCTCTTCATTGGTAAGCTGAAGCTGATGTCCGTATTCTGCGGCCCAGCATCCGGTACATTTCAGATTACATGCGCTGGTAGGATCCATCAGAATAACCCATGGTACATTACAGCCATATTTTTCGCGGTTTTCTCTAACCTTTTTAAATCCTGTAAGTCCTGCTTCATATCCCATATTTAACACATGCTGTTTTATTACATTTGGATGAAGTCTCTCTAATGCATTGTAAATCATCTGTGTCCATTTTTCTTCCGGGTTTCCAAGAATTTCATCCGCATTATCCCAGAAATAATCAGGAAAGTTCTTGCCGGCAACTTTACGTGCCAGGTTCATCAGCTTTACAAGATTTTTTTCGCGATCTTTATTAATAAATTTATATACTCCGTTAAAAGCTACTTCAAAAGCTTTTCTTCCTGCCGCATGTTTTGCGTTCATACTATCTCTCCTTTTATCAATTGTATTTTGAACTTCCATATTTTACACAGTTCAAAGCAAATATACAGTTGCAATTACCACATTCCAGTTTTTTCCGTACTTCATTATCCATAGCTGGACCTTCTTTAGCAACCCACTGCTTCCAATAATAATATAAAGAATCCAAAAATTCAAGGAAATATCGTATTTTTCCCGACTACATTTGCACCGGATTGTATTATTACCGGGCAGAATATATCCGTTCTTCGCATTTTTATTTCACTTTACCGGCATTTTCCTGCTTCCCTGAAAGCCCCAGGCTATTCTATTGCATCCTCTCCCGTCTGCCTCTCTAAAGCCGGAATGACAATCTCCTGCTCCCCGGAACCATCCATGCGAACCTCAAATCTGTAAACCGGCTGTGCATAGCCTTTAGAATCCATTGCCAGCTCCATATCCACACCCAAAACTGTAATCCGCAAAACTTCCCCCGGATCATTAAAGTATCCCTGCTGCAGTTTTTCATATGCCTGCTGCTCCGACACAATCCCGCAGGAACGGTACGGCGTATATGTAATTAAGTGGTTATTAATACTTTTTACTTTTCCGTCTTTCGTCAGTTCACAGCGAAATTCCCCTCCAAAGGTGCTGCTTCCGTCTGCTGACGGCCGGGCTTTTATCCGGTAACTGTCTGTTCCGTCCGCTTCTAAGGCTGCCCCTGCCGGTAAATTCACAGAATAACTGCCAAGCAGCTGCGCAGCTTCCTCACCAGAAAGCTCTGTGGCACTCTCGGTTTCCAGCAGATCAAAATCTGTAAACTCCCAGGTCATTCCCGCATAGTGAACCCAAAAGCTGTACTTTCCATCTGCCGACCAGTACAACACGCTTTCATCGTAAGGGTCTGTCCTGGTCTCATCAATCTCTGTATTCAAAGCTGTAAAAAATGACTCCGCCATCTGATCTGCATCCTGACGGCTCCCGGTCTTGGTCCGGTAAATCCAGGTATTCTGAGTCTGATCTGAAAATGTAATTTTACTTTCAACTGTGACGCCTTCCATATTAACAGGAAGTATCTGCCTGTAAGCCAGATTTCCCAGTTCTTTCTGATTATAGATTGTAAATATTAAGAGAAAAGCTGCAGCTGTAAAAATCAAAGGAAGTTGGAGACAAATCCCGTTTCTAATAGTTTTCATGGGCTTTTGCTGATTATTTTTCTTCCCTGCAGATGCAATCCCCAAAAGGACCAGCATAACCAGCCCATAGCCAATCATGGTTCCCACTGTATTATTCAGAATATCATCTGCTTCCATCACGCCTCTTCCGCTGATTTTCTGAAATAATTCAATAAAAACAGTTACCAAAAATCCGGTCAAATATACTTTAAAAAACCTTCTCATTCCAGGAAAAACCAGCGGCAGCAAAATCCCCATGGGGATAAACAGGCAGATGTTTAAAATCAGATTTCTCCATTCCACTGTTGAGAAATGCTGCCATGCATCCAGATAAGAACGAAACAGCCCCTGTCCGGACAGCCCTCCATATCCGATTCCCGCTCGTCCCAGAAAAGTTGCACCGGCAAGCACAACCAGGTAAATTAAAAACAACGCTGCAAACAAAAGCTGTACTTTTGAAAAAGTCCTGGTTCCCTTCATAGCTTTCCGGTAAACCAGGCCATACCCCAGCCCCAGTATCAACGCCGCAGCTACTACAGCACCTATACCTAATACTACATAATCTCCCGCCATATGTACAATGTCTGATAGTCTCATCGTGTCCCTCCATATATAGATTGTCTATATATATCTTATGTAGATTATCTATATATGTCAACCACATTTATACAATTTGTTTCAGCCACTGATCCCAGAGCCGCCACTGGGGCAGAAAACGATCCATATATCCGTAAAACCGCTTATTATGCCCTGCCTCCAGCAAGTGCACCATCTCGTGCACAACCACTTCCTCCAGACACTCTTTTGGCTTCTGCGCCAGCATTAAACTCAGCCAGATGCGCTTCTTGGCGATATTGCAGCTGCCCCATCTGGTTTTCATCTTTTTTACATTCCACTGATAAACCTGCACACCCATTGCAGGCTCCCACTTGCTTATCAGACCAGGTATCCTCTTTTTCAGCTCCGCTCGGCAAAAGTCCTGCCAGATTTTTTCCCGTTCTTCAAATGTACTGTCTACAGGGGCTTTTAAAATAACTTGTTCTCCCTGAACACAAACCTTACTGCCGGAGATCTTTGGCTGGACCACAAGGCTGTATTTTTGTCCCCACAGCTTCACCGTATCTCCCGTCAGATAATTAATTTCCTTAGGTATTTCCTTTTCTTTTCCAGATGCCAGATGCTGACGAATCCAGGGCAGCTTACTGTAAATAAAACGGACAATCCGGTCCCTGTTCATAGATAAAGGCGCAGAGATCTTTACCTCTCCCCTTTCAGCCTTTACCCGAAGATACATATTTTTAATATTTTTTCTCTGAACAGAGACTTTAATATCTTCTATTTCAATAACTTCCAATCTGCTATTTTTCATATGACCTATCCCCGGTACCGGTCAAGCATCATGTAAATATCCTGAATCCGCGGTTTTGCATAACCACAGACGAGATCATGTCCAAGAAATGAAGCAAACCCGTCCTTTTCCAGAGCATCCCATGCCCCTTTCACAATAGTATGAATGGAAGCAGTTCCGGGATTTTTTACGATATTTTTTAAAATTCCCGCCAAAGATGCTACCTGTTCTGTGTTTATCAGCTGCTCTACATACCGCAGATCTACCTGCTCAAACCCTACAGAAAAACCGTCAGTTCCCTGAACTCGTATTTTAATACGCGATGACTCCCGGTTACGTCCCCGGCCTTCAGGGGTTTTTATCTGAAAGCATCGGTCTGTATCCGGCAGCTTAAAATCATCTGCGCCAAAATCCGGCAGAGGATAGCAATCCAGCAGCTGATTTACTCTGGTGGTAACATCCTCCGGCCGGTAGGCATCCATCTGAATGACAAGATCTGCCATATGGAAAAACGCTCCGGAGCTTCCGGCTACAAGCACAGTAGAAATCCCCGCCTGTTCATACAGTTCACGTACTCTTGCAAGAAATGGTGTAATTGGCTCTTTTTTCGGATTTACAATCCGCTGCATAAACTCATCCCGCACCAGAAAGTTAGTGGCAGAAGTATCTTCATCTATCAGAAATGTACGGCAGCCCGCCTCTGCACCTTCTATGACTGCTGCAGCCTGAGAAGTGCTTCCGCTGGCATCCTCTGTTGAAAAGCATGAGGGATCCCTGCCATTGGGCAGATCATGAATAAACAAGGATAAGTCAAGGCTTCTGACAGATCTGCCGTCCTCCGCCCGTATTTTTACAGCTGTGTCATCTGTAATTACAAACTCTCTGCCGTCATCATTTATATGATTATAAATTCCAAGCTCAAGGGCCTTTAATAATGTAGATTTTCCATGATAGCCGCCCCCTGCAATCAGAGTCACTCCTCTGGGAATGCCCATACCTGATATCTCTCCATAATATGGCAGCTGCAGAGTAATCCGGCAGCTTTCGGGAGACGCAAATTTTACGGCATCCTTCATTGGCTTTTGTGAAACTCCGCTTTCTCTGGGCAGAACAGAACCATCTGCTATAAAAGCGGTGAGATTCCTTTGTTTTAACTCTTCTCTGACTGCTTTCTGATCCTGGGAAAGCTCATAAACTTCCCTTAACTTCTGCGGCTTCCAGTTTCTATAATAAAGTGTCCTCTCCACTGCCGGCGGAAGATCCCGGAATAAGATTTTTTCCAGCTCAAAAGCATTAATAGTGCGGCCGTTTGCAGGGAATCCAACCTCAAACCGGACAGTCACTCTGCCTTTATCAATCTCCATTGCAGATCTTTCAAGTATCTCCTGTCCGCATCTTGTGACAGAAACCAGACCGCTTTTCCCGGAACCTTTTGCCTGAAAACTGATTTTTGATACTTCTGCATAAAATCTGCGCAGCAGCGCATCCTCAAGAGCCGTCCTGGCCATCCTGTCATGGTAATACTCCTCAGGAAATCCCGTTGCTTTTAATGGAACTGATACACTTACATTGGACGGTGAAGCAAAGGGATCCCCCTGCACATGATCCACAGACAATTGAAATTTTCCAAAATCATAGGCTCCCCGCAGAGATTTATAGGCGGGGTAACTTTTTTTATGTATCTGCTGTAGTTTTAACTTTAACTCTGTACTGCTCTGCATATCCTAGCCTTTCCTTTCCTCCTGCTTTTTCCTTAAAATCACATGTTCCAGTATCACTGTAATAATCAGTCCCATAATCAATCCATTAGATACAATATAACGCAGCATCTGAGGCAGGTCCATAAATGCAGCTGTATCCAAAAACATAATACCGGCTCCAATCATAAAGGATATTCCTACAATAAATCCCTCCCGATTAGTAAATTCCACTTTTCTGAACTCTTTGATTCCCTGCTCCAGCATCAGTGCAAAAACAATCATCATAGCCGAATATCCCACAGCCGGCGGAATCGCCGCAAAAAAGGTGCATACCGGAGCCACCAGCCCCAGAATCATCATGAAAACTCCTCCAAGAATAAACGGTGATCTGGCCGCCACTCTTGTAAGCTTTGTAGTACTTGGAGCTGATGCAAAAGGTACAAATCCCGGCACCGGAAATATCCCGCACAATGCTGCGGTAATCCCAAACCACACGGTACTTTTTCTGACAATTCCGGGGGTATTAGGTCTTTTCAACAATTCCGACATACCGTTGATACTGGTGGCAAAATTAGAAAACAATGCAAATTCCCCGATCAGGCAGGTAATAATAACACTTGGGTCTACAGTGGGAGTTCCCCAGGCAAATGGCTGAGGTACTGCTAAAAGGCCGCCGCCGTCTGATATAAACTCCGGAGATACCCCCAGTGCATATGCCAGAATCCATCCGCAGACAACTCCAATCAGTGTGGCAATAGACTGAATAAATCCTCTCGTTTTTAAGTTAATGATAACGATAATTGCTGTAGTCACCAGAAATATAACTACAAATTCAGGCTGAATCGTACTATAGCCAGATGAAATACCGGTGGCTCCCTTAATAACAGTAGCACTCATCTGCAGTACCATCAAAATTAAAAACGTTCCATTTACAATGGGATTAAATATCTTTAAGATCTTCTGCATAAACCCGGTAAGTCCTACAATGATAACCATTACCCCCGCACAGATCATTCCCAGCTCCATATCCGTACGCAGGGTTGATAAATCCTTACCAAAGGCGGCAGCCGCTCCGGCAAGAATAATCAACAGCCCCATCCAGAGCCCTGCAGGCCCGTCTATAATCGGAAAACGATGCCCAAATAACGCCTGCAATATGGAAATTCCGCCGCTTAACAGAAAGGTTCTTTGCAGCATCTGCGCAATCTCAGCCTGGTCCAGTCCCAGATATACTCCGATAATGGTGGGCATAATGGCACTTCCCGCCAAAAAATATACTAGATATTGAATCCCGTAAATACTGCATTTCCCGGCCGGAACCTTCTCTTCCAGCCCGTACAGCATTTCTCCTGAAGTTTTCTCAGAATCGTGATTTATCTGACTCATAATTTTCCTCCCGCAATTTTACAAATCTTTTTTTATAATACCATATCCCGGTCAGATCAGCCAGAAGCCATCCTATGGGAACTGCCGCCCAGATGCCAGTTACACCCACACAGGGAATACCGGACAATAAATATGCCAGCGCAACCCTTGTGCCCAGCGAAATTATTGTAAGAATTAAAGACATTCCCGGCCTCTTTAATGCACGATACAGCCCGTAAAGCAAAAACAGGCAGCCAATACCAAAATAGCAGGCTCCTTCAATCCTTAAATAATGAACTCCCTCCGCTATAATCTCTGTCTCCCCGGGCTGAACAAAAATCAGCATTAACGGTCTGGCAAACAGGCATACAATCACTGTAATAACCGAACAAAAAACAAATACTGCCCCAAAGGCACTTTTTATCCCCTTTTGAATCCGCCGGTTCTTTTTAGCCCCGTAATTTTGTGCAATAAAAGTAGAAAAAGCGTTTCCAAAATCCTGGACCGGCATATAAGCAAAAGAATCTATTTTTACAGCCGCCGCAAAAGCAGCCATAATAACCGGGCCAAAACTGTTCACCAGCCCCTGAACCATCAGAATGCCAAAATTCATCACAGACTGCTGAAGGCAGGTCATAAAAGAGAACTGCGCAATTTCCCTGACCTCTTTTTTTACAAAATATAAATGCTTTCTTTCAGGGCGCAGATTCGGACATTTAAATAATGTATAAACACATATTCCAATTCCTGATACATACTGTGCAATTACAGTAGCTGCCGCCGCCCCGGCCACTCCGGAATGAAATTCCAATACGAACAAAAGATCCAGCACAACATTCAGCACTGCTGAGATTCCAAGAAATACAAGGGGTACAACAGAATTTCCTACAGCTCGCAGCACACATGCAAAGAAATTATATAAAAATGTGGCTATAATACCTGCAAAAACCACCTGCAGATAGCTTCTCATAAGCGGACTCACTGTTTCCGGAACCTGCAGAAGCCGGATAATCAGATCCAGTCCCCCAAACACGATAAATGTCAGTATCAAAGTCACAACCGCAATCAGTACAAAAGATAAAAACAAATTATTTTTCAGCCGGTCCATAGCTTTTTCCCCATACCGAATAGAAAAAACCACGCCGCTTCCCATACAGAGCCCCAGTATAATGGACGTTATAAATGTCATCAATGTATACGCCGAACCAACTGCTGCCAGTGCATCGGCCCCCAAAAACCGTCCCACAACCAAGGTATCCGCCACATTATAAAACTGCTGCAGCAGATTTCCAAGCATCATGGGAAATGCAAATGCAAGCAGTGTCTTTGTAATTCTGCCTTCTGTTAAATCACGCTGCATAAATCAGACTCCTTTAGTAATTACTGGTTTTTGTTAAAATCAAACACAAGAATGTATTATAACATAAAATGCATCTCCCGGACACTCCCTAACCAGTATTGAGAAGCATTCTGACAGCATTGCCAAAGGGGAATATTTAACGTAAAATAATAATATTGGAAACAAACTGCCTGGAGGAGCGATATGTATAAGATTTTAGTTGTGGATGATGAAAAACTAATCCGGACGGCCATCTGTGAATTTGCAGAATTTCTCGGATATTCCGTAACGGAAGCTTCCAACGGAATTGAAGCTGTCAATATTTGTAAAACAGAAAATTTTGATGTTATTATTATGGATATTATGATGCCGGTTTTAGACGGTTTTTCTGCCTTTCAGAAAATAAAAGAAATCCGTGACATTCCAGTTTTAATGTTGTCTGCCAAGGGACAGGAATATGATAAACTGTATGGTTTTGAACTGGGTATTGAAGATTACGTCACCAAACCTTTTTCCATGAAGGAATTAATGGCCCGGGTAAATGTCATTATCAAACGCCGTGAACGCATCCTCTCACAAAGCAGCCGGCCAAAACAGATGATTACTATAGGCGGTCTCATGTTGGATCCCGCAGCCAGAGAAGTCTCTTTAAACGGCACCCCGCTGGATCTCCGTCCGAAAGAATACGACCTTTTATTTTTTCTGATACAAAATAAAAACATTGTCTTTTCCAGAGACAGCCTTTTAGAAAAGGTATGGGGATATGATTACCAGGGGGATGACCGTACCGTGGATTCCCAGATTAAACTTCTTCGTCAGGCTCTTGGAGAATACCGGTCTCACATTGTTACCTGTCGTGGAATCGGCTATAAATTTTCAACGGATGAAAAAGAATGAAATACAACTACCTGAAAAATTTTTACAACCGGATACAAAAAAAACGGGAAACCTGGCGAAACCCTACTTTTAAAAACCCCTGGCAGATGCGCAATGGCCTGTGGGTTGGATTTCTCTTTTTTTCGGCAATCGCAGCTTTGCTGTTCTGGGTCGTCCTCTATATGTATTTTGAAGTCCATTACCGCAGGCAGGTGACGGACAACCTCACCAATATTGCCTGGGAAATTACAGAACAATACGGCAGCTCCAATTTTGAACAGTCCATTGCAATTCTGGCTAAAACGAATCATTATTTTGCGCAGATTATCTCTGAAAAAGATCATAAAGTACTTTTAAGCTACACAAATGAGGGGACACCGGGAGAACCTCAAAGCAGCCAGATCGCAGATGAAACATTGTTTTCACGTCTGGATGAAACTGACGGCTACTGTTTTTACTACACCGGCGATTCTTCCAGCCGCTCCCAATGGGCTGTACAGGCAATCGTTATAGCCAATGAAGGCGGATACCGGCATGTCCTGGTCTTAAGCTGTTCCACTGCCGAAATTGATATGGTAAAGCATATGCTGTTTAACCGGGGGGGAATTTCACTGGCCATTGTACTTGCCCTTTCTGCAGTCTTCGCATTCTTCTTTTCTAACTTTTATGCCCGGCCATTTCGCCACCTGAATGACGCCGCAGTTTTAATGGCGGCAGGAAAATTTGATACAGACTTTATACAGGAAGGCCCCCAGGAAGCCGTACAGCTTGCAAAAACCTTAAATCAGGCAGAAAAAGAATTCCGGGCAACAGAAGCACTGCGCCGTGATTTTATCGCAAATATCAGCCATGATATGAAAACGCCCCTTACTGTAATCCGTGCCTATGCAGAAATGATTGACGCCTTTTCCGGGGAAATTCCGGAAAAAAGAACGGAACATGTAGAAAAGATTATCGGAGAAACAGACCGCTTAACAGATTTAATTAATGAATTGATGGATTTGTCCAGACTTCAGTCAGGAACCCTTCAGCTTCATTATGAAACCTTCTCCATAAACGGCCTGATCCAAACAGTAATCAGCAGAATACGGATTAAGGACATGGCGGAAGGTTTTCATATCTATCTGTGCGCTCAGCGGGATTATACGGTCCGTGCTGACCGCCAGCTGCTTTTGCGGGCGGTTTATAACCTGCTGCACAATGCCGTTAAATACTCCGGCAGCAGCAAAAAAATAGAAATTAATCTGATACCCCAGGGACATGAGCTTCTTGTTCAGATAACTGACCATGGAATCGGCATCAGTACCGCAGAAGCCCCTCACATATGGGATCGTTTCTATCGTTCTCCCAAACTTGGCAGCCAGATTCACGGCAATGGCATCGGCCTGAATATTGTAAGCGAGATCTTTAAAAACCACCATATTCCTTATGGGGTGGAAAGCAAGACGGGAAGGGGAAGTACATTTTGGTTTATCATATAAAACGAAAGTTATTACAGATTTTAATATTGGCGGTCTTTGCCGGCCTGCTGCTGTTACCGGCAGTCCGGGATAATTCTACTGCCAACCGCTTTCAGCAGGAACTAAGGGAACAGACCAAGGATACCATTCCTATTGTCTTTTTATGTCCCACAACCGGATACTACTCCTTTGTAGGTGAGGATGCGGCCTGGACCGCCCGGTATGCAGTTGAACAGATCAATGCCTCCGGCGGCATCAACGGAAAAAAGGTGCAGTTATTTCTGAAGGATACACGTTCCTCCAAAAATCTGGCTGTCAGCTATTTTCTTGGAGCTTCCCGGGAAACTCCGGCGGTAATCGGTCCGGTAGAAGCCCCTTCCTCTTCCAGCATCGCACCTCTGCTGGAAGATTCAAAAACTACCAGTATTGCCAGCTACTCTTACAAAGATATCAGAAACACATATCAGCCTTATACCATTGCATATATGAACGATTCTGAAACAGGCGAATATCTGGCTGTAAAAAAATGGTCCCAGCATAATCCTGATATTAAAAAGGTTGTCATTTTTACTGATACTACTGATGAAGCTAAAAACGATTCCGTTACTTTATTAAAGAAAATGCTGCCCGAACTTAACCTTCAGCTTTTAGACGTCATTGATCTTTCCGGTACAAGAGATCAACGCCATTTTGAACAGTGCGCAATCCAGGCATTAAACAAGAAAGCAGACGGTTATATTTCTCTTTTGAGCGCCGATGACTATACCAACATTCTACATGAGTTAAAAAAACGCGGTATCAGTGAAGGGCGGCGGATTACCGCCTCTTTTTCTTCCATGTCCTCACAGCTTCTTACATCCGCCAAAGATAACCTGGACCAGACTTTTATCTGGAATAAATTTGACCTCAACTATAATGAACAGCAATGGAGAGCGCTGAAAACTGCTTATCAACGTTCTCATAACGGAGAGCAGCCTGTAAACACTATAATTCCTGATATCTATAATGCCATCCTGGCACTCTGCCAGTGCTACGATGAGCTAGACCTTTCCGGCACAGAAACAGACGATGCAAGCCGGCAGAAGGTAAATGAATGGTTTCAGAATCCACCGGTAATTCAGGGCATTCAGGGTGATTTCACCTGGGAAAACGGACGTAAGATTGCCGATTACTACTTTTTTAAATTTGAAGGCCAGAATTTAACTCCTCTATCCTAACTGCCCGGCATTATAGCTCGGGTCCTCTCTGCCGCCTGCTTTCAATACCAATTTTAATTAGCCGGTATTGAAGACAGACGCATATTGCAGACCATGCTCCATAGTCATACATTTTTCCTTAAATTCCACACTCCTTCCACAAAACTATCATTCCGCTTCCATAAAAAAATGATAAAAATAAGTCAGAAAAAATACGAAAAGGAAAAAGGAGGATGTATCATGGTTTTAAGCATGATCGGTATTATTATCGGTATTTTATTTCTGATATTTTTTGTCATGAAAGGCTGGCCCCTTCTGATTATCGGCGCCTGTGCCGCAATGATTGTTGCCGTATTCAGCGGGCTGAATGTAACAGAAGCCTACCTGACCACCTACATGAGTGGTGTTGGAGACTTCTTAATCGGCCAGATTCCGATCTTTTTATGGGGTGCGGTCTTTGGAGAATGTTATGGTGTTACCGGAGGTGCTAAATCTCTCGCCAAATTTATCTCTAAAATATTCCGTGGAAAAAACGAAAAGTTAAGCCCTCTGGTTGCGATTATTATTGTATTTCTAGCAGGTATCCTGCTCTCTTACGGCGGTGTCAGCGCAATTGTTTTAATGTTTGTTATGGCTCCTCTCAGCATGGAACTGTGCCGTGAGGCCGGCATTCCCCGCTATATGGTACCTGGGATGATCCTGGGATGTATCGCAACATCAGCATTATCCATGCCCGGTTCTCCTCAAATCCAAAATGTTATGTCAACTTCAACTGTTGGCGTATCTTCAACGGCAGCCGCTATTCCGGGAATTATCGCCGGCATTATTATCTTAATTTTAAATATTATATACTTAAATTTTGCGGCAAAAAAGGAAATCGCAAAAGGCGCTGTATTTGAGGACGCAGCAGGGGATTCTGTTTCTGTTACAGATGAAAAGCTTCCTCACCCGCTAATAGCGCTTCTTCCAATGGTACTGGTTTTTGTTTTATACAATGGCTTTCAAGTAGATGTTAACTTTTCATTAATGGCCGGAATTATCCTTGCGATTATTCTCATGCATAAAAACTTTAAATCAATGGATTCTTTCTTAAAATCCCTTGGAAACGCTGCTATGAATGCTGCTGTTGTATCCTGCGGTGCGGCTGCTGTTTCAGGCTTCGGAAGTGTTGTGGCTCAGACTCCTGCATTTGCCGGACTGACTGAAAAACTGGCTGCATTTAACGGACACCCGCTGGTAGTTGCTATGCTGGCAATGATGATTATGACATTAATCGGCGGCTCAGGCCCCGCAGGTCTTGGCGTTGGACTTCCGGTATTTACTCCCCTTGCACAATCCATGGGAGTTAACATGAATGCATTCGCCCGTGTTTCTGCCTTCTGTGCAACAACCTTTGACACACTTCCCACCAATGCAGGATTTATTGCCGCAAATGAAATCTGTAAAACCCAGGCAAAAAAGTCCTATAAATACGTTGGTGTATGCACCGTTATTAATACAACAATAGGAACTGTCATTTTATGTCTGATCTGTATCTTAGCACCGGGTCTGTGTTAAATTAATAAAATTAGAAAATAACGAAAATATTATACTATCTGCCAAAAGGAGAAGCAGACCTTGAGATACAAAGGTATACTTCTCCTTTTTTCTTGCTCAAATTTTCTCTTTATAATAATATAGTAATCTCTAATTTACCTTTTCTGCAGTACGCAGAAATTCTGCCTTTATGGCCTTCTACAATAGCCTTCACCACAGACAGACCGATTCCAGAGCCACCGGTTTTAGAATTTCTGGAACTGTCCAGACGGTAAAAGCGCTCAAATAGAATATCCAGGTTTCCCTCTGACAGCTCAGGTGCATCATTTAAAACAGAAATCATACACTTTTTGCCCTTCTGCAAAACCCTCAGCTCTATATTCCCTGTTCCGGATGAATATTTCACCGCATTATCCAAAAGCTGCACAATCAGCTGCCGTATAGCCTTCTCATCTCCATGACAGGTTATACCGCTCTTAATTTGAAGATTCAGACTTTTTTTCTTTGTCTCTGCCATAACCTGAAACGGAAGCGCACTCTCCTCAACAGCATCTGACAGAGAAAAATCTGTCATCTGCTGTTTTGTACGTTCTTCATCCATCCTTGCAAGTATAATCAACTGCTGGGTAAGGTTGACCAGTCTATGAATCTGATTTTTTGTACTCTGGGTCCACTGGCTTTCTCCGTATTCCATCTCAACAACTTCTGTGTTTGCGTCAATAATAGCTAGTGGTGTTTTTATTTCATGGCTTGCATCCGTAATAAACTGCTTTTGCTTTTCAAAACTTTCCGCCACTGGCCGCAACACAATTCTCGAGAAGAAAACAACTAACAGGAAAACCGCCAGAAGTCCAAACCCGGATACAAAAATACTGGTCAGCGCAAAGATCCTGATGGTATCAAGCTCCTGGCGGCAGTCAACAAAAATCAAAAGCGTTCCTTCATCTTCTGTTACCATCTTATACCGGTATACACTTAAAAATCCCGACTTCTTATTTTTCTCAACCACATCAGCCGCATACATTTCAGCCTGTTTATCTGTAACTGCCGCAATGTTTCTTGTATTAATCTGAACCACATTCTGATATTTATCCAGATTTACAGTAAAAAAACGAGTCTCATAAGGCGTTTCCGGTGAAAATGTATCCTTCGGATTCTCCTCCGGTCTCTGCCCCTTTATTGACTCCGGAAACTGACCATCGTGATCTGCCAGCATTTCCAACAGACCGTCAGTCCTCTCCAATACTTTTTGATAATTTGTTACATTTATTGTGCATATAACAGCTGTTAAAACCGCCAGCAGAGAACACATAGCCACAAGAATAAAACGTCTGCGCAGCGCTGCTATCATTTCTTTTCCTCCAGAAAATATCCCTGATTTCTTACTGCCTTAATAGCTACATCCGCTTTCAACACCAGCAGCTTCTTTCTCAGATAGGACAGGTAAACCCAGACAACTCCAAGATCCGCATCACTATCATATCCCCAGATCTTTTCCATAAAACGCTGAGTAGAAATCAGCTGTCCCGGATGAGCCATCAACATTTCCAGCATCTGAAACTCTTTATTTCCCAGTCGGAAGCTCCCATTCTCTGACATCAGTTCAAAGGTCGAACGGTTCAAGCTGATATTGCCAAAAGCAACAACGGTACTATTAATATCCGTCTGCCTGCGGGTAACTGCCCGAATTCTGGCCAGAAGTTCTTTCACAGCAAATGGTTTCCCCAGATAATCATCTGCGCCAAAGTCCAGTCCCTTTACTCTATCATCCACTTCCGCTTTTGCCGTCAGCATTAACACCGGAACATGATTTCCCTGATCCCGAATCTTCTTTAATACACTGATCCCATCCAATCCCGGCATCATAATATCCAGAATCACTCCGTCATAATTTTTACCGCTCTCCAGATATGCAAGCGCATCCAGGCCATTATAAACAGTATCCACCGAATAGTTATTATTTTTTAATATGACCTTTAGTGCATCTGCCAATTCTGTTTCATCTTCCGCCAATAAAAGACGCATTTTACCTTCCCTCTTTCTTTCTGCCAGAGTCAGCTGCGCAGCATTACAAATTCTGTTATCCAGAATACCTCAATGCATCAATTGGTTTTTTCTTTGCGGCCTTATTTGCCGGATAAAGACCAAATACTATTCCAATTATACCTGAAAACAAAACGGAAATCCAGATAACTCCTGGCGATATTGAAAACTCCATGGAAGCTCCCATAAATATTCCGGCAATCTTCAAAATTCCAAAAGAAACCACAATTCCCAGCAGACACCCTGCCATACTGACAATAAACGCCTCCAGCAGAAACTGCATCATAATCATCTGTCTTCCTGCTCCAATGGCCTTTCGTATGCCAATTTCTTTTGTTCTCTCTGTAACTGATACCAGCATAATATTCATAATTCCTATCCCGCCCACAAGCAGAGATATCGCTGCAATGCCTCCAATCATAAGTGTCATTGTTTCATTTACTTCAGCCATAGTCTCCATAATCTCAGACTGACTTTGAATGGAAAACGCTTCCTCATCATCTTCAAACCGTTCCAGCATAATCTGCTGGACCGCCATCTGGGTCTGATCCATAGAGTCCCCGCCGGCCGAAGATACATAAAATTGTGTAATATCCAGCATATTATCAGCCATTCTGCTCAATGTGGAGTAAGGAATATAACCTTCCAAAGTTACCGCAGAAGCAGAATCAGATGAATCCGTTTCCTCCTGACTGCTCCCGGTCACAACAGTTGATGCCGATGTAAGAGATGAGTCATCTGCAAGTACTCCTGCCACAAGAAAGGCTTTTCCATCCAGTGAAACCATTTCCCCGGCAGCATTTGTATTTCCGAACAATTCCACTGCCGTATCGGCAGTAATAACTATTACATATGACGCATTGTCCGTATCTGTTTTTTTCAGACTCCGTCCGCTGCTTATATCAAGCCCCATTATTTCAAAATAACTGCTTGTAGTTCCTGTAATCGTCATTCCGGCGCTGGTATATCCGCTTTTTGCAGTAACGCTGGTTCGTCCCGCCGGAGCTGCGGCTCCTATAAACTCATCCTGAAACAGCTCTGAAAACTCTGACAGCCGCAGAGGATTCTCTTTATCGTCTGTAATCTGTACTGTCAGATAATCCGATCCCATATCTGAAATCTGACTGGAAACAGACGAAGAAGCTCCACCGGCAATAGATACAAGTACAATGAGAGCGGCTACACCTATCACAATCCCAAGCATTGTAAGAAATGTCCTGAATTTATTAGCACAGACAGCTGACCACGCCATTTTCCAAGTCTGCATTACCATGAAACCACCTCTCTTGCCTTTCCATCCCTCATTGCTATTTTTCGTTCAGCCTCATCCGCAATCTTCGGATCATGAGTAATCAATACAATTGTATTTCCCGCTAAATGAAGTTCATGAAACAACTTCATAATTTCTTCCCCTGTTTTGGAGTCAAGATTTCCTGTTGGTTCATCAGCCAGGAACAAAGACGGCTTTGTTACAAGCGCCCTGGCAATTGCCACACGCTGCTGCTGCCCTCCTGACAGTTCCGCCGGCTTATGTCTTATTCTATGAGAAAGCTCTACCTGCTCTAAAGCTTCTTTTACTCTCCTTTTTCGTTCTGCCGCTTTTACCCGCTGGTAAATCAGCGGCAGTTCCACATTCTCTTCAGCTGTTAACTTATACAGTAAATTGAAATTCTGAAAAATAAATCCTATTTTATGATTCCGGATACGGGCCAGATCATTCTCGCTATATTCCTCAATGGAGATTCCATCCAGAATATAACTTCCGGTATCCGCTGTATCCAGGCATCCTATAATATTCATAATTGTTGATTTTCCGCTTCCGGAAGGCCCTGTAATACTAACATATTCGCCTTCCGCAATGCACATATCCACATGATCCAGGGCTCTTACTTTCTCCTGGCCCATCTTATAAATTTTAGACACTTCCTTCAGCTGTATCATTGTCCGCCTCCCTGTTTTGGGGTTCCTGATGGCATGCTGTCCATATTACCGCCTCTGTCTTCTCCAAAGTCCCCCGGCATTTCACCGTTCATACCATTGCTAGGACCTCCCTGACCACCGCTTTCCGCAGTATTTCCGGTTTTCTGATAATAGACAGTATCCCCTTCTGCAAGGCCATCTGTAATTTCCACCGTTTCTCCGTCTGACAAACCGGTAGTTACTTCCTGTTCTCCAGACAGATTTCCTTCTGAATCTTTCTTGGTATATACAAATACCTTATCTCCCCGTTCCTGCAGCGCATTTACCGGAATGGTAATTACGTTTTCCCTGCTCTCTATTTCTATAGTGGCAGAAGCGTTCATGCCGGTTTTCATTTGATCGTCCCTGGGAATTGTAATTTCCACACTGTATTTCGCCACGCCGCCGCTGGCACTGGCACTGCTGCTCACTTTGGTAACTGTGCCGGTGAAGGTTTCTGATTCAATTGCATCCAGGGTAACCTCCGCCTCCTGATCCACTGACACAGAATTTATATCCAATTCGTCAACATCTACAGAAACAGCCATATTCTCATTGGAGGCTATCGTAAAAGCGGTAATATCCGTACTATATTCAGAACTAGCCTCCCCGTCACTTTCTGTCGTTTCCGCTAACAGTGACGACGTTGAATTCACAGAAGTTCCCACAGCCTCATCCGATGTTTTATCAGAAGATGCCACAGATGCATTGTTTTGTTTTTCTGTACTGTTTTCCTTTTGTGTACTTTCAGAAGATGTTTCGGTCTTGGCAGAATCTTTTATAACCGTTGTCTCATCACTTTCCGTTTCTGGAAATGTCAGCCGGAGTGTCAGCGTCTTTTTATCCTGTGAGACGCTAAGACCGGAAATCAACCCCTTTTGCACACCGCTTATGCTATCGCTGGAAAAATAGTACCCCTCATTTGCTGTTAAAGTTATATCTGCCTGATATACTGTCCCTCCCTTAAATATGCGGTCTGACGTATTCCATGAAATTGTTCCTGAATAATAACTGCCTCCGCTTACAGAAGTCTGGGGCTTTCCCCCTTTTTCCGGAGCTTCAATTATCAGCGTCTTACCATCGTTAGAAGAATCTGCAATCTTAAATTGAATCTTCTCCGCTTCCTCATCTGACTCTTTCTGATCCTCTGATTCAGAATTATCTGTATCTTCATTCACAGTCTGGACTGCCGACACCTGCAGACTGGTGAATCCTGACAGGGTTTCCTGAGTATCTGCTGACATATTCATCCCCTGAGCGGTACTCACTGTATCTGAATCGCCGCTTTCTGAGTCACCGGATACATTTACAGATTCGATGATACCGTCCGTGTCAGCTGTAATAGTACCCTCTCTGGACATAGCCACCAGGGACCTCATGGACTCCGTCAGTGCTTCACGATAAGCCACCTGTTCCTGATACTCTGCGGAAACTTTATCGCTTAAATGAAATAACGCACTCCCGGCGGAAACTTTATCATTTTCCGACACATAGATTTCATCCACAGTTCCGCTTGCAGCGGTAACTGCCAGCTGCTGATGAATATAAGTATTTCCGCTTCCCAGTTCTGTTCCTTCTTCTGTTTTTACAGTTACCTCATCATCTGCAGACACTCCGTTATCTGTCATTGTTACGATACATGAATTTGTATTTACACTTTCTATACTTCCGTCTGTCTGACTTCCGTCTGATAAAACAACGATAACTGATTCTCCTGCGGAAACATCCGTTACATTCTGTAACTTTACTGCCATTTTTCCGTCAATAGACAGCAGCAGCACTGCGCCGTTTTCTTCCATACAAGCCGCTGCATCATCACCTTCCTCCGCATAGATTTGCTTCACCCGGCCGCTGACATTGGTTTTTACCGTCTCCTGGTCCGTATCATTTTTAGAAGAATTAATTTTCTTATCTGTACTCTCAATCTCATCCTGTACAGACTGAAGTGTATTCAATACTGAAACCTGATCTACCCTGGCCAGTACATCCCCTGAAGACACCGTGTCCCCGCTTTCTACACAAACCTCCTCTATCACAATCCCGGAAGGAATTTTAACAGCCGATGCTTCAGCGTTTTCCAGATTCCCTGTCCCTACAATAGTATCTGAAATAGAACCATTTTCTGCAGATGCCTCCTGTATCGAACCTGCACCTGCATTTTGGGAAATTTTCTTTCCATAAACTACATAAAAAACACTTCCGGCAGCTACACATCCTGCCAGAGCCACCCCGGTCACGCATAACACCTTTTTTCTTCCGGATATTTTTTTTAATTCCGTCAAAAACTGTACTTTTTTCATTCTAACAATCCCTCCTAAACATTCTCCGATACTGAACCGCTTAATTCTTCACTTACCGCTTTTGCAGCATCAGCAGCCGCTTTTGCGATAGTTAACGAATCTGCATCTGTTGTATCTGATGCAGCCGATTCATCATCGTTCTTCGTACCGGGCTGTGAAATAACCTGAATCTCTGCCGCCGTCCCATCATCATTTAAAGTTATGGCCACAGAATCTCCTGCCGCAAGATCCTGAAATGTAATTTTCTCGGTTTCCGGTTTTGGCTGTTCATCTGCCGGTTCGGCATCTGAATCACTCATTGTATTGTCATCCGCTCCCTCCTTTTCAGGCGAAGGCAGCTCCTTTTTATCATCTTCAGATTTGTCAGGTTCTCCCGGAAAACCCGTCTCATATTCGGTATCTTCTGTTACAGTTACTACTTTTTCCTCACCGGTTAGCTCCAGAACAGAAGGCTGTTTCTTTTCGTCTGATCCACTCTCAACCTGATCATCCTGCTGATCATCAGCACTGTCGGAATCACTTTGTTCCTGATTCTCTGCTTCTTTTGGCTTCTCCATTTTTTGTCTTGTTCCTACATTTATCGTAACAGAGTCTTCTCCAATCTCCGTTATTTCTCCATAAATGGTATTCTCCTCTGTCTGCTGTATACTGCTCCCGGAACCTGTATCAGAACTGCCCTCACCGCATCCGGCCAGTATGCCTGCTGCCAGAACCGCCGCTAATATAATTACCAGATATTTTAATTTCATATTTTTGTTTCCTTTCCTCTTCTATTTTTAAACTTAATTTGATTTACCCACAGTATAAACACCCAACTTTAAAAGAACCTTAAAGTACAGGCTGTAAAACTGTGATTTTTCTGTTAATTCTTCACGTACCAAGCCAGCCAGTCCATGGAAATCATTCAAGTCTCGCTCTTGCGTTCTTCCATGCGTCCGCCATCCTGCAGTGCAAATAAAAAGAACATTCCCAAAGCAGTCAGAGATTTTTACATCTGCTTACTTACGAAAATGTTCTTTTATTGTTAGATCTCATAAATGAAGAAACTTCCAGTATTTTTCAGAGAAGAGATATGACTGCTCAATGCAGGCTGCGAAATACATAATTTTACGTAATATTTAATTACTCAATAATTGCAGCAACACTATAACAGAGCAGCTTCTACCTGCTTTATCGCCTGTTTTCTGCTGTATTTTAACTATTTTCTTCTACACGATGCATAATATTTATATTCTGTATGAGTTTTTAGTATCAAATTAGTATCACACTTCCAGCCACAACGCCGCCCGCTCCGTACTGCTGGTCCATGTCCTGTTAAATGTACCCACGCCGCTGCCATAATACGCCATACTTCCTATTTCTTCCGGAAGAAACTCTATCAGCACTTCTCTTCTGCCTGGCATCCTTAATTCCCTCAGCGCCTTTTGTTCCAGACGGCGGGCCTTTTCAGCCTTTAAACCGATTTTCTGACCGGATTCTTTCAGAGACTTTCCTTCCATGTACCGCATTCGGATAACAGCCGCTTGCATATCAGGCAGGCCATCCACCAATGACCACACAGCAGATTTTAACTCTTCCGCTTCCATTCGATTTAGAACCTGTATTTCTATATTTTCATCATTGGCCAGATTATCCCCCAGACAGCAGATCTCCCCTTCATCTTTGCTGTTTATTTCCCGGTTTAGGCTATCCACATACTTCATATTCAATCCGTGCTGTATACTTTTTAGCTGCTCACAGCTGATATTCAAAAGATTCTGTATTTCCCGGTCATCAGGTATTCTGCCATAATACTGCCGATATAAGGCCTGTATCCGCTTATACTCCTTTATTTTACTATTCATATGAGAGGGAATACGCACACAGGAACCACAATTCTCTATATAGCGAACCATTGCCTGCCTGATCCAGAATGCCGCATAATTTAGAAAGGGGATTCCCGCATCGGCCCGATACCCATCTACAGCATTGCACAACCCGATAAAACCTTCCTGCTCTAAGTCCTCTATTTCTTCGTAAGCAGCATATTTTAGTGCCAGCAGATGGATAAAGGCTTTATTCTGCTGCCATAACTGGTTCATATTTTCCGCTGTATCTTCACGGTTCTTTATTCGGATCACAAGTTCTTCATTTCCCATAAAATCCTCCTGAAATCTTATCTGAATCATACAAAATACCCCGTCCAATCAAGATAGAAAGTCCGGGGCAAATATAAACCGGCAGTGTCACAGTATACGAAACTCTGCTGCCTTTACCTTACTGCGCTTTATTCGCCTGATAGTAGATGGCTTTGCTTTTATTATCCAAAACAAAAGCATCATACACAATACGGCCTTCCACCAGTTCACCGCTTATTCCCGGCGGATCCTGATGGACTTTATAATCTTCCAGCTTTGTAGGTGCTACTGTCGCCACCGGGTGGGCAATCATAAACCCAAAATCGTCCGGTAATCTTACAGACGGTACCTTGATTACAGTAAGACCGTCAATCATAGCAATTACGCCCTTCATACGCATTTCATTACTGATATCCGTTTCCATAACAATATCTTTGCACTGTTTCATAAGAAGATAAGTATCTGGTGTCACCACCAACACACGGCCAGTTTCCTCAACCTCCGCATTATCAAGGATATTGTTTCCTTTTATAATCTCTGTATAAATATTTTCATCTGTCAAGGTTATGGCCTCAGGCTTTGTTCCAGCTCCGCTGCACATTTTGCCATATACAAAAGTATCTACTTCCGGAATAATAACTTCTCTCTGCTGTCTAGCCAGCGCTGAAGCTCCGGCAAGTACTCCGTCGGTTTCATCATTATCCATTTTATCAATTACAAATGTAAAAGAACGATCTTTTGTAAGGGTAAACTCTTCCAGAGTATTACCGACATTTCCCAGTACACCATATCTTGACCAGACAACAGCTCCGGTATCTTCACCTGCCATACCTGTTCCATTTCTGTCATAATCGGTCATTGGAACCGTATTGACTTTATGAACTTTTACTGTATGTGCTCCAGTCCAGGAAAAATCCTGGTTCGTAAGAAGCGATTTTTTGCTTTCTGTTGTAAAGATTTCATCCACATAAGGAAGAAATTTTGTCACTAAATTAATTGCCATTTTATTTTCCTATTGTCTTGATTTAGGAGAAAAAGCATGTAACAATGCCCGATCCTGGTTAAACGAAGCACCTGCTCTTGGTTCAGGTCCCCCCAATCGTCTTTTCAATTCTTTGCTCATGGCCTCCCTGAACACCGAGGTTATCTCTTTATAACTTCTCTCGCACGCTTCTTTAGTACTATAAGTCATAACATCTGCCAGAGAAGAGGGAAATCCATCGCGGATCAGAGCATCCTTTGCATCTGCCTTCAACTCTCTTTCAAGCACTTTCCTTTCTCTAATTTCCAAATCACTTTCCTGCTGTTCTTCCTGAAACAGCTTCTGCATTTTCCTGCGCTCAGCGGTGATTTTTTTTGCAATAATACGGTCAACATCTTCATCGGTATATTTTTTTTCTGCTTCCCTTTTTGATGCCTGATTTTGTTCACCCTGGGCTCCTTCCTTTTCTTCTGCGGTAGAAGCATCCGCTTTTTTCGCATCTTCTGCACTCTGATAATCCAACATTTGTTCATCGCCCATGTCCTGGCTCCTTTCCGTTTTACGACCGCAGTCGGTACTTACACAGTTTTTGCCGTGATGCCGCACGCTTGGGGATAAAGGATTCTTGTACAATATAAAAGCACGCAAAAAGGACGCAGAAACAACAATAGCATACACATTGTCATTCCCACGTCTTAAGACTTACACCGCAAGGAGAGCACCGGTGCGGTACTTTTATATTGTTATATGTATTCTAGCACAACAACATCAGTTTTACAAGCCCTTTCCGCTGCCGCACTTTCCTGACCAGGATTAACAAAATGCTTGATATTTATCTATTTAACTTCAGGTTTTTTCAGGTTTTGCCTCAATATGATATACGCTCTCCGGTAACGCCCCTGCTGTCTCTTTGGACTTTTCCATGAGAGAACCGTATTGCCAAGAAGTTTTAAAATACTTTTTAATTCTGCTTCATCTTCATAAGACAATTTTATTTTCACTGCCATATTTCACCTTCTTTCCAGATTTCCGCTGCCCAGGAAACATAAAGCCGCCAAACAACATTATATTTTCTCCCATCCTGCCCCTGGTATCCTGCCAGCATTCAAAATGACCTTTCTTCACTGGCACAGCAGCATTTTCCCCGCTGTTTTAGGCCCTCTTCCCGCCGGCCATCCTGGCACAGCGCAGCTCCCACGATATTTTGGTGGTGCCAGTTTGGCACAACCACTCAAATGCGAATTATAAAACACACTTCCCCGTTATGCCAGCTTTGAAATATTCTCTAAAGAAACTATTTTATCTATAAATTAAGCCTTTCCTGTTCCGGCTCCCGCTGCTTGGTCTCATGTCCCGGCAGTACCCAGACTGCCTGGAAGGGAAAAACATTTTCTTTTTTACTGATAATACCCAGCTCTTCTCTGGCCCGCTGCAAAGTTCTTTCTGAAACCTTATTAGCTGCTGCCAGATTTTTTAGTTCCCTGGCCAAACGTCTTCCTTCCGGCATATTATTTATAAGAAACATCTTCGCCGCTTCTACCGCTGGAGCACTGGTGACTCTTTTTTTGTTTCTGATAGCTGTATAATCATCCATGGTCAGATTATTTTCTCCGGCATAAACAATGCCTCCCATTTCAGGATTGATCTCAAATAGTATTGTTTTTCCCCTCCTGTCCAGACTGGATTTCTCATGGGACATAAACTTCATATTATCTTCCCCCGGAACCGGTCCCAAAGCAATATAACTCCGGCAGATTCCCATAATATCAGTGGAACCCAGCACCCTGGTAATAGCGTCTCCTTTTCCGTTTTTATTAAAATGGCAGATGAGCACCACCGCTACACCATATTTCTCCGCCAGTTCCGATATATGTCCCAGCTTATCCCTTGTCTTATTGGGCGCGTTCATATCCACTTCAGCACCTATGTAAGCCTGAAACGGATCAAAGATCATAAGATCCGGTTTATAATCCCGCATGTACTCTTCAATTTCAGGGCTGTCAAATAAAAGCTGTGTTTTTGAAGTCACTGTAGCAATATTTCTCATATCCGCCCCGCATATCTTTAGACGCTTCTTTATGGTATCTCCAATTCCGTCTTCTGCTGTTAAATAAATGGTCTTTCCAGGCTTTGCCTGAAATGGAATCTGATTAAAGAAACTGCGCCCGGTTGAAACACATGCCGTCATATAGCAAAGCAGATATGTCTTCCCGGTTCCCGGATATGCCGCGCATATTGTCACTTTCCCCCTGGGAACATAGGGCTGATACAGCCATGTAATTTCTTCTTCCTTCACATCAGACATACATACAAGAGAGATTTTATCCCGTTGCTTTTTGGCTGACCGGGCTTTTTTTACATCACAAACAGCAGTTTGCGGCCTTCCGGAAATTTCTTTTTCCTTTTCGGTATAGGCCGCCTGCCCCGGTCTCTTCCATTCACTGAACGCCTGATCAAACTGAATCCACAATCTGTCTGCCGTCAGTGTATTGCGAACCGTATTAAAATGCTGAAAATACAAAGGCTCCATCTCCGAGAAAAAAGTATCAGTCCAATTATTGGGGTCTCTGATTTTCTGAATCATATCTTTTACTTTCATTCACCCCTCACAGCCCCCTTTTCTGCTTCCAAACCAAAAAATCTCTGCTGTACATATGCCGCAGATATCTTTCCTCTGCAGATCAGATATCCCTTTTCCTGCAGCTCATCATTCATTGTGCGTATATATTTATAACTTGCGCTTTCTGATACTCCTAAAAGCGCTGCCAGTTCTCTGGCTGATAAAAATTGTTTCATCACACCGGCTCTCCTTTCTTTTTGTTTTATCCTTTTCCCATCCAATGCCCCGCCCGGGCTTCTTCATTTTTTACTGTTCTTCTGATTTCATAATATCTAACACATCAACACCTAGCGCTTTGGCAATGCGGCCCATTGTGGCCGTGCGTACATTTTTACCAACAATCACATTGTTAACTGTTGGCCTTGGCATTTCTGCAGTTTTATGCAAATCGTCTGCATTCATACAGGCTCTTGCCATTGCAAGTTCAAGCTTACGTCTGTCTGCTTTCATTTCTTCACCTCGCTTTTATAGATTGTTTTCAATCTGTATTTTGAATGTATCAGATTATTTTCAATCTGTCAATAATATTTTTAGATTGTTTTCAATCTATACTTTTCTGTTTTATTATGTTATTCTATTTTTGATAGAAACGAGGTGATTATCAAAATGTCATATACAGGGGATATGATACGAAAATACAGGAAAGAAAAAGGATTGACCCAAAAAAAGCTAGGGGAACTGTGCGGCATTGCCGATTCAAACATTAGAAAATACGAATCAGGAGCACAAAACCCTAAATTAGAAACGCTAGATAAAATAGCTAATGCGTTTAATATAGATGTTTGGGCTTTATACGAAAATTACGGACTGCCAGATCCACTAGAATCTAGTCAAAACACCAGTGCCTTTCTGAATTATCTTGAAAAATTAGGATATGAATTTATTGACGGTTCCTTTTATGATGCTGATGCCGAAGAAGTTGGATTGCTCCATATAAAAAGTGACAATGCAGATATTCCTCTCACTCGAAATGATTTTGACAATTTGGAAAAAGCCATCAAAGACAATATAGAACTTGAAATATACCGATTGCGAAGGGAAAAACACATTTAAAGAGAATATCCCCATTACTCCACGCCCCGCCCGGCAGAGTATAAGGAGGATATTAAAATGCCATCATATTATGATGAAAAAACAAAGTCCTGGTACGTAAAACTGTACTACACAGACTACACGGGAACCAGAAAGCAGAAAATGAAACGGGGCTTTAAACTTCAGAGGGAAGCAAAGGAATGGGAACGCCAGTTTCTAGAACGGCAGCAGGGCACGCCAGATATTACCTTTCAGGTGTTGTATGACCTGTATATAGAGGATATGAGCCACAGGCTCAGGCAAAACAGCATTGACGGAAAAAAGAACGTATTTAAAAACCGGATACTGCCTTATTTTAAAGATAAAAAGGTGAATGCTATTACTCCCATGGATATCAGAAAATGGCAAAATGAACAGATCAGTCTTGGGTACTCTGATGCTTATCTTGACCGGATCCAGAACATGATGACAACTATTATGAATTACGCAGTTTCTTATTACGGTTTACATACAAATCCCTGTAATAAGGCCGGACATATGGGGAAGCGCACCCGGTCATTAAAATTCTGGACAAGGGAGCAATATCTTAGTGTTCTGACCGAAATAACGGATATAAGCGCAAGAATGGCGCTGCAGCTGCTTTTTTACTCCGGTATGCGCTTTGGGGAACTTCTAGCCCTTACTTTTCAGGACTTGGACTTTGAGCATTGCACTATATCTATAACCAAGTCTTTGCAAAGAAAAGCCACTGGAGACCTAATCACGCCGCCTAAAACTGATAACGGCAATCGTACGATCACAATTCCAAGCCTTATTATGCAAGAGCTTAAGCAGTACACTGATAAAATTTATGGTATACAGCCAGAGCAGCATATATTTACTTTTACCAAAAGTTTAGTCAGGGGAAATATGAAACGCGGCTCAGAGGCCGCCGGTGTTCCTTTCATCCGGATCCATGACCTCAGACACCCTTATGTCAAGTCCACGACAAAAAAATATTTATTTTTTCTTGTCCCCACGTTCCAGCTTTCTTGATAGGAATTTTGCCGCCTCCCGTTTCTGTTCGGCGGCAAAAAACGCATGAAGTCGCTCCTTTTCTTCCGGCAGCATACACCCAAAAGTTGTGCCGCCTTTTCTGTAATAAAACGCAATCCGCATAACCAATTCCTTTCCTCAGTCGTGAGTTGTAAAGCTGTCCCTTATCTTAAAGGCAATATCTACCCGTTTATCAGGATAAACATAAATCTTATCAATCAGAAGATCAACTAATTCCGAAGTCAGCCCATCGCTTTCCGTCAGCATCCGGGAAATATCCATCTGCTGGCGCTGGTGCTGCCGTTCTTCCTGTTCGGCTTCAAGACGGGCCATGACAACCGCTTTGGTATTCTGTACTTCCAACAGTTTTTCACTGATCTGCTCTTTTTGATCCTTGTATTCCAAGAGCGGAATCCTGCCGGAAACAAGAGCTTCATACAGTTTCCGCTTTTCTTCCTGCAGTTCAAAAATCTGCCGGTCAAAGTCAGCTTGACGTATAGCAACGGTATCTACCTTACGGAGATCCGCTAAGCTGTCAATACCGAAGGCTACCTGAAACTGTTTGCATAGCAATTCATATACAAGCTGATTCAGTTCTTTTTCCCGGATATGAATGTTATAGCAGTCAAGTAAAGGAATCGTGCTGGAAAAGCGGCACCGGTAAGATGTCCCATTTGCCAGGTGCAAGGCATGTTTACAGCATCCGCAGATAACCTTCCCACGCAGGAGATAGTCGTGTTTTTTCCTATTTGGAATCTTAAAACGCTGAATAGAGGCATTGGCTTTTGAAAAGATTTCCTCATTCACCAGCGGTATATGATGGTCCGGTATTTTGATCCAGTCGCTTTCCGCTTTGCTCCGCATCTTGTGGCCGCCGATTTCTGTAACCTCTCTTTTGCCAATCACATAAGTGCCCATATATCGTTCGTCAGCAAGAATCCGAAGCACAGTAGAATTGCACCACATTCCGTGAGTTCTTGAAACATCGTGTGTCTTAATCCCTTTTCGGGCCTTATGCTCTCCGGGTGTGGGAATCTGCTGACGGGAAAGTTCCCGCGCAATATCGGTTGCGTTCATGCCATTTACGGCATATTCAAAAATTTTCTGTACTACTTCGGAAGTCTCCGGGTCCGGCACCATCCGTCCGTTTTCCCCTTTGCGATAACCGTAAGGGCAAATTTTACTTTGGTATTCGCCCCGCTGGAACTTCAGGTATTTGGCCGTTTTGGTCTTTACCGACATATCACGGCTATAATACTCGCTGATTAAATACTTGAAGGCGACTTCCATACCGCCGGTATCGCCTTTCAGCTTTTTGGTATCAAAATCATCATTGACAGAGATAAAGCGGGTATGGAACAGCGGAAATACCCGCTCGATAAAATAGCCTGTTTCCAAACTGTTGCGGCCAAAGCGGGAAAAATCCTTTACCATGATACAGTCAATCCGATTAGCCCGTACCAGGTCAAGCAATTCCTGCACCGCAGGGCGCTCGAAGTTTGCCCCGCTGTACCCGTTATCTACAAATTCCGTAAGTTCCGCATTAGCATATTCCGGCAGTTCAGAGGCATATTCCCGAAGGATGTTTCTCTGGCTGGAAATACTCATACTGTCTGTTTTGGCGTCCTCCAAAGAGAGACGGATGTAAAGAGCAATCCTGTACTTCTTCATTCTGCCTCCGCCTCCTTAAACGCCTCAAATTCTGCGCGGAACGTGAATTTTACATCTACCTGTTTATCCGGGTAGACTGTGATCCGCTCAATCAACCGCCCAATGAGGGCGGCGGTCAGGACGCCTCCACTCAAAAGTTCCTGTTCGTCTTTTTCCAGATCTTTGCACTTTTCAGCCTGCTTCTGGCGGACATCAGCCTGCTTTTCGTAAAAAGCAAGCTCCTTTTGCGCTGCCTGTATCTGCTTTTCATAGGTCGCTTTCAGGTCGAAGTATTCTTCACTGTCAATCGCACCGTTCATCAGATTTTCATAAAGAGTCTGCAAAAGCTCACGGCTTTGGTTAAACTGCAGCTTTGCCCGGTTGATTTTCTCACGGGAAGCAGCTTCTTTTTCGTGCTTTTGCATGTTGTCTTTCAGAAGCAGCGCGTAATCCCCCAGGACGGCGGCAAGTTCCCTTTTAAGAATATCCAGTATCGTTGCGATCAGCTCGGTTTCGCTGATGGAAACGCCAGTGCATTTATCTTTATGTACCCTGGTAGGTGTCAGGCAGTGGAAGCGATATGAACCATTGCATTGTTGGCGCTGGCGGTGCAGGCTTCTCCCGCAGTCTCCACAGAAGATACGCCCCTTGAAAATATTGGGCGTGTATGGGATAACGGGGTGCTTCTTGCTTTCCTCGGCCACTTCTGCCCGGTACTTCTGAACGGCATCGAAAATCTCTTTGGAAACGATAGGCTCATGGGTTCCAGTAACGACAATCAGGTTTTCCTCGCCTGCGGGCACCTGCCGGTGAAGGACCGTTTTTGTTCGCCCTTGCACCATGTCGCCGGTATATTTATCCTCCTTCAAAATCTTGGCAACTGTCCAGGTCTGCCAGTAGCCGCGCCCTGCTAACGCCTGATGGGTGATCTCCCCGGTTTGCATCTTATACTTTCCGGGAGAAGGGTAGTTTCCTTCATTGAGCAGAAGCACAATCCGGTTGAGGGGGACTTTTTCATAAGCCCACTGGAAAATCTGGCGTACCACAGGAGCCGCCACCGGATCAATAATCAATTTGTGGCAGTCATCAGGGTCTTTCATATATCCAAATGGCGCCCTGCCACCCACATACTTGCCCTCTTTCATATCCTGACGGGCCTGGGCCTTTATCTTACGTCCTATGTCCAGAGCATAGGCTTCGTTAATCATATTTTTCAGCGGAAGGATAATACCGCCGTGGAGATTATCAGGATTTTCAGAATCAAATTGATCCGTAACGCTGATGAACCGGACATTATGGGAAGGGAAATACCGCTCAATGTAATATCCCGTGTCAATGGCATTGCGTCCCAGGCGTGAAAGGTCTTTGACAATCACACAGCCCACTTTGCCGGATTCAATATCCGAAAGCATCCGTTGGAAGCCGTCACGGTTGAAATTCGTTCCTGTTGCTCCATTGTCGATATAAATGTCATAAAGACGCAGTTCAGGTTTTCCCAATAGGAATTTTTCGAGAACCAGCTTTTGCGTTTCGATAGAATTTCCACGTTTATTGTTATCCTCCACAGACAGCCGGATATACAGCGCCGTGCTGATAAACGGGGAAGCAGGCATGGCAGCCTGCGCCATAGTATGTTTCCTGCTCTTTCTCGCCATTTCAGACCACCATCCTTTCCTGTACCGGCGTAATCAGGGCGAGGGCTTTTTCATATTCGTCCTGATAATTAAATTGAATCTGCAATTCGTCTTTTCCAAGCACTGTAATCACCTGCACAAGCTGGATCACCGCCTTGCGGTCCAGTTCTTCCAGATCGGAAAAACGCCTGAAATTCTCAATCCAACGATTCCGCTCACTCCGGTTTTCCATTACATCGGTCCGTTTTTCCTTAAGGGCGGCAACCGCCTGTTCCAGTTGGGTGATACGGGCGCTGTAACTGCTTTTGTTATAAAGGAACTCCGCCTTGTCCAGAAAGCCGTTTACCATGCTCTCATACAGCTTCATCTTATATTGACGGATCTGCTCCAACTGCTGCTCGTTCTGGGCGATCTGCCGCGAATACTCTTTGATAAGTTCACGGTTGATACGGCTCTGGTCTATGCCGGATAAGATTTCATCCAAAGAGACTACATTGGCAATAAACCCTTTCAGGCTGTCCCGCACGCACTCCATCAGCTCATGTTCCTTTACCATGACCGGATGGGCGCAGCCGTTCTTCTTTCCGGTGGGACAATAGTAATAGTGATATTCTTTGTCTTTGTAGCGGTTCGTTTTGCGTACCATCCGGCTGCCGCAGCAACCGCAGACCAGTATGCCGGAAAACAGATAGACTTTATCTTTTTGGGGAGATGTACGGGTGTCCAGGTTGCGAATCCTTTGCACCAGGTCAAAATCATTCCGATCAATAATGGCTTCGTGAGCATTTTCCACGCGAACCCACTCGGAGGAAGGGCGGCTCTCCATTTCTTTCAGTTTGAAGTGCTGGGAACCCTTTCGGCCCTGGACCAGCGTACCGGTATAGGTTTCATCCTGCAAGATCCGGGTGACAGTATTTGCCGACCACCGGCAATCCTTCCGGTCTGTATAGCCTTTCTTGGCATGGGGAAGGCCATAATACTTTTTATATGCCAAAGGAGAGAGCGTACCCAGCCGGTTCAGCTCATTCGCGATGGCGTAGGGGCTGAATCCTTCCAGGCGCATCCTGAAAATGCTCCGCACCACCTGGGCAGCATATTCGTCTACTACAAGAAGATTATGGTTATCTTCGGATTTACGATAGCCGTAAACCGGGAAAGCTCCAACGAAATCCCCATTCTTACGCTTAGTTTCCAGGGAACTTCTCGTCTTAATGGAAATATCCCGTGCATAGGCTTCATTCATAATGTTCTTTACTGATACAGTCAGGTCATCGCCTGCGCTCTCATTGAGAGTATCGATATTGTCATTGATGGCAATAAACCTCACGCCATAGGCCGGAAAGACACGGCGCATATAGCGGCCAGTCTCAATATACTCACGGCCAAGACGGGAAAGGTCTTTGACGATGACACAGTTGATCTTTCCCTCCATGATGTCATCCATCATTTCTTTAAAAGCCGGACGGTCAAAGATAACCCCGCTGTACCCATCGTCTACCTTTTCGGAAACCAGCTCGATTTCCGGGTGACGGCTCACGAAATCTTCGATCAGCTTTCGTTGATTGCCGACACTGTTGCTTTCATTTGATTTGTCATCCGTATAAGATAAGCGGATATATTTGGCAGCTTTATAAACCTGCATAGAAAAACACTCCTTTCATCACGGAAAAATCCCCGCAATTCAAGGAGTGCAGTCTGCGTATCGGTATTCAATTCCTTTTCCATGTTTATTATAACGCTCCATGCGGGAAAAATCAGCCCCCAAAATAAAAAATATCAATAATTTTCAGCGTAGGATTCCGCGGAGGCATTCTTCCAGGGTAGCGCCTCCCTGGGAAAAACTTGCCCTGACAACAAATCCACCGCATTTGAAATGATACGGGTCCCGGATCTGCCGGACAAACTCGGCAATCCTTTCTTCCCGCGGCAGGTCCTTATTGACAGATACATCCCGGATGTCGGCAAGTCTGTCTGCTTCCGGGGTATGTATGACCGTATAGGCCGGTGTTTGAGTCATAACAACAGCTCCTTTCTTTTCATACTGGATCATCAAAATCACATGAATAAGGCCGGACACACGAAAAGAGCGGCCCGGCCTCATGGTATCTGATTTCGATTTTATAAGAATCCATGCCGCTGCTCGAAAATCAAAACAACGGCATGGATGTTTTCTTGGTAACTTGCCGTATTTGCCACGCCCCCCGGCAGGCCCTTTTCCGGGCCGGGGATGCCACAGGCTGCGGCCAGCTTTACCGCATCATAGCCCTGCTTGTGCCGTCGCTTCGCCAGAGCTAACGAACACAGAAGGGACTCCCCCCAAGTCTTTGACGGGTCGTGAGAAAGTATCATTATACCCTGTATCAGTCATCGCGTCTGGCCTGCCACAGCCAGATCAATGGATAGCGTAGATCGCTCGGACGGCTGGGCTTCATCACCTCCTTAAAGCCGCCTGTCATCGCGCCGCTCCATTTGCCGCTCGGAATACAGGGAAAGTACCTATGGCACCGTATATGCAGTTTTCAAGGTCCAGATGAAGGATTGGGAGCTTGTCTGCATATACAGGTGGGTGTGGCACCGTTGAAGGTTCTCACTCACCGAAATGGCATTGTCCCAAAAAATTGTCCTTCTATAAGTCGTGACATTTTCGGGGGTACATTTATAGGGGGTTTAGAAATTTTCTTCTAAAATTTTTTCCAGACGCCGAAGTCCGCGCCGAATACTTTCATGGACAGCATGGAGAGAAACACCTTCCATCTTGGCAATATCCATCAGGGTAATGCCGAGAATATAGTGAGCGTACACACGCTGGCGTTGTTTCTCTGGCAATGAAGAAATCGCCTGGTACAGCCGTTCTTCCTCCAGGTGCCTTTCTACGATCTCCTGCAGCGTTGGGGTAAAAAGAACAGCTTCGCGTTCAATATCATCCCCATAATCAAGAGAAAGGAATGCCTTATGCCGGTATGTACGGCGGCGATATGCCACTTCTTTCCGCTGATATTCTACCAGCACATCCACAACCTCATCGGGCAGGCTGATAAACAGATCCGTTTTATATATTTCCGGGTAAAATTCCCGCAGATTGATTTCTTTCATGGTAATCCTCCAATTTCGATTTTTGAGTGGGTAATGGGCAAATCGAAATCAGAGGGGCGGTGATCTACACCGTACAGGTCCGGCGGCAGGCTTGTCCTGCGCCTTATTTGTAAAAAAGAGCGCCCACCGTACAGCGGTAAGCTGCGCCTGTCGTATTCCGTCACCATCTGACGGAGCAGAATGGAAAATGCAAAATCCTGTCGAATGGAAAAACCCCGCAATCCATCGCAGGATTACGGGGTTTGAATCTCTTTTATATGACCGGCTATGTCGAGGCCGGTATTCTGACCTCGGCAGCATTTTCCATGCCCTCCTTTATTGAAGGAGAGCAGAGTTACCTATTATGTCCACCTCCCTCATTTTGGGGCATTATATAGGGATAAATGCTATAATTCTTCCAGAAGCGTCATGGTTTTACTGAATTTAATCAACAATACATGACAAAATCAGGCATTATCCACACAGCAGAAAAAACGAAAATTTAAGGGTGCGGCAGAAATACCGCACCCTTTCTATACTTCAAATTTATAACCTACACCATAGACGCTTTTCACATATTCCGGCAAATCAGGGGCAACCCGGAGTTTCTTTCGCAGGTTGCTTATATGGTTGTTGATCGCTTTCCGGGAATAGTAGGAATAATCCTCATGCCATACCAGATCCAGGAGCATTTCATAAGTGAATACCCGCTTTGGGTTCAGTATGAGCAAAGCGAAGATTTCAAATTCCTTGACCGTCAGCGGAATTACCTGGCTCCGCACGGTAACAAGGTGCTGCTCCAAGCAGAAATACAAATCACCTTCCCGGATTTCCGTCAATGGCTGATCTGCCTGCGGAGGGATAAAATACTGGCCTCGAAGAAGTGTTAAGTATGGGACATCAGCCGGAATATTGCCAGCCTCATAATCACGAACAAACTGAGCCAGCTCCTTCTTTTGGCAGGGAGAAAGCAGAGTAAATAGCTTTTCACCAATCTGCCTGCCGGAATCTTTTAAATCCAGTACGGCTAATTTCCCATGTTATCACCACCTCCTTAGTCCTCTAAAGCATCTTTCAGTTTTTGAAAAGATTCTTCGCTGATAGCATGTTCCAATCGGCAAGCGTCTCTTTCCGCTGTTTTTGGATCTACACCAGCAGCGATCAATCGTTTGGTAAAAAAACGATGGCGTTCATAAATCTTTTCTGCCACTTCCTTACCCTTAGTCGTTAAAGAAATCGACTTATTATCCTCACGCACTAAGAATCCGCTTTCGCATAGTCTTGTAACCATATTTGTAATAGTCGGCTTTGAACGCTCTAAAAAGGTTGCAAGATCAACGCAGCGAACATCACCTTTCTGACGATCAAGAATCAGAACTGCTTCTAAATAATCTTCACCCGTAGCCCGAAGTTCTTCGGCATAAGATTCGGAAGGTGAAACCGCCTCCTGAGTTTTGTGTTTTTCCCATGCCATCTTTGCGATCATTGAAATCAATAGAGTGCGTCACCTCCTTTTCAGTAGATTCGTGATTATCATTTACCGCGCTGTAACGCAACCAAGTGAGCATATAGCCCGTTCTTTTTCATAAGCTCCTGTGGTGTACCCATTTCGCTTACCTTTCCATCATCCAAAACCACGATTTTATCCGCATTAGCAACTGTCCTCATACGGTGAGCAATCACCATAACGGTCTTATCTTTCAGCAAGACAGAAAGAGCATCCTGTACCAATGTTTCACTCTCAGCATCCATAGAGGCTGTAGCCTCGTCCAAAAGGATTACCGGCGCATTTTTTAGCAATGCTCTCGCAATGGAAATCCGTTGCCGTTCTCCACCGGAAAGGGCGCTGCCATTTTCGCCAATATTCGTCTGATACCCCTGTGGCAGCCGAGAAATAAATTCTTCGCACTGTGCAGCCCTTGCCGCCGCTTTTACTTCTTCGTCAGTTGCACCGCTTCGTCCAAGGCGAATATTCTCCATGACAGTTTCATCAAAGAGAAGTACATCTTGGAAAACAATAGCAAAGTTTTTGAATAATGTTTCCGGTTCTACGCTCTTTACATCGACACCACCTAAAGTGATTTGGCCGGAATCTGCATCCCAGAACCGTGCTGCCAATTTTGAAGCAGTAGATTTGCCGCTTCCCGACGGACCTACTAAGGCGGTGACTTCACCTTGTTTTGCTGTGAAGGAAACGCCTTTCAACACCGGTTCCTCATTATAAGAGAAATGGACATTCTTAAATTCAATGTCAAATCCTTTGTTATTGCAAACATTACTTCCTGTCTGTTCCGGTGTTGCGTCAATCTGTTTCATTCTCTTTACGCTTACCAGTGAAGAAAAGACCTCGGCCATCAACATAAAGCAGCTTGTGAAGGGGTCATAAATTCTGCCAGCAAAAATAAGGTATAAGATAAACATGGGAATCGTGAGGGAGCCAGCCGCCACAAGATAGCCACCTACCAGCAGTACCGCAACAAGGCCAAAGCGCAGAATAAATTGTGCTGTTGTAGTCGCTGCGCCAGGCGCGATCTCATTTCGGAAAGAGCATTTCACCACATAGTCCAGCTTTTTTTCCAGACCGGCCAGATATTCTTCTTCTCTGGAGCAAGATTTCAATTCCTGAATCGTATCAAGATATTCCTGTACTCCATCATAGGCTGCACGTTTAGCGTCCATATTAGCACTTTCTGCCTTAGCCTGTGCCTTTCGTGCTGCAAAGACCACCAGTGCTGCTACGGGAACAGGAATCACAATACAAAGCCCTAACCGCCAATCCATTACAAGCAGACCTATCGCCGTAATGATAAACATGAAAATGGTTCCAAAAAGTTGCGGAAGGGCATTAGAAAACACACGCTCCAGCGCCGTACAATCACCCATGATAGTTGTGGTCAGATCGGAAAGATTTTTCTGCCCGAAGAAGGACAACGGAAGTCTGCGAAGTTTTTCAGCAAGAACAATTCGGCGGTTCGCACTTTCCTCATAAGCCACGGTATAGGTTTTGTTATATTGAAGCCATTGGGTACAAAATACAATAATAAACAAAACCACCGTCATAATGCAAAAAACAGGAATATATTCTGAAATTCCAGATGATTCGCCCGATATTACATTCAGCAGTTCCCAGATTACCATGATTAAAAGGCTGGACGGGATAATTAGGCAAATATTGCTGAGAGTCGTTGCGGCAATCCCTTTATTTAAGTCTTTTGAGCCTTGGTCGCTCAAAGCAAACAGACGCTTTAGCATACTTTCACCTCATTTCCAATATGCCACTGTGTTGTCTTGGTATAGTTCTCCCACATACGGGCATATTCACCATTTTTCTTTACCAATTCGTTATGCCTGCCGCTTTCAACAAGCTCTCCCTGCCGCATGACCAAAATCTGATCGGCATCCTGCACCGTTGAAAGCCGGTGAGCAATCATAATAACTGTTTTTCCCTTTGTAAGCCCCTCAAATGCCTGCTGTATCTGCTGCTCGTTTTCGGGGTCAGCATAGGCTGTAGCCTCGTCAAGTACGATAATAGGTGCATCTTTCAAAATAGCTCTTGCAATCGCAATACGTTGGGTTTCACCCCCCGATAAGTACACACCTTTGCTGCCGACTACTGTATCGATTCCTTTAGGGAATTTAGCCAATATATCATCACATTGAGCCAAATGTGCTGCCCGCATGACTTCTTCTCTTGTTGCACTTGGGCGTCCAGCCCGAATGTTCTCAAATAGACTATCCTTGAACAGTTTTGGGTCCTGGAATACAAAGGCGACCATCTTCATTAAATCTGGATGGGCAATGCTGCGAATGTCTACACCGCCAATTTTAATGCTGCCGGCCTGTGCGTCATAAAATCGGGGAATCAAGCTGGCAGTGGTACTCTTACCGGAGCCGGAATGTCCCACAAGGGCGGTTGTTGTACCGGCTTTTGCACAAAAACTAAGATGAGAAACTGCCGGCTGCTCTGCGCCTTCATAGGTAAAGGTTACTCCTTCAAAAGAAATATCATAGCTTGCAGGGCGTTTCGGTTGTGCAGTTTCTTCCTGCGGTTCTGCGTTCAAAATCATATCAATACGCCGCATGGATTCTTCAGCCTGCATTTTGTAACTCGTCATATAGAGAATCTTGTTCAGCATTACCGCACAGGCCGGTGAAAAAATCACATAAAACAGAAAACTTTGTGTGAACCCAACAAGGTCAGAAGATACCAACCCTATAATCAGTGCAGTAGGAACCAATACAAGGAAGCTGGAATTGATAACGGAATTAAAGGCAACCATACCCTTTTTACAAGACATCGTGTAAGCTAAAGCAAATTTTCGATAGGACTTGATTGCCTCATTAAATTTTGTTATGGACTGCACCGTTTGCCCAAACACCTTCAAGACGGAAATTCCACGGATGTATTCTACCGCCTCGTGATTCATCGTTTCCAACGAGTCCTGATAGGTCTGCATCAGTTTCATGCCTTCCTTGCCCATCAGAGATTTTTGCAGGAAAAAGCCGATTCCAAAAAGCAGAAGTAGTGGTACACCAATGCGCCAGTCAAACAGAAGCATTAAAATCAGGCTTACTACCATAGTTACTTGTGCGCCAACCAAGTCTGGAAGTTGATGGGCTATAAAAGTTTCTGTTTGAAAACTATTTTCGTCAATGATTTTCCGCAGTTTGCCGCTGGGATTGGTATCAAAATATCCCATAGGCATTTTCGCCAGATGTTTCAGCGCAGCCATTTTTAGATTCTTTTCGGTATGAAACGCCGTCACATGAGAGCATAGCAAAGCACAGAAATATAATGCCAGACCGATCAGCTCCAAAACTAAGGCAATCATTCCCCAGCGAACTAAACTTTGCGTGTCCAAAGCACTGCCGGTAAAGACATTTACCAATTCACGTGCTGCAAAATAGACGCAGAGGAATGGTCCTAAAATAAAGATGGCACTAACACCGGATAAAATACGGGATATATTCAATAAACTGCGTTTTTCTCCTGTAAATTCGAGAAGCCGCTTTATCCCGCCGTTCTTTTGTTTCATCGAAACAAAGCCTCCTTTCAAATTGGTTAGCAATAACTAACCTTTTCTTTCATTATAATTGGTGGAAAATATACATTCAACGACCTATCAGGTATATTGTTACTCCAATCAGCTCACGATAAAAGGTGAAAGAAAAGGCGGCTGGCGAAAGCCGCCTTTTCCCACAGGCAATCAGTTTACTTTTATGTTTTGAACGGATGTAAAATTAGAATCCATAGGGAATGTATAGTCGGTGATTTTATCGCTGTAAATTGCCAGTTGGTGCATATATACAAGAGGGGTTGTCAGTTCTTCATCGGCGATTGTTGTTAAAATCGTTTGATAAATTTCCTGAATCCTCGTTTCATCGGTAGAAGAATCCAATTCAGCAACCAGATCCGCAAGTTCCGGCTGGGTGGAGCCTAAAAGCATCACAATAGGATCCATGGAAGTCTGAGGGTTAATATTCGTAACAACATTAGCCGGATCATAAAAACCGCCTTGAGTTTTGAATACCGTCAAACCATAATCCCCGCTTTGAACCATAGCATACCAATCCATCATTGCGGCAGACTGGGGTGTTAATTCAATGCCAATTTTCTGTGCTTGATTGCAGATGTAGACAACCAAGTTATCGTCCGAAGCAGAGCCGGTCTGATACAGGAAAGCAGCCGAAATATTTGCCCCATCCTTTTCCCGGATTCCGTCACCGTCTGTATCAACATATCCAGCTTCATCCAACATTTGATTTGCCGCATCAATATCAAAGGTTGCCTCTGAAAGCTCCAAATCACAATACGGCAGGTCTGTGGAGAAAAAGCTGTCTGCCCGATCATGCAAGCCACCATAAATGCTGTCTGCTACGGCATCTTTATCAATAGCAGAGGCAATCGCCTTTCGGATAACCGAATCGCCAAAAACAGTATCGTTCAGGTTATATCCCACATAGTAAGTCTGCAAAGCCTTATCATCGATTTGTGCTCCAAAGCCTTCGGTCTGGCTGATTTCGTCATAACTTTCAGCAGAAACATTTTTGATACCGGATATAAAATCAACTTCTCCATTTTTCAGCGCAAGAATCTTGGCATCATTATCAGGGATGCTCTTAATAGAAAAGCTATCTACTTCCGGTGTTTCACCCCAATAGTTGGGATTGCGTACAAAATTCCATGTCTGGCCATCATTGTCCCCTTCGTACATATATGGGCCGGTTCCATAGGTGGCTGTCCGAAAAGTATCTTTAGCGGTTAAATCATCATTCAACTGCTCGCTGGAGACAATACCAAAAGGATTGGCAAGGCAAAGTTCCCGCAAAGTATTATAGTAAGGCTGCGTCAGCCGAAGTTCTACTGTATAATCCCCGGTGGCTTCGGCACTTTCAATGATTGTAGAAAGGCGTCCATACCCTCCGTTATACTGGCCGAGATTTACAGGCACAGCCATCAATGATTTTGCCACATCTTCGGCGGTCAGATCTGAGCCATCCGAAAACTTAACGCCTTCTCTGATCTGGAAGGTATACACCAGTCCGTCATCACTCATAGACCAATCTTCGGCCAGAGATCCGACCAGTTCATTATTTTCATTGTATGTCACCAGCGTATCATAGAAACTGGTGAGGTAATAGGTAATATCGTACTGGCTGGAAGATACTTCGGGAGTGAGGATCGTATAGAAATATTCAAATCCCCAGCTTTCAGCCAAATTAACATGTACGGCCTCTGTTCCTGTTGTCCCTGAACCGGATTCTGCTGATTCCTTATTGTTGGAGCAGGCCGCAAGGGAAACAACCATCGCTGCGGACAGCAGAGCTGCCGCTAATCGTTTGAATTTCATCGTGTGATTTTCCTTTCTTGATTTTTATTTACCCAAATTCATTGGATTCCAAATTAAATAATTCCACTGGCTTCTAACAGCACTTTGCTATACGGCTGCTGAAATACCGAAGGATCCCCGGAAAAAGTGACCTGCTCAACCAGTTTCGAACTCCGCATCACAAGAATTTCATCTGCCACTACTACAGCAAGTTCCATGTCGTGGGTAATGAAAATCAAAGTGAAGCCGACCTCTTTTTGGAGATCAATGATTTCCTCCACAATTTTTTTCCGAAGCGGCAGGTCAAAACCGTTTGTAGCTTCATCGAAAATTAAGCACTCCGGTTCCGCAGCCAACGCTCGTGCTATCGCAATACGCTTTTGCTCACCACCGGACAATTCCGAAGGAAGCCGTGCATAGTAGGACACCGGAAGATTACAAAGTGTCAGCAATTCTTCGCACCGCTTTTTCCGCCGCGCTTTGTCCATACCAAAAAAGCAGATCAGCGGTTCCTCAATGGATTTTCCTACAGACATCTTTGGATCCAATGCCGAAGCGGAATTTTGTTGGATAATCTGCACTCTCTTAAAATGTTCCTTCCGGGCTTTATAGCGCCTGCCATATAGCGGCATATTATCAAAATATACATTTCCGCCATCCGGTTTTTGCAGTCCAGCAATCATCCGTGCAAGTGTTGTTTTCCCAGAGCCAGATTCACCGACAATCGCATAACGTCCTCCATTTTTGAAAACGGCACTGATCGGCGATACCGCTGTAAATCTGTTTTGTGAAAACGAGCCTTCTGAAAAAGTACAGCTTAAATCTCTTGTTTCAATCAATCGTCACCCCTCCTTTCTAAACGGCACGCACCTAAGAGATAGGCGGTATATTCTTCTTTGGGAGCCTTGATAATTTCCTGAGTATTTCCAGCTTCAATTACTTTTCCGTGGTTCATTATCAGCAAATGATCGGAAAAGGAGGCGGCACGCAGATCGTGGGTAACAAAGAGTACAGACATACCCTCTGTGCAAAGTTTTTTCAGTTCCTTCATCAGCTCCATACGATTACAGGCATCAATAGCCGTGGTTGCTTCATCCGCAATTAAAATCTGCGGTTCATTGATAAGCGCAGCAGTTATCATCAACCGCTGCAGCATGCCGCCGGAAAGGGCAAAAGGATAACTTTTCAATATCCTGTCTGTATCCTCTAACCCCAGCCGCCGTAAAGTTTTGTCAAATAAAGTGTGCATTTCCGCTTTGGAAGAACGATCATGGTGCAGCCGATAGGTTTTCTCCAACTGCTTTCCTACACGTATCGAAGGATTGAAAGCTGTCATTGGATTTTGCATGATGAAACATATTTCTTTCCCATAGATCTGTTTTCGGTCCTTTTTGTGCAGGGCCAGAAGATCAATCCCTTGAAAAATAATCTGGCCCGTAGCCTGGTAAGCGGAACCAAGCAACCCCATAATCGCTTTGCAGATCGTTGTTTTTCCCGCACCTGAACTTCCGACAATCGAAAGCATTTCTCCCTTTTCAATTTGAAAAGATATGTTTTCTGCTACAGGCTCACCGGAGGGGAGAGAAATCGTAAGTTTTTTCACTTCAAGTGGCACTGATTTCGTCCTCCTTTCCAATCCTGTCACGCAGACCTTCGCCCAAGAGATTGAAACCGGCACAGCAGACAATCAAGCAGATACCGGGGTATATTATCAGGCTGGGATTGATGTAAATGCTGCTTCTGGCTTCATCCAGCATGGCGCCCCATTCCGGTGTGCCTGCAATCAAACCCACCCCCAAAAATGCAAAACTGGAAACAGACATAATCGCAGTTGCAATTCCGGTTGTAAAATAAACAATAAACTGTGGAAGCACATTTGGAATCAAATGGCGGGTCACAATACGAAAGTTAGAGGCACCGGAAATTTTGGAGGCTTCTATGTATTCTTTTCCACACTCTGTTTTTGCGTAAGAACGTACCATCCGCAAAAACCATGAAGCCATGGAAATGCCAATCGCAATTATGATGCTGGCAACCGAATCATCCACAGCCGAAACCAGCGACATCGCAATGACGATTAAAGGAAAAGCCATTAAAATATCGCACACCAGCCGCATGATTTCGTCCAATATACCGCCTTTATAGCTGGAATAACAGCCAACAAAAAGGGTTATCGCCGCAATGACAATCAACACAGGAATGGACAGGCCGAGAGAGTATCTTGCCCCATAAATCAGGCGTGACAATTCACACCGTCCCATCTGGTCGCAGCCCAAAGGGTATTCGGCAGATGGTGGTGCATTTTTCAAGGCAAGATTTGTTGCATTGGGATCATTGGGTGCCAATATGGGAGCGGCAACAGCCAATATTACAAAGAGGGCAATTAAGGCGATTCCTATCATAATTTGTGGTTTTCTTTTCATACACGCTTCCTCCTATATGCCGGGCATATCATACTGGAAAGGATGTCTGCTACTGTATTAAATAGAACGAAAAGAACTGCACACACCAAAATAGCCCCGGATATTCCATATACATCCATGCTTTCGCAGGATTCCATCAGATAGATTCCAAGCCCATCAATGGAAAACACGCTTTCCACCAAGGCAGATGTTCCAAACAATGCGGCACAGTATTGAGCGAATAAAGTGATTGCCGCAGGCAGAGCGTTACGCAAAACCTCTCCAAAAACAATCTGTGAATTAGAAAATCCCCTTGCTTTGGCATAAAGCACATAATCGCTTTTAAGTTCATTTAGAACAGAGGCGCGTAGCACTCTTGTCGATATACAGATGATTGGCACTGCCATAGCGATTGAGGGTAGTATCAGCGATTTTATGCTGCCATCTGCAATGACATGAAAAATCGGAATGTTCACTGCGAAAGCCGTCAAAAGAATAAGGGCCAGCCAAAAACTTGGGACGCAGATTCCAATGATACAGATAATCCGCGTTACATTGTCAAAGATACCATTCTTCCGTATCACCGAAATCGCCGATAGGATGACTGTAAACAAAATTACCCACGCCATTGCCATGACTATGACAGTACAAGTGACTGGCAGGGCAGCTTTTATGTTTTCAATCACCGGCTGCCTGTTTGTAATGGCAGTGCCCAGATCACCAGTTGCCACACCGGTTATGTAGTCAAAATATCTTTCGTGGAACGGCGCATCCAAACCAAGCTGTTCCCTCACTGCTTGAATTTGTTCCTCTGTAGCAAAAATACTGTTTTTCCTTACAATCATTTCCGCTGGATCCGTGCCAGTAAACACCTGCAAGCAGAAACTTAAAGTTACAACGCCCCAGATCACGATGATAAAACTAACGAGGCGTTTCAAAATTCTTCTCCCAATACTTCCCTTGTTTAACACATCCATGTCACTCGCTTTCTTTATATAGTTAGCAACGCCTAACCCATGACTTTGAAAAAGAGCCGCAACACTGCGGCTCTTTCATTAACTCTTATTGCCACCGGCTATTGTTAATTATAGCAGGCCGAAAAGGGTGGCTTCTATAACCAAGCGGGTGAATTTTTAATCCAATTAGCTCACCACGATTTGCAGCGATATGCAAACGGAGTAACGCCCATAATTGACTTAAAAGCGGCGGAAAACTTGCTTTGATTTTCATATCCGGCAGCCTCGGCTACTTCGCAGATACTAAGCTGTGGTTCGGAAACAAGCAGTTCCGCAGCAGCCTCCATACGCTTTATTTTCATAAAGGTACCTATCGAGTTGCCAGCGATAGAAGTAAAACACCGCTTCATGCTGGATTCTGCCACATGGAACATCTCTGCCAGTTGAGAGATCGTTATTTTGGAAAAAGGGTTCTCAATGATATATTGGTATGCTTGTTGTGTCCCTTTGGAAACATCCTCAGAAAACTGTCGGGGTTTTTTCACATAGCTGGCATCCAATAGGCTTAAAAACAGCAAAAGTTCGATCACTTTAATCCAGAAATACGGAATCCGGATTCTCTCATCCACCCGATAAAGTTCGCTGAAAATATGATCTATTTCATGCTTAGACTTAATCAAAAGAGAACGTCCATCACCACATAGAGTATCACGGATTTGCTGCAGGTTAATATCTCCTTGCCGAAAATCTGTATTGAGGGTCTTTTGAGCTCCTTCCATTTCTAAGAGAACAGTAATACCACGATATTTTTTTAACGGAATCCTTGAACCAACAAATAACTGTTGCCCTTTACAAAGATTACTAACCGATAAATCTCCTTCACCTAAAAAGCTAACAGAGCCACCGGCCAATTCACACTCATAGCATCCTTCCAGACAGTGATCGATTTGAAGAAAATCCTCTTTCGGAATTAAAGGTTGATAGCAGGAATCCATATTGAGATGATTATATGTTATCTGTATTCCAGGGGCCACATCATAACAGGTCATTTCTCCGGTTCCGGTATCTGTGCTTTGTTGAAGAATCAAATTTGCACTTTTTTCTTTTTTTTCAGGAAAATATATATCGTGAAGCTGTGATTGTTTCATCGCCGCTTCCATCAAATCACCCCATTTCATTCTTCTTGATTAGCCACAACTAACCACGATATATACTACTACATCCTCATTAAAAATGCAAGGTGTTAGCAAATCGGCAAGCAATGCAATCTTACGTAAGATTGCGTATTTAGCAGAAATCCCGTTCCCGGAATTCCTGCTAAATGCTTGTTGGTGACATATCCCCAAACCCCTGAAATCATTGCCGGTGGCAATGGCTGCGCATTCCGTTGGAACGCTGAAAGCGAAAAGCAGACAAACCTTATTGACGGGATTTTTCTGTGCTGCGCTGCGGTTGTGGCGGGGAAGAAATCTCCAATAGATATTCCACATTGGCCCGAACATTATGAAGTTCTTTCATATCATTTTTGGCCTGCTTATAGGCAGAATAGGCTTTCCGTTTTTGTTCCAGAAGGTCGGTGTATTCCTCCCGGAGAGATTTGACAGAGGGGAGCTTTTTGATTCCCAACTCGTCAAAATGATTCTTTGCCGCCTGGTGCAACAAAATTTCAGCCTCATGTGCTGTTCGGAATTTTTTGCTGTACCCGGCTTTGCGATATTCTACATAGACAGCCCTCGTTTTCGCATAGTTTACGATCTGCTTTTGCAGCTCGGCATTGGCATTCATTCTTGACTCCAGATCTTTGATCTGAACGGATAAGGTATTGAAATTAGTGGTAGTGGCGTTGGCTTTTTCCAGAAGATCCTCATAACCCATATCGCCATGTTCTTTTAAATAGAGCACTGCCTGAGAAAGCTGCTTTAGATTGAACACTTTTGCCCAGCGCTCATAACCAGGCCCCTTGCCGGAACGGATTGCAGCTTCAATATCAACCAGCAATCCAACTTTGGAAACCGTTTTTTTAGAAAAGGCATGGCGGGGTTTTACTGTCCGTGTACCGGCAATCCGTTTTTTGATGGCCTGTTCTGTATAATCGCCTTTGAGCGTATCGCATCGGGTATAATTTTCTTGTCCCGGAACTCGGAACCGAAGATGTTTTCTTTCACGGTTGACTTCCAGCCCAGCAGTTTCCAGCTTCTGTAGAAGTTCCTCAAAATCTTTTGGCTTTTCCTCTAATGCAGCATCAATAGCAATGCGTATCTGCTCCTGAAAGGAAGGCTGCTTTTTATTTCCCAGCCATGTGCCATAATGCTCCCGGCTGGGTTTCGGATTTTCTACAATCGAAAGTCCATGCTCCAAACACAGCTTGTCATTCATTCGCCGGATTGCCCAGGTAGAGCCCCAGAAGTTGCGAAATTTTTTCTGACAGTCCAGTGTAGTAGAGTTGATAATGATGTGATTATGGACATGGTGCTTATCCACATGGGTGCAGACAACAAAGGCATGGTTTCCTTTTGTGAGCTTCAGTGCCAGATCCCTGCCGATCTGATTAGCTTCTTCTGGCGTAACTTCGCCGGGCTTAAATGCCTGACGGAGATGGTAGGCGATCACATCATCTGCACCCTGATTTCTGCCGGTCAGATTTGCATACTGTCGTTTGGACAGAAGAAACTCTGCATCAGCAAGCCGGGTATCACACTCATAGCCATAAATGAATTTTCCAAAATCGGTTTTCTGCGGATTTTCTACATAATCAATAATATCTGAGATCGCAGTAGAGATATTCCGACCTTTTCCTACATGCAGAGGCATCAGTCTTGTGGTCGCTATTTTCGTCACCTCCTTAACTTAATTCCAATCAGAGAAGTTATAATTGCAGAAAAAGAGCGGGGCTGCCTATGCGCCCCGCCAAATCTGCTTAACCAAATATAAAATCCTTTAAGGCACTGTTTGCCCCGCCAATGATCCCTACCAGCCATGCAGCCGCCAGAGGCAGACCGTATGGACTGATAAGAAAGGCGATCATAAGCCATGCAAGACCCGGCAAAAATCCTGCGACAAAGAACAGCACCAATGCCGCCAGAAAGATGATCCCAGAAAGAATCCCAAGTACCGCACCGGAAAGAACCACTAAAAATTTACATACCAGATAAAGAATCCCCGTAACCAGCATAAAGGGAAGTGCCAGTAATTTACCTATCAAACGCATACGCTTTGCCTCCTTTCAGAAGGGCATCTGCCCTTATAAAAATTTTACCGTGACGGCAAAAAGAAAGCAACGGCTTTCCGGCTGTTTATGAAATGTTTGCAAATCCCCGGATCAGTTTGTCCATGCCATCCCAAAGGCTGTCCAGACGGGTGCGGATGTCATCTATATCTGCGGCATAAATATTGCCGGTCTCATTGGCCCGTCTGGTATATTGGTTTAAGTTATTGGAACAAATGCGGAGAAGCCGGATCATTTCCTGAATATCTCCCATATCAAGGTGAATGATGTAACCGTCTACGGCCATCTTTCGCAGATATGCCGACAGGTTGGTAATGCCAAGTTCCGCCATGCGTTCTTTTACCAGTTCGGCCTCCGGTTCGGACATGACAAATTCGACGCGGACGGATTTTTTGTTATGCCCGCCCTTCATCGTTCCAACCCTCTTTTATGAGATGAGACCTCCTGTGTTGAAACCACCGTCTTTGCTCTTTTGAGTTTTTCCCGCAGGGTGGTCTTTTCCAGCTTATCAAGATATTCCTCCAGATTTCCGGCTGTCGCATGATAGCTGCGTTTGAAGCGTTCCCGTTTTAGAATCATCATCAGCTCCGGCTCATTTTCCGGCAGATAAGTCATTGTTTTAGGGGCTCCATGCTCTGGCATAAACCGGTTCATAAGCTGTCTCCGTTCCTGATAGGGAATCGTGATAACATTTCCATCCGCAAATGCAACGGCTACATTTCCGATTGGACAGGTCAGCTTTTTCATCCGTTCCACATGTTCTCTATAATTTAGCGGATAGAGATTGCCAAATATTTTTCCGTCCCTGACTTCTTTCAAAGAGATGGCATAAGCCAAAACGGGATCATTTGTCTGTTCCTGGTAAAACCGCCACACTTTATTTTCATGGCTTCCATCCAGATAAACTTCCCGTTCGCGCAGGGTATAGGTTCCGCAAGGGCGTGACATCCAAAGAAGCTGTTTATCCTCTGAACGGTCTGACACAGCCAGTTTTGAAATCAGTTCCTTATCCAGGTCAAAGTCCTCTTTATAATGTTGGGTATGAAGATCTACGATACGGGAAAGAGCACCCAAAAGATCTACATCCTCAAATCTTACCCCGGCCATCAGCGTTCCCTTTCCGACACAGGAGGGATCATCTGCCTTGCTTCATGCTCCGGTTTGTCTGCTTTCAAACGGTCCATCAAAGACGGCTTTGCTTCCGGCACCAGCTCCCGGATTTCTTCATCCGTCTGTCCGTCTGTCAGATCCGGGCGCACAGGAGGTTCGTTGTTCAGCCTGCCATCCAGCATATTGTAGTTCCCGGTTTGTCCTTCCTCATAAAGTTCCGCATTGCGAAGATAACTTTCCGGCGCCTGAAACGGCTGTCCGGCAAACAGAATTTCTCTTTGGGTGGTAAACTGTGCAAGGACCCCATTTTGCAGTCTCGCAAATTCTTCATACTGGCGCAAGGTAAGCCCTCGTTCCAACATTTCCGTCTGGGTATGCGCCCAGCCTTCTCCATAAAGAAAATAATACATATCGGGCTGATCACAGACAAAACACAGGGAACCGTCCTGATTGTCATAGTAAGATGGCTGCATATCCTGGTAATGGCAACGTTCCTCACGCCCCAAATACACACGGTTGTCCGCACCCAGCATAGCGACCATACCCGCGTAATTACTATGGACCGCAGAGCGGATTTCTACCAGCGGATCTGTTTGAGAAGGAATCTGTCGGCCCGGAATCTCGTTTTGTTTTTCCGCTGCATCATTTCTTGGTATTACTTCTTCATGGCTGCGCGCATCCAGTTCCGGTTGAGATGTTCCTTTCCGAACAGCGCCGGGTTCCGGTTCTTTTTCTTTCACATAGTATCGGACATTTGCTGTCGTATGCTCGTTGGCTTCCTTTGCATAGTTTTCAGCGTCGGCTTTGCTATCAAACCCCAACGGTTTTCCATTTTCCTTGCACCAGCTTTGTGCCGGTCCGAAAATAGAAGTGCTGCTTCGTACTGCCCATACACCATAGGTCCGTTTCCTTTCCATTTCGCATCCCTCCTTATCGTTCCTGCTGTTTGGAAGTTTGTTGCTTTTTTACTGGGTCTGCCGGTTTTGTTGCCTTTAGCTGCTGACGGAGAGAATTCTTATGCTCCGGTTCGGAATCTGTGATGTTGACATATTCGCCAATGATACAGAGCGCTTCTCCATAACTGCCGGAAGCAAATACCCGGTCAGACATTTCTTTTGCCTGTTCTTTTAGACCATGCTCCCGCAAAGTACGGGAAGCAATACCAAGCAGATTAAAAATGTTCCCATCTGCTCCGATCAGAGGGCAGTCCGGTTTATCTGCCAATGGTTCCGGTGTTTCTATAAATCCGCCTAAATAATTCGGCACAAAGTCCGACAGCCATGTGCCGCCATAGACTTCATGGGTCTGTAAACGCCACAGGGCAAGTTTCCCTATATCCAGTTTCACATCATCAAAAGGGTAAAGCAGACAGGTCAGTTCTCCGTGCTGAAAAGCAAACACATTTTCAAACTGGCTGCCATCTTTCAATATGCCTGCATTTGTCAGCATTTCGTTGATCCCGTCCACCCATTCTGTCAGATCTCCGCCGCAGCCCTGTAAAATCAGTCCTTCCTTATCCGGCATACGGCGAAGATCCTCTGCAGTAATCGTGTTGATATTCAAAAAATCGCCTCCTATCGTTTTTGTTAAAATATAAGTTTTGTCCGCAACTTAACCTCATTTCAAAGCACCGGAGTATTCTTATACAGCTCCCTTAAAAACAGATGCGAATAGCCATTGAAAATCAAGGACTTTTGGGGCTAAGTTGCGGACATATCATGGTTGGTTTTGCCGCTGCCGGCGTTTGCGTTTCCGCTCGGATTTCCGTCTTGCATAGACCCGGCAGGCATCGGAGCAATATGCCTGGCTGGTTATAGGAAGATATGATTTTCCACACACAGAGCATATTTTCTGTCTCATGGAGGTGTCCCCGCCGGTAATGGCTGATTCCAGTGCTGCATCCACCGGCAACACCGCTTTTTCAAAGTACCGGCAATAAGCACCGGTCCACCATTTATTCAGCATGTAGCAAGGGCTGTCCAGGGGAAGGCAGATCTTATCCTGAGAGTCATAGTTGGCGCAAAGCTCTGTAACCAGCTTTCGGATTGCAGACTGCTCCGAGCGTTTTAATTCCCTCTCTGCCATAATGCCTACCTTTCCGGGTCACTGCTTTGTCTGCCGCCGGAAATTCCGGTTGCATCAGTAACATTCCTGGACTGTGAAAGGGCATCGGCGATAGAGTTCCGCTTTTTCTGTTTTGGTTCATGGTAAATAAAAAGTTCGTTTTTTCCCGGTACATACAACAAGCCATTTTCTTCGCAGCGGAAAATATCACATTCTTTGTCAGTTGAAACAGCATAAAACCCTCTATAATCAAAGGGTACCTTTTGCCGCTCCTGATAGGTACACAGCCCTAAGTTGGGGTCACTTGCCAGCCGTTTCGATATGGCGAAAAAGTCGCCTTCTTTTTTGTAAAATTTTCGTATGGGCGTGAAGTGATAACCTCCATATTCAAAGGTTTTTCGATCAATCATTTGCGCCTGCCTTTCTTTACGGGAAATTCCAGCTTGAAATTCACATATTTACCGCCGGTATCATCCAGGATCACTTCCGCATCATAGGTCCTTCCTGTTTTTTCACTGTAAAGCCCGGACATAGAAATGCGGCCCTCTTTCAAAAGAGCCGCTGCCACAGACTTTGTGATAGATTTTTTCTTGCTGGAAAAGAAACGGTTATCTTTCCAAAGAGCAAAAGAACATTCCCTGTTGCCGCAGAAAAAACCTTTCTTTCCTTCAAATACCGGGGCACCGCAGCGGGGACATACCCCCACGGCTTCGTGTGCAGTTCCTTTGGAAGAAGGAAACAGATCCGCAAAACGTTCTTCCGGGGTAGTATGTTCTTTTACCAGCGTCCGGCTCATATCTGCAATCTGATCCATAAAAGATGTTGCCGACAGTTCGCCATGTTCCACTTGTTTCAGCATGGATTCCCATTCTGCAGTTAAGATGGGAGATTTGATATTGTCCGGCAGGACTGCGATCAGGTTCTTTCCTTTTTCCGTAGGAATGAGCTGCTTTTTCTTTCGCTGTACAAATCCGGCAGAAACCAGCTTTTCCAGTGTTGCCGCACGGGTAGCCGGAGTACCCAATCCTTTACGCTCGGCATCTTCCGGCATATCTTCCGCACCGGCAGTCTCCATAGCGGACAGCAGTGTGTCCTCCGTATAGTGTTTCGGCGGTGAAGTTTTCCCTTCACGGAGACTTGCTGATACAGCTTCAAAAGTCTGTCCTTCCTGCAGCACAGGGAGAGCGACAGCTTCATTTTCTTTGTGTTCCGTTTCACTCTGCCTGATACTCATACGGTGAATCCGTTCCACCTCTTTCCAGCCGGACTGTAAAATAGTCTTTCCTTTTGCCGTAAAAGTATATCCCTGGCAGTCCAATATAGCGGTGACCGCTTCAAATCGGTGTACCTGCGTTGTGGCACAAAGCAGTCTGACGGCAAGCAGGGTAAGCACATCCCGCTCCCCGGAAGGAAGCTCTGACAGGTCTGTCCGTGCGATTTCCACAGTTGGGATAATGGCATGGTGGTCAGTCACTTTGCTGTCATCTGTTACCCGGTCAATGTCCGGCTCTCCGGCGTAGCCTTTTCCAAAGATCATATTGTCACGCAGCCACAGGATCAGGGAAGCGGCGGTTGCCTGCATGTCCTTCGTCAAATACTGGCTGTCCGTTCTCGGATAGGTTGCCAGCTTCTTTTCATAGAGAGATTGCACATAATCAAGGGTCTGTTGAGCCGTATAGCCATAAATACGGTTACATTCCCTTTGCAGAGTTGTAAGGTCATAAAGGCGGGGAGGCTGTATAGTTTTTACCTGCTTTTCCACAGAACGCACAAAAGCGGAGTTGTGGTCACAGTCCATACGGATTTTTTCAGCCTCGGATCGTTCCGTCATTTTTTCGCCGGAAGCAGTAAAACCTCCGCAGGTGATTTCCGGCACATAAAAAGGCTTACTGATGAAGGATTCAATATCCGACTCACGCTGTACCAAAAGTGCCAGTGTCGGTGACATAACACGGCCGACATTTAGGGTGACACCATACAGGACAGAAAAAAGCCGGGTGGCATTGATCCCGATCAGCCAGTCGGCTCCTGCCCGGCAGACCGCCGCATCATAGAGCTTATCGTAATCACTGCCGGGGTGGAGATGGTCAAAGCCCTCACGGATCGCCGCATCCTCCATACTGGAAATCCAAAGGCGCTCCATAGGCTTTTTACATCCGGCATATTCATAGACCAGACGGAAGATCAGTTCTCCTTCTCGTCCGGCATCCGTAGCGCATACCACGGAATCCACCCGTTTGTCCTTCATCAATCGGCACAAAAGGGCAAGCTGCGTTTTCTTATCCTTTGGCACTTCATATTTCCAGTTTTCCGGTAGGATCGGAAGATCCTCATACCGCCATTTGGCGTACTGTTCTTTGTAAGCCTCCGGCTGTGCCAGTTCCAAAAGATGTCCCACGCACCAGCTCACCAGATAGCCGGAACCCTCGAGATAACCGTCTTTTCTTTCCGTTGCGCCTAATACTGCTGCCAGTGACATAGCAACAGAGGGCTTTTCTGCAATCACAAGTTTCAATTTTTATTCCTCCTTCATAGTTTCAAATTCTTTATCCGCAAGTTTTCCGGTTTGCATAAGACACATCAACATAACGCCGGAAGCCATTCCTCCGGCAAAGGTAAGGAAATGTGAAATCAGGTTCCACATAAGCATTCCTCCTAAAAATGGGTAAAGAAAAACGCCCACTTCAAAGTGAGCGCATCAACAGGTATCTATTTTGTTTTTGGTTTCAAGTGATCCGGCAGGACGATTTCTCCAACTGGGATTTCCCGCAGTTCCTTCTTCATCCGATGGGTAAAGCGGATCGTCTTTGCTGTACCTCCGGTTTCCCGTCCGTCATATACAGCGATCACTCGGTCGGAGTGTTCCACCATATAACGATTTCTGTGGGAGTAGACGCTTGGGAGATATTTTTCCTGTATCACAACAACATCCGCACAAGCCTCCAGCAGTTCACGGGTTCTTGTTTTCTTATTTAGGCTGTCCAGACGCTTGCGGTAAGGGATCACTGCGATCAGCTCCAGTGCCGGGGTGGTCTGCTTTCTTTCCAGCACCAGCTCCACAAAATACTGGTCTACGCCATCTGCAAAACCGCTCATAAAACAGGTGAACCCATCTGTAACAGCAGCATCGATCTCATGTGCCAAGGCTGTTTTTATTTTGTTGATCTCATTCTGCGGTAAATCCCTGTGTCCGGTAACACAGCAAGTTTTTCCTTTCATCGGTCATCCCTCCATCTGATAGGTAAAATTCTTCACTTTTCATATAGTAATAGATTTAATTTAGCAAGTCAACGATAATACCCTTTTTCCTTTTGCGGATAATAAAGGGGGCGTGAGGTACAATCTATTACAGAATGGGAGGTGAAGGCGATGTATGAAGATTTTGTCCCGGAACGATTAGCGAAGCTGCGGACACAAAAAGGAGTTTCCGCACGCGATATGTCTTTATCGTTAGGTCAGGCAAACAACTACATCAATAATATTGAGAATAAAAAGTCACTTCCCGCTATGCAGTCTTTTTTCTACATCTGCGAATATCTGGGTGTGACACCGCAGGAATTCTTTGATGAAGGAAATACCTACCCGGAAACCTTAAAGGAATTCATTGCAGAGGCAAGACAGCTTGATCCTCAATCCATGCAATATATCCTCGGTATTATGAAAGAACTCAATAGCAGAAAGTAAGCGGTCACGGTAATGGCCGCTTTTTTCGTGACTTTCTTTATTATATTTTATAATGTTCTCGAAATGTCCGCTCCCTATACCGATAAGTATTCAAAAACTGTTCTCCAAACAGCCTTTTTCTATTCGCCGGTACTGCCAAAGCTGCCGGTTCCTCGTTCTGTTCCCAGATCGGTTACAAAATCCGCAATGACGATCGGCGTGATCACAAGCTGCCCGATACGGGCTCCCTTAAAAAGAGACTGCGCCTGATTGCTTACATTGCTGATGATCGCATGGATCTCTCCACGGTAGCCGGAATCCACAGGCGGCAGTGCACAGACCAGACCTTTTACCGCCATGCTGGTACGGGGAAAGATATATCCCGCATATCCATCCGGTATTTCCAGTCCAAAACCCAAAGGAATTTTGGCGATTTCTCCGGGCTGTAAGGTACAGTCATAGGGCAGATAAACATCCGCTCCGGCATCATTGCCATGCGGACGGTAAGGACGCTGGTGCTCCGGTACGCCAAAGTCGATCAGTTTTATTTTCATCGGCAGTCTCCTTCCCAAAGAGCAGGATAATCTTTTTCCAAAATATCCTCTGGCGTCATATTTGCCTGCAGTTTTCGTCCGCAGGTCATTTTCCCTTCCAGACATCGATCCATCTGACAAAAAGGCCCGGTCAGTGATGGGGCAAACAAAGTAGGGCTTAGTTCATAAAGTTCTTTCCAGACCTTTAGCAGCACGATCCTTGTTTCATCTGTATTTCTCCGGCATACCCGCTGGCTGATGATATGTTTCCACTGATAAGGGGTGGCGCTGATGAGCAGTACATTCCGCAATCCCTGGGGCGTGGCATAGCCGGCCGCATCGTGCCCGCTTCCGGCAGTGCACAGGGCTTCATAACATTTCATGCTTTCATTACAGCTTTTTAAGTACAGTTCCCGTACCACTGCCGAAGCCGTCATAATAGAATACGGGACAGCGAAATCCGCCTGTCCCGTATAGTTGCTGTACTGCAGCGATGCACTCATAAATTTTACTTCGTTCTGGTGGCGGGTGATCTGCGCCAGAAAACGCCTGCTGGCGCCGACAATGGCTACCGTGATCACCGCAAATTTCTGGATGGTAGGATGGGGAAGCGCCCCCATAGCTGCTACTGTCTGAACGCTGAATGATTTTTCGTAGAGCTCCATCAGGTCGTCCATTGAGGCAATCTTATGTCCCTGCTGGGTAAGCCTTGCCGCAAAGACCATGTTTTTTTCTGCTTCCGCTACCGCCTGGCAGTTCAAAATTTTTACTTCAATCTGTTTAATTGGTATGTCCCTCCTTTACAATCGCTTTCAGTAAGAACAGATAGTTAAGACTGTCTGTGATCTTTTCGTCCCATGTGTCCATCGGATAAACCACTTCTTCGGCAAAGCACATATCGTATAGAGAAACAATATGCTTTGCCAGCATACCGGCAAGGGCACGCTGGGGCGTTGTGTGCTGTAAAGCTGCCGCTGCCTTAAATGCACCCAGCCGGTCCGGGTCATCCCCGGTGTATTCTTTGGTTTTCCGTTTCAAGGTATCAGCACAGAGCCGCACCTGTTCGTCAAAAACGGCATTGACTTCATTTTGCGTAATATAGCATCCCTCCTTTGAAAACAAGAAACCGGCTATTCTAAAGCATCTTAGAATAGCCGGCAAATAAATGGATATGTAATTGTTTATAGTGTATTGATCTCTTTTTCCAGTTCCTGGACCGCTGCTATGACTGTCTCAAATGTCGGAACATCCCCATACAACATATCCTGCATAGAGTTATAGTCCGCTTCCAATGCTGCAAACCGATATTCCGGCGGGAGTAATTTTAATGTGCCCGGCACAGCCTCCGGGTACTTCGCCCATGATCTGGGATAGAATTTCATTTTGAAATCTACAACTTTCTTCAGGAGGTCAAGCCTGGAAAAAGCAGCTTCTTTAACCGGTGTTGCAGCCATGCGGTAGAGATCATAATAATGTCTGGAATACCGCTGCGGCATTTCCAAATGTTCCGGTCTGTTCGCTTCATGGTGCAGGATTGTGGCTTTTTCCCAGAAGGTCCGTTCCGGGGCAACGGTAAGGATTGCAGTTTCTTTTTGCTCAAAAATCTTCGGATAATATTTTGCCGCGTAAGGTTCGATCTGCGCTGTTTTTGCAGGAGTCCACGCTGCCAGCGCACCAATCTCTAAACGGATCACCTGTAAGGTCGCCGTATTTGTAAAAAGGTGCGGATAGGCGAAAATGACCGTCTGTTTATCCTTTTCATCTATGTAGACATTTGCTTCACAACCGATTTCCTGGGATAAGCCGGCTTTGACTGCCGGGCAGAATGTTTCGGACAGAAATACCTCCGCACGCGCATTGGCTTCTTTGTTAAAAGCATCCTGTTTTGTATTGGAACGTTTCTCCCATGGTTCATCTTTGCCATATCCCAATACACGCCAGTCCAGAATCAAATCAATATCTTCTGAAAACCGGCTGATCAGGTGAAAGGCTTTTGAAAGGCTGGTACCTCCCTTAAAGGTGATGGACTCTTTCCATGGTGAGCGGTGAAATAAATAATCCAGCGTAAAACATACCCAAAAGTCTTTTTCTACGATGGCATCATTCAGTCCCATTTTATCTGCTGTATTTCTGAACAGCTCCCTGCGGTCGTTATCTGAAAGTCTTGCTATATTTCTCATTGTACCTTTTCACCTCCACAAATCTGTCGTATCGTATCGTAAACCCAATCCGTAGACTCTGTTGCTTCCTTCAAACAAGCCTGTTTATCCTTGTCTGTCAGTTTTTCGGAAAGCATCTGTATGACTTCTGGCGTAACATTCGATTTGCCAAGCGTTTTTAATGCCTGTATAACCAAACTTGTCATATAGGACAATCCGGTAATCTCCTTATTGGTCCGGTGCTTAAATTCCAGCTTTGTAGAGTTCCACTCGTAGGTCTTATATGGACCATCGCTGATATAGGACCATACTGCTGTTACCTGTGTTGAAAGACCTAACAGGTTCAATGCTGTATTCCCACATGGGGCAATCGTCCAGTGATAACTTCGTGCCAATGCGTTCGCCACCGCTTCCGGGTCTGCCGCCACATATTCATCCAGAAGTTTGCTATATTTTGGTTTTTCATAAACACCTTTCAAAATGCGGCGAAGCATACCTGCCTGTGTAAGCCGGTTTAAGTTCCGTCTTATGGTTTCCGTATCGGCAATATCCGCAAAATCAGAACTGATGAAAATAGTTCCTTCCGCCGCTGCTTTTATCTGCTCCTGAATCTGTTTGGAATAGCCATTTGCCATATTGCTCACCTCCTTTTGTCCCGAATATTATATATTATTCGGGACAAATTTTCAATAGGCTTCAAGAGTTTTAGCAATAGTATTCCACATAGAACAGAATTTATACATCAGTTTCAAATTTTATATCAGGAGATGGGAACTATCGTATTCTTATTTTGTCCCGAATATTGTGTATTATTCGGGACATTTTAAGCACTCGGCAGGTAGATCCAGTCGTGCATCAGGCACACGCTGGGTTCGTCCTCCCTTGGAACCAGACGGTAGGTACATTCCCCATAGACCGTGCGTTTGTCCTCGATCTCCATGCCATAGGCTTTATAAAAGCGGTATTCCAGATTGGAGATGATACAGCGCAGGGTTTGCAGAGCCTCCCTCTGAGCTGATACGATCAGGTCACGGTCAATGCTGCGCTTCAAAAACAGCAGCGACTTGTAAAGCTGTACCTCTGTGCGGTAAGGGCGGCAGTCTTTCGTTTCCAGCCATCCGCAAAAAGCGACCGGTCCGCTCTGGATCACACTGCGGTCCGGGTGATAATACTCGTAGCAGTCCAGGTTTGCCGTATTCAGAAGATAGAGCATTTCCCGGACTTCATTTTCCGGCATGTCGTAAAACCGCAAAAGTGAGCGGTAAAGATGGACATAGCCGGGAATGGAAATAATGGTATTTACCATAAAATAAAATCCTCCTTGTAAACAGCAGGTGCGGGAGCTTTTGCCCCCGCACCGTCTAAAATCTATATTTCGTTATCTACTTTCACGAGTTTTCCCATGACAAGGAAGCGTCCTGTGCCGCCCGGCGTACAGGTAGAAAGGGTCAGTACCTTATCGCTGCAGGTCACAGTCACATCACTTTCCACCGCAGAACGTTCCTTCATAGCTGTAAGCCAGGTAGTATAAGCACCGTCATCCTTCCAGGAAAGCTGCCAGGGAGAAGTTTCACTGCCGGATTCTTCCGGCTTTGCTGCAAAAGCCGCAAAGATCTCCATGACATAACCACCCTTCGGAGTAACGAGATACATCTGCCTGTGAGCATCAAAGTAACTTTGTTCATCGTACCGGTTCAGCAGCGCAAACATGGAACCATCCCGCATATTATGACCATAAATGATCGTATTGCGGTCTGAAAAATCTGCCCGGTTTTCATAATCGGCAAACAGGCAGCCAACCTTGTTATAGGTTCCGTCATAAAGATGGTTCAGGTAATATTCGTTGTTGTCGGTCTGCGTTACCGGATAATTGAGCACCGTATCAGGAAGGGAAAGCCATCCGATGATGTCCGGTCCATTTTCACGGAGCGTTTCAAAGTCTACCGAAGGCAGGACAATATCGGTATCGTCCCGTTTTGGTTCTGTCGGATCGGGTGCCGACTCCGGGGAAGCTGTCTGCTCCGGTACTTCCACATATCCGGCAAGATCTCGATAGGCATCTTTACTCTCAGCATACTGGTTCAAGTCACGGAACACCAAAAAACCGCTGCCAAGAGCCACCAGAACGCAGAGTGAAAGGACAGAAACCCCGACAGCCGTTCTTTTCAGGGAAGTCCTGCTGTATTTTCCCTTTTTGAAATAATACACAGCAAATACGCTGCCGCCGATCAGTGCGGCTGCCAGCAGTCCGCCATACAGGAAAATATACGGATCATCCCCGGTCTGCGGTACCGGCTTTTGAGGGGTGGAAGGATTGGAGGGAACAGAAGGCTTTTCCGGGTTCTTTGGGTTATCCGGCTTTTCCGGTTTTTCATTAAAGAACTGGACCGTAGATGTCTGATCTGCCTTGATCTCCACCGTAGCGGCATCAGGAATGATGTAATCCTTGCTTGCCCGGTTTGCAACTTCTGTTACGGTATAAATACCGACACGAAGGCCCTTAACTTCAATCACGCCGGATTTTGGAGTGGTGAATGTCTCGCAGTAGGAGCCGTCCGCACTCTTAACCTCGATGGCAAAACCATCTTTGCGCCCGTCGCTGGAATCCTTTGTGATCTTTAAGTTGCCGCGGTAAGCCTCATTGGTAAATCCGTGCCCGGCTTCTCCATTTTCCACAACTGCGACCTGTCCATCTTCTGTGATGGAAAAATAGTAAGCGTTTGAGTCAGGCTGATAGCCCTCCGGCGCTTTGCTTTCTTTGATAAAGTAGCCGCCAGCCAGAAGGTTTTCCGCCGTATGATAGCCTGCATCGGTTTCTTTCAGCGTACCGATCTTTTGATCGTCAGGATCATATTCCTGGTTGGCGTTGGAATCCGCATACAGGTCAAACACTGCACCGGACAGGAAGCGCAGGAAAGAATTCTTGTCTTTCTTATCCTCCTTTTCCACAGGGGAAGGTTCCTCCACAGCTTCGGTTTTGGTTACCTGAACACTGCCGCGGATCAGGGTGTTTTCCACACGGATCTCGATATGCTGTCCGTCTGCACCGATATATACATGGTGCTGCTGCGGGCTTACCGTATAAAGGTCAGGGGCAGAGATCTCCTTGACGATCCAGTGTCCGTAAGGAATGTTCTCAAAGGAAAAACTGCCGTCTTTTCCGGTAATAGCAGTAAGCAGCGCATTTTCTTCAGTAAATTCTTCGGTATCAGGTCTAAACAGACCCATGAGCGCACCGGCAAGCGTGACATCCTCGCCGCCTTCCGGGTTTTCCCCGACTTTTACACCGTCTACACGCCCACGGAGAAGTTCATTGGAAACAGCCTCGCCTTCATTGACAAGGATCTGTACCAGGGCGGTTTCCTGACCAGCATACTCAAAGACAACCGGATATTCCTGATCCGAAAGGATATAGGCGCCGTTGGTTGTGCGTTCCTTGACATAATAGCTGCCAAAAGGCAGGTCGGAAGCGAAGGAAGCGCTGTAACCGCCGGATTCCACAGACGAAACAGAGACCACTTCCAGAAGTCCACCTGCCGGGATCACGCTGCCATCTGTCGCCGTCAGGTCTGCGGAAGCATAAAGTCCAAAGGAAATATCCTTATATTCCTCGTTCATGCCAAGACCGAACAGGTCATCGGTCTCCATTGCCTTGAAAAGTGTGACATCCACTTTCTGGCGTTCGTCATAAAGACCGGCCGCTGTCTGTGTAACCTCTACGGTCTCACCCGCATAGGTCAGTTCCACATATTCCGGTTGAGGATTCAGCACACAGCCGGAAGGAGCCTGACGTTCCTCCAGCCGGTAACGGCCGAGATAAAGGGGCCCGCTTTTTGCTGAACCGTCCTCGCCGGTCGTAAGTGTTTCCACAACCGTATCTTTTGCTGCCCGCAAGGTACCGTCACCGGTATAAATATCTTCATCTGCGATCACATCATAGACCGCTCCGGGAAGTCCGGCAACCTCATATACCGGTTGGTACAGTCCGTCGTTTTCCTGGACAGAAGCAAATACTTCTCCGGTCTTTGTGATGGTAAGCTGGCCTTTCTGCGGCATATTGTACTGCGTGACCGTCACAACCGCCTCGCTGCCGTCAATGGTAAACGGTACCGGCTGGTCGGAAAGCACATAGCCGTAAGGAGCAGCTACCTCATAAAGTTCATAATCCCCGGCGGCCAAAGGCTCCGGCAGCATCAGCCAGCCCTCGTCAGAAACATAGAAGGTATCCAGTGTTTCCGGGTTCGGATAGTAGACGGTCTGGGTGATAAATTCCCCGGTGGAAAGATCCTTGATCTGAAAACCGGTTCCGGTCACAGGGATAATCTTTCCGGTCTCTGCGTCACATTTTTCAACTTTCAGACGGGCTGTGATGGTGCGGTTGTTCAGGATATAGCTGTAAGTCTTTCCGTCAGAGGAAATGAATACCGTAAAGTCCGGGACAAAGGCTTTGCCTTCCTCGCCTGCGATTTGATGGACCGTATAATGCCCATACGGAAGCGGTTTACTGGAAGCAAAACCATCCGCATCCGTGGTAAGAAGGTCGCGTTCACTTTCCTTTGCCGCGTCATAGCTTCCGGCTGCCTTTAAGTAAATTTCAAAGACTGCGCCTGCTTCCGGGCGTTCGATGATACCGGCATTGGGATCGTCGGTATTTTCGCCCTCAGGCACATCCGGGTCCAGGTCATCGGTGTGCTTGACAAGCTGGATATTTCCGTAAATAACCGTTTCCGTCACCTGATTTTCTGTGGTATTGAGTTCCACTTCATACAGGGAAGGGGATGCACCCACTTCATAAACGGTTTCATTCAGAAGATACCCGGTGCTCGGTTCGATCTCCCGGATCGTCCAGCTATCCCCGCACACATAATAGCGAGTCATAAAGCTGCCATCCGGCCCGGTAGTATAAGTGTCGATCAGTTCGCCATCACGGAAGATCCCATAGGTCGCCCCTGCAAGCGTGGCGTCCCCCTGGGCATTTCCGGTATCAGCGTCGCTCTTTACCACATGGACGCGGAACTTCTTCAGGATATTGCTGAAATGTACCGAAGAAGTTTGCCCGCTTTCAATGGTCACGTACTGTGCGGAAGGGGTCACATAGCGGTCCACCGGCAGCTCTTTTACCAGATAGGTTCCCGGCAGGAGCTTCTTTTCAATCTGGCCGTTTTCTCCGGTCGTGACTTCCTCATTGACTTCATTTCCCAAAATGTCCGTACCGGAAATATGGAAGGTGATACCGGAAACAATGCCGTCCTCACTGGTCTTGACAAGTTTTGCAGTACCGTAAGTTTCCGTTTTGATCTTTACAAAGAAGGAAACCGGATCGCTGGCGCCGGTCATCATGGTCTGGTAGCCTGGTCTGCCCCAGATCAGCATGTCATTTGCCACCGGGATATTCTTTCGGAATTCAAACAGCACCGGATCCATCATCATCTGCCTGCTGGTAAAGGTGTATTCATTTCCGTTTCTTGTCACAGAAACGCCGCTGCCTTTCAAAGCCTCCAGGTCGATCTTCAAGTTGTTGGTATCTGTGACCGTCAGGGTATAGACCTTTTTTTCTACATCCCATTTCAGTTCCAGTTCCGGTGCTTCGCTTTTCTTAGAAGAAGTAAAGGAAGGGACTGTGGAATGGGAAGCGACCTGTGCCAGAATCCAGTCATAGGCTTTTTCAGCCGGTCGTCCGGCGATCACGCTGAAATACTGGTCACCATCTGCGTGGCCGTTTCCGTGGCGGTTGTACGGATCGCTTCTAAGCTGCTGCTGGTATTCCCAAAGGATGATCTGGGTTGCCATCTTATAGTCATCCTCGTTGATTCCGGAAACAGGGAGCGCCGCACCGGGTTTCCAGCCATAGATCGCAGTCAGGGTGATCCCCCTCCTTGCCTCGGCAGGAAGCAGGTTCAGGTATTGGCTGTTGGTCCCGCTTTCCGAAACATAGGTATTTTCCGAAGTATGGTAAGGAATCCCGCTCTCCACACAGTAAACCTGGTGGCTGATCCCGTCAGAATCCGTCAGCATATAGTGCCGGTAAGCATTGCCCCCGGAACTGGTGTGTACATCGATGGTTCCGTCTGCATGGTAGGCAAGATAGGTGTAAGGCGCCGGGGCACGGTAGTGGTTCCCATCAGAGCCCACATACTGGTCGCCCAGCCAGGAGCTTGCCGTCTGTCCGACAGACATGGCAAAAGCCTGAGCCGGAAGAAGCCCCAAAATGCTTGCCATACAAAGCAAAAACGCCAACAGCTTGCGAAAGCCGCGGCGTCTGGTTATGATATGTTCCATGAAAAAATCCTCACTTTCATAAAATCTAAAAGGACAGCCTTATTTGCTGTCCTTGTCGTCAAAATCATCCTCGGAAAGATATTCCGGTTCCCCGTATGCCTCATCCGGGTCAAAGCCTTCGCCATAACCGTCATCCTCAAATTCCGCATCGTCCTCGGCCTGCTGTTTCGGACGCACGATTTTTACATAGTAACCGATCCCGCCGACCGCAAGTAAGGCAGCAAGGATAAACAGGATCGTGCCGACGCTGCCGGTTTCTTTCTTCGGCTTTTCCGGTTCTGCCGGTTTTTCAGTTTCCGCCGGCTTTTCTTTTCCTTTGCAGCCATTTAAGTCATTTTTGCAGACCGGACAGCCAGTATTAACCTTTCCTGCCTCACATTTTTCTGTGCAGTTGCAGCTTTCTTCCTGGGGAATCATGCTCATGCTGCCATTGTTCTTTTCTGCAAGCGCCATCAGGTCGGACTCTGTGACGCCGTTTAAGAAGTAGACATTGTTATCTTCCCGTTTCCCGTCGATCACCAGATAAAAGACATTGCCCGCGTCCGTAGTGATGGTGTAAAACTGCTTTTCCCCATCCGTACCGCTGATGTTGTCCTGTACCGTTCCGGTGCCTTCCGGGGTAAATGCACCTTCCGGGATCGCAGAAGTATTTTCCTGCTGTCCGGTACTGTTATCTGAACCGGAAGAATTTCCGCCGCCGGAGGGGGTTGCAGCGTTTGAGCCGGAAGGTTTTTCTTCCTTAGGCGGTTTTGTCTGTGTACCGGACGGACTCTGGGGTGCTGCCGTAGCAGGTTTCTTTTCAGGAGCCGGTTCTTTGTAATACGGATTATCCAGCTTTACCACATCAGAACGGTTGCCGGCATAATCTTTTGCGTATATGCTTACCTGTTTTTCTGTTCCGGCATAATCTTTCAGTGCGACCGACGCTTTCCCGTCGGTGAGGGAGTTGATACGGTTTTCATCAACAAAGACCGCCTCCACGCCGGATAGATCGTCACTGCTTTCTATTTTCAGGGCATCGCCCTCCATGGAAGCAGTCAGCGTTGGCGGTGTGGTGTCTTTGGAACCGCCGGCATGAGCCGTTACAGGTAATGCGCTGACACTTACAAGAAGCGTAAGCGCCAGCAGCAGGGAAAGTTTTTTAAGCCTCATGCACATCCTCCTTCTCCTGCGGTAAAACAGTTTCCGAAGGGGCTGCCTGCTGTGATTTCAAAAAATCCGCAAGCTGCTGGGGCGTCAGTTTGAAACTGCGCGCCACCGCTACATAATCGGTATTTTCCAGCTCTGTTTTCTGTTCCTCCAGCTTATGGAGCTTTGCCTGCATTTCCGCAATCTTTGTTTTGGTCTTTTCAATTTCCTTTTCCAGTTTTTCAATTTTAGGATTCAATTTATTACCTCCAATCTGTTAAGGCAGACGCCCAAATGTATAAAAATGCTGCTGCCAGTAGCTTGTATTGATGTTTGCATAAGAAATCGGGTCTCCACAGTGGATCATCATTCCATTTCCCACATAGATCCCTACATGGCTTGCGCCGCTGGTGTTGTAGGTCCCCTGGAAGAAGATCAGGTCGCCCGGTTTTGCATCCGCACTTGATACCGGCGTACATACACCTAAAAGACCATCCGCGGTCAGCCTTCCGAAATTCCAGCCAACGCCGCAGTTGTTGATCACCCAGGACACATAGCCGGAACAGTCAAAGGAAGTGGAAGGGCTTGCGCCTCCCCATACATACGGATAGCCAAGATATTTTTCCGCCTCGGCCATCATTGCGGCAAACTGTTCATCCGCAAGGGCTTCCGGTGGAATGTCATAATCGAAGTAGTTTCCTGTGCCGCCTGAACCAACTTCCGGCAGGTGCCGTTCGCTGGTATCGCCGGTACCGGCAAAATACAGGGGATTCAAATACTGGCCGTCAACCAGGACTTCTAAGTGCAGGTGGGCCCCGGTAGAATTTCCGGTATTCCCGACCTTTGCGATCACATCCCCGGCTTTGACCTCCTGCCCGGCAGAAACAAGGATCTGGGAACAGTGCCCGTATTTGGTCGTCAGGGTATGTCCTTCGTATGCCTCGCCTTCAATAGCGACACACAAGCCATAACCGCCGGCATTTCCCGCAAGGGTGACCGTTCCGTCATGCCCGGCAAGGATCTCTGTGCCCTCCGGCATCCCGATGTCCACACCGGTGTGATAGTTCTTTTCCCCACTGATGGGATGTACCCGGTAGCCGTAATAACTGGTCACATAAGGGAGCCAGTTGGTGCCAAAGACATTTTTGACATACTGGCGGTTTCCTTTTGTCTGCAGCAGGATCTCGCAGATCTCTTTCTGGTCTGCGTTCATCCGGGAAACGACCAGGTTTTCTAGAGGTGTGACTGTGAGCTTGACATTTAAGATGCGCCATTCATAAGGCACTTCCTTCTGGGTTTCTTCCCCGGTTTCCGGATCAACGGAAGTTTCGGTGCGGTAACGGATCTCGGTTTCTTCTGAAAAGGACAGGGTATATTGTTCCTGGAAAAGCTGCCGCAGCACGCTTTCCACTTCATCGTAAGTAAATCCCTGATAAGCAGAAGTCAGATACCCCATCAGCACATACGGGTCATGCTCGATTGCGCCCAGGTTATACCGGTATTCGTCATAGCCGGGGCGGTCTGATTCCACCCGGTCTATTTCCATTTGCAGATCCGTTTCCCATTCGGTATAGGTAAGCTCCGCCTGGTTGATGTCCTGATCATCTGCAAGATAGGTAGAAGCAGCCAGACTTCCCAAACCGCCGGTCCCGATATTGGAGAACGTGGAAAACAGGGATGTGATCAGGAAAATTACCAAAAGGAGAAGCAGGAGGACAAGGCAGATTACAGGGTGCCGTTTGACCGCATGGACAATACCGACGCTGACCCTCTCTGTTGCGACTGCGGCATTTTTTGCCTGTTTCCCGGCTTCACGGGCAGCCTTGGCATACTGCCTTTTCAGTTTTTGTTTCTGCCATATCCGGGCAATCGCATGTTTCTTCAGCTCCGGGTGGTCGCTAAGAGCCTGCCGGTAAGCAAGTCTTGCGTTTGCTTTTGCTGATTTTTGCTGTAATTTCGCTGCCTTTCGGTAGGGGGCAGTTTTATGCCGGTGATATGCCGTGCGAAGCCCTGCCTCGCCCACAAGTTCAGAGCGGTGGGCTGCCTTGATGCCCACATTTTCATCCTCTGCCTCATAAATCTTTTTATGAGCGTAACCAATGGCAGTATTGGCGCCCGCCTTGACCGGACGCAGGGGTACAGGTCCTTTTACATGGACCTTTTGGGATTTGACCTCCTTTTCAAATTTTAAGTGTTTTTTGGCTTTTCCGGTCTCCGGGTCGGAAACCGTCTCCATGCGCAGTTTCTTCCGGGCAGGTAGACGATTTTGCGCCTGCTCTGCTTTTTGTGCAGTCCGTTCCGCCTTCCGTCTTGCATGGGTGAGCTTTTTATCCTTTGTCTCCGGCGGTAGTTCATCCGCAGTAAATTCCAGCTTGGATGTTTTCGGCGGTTCGCTATCCATACCCTTTTCCTTCTGCGCTGCCTGTTCCTCCGCCTGTGCCGCTTCCTGAAAACGCTGCTGATATTTGTTCCCATGCTGGTGTGTTCGGTAACGGTGTTCCTGACCGGATCTGTCTGTGCCGTTCGGTGGGGCTGAGCCTTCGGAAGAAGGAGCATATTTTCCGGTATCATGGTCTGTCACATCCTCTGTTACAAAAGAACGCTTGGAAGCCTCCTGCCGGAAATTGCTTCGCACGTTGTCCTGTATCGGGGGCGCTGTCCTGGTAGCATCCGGTGTCTCAAAGTGTTCCGAAAAACCATCCAAAGCGTTTGCATACGCTTCGCCCTGTTCCAGCAAGGACGCCGGTGTTTCCGGTGACAGATGGGAAAATTCCGTCTGTACAGGGATGTCCTGCCTGTGTGTCTTGCCGTTGACAGAAGAAGGGGTGTCCCGTGCCCTGCGCAGGTCAAAATCCTGTTCGGTCTGCCTGGCTGCCGGTTGATCCTCCCCGTGGGAATCACGCACCGGCATCCGGGTATCTTTGCGCTTCCTTTGAAATTCCCTGTCGTGTGCCATTGTTCTCACCTCCGATCCATTTTAATTTTTGTCTCACGCTTTGGTCCCCGCTACTTCATCCGGTCTTGTGGTAAGCACGCTGTACAAGAGTGTGTCCTTCGGGAAGTGGTCCACAAAGGGGATGATCACATTTCCAAAGAACAAAAGCCCCTCGCCGGGACCGGAATGGGTCACATACGAAAGCTGGTGCGGGGAGATTCCCAACTGCTTTGCCAAAATCTGACGGTCTCCCTGGGCCTGGTTGAGCATATAGATAAAGTCCGAGTTCTCAAAAATATTTTCGATCTCACGGGAAGCCAGAAGGTCCTTGACATTCTGCGTTAAACCTGATGGGATTCCGCCCCATTTACGGAAGCGTTTCCAGATCTCCACGCTGAAACTTCCTGTCTGCCCTTTCAAAAGAAGATGGAATTCGTCGATATAGAACCAGGTTGTTTTATGTTTGGAGCGATTGGCCGTGACACGGTTCCACACCGCATCCTGCATGATCAAAAGCCCGATTTCCTTTAAGGCTTTTCCCAGTGACTTAAGCTGGAAACACAGTACCCGGTGTTTATCCATCTGGATATTGGAACGGTGGTTGAACACGTTAAGGGAACCATTGACATAGATTTCCAGCGCCGTTGCGATATTCTGTGCCTCCGGTTCAGACTGTTTCAAAAGCAGCTCGTAAAGATCACCTAAGATCGGCATATTTTCCGGGCACGGGTCCTGCAGGTATTCCCGGTACACCAGTCTGGTACAACGGTCGATGATCGTCCTTTCAATGGGGGAAAGTCCTTCTTTGCCGCCGATGATAAGGTCACACAGCGACAGGATAAAATCACTTTTCAAAGTGATCGGGTTTTCATCATCGGAATAGTCCAGATTGATGTCCATCGGGTTGATGTAGTTCGTGGAAGTAGGGGAAATATCAATGACCTGCCCCTGGGAACCGAACTGCTGTACCAGCGGCCCATACTCATTTTCCGGGTCGGCGATAATGATGTCGTCCTCCGTCAGAAGGAACACATTGACGATCTCACGCTTGGCAGAGAAAGATTTGCCGCTTCCTGGGGTACCGAGAAACAGCCCATTGGGGTTTTTCAGCGTTTTTCTGTTCGCCATGATCAGGTTATTGGAAAGGGCGTTCAGGCCGTAATACAACGCCTCGCCCTCCTGGAACAGTTCACAGGTCGTAAACGGTACAAAAATCGCTGTGCTGCTGGTCGTAAGCCCGCGCTCAATTTCAATCTGGTTCGTACCAAGAGCAAGCGAGGACATAAGCCCCTGTTCCTGCTGGTAATCCAGCCGTTTTAAGGCACAGTTGTATTTCTGTGCCACACCCGAAGCGGCAAAAATATCATTGAACAGCTTTTGGCGTTTGGCAGTGATATTTTCCACCAGTACCGTCACAAGGAACATGCGCTCATTGCGGCTCTGCAAATCCTGCAAAAGATTTTTGGCTTCCTCTCCATAGGTGGCAAGGTCGGTGGGAATGATGTCCATGTCATACCCGGATCGGACCGCTTTCTTTTGTTCCTCAATGGTCATTTTCTGCAGGTCCGACATTTTGCGCTTGATGTTTCGGATCGCCTGCGCCTGGTCGATAGACTGGATATGCAGGTTGACGGTCACGGCGTCGTTTAAGTCAAGAAGATCCGCTAAAAGCCGGTCAGTAAGCTCCGGCGCTAGAATCTGCAAAAAGGAGACAGCACCGGAATGGTCGCCTACCCGAAATGTCTTTCCATCCTTTGAAAAAGACAGCCCGGATGGGGAAACGAAGTCTTTGGTAGAAAGACCGGTCTTAGGCAGATCCGACCACTGGAAATGAAACTTTTCCTGGCCGTCCGGGTGAAGCTGGCTGTGAAGAAGTTCCAGACGTTCCAGTCCGTTTAAGGATCTCGCCTGAACTCCCAGAGTCTTGAAATTTGCCAGCACATCCGTTTCAATGCGTTCCAGACGCATTTTCGCAGTACGCAGGTCATCTGCCTCGATCCCAAAGGTAATGTATTTGCGTTTGGTGAGACCGTTATTTCCTTTCTGCAACTGGTTCTTTAACATATCCCCGTATTCCTTGCGGATTCCGTCATACTCGTCGCCGCGGGGAGGGATGTCAATGCTTTTGGTAAAATCCTGCATATTGGCCCGCTGGTTGATAAAGGTAAGCTGCACATGGATCGAGGCGTCGAAGTAATTTAAGAAATCGCAGTAACCCTCGAAGATCTGTGCTTTATCATCTGCCTGTGCAAGCTGATAGTTAATATCAAAAAACTGCACCGTTTTGGTGTAAAGGGTATCGGTCAGCCGGCAGATCCCATCCCGGTACATTTCACGGTAGGGAATGCTCTGCTGGACCGTCTGCGGGGCATCTGCTTTCAGCCCGGCAAAAAAGCCGCCTTTTTTAGACGGCTTGGAACGGGCAGACTTAGTCTTGCCCTGCTTTGCATCGGCTCCGGTCTTTTTGGCCTGCCTGATGTTTTTTTGCAGACGCTTTTCCTGAGCTTCCTGCTGCTTGTTTTTTGGCAATCTTTGTAACCTCCTTCTTTGACATAGATTTATACAGGTTATCCGTCCTGTATGGACGGTCCTTCGGCCAGAGCTTATAACGGAGCCGGTTCTTCAAGATCTTTTCTGCCGGCTGCCCGTCACGCTCATACATGGCGAAGAAGAAAAAGGGCATCATCAGCCCGATCATCAAAAGTACAGCCGCCGAGTTCCCGATCGCCCCGCGGGTAAAGAAATACACCGGAAGGCCGACAAGCCCGGCAAGGCTGAAACAAATAAGCTGGCGCTTCGTCAGATTGAAGGCCAGCTTGGTCTTAACTTTGGTTAAATCCTTTGGTACAGGTACATAAGGCATCTATACACCTCCCATCGTAATATAGTTTCCGGTCCATTAGCGTGCACCAAAATCGCGTACCGCTTTCTCCGCAGCCGGACATTCCCGCACTTCCTGAGCCGCATTTTGCAGCCGTGCCAGGACAGAAACAGCCGGTCCTCTCTGACACAGGTATTCCTGGCTGTCTCGGATTCCGGCAATATTTTCCCGAATATCCATATCCACGTCGAACACATCCGAAACTGGCAAAAGCCAACGGTCTGCAAAGTATTTCAAAGGATTCTCAAGCGCCAGCACATCATCCAGCATTTCATCCCCGAACTCAAACTTTGTTGTCAGATAGGAATACGCCTCCTGCATGGCTGTAATTTCAGCAGCTTTTTCAATTAAGGATTCCTTATCCTTTGACATAAGGCTTTCCCGGTAGGCAAAGTAATTCTGTCCCAGTCGTTTCATCAGGAGCGTATATTTGTCCTGTGCGGAAGGCTCGCTTGTGAAATGTTCAAATTTTTGCTCTGCATCAATTTCTTTGAGAAGATCGCAGATCGGGAAACTGTGTTCATGGTTATTTTCTTCCCAGCACCATCGGGCTACATCCAACGGGTCCTGAAAAGAAAGAAGTGCCTCTACTTCCGCCGGAGTAAATACATGCTCAACCTTCAGATAATAGTGGAGTTCCGAAAGTCCCTGCAACTCGTAAATGCTGCCGATGTTCTGTGCATCCAGCATATCCGCATGAACCTTCAAACACTCGTCCAGCCGTTCCATAAGCAGCCGCTTTGCATCTTGTTCTATCAAAATCACCCCTTTCGCTCCGGCATAGTCAGCGTACAGTTCACTTCATTGCCCCACACATCCCAGCCGGGTGTCTTTTGTCTTGCAAACAGTTCCACTCTGGGCTGATCGCCCATGAGTTTTACGATCTTATCCCGCACCTCGTCCGGTTTCTTGCTGTGCTGCTCAATATGGGAGATTACAAACTGATGGATTCCCGCACACTGGCGTTTCGGTCGGCCTCTGGTTGCCAGCAGGCAGACCTCCGCATTAGATCGGGTCCAAAAGCCCATGCCATAAAACCAGCTATCCGCTTTCCGGTTCTGTTTGAGCCATAGAAAAGCCAGCGTTTTATATTTGAATCCCCAGGCATCGATCACCCGGAAGGCTTCATTGAGCTGCGGGAAGGTCGCCCACAGAAAAAGGGTGCTGTCTTTTGCGGCAAGTTCCGATACCGGCAGGGCACAGATTTCTTCAATGCTCATTGTGGGGTAATGGTTCTCCGCAACGCCGCTTCCATGTTTCCTATCATAGCGCCAGGGCGGATCGGCATAGATAATGCCGTACTGTTTCGTTTCCGGCATTAGCGAGCCTGCTCATTCTTAGATGGGGCAGGTTTGGCCGGCTGTTCTTTGACCTTACCGGCATTTTCCTTCAATGCACCGGTCAGGGAAGGTTTTTCCGCAGCTCCCTTTGTTGCTTCAAGAGTTGCTTGCAAATTTTCAATAGCCTGCCCATACCCATCGATCAGAGCGTCATTAAGCTGTTTGCGGAACTCTGCCGTAACCGGCCAGCAGACATCTTTCCAGTTGCCTCCCTTATCCTGGGTTGCGGGCATATTGACATACAGCCCCTTTTCACTGGAACAGATACGGAAGCCGTCAATCTTAAAGCATCCGCCAATCGTAACATTGGCAAACGCCAGCAGGTTTCCCATTGGGGCGATCGGACGCACGCGGACATCCAGCTTCATGCCGTTTGTCATTTCCGGCGTCTGTGTCTCCGGCGCCATTTTTTCTGTATTGGTTTTACTCATATATAAAATCCTCCTTTTTAGAATTGGTTTTGTTCATGCTATCTTGCATTAAATATGGATTTGGATAACGAACCTGTCTTAAACAGGGCAAAGGCCAGCAGTACCGTATAACCCGCCGTTCCCCAGATCGCGCCGTGCACGTCGCCGGACGATGGGATAGACTGGACCAGCACTGCATAAATGGCAACACAGATCAGAATCAAAAAACCCTGAAAACCCAGGGCAAAAAGGGAACGCAGATACCCGGTTCCCATTTGTCCCCATTCCCGGTTTGCCATTGTGGAAAACGGGATCGGTGCAAGGCTCACGGTTAAATAAATCTCGATCATACGGCCATATACAATGACAAAGATCACGATGGACAGTACCCACATACACAGATTGATGATGTTGGTTTCCAGCCACAGTCCAATCAGTTCCCACATTCCCATTGCTTCAAGCTGGGTTTCCAGATCAGACAACGCCGCCTGCACATCCAGGTTCCCGTTTATGACACCGGCACTTTGCGACACCACATTTTGGGCCACATCAAAGACCGCCATCACAATCGTAAAACAGTTGGTGAGCAGGTAAGTGGCAACAAAAGTCTTGAAAATCCACTTGAAGATGTTGAATGTATCGAATTCGTGCATGTTGTTCTTTTCGAGAATCATCTGGATCAGTTCATACACCAGAACAAAGGTCAGGATCATGCCCGCAATGGGAATGACGACAGTTTCCGAAAGATTTTGGATCATGGAAAATACGCCGCCATTCCAGCCCTGCGGGGTCTGTCCTACTTGATTTGCCACATCCGCAACCTGATTGTTGACGGAGTTGAAAATGCTGGTGTACTGTCCGGTGATCGCATCGATCAAGCCCTCTTTAATCCAGTCTGTTATCCGTTCAAACAGACTGCCCATAAATCAGCCCTTAACCGAACAGGCCGGAAAGCAGCGGAATCAGCGTTGCACCAACCAGAGCGATACCTCCGCCTGCCATAAGCTGCTTGATCCCCTGGGATTTTGCACCTGGGTTATCATTTCCGTAACCTTCGAGAAGGTTTACAACACCCCATGCGCCCAGACCTGCGCCCAGGGCGATCACAAGGATCTTCAAAGTATCAATCGCGCTTGCAAAAAATGCCATAATGTTCCTCCTTTAATTTCAGAAATTTTAATTTGTGATATGGCCGTATCAGGCCGGAAACAAAAAAAGTCGCCGCACTGTTTTTAGAAAAAAATCTGTTTCAAACAGCACGGCGGCATGGGGCAGGAAGAATCCTGCGGTTATTTACTTTTCAGGGAGAATCACGAATCCTCAAAAAATCCTCCTTTCATCGTGACAAAAACAAAGCCTGCCGGGGCATCATGCTTTGACAGGCAGGAACAACTCTATAAAGTCTGGGAAGCCAGATCTTCGGCTGTGACTTCATAATTGCGGTATCGTTCACCGGGACGCATCGGCATCCGGGTAGAAAGAAACTTTTCGATATTAAAAGCGTTCTTCTCATTAAAATCGGAAAGCAGTTTGTAATTTGGGTGTTTGGTTATATCGTATTTCCGGGAGAGGAACGGCCGCACACCCCTGATCTGCAGCAGACATTTGCCCCCGTCCATAACTGCCAGTTCATCCACCGACATCAGATCCTTTCCCAGCTTTTGAAAATTTTGTCCGTGGGATTCCTGATTGCCCTTTGTGACACTGGTGTTATACAGGTCGATGGTCTCTTTCCCCAATAGGGAGTTCCAGCTTTTTAAGGTGGTTTCTTCTTTGCCTCCTAAGAAAAGAGAGGCGTCACAGTTACCGATGACGGTGTCCATGTTGTCTTTATACAGGGCTTTGAGCTGGCTTTGCGCCTGCAGCACCAGGCAGGCAGAGATCTCACGGCTTCGGATGGTCGCCATAAGACGCTCCAGGTTCGGGATCTGCCCGATATTTGCCGCCTCGTCGATCAGGCAGCGTACATGGATGGGAAGCCTTCCGCCATATATATCATCTGCCCGTTCGCACAAGCGGTTAAACAAAATGGAATAGATCAGACTGATCAAAAATGCAAAGGTCCCGTCCGTATCACTCATAATAAGGAAAAGAGCAGTCCGTTCATCCCCCAGCATATCCAGATCCAGTTCGTCATACATGGTAATTTCCCTGACTTCTTTAATGTCAAAAGGAGCCAGTCTGGAAGCACAGGAAATAAGGATCGACTTTGCTGTTTTTCCGGCAGCGAGCTTATATTTCTTATATTGACGCAGGGCAAAATGATCCGGGTCTTTTTGTTCCAGCGCGTCAAAGAGAAGGTCAACGGCATTTTTGAACGATTCATCATCCTCACGGACCTCCATTGCGTTCAGCATTTCTACCAGTGTGGCAAAATTCTGTTCGTTTGCCGGGGCTTCATAGTAGATATATCCGATCAGTGCCGTATAGAGCAGGGTTTCTGCTTTGACCCAGAAATCGTCTCCGGCTTTTCCTTCGCCTTTGGTATTGGAGATCAGAGTCGTGACGATTTTCAAAATATCTTTCTCGGAATGAATGTAGGCGAATGGGTTAAAGTGCATACTTTTCTGAAAATTGATCGTATTGAATACCCGTATTTTATAGGGCTCATAGATGATCTTTCCTTTTTCATTCCGCACAGGCTTTCCGTCCTTGTCCAGCTTTGGCGTGCCTCGCTGTAACATCTTTTCGCATTCCACAAGGACTGTACCTTTCGGATCGGTGACGACGTAGGAACTGTGCATTTGCATCAGATTGGGCTTGATGAAAAAGCGCGTTTTTCCCGAACCTGATCCTCCGACTACCAGTACATTTTTATTTCTTGCATTGGCCGGATTTTTGGGCCTTCCTTTTAACATCAGTCCTTCACTTTGGGTAAGAATGATATTGTTTTCCGGCTTTGGGTCCATAAACGGGGCAATATCGGCTTTATTTCCCCAACGAGCTGAACCGTATTCCACATTTTTGCGGTATTTCTTAGCGTCTTTCCCTCTAAGATAGACTGCCAGCCGCATAATGGCTGCACCGCATAAACCGATCAGCCAGTCCATTGCCGCCCCCGGCCACATACTCTGAAACGCAAGGGCAAAGCCTTCGGACAGTCCTAACAGCTTTTGGGAAGCGTCCGCTCCGGGAGCCAGACGCACCGCCTCGCCCAGCTTGGCAAATACCAGAAGGAGCAGAAGATACGGAAGATGGAGAATAACCTGTTTTTTCAGTGTTTCTGCATCGATCTTCATCGTTCCGGTCCTCCGTGTTCTTTGTTCTTTACACGGTCACGGCCAAGCGACTGTGCCAGTTCTTTGAACTTATGAAGCTGTGTAAGCAGCGACGGTCTGCTGCTGCGTGTAAGGTCTTTCTTTGTATATTCCTTAAAAGCTGCCGTCAGTGCATCCGCCTGGTTTGCCTTGAAATATACCATCCATTTTGGGGGATCGGTCCCAAGTTCCTTTTCTATATGGTAGCGTACCTGATGTTTCCTGGCATACCGTTCAAAAGAGCGGATTCGCCCTGAAACTTCAATGGTATTGGCTCCGGGGTCTTTATAAGTCAGCCGCTTCATGCTGTTGCGCCCGACTTTTGGCATTGTGCGTTCCTGTTCCATCTTTTGGAGTACCGCAGTAATAGCCGCACGCAGTACCCGCCCTGACAGTTTTGCTGCCTGTATAGAAACAGAAACCGTTCGTTGTTCGAGATCTTCCTGCAAGAGCATCCTCCTTTCTGATAAAATCGGTATTTATAATATGGAAATAACTTTTTACCGGCTTTCCCCAAGAACCTGCTGTCGGGAAGCGTGTTCAAAGGCTTTTGCTGCCTGATCGACCTGAATTTTAGCATGTTTCAAAAGCGTCTTGATGATCGTAGCCGGGCGTTCCTGTTCCTCCAGATGATCGACCATCCCTTTGCACTCATCCGGGAGGTATGCCGCCATATCTTTCAACACATCGGAAAAGTTACCCATAAAGCCCCAGCAGCTATCCGACAGCTCCCCGTTTTTATAAAGCTCAAACCCATAACATTCGCCACGCAGATAGGAATCATAAGCGGCGACTTCGCTGCGCATCAGTGCGTCCGCTTTCTGCCGGATGGCGCCGGTCATCTTGTCAGCGTCAAATTCCTTTAGGGCATCTTCTTTGGAAACATAGATCCAGCCGACCTGTCCGCTGTCCCATTCTGCATGAGGAGCCCTGCCTGAGAAACTTTCTGTACTCATGGCAAGACCTGAGTGGTCGTAGAGATAGAGGGGGAGCATCAGATACTTTTCCGAAATTACTTTCTGCATTGCTTCATCGATCGCCCGTTCCTCTGTCTTTGGTCCATGCCGGAAACGGCTGCTTACAATGTTTACCATCCGTTCATAGCGTTTCATGCCGGCTTCATCATGTCCTACGGTATCTAAATACATTTCCCGCAGGAAGTCATCTTTGTCCATATGGTTGTGATGGTCGCCCAGCGCATAGCGGGGATGAAAGCATACCATCGTCCCAAAATGTTCATCTACCTCACGGGGAGAGATCAGAATATCGTCCGGCTGCACCATAAGGGCATAAGGTTCATTTACTGCCATTAACATAATTGGCTCCTTTCTTTCTACAAATCCGGGCCGGAATGGTGCATCATCGGTTTTTCCCGGTGCTCATTGGTTGCAGGCTGCTTGACTGCAATGATCTCGCCGGCAAGCCTTGCAAATTTTTCAGGGTACTTGAATTGCTCCCCATATTTCTCCATCAGATCCGGGGAAAGGTCTGTAAAATTTTCCTCGCCAAGACCAACGATCAGAAAATTCCCGGACACAATATCATAGATGTGACCGTCATCGTCAAAGAGAGCTCGGTTCAAAGGCAGCCCCATCAGCTTGCCTTCTTCATTGCAGATCAGAGCCACCGGGTCCTCATACGGATAGACCGCCTGAATATCTCCGCCCACTGCCGCCTGCAAGGATTTCAGACCACTTTCGATCTCCGCAGCATAAGGGGACTTGCCCGGCTCTACCATTAACACTTTCATAATTGTATATCCTCCTTCTTTTTCATTGCCGTACCGGGAGTGGTTGGCGTTTTTTCCTGAGTTTTTGCCACAGAGAGCTTCCCCAGGACGGAAGGCTTCTCCTGGTTTTCGGGTGTAAAAATACCGCCCTCCGAAACCTCGGCGGCGGCATGTTCCGTTTTGGCCTGTTCCAGTCCTTCAACCGTATAGCCAGGTAAAAGAGTACCGTGAACCATAAAATGGTGCTCATATTCTTTCGGGATTGGCGGGGAAATTTCCGTGAATAAATGGGAATAGGCTTTCTTTCGCCCATCCAGGTATTTTATGGCTGCGTTCTTATCTGTATATCGTTTCTGGTTTTGTCCGGCAATCTTTGCTCCATATCCCTGCTTCGGGGAATGAATACGGACTTCCCATGTCACATACCAGGCAATCGGAACACTCTGTTTGGTTTCTCTGTCATATTTCGTATCTTCCCAAATACTGCAGGTCATCTGATAGACCCGGTTGCTGATTTTCTGATCCGCCCTCCAGTTATCGGTGTCTTTCCACTGGTTGCCGGTATGTTCAATCTCCGGTGTACGAAGATATTCCAAAGCCCGGTTGATCGTCTGTGTTGCCGCTGCCTGCTGTTCCCACTGTTTTGCGGCAGCTACTACGATTTCATAGGCTTTCTGCTCCCCGTCGATACTTCCTTGGCGCATAGCTTCTAGGCTATCTGTTCCCATTGTGATCAGAGTAGAAATGTCCACATTTTCACAAACTACGCTGTGTTCTATTTTAAGCTCTGATCCCGGCGTCAAGTGGTCGCCATACCGGTAGGCATGGTAATCCCTGTTTTCTTCCAAAATGCTGTTCACCTCCTGCTATATTTCCGGCTCATGGTTTTTTCTGGAAACCGTCTGTGCCGGTGATTTTTTATCTGCCGGTCTGTTTGCCGCAAGCTGATCCATCACGGAAGGACGGCCGACGCCGAACATGGATAGCTGACCGTCCGCTGCCTCACGAAGTTCAGAAACAGAGAGGGGAAGCGTTACATCGGCATGGGTCAATAGCTGTTCCCGTTTCAAATCCTGAATAATCTCGTCAAAAACAGCGTTGATCGCACGGCGTTCTTCCCCCACAGGGAAGGCTTTCAATACCTCCATTTCTCCGCCTTTACCGGAAACCAGGGTAAGGGCACAGTCGGCATGGCCTGCCAGATAATCCGATGTGTAGGGCAGTTTGTCCTTGATATAACAGGCAAAGGCTCTGGCTGTCATTTCCACGTTGCTGTCCCAATAACCGCCGTCTTTTTCACATTCTTTTCCCATGCGTACCGAATTACGGTAAAAATCAGTTTCCGTCCGTCCAATCTGCGGAGCTTCCTGCGCCTGCATCCCGGAAAGCATACGCTCAAAAATTTCCAGCCGTTCCCGTTCACTTTTGGGAATTACCCGGCCGGTAACATTCTTTTTAAATGCGCTGATCTGTTCCACAGAGCCGGGTTCGCCGGACAAAAATGCTTCCCGCAAGACTGCGTAGGTTTCCATCTGTTCCTCATTGCCATACCGTTTCAGGGAAGCAAGAACCGAGGAATCCAGCCAGCTTGCTGCATTTTTCCGGGTGCGTTCTGTTTGTGCTTCCGTGCGCTTTGCTGCCTGTTCCGGTGTTTCCGGTTTATACTTCATGGTGTCAATGAGTTTTTGGAACGGCGCATAGAGGCGGGGCTGTTCTGACAGCATCCCTTTTGCGCCCATCTTTGTACCAAGATAATCGTCAAGTCCATGCCACCATTCATGTGCCAGCGAACCGGCTCCGTGCATTTTCGTAAGATTGATGACTGTACGCAAAGGTTCATAATGAGCCGCAGCATTGCCGCTGCCTCTTGCACCAAAAGCGATAGCAAGCGTTCCCTGATAAGCAATATCTTTATCGCTGATCTTAAGGGCTGACGCCAGATCCTTTAGTGCTTCAAATCCCATGTTAAGGGAGGTCTGACGGTCGTTCTGGTTCATCCAGTTTCCAAACTCGCCGCCGCGAAACCCAAAGGTATCAAGATAATGCTGTCCGGTGATCTCCACACCATTCCGGTAATCCGGCCCGGTACGTTTGACATGGGCGAGCTGGGGAGGGACAAACCGGATCTTTCCGTTTTTGTTCCTGCCTTTGGCAAGTTCCTGCACCCATTTCAGGGCAGCTTCTTTGGTCTCAAAATTGGTCCGCAGGATCGAATAGCCTTTTGTCACATAGTAGGTACCGGGTTTCCAGTCCTCATTTTTAGAATAGGTATGTTTCCCGTCGTTGAAGTGGATCGCATAACCTTTCGGTATTTTCTGCTCTTTGGAAACACAAAACTGTTCCTTTTTTGCTTTCTGAGTAAAGTTGCGCTCAAAATATTCAGCCGAGCGGATCAGCATGGTATTGGACAATTTGTTTGTGATCACGGGATTGTCCTGTCCCTTTTTCGTTGCCCGGTAATGGATTCCGCTTCCCCAGCCCTGTACCTTTTCTAAATATCCATTGTCAACGAAAAAGCGGTCATAGGCTCTCACAGTATCCTCCACAGTACGGACATCTGAAAGCACTGCCTGCAATTCCCGGACTGTTTTTATATATTCCTTTTGTCTCGCAGTCCGTTTTTCCGGGGTGTCATCCGTGCGGTAATACTGAGGGGAAGCGTTTAAGCCGTCCCTCGCTTTTTTGATAAAATAGACCACGCCAAGAGGAATCCCTTCCTCCAGCATGGCTGCATAGTCCGGCTTTTTCCAGACATTATCCTTTTTCACAAATTTTTCGGCTTCGCGCTCATTCATGGCTTCCAGATCATCCGCATACAGCCCGCGGTCTTTCCACAAGTCTTTTTTCGCACCACCGATCTTTTCGCCGAAATCTTCATGCACTCCTGCCAATCTTCATCACCTCCAGTCAGTGTAGAATTCTTATCGCTCCGGGGCAGGGCGGCGTTCTTCGTTTTTGTAAAGTTGTGGGAGGTTTCCTGTGAGCCGGTCGGTTTCCCTGCGGATCAGTTTGTCCAAAGCGCCTAAATCCTCTGGTGCAATGGCAAACTCCCGGTAATTTTCATACCACAAGCCCGTAGAGATTGCCGCGATGGGCGCAATTTTCTCCGAACCGGATGGAAGAAGGCGATACACAGGGGCTTCGTCATAAAGAAGCATCTGCTTTGCCGTTCCCTGTGGTATGCGGTACTTATCCATATCCGGGTTCTGGGCTGCCTCCATATATTGCATATTCAGGCGTTCTTCTAAATCCTGGGGCATATAACGAAATGCCTGATCCATCCACTGTCTGAACATCGTGGAATAGTGGTACTGCCATTCCGTAACTTGATTCGGGGCATAAGAAAATCCCCAACTTTTCAGAGCATCTTTTTCGTAAAGCTCCATTTCAGTCCATTCTTTCAGGCTGACCATAGCTGCTGAACCACCTTTGCGTTCGACATTGACGCCGCAGGGATAGAGGATATTTCTTTTTATATCCTGCCGCAGCGTGCCTAAATCCATCATTAGGACATCCCCGTACAAGTGACCGCCCTCTCTGCGGTCCGTATGAAACAGGAAAGCCCTCGCTCCGATAAACTCCGTTGTTGAGATCATTTGATGAAGATCCGCCGTAGAACAATAAGCAAACAAGGCGTCGGAAAGCCACATGTGATTTTTCCCCATGATGGCAATGGAATCAGCCCCGGTATTTGTCGCCAGAGAACGCATATTGAATTCGCATTCCCTAAGAAAATCTCCGGCAAAAATATGGAGCTCATACGCAAAGACGGATAAGTCTGTATCACGGATCAAATGAATCTGCGGTAGTGGTTCCTGATTCAATCAAATTCCTCCTTTCATGTGAAGCAGCTCTTTGACCTGCTCATTTTCCGCAAACGGCTGGCTATCTGTCCCCGCCATTTAATCAATCCCTCCCATCTGCCGGTAGCTGCCCGCCGGCAATCTTGCCGACAATCTCCGGACCGGTTTCATAAATCTGCATGAGGCGTTTTGCTGTGCCGCAAGGCTGTGCAGCTCCGCTGGTCCAAAGACGCACTGTGGATGGGGCAACATTCATCAAAAGCGCAAAGCCCTTTTCGTTCATGTCCAGCTTTTTCATCAGCGATTTAACCATATCGGGGCCGTAGTCTGGACACCGGGAAGCCTCGGCAATCATCTGCAAAGCGGTATTTTCAATTTTTTTCATTTTCAAATCCTCCTGTTATTTGTTTTCCAGCCTTATGCCGGGGCAAAGCTGATCTGGTTGTGTTTCATCCTTTTGGCAAAGTCCGGCATCGAATAATTTACCCCGTCAATTTCTGCATGGGTGTCATCCAGACGATGACAAACAGCAAAGTGCCTGTCCCCGTTTCCATAGAACAGGCAGAGTAAACCATTGTCGGGAATGGAAAACAGCGCTTTTCCGGCGCTGTCTGTAAAGCAGATATGTTGAGATCCATTCATGTTGAAATCCTCCCTAAATTGAAACAGCCGCCTCTTTTGGGCGGCGTTGGTGCTGGCTGGTTTGCAGTTGTTCCCGAACCAGCAGCAATTTCTCATTGTAATCTTTTCCCATCCGGGGAGGGTTGACACTTACCCGGATATGACGGAAACGTTTATCCTCGTGAAGCATGGTCTTGATTTTCCGGGCATTGACAAATCCGGCAAGGTCGTGGTCCATATAAAGGGTAACACGCCGTATCTCCGGGTGGCGTTCCAGGAAAGAAGTCAGCGCCACATGGGAAGTACCGCCCAAAGACAAGCGATAACCATTCCATTTCCATCCCTCCAGCTCTTGAAGTGTCGCATGGGAAAGCGCATCAATAGGAGCTTCAAAGACTGCCACATGCCGGCTGCCCGGACTTTGCGGGGGATAACAAAAGTTATATCCTTTGTCGCTGCCATAGACATCCTTTTTGAGATTGCCGCTGATACTGCGCATACAGGCAAACTTCGCTTTCCCGGAATCATCTTTCCCAACAAACACACAAACCGGTTCTCCATGATACCGGGCTTCGTAAAAAATCCCGGCTTGTAAACACTGGCGAATGACTTCTGAGCTGATCCCCCGTTTCTGCAAATAGAAGACCGCAGCGGTCGCGCAACGTCTGGCCCAGGGGAGAGCGAATGTTTTCTTTTCCGGCTCTTTTGATACCTGTATTTCTGCCGTACTTCGGTAAGCCGGTTCCTGTGGGATTTCGCCACCTACCAGAGCATGAACCGCATCCACAAGACCATATCCCCGAATCTGGATCAGGTAGTCCAGCGCATTGATACTCCGTCCGCGGCTGTTCCAGTACCAGTACCTTTTCCCGGTCACATATACCAGACTGTCATGCTCCTTATGCCGGAAATTAGGTCCATCCTGTTTCAGCACGCCGGGTTCATGGAATTGCAGGTAAGTAAACAAGTCAGCTTCCCGCGCTGCCTGAATCTGTTCTTTGGTTACGCCGGGCATAGTACCGGCACAGTGTTTCTTTTCATTGTGCTTTGCCTCCTTCCTGTGATGAAATGAAAAAAGACACCCAAAGGTGCCTAACAGCCGTACAGGTCGTGATTGACCTCGGCACGGTAATAGCTGTCCATTGTAGCCGGGGCATTATACAGCGCCGCCAGCAGATACGCTTTGATGTTTCCGACCTTCGTTGTGTTCTTGTCGATACAGTCAAAGACATACTCTAAGTGGCCGGAATTGATCTTCAGGAACCGGCTCTTGACGATTTCCCTCGGAAAATCATCTCCGGCAATGCGAATGTAAGGGCGTTTCGACAAAATCACTTCAAGCATAAGTTCAAGGGCTTCATCCAAACGTTCCCTGCCATACCGTAAGACCAGTAAGTCATATTCAATATTTTCTTTGATGATTTCACGATAGGCTTCTATCAGCTCTATCCGATCCATCCCATCCGTGCGGTTTGCCGCTTCCGGCTCTGCCGGATAGATTGATGGATAAGTTATTGATTTATCTTTTTTTGATTTTTTTGTTTTTAATGGATTAGTATTTAATTGTGCCGGATTTTCCTGTTCAGGTTCCGCCTGTTTAGGTTTTGCCTGTTCTGGTTTTACCTGTCTTGGATTTTCCCGTTTAGGTGAAAGCCCTGTGTTTTCGGTACTTACAGGCTGCTCATGGATCGTATATTCAATGTCTCCCAACTGCCCGTTATCATAGCGGAGGCGCTGTCTGGTGAGATAACCATGCCGCTCCAGTTCCTTCAGGGCAGTAGTGATAGAATCCACACCATCCTTGCAGATATGGGCGAGTCCCTTTGTGGTATAATCCCAATCTTCCGGCAGCGACAACATAAGTGATAAAAGCCCCTTTGCCTTTAAGGACAACTCCGTATTGCGCAGATGGTGATTGCTCATTATCGTAAAGTCCTTTGTTTTCTCTACACGGAATACTGCCATTGTACCGCCTCCTTTCTTCGACTATTCCGTTACAAGGCATGATCCCTGCGGTCATAATGGAGATGACCGTCAGAGACCTTCGCATGGTTTTTCAGTTTCACTTCGCCCCGTTCCTGGCTCTCTAAAAATTTCTGATAGCCGGCATCTGTAAGGAACAAGCGCATCTTATCGCCTTTGTCGCCAACAGGGGAATCGTAAGACAATACATCAAAGACGATCATGTGCTTTACTTCTGGATCAAAGCGTTCAAGTGCCATGATGTCATGCCCCTTCAATTTTTCTGCCCCTGATTGTTGTCTGGCCTCGGCGATCTTTTCTCCAATCGTCCGGGCTGGATAGGGCAGACGGTAATTCTTCTGAATATCTTTTACCAAGTCCATGCACTCTGCATTTGACAGAACACGAAGTTTTGCCATAAGACCTTCTGCCGCCTCCCGCTGTTCGGAATTATTTGAATACCGCACGGTCATATAAAGTTCATTCAGGATCTTTGTCTGATAATCGCCCTCCACTTGAAAGAGCAGCTTTTTTTCCATTTCGTTTAATTCCATGTGGATCTCCTTTCTCTCGAAAATGAGTATGAAAAAAGGGCGTCCACCTATAAAAGTGAAACGCCCACGGCAACCAGCGGTCAGACATAAAGCCGGACCGCTGGCACTATTAAATTTTGTCGTTAATAAAACAGCCTCCTTTTTTCTTTATAGTTTTCGTCAATTTTCAACTTGGAAAAGGAATTGAATAAAAGACGACAAACGCTCAAACCCCTTGAAAATAAAGGCTTTTTCTGTTTGTCGTTATTATACCGTAACGGCATTCCCACGTATCACTGTTGATTGATATGGGGTTTACTCCCCACCTGATAGCGGAAAGAATTGGGGATACCGTCCAAATGGTAAATAACACATATGGACATCTATATCCAAATAAACATGGAGAAGTAGCAGAAAAGTTAAATCAGTTAATAGTATCAAAATAGTATCAAAAAAGGGTTCCCCATTTCGGGAACCCTTAATTTTACGTAATATTTAATTACTCGATAATTGTAGCAACACGGCCTGAACCTACTGTACGTCCGCCTTCACGAATAGCGAATGTAAGACCCTGCTCCATAGCGATTGGGTGGATCAGTTCGATTGTCATTTCTACGTTATCACCAGGCATACACATTTCTACACCATCTGGTAAGTTGCAGACACCTGTTACGTCTGTTGTTCTGAAGTAGAACTGTGGACGGTAGTTGTTGAAGAATGGAGTATGACGGCCACCTTCATCTTTTGTCAGAACGTAAACCTGAGCTGTGAATTTTGTATGGCATGTTACTGTACCTGGTTTAATAAGAACCTGACCTCTTTCGATGTCTTCTCTTTTAATACCACGAAGTAATGCACCGATGTTATCACCAGCCTGGCCTTCGTCTAACAGTTTACGGAACATTTCGATACCTGTAACTGTTGTTTTCTGGATATCTTCTTTAATACCAACGATTTCAACTTCGTCATTGATATGGATAACACCACGCTCTACTCTACCTGTAGCAACTGTACCACGTCCTGTAATTGTGAATACGTCCTCTACTGGCATAAGGAATGGCTGATCTGTAGCACGCTGAGGATCTGGAATATAGGAATCTACTGTAGCCATTAATTCCATAATCTTGTCTCCCCATTCTCCGTTTGGATCTTCCAGAGCTTTTAAAGCAGATCCTTTGATGATTGGGCAGTCTGTGAAATCATACTCTTCCAGAACTTCTGTGATTTCCATTTCTACTAATTCAAGTAATTCTTCGTCATCTACCATATCACATTTGTTCATGAATACAACAATGTAAGGTACACCTACCTGACGGGAAAGTAAGATATGCTCTTTTGTCTGAGCCATAACACCATCTGTAGCAGCTACTACAAGGATAGCGCCGTCCATCTGAGCAGCACCTGTGATCATGTTTTTAACATAGTCAGCATGTCCTGGGCAGTCAACGTGTGCATAGTGACGATTTTCTGTTTCATACTCAACGTGAGCTGTAGAAATTGTGATACCACGTTCTCTTTCTTCTGGAGCTTTATCGATATTTTCGAAATCTACTACTGCGTTACCTTCAACTCTAGCTGCTAATACTTTTGTGATAGCTGCTGTTAAAGTTGTTTTACCATGATCTACGTGTCCGATTGTACCAATATTACAATGCGGTTTCGTTCTTGTAAATTTTTCTTTAGCCATTTGAATTTCCTCCTTCAACATAGGCCTTTAAGGCACATATTATTCAATCTTTTTTCGATTTTTTCTTCTTTACTCGGCTATTTCGATTATATTAAAGATACGCCGAATTTTCAAGATTTATTTGCTTTTTGCTGAAATAATTTTTTCCTGTACAGACTTCGGTACCGGCTCATATTTCTCAAAGAACATTGAATAGTTACCACGTCCCTGTGTTTTTGAACGCAGGTCTGTAGAATAACCAAACATTTCAGCAAGCGGAACATAACCTCTGACAATTTTACCACCGCCAAGATCGTCCATACCTTCAATACGGCCGCGGCGTGAGTTAATATCACCGATTACATCGCCCATATATTCTTCAGGCATAGTAACTTCCACTTTCATGATCGGCTCAAGCAGTACTGGATCTGCTTTCTTCATAGCTTCTTTAAAAGCCATAGAACCGGCAATGTGGAATGCCATTTCAGATGAATCGACTTCGTGGTAAGAACCATCGTATACATTTGCTTTTACACCAAGAACTGGGAATCCTGCAAGGATACCTGCTTTTGCTGCTTCTTCAATACCTTCGCCAACGGCAGGGATATATTCTTTTGGAATAGAACCGCCCACAACAGAAGATTCAAATTTGAAGGTTTCTTCTGCATTTGCATCCATTGGCTCAAATTTAACTTTACAGTGACCGTACTGTCCACGACCACCAGACTGTTTTGCATATTTGTATTCCTGATCAACAGGTTTTGTAAAGGTTTCTTTATATGCAACCTGCGGAGCACCAACGTTAGCTTCTACTTTGAATTCACGAAGCAGACGGTCAACGATGATTTCCAGATGGAGCTCACCCATACCTGCGATAATGGTCTGGCCTGTTTCATGATTAGTATGCGCACGGAAAGTAGGATCTTCTTCTGCAAGTTTTGCAAGAGCTTCACCCATCTTACCCTGTCCTGCTTTTGTTTTTGGCTCAATTGCCAGCTCAATAACCGGTTCTGGGAATTCCATGGATTCCAGGATTACCGGGTGCTGCTCATCACAGATGGTATCACCTGTTGCAGTCATTTTGAAACCTACAGCAGCTGCAATATCACCGGAGTAAACTTTATCAAGCTCTGCTCTCTTGTTTGCATGCATCTGTAAAATACGTCCAACACGTTCTTTCTTTCCCTTTGTAGAATTCAGTACATAAGAACCGGAGTTCATTGTTCCTGAATATACACGGAAGAATGCAAGCTTTCCAACGAATGGATCAGCCATGATCTTAAATGCCAGTGCTGAAAATGGTTCGTCATCAGAAGAATGTCTCTCCACTTCATTTCCATCCATATCAGTACCTTTGATAGACGGGATATCAATTGGAGAAGGCATAAACTCAATAATAGCATCCAATAATTTCTGAACACCTTTATTTCTGTATGCAGTACCACAGCATACAGGAACTGCTGTACATTCACAGGTAGCTTTTCTTAAAGCTGCCTTTAATGCATCTGTATCTGGTTCTTCGCCTTCTAAATATTCCATCATCAGATCATCATCAAGCTCACAGATTTTTTCTACAAGCTCTGTACGATACAGCTCTGCATCATCTTTCATATCTTCCGGAATATCCTCGATAGAAATATCATCGCCTTTATCATCATTGTAAATATAAGCTTTCATTTCGAAAAGATCAACAATTCCTTTGAAATCCTCTTCTTTACCGATTGGAAGCTGAATGCAGATTGCATTTTTACCTAATCTTGTTTTAATCTGATCTACTGCACCGTAGAAATTTGCACCAAGAATATCCATTTTGTTAATAAATGCCATTCTCGGAACATTATAGGTATCAGCCTGACGCCATACATTTTCGGACTGTGGTTCAACACCGCCCTTAGCACAGAATACACCAACAGCACCATCTAATACACGAAGGGAACGTTCTACTTCTACTGTGAAGTCAACGTGTCCTGGGGTATCAATGATATTGATACGGTGTTCTAATGCACCTGGTTTTGGCTTGCAGTTTTCCTGCAGTGTCCAGTGACAGGTTGTGGCAGCTGATGTGATGGTAATACCTCTTTCCTGTTCCTGCTCCATCCAGTCCATAGTTGCAGTACCTTCATGAGTATCACCAATTTTATAGTTAACACCAGTATAATAAAGGATACGCTCTGTTGTGGTAGTTTTACCAGCATCAATATGAGCCATAATACCAATATTTCTGGTTCTCTCCAATGGGTATTCTCTTTCAGCCAAGGTAACTTCCTCCTATTAGAATCTGTAATGAGCGAAAGCTTTGTTTGCTTCTGCCATTTTGTGCATATCTTCTTTACGCTTTACAGATGCGCCTGTGTTATTTGCTGCATCCATAATTTCATTTGCCAATCTTTCTTCCATTGTTTTTTCTCCTCTTTTTCTGGAGAACATTGTTAACCAACGGAGTCCTAAAGCCTGACGTCTGTCCGGTCTTACTTCGATTGGAACCTGGTATGTTGCACCACCGATACGTCTTGCCTTTACCTCAAGTACTGGCATTACGTTGTTCATTGCTTCTTCGAATACTTCGATAGCTGGTTTGTCAGTTTTCGCTGCAACACGTTCAAAAGCTCCGTATACAATTTTCTGAGCAATACCTTTCTTACCGTCTAACATAATGTTATTGATAAGCTTTGTTACCACTTTATTGTTGTATAACGGATCTGCTAATACATCTCTTTTCTGATTATGTCCTTTACGTGGCACGTTACTTCCCTCCTTAATCATCCTATTTTTATTTTTCGATTAATTCAACGGTACTCACATGTGTCTCTCTAATGTGTTCGTGCAGGAACATCGATTTATCTCAACAAGTGAATCAATGAATTCCAACACTAACCATACATAGCTCTGTTTGTGATACTATTGGTTTTAAAAACAGATATTATTTACCTGCTTTCGGTCTCTTAGCGCCGTATTTGGAACGAGCCTGACGTCTATTAGCAACGCCTGCTGTATCCAGTGTACCTCTGATGATGTGGTATCTTGTACCTGGTAAATCTTTTACCCTGCCGCCACGGATCAGAACAACACTATGCTCCTGTAAGTTATGGCCTTCACCTGGAATGTAGCTTGTTACTTCGATTCCGTTTGAAAGACGAACTCTGGCAATTTTTCTAAGAGCTGAGTTAGGTTTTTTAGGAGTTGCAGTTTTTACTGCTGTGCAGACACCACGTTTCTGTGGAGCAGACTGATCAGTAGGTCTTTTCTGTAAAGAGTTATAACCTTTCTGAAGAGCTGGTGCTGTAGATTTTTTTACAGCTGTCTGACGTCCTTTTCTTACTAACTGATTAAATGTTGGCATTCTTTTCACCTCCTGCTTTATTTGTAAAAAATGTGCATTCTCATGCACACTAATCCAGTATATTCGAGTGTATCCCGGATGTCAAGCATGTTTTTCTAGATTTTTTCCAGGTTTTACAGAATTTATACAATGAGTGTATTACTTCTATAATAAATACTATAAATTCTAAAGAGACCCCTTTCCGAAATTTTCTTCTTCCACAACCGCTCTTACTAATTAAGCTTATCTCCCCTTAATATCATATTGCACAAATTGTATTCCAGATTTATGGGCAATCCGGCTGCTGTTCTATATAAAAAGTGAAATACCCTGACAGTGTATCGGCATCTGTTTAAGATACGTAACTGTCAGGGTATTTTATCTCACATCACTAATTATTTTCCAGTATAATTTCGTCTAACATTCCGCTTTCCTGCATTTCCGGAATCTCACTGAAATCCTCAAATTCTTCTTCAAACATAATATCATCTGTTTCACTGATATCTGAATCCAGTGTGATAGACCGATATCTCTTAAGCCCTGTTCCGGCCGGAATCAATTTACCGATAATTACATTTTCTTTTAATCCAATCAGAGGATCAACTTTGCCTTTAATTGCTGCATCTGTCAGTACTTTTGTTGTTTCCTGGAAGGAAGCGGCAGACATAAAGGAGTTGGTTGCCAGTGATGCTTTTGTAATACCAAGCAGAACCTGTTTTCCTTCAGAAGGCTCTTTTCCTTCTTCTAGAAGTTTCTCGTTTGCGTCTTCATAATCAAGAACATCCACCAATGTTCCCGGAAGGAATTCAGAATCACCGTTATTTTCAATGCGGATTTTCTTAAGCATCTGACGTACGATTACTTCAACGTGCTTATCATTGATTTCTACACCCTGAAGACGGTATACACGCTGTACCTCCTGAATCATATAATCCTGTACAGCACGAATGCCTTTAATCTTCAGAATATCATGAGGATTTACGCTACCTTCTGTCAGCTCATCGCCTGCTTCCAGAACAGCTCCATCCACAATTTTGATTCTGGAGCCATACGGGATCAGATATGCCTTTGTTTCCCCGGTTTCCTGATTTGTAACAATGATTTCGCGTTTCTTCTTGGTATCCTTAATAGCTGCCACGCCTGCAAACTCAGTAATAATCGCAAGACCTTTCGGTTTTCTTGCCTCAAATAACTCTTCCACACGGGGAAGACCCTGTGTAATATCGTCGCCGGCAACACCACCGGTATGGAATGTACGCATGGTCAGCTGTGTACCAGGCTCACCGATAGACTGAGCGGCAATAATACCAACTGCCTCTCCAACCTGTACGGCCTGGCCCGTAGCCATATTGGCTCCATAACATTTTGCACAGATACCAATGTGTGAACGGCAGGTAAGAATCGTACGGATTTTCACTTTATCCAGCGGTTCTCCGTTTTCATCTACACCTTTACTCATAACAAGGGCCGCACGTTTTGGTGTAATCATATGGTTTGCTTTTACTAATATATTGCCTTCAGCATCACAGATATCTTCACATGCCACACGGCCTGTAATTCTTTCCTGAAGACTTTCAATCTCTTCTTTTCCATCCATGAATGCTTTCACATACATACCAGGAATCTCTCTGTCTGTACCTTCACAGCAATCTGTTTCACGAATTACAAGTTCCTGTGAAACGTCTACCAGACGTCTTGTCAGATAACCGGAATCGGCTGTACGAAGAGCTGTATCAGACAGACCTTTACGTGCACCATGAGCAGACATAAAGTATTCCAAAACGTCAAGACCCTCACGGAAGTTTGACTTAATTGGCAGCTCAATGGTTCTACCTGTTGTATCAGCCATCAGACCACGCATACCGGCCAGCTGTTTGATCTGTTTGTCAGAACCACGGGCTCCGGAATCAGCCATCATAAAGATATTATTGTATTTGTCCAGTCCTGAAAGCAGCTCATGTGTCAGCTCATCATCGGTTTCTTTCCAGGTCTCAATAACTTCTTTATAACGCTCTTCTTCTGTAATCAGGCCTCGTTTGTAATTCTTTGTAATCAGATCCACAGTATCCTGTGCAGATTTAATCAGTTCCGGCTTTTTCTCCGGCACAGTCATATCAGAAATAGATACTGTCATAGCTGCTCTGGTTGAATATTTATAACCCATTGCCTTAATATCATCCAGTACTTCGGCAGTCTTTGTTGCACCATGAATATTGATAACTTTTTCAAGAATCTGTTTTAAGCCTTTTTTGCCCACGTGGAAATCAACTTCCAAAACTAGTTCATTTCCGGGAACTGTTCTGTCTACAAATCCCAGATCCTGAGGCAGAATTTCATTAAAGATAAACCTGCCCAGTGTGGATTCTACAGTATCTGTCATTACAGTTCCATCCGGCATTGTCTTTGTAACACGCACATGGATTCTGGAGTGCAGAGTCAGCGCTTTGTTTTCATAAGCCAGGATTGCTTCATTTACATTCTTAAAGTAATTGCCTTCTCCTACAGAGCCTGGTCTTTCCTGTGTCAGATAGTAGATACCAAGTACCATATCCTGAGAAGGAACAGCTACCGGACCACCGTCTGAAGGTTTTAACAAGTTGTTTGGTGAAAGCAGCATAAACCGGCATTCTGCCTGTGCTTCCACTGATAACGGAAGATGGACAGCCATCTGATCACCGTCGAAATCGGCATTATAAGCAGTACATACTAACGGATGCAGCTTGATCGCTTTACCTTCTACCAGAATCGGTTCAAATGCCTGAATACCCAGTCTGTGCAGTGTGGGGGCGCGGTTTAACATAACCGGATGCTCTTTAATTACGCCTTCCAGCACATCCCATACTTCCGGCTGAAGTCTTTCTACCATTTTTTTCGCACTTTTAATATTGTGTGCGGTTCCATTTGCCACCAGTTCTTTCATAACAAATGGTTTAAATAATTCTATGGCCATCTCTTTTGGGAGACCGCACTGATAAATCTTTAATTCCGGACCTACCACGATAACGGAACGTCCTGAATAATCAACTCGTTTTCCAAGCAGGTTCTGACGGAAACGTCCTGACTTACCTTTCAGCATATCAGAAAGGGATTTTAATGCACGATTTCCAGGACCTGTAACAGGTCTTCCCCGGCGTCCATTATCAATGAGCGCATCTACTGCTTCCTGGAGCATACGCTTCTCATTACGAACAATAATATCCGGCGCCCCCAGTTCCAGAAGTCTTCTCAAACGATTATTTCTGTTAATAATTCTCCGGTACAGGTCATTGAGATCTGAGGTTGCAAAACGTCCGCCGTCCAGCTGAACCATAGGACGAAGATCCGGAGGAATAACCGGAATTACAGTCATAATCATCCATTCCGGTTTATTCTGTGATTCCCGGAATGCTTCTACAACTTCCAGACGTTTAATAATTCTTGCACGTTTCTGTCCTGTTGCTCCTTTTAAGCCTGCTTTTAATTCTGCCGCATCTTTTTCCAGATCAATGGCCCGCAGCAGCTCCATGATTGCTTCGGCTCCCATTCCCACACGGAAATCGCTGCCGAATTTTTCTCTTGCTTCCTGATACTCAGCTTCTGACAACACCTGTTTATACTGTAAATCAGAGTTTCCTTTATCCAATACGATATAAGAAGCAAAATACAGAACTTTTTCCAGGGTACGGGGAGACAGATCAAGAATTAAGCCCATACGGCTTGGGATCCCCTTAAAGTACCAGATATGGGATACAGGAGCTGCCAGCTCAATATGTCCCATACGTTCTCTACGTACGTTTGATTTTGTAATTTCAACACCGCATCGATCGCAGACTACGCCTTTATAACGGATTTTTTTATACTTTCCACAATGGCATTCCCAGTCTTTGCTGGGCCCGAAAATACGCTCGCAGAATAATCCGTCTTTTTCTGGTTTCAAGGTTCTATAGTTAATGGTTTCCGGTTTTTTAACTTCGCCCCGGGACCAGTCTCTGATTTTTTCCGGTGAAGCCAGACCAATACGAATCGCGTCAAATGCAATCGGCTGGTAGCTTTCTTTATTCATTGTTTCTGGCATTTAGAACACTCCCTCCTTCTATTCTTCTTCGTCAAGAACTTCTTCCTGGAAATCTTCTGCAAGATCGCTCTCTTCTTCCTCATCTACACTGACAAGTTCTTCGTTTTCATTAAACTCCTGCTTACTAAAGCCCATAGCCCCGAAAGACTCATTCTCTTCATAATTAAAGCTGCGGTCTCCTGCTATAATTGCATTAATATCGGTATTGCCATATTCGCTTGTCTCCAGAAGTTTTACCTCTTCCCCTGCTTCGTCCTGTACAATCACATCCAGACCCAGAGACTGAAGCTCTTTTAAAAGTACTTTAAAGGATTCAGGGATTCCCGGTTCCGGAATATTGTCACCTTTAATAATCGCCTCATACGTTTTTACACGGCCTACAACGTCATCAGATTTTACTGTCAGGATTTCCTGAAGTGTATAGGATGCGCCATATGCTTCCAGAGCCCATACTTCCATTTCTCCGAAACGCTGTCCGCCGAACTGTGCTTTACCGCCCAGAGGCTGCTGTGTAACCAGAGAGTACGGACCTGTAGAACGTGCATGAATCTTATCATCTACCAGGTGGTGCAGTTTCAGATAGTGCATGTGGCCAATGGTTACCGGACTGTCAAAAAATTCACCGGTACGGCCGTCCCGCAGTCTTACCTTTCCATCTCTAGAAAGCGGAACACCTTTCCATAACTCTCTGTGATCTCTGTTTTCATATAAGTAATCCAGAACTTCCGGCAGAAGCTCTGCTCCATGTTTTGCTTTGAACTCATCCCAGCTAAGGTTTACATAATCATTAGCCAGATCCAGAGTATCCATAATATCTATTTCATTAGCGCCATCAAATACCGGTGTAGCAATATTGAATCCCAGCGCTTTTGCTGCCAGACTTAAGTGAATTTCAAGCACCTGACCGATATTCATACGGGAAGGTACACCCAAAGGATTCAGTACAATATCCAGAGGACGTCCGTTTGGAAGGAACGGCATATCTTCTACCGGAAGTACACGGGAAACGACACCCTTGTTACCGTGACGTCCGGCCATTTTATCACCAACAGAGATTTTTCTCTTCTGGGCAATATAAATGCGGACAGCCTGATTTACTCCCGGTGATAACTCATCGCCATTTTCTCTTGTAAATACTTTTGCATCTACAACAATACCATATTCACCGTGAGGTACTTTTAAGGAAGTATCCCTTACCTCTCTTGCCTTTTCTCCAAAGATTGCCCGCAGCAGTCTCTCCTCAGCCGTCAGTTCTGTTTCTCCTTTGGGAGTAACTTTACCTACCAGAATATCACCGGCACGAACCTCGGCTCCGATACGGATAATACCTCTCTCGTCCAGATCTTTTAATGCATCATCACCGACACCCGGAACATCTCTTGTAATTTCTTCGGGCCCCAGCTTTGTATCACGGGCTTCTGCTTCATATTCCTCAATATGCACAGAAGTATAAACGTCATCCTGAACAAGTCTCTCACTTAACAATACAGCATCTTCATAGTTATAGCCTTCCCATGTCATAAATCCGATGAGAGGATTTTTACCAAGAGCCAGTTCGCCATTGGATGTAGACGGACCATCTGCGATGACCTGACCGGCCTCCACATGCTCGCCCTTGAATACAATCGGTCTTTGATTGTAGCAGTTAGACTGATTGCTTCTGGAGAATTTAGTCAGCTTAATAACTTCTCTTGTTCCATCATCGTCATATTTAATTGTAATCTCGTTTGAAATAGAACGTTCAATGGTTCCTGCCCGCTTTGCCACAACGCAGACACCAGAGTCAACAGCTGTTTTCGGTTCCATACCGGTTCCAACTACAGGAGCTTCTGTTGTTAAAAGCGGAACCGCCTGACGCTGCATGTTGGCGCCCATCAGCGCACGGTTAGCATCATCATTTTCCAGGAACGGAATCAGGGCAGTAGCCACAGAAAATACCATTTTCGGAGATACATCCATATAGTCAAACAATGTTCTGTCGTATTCCTGAGTCTCTTCTCTGTAACGGCCTGAAACGGACTTACGTACAAAATATCCATCCTCATCCAACTTTTCATTGGCCTGTGCCACATGGAAATTGTCCTCTTCATCCGCAGTCATATACACTACTTCGTCTGTAACACGCGGATTCTTTGGATCTGACTTGTCAATCACGCGATATGGCGCTTCCACAAATCCATATTCGTTAATTCTTGCATAAGAAGCCAGTGAATTGATCAGACCGATGTTCGGACCTTCCGGAGTTTCTACCGGACACATTCTTCCATAATGTGAATAATGGATATCACGCACCTCGAATCCCGCACGGTCTCTAGAAAGACCTCCCGGTCCCAGTGCAGACAGACGTCTCTTATGTGTCAGTTCGCCCAGAGGGTTATTCTGATCCATAAACTGAGACAGCTGGGAAGAACCAAAAAATTCCTTCACTGCGGCTGTAACAGGTTTAATATTGATGAGATTCTGCGCTGTAATATTTTCCAGATCCTGTGTTGTCATTCTCTCACGAACGACTCTCTCCAGTCTGGATAAACCAATACGATACTGATTCTGAAGCAGCTCACCAACAGCACGGATACGTCTGTTGCCCAGATGATCAATATCGTCATCATTGCCCAGACCATATTCCAGATGCATATTATAATTGATAGATGCCAGAATATCTTCCTTTGTAATATGTTTTGGAATCAAATCTGCAATATTTTTGCGCACTGCTTCTTTGATATCTTCTAAATTATCATTTTCATTTAAAATCTGCTCAAGCACCGGATAATAAACCAATTCTGTAACGCCCAGTTCTTTTGGATCTGCGTCCACATAATCGGCAATATTTACCATCATGCTGGAGAGCACTTTTACATTTCTTTCCTCTGCCTGAATCCACACAAAAGGAACAGCTGCATTCTGGATACGGTCAGCAAGGTTTCTGTCTACTTTTGCTCCTGCTTCTGCCAGAATTTCACCTGTTGTCGGATCAACCACATCTTCAGCCAGAACCTGTCCACTGATACGGTTTTTCAGCAGTAATTTTTTGTTAAATTTATATCTTCCGACTTTCGCCAGATCATAACGTCTCGGGTCAAAGAACATAGCCATAATCAGGCTTTCTGCGCTCTCTACAGAGAGAGGCTCACCCGGACGGATTTTCTTGTAGAGTTCCAGCAGACCTTCCTGATAATTTGTCGCAACATCTTTCCCAAAACTTGCAATAATTTTAGGTTCTTCACCAAATAAATCTATAATTTCCTGATTTGTACCAATACCAAGAGCACGGATTAAAACAGTAATTGGTACCTTTCTTGTACGGTCAACACGTACATAAAAAACGTCATTGGAATCTGTCTCATATTCCAGCCATGCTCCACGGTTTGGAATAACGGTACAGGAATATAATTCTTTACCTACTTTATCGTGTGCAATTCCATAGTAAATGCCAGGAGAACGCACCAGCTGGCTGACAATTACACGCTCAGCTCCGTTAATTACGAATGTTCCGGTTTCTGTCATCAGTGGTAAATCACCCATGAAAATTTCATGTTCGTTAATTTCATCCGCTTCTTTGTTGTAGAGTCTGACTCTGACTTTTAAAGGAGCTGCATATGTCGCATCTCTTTCTTTACATTCTGGAATTGTGTACTTAACATCATCTTCACATAATGTGAAATCAGTAAATTCCAGACTTAAGTGACCGCTGTAGTCAGCAATCGGGGAGATATCATCAAACACCTCACGAAGCCCTTCTTCAAGAAACCATTTGTAGGAATCTTTCTGAACTTCAATCAGGTTTGGCATTTCCAATACCTCTTTCTGTCTCGAATAACTCATACGTAAGCTTTTTCCAGTTTTTACCGGACGTATCCTGTTTTTCTCCATTGACGCTTCACCTCTCGTTTTTATTTGAATTTTAACAATTAAGCAATATAGGGTGTGATAATAACATAGGGCAACAACATCTTGTGCTATCATCCCGTGCAGAACACACATAAACCGAGCCCTTTCACTCCCTGAGCAAAATCGTAACTGCCTACTTAAAAAAGGGCGCAAGAAAGCCCATGACACCACAATAGTGCATTTACCATAATACCATACCCAAATATCAAAGTCAAGGAATTTTTTCCAATTCTTACCGATATGTGCTCACACTCGAAAATCCTGCCCGGATTTCCTCGTGCACGGGCTTCGCTTTTTCTCCTTTATTAACATTGGGCCTGGATAACCTCAAAAACACTTCGTATTTTCTCGGTTACTGGCTTTCGCCAGTTTCACTGAGACGTGCTCACACTCGAAAATCCTGCTCGGATTTCCTCGTGCACGGGCTTCGCCCTATATCGAAATAAAGAAACACCCCCGAGATTAGAAAGAACTTTCCATCTCGGGGGTGTTTCTTTATTTCGCTGCACGTCTCATTTAATACGTGACTATTTTAAGGTTACTTTTGCGCCTTCTGCTTCTAATTTAGCTTTGATATCATCAGCTTCTGCTTTTTCTGCTGCTTCTTTTACTACTTTAGGAGCTCCGTCTACTACTTCTTTAGCTTCTTTTAATCCTAAGCCTGTTACTTCACGAACAACTTTGATAACTTTAACTTTGTTTGGACCTACTTCTGTAAGTTCTACATCAAACTCAGTTTTTTCTTCAGCTGCTGCTGCGTCTCCGCCTGCTGCTGCTACTACAACACCTGCTGCTGCAGATACACCAAATTCTTCTTCACATGCTTTTACTAAATCGTTTAATTCTAATACTGTTAACTCTTTGATAGCTTCAATAAATTCTTCAGTTGTTAATTTTGCCATTATAATTTACCTCCAATTTAAGATTATTTTTGTATTATTTTTATTTACGCCGCGAATCTTATGCTTCTGCAGGAGCTTCGCCGCCCTGCTCTGCGATCTGATTGATAACGCGAGCAAAGTTTGTAATAGGAGACTGAATGCTTCCAAGGAATTTGGAAAGCAGTTCTTCTCTGGATGGAATTGCAGAAATAGATTTCATTCCTTCTGCATCATAGAAATCTCCTTCCACAACACCAGCTTTGATTTCAAGTGCTGCTGCTGTTTTAGCAAATTTCGCCAGGATTCTTGCAGGAGCTGTTGCATCTGTTTTAGAAATAGCGATTGCGCTTGGTCCTTCAAGTACCGGAGCAAGGCTTTCGCAGTCAGTTCCTTTGAATGCAAGGTTCATTAAAGTATTTTTATATACTTTATAAGTAATTCCAGCTTCTCTTAACTCTTTACGTAACTGTGTATCTTCAGCAACTGTCAGTCCACGGTAGTCTACAACTACTACTGACTGAGCGCCTTCAATGTGTTCAGCAATTTCCTGTACGATAGGTTGTTTCAGTTCTACTTTTGCCACGAATCGTGCACCTCCTTTTAATATTTTTTCCTCAGACAAAAGGGGTATCTTCGATTTATGTTATATCGAAAAAAACCTCTCTGTTGGAAGACAGAGAGGTTTATAGTCTTTACACATATGCAGCACATACACTGCATGTTTGTAAATTCCCTGGGCAGGTACATACTGTTTATGCCTTTTGGCACCTGCTGTCTTCGGCAATTGCTTTGCTATTATAGCATTGTATTATATTGATGTCAATATCAATTCCGTCCCAATTCTCTGACACGGTTTACCAGCTAAAAATTAAACCAGCTTTGCTACGTTTAATTTTACACCAGGTCCCATTGTAGAAGCTAATGTTACGCTTCTTAAATACTGACCTTTCAAAGAACTTGGTCTTGCTTTGATAATGGCATCCATAAGGGTCTGGAAGTTGTCCGCTAATTGTTCTTCTGTGAAGGAAGCTTTTCCAATTGGCACATGGATAATGTTTGTTTTGTCCAGTCTGTACTCAATTTTACCAGCTTTGATATCATTGATAGCTTTTGTAACATCCATTGTTACTGTACCAGCTTTTGGGTTTGGCATTAAACCTTTTGGTCCAAGTACACGTCCCAAACGACCAACAACACCCATCATATCTGGTGTAGCAACTACAACATCAAAATCTAACCAGCCTTCATTCTGGATTTTTGGCAGTAACTCTTCACCGCCTACATAATCAGCGCCTGCAGCCTGAGCTTCGTCAAGTTTTACACCTTTTGCGAAAACTAAAACTTTTACAGTTTTTCCTGTTCCGTGAGGAAGTACAACCGCACCACGGATCTGCTGCTCTGCATGACGTCCGTCACATCCTGTTCTTATGTGAGCTTCAATGGTCTCGTCAAATTTTGCTGTAGCATTGGATTTTACAATGCCGATAGCATCAGCTGTATCATACTGAACTGTTCTGTCGATCTTTTTAGCAGCTTCGACGTATTTTTTTCCTCTTTTCATTAATTAATACCTCCTGTGGTAATATCGGGAGAGGTCCCTCCCACTACTACGTTACATATAATTCGGTAGATCTTTTATTCTGCGATAGTTACTCTTCTACTGTTACACCCATGCTTCTTGCAGTACCAGCGATCATGCTCATAGCTGCTTCAAGAGAAGCTGCATTTAAATCCGGCATTTTCAGCTCTGCAATTTCTTTTACTTTTTCTTTGGAAATTGTTGCCACCTTTGTTTTATTAGGTGTAGCTGAACCAGATTTGATATTGCATGCTTTTTTAATCAGTACTGGAGCTGGTGGTGTTTTTGTAACGAAGCTGAAGCTTCTGTCTGAATATACTGTAATAACTACAGGGATAATTAAGTCTCCCTGGTCAGCTGTTTTTGCATTGAACTGTTTTGTAAATTCTACAATGTTAACGCCGTGCTGTCCAAGTGCAGGTCCAACTGGAGGAGCTGGTGTAGCCTTTCCAGCAGGAATCTGCAATTTTATATATCCTTCTACTTTTTTTGCCATTTTAGATTGCCTCCTTTATAGTTTTTTCACTTCTGCGAAACCTATTTCAACCGGGGTTTCGCGCCCGAACAGATCTACATTAATTGTAAGAATCTGTTTGCTGTGGTTCATGGTCTGGATTACTCCAACGGTGTCCTTCCAAACACCGGCAATCACAAGAACACTGTCACCTTCTGTGAAGTCAACCACAACTTCTTCTGTTTTGATTCCCAATGGTCTCATTTCAGCTTCAGTGAGCGGTACCGGCTTGGATCCCGGACCTACAAATCCGGTAACTCCTCTGGTATTTCTGACTACGTACCAGGTATCATCATTCATAATCATGTTGATCAGTACATAACCCGGAAACATTTTTTTCTGAACCTGCTTTTTAGCACCATTCTTCAATTCAACCACATCCTGCATAGGAACTCTTACCTCAAGAATTTCGTTTTCAAGATGTCTGTTTTCAATTGTCTTTTCAATGTTCGCCTTAACCTTATTCTCGTAACCCGAGTAGGTATGAACTACATACCAGTTTGCCTCTGCCATACAATCACCTCCACTTTCCTTATAAGTTAATCAGGAAATCCACACCGTGCTGAATACCGAAATCCAGAACGGCAATTATAATACCCAGGATAATGCAGACAATAATAACCGCTATAGTCTGTTTGCCAAGTGATTTTTTATCCGGCCAAACTACTTTACCAAATTCAGCCTTCAGACCGCCAAACCAGCTTGTCTTTGGAGTTTTTTCTTGATTTTTTTCTCCCATTTTCTCACTTCCTTTGCGTATTCCGGATTATTTGGTTTCTTTGTGTAATGTATGTTTTCTGCAAAACTTACAATACTTGTTAACTTCCATTCTGTCCGGATGAGCTTTCTTATCCTTGGTCAGGTTGTAATTACGCTGTTTGCACTCTGTACAAGCTAATGTGATTTTAACGCGCACAACTTCCACCTCCGTTTAATTCTTTGTTTTTAGGCATAAAAAAAAGACCTACTTCCATCGCTAGTCTAATATAGCACACCAGTCAAGGTGCGTCAACACTTTTTTATTGCCATACGTCTAAGCATATATCATTTTCACAGTTTAAAAATATTCACTATACTATCACTATATAATGGTAGAAATCAAGTTTTTTTTAGTATATACTTTCTTAATGAATAAAATTGTGATTCTGCAGGGGACATATGTGCCCTGAAATACCACTTATAGACTTATTATTAAGAAAGGGCTAAGATATTATGACACAAAAAACGGAACTGGAAAAACAAAGGGCCGGAGAAGAATTTTTTAACGGTGATCCTGAGCTTGGTGCCGTAAAGAGCCGTGCCAGAGCATTATGTGACCGCTATAATCAGACTACTGAGGAAGAAAAGGGGCTAAGACTAAAGCTTTTAAAGGATATTTTTGGCAGCTGCAGTGATGACATCTTTATTAAACCTCCCTTTCACTGTGACTATGGATACAATATTCATGCAGGCAAAAACTTCTTTGCTAATTTTGATGTAGTAATACTAGATGCTGCAAAAGTAACTATTGGAGATAATTGTCTAATTGGACCTCAGACAGGACTGTATACCGCAGTTCATCCTATGGAATCCAAAAGGCGTGCCGCCAATTATATGCATGGAGAGCCAATCACCATTGGCGATAATGTATGGTTTGGAGGACACTGCACAGTTCTTCCCGGAGTAACCATTGGTAATAACGCCGTAATCGGCGCCGGTTCTGTGGTGACAAAGGATGTGCCTGACAATGCCGTCGTGGCCGGAAATCCCGCCCGCATTTTAAAATACACCACCTGATTTTGTCCAAAGCAGTTTCTTCTATATAAAAATAGCAAAAGTAAAAACAGATGCAAAAAATAATACAGCGGAACATGAATTCCAAACCAAAGTTCATGTTCCGCTGTTTTTATTTTCTGCCTTCTGTCACCCTTGCAAAATCATATTTCACAATTGTTTTCTGACCAGTCTTTATAAAAATTGGAGATATACATATCGGTCAGCGGCTTCGTATATGAAAACGTATCTGCAATCACATGATAAGGAACGGTAATTGCATCTGCACCAGCCAGAGCATAATCAATCATCTCCTGTGGCTTTTCAATAGATGCTGCCAAAACCTTTGTCTCATAACCGGATGCCTGAATTACTTCACACATTTCTGCCAGAGAATCAGTCCCACGAAATCCGATAATATCATTCTGTCCGGTATATGGAGCAACATAATCGGCCCCGGCCACCGCACACAAATATGCCTCTGCCGCTGTCAGCACAGCTGTTACACATACCCTGATTCCCTCTGCTGTCAGAATTTTTACGGCTGCCAATCCCCGCTGAGTACATGGAATCTTAACAACCATATGAGGTCCCGCCTCATGAATCTGGCGCGCCTCCTCAACCATCTCTTCTGTCCCTGCCGCTATTACCTGGGCAAAAATCTCAATATCGGGAAATTCTCCTGCAAGTTTTTTCAACGTCTCCGTCAATGACTTCCCCGCTTTGGAAGCAATTGTGGGATTTGTAGTAATTCCTTCCAAAATTCCCATCTCATCCATTTTTTTCAGCTCGTTTAAATCAGCTGTGTCCGCATAAAGTTTCATAAAATACCCCCTTGTATTTTATCAAATATTTATTGGTTACAACTTTATTATATAGCGCTTAATATTTATTGTCCACGACTTTCATATACAGATTTTATTTTTCATAAATTCTGTCTTTTTACAAAAATACCGCCAAAAATTCTCCACAGCAGTTGTATCAATTCTGTTTTACGGCATCCTGGCGGAGGTCCTCTATAGTAACCTTGGACTGGTGAGGAATTGTCTTCCAGCTGACCTTTTTAAATACCGCAATATACTTTGTATACCGTCCGATAATATCAAAGGTAGGCCATGTAAGACAAAACAATATTTTTTTCCTAAGCGGAATCCGAATCATTCGTTTATGCTCAATAATAAACAGGTAAACTGCAGTCAGAATATTTTCCAGATAATCTGCAATTCTGAAAAACAACCTCCTAAATAAGGTCAGCAAAAAGCCTGCCCAAAGAGCGCTCCAGCCCGAATCCACCTGCAGAATCGGATTTACAAATGTACGCACGATTTTCCCAAGCCAGGTACCTGTTGTGACAAGAGGCAGGCTGTCAATTCCCTGAATATAACAGGCACATCCGTAAATGAAGAAAGAAATTAACAGCCATCTTACGATATTTATTATTTCAAAGGGCGTCAGCTGCATTAATGTATCAAAGGATGCAAAACGATGCCTAATAGATTCAAGTATTGCCAGAAGTACTTCCTTCACCGTCCATTTTTCCGGTTTCCGCTTCGTTTCACGCTTCCACTTTGTCTTTACTAGAAGCTTTCCAAAAAAAATGTTTAAAAAAAGATAAGGTCCGGTCTCAACAAAAGCTTCCAGATGTCCTCTTGACCAGCGCAGTCTCTGCCTGAGGGCAATTTTTAACGAAACCGGCTGCTCATCATAAAATACCGCCGCATCATTATATGTAATCTGATACCCCTGGGCAACTGCATCGGCTGTCAGTGCACGGTCTTCTGTGAGCGAGGTATATTTCCATCCGTCCCGCACAATTTCGCTGGTAAACAAAAACCCTGTCCCCTGTATATTCGTGGCCAGTCTGAGAACCGATCTGGGCCGGTGATTATTACGAATGGAACGCAGCCAGTGGAGCGCATAAGTGGATGCAATCCAGTTTTCACTGAAATTCTTCGTATTTCTATAAGAAGTAATCAAATCACAGCCTGCGTCAAAGGAATCATTCATTCTGGAAATGTAATCCTCCTTCAGCAAATTGTCCGAATCAAAAATAAAATATCCCTCAAATGACATTCTTCCATAGTCTTCCTCAATCCGGTCTAAGAGAAACTGCAGGGCATACCCCTTTGTTTTGTGCTCTTCATCGAAACGTTCATAACAAACTGCCCCGCATTTACGAGCGATTTCTGCCGTCTTATCCGTACAGTTGTCCGCCACAACAAATATTGTTACCAAACTCATATCATAATCCTGCTTATGAATGCTGTCTAATAAATTGGCAATTACCGACTCCTCATTTCTGGCCGGTATCAAAATAGCATATTTATGGTTCCGCTTGGCAGGCTTAAACTTTCTTGTAACAAAAATCCCCATATATTTATAAAACTTTTTATAAAACAGCATGATTGTAAAAACCGTTCCAATCATAGCATAAATTGATTTATAGGTTGGATATGAGTTTCCAACAAAAGTAATAAACTGTTCAAACATTGAAATCATAATATTATTTTTCTTCCGTTCTATAAATTGATCTGTCCAAATAATCCAGACAGTTTTTGAAGCTACCAAAAAACAATATATCAAAATCTTCCCTAATTCAATATTTTGTTTCAACAATTAAGATTCTAATATCATTCTTAAGAAAATATTAAGAATTAATTCCTTTATCTTCCTGCACACTCTTAGTTCCTGGATGCTTCTGTTCATACAGTTGTATATGAATAGTAAAATATGGTGTATACTGTAATTATAGATTTATCTGATAAGGAGGTCATAAAATGCTGGAGCAAATTGATTTAACAAAAAAAATGTCCAAAAAGGAATTTAAAGCCCGTATGGAACAGCTGGAACCAGAACTTTCCCGGCTGCAGAGAACATGCAGGGAACAGAAACTGCCGGTTATAATTGTCTTTGAAGGTTTTGGTGCAGCCGGAAAGGGCTACCAGATCGGTAAACTAATTCACGCCCTTGACCCCCGGGGATTTACTGTCTATTCTGTCGGCAGCGAAACTAAAGAAGAGCGTATGCACCCGTTTTTATGGCGCTTTTGGACCAAAACCCCTGCCCGTGGACACATCGCAATTTTTGACCGCAGCTGGTACCGAAAGGTTCTAATTGACCGTTTTGAAAAAGTCACGCCTGACCCCGGTCTTTCTGAAGCCTACAAGCAGATCAATACATTTGAACGGCAGCTGACAGATGACAACACGGTAATCATCAAACTGTTTTTGTGCATTGATAAAAAGGAACAAAAGAAACGCTTTGACAAACTCCTGAGTTCAAAATCAAGCGCCTGGCGTGTTTCCCATGGGGACTTAAAAAGAAATGAAAAATTTGATGAATATAAAAACATGAATGACCAGATGCTAGAGCACACAGATACAGATTACGCCCCCTGGACACTGATAGAGTCTATGGACCGTGAATATGCCACCATTAAAATCTACACTGCCGTTATCTCTGCTATAAGGAGGGCACTTGCCGGACATTCGGAAACCATGCCTTCGGCAAAAACCACACAAAACAGACAGACAGTTAGTTTTCAGGATAATATTCTGCGCACTTCTAGTCTGAAGAAAGCAGATTTATCTCTTGACATCTCCAGGGATGAATACAGAAAAAAACTGGAACATCTCCAGAAAAAAATCGCCGCTCTTCACGGGGAATATTACCGCCGCAGAATACCGGTAGTAATCGGATTTGAAGGATGGGATGCCGGTGGAAAAGGGGGCGCTATTAAGCGGCTCACCGAAAAAATGGACCCAAGAGGTTATCAGGTATTCCCCACAGCATCGCCCAACGATATTGAAAAAGTCCATCATTATCTCTGGCGCTTCTGGGAGCATCTTCCAAAGGATGGGCACATTGCTATCTTTGACCGAACATGGTACGGCCGTGTTATGGTGGAACGTATTGAGGGGTTTTGTACCACAGCAGAATGGCAGAGAGCCTATCAGGAAATCAATGATATGGAACACCAGCTTTATCAGCACGGCGCCCTGGTCTTAAAATTCTGGATGCAGATTGATAAAGAGGAACAGGAACGCCGATTTAGGGAACGCATGGACAATCCGGATAAGCAGTGGAAAATAACAGATGAAGACTGGCGCAATCGTGAAAAATGGGACGAATATGAAAAGGCCGTGGATGAAATGCTTGTCCGCACCTCCACCACTTACGCCCCCTGGATCATTGTAGAAGGAAATTCAAAATATTATGCCCGAATCAAAGTACTTCAGACTGTAGCTGACGCTATGGAAAACCATTTAAAGAAGAAATAATTTTCCCCAAATATAATTTAATTAATAAAAAATTCTTATGTACAAAAAATGCTCCCTTCCGGCAGGCGGTTGAAATTATCAAAGTCCACCGCCGGAGATGAGCATTTTTTAGTCCTGAATAAAATAATTTTTACCTATTTATATAGGATTATATGGAAAATAATATTTTCCCCTTTTTCGCCTATTTAAATATTCTGCTGGAGACAGGATTTTAAATCGTCCTCTGCATTACTGATGGGTTTTAGATCAAATGTGTCTGATAAATACTGCAAAACATTAGGGCTTAAGAACGCAGGCAGGGCAGGCCCAAGATAAATCCCTTTAATCCCCAGAGATAAAAGGGCCAGAAGATCTGCGACGGCTTTCTGTTCATACCAGGATACAATCAAAGACAACGGCAGACTGTTTACATCCGTGTCAAAAGCATCCGCCAATGCAGTTGCGATCCGTATTGCAGAATAAACGTCATTACACTGCCCTACATCCAGCAGTCTTGGCAGTCCTGCTACTTCTCCAAAATCCAATTTGTTGAAACGATATTTTCCACATGCAAGTGTCAGTATCATACAGTCTTTTGGAACCATCTTGGCAAAATCCGTATAGTAATTACGCCCAGGTCTTGCTCCGTCACATCCGCCAATCAAAAAGAAATGTCTCAGCTGCCCGCTTTTTACTGCCTCTACTATTTTATCGGCATAGCTCAATGTGGCATGATGTCCAAAACCTACTAAAATTTCCTTTGGTTCCTGATCTTTAGGATACCCTCCAAGTTCAAGGGCCTGCTGAATGATTTCACTAAAATCCTTCTCTCCGTTTTCCTTTTTCCCAATGTGCTTTACACCTTCCCAGCCCACAACATTGGTGCTGTAGATCCTATCTTTGTAGCTGTCTCTAGGACGCATAAGACAATTTGTAGTCATCAGAATACACCCGGGCAGATTGTCAAATTGTTTCTGCTGATCCTGCCAGGCTCCTCCAAAGTTCCCAGCCAGATGAGGATACTTTTTCAGTCCGTCATATCCGTGGCACGGCAGCATTTCCCCATGTGTGTAAATATTAATTCCTTTTCCCTTGGTCTGCTCTAAAAGCATCTCAAGATCCTTTAAGTCATGTCCGGAAACAATAATAAAAGGTCCCTTTTTCATCTGAACATTTACTTTATGGGGCGATGGATTTCCATATATGGTCGTATTAGCTTCATCCAGTACTTTCATAACCTCTACTGCCATTTCACCGGTACGCATGGTCATCCGAATCAGTTCTTCCACTGACAGGCTGTCATCCGTTACGGCTTCCAGCGCCAGAATATAAAAATCATCTACCTGATCACTGTAATATCCAAGTTCTCTGGCCTGATGGCCATATGCGCTGATTCCTTTTAACCCATAGACAATTGTCTGTCTTAATGAGCGGATATCCGGATCTAAAGTTTTATCATACATAATCCCAGCCAAAGGTGCATCTTTTAACATTTCCGTCTTGCTTTCCGGCAGATTATAGGATACCTGTGCTGTATCATTCTTAATCTCACCTACAAGATTTCTCAGATTTTCTTTTATCTCCTGAGACTCCCTTAATAATGCCACATGTACGTCAGCATCAAAATTTACATTGGTGAGTGTAGTAAATAATACATTTTCAATAAAACTTACTACTGTTTTATCCATATGCTGTCCCTTTTCAATCAGCACCTTTCCATAACAGCTGATCCCTTTGATCTGAAAAATCAGCAAATCCTGAAGATTTGCTATTTCCGGCGTTTTTCCGCAGACTCCCATTTTCGTACAGCCTTTTCCATTGGCAGTCTGCTCACACTGGTAGCAGAACATCTCATAACCCAGATCCATATTATTGCCCATGTTGTCACCCTTCCTTTTTACAATATTTTCATACATAGTATTGACATACTGTCAGGAAGTATGCGCATGATGCCCTTCTATATATTGACGTTTAGAATCATCCCCCAAAAAATAAACAGCGGCCAGGCCTCTCACAAATTACATAAGTGTGAAACCTGACTGCTGTACATTTTATTCTGCCCTCAAAGGCTTGTGTATTTTAATTTTTATTTTCCCGTTTTATTTTTCTTTTATTCTTCAATGGCCTTATATCCGTCCGGAACCTTAATGTTCATCTTTTCACAGATCGTCTTATCATATTTCTTTACAAACTCCGGAGCATATTCTATTGGCATTTCTGAAATATCCCCTTCACCGGTAAGAATTTTCACTGCCATCTGTCCTGTGGTATATCCAAGATCATAATAACTGATAGACAGCGTGGCTACGCCGCATCCTCTACATGCCCCCTCTTCTCCGGCAATCACCGGTACCCCGGCAGACAGACAGATGTTTGAAATAATACCTGTATTAGATGCTACTGTGTTATCGGTAGGAACATAAATAACTTCTGATTCGCTTGCTGCATTGGTTGCAACTGTAGACAGGTCATTGGAATCAGAAAATGCATATGCCTTACATGTGATTCCCAGCTTCTCCAGAAAACCTGTAATTGTATCAACCTGATATTTGGAATTTGCTTCTGCGGAGCAATATAAAATTCCTACCTTTTTGGCATCCGGGAACAATTCATGCAGCATATTTGCCTGCTCATCCAAAGGTGCAAGATCTGAAGTTCCGGAAATATTTCCTCCTACAGTTCCATTAAAGTCTTCTATCTCAAGAGCTACCCCGTATTCAGTAATTGAAGTTCCAAGAATAGGAATTTCCGCTGTTCCGGCTGCTGCCGCCTGCAAAGCCGGCGTACCATTAGCCATGATTAAGTCATAATTGTTGGACACAAAACTGTTTACGATTGTTGAACAGGTATTAGAATCATTCTGGGCATTTTGAATATCTATCTCCACATCATCCCCAAATTTTTCTTTCAGTGCATCCTCAAAACCTTTTGTGGCCATATCCAAAGCATCATGCTGCACCAGCTGGCACACGCCTACTGTATATTTTGCCTTTCCCTCTTTGGCTGCTGATGCATTTTTATCTCCTGCCCCTTTGTCCTGACATGCGGTTAATCCAACTGCCATACAGGCCGCCAGAACTATTGCAAATATTTTTCTTTTCATCTTTTTCCCTCTTTATACTTTTCTGCGTTGAATCGTTACGCTTTTATGCGTTAAATAGTAGCACTTTAAATCAAAAAAGTCAATAGCTTAAAAAAGAATGTGCAAAGCACATTCTCCGCCTGCGGCGGGCCGCTTTTGCGACATGACTCCATTCCGCCGCAGTGCGATCATCAGCGGAGCGTTTTTTTGCTCTATAGGAATCGGTACTTTTCAGCTTTATCACAACACAGTATTTCCTATAGAGCAAGAAAAAAGATATGCCCACATTTAAGACATATCTTTTTTCATTGTCTTTCTTATTTCTCGGAAGTATATATGGCCTTTTCTCCGCTTTCTTTTGTTCTGATTCTCAGAGCACTTCTTATTTCATAAGTAAATATTTTTCCATCGCCATACTCTCCGGTATACGCAGCCCTTTGGATGGCCGCTATTACTTTTTCCTCCCACGTCTCATTAGATACTACCACTTCAAACTTTACTTTTGGTATCATCTGTATATCCACTTCCGTTCCCCGCACAACTTCTGTATACCCTCTCTGCTGTCCATATCCCATTACTTGAGATACCGTCATACCGTTAACGTGAATGGCGTTCAGCGCATCAATCACCTCTTCCATTCTGTCGTTTCTAACAATCGCCTCTATTTTTATTATCATAATCAGCGTCCTCCTTCTAATCCCAGCCATTAAATGACGGATAAGCACTTTCTCCATGCTGGGACTGATCCAGACCAATACGTTCCTCTTTCTCGTCCACACGGATTTTCGTAAAGGCTCTTACAAGTCCGTAACAAATCAAAGTTCCCACAACTGCTACTGCAATGGTAATTAATATTCCCGCAATCTGGACTAAAAACAGCTTTACATCTCCAAATACAAGGCCATCCCAGCGGGCAGCGCCGTTAATAGACTTCTGCGTAAACAATCCCGTTGCAATTCCTCCCCATATCCCGCCAATTCCATGACAGCCAAATGCATCCAGGGCATCGTCTATTTTCAGTTTCTTTTTAATCAAAGATACGGTGAAATAACAGATGGGGCTTACTAATATACCAATAATCAATGCTGCCCAGACAGGAACAAAACCTGCCCCGGGAGTAATCCCTACCAGGCCCACTACCAGACCGGTAGACGCTCCAACCAAAGTTGGTTTCCCGGTTTTTATAATATCTATTGCCATCCAGGATAGTAATGCTGCTGCTGCAGATACCGCAGAAGTCATAAAAGCATGAGCCGCCAGACCATTTGCTCCAAGAGCACTGCCTGCATTAAAGCCGAACCATCCAAACCATAAAAGGGATGCTCCAAGTACTACAAAGGGAATGTTGTGTACATGGTAATAGGTGTGTTCATAACCTTTTCGTCTGCCAAGCAGAATTGCAAGTACCAAAGCCGAAACTCCGGAACTTATATGTACTACATTTCCTCCTGCAAAATCTACAGAACCGATTTTTTCCAGAAATCCCCCCTGTCCCCACACCATATGAGCCATAGGGTAATATACGATTACAGACCAGAAAGCGATAAACAAAAATAACGCTTTAAATTTCATTCGCCCAACTAAAGCACCTGTAATCAGCGCCGGTGTTATCATAGCAAACATCATCTGAAATAAAATAAATACCAGATGCGGAATATTTTCAGCGTAAGGACCGGCTTCCATTCCGATTCCCTTTAACCCAAGCCATTCAAAGCTGCCTATAAGCCCGGCATGATCACTTCCAAAAGAAAGTGAATAGCCAAACAATATCCACATCACAACAGAAAGTCCCATAATTGCAACACAAGCCATCATTGTGTTACATACATTTTTTCTTCTCACAAGACCTCCGTAAAAAAAGGCCAGTCCCGGTGTCATCAAAAACACAAATGCCGATGCTATCAGCACAAAAGCAGTATCTCCTGTATTCATAAAATATCCTCCCTTATTTTTTGTTATTTAAAAAGAATCCTGCCACGGCAGGATTCTCCGCCTGCGGCGGGTCGCTTTTGCGACATGACTCCACTCCGCCGCAGTGCGATCCACAGCGGAGCGTTTTTTGCTCTATAGGAATCGGTACTTTTCAGCTTTATCACAACACAGTATTTTCGATAGAGTAAAACAGAATCCTGCCACGGCAGGATTCTCCGCCTGCGGCGGGTTGCGTAAACAACATGGTATTTCCTATAGACCAAAAAAAGGTGCCTGAAAGACAGTTATCCTGTCTCTCAAACACCTTTGTTCTGAACTTAATTTAGCAGAATCCCGAAGAAATTTCAAGTAGTTTTTTAGAAATTTATATATGATCTAAAATGAAATTTTAAATTCCACTCCCTTATTCCCCAGTGGAATTTACTCTCGCACAGTTGATATTTACTCTTTCATATATTAGTGATACGGTTATGTCTCCTTCTGACAGCAGTAGGAGGAGATTTTATGAGCAAATTTATTCCCGGTAACCAGAAACATCTTACCCTTGAAGACCGTATCTACCTTGAAAACGCTTTGAACACAGGCTGTTCTTTTAAGGACATCGCAAAATTCCTCTGCAAAGATCCGACTACTATTTCAAAGGAAGTCAAAGCACACCGTCTTTCTGATTGGTATCATAAGGGCACTTTTTATAATGCCAAGAACTTCTGTATCCACCGGTATCACTGCAGAAAAACTAATGTCTGCGGCAAGATCATTCTTTGTGGCATTAAATGTGCTTCCTGCCCCACCTGTAACCAGACATGCCCCGATTTTGAAAAAGAACGCTGTAACAGACTTGACAAAGCCCCTTATGTCTGCAATGGCTGTGATAAGAAGATTAGCCACTGTACTATTGCCCACAAGTACACCTATAATGCCCGCTTTGCAGACAGAAAATACCGTGAAAAACTCAGCGATTCCCGTGCCGGGTTCAACATGACAAAACGTGAACTTCATCAAAAGGATATGATTATCACTCCCTTGATTCAACAGGGGCAGTCACCCTATCAAATCGCCACGAATCATCCGGAACTGGATATGTCTGTCCGCACCATATACACCTATCTTGACAACGGATTATTCACAGCCAGAAACATTGACCTAAAACGTAAGGCGAAGTTCAAGCCGCGCAAATGTCATAAAACACAGATCACTGACCGGTCTGTTTTTGAGAGGCGGACTTATGTAGATTTTCAATCAGTAAACCCTGATGTTCATGTGGAAATGGACACCGTCCATTCTTCGCAGGAATCTAAAAAGACACTACTAACTTTCTTTTTCCCAAAAGAAAAACTCTTTCTGGCATTCCTAATGAACCGCTGTACAAAGGGCTCTGTACGCCTTGTTTTCGACCATCTGGAAAAACGTCTGGGAACCTATGAATTCCTCTCTCTGTTTGAATACCTGCTTACAGACAGAGGTTCTGAATTCGGCGCCCCAGAGGCACTTGAAACAGGTGTGGAAGGAATTCAGCGTACCAGCATTTATTATTGTGACCCTATGAGAAGCGGACAGAAAGGCGGTGTGGAAAATGCCCACACCATGCTCCGCATGGTACTTCCCAAAGGGACAAGCTTTGAATATCTGACCCAATGGGATGTGAATCTGATCGTGAATCACATCAATTCAACTCCACGGAAAAGCCTCGATGGCAGAACACCATATGATGCTGCCTTGGAATCATTCGGTAAAAATACCCTGAAAGCACTTCAGCTTAAGCGCATTTCACCCCATGAGGTTCATTTAACGCCTAAGCTGATTCGCTATAACCACTAACTAACTTACAAAAATCTGCTGTCGGACTGGAACTTAACTTTTCACGTTTTATGAATATGGCCGGTGGAATTTAGTCCTGCACACAGAATTCCAGTGGCCCATTTGCCATGCCCTAAAATCGGATTTTTTATAAGAAGTCAGCTTAATTATAGCAGATATCTGGAATCTTTACTTTAAAAACCTCATATTTCAAGCTAAATTTAAAAGGGCAGTGGAATTTAGTTCTGCACTGGAATTTACTTTTTCAATTCAGCAATTTATATATGACCAACTTCTCTGCTGCTTCCTATCAGATCTCCATATTCTAGTTCCAAAACCGGTTTATCTAGCTTGCGGATATCTGCTTTTGTACTAATCAGCTGATTCAAAATCCCTGCAAAATACAGATCTCCCTGCAAAATCATTCCAAATATCTTCCCTTCCTTGTGAATAACTTTTTGATAACTTCCGTTTTCCTTCTCTTTTATTTCTACAGTATAGGAATCATCAGGAGCCTTGGGCAGCCCATAAGCCATGGTTGGAATATTAAAAGTATGAATGGTAGCTTTCCCTTTAAAAAAATCTGTCATGGGAAATTTTGTTCCGGTCATATGATACGCAGCAGTCATGGCTTCTTTGGCAGCCGATGGCCATACCATATTTTTTCCGGTAATATCCCCAGCTCCATATACACTTCTGTCGCTTGTCTGAGAATACTCATTAATCAACAGCCCATATTGGTCCCTCTTTAAATCCGTCTGTTCTAACAGCTCAGTATTGGCTCGTGTCCCTGCCGCGATAATCAACAGATCACAGGGCAGCGTTTTTCCATCTGTTAATATTAATTCCCGGATCCGGCCGTCATCATCTTTTAACGCCTCTTTTATCCCTGTGTTATATATCTGATGTACTCCTCTTTTATCAAATTCTTTTTCATATATATCTGCAGCTCGCTGATCCAGCTGAACAGCCATCATATGGGAGTTTACATCCAGCATAGTAATCCGCTTCTTTAAATGCAGCAATCCATACGCCGCATCAACCCCTACAAGCCCGGCTCCAAGAATCACAATATTACGTGCAGTACAGGCCTTCTTTAATACAATCTCACAATCTCCCAGTGTATGAAATGCACAGACATTTTCTGCATTGTCAAGTCCTTTCACAGGCGGAAGATACCCACGGGATCCTGTGGCAATCAGCAGTTTATCATAAGAAACACCTTCTCCATCTTCCAAAAACACTTTCTTTTCTGTACAATTAATTTTTACTGCCCGCTTCCCCTTCTTCCAGCAAATTCTGTTATCTTTCAGAAAAGTTTTATTTATAAAGGAAATCTGCTCTTTTGTCTTATCTCCGGACATATAATAATGCATAATACATTTTGAATAAATCTCAGTCTCTTCAGAAATCAACAGAATTTCTGCTTCTTTATCCAGCTTTCGCAGCATATCTGCTCCGCTAATTCCCGCCGCGGATGCCCCCAGCACAACATATCGCTTCATGACCTTCCCCCTGTTTTTCTATTTTATATATTTTTGTTTTCACAAGAATGTCAACCGTCGCAGTCAAAGGGTCCATGCCCCGGATAGAAAAATCAATTAATTGATTGAAGTGAATCCCCTTTCCCCTGGCAACAGGCATTCCCTTGGCCCAGTGCCCAGATACTCCCATAATACCTATGCACTGTGGATGGATTCCCTGCCTGGTTTTTAAATATCCTTCCACCATATAGCCGGCAGCAGATTCCAGTTTTACATGATCCCCTGTTTTAAGTCCTAATTTTTTTGCTGTATCTTCATTTATATTTACAAAATATGAGTACGGATTACTTACTGAAACTTCATCTATCCATGCCAGTTCCTGATTATTAGAATTACTGTGAAAAGTATCTGCCCAGGAAAATGTGTAAAATGGATATTGCGTTTCATCGGCAAGATGTGCATCACAGGGTGTCCATTCCGGCATTGGCTGATATACATCCCAGTCCCAATAGTCTTCCAGCTCCAATTCAACTGCAATTTCATGAGTCTTTTCTTTTGCATTCAGCATAAACTCCCAATACACCATAGTTTTTACATCTTTTTTAAATGGTCTCCAGTATACTTCCTCCACTTTTTTAGGCCAGGATATAAAACCATGCTCTGTAAACCATTCCCAATTATACTGCTCTCCAAAGTGAGAACGGCAGGCACGGTCACAGAGATCTTCCCACTGGATTTTCTCATCCGGTTTTAGTGCAAGCGCACCCTCCAGCTTAAGCTCTGCATTATAATACCCGTTCAATTTCGGTGTAAGTCCCATCCGGTGAGCCAGTTCTACCACTACTTCTGCCATATCCCTCCGTTCATACATAGGCTCCACCACATGGTGGCTTGTATGAAAACACCAGGGCTGACCCACTCCTGTTGGAATATTATGATAACTGTGCTGAATCCCCATCCAGTCATCACGTTCCAGATAACAGGCGTCCGGCAGAAGAATATCGGCGAAAGCCTCATTAAATTCATTAGAATAAATATCACAGTCCACAACAAAAGGAATATCTTTATAAAATGCTTCTCTGATCTTAGGCGACGGCCCATTCATCAAAGCATTTGTGGCATAATTTATAAGTACTTCATGCCTAGTCCGAAGGTTTGCTTTCTCCAGAACCTCCATACGATCTGCAGCATTCACCCATAGCATTTCCATTGCTGTCGGAAACATTTCTTCCAGATCATGTTTAGGCTTTTGGGGATCTCTAAAAGGCCAGAAGCCTCCTTCCGGAAACAGCCATTTTCCTGCTGTTTGTGTAAAACCGTCCTTTCCCGCCTTACACGCAAGATACGGCCGGTGGGTATCAGGATGTCCCCAACATTCTACCCCGGCAGATACTACACCCCCCGGTACATTTGCCGCCCCCATAACCTGATTCAAAAGATCCATAGCAAACAGTGTATGAAATCCATTTTTATGAGTTCCTGCGGATCGTATATTATATGTTGCTACCGGACGAAACGGCAGTTCTTTCCCATCTATCGTAATTGTTTTTCCTATTTGGGCTGCCATTGCAAACTCTTTTGCGATCCGTCTTATAGTTTCCGGAGGAACAGACGTCCTCTCTGATACGTTTTCGGGAGTATATGCCAAAAAACGCTCCCTCATCAGCACCCAGGATGGTACACATTTTCTTCCCTCCACACAAAATGTTCCCTCCAGAGCATAATCTTTTATATCATAATCATCATATGGCTTAGCAGTTTTACTTACAGGATCCCATATATATGGTTTCCCGGTCTGCTGATTTCTCACATATTTACCAGTATGAATGTCAATCAGATAGGAAGCATTGGTTCTGCCCTTTAAATATTCAACATCATAGATTTCCAGCTCATTCACAATTACATTTAACATGGCCATACAAATAAGGCCGTCTGTTCCCGGAATAATGGGAATCCACTCATCCGCTTTTGCAGCAGCGGAATTACACATGGGATCAAAAACAACCATTTTCATTCCCCGTCTTCTCGCCTGAGCACAATTATGAGTGGCCCACTGCTGAAAACCGCCATTTGCGGCATTCGTTCCAAATACAATCATATATTCGCAATAATCAAAATCCGGAAAAATACAAAAAGCCCCGTACTGTGTACTGTTCAGGTAATGCCCCATATTTCCGCACATAGATCCCGCCGCATTAATATGTATGGGGCCCCCTTTTTCATTTGACAAAATTGCCATCATGGGCACAAAAAAATATGGAATAATCTGATTTCCGGCGACAATGCCATGCTGAATAATTATTTTAGAAGGATCGTCATCATACGCCGTCTTCGTTTTTTCGGCAATGGTCTCTAACGCTTCCTCCCAGCTGATCTTCTCCCATTTGGGATCCTCTCCGATACCTTTTTGCGGATTAGTTCTTTTCAACGGATAATTCAGCCGGTTCGGATCATATAAGACCTGCAGCCCCGCCATACCTCTAGGACAAACTCCCCCTTGAGAGCCCACACTAGAATCTGCCACTCCCTCCAGTTTCATGCAGACGCCATCTACAACATGAGCCCGCAGCCCGCATTCACTCTGGCATCTGTGACACTGTGTATAAACCCATTTATCCTTCTTTACCTTTTGATTCATAGCAGCCTCCCTACTCCATATAATACACAGATGGTTTTGCCTGTGTTTCCGGACAAAGTGTATAAACTTCATTTTCCCTGATTAATTTGGATACTTCACTATCCGGGTCATCTAGATCTCCAAACACACGGGCTTTTGTATAACAGGTATTTACGCACGCCGGTGTTGCCTCCCTGTCCCGCCCCGGTATCAGCCCCGCTTTTAACCCCCCGTCAATTCTTTCCATACAAAACGTGCATTTAACAACGGTACCTTCTTTATATGGATTCAATTGCTCTCCTAATTGCTCCCTTTCAGATTTTCCCTGCTCATAATAAGAAGTATTTGTTGTTTTAACATAATTTCTCTGGTGGTAGGGACATGCCATAATGCAGTACTGACATCCGGTACATTTATCAGCGTCCACTGCCACAATTCCATCCTCTCTCTGATAAGTAGCACCAGCCGGACATGCCTGAGCACATACAGGATCCCCACAATGATTGCAGAGTGTTGGTATCATAAGCTTTTTTACATTCGGATACTTCCCCTTCTCCGTTATAATTACATGATTAAAAAACATGCCAGGCAGCAGAAAATGCTCCTGCTTACATGCAAGTACACAGGCGTTGCATCCATAACACTTTTTTAAATCAATGACCATTCCCCATCTCACAATACAGCCCTCCATTTCTCTTTCTTTTCCTGAATTGTAAAGCATCTGAATCTCATACGACAAACATGACTTTTTGGTTTCTGACAGAAGTTTTTCTTCTTACCGGACCTCAAATCCCCATACGAAAGGACTTTACATTTCAGAAAAGCTCAGAATCTATTTTTTAGAACCAGGGTTCTAAATATCCGTTTTTACAAACGTCAAAAACGGCTGTTATGATAAGTACATCATAAAAACACAAGGCAGTGATTCACAGCACATCTGCCAAAGAAAGGAGTCGCAGGAAAATGAACTGATCTGCTGTGGGCACAAATAAACTTGTAATAGAAGGGAGAAGGAAAATGACTATTGGTATTATCGGAATCATCATCGCACTGGCTTTATTTATGCTGCTGGTATACAAAGGAATATCCTCATTTATTGTTGCACCTGTCTGCGCTATCATTGTTGCCGTAACAAACTCTATGGGAGCTGTGGATACATTTTATACCTTTGCCCAGGGACTAGGAGAAATGATTATTCAGCTTTTTGCTATTATTTTTCTTGGGGTTGTTCTTGGCAAAGTCTATACAGAAACCAAGGCTGCTGCATCTATTGCTAAAACGCTGACCACCAAATTTATCGTAAAACATCAGGGAAACGCTCAGGTACGTATTGCAATTCTTATTATGTTGATTATCGCCGGGGCAATGACTTTAGGCGGAATTGACGGATTTGTCCTTACCTTCACAACATTTCCAATTGCTTTTATCATTGCAGAAATGGTAGACATTCCGCGAAAATACATTCCCGCTATGCTCATGTTAAACTGTGCATTTATGGCCTGTCCCGGAGCGCCGCAGATTGACAATATCGCCATGGTCGGCGCGCTGACTAAAGAAGGGTATGATGTAAGCTCTACATCAGGCCTGGTTCCGGGTCTTATTGCAGTGGCGGTTGTAATCATACTAGGATATCTGACTTTAACTACCATGATTATTAAATCCAAAAAGAATGGGGAACATTTTGACCCGGGCGATATCAAAAAAATAGATATTTTCTCTGAGAATATTAAGCTCCCAAATTTCTGGATTGCACTAATTCCTCTTATACTGGTATTTTTACTTTATTCAGTAGCAAAGCTGGACGTTGCTATTGCTCTGGCCGCCGGAAATATCGCAGCTTTAATTCTTATGGGACGTTATATTGATAGGAAAGACGGCTCCTTACTCAAAGGTCTTATCAAAACCATTAATGACGGAGCAGGCCAGTACCCTCACGCCCTTGCAACAGTATCTACACCATCCGGACTTGCGACTGTTGTCACTTCAACAGCTGCCTTCGGTGCAATTGTAGGCGCTCTGTCCACACTCAGCCTGCACCCGGTCCTTCTTGGACTTCTTACGATCTGCGTTATCGTTGCCCTGACCAGTGCTCCCCCTGTAGCACTGTATGTGGGTCTCCCAATTGTAGTAGGGATTCTGGCATCTAAAGGTATTGACTTTAATGTTCATGGCCTTGGGCGTGTTGCCGCCCTGTCAGCTACCACCTTTGAATCCCTTCCGGTTAACGGTATGTGCGTGCTGACCATCGGGCTTGCCCGTACAAGTTATAAAGAATCTTACCTGCCGATGTTCCTGAATACCGTTGTTTATACATTCGCAGCCTCACTCCTGTGCGCTCTGATCTATATAATTGCTCCGGGACTAAATTAATACACACTGCCCCTTATAAAGAATAAAAACCCGTCGCTTTAAACTATCCTGTCAGAAAATTTTCCGACAAAAGAATTGTTCAAAGCAACGGGTTTTTATTTGAAGTACAACATAATCAGAGGTTAATTTTCTGATTAACAAACTGATTGACAAATAAAGGAATCGCAGGATTCAAATTATTTTTATTCCAGGCAAGATTGATCCCGACGCCTGAAATTTCCTCCGGCAGCTCTAAAATTTTGTAAAATTTATCATTGACCTGGTAAGTAAGCGGATCTAAAAAAATGCAGCCATTTCCAAGACGCACATTTAAAAGAGCAGTATCTATATTAGCCGCCTCCCTGGTGTTCCACTGTTCAATTCCATAAGAATGAAAGATTCTCTCTTTCCCCTTCATATGAGCCTGACAATCCCGATCCTTTACCGTCCAGAACACCTCGTCCCTAAAATCGGAAAAATGCGGAGACGATTTTTGGGCCAGCCTGTGATTTTTTCCATATAACAGAAACTGATGTGTATTACATACTCGTTCATATAAAAACTCAGAATTGTTAATCTCATCAAAATCATGCAGAAAAATAACATCAAAAAAATTGGATCTGATAAAAGAGTCCAGCGAACCGTTAGGCGCACATCCAAAATCAAGGATAATATCCGGATATGTTTCCCGAAACTGCATTACAATTTGATTCAAAAAAGACTCAATCTGCATATTGCAGTAAAATCCAATACAGAGACTGCCCTCTTTTCCTTCATTTAACCTCAAGGCATTTTTATGTCCCTGGCGAAATAATTGATCCATCTCCAAAAATGTCTGATACATGGCCGCCCCGGCAGGTGTCAAACGCAGATAATTATTTCCCCGTACAAATAGTAAAACTGAAAGTTCCTCTTCTAGCAGACTGATCTGCCTGCTGACTGTTGATTGCGATGCATAAAGCTTTTGTGCCCCATTGGATATATTCAGGCAATCTGCCACACATAAAAAACATTCAATTTGTTTCGAGTTCATACGGCCCTCCTGCTTGTATCATTTTCCTGTCAGCCAGCATGCAGCAGGCTTTACATATTTAATATTATACATTCAATTTCTTTACAATTATAGTCAAATTTTCCTTTTTCACATTTATCTGGATGCATTTTACGCATTCAGCTTCCGGTTTTTTCGACTGTACCTTCTTTTGCCCTAATGATATAGTAATTCTATCATAAGGTTATGCTTCTAAATTCTATTCATACAGAAAGCCGGTGATTTTTTGGATTATAATCATTATATTCATCTTAGACAGCTGCAGTATTTTATTGACGCGGCCGAATGCCTGAGCTTCACAAAAGCTGCTGAAAAAAATCACATTGCCCAGACGGCTATGAGCCAGAATATTATAAATATAGAACGCCAGCTGGGGCTGAAACTGTTTAAACGAACCAGGCATTATGTAGCCTTGACCGAAAGCGGAAAATCCTTTTATGCAGATGCCAGACATCTTCTGACTAATTTCTCTCAGGCTGTAGCCAACGCCTGGCAGATCGAAAATGGATGTACCGGCATTTTAACAATCGGTTTTCAGGGACTGCACGAAAAAAAAATCCTGCCAGAGCTCATCCGTAAATTCCGGGAACAGCATCCAGATATTCAGATTACTCTGATACAGGATTCCATTCAAAACCTCAGCCAAAAGCTTGAGACAAATAAATTAGATCTTATTTTTACAATCAGCTTTGAACCATTTCATACAGAAACAATTACTGAAAAAATTGTTTCCAGCGAACCAATCTGCGCCGTTCTTCCCCAGGACCACTATCTGTCCGGGAAAAGAAAGGTAAAACGAAATGTATTCTCCAATGATCCGGTGATTTTTGTCAATCCCAAAATCAGCGAATATACCTTTAAGGCAATGATACGTGATTGTCAGAAAACCGGGTTTATCCCCAACATAACAACATATACTTCAGACGTTGAATCTGCTCTGATGCTTGTTAGTGCCGGAATGGGAATTACCTTTTTTCCAAAGTGCTGCTGCGAAATAAATCCGGGACTCACCTTTATAGATCTGGATAAGGATTCCCGGGTAGAGATCGTCGCTCGTTTTAAAAAAGATACCTCAAATCCGGCAGTTTTCTTATTTGAACAGATTTTAAATCATAATGTTTCCCATTGAATTAAATTTTTGTTGTATAAAAAATTCTGACTGAAAGAACCGCAGTCTGCCATGCATTAAACTCACTGTATTCAAGCTTATGCAGATGCTATAGTAGCAGCATAAAATATAAATCAGAAAGGGGTTTTTCAATGAAAATCATGCTGGCCAACGTTGCCATTGCTAAAGAAAATGATGATTTTGCTGTTAATCATCTTTCAAAAATCTGGAAGGAAAATTTTAATTTAGTAAGACGTCCTGACACAGAAATTTTTTCAAAATTTAGTGACTGGGGGATTATTGGCATGGAAGGCTTTTTTTATCCGGCAATTGATCTCTTAAATTCCCAGGCAGTACTGCAATCCTGTCTCTCAGCGGAAAAGGAAGGGTTTGACGGTATCCTGATTACTTGTTTTGGCGATCCTATGCTTGATCAGATCAGAAGTCTTGTAAATATTCCCGTTATCAGTATTGGTGAAGCTTCCCTGTACATGGCAGCAATTATGGCTAAAAAATTTGGTCTTGTGGTTATTTCAGAAGCAAATATTCATGAAACCTGGCACAAAGTAAATATATTAGGTCTGAAAGATTTCTGTGCCGGTATTCAAGCTACACCGGAGCCTCCTCAAAAACAGCCAGAAGGACTTATTCATGCATCTGAAACTATAGATAGTTTTATTACAGCTGGAAAACCTCTAATTAATCAGGGCGCTGAAATTTTGATTCCCTGCTGCGGCCTGATGTCCCCTGCACTGCGGATTGCCCCCGGCTGTGAGAACTCCCAGCCTCATGGTCTGACACAAATTGATCAGGTTCCCATTATGGATGTTTTATCCGTTTCCCTTCAGTTATTAGAATCCATGATTATCTTAAAAAAATCCGGTTCCCCCTGGATCAGCCGCAGAGGTATTTACAGAACCCCTCCGCAAAGTGCACTAGAATCCGGAAAAATGGTTCTTAATGATAACAGACAAAAATTCTGGACATTACGGCTAACTTAATATGATTCTATTTCAGGGTAATCAAGCCGCTTCCGCACTGCTCACAGAAAAAAATAAGATGAAGCAGCTCTTTCCAGACTGCTCCATCTTATTTTTTACTATAATACCTATCCTTATTTAACTATTCTATTTATCTGCCGGTGCCGGACGATATGGTTTTACCGGTTTTACTTCATATGGATTTTCAGCTTCGCCCGCTTCTACTTTTTTGAACCACTCGATAGGCTCTGTACGGAACTTTGCCCATGTCTCACAGTTCTGAGGCTGCTGCATATAATCAAATGTATAACGCCAGTCATTGGTACGGCTGATATATTTTTCATCCTGCTGACCGGAATTCTGATCTCCCAGATCTCCTGCTGCAATACGAAGTAAAGAACCATACTGCTCGCTGACTGTATGTAATTTCAGATCTTCTACAAGCAGTTTCTTTAACGGACGTTTTGCAAGATTGGACATGATTGTACGGTTTTCATAAGACATTGTTTTCCACATACGGGCAATTTCCCATGCACGATCCATAACTTTGTCTTTTGGTACTACTTCACTTACCATTCCCCAGTCAAGCATCTGCTGAGCTGTCCACTGACGTGTTGTCATCATGTAATAATTGCCGCGTTTTGTTCCAAAATAATGCTGCGCCATAAGTCCCATTGCATCACCAGGTACTAATCCGCCGTGGGCATGAGGTACTTCCATCCATGTATCCTCAGAAGCAATTGTTACATCACTAAGCATTGCAGAATCCCAATGGAAACCGGATCCTGGAATTGCACCAATTGTAGGAACATCAAGGTCAAAAATCATATTTTTGATCAGGTTTGTGTCATCAAAATACTGATGCTGGAAACGCTCTGTAGGCAGTTCAGAATATGTCTCCCAGCCGTTAGGATCAGACTCTGTCATCCAGCTGTCACCGATATGTGTAAAAATGATAATTTCATTTTTAAAGTCCAGAGAAAGCATTCTTACCAGCTGTCCAATTGCACGGTGAGACATTCCGCTGTGATGCATCGGGCCGTCATTTGTTTTCCATGTTACCTGAAGGATTCCATCTTCACGGTAAAGATCTGCAAAGTCTTTAAACCATGCGCCATACTCTTCAAGTTCCGGTAATTTGGCATAAGGTGCCATAGGTTTGTTTTTTTCGTTTGCCATAATATTTTTCCTCCTGAAATTTCATTATGTAGTTCTTCTCTATCTGGTTTTGAGTATATCATCCACCTGACTGCAAATGGAAATTCTCAAAATTTGAACGGTTATGTCAAAAAGTTATTACCGTTTACCCCATACTTTTCGCTGCGAAATAAGTTGTTCCGTATTTTTCTCCGGCTTCTGTCTTCGCTGCTTCTAGTTGCTCTACACTGATTTCTTCCAGTGCTTTTACAACAGCCTCATGATCCAGAGGCTCTAATCCCAGCATCTTGCGGGCTTCAGCTGAAGTTGCCACTTCGTTTCCATAAGCTTCTACCGCTTTCACAGCCCGTTTTACAAGCATCAGATTTGTTGCCAGAATTTTTTTGCCATCTTTATCTCTTCCGTATACCACGTTATCTTCCATACCCACACGAATATGACCATCATTCGCCAGGGCAGAAAACATAACCGGCAGATGTCCTTTTCCGATTCCGAAGGCAGACCAAGTAATTTCCTCAGGAAGATTTCCTTCAGACTGCAGTCGCTGGATGTAAGAAAGCATTTCCTGTACATCTCTTGGAGTAGCCGCCATACCTCCTACAACCCCCAGACAGAGCTGAAAATGAAGAGGTGCTTTTACAATTCCTTTTTTCCAGTAAACGCCAACTGCCCGGATCATCCCCAGATCAAACACTTCAAATTCCGGTTTAATATTCTTTTCCTGGTACAGGTTTCCAAGATTTGTTAAAAAAGTAGGAGAGTTACTGAAAATTCCTCCTGGGATTCCCCAGTTAAAAGAACCGGCATCAAAAGTTCCCATTTCAATTCCCGGTACGTTTCCATGGTGAAGCATTCTTACTGCATTCCCATAAGGAGAGTCATCAGAAACACGGTTATCTCCTGACGAAGTACAGTTTACAATTACATCACAGTCCGGATAATTGGTCCGTATTAATTTAATTGTCTCGTAAAATTTTACAGGATCCATAACGCCTGCCCCGGCATCATCACGCATGTGAAGATGTACGATAGCTGCTCCTTCCTTCCAGCATTCATAAGCTGCTTTGGCGATTTCCTCCGGTGTTTCCGGAACATCATATCCATGAGGGGTAATCGCGCCGGTGAGAGCCGCTGTAATAATAGTTTTTGCCATAATAAGATCTCCTTTCGGGAATTAATTTTTATTTTTAGATTTGACATTCATAAAATCTGTGTTATACTTTCCACACATTCACTACAGGAGGGAACGACATGGAATTATTTGATGAATACAAAATGAAAAACGGATGTATACTGGTTAATCTAAACGGCTGCTCTGGAGAAGAAGACTTCTACCTGATGAATCAGATTATTGAAGAGCTTCTAAAGCCCGAAGACTCCGGTTACAGCGTGGATTCTATGTGTGTGGGCGGCTATCTGAAAAAGGACGGGATCCTGATTCGTACCAGCAGTGAAAGCCCTTACGACGGCTGCAGTTTTTATTATGACCCTGCTCCATTATCAGAGGCAGAAATCCAGAAAGTAAAAGACTGGATTTTAATGGTCACAAAGGAACTTCTTAACCGAAAAAATTAACGGCCGCATCCTGTGTTAAGCAGACTATAACAAATCGTCCATAAGAATGGAAATTCTCATTTTCCTGACGGTTATACAAAAAAATCATAACCATTCAAATCTGTTTTTTACACAAATCAGCCGCATATGGCTCCCATATCTGCTACAATTGCTTCACCATTGATCATACCGGACAGATCGGAGCCTAAAAACAGTGCAATGGCTGCTATCTCATCTACTGTCCCCAGCCGTCTCTGAGGAATCGTCTTGATTACGCTGTCTTTAAATGTCTCATTTTCAAACACAGCTTTGTTAATTTCTGTTTCTACATATCCCGGGCAGATGGCATTTACCTGAATCCCATAACGGCTCCATTCCATTGCCATAGTTTTGGTCAGATTAATAACGGCTGCTTTGGACGCCCCATACAAAGATAATCCATTAGAACCCTTTAATCCTCCTACGGAAGCAATCTGAATAATTTTTCCGCCGTTTTTTTGTTCCGCCATCTTCTGGGCTGCCATCTGGGAAGAGAAATACACGCTTTTAAAATTTGTATTCATTACCAGATCATAATCCTCTTCTGTTACATCCAGAATCTTTTTTGTTATGGCAGTACCTGCACAGTTAATCCAGACTGCCACCGGTCCCAGCTTTTGCTGGGCCTGATCTCTCAGCCAGACAATCTCATTTAATTTCTGCACATCCGCGCGGATTCCTTCTGCAATTCCTCCCAGATTTCTGATTTCCTGAGCAACCCTGCTGCATTCCTCCTGACTTCTGCCGGAAATCACCACACTGGCATGACAGCGGGCATAGGCCATGGCAATCGCCTTTCCGATGCCTTTGGTACTTCCTGTAACTACAACTGTTTTTCCTACAAAATCATAATCCGGCACTTTTACCGGCCACTGCTTTTTATCCATTTTCTTCCTCCATTTCTATAGCATAAAAAAGAATCCTGCGGCGGGTTGTACAAGCAGCATGATTTCACTCTGCCGCAGTGCGATCCACAGCGGAGCGTTTTTTTGCTCTATAGGAATCGGTACTCTTCAGCTTTATCACAACACGGTATATTCTATAGAGCAAAAATGCTCCGCATGAACGAAATCAATGCAGAGCACCTTTTAACTTCAAAGTTATCTAACTACTACCTTCCTGCCTCCGGACAAGAAGTATCCCTCGCCTTGCTCGGTCACTTAAAATTTGTGATGCAGCTTTAATATTTCAATCAGCATCTTATCCCGGTATTTTGCAATTTCGGGATTGGTGTGTCCAATCTCATCCGGGAAGTTCCGAATCATTTCATCAACAGACGCCTGAGCAATCTCGCCATATTCTTTATTTGGCATATGCTTCCAGTCCGCCATATCAGCCAGCCATACATCTCCGCCGTCTCCAAGCATTTCCATCATTGCTTTTAAACCGCCTGGATTTCCCAGCTGCATAATCATGTTATGTCCAAAAATTGCCCAGCGGATTCCGGGGCCATATACCAGGGCTTTATCTGCATCTTCCGCATTACAGATTCCCCGCATTACCAGATCAATCATTTCCCGGTAAACGGCAAGCTGCAGCCGGTTTGCAATATATCCCGGGCACTCTTTGTTCAATACCACAGCTTCCTTCCCAATTGACTGATAAAACTCTTTTGCCAGTAAAACATTGGCAGAATCCGTTTTTTCACTGTATGTAATTTCTACCAGCGGAATAAGATGCGGCGGGTTATATGGATGTCCTCCGATACAGCGCTCTGGATGAACTGCATTTGCAGTTACGTCAGAGATCAAAAGTCCTGATGAACTGCTGGCATAAATAGCATCCACCGGTGCAGCCGCCTCTATTTCAGCAAGAATGCTTTGTTTTACAGGCAGACGCTCCGGTCCGTTTTCCTGTATAAATTTTGCATCTTTTACTGCCTCGGCAATACTTGTGGTATAGGAAATACGGCTTTTAATTGTCTCAATTTCCTCTTCCTTCACAGCCTGAAATTCCAGTAATGACTTTAAGTTTCGGTCAATATTTTCCACGCATTTCTGAATACATTCTTCATTAATATCATACTGGTAAACCTTCAATCCCCTCATGGCAAACAGCAGTGTCCAGCTAGAGCCGATCACACCGCCGCCGATGGAGGCTACCTGTTTTATATCATCTATTTTCATTCTCCACACCTCACATTTATGCTCTGATTATAGTTATGTACCAATTAAAGTAATTCAAATATTCCGGCTGCACCCATTCCACCGCCAATACACATTGTAACCAGACCATATTTACCGTTGTTATCCTGAAGATAATCCAGCGCTTTACAGGTAAGAAATGCTCCTGTTGCTCCCATTGGATGACCAAGAGCCATAGCTCCCCCGTATGGATTCACTTTATCCGGATTCATATGCAGTTCTTTGATACAAGGAATCGCCTGAGCTGCAAATGCCTCATTCAGCTCAATAACATCCATATCATCAATGGTAAGCCCCGCACGCTCCATTGCTTTTGGCACTGCGTAAATTGGTCCCAGTCCCATCATAGTTGCATCACAGCCTGCCACAGCAAAAGCTTTCAGCTTTGCGATTGGTTTAATACCAAGTTCTTTTGCCTTCTCTGCTTCCATCAATACTACAAACGCTGCTGCATCTGAAGTCTGAGAAGAAGTTGCCGCTGTAACCGTTCCTGTTTCCTGGATGAAGCAGGGTTTTAAAGATGCCAGAGATTCCATAGAAGTATTTGGACGGATTCCTTCGTCTTCTGTAACAACTTTTTCATTTCCTTCCAGATCAATAACTTTAACCGGAATAATAGAAGGCGCCAGTTTTCCCTCTTTCTGCGCTTTCGCAGCTTTCTGGTGGGATTCCACTGCCATCTGATCCATCTCTTCTCTTGTAAGTCCCCGGTCTTTTACAATATTTTCAGCTGTAATTCCCATGGCCATATAAGCTCCCGGTGCATGTTCATTTAACCAAGTATCCTGATGTTCTTCCGGATAAGGTTCAAATGTGCCCGACATATCTTCCACGCCTCCGGCAACAATAACATCTCCCTGGCCGGCAGCAATAGCGTTAGCCGCTGTGGCAATTGCCTGAAGTCCTGAAGAGCAGAAACGGTTAATGGTATGTCCGGCCACACATTCCGGAAGTTCTGCCCTTGCCACAACACTTTTGGCAATATTCATAGATGTTTTATAGTGCTGAACCGCACATCCCATAATAACATCCTCAATATCAGCCCGGTTAAGCTGTGGAATTTTATCCAGCACACCCTTTAAAACCTGTGCGGAATATTCAATTGGATGAGTTCCCGCAAATGATCCTTTTCTTGCGCGGCATACGGCGGAACGTCCATATGCAGCAATCACTACTTCTCTGTTCACTATTTATATCCTCCTGTTCATTCAATTTCATAAAACATTCTTTTCTGGTTTTAGGATACCATAATTGTTTTTTTGACTGAAATTCCCCTTTTTGCTGTGCTTATACAAAAAAAACATAACCATTTCCGACATCTTCCAAAAAGCACACAGCCAGACTGCTGCACAAAATGCATTCGTCTGGCTGTGGCCTGTAAAATCAAATTTACTAAAAGGAGTTTTTAAATGGTTTTTATACTATTAACTTTATGTTAATTGTTGACTTATGATTCATAGCTGCAATGATAACGCTCTTCAAATGCCTTTATTAATTCAGGCTTAAAGTTAGGATGGGAAATCTCAATCAAAGCTTTCGCTCTTTGCTTTAAGGTTTTTCCCTTTAAATGGGCAATTCCATATTCTGTAACAACATAATCCACATCACACCTGTTTGTGGTAACTGCTGCCCCTTCGTCCAATACAGGAACAATTTTAGATATCTTTCCTTTTACAGAAGAGGGCATAGCAATAATGGCCTTACCGTGTTTCGCCATAGCTGCGCCCCGGACAAAATCCACCTGACCGCCTACAGCACTGATCTGCATCAGTCCAATAGATTCCGAGCACACCTGGCCGTTAAAGTCAATCTGTACAGCAGAATTGATACTTACAATGTGATCCAGCATAGAAATCCGCACCGGATCATTGGTGTAATCCACCGGCTGCATATTGATTTCAGGATTATGATCTACAAAATCATACATCTCTCTGGTTCCCATAATAAATGCAGTTGTAGCCACACCCGGATCAATCAATTTCTTTCTGTTGTTAATGACACCTGCCTTCATCAAGTTCATAACACCGTCACACATCAATTCTGTATGTATCCCCAAATCCTTTTTATCTGCCAGAGATGCGCATACTGCATCCGGAATAGAGCCGATCCCCAGCTGCAGTGTATCTCCGTCTTCTACCAGAGATGCACAGTTCTTTCCGATGCCAATTTCCACTTCTGTCAAAGGCCCTGGTTTCAGCTCCGGAATTGGCTCATTGTGCAGTACAAAACAGTCAATATCTGACACATTCAGACGTGCTCCGTCACTGATGGTAAATGGCCACTGATCATTTACCTGCGCAATCACCAGCTTCGCATTTTTCACTGCGGCCCTGGTATAATCACAGGACAGACCAAGACTTACCTCTCCGTTTTCATTTGGAGGTGTAATCGTAAGCATTACTGTATCAACGGTAATTGTTCCGTCCTCAAGCATCCCCGGAACCTCATGGAAGTAAGCCGGCGTATAGTCCGCACGTCCATCCATAACTGCCTGGCGGCTGAGACCGCTGACAAAGAAAGAATTATGTCTTAAATGGCCTTCCATTCCTTCTTCATTGCAGTAACGGTGCTTTCCGCTAGATCCCATGTGGCAGATCTCTACATTTGTAAACCATTCTTTATGATCGCACATATATTCTACCAGATATGTAGGCTCACTCATGGAATGGGCTAAAAACATGCGGCTGTTGGCGGGAACTTTTTTTAATGCATCTTCAGCAGACATAATTCTGCTTTCATATACCTCTTTCCAACTCATAGTTCTCTCCTCACTTGCTGTGTTTACTGTTTCCAATATTCTATCTATTAGCCAATAGCTGTAAGACCGCCATCAACGTAGAGAATCTGTCCTGTCACAAAACCAGATGCTTCTGATGCAAGGAACACTGCCGGGCCTGCACAGTCTGCCGGAACCTGCATTCTCTGAAGCGGTACGCTTGCTGCAATACCTGCTTTTGCTGCTTCTGGAACGATGCTTTCCATCATAGGTGTCATTGTAACTGTAGGTCCAATACCGTTTACAGTAACTTCCGGTCCAAACTCAGCAGCACACTGTCTGATTACCATATCAAGAGCGCCTTTTGTAGCACAGTATCCTGCATTTCCTTTCATCGGGAATGTAGCCATGCAGCTTCTTACAGAAGTGATATCAATGATTTTTCCGTAGCCGTTTGCTTTCATTCGTTTGCCGAAATGTTTATTGCACATCATAACGCCTTTTACGTTTACGTTAAACATGTCATCCCATACATCCATTGGGAATTCTTCTGCATCAAATTTTTTGTTAAATCCCTGAGAGCATACAAGAATATCTACTTTTCCAAAATCAGCAAATGACTTTTCTGCCATAGCTTCTACCTGTGCTTCATCTGTAGCATCACAAATATAATATGTAACGTCTGCTCCGCATGCTTCTTTGATTTCAGATACAGCACGCTGTAAAGACTCTTCTTTTCTGCTGGCAATGGCTACTTTTGCTCCTGCTTCTGCCAGTCCCTGGGCAATCGCCTGTCCGATACCACCTGCTCCGCCCACAACTACTGCACTCTTACCTTCCAGGTTAAATAAATTACTCATTATTTTATTTCTCCTTTTCTTTAAATTCTTGTTTTTTAATCTATGGCCAGTATAGCATCGGGGTTTTTTAAAGGGAAATTCTTAAAATTTGCACGGTTATGTAAAAAAGTTATAACAAAAAAGACGCCCTTTGATACAGGCGTCAATGTTTTCATTATTTACTATCTTTGTTTTCCAAGCTCCCAGAATGCCACAGCACTGGCCGCGGCTACATTCAGGGAATCAATTCCCTGTGCCATTGGGATTTTTACCGTATAATCACAATCTGCTATGGTTTTTAACGCAAGCCCCTCTCCTTCCGTTCCAAAAACTACTGCCAGCCTGTCTTCCCCAAGTAATTGCGGATCGTCAATCCTAACCGAATCCTCACTTAATGCCATTGCCGCAGTGCAAAATCCCAGCTCCCGAAGCAGAGAAATCCCCTCCTCCGGCCAGGATGTATTAGAGGTAAAAAAAGTCCACGGAATCTGAAAAACGGTTCCCATACTGACTCTTGCCGCTCTGCGGTACAGAGGATCACTGCAGGCAGATGTCAGTATAACTGCATCTATATGTAAAGCTGCCGCCGAACGGAAAATCGCCCCAATATTAGTAGGGTTTACGATATCTTCCAACACCGCAATCCGGTGAGCATGAGCACAAATCTTTTTCACATCCGGCAGACAACGGCGGCGCCTTTAGATCTGTAATTTCTATTATTTCCGCCATGCAGAAGCCTCCTTTACATTCACACGCATATATATATCTTTACCAGATCCTCACAATCTGATCATAAAGCAGAATTTCCTTATCATTCACCGCCCGGTCATCATGCAGATGACCAAAAAACCATTTTTTATACTGCACTCTGCAGCGAATTTCTTCCAGATAACTGCTCAATTCATCACATGCATAAGCACCATCGCCAAGGAACTCTTTGGTACTGTCGCTGCAGTCATGAGTCACAATATAATCCACCTTCCAGTTCCACTTTTCTAAATTCCGAATGCCCTCCTGCATTTCCTGTTCCGACGGCATTTCCTGCTTCCACCATGATATCCTGTTAATACGAAATTGTTTTTCCGGATCTCTTTTCCAGTTTCGAATCTTCACTGCATCTGCTGACGGATCTAAAATTCCATCTCTAATATCATGACTTCCTGCTCCCCCAAATGTAAAAATGCGGCATCCGTCTATAGAAAACACCTGTCCTCTCATCAGGTGGAATACAGATGAACGAATCTGATGTACACAGCCGCCATTCCAGGTCACTAAAGGGTATCTGTACAATCTATCAAAATTCTCATGATTCCCATCTACAAATAGAACCGTAAATGGTTTATCCTCCAGCCAGTTAAGCCAGTATTTTTCGTAAGAGGACTCCTCTAACGGCTCCCAGACTCCGCCAAAATCACCGCATACAATGATATAATCTCTCTTTGTCATTTCCTTCTGCTCAGGAAATGCTTCTGTTGTAAATTTGTGAAATTTTCCGTGACAGTCTCCGGTTATATAAATCATACTCCCTCACCCCTGCTGTAAAAAGTGCCTGAAACCCAATTCCTGTATACGTTTCTGAAAAAGGCTTACATGGGCGTTCTTACTTCTATTAAATTTCCATCCGGATCGTAAAACCTTACCATTTTCTGTCCCCAAGGATACTCTGTCAGCGGAGTTACATAATGAACCGGAACGTCATATGTTTCCAGCTTTTCTATAAAGCTTTCTATATCTATTTCTTCAAAATACAATTCTGATGCATGATTTTGAAAAACTATTTCTTTCTCAATAAACGCTTCCCATATTTTTTTATCCTGGAGAACCAGACCTTCTGTCAAAACAGCATTTTCCGTCTGATCTAAAATCACATTCAGGCCAAATAAATCTTTGTAAAACTTCTTTGCACGCTCTATATCTTCCGTTACAATTAAAACATTTTTCAGTCTCATAAAACTGTTCTGCCTTTCCTTTTATCAAATACCTCGCAGCTGTTTTTTATTTGTCCACTTCAAGCAGCCAATCTATCAAATTTTTAACCTTGATTCCATTGTAATTTCCCACCGTGAGTAAATCCGCCGTGAGTACGATTTTTTCATAATTATCCTTGATATTCTCAAGGGGGCACATCTCCCGTTCAAAGGTTTCTTTTGCAGTCATATCTGCCGTTACCTGAAAATATTCGTATGCGCCCTGTTTCTCCGCCACAAAATCTACTTCCATATTACCCTGCTTGCCCATTGCCACTTTGTATCCGCGGCGCAGCAATTCAAAATAAACGATATTCTCCAGTGAAAAACCAAGGTCATAATTTTTACGTGGCAGTATATGATTTCGCAATCCCAAATCCACGATATAGAGTTTCTTGTTTGCTTTCAAAAGCTGTTTCCCAACAATGTCAAAGCGCTCTACCGGGTAAAAAATAAAGGATTCTGTAAGTGCCTCCACATAGTCGCTCACTGTATTGGGTGAGATTTTTCTTCCACTTGAAATTAGGTAATCTGTAATACTCCGAATGGATACAAGACTGCCGACAACGCTGGACAGATACTTGGCGATAGTCTTTAACAGGACAATATCCGTCACTTTCCGTTTATCAGGATTGCTCTCTCTGCGTGACTGTCTGTCCTCAATATCCTTTACAATGACCGTATTATAAATCCCCTCTAAATAGGTTTCCACCTTGTGATCTGTGCGCTCCATAGAGGCAACATAGGGCAGCCCTCCGTTTTGCATATATTCTGCAAAGCCCTGCTGCTTTTCCAATTTGGTAATCTCAAGAAATTCCCTAAAAGACAGCGGCAGCATTTTGATTTCCACATATCTTCCGGTCAGCAGTGTTGCTAGATCTCCGGACAGCATATAGGCGTTTGATCCTGTCATATACACATCCACATCTGGTTTGACATAAATGCTGTCTACCGCCTTTTCAAAAAACGGCACCTTCTGAATCTCATCCAAAAAGATATAGGTAGTCTTCCCAGGAATCAACCGTTCTTTCAAATAATCATACAGCTTTTTGTAACTCAGCAGCTCCTCATACTCCAATTCCTCAAAATTAACAGATATGATTTGCTCCTTAGATACACCGTTTTTCAACAGCCACTCCTGATACTGTGCAAGTAATGTTGACTTCCCGCACCGGCGGATTCCGGTAACAACCTTAATCACCTGTTCTTCCTTCCACTGTATCAAAGATTCAAGATATTCCTTTCTCTCTACCAACACAATCACCTCCGTTCTATTATTCCCATTATAGTGTATTCGATGCATTTTTTCAATATTGTGTTCCAATTTCGGAATATAATATATTTATATTTGTATTTTATTCCAAATCCAGTTACCAAAGAACTAAAAAAACAAAACCTTTTGTTTCTGGAAATATTTGCAACATTGGCCGTATATATAATAAAGAACTGACAGATCATACATTACATTTACTGTCAGTTCTTTTTATAATTCGTTTTTAAATACCAACTTAATGACATTGCCTTGACAAAGAGCACATCATATCAATAGCAGATGGTTTTTTATAAAAATGTTATTGCATTAACCAAAGTTCAATTCTGTTCTTCCAATAATATCATCCTGAAGCTGTTTACTTAATTCTACAAAGTATGCGCTGTATCCGGCCACACGAACAAGAAGATCTTTGTATTCTGACGGATTCTTCTGAGCATCCAGTAAAGTTTCTTTGCTTGCTACTGTAAACTGGCTGTGCATACCTTTTCTCTGTACATAAGTATCCATCAGTGAAATCAGATTATTCAGTCCGCTGTCCCCTTCTAAAGCTGCCGGAGAGAACTTCCAGTTCAGCAGTGTTCCGTTTCCGGCTTTGCCGTGGTCAATTTTGGTAACGGATTTGCAGATTGCACTTGGACCTTTAATATCATGAGGGCAGCATAAGGTGTGCTGTGCACCCATACAGTCAGATACCGGTTCAAAGGATTTACGTCCTTCTACGGATGCCCACTGGGCTCCGCCCAGAGCTACGTTTACAGCTACAGAATAGAATCCCGCCTGAAAATGTCCGCCGTGAGCTGTAGGATGACCGTTTACCGCATCGCAGTATGTATCAAAAGCGAAGCATGCCAGATCGTCTGCGTAATCATCATCGTTTCCGTAATGATGTACATAATCGGAGTTTACCAAAGCATAAAGTTTCTCATAGCCTTCCCAGTTTGCTTTCGCTGCATCCAAAAGCTCTTTTCCTGTCACTTTCTGTTCTTCAAAGACAAGCTGTTTAATAGTGGAAAGAGCGTCTGCAACAGATCCTACTCCTACTCCCTGAGGACCGGAGAAGTTATAAATGGCGCCTCCCGCTGTTACGTCCACACCTTTTTCAACAGGCCCCTCCATCAGATTGGAAAGATATGGCAGAGGTTTGATGTCCTGATGGATCAGGTCGATTTTACTGAGCATGCCAACCATTGTATCTACCCAGTATTTCATTTGTTTTACATACGCTTCTTTGACTTCTTCAAAAGATGTAAAAGTTTCCAGTGAACCGTAATCCGGGGCATACTGCTCTCCTGTTTCCATATCCCGTCCGCCGTTAAGCGCCAGCTCCAGAACTTTATTAATGTTAAAGTATGCAGCGTCATGCCAGCCATACTCTTTTCCGGTAACATCCGGCTCTACACATCCAACTACCTGATAGTTTCTCGCATCTTCCAAAGAGCGTCCATTGGCAACCATAGAAGGGATCGTTACATCATCGTTAAATATTTTCGGTTCTCCAAGTCCCAGACGAATGAGGTTTGCTGTTTTCACTTTCAGTTTTTCCGGAGTCCCTGCATGAAGCCGTACTGCTGTCCACGGGGTAGGTATACGGGTATGCGCCACTGCATCCAGCACCATAAATGTCAGATCATTGGTTCCGTCTTTTCCGTTTTCCAGTACGCCGCCTACAGTAAGAGCCGGCCCGCCGATGCCGCCATTTGCGAATACATCAATGGCAATATGATTACGAACTTTATTTTTCTCCCAGATTTTAATATGGAAGTTTTCTATCAGTTCCTGGCAGAATTCTCTTGTAGCCGCACCTGTTTCAATATCGTGCTGATAGAACGGATACATATACTGGTCAAAACGTCCATAAGAAATGGAGTGTCCGTTGGATTCCAGCAATACCATATCGTTTGCAAATTCAACGGCCTGGATTGCTTCATAGAAGGTACGGGGCGGCTCTGTTGCGATCCAGTCACAGTTTTCGGCGATTTTCAGCAGCTCCGCTTTTCTTGTTTCATCCTGTGTCCGGGCTGCTTTGTCTTTTGCAGCCTCTGCATGACGTTTTATAAAGTCTGTAGCAGCCTGGTTCATAATTAACGCTGCTTTATAGAAAGTTTCTTTTTTGATATCTTCCGGATCGGAAAGATCCAGAGCAGCCATCTTTTCTTCAATTTCTTCTTTGATAGCCCGCCATCCCATCTTTAACAATCTGTCATAATTAATGCCAAGATGTCCTGCGCCGCAGGTAAGATAGGAATCACAGAAGAATATGCCATGATTCATATGAGATCCGTCAATCTCCGCTTTGGTAAGATTTGGCGTGAGGCGATCCTCTGCACAGTTTCCAACCCAGAATTCCTCACAGTCCTTTAACTGTTTATAGCAATCCTCTGTGAAATGAAAGTAATCATGGGTTCTGTTTTCGCTGTAGTCCAAAAGTCCGTTTTCCATCTCATCAATAAGCCAGTTCAGGCCGAATTCAGGAAAGACCGGAGCTCCTTTTTTCGGACACAGCATAGATCCTGCAATCAGTTCATGATCGTAAATCTGAACGGGGGCTTCTCTGAAAAACGCAGCCATGGCCTCTGCATTTTTAATAATCTGCGGATATCCCGGCATATCTTTCATTACTCTTGTCATAATTACACAGCGATCCGCATATACCTCTCCGTTAGTTGTTCGTTCTGTGTCATCAAGAATCAGATTAATCCTTTCAAATGGTGACGGATCTTTTACAAACCCTGACGCACCAACACCCCATACTTTGTCATAAGGTTCAATTGCGCTTGCAATATCGCTTACTCTTGCCATAGTAATTCCCTCCTTTTAATACATGTTTTTCATATATGATTCAGACTTTGCATTCAGTCTGTAACCGCTCTTAGTACTATTAATTATCCCTCTGTGAAACATTTTGTTTATACTGTCTGCCGATTTCATCTGCCAGCAGCACAGCCCCTATAATTATTTCTTCATCTATCTGAATAGGCAGATTGTGTGTACAGGGATCTTCCCGGGCTATCCGGGCTACTATCTGCAGCTGTTTTTGCGTTATGTTTTTCAGACCAAGCTCTTCCAGTGTCACAGGCAGTCCCAGTTTCCCAAACAGGTTAAGTACCTGATGGATAGTTTCATCCTTTTCTCCTGCCAGAACAAGCTGACAGATCAGAGCAAATGCTACCTTTTCCCCATGCATATACCTGTGTGTTTCTTCAAGTTCGGCCAAACCGTTATTAATCGGATGAGCAGCACAGATTCCGCCGCTTTCAAATCCAATCCCGCTCAATAGAGTGTTGGCCTCTATTACATGTTCCAAAGATCTGGTAATACATTTATTTTTTGCTGAAAGATACGCCTTGTATCCTTCTGCCATAATTGTTTTAAAACACTGTTCGCCAATAGCCTTGGCAGCCAGGGTGATTTTTCCTCCGCAAAAATTATCTGCATTTTTACTGAAACATTCTTTCATCTCAAACCAGGTAGCCAGTGCGTCTCCCATTCCCGCTGCCAGCAGATGCGCCGGCGCTCTGGCAATGACACCTACATCTGCCAGAACCAGATCCGGATTAGTGCGAAGCCATAATAACTGATCCAGTCCGCCGTCTTCCCGATAGACAATAGAAAGGGCGCTGCATGGTGCATCAGAAGATGCGGTAGTGGGGACAACTGCAAGCCGCAGTTTCATAAAATGAGAAACCGCTTTTGCCGTATCAATTACCTTTCCCCCTCCCAGCCCTGCTATCACATCAATTTTTTCTTTCCGGCATACATCGCACAAACGTCTGATTTCTTTCATTGTGCATTCCCCGGAAAAAATCTCCACCGTAACAGAAAAATCCTTTTCACATACCATCTGTGTGATTTGTTTTTCCATCCTTTTGCGGTTTCCTTCTGATGTAAGAAGTAAAAGTCTGTTCCCCAGTCCGTTCAGATACTCCGGTAATTTCTGTATAATGTCTGTTCCCTGTATGTACTTTGAAGGCGACAGAAATATTTTATTTTTCATTTTTTAATAGATTCCCCTCTTTTTTATGGCTTCATATTATCAGCCGCAATCCATTTATACACTGCCGGATTTGACCAAAATCTTTTTTGTGTCTGTGCAAATCTGACAGTTCCTTTTCAGGGCTTTCGAATTCCCAGAAAACAGAAAAATCCTATAACAGTAACCAGCAGAATCATGAAAACAGTACTGAGATAAGAACCGCTGGAGTCATAAAAAGATCCGGCTATAGTGCTTCCAAAGGAAGCGATAATCAAATTGGTATTAATAACAGAAAAATTCACAGGATAATGTGCTGCTCCATAAAATGAACGGATGATTGCAGAGTTAGTGGGAGTAACACATCCATAGGCAAATCCTCCTGTAACAAATCCTGCACAAATCAGAGAAAAGGAGCCGCTCTTTATAGCTGCCATAAGTATCAGGCCTGCTGCGATAAAAATCGCCATATCAAGAAGCATGGTAACCCGGTATCCTTTTTTATCAAACAGACTTCCGAAAAACACACGCCCAACACCGTTCATAATGGAAATCAGTCCAACCGCAGTAGCAATGGTTCCTGCATTTACATGCGCCCCTACTTCCATGGCAATTCCGCTTGCCTGGGAAACCAATGCCAGTCCCGCAGCACTTAAGAAAATTGCCCACAGATAATACATCCAGAATGACGGACGTTTCAGCATAACGCCAGGTCCCACATCCAGGCCTTCTACCTGATTTTTCGTTGTTTTCCTTACCCGGGATGCCGGTGGTTCAAAATCTTTTCCGGGTTTTTGAAAGAAAAACCCGCACACAATCATTACTGCAAATAGTATTACTGCGAAAACTTTAAAGGAGATTCTCCATCCCCCTGTCTCTGCCGGAGTAAAGGCCTGATATACTTTTCCGATCACGAAACTTCCAATGCCGAACCCCATTAATAAAATACCGGATATAAGGCCGCTTTTATCCGGAAACCAGGCCATCATAGTACTCATTACCGCATTATATGCAAGTCCTGATGCAAATCCTCCCAGGATACCGAATCCAAGATAAAGAACTGCTAAAGACTGTGTTTGAGAAGCAATAAGAAATCCCGCCAGAAACAGTACGCCGGATATCCATACATTGACTTTTGAGCTGGTTTTCCCTGCCAGCATTCCTCCTGCCAGACAGCCAATGCAAAACAGGATCATGGCAATTGTAAATGTCAGAGACAACTGAGCTTTCGTCCACTGGACAAATTCCTCAGAGATGGGCGATGCAAGTACACTCCAGGCATATACCAGACCGGCAAACAAAAGAACAATAACCCCTGTAGCAGCATATACCCATCGGTTTAAACTTTTTCCTTTCATATTTTTTCTCCTGTTCGGGGGGATGCAAAGAACTCTCTTGGCATCCCCCTGTATGTTCTTACTTTATACCTCCGGTGTAGGCAGCCAGTGCAATAGAATAATATTTATCAGAAGCTGCTGCTGCTCTGGACACCAGAATAATCGGTACTTTTGCCCCTACCATAAGTCCTGCTGTAGTGCAGCCGCCAAGCTCTGTCAGCGCTTTTACCATAAGATTGCCGGATACCAGATCCGGTACAATCAGCAAATCCGCATCTCCTGCCACAGGACTTTCAAATCCTTTTATTGCAGCAGACTCTTTTACCACTGCCAGATCCAGCGAAATAGGTCCTTCCACCGTGCATCCGGAAATTTCTCCTTTTTGATTCAATTCTTTTAATGCTGCGGCATCTACAGTTTCTTTCATTTTAGGATTGTATTTTTCCACAGCACAAAGAACTGCAACTTTAGGATCTTCAACGCCTGTTTTATGCAGAACCTCTACGGCATTTTCCAAAATAGCCCGTTTCCCTTCAAAATCCGGATATGTATTCATAGCCACATCTGATACGGCGAACATTTTATGATAATTTGGACATTCATAAAAACCAACCAGTGAAATCAGCCCGCCTTTCCGCAGATTATTTTCTTTATTCAGAATGGCTTTCATCAGCTGTCCGGTTTCCAGTTTCCCTTTCATAATAGCGCCGGCTTTTTTGTCGTTTACAAGTTTTACTGCAATTTCCAAACACTGGTCTATATCGGCAGCGGTAATCATCTCATAATTTTCCTTTTTCTCTCCCAATTCTGCCAGAATTTCTGCTATTTTAGCTTCCTCACCGATTAAAACTGCTTCCACCAGCCCATCCTTTACCGCAGTGGTAATGGCTTCCAGTGTATGCCGATCCTCAGCGGCAGCTACCGCTACTTTTGTTTTTTGCGGCATTTGTTTTACCAGTTCTGCCAGTTGGGCAAAATTTTCAAACATCATATTATCCGTACCTCTCCTGTTGTTCTTAATCGCATTTTTATAATAAGTAATTGCCTCCGTCAGCCATACAGAATCTCCTTCTTCTCAGGAAGGACTGAGGGCCGGTAACACCTTCTCCTGTAGGTGTAGCGATTGTAGGAGAATTTGTGCCGGAGCCGCCGATGCCAAAGGCTGCCATAGTTCCGCCATTTTGTACAAATACTGTTGTATTAATTACTTTACCAAAGGCAGTTACGTGATCAATATTTTTTGACCAGATAGATGCAGAGTGTCTGCAGTTATGCTCTGCCGCTACTGCCCGTTCCATTGCTTCTTCAAAATCTTTACATCTTACTACCGGAATAACAGGCTGCATCTGTTCTACCTGAACATAAAGATCCTCGTTTTTAGCCTCAAAAAATGCCATTCTTGGATCACTGTCAATCTTAATCCCCGCCGCCTCAAGAATCACACTGGCATGTTTTCCTACGAATTTTTTATTTGTTGCATATCCGCTTTCTGTTTTCACGATTCCTACCGCCGTAACAGCATCCGCCTGTTTTCTTGTAAGTCTGTAGTTTCCAAGAGCTTCCAGTTCATTCATAAATTCATCAAAAATTTCATCTAATACGAACAGTTCTTTTTCGGCAATGCATAAAAGATTATTGTCAAAGGTTGCGGATGCGCAGACTCCTGCGGCAGCTTTTTTTATGTCACAAGTCGCATCAATAATGGAAGGCGGATTTCCAGGACCGGCAGCTACTACTTTTTTGCCGGTGGCCATCAGTGTTTTAACCATTCCAGGTCCTCCGGTACCAACTAAAAGACTGATTTCAGGCGCATACATAATATCATCCAGCGTTTCCATGGAAGGCTCTGCCGGCATGGTGCAGATATTTTCCGGGCCTCCCGCATTGATAATCGCCTGGTTCACAGCCTGACATGCTGTAACTGCACATTTTACAGAAGCAGGATGTGCATTAAATACAACTGTATTTCCTCCTGCCATCATTACAATTGTATTTGCAATAATGGTAGCCATAGGATTGGTAACGGGAGTTACCGCTCCGATCACTCCAAATGGAGCATAATATTCCACGGTAAGGCCTTTATCAGAAGCGATCACATTCGTAGGAATTGCTTCCGTTCCGGAAGAAAGCATAATGGCTCCTGTGTCTTTCTGGATTTTATCTTCTACTCTGCCGTACCCGGTTTCCTCAAATTCCAGCTCTGCAAATTCCTGAATTCTGGGTCCCAATTCCTTTCTGATTTGAGCAATAAAACGTTCTCTGTCTTCCAGTGTATAGTTTTTTACAAAATCTCTTTGAGCCGCTGCTGCAGCCGCTACAGCTTCTTTTGCTGTAGCAAATACTCCTAATTTACTCATTGTATTTACCTCCATATTCATTTTCAGCTTTTCGCTTAAGCACTGTAAGTGTACTCATCTCACAGCCTTATGGTAAGAGTTTGTTTATCTCTTTCCAACGTTTTTTTTGCACGAACCCGTATTTTGATTTGTGCATTCACAACATTGCAGGTTTAACCCCTGATGCTATGATGGAAACATCAACAGACAGGAGGCTTTACATAATGACAAATACAGTAACCGGCATTGTTTACAATATCCAGCGATACACAATTCACGACGGCCCTGGCATACGCACGGAGGTATTTTTAAAGGGATGTCCCATGCACTGTAAATGGTGCAGCAATCCTGAGAGCATTAACCCCGCAAAGGAAATCGGCATCTATCCTTCCTCATGTATCGGTGTAGATGTTTGCGGAACCTGCATAGAAGACTGCCCTGTCACACCCGTTCCTTTGATTGTAAAAGAGAACAAAATCGTGGGGCTTGACAGAAAAGCTTGCACCGGCTGTCAGAAATGTGCTGATTCCTGTTTCCTTCACGGAATAAAAAAATGGGGAAATGAAATGACTGTGGAAGAAGTAATGCAAGAAGTGCTTCAGGATATGCCTTTTTACAGAAAATCCGGCGGAGGCCTCACCTTAAATGGCGGAGAAATCACCACGCAGCCAAAATTTTGCATAGCTTTATTAAAAGCGGGCAAGGACGCCAATATTAATACCGTGGCAGAGACTTCTATGTTCTGCAGATATGAAACCATTGAAGGTTTCTTTCCATATACGGATATTTTCATTGCTGATATTAAAAATATGGATAACGAAATTCATAAAAAATACTGCGGCGGAGACATAGGAGTAATCCTCTCCAATATAAAAAAGACTGTAGATGCAGGAGAACAGCTTATTATCCGTATTCCTGTCATTCCCGGCATTAACGATTCCTGCGGGAATATCCGCAAAACCGCAGAATTTATCCGGAATCAGCTTCATAACCGGGTTTTACAGGTACAGCTTCTGCCCTATTTGAAAATGGGAATCGAAAAATATGATTCTCTTGGGAAACTTTATCCCATGGGTGCTGACTATGAACCGGCAGATTTAAAAACGAGAACGCCCCACATCCGCGAACTGGCCGCTATTATGAGGGAATACGGAAATCCGGCGGTTATGGGTTCTTCTACTTTATATGATTATAAAATCAAGTAAATGCATCTGCCATGTATACCTTCAGACAGAAACATAAAAGCCCCCGGGCCCGCGCTGCCGCAAAGTCCGAAGGCTTTTTTCAATAGTAATTTTCAGTTATGATATGATTTATAATTCACTCATCTCTATTCTCTCATTTGAACCTGCCACAACAGGAATATGATATTCTTCCAGGAGCATATTCCTGATACGCAGTAAATTTGCTTCCCAAACACTTCTTTCAGGCATTTTATAGTCTTCTCCCATGGGATATGCAAGCCCTAAAGAAGCATATTTTTCCGTTCCCATTTTACGGTAAGGCAGAAGCTGTATCTGCACTACGCTGCTGCCCAGGTGATCCCGGATAAAAGCGGCTGTTTTTCTTAAGTTTTCATCACTGTCGTTAATCTGTGGAATTACAGGTATACGGATCACCATTTTCACTCCCGCTTTTGCAGTCTGCTCAATATTTTTCAGTATCAGTTCATTTCCTGCTCCCGACCACTGTTTATGTACTTCGCTGTCCATATTTTTTATATCCGTAAAAATCAGGTCTGTATATTTATAAAATTTTTGTATGATATCCGGAGAACAGTGCATACTTGTTTCCACACAGGTATGAATGTTCTTATTTTTGCATGCTTTTAATATCTCCAGAGCAAACTCCCATTGAACGGCCACTTCACCGCCGTTTAAAGTTATTCCGCCTCCGGATTTTTTATAATAAGTTTCATCTTTCATAACAGCTTCCATAACCTCTTCCACTGTCATGACCTCTCCCCAGGACTTGATAGCATGAGTAAAGCAGGCAGCTGCACATCTCATACAGGAAAGACACTGGGAGTTGCTTCCTGTAATAATGCCCTCCGGAGAAAATTCCAGAGGTTTTCCTTCTTTGGGGCAGGCTTTCAGACATGCTCCGCACTTGTCTTTCGAGATGCATTTGGCCGGATAAATACCAAGCTGCCGGTTTGGCTGAATACTTTCCGGATTGCTGCACCATTTACAGTGCATGGGACACCCCTTTAAAAATACCTCCGTGCGTATGCCCGGTCCGTCGTGTATGGTAAATCTTTGAATATTAAAAACAATTCCTTTTTTATCTGACATAGTCACCACCAGCTTATTGTTCACCAGCAGGTGTCCAGGGGCATTTTTTACGCCCCCGGGCATTTACTGCTGTTTTAGAAAGATAATTCAGTTCTTCCGATTAAATCGCTCTGAAGCTCCGGACTTAATTCTGTAAAGAATGCCGAATATCCGGCTACACGAACCATAAGATTTTTATATTTTTGAGGTTCTTTCTGGGCTTTCTGCAATATTTCTCTGCTTGTTACATTAAACTGGCTCTGCATACCACCTTTTTCAAAGTATCCCTGCATGAGATTCATGAAATTGTCCAGCCCAATATCTCCGCTTAGTGTATCCGGTGTAAATTTCCAGTTCAGGATAACTCCGTTTGCGATACGGGCCTGGTCTAATTTTGCCAGAGAATCCGCAACTGCCAGCGGTCCGTTTACATCATGGGAAACACCGCCCGGATGAGCAGGCCCCAGACAGTCGGACACCGCTTCACCGCTGACACGCCCGTCAGGAGTAGCAGTACATCCCATACCGCATGGCACGTTAATGGATACGGAATAAACGCCCGGTCTGAATTCGCCGCCCCTTGCATTGGGTCTGTGCTCAACAAATTCACAATATTTATTCATAACATACTGTGCCATTTCATCTGCGTAATCATCATCATTGCCGTAATGATGTACCTGATCACTGTTGATATATGCCCGGAGAGCTTCATGTCCTTCCCAGTTATCCTGGAGAACTTTCATCAGCTCTTCCCCTGTGATTTTCTTTTCATCAAACACAAGCTGTCTGATGGTGCTTAAAGCATCTGCTACCGTTGCAAGACCTACGCACTGAGGACCTGTATAGTTATAGCGGGCTCCTCCGGCGCTGATATCTTTTCCTTTTTCAATACAGTCATTTACAAGCAGAGACAGATACGGAAGCGGTTTGTTCTGCTGATGTACCATATCCATGGTATTAATAGTAGATACCATGCAGTCAATCCAGTACTTCAGCTGAACTTCAAAGGCTTCCTTTACTTCTTCAAAAGATTTAAAATCCGCCAGAGTTCCCCTGTCGGGTCCCGCCTGCTCTCCGGTTGCCGGATCACGGCCTCCGTTTAATGCGAAGGTAAGCACTTTCGCCGTGTTAAAGTAATCTGCATCATGCCAGCCGTATGTATAGCCCGGTACTTCAGGCTCCACACATCCGATACCAACCCAGTCACGGGCGTCTGAAAGCGGCACCCCATATTTTGTCATAGATTCCACTACTTTTTCATCGTTGTAGATCTTTGGTTCTCCTGTGCCGATTCTGATAACATTAAATGCTTTTATCCAGAATTCTTTGGGATTCTTTTCAGAGAGTTTTACCCCCATCCATGGATTTGTTATTCTTGTATGAGCGTGGGCATCCAGCACCATATAAGAAACATCATTTACAGCATCTTCACCGTCAGCGTCTACACCGCCTACGTTCAAAGCAGTACCTCCCCAGCCGATGCCGGAAGCAATAATCGTTTCTCCAAAACCTCTGATTTTCCTTAACTGATCCATTTTAATAAAAGAGCTTTCTATCAGTTCCTGCATAAATTCACGCGTCAGTATGCCCTCGTTAATACTCTTTTCATAATATGGACCCATAATTATGTCAAATCTGCCGTATGTTACAGAATGTCCGTTGGACTCAATGAGAATCAGATTTGTAGCCAGGTACCACAGCTGAACTGCCTCCCAGAAATCTCTTGCCGGATTTTCAGCTACCCAGCCGCAGTTGGAAGCCATGCGCAAAAGCTCGGATTTTCTGTTTTCGTCTTTGCAGGAAGCTGCCATTTCAGTTGCAAGCTGAGCATATCTTTTAAAGTAGGTAATTGCTCCTTCCAGGGAAATGAGCTGTGCCTGCCAGAACAGTCTCTGTTTGGATGCTTCCGGCGTGCTGCCGGTTTCCAGCTGAGCCAGTTTTTCTGCTACTTTTTTCTTAATGCCCCCAAAACCGGTCTTTAACAGCATAGGATAATCAATACAGATATGACCAATGCCATTATAAGAATACAGATCGTTGGCATACATTCCGTTTCCAAGCAGAGTGCTTCCCTTTGCCTCTTCTTCGGACAGGGCTTTTTTTATTAGATCCACATTGGATACGCCGTCCCATTTAGGAGCGATTTCACGCACAACTTTACGCACTTCATCGGAAATCACATATTTATCATTTGATCTTTCAGAAAAGTCCGGAATGGATGTATCATCCATTTCCTGAACCAGCCACTGAACAGAAAAGTCCGGATACAGAGGAGCATGCCACGCCGGAGCTGCAATTTCACCTGCAATCAGTTCTTCTTCATCTATATGGATGGTTACCTGAGAAAGAATATCACGGAATGCTTTCGCCACTTTAATAATCTGAGGATCTCCCTTATATTTCTCATAAGCCTTCGTAAGAATAACGGCTCTCTCTGTGTCCACCATACTTACGGCATCTTTTGTCTTTTCCAGCATGGAATTAATCCGGGGAAACGGAGAAATATTTTCATCCAGTCCGGAGACCCCTACTCCCCAGACTTTATCATAAGGTTCAATTGCCTCAGGTCTGTTGCCTTTCGTTAAACTTTCTGCTATCATAGCTTTTCCTCCTTACTGCTAATTGTTTAAATATTGCTATGCCTGTATTTGTAAATATCTGTATCTTCCCAGACATTAATGCTGACTGTTATGCTGCTTTTTTATTTCGCATATTAATAATCATAAATACGATTGCCAGAATCACTACAACGATTACCGCAAAAATCATAGACCACTGATTAGGAATCAGTTTTCCTCCTGCTGATACCGCCAAAGCAGCTCCTGCCGGAGTCACAATATACGGGCAGACAGCCATACCGGCGTTTTGCAGACAGGTTGCAATAGAAGTAGCCATTTCCGATGACGCCTGATCTACCGAGCTTCCTGCTCCCGTAAGAATACACGGCATACAAATAGAGAACGCAAGACCGCATACAAATGCGCCTACATAAGATAATGCCAGGTTCGGAGCAAATGTCATAATCAGATAAGAGGCTGCCAGTAAAAAGCATCCCACTGTCAGTGTCATACGTTTGCATGCGCTGAGAATTTTTCCGAAGATAAATCCCATAATCAAACCACCCAGTGCAAAAAGAGCCAGTGAGTAGCCTGCTGCTGCGGAACCTCCAAGCTTTAGCTCTGTTATAATGGAAGATGCTGAATTAGAATATGTCTGTCCGGCAATCATATATACGAAAAATGCAATACACCATACCCACATCATACCTGTTGGTTTGAATTTTACCTTTTCTCCGGTTTCCGTAACTTTTTCAGGCTTTTTATATGGGATACATACAATCGTGGCAATCAAAGAAATAATTGCCATCAGATGAACAAGGAATGCCACGTTCCAGCTTATGGTTCCCAGATTTCCTGCTACCAGAGAAAAAATAATTGCTCCAAGCATCTGAAATGCCGTCATATTACCCATAATTTTTCCACGCTCATTTGGATTTTCAAAATTCTCCACTACAAGCGCCGCGCATAAAGACTGTACCATTCCAAGGCCGATACCAAAGACAATACGCATAACCAGAATCATATTCAGGCTGTCCATAAAGAACGGCACAACGCCTCCTGCCAGCCAGAGCAGTACACCGATAAGCATCAGTGTTTTCTTTGGAATACTTCCCATAAGTTTTCCGGTTATAATTGTCATAGGGATTACGATTAAACACGGAATGGAAATCAAATAAGTAATAACCGTAGTTTGATTTGCTTCCGGAAATGCCCCGATAATGTTTGCGATGTTACTTGATACCGCAATAACCCCCATCATAAGAATTGCACAGAGATAAATACCCACCTTGACTCTGCCTTTACTAGTTTTTTCCATAAGTTTCTTCTCCTCCTTTCAATTTTTCACCGCTAAGTGCTTTTTACACTCAGGTGTTTGAAAACTTTTTGGTATCCATCTAGTAACCATGTTTCGCCCTCATTATAGCTGTCCCCTTCTCCTTTGTATTCGTATCTTTTTACCAAACAGATTTCTTTTTCGGGCTTTTTGCACAAGTCCAATTTGAATGCTTTATGCTAAAATAGCACATAATGAAATAAGTAGAAGCATTCTGCAGAGGAAGGGAAATTTCTATGAAACTCAGTATATCGCTTATTGCCAATGAATTATCGGGAATCATAAAGGATATCCACATATCCTGCAATTCAAAAGTGTCGGCCATTAAAATTCTTTACGACAACAATACGTCTCTTGACACAGAATACGTATACCTTTGCCAGCCCTTAAAGCTTCAGGAAATTCTGAATCAGAAAAACGTTCTGAAATGCCAGAATTTTATTATTTATGGCAATGAGCCTGAAAATCTGAAAGAGTCACTGACAGATTGTAACTATCTGTGCATATCAGAAACATCCAGTTTTATTTATTTCATTAACATGGTAGAGGCCATTTTTTCTTCTTACAATGAATGGGAAAACAGACTGATAGAAATGAGTGTTTCACAGGCCTCTCTTCAGAACATGCTGGATCTGGCCTTTTCCAAAATCAGAATCCCTCTATGTATTCTGGATGTGAATCATCAGGTTCTTGCAGTAAATCATCAAGTGAAAACTTCAGACACTCTGTACACCTATATGCAGCAGGGATATGGCTACCCCTGTGCGGAAATTATTAAGGAAAGCAATCCTACATTGCCGGAACTGGATAAAGAAACCGTTCGGGAGGTCATTAACACGTTCAGCCATAACAGACTGAGAGTTACCACCATTAAAGTCCGGGGACACTCTATCTTTTATCTGGGGCTGCACAAATCAGATGCACAGCCCTTTCAGCCGCATACTTTAGAACTCTATGAGCAGTTTGTTCAGATAGTAACCATTAAAGCTGCGCAGTTTCCCAAAAATATGTTTGTAAAAAGCAGTTTGTTCGAGCAGTTTATGGGGGATTTGATTCATAAAAAAAGTTTAGATCAAAAAATCGTACAGCAGCTTATTTCTTATTATCATTACAAACAATTTGACAGCTATTATTTGCTTACGCTTCACTTCCTCCAGCCTGCTGCAAAGAAAAATCCGGAATTTATAAATCTTGTAGAATCATCCGTTTCCAATTCCAGATGCTTTTATCTAGAGCCTTATATAGGGGTACTGATTCAGGATGAAATCCTGCCTTCTGATCTGCAGCGTCTAAAAAAAATACTTCATACTTACCAGGCCCGCTGCGCTCAAAGCTCCTGTTTTCATAATCTTTGCGATATCCCTAAAGTATGGGCTCAGATGCTTTTTATACTGGATAACTGGAAAGAAGAATATGGAGCGGTTCAGAACTATGATCACTATATTACAAGGCAGTGTATTCAGACTGTGCAGCAAAAACTGCCCCCGGAAACACTGTATCCTCCATGTTTCTCCCGGCTGGCCGAATATGACACAGAAAACAATACGGAATATGTGGCTACACTGATTGCTTACCTTCAAAATAACTGCAGTATATCAGCCAGCGCTAATGCCCTTTATATTCACCGCAATTCTCTTCAGTACCGTATTAAAAAAATTGAAGAATTACTGGGTTTCAGAATTGCAGCCTCTGAAGAACGCATAAATATGCTTTTCTCATCTTTTTTTATTTATCAATAAGACAAACGAGGAGGCATTCGGATTATGTTTATACGAATGGAATATATACAAAAAGAACTTCAAAATAATATTTCAGTCTGCCATATCCAAAATTCCGCAAATCTTCTGGCTTTTAAAATAATGGAATCCTCCATTACCGAATTAGAGGATTCTGTTATGTATCTTTGCAGACTAGAAGATATTCCAAATGATCTGCATCAGAAGATTGGGGAACATGGAAAAAATTTTATGCTGTTTGATGCCCCTGCTCTCCTGCCTTCCTGGCTGGGGCATTCTAATTATTTAATATGCAGTGAGCCATACAGTAATTTGTTCTCTTATGTTAATAAACTGGGAAATATATTTTTGATATATAATAACTGGGAACAGAAATTAATGAAAATTATAAGCGGTCATTCCTCTTTTCAGGATATGATCAATACCGGGTATGAACTGATTCAGGTACCTATGGCTATGATGAATGCCAATCATCAGATACTGGCAATCACTGATATATCTCCAAAAAATGATACGCTTTATTTTTGTCTGCAGAACGGATACGGTTATTACTTTCTCAATATTATTAACCGCAGCAATCCAACTCTGGACGAAGTAGAACAGACAGGCGTAGCAGAAGTTATAAATAATATCAGCGGCAAACGGCTTCGTGTTTACCGTATCCGTATCAATCCGTACATTTCTTATTATATAGGCTTTCACAAACAGGATAAAAACTCCTTTCATCCCGGAGACATTCTGCTTTTTGATTATTTTGTCCGTCAGATGGAAAAGCTGGCAGCTTTGCTTCTGCCCCGTCCTGACTTTAAGAAAAAAGACTATTCCACGCTTCTAGAAGAGATGATACTGGCAAAGGATATGGATATTGCCGCTTTGACACAAACCTTGAAAGACAACGATATTTCAAATCAGGGAACCTGGCAGCTTTTATGTCTGCGTTTTACTAATTATCTTAAATTTCGTACAACCAGACATTATGAGATTATGTCTCAAATACAGCAGCAGCTTCCTGACTGCCACTGCACTTTGATACAGTCTCATATAGCTATTTTGCTTACTACCAAAATTGACATACAAAAATATATTCTAAAACTGCAGTATATACTTATTACCAATGATGCAATCTGTGCCTGCAGTTTACGATACTTTCACTTAAGTGATACAAAACGCGTTTGGGAACAGCTGATGTTCATCCTGGATCAGCAGTCAGATTCCATCCGGACTACAGTTTTGTATTATGAGGATTACTGTAAACAGCATTGTATTTCGGAAATCTGTAATGAATTTCCGAAGGAAACTCTGATCCATTCTGCATTTTCTGTTATTCAGTCTTTTGATGAAAAAAACAATACCGATTATCTGAATACGTTAATCTGTTATCTTCAGAATAACTGCAGCATGAACAACACTGCGGAAATATTAAATATTCACCGCAATTCCCTGCTTTACCGAATCCGGCGGATTGAAGAACTGTTGGATTTTGAAATCTCCACGTCACCGGAAAGACCACATATGCTATTTTCCTCTTTCCTTATTTCTCAGTCATAATATTGCATAAAGAAAAGGCATCGTTTGTACTATTTAGCCGGAAACAAACGATGCTTTTCTTTTTTTCTCCGGCACCGGAGTTTCTGCACAAAAACAAATATTGTTTTGTGCTAAAACTTCGGTGTCTTCTGTTTTTTTCAATGATACTTTTAGTGTACAGACATGCAAATTACTACAGGAGGTTTTTTATGACAACTACATTTTCACAAATATGCCCGGTTTTCTTTAAGGAACACGCTTCTTGCCAAACCGGGGAAAAAGCAAAGGAATTTCACGGAACAAAGGCATTCTGCGTTTGTGATAAAGGTATTTCTGACTGCGGCATCGCAGATAAAATAATAGCTTCTCTAGAAGAGGCCGGTATTGAAACGAAACTCTATGACGGCGTACTGCCGGATGCTCCTGATACCATGATAGACTCCGCCGCCAATATTGCCCGAAACTTTGATGCGGATATTGTCATAGGCATTGGTGGAGGAAGCAGTTTAGATGCGGCAAAGTCCATCTCAGTTTTACTGGACAATCCCGGACCCATCCACCAGTATTATCTGTCAAAAAATGTGTCCTTTACATCCGATACCCCGCTGATCTGTATTCCCACTGCATCGGGCACCGGCAGTGAGGTAACAAATGTAAGTGTCGTCCACGACCATGTAACACACGCCAAAGAGACGGTTATAAAAAAACCATCTCTTGCCATTGTGGATCCGGTGCTTACACTGGGGCTTTCTCCCTTTACTACCGCCATTACCGCTATGGATGCCCTCTCTCATGCCGTGGAAGCTTATACAACCAAAATCCCCAATCCCCATTCAGACGCCCTGGCTCTGTATGCAATTCGTTTGATTACTTCTAATATTGTCACTGCATTTAAAGACGGCAGTAATCTTGAGGCCAGAATCAGTCTTTCTAAAGCAAGCACCCTTGCGGGGATCGCTTTTAATGACGCCATTACCCATCTGGGACATGCCGCAGCTCACGAATTTGGCATCCGTTTTCAAATGCCCCATGGGCTTGCCTGTGCTCTGACGCTGCCTGTGGTGCTTACCTTTGCAGGAGATGCCCTTCCCCAAAGAAGTATAGATATTGCAAAGAGCATGGAACTTGCCCTTCCCAAAGACTGCCGCGGAAAAGAAGCCGCAAAACTGGCTTCTGAACATATGAAATTTATTATGAAGGCCCTGGAAATCCCTTCTTTGAAAAAACAGGGAATTACAAGACAAGAGGCCGTGGACTGTGCCAGGGATGCTTATGAAAAAGCATTTTTCATTGCTTACACTCCCCGCAGGATTACCGTACCCCAGCTGGCAGAATTAATCGGTCAAATGTATGACACATATCAATAACAGGAGGAATACAATATGAAAATTTTTGCCATTAACCCCGGCTCCACTTCTACAAAAATTGCACTGATTCAGGACAATACCGTACTTTTTACAAAAAATGTATCTCACGATGCTTCCAAGCTTGCAGAATTTGACGGTATTTCAGCCCAGCTCCCCTATCGGAAAGAAACCATTTTGCAGATTCTTAAGGAAAATCAGATTTCATTGGAAGATGCAGATGCTTTTGTGGGAAGAGGCGGCGGTCTCATTGCCATGGAAGGCGGTATTTACCATATTGATAAACTGATGCTTGATCATGCCGCAAGAGGCGCAAACGGTATTCAGCATCCTGCTCAGCTTGGTCCCCAGTTAGCCCATGAATTTGCCCAACGCTACAGCAAACCGGCCTTTGTGGTAAATCCCCCTGATGTAGACGAGCTTCAGGATCTGGCCCGCATGACAGGCATCAAGGGCGTATATCGTACCATTCATTTACATGCACTGAATTTAAAAGAAACTGCCATACGCCATGCAGCTTCCCTGGGAAAAACTTATCAGGAATGCAATTTTGTAGTATGTCATATCGGAGGCGGCGTATCTGTATCCGCCCATAAATACGGAAAAATGATTGACGGTTATGATATTGTAGGTGGAGAAGGCCCTATGGCTCCTACCCGCTGCGGAAGCATTTCTGTATCCAATCTGCTCCGTTACGCAAAAGATAAAGACCTAAAAGAGATACAGTCCCTTTGTACGAAAAACGGCGGATTTGTCAGCCACTTAAACATCTCAGACGCCATCGAACTTACCGGACGGGCCAAAAAAGGTGATAAAGAAGCTGAAATGATATGGAATACTATGATATATCAGATAGAAAAAGCCATCGGCTCCATGGCTGTTGTTCTTCACGGAAAAGTGGATGGTATTCTTCTTGGAGGCGGCATGGTACACAGCGACGATCTGGTAAAACAAATCACAGAGGCCTGCCAGTGGATGGCTCCCGTCTGCCCTTATCCCGGTGAATTTGAAATGGAAGCCATGGCTTCCGGTGCAATCCGGGCCTTAACAGGAGAAGAAACCGTAAAAACTTATACCGGCAAACCTGTCTGGAGCGGGTTCGATTTTTAACCCTTCTCAATTTCCATAAAAATTAGAGCTGAGTGAACATCTAACATTTCACTCAGCTTTAACTAACACAAAAAACGCCCTTTAATACGAGCGCCAATGTTTTTGTTGTATTTACTTCTATATCAGTTTCTGCACCGGTTCTGTCATATGCCCTCCTGAAAATTTCCCAAAGATTTCTTCCAGCCACTCTCTGCTGTCACTCATCCAATGGCGTGCCCTTTTGCATAAATACTCTCCCTCTTCAAATACTGACGGATCTCCTGTGGAAAAGCCATGAGGACCATATGCATAAACATGACATTCAAAAGAAACCTGATATTTTTCCAGTTCAGCAATAAATTGCAATGTATTCTCAACCGGAACGGTGGCATCATTTCTGGTGGTAAATACAAAACACGGACATATATTTTCATCTACTGCATCAAGAACACCGGGGGCCGTTTTCTCCCAGTGTTTCGCATTTTCATCATTAATCACCGGATAGCCCAGAATCAACGCATTTGGACGATATTGAGCCTCTGACATCACCGCCCCGCAGGCCGCTAGATGTCCTCCGGCAGAAAAACCAATCACTGCAATTTTGTTTTCATAAAGATGCCACTCCCGGGCATGACTGCGAATCAGCTCCATTGCCGCCTTATAATCCTGCAGGGGATTGGGCCACCGGGCATGTTCTCCTATTGAATAACGCAGTACAAACACGTGATATCCCATCTGCAGATACACCGGCACAACGGAATCTATCTCATTTTCCGCACAAAGCTGATATCCTCCTCCGGGAATCAGCAAAACCCCTGGGCGGGTTGATGCGCTGGCAAATGGTGTCTGTATGTATGCCGTTATAGTTACATTTCGATCTTTGTTTAATATTATTTCTTCTGTTCTCATAAAAACCTCCCACCCACTATTAAATCATAGCTCTCTGCAATCATTCGTTTAATATCTGCTTTTTTCTATATATATTATAGCCATCTCTCCTGCATTTGAAAACTATTGATTCCTTTCATACGTTTTTCCCTCTGCATTTTTATTTCCTTTCAGAAATAACAAATAACATCCTGTTTTTCACAAAAAACAATGTATTTCATTCTCCCCGGTTATGTAATAATAGGTTCATAAAAAATGAAGAAAAATCTTTTAAGGAGGACCTTATGAAAACATTATTAGAAATTATAAGTACATCCACTGCCAACGATTATACTTCCACTGCCATTGCTTCCACTGTAACTTCTGCAGTTTACAGAGCTAACGGCACGGAAGAAACAATAACCGCAAAAGAAGGCTGCGCGCTGGTGTTAGTTGTAGACGGCGTGCAAAAAAATCTGCTTGCAGGAGCCTCTTACGAAGTAGAGAAAAACTTCTCCATTACTCCTGTGAAGATTTACCGTATCGGCGGTCCAAGTGCTGCTCCATGGTCAGGCGCCAAAGAAGAAGAAAAAGCGACCTATTATTTCCGCCAGGCACTGCTTGTTAATAACGGAGCCATTATTTCAGACGGTTCTGTTACAGACGCCATCACAGGGGGCACCTACACCGAAACATCAGCAGAAGGGATTACTATCAACGCAGGCGGCGCACATTTTAACGGTATTCTGCTGGACAATGGCACAAAATACGAGATTAAAAATTCCCGTTTTTATGCTTATGGAGACGGCGGAGATGATCTTGCCGGATGGGGCACTTCTATCATGGCAGACAATAAGTCCCTGCTTGATCTTAAAAGCACCTATATTGAAACCGCCGGCGCTATCCGCTGTGCATTGTATGTGGATAATACTTCCATTGCCAATGTTACAGATACTGTCATCTATACAAAGGAAACTCCGGATACTTATGAAGAATACAAAAATCTGGTTCCGGCTATGATGAAACGTGTTCCTTTTGCCCTTGGAATGGAGGGAACCGTACGTTCCCTAAACGTCATGGCGGACGGCCAGGGCCGATTTAAAGACTGCATTATCGTTTCAACCGGCTGGGGCGCAATTTCCACAGACTCAGGTACTGCTTATGATGTCTGCAAAACCTATGCTCTTGACGTTGAAGATACCCTCTCAGGTATCGGCACACTAGAAGTGGCACAGGAAGGAAAATCATATACTGCTGCCCGAAAAATCAACGGCGTTACTTACGGCTTTACCGTTGGAGGTTCCGGTTATGTTACCTATGCAGACTCCGGCGTACATAACCGTTATAAAAATGTAGAATTTTATTCACCGGACTATATTCAGGTTATGGGATCCGGACGAACCGGTTCTTCTTACATAGACTCCTATCTTCAGTCCGGACATACGGCCTTTATGACCCAGCAGACAGGAGGCGGAACCTTTGATTTTACAAATACAACCATTGATACAGTAGATGCACTGCTTCAGATTAAATCCGGCGCTGCCAACACCGGTTTCAGCAATATCATACTGGATCAGTCAACTGTAAATTTCTCCGGAACATCCACCCGCTGCAAAGATGGTATTCTGGTAGAGCTTGTAGAATCTGATGATGCCGGCAACCCCGGTATTACAACCTATACGATTAATGATCATGCAGAAGAAGCAGAAGCTACAAGCAGTACAGTTTCTGACTGCAATGCGGACTTAAGAAACGGCAGCTATAACGGTGATATTTATAATTGTATTTACAACTATAAACAGGTTTTAAATGTGTCGCTGGAACATGCATCTTTAAAAGGGCGCATCTCCTCCTCCACAGCAGTTCATGTTGATTTAAACGGCGATATTGTTCCAAACGGAACCGTATTAAATGCATTTATGGGCTCTGAGGAATATAACCATGCAGACTACAGCGCAAAAAACGGAGGACAGACCGGAGACTGTCTGATCATTGGCCGGTTCTGTCATACGGCTGCTCCAATTTTAAACAATCCAATTAATGTAACATTAAAAGACTCCAGCTGGAAGATCACCGGTGACGGCTATATTCATACCTTAACCACAGATTCCTTAGCAGACCTTTGGGCAGATACTCCTGTCACCGTATATGTAAAGGCACTGAACATTGGAGAAATCTCATATGCAGACGGAACCTACAAAGAAGGAAACGTCACTGTTGTTGTAGACTCTGCTGAGGTTATCGCTGCAGACAACGGAATTGCCGACGCCGGTCAGACTTATGGAAATGTTACTTATACATTCTACGCTGCAAACGAAGGCGGGGAACCGGATTCAAAAGCAATAACACTAAAACGCCAGAACTACATCGACGGAAACCTGTATTTCACCATGATTCCTTCTGAAGGTTACGAAATCCTTTCCGTCTTGGCAGAAGGAGGTTCTATTATCGAAAATACCGCAGGGGGTGAGCTTTCCGCGTATAAATCCGCATTGTGTCCTGCCGAAGGCGCCTCATCCATGAAGGTCTGCGTAACTGTAAAACACTAATACCATCAATACCTCTTACCCTTTAAGGAGAAATCGGTTCATGCCGATTTCTCCTTTATTTTATGACAGGAAAATAGATTTTCCACAAAAAGCCGCATCCAGGGAGAGTCTGTGCTACTCCCTATTGAAAACCCAAAACCGGAGCGGTATAATTAATTTCATCCACTAAAAATCAAGTAGCTGCAAAGCAGACATTCGATTTTTTACACTTTAGAAGGGTTAACAATTATGTCAACTAAATTTACTTCCCCGGCAGAACAGGCAATTATCCAGGCTCTTTCCGCTCTTACGGATGAGGAAGTTGAACTGCTGCTTACCCAGAGCCCCACAACTCCCGGCGAAATCATTGGTTCACAGCAGCCCGACTTTTCCAGGCAGTTTGCCATTGGAATCTGTATCGGAATCCGCCCTGATCTCGCAGAACCATTGATACAGAACTCCTATCAAAAACATATTTTACTAAACCTTCTGGTTTACAATCATGTACTTTCTGAATTTCATAAACAAAATATTGGTTTTGAGGTAGAACGCACTGCCCAGATGCTTCACCTTATGGGAATCTTTCCCCTAGAACACATGGAAGATTTTACAGAAGTTTATCTGAAACCAATTCTTGGCAGTATAGAAAGCAAATACCACACGCACTTATGCATGGGTATCGGCCTGCCCGCCGCCTCTCAGGCACAGCTGAAAAATTCATATAAAACTGCCCACTATGCTTTTAATCTGTATTTTTTTGAACAGACACAAATACTTAATCTGCAGAAAATCAATCAGACATTTGATGTTTCACTGGATGACTATGACTTTTATGTAGATGATGCTTTTCGTTCTCTGTTAATGAAGTCTCCTGATGTTCTGAAAAAAATAGAGCGGGTTATCGAAATAATCTGTCATATCCATTATGGCAACTGGTACGCAGTACGTATGCGTACTATGGATTACACCGGCGATCTGGCCAGCCGTCTTCGCCGTTATCATCTTCTTGACTGGGATTTTTTCGAGATGCAGGATGAACTTCAGAAAAACGTTATGAACGCTATGACTATGTCCGAGATACAGCAATGTATCCACAATCATTATAATAAGCTGCTCCCACAAATTTATAAAAGCAGCCGGCCCAGCAGTAAAGTTATCATTGAACGGGTGAAAAGTTATATACAGGAAAACTTTATGGAAGAACTCTCTATTCAGACGCTGTCTGAAATTGCCTGTGTCAGCACCAACTATTTCAGCCATATGTTCAAGAATGAAACCGGTATGAATTACAAAACCTATCTGACTGCCATACGGCTGGAAAAAGCGCTGGAGCTCCTTATGGAATCAGACTATAAGCTTTATGAAATCTGTGAAAAGGTTGGCTATAAAAATGTCCGTACATTCGTGGATGCTTTTAAACAGCGTTACTCTTTAAGTCCTATAAACTATAAGAAATCAATGACAAATAAAAAATAATACAGCAAAACCGGAAACAACCTGCTATCAGGTATTCCCGGTTTTGTTTTATGCTGATATTAAATAAATCCCTTATATTTTCCTTTATTTCTGCTGAATAAATTCAATCAGTACCCCATTGCAGTCTCTGATAAACATGACTGCATCTTCTCCCATGCGCACTTCATGGGCAATGTCCACACCGTTTTCTATAAAACCGGCCTTTAAAGCGTCCATATCGTCTGTCGCAAATGCTACATGTTTAGTCCCCACTGTCTGCAGATCTGTATTTGGTGTCAGGCGGTCCTTAGGAATCTCCTTAGGCTCATCATATTCAAACAGTTCCAGCTGATATCCATCTTTCTCCATAAATACTATCTTAGCGCTCAGAGGAGGACAGTACCCATCATCCTTTACTACCTCAAATCCTAAGTTCTTTCTGTACCATTCAACAGATTCTTCCATATGGTAAACGCTGATTCCGGTATGAAGCACATTCTTTACATTATCTGTCATTTCTTTCTCTCCCTACTTATCTCCATATAAACGATCCGATGCATTAGCATCTTTCATTTTCAGCATAGAAGCTGTAGCTATAATACCTATTATAATCACTACAAGCAGAATCGAAAAGGCAGCATTTGCTTTTCCCGCACTGATTAAGGTAATCATCATCATTGCTGCAAATGAATATGGAATCAGCTGAATCGTCATAATAATACGATTTGCAGACTGATACTCTTTTCTGCCATACGCATAAGAGGTGATACACGGATGAAGAGTCGGAACACCTCCGGTCATACAGGCTACTCCAAATCCCCATAAAATCATCAGCGGTACGCTTCCACCCTGAGGCTGCAGCATTAATGCAAGTACCGGAATCAATTCTGTAATACCAAGAATCAAAGATGCTTTTACAGACCCCAGTTTATCATCAATCAAACCAAATACATAGGATACAGGGATTCCAAGAATCGCCCCCATTGCCAGCCATTTTACAGCTCCAAGCCATACATCCTGTCCCCCAAGGCTCATATAATAAACAGCCATAGACCCCATGCAGGCTGCAATAGTAAACTGAAATGCCCCGAAAGAGATTATTAATTTCCATGCTTTACCCTGTCGTAAAATCTGACCAATGGAAAGTTTTACTTCTTCTACCGCTTCTGAGGTAGGTGCATGATCAGCTCCATCCGGATATAAACCTGCTTCCTCCGGCGTATCTTTAATGCCAACTGCTGTGATAATACATAAAATAACGATTATAATTGCAATTCCCACATAAAATATTCTGTAATCGCCTCCAAGCCGTTTGGAAATAAAAGAAGTCATTACAGACGTGCCAATTACAGAGAACAGTGGACTTCCCATCGTTACGATTCCCATAATCTGTCCCCGGTAGCGGATAAACCAGTTGGCTACCAGCTGAAATCCTGCCATCTGTAAAATCATACATCCGCATCTTACTACAAACATGGAAATGCTGTACAAAATATAGTTTCCGGATGCGGCCCCTCCATTACAATCAAGTCCATTAGCCCCGGCAATACCAAGCACACCAACAGCAGTAATTACCAGCACTGCAATCAGGGGTTTTTTTACTCCAAACTTAATAAACAACGATCCATATACAAACGTCAGTATAATACAGACAAAATTTCCTACAGTCATTGGCAGCTGCGTCTGCACAGAACTCCAGCCGCCGCCTTTCTCTGTTACAAATGTCTGGACAATATTAATCTGGTCACTCTGCAGACCGGAAAAAATGAACATGAAGATTACTCCAAGGATACAGAGTAAAATTGCTTTACTTAAAAACATTTTATTTTTAGCCATCTTTTTTCTCCCTTACTTCTAATACTCGACTATGTTTACTCTTCTACCCATGAGATCAGCCCGCCTGTCATATCCGGATTAACTTCCGGATATACATATTTTTCATAAGCTTCTGGGATCTCTTTATAGCCAAATTCATGACTGATCAGCGGAGTAATATCCAATTTTCCGTAAGCAATTAAATTTAAGAATACCTGAATGTCTTCATCACTGGTCCATACATCGCTGTTTGCATATCTTGCAAGATCACGATGCATAACAGGCGGCCATACGCCGTCAATAAATAAATCCGCCCGTCTTAACTTAAATGGTTTTGAATTGACATATGTACCGATCAGGCTGGCACCTTTTTGCATAATTGGGTCATCAATGGGAGGCATAGCCTCTCCGTGAACCTGTGAAATCATAACCAGCCGTCCCCGTTCTCCAATTAGTTCTGCCGCCTGCATTAACGGCCCTCTCGCTCCTGTGGCCTCAAAAATAACCGGCAGTCCTCCCCGATGTAATTTTTCAACTTCACGTTCCAGCCCCTTAGGATCTGTTTTCGTATTGATTGCAATATCCACTCCCATCTGTTTTGCTGCATCCAGACGGCCGTCATCCAGATCTGTAACAATTACCGGCAGCGCGCCTGCAAGTTTAGCAGCCTGCGCTGTAATGGCCCCTACAAATCCCTGGCCCAAAACAGCACAGGGCTCTCCCATCTGCAGATTCGAACGGCGCAGAGCATACATTCCCGTATGACCAAGATTCCAAAATGCCGCCTGTTTCAAATCTACATTCTCCGGACAGATCGTACAGTTTAATTCATCCATAACAAGATACTGCGCATGTTCTCCGGTGGTTACTATATGGTCTCCCACCTTTAATTCCCGCACACCTTCACCAACTTCAATAACTTCCGCCGCCATAGCATAGCCAATACTCGTGGGCAGAGGAACGATATGAGCGCCCAAAAGACCGTTTTCTGTTCCCGGACTCATTGCAGAATACTTAGCTTTTAACAATACCTGGCCAGGACCCGGAGCTTCAATTTCTTTTTCTTTTAATACCACTTTTCCTAACTGTGCCTCTGCATATATTGTTTTCATAATTGTTCTCCTTTTTCCATCCATGATTGTCAAATTTCTGCGCGCTATCCAATCTGACGTTTTCGAATAATTAGTTATTATTCAAATTTGTTGAGAACATTATTGCACAAAAAAAGTGATTGTAATACGCTATTTTTTGTTAAAAATCGGAAGTTTTTTGTTATATATAAAACTTAGAACACCTTATTATCTGTCGAAGAATATTTCCTTCTATTTTCAGGTACAAACACAAGATAAATATTAGAAAATATAACAAGAACAATTCCAATCAGTGAAAATATACTTAAGCTCTCCTGCAAAAACAAAACTCCCAGAACAATGCTGGTTACCGGTTCTAAAGCAGTTAGTATAGAAGCTTTTGAGCTCCCAATCTCCCGGATTCCAATCTGAAGAAACACAGTCGCAAGAATGCCTCCATCTATGGCAAACAGCAGAATAAACATCCACCCGCCTGTGGGAATTATGAAGTTTAACTCTCCGCTGAATCCGGCTATGGGCAGCAGCATAACAGACGCCGCCAGAAAGAAATAGAATGTATATGTATAAAAGCCTGTATGTTCCATAATCTTACTTTTATCAAGATACAACACATAAAAACCATATGTTATTCCGGAAGCCAGCGACAGAAAAAAGCCGCTCCATGAAAACGCACCTGACGGATTTGCAAACAGCACAATTCCTGCAATACAGATAATAAGGCTCACCAGCGAATGTTTCTGAATTTTTACCTTAAATGCCGCCCTCCCCAAAAGCAAGACAAAAATTGGATATGTAAAATTCAGGGTGGTGGCTGTTCCGGTATCAATAAGATTATATGCCGTAAACAGCATCGCGGTTGTCAGCACCGCTCCTGTCAGCGCCAGCAGAATAATCCGGAGCATATACCTGACGGGGATTTTAAAACGCTCCCTGTTTAACACTCCAAGGATGCCAAATACAGGCGTCATACACAGTACCCGCAATAACGCAAGCATTACTTCTCCTACACCATAACTGTACACAAATTTTGCCAGAAAGGGCTGGGCCCCGAATCCGGCCGCCGCCACAATTGTAAATACGTAACCTCTGATCTGTTTCATTTTCCTTAAACCTCTGCTTTAATTGGGTCTTCCGATTAATGTTCCATTTAACTTTAGCAAAATCAGCAAAGCTGCAATAAATAGACCAATATCCATCAAATACATGACATTATAATTGGTGAACAGTCCGGTACACAAAACCCCAAGGGCTGAACCAAAGCTTGACATAGCACCAATAACTGCAAAAGCCGCTGAATAATCCCATCTTCCATATTTAGTAGCTACAATAGAAGGAATCAGGTTCCCCATTGCCCCATTAGAAGCAAAAAAGAAAATTGCGCTCAGCCAGATAAACCAGACGGAAATTCCATGAAACAGACAGCATATGGTAATTAAAATGCATAACGCTGCATACACCACGCATGTATTTTTAGTTCCGATTTTCTGATCTAAAATACCATATAAAATACTTCCTGCCAGCCCTGCGAGACCTGCAACAATCAATACTGCAGATGCAAAGGAATAATCATAACCCAGACTTAAGATTCTTGGGACAACAGAGGCAACAAAAGTCATTCCGGCGCCATACATACACCCCATACTGATACCAATGGCCCATGTAGTGGGAGAGGTCAACAGCTTTTTTGGTGTAAATGGACTTTTATAAACTGCTATTTCATCAACTACCGACTTTGCAGTTGAAGCAAATGCAGGATCTCCATCCGGATATTCTCCAGCAGCCTCAGGAGTATCTTTCAGGAAAAAAACTCCTATGACTGCTACAATAGCAATAAATACCGCTACAATATTTAAGGTTGCTCCTACTCCAATCTTCTGAAAGGCCAGCGGAATAAATGGCTGCCACAGCACATCATTAAGAACAATTCCGCAGGTCACATACCCAAGTACAATTCCCTTTTTTGTGGGCCACCAATTTGCTGCCAGAGCACTAAATCCCACCTGAAAGTATCCTCCCCCCAAAAAACCATTGGCTAATATACAGGCCACAAACAAATAATAATTACTGGCAGAACCATAAACAACTGCCACAGCTGCCGTTAAAATCAATGTTAGAACTACAACAAATTTAGGACCTTTCCTTTTGCTGACCATCCCAAACACAAATGTCCCCCCAACGCAAAACATAATTGCCACTCCAGACATTACACGCAATGCCCCCACATCCCATTGATATTTGTCTGCAATGGCCGGCAATATCGTATTGGTACAGCCGCTGATCAGTGAGCCCCCAATCAACAATACAATCCCCAAATAAATCATCATTTGAATCTGTTTTTTCCCATGCCAGTTTCCCTTCCTGTTCTCCATAGTAAAACCCTCCTCCTTCTTTGATACAACAGCTATTTTTATCAGGTATTAAAACGCTTTGTTTTCCCATCTCCTGATTTAAAAACCGTTGCTATATGTCGTTGAATTTATTATAATAAGCTAAATTCACGAAGTAAAACCACGAAAAAGAAACGGTGTTTCACATTTGGAATCACCATTTAAAAGAGAGGTTCCCAATATGGATATTGATAAATTACAAACCTTTATGGAAGTTGCACGAACAGAATCTTTTCGGACAGCCGCTGACAATTTATTTCTCTCCCCCGGAGCCGTATCCAAACATATTTCTTATCTTGAATCGGAATTTTCTATCACCCTCTTCCACCGTTTTTCGAAAGGTGTGGCATTAACAGCCCAGGGAAAAATATTTGCAAAATATGCAAAGCCGCTGGTAGATGATTATGAGCTTCTGCGTCAGGCAGTTTTCTGTCAGGAAGAAAAAGATACTGTCTGTGTCCGCACAATCCCAAATAAAGATATGCTTGGTTTCTTTGATCTGATTTCTGCCTTTGAAAAAGCATATCCCAATATTTCGCTGAACTTACAGGACATCCAGGGAACCGAAGCAACCAGCGTACTGGCAAACGGAAAAAGTGAGATTGTATTCTGTATGGATCAATATTTGGACCCTCATTTAACCGAATATAAAAACCTGCATGAGAGCACCTTAATGCTGCTTGTATGCGCTGAACATCCCCTGGCCCAAAGAGAAAATGTTTCCGTTCTGGAACTGGCACAGGAATCCTTCATCTCCCTTCCTGAAATAACCGGTATCGCTTCCACGGTCACCAGATTTTGTAAAAATGCAGGATTTGATTACAAAGTATCCTGTTATTCTGAACGAGAATCCAATATACTCACCATGGTCAGCATGAACAAAGGTATTGCTATTGTGGATCCTTCTTATTTCCGCAGCGACTTTGTAAATTATTATGGCAGAGCAAATGTAACCGGTATTCCCCTAAAGGAACACTTTACCTGGAATCTTGTGATGGCCAAATCCAGAAATATGATTTTAAAACCGGCAGCACAGAAATTCTGGGACTTTACTTTATCTCAGGTAAAACGTAAGCAGTGGCCGGCTTTTGAATAGCTTCAACTATCATTTATATCCGGCCAGTACAATAGTCCCGTCTGTAAATTTTCCATGCAGACGGGACTTATTATATTGTTTCCAAACCGGAATCAGAGATTCCGAAACGAAGTTTTACTTTCCTTACACCAGATGCTATCGTTATCTCAGCAGATATTACATATCGGCATATTTATATTTGAGCTTACAGGAGGAGACATAAAATGTTAAACTGGAAACCATATGCAGATTTAATCATTCACAACGCAATTATATACACAGCTGATCTTTCACTGGCAGAAATATGTTCTGGAAATTACAATTTTCCTGTTATTGAGCATGGATTTGCAGCCGCAAAAGATGGCAGAACCATCGCTGTCGGCTCAGGAGACTGGCGTATTTACGCCGGTTCTGATACAAAAATCATAGATGCGAAAGGCCTTCCTCTCCTGCCCGGTCTCATCGACTGCCATATCCACGATATGGAATTTGGGCTGGAGCAGATGGGCATGGATTTCTCCCGCTGCTTATCCCTGGAAGAAATGCAGAAAACCATTACTCAATATGTTAAGACAGCATCCCCCGGCAGCTGGCTGAAAGGTTCCGGCTGGAATGAATGTCTGTGGGACAGCAACCGGCCTCCCTGCTGTAAAGATTTAGATAAATTCGCTCCTAAAAATCCGCTGTACTGCCAGCACATCAGCCATCATATCTGTGTCACGAATTCTCTTGGCCTTCGGCTGGCCAAAATTACAAAAGATACTCCTGATCCGGAAGGAGGCAGCATCGGACATTTCGATAACGGAGAACCCAATGGTCTTTTTTATGACCGGGCGGCCATCGCCCTGCTGGAACACGTAATGCCGGAGACATGCGAAGAAGAGCATATCAAAGCCCTGGAAACATCGGGGGCCATACTAAACCGGTTCGGTATCACACAGGTGATGAATTCTATGATGACCTGTGACGAGATGCGTGCCTATCTACAGGCCAGAAAGCAAAACAGACTTTCTTACCGGGCAAATCTGATGTTTTCTCTTGACCGTTCCCTGGGAGATGTTCATGTCCAGGCGGAACGTATAAAACAAATGACAGCAGTAACAGGATTTGGCGATGATATGGTTAAAATGGCAGGAATTAAAATTATTCTGGACGGGGTCATGTCTGCCGGAACCGCTGCTCTGAGAGAAGAATATGAGCACATTTCAGGCCGGGGTTCTACCTCCTATTCATCCCACGATCTGAAGCTTTTAGCACAGCTGGCAGGCAAATATCACTGGCAGGTTGGCATCCACTGCTGCGGCGACCGCTCTGCCGACATGGCAATGGATATGTTTGAACAAACCTGCCATCCCCAGAATCGGCACTTTATCATACATCTTACACTGGCTCATCCTGATCAGATCAGCCGGCTGAAAGCTTCCGATATCAGTCTTGCTCTTCAGCCCGCCATAAATACGGAGCTGGGAGAACAAGCTGTAATAGGTCAAAAATATTCAAACCTCTACATGCCTCTGCAGACACTTTTTCGCGAAGGAATCATTGTGGGGGGCTCCTCTGATGCACCGGTTGTGACCTGCAGTCCATTTGCCGGCATGGCCAGCGCTGTAGAAAGACGCCTTTCCGATGGCAGTATTCACCGTCCTAACGAACGCATCTCCATCCGCCAGGCCCTGCTTATGTGGACCAGAGGCTCTGCTTATCTGTGCCATACAGAAAACACCTGCGGCAAAATTGCAGCAGGCGCTTTGGCAGATTACATTATCATTGATACCCCGCTTTTAAATACCTCTGCTGATGAAATCAGGCATACCCGCGTACTTCACACTATACTAGGAGGAAAAACAGTTTATCAAATTTAATAAAAATACCCCGGTAGATGTGTACATTATTTGTACATGCTATCGGGGTAATGCTATATTTTCAGACCAGCCATTTTAACGGTCAATAATACCTTTTTACCAGCTTCTCATAATGTGATTATAAACAGAATTTCCTGCCTGTTCTTCTAAGAAAACTCACATAGGCATTCTTACTTAATACAATTATATATTATGAAATCCGGACTCCCAAAATAAAGTATCATAAAACTTTGCTTTTTCTTTTATTCGTTGTTTAAAGAAAAAAATAATTCTAAGGCCATTTGATTCTCATGTGAGAACCAAACACCTATTTAAAAACTATATTCATTTGTTCAGCAAGCTGGGATTCATAATTTTTTCTGTAAATAAATCATATCTACTAATTGGCCACCACACTCATAAATGGGGTGGTCATAATTATCTATAAAGAAATTTTTAATATTGTGTGAACGAACAAAACCACATTTTTCATAAAAAGGAACCGTCAACGGACTATCCCCTGTACCAACTTGCAGTATAGAATACTTCTCTTTATATTTCATAGTAACAAAGTCAATCAGTATTTTACCGTAACCCCTGCCCTGATATTCTGGTTCAGTTGCAATATTTTTGATTTCAAGAACACCTTCACCCTCATCAGTCACTATGCACTCACATTTAATCCCGTTATCGTCTAATACATACATTGAGCCCCTATCAATATATTGGTCTATCATATTCTCTTGTTCATCAGCTAACAACAACAGGGAAAGAAATTGTTTTTTATTCTCTTTGATTTCTTTAATTTCCATATCGGTACACTCTCCGCGACTTCCCATTTGTCTTTACGTTCATTGTATCATACTTATTTAAAAATCGTCATTTTTTGATAATCCACCGTCAACGGTTGATTCCTGTAATAAGTTCTTAATTTATGTTTTGAATCAAGACGGTGATGAAAAGATACTGCACAACACAAAGGCTTACAAAATATTCTTAAACCGGAACAATTTGAAATTACATATTAGAACAATTCTGTTAAATTGGAGCCATAACTGTATTCCATTGAATGTAATTTTCTTCCATCTCTAGTTCTTTGAGTTTACGATACTTTGTCTTAATCTTCTGTTAATTACCTATTTATTTTTTTAGATAAGACCTTGTCCAAAAAGATTTATAACATCTTCGCTTTCTCTACCAGAGATAGTTTTCCCGATAGCGATTTCAATGGAGTTTAAAAGCATTTTGGCTCTATATATGATATGACTATTAAAATCATCCTCCCTGCAGCTATCAACATCAATCCAATGTGAGTTCAAATATTCATCAAGAATCTTCCTGCCAACTTGGCCTTTATTTTCAATTTTTTCCAAATATTTACTTGGAGGAACACCACCAATTTCTCTATTGGTTGAATAGGTGATAGGAGTCTTATTCACAATAGAGTTCCATTTTTCTCTTGGATAATTCTGTTTTTCACAATAATCTCTTGGGAAAATATGATGAATATCAATATTTTCCGATTTATATACTGTAAAGTCCATTTCCCGTCCACTTATAAAATCTTTGCAATGATTTTTTAGTATCAAAGCCATTATCCCTTTATATGCTGCTGACTGTCTTGATTGAAGTGTAATGAGTCTCGTTGGATTAAAATATGCGTCCTGAACCGTTTTAGGCGCAGCTGTATCATTTTCAGCCCACTTTATAACATCAACAACATCATTGACATATCTTGTCTCATTTGCGCTGCCATATAGTTCACCAAAAACACCACACCAATACCATTGTTTAATTTTATTCTTTATATTCGTAACTTTAATTTTATTTCCCTCGCTCAATAATGTACAGATTACCGCCAAAGGAATCAATTGTGTCGAATACGGTAAATCTCGACTTGAAAATATACGTTCTTCTTGAAGCATTTTCTCGGCTTCAACAAATCCAGCAGATAATATATCCGCATACTTTTTATAATCACTAAGAGGTAAATTTAATACATCTTTCTTTTTACAACTTACTGTTCCACCTTTTTTATAAGTTGAAAGTAAAGTGCAAGCAACAAGAAAATCTGTGGCAGTAATAATAGACAACAAATCCCCTATAAAGAATTTTTTCTGTCTTTCCTCCCAATCCTTTCTCAGTTCAAAATCATCCATTGCAAAAATAGCTGTTATAAGTTCAAACACAGTTAAAGAAACACCACCTGTATTTACATTTTCAAACACCTGACACACAGCTTCTTTTGGCGTTTCTTTACCAAGAAGAATTATAGGCATTTTATACTGCATTGTCTGCATTATAACTTTTGTATTAAAGTCTGTAAATTCTTTAATCGCTTCCGCACTATAATTACAATATGCGTAATATTGATTCTGCCAGTTCTGAACTTCTGTAAAATTCAAGATAATATTAAGTGGAAACATTTTATTTTCAAATTCTTTTGTTCGATCAGACAAATCCAGTTCTATATCTCGTCCAAAATTAGATGTGACAATCCTATTTTCCGGAACTGAAAAAATTGCATCTGCCCTGTCACACGCAGGATCAAGCGCCTTTTTAATATCTATATAATAATATCTGTATATCTCCTTCCCTTTATCTGTTCGAGTGTGTACTGGAGCAGAATTGAAAAGGGCAGAATAAATAGACGTTAATCTCTGTTGCCCATCAAGAATAAGTTCAGAAGGAACATTCTCACTTGAAGGCGCGCCTTCTATCACTCTGTATTTAAAACGAACATTCTGATTACCATACTCCAAAAACATAGCAGCCCCTACAGGGAAATTGCTGGTAATACTTGCTATAAGAGCGCTTATTCTATTATCTTCCCAAACCCATCCTCTCTGAAAATCAGGAAGTTGTGTTTTTCCATCGTTTATACCAGACATAAGTTCTGTAATCGGTTTATCGTTTGTTTGCACTTCTTGTTTCCTCCTTAATCTGCATATTTTTCAATGCTTTCCATGATATACAGTTGATTATTAACGCCTTCTATTTTAAAACTGATTAACTGCTTTGAAAATATTGTTTCCGAGAGTGTCGAAATCAATTTTGTCATATTTTAATTATACCATGGATGGCGGACTCTTCGGAGTCCGTTTTCTGTTTTTAGCACCAAAAACAGGACCCAGCAGAACAGCTGATTAATCAACTATTCTGCAACAGCCCCGCATAATCTTGTTATTTAGCAGATAATATTCATTATCACTTTTGCTCCGTGGGTGGTTATATCATTTGCAATAAATAACTGTCCGCTATGCTGTTTCATAATAGAGTCCACTATATACAGCCCCATCCCAAAGTGCATTTTAGAATTTCTACTACTGTCATCCATAAAGAATTGTTCTTGAGCGTGATGCAGAGCTTCATTGCTAAATCCTTTACCCTCATCAACCACACAAATGTGCAAACGCTTTTCGGCATATTGAATTTTTATATAAACCGTTCCGTTTATCGGAGAGTATTCTACTGCATTGCCTACAACATTCATTATTGCACGTTCAATCAGCATAGTATCAATTTCAAGTGTTGAACAGTCTGAAGATGTATTCCAAGTCAACTGTATATCTTTTGCAGTACACAAAACTTCAATCTGCTCCTTGATATTATCTACATATAAGGAAAAATCCACGTTCTCCTTATGGAGCTGATACCCCGCAGACGCTCGTGATATTTCAATAAGCGTTTTAATGTAGATCTGCATTTGTTCTGAACTCTCTGTGATATATCCTGTATATGCTTTTTGTTCATCATCAAGTTCCGTTTCGCTCATTAAGTCGATATTTCCTTGAATGACAGTCAATGGTGTTTTCAAATCGTGAGCTAACGCTGCAATCTGTTCTTTTTGCATTTGTTCCAGTTTCCATTGCTGTTCCAAAGATTCTTTCAGGCTGTCTTTCATGTTTGAAAACGACTGTAAAACATCTTCAAATTCTTTTACTTTTGAATGACCCACATCAAAATCAAGATTTTGAGCCGATATTTCCGCAGTAGCTTCAAAAAGCGGGTCTAATTGACGGCGCAGCTTTTTAGAAAACCTGCCTGTTAGAATAACGCAAACTGCAATACAGTTGATACCTATCACGATATATAGTAGTTTTTCAGGCGACGGAAGATGCTCATTCAGCCAGTTGTTTGTGAATTGCGAGCCAACATAATACTGAAGAATAACATACTCATTTTCACGAGTAACAAGCAGGTATTGCTTTTCCGGGCTATTGTTCGCTTTTCCAGAAATAGCATATTCCATTGCTCGATTCAAATCCGCTTCACCAAGTGTCGTTGCAAGAATATTGTAATTCTTGTCAAGCCGCAAAAAATTAATGCCTGCGGGCAGTTCAACCTCTGATAAATCTGGTGTTGCAGCAACAATTGGAGCAATATATTCTGCACTTCGTGTAGAATAATCCGCATAAGTAGTATATCCCAAAGTAACGGTAAGCAGCATTATAGCAAATGGAACGGCAACAGCCCCTGCCAACCCCAAAAGCAGCATAAGGAGAAAACGCCAAAAAGATTTTCTTAATGAACTTGCCTTTTTTATTCCCATTTATATCCAATCCCCCAAGCTGTTGAAATCGGTTGTATATCGAATTTACTTAATTTCGCCCGTATATTTTTTATATGAGTAGAAATAGTGGAATTATCGCTGTCACCCTCTAAACTAAATACAGCTTCATATATCTGTTCTTTTGAAAACACCTGCCCTTTATTTCGGGCAAGAAACTCGCATATTAAATATTCGCTTTTAGTAAGAGAAACGAGCATATTATCTACTTGAAGTTCCATTGCCGAAAGGTCTATCTTTACTCTATCAAAATTGATTGATGTGTGTCGCTCACGTTGTTCACGGCGTAAATGGGCATTCACTCTTGCTCGAAGCTCCGCAATGCGGAATGGTTTTGTCAAATAATCATCAGCCCCCAGACCAAGACCAAAGGTAATATCATTCTCCATCGTTTTTGCTGTTAAAAACAAAATCGGGCAATCTATAAGAGAGCGTATTTTTGCACAAAAAGTAAAACCATCAATCTCTGGCATCATTATATCTAAAATGACCAAGTCATACTGTCCTAATTTATCCAAAGGAACCTGCACTGCCGAACTATAAGCAGATACTATATGACCATCTTTTTGCAATCCGTTTTTTATAAGTTCCAAAATTGGAATTTCATCATCAATCACAAGTATTAAAGCCATATTCCTGCCTCCCTTCAAAAAAATCCTATTTATTATAACATTTTTTATAAATTCCGGTTCAACTATTCGGCAACAGCCAAGTGGTATTGATGATTCACTTCAACTGCAGCCGTTTCGGAAATATCCTTACCTGATACTTCGTAAACATCAGTATAAACCCACTTTTCTCTTGCCTGCTTGTTTGTCCCAGACCAATCAATCCCATTCATTTCCTCTTTACTTAAAGGCTTTTTGGTATCAGCATCAAAAATAATATTTTCAGCAATAATATCAACGTAACTTCCAAGCTCATCTTCTGATACAATATTCGATGTAACTTGGTATGTCACATTATTGCAAATAAGCTGTGTTGCATTGTCAGGGTTAACCTCAAAGCTGGCATTCTTCTCTTGATTTGTATTTTTGTAATTAAATACGGTAAATTCATCTGTTACAGTATCTGAAAGAACAGCTTTATGATAGCCGCCATTGACATCAACAATCAAATATGTTGTATCGTCAGGTGCTGCATAAACATTAAGAAACGGAATAATATAGGCTGCATTTGGGGTTTTTTCTGTTAAGTCTGCCAAAGATTTAAATGTAGTCTTTTCTATATTTTCCTGTACAAGAATCCTTCCATTTTCACCTACTGCGGTAAGTTCACGAATGTAACCGATCCACTCACCCAAACTGCTGTTAGAAACGGTATCCTCAAGTATTGTATAGCTCTGTGATTTATAGGTGAACTGTGTTACATTTTCCATATTTAAAAAACATTGCTCCTTATCCTTTGAATAATTATCAATCTTTTGCTGAAAAAAAGTACAGCCTGATAGTAAAACACTAAAGGTCAACGCTAAAAGAACACCTGATATTATCCGTATTTTTTTACTCATAATTTTTTCTCCCTTCCCAGTTATTAAACCACATCAAAGTTAATATCAATACAGCATTTACACCTCCTTGTGGCTGCTTTTTTACAACCTTCATAAAGAGTTGTTCCAGATTCTCATTCGCTTGAAGTTCCCCCTCATCCCCTAAAAGGTTAGATGTTTTCAAAATCATATTCATAGTAATGTGTCCTTTCTTTCGATTTCAAAGAAAGGATACCGTATGAATTTGAAGATTTCATAAAGAAACAAAAGATTTATTTCCGGATAATTTAACGCCACAACTAAGCGCTCCTTTATTTTTGTTTCCATACTTGACTTTAACAGCTCATAGTAGAGATTGGTTGAACGGAAAGTGAGTTTCTTCGGCTTAAGAAACTCCGACTTGAGCCACACATAAATGAATTTTTCTGCGGTCGTTCCGTTATATTTAATAAAGCCCAGTGCTGCAAAGGACGCAGCACCAAAATGCACATCCCTCTTAACTTCGGTTTGCCTTTTCGCCGCCCTCCATAATACAGACAATAGCTGCACTCGCCATCTTTAAATGGTATAGCCCCTGAATTTGTCGTACATCCGTTTCATTGCGTTCTCCTGATAAGCAAAAAAATCGCCACCCTTTCAGATGACGATTCATTCGCTATAAAATTGATATTTAATTGTCGTTTGGCTCTCCAAACAGAATCCGCATAAAGTTTCTTCGTCCATAAAGGACTCGGCCAATCTGCACAGTGTTATTTTCAAAACGGTAGAAAGCCGTATAGTTACCGCATACAAGAAAGCGGTAATCGCTTCAGAGGAAAACTGTACCTTAACCATTGGCAACACCGAGCATTTTTTCTACTTCGGCAAGATCTGTCCAGCCTTTTTCCTGTGCAGAACTCTCACCCTTAGCAAGCTCGCCCATCAATTTCAACGCCGCTTCTGTTCTCTCATATTCCTCTATATCAAGAATGACGTATCTGCCTCTGCCGTTTTTTGTGAGGAACACCGGCTCTCCAACGGCAATATCCCGTAATACTTCCGTGTAGTTTCTCAAATCAGATACTGGTTTAATATTTGGCATAATACTCGCTCCCTTCAAGTTCGCTGTAATTATTATGCTATTATTTGTCGTAAAATACAACAGCAAAATTAAAATAAGCAAATGGTAAAGCAATAATCCCATTCTGAAAGCAATGTAGTTTGCGAATATCCCCACAAACGAAAAAAGACCTTGAAAGATGTTACTCTCTCAAGGTCTGTCTTTATCTATACTCCAAAATCCAACTGCTTCGCAGTTGCCGTGCTTATGCACTCTATGATTTTGTCGTTGTCGCATCCGGTGAAAACAAATACTTCGCTGCGCTCGTGCTTGTTTTCCTGCGGATGCTCCAAATTATGCGATTTTTTGGACTCTGCACATATTCGGGCATCAAATGATGTAAGATGTAAATTTTGAGCCTTTTTTCAAAATGAAGTACATCCCGTTTTACAAGGCAAAACGGTACATCCGTACATCAGGTCGACTGTCGTCAACCTGTGTTTTTCGCCTTATGTCGGTGTTCGCAAGCGCACACCGCCGCAAGGCTCATTTTCTCACCTTAATACAGCTTTGCTCCTGCCGGAATTCTGTCATCCACCATCAAAAGATTGAGTCCTTCACGACCGTCTTCTTCGTGTACTGCTGAAATCAGCATACCGCAGGAATCAATGCCCATCATCGGTCTCGGCGGCAGGTTTGTGATAGCGATACAGGTCTTGCCGATCAGTTCTTCCGGCTCGTAATACTCGTGAATACCGCTTAAAATCACTCTGTCTGTGCCTGTTCCGTCATCAAGCACGAATTTTAAAAGCTTTTTGCTCTTTTTCACTGCCTCGCACTCTTTCACCTTTACGGCACGGAAATCAGACTTTGCAAAGGTATCAAAATCAACCATTTCCTCAAAGAGAGGCTCAATCTTTACCTTAGAGAAATCAATCTTCTCAGGCTCTGATTCTACACTTTTTTCTGCCGCTTCAGGAGCTGATTTTTTTACATCATTTTTCGCATTTACACCATTTAAGGACTTCATTGTGGGGACGATTTAGGACATCGTTTCAATTCTTGCTATAACCCAACATAGTTCAAAATAAGTCGCAAATCAGATTTTTTCAAAATCCTACTTTACTTTATTTTCGATTAGTTTCGTGGGGGCTTTGTGTAAAAATTGATGTAAATGATGTAAATGCTCTAATCCACCAACTATGAAGTCCGTATCAATTTAATCTGTCAAACTGACACTTTATTATACTCATTTTTGAAGTAGGAGTCAAGACCTTCAAATTCGGACTTCCTCAGTTCCTTCGTTACATCGGTATAGATGTTAAGCGTAGTTGAAATATCTTTATGACCGAGCGTGTCCTGAATGACCTTAACATTTACCCCTGCTTCGCACATTCTTGTTGTGAAAGTGTGCCTTAAAGAATGACAGCTAAAATGCGGGAGCAATACTTCTGCGTTTTCATCTTTCAATAACTGCTCGTCGTTGCAGTCACGGATAATGCGGCGGATTGCTTTGTTCAGGGTTGCCTGATGTTGCGGCTGACCAAAACGGTTGATGAAGATAAAATCGGTATATCCATCGACAGTCGCTTCGCAGTGAAGGTCGAGCAGTTCCTGCCTTTCCTTTTCCATTAAGAATGCTTCTTTGACGAAACCGAGCATAGGCACTTTTCTTCTTCCTGCCGGGGTTTTGGTCGTATTAACATTGAAGTAACAGCCACGCTTACTGCCCTCAGTACGGTGGTCATAGTAAACCAGCGTGTGGTTCAAATCAATGATACCTTCTTCCAAATCAATATCGCACCATCTTAACCCTGTAACCTCTCCAACACGAAGTCCCGTACCAATCATAACCGCAAACACCGGATACCAATACTTTGATGTAGGAGAGTTTTTCAGATAGTCAAGAAACAACTCCTGCTCCGGCTTTGTTAAGGCTCTACGCTTCTCGGTCTGAAAACAATGGGACTGTTTCAACTCTTTAAGCACATTGTTTGACGGGTTATTCCTGATGTAGTCATCATCGACCGCCATATCCAAAATCTGATGGAGAACCGTATGAATATTATCAATGGTCGCTGGCTTTAGATGGCGTTCGTCTGCAAGGTAATTATAGAACCTCTTTATATCTGTTTTTCTCAGAGAAGATACAGTCTTTGAGCCTATCTGATGACGGACAAAGGTCTCATACATATACTTGTAGTTTTCAAAGGTGTTGTTTTTCAGTCCTCGCTTCAAATCCTTCCAAAGCTCATATATGTCATTGACCGTTGTGTAACGAGCTTCTGCCTTAATGCCATCGCTCTTGTCTTTTGCGATTTGTTCCTCTTTGTATCGCAGTTCATCAAGTGTCTTGGCATACACATAACGCCTTTTGTGGTTGGCGTCCGTCCAACTGAAATGGTATGTACCATCGGCTCTCTGTGATTCGCCTGTACGAAGCACTACTCTTGATTTGTCTTTTCTTTTTGTTCTTGGCATAATTTTTCCTCCCTTAAATGCGAAATTGCTTATCAAGATAATCAATAAATTTGTCTCGGATTACACAGACCTGAACACCGTTAGTGACAGCAAAGGGACAATCACCCTTCATTATGATTTGCCTGATTTTTGTCCTACCTATACCGGTGTACTCGGCTGCTTCCTCAACAGTTAAAACATTCTTCTCCCAAAAGGGAGCTTTTTCTTTACGCTTTTCGAGTAAGGCTCTGTAAGCTAAAACACCGTTGTCCATAAGCCCTCCTTCCTATATTGAGTACATTTTCTCAATGTACTCATCAAAAACTCGTCTCTTAATCATTCGTCTGTTTCCTACCCACAGCACGAACGAACATTTTTCTTGGCTTGTCATCTCATAAAGTTTGTCTCTGCCTATGCCTGTGTAAGCGGTCGCTTCATCAATCGTAAGGTAAGGCTTAACCCAAACCGGCACGGTTTCCACCCGATTGCCTGAATTATTCAATTCAGTCTGCTTATTTCCCATAACACCACCTCCGTCAGAGGGAATACTGCGATGACAGGTATTCCTCAAATTGTTTTCTTTTAATCAATCGCTTTGCTCCGTTCCAAAGAACGAAAGGACAATCTTCGCTATTCGATAGTTCTTTTATCTTTGATGTGCCAATGCCCGAATATTCCGAAGCTTCTTCAACCGTAAGATTCATTTTCTTCCAAATTGGGACACTCGGCATATTGGATTTAAGCTGTTTGTCAGACATACGCTGTAACCTCCTTCCTTTGGTGATTACAGCATACTCAAAAGTCTGCGGTAAGCCAATTATGCGAATCGGCTCATCGCAGACTTGACTTTTTTCTTAAATCGAGTATTGCCTTTCGATAAATTCGTCAAAGACTTTCCTTTTAATCATTCTTCTGCTACCAATCCAAAGAACAAAAGGACAATCCTGACTTTCCGTCATTTCATAGAGTTTTCCCATTCCAATACCGGAATAAGCTGCCGCCTCCTCAATAGACAGGTTTGGTTTACACCAAAGAGGAATATCGTAACGCTTCTTCTTTTCACTGCTATTTGACATTCCTGCACCCCTTTCCTTTGACCGAGGTGCGTTTGTCATAAACGATATAATCCCAACCGCTGTTATTGCACTTATCGCAGTTGTCTTTGCTTTTCGCAAAAAGGTCAAGACGCCTGACAACATAATTCGGGTCGTGGATATAGTCGCTCAGGCACTTGGGACATAAGCAGCGAACATCTCCGTTTCTGTCTGTGTTGTAAATCCATAAACCGAAAGTCTTTTTAAGAGCTGCGTTAATTTGCTTCCAAAGCCTTTCGTCGTTTACCGAACCAATGTAGTCTGTCAGTTCGTCCTTATTGACGGTTTGTATCTGTTCAAGAAGAACCATTGACGGCTTCTTCAGACCGAAGTCCTCACCCAAAATGATGTGTGAAGGAAGATACTTCTTTTTCATCACAGCCGTAACAGCAGCAACAATAATTGTCGGAGCATTTGCATTAAAGTTGTCCGCCTGAATTACCATTACAGGTCTCTCTCCCGACTGGACAGACCCCTCTCTTTTTCCAAAATCGTAGTAGAATAAATCTCCACGCTGAATTTCTTTTCTCTGCATTTATGTATAACCTCTCTGTTCATTTAGTTTTGAAAGTGCATTTCTTATCCGGAATTGAAATAACCCCTTCACTCATTTGGACAAAGGGGGTCAAAATGCACACCCAAAATCAGAGGTTTTCATAAAATTTCTTGAAATTTTTTCTTGCGGCAGCAATCGACTTATCTACAACGCTGTAATATACGCCTTCTTCCTTTGCGATTTTTCTTGAACTCATACCTAATAAAATCGCTTTAATCAGTCTTTCTCTCTGAACAGGTTTCAGCATTTCCAATACCTTTCTGACTTTCGCAATTTCTAACTGACGGAGCTGTTCCTTTTCTTCCTCAATCCGTTCTTCCTCCGCTTGCTCAAACGGGTCAACAAACGGAGTAATCAGTTCCCGGTGGAATTGTTCAGAGATGTCATCTTCATACCCATACACATCGATTGTTCTTTTTGCTCGCTTTTCGTACTTATCGTTGTTTCTGTATGACTCGTCAATCACTTCGCCCTGAGCCATAGAAAGCAGAATGAACGGAGTGTACCGACGGATAACATCAGGGTATTTTACCCACAGTTCTTCTTCCGCCAGTTCTGTTACAATCGCCCATTTCTCCGAGCCGGTGTAACCGTGATATTCATACCGCAAGTTGATGAGCTTGCAGTCATTCGTAAATAATAATTCCTGTTGTTCTAATGTAAGTTTTGTCATTGTCGTAATCTCCTTGAATTTGAATTTTTGAATTTGGTTGAAATCAAAAATTCGGAGATTACGGATACTTGGCGATATATGCCAGCCACTTATATGTCACGGTCTTGCTCCTTTCGGGAGCGACAAAAAAGCCGGACACCAAGAACATTAGGATATTTCTATCCCTTAATTCTCAGCGTCCGGCAATTTGATGACTCAGGAGCTTTCGCTCAAGGACTCGTGGCTCGGTACATCTGCCCGATATTTAATTGTTCGCTCTGTTATCGTTCTTTACTAATCTGTACTTGACCATTCCTTTGCGTAGGGAAAGGTCAACCTCTACTACTCTGTGGCAGTTTGGGCATTTCAGTTCAATAACGCCTGTTGTCATTGTTACCTTGTCAAAAATACGCCAGCCACAGTTTTTGCACCTTACGATTATCTTTTGTTCCAACGATTTCATAGCTCGCTCACCTCCGGATAAACCGTAACCAAATCAAAAGGATTATCAAGATACTCCTGTTTCAAAAGTCCGAGCTGTTTCATTCGTATGGCAAGAGCCTTTTTGGAACACCCTAAAAAATCCGCAAGTGCGTCAAACCTTTTATATACACTCGGATAGTATATCTTGTTCAGGCATTCAATCTTTTCGCCGAGACTGAACAGATACATTCCTTGTTTTATGAGGTTTTCAGGAAGAAGAATAGCAGCTCCAAGCGTGTTTGCCTGCCATTCCTCCCAATCAGATATTGGCTTATTCCTCTCGGAATTTGCCTTGTAATAATGTACTCTGGCAGACTTCTGTGTTACACCGTAATCATTCGGGAACAACATCTTAAATATCTGATGACTGCCCTCGTGCATTAAGGTGAAATTCTTTCTGCCTTTCAGCTTGCTGTCAAAGTTCAAGTCCTTTTCCACAAGAACGGTTTTCCCGTCCAAAAAGAAAAAGGCTTCGTTATCATCATCTTCAAATACTTGAACACCCATTTCCGTAAATGAGGTCATTCCGAGAATGCTACCGTCATAGGATAGATGCTGGTATTCGACATTCAAACCGAGAACCTTCTCCAAGAGAAGCTCCGGGTCAATTCTATATATTTGTGTGTTACGGACATCGGGAAGTGCCATATATGCCTGCACATACTTGTCGGCAATCACTTCGATGTCAAATCTCGATAAACGTTTCAAGTTACAAAACCTCCTACCATTAGGATTTTGCTTCTACAAACCACTTTCCGTTTTCTTCGTCGAACAGAAATGTGGGCTTGCCGCAAATCTGTACCGTGTAGCGGATACCGGTTCCTCCGACTTTAGTGGAAGCCGCACGGCATTTCTGAATTACACGGTCTATCTCATATTTTTCATCATTCTCAAACTTAATGAAATTCGGACGAGCCGTTCCATCAGGTCTGTGTGTTACATTTACTTCAACATAAACTTTTCTTCTATCGGATTCCATTTCTATACCTCGTAATTTCTCAAAGTCAAAACTAATCTTCCCAAGTGCTTGTATCCGTCGATGTTCTTATCCGACACCCTGTACTTGGGTCGGTCATCTCCGGCAGTATTGATGTAACAGGAAAGCCTTCCTTTCTTAAAGCGTTTTTTCCGGTCAAAGAAAAGGAACATTCCCTCATATATACCGTAGTCGGTAAAATGGTTTCCGCCGTCCGCACGGAAGATAACAATATCTTCGCTGCACCCCTGCAAAAAGCAGTCGGGCATCGTAACATAAGCCGTAACCTCTTTTTCGTCAATCACAATAAGCCCTCCTTAACCGACCATACCTGTCGGCATAGTGATTTCGGCTTTTTCCGGTGGTAGCCGCAGGTTCTGACACAGAACCCCATTCCTTATGCTGTCCTTTCCGAAACGCCGTCTGATTTCTTCAACACACTTTTCCATTCGCTCCAATTTGTCCTGCTTTGCGGCGTCCATAAACATATCTATTTGACGGGGCGTGTCTTGTGGAATAAGATTTATGGCTTGTACTGTCACAGAACGGATAGGGTTGTTCCACCCATATCTTTTTTCAAATAACTGAAAAGCGGTCTTTGCAATAATCATCGGAGACTGTGTAGGAAGTGCAATCTTCGTCTGCCATTGCCTTGTATTGAGCGTGTTGTCTCTAATATGTATTGCGACACCTTCTGCACTCAGTCCGTGAACACGGAGCTTGTGTCCGATGTCTTGGGTTAATTCGAGAAACACGGGCCACACCTGCTCCGGTTTCTCTAAATCTGCTACTGTTGTTATACCGTGTCCTACACTTTTTATAGGAGAAACGAAGTCTTTCTTGGCAACAAGGGAAAGGTCGTTGCCGTTGGCATAGTTCCATAAAACTACTCCGTTCTTTCCTAATCTTCTGCGTAAGAACTCAGGGTCGGTATTCGCTAAATCCCCGATGGTACGAATACAATAGCTGTCAAGCACTCGCTGGGTTGCCCGTCCTACACCGAGCAGGTCAGCGGCAGGAAGTCCCCAAATCTTTTCTTTGAATGTATCCTTTGGTATAACGGTTACTGCGTCCGGTTTCTTCATATCCGAGCCGAGCTTCGCAAATATCTTATTAAAGGAAACACCCACAGAAATCGTCAAGCCGAGTTCAAACTTCATCGTTTCACGAATTTCATTTGCCACCTTTTCCGGCGAACCGAAAAGGCTTTCTGTCCCGCTAATATCCAGCCAACACTCGTCCATACCATACGGTTCAACTTGGTCGGTATATCGCTCATAAACGCTTCTCGCAAGCTTTGAGTATTTGATATACTCCTCATAATGGGGCGGTACTACAACCAAGTCCTTGCACTTCTGTTTAGCCTGCCATACTGCGTCCCCGGTTTTCACATCAAAAGCCTTTGCTTTGTAGTTCTTTGCAAGCACGATACCGTGTCGTTCCTCCACAGAGCCGCAGACAGCAATCGGATATTTCTTCAATGCGGGGTCGAGCATACATTCGACGCTGGCATAGAAGTTGTTCATATCACAATGAAGTATGCTTCGTAACATTTTTTGAACCCCCTTGACATTTTGGGTAGTTTGGTGTACACTATGTGTAGTTAAACTTCCCAATTCATATTATATACACTTCAACTGTACTTGTCAAGAGCAAATGGGTAGTTCAACTGTAAATATTCTTTTAAGGAGTGAAATCACAATGACATTCGGTGAAAAAGTCAAGGCTGAAAGAACAAAACTTGGTATGAGTCAAGATGAGTTGGCAGCTAAAATCGGCGTAACCCGACGCATAATTGGTTCTTATGAAAATGATAAATCCCGTCCGAGAGGAATGGAAAGATATAAGAAACTGGCAGAATCCTTAAATGTAAATGTGAATTATCTGCTGTCTGAGGATGACGCTTTCATCGCTGATGTAGAGGATAAATACGGACGCAGAGGGGCAAGACAGGCTCAGGAGTTGCTTGCAGAAGTTACCGGTCTGTTTGCCGGCGGCGAAATGGCTGACGAGGATATGCGTGAAATGGTTGACGCTATTCAGGAAGCATATCTTATTGCAAAGAAGAACAATAAAAAATACACCCCGAAGAAATACCGCAAAGACGAGTAATCCTCAAAGTGAACTAAGTCCAATATATGGGACACATAATAGTTTATAATTTATTATAGGGTTATTATCCGATATACTATAATATGGGAGGTGAGCCGGATTGGGGTATTACACTACGGCTGAGATTGTGAAAATCGTAAACAAGCTCATTGACCGTTGCGGTACTCGTGACCCGTACAAGGTCGCAAAAGAGCTTGGTATCAATATAATCTACCGAAATTTTGACAAGCAGCGTGGAGCATATAAAGTTATTCTGAAGAACCGCTTTGTTTTTCTTAAAAACGGTATGCACCCGGTCGTGGAGCAGATAGTGCTATGGCACGAAATCGGACACGATGTTCTCCACAGGCAAGAAGCGGTTGCTGTCGGCGGGTTCAAAGAGTTCAACATCTTTGATATGAGAGAGAACCGTATGGAGTATGAAGCAAATATCTTCGCTTCTCAGGCTTCGCTCCCGGACGACACCATTTTGGAATACATTGAAAACGGCTATGACATTCAGCAGATTGCACGGGCAATGTGTTCTGACATAAACCTGATTGCTCTGAAAGTGGATACGCTGATTGCACAGGGCTATCAACTTCGCAAACAGGAACACCAAAACGATTTTCTTAAATACAATCACAAAATGTAAGACCGTCAAGTCTCGAATGTTGAGATTTGACGGTCTTTTCGTTATTTATTACATTTTTCTTTATAATCTTCGCCCCAACTCCACATAGCGTCGAGAATAGGTTTCAAGCTTTGTCCCAATTCTGTCAGAGAGTATTCTACTCTCGGCGGAACTTCAGCATACACTTTTCGATTAACGAGTCCGTTTTCTTCCATATCACGAAGCTGAGCAGTCAAAACCTTTTGAGAAACGCTGCCGATTGATTTTTTTAATTCACCGAAACGCTTTGTACCCGGCAGTAATGCTCATGTACGGTAAAGAAGCAAGCAACCGAAAACAATAGATAGACCGCCAGCACTACACTATTCCGAACCAAAGACCAAAAGATAAGCATTTTGAGAAAATCTAAACTTTTGGATTTTCCTACAATGCCGACTACGGCGGAATCCCTCCCACTCCTTATATATTTCTTTCTGTATACATTGAATTTGTATTTAGTAAAATGCAGACAACACCACGGATCGGCTTTTGGCTGGACAATTCCAACCAAACACCACAGCAGACAGCAGAAACCATTCTGAACGCCAGGAAGCCGGTATGATTGTTACATATAAGGGGAAGAAAAATTTCTTTTAGGTACTTGCTTTCCTAAAACTGATGTGATATAATAGCTTCATTCCAGAAAAGGAGTAAAAAATATGCGGCAAGGTATTCTTAAATAAAACTATAATCAAATAGTGGGAACAAAGGATTATGATAGTTCCTTTTGTGGGGGCTTGATTTTTTGTACCCAATTTAAGAATACTTTTGCCTTATCAATTTTGACATATCCAAAAAAACAGCAGTCACAAATAGGTGTATGCTGTATATGTGTATGTCCGCAAATTATAATCCCCAGTGGTAAAAGTATTTTACTGCTGGGGATTTTTGTGCCCTTTCGGGCTGTAAAAGGAGGACAATCACATGAAAATAATCAATATTGGCATTCTTGCCCACGTAGACGCAGGAAAAACAACATTGACGGAAAGTCTGCTATACACCAGTGGAGCGATTGCGGAACAGGGAAACGTGGATAAAGGGACTACAAGAACAGACACTATGATTTTGGAACAGCAGCGGGGAATTACCATTCAAGCGGCAGTCACTTCCTTCCAGTGGCACAGATGTAAAGTCAACATTGTGGATACGCCCGGCCACATGGATTTTTTGGCGGAGGTGTACCGCTCTTTGGCTGTTTTAGATGGGGCCATCTTGGTGATCTCCGCTAAAGATGGCGTGCAGGCCCAGACCCGTATTCTGTTCCATGCCCTGCGGAAAATGAACATTCCCACCGTTATCTTTATCAACAAGATCGACCAGGCTGGCGTTGATTTGCAGAGCGTGGTTCAGTCTGTTCGGGATAAGCTCTCCGCCGATATTATCATCAAGCAGACGGTGTCGCTGTCCCCGGAAATAGTCCTGGAGGAAAATACCGACATAGAAGCATGGGATGCGGTCATCGAAAATAACGATAAATTATTGGAAAAGTATATCGCAGGAGAACCAATCAGCCGGGAAAAACTTGTGCGGGAGGAACAGCGGCGGGTTCAAGACGCCTCCCTGTTCCCGGTCTATTATGGCAGCGCCAAAAAGGGCCTTGGCATTCAACCGTTGATGGATGCGGTGACAGGGCTGTTCCAACCGATTGGGGAACAGGGGAGCGCCGCCCTATGCGGCAGCGTTTTCAAGGTGGAGTATACAGATTGCGGCCAGCGGCGTGTCTATCTACGGCTATACAGCGGAACGCTGCGCCTGCGGGATACGGTGGCCCTGGCCGGGAGAGAAAAGCTGAAAATCACAGAGATGCGTATTCCATCCAAAGGGGAAATTGTTCGGACAGACACCGCTTATCCGGGTGAAATTGTTATCCTTCCCAGCGACAGCGTGAGGTTATTCGATGTATTAGGGGACCCAACCCGGCTCCCTCGTAAAAGGTGGCGTGAGGACCCCCTCCCCATGCTGCGGACGTCGATTGCGCCGAAAACGGCAGCGCAAAGAGAACGGCTGCTGGACGCTCTTACGCAACTTGCGGATACTGACCCGCTTTTGCGCTGCGAGGTGGATTCCATCACCCATGAGATCATTCTTTCTTTTTTGGGCCGGGTGCAGTTGGAGGTTGTTTCCGCTTTGCTGTCGGAAAAATACAAGCTTGAAACAGTGGTAAAGGAACCCACCGTCATTTATATGGAGCGGCCGCTCAAAGCAGCCAGCCACACCATCCATATCGAGGTGCCGCCCAACCCGTTTTGGGCATCCATCGGACTGTCTGTTACACCACTCCCGCTTGGCTCCGGTGTACAATACGAGAGCCGGGTTTCGCTGGGATACTTGAACCAGAGTTTTCAAAACGCTGTCAGGGATGGTATCCGTTACGGGCTGGAGCAGGGCTTGTTCGGCTGGAACGTAACGGACTGTAAGATTTGCTTTGAATACGGGCTTTATTACAGTCCGGTCAGCACGCCGGCGGACTTCCGCTCATTGGCCCCGATTGTATTGGAACAGGCATTGAAGGAATCAGGGACGCAACTGCTGGAACCTTATCTCTCCTTCACCCTCTATGCGCCCCGGGAATATCTTTCCAGGGCTTATCATGATGCACCGAAATACTGTGCCACCATCGAAACGGTCCAGGTAAAAAAGGATGAAGTTGTCTTTACTGGCGAGATTCCCGCCCGCTGTATACAGGCATACCGTACTGATCTGGCCTTTTACACCAACGGGCAGAGCGTATGCCTTACAGAACTGAAAGGGTATCAGGCCGCTGTCGGCAAGCCAGTCATCCAGCCCCGCCGTCCAAACAGCCGCCTGGACAAGGTGCGCTATATGTTTCAGAAGATAATGTAACGTCTTGCGCAATGCAAGCGTTCATTGCTGGCTATTGCGAAATATCATTGATAAAATCAGTATCAGAGAGGAGAAACTATTTTGAACCAGGAACAGACGAATATTACAACAGGAAAGCAAATACGTCATCTGCGAACACAATTGGGAATGACACAGGAAGAACTAGCCGGGGAATTGAATGTTACCCGGCAGGCACTATCGAATTGGGAGAGAGATGTTAATGAACCCGATTTAAATATGTTGAAAAAAATTTGCTTTCTTTTTGGAGTCAACATGGACGATTTTGCGAAGGAGGTAATAACAAAGATGGAAACATATGAAAAAAAGGAGAAACGACAATTTAATAAGTACGATATGGCAATTGGACTTTTTTATGGTGTTGGTATATTTCTTGGCATTGGTATTTTCTTTGTTGGCGGTTTTATGACAATGTCAGGTGCAGGGTGGGGAGCATCACTATTTGGCGGTGGCTGTTTTTCTCTTGTATTTGGCTTGATATGCCATGCAGTTATTACATTGAGAAGAAATGACAAATGATGACATATCCTGCTTTCTATACTTTTCGGTAATACCGAGTAAAAAAAGCCGCTGCTTTTGGCTTTCCAATAGCGGCGGCTTAATGCAAGCGGCGGCAAAGGGAAATATCCTTTGAATACCTTACAGAAGAAAAGTTTTGCAGCATTACAAAAATAAAAGCCTATACCATTTTGGAAAGAAAAGATACATAATAGTCAAGACGACAACAATCAGAAGTTATGGAGGGTAACAATGGAATATAGTAAGGAAGATTTAATGGAAGCAAAAAAGCAAATTTTGGGAGTGGGAGAGAACATGGGAACAGAGGAAAGTAAAAAAATCTGGGAGGAGAACGCACAATTTTGGGATAATGCAATGGGTGACGAATCTAATGAATTTCACAGAGAGGTAGTGCGCCCCAAAGTAACGGAACTTCTATCTCCTAATCCTGCGGATTACATTTTGGATATTGCGTGTGGCAATGGAAATTATTCTTCGTATCTTGCACAAAGAGGTGCTTCGGTTGTCGCTTTTGATTACAGCAAAAAAATGATAGAATTGGCTAAAAGACGGCAATCACAATATGCAAAACAAATTGAATTTTGTGTGGCGGATGCGACCGATAGAAAAAGTATATTAGAATTAAAAAGAAATCGAGCCTTTACGAAAGCAGTTTCTAATATGGCAATTATGGATATTACGGACATTGAACCACTTCTTATGGCTGTTTATGAACTGTTGCAGGAAATCTCCTGCATAAGCACATCCTTATCAATAGCACGGAATACCTCGCCGTTTTCGTCAATCGTTTCGGTAACGGCATTAGGGAACATTGCCGCTAATTTTCTAAAATTCTCATCAGCCTTATTTGCTGTCTGCATTTTGAGTTTATCCATTTTCTTTTTCCTCCGTTTTGTCTAAAGGTTTTAATCCTAATAAAAAGTCTGTAAACAGAATTGCATTTAATGCTACTTTTCTGTTTGGATATGTATTGTACCAACAGTGAGCTATCCCGTGACGTCCGGGAACATCGGGTTTAACTTCTTCTGCTTTCTTACAATCATAGAAAATGAATTCTTCGCAAAATGATGAAAAGATTCTGTCAAACTCATTTTCCTCAATTAACTTTGTAAGATTTTCACGAGTCTTTTTGCTGACTCGATAACTTTCGTCTTTCGCTTTTCCTTGAATTATTCCCTCCCACAAAGTTGACAAAGCACTTACTGTAAGTGCGTATTCTCTACGATGATACGCTTGAACAGACTGAACCAAAATTCTTGTCATATAGGAGGGCAGGTTCATTTGTCTCCATCCACGCTTGAGATTATTAATTTCATCTTTGTTATAATAGGAAAATATTAACCTGTCTATTCTCTTTATACGGTTTTTGCTTGCTCTGCTTGTGTCAAGTATTTCAAGCATTTCATCAACAATTCTAAAATCAGCAATCCACCCTGCATACGGAAACCATTTAGCATCAAACATTGCTTTTAGAAATATCTCGTTGATTTCTTTGTAATCAAATTCAAATCCGATTGTACGAATGTTTTCCAGTATGCTTGTCAGCGGGGAGAAATCTACTGTTTGTAACCACGTTCCAAGGCTGGAGGTTATGGAGTGAATCTCTTGAATTACTGTACTTTTAACAAGCGAGTTGAGACCGGAAACTAAGTTTGTTACTGCATTCTTGCTCCAATTATCAAATGCTTTAAGTGCAGGGCTTTCAAACTGATAAGTGGGCATTGCGGATTTTATGGCAAGTTCGCCAATAGTTTTCAATGTATTGCTTTTTTGCAATGCTTCAATCGCTGACCCTGCTCCAGCACATAGCTGCATAGCTTTTGTGTTTGAAGTTATTGAATTTGTAGTATTAAGGCTATCTTGAACCGCTTTTACAGCACTATTCTCTGTAATTTCTTTCACCACATCTAATGCTGGTGTTGATATTTTAATTTGGGGTCCCATCGCCGCTTTCACAAAATAATTCATTTTCTCTTGCTGTTCCAAAATAGGAGCAACGCTCTTACGCAATTTGTCGCTTTTCTCTATGGTTTTACGCAATTCATCCGGAATGATGTCATTTGGGTTATTCGTATCTATTTGTTTTCCCTCCAATCTTATTGAAAATAAGTTATCATCAAAATTCAGCACCAGCTTCTATATAAAGCTGCTTGTAGTATTGTTCAAATTCTATGTCTGCTTCTTTTGTGTGAATCGGAGAGAGAACCTCTACCAAAGAAGCGTCAACATCATACAAATGCAATTTCCCTTTGTATGGAAACGGTTTTATCAATCTCACATTTTTGAGTAGCCACGCATAGCCTGCCGGTTCAGGCACACTGTCCATCAAAGCACTGTTCAAATGCTTTCTTGTAAAAGGTACAACATCAAAAAGCTCCACCATACAGAGTGCATAGCCGCTGATACAGCCTTTTAGTTTCCGGGAGCTTGCACAAATCAATAAGTCACCACGATAATCTGTTTTCCAAGACCGCCATTCAATCGTTTTTAAGCCATCGAAAATATCTGCCGCATATTCAGGCAAAATGGATATAGCTTTAACAGTATTTACAGACTGAGCTTCCGTTTCTGTTGTTTCGTTTCCAATCATTGCTGCAACCATAGCCTTTGAAGGAGAGCTTAACATATCAAGTTCTCTTTTTAGTTTTTTCACTTTACCGGCAAGCTCAAATTTCTTTTTTGGTTGTTTCTCGGCTCGTGCCTGTTTTTCAAATTTTGCAATTTCCTTTTCGAGCTTCTGTCTTTTTTCGTTTACCTCTATCTGCTCATCAAGCGTATTGCCTTGCTCTATATCAACACTGCCGACAGCAACTACGACATTTTCCCACACCTTATCAAGATTTAAGCCTTGAAGCTCTATTCTTTGTTCCTCGGTTGGTTTCCAGTCTGTCTGCATTATTTTTGTGTGATAAATCGCAAGTTTGCTTTCGCTGCCACACTCCAACACAAACAGAATGTTCTGAGGAATAAGCTTTGACAGCGTTGCAATCGTTTTTTCATCAAACTCTTTTCTTTTAAGAGAAACGAGCAAGACAAAGAAGTTTTTAACTTCATCTCCAGCAGGAATATTCACCTTATTCGGTGCTATCTCATTGACGATAGTAATTCTCGAAATATCGGCGTCGATTTTTTCCTTTGCAGCCGTATTCATTTGAAACTTTGCATATATAGCTTTCTTTGGAAGCTGTTTGCTCATTTCCGTTGCTTTCGGTAAACCGAGCATTGTAATCACCTCATCTTACGACTAAGAAGCAAATAAGTTCAAAGTCATCTAAGCCTTTAATCTCGTTTGTCAAAAAGCTAACCTGTCCACCACCCAAGAAACTGTCAATATCACTTTCGTCTTTGACCTCAATAATAGAAGCAATCGCTTCTCCAAGAAGATGAGAGAACTTTGACATATCTTTTCCGTCACGAGTTTCTTTATTGAATTGCTTATAAACTTCCGGGATAGGCTGCGTTTTTCCTTTACACAGAAAACGCATTTTATCAAGCATTTGTTTTGGCGAAAGGTGGTCACAGATTACTTCTCCCTCGTCGCTTATATACACCATATAAAACGGATGGAGTCTGTTCTGATTGTCAATATTCACGCTGTCAGAGCGGTTTTTCAAAACAAATATCACGCCAGCCGGTGCGTCCTCATTTGCCGGAACAACAGCATTAAGTCCAAAAGGTGCTTTTTCAATATCGGGGTGGTTCTTTATGTATTCGAGTAAATCGAGTCTGAACTCATTAAGTCCTAAGTCCATAATAGAAATACCCGTAGTCATATCTTCAATATCCACAACTTCGTCCTGCAATCTCTTGAGCTGTGCTTTTCTGTATTCGAGGTCAGTCTTTTCCTCGTCGCTCAAAATATTGTCATCGCCGGTTGCGGTCATATCAACGATTTTCATTCTCGTTTCAACTTTGGCTTTGAGATTGATGTAATCGTCAAGCGTTACATCAGGCCAGAAGTTTACAAGCTGAATTACAGAGTTTCTGCTACCGATACGGTCAATTCGACCGAAACGCTGAATAATGCGAACCGGATTCCAATGTATATCGTAATTGATAAGGAAATCGCAGTCCTGCAAATTCTGACCTTCGGAAATACAGTCTGTTGCAATCAAAATATCAATATCCTCTTTCGGAATACTGTCAAATAAATCTCTATCCTTTGAAATCGGAGAAAAGCAAGTAAGTACTGTATTCAAATCTCCACGCAGTTTAGGGCAGGTTGTGCGACCGTCCACCGAGCCTGAAACCATAGCGGAATTAAGTCCGTATTTCGATTTCACATACTTGCTGACATTGTCATACAGATAGCCTGCTGTATCTGCGAAAGCGGTAAAGATAATGATTTTCTTATTGCCCTCGTTAATTGGGTGAGCTATTTTATCATCTATAACACGATACAGCTCTTGTAGTTTTGAATCGTGTTCAGGAGTTATATCGCCGACCATAAGGGTCAACAGTTCGAGAACTTCTGCGTCTTTTGCAAGGCTCTCTCTCCACGATACATAATCCATATCCGCAAGGTCGATTTTTACTTTTTTGCCGAGAGAGAAAAGGTCGTCAGTGTTCTGGTCTTCTTCATCAAACTCGTCCACATTTGAAATATCCGTCAAATCAAGGTTTACACTTGAATGTTTGTCAAAGCGGTCGATAGTATCTATGGTGCTTTCAATCAATTCCTTAATACGCTTCAATGTGAGATTAAAGGAATAGACTGAGCTTTCCATACGCTTCATCAGATTTATTGCTGTAAGTCGGCGGATGCCTTGCTCACGATTAGCCTGTGTAAAGCCGACATTCACTTTATTATCTCCGTAAAGCTCTGCGTATTTTTCCATCTTGCTCGGAAGTATATAGTGTGTCGGAGTATAAATCGTAAGAGTAAGGAGCATAAGCTGCTCAAAAATCTCATTATAGTTAATAGCTTCCTTGAGGTCTGTAAGGTGCGGACGCAAAGAAATAGGCGGCAGTCTTGTTGGGAAAGTACCTACATCGCTTGTGTCATAATATTTTTGAATATGCTTCCTTGAACGGGCAATCGTTACACTGTCCAAAACTTCAAAAAAGTCAAAGTCAAGCATTTTCAGAAGGTTTTCGGTTGTTCTGTCACAAGGCTCCCATTTGCTCCAAGTATTGAAAGCTCTCTGAGCGTTTTTGAATATGTCGTCAATGGAACGATTGGTATTCAGTTTCTCGTCGATGAAATCAGTATGCCCCTCATAGGCAAGAGCCAACTGATTTTTCAAATCAAGAAACTTGTTGTTTACCGGAGTAGCGGAAAGCATAAGGACTTTTGTTTTTACACCTGCTCGTATAACTTTTTTCATCAAAGTTACATAACGGTTGTCTTTGCTGTCCTCGTCAGGGTTTTCAACCAATTTGCCGCCATTTCTAAAGTTGTGGGATTCATCAATTACAACAAGGTCGTAGTTACCCCAATTTATTCTGCTTAAATCTATACCATTCGAAGTGCCTCTTGTCCTGTTAAGGTCTGTATGATACAGAACATCATAACGCAGGCGGTCGGACGCAATGGGGTTGTTAATATAGTTGTCTTTATATGTATTCCAGTTGTTTGCCAGCTTTTTCGGGCATAACACAAGTACAGACTTATTCCTGTTCTCATAATATTTGATTACAGATAAAGCCGTAAATGTTTTACCTAAACCAACGCTGTCGGCAAGAATACAACCGTTGTATTTTTCAAGTTTGTTAATGATTGCGAGAGCTGCGTCTTTTTGGAAGTTATACAACATACCCCAAATCTTGCTGTCCTTGAAACCGGTTGCTTCGTTGGGAAGTACATCTTCGGACACATCTTCAAGAAATTCGTTGAAAATGTTATACAGGGTTACAAAGTAAATAAAATCAGGAGAATTTTCGTTATATGCTGCGGTAATGCTTTCTATTACTTCATCGGTCACTTCCTGAAGAACCTTTTTGTCATTCCATATTTCATTGAAATCTCTTATAAGTGTCTGAGCCAGCGACTGGTCTTTTACGATTGTTGTGCTAATAACATTACCTTTTTCGCAACCGAGTTCAACTGTCGTAAAATTATTGATTGGTGTATAACCAATGTCATCAACAACCAATTGTCCTTGAATAGTCTTATCGCTTATATTTGATTTGAAGGTTACTTTCTCTTTAATCCAGTCTGCACATTCTTTTGCTATTGCTTTTTGTGTCATTTCGTTTCTGAGCTTAATTTCAAACTCCGTTCCGTACAGGCTGCGTTCACGGTTCAGACGAGGAATATAAAACTCTCTTTTTTCCTTCTTTGTTTTTTCGGCAACAAAAGTGGGAGAGGTAAAAATAAAGCGTAATTCTTCAATAGAGGTAAGTTGCTTCTTTAACTCCTGAAAGGCATATATAGAAAAGCAAGCTGACGCAATAGACAGTTTACTGCCTTTTTTGATTTCTACCGACAAATCATCTTTTAGTGTTTTTGTGGTATTGTTTATCAGTTCCATAGCATTATTCTCCTACATCTTCCTACCCATTATCAATTATAAAGTTTTTGGTGTCCCATAAAACGGACTTATCACTTATCTTCGGGTAAAACTTCCATAATATCATCAACAGTACAGTTCAAAGCTCTGCATATTTTAGCAAGGGTATCTGTTGTAACGGCTTCATCATTGCCCAGTTTACGCATTGTGTATTTTGTAAGTTCTGCGGTTTCCTGTAAATCTTTCTTTTTCATATCTCTGTCCAGCAAAATATGCCACAGTTTCTTATATGTAACTGCCATCTGTGTCCTTCCTTTCATCGGGCTTATAAAAGAATATAGTTACTCTTATATCAGTATAGCATATTTTTCTCTCATTTTCAATATAATTACTGCTATTTCGCACTTTTTCGCTTTTAGACAATCTCGATACCAACTATTCGTTATATTAAAAAAGAGGTGCGTTTGCACCTCAACTACATAGCTTATTCTCTTGAACCATCAGGGAGATAGAAGCAATGACCTTTTCCACCGGAGGTTCTTTTCCGTCCGGGGCAATCTGTTTCCAAAATGCCTGTGCCGTAGGGTCTGTGTTTTTCATAGCCTCCCTGATAGCAACTCTCATTTCATTTCTTACTTCTTGTTCACTCATTTTATGTGCTTTTGCAACTTCCTTAATTATGTTTTTCAATACATTTCCTCCTATGTCTTATGGTGAGTATCTATCACTAACGGTTATAGTTATAGCACAACTGATTTGTCGAAGTCCCGCATTACTTGTCGAAAGTATAAATTTTTTCTCATCAAAAAAAAGAAAGCTCGCTTTTTAAGGCGAACTTTCGTGATTTATGGTGCAATTTGCTTTGAGTGTTTTAATAGGGTATCAATAACCTCATATATCTTGCTTCTATCTTCAGGAGCAAGCTTGGCAAGTTTTTCATTCAGTATGGAGTTCTTGACGGTATATCCTGTTTCCAAAACATCAGCAAGAACCATATCCGATGATACTTCCAAAGCGTTTAGTATCTTAATAAAGGTTTCAAGTGATGGAATTTTCTCTCCACGCTCGACCATACCGATATAATTTGTTGTTAGTCCGGCTTTCTCTGCTAAATCCTCCTGACGGAACTTTTTCATAAGGCGATACTTTCTTATATTCTTGCCGATTGTATCAAGCTGCATCACATCACCCCCTTCGGTGTACTTCTATAACTAATAGTATAGATTATGCTGAAAGCGATATACACCAACCTTACGGAAGATAAAACAACTAATAGTGATGATTTTCAAAGAATTTTGTGTTATACTGTCTTATGTCAGGAGTGATTTACAATGGCTTTGGAAACAACAGCTACCTTTATAGGTCATAATGAATGCTTTGGATTATCCGCAGAAAAGCTCAAAAATGTAATAAGAGAGCTTATCGAAAAAGGCGTGACAGATTTTCTGAGTGGAGGGCAAGGCGGCTTTGACAGGTTATGCGGTCGCTGTGTCTATGAACTCAAAAAGGTGTATCCGCACATCAATAACTATCTCGTTATTCCTTATCTCTCTTTCAATGTTTATGATAAAGAGCTTTTCGATTCGATAATATATCCCGACGGATTTGAAAAATACAATTTCAAATCAGCCATTCCCGCAAGGAACAGATATATGGTGGATAATTCCGGCTATGCAATCTGTTTCGTCACTCATTCTTGGGGCGGTGCTGCCAAGACCTATGAGAGAGCCAAGAAGAAAAAACTCCAAATAATCAACTTAGGAGCAAAAGAGGATGGGGAATGAAAGAGTGATATTCAGCAATAGGTTTGACCGACCTACGCTTGAACAAATTGAAGAAGAAATGAAAAACGAGAATTATGACGATAACGAAAACTCGATGACAGCGGAAGAATTTCTTGATTTTATGCGGAAGAACAGAAGGACTGTCCCCAATGAAAAGCGTATAGCTAATAAAGATAAATTTATATGGGCAGTCAGTGAGTTATCGGAAACCTATGAAATTGACGCAGATTTGATAGAGGACGATGACGGATATACCGCATCTCTCTATATGAACTATGCTTCATATAACGGATATATAAAGAAACTGCTTGGACTTATTTTTATCTTGTCCGATGACTTTTCTGTGTTCGAAGCGAAAGATAATAGAGACAGCGATTTGTTGATGTGTTTTACTTATCACACGCACAATGTCTATCTGAAAGATAGAGAAATAACAGATTTTGAATAATGTACTTGATGGCTACTCGAACGAGCAGCCATCTTTTTTTAATATGCCGGAATACCGTATCCGTAGATAACAGAACTTCCAACCGGGTATGTTTTGGTTCTGCAAGTATCGCCTGAGTTGCCCTCAACGGTATAGACTGTACCGTTCTCGCATTTCTGAACAATACCGGTGTGGTCTGTTACACCGTCGCCCTCCCAATCAAAGAAGATGATTGTACCAGGCGAAGGCTCATACGAACCGTCTGCCCATTGTCCTCGGTCTCTGAACCATTGTACGCCGTTTACACAACCGGCATACTTCGGGATAATACCGGCGTCGATATATCCGCACTCGTTGGCACACCAAGAAACGAAGCAGGCACACCATTCTACACGGGAGTCAAATCCGTACCAAGACCAGTAAGGCTGACCGCCTACATTACCTACCTGAGACAAGGCAACCGTTACGATTTGGTCGTCGCTGTATCCGATACCGTAAAGCACCTGTGACCATAGCTGATTGTTTTCGTCCTGCAATAGCTCGGCAAGATAATCTTTCTGCTCTTGATTAAAGCCATACATAGCCGCCATTTCATCAACAGTCTTGTGCGTTACCGTGATATACAGAAATGTTTCGGTTACTGTGGTTTCGGTCTGTACGATATTGCCGTGTCCGTCGTCGCTTTCTTCGATTTCGGTATGGGTTTTCGTTTCCGTTCGGGAAGAAATGTCGTTCATTTCCCAAAAAATATCCGACAGTAGCTGCTTCTTGGTTTCATCAACCGTAGCAACTTCCATCGGATTGTCGGGGTCGGTATTCACTTTAACAGAATAGACCGCAAGAACCTCTTTCCACACAGCTCGGCTGCCGCTCATTTCAAGGACATCATAGCTTACGGAGTTCTTTTCCTGCTCCAACCGGTCATCATATTCCTGATTGATTTCCTGAACGACTGTCTGCATTGACATTCCCGTGCCGGAATCCTCTCCTGAAAAGAAGATACCAAACACTGAACCCGCAATCAGAGCAACAAGGCATAGAACAATAATAACAACCACCGCAACCCAACCGCCGGCAGCGATAGCGGCAATAATACCTTTTACCGCCGCTATGATTGCTTTGACTGCGGCAACGGTGGCTTTGGCTGCGGCTTTAATCGTAGCGGCTGTTGCTTTGGCGGTGGCTTTTGCCGCCTGTGCCGCTTTCTGCGAAGCCTTAACTGTCGCCTGAGCTGTTTTCTGTGCCGCTTTTGCCGCTTGCTGACTGGTTTTTATCGCTGTCTTTGCAGTCTGTTCAGCCGTCTTAACTGATTTCTGTGCAGTTTTCGTTGCTTCTTTCCCGGCAAACTTAATGGTTTTCTTTCCGGAGGAAGTAGCCGACTGCTTAATGGTCTTTTCAGCCTTATCGACAGTCTTAATTGCAGAGCTTGTATTCTGCGAAGCCTGTTTTCTCAACAACTGCTCGGCTCGCTGTTGCTTAAAACGCTGAATACCGTCTTTTGCAGTGCGGATATTCTCTTTTGTGGTTTCAAGTCCTTTTCGTCCCGCTTTGTCAAACGCATAAGCACCATCGTGAACCACCTCGTCAATGCCGCTTTCCAGTTTATCGGAAGCATATTCCTCGGCAGAGCTGCTGTTGGCATTTACCGACCGCTCCGCCTTTTCTTTTGTTGCGATATACGCCTGCTTCATTCGTTGGGTTGCAACGGCAGCCTTATCTATGGTTCGTATCGTACCTTTTGCATTGTCTTTCGTTTTAATATCAGCCATACAATCCCTCCTTCCTATGCAGGCTGAACCACCTGTTGCGTTATTCGTTAATGAGCTTTGCCACTACAACAAGTCTGCCGTTTGTCCGGGAATACTCACAGGTGGAAAGGGTCAGGAGCTTGTCGCCGTATTTAGCGGTTACACCCGTATCGTAAAGTGACAGTTCCTTGCACTTCTCAACATAGGCTGTGAAATCCTCATCGGTCTCCGCATTGATAAAATGATAGTATTTGAAGCTGTCGGGGCTGTCCGTATATACTACGGTTTTGAACACGGCAATCACTTCGTAGGTCTGTCTGTCAGTCAACGTATCAAAGGACACCGTTTTGTGCTTTTCCCAAAAGTTCTTGTCCTTGAATTTCATAAGACCGGCGAACATCGAGCCATCGTTCATATGATGACCGTAGATAATGATATTGTCGCTTGGCAGCTCCATATCGCAGTTTTCCTGAACATAGGGACAGCCGTAGTCGGTGTACGCTTTATCAAAGCCGTGCTTCAGATAGAAGTTCGGGTTGTCCTTTGACTGCATAACGGGATAATTGATTTTTGTGTCCTCAATCTTTATCCAGCCGACCATATCGTTGTTTTGTAAATAAAGCTCCTGATACTCTGGGATAAAGGTCTTTTCTTTGGAGTAGTTCATCGGCTCTTGGGTATCTTCAGGCTCGGTCTCCACAACCTCAATCAGATTGTCGTACATTTCCGCCTGCTTTGCAGAGTCATAATAGTGCTTGATGAGAAAACCTGAACTGACGGCAAATACAATGCTGAAAGCACAGATTATGGCAATATAGATTTTGTTTTTCATAGGTGTTTCCTTTCTCATTTACAGAATAGGGCAAGGGTTATGCACCCTCGCCCGGTTTGGTTGTCATCAGCTTATACAGCTTCGTATTCTTCGGGAACTTATTTGCAAACGGTACAAGCGAACTGCCGACCTTAATCAGTCCGTGTCCTGCGTCAACATTCGTGATATACGAAAGCTGAAGGTCAGAAATGTTAAGGAGCTTTGCAAGCTCAATTCTGTCGGTTGACGCCTGATTGAGCATAATCAAAAACTCGCTGTTTGCAAGCATAGTTCTCGCCGTATGGCTCTGCAAAAGGTCGTCCACATTCTGCGTAATGCCAGTAGCATAAGCACCGTACTTTCTTACACGCTTCCAAAGAGTAAACAGGAAGTTTGCGGAGTATTCGTGCTGGAAAAGGAGATAGATTTCATCAATAAAGATGAATGTCTGCTTACCTTTAGCACGGTTCTGTGTAATACGGTTCAGAATAGAGTCGAGGACGACAAGCATACCGATAGGCATAAGCTGTTTGCCGAGGTCAAGAATGTCATAGCAGATAAGGCGGTTATCTGTATCCACATTGGTCGGCTTTGCAAAGGTATTCAAAGAACCGTGAGTAAACAACTCAATAGCAAGGGCGATTTCCTTTGCTTCCGGCTCGTCCTGTTTCAAAAGCTCCGCACGAAAATCCTGCAAGGTAGGAACAGTACCGGTATATCCTCTCTGCTGATAGTCTCTGTAAACGCTCGCCGTACAACGGTCGATGATAGATTTCTGCTTTGCTCCGAGGTTTGTGCCGCCGATAAGCTGTTCGCAGAGGGACATTATAAACTCGGATTTCAAAATAACCGGGTTTGCACCGTCGCCGTATTCTTTGTTCATATCCATTGCATTGATATGACTCGGAGAAGTTGCGGAAATATTGATGATTTCACCACCGAGAGCCTTTACAAGTTGCGAATACTCTCGCTCAGGGTCGATGATAATAACATCTGCGTTGGAGGAAAGAATGATGTTTTCAATCTCTCCCTTAGCCGCAAAGGATTTACCGCCGCCGGATACACCGAGGATAAAAGAGTTACCGTTGAGTAGCTGTCTGCGGTCGGCGATAATCATATTTTTGCTGATGACATTCTGACCGTAGTAAATGCCGTTTTCGTGGTAAATATCCTGAACCCTGAACGGGATAAATACTGCAAGGCTTTCTGTGGTAAGGGTTCTGAATGCGTCAATCTTGCGAGTTCCGAACGGCATAGCCGTATTCAGTCCGTCCATCTGCTGATATTTGAGAACGGCAAACTGGCACAAATGCTTTCTTGCAGTCGTAAGCAGAGCTTCGGTGTCGTTATCAAGCTGTTCTTTGGAGTCCGCAGTATGAACCATAGTGAGTACAGCGAACATCATTCGCTGATCACGAGTGGTGAGGTCATCAAGGAACTCTTTCATTTCCTTTTTCTGCTGTTCCATATCATAAGGAACGGTGGCGGAAAAGTTGTTGTTCTGATTCTGTTTTCTCTGCCAGTTGGTAATGTTCGTCTCAACACCGAGCAGTCTGCTCTCTGCTTCTCGCACGGCTTCATCGGTCGGAACGGGTACAATGTCAATGGACATCATAAGGTTGCGGTTCAGGTCGGTAAGCTCGGCTACCATACTGTCCTTGATATAGGAAGCGTACTCACGAAGAAAAAGGACTCTCCCGTAACGGTTTCCCATTTTGAAGTAGTCCTTTTCAAATTCCATTGTATCCGGGCAAACATAATCTTTGAAATCGTGTCCCTTTTTTCTCGTTTCCTTAATATTGAAGTGGTAGGCGGTTTCCTCACCGACACGGAAGAAATCGTGGACAATTCTCAGTCTCTCATCGGTTTCAAGCTCCACACATTTGCTTCCGAGTCTTGCAAAGTGGGCAATAAGGTCAGCGCCGACACGGGCAAAATAGGTTCTTGCGTCCTCTACGCTCTTTTTGTTGATAGAGATAGTAACATACTTATCCTGAACGATTGCATTTGCACCGGTTGCCTTGTCGAGAAGCATTTTGTTATATTCCTCTCGGTAAACATCAAGCTCATCGCCGGTTTCGGGGATAAGAATGGTTTTCTCAAAGTCAAGACGGTTAAGCCGTCTGTTGTTGATAGTCAGCTTTGTAGTAGCTCCGCTGTCAAGAGAGTTGAGAAGCTCGGAATATTCAAGGAACATCGCTTCCTTATCCTCACGGCTTGCTACGGCAAAGTTAATATCCGTGAACTTAAAGCTCTTGGAATACTTGTCCTTGCCTACACGGAAAATGCCGTCGTCATAAATTGCGGTAATGGGAATACAATCCTGTACGCCCTTTGGTACTACAAACTTTTCTTTGTCCTGCTTTAACAGGTTCGTAAGGGTTTTAATCATTGTTCTTGTATGCCTCCTTTTGCATAAAAAAATCGCCACTTAATTAAGTGACGATAAAAATTAGTGTTGTTAAGTTTTAATCCCAGTGCTTTCTTGAGTTATAAACATTGTTTACAGCTTCAATATAACAAATAAACGAAGAATGGTTATAGTCATTTGAGGTCAAATACTTGTTTTTTATTCTTTTGTACTGTTCTCTGACTAATGCCCATTTGCCTTTGCTTTTAATATAATCAGCCTTTTCTTTGAGTCGCCTTGAATTAGGTGCTTGATTCCAAAAATACTTATCATAATAAGAAAAGCCTGTTTTTTCGTGAATTAAGCGGTGATAATTGCCGTCAACATCCTCACAGACAATACAGACATCTATTGAAAAATCTGTATCATTGCCCTGAGTGAAACAGCGCTTCTCCGTAGTTAGTGATGATGTTGAATCTTCACAGTCATTCCATCCGTGTTTCCGAAGAACCGTATTAAAAGCCTTTCTGACACACTCCTTGATGTTTCTACAATCCTCCCAGTCATCTATTCTCGTGATTTCAAGGTTATAGTCCAAGTCAATAGGTCTGTTGGCATTTTGCATTATTAGATTTTTTGCACCGCTCCCCACAAGGTAGAATGAAGCACCAATGTCATATTCTTCTTTCAATGTGTGACAAAGGTCTTGCATTATATCTCCACAAAGAGAACGCATACGGCTCAGAAATTGTTTGTCATTTACATACTCGTACATAGTAAAACTCCTTTCTTCCCAAGCCGTCCATTCAGCTAATGCTAAATCATATTATTATAATTAAACAATGCTTACTTGTCAATCCCGAAAAACTGTTCAATTTTCCTTTTTGATTTTTTGTTTTTGTTCGATTGTCGATTTCATCAATTCGTAATAGGTGTTGGTGGAATGAAAAACCAGCTTTTTCGGCATAAGGAACTCGGACTTAATCCACGCCCATATAAATTTCTCAGCTGTCATTCCGTTGTATTTCACAAAGCCTAGAGCCGCAAAAGGGGCAGCTCCCAAAATGCACACCCACGATACGGTTTCTGTTCCAAGGTACGGTTTTAAGAGAAAGTAAAGTCCTACCGCTACCGCACAGGCGAGAACAGAAAAAATGAACTGTCTGAGCGACAGTCCAAAAAACATTGACTCTGTATAGTTTCGTATCTCTCGGTTAATTTTGACTTCCATCAAAAGCTCCTTTCTCTGCGATATGCTTGTTTTGCGTGACGGATTTCATCAGAGCAGACGCAGGCGTCCGCAAGGCAAATTACATTGCCGTTTTTCTTTCCTCCGTAGTACACACAATATTTGCAGTCGCAGTCGGCAGGCGTATAGCCCTGCCATCTATCGTTATTTTTCTTGTTTTTCTTCATCAGAGAACCTCCCGTTATAAGCCCATCATTTCACGGATAATTCGGTCGCTCATCTTTACTGCACCGACAAGCACAAGCATATTGAATACCAGTTCGCCGATATATGCCCATACCTGAGTAACGGCTGCTGCGTCAGGGTTTACTACCGGCGGCGTAGAAGCAAATAGGGAGAAGATGATACAAGCAAGTACAATTACTGCTCCCTCAAGCAAAACGGCACAATAGCTCTTTATAAAGCTCTTACCCACATTCTGCGACGGCTCTCCGGCAAAAGTGGAAAGCGGTATCGGAGCGAGAGCCGTGTACATATACAGCTTGAAAAATCGTCCGTACACCGTCATTATCATAATGAACGACAAGACCGTGATAAACAGTCCGCCGATAAGAGTAACCGCCCACAATGGGATACTCTCAAAAAATCCGCAGCTTTCAATGGTTGTTACCATTTCAGCAGGCAAGGTTGTTTGATTGGGCGTACCGAATCCCGCAGATGTCATTATGGTTGAAATCGTACCTTGTACGATGTCGAACAGGGCAAGCATAAGCTCCAGCCCGTAGGTAATCACACCTTTGGCAATGGCAAATCGAATGAACAGCTTTAATGCGTGTTCCGGTTTCTTTACATCGGTAAAACTGCCGCAGGTGCGAACCACACCGACAACAAAAAACAGAACAAGCAGGGCAAGACCGATAGCCTGAACTGCACCGTTGATATTCACCATTACCGACCAAATACTGCCGCCTTTGAACTGCTGCGGTGAAGTGGTTAGTAACTGCCATATTTCCGATAGCTTGCTGTTCCAAGTTTCAAGGGCATTTTCGAGGTTCTGAACCACCCAGTTATCACTCATCTGTTTGCACCTCCTTTAAGATTAGGGGCATACCTGAAACGCCAGGTATGCCCCGTTTGATAACTGTGTTCTTTTAGCCGGTAATAAGGGTCAGGATTTCCTTGGCAAAGGTGATGATGATACCTCCCGCAAGGGTCAGGAAGCCGTTGGCTCTCTGAGACGGGTCGTGAGACTTCAAAGAGAGACCGACCTGAACGATACCGAAGCCAAGCAGGATAAGACCGATGGCACGGATAAGTCCGAAGATGAAATCGGACAGATTGTTGACTACGGTAATCGGGTCGCTTGCGGCAAAAGCGGTAACGCTCATGCCGCAGACAAGAGTTGCTGCTGCGATTACGGCGCAGTAAGCACGGAAGCCTTTCTTAACCTTTCCGGTCATAGGCAGCTTCTGAGTAGTTTTCTTTTCGTTGTTCTTCTTAAAAATAGTCATTGTGTTTTCCTCCGTTAAAATAAGTTTTTATTTACTTCAAAATCCTCATCGGACAGAAGCTCGTAATTGGTTTCTCCGTAGCTTTCCTCCGGAAGTTCTTCCGGGTCAATAGAAAGAACGGAAATTGATGAGTGTTTGATGGTAACTTCGCCGTGCTTATAGGCAGAAGCCTTTCCATCGGTTGTAAGTGCCACATTCGGGTGCTTCAAGATGTCATACTTGAAATCCATAACGGGGCGTTCTCCACGAATAAACAGAATTGCATATTGGTTATCAAGCATACGAACTTCATCGGGGGTAAGAAGCTCTCGACCGCTAATCTGATAATTGGTGGAGTAGTTACCGCTTCGCCCGGTACTTTTTCCGAAAGTGTTGGTATCAATGGTTTCCTTGCCGAGAAGCTCGGACACATATTTGTGAGTGCTTTGCTCGTTACCGCCGAGATATAAAAACTCGTCGCAGTTGCCGACAATACTTTCCCATTGCTTTTCAAACAAGGCTTTTAACTGAGCCAAGTTCTGCAAGATAATACTTACCGACACTCCACGGGAACGCATAACCGACAGTATCTTGTCAAAGTCATCGGGCAGGCTCACATTTGCAAACTCGTCCATCAGGAAATGGACGGGAACGGGAAGCGAGCCACCGTGAATATGGTCGGCAGCATAAAACAACTGCTGAAAAAGCTGTGTGTAAAGGATAGATACCAAGAAGTTAAAGCTGGAATCGTTATCCGGTATCAAAGCGAACAGAGCGACCTTTTTCTCTCCGAGTGATGGGAGGTCAAGCTCGTCTGTGGTGGTTAAAGAAGCAAGACTTTCAAGGTTGAACTTTTCCAGTCTTGCCGCAAGGGTTATCTGTATGGACTTTAAGGTTTTCGCCGCACCCGAATGATAGGAACGGTAATACTTCAAAGCGATGTGGTCGGGATTTGACATTTCCAGTTCCGCAAACAGTTCATCAAGAGGAGAAGGTCTTGTGTCCTCCTCGTCCTCAATCGAACCGGCTCTGAGCATTTCCATTACCATTGCAAAGTTCTGTTCATCTTCGGGTGCTTCGTAATGAAGATAAAATACAAGTGCAAGCAGAAGCATTGAAGCCGAGGTGTCCCAAAAAGGGTCTTGTGCCTGACTGCCTTTCGGAGTGGTACTCTTAAAAAGGTTCGTCACGAGCTTTTGCACATCGTTGTCATTCTGCAAATAGACAAACGGGTTATAGCAATGGCTTTTCTCCATTGAAATCAAATCGAGAACACGAACTTCATAGCCTTTGCTTTCAAGCAGCTTTCCGGTGTCTCTGAGTATTTCGCCCTTTGGGTCAAGAATGACAAATGATGTGTTGCACTGCATAAGATTCGGCTTGCAGTAAAACCTTGTCTTACCGGCTCCCGAACCGCCGCACACAAGAGTGTTTAAGTTTCTTCGGTGCTTCTTCGCATTGAGTCCGATACAGACATTTTGCGTCATCAGCTTATTCTCTGAAGCCGGAGACTGTCTGTATTTTTTATTTACGGCTCTTGCGTTGCCCCATTTCGCAGAGCCGTGTTCTTCACGCCTTCGATAATTCTTCTGTGTCGAGAAGTAAATCCCGATACCCATTGCATAGCAGAGAAGCAAAACGAGGACAGTTTTTAGGCTGTCCTCGCATAGCTCAATATGAAATGGGTTGTTGAACGCTGTTAATAGGCTTGGCAGTATTTCCGGCAATCCTCCTTTTACAGAAGGTGCAATCAGAAGTGCCAGCCATACGACCGGGATAATACCGATGACGGAAAGAATAATAGCAGACTGCCTTTCGTTATCTCGATTCACAGGAGCGTTCCTTTTCGATAACTCTGAACTTTTTCTTTGGGGCAGTTCCGACCTTGATGATAAGGTCGTCCACCGCATCGGTAGATTTCCCTTCGTTCATCAAATCTGTTTTCTCATCGTTGAGAGAACGGATTATAATGCCGTGTTCATAATCGTCCAATGCGATATGATACATTTCTTCCTTCGCCATAGTCTCACCTTATCTTTCGTAGTCTTTGCTTCGTTCCTGCTTTTTCTTGTAAAGCTCATCGGAAACACGGGAGTGAATATCCGCCATCGCATTTCTCGTTTTGGAAAGCTCATAGCGAATGTCCTTCGGCTCTTTGCCGGCAAGCTTCTCAGGAATACGGTTGATAGCAAAATTCTGTGTATCGACGCCGTACTTCTTGCAAAGCATATAACCGATACATACCGCTTGAAAGCCCATATCCGCTCTGCTGTAACTGTCGCTGTTGATGGAGAGCTGTGCGTGGCCAAGTTCCTGTGCTACGCACTGAGCGACCGCAACGCTGTCTCCCACATCACGCTTCACATACAAGGTCTGCTCCTCGTTGTTGTAAAACGCCGCCATATTGGGATACGGAAGTTCATTTGTGGCTTCCACTTCAACCGGGGAAGAATCCAGCATAACGGTAATGAGAGCTTTCGGGTCACGGTTTACAGTAGGTGCAGGCGGTCTCTTGCCATTGGTCTGCGAAACATCAAAGACCTTTTTCACATTGTAGGAAATGCCGGTCGTACCGTCTCTCTTGGCATACTCGACAGGTTCAAGAATGGAAATGCTTTTCGCACCTTTCTGAATTTTCACATTGTCTTTGCTCCAGTCGTCAAAGTTTTTGAGCTGGCTTGCTTCGGGAAGCTGCTTGAAAATCAGAAGTGCGTTGACCGCAGAATATCGGTCAAGACGGCTCTGCGTATCAAGGAACGCTTTGAACTTCTCCGGGTCGGAAACGATAGCCTTTGCGGTTTCGTCCGCCATCTGATATACGGCTTCCTTTTCTGCCTTCATCTTATCGGCGTATTCCTCTTTGGAAAGTCTGTTTCTCTGCTGTCCTGCCTTAGCAGGGGTAAAATTGTTTGTCATTGTGATTACCTCTCTTTCACATTTTTGCTTTTGGGTTTCGGCTGCTGGTGTACGGTCTGTGCCGGGGCGTTCTTAACCTCCGGCTTTGATACCTCCGGCTCTTTGCGTTCTGCTTCTTTCTGCTGCTTGGACTGTGCCTTATATCGGTCGAGCTTTGCTTTCACCGACGGCTTTCTCTGTCTGTCGCTGACAGTACCCTTATCAGTTTGCATATCTACCGGCTCTGAGTTTTGCCTTGACGGAGGGTTTTTGTCCGTTTTGGCGACTGTGGGGTTTGACTGGGAGTACCCCTCTTTCTGAATAGGCTTTCTGACTGCTTCCTCTGTGATGATTTCGTTCTTGGATTTTGTCGGCTTGTCTTTTTCCAAAGCATCACGCTTTTCGACAGCCTTCTGAGACTCGGTAACAATAGCAGCCTTATCAACCTTGCCGAGTTCAAATCTCTCAACGATTCTCTGAATTTTGGAAGCGTCCTCAGCACGGGCGATAATATCAATCGGTACATTATCGCCCTTTGTGTTTTTATCCCTGAGTACGCAGTAGAGAACGCCGTAGCGTTTTGCCTGCTCGGTAAACTTCTTCAAGTCCTTGTTGGGGATAGAAAACACTTTCAGCTCCTTGCCCGATTTAATCATATTGGTAAGTCGAGCCTTGCCTTTTGTTTTTTGTTCCTGTTTGAGAACAGAGACTAAAAGAACGGCAATATTCTTTGCTGCCGCTCCGCTTAATTTTGCGGCTACTTCAAAGCCCTCAAGCGATAGCCTGACGACCTGTTCTGCCGCATCACCTCCGTTTGTCATTACGGTTCTGCTCCTTTCGTTCTTGTTTTTCTTCGTAAGCTCTTACCGTTTCAAGGTTGGCTTCAATGACCTTTGACCTTTCGGCTATGTCATCACAAAGACCGACCTCTTTTCGGAGAGTCCACAGCTTGCTCGTGATTGCCGTAATCTGCTCTTTGACATTTGATAGCTCATCGTCACTCAAATTTCTTCTTAACTGTTTTCGCAGGTGCGTTCTATCGTCAGTCAGGGATTTGATTTGCGACAATACGGACTCTTTATATGAGAAAAGCTGCTCGTCGGTAGAAATGTTCTCCCGTCCAAGCAGCCTTGTCTCCTGAGTGATTTTGTCCAGCTTCAGTAAATCTTCTTTCAAAAGATAGTGAAGCCTTGCGGTATTCTGTTTTTTATATTTCGGCAGATAACCGAGTTTATAGCAGTAATGCAGATACAGCCCATACAGTCCGCCGACCTTTTTGATTTTGTGTTCTCTTGTGGGCAATCGGTACTGTGTGACTCTTACCGTTTCCTTTACAAAAGGAACGATGAGAACCTTTTGATTTTCCGTCAGCCTACGCTTGATTGCGTCCTCGGTATAATTCTCTCCGAGGGATTTAAGTCGTATCGGCTTCTTGTATCCTTTCGGAACAATCGTCCAATACTTTCGGCTGTCGCTGAGACAATGCTCATAGCCCATCTGCGTCAGGATATAATCAAAGGTCTTTAAGTTAGTGCTGTGTGCAATCGCTTCATCAATGGCGTCACGGGTAATGGAGTATCGGCTCGGCATACCGGCTTGTTCCTGCTTGTAGTAATATGAGGATTGCTTACTGCGGTTCGGGTTCGGATTGTAATACAGTCCGTACTTTTCACAGAGACGGTCGGCAACCAAGCGGAACTTGAACCACGCTTTTTCGTCTCCCCATAATCGCTTACCGTCCACAAAGGAAACGGAATTGATTACATAGTGGCAGTGCAGGTGCTTTGTGTTCAGATGAGTAGTAACCACCACCTGAAATCTTTTGCCCCACACTTCGTTTGCAAATTCCATTCCGATTTTCTGTGCAAGCTCCGGGGAAATATCCTGTTCCTTAAAGCTCAGGTATCCGTGATAGGCTTGAATGCCATCGTCTTTGCCGTATGCTTTTTTCACAGACACAAACTGGTCTCTTGCGGTCGCCGGATTGCAGTTGATACCCTCAACGAAAAACTCACGCTCAGTTTTTTCTTCGTCCTTTGCATAGCTGAGAACATCACGGAGAGCCTGATACTGTTCCTCGGTGTAAATGTCTGTCGCAGTCTTTTCGGGATTGGCGGCATAGTCGATTACCTGACCGAGCCTTGATGTGACCGACCACAATTTACTTACTGCCATTTCATATCGCTCTTATCGGGTCTTAAAAAAGTACGCTCCACATCAGCCTGAAACTTGTGCCAACGCTCGGCTTCCTTTTTGAGCTGCGGTGCGTCAACAAATCCGAGGGAATTTGCTTTTACCGCAAGCTGATTGATGTTGTTCCCGATAGCAGATAACTCACGCATAACATCGTAAAATCTTTCGTCGGGCTTTTCTCTCGGCTCGTATCCTTTGAGAAGCAAACGGATAAGACCGCCTTCGGAAAGACACGCCCGCTTTGCTTTTTTCTGCAAATCCTGAGCTTCTGCCTTGTTCATCAGAATGTGCTTTTCAATGTTTCTCTTGCTCATTTTTATCGCTGTCCTTTCTGTTAATATAGTGCCTGTCCCGGTTTATCTGAAACAGGCACATTGTTGTTACTCCGAAAAAGCCGCCGATGATTAACCCGGCGGCAACCAATACTATCTCCCGCATTGCTTTACTCCTTTCTTGCTTGGGGTATTAGGGGCAACCCCTAACGAGTGTACCGTTTTGGACATTCCTGTCCATAAATGGTCTGCTCGCTAAGATTATGCAGACACTCAGGGTTGCCCCATAGATTGACTCTTATCTCTCCATATCCTTGGAGACCGGCTTATACGGCTTTGCTTCAATACCGTCCAAAGACTTGTAAAACCTCTCCGGATATTTGAACTTTTCCTCGTACTTACGAGCCAGTTCTTTCGGCATACTGAGAAACTTTTCCGACTCAATCGGTGCGTATGCAATGAAGAACTTGCCGGCAATAATGTCGAGCATTTCACGGTTGCTGTCGTCTTTTACATAACATTTTTCAATCTTCCAACCGTCCTTGCCGCCGTGTTCATCAGCCATATATGCTTCCAGTCGCACACATTTATCCGAACCGTCAAGGGAAGAAGCATAGATAGAATATCCGCCCATACCCTCAATGAAAGCCTTATTGTTACTGCTGACAACATAGGTTCTTTGTTCTTCTGTGTAAGGCTTGTCAAAGCTGTCAGCCGTAAAAACAATATATCCGGTCGTGTGGTTTCTTTCTTTTTCTGCCTGCCGGAAATGAGCTTTCAACTGCGGATAACTCATCTCAACATTCTCAGGCTCGGAATAAACAGCCCTGTTCAGCGGCAAGCCGTTCATCTTTCCTTCATCGTTGCAGATGATGGCAACCTCGTCCTCAAAGGGCATATATTCTTCAATATCTCCCTCCACAAGAGACTGCATTGCTTCCAGCGTATCCTCGATTTCAATGAGCTTCGGATACCTGCCCGGCTCAACGAGAATGACGGAAATCTTCTCCGGTGCTTCGACCTTTTCAAAGGTATCTTCGTGAATATTCAAAGCGAGAGAGCTTCCGTTTTCCCAACTCATATGAATCTGTCCGGCGTCGTCAACGAACTTAACCGTTCCTTTCAGACCGTAGGGCATTTGACTTTCGCCAGCCATTTCAGTGAGTACAATCTGCGTACCCTCCGGGTACATTTCTCTGATTTCTTTTAGTTTCATCGTGCAAAACTCCTTTCGGTTTTATCTTTTATTCCCAAGCGTTTACAAAGAAAGTCGTTGACATCTTTCCCGTATTGGGGAGGGTCATCAACGACTTCATACTTATCTGAGAGAATAGTCTGCAACGCTTTGGTTGCTTTTCTTCCAGCAATATCATTATCCAAATGAAGAACAATTCGCTTGATTGTTTTGTCTTTTTCAAGCAGCCTGCCGAGTGTAACAGGCACTTTTGAGTCCTCGATTTTCTGCTTTGGGGAATACACTCCCGCAAGAGAAACAAGGTTAAACTGTCGCCAGTCTTTGCCCTCCAGCTTCATCAAAGTTGCATAGGAAAGCAGGTCAATGGCACACTCAAAAAGATGAACCTCTCCGGTGTTTTCGGCAGTCAGGCGGAAAGAATATTGCTTTTTACTGCCGGTGCAGTCGCCCATAATCCTTGATTGATTTGTTGCTCTGTAAGCGGCGTATTTAGGTTCTTTGTTCTCGTCATAGCCGATAAAAACAGCATTGTGATATGGGAGCGACTCAATGATTAGCTCCTGTTCCAAACAGTGGTTGATGATTTCATAATCAATCCCACGCCCGAAAAGGTAATCAAATACCACATCGGCAGTAGGACTTTTTTCAGGCAGAAGCAAGGGTTGTTCCTCATAGCTTTTGATGTTTTCACAAGTCGGAAAGCTGACTGAACCGTTTCCCATAATGGTCTGAACCGCCTGCACAAAATCCATTCCACGGACTTTGATAAGGTAATCGAGGGCGGATTTGCCCCCGATACCTCTCGACCACCACATCCATTTTCCGTTGGAAATCTTCAAACTGTCGTGGGTTCTTGTGGTGTAGGTGTTGCTTGAAAACTTGACAAGCTCGCCCGGTTCATACTCTCTGAGATAGGTTAATAAATCCATTCGTTTGGCTTCGGTTATGACTTCCGGTGCAATATACGGCATAGGTATCACCGCCTTTTTACATCAGCAAATCGGCAACCGCTTTCTGTATCGGTTCGTTGATACTGAGCTTTGCAATGATAATGAGTATCTTATCAACAGGGCAGCCGATGTCATTCCAAACAGTCCAAGCACCTCCCGCAAGGTCGTCGTTTTCATACAAAGCAATGATTTCTTCCGGCGAAAACACCGTTTCAATGCTCTGTCGAACCAACTCTCCGTAGAAAGAAAGCTTTGCATTTCTAAGGGCAAATTCTGCTTCCTTTGCGGGCGGTTTGCTTCTTTTTAATTCGAGATATGCTTTATCAAGTCTCCTGACCACAACCATCATCATTGCATCAAAAGGGTTAATGATTGCTTTTCTGCAAGGGCAGTTTTCTCTTTCCTTATCGGGTGTCATTTTATCGTTCATAGGTTTTCTCCTTTCGTGTGTTCGGCACTTCGCCCTCATCGGGTTCGCCGCCGACAATTTCGTTTTCTCGCTTATCCATATTGAGCAGAATATTCAGCTCGTCCAGTCGGGCAAGCTTTGTTTTCAATTCTTCCTCTTGGATAAATGGTTTTTGGACTTCTTTCTTTGCGGTTTCCAACTGATTTTTGGTGTTCTCAAGGTCATTTTCCGCAAGCGACAAGCTCTCGGCAAATCTCTCAATTCCGTTATCGAGGCGGATAATATTGCCGTATGCGTCATCGCCGAGAGGAACATTTCTGCTTGTTGCACCTTTCAGTCGAACCTCATAATTTCGCTCTGCGGTATTAAAAAGCAGCTCCGTTTCAAACCCTCGGTACTTGCCGAGAGGAATAGGGTCGGGGCTGTTCATCTGCTTGCAGGCTTCAATGATTGCTTTACCGGCGTCGGCTTTTTCGGAATAAAAAACACCCTTAACCTCCATACCGACAAAGCGGTCTTCCGTTGGTTTCGGGTGCTGTTTCGCAGTATCTACATCTTGCTTCAAGCCTTCAATGCGGTTTTCCAAAGCTTTAATTCGCTGCGGATAATATTTGATTATCTTATCTTCCAAAGCGTATTTTTCAGATAGAAAGTTGGATTTTAAGAGCTTCAGCTTTTGGACTTGAATATCCAAATCCATCTTCTCCTTAATATACGGATTGCCGGTGGCAAGCATTTTAATCTCTGCATAGGACAGGGCGGTTTCATCAATATCCTCGGCAGAACGCACCGGGGATTTGCTCGTCATAATCTGACTGGCGAACTTTTGCTTTCCCTCTACAAGCTGATAGAGATATGCGTCAAAGGTCTGCTCCGTTACATAGCGGTAAATATCTACATCAGGGTTTGAGTTGCCCTGACGGATAATTCGACCGGAACGCTGCTCCAAGTCTGACGGTCTCCACGGACAATCCACATCGTGAAGTGCGATAAGTCTGTCCTGAACATTCGTGCCAGCTCCCATCTTCTGCGTAGAACCGAGAAGCACTCTGACCTCGCCTTTACGGGTCTTTTGGAACAGTTCTTTTTTCTTCACATCGGTATCTGCTTCGTGGATAAAGCGGACTTCGCTTTCGGGGACACCACGCTCTATGAGCTTCTTTCTGATGTCGTTATATACCGAGAATGTGCCGTCGTTTTTTGGCGTTGAAAGGTCGCAGAACACAAGCTGTGCTGATTTTTTATCGGCTGTTTCCTCCCAAATACGGTAGATGTTATCGACGCAGGCGTTGATTTTACTGCCCTCAAAATCAGGCAGCATATCGTTGAGCATACGCTGGTCAAGAGCCAACTTTCTACCGTCGTTTGTGATTTTGAGCATATTATCTACACTCGAATCCACACCGCCACCACGGACTTTCTCGGCTCGCTCCGCAAGGGAAGCAACCATTTCTTTCTGCATTTCAGACGGCTTGACTGCAACATTGTGGAAGTGTGCATCCGGCACAGGCAATTCCAACATATCCGCCGTCTTAATGTCGGCGACCTCCTTAAACATCGCCATAAGCTCCGGAAGGTTATAGAATTTTGCAAAGCGGGTTTTCGCTCTGTAACCCGTTCCCTCCGGGGTAAGCTCTACGGCTGTTACAGTCTCTCCAAAGGTACTTGCCCACGAGTCGAAGTGCTGTAAATTGTTTTTCACAAGCGTGTTGTACTGCAAGTATCGCTGAATGGTATAGAGTTCCACCATACTGTTTGAGATAGGAGTACCGGTTGCAAATACCGTTCCTCGACCGCCTGTAAGCTCGTCAAGGTATCGGCACTTCATAAACAGGTCGGAGGATTTCTGTGCTTCCGTCTGAGCGATACCGCCCACATTACGCATTTTGGTGTAAAGGTAGAGGTTCTTGTAATAATGACTCTCGTCAATAAAGAGCCTGTCCACACCGAGTTCTTCAAAGGTAACAACATCGTCCTTGCGGCTTTGGTCGTTGAGCTTTTCCAGCTTTTGCTTCACGGACTTTTTAGACTTTTCAAGCTGTTTAATGGAGAAGTTTTCTCCACGATTTCGCTTCAAATCCATAATACCGTCTGTCAGTTCTTCAAGCTGTTGCTCAAGAATTGCCCTCTGTCTTTCAATGGACATCGGGATTTTCTCAAACTGAGAATGACCGATAATTACTGCGTCGTAATCTCCCGTAGCAATTCGACCGCAGAACTTTTTGCGGTTCTTGGTCTCAAAATCTCGCTTTGTCGCCACAAGAATATTCGCCGCCGGATAGAGCTGCAAGAACTCCGCCGCCCATTGCTCGGTTAAGTGATTCGGGACTACGAACAGAGACTTATTGCAAAGTCCGAGTCGTTTGGACTCCATAGCAGCCGCCACCATCTCAAAAGTTTTACCTGCACCGACTGCGTGTGCCAACAGCGTATTGCCGCCGTACAGAATGTGTGCAACCGCATTTTTCTGATGTTCACGGAGTTCGATTTCCGGGTTCATACCGTTGAAAACAATGTGGCTTCCGTCGTACTCACGAGGACGAATACTATTGAATTTCTCGTTATACATTTTCGTAAGTTTTTCTCGGCGGGCAGGGTCATCCCATATCCAGTCCTGAAAGCCCTGCTTTATGAGTTCCTGCTTTGCCTGTGCGATTGCCGTTTCCTTTTTATTGAGAACTGCTTTCTTTTTGCCCTCGTCATCTTCGATATAGTCAAAGATACGGACATCTTTCAGGTTCAGAGTTTCCTCGATTATCTTATATGCGTTGATACGGGAAGTGCCGTATGTGCTGTACGCTTTAACATTGGAACGGTCATAGCTCTTTCCCTCAATGTTCCATTCTCCGGTAAACTGAGAGTAGTGAACCTTGATATTCCACTGTGCATAGCGTGGCGTATCGAGAAACTCAAACATAAACTGTTGGAATATTTCGGGCGGTATCCAAGTCGCACCGAGCCTTACGGAAATCTCGCTTGCCGTCAAATCCTTTGGCTGCACCTTTTCAAGTGCCTGCACATTGACGGTGTAATCTTCGGGATACAGAGTCGCAGACCTTTTGGCTGTTGCCAGCTTCTCACGAACATTGCCCGACAGATATTCGTCTGCCATCAGATACTTCGGCTCATAAGAATTGCCGTACTCATAAAGGGGATTTAAGAAGATAACACCCTTTAAGTCAGAAAATAATTCTTCCTCACTTTTGCCGGACAACTCCATCATATATGCCATATCAATGGCTGCTTTTTCGCCCATAGAGACAGCGAGAGCTTCGTCTGCGGTGTCAACCTCCGTTACAGGCTTGTGCGGTTTAATCGTTCTCTTGAAGAACATATCCGCCTTGCGTTCCAGTTCGCCATTTTCGTCCAAGACCTCAAGAGCAGAGAGCAGAGCATAGGAGCTGTCATCGGAAAAGGCGGAAGTATTGGCACGGCTGTTAATCAGTCCGTACTTCTTTGTAAAGCTGTCATACAGAGTGTTCAGCTTTTCCTGTGCCTGTTTGATTTCGCTGTCGGGGTAATCCTCGGTTTGCAGTTCAATCAGGTTGCGAACGCAATCTCTTATCCCAATCATACCCTTGATACGGTTCTCGGCGGTTGCCGATACCTCCACCGGGGACATACGGGAGTTCTCACGGAAATAGATTTTATCGTCCAAAATTGTGTAAGAGAAGTTCCTTACCGTAGGGTCTGCCGGGATAGAATTATCTTCTTCCTCCAGCTCGTCGGCAACCTCGTATTCGGAGATTTCTCCGTGAATGTTTGAGACTGCTTCGTTCAAAAGCTCCGAAAGGTCGGCATTTTCAAACGGTTCACAGGTTGCTTCCGGTCCGAAACGACCGCTTACCATTTTCATTTCGCCGAGTATCATTTCCGGGTGCTGAACAAAATATGAGTTCATCCTTATACCGTTTTCGTCGGTGTCAAGATGAACCCAATCCGGTTCAATATCTATGAGCCTGTCTCGCTTTTGCAAAAACAGAATATCGGATACAACCTCTGTTCCGGCATTGCCTTTGAAGGTGTCATTCGGAAGTCTGATTGCTCCGAGAAGCTCCGCCCTCTGTGCGATATATTTTCGGACATTGGAGTTTTCCTTGTCCATAGTTCCTTTGCTTGTCACAAGAGCCATCACACCGCCGGGTCGTAATTTATCAAGCGATTTTGCAAAGAAATAATCGTGGATTAAGAAGTTGTACTTGTCATATCGTTTATCGGAGACTTTGAAATCTCCGAAAGGCACGTTGCCGATAACACCGTCAAAGAAGCTGTCGGGGACATTTACTTCCTCAAAGCCCTGTGCCGCAATGGAAGATTTCTGATAAAGCTGCTGAGCGATACCGGCTGAAATGGTATCAAGCTCAACACCGTAAACCTTTGCGTTTTCCATTGACTTAGGCAGCATACCGATGAAGTTACCGATACCGCAGGACGGCTCAAGCAGGTTGCCCTCCTGAAATCCCATCTGTTCCAACACCTTGTAAATGGCGGTAGATACTTCGGGCGGAGTGTAAAAGGCGGTCAAGGTGCTTTCTCTTGCCGACGCATATTCCTCCGGCGTTAGGATATTTTTCAGCATTGCATACTCTGTATGCCAAGCTCCGGCTCGTTCGTCAAAGGCTTCGGGAATACCGCCCCAACCGACATATCTCGACAAGATTTTCTGCTCGTCAGGTGTTGCAAAACGGTTTTCGTTTTGACAATCCTTCAAGACCTTAATCGCTGCATAGTTTCTGTGAAAACGCTCTTTTTTGTTCACTTCTTCAACCTGATTATTGGCAAGGTCAAAGTTGTGTCGCTCCGACATCGGAATATCCGGGTGGAGGTCAAAGCTCTTTACCTTTGACTTTTTCTTTTGCTCCCAAGCGGGTACAATCGGTTCAGGCTCTTTGTCGTAACCGTTGCCGATACGAACACCCTCGTTATACATTTCCTCATAACTGTCAAAACCGTTTTGAGTAGCAACGATTTCTCTGTAATCCTCAATCGGTACATTCCCGATATTTGTTGCTACCATATCAGCTCTTTCAGCGTTTTTAATAAGAGTTTCCATTGTGGCAGAGGTACAGTCGGTCAAATCCGGTGTCCTGTGAAATTCTCGGTCTGCGTCCTCAAACCATTCAGTACCTACATCGGCAAGCTCCTGATTTGCAATGCTGCCGAGGTAATCAAAGAAATCCTCAGTCGAGTCATATTCCCGTGCAGCTTGCTGTATCTCGTCAAAAGAAAGCGTATTTGTAACATACTGACCTCCGGCATTGCTGTCGGGGTTATAGTACATCCAAGTAACGCTTTCATTGTACCGGTCGATAAAGAAGGCATCGTCATAACCGGTTTTCGGACTGAAATCCTGTACGGTTTCGGTATCATTTTGAGTTTCATTTTCGCCTGTAACGGTTTTTTCTTCCGCCGGTAATACACTGACCTTCAAGTGGTCGTTCATTGGATTTTCACGCACTTTGCGGTCAAATTCTTCCCTTGAAAGCTCCTTGTTGAAAAGCGGCATATCAAAGTCATAAAGCATTACACGGTTTTCATCAAAGGACAAAATCTCATACTGCGAAGCCCCGATATAAACGCTGTCGCCGAGATGATATTCATACTGTGCTTCCGGTTCGTCCTCTTTGTTTTCAGGTTCAGGCGGTGCGGTAGAAAGTATCTCACGGTTTTTTCTCTGCTCTGCAAGCTCGGCTCGCCGTTCTTCCTGCTTTTCAAGCCATTCAGGGTACTGTTCTTTTTCCTTTGGATTTAGGTATCTGTCCATACGGATAAGGTCTCCGATACGCTTTTCAACCTGAGACCAAGAAAGCGTAATGTGCGGCTTGTCGCTTCCGATACCTTTTGAAATTGTGATACCTTTTCCGTCGTGCTGTTCGTCAATGCCTGCACCGATAATGACAGGGTAAGAGCCGCCCCAACCGTATTCGTTTTTCAAAAAGTCGGCGTTCTCTTTTGCGGAAAGGCTCTTTTCAAACTGCTCATAGATACGCATTTTGCCTTCGGAAACTCCGCTTCCACGGGTCAATACAGCGTCTATGATTTCCTGAGAAAAAGTAAAGGCAGAGGTTTTTTGTTTCTCTGCCTGATTGCCCATTATAAGAGTCAACTGACCGTCCATAGACGGAAGCGGTTTCATTGTATCGGTCAATTCTCCCAAAAGTCTCATTGCTTCAAAATGCTGTGCGATAACGCCCCAGTCGTAGAAGCTCTGAGCGGTTCTGTTTTCGTATTCGCCCTCCCACAAGTGGAGGACATTCTGAAACGTTTTGTAGCCGACAAGCCTGCCGTTGCTTAAAGGTAGCTGTGTGTAATCGTTGTTGAAAATACCCTTGATATATTCGGTACGGGTCGCATTGTCCCTATTTCTCTCATAGAAGTCTTTGATTTCTTCCTTTGAAGCGGACAAATGCGGGGTAGTGCCGAGTATCTCTCGGATAGTATCATCGCCACCGAAAAACGGCAGGCTCTTGTTCTCGTGGTTTCTGTCGTAATACTCTAAGCGAATATTACCTGTTTCTTCACGATTTCCTGTGCCGAGTTCCTGATGTTGTTCATCAGGCGAACCCATTTCATCATATCTTCCGCCTTCATCTGCTCCGTCAGTCCGGCTTTCTGTGCCATCTGCTTTACGAGAGTTTTCTCCAGTTCGCTGGCTCTCTGCTGAACCTCCGCCAAGTGACTGTTCAGAATCCCTTTCGTCAGAAGATTGTAGTACAGGATTTTGTGATGTTCCTTCAGATAAGTTCTCCTCATCTGCGACCATCTGCCGAGAGTCACTTCCGTCTGCTCCGGCAGCTTCAGGTTCGGAAGATTGTAATCTCCCACCATCGTGTATGTGATTTCGCTCATCGCTTTGACTCCTTTCGTCTTTGATGTCTTTATTGTATTCGGATTGCCCCTGTTCATCAATTATGCGATTTTCCTTGCTGAGCGTGCTGATTGTTCTGCTGACAGGGAGCAACGCCATTTCAGCAATGTCGCTTGTAGCAATACCCACCGCATTGAGAACTTCCTGTGAATTGAAGCTTGAAATCCCGGCAAAGTCATCGGGAGAATAAACCTTGTCTGCGTCCAGCCCCAATCGTGCCATAACCATATATGATACGCTGTTTCTGACAAGCTCCAAATACAAGGCATTTGCTTCGTTGGCAGACAAATACTCAATATCGCTTCCTGCACCCAAACTCATAAAGTCGGAGATATAGTCTGCGATGTTGTCCTCTACGGCATTGGCAATGCTCTCTTTGACGACGTTTTCAATACTCGTTGTATCGTTTACCGCACCGAAAGTGTTTTCAAGCGTTTCAATAACCTCTGCTTCAAATTCGGGTCTCATCTCCCAAATCGGAACAGGGCGGGAATATCTGCTTTCGTGGGTATCCGATATATCAAAGTAATGAATCAGCCTTTGACGGCTTCTGTCTGCGTCCTCAAATACGGCAATACCTTTTGCACCTCGGTTTACCCAACGACCGAAAGTACCGTTCCATCGTTCGATTTCAAGCACGGCTGTTGCATCGGGTCTTTGGGCATAAATGAGAAGCTGTTCATCAAATCGGAGCCTGAAATTTCTGCCTGCTGTTTTCAGAAACGATTGCCAGTATACTGGATTGTCTGTAACTGCAAAACAGGTTCTTTCATACAGCTCTGAAATCAGGTCAAATTTTCTTGCCACCTCGTCTGCACCTCCTTATCGTGTTTTTTGTTTGTCCTTTGCGGATTTCGTGTTTTCTTTTGCGGCTGGTTCTACGGTATGACCGTTTCTCTCGCAAAGCTCGGCAAATTCGCAGATATGGTAGAGATTTGTGCCGACCTCCAAATGGTAGTCGTCGATATATCTGCAAGTTCTCTCCATTGTTTTGCCGTCGCCGAGCTTGATTGAGATTTTTTCTCCGTCCGCAATGCGAAACTGCTCCTGATAGTGCGGGTCAATAAATCGGATACCACGCTCGGCATTTTTCAAGTGGTTGTTCAGCCACTCTTTCTGATAGCAATAGCAGTACAGATTGTACTCTCCACGGTTGGGATTTAAACGCATAAGGTAGGAATATCGCTCGGTATCAACACGGACGCCGTATTGATTGCGGTCATCTTCGTAGCTGCTTTCGGGGTGTTCATAGCAGAATTTTGACATAGTGCTTCTGCCGCTTAAAAACTCGCCGTCCCCGAAACGGTAGGAGTTTATCACCAAGTCAAATTCCTTTTTGAAATCGTCGGTCTTTAAGTCCTTTCTGAAATCGTTCCAAGTGGAATAGAACTCTTTGCCCGTACTGCCGAAATCTGCCCTCAAATACCCGATAAGACCGGTCTGCATTGAGAGTTGCTGACTTTGGCTGAAGGTGTATTTACGCTCTGCTTCGGTCAATACTCTGTAATCCATTTTCATCACCTCGCTTGTTCGTTTGTTTGTCTTTGCTTTGGAATAGGAAAACCATAAACTCCGGCAATGTCATCGCCGAGCCTTTTGGTAACTCGTGTGATGTCGGCTCTTGTGGCTTTTCCGTTATAGATTTTATCTTGCAGATTTTCAATCTGCGTATCGGTAACACCGTCTTTGAATACACGGTATAGATAATGGTTTGTTCCGTCGTGATGAACGGCATCGGCTCTAAGGTCGCCGTACTTATCCACATACCATTCGGTGTAATCGGTATCGGAGTAAAGGCAGTCCTTAATGTTGCCGGAATCAATCATCTTGTAGCCCGCCACTCTGCCGTTCCATCTGCCGAGGTCGCCGATTACGATAATCGGCTGTGAAAGCTGAATGTTGAGATTTACTCGTTCATCATAAAGATTTTCGGCATTGGATTTTACCATAATGTCGTAAAGCTCATCATCGGAATATCCGGGATACAGTTCCTCCAAAGACTCTCGCCAATCATCAAGGTCAAGGCTAATGTCGCTCCAAATGATATGACGGTCATTCTGTTCCTGCCTGCTCATCAGTGCCACCTCCCAAATAAGAGAACAGCTTATTGGCTTTGGTCTGCTTCTGAAGCTCGATAATCAGGCTCATATCCGGAATAGTGATACCGGGAATTTTCAAAATGCTCTCCATATCAAGCTGCTGCAATTTCTTTTCGGTATTGCAGCCTGCGTCAAACAGTTTCGTCAGAAGCTTTGTTTTCTGTTGAAAAGTGAATTTTTCCTTCATTGCTTTGTCCTCCTTATCGTTGTTTGTCTTTGTTTCGCTTCTTGTGTAAAAGCTCTTGTGCCTTTTCCTTTGCCCATTCAGGCAGACGCTCAGGCTTTACTTCGCCCATAACATCCATTCTTTCATATCGGGTTGATTTGCCGGTGTGAAGATTGGTACAAAACACGGCGCTTCCACGGCTGTTTGCCGACGCACCGAAACCACCTGTAACATAGTAGAGCTGTCTGTCGGCTCTCTGAAATTCAGGCTTTAATACCTTGGGGTCAATGGCTATGATTTTGCCGTTGATGTCTTTGGAATAGTGGTCGGGGATACAGTCGGCTTCCGTTATGAGTGTGATTGGAATATCCAGCTTTTCTACCTGTTTCTTGAAAAGCTCCGCTTCATTTGCCACACGGCTTCCGAAAAGGTGTACGATTTCAATATAGTCATCGCTTACCATACATTCCGAACACAGTTCAAACAGGTCGTTTCGCTCCGCAAAGCCGCACAAAAACTTATTGCCGTTTGTGCTTTGCTCATTGGAAGCCAAGATAACCTCCTTTTCGCCCACATTGACCGAGCAGAGAACGGTGTATTCACCGATTTTTCTTTTTTCCTCGTTCATATCCACACCTCAGCTTACTTCAATCACAATTCTGATGTTTCCGCAGTCGCAGCCACTGCACTGCCTTGACAGTTCGGGAAACAGGGATTGCACTCTCTGTCTTGCTCTGCGGATAGTCTCAAAGCACGGCAAGCCGTACCCTTTATAGTTGTTGACTATATCCTCAAGCGGTAAATCTCCGACTCTCATATAGCTGTATCGGTTGTAATAGCAAAGGATAAGCTGCATATCGTCATACCTCGTTTCGGGGCATTCTCTGAGTATTGCAAGCACCTTGCTGTCAACCGTCTTTAGCTTGTTCATAATGCACCTCCGTAAAAGAACCGTGGGCGAAGTTTTCACTCCGCCCACACAAGCGTTCCTTATTTCTTTCTGTTCTTAATCTGCAAGAAGATAAAGCCGCCGATAATAAAGGCGACCAATACAACTGCTACGATTGTTTTAGCGTCCATTACTCATTGTCCTCCTTCTTCTTTTTTCTGTACGCAACAACGGCTGTGCCTACAATACCGAGGGCAGAAAGTCCCGCAAGTGCAGTCCACAAGCCGACATTGCTGTTATCTCCGGTCTTTGGTGTGTCTCTCAGCTCATTGTGCATTTCCACAACGGTAGTAGAGCCGACCTTTACGGTTGCAATCTTATCCGCAGGAAGCACATAGGAAGCAGAAACAGTATCCTGAACCTCGGAAACGGTGTAATCGCCGATACGAAGTCCCTCGATAATGATTTCGCCGTTCTTATCGGTCGTGAAGCTGCGGTCATAACCGTTTACTCCCGTAACTCTGAAAGTGAAACCTTCAACCTTACCATCAGAGGAAGTCTTAACGATTTTCAGGTTTCCTTTCATTGCCGTGTTAATAAAGCCGACGCCGGCTTTGTTTTCTACCTCGTATGTGTTTTCATCTTTTTCGATGAAAACAGAGTACACACCCTTATCAAGCTCAAAGCCTTCCGGTGCTTTGGTTTCTCTTACAAGGTATTTTCCGTAAAGAAGCTCCTTCATCTCGTAAATACCCGTAGTTGTTTCAGTAAGCGTACCGATAAGCTCGTCGCCGTCGTCCAGTTTGCCGTCGCCGTTTACATCTTTGTAAACCTCAAAGGTTGCACCCGTCAGTTTGTTGTCCGGGTAATCTTCATCGACCTTAGTCAACTTGATATTGCCGTGAACATACTCATTGACGATTTCAACCTCAATGACCTGACCGACTTCGGAGATTTTAACTTCATAAGAAGTTTCATTGAGAACAAATCCCTCCGGCTGTTCAATTTCTCTTACAAGCCAGTTGCCATACGGCACTTTCTCAAAAGAAAAGCTACCGTCTTTTTCAGAGGTAGCAGTCATCAAAGCATTTTCTTTTGTAAATTTGGTTTCATCAGCCTTAAACAGTCCGATAACTGCACCTCCGAGTTCTTCGCCGTTCTCGGTAATCTTCTTACCGGAGACAGAGCCGTAAATGAGCTTATTTTCAATCGGCTTGCCGTCGTTGACTGCAATCTCAACATTTTCGGTATCCTGTCCCGCATAGCTGAAAGTAAACGGATACTTGCTGTCGGAAAGGATATAATGCTCATCGGTTGCAAGCTCCTTTACATAGTAGCTTCCGAAAGGAAGGTCGGTTTTGATAACTGCCTTGCCGTTTTCGGAAAGAGAGATAATCTCAATCAGTCCGTCTGCCGGGATAGAAGTACCGCTTGCGGAAACAAGTTCCTCGGCGGCAAAAAGTCCGAAGCTGATGTTTTTTACTTCATCGCCGTTGCCGATATTGAAGATGTCGTTCTTTTCGATTGCCTTTTCAAGACTTACCGTAACCTTTTGTCTCTCGTTTACGAAGCTGGTTGCAGTTTCCGTCACGGCGACTTCCTGACCTGCGTAGGTAAGCTCGACCTCGTGTGCTTCCTTGTTGATAACCATACCCTCCGGTGCGGTAATTTCAACTACCGTATATCTGCCGAGGTAAAGCTCCTTACTCTTTGCAAGTCCGTTTTCATATGTGGTAACAGTATCTACGACCTCGCCCTTTGCATAACGGAGTGTTCCGTCAGGCGTGATAACATCTTCTGCTGCGGTAATCTCATAGACCGCACCTGCAAGACCTTTCACTTCATAGACAGGCTGATAAATCACATCGGTATTTTCCTCTCCGGAGATGTTTACCCCTGAGAATACCTCGCCGGTCTTTTCAATGCTGACAGTACCTTTCTGTGCCATATTAGGCTTATCTACCTTAATCACGGTAATACCACCCTCATCGGAAGAATGTTCCTCTGCCACATCAAAGTACACCGGTGAGCTGTCAAGCACATATCCGTAAGGAGCCTGAACTTCCACAAGAGAATATCCCTTGCCGTATTCCAGTTTCTCCGGTGTAACAAGCTGTCCGTTTGCGTCGGTGTAGAAAGTATCAATCGTTGTCGGAGTAGGATAAGTAAAGGTCATTGTTACCTGATTACCGTTAGGGTCAAAGATTTTGAAGCCTGCACCGGCATACGGAATGTTTTTACCGCTTTCTGCGTCCACCTTGACAACCTTGATATAGCTTTCAAAGTTTGCGTTGTTAATAAGATAGCGGTAGGTCTGACCGTCCTGAGCAATGAACACATCAAAGTCTTTCATAAGCTCACGACCTTCCCAACCGGAGGTCTGATGAACGGTATATACACCATACGGCATATTCTTTGTCTGACCGAAGCCGTTTTCATCACAGACGATAACATCTCTTTCATCTTCTTCTGCTGCGTCAAAGCTGCCGAAAGATTTGAGATAGATTTCAAAGGTTGCACCGTTTTCAGGTGTCTCAATCTGTGTTTCTCCGTTATCGGTATGCTTGATGATGGCGATATTACCTTTCATAACCTGCTCTGTAACATCATTTGCTGTCTGATTGTGTTCAACCGTATAAAGCTGCGGTTCAGCACCGACCTTATGGATTGTGGTATCAAGCAGATAGCCCTCGGACGGAGTGATTTCACGGATTGTCCAGTCGTCATCACAGATATATTCCTTTGTGGTAAACTGACCGTTCTTATCCGTTACATACTTGTCCACAAGGGTTTCGCCTTTATAGATACCGTAAACTGCTCCGGCAAGGGTAGCGTCGCCCTGCGGCGTTCCTTCCTCACGGTCGCTCTTTGTTACAGTTACGCTGAACTTTTTGAGAATGTTCGTGAAATTGCGGGTTGTAACATCTTTCCAGTTAATCGGTGCGGTCTGATTTGCAGGCACAACATAACGGATAGCCGTATCTACTTCTTCAACAGTGTAAGGGGTAGTACCGCTGATAAGCACATCATTGAAAGAAGCAACACCGTTCTTATCTGTTACGGCATATTCATCTACGGCAATACCCGCAAGAGAAGTGCCGTAAAGGTGGAAGGTAACGCCCTCTACAAGATTATCCTCCGAAGATTTGATAACCTGAAGATTACCTCTCTTGAGAACATTATTGAAGTTGACCTTTGCCACCTGACCGGCAACAACAGTTACTCTGTGAACCTCCTGCGGAACATATTTGTCGATAGACTGTTCTGTTACCGTGTAAACACCGGGCATAAGGTTATCCAGTTGGAATTTACCGCCGTTTGCGGTTGTTACAGTCTGATTGACACCGTTACCGCTTATGGTAAACTGAATACCGTCAACCTTTCCGTCCTCACTTGTCTTTACAATCTGACAAGAGCCGTAGCTTACCTTCATTTTGACAAAGCCGCTGACAGGGTCGCTGACCTCTTGAGCATAAGTGACCACATCCTGAATGCCGTTTCCATTCTGATGGATACCGTCAGACCATACGACAACACCTCTGCGGACACCGTTCTTTTTTGCGGCTGTGATGGTAAATTCCTTGCTCGGAGCTTTCTCCATCGAAACAGTCAATTTGTTTCCGCTGACAGAGAACGAAACGCCGTCAATGTTTGCCGAGAAGTTGTAGTTGCCAAGCACACCGTTTGTATCGGTGAGAGTTGCAACATACTTGCTTCCGTTCCATTCAAGCTCGTTTACCTTTGCAGAACCGCTTGACCTTGTGCAGAAGCTCGGCACTTTGGTGTGATTCTGAACGCTTGTTACCATACTGTTGTAGTACGACAAGATTTTACTGCGGAGAGGGTGTGCAGAGCTTACACATTCAAGCACGGCATTGTACCCGCCGGTAGAAACGTGATTAAAGCCTGCGTCTCTTTCGCCGACAATCGTTTCCCAAATCAAAATCTGAGTGGCATAAGCGTGGGCGATACAGTTTGCGTCGCTTTCATTCTGCGACTTCCAGCTTGTCGAAATTCCTCCACGGTAGCCGTACTGCAAGATACGACCGATAAGCAGGCGAATATCATCGCCGGAAATCGTACCGTTCGGACTGATGTTGTTGAAGAAGTTCTCGTCCTTTTCGGTGAGAGTATCTCCAGTCCGCTGACCTGTACCCGGCTCGATACAGTAGGCGATATTGCCCGAATACGAACCCATTGCACGAAGTCCCGTATATTTCGTGGACAAGCCTTTCCAACCGTTCATATAGTTGAGATTGCCGTGTCCCCATTCGCCGTTGTTATTGGTATCTCCGCTTCGGGGATAATCGACGAGGTACACATCGGCTTTTTCGCCTACGGCTGCAAAGGCTGTCGTTGCCCCAATGCCCATAAAAGCAGTAAGGCTCATAACCGCCGCCAACATAAGCGAGACGGCTTTCTTGAATTTTGTTTTAACCATTGCGTTTTCCTCCTTGAAATGCAAAAACGCACCGATTTTACTCAGTGCGTCCGCTTAAAATTATTTTGTTTTAGCAGTAGCCGATATAGATGTTGTACTCCGTATCGGATAGCTTTTCTGTCCATATCCACACAGCGGTAAAACCCTCGCTGTTCTTGTATCGGTTCAGTCTGCTTTCAATATCAGACTTGATACCGCTTCGGTTAGGATTTGCGGATATGGGGTTGTCCCAACATTCTGTCGCCGTGCTGTCAAGAGAAAGCCCTATGCTTACCGCATACTCTTTTGCGTAACTAACATAAGGGCTGACATCGAATGTCTGCTTGGGCGGCTCTGTCGGTTTCGGTTCTGCCGGCTTTTCAGTCGGCTTTTCAACCGGCTTTTGTTCGGCAGTTGTCTGTTCTTTCGGCTGTTCCGGTTGTTTTTCGGGTTCAGCCTGCGTGGTTGTCTGCTTCGGTGGCTCTGCCTTTGGCTTTTCGGTTGCAGGAGTATCAGCCGTTTTATCTTCCGCCGGTTTTGTCTGAACAGTTGCTACCGTCTGACTTTCAGCGGTTGATTTGCTTTCTTCTGCCGTAATCGGTGTTTCCTCCTGAACTGCCGTGCTTTCCGGTTCTTCTGCCGTTTCTTCCTGAGAATCTGTTTCGGTATTACCAGCCGGAAAAGAAGTCTCTGTTTTCGTTATCTCCTGTGCAGCTTCTTTGGCTGTGTTACCGTTACAACCTACGAGGAAAATCATCAGGCAGGCAAGAACACAAGGTATCAGCCTGTTTTTCATATCCATCGCTCCTTTCTGCTTTAATCGTAATCAAAACCGGTCAAAACATCAAAGGTGCGATTGGCTGAACTTTTTATCGTAGCAGACATTTTGCTTTTGCTCCAAATGTGCGAACCCTTTTATAGACAGCTATATGTTATTAGAGATAGATATACTCAAGGGAGATAGAGTATATTTTTTCAGCAGGTTAATAGCCGGTATATATAGGGGTTAGAGTGTGAGAAAGGGGGGAGGCTATCGGCTGTCACGGTCGGCTCTGCTTCGCAGAAACTTGTTGTAATGCTCCAATGCCTTGCACACAAAATCCTCCGTTTGGCTTATGGGAATGTTCTTCGGGATAAGCTGTCGAACTCTGTCGCCCCTCAAAACAATTTTCTCCCTTTGGTTTGGCTTTTCCTCCGACATAATCGCTTGGATTGCTTCGGTTGTGAGCTTGCCCTCCTCAAAGAACTTTCGCATACGGATTGTTTGGTCGTGGGATGGGGTTGCGTCGTTCAGGTCAATTTCGTCAACCACATCACGCTGACTGTCCTCATCGAGAAAAGACAGTTCAACCGCCGGTCGCATTTTAATTCGCCCCTCATCAACATATTCCAAAAGTTCGGGAACAAGGTTTGTAAGGCGAATATATCTGCGAACTTGGGTTTGACTGTCACCCGACTGCTCTCCAATTAGTTGTGCTGTTTCTTTTCCGCTTGACTTCCAACCCACTGGGTCGGAAGTTAGGTCTGTTCTTTTGCCTTGTCTGCTCAATGCCTCCAAACGCATTTTGTAGGCATAGGCTTTTTCTGAGGGAAGTATTTGCGACCTTTGGTAGTTGCTCTCAACCATTAAAATCGTGGCTTCGTCTCGGTTCAGTTCAACGACCTCACAACGGAGAGTATCAAACCCGGCAAGCTCACAGGCTCGCTTTCGTCTGTGTCCCGATATGAGTTCGTATCTGCCGTCCTCTTTCTGCCTTACCGTCGCCGGAGTGATTACCCCTCGTTCCTTAATACTCTCAATGAGCTGTGCCATATCCTCGTCATCACGCACCTTAAAAGGGTGGTCGGGGAAATCGTCAATCTCAGTCAAGGGAATATCTCGGATTTTTGAAAGCTTTTCTTCATCTCTCTGTTCCTGCGTTGAGAATAAGTCATCGAGCTTCGTGAGAGTGAAGTCGCTCTTTCTTCCTGCCATCGGCTAACACCTCCTTTGTAAATTCGGTGTACGCCTTTGACACCGTACTGTTGGGTTCATAGGCAAAAATGCTCTTGCCTTTGGAAGAAGTCTCTGCGGCTTTTACGGCAATCGGGATATATGTTCGATACATCTTAATTTGATTACCGAAGTTCTCTCTCAGAGCTTCTACCGTGCTTTTGGCGAGGTTGGTACGGCTATCCACCAAAGTGAGAAGCATACCGTCAATCTTCAAGTTCGGATTGATACGCTTCTTAACTCGTGAAATGGTCTGAACAAGCTGCGTCATTCCTTTAGCCGGTAAATACTGAGCCTGAACGGGAATAATAACGCTGTCTGCCGCAGATAGAGCATTGATTGTTACCATTCCGAGGGAAGGCATACAATCTATAAGGATATAGTCATATTTGTCCTTCACTTCGCTGAGATAATTTCTCAATGCCGTCTCTCTGCTCATTGCGTTGACAAGGTTAAATTCCATTGCAGAAAGCTCAAGGTTTGCCGGAACAAGGTCTACACCCTCGTCGTGGTGCAGAATACCGACCGTAGGGTCATTCATCGTTTCGTTTAAGACATCTGTGAGTTTCGTTGCAAGCGTGATACCCAAGTTGTCTGTATCCTGCCAACCGAGACAAGTGGTTAAGTCGCCCTGTGGGTCTGCGTCTATGAGCAGCACTTTCTTTCCCTGCATTGCAAGACCGACGCCGAGGTTTACCGTAGTGGTCGTCTTTCCAACTCCGCCTTTTTGATTGCATATCGCAATCGTTTTGCAGTTCGACACTTTGTGCGTCCTCCTTTCGTAAAATTCATAGCCATCGCAGTATGGCTATGTACTTGACCGGCTCATTTCCTAACCGGTCGGGCAATATTTGTTCTCAACACCCCTTGCCGAGCAATAAGCTCACGGGAAGTCACTAAGGAACAGACTGCTAATCTGTATCATAGGAATTTCACCTCTGCCGGGTACTCCGCCAGCTCCGTAGAGAAGTATCATTATCCTTCTGACTGTCATCGCCGTAACAGGGGCAACCTATTACTTATACCGGGAGTTCTCGCTGTTCTGCAATGCAGAAGTCACGGCGTACCCGATAAGGTGGCTAAAATCATCAGAATTAAAGTCTTAGTGAATGATTTATTCAGTTGTCAAAATACAAGTGAAAGGGCTGACCTTTTTGTGGTTCGGAATTAACCCCTTCACTCATTTGGACAAAGGGGGTCAAAATGCACACCCAAAATCACCCATTTTTCAAAAATTTCTTGAAAATATTTTTTAGAAACAAAAAAGCCGCCTATTTCCCTCGTAATTGAGGTCAATAGACGGCGGGTAGAAATATTCATATTTTTGGTGTATAATAAGAGTTAATCAAAAGAAAAATTTGAATTTTCTGTTGCGAAAGAGAAGAAAAAATATTATAATATCAACATTGGGAATGAGGCGCTCCCATGGGTAATAACCCCTAAACCGCAATTATGCTGATGGCTTCTGCGAAAACCACGCAGAAACTGTCAGCTTTTTTAGTTCCTGTGGTATAAGGAGGATTATATGTTAACGAGTATTGCTATTATTTTGTTGTTCGGGTTACTGGTGGGATGGATATTTTCAAAAATGAAATTACCAAGCTTGCTGGGAATGATTATCGTGGGAATTGTATTAAGTCCACATTGTTTGAATTTAGTAGATGACTCGATACTTACTATATCAGGAGATTTGAGACAGATTGCATTAGTTATTATTCTGACAAGAGCTGGCTTGTCTTTAAATTTTTCTGATTTGAAAAAGGTAGGTCGTCCGGCAATTCTAATGTGTTTTGTACCGGCATGTATTGAAATGATGGGAACAATAATTTTCGCACCGTTATTATTAGGTGTATCTATTCTGGATGCAGCAATCATAGGAAGTGTCATAGCTGCGGTATCTCCTGCGGTGGTTGTTCCAAGAATGATAAAACTGATAGAGGATGGATATGGTACGGACAAGAGTATTCCACAGTTAATTTTGGCGGGAGCATCTGTGGATGATGTGTTTGTGATTGTAGTGTTTACCGCACTTACTACTTTAGCTTCAACAGGGGAAGTATCTGCAATAAGTTTCATACAGATACCGACATCTATTTTGCTGGGAGTTCTTTTAGGCGGAGCAGTAGGAACTATTCTTGTATGGTTTTTTAGAAGATTTCACATACGTGATTCCGTAAAGGTGCTTATCATTCTAAGTGTTTCATTTCTACTGCTTGAATTGCAAAATAGACTGGAAGGTATTGTGCCGGTTTCAGGGCTGTTGGCAATAATGAGTATGGGCATTATCATCAATCAAAAATATGATGTGTTGGCAAAGCGTCTATCCGTAAAATATAATAAGCTTTGGCTTGGAGCAGAAATATTCCTATTTGTATTGGTTGGGATTGCGGTTGATTTGAAGTATGCATTAGCGGCAGGTGTTGTAGTGATTTTGTTAGTAATTTTGGCGTTGGTATTTAGGATGATGGGAGTAGCAGTATCGCTTGTCAAAACAAAGCTAAATAAAAAAGAGCGTCTATTCTGTATGGTTGCATATACACCAAAGGCAACAGTTCAGGCAGCGCTTGGAACGGTACCGCTTGCGATGGGGCTGTCTTGTGGAGAGATTGTCCTTACGGTTGCGGTAATATCTATTTTAATAACAGCACCTTTTGGAGCGATATGTGTTGATAATTCGTATAAAAAGCTATTATCAAAATAAGAGTGAAATTTCAGTTTGTCGGATTTACTCTAAAATTAGCAAAGACCGCTTACGTCGTGTAGGCGGTCTCTTTTTGTGTTTAGAAATATTTGATTTTGACCTTTCTTTTCTTGGCTGAAAGCACCTTGCAGAGAACATCGTCAACTCCGTCGGTGTATCTGCCTTGTGCTATCAGGCTGTTCTTCAAACGGATAAGTGATTGTATCACTCTGCTGTATTCGTCATCATTAAGATAGATATGGAACTTTTCTTCTCTCACAGTCGCTTCCTCCATTCATTGAATTTTGCTCTGATTACCGAAACATCTGCTTCGACATCAGAATAAATAAAGATATGTACGCTTTTGAAAACTGCTTTTACTCTATCGGCATACTCCGCTTCCGTTTCGGTTGTCTTAAAAGGGAGTTTTACAAGTTTTATATTTCGCTGCTTGCATAGATGGCTTTTGAGAACCTCCATATGTTCTGAGCCGTTCGTAAATTCTATCGCCAGCTTTTCTGACGGAATGTAGGTTTCAAGTGGTATTCCTAATAGTTTATCTGAACCGAGCTGTACCTTTAATCCTTTTTGATTGGCGTAATAGGCGACCGCCAAGCCGGGGAATACGGAGCGATATTCTTTTTCGCACACAGTGCATTTTTCTCCGATAATTGTTCTATCGCTGATTTTTGCTTTCCAAGAGTGTCCCAGTGAACATTTCCACCACACACTTTTCATCGACCTTCTTGACACTTGTGTCGGGAGCAGAGAGTTTGTTTCGTAATCCCATTCAGCAAGCAGTCTCCTGTCAGTTGTGGCTAAATCATTGTATCCTGCAAGAACCGCCCTGTCCGCACAAACCGGGCATACTGTTCCTTTTACACGAGCATTGATAACGGACTTCCACTCATTGCCACAGGTCTTACACTTCCACCAAACATTGTGTCTTGATTTTGCGTTTACCTCATCAGGCATTAGGGGATAATTTCTTTCTGACCACTCAGCCGCAAGTTCAGGGTGCGTAGTCGCCAAGTCATTAAATCCTTTGAGCAATGTATATCCGCTGCAATACGGACATCTGCTCCCATCGGCACGGGTTGAAATAAGAGTGTGCCACTCGTTTCCGCAATCTTTGCATTTCCACCAAGCCTTACTGTTTGCAAAGGCTGTCACCATTGTAGGTAGCAACGGAAGATTTCTGTCAGACCATTCAGCAGCAATATCGGGATACTGTGAAGCAAGGTCATTGAATCCGGCAAGGACTTTATTGTGTGAGCAGTATGGACAGCCTGTGCCGTTTATCGTTCTGCTTTTAACGCTTGCTTCCCATTCGTGTCCGTGTTTGCATTTCCAAATAATCTTCTTATGAGAAGCGACAGATATCTCGGTTGGCTTTAATTTGTTCTTTTCAGACCACTCCTGAGCTAACAGGGGCTTCAATGTGGCTAAATCATTGATACCCTCTATTACTCTCGCTCCTGAGCATATCGGGCATTTCTCGCCCTTTGAACGAGCTTTAACGCTCGTTTCCCATTCGTGTCCGCAAGCACCTTTCCACCACACTCTTTTATTTGAACCGAAGGTTATCTTATCCGGCGTCAGCGGTAAATTCCTCTCTGACCATTCAGGAATTAGCTCCGGGTGAACGCTTGCTAAACTGTTGCTCATAGTATAACCACCCCTTCCTCTTTGATTATCCTCATTATATTGAGAAAAACAGAATTGGTGTAGTTTGCGATGTAGTCCGAAAACTATGAGAAATGAAAGAAGCTCCTGAGAAGATGTAGCTTCTCAGGAGCTGTGTGAAACTCAAAATTATGCGATTTTTTAGTCTCTGCACCGTTTTTAGCACCGATTGGTGTAAATTTGGTGTAAAGAGGTAAATTTATTCAGTTTGGAAAGTCCCGAAACCCGCATAAACACTGGCTTTTTCTTACTTGTCGTTCGGTAAGGACTTCATTGTGGGGATTTCTAACCTCATACATCCGTTAGAATTTATTATCCCTTATTAAAACACTTTACAGTCTGTTATCAGTTATCCTATAAACCTTTAAAACTGATTAAGGCTCTCGAAATTGTCGTACTCTTGTCGTACAGCACATAATTTGTCGTACTCTCTTTAGCACTGTAAAAGACTCTTTCCTAAAATACGTCTATCTTATGTGCTAACTTTTCGATTGCTTCGTGTTTCTTTGTTTCGGTGACTTCTGCATAAATATCCAGCGTAGTCTCTATATTCGCATGGCCCATGATAGACTGAATCACCTTTAAATTTGTTTCATTCTCACAAAACCTTGAGCAAAAGGTATGCCTCAAATGATGGCATGAGAAATGTGGTATCAAAAGCGGCTCTCTGTGTTCTCTTGCTGCCTTTACCACTTCTTCTGCATTGTACGATTCATAAATACGCTTGATAGCCCGGTTGATTGCCTGCGGATTATGTACGTTTCCAAAGCGGTTCATAAAAATAAAGCCTTTCATACCGTCAATTTCCGTTTCATTAAATCCGTTTTCCTGCTGCTCATTCCACTCTTTCTGCAGTGCTTCGTAAACAGCATCCATCATGGGAATAATGCGTATTCCTGCTTCTGTTTTGGGTAGAGATATAGAAAACGTACACATGGGATGTTCTTTGTAGTCTCTGCTGTAATAAACTAAGCTGTGATTGATGTTGATCAACCGTTTCTCAAAATCTACATCTTCCCATCTGATACCGATAGCTTCCCCGATCCGGCATCCTGTTCCAAGTAAAAACTTAAAAATACTCAGCCAGCGGTCAAACTTCGGATTGTCCTCTATATATCGGATAAAGGCTCGTTGTTGCTCCAACGTCAAAGCATGGCGAACACCGTGATTTTTTCCAGGCAGTTTTTTTATCTGTGCCATAACACCATCGCTGGGATTTTTCCGTATAATATTATCCCGCAGCGCTAACTGAAAGGTCGGATGAAGTACCGTATGAATTGTCTCCAGTGTATTAATCTGCATTGCCTTGTCTTTTATTAAATGCTGATAAAAATGCAGAACATCTGAAAATTTTACCCCGGCAATCTTCTTTTTCCCAAAGCCGTCCCTGACAAAACGATTATACATATATTTATAGTTTGTCATCGTTGTATCTCTAAGCTCTGCTTTCGTAGAGATATATCTGTCAAAGACAAAATTGATTGTAGCGCTTCCGGCAACATATGTATCCAATCCGTCTAATTGGTCTTTAATCAGTTGTTCTTCCCGCTCCCGCAGCGTTTTAATGTCTTTGGAATAAATACTCTTTCGCCGTCCCTCCGGATCGGTGTAAGTATATACATATTTTCCATCACATCTACGCTGAGTTTCGCCTTTTCTTAAAACCCTCCCTTTGTTATCTTTCCTTGATTGCGCCATTTTAGCTCCTTTCACAAGGAAAGAGTTTTCGCATTAGCTACTCTGAGGACTCTTCCATTTGATATTGCAGGTCGATCCCTCTTTGCAGCACTTCTGTTATGGTCATGCCATGTTTGGACGCATACTCTCTAAGTTTTGTGGCTTCGTCCTCTGTCAGCTTCAAACCGATTAAACTGTTTTTCGGATTGTCTGACCTTGGCCTTCCTGTTCTAGCCACTCCATACACCTCCATCCATTTCATAATTATTATACTTTTTGTTTAACGAAAAGTCAACACTTATTTTCTGTTATACGAAAAATCTTTCCTCTATTCTCTCACACGAAATGTTTCCAGATACTGATCGAATGTATCCAAATCCACTAATACCATCCTGTCTATTTTCAAAATGGCTCCGGCATCCTTCGCCAACGCCTGAAACTTATTCATTCCCATGCTGTACATCTCTGCACCTTCTTTATATCTTACCAATCTCTTTTTTTCTAATTTTTTAGGTGTCCTCTGCATTACATCATTCTCCCTTAAGTATTTGTAAGCATATATAGCTTCACTGCCATTACTTTTCTAAAAATCCTGCAGGCGGCTGTCGGGGAACAGCCTCATTGGTATCTCACCATCTTTTCAGACCGGAGCAGCCTCTCCGGAAGTGTCATTATCAGAAACAGTATCCTCGCCGCAAAGTTCCCACGCTCTGCCCGCAGCATGATATTTCTTCGCTCCTATCCTTCTTCAACTTCTGCTCTGTCTATATATACGAACTTTACGACACGATGTCACAAAGTAAAAATTGAAGCCGGATCATCCTGGCGTATCTGCCGCCCAGCTCCACTGTTTCTTTACGTCCTGCAGGATAAAATATTCAATTATCAAGGTACAGTGTCTTCAAAGACAGAAATAGAAAGGGAATATTCCTGTCCTTTCGTTATAGCCGGATCTCAAAATCCAGAATTTTTGTAATCAGCTTTGTCTCCAGCCGCCTTTTCATATATTCATCGGTCACATAATGGATTCTTCCAAATTCATCCTTATATTCTCTCTTGCACTCACTATTGATAAATGGCTGAAAATGGGAAAGTATCTGATTGATTGCTTCGGCGTCGCCTTCAATAGCAGCCTGGATTGTTTCAAACTCCGGCATTTCTCTGTGTTTCTTTGCTTTCATATGTAAATTCACTCCATCAATTTTCTCAAAAGCCTTAAAGAATCATCTTTATGATAATGTATGGTACTCTGCACCAATTTCAGGCAGTTAGCGATTTCTTTCTCTGTCATATTCAGAAAATAAAGCATCAGGATAATTTCCCGCTTTTTTACAGGAAGTTTTTTCAACGCCATGCTGATCCACTCGTTGCGGACAGGAACCTGCCTTCCCATAACGGTAAAATAATCTGCCATATCATAATCGTCACAGCTATACAGAGCGTCCAGGTCTTTCTGCAGAAGTTCAGAAAAAATTACTTCCCGCTCTCTCTGCCGATCCAGCTCATCAAGATAATTCAGTGCCTCGCCATGCAGAACTTTAATGCAATAGGTGCAAAATTTTCTCCGCACGATTTCTTTTTCCTGACGGTTCAGTTTCAAAAGGGATCACCTCCCTTCTGCTTAAAGCCGTAGTAAAAGATGTATGATCCTCCCTTTCACAGCGAGGACAGGAGGGAAACCGATAAAAAATCGAAAAAGCGTGAAAATTTTTAAAAAAACTTTTCTCCAACTTCTCCAAAACCTTTCATCAGAATCTTTCTCTGATGATTGGCGGCCCTCGGTTTCGAGGTTTATGGAGAAAGTTCCACAAATTTCGACAAAAAATAACGCCAGGGAGTTTTTTACACTTCCTGACGCTGCTTATTAAATTTTGATTATATGGAATTTTATGCCAACCGGATAGGTATAATAATACTCTTTGAAAGATATAAGGCAGACCACCTACGGACAGAATTTTTTTAATAATTCATTTAGACTAAGACTTTTCCTTTTCTTTAAAACGAATACCATCCATATTCCTTCCAACGGCAGAACACAGATGGGCAGGAAACTCACAAATAAGCCCTGCTGTGGAAAGCCGTTTTTTTTATTTCCTTCTGCAGGGCTATATATATTCTTTTTATTTCAGCATAATATTGCCTATCAGATACGAAAGATTAGGTTATGTTAAAACTAAAATCGGCAAGATAGAATATATATGAGGTGAATGATTATGCCGAAAGATAAGCTGACTTATCTGGGAAACTGTATTCGCCAGGCAAGAAACGATTGCAATCTTACGCAACAAGATCTCGCAGATCAGTCACATGTGGCGATTAAAACAATCCAGATGATCGAAAAAGGGAAAATAAATCCCTCCTATGAAATCCTCTATCCATTAATTAAACGTCTTGGTATTTCTGCCAATACTTTGTTTAACCCGGAAATATCCGATACGGACGAGGAAATTCAACGGTTCATAGGGAAATTTCAAGCCTGCCTCCCTGAAAACCGCAAGATCCTACTAAACACGTTGAATTATCTGGCAGAACAACTTCTAACTCTTCAGCACGATCCCAGCGAGAGTCCAGAGTGAAACCAGCAGGGCAAAAACTCATTTTGTTACTGCTGGTTTCTTTTGCTCTATATCCCATTATTAAAGCCTCTTGATTACAGCTCTCAACAATCTGTCACTCAACTAAAACTATATTATAATGTTAATTTGTGTCCCTTCAGCGCAAAATCTCTTTAATTCTGGCATAATTCAAAAAGAACTTTTCGTAATTTTCCGGCATCATTTCTTTAATCAATGTTCTTCCTCATAACATTACTACTTTTTAGATGCTGCTTTCATTTTTTCAAAACTCTCTGCACTTATCACATGCTCCATCCGGCAGGCATCTTGTTCCGCAGTCTTAGGATCAACACCTACGGAGATAAGCTGTTCAGTAAAAAAACAGTGTCGCTCGTAAATTTTTTCAGCAACCTCTCGCCCCCCATCAGTCAAATGGAGAAAATGATCCTCGTCCATCGTAAGAAAGCCGCCGTCTTTCAGAGTGTTGACAGCAACACATACACTTGGTTTTGACACTCCCATGTGCCGGGCAACATCTACAGAGCGTACCATATTGAGTTCTTTTTGAAGGACAAGAATAGTCTCCAAATAATCCTCTCCAGATGCATGAAGTTTCATAATACGTTTTACCTCAATTATCAGGCAATGCTCCAGCCCTCCGCCTGCTCACGGATTGTAATGAAACGGCGATAAAGTCCTTCCTGCTGAACAAGCTGCTGATGTGTTCCTTTCTGAACAACTTGACCTTTATCCACCACTAAAATCTGGTCAGCGTGTTCAATCGTTGCCAGACGGTGGGCGATAACGATAACCGTTTTCCCAATGGTCAGTTCACTGATTGCCTGCTGGATCAGATGCTCATTTTCGGGGTCAATACTTGCTGTTGCCTCATCAAGAATTACAATGTTGGCATTTTTCAAAATGGCGCGGGCAATAGAAATGCGCTGTTTTTCTCCGCCAGACAGCGTGGAGCCGCCCTCGCCGATTACGGTTTCATATCCATCGGGAAGATCCATTATGAAGTCGTGGCACCGGGCCTTTTTCGCGGCCTCTATAATTTCTTCCTTCGTTGCACTTGGATTGCCGAAACGGATGTTGTTTTCAATGGTATCGTGGAACAGGTAGACCTTTTGAAAGACCATCGAGATATTGCGGAGCAAACTGTCACAGGTCATGTTCCGCACATCCTCACCGCCTACTGTGACCTTGCCGCTGTCCACATCATAGAAACGGGCAATCAGGTTGCAAATCGTGGTCTTGCCGCTGCCAGATGGCCCTACAATGGCCGTAGTGCTGCCCTGGGGGATGGAAAAGCTGATATTCCGCAAAACAGGAACTTTATCGTAGGAAAATGTCACATCACGGAAAGCAATGTCTGTGTTCTGCAAAGAAATATCTTTCCCGTCTTTGTCTATAATGTCAGCGTGTTCAATGCCGTCCAGTTTATCCAGCGTAGCATCAATAACCTCCAATACATGGGCGGCGTTGTTCATGGCTTCCACACTTCCAAAGATCATAAAGGAGAACATATCCAGCATGAGCATGGTAGGAAGTTCCATACTGCCGTTATAGGTCAGCCAAGCAGCCACAGCTACAATGGCAATGGAGGCGGCTTTCAGCGAAAACAGGTGCAGGCAGTTGAAGGGCATATATTCCACTTCAATTTTGATGTTGATTTTCTTGCTGTCGTTGTATGCTTTGTGGATACCGGCAATAGACACGCCTTCCTGCTTAAAGGCTTTCACCACCTGCATCCCCCGCAGATACTCGATGGAACTTTCCACCATATCGTCCTGCGCCTTTTGATGGATAGGCGCGTTTTGGTGGCTGCGCGCCTCCAGCAGATGAAGAAACAGGGCAGACAGAAGGACGCCAGCCAGAGCAATTCCTCCCGCCATAGGACTATAAAATGCAAGGAACAGTATCAAGACGATAACTGTGATATAGCCGTTGACCACGGTGTTTACCATGTTCATGGCATACATTTCCATGAACGAGAGATCGGTTGTTGCGGCCGCCGACAACTCACCGATATTGTTCTTGTTGAAAAAACCCAGCGACACCCGTTTCAAAATATCTCCCAGCCGGATTCTCTCGTCAGCGGTTGCTTCATAACCGACACTTTCCTGCGTGATGGCTCGGAGATAAGAGAACAGGTATCGACCCAGTACAGCTAAAATCATGGCCCCCAGCATGATCCAGATGTCCCGGCCCTCCAATGGCTTGACGCCACCCCAGTCATCCAGAACAGCACTTAATCCATTCGCAGCCAGCATAATAGGGATTGCGGTAAAAATGCTGTGAATGAAAGCGTAGATAAACCCGATGTAAATACGCCGTTTATATTTTCCTGTCCATTGGATCAGTCGATTTACAATCCGAAACATATCAGTTACCTCCTTTCCCGGAACCGGCAGACCAGTTCTGTGCTCCGATATGCGCCTCCCACATATCCCGATAGAGAGAGTCGCTATCTAAAAGTTGCTGATGCGTGCCCATATTCTCAACCTGTCCATTTTGCAGGACGATAATCTGATCAGCATTTTTGATGGTGGACAGACGATGGGCGATGACAAGCAAAGTTTTCCCTTTTGTCAAAGCAGCAATGGACTGCTGAATTTTTTCTTCGTTTTCCTGATCGGTGAACGCAGTTGCCTCGTCCAAAATCACGATAGGGGCATTTTTCAAAATCATGCGGGCAATGGAGATGCGCTGTTTCTCGCCACCTGAAAGCCGGTTTCCCGCATCTCCGGCCATCGTGTCATAGCCATTGTCCAATTTCTGTATAAATTCATCACAGCAGGCGGCTTTTGCTGCCGCATATACTTCTTCGTCCGTAGCATCAGGGTTTCCCAGCCGGATATTTTCCTTGATGGAGCAGTTAAACAGGAAGTTATCCTGTGTAACAAAACTGACAATATCGGCAAGTTGGGCCAGCGGCATACTGCGAATGTCCACACCGCCAATGGTGATTTTTCCATCGTTCACATCCCAAAAGCGGGCAATCAAGCGGGCAACGGTGGACTTGCCTCCACCGGACGGGCCGACAAGCGCCGTAAACTTTCCCTCCGGGATTTTCAGATTGATATGGGAAAGCACCGGTTTACCGCTCTCTTTATCATAAGAGAACGAAACATCCTGAAGTTGAATGTCTTTGGACGGCACCTCCACTGGTTTTCCAGTATCAGGCAGTTCCTCCGCATGGAGCAACTCGTCCACGTCGTGGACGGCGTATTCAATCGCCTTCGTCTCATTGATGTAAGTAGTAAAGTTCATCAGCGGGCCTACAATACCCAGCGAGAGGATCAGGCACATTGCAAGGTCCTGCGGCGTAAGGCTACCGTTCCAGTAGAGATACATACCAATCGGGAGCGTTCCCAAAAAGGTGGACGGTAGCACAGCAGCAACAAAGTTCATCACTTTCCAGGAATTTTGATACCATTTGAGGGTGTAGTCTTTGAAGGACTCTACCGCCTTGGTGAACTTTTCGTAAGAACTGGAGGACTGATTGAACGCCTTGATAACTTCGATACCCTCCACATACTCCACGATCACGCCGTTCACATAGTTGTTGGACTCCATGTAATCAGCATAGAGCTTGTTAAAATTCTTCATCATCATAGCAAAAGCAATCAGAACGAAAGGCAGTGTGACCAGCATCGCCAGCGCCATACGCCAGTCGATGCAAACCAGATAAACAAAGACTGCCACAGGGAGCAGCAGGTTGGAGATACACTCTGGAATCATGTGGGCCAGCGGCAGCTCAATCGTTTCCACCCGATCTACCAATACATTTTTCAGTTTACCCACAGACTCTCCGATGACTGTCCCCAGCGGCGCTTTCATCAGCCGCTGGGCAAGAGCCAAACGAATATTCTCCAAAATGGTATAGGCGGATATGTGGGACAGGCTCGTTGAAATACCATAGAGCAAGAAGCGTATCGCATAAGCGCCAAGTCCGATCCAGCACCATTTCCAAACCTCTGCCATCACAGGTGAACCGCCGATAAAGAGCGTGATAATTTGGTAAACACTCCAATAGGGTATCAGTCCGGCAACCACACTGATGATCGCACATAAGACGGACAGGACAATCTTGCCCCGGCACTGTGAAGCAAAGGAAAACACAATAGAAATCCAGCTTTTCTGCTTCATTTCCTTTCCTCCTTAAGCAAAATAATAGAGAGTATCAATCGACTTGATACTCTCTAAGTATTGCAGATATTCATGTTGCCCGCCACTCTGCCCAGCCGGATTTTACTCCGTTTAGATTTTTATTTTTCGATATTCCAGCGGCGTTTTTCCCTTTACCTTCTTGAACGCCTCAGAAAACTTGCTGGTGTTCGTATAACCAACTTTTCCGGCAATCACCGTAATCGGTTCATCCGTCTGTGTCAAAAGAGAAGCTGCCAGGTCCATACGATAATTCCGCATATAGGTATAAATGGCGGTGCCATACACGCCCTTAAAGCACTGCTTTAGGGCAGAAGTAGAAATATCAAACTTTTCAGAAAGTTCCTCCATCGTGAAATGGCGCTCCGGCTCATTTGTCATAAACGACATGATAGCCTTGACCTTCTCCACCTGAGTCTTATAAAAGTAGGGACGCTCCACACCTAAGACTGTAGGGTCTACCGTCCTGAGCGTGACCAACAATTCCAGGATCTTTACCCTGAGATATTCCAGACGGATATTATCAGGCACTTGGTACAGTTCTGAGATTACATGGTCGGGGACAGAGTTTCCATGCATGATGAAAGGGCGTGTTTTCAAGGCAAATTGCTGTTCAATCTGCTCCAGGTCAATGGAAAACAGGGACAGAAGATCACCCAAACCCTCTACCGCTTCGGGGACAGAAATCGTAACTGTAATCCCGTGGTAATGGCTTACAGGAAAGCTGCAATGGTTGTTTTCCGTGGCAGAACTGTCCAACATAATATCGCCGGACGCAAGATAAAGATAAGCGCCATTGCTGACTTCCCACTCGACGCGGCCTTCTCTGCAATGGTGAATTGCAAAAGTGTGCGTATTTTGTTCAAACTTCCTTGACGGGCAGTGCTCCATGTGAAAATCATTATACATGACACCTATTCCGGGATATACTTCATAATAGGTTGCAGTTCCGTCTCCTGTTTCATTTTTCATTTGGTAGACTGAGCAGGATTCATCCCGGCAGAGCAAATTCATATTTTGCTGCGAGAAAAACAGGTCGCTTTTATTCAAACTGGGATCACCTCGATTCTATAAAAAAATTTTGAAGGCGCTGGAACCCTGCGGCATCCAAAGCATATTGTTCCTGTACCACACCATGCTCCAGATGCAGAATATGAGTACAGCAACTGACGATTAACTCATAATCATGGGTAATGACAAGAGAGGTCTTTCCCATTTCCTGTATCGTAACGAGTTCATCAGCCACTTCTTTCATGTGCTGTAAATCCAGACCGCTGGTAGGTTCATCCAGCACTAAAATCTTACGCTCGGAAACAAGAGCGGTGGCAATCGCCACCCTCTGCTTCTGACCACCGGAGAGCGCCATCGGATGCCGCTCCCTAAACTGCAACAAATCCAATCGGTCAAGAATTGCATCTGCCTTATCCGAAGCTGGCTCCGCCATGCTGATGAGCATTTCTTCCTCTGTGCTTTCTGTAAACAACTGATGGTTGACATCCTGCATGACCATATAACACAGGGACAGCCTCTGTTTTCTATTATACGTTTTCCCATCCGCTTTCACAATGCCCTTACAGTGTTTCTCCAATCCGCAGAGACACCGGGCCAAGGTGGATTTTCCGGCACCGTTATGGCCGATCACTGCGATAATACCCGCCTGCGGCAACGAAAGTCTATCAATATCCAGCGCATCCCTTTGCTTTGTATAAGCAAAATGAAAGTTCTCACATTCGATAGTACCGTAGCTTACAGTAGGATGTGCTACTACCGGGAACGCCCCCAAGTCAAAAGGCCGCAATCCCATTTCTGCCTGTTGCATTGCGGACAGTTTCAATACGTCCGAAGCCAGATAATCTTTTTCAATTTTTCCGTTTTTCAAATAGATAACACGGTCTATCAGCTCTTTCAGATAATAGAGCCGATGTTCCGCAATAATAATGGTTTTCCCTTGCTGTTTCCAAATCTGGATCATCCAGCGCAGATCTTTTGTGGCTGACATATCCAGATTAGAAGATGGTTCATCCAGGACAATGATGGGCGGATCACTGACCGATACAGAAGCGCAGGCGATTTTCTGCTTTTCTCCGCCGGAAAGAGAAAAGATATTTTTCCCCAGCAGGTTCTCCATCCCAAACTGCTCCGCAGTCGATGTCACCCGCTGAATGATTTTTTCTTCAGGCAAGCCCTGATTTTCACACCCAAAGGCCAGTTCGCTGGTAGAGTCCACCGTAAAAAACTGTGTACGGGGATTTTGAAAAACGCTCCCCACATATTTTGCTGTTTCATAGAGCGGAAGGGAACTGATGTTTTTTTCATCCAGCAGGACTTCGCCGCTTAACTCGCCCTCGTAATAATTCGGGATCAGCCCATTCACCAGGCGGGTCAGGGTTGTTTTTCCGCAGCCGGATTGCCCACACAAAAGGATAACTTGCCCGTCCGGGATGATTAAGTCAATGTTTACAAGCCCACCGGCATCCGTTCCCCCGGCATAGCGAAAATTGATATTGCGAAGTTCAATCATAGACTCCTTCCTCCTAACAGATAAAGAAACCGACCCAACAGGGTATCGCCAGCAGGAAGAAAAAAACATCCAAAGGTCCAAACCCAATTTTACAAATATTTGTCCGTTTCTGCGGCGCCCCAAGCCCTCGTGTGAGAGCCGCCGCAGACAGTTCTTCTCCGATTTTGGCAACCGACATCATCAGAGGGACCACCCTGTATTCCAGCATCTTCATGGGACTGCGGAGAGTAGTGATGCCGCGCATCTTCATGGCATCCCGTATAGCCGCATATTCCTCTTTGACTGTGGGAAAAAATCGGAATACCACCGACATAGGGATCACGATTTTTTGTGGAATGTGCATCTTCTCCATCGCAGCAACAAATTCACTGACTGTTGTCGTACTCACCAGATAATATCCCATGATAAATCCGGGGAGCATGTGTGTATAGATTCCGACTGCTGCTCCCAGGATAAAATTCCATGTGCCAGTGAGCAGCGGTAATACCGTTAATTCCAAAGCAAACAGAATAGCGTATGTAACAGCAAATCTAGCTGCGTCCACCCATTTCCTTGAAAGGAGCAGGAATACAATCGGGCACGCCATGAGGCACGGGCGAACCAGGTTCATAAATCCGCCCGTGCCGCCGGTAATCATAATAGTGCTGACAGTTACAGTCAAAAACAGTTTTGTCCTCGGATCGGTGGGAATAACAGATTTGTTTTCAAATTTTAGCGTTGTAACCGCCGCATCCATCAGGCAATCCCCGCCTTTTCAAAATGCTTTTTCAACACGGCCTTGCCAAGAAGTGCCCCAAAAATGCCACCGATAAAGGTTACAACGAATAAAACAGGGAACATCCAATTTGGGGTGTAGGACATAAGCGTATCTACATATTCCTGTCCATAACTACTTACAAGCGAAGCAAAGAACTCTGTGCGGGTGAGGAACATCCGGCTCACATAACCCATGATCCAAAGGGAAAACACACCATTGGCAAGGAATGTGCATTTCCAACTTTGATATTTTCCGGCTCTTAAAATCAAATCGCTTGCAATGCCAAAAATAATCCCAGCAACCAGCACCAAAATTCCGCTACCCATGATTAAATTCAGTAAGCCAAGGATAATGCCGGTCAGTGATACCATGCCAAACTTCTTGACCTTTGTTAAGTACAGCATAAAGGGAATACCGCACAGGATGGGGCACACCAGTCCAAGCAGTGGGATAAAGATAGGGATATACCCCAGCATCATGCCTGCAAAGAAAATGACAAAATAAATGGCGGTGAAAATGCCTACATTAATCAGATCTTTGGCTTGTAGTTTGTTGCTTCTTGTTTCCATTTTCTACATACCTCCAGCGCAGTTAGATTTCTCTAACCTATTGTGATTAAAAATAGCGAAACAGGATTTCGCATAATTATATTTTACTAAAACCAAATAGGCTGTGCCACTCTGGATAGGTTGAAAATGCTCCATATGGTTTCCAATTTTCTCATGCCATAAACCGAGAAAGTTATTTCCGCCCCACCAACATCCGGGACTCTCCCAGCATCATCATCGCCGCCCGGCGGTGGGATCCGAAGGCTTCCTCTGCCGTGTCGATCAGGCGGACTTCCTGGTAACCCATGTCCCGAAGCCGCTGCGCAAAAACTTCCATATCCCCGTACATCCGGGGTTTCATCTCATCATTAATGGCAAACACACCGCCTTTTTTCAGTACCCGCAGGGTTTCCAGAAGAAGCCCCTGCTTATCCGTTCCGGTGATATTATGGTAGACATAGTTGCTCACTACGGCGTCAAAACTCCCATCGGGAAAATCTAATTTGCAGGCATCGCCCCGCCGGAACATGCATCGAAATCCCACCCCTTCGCTGGCTGCGTTCTTTTCGCAGAGGGATTGGCTGTAATGATAAACAGCGCCCCAATAATCGATGCCGGTGACTACGGATTCCTGCCATGTGAGAGCCGCCCGGATGGATAGCGCCCCGGAACCACAGCCCACCTCCAGCAAGTTTCCTTTTCCATCATAATCAAGATGAAACAGAAGAACCTGATGGACTTTTTCCATCATGCCGCCCCCATCGAAAGCGTACTGCCGCCGTATCCATGTGATCCATATGAGCAATGCCAGCAGTACAACTACAGCACCTGTAAAAATCACGCCCAACACAGTAATGTGAAACACCGTAAAGGACAATACCGACAATACCGCCGTTATGGCGAGAAGGCCTCCTGCCATATAAAATACCGGGTTAGACATCCAATTCCCGTAATCCTCCCCATGCCTTCCAAGGTGAATATTTTCCTGTTTGATCCTCTTTTCCACCATATCATTGTCTCCTTTCTTCATGATTCCGTCACAACAGCGCTGTAAAAAGGCCAACGGCTATACAGGCAGGAAGACCCAGGAGCATTCCGATACCGGACTGGCGGATGTGGAAACGGTAATCTTTATATTCTTCCATATCCTCCGTCCCCGGAATCCGTACCCGCCGGGAATGGCAGAACCAGACACAGTCCAGGATCAGCCCATCATACCAATCGATGATCAGCCAGATCAGATAAGAATCCCTGAAGCCCTGCCAGAATGTCTGCGCACCGTTAAAACACTTCAAAGTCCATGAAAGCGCTGCGATAAACACCAACATCGCTGCGGTCTTCCGCACAATATCCCCTTTGGTGAAACGCTTCTTCCGTTCTTCCACAAGCCCCAATTCCATGCATTTTTTCCGGATTGCCGGGGGATAATCTCCGACAGACGCTATAGGATCCTTCAGTGTGACCAGCACAATTATAATCGTAAAAAGAAAGATCCCTACCACACTTTCTATCAATACAACCATGAATTCACACGCCTCCTTAAATCTTTTAGCGGTTCACATGATATTCATAAATGATAGTTTTATGACCGGAACCATCCGGGAATAATTTTTCTGCCGCTTTTGTAAAACCACGTTTTTCATAAAACTCCCAGGAAGCCAGTGTATTCGTCATCAGTTTTACGGTATCTGCTCCATCTGCTTTGGCTCTGTCCATAAACTTTTCCATAAGCGCTGTCCCCAGCCCTTTACGGTAAGCTTTTCTGGATGACAGCGCCACCAACTCCAGGTCACAGCCGGTAAAAAATTTCTCATCCCGCTCACGCAGCTGCAAAAAGAAAGCGTCAAACTGCTTCTGGAAAGCTTTAGACAAATGATATTGTTTCAAATAAAACTTAAAAAACATCCGGCACCATGCCCCATAATGTCTTTTACAGTGGTCAGAATTTGTTTTCCGCAGGCGGATTTTTTTATCATAATTTCCGGAAATAAACCCTACGATCTGATGATCCGGCGATTCCGCCACATAAGTAAAACTGCACTTTTCTATGAGAACCTGGGCATAATCCCGCAGAAAGATCCGGTCATTGGCATTGATAGGGCAAGTAAAAAAACCTTCATAAAAACATTGGCCGCAGCCAACTGCATCCTGTTCTCTATATGGCCGGATTATAAACATAATAAACCCACCTCCTGCATTTTATGGTTAGTCATTTCTAACTTTAGATGATCCTATTATAACTTTATCTTTGTCAAATTGCAATTCCTGATTACAATATTCCTTCCCTGAAAATAGTCCTGCAAAAGTACTGATATGATGAAAAAAACTAAGCGCCGAAAATTCCCCTGGCGCTTAGCTCTAAAGAAAGCAAATCTGAATTTCAATTTTCCAAATACTCTATATTTTCAGAATGCTGGTATCTGCATGAAAATGCATTATGCTATCAGCACAATTATAATAAGGAAAAGCAAAAAGAAAGTTCCCCATATCAGGATCTGTAGATTTACATGCAAAAAAGTTAATAAAGCTAAAGTCAGGCAGATCCCCAACACCGTAAATATGGCGTAGATTTTTCTGCCTGTAATGTCTTTCCTGTTGCTGATAAGAAGATAAAGCCCTATGGGAATAAATGCAATAAAAGCGCCTGCAACAATTCCTCCGCCTATACTTCCATAGCCATAAAATTTTATAAAAAATGTAACAAACAGCATTGTGATACACGCAATACATGTAATAAGCCTATCCTGATGTTTATTTCGCTTATTCATTTCAACAGCATTTTCCATCAAATGAACAATAGCCGTATCGTCCTGAAAAAGTTGGGCTTTTTCTTTTTGTCTCTCCGAGTGCATTAATTCCAAAACTGATACTTCAAGAGCCTCTGCTAAGGGCAGAAGCAAATTGATATCCGGGAAGCCTTTTCCCCGTTCCCAACGGCTTACCGCTTTATCTGTTACCATTATTTTTGCTGCCAGTTCTGATTGTGTCATACCCTTTTCTTTGCGGCACTGTGCGATAAAAGTGCCAAATTTTTGAGCATCCATCCTAGCACCTCCTGGCTATTATCATACAACAACCTCTGCTATTTTTAAATCGATGCTTTGTTTACTTCGCAATTTTGCGCCTAAAATCTTTATCCATTGCAAAAACATATCCTAAATTGGATACCGTTTGAATATAAACTGGGGTTTCTTTATGATCTTCCACTTTTTGCCGGATGCGGTTTATTGTATTTGTCACCGCTGATAAACAGCTTTCACTATCTTCCGCCCAAACGTTCTCAAAAATTTCTTCTTTGGTGAATAAAGTGCCTGGATGCTGCGCCATAAAACTTAAGACCCCATATTCATATCTTGATAGATGAATCTCTTTTCCATCCTTCAATACCCTACGTTGGCTTAGACGAATTTCCAGACCTGGATAATATAAAATGGAACAGACCAGTTTGCTGTCTGCTTTTTCTTCCTCATCCGTCCATTCCAGTAAAGTTTTTTCTCCTGTATTCACTCCATCGCAAAAAATCCTTGCAACAATTTCTATTTTCTTCACTAAGAATCTCCTCTTAACGTAAAACAGACGGCTCCAGAAAATCTCCAGGGCCGCCTAAAAAATCAGTTTATTTTTCTATTTTCGTATCGGGCTTGGCTGCCGCCTTTATCTTTTCAAAACTTTCTGTACTTATCACATGCTCCATCCGGCAGGCATCATTCTCCGCAGTCTTAGGATCAACGCCTGCGGCAATAAGCTGCTCGGTGAAGAAACAGTGTCGCTCGTAGATTTTTTCTGCAGTTGCTCGGCCCTCATTGGTCAAATGGAGAAAGTGATCCTCATCCATTGTGAGAAATCCACCGTCTTTCAGAGTGTTGACCGCCACACATACACTTGGCTTTGACACTCCCATATAGCGGGCAACATCTACAGAACGCACCATACCGAGTTTCTTTTGGAGAACAAGGATAGTTTCCAAATAGTCCTCCCCGGACGCATGAAGTTTCATCTGAACCTCCTTTACTGAGCCAACTTCCAGCCGATAGCCTCCTGTCTGGCCGATACAAAGTCGGCATACAGGCCCTTTTGCCGGATCAACTCCGCATGAGTGCCGCGCTGAACGATATGAGCGTTGTCCAGCACAAGGATCTGGTCGGCGTTGCGAACGGTTTTCAGCCGGTGGGCAATCATGATGATAGTCTTATCATGGGTCAGCGCCTCGATAGCCCGCTGCAATTCATCCTCATTTTCCGGGTCAACGCTGCTTGTCGCCTCATCCAAAATGATGATGGGCGCATTTTTCAGCATGGCACGTGCGATGGAAATCCGCTGTTTCTCGCCGCCTGACAGAGTGCCGCCGCCCTCGCCAATCACAGTATCATAACCATCCGGCAGGGCAGAAATAAAGTCATGGCAGCAAGCCTTTTTCGCCGCCTCAACCACCTGCTCATGGGTAGCGTCCGGGCAGCCAAACTTGATATTGTTCTCAATCGTATCTGCAAAGAGGTACACGCTCTGAAACACCATCGAGATATTCTTCATCAGGCTGTCCAGTTTGAAATCCCGTACATCCGTACCGCCTATGGTAATCTTCCCGGCGTTCACATCCCAAAAGCGGGCAATCAGGTTGCACATCGTTGTCTTACCTGCCCCGGAAGGGCCTACAATGGCCGTAGTCGTTTTTTCGGGAATGGTAAAGCTGACCTGATCCAATATCTTGCGGTCTGCGTAGGAAAAATCCACCTTGTCAAACACGATTTCGCTGGACTTCGGCGTAATGTCAGCGCCTTTCTCGTCCATCACCGGCGTGTCATCAATGGAGTTTGCCGTATCCATCGAGGCCGCTAGCATTTGCAGCAGAGAGGCCATATTCCCGGCGTTCTCCAAATCGTTGAACACCATAAAAGAAGCGATTACCAAAATCAGGCCGTAGGCCAGCGGCAAAGAGCCATCCAGCCAGAACCAGACTGAGGCCAGCAACAGCAGGACGCTGAACACCCGGACAACCACTTGCTTGATAGCGTCATAGGGAACGCTGGCTTTTGTCAGTTTCAGGTTATCCCGGCAGCTTGCCTGAATAGCGTTTCCAATGGATTGTGTGCTGTCCCGTTCAAGGCCAAATGCTTTGACAATCCCCATGCCCTGAATGTACTCCAACACGGACTCCACAAGAGACTCCTGCGTGTGCTGGCGTACCGAGCTTAGAGCCGCAGACTTGCGGAGGGCCAGTTCCGCCGCTGCAAGATAAAGAAGGACACCGACAGCAGCCACAAGCCCGATCCGCCAGTCGAATATCAGCAGGACAATGACAAGCGCCACTGAGTTGAAAAATCCACCCAGTACAGACACTAGGACACGAGCCGCCGAGTTCTCTACATCGCCCAAAGTCGTTGTAACAATGGCGGTAATGTTCCCGATACTATTCTTGTTGAAGTAGCCCATCGGGATATAGCGCAGCCGATCTCCAATGTGGATACGCTTTTCCGCTACCATGCAATAGCCGGTTTCCGTTTGCTCCATCGTGGAAAAGTAGGTCGTGATGATACGCCCGATGAGGGATACCGCCATAATTCCCAACGAGATCCAGATAAACTTTCCGTCCCGGTTGTCAGATACCAGCGCACCGATCACTACAAAGAGGGCGGCAAACTGCATGGCTGAAAACAGCCCGGACAGGAACGCAAACAACAGGGATTTTTTCAAAAGCCCCTTTTTGCTGCCTGCAAAAGCAAAGATTTTTTTCAATGTTCCATACATCTGACAACACCCCCTTACATCTGGTCTTTCGCGCCGATATGCGCCTGCCACATATCCCGGTAGAGGGGGCAGGTTTCCAACAGTTTCTCATGCGTACCCTGTGCGTGGACGGTTCCATCCTTCACAACAACGATGTTGTCCGCACCAACAATGGTAGACAGCCGGTGTGCGATCACAATCAGGGTTTTGCCGACAGTTAAAGCGGAAATGGCTTTCTGTACCAGCGCCTCATTTTCGGGGTCAATGTAGGCTGTTGCCTCGTCTAAAATGACAACCGGCGCATTTTTCAGCATGGCGCGGGCGATGGCAATACGCTGGCGCTCCCCGCCGGAAAGGTGGGAACCGGCGCTGCCGACAATCGTATCGTAGCCATTGTCCAGCCTGCGGATAAAAGCGTCGCAGCCACTTTGTTTGGCGGCCTGTTCCACCTCTGCATCTGTGGCGCCGGGCCTTCCCATACGGATATTTTCTCTAATACTGCGGTTAAACAGATAGTTGTCCTGGGACACATAGGAAATCTGGTCTGAAATTTCGGACAGCGGAATATCTTTCAGTTCATAACCCCCGAGGGTAATGCTGCCGGATGTAACATCCCAATACCCGGCAATCAGTTTTGCCACCGTGGATTTACCGGAGCCGGACGGTCCCACAAGGGCGGTCATGGTTCCGGGGCGGATGGCAAGGCTCACATCATGCAAAACCTCTGTTGTCCCGTCATAGGAAAAAGACACAGACCTAAGAGAAATGCCGGTATCTTCCAGCTTAACCGGCGCGTCCTTATGGTTCAGTTCTTCGGCGTTCAAAAGCTGGCTGATTTCTTCCACATTTGTCCCCAGTACAGCCAGATCGTCCGTAAAGGTAAAGGCCGCAATAATCGGCCCAATCAGCCCCAGCGAAAAAATCACAATGGACAGGAAGGTGGAAAGCTCCAGACTGCCGGAGAGCCAGAACGCAAAACCGCAGGGCAGCACGCAAATCAGCACCGAGGGCAGGATGGCGTTGTAGGCACTCATGGTTTTCTGGTTTTCCCGCATCCAGTCCACATAGTAGTTGGCGTTATAATTCACTGCGTCAGAATATTTTTTGTAGGAACCGGCGGACTGGCTGAACGCCTTTACCACCTCAATCCCGCCGATGTACTCTACAATGGCGTTTGCCATCTGCTTGCCTGCCTTGACAGCACCCTCCCATTTGACGGGATAATTCTTCATACCGGCAGACATAACAGCAAGGCCCACCACCAGCGTAACAAGGGACAGAAGCGCCATGCGCCAGTCCAAAAGGAACAGGTACACAGCGATCACAAGCGGCACCAGCACATTTGCGGTCATTTCCGGGATTAGGTGCGCGAAGGTTGGCTCCATACCTTCCACCCGGTCAACAATCGTTGTTTTATACTGGCCGGACGGAGTATCTAAAATCGTCCCCATCGGGACGCAGGCCAGCTTTGCGGTGATATTCTCCCGCAGATCGCACAGCGTGTAATAGGTCGCCGTGTGAGAAATTGTTGTGGAAAGATTTGAGAATATGACTTTTCCCAAATAACCGCAAAGTGCAATAACACAAGCTGCTGTATAGTGCGAAAAATTCTGATCCCCGGACAACATCAGCGTAACAATATGTGCCACACAGAAATAAGGCACCATCTGGCAGGCCACGCCTAATACCGCAAGGATAATGCTACCGATGAATTTCCCGTGATAGGGTTTGCCCCATCCCCATAAGACGCCTATGGGTGACTCTTTCTTTTCTTCTTTCACTTTACAAATACCCCCTTAGAAAAAAGTTTCTAATTTTTTCAAGTCCATCCGCATCCATTGGAAATTGGTCGATGATAGAACCATCTTCAAAATGAACAATATCCGTACAACAGTCTAATATCAACTCAAGGTCATGAGTAATGACATACACGGTAATACCCGTGTCCCTGACTTGCCGCAGGACATTTGCAACCTCTTTCATGTGCTTATAATCAAGGCCGCTGGTCGGTTCATCAAAAAATAAGATAGAGCGTTTAGAAGCGATTGCCGAAGCAATCGCTACCCGCTGTTTCTGGCCGCCGGATAGGGACATGGGGTGTCTGTCTCCCACATCTGTCAAATCTAACTCGGCAAGGATTCTTTCTGCCTGCTCCTCGCTTTCGTCCTCCATGCTGATTAAAACCTCATCTAACACTGTTTCCGTAAAAAGCTGATGATTGACTTCCTGCATTACCATATAGCAGGTATTCAACCTGTCTTTGGGACGGTAGGCTTTTCCATTCCATATAACTTCGCCGCACCGCTTTTCCAAACCGCAAAAGCACCGGGAGAAAGTCGATTTTCCAGCTCCATTATTTCCAATAATCCCTACAATACGGTTCGCCGGAATTTTGCTTTCATGAATGTGAAGTGTCTCCGGTTCGTTTTTATAGGCAAAACAGAAATTGCGAAGCTCCATTTGTTCTCCGCTTTGCGGTGATCTTCCGGGCGGCAGCAAATCTTCAAGAATATAAGTGCGAAGGCCCATATCGGCTCTTTGCTGCTCTGTAAGTTGCTCAAACTCTGCCGCAGAGTAATCCCTTTCCACTTGTCCGGCAGTAATATAAATAAAATGATCCGCAAGGCCTCGCAGGTAGTAAAGCCGATGTTCTGACACGATAATTGTTTTTCCCTGCGCCTTCCAAAATGCAAGTATGGCTCTCAAATCGAGAATAGAAGAAGCATCGAGGTTAGACGATGGTTCGTCCATAACAAGTACATCAGGTTCCATAATCGACACCCCGGCACAGGCGATTTTCTGTTTTTCTCCCCCGGATAGGTGAAAAATATTGCGCCCCATCAGTTTCTCCAAATGAAAATCCCGGACGGTTTTTTCTAATCGTTCTCGAATACTTCGCTCTGGCTGGCCGAGATTTTCACATCCGAATGTAATTTCACTGGTCGTGTCTACATTAAAAAATTGAGAGCGTGGATTTTGAAATACGCTGCCAACTGTTTTTGCAGTATCATAAAGGGGCTGCTCCGAAACCTTTGCCCCATTCACCCAAACATTCCCATTCATTTTGCCCTCATAGTAGTGAGGGATCAATCCATTAATCAGGCGGGTAATTGTCGTTTTTCCACAGCCGCTTTCGCCGCAAAGTACAATAAATTGTCCATCCTCTATGTTCAGGTTTATATCCTGAACACCACCGGCACTCTCGCTTTCTTCCCCATACGAGAAGGTCACATGGTCAATCTGTATCACAGGCTCACCCCCTTTCAAAAGACAAGTTGCTTCTGAAGCAGAAATACAATAAAGCAGAGGATACAGAATAGGGCGGCAATTACATCTTGAAAATGAAAACCGATTTGGCATACATTTGTGCGTCTAACAGGGGCGCCCAACCCCCGTGTCAACGCAGCAGCAGATAGTTCGTCACCAATCTTTACAACGGATACCATCAAAGGAACCAGCCTGTATTCCACCATCAGCAAAAGATTTCTCCCACCCAAGCGGATACCCCGCATTTTCATGGCATCCCGGATTGCCTGATATTCTTCGCTGATTGTTGGGAAAAAACGAAAAATCACAGACATGGGGATGACAATTTTTTCTGTGATGTGCATACGCTCCATTGCGCCGATAAACTCACTGACGGAAGTTGATGAGATCAGCCATGCACCGGTCATGATGCCCGGTGCGAAACGTGTCATAATGGATGTAACCGCCAGCACAATGAAGGAAAGTAAGCCGCTTAAATACACAAGGGCAATCCGCTCCAATGCAAAGCAGGCTACATAGAGCAGTAAATATTTTCCGGCTGTTTTGAAGCGATGTTCTGATAAAATCAGCACAAAGGGGACAAGGCTTAAACAGGGCTTGACGATATTCATAATCCCCTCATTACTGGTACTGAACATCAACGTTGTAATCATCAACAACAGGAGGAGTTTTGTACGGGGATCAAGCAGTATTCCTTTTCTTTTTTCAGTTGTTTCCGAGAATGCTACTCCGCTCATTACACAATTCCCGCTTTGGCAAAATGCTTTTTCAGAAGTGCCTTACCTAACAGGCCGCCCAAAATCGCAAAAACAAAAATCCCGGCAATCACCAGAACAATGCTCCACATGGGCATGACAGCCATCACCTGGTCAGCATATTCCTCACCGAAGCTGGCCGCAAAACTGGCCCAGGAATCCTCTACCATGAAATACATGGGAATGTATGTACCGACCATCCAAAGACTGAATACAGCATAGCTAATCAGGCTCTTTTTAGCACTTTTATAACCTCCGGATTTCAAAATTAAATCTCCCAGCAGGCCAAAAATCAGACCCATTGGTACACCCCAGAAGCCCATGCCGGTCAAGCCCATCAGCAAACCGCTTAAAATCCCCATAATCGTAACCATGCCGAATTTCTTTACTCTTGTCAGAAACAGCATGAAGGGGATACCTGTAATCAAAGACCACAAGGCACCGAGGATTGGCAAAAAGATAGGCACAAACCCAATAGGAATGGCGACACAGCAGCCAATCACAAAGTAGAGAACGGTGAACAGCCCCAGGTTAATCAGGTCCTTTGCTTGTAACTTGTTACTCATAACGAATACCTCCACTCATTTACTGGTTAGATAATACTAACACAGAACAGAATATCAGATGTTCTTACGTTTCTCTACAACCTATCAGTTTTTTGGCTCCAAACAGCAACGAGTTTTCCCGTTGACCGGATCATCCAGCCTGACTATAATATAAAGGTAGCCTTTGATAACCGATTCTCATTCATACTAACGGAGTTCTATATGAAAATTGATGATATTCTAAAAAAGTGTATTGAAATCCCCGGTATATCAATAAAAAGCAGTAAAACCAGTACAGAACTTCTTTTCAAAAGCGCATCCGGAAAAGGATCCATGACTTTCTACTCTCTTTTTCCGGGCTTTAACCTGGCATATATTTTTGTTAATTCTCCCATATGGCCCGCACCGGATTTCCATGAAAATGGCTCCAATGCAACAGGGCCTCTTTTATTCAATTATTGTGTTACAGGACGCTGTGAAATTGTCCTTAATAACGGAAACTATGTTTATCTTAAAGACAATGACCTGTCTTTCACGGAACATTTTGCTCAGAATCAATATCAGTATCCCAGGCACATTTATGAAGGGCTGGAATTTTTTATTGATCTTACAACGATTGCAAATGAAAACACATGGCTGATGCGAGAATTTGGCATTGACTTTCATCAGATTACAAAACATTACTGTCCGGAAGAAAGCACCTACATATCCCCAGCCCCTGCAGAAGCAGAAACTATTTTAAAAAAACTTTGGGAGCTTTTTGATTTACCAGACTCTGTTGCTGTTACCCAGATGAAGATCTATTCTCTGGCGCTGTTTTCATATTTACAAAATCTTGATCACCTTCCTCCTTCACAGGCATGTACATTTTTTACAGAAACACAGGTAGATATTGCGAAGCAGGTGGAAAAAATTATTACTTCCGACCTGCGCCAGCACCATCCAGCATGGGAATTGGCCGCCCGCTTTTGTGTCAGTGAAACCAGTCTGAAAAATTATTTTCGCGGTGTTTATGGCCAAAACATTTCTGTATATCTGCGTGAAATCCGGCTAAAAAAAGCTGCTGAATTATTTGCTTCAACCAAATTGTCTGTATCTGAAGTAGCAGAACAGGTAGGCTATATGAACCAAAGTAAGTTTGCTGCTGTATTCAAAAAGCAATATGGGCAAACACCATTGGAATACCGCCGTTCCATACATTTAAAGCAAGGTTAAACCTATTCGTTACCCTGTTCCCATATCCTGCAGGAAAAACTTGAGCAGCCGGTTTCGGCCATCGCTGTTCTCTATGGAATAACTTTCCTGAATTTGCCCATTTTCTAAGCGAAGGACATAATTGCAACAGCGTAGAATAAATTCCGGGTCATGCGTTACCACAAGCGCGGTTCTTCCGGCATTTGCCACCTGATTGACAACATTAGCGACCTGCCTCATGTGAAACAGGTCAAGGCCGCTGGTCGGTTCATCAAATAAAATCAGAGGCCGCCCCGAAGCAATCGCAGAGGCAACCGCCACACGCTGCTTTTGGCCGCCGGACAGCCCCATCGGGTGGCAGTCCTCAAAGGAAAGCAAGTCCATCTCCTGCAAGATTTCTCTTGCCTTCTGTTTATCCTCGGTTCTCATACTGAGCAGAATTTCATCCAGAACACTTTCGGTAAAGAGCTGGTGGTTTACATCCTGCATGACCATATAGCAGAGTTTCAATCGTTCTTTTCTGGAATAGTTCTTGCTTTGATCCTGCACCGTTCCCTTGAAGTGCTTTTCCAACCCGCAGAGGCACCGGGCAAAGGTGGATTTTCCCGCACCATTATGTCCGATGATGGCCGTGGCGCTGCCGGATGGGAAAGAGGTTTCCGTTATATGCAAGGTTTCCGGCTCATGCTTATAGGCGAAGGATACATTCTTTATCGTCCAAACCGCCTCGTTCATTCTCTGCAGCGGGCCTTCAATCTCTGAAAGCCCCGTAAGGTCAAGAGGGCGCAATCCCATATCATCGCGCTGTTTTGCTGACAGGCCGCAAAATTCCTCTGCTGTATAATCACCTTCGATTTCTCCGTCCTTCAGGTACAGAACACGGTCAAAGAGGCCGGACAGATAATACAGCCGGTGTTCAGAGATGATGATGGTCTTTCCCTGCGATTTCAAAGTAAAGAGAAGCTGCCGGAAATCAGCGATAGCGTATGCGTCAAGGTTGGATGATGGTTCATCCAGCACATAAACATCCGGGGAGGTAGCCGCTGCCGATCCGCAAGCGATTTTTTGCTTTTCACCGCCGGACAAAGAAAAAATACTCCGATCAAGCAACGGCTCCAACTTTAGCTGTGCAGCTACACGCTTTACACGATCACGCACAACATCTTCCGGCATCCCGTGGTTTTCCGGACCGAAAGCCAGTTCGCTGGTCGTATCCACATTGAAAAATTGAGAACGCGGATTTTGAAATACAGAGCCGACTTTCAGAGAAATATCAAACAGTGACAGGTCACGGGTATCCTTTCCATCCAGATAGACGGAGCCGGTATAAGTCCCTTCATGGTAATGGGGGATCAGGCCGTTAAACAACCGGGTCATGGTCGTTTTCCCGCAGCCGGAAGTCCCACAGAGCAGGACAAAAGAACCGTCCTCAATGGTGCAGGAAATGTGTTTCAAAGCGCCCCCGGTTTGACTCTCGCTGTCAGGAAGGGCGCTGGCCGGATAGGAAAAGGACACATCCCTACATTCAATCACTTCCTTCACCCCCTTGCGGCAAGCACATAGATTTGCGCTGCAAATGCTCCCAGACAGATCAGCAGAAAAATAACATCCTGCACATGAAAGCCCAGCTTGCAGATATTCGTCCGCTTTACCGGGCCACCCAATCCCCGCGTAAGGGCTGCCTGGGACAGTTCCTCTCCGATTTTGACGGAGCAGATCATCATAGGAACAATCCGATATTCTAAAATCGCACTGGCTTTTCCCCCACCAAAGCGGACGCCACGCATCCGCATGGCGTCCCCAATGGCGCTCCATTCTTCCGCAACCGTAGGAAAGAAGCGAAACATCACAGACATGGGAATGGTGATCTGCTGCGGCAGGTGGAGCCGTTCCATCGCCGCAACAAATTCACTGACCGTAGTTGTCGTTACCACAAAATATCCCATGACCACGCTGGGGGTGAACCGCAGCAGAATACCAACGATGGCTACTGCAATGTAGTTTGCTACGCCGGTCAGTCGGGACAAGCCGAATATTTCCAAGCACAGACTTCCCCCGAAAATCAGGATATAGAGAACAGCACCTTTCCATTTTCTGGCCGCTGACAAAAGTAACAGCGGGATCGCCGCCAACACGATGATGTAATACTGCATGATACCTTCATACGAACCGCCCAAAATAAAGACAGCTATGGTAATCAGCACCGCCAGTTTTGTCCGAGGGTCTAATAAAATTCCGCGATTGTTTTTTTGACTTGCAAGAAGTTCGCGGCTCATTACACAATTCCCGCCCGCTCAAAGTGCTTTTTGAAAATCTTTCGTCCAATCAGGCCGCCGACAAGACCACTGACGAAAGCAGCAATAAGCAGTACCGGCAAAATCCAGTCGGGCATATAAGCCATGAGCGTGTCGGCATATTCCTGGCCGTAACCAGGGAGCAGATTCTGGTAGTAAGCGTCACGCGTCACAACGATGGGAATAAACGCCCCGATGACCCACATGGAAAAAACGCCGTGGATCAGCACTTCACGCTTGGCGTTCTTGTAGTCACAGGCTTTCATCATAAAATCGGAAATCAGCCCGAAGATCAGCCCGGTAGGGATGCACCACCAGCCCATGCCGGTCAGCAGCATAATGATGCCGAGCAGCACTCCGCAGATGGTAAGCATACCGAATTTCTTGATTTTGGAGAAGAACAACATCATCGGAATACCGCCCACAAGCGGCACGATCACGCTGATAAGCGGAATGAAAATCGGAATAAAACCGATGGATGCCGCCGCGAAAATGACGATAAAATAAATCGCCGTGAAAATACCGATGTTGATGAGATCCTTTCCTTGCAATTTGTTGTTCATTGCGAAACCTCCTAACATGATTGCTTTCTCAGTTAGACCTTGCTAACCAAATCTAATGGTAGCACAGATCCGATTATGCTTCTATGCACATATCAGTATTTTAGGCCCGTATAGCAAGGAGTTTTTTCGCTTTGCCAGAATATTCATTGACCGGGAATTTTCTCGCAGGTATAATAATATCAACGATTTTGCGTGATGAAAGGGGCGAAGCAGTTGCGTGACATGATATACAGCATTTTAGAAAACAGCGATGCTGTTTCTGGTGTGACTTTGAAAAACAGTCCAAATAGCAGCACATTACTTTTGGATCGGGCAGATGGCAAGGGACGCATGACATTCCACACACTCTTTCCGGGGATGACCTTAGCTTTTATTTTTGTAAATGCTCCCGTATGGCCGGAGTCGGATGAAAATTCAAATCTAAAGCCTTTGCTGATTAACTATTGCGTTTCGGGCAGAAGTGAATTGCTCCTGGATGACGGCTCCTACATTTACCTGAAGGAAAATGATTTTTGTGTCAGTGAGCAGACCGCACAAAAAGAATATATCTTTCCTACGAAGCAGTACCAGGGGATAAAAATATACTTTGATCTGTCACTTCTTTTTCAGTCCTGTGGTGAGCTTTTGAAATCTTTTTCGCTTGATCTCCCCGATTTGGAAGAAAGTTATTGCGGCAATCATAAGACATATATCAACGAAGCGGACAGCGAACTGGAAAATATATTTCAAAACCTCTGGCAGCTATCTGAAAGGCCCTCTATCTTCCATTTGCAAATCTATACGCTTGAACTTCTCCACCGGCTTCTTAACATGGAAATCCGGCCTCCGAAAACCTGCGGCTTCTACACGGAAACGCAGGTTGAAATTGCAAAAAGGGCAGCGCAAATCCTTTCCGATGATCTTCGCCAGCACATTCCTGTACGGCAGATTGCAGAACGCTTTTCGGTCAGTGAAACCAGCCTGAAAAACTATTTTCGAGGCGTATATGGACAGAATATATCCACTTGGCTGCGGGAAATCCGTATGAACGAAGCCGCAAGACTTCTTTCGGACACAAAGCGTCCGATTGCCGAAATATCCGAACAGGTCGGCTACTCTAATCAAGGGAAATTTGCTGCTGTGTTTAAAAAAAAGTTTGGATTATCCCCATTGGAATATCGACGTTTCAAAAATTTAGAAATAAAGCCGAGATTGTTTAACACTCCCGGCTTTATTTCTAAATTTTTACATAAAATTTCCGTTTTTTAATAGTTTAAATTATTCTCACTTTTCCGTCCGATTTGGCTTTATAGTAGGAGCCACTCTTCCAGGGCAAGTTTCGCCTGCGTAACTCAAAACCCGCTTTGCAGATTTTGCTTACCCGGCAAACTTGATGGGGATTTCGCTCCCCATGCCCTCGATTTGCGCACATTTTCCCAATGTGCGGTTTGGCTCCTATATAAAAATAGTCGCAGCGTGGCTTATAAGCCACGGGAAAGGAAAAAGAAAATTTATGGCAAGACCAAAGAAAGAGACAGCGCTCCGGCACTCCCACCCTGTCATGCTCCGCTTCACAGACACAGAATATACTCGCCTCTTATCCCACGCCAAGGCCGCCAACCTCCCTCTGGCAGAATATCTCCGGAGACAAGTCACCGGGAAAAAGGTTGCAGTCAAATATGAGATTGTGGCAGATTTGCCGGAACTGAAAAAACTGATCGCAGAGTTTGGAAAAATCGGGAGTAATCTGAACCAGATCGCCCGCCACTTTAATAGCGGCGGTATCCACTCACAGGAAATGCAAAAAGCAATCCGCCAGGGGATTGCGGACATTTATGAAATGAAGTATGAAGTTTTGAGACTGGCCGGAGATTTCCGTTCCCTCTCTGAAGAAATCCCTGACGGACAGAAAGGAGCTGCCTCTCATGGCCATCCTGAAACACATCGCCAGTAAAAACTCTGATTACGGGGAAGCCCAACGTTATCTCATGTTCCAGTATAACGAAGATACCATGAAGCCGATCCTGGATGAAAACGGCAGGCTGATCCCCCGTGAGGAATATTACCTGGACGGCATCAACTGTGATCCTTTTACTTTTGATATGGAATGTAAGGAATTAAATGCACGGTACCGTAAAAACCAGACCTTTGATGAAATTAAATCTCACCACTATATTTTAAGTTTTGACCCCAGGGATACCGAAGAAAACGGGCTGACCGGAGAGCGGGCACAGCAGCTCAGCCTGGAATATGCCCGGAAAAATTTCCCCGGCCATCAGGCTTTGGTCTGCACTCACACAGACGGCAACAATAAAAGCGGCAACATCCATGTGCATATCGTGATCAACAGCTTGCGGAAGTATGACGTGGAGCGGCAGGACTTCATGGAGCGGTCATGCGATTCCCGTGCCGGATATAAACACCATCTCACGAAAGATTATCTCGTTTATCTAAAACAGGATGTGATGGATCTGTGCCGCCGGGAACAACTCCACCAGGTTGACCTGCTCTCCCCGGCAGAAAAGAAAATCACAGACCGGGAATACCATACACGGCGCAGAGGGCAGAAAAAGATGGATGAATTAAACCGGAAGATGATTGCCGACGGCGTTACGCCACGGAAAACAAAGTTTGAGACGCAGAAAGATTTTCTCCGGAACGCCATTAAAGAAGCCGCCGCTTCTGCCCGCACCCAGGAAGATTTTCAAAAATTTCTGGCAGAAAAATACGGTATTTCCTTTAAAGTCAGCCGTGGACGGTTCAGCTATCTTCACCCGGATCGTGGGAAATACATGACAGGAAGAAGTCTAGGAACGCATTATGAAAAAGAATATCTTCTGTCTCGATGGGAGAAAAACGCAAGACAGGAGCAGAGCCAGCAGCCTGATCCGGAGCAGTCTGCAGATATTTCCCAGAATACTATACCAGGCGAACTGCCATCTTTTGTTTTTATCAAATCCAATCTCCGGCTTGTGGTTGATCTACAAAGCTGCGCCAAGGCGCAAGCAAACGCCGCTTACGCCCGGAGGGTAAAACTGTCCAATTTACAGCAGATGGCTAAGACCGTCGCCTACATCCAGGAGCATGGGTATGACACAGAAGAAGATCTGGAAACAGCTTTTGAAGAAGCAAAAAAACAGACTGCCGATATGAGGAAATCTCTCCGCTCCACGGAAGGGAAACTGAAACAGGTCAACGAGCAGATCCACTACACTGGGCAATACCTGGCGAATAAATCCGTGTACCGACAGTTTGTCAACAGTCGGAATAGGAAAAAGTTCAGACAGGAACACCAGGCGGAACTTGCCCTGTATGAAGCCGCAAGGAAATTCTTGAAAGCACAATCCGGCGACGGGAAGCTGCCCTCCATGAAGCTGCTGAAAGAAGAAAAGGAAAAGCTTGCCGCCTTGAAAAACAGCCAGCAGGAAGCCTATCATAATCTCCGGGATTATGAAAAAGAACTGAATACTGTCCGCACAAATGTGGAGACATTCCTGGGACGAGATCACTCACGAAAGACAGTGCAGGAAAAAGAGACGGCACGTTCCTGAATATCCGCCTATCGCATAAGATATAAGCTACTGCGGGCACATGGACTCGCTTTGCTTTAGTCCATGTGTCCGTCCTGCGCTTCTTTCTTCAACTGTTCGATCCGTTTACTGTCCACATAATGTGTGGCATAAGCCCGCTCGATTTCTGGTCTGCCGCTCTTGCTGAAACGGAGCGGAATCACCTGCCTGTGTCCATGCTTTTTCTTTACTCCCCAGCGCTTGTAATAACAAAAAGACGGCTTTAACCCTGCCTTTTGCGCATATCGCCGGATCTGCCCCATGACTACAGAAAGCTTCCGTAGATTGCAGGTACAGACCTGCTCCAGATACGGTATTTTTCCGAAACGCCATTCTTCATATTTCTGTTTTGGCAGTACGCCGATCTCCATCAGCACATCCACGGGTGCGGTATAGCCCCGCCGCTGGCATTGGTGATAAACCGCAGAATGGACTTTATCGATCAGTTCGCTGTCTTTCAATCTGTACACTTCCTTCTCACATTTTATCTGGTAGATATTTTAGCACCTGCCTTTCCTGCTGAACAGAGAAAATATAGGAATCTTATGCTGTCTTATGCTGTCTGGATTGATTTTTTACTTTTCTTCTGTTATAGTTCACTATGATCGTACTGGAGAAACTTGTGAAGCCTCCAGTCCGGAAGGCTCCTGCGGGAGCCTTTCGTTATTCATGGCCATGAAAAATCTGCAGAGTATCCTTTTTATTATTTTTGTTCCTTACTGTGGTATGGCATAAGCGTCTACGGTAATCTCATTTCCCTCCGGTTCTATTTCCACCCAATAATCCCGAATCAGGCAACCCCTGTGCCAATCCTGGAGGGAATAAATTTCCAATGTCTTAAAATCTACAAGACAAAGAGGAACCGCCCCTTTCTTTTCATGCTTCCATTTGCGAAACTCCAGGGATTCCAGCACTTTATCCAGACAGGGCTGGCAAAGGTGTTCTTCCAGCGTTTCCATTTTCAATTCATAATCATCCGGAAGGGTAACTTCCACGGATGCCATTGTTCCATGGAAATTGCTTTCTGACGAATAGATGATTTCTCCTGTGTTTCCATACGTGGAGGATGTTCCATCTTCCGTATTCCTTTCATATCCATTTTCGTCCTGGCAACTCAACCGGAAGTCCAGAACATACCAGTCATTGAGAGAAATCAATCCTATCGTATCAAATTTACGGTAGTAACCAACCAGGCTGTTATCGCTATTGCCGCATAAATAACACTCCGCCGTATCTTCCAGCCTGGACTTTCCCTCATAAGTTATATCTTCCATACCGCCGCTTTTCAGCCACTTTTCATATAATTCGTCTTTAAAATACGCCCCCAAAATCAACAGTATCATTCCTCCCGCCAACAGCCAGAACAGCCATGCCCTGATCCGGTAATATTTCTTTTCTCTTGTCTCCCTCATTTTGTTGCCCTTTCCAAAATTTAGTGTACTTAAAACAAGTCCATTTATCACATAATATCACCGTCTGTACTTAAAATGTACTTACTTTAGCGAACTTATTTTGTACTTAAACGACAGACAGGAGACATTATGGAAAAAGATAAACATATCGGTTTACGCATTGACTCAGAAACACATAAAAAGCTGAAAAGCCTTGCTGAGTTTGACGGACGCTCCATGAACGGTGAGATCCTCTATCTGATCCGTCAGGCTATCGCACAGCACGAACTGAAACACGGCGAATTGAAATAGCGCCCTATTCTTTTCTGATCCCGGAATTATTTTCAAATTGGACTCATTCTAGTCCCATTGTATCATTCCATACCGATAAGATAAAGGAAAATCGGACTGATCTCAGTCCAGTCGAGAGGACTTTATCGGATGGAACAAAAGATCAAACAGAACGGTATCGACATCGGCGGCAATATCCGCCGTGTACGGAAAGAAAAGGGGATCGGACAGACAGAACTTGTCCGTATGCTCCAACTGAAAGATATAGCTATGACACGAGAGACGCTGGTAAAGATTGAACGGGGGATTCAGCATATCACCGGGGCACAGCTCCGTGGCATCCGGGACTGCCTGGGGACAAGTTATGACGAATTGCTGAAATAAACGCTGAATTTCATACTCACCATTCCAGCATATTTTTTTAATCGTTCCGTCAAGCATTTTTTTAAAATCGTTCATTGCTATTTTTTAAAAAATCGACTATACTATTGATGAGAGAACATGAAAGGAGTAGATGCACATGGCAACACAGAGTATCAAAAAGAACATTGTAATCCATGACAAAGACTCCGCCGCCGCTTTCGTGGAAGCATTGGAGAAAGCTGCAGCTATTGCGACAAAACCTGTTTCCCGTAATTATAGCGTAAAGGAATTAAAAGGCACGAAAAATATCAAAGCTTTTTTTGGAGATAAAATATAATGGATTATATAGAGCTGAATCTTTTAGAAATGCTCGACACATACGGAGAGGATAAGCTGCAGTCTATCCTCTCCCGTTTCATGTGTCCACAAAATAAAGACGTGGAAAATTTTATACAGTCAAAGGCGATTGGCTTTGCCAGGCAGCGGCTTGCAATGACCTATCTGGTTTTTTCTGATGAAGAATCACCCGGTTTCGTTGGCTATTTTACGTTGGCAAATAAATTTGTTTCTATCAACGGAAACGCATTAAGTAAAACACTCCAGAAACGTATAGGTAAATTTTCGCAATATGATGAAGAGCTTGACCGTTTTCTGGTGTCCATGCCGTTGATTGCACAGCTCGGCAGGAATTTTAATCCCGGTTTATCTGTCTCTATACCCGGACAGGAATTATTATCCATTGCCTGCAGCAAAGTCCGGGAAGCCCAGTTTATTATCGGAGGAAAAGCCGTTTACATAGAATGTGCCAGCAATCCAAAATTATATGACTTTTATTCCGCTTCCCAATTTGTCCAATTTGGACAAAGGGAACGAGATACTGGTGAGATTGCTGAAAGTCCGATATTGGTTCAGATGTTAAAATATTTCAGAGATTAGAAAAGAGGAAAATGCCTGCCACTCCCGGCAAAACATCTTCCTCTTTTTTTATTTCCTTCTCCGCTCCATCTCTTCTTCCGCCGCCATCTGCGGCACAGCCTTCCCGCTCCGTCTGGCAATCTCTGCCTGCTTCAGATGGAGCCGATCCAGCACAGAAACCCTTCCTCCAATCTTCCGGGGCTTGTTCGGCAGATTATTCATGCGCCCGTCTATCATGTTGTAATTCTGTTCTTCCGTGATCTCTGCGCTCCGCAGATATTCCCCGTTTTCATAGGCTTTCTGCCAGTTTTCCATCACCGGCTTTTTTGGTTTCTCCGGTTCCGGCTCTTTTACTGGCGGGTGCAGGTACTCCCGGATCTGCTGCTTTACTGCCTCGTCAAAGCCGTGGAACACATTGTCTACCACCATATTTCCCGCACTGTCCAGCACCACATTGGCCGCCTGCGCCCCGTAAACGGTGTGTTCCATGAGGAAAAATTCCCGTCCGTCTATGATGATGCTGTCATAGGCAAGCCAGCTTCCCTCTTTCCCCTCGATATGGAAATCTGTGGTGTCATAAGAGATCAGCGCACCGGAAGAACCCAGGCGGAGAAATCCGGCGATCACGACAAAACCCTCTTTTTCCACATAGTAGGCTGTGATCTCACCACCGCTGTTTAAGACCAGCACATCACTGACGCTTAGGCTGTGGCAGGCGGATCTGCGGGGCGGATGCTCCCCCATGCGTGTCCGGATGGTGTCCGGCGTGTCCCCTTTTTTCATCCGTCCCAGGTAAACCTGCTCATAATTCTCATACCGCACCGGGATATGCTGCTCCTGCAGCGTTTGATAAGACCGGTAGCGGATCATCCGGTTCTCCGGGATATTCTTCAGTTGGTACAGGGCAAATTGGTTGATCTCCATCACGCTTCCTCCGCCGGTTCCTGCACATAGGTTTCCAGATCCAGCCGGGAGAACTCCTGATCCGTGAGCTGCTCCATTTTCTTCAGCGTACTGTTGACCAGGGCAAGCATCTCCCCATCTTCCCGGATAAATGGAAGCACCCGGCGGATTTCCTCCATGGTTCCGATCCGGCTGTCCTTTTCAAACATAGCAATGACAAAATATTCTTCTTCCTCAAACCGCACTCTCATAACTCCGGCTCTCCTTTCCTGTGTCCATGGGTTTTCTTTTCCGCTTTCTGCTCTTCTTTTTGTATCTGCTGTTGTTCCTCGGCTTTCCGTTTTGCCTGCCGCTCACGGAGCGCCGCAAGGACGGACTGGCGCACCCCTGTGGGCTTCTCTGCCCCCGGTTTCTGCCCGGTATGCCCCAGCCTGCCCTGTCCCTGTTCTGCCGCCGGCTCTGTCTGTACCGGTTCTTCCCTCCGGCGTTCCTCTGCCAGCATTTCCTCCAGATCTGCCATAGCTTTCTGCACCAAGGGGCTTTCCTTATAATGGGGAACCAGGTCGATCATATCCCTGGAGATGCTCCCGGCCCGCATCAGTTCGTAATCCCCGTCATACATGCTCCCGTCCTCCAGCCGGAATCCGATCCCTTTGATCCCGTTCATCCGCTCCGCCGGAATTGCCTGGTATTTCTCAAATGCCTCCGCAAGCGTCAGGTTGTCATGGTACTCTCCCATCACCGGGAACTCCATGCACTCCGCAGCGTAGAAACTGATGGTTGGTTCCGTTTGCTCCATGGCGGTTTCCTGCGCCCTTTCCCTCTGCTCCAGAAATGCTTCCACATCCATGACTTTATACGTTACCGGTTTCCCGCCGGCTTCCCCGGATAAAATATCCTCAATAGCTTCCTGCTCGGAGACATCCTCATTTTCATAAATGCCGCCGTCAATCTCCCGGCAGCCCGCATCATAGAATGTATAATCATACCCTCCGTCTGTGGTCTGGATAAAAAAATACTGCTCCAGACCCGTAAGGGAAAAGGCTGCCTCCATATCCCGGTTATCAAGATAAAAGACAGCCCGGTTCACAGCGTCCGTCACCTCCGGGTTCATCCATTTCCCGCTTAAGGATGCTTTTTCAATATCTTCTATTTCCTCAATCCCGTTTTTACATGAAATTAAAGGCATCCTGGAAGTGACAGGTTCCCGGCTTTCCATGCCAAGCTGTTTGTCCAGGTGGTTTGGCAACAGGTGATATGCCTGGATCGCTTCATCCAGGTTTTCAAAGTATTGATACTCCCGCTCCGCTTTCACTCCATAGGCGTCATTCACCACATAGAACTGCTTGATAAACGGCTCTGGCACTTTCTCATAGAGATATTCTGTGATCGCTTCCATAGCCCCGGCATCAAATCCATGTTCCAGATCCTCCGCTACCAGCTTCCCGTCTGCGTCCACGATAATCCCTGCCACGGTATCCCCATACTCGTCTTGCTCCATCCGGAAAAAAGTCTCCCCGGCGATTTCCCTCACTTCTACCGTGTGCCAGGTGCCAAAATGTCCCTCTACCAAAAGCCCTTTTGTCTCCGGGCCGATCTGCTCTGCCTGTTTTTCTTTCTCCTGTTCCCCCATTTCTTTCCGGGCAAGGCCGATAAAACCGTCCAGCACTGCCGGATGGCTCGTCACCACATAATCGACATTGAGATCCATCCCACGGCTGATATTCTCCGGGATTTTGAAGCGATCCGCCCATTCCTTTGTCTCTTTTGAAAACCGCCCGTCCGATCTGAGGTGCTGGACGGTACAGGCCAGCACGAAGGACACCCGCTCTGCCCCGTATGCCTCCACCACATCCGCTGCAGCTTCATGGGCCAGATGATACCCGTCAAAGTGGCTGGCAACCGCTTCTTCAACCGCTTTCTTACAGTCCAGGTTCAGCTTCCGGGAATCCAGGTAAGCGTTTACGTTCCTATGTTCCATAGCGTAAGTAAGGTCAGACAGATAGAGCGGCGGATATTCTTTTTCTTCTGTCTGGCTTTCCAACAGTTTCTTTCTCTGTGCAGCAAACTCCGGAAGCTTCTGATACCCAAAGCTGTCCACATAGTGGGCGGTCAGTTCCCCGTCTTTTTTCAGGACGACCACATCGCTCACTGACAGGGAATGCCCGGTATAGTCCGCCGGATGGTCTGTATTGAATTTTGTGTATAAGGCTTCCAGGGTATCCCCTTCCTGCAGTTCATCTCCGTAAACGAACTGATAATCAGCGCCGTCCACAGTGATGCCCTGTTCCTGCAGGTAAGCCATTCCCATAAAACGGTAATCCGTCCCATCCCTGTCCTCACAGAGCTGATAAATCCCATATCTGTCCTGCGGTTCTTCAAAGAGTGCGTTCTCCTGATGCCGCTGTGCTTCCCGCCGGATTTCCTGCATCCGATCCACCATCTGGTCGATAAATTCCCCGGACACCCGGCGGATCGTGTCTATAGAGGATCGGAGTTCTTTCATATTCCTGTCACTGCTCCACCCGGCAATATAGGGGAAGGAATATTCTGACGTATCCAGGCCAAAATACTGGCAAACGGTGTACGCCACGCTTTCCGCTTCCACTTCCCTGGTCAACTGGTCTTTTTTCTCATCCAGTTCTTCCATGATGTCCCTGTCATGGAGCTTTGCGTGGGTAACTTCATGGATGCCGGTTTTCATGGTCTGGCTCTCGCTCATGCCGTTCTGGATCACGATTTCCTTTTCAATACTGTTATAAAATCCCTTTGCCCCGCTCTCGATCTCGTCAAAGCGGATCGGCGCCGGGGAAATATCCCGGATTGCCTGCATAAATATCTCATAGTTTTCCACACTTCCCATCAGCTCCGGCGTGGCCAGTTCCGGAAGCGGCTCCCCGTCCGTCTGGGATACATCAAAAACGGTGGTGATCCGAAAACGTGGGATCGTATATTCCACTTCCTCCATCTCCGGCGTCCCGTCCGGTTTTAATACCGGCTCCAGTGTAGCCGGGTCGATCTTTTCCACCTCTTCCCTTTGCCGGATCGGCGCAGGGGCAATGATCTGGATGCCTTTCTCCCCACGCCGCACCTGCCGGTGGAACTTTTTCTGCCATGCCTGATACCCGGCCACTAAAGTTGCGTCCGGTTTCTGCAGGTGGATCAGGAGCGTATTGTTAAAACTGTAACTGTGGAACTGGGACATCGTTTTCAGATATTCCATATACATTTCTGATGTGAAAATCTCTTTAACGCCCTGTTCCAGCCGCTCCGTGATCTCCTTCATTCTCTGGTTCCTGTCTTTTTCCGCCATATCTGTCTCCCCCCTACTTCAATAAACTTGTATCCAGGTATTCAAATTCCAGTTGCTGTTTACAAATCCCCTGGCAAAGATAACAGCTCTGGAATGGAACCCTCGTGCCTTTTCTTTGGCCGCCGTCTGTATCGTAATTTACCCGTGGATTAAGCCAAAGCAGCTCGATATGCTGCCGTCGGAACATTTCAAACCGCTCTCTCTGATCAAAAATCCCCTGAAAGTTAATCAACATGGCAAATGGGATCTGCAGTTCAAATAACCGCTGAAACACTTCCCCTTTCCGGCTGTATGGCGGATTACTGATAATATAATCACAAGGGGGAACAGGAAAAGTGAAAAAATCCTGCCCCGTCTGGATATGCCCATAGACCACCCGGAAACCATACGCCTGAAACACTTTCACAAATTGGCTGTCGTTTTTATCAAAGGGACACCATATCGATGTATCCTTTTTCAAGCGTTTCAGGATTGGATACACCGCATAAGCCGGTGTACGGTACTCGTCATTTTTATGAAAACTATATTGTATCTGTGACATTTACGATCCTTCCTATCATAAAATCCCGCCAGATTTCTGACGGGATTTCTATATAAATTAAAGTTCCACCGCTTGTTTCCGCACAGTTGGGGAATGGCTCCCCTGCTGTTTCGCAATCCGGATTTTCGCATTTTCCAGTTTTTTCAGTACCGATGGCCTGCGGGGACTGTCCGCCACAACCGTTTCCTCTGCCACCCTGCCGGCATAATTCACCGGGCTTCTCGCCTGGTCTGCCGCCTCGGTCACGTCCTCTGCTCCAAGGGCTTCTGACGGGCCTTTTTCGTCCATGTTCAAAAGGGAATTTAACTCTGCCAGCCGCTCCGACTTCTCTGCCAACTCCTGTTCTTTCTCAAATGGCTTTGCTACTTCCTCCTTCGCTGTCTCTAACTGCCGCTGTAAGGTTTCCAGTTTCTGCTGTGTCTCTGACACTCTCTTTTCAATGCCGGACAAAGCATTGCTGATCCTCTGCAGATTTCCCAGGGCGTCTTTCCCGACCTCGATCTTATAGCTGCACTGGCGCTTCAGTGTCAGCACATATTTCTGGTTGAAACTGTCAAACTCCGCACTCATCTGGAACCCGTAAAATTCCCCGATCCGCCCGGATGTTTTCACCGCTTTTACCCCGGCGCAGGCAGCGATCAGCGCCGTCCCGGCCTCTTTCCTGTCGGTGTATTCCTTACCGCCGACCGTCATGGAAAACTCATCCTTTTCCCTGCCTTTTTCCAGGAGCGGCTTCACCGCCTGGAAGTCTGCTTTCAGCCCCTCCAGCCGTTCTTTTGCCGCTGTGATCTGCATGGGATAATTTTTCGCTATATCTGTCTCCAGTCGGTATTTCTGGCTGGTGTGGTTGGCCTTCATCAATTTCAGCTTGCTCACCTGGATGTCCAGATCCATCTTTTCCTTGATATAGGGATTGCCCGTAGCCAGGGCCTTGATCTCCGCATAGGACAGGGCCGCATCGTCCACATCTTCACAGGCACGGACAGGGCTTTTGCTTGTCATGATCTGGCTGATGAATTTCTGCTTATTCTCCAAGATCTGCCACATATACGCATCAAAAGTATTTTCCGTCACATACCGGAAGATCTTCACCTTCTTATTCTGGTTGCCCTGGCGTAAGATACGCCCCTCCTGCTGTTCCAGGTCTGCCGGTTTCCAGGGGCAGTCCAGGTGGTGCAGGGCAATGAGCCTGTCCTGGATATTCGTCCCGGCTCCCAGCTTTGGCGTGGAACCCAACAGGATACGCACTTTCCCGGAACGTACCTTTGCGAACAGTTCCGCCTTCTTTGTCTCTGTCCCGGCTTCATGGATAAAAGCAATCTCCTCCCTGGGGATTCCTTTTGCCGCCAGCTTTTCCCGCACATCGTCATATACATTAAAAGTGCCGTCATTCTTCGGCGTGGAAAGGTCGCAGAAGATGAGCTGGGTGGAACGGTAATCCGCTGTCTCCTTCCAGATGTCAAAAGCGTTTTTCACACAGCGGTTTACTTTGCTGTCCGGGTAATCCGGGAGCATGTCGTTGATAAGCCGCTGATCCAGGGCGCATTTCCTCCCGTCATTGGTGATCTTCAGCATGTTGTCCTCACGAGGTTCCACAGCTCCTGCCCGTACCATTTCTGCCCGTTCTGCAAAGGTGCTGACAAGCTCCTGTTGTTCTTCACTGGGTTTCAGCACTTCATTGATGTATTCCGCCTCCGGCACCGGGAGGTTCAGCATATCCGCTGTCTGGATGTCGGCGGACTCCTTAAATAAAGAAATCAGCTCCGGGAGATTGAAAAAACGGGCGAACCGTGTTTTTGCACGGTAGCCCGTCCCTTCCGGCGATAGCTCAATCGCCGTTACCGTCTCTCCAAAGGCGACGGCCCAGGAATCGAAATGCCCCAGCCCCATTGCCTGGAGTGTGTCATATTGTAAGTAGCGCATGATGGTATAAAGCTCCACCATACTGTTGGAGACAGGCGTTCCCGTGGCAAACGTCACCCCACGCCCGCCGGTGATCTCGTCCAGGTACTGGCACTTAGCGAACATATCCGAGCTTTTCTGTGCGTCCGTCTGTGCAATCCCCGCAATATTCCGCATTTTTGTATAAAGGAAAAGGTTCTTGTAAAAATGACTCTCATCCACAAACAGCCGGTCTACCCCAAGCTGCTCAAAGGTCACCACATCATCTTTCCTGGTCTGGTCGTTGAGACGCTCCAGTTTCGTCTCCAGGTTCTTCCTGGTCTTTTCCATCTGCTTTACGGTATAGCGCATCCCGTCCTGTTCTGCCGCTTCCTCAATGGCCATGGTGATCTCGTCGATCTGCTTTTCAATGGACATTGCCTGACGCTCCCGTGACAAAGGAATCCGCTCAAACTGGCTGTGCCCGATAATGACAGCATCATAATCTCCGGTAGCGATCCGGGAACAGAACTTCTTCCGGTTGGCAGGCTCAAAATCCTTTTTGGTCGCCACAAGCACGTTGGCGTTCGGGTAAAGCCGCAGGAAATCGCTGCCCCATTGTTCGGTCAGATGGTTTGGCACCACATACAGGTTCTTCTGCGACAGGCCAAGCCGCTTGCTCTCCATGCCGGCGGCAATCATCTGGAAGGTCTTTCCTGCGCCCACGCAATGGGCAAGCAGTGTATTATGCCCGTAAAGGATATGGGCAACGGCATTTTTCTGATGGGGCATCAGCGTAATCTCCGGCGTCATGCCCACAAACTGGATATGGCTGCCGTCATATTCACGGGGCCGGATACTGTTGAACAGGTCATTGTATTTTCGGCACAGTGTCTCACGCCTGTCCATATCCCGGAAGATCCATTCCTTAAATTCCTCCCGGATCATCTCCTGCTTTTGCTGTGCCAGCATAGTTTCTTTTTTATTCAGGACTCGCTTCTCGTGCCCATCTTCCTCCACCGTGTCATAGATCTTCGTATCCCGCAGATTTAAGGCGTCCTCCAAAAGCCGGTAGGCGTTTGCCCGCTGTGTACCATAGGTAGCGGTTACACGGGGATTGCGGTAGTCCGCATTTTTCCCGCTCACATTCCACTGGCCGTTGACCGGGGCATACCGGACTTCAATCTGCCGTCCAAGCAGATAATCCGGCGTTCCAAATGTCTCGCCCATAAACTGTGTGATATACTCCGGATCGATCCAGGTAGCGCCCAGGCGCACCTCAATCTCTGACGCATCCAGGTCTTTCGGCTGTACCCGTTCCAGTGCCTGCACATTGATCCCATATTCCGGGTGGTTTTCTGCGAAGGTTCTCGCCGTTTCCAGCTTCTCCCGCACATTGCCGGACAGATATTCATCCGAGGTTTCCCAGCTTTCTGTCACCGGATTTTGAAAAATCACCCCGGCTAGTTCTTCCGTCACTTCTTCTTCGGTTTTCCCGGACAGTTCCGCCATAAAAGGCACATCTACTTTGGCACGTTCCCCGATAGACACCGCCAGGGCTTCGCTTGCCGTGTCCACGGAAGTCACCGCCTCCGGCTTCCGGATCGTCCGTTTGGTAAAGATGTCGGCTTTCCGTTTCAGGTTCCCTTCTTCGTCCAGGATCTCCAGGGAAGAGAGCAGGCAGTAGCTGCTGTCCTGGGAAAAGGCCCGCTTGTTGGCATTGCTGCTGATCAGGCCATATCTTCCGGTGAAACGGTCATAGGTCTGGTTCAGTTTCTCCTGCAGGGCATGGACTTTTTCATCACTGGCATCCTCCAACTGGCTCTGGAGAAGTTCCTGTGTCATATCACGCAGCTCGATCATCCCCAGGACACGCTCTGTTGTCATAGCGGGCAGTTCCATCCGGTTCATCCGGGAATTTTCCCGGTAATACACAACGCCGTCCACGTTGGCAAAACTGAAATTTTTAATAGATGGATCTGCCGGTATGGAAGTGTCAATCTCTTCTAAATCCGAATCCTCCAATTCCATCTCCGTGATCGTGCCGTGGATATGGCTGACCGCCTCCTTTAACTGCTCCGCCAGGTCAGCGCCTTCAATGGGCTTACAGATAAGCTGCGGCCCATAGGGGCCGGAGACAATCTTCTGCTCTCCCAGCACCATCTCCGGATGGTTCTGGAAATAGCGATTGACGGTGATAAAGTTATAGGAGGTTTCTCCCTTGTCATTGGTATATTCTTCCCGCAGAATTTCATCGGTCTGCACCCACTCCGGCAGTTCCTTTCCAAGTATTCTGGGAGCATCCAGCTTCTGCAGGAACAAAATATCCGTATTCATCTTTGTACCGGCATTGGCCTGGAACGCATTGTTCGGAAGGCGGATCGCACCAAGCAGCTCACACCGCTGTGCGATGTATTCCCTTGCTTTAGCGTCCTGTTTGTCCATCGTGCCGCCGCTGATCCCGTTGGAAGTGATAAAGGCGATCACACCGCCGGGCCGCACCTTGTCAATGGTCTTTGCGATAAAGTAGTCATGGACGAAGAATTTCTGACGGTCATAGCGCCGGTCAGCGAGCTTATAGCTCCCAAAGGGAATATTCCCGATTGCCACATCAAAAAAGCCGTCCGGGAACTGGGTCTTTTCAAATCCACTGATGGTAATCTCCGCTTCCGGGTAAAGAAGTTTTGCGATCCTGCCGGAAATGCTGTCTAACTCCACGCCATACATGTTCAGCCCGTCCATGCCCTCCGGCACAAGCCCCAGGAAGTTCCCGATCCCACAGGACGGCTCCAGCACATTCCCTTTCTCCAGCCCCATATTTCCCAGGGCTGCATACATGGCTTTGATCACCACCGGCGGCGTATAAAAGGCGCTTAACGTGGATTCCCGTGCCGCCCTGTATTCCTCCGGGTCAAGCTCCGTATACAGCTCGATAAACTCGTCCGACCATGCTTCATTCCGTTCCTCAAAGGCTTCCTGCAGGCCGCCCCAGCCCACATAACGGGAGAGAATCTCCTGTTCTTCCGGCGTGGCGGTTGCCCGACCTTCCCCTTCGATCTGGTGGAGCAGCCGGATAGCCTCCAGGTTGGCACGGAACTTTTCTTTCGGAGTCCCGGTTCCCAGGGCATCGTCCGTGATACGGAAATTTACAGCCTTTTCCTGCTGTCCGGCAGCCAGAGCCGGCTCCTTTTCCGCTGGTTCCAGAGGGATATGGTAATACTGCCGGATGGTGTTGATGGTGTCTAAGGACATCACCTCTGTGGTAAGATGTTCCAGTTCCCTCTTTACAGCCGCCTGGTTGTCTGTCTCCAGGCGCTCCAGCACGTCAAGAATCAACTGCATCTGTTCCGGGGAGAACTCCGGGTTTACAACCGGCGTCACATCCTGTCCCTTTTCAGCGGCAGCATAGATCACGTCCACCTGCTCCGGAGAAAGCACATCAAAAGATACTCCCGCTTTCTCCAGAGTTTCCGTAATCTGTTCCTCAATGGCAGTATAAACGGTATCCTGTTCTTCTTCTGTCAAAATTTTCTCTGACTGCCCCGGTTCCCGTTTTTCCAGTTCCGTTACCGTTTCCGGCTCTGACTCTGATATTGTTTCCAGCTCTGTTACCGTTTCTGGAATTGTTTCCGCTTCTTCTGTCTGTTCCGCTGTAATCTCCTGTGGCTCCTCTTCCGGAACACTTTCTCCCATAAAATCAAAGAGAGACAACTGCTGTCCTGTTGCCTCCACTTCTATGTCTTTCTTCTGATCCGGGAAAATCGTATATGTTCCGTCAATATAATCATGGATCACAGAGAGGGTATCCGCCCTTTCGTCATATGACGGGAAATCCAAAGGTAAGGCAGCAAGGGCGGCGTCCATCTGTGACACAAGCCTTTCCGCTGTCTCCGGTTCTTCCAGAAGTTCTGGCAGTCGTTTTATTGCATCCTCATTCAGAAGATCTTCCTTAAATGGACGCTCAATCTCCTCCGGCATACGGGAATAAAAACGGATGATTCTCCTTGCCAAAACTTTCCGCTCATATGTCGGCATACGGGAATAATCCCCGGCTTTCAGGTACATCCCCTGATCTATGAGCTGTTGGACTCGCTTTGCCGCCTGGGGCCATTTCAGAAGTTCCGTAGCCGACGGATTGATATAATCGCCTCTGCATAGTTTGATCCCTTTCCCGTCATAGTCCGCATGGGAATCATCCGCTCCGCTTAAGGCATGGCTGCATCCCCCGACCCCATACTGCTCTTTCAGGAAATCTGCCTTTTCCTTTGCAGTTTTCTCCTGGATAAAAAACGCATAGGTGGAAAGCCGCCCGTCAGAATACGGCCCGCCTCTGGTAAGGAAAGCGTCAATTTCATCCTGGGTAATAAAAATGTCATGTTCCTGCCACTGAAATCCTTCTCTTGACTGATAAGGAACCGCTTCTTTTGCGAATTTCTGGAACTGTGCCGCTACTTTATCTGGACGGTACCAATGGAAACGCATAATCTCCGGATCTTCTTCATAGGCTTCCGCCAGTCCCGCCAGACGCTCATTTAAATCCGCAAGATACTCCGGCTGGTCTAACAATGCGCTGACTTTCTCTACCATATCCGGAAAGCCTCCACGGAACGGCTCCATGTCCGCAAAGACAAGCTCTGCCACACCTTTTGCAAGATCCCGTTCCATATAAAGCAAAACTTCCGCATGTTCTTTCAGAGCATTGCTTCGGGCGGCATCAAGCACAGACTGGGGAGCGTATTCTCCCTGTTTTAAAAGCTGATGGATTCTTCCGCTCACATCCTCCCAGGACAGAAAGGTCTTATCCAGAATCCGGTCTGTCACTGTATGCCCTACAGCAATCTGCATCCCCAGCTCGTCATACCAGACAGAATATTCTTTCCCGCCGATCACAAGGCCAATACCGCCGGTGCCGTATTCCCGGCGCACAAAATCTGTGTATTCCTCCGGTGTCTGCTCGATCATAAAGTTATAAATCATCCGCAAATGGCTCCTGTCCCGGTTTCCTCCGTGTCTTAAAACCTCATCAATCACATCCGCAGGGATGGCTGTCTCCCCGGCATACAGAGCCGCCTGCCGCTCCTCAATGGAACGGATCTGCCGTTCCACCGTGGGCAGTTCGGGAAAAGAAAAAGCAGAGGCTTCTGTCTCCTCTGCTTCACTCAAATCCTGTTCCACTGTTTCTTCCCTTAGCTGTATACCAATTCCGTCAATACGGTTTCCTCCGCCATCTGTGTCAGGCTGTTCATGTGTGCTGTCCACGCCATCGGATCTGTCTCTTTGTCCGGTGCCGGATAGGTTGTTAGAAGCCCGTCCATCAGGTTCTCCATTCTCCCCTGTGCCGATTTCTCGATCTCCTGCAGATGGCTGTCCAGCTTCCCGCTGATCAGAAGGCTCTGATACAGGTTCTTCCTGTGTTCCTTCAGGTATGTTCTCCGCAGCATCCCGTATTTCCCGATCTGGACGGATTCTTCTGCCAATGTCAGGTTCGGAAACAGATAATCCCCCTTGCGGTGATAAGTCAGCTCCATTTGGTTCCCCTCCTTCTACATTTTCACTTTCACGAATTAACGTGTTAAATTCATTATAAGGTACTTCCTGAGTTTTTGCAACCGTTTTCTCCGGTTTTTCATGGATTTCGTCTGCCTGCTTTCTCCATTCCTCCAGTTCCATCTGCCGGATCGTGCGCCCAATGTCACGGAGTACCGGCTCTACAAGCTGACTGGTGGCATTTCCCAAAAATGCCAGGACAGACAGGTCATTGTAATCGGTGATCCCGGAGAAATCTGCTTCTTCTAGGTATTCCATCGGCTCCAGGCCGCAGCGCCGTGCCATGGAGTAAAAAGCGCTGTTTGTAAGGAGCGTGCGGAACTCCACCCGGATGGTATCTTCATCCAGCCCCTCCAGGAAAGTGCCGGGGATGGCATACCCCATGCCGTCCATGGTTTCTTCCAGGCTGTCCGCCGCCACTTCCTCCGCAATCTGCCGCAACGCCGCAGCCAGATCAGAAGCTCCTTCCCTGTCCAGCCCATAAGTGTCCGCCAGATAGTTCAGAAGTTCTTCTCGCTGTCCTTCTTCCAGCCTCCACAGGTACGGTGTCCTGCCGCCCCGCACCGGATGGGTGTCCGATACGTCAAACACATACCGCAGCATACGCCTCGGCCCGGTATCGTCAATCAGGGCAATCCCTTTCGCTCCCCGGTTCACCCACCGGCGCATTTTCTCATTCCACACTTCCAGCTCCGCACAGGCCGTAGCGTCCGGACGCTGTGCATGGATCAGGAGCGTGTCAGAAAAAGGATACCGGTACAGCCTGGAAGCCGTGTCCAGATACCCCATCCAGTCCCGTGGGGAACCGCTGACTTCTTTTGCCGTCTCCCGTGCCAGGAAACGGATGTCATTGATTTTTGCCATATAGATCCTCCTGCGTTATTTTTTCTTTCCTTTCTTTTTCGGGAACTCCAGCCGGAAACTGGCTTTTCCATCTTCCGTATCCATGCAGAGATAGGCCGCAAAGTTTCTCCCTTTTTTCTGGGAATACAGATCCGGCACATATGTCCGCCCGTCTTTTAAAAGCTCTGCCGCCATTTTTTTATCAATAACTTTCCTCATCCCGGACAGATACCGGTTCTCTTTCCAGAGAGCAAAGGAACACTCCCGCCTCCCGCAGAAAAAATTCCGCTTACTCTCATAGACCGGACTGCCGCAGACCGGACAGACGCCGATCTGCTCCCTGGGATAAAAGCGGTTCTGCTCCTCCACGGACAGTTCCCCGCACTCCAACAGCATCCGGTCAATCAGCTCTACAATGCCGTCCAGAAATTCTGCGCTTCCAATTTTCCCTTTCTCCATCCGAAGCAGCCGATTCTCCCATTCAGCAGTCATGGCTGCTGACCGCAGGTACTCCGGCAGCACAGAGATCAGATCCGCCCCATCCTTTGTTGCCACGATCTGTTTCCCTTTTCTCTCCGCATAGCCGGAAGATACCAGCTTTTCAATAATGGACGCCCTAGTCGCTGGTGTGCCAAGACCTTTTTTCTCTGTCTCCTCGTCAAATGCCTGATTGCCGGCGGTCTCCATGGCGGATAGCAGGGTGTCCTCACTGTATGGCTTCGGCGGCGTTGTAAAATGCTCCGATATACTGGCCATGACCGGATGGAAAGTCTGCCCCTCTGTCACGGCGGGAATGGTTCGCTCCTCCCCGTCCTTCCGGCTTTTTGCGCCTAAACGTTCACGAAACGCTGCTTCTACTGCTTTCCAGCCCATTTCCAGAACGGCTTTCCCTTTTGCCTGGAACATTTCTCCGGCACAGGACACGGTGATCTCCGTTTCCTGATAGACGTGCTTGTGCGCTCCGGCACAGAGAAGTCGGACGCCGATCAGCCGCAGGATGTCCTGCTCCCCTTTGGACAGCTCCTGAAGGTCATAGCCCTTTAGCTCTGCCGTAGGGATGATCGCATGGTGATCCGAGACTTTGCTGTTATCCATGGTGCGCTTTACATCCGGTTCCGGTGGATATACCTGGGAGAAGCCATATTTCTCACACGCCATTGCAATCGCCTGCCCTGCAGTCTGCTCCATGTCCTCTGTCAGATACTGGCTGTCTGTCCGTGGATAGGTTACCAGCTTTTTCTCATAAAGGCTCTGGGTAAAGTCCAATGTCTCTTTTGCCGTGTATCCAAAGTAACGGTTGCTTTCCCTCTGGAGTGTGGTCAGGTCATACAGCTTCGGCGGTGAGACAGCCTTTTCCGTTGATACGCAGGATTCCACGGTAGCTGTTCCGCCCTCACAGGCTTCTTTTATCCGTTTTGCTTCCCCGGCGTCAAACAGCTTTTCTTTGACAACCTCCAATCCGTCACAGTCTAAATGCAGGTTATAGTATTTTTCTTTCTGGAAATGTGCGATCTGTCCTCCCCGCTCCACCAGCATAGCCAAAGTAGGCGTCTGTACCCGCCCCACCACCAGCCGTTTAAAATATTTTGTGGTAAACGCCCTGGTAGCGTTCATCCCGATCAGCCAGTCCGCTTTCGCCCTGCAGACAGCCGCTTCATAGAGATTCTGGTATTCTGCGCCATCTTTCAGGTGGTCAAATCCTTCCCGGATCGCCGTATCTTCCATCGAACTGATCCAGATCCGCTTGACGGGGAGACGGCTCCCGGACAATTCATAGACACGGCCAAAGATCAGCTCTCCCTCCCGTCCGGCGTCACAGCCGTTGACCACATAATCCACATCTTTCCGGTTCAGCAGTTTTTTTAACACAGCAAATTGCGCCTTTTTATCTTTCGCCACAGCCAGCCGCCATTCTTCCGGCAGGATCGGGAGATCGTTAAACTCCCACTTCCGGTATTTCTCATCATATTCCTCCGGCAGCACATACTCCGCCAGATGCCCCAGGCACCAGCTTACCAGCCATCCATTTCCCTCCAGATAGCCGTCCTGCCGTTTCTTCGCCCCCAGCACTTTCGCATATCCTAAAGCCACACTGGGTTTTTCCCCTAACACTAAATACATCCATACTCCTTTCCGGCTTTGCGCCTGTATAAAAGAAAGCAGCCGGCTTCCCGGCTGCCCCGTTCCTTTTTCTTCTTACTTTGACTGCGCTTATGCTTCTTTCTCTTCTTCGTCTGCTGTTTCTTCTTTTTCTTCAGGATCTTCATTGACGTAAGCGCCGCCGTCATAGAACTCCAAGTCCTCGCCTTCCTCCTGGGCTTCCTCTTTCTTCGGCTTCACGACCTTAAAATAATAGCCGGCTCCGATCCCGCCTGCCGCCAGAAGTCCAATCGCCAGGAGCGCCCCGGTGTTCATGCCGCCATCCTCTTCTGGCTGTACTGTTTCCGATCCGGTTTCACTCTCCGTCCCGGTTTCTGCCGGCACTTCCGTCTCCGGAATCACTACCTGGGGCGTCTCCTCCGTCTGCGTCTCATCCATAAACTCCGCCAGGTCATTCTCGTCTACCATGGAGAGCATATACACATTCTCTGTATTACTGGAACGGTCTAACACCAGGAAAAAGGTATTGCCGTTTTTCGTCTGGATGGTCAGGAACTCCTTTGTCCCATCCTCCTGTTTATCGTCCAGCACCTCCCCGTTTCCCGGAATGGAAAAAGGCATCCCCTCCCCGGCTGCCTGGGTTCCTGACTGGGCATTCCCTTCCGTCTGTCCGGAATCTGCCGCCTGTTCCGGAATCACCGTCTCCGTGCTTCCCTGTGCTGTTTCCTCTGCCGCTGTCCCTTCCTGTTCCACATCCCCGGTATAGGCAAAGGCAGTCATAGCGGTGGAGGAAAGTACTCCCGCCGCCATTGCAAACACCATAAGCCATTTTTTAAGTTTCCTCATCGTCTTTAACCTCTCTTTCCGGCGCTGTTTTCTGCGCCATTTCTTCCGGATGGCTATCCGGCCCTGTACTGTTTTCCCCGTCTGCAGTTCCTGTCTCCGGTTCTTCTGCCGGGAGGGAAATGGAAACTGTCCCCTCCTGAATCCCCTCCAAAAGCTCTAACATCCGGTGGCTGTCCAGCTTCATAGACCGGATGGTTTTTACAATCTCCTGGTTTTCCAACTGTTCCGCCAGAAGTTTCAGTTGTTTTAAATGTTCCTGCCACTCGGCAATCTTCTTTTCCGTTCTCCGGATCTCGTCCAGAACCCGGTGCAGTTTCCGGTTCATATCGCTCACCTTCTCTCTTATCCATGAATCCGTCCAAACGCCAGGAAATGCTCCTGCCAGTAAGAGGACGCAATGCTTGTATACTGGATGGGATTTCCACAGTGGATCATCATGTTGTCCCCCACATAAATCCCTACATGGCTGGCTCCCGGCGTATCGTAAGTCCCCTGGAAGAAGATCAGGTCTCCCGGTTTTGCTTCTGCCGGGGAAACTTCGGAACAGTATCCCATCAGTCCGTCTGTAGTCTGCCTGCCGATGTTCCAGCCGTTCCCGCAGTTATTGATCACCCAGCTTACAAACCCGGAACAGTCAAAGCTGGTAGACGGGGAACTGCCACCCCACACATAGGGATACCCCAGGTATTTCTCCGCTTCACGGATCATGTTAGCGAATTTCTGGTCTGTCAGAGCTTCCGCCGGGATCTCATAGCCAAAATCACCGCCGCCTCCCGGAAGGGTTTCCGTATCAAACAGATAATCCCGGTTCCCGTATGTACCGTTATAAAGGTCATAACGCCCTTCCTCGTTCTCGTCCATCAATTCCCGCAGTACGGCGTCCAGCCCGTGGTTGGTCAGCGTCACGTCCAGCCGGTTCACTTCCTGTGTGGTCGTCACTTCTACTTCCTGGCTGCCATTGTCATCCGCAAGATAGGCTTCCCAGGTCTGGTGTCCGTGGGCGGATGCGGCGGCATGGTCGCTGTAATACACATCAAACTGTACCCCGTACCGGGCAAAGGCTCCTGTATCTTCCACCACATACTCCACGCCGTTCATAATGACTTTCGTTCCAATCGGCACAAAGGGATTGCTGGCATCCACAGCAATGGTATGGTTAGCCGTAGGATAAACGCCGCTTGCCGTAGGGCCGCCGGCCCACTGGCCGCAGCAGATGGAACAACTGCAGTACCCGCTGGTTACGACCTGCCCCAAAGATTCCCCCACCCGCACCATCTTTGTCTCTGTCACTGTCTCCCGTGTGCTTTCCGTAGTAATACTGTACTGGCGCTGAAAGATTTCCTCGATCTCATCCTTCACCTGTTCATAGGTAAATTCCCCGTACTTTGCGGAAAAATAAGAGATCAGGTGATACGGATTGTGAGAAATCTCGTCAATCTGATAACGGTACTCGTCATAGCCGGGATGCCGGCTCTCCATGCTGTTAATCTGCTCATTTAATGCCTCTTCCAGTTCCAAATACGCATCCTCCACCGCATAAATATCCTCGTCCGTACTGGCATAGGTCGTGCTGACAATGGTAGATGCCGCCCCGCCCTGAATAGAAGCGCCGCAGCTTGCCAGAAGGGAAGCGATCATTACGAAGAACAATCCCACCGCTACTACTATGGCAATGATCCCCTTAGTTCTTCCGAGAACAGCAGAAACTACACCCCTTGCTTTGGAAGCCATAGTCTGTGTGGCTTTTGCCGTCCCTGCCGCCGTTTTTCCTCCTTTTTTTGCCGCCTGATACGCCTTCTTATACTGGCGCTTCTGCCAGAACTTTTGCAGGATTCCCTTTTTTGCCTGGTCTGCGTCTCGTGCCGCCTTGCTGGCGGCTTTCTCCCCGGCTTCCTGTGCTGTCCCATAGAAAAAACGGCCTTTTCCTTCCTCTGGGGAAACCGACTCTTTCAGACGTGCATTTCTCTTATGCAGGCCACGGCTTGTCCGGTGCATGGCGTACCGGAGGGCGCTTTCCGCCATCAGCTCTGCCCGGTGTGTTCCCTCCACGGCAGCGTTTTCCTGCTCCGCTTCATGGGTTTTGCCATGGACGTAAACAGCGGCGGAACCTGCCGCCGCTGAAACTGCCTTCTTTGAAATCCCCATACCGGCCCCACGCACCATGCCGTTTTCTTTATCAAAAGATAACCGCCCCGCCTTTTTCTGCTCTTTCTGGATCTGCTCCCGTTTGGTTTTCCCTTTGATCTCCTCCCGGAAGTCCTCTATGGTGGCAGCATCCTCCGGCTTCCCCTGCCCTTTTCGGGCGTACTCCTGCACCATCTTTTTCTTCCGCAGGTGGGAAACCTCTGACACAGATTCCAGCAACGCTGACGTATCGGACGGGTGCCCCCGGATGTTTCCGGAGCGGAAGGACTGTTCCCGGATACTGCTATGGGCGGCAGATGCCGGATTTTCCTCTCCGGCAGGCTCCGCCTGTCCCGATTCTGCCGTATTTCCTGTCATGGAACCAGGGCGGATCGCCGGATCAGTTCCACCTAAACCATCTGTCCCTGCGGTTTCCATGCCGACGGCATGGGGAGAAGCCTCCCCTTGCCCCGTCTCCGGCTGATCCATTAACTTCTGCCTGCGCTTCCTGCCCTCTGCTGTCTGCTCCGGTGCTTTCTCTGCCGGGGAAAAGGGAATGTCCTCTGCCTGCTTCGGCAGTATCCGCTCCTCCCGCTCCCGGTGGCTGACACGGACAGTCTCGCCGCTGTGCAGGTTTTCCTCCGTCAGCCCGTCCCGGCTCATCTTGCGGACAGTTTTATCCCTGGCTTTATATTCCTGCAATATTCTTCACCTTCTCCCTATTTCATGCGCTGCCGTTTTTCTTCCGCTCCTCCTGTTCCTCCAGGTCAGATACTTTGGTTGTCATCAGAGAATACAGGCGCAGGGATTTATCAAACTTATCCTTAAACGGGATAATGGTACTGCCATAAAAGATTAGCCCCTCCCCTTCCCCGCTGTTGGTCACATAGGATAGCTGATGGGGAGAAATATTGAGCTGTTTCGCCAGAATCTGCCTGTCTCCTGACGCCTGGTTAAGCATATAGATAAAGTCCGAGTTTTCAAAGATGTTCTCGATCTCCCGGCTGGCCAGCAGGTCTTTAATGTTCTGTGTAATTCCTGTTGGGATACCGCCCCATTTACGGAAACGCTTCCAGATTTCCACGGAATACGCCGCTGTCTGCTCCTCTTTTAAGAGAAGGTGGAACTCGTCAATATAGTACCGGGTAGACTTATGGGCCGCCCGGTTCACCGTCACACGGTTCCATACCTGATCCTGGACAATCAGCATCCCCAGCTTTTTAAGCTGTTTTCCCAGGTCTTTAATATCAAAGCACACAATCCGATTGTTTAGCTCCACGTTGGTGCGGTGGTTAAATACTTTTAAGGAGCCGTTGACGTAGATCTCCAATGCCGTGGCGATCCGCTGTGCCTGGACTTCCTTCTGCCGGCGCAGGCACTCATACAGATCCCCCAGGACAGGCATATTTTCCGGCACCGGCGCTTCAAAGTATTGCTGATACACCAACGGCAGGCATCGGTCAATGACCGACTTTTCCTCCGCTTCAATTCCGTTCCGGCTCCCCATGATCAGCTCGCAAAGGGACAAAATAAAATCACTCTTAAATCCCAGCGGGTTATCGTCATCAGAATAATCCAGGTTGATGTCCATGGGATTGATATAGTCATGGCTTGTGGGCGAAATATGGATCACCTGGCCGCCCAGGGCATTGACAAGGGGATAGTATTCCCCCTCCGGATCTCCGATAATGATGTCATCCTGGGTAACAAAAAAAGCGTTGGTGATCTCCCTCTTTGCAGAGAAAGATTTTCCGGAACCGGGTGTTCCCAAAATCAAACCATTTGGGTTCTTCAGCTTTTTCCGGTCTACCATGATCATGTTGTTGGAAAGGGCGTTCAGCCCATAGTAGAGAGATTCCCCTTCCATGAACAGCTCCTGCGTGGTGAAAGGCACAAAAATAGCCGTAGACGTAGTGGTCAGCGCCCGCTTAATAGGGATCAGGTTCAATCCAAGCGGAAGACTGCTCATCAGTCCCGGCTCCTGCATATAATCCAGACGGCGCAGGGAACAGTTATATTTCTGTGCAATACCCGCTGTCTGGAACACCGCATTATCTAATTCCTGCTTCGTTTTTGCCGTATTCAGAAATACAATCGTCACAAGGAACATCCGCTCGTTTCTGGACTGAAGATCTTCCAAGAGCCTCTTTGCCTCCCCGCCGTAGGTATTCAGGTCTGACGGAATGATGTCCATATCATATCCGGAGCGCACCGCTTTTTTCTGCTCCTCAATCTTCATCCGATTGATGTCTGTTACCTTGCTTTTCACCAGCTTGATCGCCTTCATCTGGTCTAAAGACTGGATATGCAGGTTGACGATCAGGTTCCTGTCCATGTCCAGGAACTCCGCAAGCATCCGGTCAGTCAGCTCAGGAGCCAGAATCTGCAGATAAGACACCGCTCCCAGGGTATTCCCCATCATAAAGTCCTTTCCATTCTTAAACAGGAAACTTGTGGGAGCGATAAAGTCCTTTGTCCCCATACCGGAGCGCAGCACCTGGTCAAAGGAAAACTGAAACGGCACTTTCTCTTCCGGATTGAACGTCTCGTACATGATCTGCAGCCGTTCCCGGCCATCCAACGGATAGGCGGACACGCCCAGTACCTTAAAATTATTCAGGATGTCCGTCTCGATCCGCTCCAGTTTCGGCTTTGCCTCCCGGATATTTTCGGCTTCAATCCCAAAGGTGATATACTTTGTCCGCACCAGGCCGTTGTTCCCTTTGGCAAGCTGGTTTTTCAGCATCTGTGCGTACTCCATCCGCACATCATCAAAAACGTCATGCCGGGGCTTGATCTGGATTACCGATTCAAATTCCTTCATGTTGCTGTGGTGGTTGATAAAGGACAACTGAAAATGGATACTGCTGTCAAAGTAATTGAGGAAATCACACCAATTTTCAAAAATAGCGTTCTTGTCCTCATTCTGCGCCAACTGATAGTTAATGTCATAAAAACGGATGGTTTTGGAATAATACTTATCCTGCACCCGGCAGATCCCATCTCTTGCCATTTCCCGGTAGGGGATAGATTTCTGCGCTGACAGGCGCTTCTCCTCCGCTTTTTTCTTCGTTTTTCTTTGCGATCCGCTCATGGAACTGACTGCAGCTTTCTGGCGGACAGCCTGCCCTGGATAGGGCTTACCCTGTCTCTGGACAACCCGTTCTGTGGATGCACTTTTCTGCCGCTGCGCAGGCTTGCGCTTCTCTCTTTTTTCTGCTTTCTTCCTGGCCTTTTCCTCCTTCGCCGCCTTCTTTTTTGCTGCTTTCTTCGCTTTTTTCTCATAGCGGGACAGCCTGCGGTACTTCCTCTTTCTCCGCTTATCGACTGCGATTTCTTCTCTTCTTCCCAAGATGATCCCCTCCTTTCCTGTCTCCCCGGACAGCCTCCGGCGGCTCCATTTCATAAAAGTTCTCCACCTCGTACCTGCGGACAGCAGGCTTCAAAAATTTTACCGTCACGATATTCCATAAGATTTTCTCCAGGGGAAGCCCGTCCTTCTCATACATGGCAAACAGGAATGCCGGAAGCATGAGAAGCACCATGCCAGTGGCGGCATTGGTGGTTCCGATCCACTCCCGTGTGAGAAAATAAAAAGGCAGCCCGATGGCCGCCGCTGCTGACAGACAGATAAGCTGTCTTTTTGTCAAGTTCAATACTACTTTATTTTTTACTTTCGTCAGGTCTTTCGGTACGCTGACAAACGCCATAAATCTACACGCCAAAGGATGTTATCCGCTGCAGGCTGCGCCATCCCCCGGCTGCTCCTTTCCTCTGTTTTCCTGCAATTTTCCCATATCCAGGGAACTTTTCACTTCGTTTCCCCAAACATCCCAGCCGGGAGAGCGCTGCCTTGCGAACAGTTCGATCCGTGGCATATCCCCCATCAGTTCCACGATGCGTTCCCTGGCTTCTGCCGGTTTTCTGCTGTGTTCCTCTATATGAGATAAAATCACCTGGTGGACGCCTGCAGACTGACGCTTTGGAGCGCCTTTCGTAGCAAGCAGACAGATTTCCGCATTGGCACGCGTCCAGTATCCCATACCCCAAAACAGGCTGTCCGACCTCCGGTTTTGCTTGATCCACACGAAAGCCACCGTCTTAAAGGTAAATCCCCAGCTTTCGATTACCTCAAAAGACTCCCGTAGGTTCGGAAATGTGGCCCATAAAAACAGTGCGCAGTTTTCGTCCGCAATCTGTCTCACCGGCAGAGCCTTAATTTCTTGTAATCCCATCACTGGATAATGGTTTACTGCTGATCTGCCATTCCCCTTCGGGGAATATACACGGAATGTCCAGGGAGGATCGGCATAGATAATGTTATATTTCTTCTGTTCCACAGCTACACCTCCCAGCGTGTTCCATATCCAAGGAACTTTTCACTTCGTTTCCCCAAACATCCCATCCGGGGGATTGCTGCCTTGCGAACAGTTCTATCCGGGGCAGATCTCCCATCAGTTCCACGATGCGCTCCCTGGCTTCTGCCGGTTTTCTGCTGTGTTCCTGCAGAGGGCTGACAATAAGCTGGAATACTTTTTTTGATACTCTCTTCGGCTTTCCTTTTACTGCCAACAGGCAGATTTCCGCATTGGAGCGAGTCCAGTATCCCAGGCCAAAGAAATAGCCATTTCCGGATTTATTCTGCTTGATCCAGACAAAGGCAACTGTCTTATAACAGAACCCCCACGCTTTAATCACTTTGAACGCTTCCGGTAATTGAGGAAATGTCACCCACAAAAACAGCACACAATCCTTTTCGCAGATTTCCTGCACCGGCAAGCTGCAGATTTCCTCAATCCCCATGGTAGAATAATGGTTTTCCGCAACTCCCTGCCCCTTTTTCATCTCATACCGCCACGGCGGGTCGGCATAAATGATGCTGTATTTCTTCTGTTCCATCCTGCCTCCTCCTAATGCGCATTGAAAATCGAGCGGCTTAAACTTGCCGTTTTCATCAGGCTGAAACACAAAATGACCGTATAGGCTGCCACACCAAAAAGGGCTGAGTGCATGTTGTCGGAGATTTCAATGGTAGATACCAGCACCGCATAAATGCCGACGCACACCATCATAAAAAATCCCTGAAAACCGAGAGCTAAAAGCCCACGGAAATAGTTGTTTCCCACCTGCCCCCATTCCCGGTTGGAAAGGGTGGCAAAGGGAATCGGCGCAACCGAGGTATAAAGGTAAATCTCAATCATACGTCCATACAAAATGACCGTGATCAGGACAGATAAAATCTTCATGCACAGGCTCACCAGCATACTTTCCATGGCAAGCACTACCAGCTCCCCGATATTCATGGATTCCATCGCCGTTTCCATAGCGTCCAGCATGGATTCCACGTTGATCGCCGTATCGGAACTGATCACGCCTCCCGCCGCATTGACTACATACTGGCCCACGTCAAAGACAGCCATAGTGATTGTAAACGTATTGGAAACCAACCAGACCGCTACCCACATCTTGAAGAAATATTTAAAAAACATCCAGGTGTCGATCTCGTGCATGTTGTTCTTTTCCGTCAGCATGGAAATCAGCTCATAGCACAGCACGAACGTGATAATCATCCCCGCAATAGGGATGATCACCGAGTTTGACAGGTTCTGTATCAGGCTGAAAATGCTGCCGTTCCACGCCTGGGGCGTCTGCCCAACCTGGGACGCAATCTCCCCGGTCTTTTCATTGACATCGGTAAACATGGTTGTCAGGTTGGACGTGACCATCCCGGTCAGGAGATCCCTCATCCAGTTCTCGATTGCCTCGAAAATGCCATCGAACATAAATGAGTCCCCCTTCTACCTCAGAATAGCCCTCCAAGTAAGGGGATTAACTGTGTCCCGATCAGGACAACCCCACCTCCGGCCATCAGTTGCTTAATTCCCTGTGATTTAGCACCTGGATTATCGTTTCCGTAACCTTCCAGCAGATTGATCACGCCCCAGACCGCAAGACCGGCTCCGATGGCTACCACAAGCGTCTGTAAAATAGAAATTGCCGAGCTAAAAAAAGCCATATGCTACCTGGAAACCGGATTCCGTTTCGGCTGATCTGCAGGGACAAAAAAGAGCCGCCATCTTTCCATAGCCGCTCAAATCTTCCGAGAATCCGGTTTCCTTATCCTTTCTCTTTTATTTTTGTTGTTTCATTATGCCCTGTCCCTGCCTTCCGCTCCCCGGCTCCGCCCGGATCGGCGGCCAAAGGCGTCTAATCCGCACTGGCAAGACAGCCGCTTCCCTTACCTCCACCGGAAACATTTCCGGCCATTCTTCCGGAAAATCCGGACAGGATAACGCACGGACAAGATCTGCCAGAACATTGACCGCCTCTGTAAAAAAATCCATAAACTCCCCTTTCCAACTTTGCGACATCGTGTCGCAAGGTTTTCCTGTCACTTTACGACACCGTGTCGTAAAGTTCTGATGCCGCAAACTTTGCGTCATGGTGTCGCAAAGGCCGGCTCTGCCTCCAACAGTTCCATGACTTCTTTTAAAACGGAGTATCTTACCCCAAACACATACCGGGCGAAGTCCTCCAACTGTTCCTGTCCATATCCCACAAGAGGCATCCGGCGCAGTTCATACCAGACCGCCCGTTTATAATAAGGAAGATCTGAAATGTTCCGGCAGCCGATCTTTGCCTGCATCTCCTTGAAAATATCATTCATTCACTTTCATCCCCTTCTATCTCAAAAAGGTCAAATTCCTCTTTCATCCGCAGTTTCAGAGAGTGTTTCATATATGCCTCTACATCAAAGGCATTTTTCTTATCATAGTCCGACAACAGCTTATATCTTTTGTGCCGGGTAATATCGAACTTATCGCTGAAAAACGGTCGTACCCCTCGAAGCTGCAGGATGCATTTGTTGCCATCCATGACCGCCAGTTCATCCCGGCTCATCAGTTCTTTGCCGGTTTTCTGATAATTTAATCCATATGAACGGCTCTGCCCACGGGTATCCGAGGTGTTATAAAGATCTATCGTTTCTTTTCCCAGCGTCTCTGAGATTTCTTTTAATGTACTGCCTTCTTTACCACCCAGGAAAAGCATGGTGTCACAATTCCCCAGAATGGTTTCTGCGGCGTCTTTATAGATGGTTTTTAGCTGGCTCTGGGACTGCAGAATAATTGAAGCCGAGATTTCCCGGCTCCGGATGGTTGCGATCAGCTTATCAAATTTTGGGATTTGTCCGATATTAGCGAACTCGTCAAGCAAAAGCCTTACATGGTATGGGAGCCTTCCCCCATGCACATCATCCGCCCGGTCACAGAGCAGATTGAAAAGCTGGGTATACATGATCGCCACGATAAAGTTAAAGGTATCGTCTGTGTCCGAGATGATAACAAACATGGCCGTCCGCTGATCCCCCAGCATATCCAGTTCCATCTCGTCATAGCTTGTCAGTTCCCTAAGCTCCGCTATATCAAAAGGCGCAAGCCTGGCCCCGCAGGAAATAAGGATGGATTTTGCTGTCTTTCCTGCCGCCAGCTTATATTTCTTATACTGGCGCACAGCGAAATGCTCCGGCTTTTCCCGTTCCAGTTCCTCAAACAGCTCGTCCACGGCATTTTTAAATTCTTCATCATCCTCCCTGGCTTCGGACGCATTGATCAGTTCCAGAAGCGTGGAGAAATTCTGTTCTTCCTCCGGGGCTTCGTAATAGATGTAGCCGATCAGCGCACAATACAAAAGCCGTTCGGCTTTCACCCAGAAATCTTCTGAAGATTTCTCGCCCTCTCCTTTCGTGTTGGCAATGATCGTATTTACCAGCTTCAAAATATCCTTCTCGCTGCGGATATACATGAAGGGGTTGTAATGCATACTTTTCTTGAAATTGATGGTGTTCAGAACCTTGATCTTATATGGCTCATACACAATCCTCCCATTTTTATCCCGTAAGGGCTTCCCATCCTTCATCTTCGGGGAACCCCGCTCCAGCATCTTCCCGCACTCCACCAGGATCGTGCCTTTCGGATCCGTAACCACATAGGAAACATTCGGCGTCATCTGCATAAGTTGTGGCTTCACATAAAATCTCGTCTTGCCGGAACCGGAGCCGCCGACCACGATCACGTTTTTATTCCTGGCATACTTTGGCAGCTTCGGGCGGCTGTTCATTGTGAGCCGCTCCGTCTGTGTCAGCAGGATATTGTTTTCAAAGACCGGATCAATAAAGGGCGCTATATCTTTTGGCGTTCCCCACCGGGCAGAACCATACTCCACGCCCTGCCGGTATTTCTTCGCATTTTTCCCCTTCAGGTATACAGCCAGCTTTACCAGGACTGCGCCGGCAATCCCGATACATAAATCCTGCGGATGGAAACTAGGAAAGACGTTCTGGAACGCCAGGGAAAAATTCAGGAAAAGCGCTCCCAGCTTTTCGATCAAAGAATCTCCCATACAGTACCGGTACAGCCATGCCGCTTTGTCTATGAGATAAAATACGATCACATAGGGAATGTTCAGCATAATAAGACGTTTCCTATCCACCGCTGACAGTTTACCCTTGACTGACTCCAACAGCTTTTTCCCACCCTTTTCAAAGAACTGTCTGAGCGTTTCATCCGGTGCCATGTCATTTTTTCGTTTTACAGTTTTTTTCTTACTCAACGCTCCGGCCCACGCTCCTTCTGGCGGCCTTTCTCCCGCTCCCGGTGCTTTGCCAGACGTTCTTTTGCCAGCGACAGCTTTTTTCTGAGGGACGGTTTCTTCCCTTTGGAAAGCTGTTTCCCGGTATATTCTTTAAAGGCGGCGGTCATAATGTCCACGTCTCTGGCCTTAAAGAAAACAAAATACCGTGGCGGCGATACGGAGGTATCTTTTTTCAGGCTGAAATCAATGTTGTACTTCCGGGCATATTTTTCAAAAGATTTGATATTCCCGTCCGTCACTTCGATATTGGTAAGCTGGCAGTTCTGCTTCATCAGCTTTTCCATGCTCTGTTTTCCGTGATACGCCGCCGGTTCTTTCTGCTGTCTGGACGCCCTGGCAGCCTGCTTCTGTTCCCGCTTCATCTGCTCCATCTTCCGCAGGAGTTTCCCAAGGACATTTTTCAGTATCCGGGCAGAGATTTTCCCGCCGGTAATACAAAGCGTCACCACCTTCTGGTTAACTTCATCCTGCATACTGGATCACCTTCTTTCTTCACAGTGCTTTCCGGTGCAGCCGCATTTCCATAAGGATTTTCTGCAGGCAGTAGCCGATACAGGGGGAATGCCGCCCATAAGGACAGACGCTGCAATCTCCACGGCTCCCACTTTCCCCGCCGGGACGCTCCTGACTTTTCTCCGGCAAAAGATAGTAGCAGCGTTTCTTTCGGCATTTCCGTTTCCGACTGTGCCAGAAATAACAGTAGGCGCAATCCTTTGGCTTGTCCGGCGCATAGTTTCCTCTATCCGTTTTCCCCGTCCCCATCCTGCCTGCCTTTCCATTCCAGTTCTTCCAGGAACCTGTCCTCTCTCGCCCCGACCACAATGCAGCAGTACAGTCCAAATAAGAGCAGGAACACAAGCACCCCACCTGCAGCAATCAGCCATTTCATTTTCATCCACCTCTTTCTTCAAAATCAAAAAAGGCGTTCATGGAAAGCCCATAGCTGTCCACAAACGCCCAATCCTATCCTATCAATCCTGTTTCTTTTTTCTTGCTTTCATCCAGACAGCAGCAGCAATAGCTCCCACAAGCCCCAGACCACAGGAGATCATAAGCGCCGCAATCGGCGTGTGATCCCCGGTTTTCGGTGCGTCTACCGTGGTTGTCGGTGTGTCCGGCGTCTCCGGTGTCTCTTCCGGCTCCGCCTCATCCTTCATCACAACTTTCTGGATCTCCCCGGTATCTTTTACCTCAAAGGCCAAATCCTCTGCTATCAGAAAGCCCTCCGGTGCGGATTCCTCATGGAGCGTGTACTTCCCAATCGGAAGCATCTCAACATAATGCGGCTCCTCCGTGGAAGTCCAGCTCTCTACTACCTCACCATTCTCGTCCAGGATGGTGAGCTTCGCTCCAGGCAGTTCCTCTCCGGCAATATCCGTCTTAGAGATTTCCACCTTTGTCACGTCGTCTTTCATCTCGACTTTCTGGACTTCAGCGGTATCCTCCACCGTAAACTGGATGCTCTCAGCGGTCACATACCCCGGAGCCGGAAGCACTTCCGTCATGGTATAGGTCTGACCGACTACCAGCTCCTTGATGATATGGGGTTCTTTGCCGGAAACCCATTCATCTACAACTTCACCCTTTTCGTCCGTCACCGTCAGCTTCGCTCCCTCCACTTCTTTTCCATCTGTCAGGGAAGTTTTGGTAAATTCAAAGACAGTCGGTTCATCCTCAAAAGTAAATTCATAAGAAACTGTGGCTTTTTCAGAAGATTCCGCTGTAAAGGTAAACTCCTGCACCTCATCTGTAGTGGCAAATCCCGGAGCCGGGGAAGTTTCTTTCACGGTATAGGAAAATCCAATAGGAAGATCCGCCTCAAAGGTCAGCTTTCCATCCTCACCGGTTGCCTTTTCCTCGATCACAGTTCCCGCTTCCAGAATTACATCCCCGTCTTTATTGGTAATGTCCTCTTTTGCGGAAAGGGCTAACACAGCGCCAGGAAGCACCCGGTCAGAATCTTTCTCCTTCTTCAAAACAGAGACTTCCACCTTCTGGCGGTTATTCTGCCAGTCTCCAGACCAGGTGACTTCCGCCGTGTCCTGATCCACATAGCTCAGGTCAATCTCCCGGATCTCCCCGTCCAGTACATAGCCTCCCGCAGTCTCCTTTTCTTTCACATAGTATTTTCCAAGAGGAAGTTCAGACAGCTTCGCAATCCCTGTCTCATCTGTGGTGATTGTGGCGATCAGCTCGTCCTTCTTGTAATAATCCTCGCTCTCACCGTCCGCTGCATGAATATCCTCCAGGGCATACACTTCAAAGGTTACATCTTTCAGAGCGCCGGTAAGATACTCGAAAAGATGGCTGATCCAGCCGCCAATGGTATCGGCCAGCGTCACATCCTCCAGGAACTCGCCTTTCTTATTGATGATCAGCGTTCCTGTCGGCACATCGTCTTTCATTTCCACCTTCTGGATTTCTGCGGTATCCTCCACGGTAAATGTGATCTCTTCCGCTTTCAGATACCCGTAAGGAGCCAGTTCTTCCCGGAGCGTGTACGTCTCGCCCACGGTCAGGCGCTCGATCAGATGTTCCTCCCCTTTTACGGAAGTCCAACTGTCTATAATATTCCCATCTTTATCCAGTACGGTCAGCTTTGCGCCTACCAGCTCCACGCCGGTTGTGAGATCTGTCTTTTTCACAGAAATCTTTGTCGGCTCATTTTCATATTCAGAGGCCAGTTCCACCACGGGAATCTCCTGTCCCTGATACTCTGCAGTTATTTCTATCACTTTATCGGAAGAAACATACCCGTCCGGAGCTGCTTCTTCCTTGATATAGTAACGTCCAAAGGGCAGGTCATTCAGAAAGACCGCTTTCCCGTTTTCATCTGACAGTGCCTTGCCGATCAGCGTGTCCGCTTTCACGATCACTTCGCCATGGGCCAGGATGTCCTCTTTGGCATACAGCCCAAAGACTGCGCCTTCCACGGTTGCCTGTGTCTCGGCATCCTTTTTCACCACAGACACTTCCACTTTCTGGCGTTCATTCTGGAAAACGGCTTCCTGCTCAATCACAGGCGTCTCCTGATCTTTATAAGCAAAAGTCACTGTCTGCGCTTCCCCATTCAGCACAAAGCCTTCCGGGGCGGTAACTTCCACAACCTTGTAGCTTCCAAGCGGGAGATCCGAAAGATATGCCTCCCCGTTTTCATCCGTCGTCACCGTTCCGACTAACTCGCCGGCAGCGTATTCCAGGATACGATTCCCCTCTGCGTCCTTCTGGAAGTCAGCGGTATAAATGTCCTCCGCCGCATATACCTCAAAGACTGCGCCTGCCAGGTTTTCTATTTCATAGATAAAGTCTTTGCTGAAACCGTCCAGCACTTCGCCCTGCTTTACGATTTTCAGTTTCCCTTTTACCGGATGGTTCTCATAGACCGCCTCAATCACCACGTCCCCGGACACCGGGTCGATCTGGTAAGCGGTATCGGAATCCACCGCAATTTCAAAATAATTCTCATTGAGGGTATAGCCGTAAGGCGCTGTCACTTCCTCGATCCGGTAATGGCCGATTTTTAAGTTCTGGGGCAGGATCAGATAGCCTTCCTCATCGGTAAAGAATGTCTTGTGAACCGTTGTCGTAGGGTACGTTGTTACCTGCTCAACGTATTCTTGATTGTCCAGGTCATAGATCCGGAACTCGGTGCCTTTGTGAAGCACCGGTTTTTTCGTCTCATCATCCTGTTTCACAATTTTCAACTTTGCTTCAAATTCTTCATCCAGAAGCACCCTCCATACCTGGGGCGTGTTGGGGCTATGCTCCGTGATCCGCACGATAAAATCGTCCACCGGCTTGTAATTATGAGGCGTGGTTGTCTCACGGACAACGTATGTGCCATAAGGCAGCGCAATACTGCAGGCATGTCCTCTTTCATCCGTAAAGATCTCTGTTGCCCCGTTCTCCCCGATCACCACCGGTTCTGCGGAATCGAAATCATAACTGCCATCTTCTTTTACTGTCAGGTCTGACTGCAGATAAGCCGTAAATCCGGCGCCGGAAAGCAGATCAGCGTCCGTCTCCCCGTTATTGGCCGCTTTGATGATCTCAAAGGGCTGCTTCTTTACCTGTTCCAGTGAAATGCACTCCCGCTCCACCGTTGCGGTCAGATCTCCTTCATAACTGCACACCAGGTCATGTTCACTCTCATCCGCCAGATACCCGACCGGAGGCGTGATCTCTTTGATAAAATACTCCCCAAGATAAAGGTTTTCTACAGACGCTTCCCCGTTCTCATCCGTGGTCAGCGTTGCCACCCTGTCACCGGCTTTATAGATCACGCCGGTTGCCCCGTCCGGATGGACAATATCCTCACGGGCATACAGGCCATACACCGCATTTTCCAGTGTGGCGTCTCCCTGGGGGATTGCCTGGTTTGTCTCTGCGTCTTTTTTCTGCAGGCGGATCGCAGCGTTCACACGCTCATTGACAAAGGTATGGGTAAATGTCACCTTCGCTTCGCTGTCATTGGTATAATAGAAAGTAAAGGAATATACATCTGCCTGATTCCTCACATACCCTTCCGGTGCCTGGATTTCTTTCACATCATAGGAAAATCCGATCGGCAGGTCTGCCGTAAATACGGCTTTTCCATCCTCTCCAGTCACCGCTTTTTCAATCAGCGTTCCCTTCGATACCACAACACTTCCATCAGCGTTTTTAATATCGCTTCCCGCATATAAGCCAAACACGCCGCCATCCAGGGGATTTAAGGTGTCCTTATCCTTTTTCACCACGGAAACTTCCGCTTTCTGCCTGTCATTATGGAAGGTACTCTCGCTGAATACGGTTTCCACGTTCTGTCCGGCATAAGTAAGCGTAACGTTCTTTTCCTCCCCGGCGTTATAAAAATTCTCCGGGGCCTGCACTTCTTTAATGGTGTAAGTCCCAAGATGGAGATTTTTCAGCACTGCAGTCCCATTGGAATCTGTGTTCAAGTTCGCTTTCACCAGATCACCTTTACTGTAGACTTTCGCACCGTAAGCCGTTACAATATCCGCTCCCGCATAGACATTATAAACAGCGCCTTCCTGTCTGTGGCTTTCGTAGCGGAAGGTAACACTATCTTTTGTTACATCCGCTCCGGCCAGCACTTCCCCTTCTTTGTAGACCGTCAGTTCCCCAAGCTGTTCCTGATCCGGAACTGTCACCGAAGTCGTCTGGTTTGCCACCAGATTTACGTTATAGGAAGAAGTGTTCAGACGGTATCCCGTGGGCGCTGTAATCTCCTTCAGATAGACCGTATCCTGTGTCTTGATGATCTCTGCAACGGAGGAACCGTTCAGATCCGTTGCCGGCATCTGCGTGATCAGCTTTGTGCAGTCTTTATCACTGTAAATGCCAAATACAGCCCCGGCCAGCTTTGCGTCCGAGTGATTGGAATCCACCTTAATGACTTCCACCTTCGCCAGCTCCAGCCATTTCACGGAAAGGCTCACATACTTTTCATCCTCCACACCCTCGCCAAACACCAAGGCAAGATCCTGTGTCCCGCTTCCTGTGGTGATCTTATAGGCGGAGTAATCTTTCGTAATACTTCCCTGCATCTTTGCCGACCAGGAACCGGACACGTCTTTCGTCTGTGTCAGCGGTGCGGTCAGATAGAACCGTGTGCCGCCGGAGATTGTCACGGCTGCTCCTGCAGCACTCGTCATTCCGGTGCTGACATTATGGAGCTTTACTCCATCCGGCAGATCCAGAGTGATCGTCTGCTGGCTGGCCGCCTGAAATGTGATTTCCTCTGTCCGCTGTTGATCGCCGTCTACATAGGCGGTCACATTGGCATTGGAAAAAGACATCTCCACATCGGGAATATCCGGCTGTCCCACGGCATAATTGTAAAGTTCTTTTGCCAGAGCTTCCCCGATGCTGTTGGTTCCATAGAAGGCATCACTGCTCCCATTGGCGTAGGAAGCTGCCAGGTGCGTTACGATAAACCGCTTGCCTGCAGAGAAATCGGTATGGTAATGGTTAAAGAAGTATGCCGATCCGGATGCCTCTGTTCCATAATAGATTGTTTTTGCCAGCTCCCTGTTCCCTTCCAGCTTTGTGATCTGGTAAGTGCCGCTCCCCGGCCCCGGTTTTGACGGCTGGATACAATACGCCGTTGCTGTTACATTCCCAAAGGACACGGTAAACGGAGCGGTCACATAAGAGCCAAGTCCGTAATCCGCATAATAGTAATAACTGCCCTGGGTAATCGTGACAGACTGTGATGCTCTGGCTGCCCGTGCCATGGGAGCCTGTGCCGTAAAGCTGACGCTTTCGCCTTTTTCCAGTTCCTGAATATCAATGCCCTGATCTTCTGCCTGAAGAAGTACTTCACCAAGCGTCAGGCCGCTTTCTTCATCTACCGTTTTTTGATCTTCTGTTTCCTCTAACGCCGCATCCAGAGCCTCCTCCGGCAGCATTTCTGTCTCCTCCGGCAGTCCTGTCACTGCCTCTGTCTCTGTCTGCGGCTGTGGTTCTGCATCTTCGTCCTCACTTTCCGATTCTGTACTCTCCTCACCGGTTCCGCTGCCATCGGAATAACTCTCTGGCTGGCTCTCCACCGCCGGCTCTTTTACGATAATGTTCCTGCAGATATGGTAAGACGGATGGCCGCTTAAAGGCTCTACAAAGTACACTGCCCTGTAAGTGTCCACATGGTTCCCGTCAAAATCCTGCCCGGCTTCGTTTTTCGCTTCATGGAATGTTACCCGGACTTTTTCATCATTGATCTCTAAGCCGGAAAAATCCGATTTCACATCAAAGTTGCTCCCGGTTTCCACTTCGTAATCTTCTGCAGTTACTACTTCCTCTGTGTCCAGGAACTCCCTTACAGTCTCCAAGGCCGGGTACTGTGCTTCATACCCTGAGGGTTCCGGCTCTGCGGCATAAGTGATAACCGGCTGGATCACGGAAGTCAGGATCGTCAGCAGCGAAAGTAACCCGGAAAGCAGTCGTTTTCCTTTCCCTTTCATTAATTAAACCTCTCTTTCTTCGTTGCATTGTCTATACAGTTCCATATGTTTTATCTGTTCATGGCTCCCTGCCCCCCTTTCCCGGAATTGCGCTGATAACAGCACATGAATACGGAGAAGCCTAAAAAAGACTTCCCCGCATGGTATCTGCTGTTATCCAGCCTGCACCTGGCAGGCTGAAAACTTATTTCTGAGCGTTACGCCTGTTCTCTCTCCAGACCCGTTCCTGCTCCGGTTCACTTTCCGCAGCGTTCTCTCCGGCAAGGCACGCAGATATGCACACTCAAATACCGGGTATCATTCTGGACAGGCAATGAAATTTTCAAGGTTCAGCGAAAGGGGAAAATAAAAGAATGTGTCTTAGAACTTCGCCCTCTCACCAATAGGAGGTTTCAGAGGGGAAAATATAGGTTTAAATTTAAAATTTGAGAAATTAATCATAAAAAAAGACCCACGCTGAATCGCATGAGCCTATATAGCATAATTCATTATATCCTCAAGTTGAGGAATTTAGCTTTGTTTTGCAAAATATACTTTTTCTCCATCTTTCAAGTTTTTAACCAAAAAACTAATTTGCATTTTCTTGATTCTATCAAATCCTTCTGTATTTATATTCTCTATACATTGTCTCAATTTAGGTAATAGCATACGTTCTTCCTCTAAAGCCTCCCCTAAAATACCTCTTGTATATAAATTTATAATACAACTTCTAAATGCCTGCAAATCTTTTGACGTAGCTGCTTTAATTCGCTCACATAACATATCAAAATCTAATTCTCTGAGGAAACCTCTAGATGAACAAATTTCATTTTTGTTATGAAAAACATAGTTTTCTATTTTTTCTCCCCATCCTTCTTTCATAGTTAGGTATGAATCTAATGTATTTGAATAATTATTTTGAAACTTTTGATCAATATCATTCTGTAAATCTGTTACTATCCTCTGATATTTATTTCTTCTGTCCCCCTCATACATTACTCCATAACCATTATCAATTTCTATATAGCGAGACAGCTTAGATAAGCTAATTTTCATATTTTCAATCATTTTTATTGTATTATCCTCTGGGAAACCATGCTCTTGCAATTCAAGGAAACGATTAATGATTCGAGGATAGTCCTTAACATCATATGCATCATTTTCCAATCCTTTTAAAATTATATCTATTTTTTTCTCAATTACTATATCTGTTAGCTCATACCAGTGGGAATCTAGTTCAGCAAATGCTTCTTTCTCTGGACTACTTTTTCTAAGATATTCGTTTGCAAATAATTCAAACATATCTTTTATGCGTCCATCTTCTAATATACTCTTAATAATAAAATCATCTACAAATCGAAACGATAATTGATTCCCCAAAATGTCAATACTTCCTATACTTTTAAAGGCATATTCTTCTGTGCCTTTCCACTCGTATTTATAATCTCCATTTTTGAAGGAAACACTTATTTTAAATGAATATTTAACTATATATTTTAAGAAAGCCTCTCGTCCCTTATCTTCTAACTGTATGAGTTTTTTATATAACTGATTTATTTTCGATAAAAAGAACTGGAATGTTCTTATGTTAGCGTGTGCTTCATTTATCATATATTCTTCAAAAAAAGCTATATCATCATATAAGTATTTTTTAAGGTTATCATCCAATTTTGCTGAAGTAATAAGTTTTTTAAAAACAGTCTGCAAATCTGGCTGGTAATAGATTGTTACTCCAATTAATTTTTCTTTTACTTTGTCATATAAATTATCCTCTACGAATAGTTTCTGAACTCTATTTTTTACTGTCTCTATGTCCACAGGACTTGTATTTTCATTTTTCCTTTCCGAATTCGAATATTGATTTATCACTTCACTTTTTTGGTTTTTTTCAAATAGGATATTATTATGAGCCGCCACCAGATATTTCAACTCTTGATTTGCAGAACTTACCCCTTTACCTATTTCTTTTTGATTTGCAACAATAATAACTTTCATATTTTCATGTTCCACAAACGAATTAATGTACCCTAAAATTTCATTTGTCGGGCAATCACATCGCTCTAAATCATCAAAAATTAAAATACTATTTTTTATTGGAATCAATTTTTCCGTTGCTTCAGTTATATTATTAACATCAAGTTCTATTCCCTTATTTTTCAAAATGTCAAACATTACCGGAAGCATTGAACTAATTGCTTCAGTTCCTTTTTTTATCATGCCTTTCCCTTTTCCTGCTTTTGCTACAAGGGCTTCCATAAACAACTGCTTTGTTACTTCTTCTATGGATTTTACTCCATACAAAGAAACATAGATAATTTTTCTTTGTTGATAATCATGATCGGACTGTCCGTGTTTATTTTCATGTTTCTCTAATTCTTTATAGAGTCTCTTTTGAATAAAATATGTTTTACCACATCCCCATTCGCCATCAATCATTACTGCATAATTATATAAAGTTTCATCAACATAATTGATTATTTCCTTAACAATATCATCATCCGTTAATTTCCTATTTTTCATTCTATCTACCATGCCATTATTCCCCCTTATGTCTTAGGATAAAATAATTCTAACATTCTTTACCAAGAATTACATTCCCATTTTATCCAAAGAACTTTCTATAATGCAACAGCCACTTTGCGACATCGTGTCGTAAAGTGGCTGTGCTGTATTCTGGCAGGAACCTTTTAGAAGCAGCCTCCCATGATCCCCATCGCTTTCAGTTTTTCATTCAATTCCCTTAAAATCCGCTTTCTCCGGTTGGCAATGGTTTTCCGGCTGCACCCGCAAAGCTGCGCCGCTTCCTTTACCGTCACTTCCTCAAAAAACAGGAGATACAGAAGATAAGCGTCTGCTTCCGCCAGTTCTTCCATCACGGAACGCAGTTTCTCCACACACAATTCCCGGATCACCATCTCTTCCGGGCCGTCTGCCCTCCCATCCGGGAGAATCCCTTTCTCCGACAGGGCTTCCAGGCTGGACACGCCATATTTCTGTTTTCTCTCGTTCTGGTAGCGCTCCCGTCTGCGGGATTGATACCATTCCAGATAGACCTCCCTGGTGACTTCCACCACAGTCCCATCCCCGGCACGAAGCACATAACATTTCCGCTCCTTTGGGCGTTTTCCTCTCATACGGCACACCTCCCGAAGCCAGCTTTTCCGGGGAAGATTTCTTCCTGACCTTCCCGCATCCGCCGCAGCGCCGCCATAAGCGCCTGGGAAACCGCAGGCTGGGAAACGCCAAGGGTCTTTGCAATCTCCCCCTGAGTTTCCCCATAGTAAAAATACAGGATCACAATATCCCTCTGCCGCTTTGTCAAAAGTCCCATCAGTTCCAAAATCTGCTCTTTTTCAATCAACTGCTCCAGGGGCGGCAATACCGGAGAAGTCAGGAAAAACCATTCCTCGGAAACCGCATGGTAAGAAACGACCTTGCCTTTCCGGCTTGATTCCCGGTTTTTCATCAGACGATCCTCTCCCTCTAACATCAGGCGCACATACCACTCCTGTTCCTCAAAGAAAGCGGCGTCCACAAAAATCTGCCGCCCGTGGCTTTTATAACAATAACCGCCGCAGCTATGTACGGGGAAAACCGTGGTATACTTTCCTACCCGGTAAAGCGCCCATCCTTCCGCAAACACCAGAAGCTGCACATCCCTGCCATTTTCCATGCTTACCACACGTTTTCCATGCTCCAGCAAATACCTTGCCGTTGGAGCCTTTTCCTCTTTTCCCGGTTGTTTTACGATCCACTTTAAATCCTGCAATGTCACCATAACAGCCACCTTTCCGCCCGCAGGCTACGGGCGGCCAGATGGCAGCGCACAGGAATCCAGGCAAAAGGCAGCAAAAAAGGTTTCCGGCACACCCGTTTTTTTTAACGGGAGCCTGAAACTCCTTCTGCCGCCAGATCACCTCTGCGCTTATATGCTTACCGATACTGCCGGAGCGGATCTGTTGCTGGTTCCGTCCGGTTCCGCTTTTCTTCCGGATTTTTTGCCCTGTCCTGGTTTTCTTCCATCAGGATTGAATAGTCCCCCATGGCATCATAGGGACAGCTTCTCCGGTAAAGCAGGTTTTCTTCCCTAGTCATTGTTCCTTCCCTCCCTCCACATTTCCTGTGTCTGTGTTTCCAGTGTATCAGCCGTGCAGCAAAATTCCCTTGGCAGATATGGGGAAAATATAGCCGGTTCCCCTCATATCTGTGGAATTTCCCATCCGTCCTTTCCCTCCATCCCATCCATCAGGGTTTTCATGGTCTTAAGCACAATCCTCTGTTCTTTTGGTTTCAGCCGCCGGATACGGGCGATTGTTTTTGCTGCCGGATCATCTTCCCTGTTTCCCATAGGCTTTCTTCCCAACAGTTCATTGGCATCCGTGTCCAGGACTTCCACTAGCTTTGCGAAAATCTCCACGGACATCGCCGCCTGTCCTCCCTCGATCCGGCTCACTGTGTTGACACTGATACCGGCTTTCTCTGCAAAGGTTTCCTGGGATAAATGGCTGTCTTTCCTCTTTTGCCGTATGCGTTCCCCCAACTGGATCAGCCTCTGCGATCCCGCACGGTTCCCCAACACAGTCCCTCCTTCCATGATAGATTTTCACTTTGCGACACCGTGTCGCAAAGTTCCCAGCCATAAAGGCAGAAAAAAGCAGCCAGGTACATGGACTTAGCTGCTTTCGTAACTCTCTCATTCACTTGTTCTTCTTCCGTAAAAATTTCACATGGCTTTTGCCCTTACAATTCTTGAAATCTCGGCAATCACCGTTTTCACCAGATAACAGACCGCCATCAAAAGACGCCAAGCCAGGACGAACCCTCCGATCACGCCGCCGACCAGCAGGTTGAATACAAACATCCCCACCGTGCCACCAATATCAAAGCCTTTCGGGATGATCCACAAGAACATCCGGTGGATGCCAAAGGGGATTCCCATAAATATCCACAACTTTAGGTAGTCGCACTGCCCATTCTCCACACAGAGGGGATAGAACAGCGCCGCCAGAATTGCCGCCGCCCCCACCGGGGCAATCACCTTTTTTACAAATTCATACATCTTAGCCACCTCCGTACAGGTCATGGTTCACTTCCGCCTGGTAGTAATGGTTCATCGTCATAGACGAATTATAAAGCGTCGTCAGAAGATACGCCTTAATATTGGCCACTTTGGACGTATTCCGGTGCAGGCTGAACAGGACATACTCGATGTGGGAGCAGTTCAGCTTCAGGAACCGGCTCTTGACCACAGACACCGGCTTGTCCATGCCGCCGATCCGCACCATACTGTCATCCGGCAGCATCAGGATCTCCACCATAAGCTCAATAAGCTCGTCCACATCCTCCCCTTCGCCTTTCTCTACAAAGCCCTCATAATCCACATTGACCCGCAAAATTTCCCGGTAGGTTTCCATCCGTTCCATCATATCACTGCCAGCAGGGCGCACTTCACCCGCAGAATGGGATAGATACGATTGGATAAGATCAGTCTCACTAAAATCAGTCTTGTTAATATCAGTATTATTAGATTGTGATTTTGGAACTTCTTGAGTTGTGATTTTCACTATTCTTGAAGTATGATTTTCACCATTCTTGAATTGTGATTCTGGAAATTTTTGATTTGTGGTTTTCACAATTCCTGAATTGTGATTTTCACCATTCTTGAATTGTGATTCTGGAAATTGCTGAATTGTGGTTTTCACAATCCTTGAATTGTGATTTTCACTATTCTGTGTATTTTCAAGGTTTTCCGGTGTTTTTTTCTCCTGCTCAAAGGAATGTTTCTCTTTCAGCATAAAGTTTTTCACATAGATTACATTCGGTTTTCCCAGGCCCAGACGTTTCTTTTCAATCAATCCTATCCCCTGTCCGCTGTCCAACTCTTTCATCAGCTTGACTGCCTTCTGCGTTCCACAGTTCAAAAGCTCCGCTATTTCTTCCACGGTAAAAATGATATATACCCGGTCTTCCTCATCAAACCAGCGGTTCTTAATGCTAAGGCTCATACGGTCTAACATCAGACCGTATAAAACCTTCGCTTCACAGGAAAGGGATTTAAAACATTCTGCGGTAAACAGCACCTTCGGGACACGGTAAAAGCTGTACTGTTCCGCTTCCATCCCACGGAAGTAATCAAACTGTATCTCCTGCATCTATTTCTTCCCCCTTTCTCTGTTTCCACTGTTCCAGAAGCGAATAGATCACTTCCTCAATCTGCGTTTTCGTATATGCCGGCGGGAAGTAATCCCGGATCTTCTTTGAAGAGATTGTCACACTCTGTCCGCCGCCCTCTTTCTTTACCAGAAGCGCATAGATGCTCCCTTCTGAAAACGTTCCTTCCTCACTCATAGCTTTGAGCTGTCCTGCCTGTGCCGGAGATGGATAAGCGCCAATGTTCCCCGCTGCTTCCAGCACCATTTCCTGTTCTTCCGGCTTCAGAAAAGATAAGCGCTCCCCGGCTACCATCGCAATCCTGCCTGTATCCACCAGTTCCAGAAGCCCTTCAATCAGGCTTGCAAGCCGGATATATCTCTGCACTGTCCGTCCGCTGTCCCCGGCTTTCTCTCCTACGGCGTCTGCCGTATGTTTGTCCCCTTTGCTTCCCTGGTGTTTCAGCGCCTCATATTTCATCTTATAAGCCCTGGCTTTCTCGCTGGGCAGAAGGTTCTCTCTCTGGATATTGGTGTCTACCATAAGCACCGTGGCGGCATCATCATCCAGATCCCGGATAATCACCGGCATCTCTGTTTCTCCTGCCAACTCACAGGCCCTCCATCTCCGGTGTCCTGCCACTACCTCATATCCGTCTGCGCAAGGGCGCACAATCCCTGGCTGGATCACGCCGTGCTGCTTCACGCTATCCACCGTCTCCTGCATCTTTTCATCATCCAGTACCTTAAACGGATGATTCTTAAAAGGATGGAGCTGGCTTAACGGGACTTTTGTATATTTTCCCTCTACGTTGTTTTCTTCTGCTCCAAACAGCTCGTCATAGGAGGTCAGCTTGATTTTTTCCGCACTTTTACTTTTCATCTGCAAGCACCTCCCCGGTCAGGTGGCGGTATTCCTCTGCCACAATTCCTTTCGGATCATGAAGATAGATACTCTTTCCCTCCGCTGTTGTCTCTGCCGCCCGTACAGACATCGGGATACAGTTCTCAAAGATATGGATGTTATTGCCGTAAACCTCCCGGATCTGTTCAGATATATCCTTTGCAAAGTTTGTCCGGCGGTCAACCTTTGTCAGCAGAATCCCCAGAATGGACAGCCTGGGATTCAGCCGTCTATGTACCTTGCCGATAGTCTTGATAAGCTGCTGTAATCCCTTTACCGGAAGATAAGCCGCCTCCACCGGGATCAGCACACTGTCCGCTGCCACCAGAGCATTGATGGTGATCATTCCCAAAGAAGGCATACAATCAATCAGGATATAATCATATCCGTCTTTTATCCCGTCCAGGTACAGGCGAAGCACCTGCTCCCGGCACATCACGTTCACAAGGGAAGTCTCCAATCCGGCAAGCTCGATATTGGCGGGGATAAAGTCAATCCCCTCCTCATGGTGGATAATCCCTTCTCCCGGCTCCACGTCTTCGTCGTTGATAATCTTCTCCATGATATTTACTAAGGTTACATCCAGTTCATCCGGCTCTTGGATGCCTAAACTCACTGCCATGCTGCCCTGGGCGTCTGCTTCCACCAGAAGCACCTTTTCCCCGGCTCTTGCCAGACCGATACCTAAATTTACACAGGTTGTTGTTTTTCCAACACCGCCCTTTTGGTTTGCGATTGCGATAATTCTGCACATATATCTTTACCTACCTTTCTTCCTCTTTCTTTTCAACTTCCGCATAGGAGCGGAAATATCGGTTCGTCCCTTTATTAGAAAATATCTCTGATGCTGAGAGAACCCGGATCTCCGGGTGTCTCTCCAACAGATGTTTAAACCATCGAATATCCTTCACGGTTCCTTGCAGCCTAATCTTCAGCATAAAACATCTCCTCCCAATCCACATAGAAGCAGTAATCCGGATAGCGGATTTTGATCGCTTCCCAAAAATATCTGGCATCCCCTGTGCAGAATATATCGCTGACAGAATAAAGCCGTGTCTCTGTAATCTGTTCTTCTGTATCGTCATATTCGTCCGTTGTCGGCGTCCCGTCTGTATAAAGGTTAAACGCCAAACGGACAATCCGTTCACTGCCGCTGGTCTGCCAGCCTTCCTGCAGACACTCCGGCTTTATAAATCCCGTCTCAAAGTCATAGATCCGGTTTACATTCCGTCTGGTATCTTCCGACAATCCCAGGCAATAAATGAGAGTTTTGTGATACGAATCCTGATACCGACATTTTGAAAGATAGGTGTTGTAAAATTTTTCATGTTCCTCGTTCTTGAAAGTGATTTTTCTTTCCTGTTTTACTTTTGCTCCTGTCGCTGTGTTTGCCATTTGATTTTCCTCCAATTCATAATTTTTCGACCATAACAAAAAAGGACACTCCTCTAAAATTTCTTTTAGAAAAGTGTCCTTATCATGCGTTCTATTCACTTGTGCTAACAGGGCTTAATTTAAAATCATTGATTAAAGCCCTTTAAGAGAGTTTAATTTGTCGTACTCTTGTCGTACTGTACCACAAAAAGTATTCTTTTCGGAGTCTTTTGCAAAGATTTAATACAGCTTCGCCCCTGCCGGAATCCTGTCATCGACCATCAGAAGATTCAGCCCTTCTTTTCCGTCATTCTCGTATACTGCTGAAATCAGCATACCCTCGGAATCAATGCCCATCATCTTTCTGGGCGGCAGATTTACGATTGCGATACAGGTCTTTCCAACCAGTTCTTCCGGCTCATAATACTCGTGAATACCGCTTAAAATCGTGCGTTTCCGGTCTGTTCCGTCATTCAGAGTGAACTTCAGAAGTTTCTTTGACTTCGGAACTGCCTCGCACGCCTCAACCTTTACGGCACGGAAATCTGACTTGCTGAAAGTGTCGAAATCAACCATTTCCTCAAAGAGCGGCTCAATCTTTACCTTTGAAAAATCAATCTTTTCCGCCGGTTTTTCTTCGGCTTTTTCAGCCTTAACCTCGCCCTTTTTCGGATCCAGTGACTTCATTGTCGGGAACAGAAGCACATCCCTGATAGCAGGACTATTTGTCATCATCATCACCATTCGGTCAATTCCAAAACCAATCCCGCCGGTTGGCGGCATACCGATGCTTAACGCATTCAGGAAATCCTCATCTGTATGATTCGCCTCATCATCACCGGCCGCAAAAGCACGTTCCTGAGCTTCAAAACGTTCTCTCTGATCAATAGGATCATTCAGCTCGGAATATGCATTGGCCATCTCCCAGCCATTCATAAAGAACTCAAAACGTTCTGTATAGGCAGGGTTGTCCGGTTTTTTCTTGGTCAGCGGTGAAATCTCCACCGGGTGGTCCATAATAAAGGTAGGCTGAATCAGATGATCTTCCACAAATTCTTCAAAGAACAAGTTTAAGATATCGCCTTTTTCATGGCGCTCCTCAAAGATAATACCACGTTCCTTTGCGATTTCTTTAGCCTCTTCTGTTGTCTGTATTTCATTAAAGTCCACATCTGCATACTGTTTTACGGCATCTACCATTGTAATACGTGCAAATGGTTTGGACAGGTCCATAGTATGTTCCCCGTAAGTAATGACTTCTGAACCGGTTACCTCTTTAGCCACATGACGGTACAGATTCTCGGTCAAATCCATCATACCATGATAATCTGTATATGCCTGATACAATTCCATCAACGTAAATTCCGGATTATGACGGGTATCTAATCCCTCGTTGCGGAATACTCGTCCAATCTCATATACCCGTTCCATTCCTCCTACAATCAAACGTTTTAAATACAGCTCCAGAGAAATACGCAGCTTTAAATCTTCATTTAATGCATTAAAATGCGTTTCGAAAGGTCTTGCAGCCGCACCGCCGGCATTGCTTACCAGCATAGGAGTTTCTACTTCCATAAATCCCTGTCCGTCAAGATAATGGCGGATGGCACTGATACATTTTGAACGTTTTACAAATGTCTCCTTGACATCCTGGTTCATAATCAGGTCTACATAACGCTGACGGTAACGGGTATCTGTATCTGTCAGGCCATGGAATTTTTCAGGAAGTACCTGAAGGCTTTTGCTTAATAAAGTTACAGAGCTTGCATGAATGGAAATTTCACCTGTTTTTGTTTTAAAAACTTCACCTCTGATACCGATAATGTCGCCTACATCATATTTCTTAAAATCTTTGTAAGACTCTTCACCAACATTATCCCTGGCAACATAGGACTGAATACTTCCTTTCAAATCCTGAATGTTACAAAAGGATGCTTTGCCCATCACGCGTTTGAACATCATACGCCCTGCAATTGTAACAGTTTTTCCTTCCAGTTCCTCATAACTATCTTTAATTTCAGTACTGTGGTGTGTCACATCATACTTAGTAATTTCAAATGGATTTTTACCGTTATCCTGCAGTTCCTTCAGCTTCTCACGGCGCACCTTTAAAAGCTGGCTGATATCCTGTTCTTTCTGCTGTCCTTTGTTCTGCTCTGCCATTCTTATCTCTCCTTATTAGTTAGATCTCTGGATTTCCAGAACTTTGTATGTCAAAACACCTGCCTGTGTTTCTACTTCAATGGTATCTCCGATTTTTGCTCCCAGCAGCGCTTTACCTACAGGAGATTCATTGGAAATCTTACCTTTGAGGCTGTTGGCTTCTGTGGAACCAACAATTTTGTAATTTAACTCTTCTTCAAATTCACAGTCATAGATTTTTACCTGACATCCAACATTAATTTTGTCCAGATCTACTTCATCCTCTACAACTACTTCCGCATTTTTCAGAATCTTTTCAATTTCTTCAATTCTTGCTTCAATATCGCGCTGTTCATCTTTTGCAGCATCATATTCTGCATTTTCTGATAAATCACCCTGTTCTCTTGCTTCTTTAATCTTTTGTGCAACTTCTTTTCTTTTAACTACTTTTAAATCCTGAAGTTCGTTCTCCAGTTTTTGTAAACCCTGGTAAGTCAAAAGATTCTTCTTATCCATTTACTGCTCCTCCTGATTTGCTACATTCTATTTCTATTTAATTCTGAGTTTTTCAATTTGACAGTCACAATATTATAGCCGATAGGTATCTGTATGTCAAGATTTATGGAATCTGCACAGGAATCATGGCTATTTTCTAAAATTTCCCATTTTTTCTTATGTATTGGCAGATATAAAATATCCTTAGGATATTTTCCAGGTTCCATAGGCGTTTTTCTCTCCAAATCCAGAATCAGATTTCCGGCAAAGGGGCCTGTGTACTTTTCCGGATATGTCTGAACCAAAAGTCCATAAGTTTCATACATATGATCCAAAAACTGTTTGAAGTATTCAGGTCTGCCCGTAACAATCTCCAGACCGTTCAGCCCTTCCATCAGCTGCTCTAGTAATCTGACTATATCATCCTCCTCCAGATAGGACTGTTCCGGGCTGTCCGTGTCAATTACAATTAAACGGAGTTTTTTATAAGACAGATTCCTTTGTTCCAATATCTGCAAAAGCAGCTCCCTGAAATCATCTATAAACGGATTTTCCCATTCTTCCACAGCCTCTTTTGGTTCCTGTCTCTCCTCTGCTGTTTTCTGATGTTCCCCAAGAAATACCCGTATCATTTGCAGTATCCGCTTCCAGACATCTTTAAATTTCTTCATACCAACACCTTTACATTTTTCTCAGCAAAAATTATTTTCTTATCATTATATGTCTGCTATGAAAAAATCTGTCCAAAATTATAAAAGCCCGGCAAACAGCTGCTCAAGCTGCTCAAAATTCTCTACCTCATTGATCTTTCCACGAAGCTTTGCAGAATTTTTATACCCTGCCGTATACCAGGCTGCATGTTTTCGAATCTCTCGGATACCAGTGTATTCTCCTTTTACCTCAAGCTGAAGACGGGCATGGCGCAGTACCATCTCTGATACTTCCTGAATGGTGGGCTTTGGCAGCTCTTCCCCAGTCTGAAGTTTATGGAGAATCTGCCTGAATATCCAGGGATTCCCCTGCGCCCCCCGGCCAATCATGAATCCATCACATCCAGTCTCCGCTTTCATACGAACAACATCTTCGGCAGAAAGCAGATCTCCGTTTCCAATTACAGGAATAGACACGGCTTCTTTTACCTGTCGGATAATATCCCAGTCTGCCCTTCCGGAATAATACTGCTGTCTGGTTCTTCCGTGGACAGCCACCGCTGCCACGCCGCAGCTCTCAGCAATTTTCGCTATCTCAACAGCATTAACATGGTCTTCATCGAATCCCTTTCGTATTTTTACTGTTACCGGCTTTTTAACTGCTTTCACAAGTTTCATCAATATTTCTTCCGTCAGTTTCGGATTCTTCATCAGAGCGGAACCTTCCCCATTATTTACTACCTTAGGCACCGGACATCCCATATTAAAATCCAGAATGTCAAAAGGGCGCTCCTCAATCCGCGCTGCCATCGACGCTATAATATCTGGTTCAGACCCAAACAGCTGCAAAGAAACAGGCCGTTCATCAGGTGAAATCTCTAACAGCTGTTCCGTATTTTTATTCTTATAATAGATTGCTTTTGCACTGACCATCTCCATACATAAAAGCCCCGCTCCCTGCTCCTTGCAGAGCAAACGAAATGGCAGGTCAGTTACTCCTGCCATTGGTGCCAGTATAAGAGGATTGTTAAGTGTTACATTTCCTATTTTTAACTTTTCCATCATTATTTTGCCATTCTATTTTTATCAAAAATAAGGCGCATCCCACGAAGCGTCAGCATCGGATCATAAATATCAATGAGAGTTGTCTCCTGCTCAATAATCCGCCCCAGCCCCCCGGTGGCAACGACTTTTATATCCCCCATCCCGGCCTCAGACTTTATATGCTGAATAATATATTCCGTCTGACCAATCTGTCCATACACAAGCCCTGCCTGCATACTTGAAATTGTCTCCTGGGCCAGAATACTGCCTGGCTTCTTTATCTCAAATTCCGGAAGCTTCGCTGCACTGTCCCACAATGATTTCGCTGACGTCCGGATTCCAGGGGCTGTAACCCCAGCCACAAATGCACCGGAAGCATCCACCAGATCATACGTGGTTGCCGTTCCAAAATCAATTACAATTACAGGTCCGCCATAAAGCTCATAGGCAGCGGCAGCATCCACAATCCGATCGGCTCCGATCTGACGGGGATTTTTAGTGGCCACACGCACGCCTGTTTTAATTCCCGATTCAACCACAAGAGGCTTTACTCCAAAATATTTTATCAGGGCGCTCCCCAGGGAATGCATAACATTAGGCACTACCGAGGCAATAATAATATCCGTAATCCATCCGGACGATATTCGGTTATGCTCCAGCAGATCTATAATCGTAATCCCGTATTCATCTGAAGTCCGCTGAAGCTTCGTTGTCATCCGGAATGTGGCAATCAGCTCCTCTCCGTCAAACACTCCCATTGTAACATTTGTATTTCCCACATCAATTGTCAGCAACATGCTATTCTTCCTCCCAGTCCTGCCCCAGGAAAAAAACCCGGTAATATGTTTCCAAAGCTTCCAGCAGCTCTTCCTTTGTACGCTGAAGCTGTTTTACCTTCAGCACACTGCCTATATCATCATATAAAAGATCTCCTTCATCCGCGGAAGTTTCAAAGTTCAGATTTCCCTGCTCATCAAATTTCAGCGAGAGAACACCTCCGATATCTTCGGTAAAGAGAACACACATAATTTTCAATTCATCTTTAATCGCCTGAGGAAGTCCCTCAAAGTCTTCATTCAAATAATATTTCTTAGTATATGCGCTAGAACCACATAAAACAATTTCATCCTGATACATTTCCTGCTCCTAAATATAACCGTATATCCCTCTGACAGACACTTCTCCAGCAGTTACATATTTTACTTCCTGCCGTGTCTGAACCATTAGCTCTCCCCGTGTATTAATGCCAAGGGCAAGTCCTTCATACTGGTCTTTGGGATTTAATACAGTTACCTGTCGGTTTTTATTAATCAAATACTCATTATATTCATCAACAATTTCTGTCAGATCCTGGTTTCTCATAAACATCCGGTAATATACTTCAAACTGTTCTAATATACCTGCCGCAAGCTCTGAATAGCTGACTAAATCCACGCCCTCAAGCAATACAGAGGTAGCGCGGTCTTTCATTTCTTCCGGAAAACTTTCATTTCTAACATTCACGCCACAGCCGATCACCAAATAGTTCATACATTCAATCTGCATACTCATCTCAGTTAGGATTCCACATATTTTTTTCCCGCCCGCCAGAACATCATTTGGCCATTTAATCTGAACATTCAGGCCGGTTAACGTTTCAAGAGCTTTTGTTACTGCAATCCCCATCACCAAAGTCAGCATAGATGCCCTGGATGGCAGAATATCATCTCTTATAATCATTGACATAAACAGGCCGCAGCCCATAGGAGATTCAAAAGAACGTCCTCTGCGCCCCTTTCCGGCAGTCTGCTTTTTAGCAATAATTACCGTTCCGTGGCCTTCCCCGCCTTCTGCGAGACGTTTCGCTTCATCATTTGTTGAATCCACCTCATCCAGAATATATATATTTCTTCCGGCCCAATCGGTATGTAATTGATTTACGAAATCCTTTTTACTCAGATAATCCGGCATTTGAATCAGACGATACCCTTTATTTCTTACCGCCTCAATCTGATACCCATCTTCTGTGAGCTGATGAACTGCCTTCCATACTGCCGTCCGGGAAACACCAAAAGTTTCACATATTTTCTGTCCGGATACAAATCCCTGCTCCTTAAGCAGCATGCCCAGAATTTTATCTTTCACTTTTATTCTCCTAAAGTAGCAAGCATCACAGCTTTTATAGTGTGCATACGGTTTTCGGCCTCGTCAAATACGATTGACTGTTCACTTTCAAACACTTCATCTGTCACTTCAATTTCATCCAGCCCGAATTTTTCATGAATTTTTTCGCCAATAGTTGTTTTCAGATCATGAAATGCCGGCAGACAATGCATAAACTTCGCCTGAGGTCCCGCGTTATCCATCACTTTTTTATTTACCTGATACGGCATCAGCTCTTTAATCCTTGCTTCCCAGATTTCATCCGGTTCACCCATAGATACCCATACATCTGTATAGATAATATCCGCATCTCTGGTTCCAGCCATTACATCTTCTGTCAATGTAATGGTTGCGCCAGTTTCTGCCGCAACATTTCTGCAGTAATCCACCAGTTCCTGCTCTGGAAAATAACTTTTAGCTGTACATGCCACAAAATGCATTCCCAGCTTGGCACATACAACCATCAGAGAATTTCCCATATTATAACGGGCATCCCCCATATATACCAGTTTAATACCCTTTAAACGTCCGAAATGCTCACGTATTGTCAACATATCAGCCAGCATCTGCGTTGGATGAAATTCATTTGTCAAACCGTTCCATACAGGTACACCAGCATATTTTGCCAGTTCCTCTACTATAGCCTGTCCGTATCCCCGGTACTCAATGCCATCATACATTCTTCCCAGAACTCTTGCTGTATCGGCAATACTTTCCTTTTTTCCAATCTGTGAAGCGGAGGGGTCTAAAAAGGTCGCATGCATTCCAAGATCATATGCCGCAACCTCAAAAGAACATCTTGTCCTTGTACTTGTCTTTTCAAAAATCAGCGCTACATTTTTGCCTTTTAATGTATCATGAGCAATCCCCTGTTTCTTTTCAGCCTTGAGTTTCGCCGCCAGATCAACAAGATACAAAATTTCCTCACTGGAAAAATCCTTTAATTTTAAAAAATTTCTTCCTTTTAAATTCATAATCAACAACCTCCTCTTTCTCATACGACAATCGGGCTGTCGGTTGGACAGCCCGCAAAAATATTCTGTTATGATTCGCTCTTTCCATCTGCTGCAACTTCAACAACTGACTTGGCAAGCCCCGCTATTCCCTGAATCTCTGACGGGATTATAATCTTTGTAGCTTTTCCGTCTGCTGCTCTTGCAAATGCCTCTAAGCTCTTTAACTGAAGTACCGCTGAATCCGGAGAAGCCTCCTTCAGGAATCGAAGCCCGTCTGCATTCGCCTGCTGAATTTTTAAAATTGCTTCCGCCTGACCTTCCGCTTCTTTTACGGTAGCCTCTTTCTGAGCCTCCGCACGCAGAATTGCAGCCTGTTTCTCAGCCTCCGCATCCAGAATTGCAGAAGCTTTTTTACCTTCTGCCACCAGAATAGTAGATTTCTTTTCTCCCTCTGCACGCAGAATGGCTTCCCGGCGTTCCCGTTCCGCTTTCATCTGCTTCTCCATAGCATCCTGAATTGCCTGTGGAGGAATGATATTTTTTAATTCTACTCTGTTTACTTTTATTCCCCAGGGATCTGTAGCAATATCCAAAGAGGCCCGCATCTTTGTATTAATTGTTTCTCTAGAAGTCAGCGTTTCATCCAGCTCTAAATCACCAATAATATTTCTCAGTGTTGTTGCCGTAAGATTCTCAATGGCCATAATCGGATTTTCCACACCATAGGCAAACAGCTTTGGATCAGTAATCTGAAAATATACAACCGTATCGATCCGCATTGTTACATTATCTTTTGTAATAACCGGCTGCGGTGCAAAATCCACAACCTGTTCCTTTAAAAGGACACGTTTAGCAATCCGGTCAATAAACGGCATTTTAAAATGCAGTCCCACATCCCATGTCCCTTGATATGCCCCAAGACGTTCCACTACAAAGGCATTGGCCTGAGGTACAATCTTGATACACGATACTAAAATGGCTACAATGATGATAACTAAAATAATAACAGCTATTAATGGTCCCATAGCTACACCTCCAACATTCCGCAGTTTATTTTATTCTGCCTCTTTAACAATCAATTTAACTCCTTCAATAGCCAAAACTGTGACAACCGTATCCTTTGGAATCTTAACGCTCCCATCCGACGCTCTTGCTGTCCATTCCTGACCCTGAATCCGCACCTGGCCTGCCGCATTCAGATTATCAATCTCTTCTAGTACAACCGCCTGCTCTCCAATCAGGCTCTCCGCATTTGTTTTTATACGATCCTGATTAAAATGTTTCTTTGCAATGGGACGCGTAAAAAACAGCAGTACACATGACACCACAAAAAATAAAATAATCTGTACAGGCATTCCTGCCCCTGCCACACAGGCAATAAAAGCCGCCAGTGCTCCACCGGCAAACCAAATTGTCGTAAGCCCCAATGTTGCAATCTCCGCAACAACCAGAATGACCAGAATTATCAGCCATCCAATTGCTATCATAATGGGCCTCCTTTCGCTGATTATCAGCACAATCTTTTTCTCAATATACTATATTTTCCTCATTATTACAACACTATTCCATGAAACTTATCATTGCGCAGAATTTCTTTTGGAGCACAAATTCTGTCTGAAAAAAAGAATCCTGCCACGGCAGGATTCTCCGCCTGCGGCGAGTCACTTTTGCGACATGACTCCATTCCGCCGCAGTGCGATCCACAGCGGAGCGTTTTTTTACTCTATAGGAATCGGTACTTTTCAGCTTTATCACAACACAGTATTTCCTATAGAGCAAAAAAAGAAAAAGCATATCCCAGACTGCAATCCGGATTATGCTTTTTTTTGCTGCTATTTAGAAAAATGTCTGATTTCCAATGACAGTACCAGAACCTTTTCCAGCATGGAAGCCAATTGCTCCGCCGGTGTTATCCACACCACTTAACGCCTCTCTTGCCGCTTTATAACAGCTGTCTGGCGCTCCTTTTGCAAGAATCTTTGCCAGCTTTCCACTGGAAGCCGGGCCAAACTGGCCTCGCTGATAAATGACCCCTGAAATCGTATTTGGATAAGCACTGCTTTGTACACGGTTAACAACTACCGCTCCAACTGCAAGCTTTCCTGCATAAGGCTCTGCTCCGGCTTCACAGTAAATCAAAGCTGCCAGCAGTGTAACATCATCTACCGATGAAGATACGCCTGTGCCTTTTTTAACAGATACTGTTTTCACAGAAGTCCCTGACCCCTGCGATGCCTGAAGCTGTTTTTGCTTCGCCGCTTCTGCAGCACGTTTCTTAGCTTCCTGCTTCTCAATCATCTTCTGTTCTTCTTCCAGCGTCATAGCTTTCCCAATCTGCTGAGAAACCTCTGAATAATCGTCACTGATATATGCTGTTTTACCATTATATTTTACCGCAACCCAGCCTTCTGCTTCTTCTGCCTTTTTATCCACAGTCAGCTTTTCACCTTTATTCAAAACGGTAAATACCTTGGAATCTGTATCAGCCTTTTCCCTTACACGAAGCCCCTCAGCAGTTGATTTCGCATATGTGGTACAGACCTTATCTGCCAGAGTTTCTGCCTCATCACCAAAAACACAGAACTCATTTTTTACATAGCCCTCTACATTTCCGGACTTAATTTTGCTCCATGAATCTCCGGTCTCAACAACTTCTGCCGCGGAGCCTTTATATAATTTTCCAATAACCTCAGATTCTTCTGACGCTTCTGACCGGACATTCAGATTATCCTCTACATCTGCCATCAGCCTTTTGTCCCATTCAGATTTCTCTTCCTGGTTCTGCTGGGGCTTCTGCGCTGCCCCTGTATCCAGATGGTCTTCTACCACAGCTTTTTGCTGCACGGCAAAAAACATTGAATCTGCAACTTCTCCCTGGATGTCATCCGCTTCTAGAGCATTGCCTGCATCCATCTCATTCTCAGATGCTCCATCTGACTGTTTTACTGTCTCAAATTCTGCGGTTACTAATTTTTTTTCTGAATTGTTTATTATCGCCTGCTGCGTATCACTTTTATCTGCAGCAACAGCTATTTTTTCTTCTGCATTGCCAGCCGTATTGTGCCCTGCCAGAAATACTGCTTCATTGTTTGCCTGCTTACTACTCTGACTAGTGTCCTTAACATTTCCAGAAACGGCTGTTGCCACGGTTGTAATTGCCAGAGCAGCAGTTACAATTCCGCCTTCTAACACCCTTCTTGATTTATTCATTATGACCTCCTGAATCAGATTCATTCGCTCGGTTTCCCAAATGAATCTTACATTTTAGTATTACAATCCTGTGATATATTATGCAATTGTATTACAAATATTACAGAATTATTACAACGTTTTATCAGGGATTATAGCAGAGTATTTTATGTCTGTCAAGTTTTAGGATTATCTCTCCTCCATTTATCCTATCTATCAGGCAAAAAAAGATGGGATTTCACCCATATTAAAGCCTTTTTTAGCCTTTTTTTGGGTTTCTCCCATCTCTTTTGTTTCTGTCATTATTTGTAACAATTTTCTGCTGTTACAAACGCTTCAATAATTCCTCTCTGGCATCTTCATATCCAGGCTTGCCAAGCAGAGCAAACATGTTCTTTTTATAACTTTCCACACCTGGCTGATCAAATGGATTTACACCAAGAATATATCCGCTGATCCCCACCGCAAACTCAAAAAAGTAGAACAGTTCTCCCAGATAAAATTCTGTCTGTTGAGGAACTTTTACAAGCAGGTTAGGTACATTTCCATCCGTATGAGCCATAAGCGTACCATTTAATGCACAATTATTAACAAACTCCATATTTTTACCTGCAAGGTAATTTAAGCCGTCTAAGTCAACCTTCTCCTCCTCAATTACAAGCTCTTCTCTTGAGGATTCAATTTCAATAACAGTTTCAAACATAATTCTGGCGCCGTCCTGAATAAACTGTCCCATAGAATGCAGGTCTGTAGTCAGGTCTACTGCAGCCGGGAATATTCCCTTCTGGTCTTTCCCTTCACTTTCCCCGTACAGCTGTTTCCACCATTCTCCTACATAATGCATAAACGGCTCATAATTCGACAACACTTCGACGGATTTTCCCTTTCTGTGAAGAATATTCCGGACAGCCGCATACTGCATCGCATCATTCTCTTCAAACTCAGACTCCATTGCCAGTTTTCTGCCCTGAGCCGCTCCCGCCATTAACTGATCAATATCAGCACCGCTGACGGCGATTGGAAGAAGCCCTACAGCAGTTAGCACGGAGAAACGTCCTCCTACATCATCCGGAACAACGAAAGTCTCATATCCTTCCTCAGAGGCAAGAACTTTTAAGGCCCCCCTGGCCTTGTCCGTTGTTGCATAAATCCTTCCCGCTGCTTCTTTTCTGCCATACTTTTCCTCCAGCCTCTTTTTCAGTATTCTGAATGCAATAGCCGGCTCAGTGGTTGTCCCTGATTTAGAAATCACATTGACAGAAAAATCCCGGTCACCGATCACATCCAAAAGTCCTTTCAAATATGTACTGCTGATACTGTTTCCGGCATAATATATTTCCGGGGTCCTTCGTAGTTCCTTAGGCAGATTATTATAAAAACTATGTCTTAAAAATTCAATGGCGGCTCTCGCTCCAAGATAAGAGCCTCCAATTCCAATTACAACAAGTACCTCTGAGTCCTTCTGAATTTTCCTGGCAGCCTTTTTAATGCGTTCAAATTCTTCTTTGTCATAAGCTTCCGGAAGATCAATCCACCCTAGGAAATCATTACCGGCACCGCTTTTATCCACCAACAGCTTTTTAGCGTCCTCTGCAAGCTTCTTCATATAAAGCACTTCATTACTGCTGATAAAACCGGCTGTTTTGGAATAATCAAATTTTATCTTGTCCATTGGAATTTCCTCTTTTCTTTTATAAAATATGCTACATTAATAACCAAATTGTAACTATCTTTATTCTAGCAAACCACCTATCTCTTTTCAAGAAAAAATTTCCTGTATTACACTGCCGAAAAGCTCTTCCTCTTCCTGCTTTTTCAACTTATTTTCCGGCTGTTTTTCCCGTATTTCAGCCGCCTTTACTTCTCTTTTTGATTCATTCCGGATCTGCTCCATTGAAAGCTTCATAACCTCTTTCGTCCGTTCATCTACTTTTTTTACTAATCTGGTATTTTTTCGTACTGATTTCAGCATAATTATCATAAGTAATAAAGATAGCACAAGTATTGCCAGTACGATTTCTCCCCAGAAATCTTCTATAACACCGGCAATTAAATTCATCCATTTTTCCATAAGATCCTCCTTCTTAATCAGTCAGTATCCAGCCATATTTTTAGCTCTGATACTGTTTCTTCTATATTATAAAGAATCTCTTTTTTTAATGGAAGACTGTCAGCGGGAGTTTTCGTCGCAACTTTCGACATATGCTTTACTTTATCGACAGCATTCTGCTTTTATGTTATTTTTCAGATAAAATTCTTCATTTTCTGAGGTTTTAAATGCATTCCTGAGAATCCTTGACTTTTCTCTGGTATCGTTTAATAATAAAAGTAATTACAGGATGTTATACATCTTTGATTTCTCATAAGAGAGGAGCCAAATATGAAAAGAATTATTATGACAGGCGGCGGCACAGCCGGCCATGTTACCCCCAATATCGCGCTTTTTCCAAAATTGCAAGAACTCGGATACGAAATTAACTATATTGGTTCATATAACGGTATCGAAAAAACTCTGATAGAAGAACAGGGAATTACATATTATGGAATTTCCTCCGGAAAACTAAGACGCTATTTTGACCCTAAAAACTTCTCCGATCCCGCCAAAGTTGTAAAGGGCTATTTTCAGGCAAGATCTCTGCTGAAAAAATTAAAACCGGATATTGTTTTTTCCAAAGGGGGCTTTGTCAGTGTCCCGGTTGTTCTGGCAGCTAAGCACGCAAAAATCCCGGCTATTATCCATGAATCTGATATTACCCCCGGGCTGGCAAATAAAATTGCCATTCCTGCTGCCAGCAAAGTATGCTGTAATTTTCCGGAAACGCTCAAACACCTTCCGGAGGGGAAAGCAGTATTAACTGGTTCCCCCATTCGAAAAGAACTATTTGAAGGATCCGCCAAAAAAGCTCTGGCCTTTACCGGACTTTCCGGAAATAAACCAGTACTGCTTATTATAGGCGGAAGCACCGGATCACAGTTTATTAATGAAACTGTCCGAAGGCTCCTGCCAGATCTTCAAAAAACTTATGATATTATTCATCTCTGCGGAAAAGGAAAACTGGATATCTCTTTAAATACATTTCCGGGTTATATCCAATATGAATATATTAATCAGGAACTTTCTGATCTGCTGGCACTGGCTGATATCGTTATATCCAGAGCCGGAGCAAACGCAATCTGTGAACTGCTTGCTTTGCGCAAACCAAATATTCTGATCCCGTTGTCTGCATCCGCAAGCCGGGGAGATCAGATTCTAAATGCAAACTCCTTCCAGAAGCAGGGCTTTAGCTATGTATTAGATGAAGATACTCTGACAGATTCACAGCTCCTTACTGCAGTTAAAACGGTCTCAGATAAAAAAGCTGATTATATTTCAGCAATGACTCACAGCCGGCAGCTGGATCCCATTTCCACAATAACAGATCTAATTGTGAAGCTCAGTCATTAACCCCCTTCACGTTTTCCTTATTATCTTCTTCCGATAATAAGGATTAAACTAAAAAGCGAACGATACATGCAGTTATAACCAGTCTTACTGGCCTTATCTGCATGTATCGTTCGTTTTATTATTTGGGTAAATCTATACACTTTTACCCTGCTCTTCTATTTTCTGAAAACACAAATAACCGGAACTACTGGATATCCATCTTACATGCATCTTCAAGAAGTCCTTGAACGCTGTCCATCTCCTCATCACTAAAAGAACAGGGCTCCCAAGCAAGCATTTTTCCATTACTTTCTCCCTGATATCTGGGAATCAGATGAAGATGGAAATGAAATACGGTCTGGCCTGCAGCCTCACCGTTATTCTGTACCAAATTAAATCCATCGCATTTTAACGCTTTTGTCATTTTATCCGTTAATCGTTTCGCCAAGACCATAGCTGCCGCAGCTGTCTCCTCCGGTATTTCATATATATTGGCATAATGCTCCTTGGGAAGGATCAGAGCATGTCCCTGTGAAGCCGGACTTGCATCTAAGATCACCCGGAACATTTCATCCTCAAAAATCGTTCTGGTGGGAATTGAACCATTGGCAAGTTTACAAAAAATACAAGTTTCATCTTTCATTTTTACCACATGCAGTCTCAAACTGCTTTCCTCCTTGATTCTTATTTTTAAGTATAATTACTTCTTTTTCTAAAATCAATGGTAATGCATCTTCTTTTTTCGATACATTAATATGCCAAGAAGAAATCCTGAACAAAGCCCTCCCACATGGGCCGCATTATCTACATTTCCTCCTACTGATGTAAAGCCAAAATATAAGGACAGGATAATCATAATCAGGAAACGCCGGATTGTCAGATTCTCAAAACGTCCTTTATTTCGAATGATCAAATACAGTAATGCGCCAATCATAGCAAATACGATTCCTGAAGCCCCGGCTGATATTGCAGTATCCCCACTATAAAGCATATAAAACATTGAAGCAGTGCTGCTTAAAACTCCGGCTGCCAAATAAAAAATAATATATTTAATCCTTCCAAATTCCTTTTCCAGATAACTGCCAAGGCAAACCAAAAGCAGCATATTATTAAATAAATGTTCCAGGCTGAAATGGAGAAAGCCTGATGTTACCAGGCGGTACCACTCTCCGTCAAGCACAGCCTGAGGATACATCGCACCATATTGATACATGAACAGCCCATCTTGAGTATCACCAGTAAAAGACAAGATAAAAAAGACGGCAGCATTAATAATTGCAAACGTAATATTCACTGGTGTTATATAGCTATTCTCACTGTTACCTCTATGCCCCTGACCACGATCCATTGCCACACTCCTTTATTGTGTTTATAAAGGGCACCTTAACATTTTCTTCGTATACTGTCAACAAAAGATATATTCTTCGTCTGCAAATAATATTCTGTCATTTTTTTCCAGTACTATAGCCTGCCGGTAAGCAAGCTCCTGACCGTTTACGAACGTTCCATTTGTAGAATTTAAATCTTCAATATAATAGTCCCCATTTTTTCTGATAATCCTGGCATGAACTCTGCTGATGGATGCGGAGCCTATTACACCCTGCACTTTTTTAGGATCTTTGCCGATTAAAAATACTTCTTCTTCCAGTAAAAAATCTTTTTCGTGTCCATTACCAGAATATATAAGACTGCTGATTACAAGCTGCTTTTCCAGATTCAAAAGCACGGTAGGAGTCTCTGTCTGATATTCTTCAGCCACATAGTCAGTCTCCGCCAGCTGACGTAAGACTTCCCCATAAACAGTTTTACCTGATTTATCCGCTTTCCTTTCGCCACCTCCAAACAGATGCTTTTTCAGCTCTGATATAACCTTCCTGCCCCCATGTTTCTCTTCATGTCTGCTATTCACCTCCCTCTGCATATTTTCCTTTTTCTCTTCTATATCTGTTTGGATGTCCGTTTTTACAGCTTCCTTTTTCTGAGGCAGATTAACACAATGCAGCAATTCCCGCACGGAACAGCATTCCTGAGTACTCTTTTCATATAGATCATATCCCATTCTAACCGCTTCCCGGTCAGTGTGATCTATCTTGGTAAGAATATATTCCATCAGTCCCTGGAGTCTTAAGTCCCCGTTCTTATGTCCTCCCGGAAGATAGCAGAATCTATACCTGCCGGTACTTCTATCCAGATAGATCATCTCCGGAAGATAACAGATATTCATACCGTCCAGCAAATACTCTCGAAGGTTCTGGTTTGTATCATATAAATCTTCAATCACTCTGCGAATACAGGATGCTTCTATATTATTATGTAGTTCAGATAACGTATCCAGAGAAGACATTCCCGTAATTTCATACCAATATTCTATCTTTCCGTCACTGATAATAATCTGCACTTCCAGGCATCCCGGAATCCTGTTATTCAACAACATTAACAATTCATAGTTTTCATAAGAATACTCAGCATCTTTAAGAATCATAAAACTTTCATTTAGATTTTTTTTATATTCAATTCTCACTTTACATTCCTCCAAAGCCCGTGCAGCAGCTCCTTCATCCATTCTTCAGACCTTAGAACTTTTACCGGATTAAATTCGGTAACCAAAGATACCTGTTCTGCCATGTTTTCTATTTCCCGGCATTGAGAAACTGAAATCTCAATCACAATAGCAACTATGAAAATAGCAATAGGAAAAATAACAGATGCTTCCACAGTAAATGAAGCCTTTAAAGGTATATTTAAATATCGAACCTTACTCATCCTCTAGCCTCCCGTCAAGAACGCCCGCACTACATATCCCGCAAACAGAAATGGTATGAATGCCAGTTGATCCTTCCATTTTTTCCTTTTTAATACGATAAATATCACACCCGCACATGCACATCCTAAAAGCCCGTATAGCAGTACTGAGACTGCCTCAAGAGCCCCCATATAAATTCCAATCCCAAGCAGGATGAAGGCGTCCCCTTCTCCGATACTGTCTCCTGTAACCTTACTGATTCCAAGCAGCAGCACACCAAGGAATATTCCTCCTGCTATATCCTCCAGAATATTTTCCTGCATCATTATTATTTTTAATATAACTGCTAATACACAGATTAGTGCAGTCATCCATAAAGGCACATATTTCTTTCTCCAGTCCAAAAGCCCTGTTATTCCCAGCAAAATTCCCATCAGTATATTTCCAGCCATTTTTATTCTATTCCTCTGCCATTTTCATTTGTTCCCATAGCACTTTGAACAGGCCCCCTTATTTCCGGTTTCACTTTTCTGTACACGATAAACAGTTCTTTTCAGCTTCCTGCAGTTAAGTCCTCCGTGATATTCCGTCCCATAATCTGTAATATATACCATTTCTCCGCCGGCATATTCTGTACAGGAACATCTGCTGTATTTTGACCCATCTTTATTTCTCAGCTTTGATATCTGTTTTACCGATACTGCCTGGATAGAAAGGTCCAGATATCTACAGGAAGCAGTTTTGTGATATACTTTCCCGGTTTCTGTAATATAGACCCACTCCTCTCCGGATTTTGCATCCTCCACCCACCCATTCCACTTTCTAGAGCTGACAGTTTGCACAACAGATACCGTTTGTTTAAAAAAAGCTCCCATGGGAAGATTAATCTGGTATCTGGCCCGATATCGCACAAATTTTTCATCACTCTGCAAAAGATCCAAAAAAATCCCCTGATATCCATTTTTAAAGTATTCTTCCGGGCACCCCTCCTGCTTTAAAATCTGGCGAATCCATCTATTTCCGACTGCACCATCCAGCATATGATTAGCAGACGATTCTTCAAATACCCCTGACACTGCCAGCCTTTCAGCTGCACAGCTCACAGCCTTTTCCACATGGACTTCTGCGCCTAAGACCCGAAAAAGCCCAAGAAACAATGCCAGGCAGAATACAAACAGAGGAAGAACAAAGGCGGCTTCAATTGTCAGGGAAGCCCGATACCGGATACAGAGCCGTGCCTTTGTGCACTTTAAATGCTGATTGAAATTATGGGTTTGTTCTGAATTTAACATAGAGAGAGATTTAATAGATTTTTTTCGTTTCAGATTATATTCCATGAGAGTTGATTTCCTGTCCTTTATATTATTTCAGCAGCACACAAGGGCACGGCTCTGCATCCGTCTTATTCCTGATAAGATACTTTTTTCGTCTGCCAAAAAGAATACTTTCCTGGAGATTTCTGCCCTATTGTAAATAATAATGAAAAAAGCTCCTCTGCTTCGTATGTATATCTGCATTCCATCTGCGAAATCATATGATCCATTTTAATATTCTCATTTAATTCAATAAGGTCCATACATCGAGATGTCACCTTCTTTTCTCCGGCTGTCCATAACAACATCTGAAGATATTCTTCATATGAAAGCCCCTGATCCTGCTTCTTCTCCCCTTTTGCTGCACCAAGCCTGGAAATATCCGTATTCCACTGCTCCTTTGTTTTTATAAGTGAAACCTTCTGCTCATCCAATAACAGTTTGACATCAGATATGGACTCTGCGTATGCCCAGGCGGCAACAAGTGACTGTTTAAAAACAGGTATCAGCTCCGGCTGTGCTGCCGCCAGGGCAATAGCAGTTGCCGCAGCCTGTATAACCTTCCCCTTTTCCGGATCTGTTTGCAGAAAAGCTATATTGGCAGCTTCCCGGATCAAAATCAGTCTTCTTACAACAACCTTCAAATTTTCCCGATCTGACTTTTTCCCTCCCAGTAGATATTCAATCTCATAATCCAATATCCGGTCTTTCCTGCATTCTGAAAAGTTCGAAAAATATTTCATTAAATATTGCTGAAAAAGCAGTCTCGTTTTCCAATCAGAGCCGCTATCTGAATCCCAGTTCCCCTTTCTAAGTGTCCGGTTAGACAATAGTTCCGATAAATCCGCTGATTTTGAAGATACCTCCTGCCCGGGCATTACCAGCGCCAAGATTCCTTTTGCCCGCATTTTTTCCACAGTCTCTATGGGATTCTCTGTAAGTTCCAATTCCGGAACTGAAATCCCAGCTGTATTGTCTTCTTTCGTTCCATTCTCATCTTTCAACTTCCCTGTAACCAGCAGATAGAGTTTATCCAGCATATCACTTCCAATTTCTTTTTTCATGATTGCTGCCGCCTGTTCTTTTAATGCCCTGCCAGCAGAATCCGAGGCCAGCTCAAAGGACCTGATCTGAAGGTTATTTAGCCGAAGGGGATATAAATCTGTCTGAATCTGTGCTGCATTCTCCTGATTCAAAAGATTCTCATCTGAAAGCTTTAATCCCCGGTTTTCAATATTTTCTATTCGAAACTGCTCTGTCTCATAGCTGCCGTCCAAAAACAGCAATTTATAATTTTCCCATAAAGGTCTGCTGTACTCTGCCATAACGGAATTTCCGGTCAGCGCTGCATCCATCTTTGCATATGCCCGCAGGCCAGAAACTCTGGCAGATTCAAGAAAAACAAAAATAACACTTATTACAAGTATCAGAATCATGCTCACAAAAACAGTGATGCTGCCTCTTTGCCTTTTCACAGCTTTCCCGCCTTATTTGTAATATTTGAAAATGTGTTATTGACCAGTGCGGTCAACTGTTTTTTAAAAATAATGATCAACCCGATAATCACCACTAATATAAGAATCACTTCCACCACGCCAATTCCATCTTCCTCCAGAAAAAATCTTCTGATTTCTTTTCTTAGTTCCATACGTAACCTCCTTAAAATGTTGTCACTGCCGGAAATAGAATAACTGCGAGAACCACAACAAGGATAAGCAGCATCGGAAATAATAGCTTTGTACCTGCCTCTTCTCCTATTTTCCTTGCCATATTTAATCGCTCCTCCTGAACAGTTTCCGCCTCCTGGGTAAGCAGCAGCCGCAAATCTCTTGTTCCTTTCCTTACATATTGGACAAGAAGAGAAACAAATTTTTGATAAGGGAGCAGCCCAATCCTCCTGCCAAACTTTTCATAAGCATAAATTTCCCCGCATCCATCCCGGATTTCCCGATAAGTTATTAACATCTCTTCCATATATGCCAGGGAGACCCTTTCTCCATTTTCCTGTTGAATCATATACTTCTTGACCATTCGTTCCCATGCAGAAAAAGGATTCATACCCGCCCCCATCAGGAGAGACAGCTGGGTAACCATCTGAGGATATTCCATCAATAACTGCTTCTCATGCCTCAGCTTCTTTTTTTTCTCATTCTCCCGCTTCCTGTAATACAGACACACTGCCGCCACGCCTCCTACAACCAAAAAATATACAGCGTCCTTATCCTTCTGCAGTTTCCACTGAACCTTCATATTCCCAATTGTATCCGGTAAAACAAGGGAATCCTTCTGCCTCGTCTCCTCCTCCCGTTCCTTTAAATAATTTTCTACCTCACTTTTTATTTTCTCCTGCCCCGTCAGCTGTCGCGGCATAACTTTAAGTCCAACCTCATATAAAAGGAGCTGATCCTGACAGCGAAATGTTACTGTTAGTACAACAACCGTGCCTCCACTTTTTATGTTCTCCGTATCTACCTGACCGTCATATCCAATCAGCTGGGGCTGGCTGCTCTCATACTCAGCATTTACCCGGCCTTCTGCCAGCAGTTCCGGCAGATACAAATCGGTCTGTACATTTTCCCTGGAATTGTTCTCCTTCAAAAACAATTCCTCAAACTCTCTCCTGGCACTTTCTAACAGTTCCCTGCATTCACTAATTGAATACTCTTTGGGATAAATCTCCAGTGGAATATCTATCTGCTCTCCATCCTCCATCTGAGCTGTAACATTCTCTATATAAGAGGTGTCTCCCTGGGAAGCTCTTGGTATTCCAAAACTTAATTTCCTCTGGCTCTCCATTATTTCCACACCGTAAAAGATCACTGCCATAAATAAAAATATTACAAATACAAGTACCGGTTTTTTTAGCTGCTTTTTCATACTCCTCCTGCTTATACAGTAATTCTCATTATCCGGTCTGCCCACAGCAGAGCCCCAATATACACCCCAAGACACCCCGTCATTACAGCTATGCCTGAAGCTGTATGATATAAAGGATCAAGATATCCGGGAGAGCCAAATCTGACATACAGCACAATTCCCAAAGGCATAATACTCATAATATTCTGTTCAAGCTTCCTGGCTGTTAACATCATCTGGATCTCTTCCTGAACCTGCACACTCTGGCGAATTTTCCCCGATGCCTGTTTCATAACTTCTGTAAGATTTCCGCCGCTGCGCTTTGCAAAACTGAAAATTTCAGCAAAACTCTGTATGCTGTCAATATCAGTCTCAACGGCAAACTGCAGGATTTGTCTTTCAATCGTTTCATTTACAGTAATTTTTTGATTCATCTGATGCAGCTTTTTTACAAATATTTCCTCTTTTCCATATAATTGTTCCAGGTCTTTTTCCGCTTCAATCCATGCGCGTTCTACAGAATACCCTGCTTCTAGAGCCGCCGCCGCACTATACAGACCATCCTGAAACTGCTTTTCCAGGCTGCGCCTTTCCTTCAGGCACCTTTCGCCATTTTTCTTTCGGGCATAAACCGGTAAAATCAAGCCTGCAAGCAGCAAAGCCCAGGGGGAATCATAAAACAGATAGGCAGCCGCTGTTGTAACTACAAACGCTTTCAGACAGTCAAAAACTGTCTCACGTCTTATTACTCCACTCCTGCTCTCTTTTCCTCTCCTTTGTTTTGTACAGAAAATCAAATGCTTCATCCCATCCACTTCTCTCCAGTTTTTCCCGATTCTGGAGCATACCGGTGCATTTCCAGCAACCTTTTACCTGATCTTTATCTGATATCTGCTCCCGAAACTGATACAGCGAATTTAACACAATCTCTCCATGATTCATTCCATTTACCTCTGAGATCTCAAGTATCTTTCTGCTTTTATCCCGAAGTCTTCCCAGATGAATCATAATGTCAATCCCCGATGAAATCTGCCCTCTGACAGCTCCTACAGGAAGATCCATTCCCATAAGCACCATGGTTTCCAGCCTGCTGAGCATATCTTTGCAGGAATTTCCATGTCCCGTTGAAAGCCCCCCGTCGTGACCTGTATTTAACGCCTGAAGCAGATCAAGAGCTTCTGCTCCCCTGACTTCACCCACAATCAGTCTGTCTGGTCTCATACGAAGCGCCGTTTTTATCAGGTGTCTGATTGAAATTTCTCCACTGCCGTTTACATTTGTGGTCCTGGTTTCTAGGCGGACCAGATTCTTAACACTTCTTAACTGCAATTCGGCTGAATCCTCTATAGTCACAACCCGTTCCTCCTTAGGAATAACCTGAGACAATGCATTTAACAGGGTTGTCTTACCTGAACCGGTCCCCCCGGAAATAAACAGATTATACCCGGCTTTAACAAGAAGGATAAGAAATCGGCTGATTTCCTTTGACAGCGAATTGAGTTCAATCAGTTTTTCTAGGGAAACCGGCCTGGAAGAAAATTTTCGAATGGTCAGATACGGCCCATCCAGCGCAGCAGGATGTAATACCACATTCACTCTTGAACCATCCAAAAGGCGGGTATCTACAATGGGCTCTGCCTCATTAACAGCCTTATTCGCCATACCAGCAATCTGCTGTATCACATTTTCCAGCTTTTCTCTTGATTCAAAGGACTTGTCCCAAGGAAAAATTCTGCCGTCTTTTTCATAAAAAATATGTTCCGGGCCGTTCACCATAATTTCTGTAATATCATCCCGGTCCAGCAGCTCCTGAAGAATATCCATCCTTCTTAAAGAGTTAAAAACCCTTGTTTCCACCTCAGACCGCTGGCTTAATGTCAGCAGATATCTCCTCCCATAGTCTGAGACTGCTTCCTGAATTAATCGCATTAATTCAGGATCCGAAGTATCTCTGCTTAAGTCCATCTGCGCCAGAATGCGCTCCCGCAGCGCTTCTATTTCAATATTCAAATTCTTTTCCAAAACGCTTTCTGATTTCACCTCCCATAGAACTATTTACCCACTGCTGCAATAAATGAAGTCCCGGCTCCATAGATAAAAGAGACGGTGCCGTTACCGTTTCATACGGAACAGCTTCCTGTTGATTCAATCTTTCTAAAAAAGTTCTAAACTCCTGATTAAGACACCTGCTGCAAACATCTCCCTTTTCCAGAGAGAATATGCGTCTGCATTGATTCAGCAGCCAGACACTTCCCGGAAACAGATTGCCCACCAGCCACACCACAGCATCCACCTGGCGGTATCCCCGGATATACCGAGTCAGACTTAAAAGATCATTTTCCTGCAGTTCATAAAGTATCATAGGATTTTCCGGCGGTTCCAGAATTCCAAGATTCTCTACCCATATCACACTTTGTCTTTGTTCCTCTTCTGTTGCAAAACCTGCTCTGAGCCTCCGAAATAAATCTCCGGTATCATGCGTATGCTCCAGCCCAAGCAGACTAGAAATTCCGCAAAACTCTGCTAATCCAACCCACATTACCTTTTTTTGTTCAGCCAGTATAGATGCCATGGCAAGACTATAGGGTATCATCATCTCATGATGAGCCGCTGATACAATTCCATACCACTCTTCCATTTCATCGGATTTCCTCTGGTAGACTCTGTTTTGTGGTCCAAACCTGGAAATGACAGTCCTGGCAATCGTCTGCACCGACTGATATTTATACAAATAGTAATCCCACCGGTTCTCATTATCAGAAACCGGTTCATACTCTTCGGAAGCCAAATAACAAAATTTTAGATTAGGATTTAACTTTTTTAATTCAAACAACGACAGATCTCCGGAAAGCAGAACTGTATCTTCTGTAAAATCAGGGTTTGAGATGATCTCCTCCCTGTTTTTAACCAGCCGGATCCCCGCCTGTTCCTGCATATAATATTTCAGTCCTGCCGCCAGGCTTTTAGCATATGTTTCTTCGGCATCATATAAAATCAGTAACAGCGCCGACATATTTCACCCCCATTGTCATTAAAAATCCGGACAACACGGCAATTGAAAAATGTATCTGCTGTTTCTTGTTGTCCCTGCCCGGATAATATTTTATTTTTCCTGTTGTAATTGTCTGTTGAATATAGCGATAAAAGCCCCATAGACTTTCAAAAAGATTTTTATTGATCAGCAATCTGCTGAAAGAAATGACGGCCCCAGCCGCAAATGAAAAAACAATACAGGTCACCAGATATTTAAATTCCTGAAAAACTCCGATTACCATAAATAATTTAATATCTCCTGCCCCCAGTGCACGAATTATAAACAAGCCACTACAGCATAATACGGGAAATAATACTCCGGCCAATAACCTTGCCGGCTGAATCTCTCTTTCTAAAATTTGAATCATAATACCAGCCAGCAGTCCGGCGGCAATCAGCCAGTTTTTAATTCGGCCCTTCCTGCAATCCATAATAACTGCACCGCTGATAATCAGCTGCAGCAGCAAATCCTTCCCGGATCCATTCACCTCACCTCGCTTTGTGGTATCAGTATAGCGCCGCCTGCTGTCTGCTGTCCATTGTCAAATTAACCAATCTAATTCCTTTGTATAGTTTTCACAACAATTGTATAAACAAAATACCATATAACAACACAAAGCCGCCTATCCCAAGGCTTCCAAGTGTCAAAGCACTAAATGCATTAATCCCCACAGCTACATCAATTCCTCTCTGGGACAAAAAAGCATTCAAGAAATAAACACCAATAAATCCCACTACAATGCGCACCATAAAATTCAGGAAAATCTCTGCTTTCCGCTTTAAAATCCCAATAATCAAAACCAGTACGCATATGCCCACCACCGCCAGCACCGCATATTTCATATTCATAGACATCCCGCCTTGTACTTCTTACCCTAATATATTATTTTTGTGGAATTTTATGCTATATTTCGTATAAATTTCCTGAATCCAGCTTATACTTATAAAAAAAGAAATTGAGAGGTGGTTAACTTGCTGAAATTATTCCGAAATTCACTCCCCCAACCCAGCGACCGTTCTGTCATATTAGAAGATATCGAACAGGCAAAATCAGATCTGGACTGCGCTTACATCAATTTCGAAAACGCAATTGAACCTGATTTAATTGACTGTTATATTTACCAGCTGAAATCAGCTCAAATGCGTTATAAATTTTTACTGGACTGTGCCAAACGCGCAGATTTAAGAGGAAGAAAGGACGTTGCACAAAACTAGCAACGTCCTTTTTTTCACCTGTCCAGATTCTCAGACACATTTATTTCAAATACGTATAATAGATACTTCCACCAGCGTCTATATCCTCCTTCGCCTGATCTAGAGATAATTTTTTATTGTTTCCTTCTAAAGGATTATAAACCCATACAGAATCTGCGTCATACCCGGTAATCAATACCGGACCAGCATCCTTTCCTTCCGTGTATACATAACTGCCCTCACCAACAAAATAAAGCACTTCATCCAGAGAACATCCGCTTACATTGAACACCCGGAACTCTTTTAGCTGGTTTTTCAGAATACTGTAAGAACTTTGTCCTTGTGAAAGCAGATCATCCGCATCAGTACTTAAATCCGCAGCATCCAGAATTGCATTCAAAGCCCTGGCTTTCTGACTGCTTCCTGCCTGAGTCTTTGGCTCCATAGCCGTATGTTTTTCCGCTTTTGCGCGTTCCCATACGTATCTTTGTTTGTTATCCACTACAACTCCCATATTACGGTCTGCCAGGGCAACCGCTTTTGCTGCACTATTTGTTGCAAGAAGCACATTCCCCTTTGCGTATACATAATACTGACTGGTAAACACAGTCTCATCCATAGTTACCACATTGGATTTCTCCGGAATAATCAGCTTTGAGGTCCTAAGTACAGTAGATTTCACATCCTTCGTATCCGCCAGCACCAGACGCATTTGTTTTTGTTTCTTTTCTGTAGTAACGGTGTCTAGATGTACCCGCTGACTCTCCTCTGCCTCCTGGCTTGTAATCGTATCCTTACCGGAGTTTTCATATGCTCCATCCTGGTAACGCATTAAATTCAAATAAATGGTTCCGTCAGAAACACTGACACTTCGAACAAAGTTCCCCGGCTTTTCATAAGTTTTTACAACTTCCTGGCTGTCCTTTTTAACTTCAAGAATCTGCACACTGTACATAGGAAAATTTTGACCGCTTTTTATATCACCGCTTTTTGCTAGTCCATAAATGCAGTCCGCACCCAGAAAACCAAGAGGTTTGATATAAGAGCCCTTCTCTGCTTTCACTTCACTGACTGTTTCCGTATTCAAATCCATAATATAGAGTGTATCGCTGGAATTTGTCTTTCCTTTCTCTACCCAGGCTAGATACCTTCCGTCATCTGACGCCTGATAGTTTCCTTCCTGAAGGCCTTCCAGCAGAACTCTTTCTTTCCTGGACTCAATGTCAATGGCATATACACAATCACCCACTGCCAGATAAAAGCTTCCGGAGTCACTGGTGTACATAAGCTGATTAATTTTTTCCTTCATTACCTGGTAGGAAACATTAGACGGAAGAAAGAGCCATTCTTCTACAGCATTTGTAATACTGTCATAATGGCAGACACTGATTCCCACCTGCCCCTCATGGTCACCGCTGTTCATATACCCATAAACAATAAAATCAATACTTCCGGTCTCTGTGGCTTTTACAATCTGAATATTATGCTGGTCATAATTACTTCTTGCATCTGCCATATCATCATTTCTAAAACTATATACTCTCGTCAGCTGTCCCGTTGCCTGATTATAACTCCACAACTCTCCCTCCTGAACGAAACAGACAATGCTTCCGGTCTCATTTGACCAGTAATCCACATCCTCCGACCGAATACCAAGAAGAATCGACTGACCCGAAATGCCGGCTGTCTCTTTGCTGAAAATTTCGTTAACGGTCCGTTCAAAATTCAGCAGATACATCCGCTCATTTCCCATTCTGACCCGGTAATACTCCTCCGTCCTAAAATAGTCTGTTCCGCCGTTCTCATCTTCCGCCGAAACAATCCCATATACGACAATCACCGAATAAGAATCATTCATTTCCTTAACGGACACAACCGGCTCTGTCACTTCTTTTACATTTAGATCTCCCCATGTAACCTGACTCAGCCGGTTCTCAATGGTCACCTTTTGAAGCGTTGTATTATCCGCTTTTAAACTTGGCTCCAGATATTTACTTAACTGTGAAGCTTTAGACGAATCCAGAGTCATATCATGAAATTTCTTAGCAAAATTCAAACATTCACTTACATTACGGTTTTCTTCACTCATCACTCTGGTATAATAGGAAATTGTCCTGTCTTCCTGCTGTACCTTTAAAATCATCAGATATTCCGTATCTGCTTCCATAATATCTGCCAGCCTGATACTGGAATTAACCTGATCATCAGCCGTACTATATTCCATCTTATCCTGTTTGTCCACCAGCCGTTCTGTGTCCAGACTTCGAATTTCATAAGACAGCCCGTCAATCTCGCTTCCAAAAGTCTGTATATTAAAATTCAAGACCCGATCTGCCCCAACCGGAGCAATGGCATCCCGCATAGTCAAAGCATCCATTTCATCAACATAGCCATGAAGTTCATTAATCAGAGTATTGTTCTGCTCAAGATAAACAACCGGAAGCCGGGGCTTTGCCATATCGGTTGTCAGATCCCTTATCTCACGGTTTGTCAGGCGGAAAAAAATCAGCAGCGCTGCTGCGAAAACTACTAATAGTATAAAAATCTTTTTCAGTGTTTTACTCATCCTTTCCCTCCTTACACAGTCTATAGAGAGCAGGATTTATATGGAAAAATTCCATCAGTTCCTGGATCTGTCCCGTATTTCCCTTCTTTCCATTCTTAACACCGCGGATCAGCAGGTTCTTCGGCGTATGTTCCATATCAATAAACTCAAGAATCTGAACCTGATAACCTGCCGCTTCCAGCAGTCCGGCCCTTACACCATCTGTCAGCAAAGCCGACAGGCGTTCCTTTAATAGGCCATATTTTAAAACCGGTTCCATCAGTGCATTATGTATCTGCCCATTTAGTTCATGCTGGCAGCACGGAACCGACAAAATCACCTTTGCATTCCATCTTACAGCCTTGTCCAGTGCAAAATCAGTTGCAGTATCACAGGCATGAAGGGTCACCACCATATCCACCTGCCGCACTCCTTGATAGTCGGCAATATCACCCATCAGAAAATCAAGCTTTTCATAACCATATTTTCGGGCCAGCTGATTGCATTTTTCAATAACTTCTTTCTTTAAATCCAGTCCAATAATCCTGATATCATATTTCATGAAGGTAATAATACATTGCAAATGTCAGATATGATTTTCCGCATCCGAAATCAAGAATCACAGCCTCCCTGTTTGTTGGCAGCTCCGGAACAATGTCCTGTATAAATTCCAGAAAACGGTTGATCTGCCTGAATTTATCATACTTCGCATGTACAATTTTTCCCGCCGGTGTCTGAACCCCAAGATCTATTAAGAAAGGAATTTTCTCTGCCGGATTCAGAATATATTTTTTACTTCTGTTATGGGACAGGTCTGTTTCACAGCCCGCAGCAGTCCCTCCCGTTCTTTTAATCGTAATCTTCCCCTTTTTGCTGATTAATATATGGATATCCGCACTTTTATGAAATACCTCCATCTGCTTCATAGCCTCCATCCATTGTAAGACACGCTGTGTCATTTCATCTGCGGAAAGATTCTGATGATATATCTTTTTTTCATAATATTCACTGGCCTGAAAAACCAGCTGATTCCGGACCATAACCGGCCGAATCTGTATTTTTAATATCCCGTCTTTTTTTCTGGGATTACTGATAATTATTTTTACAAGTTCCCTGTTTAAGCAGGAAGCCAGTATTTCTCTGATTTGTTCCATATAACTCCTTCTTTTTCACGGTGAACCTTTATGCAGCCGGTCCACCGCAAAATTAACGAATTTTCTATACCATAATAGTTTAATTGCTTTGTAAATAAACCTCAACTGTAAAATCATTACTTTTTTCTAAATATTTCTTGAATATCGTTGCCGCCAAGCACTAATACCATCTTCTGCACCGGCGATACCTGCAGCGGCGTTTAAAAATTTCCTGAATCATCATAACTTCAATCAACTGATACAAGCTGTCCTGTTCACAGGCCATCCCCTGGAGCTCCTCCTGCTCTGTCAGCTTTTTGTAGATTTTTCTGCACAGCGCCTTCACGGAATATCTGTCCGGATATTCATCAAACATCATGCTTCCTTCATATTCCATACGGTCACAGATATCTTCCACCGCATCCTGCACCCTTCTGGCTTCTTTCGGATACATCTCCTGCAGCTTTCTGCTGTCTCTTTCATATTCTGCCTCTTCTAAAAGAGCATTCTGAACAGGATATGTCATATAAAAAGGCTGTCTGTACCCCTCTTGATATCCGTCTAAATAGCCATATAAATTACGCCCAAAATCCATAGCATCCTCCGGGGCTGCTTTTTATAATATCATATGCATCTGACGTAAAACTGCTACTGCTTTTTGTCAATGATTTTCATTGGCTTAAAAATATGTTATTCTTATTTTAAAATAATCTTACTGAAAAAGGAGTCCACCATGAATGATTTTGAAACCTTTCTTACCGCTAACAGCAGCGCACTTGGAATCCACCAATATGGCTTTTTAGAAACCTCACAGCTTTCTTTTTCCGAGGGCGTCCGCTCACTCTGTGAAATGAATGCCTGCGGGCACTATAATACTACCTGGGTCTGTCCTCCTGGCGTTGGCACTTATGAAGAATGCAGAGACCGCATTATGAAATACAGTCATGTATTTGTATTTTCCAGCAAACATGATCTTGAAGATTCCTATGATTTTGACGGCATGATGGCAGGAAAAGACAGACATAATGAAATCTGTGAGGCTGTCCTGAAACAGTTTCGAAATTTTTACCCAAAAGACTGCCTGATACTGGCCGGGGAAGGATGTTCCCGTTGTGCTAAATGCACCTACCCGGACTCCCCATGCCGATTCCCGGATCAGGCATATCCCTCCATCGAAAGCTATGGTGTGGAGGTAAACCGTGTAGCAGCCACTACCGGAATTAACTACATTAACGGAGCAAATACCGTTACATATTTTGGCTGTATCTGTTTTGACAAGGTCTAAAATAACTTTTATCAAGAAAACTTTATCCCCCACGGCAGGTTCCCCCAAAAAGAGCCATGCATGCCGCCGGCTGTAATCCCCCAATAATCTGCTGCAGAAAGGAGACGCTATGGAGCATGAACTTTATCTGGAAAAATTAAAATCCAGCATTAATATACTTTCAGATATTCTGGATACGGAAAATTACGGAATGTGTATTGTAGACCGTCAGGGACGCATTGTTGTATGGAATTATGAGCGCTTCTTTCATCTGCGTGCCAGTGAGGTACTTGGAAAACCTGTGACGGAAGTTCTTGAAAATACACGGCTTCACATTGTAGCCAAAACCGGAAAAAAAGAACTTTTTCAGCTCCAAAAAATTAACGGAACAAATGTTATTGCAAACCGTATTCCGATTTTATACCATGGAGAAATCATAGGCGCTGCCGGAACCATTATTTTTAAAGACACCAGAGAACTTGGTGAGCTTTACAGCCGGATCGAAAAAGTAGAAAACAGTTTTAAAGCGTACCGCAGTGAGATTGCACAGATGTATCGGGCAAAATACACATTTAATGATATTCATACAGAAAATGATAAAATGATTTCTCTAAAAGAATTTTGTCAGGTTGTAGCCCAATCAGATGCTTCCATTCTGATTCGCGGAGAAAGCGGAACAGGAAAAGAGCTATTTGCTCAGGCGATACATAACGGAGGCGCTTCAGCCTCTTACCCATTTATTAGTATTGACTGCGCTGCAATCCCCAAAAAGCAGTTAGAGGCAGAGCTGTTCGGTTATGAAGGAACGCTATTTAACGGCGGCGAAACCAAAATCGGAAAACTAGAGCTGGCTGACCAGGGAACTGTCTTTTTAGACGAACTTGGCAGTATGTCCCTGGATATGCAGGCCAAATTGCTGCGCGTACTTGAAACCCGGGAATTTGAAAAGTCAGGCAGCAATAAAAAAACAGTCTTTAAGGCCAGAGTTATTGCAGCCACAAATGAAGATCTGGAAAAAGCAATAGAGGAGAAACGTTTCCGCAGAGATCTTTATTACCGTATCAACGTAATTCCTGTACAGATCCCCCCCCTGCGTGAACGCATGAATGATCTTCCCCGCTTGTGCCGGGTTTTAATCCCTCATTCCAGATATGGATACAGCCGCAAAAACCTTAATGTAGCAGACAGCACTATGAAAATATTATTTCAGCACAGCTGGCCCGGTAACGTCAGAGAACTTCGAAATGTTCTGGAACGTGCAGCCATTGTCTGCAGCAGCCAGGAAATCCTCCCGGAACATCTGCCGGAATATCTTCAAAAATATAACAGCGGTCCTGCTAACGCCGACGGAAAAAGTGCTTATCGACAGGAAATTGAAAATCTGGAGCGGCGGCTGATTCAAAATGCACTTCAGAATAATCACGGCAATAAAATGGAGGCTGCCCGCCAGCTGGGAATCCAGCGATCTCTTCTATATAAAAAGATCAGTGATCTTGACATTAAAACAGACTATTCTAAATAGCACAAAAGTTCAACAGGGAACCTCATTTCCCTGTTGAATAAGCTGAATAAAGCTATTCATCTCGCATTTTCAGATTCCATTCTCCACCTCATTTGCTTTCGGTTACTATGAAAATTGCCCAAAATCCTTTTCTTTGTGTCTATAATATATACATCCTGTTTTTTATACCGTCTTTTTTATGTACTATTTAAAAAAAGCTATTTTTAAGGCTTTCCTGCAAATTCGGAATTTATCCCCAAAATTGTTTTCTCTTATATGTCTATTTTTTATACACTTTTTACTTTTTTTCTTAAAGTTTTTTTGCACACATATTATGTATTTTTCCTGATTTTAACGTATTCCCGAATTTTTTAGTCAAAGTTTATAGAATTTCCCAAATAAAATGCTATAATAGTACATATCTGATAGCTCAGGATAATCTAAAAGCTGATTTACCTCTGCCTGTACCGGAAATGCAGATCAGTTTTTAAATTTCATAAATTTATATTATATTTCAGGAGGCTTCACAATGGCAAAAACAAAAGTAATTTCTGCAAAAGAAGCTGCAACTCTTGTAAAAGACGGTATGACCGTAATGATCGGCGGTTTCATGACAAACGGAACTGCTGAATCTATTGTTAAAGAAGTTGCGGCAGCAGGACCAAAGGACTTAACAGTAATTTGTAACGATGCAGGTTTTCAGGGCGTTGGTACGGGAAGGCTGTTAAGCAACGGACAGATTAAAAAATTAATCGCATCTCATGTAGGTCTGAACAAAGAATGCGGACAAAAATTCAGCGCTGGTGAGCTTGACCTTGTATTACAGCCACAGGGAACGCTTGCAGAGCAGGTACGGGCAGCAGGAGCAGGTCTTGGCGGATTTTTAACACCAACAGGACTTGGCACAACAGTTGCCGACGGAAAAGAAATTGTTACCGTTGACGGACAGGATTACGTACTGGAAAAACCTTTAAAAGCTGACGTTGCAATCGTTCAGGGATTTATTGCCGACGAATCCGGTAATATCCGTTACAAAGGTTCCACTCGTAACTTCAATCCATTAATGGCATCTGCTGCAGATACTGTTATTGTAGAAGTGGAAAAAATCGTTCCGGCCGGTGAAATCGGACCTGATTATGTGGAAACTCCACACATTTACGTTGATTACTTAGTATTAAAGGAGGAAGCATAAGATGGAAAGAAGCGAGATCAAACCATTTATCGCAAAACGTGTAGCAAAAGAATTACATGATGGTGATGTTGTAAACTTAGGTATCGGTCTTCCTACTATGGTTCCTGATTACCTTGACCCAAGCGTAAAAATCACATTACAGTCTGAAAATGGTTTTATTGGTTTAGCAGCTGTAGATCCGGAAAATCCGGATGCTGATTACATTGTAAATGCAGGCGGACAGCCGGCAGGTATTGAAAAAGACGGTATGTTCTTTGACAGCGCAACCTCTTTCTCAATCATCCGAGGCGGACATGTTGACGCAACCGTACTTGGTTCTTTACAGGTAGATGAAAAGGGAAATATTGCAAACTGGATTATCCCTGGAAAAATGGTTCCCGGTATGGGCGGAGCCATGGATCTTGTAGTTGGTGCAAGAAAAGTTATTGTTGCTATGGAGCACACCCAGAAGGGCGCACCAAAAATCTTAAAAGAATGTACCCTTCCATTAACAGCAAAAAATCAGGTTAACATGATTGTTACTGAGATGGGCGTTATGGATGTTACTCCGGAAGGCATTGTTCTGAAAGAGTACAACCCTGAATTTACTGTAGAAGATATTCAGGCTGCTACAGAAGCTAAGTTAATTATCGCTGACGACTTAAAGCCAATGATCTAATTAACAAAAAATTACCGGCACAGATTTCTGAGGGAGAGATCATGTGCTGCACAAATGGAAATTTTTCTTAATTATAGGTGGAGTATATAATATAAATATGAAAAGAAAATCCCGTACTTCCAGATTTTTTAGGGGAGCAAAAAAGTCTGGTCTGGGTTTTTCGAAAAGAAATCCCCATAGAAAAACACAAGTCGACAGTGTTTTTCTATGGGGATTCTTTTAGTACCATATAAGTTAAGAGATAAAGTACTAATAGCATGCTTTATCTCTTACACATACATATTACTAAGAATCAAGTTTTACAATTCTTGCTTTTCTATTACTTGTTCTAGGACTAAAAATCAATTAAAATTAGTTCTAGAAAATCATAGATTAGTCATAGAATTTAGTCATAGAGACTTTTGAAAGGCGGAATAATATGATATATACGGATAAGCAATTGAAAGCAAAACTTCTTTATATGGTAGAATCTTTTGAAAATGAAGTGATAGAGTTTAAAGAAGCACGAGCAAATTACTCATTTAACGATATTGGAAAATATTTTTCAGCACTTAGCAATGAAGCAAACTTGCGTGGATTACAAGAAGCATGGCTGATTTTTGGGATTTCTGACGATAGAAGATATGTCGGAACAGCATTTAGAAAACAGGGAAATTTGCAAAGCCTGAAAAAAGAAATAGTCAACGGAACAAATGAAAGATTAACATTTCTTGAAATATACGAATTAACAATGGAAAAATGTCGAGTAATTGCATTTCAGATACCACCAGCAATTAGAGGAATTCCGACAACGTGGCAAGGCGCAGCATATGCAAGAGAACATGAATCTATATCACCACTTCCAATGAATAAGGTAGATTTGATCCGGAGTCAGATAGGCATGGATTGGTCTAAAGAGATTGTAAAAGAAGCTACCATAGAAGATTTGGATCAAGATGCAATAAAAAAAGCCCGAGAACTTTTTTCTAAACGACAAAATGATCGAAAAAAAGCACAGGAAATTTTAAGAAAATTATCTGACATAGAGGTTTTAAACAAAGCCGGTATTACCATAAAGGGGAACATTACTAGAACAGCATTGCTGTTACTTGGAAAAAATGAGTCAAAATTCTATTTTGACGGATTCATCCCAAGAATCACCTGGACTCTTTATAATGCTGATAATTCAGTAAAAGCATATGAACATTTTGATATGCCAATGTTGCTGGCAGTAGATAAGGCATATTCTAAAATTAGAAATGAAAAATACCGATATATTACCGGACAACAAACATTGTTTCCAGATGAAGTAGATCAATATGAGCCGGAACTGATTAAAGAGATTATCAATAACTGTATTGCTCATCAGGATTATCGTTTACGTGGGAAAATCAACGTAGAAGAATTTGAAGACAGACTGGTATTCATCAATGAAGGAGCTTTCATACCAGAAACCATCGAACAGGCATTAGAACCAGGATACAAGCCACCGTATTACAGAAATATGTTTCTTTGTAATGCCATGGTAAACCTGTATATGATTGACACAAATTCAATGGGAATTCCGATGATGTATCAGATTCAGCGTGATAAATGCTTTCCTTTACCAACCTACGACTTAAACACGATTAATAGAGTAAAGGTTACTGTGTATGGGAAGATATTAGATAAAAATTATACTCAACTTTTATACTCCAATGAAAATCTAGATATGAGAACAGTGTTTTTGTTGGATAAAGTTCAAAAGCAGGAAGTGGTTTCTAAAGAAAGCTTTAAACAGTTGAAGAAAAATGGTCTTGTAGAGGGACGTTATCCTAATGTTTTTGTTTCTTTTAAAGTTGCAGATATGGTTGGGCAGAAGGCCGAGTATGTTCGTAATAAAGGTTTAGATGATGATATTTGTAAGCAGTTGATTGTAAAAGCACTGCAATCAATGGGGAAAGCCAGTAAAAAAGATTTAATGGCAGTTTTAGAGAGGGCTTTGCCAGAAGTACTGAGTGAAGAACAGAAATCGAAGAAAGTTTCAAATTTATTACAGGCAATGAAACGGGATGAAATTATTGTTACAACTGGAACTAATAGGTATGCAAAATGGCATTTAAACAATTTGAAACAATAATTTTTTGAAAATTGCATGATCCGAAGGATTTTCCACGGGAGTATCCCATCATAAAAAGTGACCTTCTGTAATTGATATAATAGGCTACAGCAGGTCACTTTTTCCTGGTTTGTCAACAGGTCCTTCTCTTCACAATCTCATTTACACTCTCAAATCTTTCATACCAAACTTCTTTCCCGGTTTTTTCTTTACAGGCTGTTTATGCTCCTTTTTCTCTTTCTTTTTATTCAAACGCTGCTGCAGAGCATCATTATAAGTTTTACAATCTTCATCCCACTGCCGGTATGCCTCATCTCCTCTATGATCTGGCAGCTTCTGGGTTTCTGCAAGATAATTTCCCACAAATGCAGTCACTTTCTGAGCTCCCCAGTAATTCAGATGATACCCTCCGTCCGGTGTATCTTTCTTCCAGTCAAGTTCTAATTCATCCAGATGGTGATTCATATCTAAAAGCTCTACATCCTGAGAATCAGCAATTTCCTTAATTGTATTATATCGCTTCATATCCCAGTCATGAGGCCCTGGAACTGCCAGCAGAACCGGGATGGCTCCATTTTCTTTACAAAGCTGAATACATTTCTCAAGTTCACGTCTTGCCAGTGGATTTACTTCCGCCTTTTCCCTGCTGTCCTTCATCCAGTCTTTCTCTTTATACGCATGCACCCCAAGTCTTGCATTTGACCCGTGTCCCACGCATTTCATATCCATAGTCCAGCTTTTCCAGCGATTTGGAAAAAGAAGCCTCCAGCGGGAATGATAAGTAAATGCCGGAAACAGCGCTGATGCATCACTTTTTAACTTTTGACTCAGATTATCTGCCGTACTTTTTTCTCTGAAAATACAGCTGGGCTCCAAAAATACTATCTTTGGAGACTGATGCTTAAAGATCTTTTCCAGATTGTGGCGTGTTTCATAAATTCTCTGGCTGGCCTCTCCCCAGACATAGGCGGTAATCCCATGCTCCTCCCACATCTGATTGGCGGCCAGACCACTATAGTAATTACTGTTTCCAATAGCAACCACGTCAATTATATTATCTTCTTCGGCAAAAATCCCATGAGAATTAAAATTCCCCACTGTGTTCTTTGTATTTCCCGCACGTATCAGCAGCTGGGAAAGTACACTCAAAACAAGGACCAGGATCACAGCAAATGAAATCGTATAAATTATTTTTTTCCGTAATGTTATCTGCTTATTTTCTTCCATATCTGATCTTTGTACTCCTAAAACTGTGCATAAATAAAGTCAACTGCTCCATATCCCGGCCCGTAAGCGCCAAGAACAATCACCGACATAACCCCTGCGATCAATACAGTTGTCCGAAAAGCATACGCTTTGGATGCCAGACAGTCTCTGACAATAATCCCCCGCTCGTTCAAAATTCCAACAATCAAAACCACTATCACACCGCATAATGCCACAAAATAGTCATAGGGGCTTAAACCGATATCCCAGAAAAACTCCACCGCCCCCCATTTGGCCCGGTCAAATAAAGATAAAAACATATGTCCGGCAGCTCTCAAATCCTGTGCCCTGAATATAAGCATTCCAAAGCCCACAAAAATACAGGTTCTGACTACCTGAAACTTATGAAACACTTTATTTTCCGCCCGGTTTAAATGGAGCACGCCGCAAATCCGTTTGAATAAAGGCTCTGCCAGTACCCCAATCTGCATAATGATATAATAATATAAACCATATACAATATATTTCCATTCTGCGCCATGCCATATACCATTGCAGATCCAGACTGCAAACAGAGCTACCGCTGCCGGAAGGGTCATTGCAAAATATTCATTAAAACGTTTTCTGGCAGCTTTGCTGAGATTCTGGAAAAATTTACTCAATGAAATCGGGTAAAAAATATAATCTCTCAGCCAGGCTCCCAGCGTAATATGCCAGCGCCTCCAGAACTCATTAATATTTCGTGAGAAAAACGGGCGCTGAAAGTTCTCAGCCAGAGTAATGCCAAACATCTGAGCGCACCCTGTAACCATATCCATACAACCTGAAAACTCTGTATACAGCTGAATAGTATAACACAAAATTCCCAGAGCCACTGCCAGCCCGCCATGCTCCTGATAACTTCCAAAAACCACACTGGCCACACCGTTTAACCGGTCTGCGATTACCATCTTTTTAAACAATCCCCATACAATCAGCTGCAGTCCGTATGTAAATTTATGATAGTCAAACCGATGCCCTTCATAAAGCTGGCCTGCCAGCTGATTATATCTGGAGATAGGTCCTTCCACAATAATAGGAAAGAAAATTAAAAACAGAAGTAACTTAAAATAATTTTTTTCAGCAGGATATTTTTCCCAGTATACATCCGCAAGATAACTTACTGCAGATAATGTATAAAATGAAATTCCAAGGGGCAGCAATAAATGCAGATACGGAATTTCCCAGGAAAGCTTTAGTTTGAGCCATAATTCGTTCAAACTGCTGCCAAAAAAGTTAAAATATTTTAAGAATAACAGTAATCCCACACTAAAAATGCAGGCTGCAGCCAAAAGACGTTTTTTCTTTTTTGCAGTCTGCGCTTTAAATGCCTTACGCTCCTCCTTTGGGAGCTCCTTTCTTTTCTGCTTTGCAGTTACAGTTATCCGCTCAAGCCCTCTGGCCGCCAGGTAAACCACAAGCGCCGTAAGACATACAATAAAAATCAGCTGGCGGCCGCCAACCAGGTAAAAGACAATACTTGCGCCTAAAAGTACGCCCCATCGAACCTTCAGGGGCGCAGCATAGTAGGCAAGCAGAGTCAGTCCCATAAATAATCCTAAAAATACAAAGGTATTATACTGCACGGGTCATTTCTCCTTTACTCATCCTCCAGTAATCTTTCAACAAGATCATAAATTGCCTGAACAGACTGGAAATTTTCAGGAACGATGTCCCTGGGCGTAATCTCAACATCAAACTCATCATTTAAAGATGCCACCAGCTGAATCATCATCATGGACTCTAATATATGATCGTCAATCAGATGCTCCTCTTTGGAAAAATCTACGCCCGGTTTTAAATCTTCTAATATTTCAATAATTTGATCCTTCATAATATATCTCCTCTTTTCTCTTTCATATCAATATTGCTTTCTATCTCAGCTTTTTCTATTACACATTTTTTAACACAGTTGTTTTACATATAATCCTGATAATGCTTCTTTAAATGCGCCCGGTCTATTTTTCCGTTGGCATTAAACGGCATTTGTTTTACTCGGATCAGTTCATTTGGCTGCATATATGTGGGAATTTTCTTCCACATGGCAGTCATCAGTTCATTCTTCTTTACTTTACCTTCATATATAAAAATGATTTTATCAACGGTATCGTCATATACGCAGGCACAGTTTTTGATCTTCTCTACCGACCAGGCAGACGCCTCTATTTCGCCCAGCTCAATACGGTATCCCATATGTTTTATCTGAAAATCTTTCCGCGAAATATAAATAAATTCTCCACGTTCATTTACTTTCACCAGATCTCCTGTCTTGTAGATTCGTTCCGGATATGCTGAATTTAACGGATTCTGGACAAATACATCCGCTGTTTTCTCCGGATTGTTGTAGTATCCTTCGGCCAGAAAAGAGCCTCTGACACACAGTTCACCTTCTTCCCCGGGGGCGGCCTCTCTTCCGTCATCCGTAAGCACTAATGCATCACAGTTATCACAGGAACGGCCGATTGGAAGAGATTCATCATCTGCAAATGTACGGTCTACCACATAGTACGTACAGATATCTGTAGTCTCTGTAGGTCCAAATAAATTTGCATAAAAGGCATCCGGCAGCTTTGATTTCCAATAATTCAAATGTTTCACCGGCATTACCTCTCCGGCAAATAATATCTTATTTACATACTTCAGATCTGCATAATCCAAGGCCTTCCAGTTTGCAACAAGGCCCAGCGCAGACGGTACCCAGTAAATTGTATTTACTTTATACTCATTCATATAATCAATCAGCTGCATCGGAAACGAAAACAGCATTTTCGGAATAATCTGAAGACGCGCGCCGGTTCGGATTGTACTATAAAAATCTGTCACAGACATGCTGAAATAAAAGGGTGTCTGACTTCCAAAAACAGTATTTTCATCAATATTAAATGTACTTTCCACCCATTCTGAATACGCTATAACCGCTCTGTGGCTGATAACGGTTCCCTTAGGCATCCCCGTGGAACCCGATGTAAAAAGTGCATAAAGCGGATCCGTATCAATACTTCTTTTTCGAATCTCACTTAATGCTTCTGCATCCACCGGAGTCTCTACAGCATCCTCCAGCCATATAATTTCTCCCGGATGTGAAAGATTTTCCGCAAGTTCTTTATGGGCATAATCAGTTACCAGCGCCTTGGGATTCAGTGTCTTAAAAATCTTATTAATTCTGTCTGCCGGCATAAAAGAATCAATTACCACATAAAAATTTCCACTGTACACAACTCCCAGAAATGCAGCTGCACATCTTGGGGTTTTATCAAGTAAAACTGCCACCGGCGCATTCCTGTATTTTAACTGACTGATGCGGCTGCCAATCCGCTTGGCATACATACTCAGTTCATGAAAACTGATCTCTTCATGCTGATCGGCAACAGCGATTTTTTCCCCACAAGTATCTGTTGTCCGTTCCAGATATTCTAATATGTTCTTCATCGGTTTTACCTCCGTCCTGATATCTGTATCCATTATACCTGTAAAATTTTAATTTTCATCCCATTTAAAGCAAAGATAATATTAATTAACTAATTCTTAAGAATGTCTCATAAATTCATTTCCATTCTTCAGATTTATGGGACAAAAATGATACAAATTCAGACTTTTTATACAGTTGTAACCCCTTCAAAATCAATGTATAATGAACCATGTTTCATAATTTTATACAAAAACCAGCATTAATTGTTAAGGAAAATTTTGTTGAAAACTATATTTCCCGAAAAACTCAAATTATACCAATCTAATGTTTCAAATGAGAGGATTTTACTTATGAAAAAATCGTTCCTTTATTATAAAACCATTCTGATACATACCCTTGCAGCCATCCTTATCGGCCTGATCATCGGCGCCGTTGACGCTCTGTTTGGCCGTGTACTTCTCACAATCACCGATTTTCGCCAGGAACACCTATATCTTCTTCTGCCGTTTCTTGGTCCGGCCGGACTGCTGATTCTTTTTCTCTACAGAAAACTCAGCCCCAAATCCCTGGGAGGTATGGGACTGATCTTTGATACGGGTTTTCAGGAAAACAAACACATTCCAAAACTTCTCGTACCATTGATTATGCTGACTACCTGGATCACGCACCTGTTTGGAGGAAGCGCCGGGCGGGAAGGCGTTGCCGTACAGATGGGAGCTGCAATTTCTCACACTATAGGAAGAAAACTTCATGTACAGAACAATGCCCGCCTTTATCTTCTGATAGGAATGGCTGCAGGTTTTGCAGGTCTTTTTCAGACCCCGCTGGCCGCAGTATTTTTTGCACTGGAGGTGCTGGTGGCCGGAAGCCTTTTTTACGAGGCAGTCATTCCCTGTCTTGCCGCCTCCTTTACCGCCGGTTTTACCTCCCATCTGCTGGGACTGGAAAAATTTTCTGTAATCGTCAGCGACAAACTGGTTTTTACACCTGATACGATTGTTAAACTTATAATTACCGCTGTTATTTTCGGCATCATAGGAGGGAGCTTTGCATGGTGTCTGCAGGCGGCAAAAAAACGTCTGGCATCCTGGTTTCCAAATGTATATTTCCGCATTTTGATCACAGGAATCTGCCTGTCCCTTCTTTTACTTTTTATCCATCAGGGACGTTATACCGGACTTGGCACCAATCTTATCAGCGCAGCCTTTGAGAATCAGACCATTTATCCCTATGACTTTCTGTTGAAATTCGGTTTTACTGTTATTACACTGGCCGCAGGCTATCAGGGCGGAGAAGTGCCCCCTCTGTTTGCCATAGGCTGCACCGCCGGTATACTTTTGGGTAATCTCTTTGGTCTTCCCGTTGCTCTGACAGCGGCCCTTGGATATGCCGCAGTTTTTGGCAGCGCCACAAATACGCTGCTGGCCCCGGTAATTATAGGTATTGAAGTTTTCGGTCCGCAAAATGCCGTCTATTTTCTGATTGTTTGCTCCATAGCCTACGCCTGCAACGGAAATATGACAATCTATGGCAGACAGAGACAATATCAGGGGCAGGAATGGCAGAGCCGCTCTTCAAAATAAACAATACCCTGATAGTGCAACACATTTCTTTTGTGTATTTACTATCAGGGTATTGTTTTTGACTCTTCTGTAATTTATTCTTCTGTCTTTTCTACCTTTTCAGACTCTGCATCTACTTTGATTCCAAGCTCCTTCAGCTGTTTTTCATCTACTGTGCCGGGAGCTTCCGACATAAGACAGGATGCATCTTTTACCTTCGGGAACGCAATGACATCCCGGATAGAATCAGCCTGTACCATATGCATTACCATACGGTCAAGACCATATGCCAGCCCGGCGTGAGGCGGCACTCCAAAACGAAATGCATTTAACAGGAAACCAAACTGCTCCCATGCGCTTTCTTTTGTAAACCCAAGAACCTCAAACATTTTTTCCTGAATGTCGTTCTGATGGATTCTTACAGATCCTCCTCCCAGCTCTGTACCGTTTAACACAATATCATACGCCTTGGCCCGGACTGCTCCGGGATCTGTATCTACCTTATCCCAATCCTCTTCCATGGGCATGGTAAAAGGATGATGCATTGCCATATAGCGGTTCTCTTCCTCGGACCATTCCAAAAGCGGAAATTCTGTAATCCAAAGGAAATTATACTGATTTTTATCAATCAATTCCAGCTCTTTTGCCATATGAAGTCTCAGCGCCCCAAGAACATCCCAGACAACTTTATTCTTATCTGCCGCAAACAACAGAAGATCTCCCGGCTTTGCCTCCATTGCAGATACCAGCGCTGCAAGCTCATCCTCTGTCATAAATTTTGCAAAAGAAGATTTATAAGTTCTGTCCTCATTCACGCCCAGATACGCCAGTCCTTTGGCTCCATATGTTTTGGCAAGATCTACCAGCTTGTCGATCTGCTTCCGGCCCATAGAGGCTCTTCCGGGCACGCAGATTCCCCGGACGCTTCCGCCATTTTCCAGTGCTCCTGTAAATACGCCAAATCCGCAGCCGGCAGCTACATCTGATACATCTTTCAGCTCCAGCCCAAAACGGGTGTCCGGTTTATCGGATCCAAAACGGTCCATAGCCTCCTGCCAGGTCATTCTGGGCAGAGGAAGCTTAACATCAATGCCGATAGACTCTTTAAATACGTATTGAAGCAGACGTTCATTTACATCCAGCACATCATCTACATCTACAAAGGCAAGCTCCATATCAGCCTGTGTAAACTCCGGCTGACGGTCCGCTCTTAAATCTTCATCCCGAAAACATTTTGTAATCTGGAAATAGCGGTCATAGCCTGCACACATCAGCAGCTGTTTAAACAGCTGTGGAGACTGAGGAAGAGCATAAAAACTGCCCGGATGCACACGGCTGGGCACCAGATAATCTCTGGCTCCTTCCGGTGTGGATTTGGTCAGCACCGGGGTCTCAACTTCCACAAATCCTTCCTTCATCATAAAATCACGCATCAAATACGCAACCTTGCTTCTCAGCATCAGATTCCGCTGAATATCAGGTCTTCTTAAGTCCAGATAACGATATTTCAAACGGATATCATCTTTTGTCTGTGAATTTTCCTCTATTGGAAATGGCGGAGTCTCAGACTCGGATAAAATGCGGATATCTTCCGCGATCACTTCAATATCCCCTGTTTTTAAATTTTCATTTACTGCCGCACTTCGTTTTTGAACAGTTCCTACAACTGCAACTACATATTCGCTTCTTAACTGCCCGGCTTTTTCAAACCCCTCTGCTCCCACGCTTGCTTCATCAAACATGATCTGCAGAATTCCGGAACGGTCTCTTAAATCTATAAAAATCAGACTTCCCAGATTTCTTCTTTTCTGCACCCAGCCCATCACGGTTACTTTCTCACCGATATTCTCATTTGATACTTCTGTACATCTATGTGATCTGTGAAGCCCTTTCATGGATTCTGCCATGATTTCATCCTCCTGATTTTCTTCTTCCTATACAGCCTTAGTCACGATTGAAAAACTCTATTACTTCTTCATATCCTTCCCTGGCCAGCTGTTCCTTCTGGAACTTTTTATTTTTATTCATCCGGACAACCAGCACCTGCTGACCGTCTTTTCTTGCTTCCTGCGCTCTGGCAATAACTCCGGCCAGTTTGTCTCCGGGATAGCCTTTCTCGATTAAATAAGCTGTCTTTTTTGGCTGCTGCGGAATCTGAAATCCGCTTTCCATTAAAAGCATAATAATACGCTCAAAACCGATGGAAAAACCGCAGGCCGGAACATCCTTTCCGATAAAGTTTCCTACCATTTTGTCATAACGTCCGCCGCCTCCGCAGCTGCCGCCGAATTCAGGAATAGCAATCTCAAAAATAGTTCCTGTATAATATGACATTCCCCGAACCAATGTGGGATCAAATACAAGTTCAAACTCTGCTGCCTTTGTAGAAGTAACGCTTGCGGAAATTTCCTGCATATTCTGAACTACATCTGCGTCCAGATATTCACCCAGCTCCCGGGCCAGATATGCCACTCCGTCATCTGCTTTTTCCACACCTTCAAACAGCGCCAGATATTTATCCACCGATTCCTGTAAAAAACCGGCTTTCACAAGCTCCTCGGCTACACCAGAAAGTCCGATCTTGTCCATTTTGTCTAAAATAATAAATACCGTATCATAATCTGCTTCCTGAAAACCACTGTAAGCAGCCATGGCTTTTAAGATTCTTCTCTCGTTAATCCGTATTTCAAAATTTTTAAATCCAAGCTTTCCAAGTGTTCCCGTAGTAGCTAAAATCAACTCGATTTCCGCCAGATTGGACGGTTCACCGATAATATCAATATCGCACTGCATAAACTGACGGTAACGGCCCCTTTGTGGTCTGTCTGCACGCCATACATTTCCCATCTGCAGAGCCTTAAAGGGATTCGGAAGATCATTTGCATGATTTGCATAATAGCGGCACAGCGGTACAGTCAGGTCATAGCGAAGTCCGTTGTCCACAAGATCTGCCTCACACTCAGCAGTCTTAAGATTTAATTTCTCGCCTCTTTTTAATACTTTAAAAATGAGTTTTTCATTTTCCCCGCCCTGCTTACTGCTTAAATTCGCAATATTTTCCATACAGGGAGTCTCAATGGGGGTAAAGCCGAATGCACGGTACGTTTCTTTAATAACACCCATGACATAATCACGGATCTGCATTTCATCCGGCATAATATCTTTCATTCCGGTTACCGGTTTCTTAATTAATGCCAATTGAGTTCCTCCATTTCTTTTGCTTTGCGTTCTATCATTTCGTCAATTCGTTCCAGATAATTGGTAATATCCTTGACGTTTCCTACTCGTTCTATGCGGGCGCCGCCATCCATTACAAACTTTGTCGTGGCTCCTGCACCAAGTGCCATTATAGTCTGTTTTTCTTCCATAATCAAGATATTGTAAATACCTGCGCAGCCCGGTTTTGCATAACCTACATTTTCAAAATTCCCGGCCATATTTTTCTGCCGGTAAAGATAATAAGGTGTCATTCCCATATTTCTTGCATATCTGGCTGTGAGATCAATGATATCCCACGTATTTTCCATATGCAGGTCCTGATACTCCTCCCAGTTCATCCGGAGTCTGGCCGCACGCTTCACCGCCAGGGAATGCACCGTAATATTGTCAGGATCCAGTTCTTTTAACTGCTCCATAGTATTCCTTACATCATCAATATTTTCTTCCGGAAGTCCCACAATCAGATCCATATTGATATTTGTAAACCCAAGCCTTCTAGCCAGCTGAAAGCTTTCCACAGTCTGTTTTACTGTAGCCTTTCGTCCGATCAGATCCAGGGTTTCCTGCTTCATTGTCTGAGGATTAATGGAGATTCTGGAAATTCCATGATCTTTAATTACCTTCAGCTTTTCTTCTGTAATACTGTCCGCCCTTCCCGCTTCTACTGTAAATTCCAAAAGGTGAGAAAAATCGAACTTTTGCTCAAGCTTTGTAATCAGCCGGTCTAACTGCCGGGGTGTCAGTGTCGTAGGCGTGCCGCCGCCAATATAAATGGTATTTAAATGTTTATTCTTAAACCGCTCTGCTGTAAATTCAATTTCTTTTTCCAGAGCGTCCAGATATTCATCTATCCGTGACTCCCACTTTCCCAGAGGATAAGAGGTAAAGGAGCAGTAAAGGCAGGTGCTTGGGCAAAAAGGTATCCCAATATAGAGACTGTAGCCATTTTCATAATCAATTTTTTGAAGCAGCTTCAGCTCTTCTTCTGCCACTTCTATGCAGAGATCAATTTTCTCCTGAGAGGCAAAATAGGTCTCCCTCATATATGTTTCAATCTGTTCCCTGGATTTTCCTTCTTCCAGCATACTCATGGGAATTTTGGTAGGACGGATTCCCGTTAATGTCCCCCAGGGAAGCTTTTGCTTTGAAAACTCTGACAGCATATCATAAAGCTGCTGCTTTAACCGGTTTTTTGTCTCTTTTCTGTCTGAAAAATCTGCTTGAAACTCCCGTCGGATCCCTTTTTTATCGTTTTTCCAAAACTGCACTGCAACAGATGCAGGCCTATACTCAATATCAATACGAAACGATATTCTCTCACTGGTATCCTTTTCTTCGGCCGAAACCTGCACTTCCTCCTGAGGAAAAAATGCTTTTACCAGTGAGTGAATATCGTATTCAAAATCAGCTTTATTTAATTGAACTGTAATCATTTGTCTCTCTCTTACTTACAGATATGGATTATGATCCCGCTCATAACCAATGTATGTTTTTCCTTCATGTCCCGGCAGAACCTGGACATCATCCGGAAGAACCATAAGTTTTTCTTTAATAGAACGGATCAAATCAGAGAAGCTTCCGTTTGGAAAGTCTGTCCGCCCGATGGAAGTACAAAACAGCGTATCTCCGCTGACTAAGACCTTCTGCTCTTTCAAATAGTAACATACGCCCCCTTCGGTATGCCCCGGCGTATGAAGCACCTCCAGATCAAATCCCCCAAGGTGAAGTACTTCCCCTTCCCTTACATAAACATCCGCATGATACTGTTCCGAAATTCCAAGCATAGTAGAAAGGTTTATCTGAGGATCTTCAAGAGTATATTTTTCATCTGCATGTGCATAGATCTGAATTCCGTACGTATTTTTCAGATCTTCTGCCCCGGATGCATGATCAAAATGTCCGTGTGTCAGCAAAACTGCCACAGGTTTTAACTGTTCCTGCCGGATTTTGGTTTCCAGCATTTCCGTACTTCCGCCCGGATCTACAATTAAAACTTCCTTTGTATCACTGTTTATCAGAAAATAGCAGTTAGTGCTGATAGCGCCAACCTGATATTCTTCGATTTTTAAATCTGCCATATAACTCTCCTGTTAACAAAGCGGACCAAAAAATGTCCGCTCTGCTTTCTTTAAATATTTACTATCTTTACATTCTTATTTACAGCCATTGTATTCTATCGTTTCATCGTTTTGAAATCAGCCAGTTGTCCTCTTAATATCAAAAACGCTGTCAATCATACGAATTTTATCCATCAGAGAATTCATTTCATCTTTTCCTTTTGTATGGAACTGGACAGAAATTGTTGCTACACCTTTTTTACTTGTTCTGGAATTAATAGAGTCAATATCTATCTCCCGTTCCATAAAAATCCGGCTGATATCCACAAGCAGCCCGGTTCTATTATTGCAGAAAATCTTAATCTCCGCCAGATAACGGCCGCCCATAGCCTCTTCTGCAGCTCCCTGCTGCCACTCCGCATCAATTAACCTTACCCGCTCGCTTTCCGGCAGCTGAATAATATTAATGCAGTCTGTCCGGTGAACAGACACACCCCGTCCTCTGGTAACAAATCCAACAATTTCATCACCTGGAACCGGTCCGCAGCATTTGGAAAAATGCACCGCCACATCCGTGAGGCCCTTGACAATAATACCGCTTTTGCTTCTCTCTTTGGGTTTTACCGCAGCTTTTTCTTTCTCTCCTTCAGCCAGAGCAAGAATCTGCTCATCTGTGAGCTTCTTGGCATGTTCTCTGCGGTACTCTTCCATCATACGATTGATAATCTGCGCCTCTTTTAAGCCCCCGTGTCCCACTGACGCCAGCACAGAATTCCAGTCTCTGAAGCCGTATTTCCGCTGTACTTTTACCTGATACTCCGGTTTATTAATATCAGAAAGCTGAACACCTTTTACTTTACAATAATTGTGAAGAAGCTCTTTACCCTTCTGAATATTCTCTTCTTTAAATTCATTTCTAAACCACTGGTTAATTTTATTTTTAGCCTGAGTGCTCTTTACAATATTCAGCCAGTCATGGCTTGGGCCTCTGGAGTTCTGAGAAGTCAGAACCTCGATCCGGTCTCCGTTTCTGATTTTATAATCAATGGGAACCAGTTTGCCGTTTACCTTGGCCCCGATCATTTTATTTCCTACAGCGGTATGAATATTGTATGCAAAATCTATAGGAGTAGATCCTCTTGGTAAATTCTTTACATCTCCGGTAGGTGTAAAACAAAATACTGCGTCTGAAAATAAATCCAGATCGCTTTTCAGCAGGCTCATAAACTCCTTGTTATCTGACAAATCCTGCTGCCACTCAAGAATCTGGCGCAGCCAGCTTAATTTAGCCTCTTCACCGCTGATACCGCCTCCATTGGACGCTTCTTTATACTTCCAGTGGGCTGCGATACCATACTCCGATGTACGGTGCATCTCTTCTGTCCGAATCTGAATCTCAAAAGGCTGGCCGTTAGGACCGATCAGAGTCGTGTGCAGCGACTGATACATATTCGGTTTCGGCATTGCAATATAGTCTTTAAACCGTCCCGGAATGGGTTTATACTTCTCATGAATAACCCCCAGGGCCGCATAACAGTTTTTAACATCCTTTACAATAATGCGGATAGCAAACAAATCGTAAATCTGATCCAGGGTTTTGCCCTGATTCACCATCTTTTTATAGATACTGAAAAAGTGCTTTGCACGCCCTACAATTGAAGCTTTAATTCCTGCCTCGTCAATATATTTCCCAACCTCATCCACCAGAGACTGTACATATTCATCCCGGACGGACTTGCGCTGTGCAACTTTCTCCACCAGATCATAGTACGCTTCCGGTTCCAGATATTTCAAAGAAAGATCCTCAAGCTCAATCTTAATCTTAGAGATACCAAGCCGCTGGGCAATGGGAGCATAGATATCCATGGTCTCCCTGGCCTTTTCTTTCTGTTTTTCCGGTTTCATATATTTAAGCGTACGCATATTGTGAAGCCGGTCAGCAAGTTTAATAATAATAACCCGGATATCCTTTGCCATAGCCAGAAACATTTTTCTCAGATTTTCCGCCTGAACTTCAATCTTGTCTCCGTCATAGGACAGCTGTCCCAGCTTGGTAACACCATCCACCAAAAGCTCCACTTCTTCTCCGAATTCCGCTTTAATTTCATCATCCGTCATAACAGTATCTTCCACCACATCATGAAGAATACCTGCTACTATGGTTTCTTTATCCATCTCCAGCTCTGCCAGTATAATGGCCACGTACAGAGGGTGGATAATATATGGTTCGCCGGATTTGCGCACCTGTCCCGTGTGTGCACTCTCGGCAACCCTGTATGCCTTCTCAACCAGAGAAACATCCTCGGAAGGATGATATTTTCGAATCCTTTTTAAAAGCTCTTCATACAGAATGGATGGTTCTATAAAATCTTTGGTTGGAATCATCTTACTGACTTCTGCAGAGATCTCTTTTTCAATTTTTTCAATATCTTTTAAGTCTGTCTTATTCATCTCGCCCATTTTATTCACCTGATAATTAATTATAATTAATTCCATTTAAAAAAGCAATGTTTTCATATATACATCCACAGGCATACTGCCTTGTACATAACTATCATACCAGTGGAATCCAATACTTTGTGCAAACAATACAGAGGCCGTATTTGCAGGATCTATGTACAGTTTTATTTCGGGCAGCTGCAGTTCATCCGCAGCATATGTCAGTACAGCGCTGCATACTTCCCTGGCAATTCCTCTGCATCGGTATTCTTCACGAATCAAATATCCCATCTGCACACCGTCTTTTCCCGGTTCCAGCCCACACCGGCCGATAACCGCCCCTGTATCCTTGTCTATAATCGTCCATGTTCCATAATCATAAAAAACATACTGTGTCTGAATATAGCTCTTAAGCCGCTCCTGCTCCTGTTGAAAATCCTCAGACATGGGCTCAACCCAGGGCTTTACTGAGGGCTGTCTGTATATGTCATAAAAGCTGCAAAGATCTTCGGGTACTGCCTCCCGCAGAATACATTGTTTTGTCTTTAAAACAGTCCAGGGAATACTGTGATGTCTGCAGAAAACTTTTTGAAGAAACATCACTGTAATTTCCTGAAAACTCTCCACAGCCATATCGGCTCCGAAAACAGACTCATCCTTTTTCAGGAAATACAGAGTGGCTGCTGACAGTTCCTTTACTCTCTTTAATGTACACCAGTCACTGACAACAGCAAGGCTGGCCTTATTTTGTTTTTTCAGTTCTGCAAAAGCTTCTTCCAGCCCGCATTTCTCAGCCCGCCATATCCTGATCTTATGCTGTCTGGCCTGACAAAAAAGCTTCTCTAGACAGTCTCTTTCCTGTTTTTCCCATTTTACAGTATCTCCAAACACAAAAATATTTCTTAACTTATGTTCCATCCCATCAACCGTAAACTTTCCGTCTGTTATCATCAAATTCCGACATTTTTAACCGCTATAGTTTCCATCAGCCTACCACATAGAAATGCAAAAAACTACCCGTTTTTTCTAATTTTATTGAAAACGCACGTCATTTCCGTTACAATGCATATCAGAGATGTACAAATTGCCGTAGAATACGGCCGATTCTCAAAAATTATGAAAATAAAGAAAAGAGGGGACTATTATGGCACAGAATCCAATTGTTACCATTGAAATGGAAAACGGTGATATAATCAAAGCAGAACTTTATCCTGAAATCGCACCAAATACAGTAAATAACTTCATATCACTTATTAAAAAGGGCTTTTATAACGGAGTTATCTTTCATCGTGTAATTTCCGGATTTATGATCCAGGGCGGCGATCCGGAAGGCACCGGCATGGGCGGTCCCGGATACAGCATTAAAGGTGAATTTTCTCAGAATGGTTTTTCAAATCAGCTGAAACATACCCCCGGTGTATTATCCATGGCGCGTACTATGATGCCTGATTCAGCAGGCAGCCAGTTTTTCATTATGCACAAAAACTCTCCGCATCTTGACGGCCAGTATGCCGCATTCGGAAAAGTAATTGAGGGAATGGAATTTGTTAATAAAATCGCAAATGTAAAAACAAACTACCAGGATGCCCCTATGGAACGGCAGATGATGAAAACCGTTACTGTGGAAACATTCGGCACAGAATATCCAGAACCGGAAACATGCTAAGATAAAGAAAAAAATTAAAAGATTTTGTATATGAAAGCAGCTGTCTGTATCAGCTTTTCCGCCACCGGTTAAAACACGGATTTCGGAAAAGCTGATACAGACAGCTGCATTTTTATTACTTAATTCAATTCTAACATCTCCGACGTTTCCTTCTGGCCTTCTCTTTATACTTCTTGTCTCCAAAAATCCAAAAGAAGATCAAACCAATCAAGGTCCCCATAATGGCCCCGAAAATAACATCTGTAGGATAATGAACCCCTACATACAGTCTCGTAAATCCTATCAGAAACGCCAATACCATAACCGGTACTCCAAGACACGCCGGACGGCTTTTAAAAATCACAACAGCCGCGGCAAATGCCGTCATCGTATGACCAGACGGGAAAGAAAAGCTTCCCACCTTTCCAATAATACAGGAAAGACCGTCAATCACCTCATAGGGGCGTATCCTGCCCACATAACCTTTCAGCACATAATTGCACAGCAGATGAGCACTCAAAAGCGCCAGAAGAGATAAAATCCCTGCACGTCTGGTTTTCTTTGGGAATAATAAAATGACGCCAATTACCGCCCAGATAAATCCTTTATCCCCCAGATGCGTTATTCTTACCATAATGGGTGTCAGCCACTCAAACCTTAAATATTCCTGTATCCACAGCAGAACATTCCCATCCGCCGCCAAAATTCCAGCTAAAATATCATGTAGTACTTGCATTATCAATCATTTCCTTCCAGCCAGGGCGGACAAAACTGCCCGTCCGGATTTAAAACTTAAATACAGCCACCCCGTATTCAGGAAGATCATATGCAATGGAAAATTCCCTTCCATCGCATTCTGACTTCTCCGCCTTGTATACAGCAGGACGTTCTCTGCCTTCACCACCAAAACGCGCTTCGTCACTGTCCAGAATCAAAGTGTACTGTTTCTTTTTCGGTACGCCAACCCGATAATCAGGCCGGGCTACCGGTGTAAAATTACATACAAACAAAAGACTGTTTCTCCCCGTCTTTCCTCTTCGGATAAAACTAAAGATACTCCGATCTCCGTCATTGGCATTAATCCACTCAAATCCTTCCATCTGATCATCCATATGATACATAGACGGATATTTTTTGTAAATATGAAGCAGTTCTTTTACAAATTCCTGAATCTGTCTGTGCTCAGGTTTTTCCAGAAGAAACCAATCCAGCTCCCGCTCTTCACTCCATTCTCCAAGCTGGGCAAAGTCCTGTCCCATAAACAGCAGTTTTTTGCCGGGATGCCCCATCATAAACGCATATCCCACTTTCAGATTCCGGAACTTATCCTCATTTAGTCCCGGCATCTTATTAATCATGGAACACTTTAAATGCACCACCTCATCATGAGATAACACAAGAATATATTTTTCACTGTAGTTATAACTCATAGCAAAGGTCATCCTGTTATGATTAAATTTCCTGAAATAAGGATCCAGCTTCATATAATCCAGAAAATCATGCATCCAGCCCATATTCCACTTATACGTAAAATTTAAGCCCCCGTCTTCAGCCTTCCCGGTCACCATAGGCCATGCCGTTGACTCTTCAGCAATCATCATTACTCCCGGATTTCTTCCAATTATCAGCGTATTAAGATGCTTGAAAAACTCGATTGCCTCCAGGTTTTTATTATCACCATATTCATTTGCCACCCATTGTCCGTCCTGCTTTCCATAATCCAGATACAGCATGGAAGCTACCGCATCTACCCGCAGGCCGTCTATATGAAACTGCTCAATCCACAAAAGCGCACTGCCTATCAGGAAATTTTTCACTTCGTTTTTGGCATAATCAAAAATTTTTGTTCCCCAGTCAGGATGCTCTCCTTTTCTTGGATCCGCATATTCATAAAGACAGGTACCGTCAAAGCAGGCAAGTCCATGGGCATCCCTGGGAAAATGAGCAGGAACCCAGTCAAGGATTACACCGATTTTATGCCGGTGGAGATAATTTACAAGATACGCAAAATCCTCCGGTGTCCCATAGCGGGAAGTAGGCGCATAATATCCGGTAACCTGATATCCCCAGGAACCGTCAAAGGGATATTCTGCAATCCCCATAAGCTCCACATGAGTATACCCCATTTCCTTCACATATTCTGTCAGCTGAGGAGCAATTTCCCTGTAGGTATAAAAGCCATCATCCTCACTTCCCGGATGGCGCCTCCAGGATCCCATATGAACCTCATAAACAGAAAGGGGCTGATCATACACATCCTCATGCTCTCTGCGCTTCTCCATCCAGGCCTGATCTGTCCATCTGATCTGCTCAATATCCGTAACCCGAGAAGCAGTCCCCGGTCTTAATTCCGCATAATTTGCATAAGGATCTGCTTTATAAAGCATTTCTCCGCTTTCTGTCTCTATCAGAAACTTATACAGATCTCCCTGGCGGGCAGCGGGAACAAATGCCTCATAAATACCGTTTGGCCCCAGACACTTCATTGGATTTTTTTTCTCATTCCAGTTATTAAAGCTTCCAATTACCCAGACATTTTTTGCATGAGGAGCCCATACGTCAAAGTAAACACCGCTGGTTTTTCCCCGTTTCCCAGGATGAGCTCCCAGCTTTTTATAAATATCATAATGTGTTCCCTCACCAAACAAATACATATCATATTTTGTTACATTCCCCATACAATTATCCCCCTTAATTTTCAAAATCTTTCTCGCGAAGAATCAGAAAATCATTTTCATTATATTTTTTGGAAAACAGCACGCCAAAAGCTTTCTTAATACCGCCGCGTTCCGCACTCTCGATAGCCTCGTCCACAATCTCTCTTACCTCTGTCAGCGTTGTAGCCCGCTCCAGCTTCTGAATATTATTGATTCTGTTATACAAAGCCAGAACTCCCATCTCATCAATCGTACATTCCATTTCTTCGGCATAAGACTTAGCAAAATCCACCAGCTCATCAATCGTAAAGATCGGTATATTAATCTTTTCTGTAAACTTTTTGGCAAAGCTGTAATTGCTTTCCATTACCATTTTAATACCGGATTTCGTATCTTCTAGTACAACCACAAGCCCCTGGGTATTCCCTTCCATAACCTGCGACATATGCTCTACTGTTTCCGGCAGCAGATTTCCAGCTTTTTCTACAATCAGATAGCCGCCTTCAAGCTTAGGCACCAGCGCAGAAAAATCTTTTGTGTTCAAAGCCTCCGCACTGATCTTCCCGATTTTTCCTTCTGTGTCTCCGCAGGACATCTGAATTGCTTTTATCAGGCTTGTAGCCAGAACCGTCTTACCGCTGCCTTCAGGTCCCTGAATAATAATATTTCCTGCCAGTGAAGTAATTGTCTTTGCCCTGGCAGTAGCCCCAATTAAAATCTGGCAGATCTGCTCTTCCATCCCCGGAACAGGAAGGAAATACGAAAACAGGGTTCTCTGCTCTTTGGTAAGTTCTATGGTTTCCTGAATATCTTCCGGTTCAATCATTTCAGCCATAATATCTTCCGGAAGAGATATAGAATCCGGTATATCTTTAATCTCTACACTGGCATTTTCCTGCATAACTTTTGTGGCCTGCTCAATTGTTTTATGCAGGTCTACATTACTCTCTTGTGTGTCTGCATCCTGCTCATCTTCTGCCGCAGGTATATCCGCTGCATCACTTCCGTTCTCTTCATGGCTTTGTGCAGCTTCAGGCTCTTTCACAGTCTGATCTGCCGTCTCCTCCTCCATAACCTTCACCAGCTCATCGCTGTCATCCTGCAGGGTTCCGCTTAATATTTTATCAATACCCGCTGTTGCTTTCGCAATACGCTCGATTTCCTCTAGCAGTTCTCTATGAGCTTCCTCCAGTTCCTGTGGGCTTAATGTATTGGCGCTTTGTCCACCGGCCTTTAATTCATCTGTATCGTCCGCTTCTGATATATCCTTCGCCGGCTCTGCCTCTTCTTCTGGCTGCTCTTCTTGAATCTCGGATGGCGCTTCCTGGGGCTGTTCCTCCTTAAGCCCAGATGATGTTTTTTCCAGCTGCTCCTCCTGATTCTCAGATGGTGCCTCTTCCCGTACCTCTGCAGCTGTTTCCTCATATGGCATCTCTTTGTCCTGATTTACAGCATCCAATTCCAGCTGTGCTTCCTCTTCATCCAGATAATCACTCTCATACAAATCCCGGACAGAGCCGCCCGCTTCCAAAATAGGCGTCACTTCTCTGAGTTTTTCCATAAGATCCTGGGTTTCCTGCAGTGCTTTTCTTTTGGCAATCTCAAGTTTTTTCTGTTCTGCCACAGCGATAGCCGCTTCAGCAGCACGCCGGGTTTTCTCCCACTCTGCAAGAACTTCCTCAATACTCATCTGCCCTGTAATCTGGCGCTCAATCAGTGGAGATGACGGCACATTCATACTGATCTGACCATCAGCATCTTCAGCCAGAAACTCCTTAAAATCAGATTTAAGGGAATTATCTATCTGCTCATTAATAAAGTCCTCATTAATAACCGGATCATCCTCTTTTTCAAGATGCAGATATGGGATATCCTCAACCATTTTTTTCACAGAATCCATGGTATCGGATACTGCATCCTTTTCCGTGGCATTCATAATCTGCTGCATACTCTTGGCAAGCTCTTCCTGCAGATTTACCGTATTAAATTTGCTTGCAGTTACATTTGGCTCCTGCACCGTAACAGGCGTTTTTACTTCTTTCTCAGTCTCCTGTACAGTCTCAGATACCGGTCTGTGCTCCGCCTTTTGACAATATCTTCTGTACTTTTCCTCCTGCGCCTTTGTCAGCGGCTGATATAAAAGCTTTAATTCCAACGCTTTCTCCACATATTCGCCATCGCCAAACCAGAGGATCAGTTCATCACAGGTTTCCACACACTTTTGTCCCATCTCAGCTTTCCTGTAAAGTGCCGCCAGCTCATATACCCATTCCTCTGTGTATTCTTTATCTTTGAGCTCTTCAAGAATACTAATCCGGTTAGCCAGGGGTTCTTCTTTTAGACAGCTGATTTTATATCTTAGAATATATTTCTTTGTATCATTGGATGCAATTTCAGAAAACTCACCATAATACTCCTCTGCTGCTTCAATGTCCTTTGCTTTAATAGCAATCTCAGTCAGCTTATAGACAATGTTTCTTCCAATGGGAGAATGGTCATATGCCATCAAAAGAAGTTCTCTGCTGTCTTCGTAGCGGTCCATTTTATCATATATATCGCCAACCATACATAATGTAGATGCATTTCGCACTTTTTTCCAGTTAATAGAATCCGCAAGCTCTGCTGCAGTAGCATAATCTCCTTCTGCCACCAGATTTTTTAATTGTTCCAGTTTTAATTTGTATTCATATTTATCCACTTCGTCACCTCATACATCTGTTTATTTCGTATAAGCAGTATTTCCTTTATATAACGTAAAAATAAGAATCCTCAGTAATTATTCTTATTCTCTGATTTTCCATAACATATTATATGTCTTTCCCAGGACTCATATAGAGAAATTATAACACACTTCTGTTTTGATTGACACATTACTTCTTTATTTACTCCTTAATTTTTTATAAAAGAATAAAGAATCCTGGGAACAAAAAACCGCCTGTGGCTTAAGGCGGCCACGGGCGGTAACTTTCTGTCTGTACTTGTTATACATTTAATCTGTCTAAAATTTCCTGTTTTGATGCTACCCCTGAGGAGCGGCTGATTACATTTCCATCCTTGATGACTACAAGTGTCGGAATTGTCATAACATTAAACTGTGCCGCAAGTTCAGGCTGTTCATCCACGTTTACTTTGCAGATCTTTGCATCTTTTACTTCATCGGCAAGTTCCTCAATAGTAGGCAGAAGCATCTGGCACGGTCCGCACCATGCTGCCCAGAAATCAACTAATACAGGTTTGTCAGAATTCAAAACTTCACTGTCAAAATTTTCCTTGGTAATGTGTAATGCTGCCATATGTTTATTCTCCTTTATATGTTTTTTAATGGGTTTCTTTCTATATTTACTGTCCGAAATGTTTCCGGCCAGTTTTAATATCTGTTTTTATTATACCTTTTTTTTATTATTTGTATGTGATAATATCACATTTCCAAAAAAAGGTGTGATTCATTTGCAACAGAATCAACACCTTTCTTTTTTATTTCACAAACAATTTCCGTCTGAAGCAATCCAGATAAAGCCTGTTCATGTACTGATACATCCTATACCCGGTTATAATTAATCAGACATCCCTTTAAAATAATACTTCTTTCATCGTCTGTAAGCTCTCCGATTCCCAGAGTAAACGGAACCATACCATCCTGGCTCACAACATATGCGTCAATACCCGAAACTTTATTCTCTACCGCTTTCTTAATATCCGGCACAAACAAATAATCTCCATTTTTAAACGGAAGCATTCCTGACGGAATTAAAAACGGAAGCATTCCCCAGTTAATTAAATTAGAGCGGTACCGTTTTGTAGCATATTCATTTGCAATATTAGCCCATCCACCCAGCACTTTCTGACAGGAAGCCGCCTGCTCACGGGCAGAACCGTCTCCCGGTTTCACTGCAAAAATGGTACTTCCGATACCCGTATTTTTCCAGGATGCATCCGGGAAATCTTTTTTCACAGCATTGATTACCGGAATAATCTCCGGCAGCACATCCTCAGGCCGCTCACCTGCAGTTCTTGCTTTTTCTGCATTTTGAACAGCTTTTGCCCGGCCAACATACTCCGGATCCTTTCTGGACAGTGTAAACTCAGCCAGTCCTAGAGGATTTGAACGGTAAGAAGAGGTCTCTCCGGACGGAATCAGTTCATCAGTAGTAGTAACCGGATCATGAATCTCAGATACCACTTTCAGAATCAAATTATCTGTAAGAGCGCTCATCTGAGGCCAGTCTTTGATATTCGGACCAAATTTAATCTCAACAGACGGATCGGCCACACCATGGCTGTCAAATACACGGTTCTCATAAATCGTCTTATCAAAGAAATATTTTGCCCCTGTGTATTCCAGATCCAGATCTGTGGCAGGTGTCAGGTATCCTTTGTTGGCTGCTGTAGCAGCAATGGAGCGGGCATCCATCAGTGCAACTGATGCAATCTGGCCGCTCTGAAGCTTAGAACCTTCACGGTTGGGGAAATTACGTGTAGAATGGCGAATAGAAAATCCATTATTACTTGGCGTATCCCCGGCGCCAAAGCATGGGCCGCAGAATGCAGTCTTCATAATCGCTCCCGTCTGCATAATCTTAGCGGCCGCTCCGTTGCGCACCAGTTCCATATAAATAGGCATAGATGCCGGATAGACACTTAAGGTAAACTCATCCGGACCGATGCTCTTTCCTTCCAGAATATCTGCAGCGTCACAAATATTTTCAAAACCGCCGCCTGCACAGCCCGCGATAATACCCTGATCTACATACAATCTGCCGTTTCTTACTTTATCTTTCAAAGAATATTCAACCGCTCCGTCAAGACTTACCAGTGCCTTTTTCTCTACATCATCCAGAATATCCATCAGGTTCGCATTCAACTCCTCAATGGTATAAACATTACTTGGATGGAAAGGCATTGCAATCATCGGTCTGACTGCGCTTAAATCCACTTCCACACAGCCGTCATAATATGTAACAGCTGCCGGATTCAACTCTTTATACTCTTCACTTCTGCCGTGAATTTCATAGAACTCTTTAATTTTATCATCTGTTTTCCATATAGAAGACAGACAGGTTGTCTCTGTTGTCATAACATCAATACCAATTCTAAAATCAGCACTTAACGCATCCACACCAGGTCCAACAAATTCCATAACCTTATTTTTCACATAACCGTTTGCAAATACCGCTCCGATAATGGCCAGCGCAACATCCTGAGGCCCCACACCTTTGGCAGGTGTTCCTTTTAGATAAATCGCAACTACCTCCGGCATATTAATATCATAGGTCTGGCTAAGCAGCTGTTTTACCAGCTCCGGACCTCCCTCGCCCATTGCCATGGTTCCCAGGGCTCCATATCTTGTATGAGAATCTGAACCCAGAATCATTCTTCCACCTCCTGCAAGCATCTCTCTTGCAAACTGGTGGATAACAGCCTGATGGGGAGGAACATATACTCCTCCATATTTTTTAGCGCAGGTGAGACCAAACATGTGGTCATCTTCATTAATGGTTCCTCCTACTGCACACAAACTATTATGACAGTTTGTGAGCACATAAGGAATTGGAAACTTCTCAAGCCCCGAAGCTCTGGCCGTCTGAATAATTCCAACAAATGTGATATCGTGAGATGTCAGTTTATCAAATTTGATTTTCAGTTTGTCCATACTCCCGGATGTATTGTGATCTTTCAGAATATTATATGCCATTGTACCGGCCGCCGCTGCTTCTCTAGAAGCTGCCACACCAGTTCTTGCCGCGAGAATGGCAGATGCATCCTGATTTGCCTCTACGATCTCGGTACCATTTACAAGGTAAATACCTTTGTCATGCAATTTAACCATTTTTACTCCTCCTGTTATGGTATGAAAAAAGGCAGTGATGATATAACCGCCGTCAATTTTCTGCTGTCATATCTTTTAATTATAATAACCAAACTGTCAAAAATCAAATATTATATTATATAAGCCGTCTGAACTTTACCTCCGCACAAAACAAATCTGCGTCCATACTGACTTCAAACCTGCCGTTCATCAGCTCTGTCAGAGTTTTCGCAATGGAAAGTCCCAGTCCGCTCCCTTCTGTAGATCTCGCGGTATCTCCCCGCACAAACCGTTCCGTCAAATCTTTTGCAGGCAGTGAAACAAGCTCCTCTGATATATTTTTGATGGAAAAGACTACCCACGCTTCCTGTCTGTATATTTCCGCATATACCCTTGTATTAGGCATCGCATATTTTCCCACATTGTTATATAAATTTCCGATAACTCTCCAGAGCTGTTTTCCGTCTGCAAAAATCATCATGCTTTCATTTGGAAATTTACTGATTACATTTAAGCCCCTCTCTTCTAGACGTTCATTAAATTCTCCTCCGGTCTGGCGTATCAGCTCAATAAAATCAATTGCATCCATATGCAGCGTCAGATTGCCTGAAGAAATCTTTGAAACTTCCACCAGGTCCTCCATCAGGGATTTCAGCCGAAGCGCCTTCTGCTCCAGCACTTCAATATACTGGGCTGCATTTTCATTTTGAATATTCTCCCTCTTTAAAAGCCCCACATAATTGACAATCGCAGTCAGCGGCGTCTTCAAATCATGAGACACATTTGTAATCATATTCGCTTTCATACGTTCATCTCTTACACTCTCGTGTATGGCCTTAGACAGTCCCTCCGCAATATGATTCACACCTTCTGCCAGTTCACGCTCAGTCCCGCTGTATTCTTTTAAATCCAGCTTATAATCCAGATTTCCTTCCGTAATCTGTCGGATACCTTCCTGAATCCTGCGCCTGCTGCTAATCCACTTTGAAAGATAAATAAACACGCAGAAAATAACAACTGCAATGGCCGCATATGACCAGATATATCCCTTTCCAAAAGCAAGATATCCCAGAAAGAGACTAAGCAGTGCAAGGCAGCAAAAATATACTACCAGTTTACCGGACATATACCGCTCTTTCAGAAACTCTCTAAATCCGCTAAGACACCAGTGGCACAGACTATTTTCCCAGAACTTTTCTGCCTTTATCCGTCTTGCCAGACTCAGATAAAAAGCCATAAATACCATATCGGCCACAAAGGTAAGACTTCCGGCAATAATCATCGTACCAGAAGTATTAAAATCCTGAACCCTTACCTTCATGGCAAGCGCTACAATCCCCACCAGTCCGGCCACCATCAGACCAACTACCAGCTCTGTTTTTACCTTATCAAATTTCGCCAGATGAAGCTCTTTATCATCTCTCCTGCGCCCGGCTGCAACAGTTAAATAACAAAGGCCAAACAGCCATCCGATACCGCTGACCACAATCAGCAGCAGACTCATCCTTGCCCAGGGAAACAGCTTATTAAATTCCTTCTTTGCGATTGAAAAGTCATCCTCATGCTGAAACGTCTTGTCCACACCAATAATAATCTTTACATTATCCAGCTGCAGATTATTGTATTTGCGCATATTGCGGTAGTATGCATTTTCCATCCCGCCAACATTTGTATCAAAATAATAGGCAGAACTGTCATAATACAGATAAGCTCCCAGAGCCTCTGCCTGGGCATATGCCCGCTCCTCACCAAGATCAGTGTCCATATTTGTATACAGACAGGTTCCGTCTTCCCTGCCCACCCAGTAATACAGATTGCTGGAGCCATTATCAAATTGGTTCAGATATTTTTTATACAGATTAATCTCACTTTCCTGGGCGCCGTCCTCCCTGGCCCGTTCCTCATCAAATCTTCCATCTGTCTCATAACTGAGCCGCATTTTCACATAGCTTAAAACGTTATTCGTCTGGGTATTAAATGTGCGTTCAAAATATCCGCTTTCCACAAACTCTGAATTTCCCAGATCTCCAAGATTCAGCATATTCTGATTGATACAGCTTTGCAAAAGCACAATAAACACTGCAAGACTTACTGCAAATATCCCCTGAAGGCCAAACAGTACAGCTTTTACCAGTGTTCCATACCGTTTCCTGTCTACTTTCATACGCTACCTCGATGATGTCTTTTCAATCTTATATCCAACGCCCCACACTACTTTCAGATAACGGGGCTCCTTTGGGTTGATCTCAATCTTCTCTCTGATATGACGGATATGTACCGCCACCGTATTATCCGCCCCAATGGCCTCCTCATTCCAGATATTCTCATAGATCTGGTTAATGGAGAAAACCTTTCCCTGATTCCGGACAAGCAGAAGCAGAATATTATATTCAATAGGTGTCAATCTGACCATTTTCCCGTCCACAGTTACTTCTTTCAGATCATCATTAATAACCAGTCCGTCTACCTGGAACACTTGCGCGGCATCTTCCTCTGCCGCATTTCCAAGCTTCGTATAACGCCGGATCTGTGAATTTACTCTGGCCACCAGCTCCAGCGGATTAAAAGGCTTTGCCACATAATCATCCGCCCCGATATTCAGTCCCAGAATTTTATCTGCATCTTCCGTCTTGGCAGAAAGTATGATAATGGGAATATTGCTGTTTTCCCGGATCTTTAATGTAGTACGTATCCCATCCAGCTTCGGCATCATAACATCCATAATAATCAGATGTATATCTTCTGCCTTCATCACCTCCAGCGCCTGTATGCCGTCATGTGCTTTCAGCACGCGGTAGCCCTCCTGCTGCAGGTAAATTTCTATAGATTCTACAATAGATTTATCATCATCACAAACCAAAATATTTTTCATACCGGTTGTCACCTTCCTGTCTGTTTTCTGCTAACTCTCATTTTTTCCGCTGCCTGCTCCTGGCAGACCTTGTTTCTCTTATTCCAAATCTTTTGGAACAAGTTCTTTCATCAGATCTTTCAGGCGGCTTTTCCAGCCAGGCACAGCCTCCCGGCTTCCTTCTGCCTCCTGCTGCGCCCGCCGTTCATCTTCAAGCACCGCTCTGCGGATGGCCTCTTCATCCACGGTGTACACTTCCTCTTCTGGCTGTACTTCCTGCACGCCCTCCTCCTGGGGCTTCTCCGTCTTCTGAGCCTCCCCTGGCTCATCTAAAGCAGGTTCTTCCTGCCGTGCGTCTGCTTTCCTTTTAAAATATTCTGCATCAAAATTTATTTTAATTTCCGGTTTTTCTGCTGCAGGTTCCTCAGAAGGCGGCACATACCCGGCTTTTGCATCTTCCGGCGATATCCCCGCCTTTTCAAAATAATCTCCGTTGATTTTTATCTCCGGGGATACTCCGGGGGTATAAGTCCGCTCCCGCATTTTTCCGGTATCAGACGCCGGCCCGTTTTCTTCCCTCTCCTGGCTGTCCTTCATCCTGTTCTGGCGTCTTACATCTTCTAGGAGCTTCTGATATGTCCTTGTATCTGTCAAATCATTCAGCTGCCCTTCTAGTTCCAGCTCGTGACTTTTTACAAGATCTTTCTGCTCCCTTAATTCCTTTTTAAAACTTCTGAATACATCCGTCATGGAATCATTGGCCTGATCAATCAGCGCCTGAACCTTCCCCAGCATATCTGCCGTATATAATACAGAGGCTGCATAAATGTCATCTGCTTTTTCCGAAGCCTCATCCATCAATGCTTTTCCCCTGTGTTTAAACTCCCGCTCCGCCCGGTCACGGCTGGCGCGTGTATGCTCATACTGATCCATCATTTCAAAAAGCCCCTGATTCAGCTGATCTAGAAGCGCTAAAAACTGTTTCCGGTCTATAATTACTTTATCGGGATGCTGTTCAAGACTTTCACTTTTTGAAAATGTTACGTGAATCGCTTTTAATACTCTTTCTACTTTATCCTGCGGACTCATTTTTTCGCCTGCCTTTCAAAAAAGGCCCGCTGTCCCATACAGCGGGCCTTTTCACTGGTTTCTCTTTTTAAAATCATATCACAGCATTACACTGGTGTCTACTTAAGGAATTGTGAAATCTTTATTATTTTTTCCTGTCTTTTTTTCATCATGCAAGCATCTTTAAGATTTCCGGAAACGGCTCTAAACTCCGCTTTAAAATGCCTGTCATATATGCAATACTAATCCCATAATTCGTGATGGGAGTCTCCTGATCCAGCGCACATTTTATGCGGTATTTCATCTCTCTTTCATTTAACATACATCCGCCGCAATGTATCACCAAAGCATACGGACTTAAATCCTCCGGAAATTCTGTTCCGCTGGTAAAAGCAAACTTTATATTTTTCCCGGTATGCTTTAAAATCCAGCCCGGAAGCTTCACTGTTCCAATATCGTCACATTGTCTGTGATGCGTACAGCCCTCGGAAATCAATACTGTATCCCCGTCTTTTAACCGCTCAAGCATGGTTACACCCCGGACCATTTCCGCCAGATTTCCTTTATATCGGGCAAATAAGATAGAAAAAGATGTAAGCATGATATCTTCTGGAGTATCAGCGGATGCTTTTTCAAACACCTGGCTGTCCGTAATCACAAGTTTTGGTTTTTCTCCCAGTTTTTTTAATGTCTCTTTTAATGTATTTTCTTTCGTGACAACCGCCGCTGCATCTGCCTCTAAAATATCCCGGATGGTCTGCTGCTGTGGAAGAATCAGTCTTCCTTTTGGTGCGGCTTTATCTACAGGCACAACCAGCACTGCCAGATCCGACGGTCTTAGCAGGTCCCCGACAATTCTTTGATCCTCATTCTCTTTGGGCGCCTGCTTTGCAATGAGCTCTTTTAACTCTGTGATATTTGTACCCAAAACTGCACTGACAAAAATCAGATTTTTTTCTCCCTGCAGCATATGACAGACAGCTTCCTTCTCCTGCTGATTCAAAAGCTCCGATTTATTTACTGCAATAACATATGGAATTTTTTTGTCTTTAAACCTCTGAATCAGTTTTTTTTCCGGCTCCTCCACGCCGCTTCCGGCATCTGCTACCAAAACGGCAATATCCGTCTTATTAAGGACCTGGTAGCTCTTTCTGATACGCAGCGCCCCCAGTTTTCCTTCATCATCAAGCCCCGGTGTATCAATCATCACCACCGGCCCCAGCGGAAGCAATTCCATTGCCTTACTGACTGGATCGGTAGTAGTTCCTTTCACATCTGAGACAATAGCAAGGCTCTGGCCTGTTATTGCATTAATGATGCTGGACTTGCCGGCATTTCTTCTGCCAAAAATCCCGATATGTACACGATCCGATGATGGTGTTGCATTCAAACTCATTCCTTTTCCTCCTTTATGCGGGCCTGTCTGCCCAGTAATCTCCCCGGGCTGTCACCAGCGTATAGCCTATCGCCTCCATTTGTTCCTGGAGTCTGAGTTTAGACTCCGCCGCCTCTGACCCGGTATGCAGTTTATTATCATACAGCTCATATTTTGCCCGGACCCCGGAAGGAGAAAGATTCGGCATTACTACATTTGCGCCGGCTAAAATCCCCCGCTCTCTCCCGTCTGCCGCTATTGTTCCAAGAGCTGTTGTAGCTGGCAGCAGCACGCCCGGCAGCATCAGCCGCAGCAGTGAAAGCATATAAAGCGTCAGTTCCGCTGTACCGCTTTTCTCATTGGCAAAGGGTGTGTCATGGTGTGGAATAAACGGGCCGATTCCCACCATCTGAGGATCCAGATCTTTTAAAAACAGCATATCTTCTGCCAGACATTCAGTAGTCTGGCCTGGTGAACCAACCATAAATCCTGAACCGGTCTGGTATCCAATCTCCTTTAAATCCCGCAGGCACCGCATGCGATTTTCCAGAGAAAGAGAGGCAGGATGCAGCTTTCGGTAATGTTGTTCATCCGCCGTCTCATGCCGCAGCAGATACCTGTCGGCCCCGGCATTAAAATACAGCTGGTAGCTCTCCCTTGATTTTTCTCCCAGAGATAAAGTCACTGCACAATCCGGATGCTGGCATTTAATGGCGCTGACAATCTGAACAATCATCGCATCGGAAAAATAAGGGTCCTCTCCTCCCTGCAGAACAAAGGTGCGAAATCCAAGTTCATATCCTTCCCTGCAGCACTGCAGAATCTCTCCCCTGGTAAGGTGATACCGGTCCGCGTTCTTGTTGCTTCGCCGGATTCCGCAGTAAAAACAGTCATTTTTACAAATATTGCTTACCTCTATCAGTCCTCGGATAAATACATGATTGTTATAATAACGTTTTCTGATTTTTACTGCTTTTTCCGAAAGATAAGCTGCAAGCTTTGGTGTCCGGCCATCAATGAGCCTGATCCACTCTTCTTTTTCTAACATTCTGTCTGTTTCCAGTTTATCAATCAATTTCTTTAATTCTGTCTGCCTGTCCATTTTTCACTTCTCCCGCCTATCCGGCTATTTTACAGCTTCTTTCGGCAGTTTTGAATATACCGTTTTGGCCGCAACACCTTTTAACATTCCAAGCTTTCCTGAAAGAGTGCTGATAATATCAGCAGGTGCATCCACTGCCACACTAATCAGGGAAATTCCTCTTTTTTGATAGGGGATTCCCATTCTCCCAATAATATACGGCGAAAACTGATGGAGTAAATGGTTGAGTTCATCAACACTTCTCTGATCTTCTACTACAATTGCAATCATTGCCACTCTGTTATCCAAACAATTTCTCCTTTCAATGACAAACCGGCATCCTAAACGGATGCCGGTAATAAACAAATTCAAAAAATAAATCATCTTATCTGCTTTCCTGTCAGCCCTGCTTTCAGTCAGCACATGGATTCTTCACTTATGGTTTGCGGTAAGAATTCTATCTGTCCGTGCACCTTGGAACTATCTTATCATTCTATCTTAAGATTTACAAGCGTTAGTTTTTTAACGCTTCAACCGTATCCTCTTTCGAATACATCTTGCGGCGGCGGCTGCCCCCACTACTGTAATAGCACCTGCTGATACTGCTATGGTACAGATAATAACTGCATATTTGCTGGGATTTTTCAGAAGATCTGCGGCCCTTTTACTATTATCCACCAGTTTTCTTCCATGCATTGTCTTATAATATGCAGGCATCACCCTTGTCTCTCCCTCTTTCTCAAAGGTGAGCATATACTCCGCCAGCGCTTCCCATGCCTTTATCTCATTACCATCTTTATCATACAAAATGCAGCTTTCAAGATCTTCTATCTTTTTCCCGTTTTTATCTTTTGGCGTCACAGACAAAATACCATAAGACAGCTTTTCCACCTCTTTTAACATCTGTCCGGTGTACAGATCTGAAACTACAAAGTATAGTTCATCATCTCTGATTTCTTCATAGGCAGTGCCGCCGGCTCCCTGCCATGGAGCTGCCGGCTGTCTAATAAGCTTTGCCCGGGTTACCTTATTCAAAATCATCCTGTTGGGGTTAAAGGTATACGTAATTCCACTGGCATACAATCTGGCTGATTTCATAAAGTCTGAAAGGGAAGCATCAATCTCAGCCGCCGCTAAAAGCTCATCCCCGGTTAGATACACTCCAATCAACGGATATCCAGCCCTGCGGTCCGGCCCGGTCCCCAGAGAATATGACTTAAATACTTCTTCCACCGTAATAGAACCTGTAGTAAAAGTATCTCTGACGCATCCGCTGGGCACTACCGCTACATCCGCCGGCGGTGTTCCTGCCGCCAGTTTACAAGCCGCATAATAAAATGCATCCGAAACCAGATTGCCAAGATTATTTTCCGTTTTACTTTTATACAGGTCGTCTTTTGTAGCAAACAGATAAGGATTCTCACACAAAACCATATCTCTGGTGAATCCGTATACGGATAAATATTCCCTGTCAATCAGTTCAGAAAACTGCTCCAGCCGTTCAAGTACTCCCTGATCGGAAGAAAATTCATTATTCATGGATACCAGTTCATAATCTCTTATCTCCCAGCGTCCGTCCTCTTTCTGAACCAAATCCAGTTTCCCCATCTGCTTGCCGTACTCGCCGCAGGACACAATCGCGGTATTTCCAACCTTTATAGGCTGTTTTAGTTTTGTGTGGGTATGACCACTCACAATTAGATCCAGCTCAGGCACCTCCTCCGCCAGAATTTCGTCTTCGGATGTCTCGGGATTCCCGGTGGTCCCACTGTGAGACAGGCATACAATCAGGTCTGCCTCTTCTTCATCCTGAATCTTTTTTACAGTCCGCTTTACCGCTTTCACAGGATCTTCAAACTCCAGGGCACAAGAAGGTACACATTCCAGCGCATCTTCTCCAAATACCCCAATAACTGCAATTCTTACATCACCTTTCTGAATCATAGTATAGGGCTTTATTCCATATTCCTCAAATGCATTCTTCAGCATTTGCTGCTCCTGATTCAGCTGTTTTTTCCATTTTACATTGCACAGCACAAATTCCGGCAGGGCTTCCCCGCTCTTAGCAGCACGCTTTAACATCCTGGCAAGTCCCTCTGACCCATAATCGAATTCATGATTACCAATGGTAACAGCATCATATCCCAGATAACCAAACATGCGAAGCTCCGGTGCTTCCGTCTCATAAAGCATCTGGTATACCGTACCCATAGAAAAATCTCCTCCGTCCAATAAGAGCGTATCCGGACTGCTCTCTTTTTCCTGCTGTATAAATGTCATCATCCGTCCCATGCCGCCAATCATTGTTTCGGTATCCCCCTCAACAGTTGGAAACGTATCCAGATGGGAATGGATGTCGTGAGAAAAGACCACATGCAGCTGCTTTGCCTCCTGCTCTTCTGCGCAGACCGAAAAAAAGGCCGCCAGAAAAGTAAAAAAAGCAGCGATGGCTGCGGTCCACAAACTCCGCCGTTTCATATTCCCCCCTTCCTATCCCTCAACACCACAGTTTTGGGGGAATCCATTTTATTTTATATTTTTATTAATTCATACTGATCGCTGCCAAGGCCGATCTTAACAGCATGCTTAATAGAAGACTTCCAGTTTGTATCCGGATGTGTCAGGCCAAAATAATCCTCGTCATGATCAAAATGCTTATGTTCTTCCTGTTTCTTTATATGATCGCCAAGAACACTTCCATCAATTACCGGCTGCTGATTACAAAGATCTGCGCAGGCCACATCCAGAGCTACCGGGTCAAAAGACGCCAGCATTCCCACATTTGGAATAATCGGAATATCATTTTCCCCATGGCAGTCACAGTATGGTGATACATCACAGATCAGGGCAATGTGGAAACAGGGCCGGTCCTTACAGACAGCATAAGTATATTCTGCAATCTTACAATTCAGAATATCATTTGTCTCATCATTAGGAGCTGTTACGGCATCTTTTGGACAGACTCCGATACACCTGCCGCAGCCAACACATTTATTATGGTCTATAAACGCCTTTTTATCCGTAATTGTAATTGCATCATGGGCGCATACTCTGGTACAAAAGCCGCAGCCAACGCAGCGTTTCTGTACAGCAAAGGGCTTTCCGGCGCTGTGCATCTCCATTTTCCCTGCTCTTGAGCCGCCTCCCATACCGATGTTTTTCAATGCGCCGCCAAAACCGGCAGCTTCATGGCCTTTAAAATGAGTGAGAGAAATAAGGATATCCGCGTCCATAAGTCCGCGGCCAATTTTAGCTTCTTTTACATATTCACCGTCAACGGGGACCAAAACTTCATCGGTACCTTTCAGGCCATCCGCAATGATCACATGGCATCCGGTAGCATAGGGCGTAAATCCATTCATATAAGCTGTCTCTATGTGGTCAAGAGCATTTTTCCTAGAACCTACATATAGTGTATTGCAATCTGTCAAAAAAGGTTTGCCCCCTAACTCCTTAACAGCATCGGCCACCACCCTGGCATAATTAGGCCGCAGAAATGCCAGATTTCCATATTCACCAAAGTGAATTTTAATTGCCGCATATTTATCTGTAAAATCAATATTCCCCATTCCTGCAGTTTTTATCAGACGATTTAATTTCTGCAAAAGATTTTCACGAAATGATGTTTTAAATGTTGTAAAATATACCTTTGATAATTCCATAGTACTAATTTCTCCTTCCACAAAAAATCCTGCAAATGCAGATGCTTTGCCTGTGCAGTCTGCATCAGCGATATACATTTTGTTCCATTTTCTTATTGCTATCATAGCACAGCCTTTTTAGAAACCCAAGATCTTTCATTTTCAGCCTGAATGTTTTGATAGTCAAAGTTTTTTTACAAAAACTCTTGAATTTTTTTTTATTTTTTATAATAATAGGCTCAATAAATGCCTGCCAGGAAGTGAGGGATCAATATGCAGATAATAAAAACTTATGGAAATATAATAAAGAAAACCGCCGCCGGGCATCCGTCTGCCGCATTCCGTATGATAAAAGCAGGGCTCCGCCTAGAGCAGTTCCGGACAGGATATTTGATGGATAAACGCATTCCAAAAGCTTATCAATACCTGAACAACTATGCCATCGGAAATGTTTTATGTGCATTAAAACACCCGGGCCGGACAGCCTGGGTCAATTTGTTTACACCTGTGGAAATCCTGCAGTGTTTTGGGCTGTATTGTCTTTCCGCCGAAGCCCTGTCTTCTTATCTTTCAGGCTTTTACATAGAGGATGCCCTTATTGATTTTGCCGAAAGTGAAGGCATTGCTTCCACACTCTGTTCCTATCACAAAACTTTTATCGGTGCCATTGATTCAGGTCTGATTCCTCCGGCGGCTTTTGCCACCACAACTTCAATGATCTGCGATGCCAATGTTAATACCTTCCGCCATCTGTCCCAAAAGCACAATGTTCCATGCTATATGCTTGACATACCGGAAGAATTTACAGAAGAAAGTCAGAACTATGTAGTAATACAATTAAAAGAAATGATTGCCATGCTGGAAGATACGTTCCACAAAACGCTGGATTTAAAAGAGCTGTCATACATCCTAGAACGGGAAAATCTGTCCCGTCAGTACTATCTGGATTTTTTACGTGTATCTGCACACAAAGACTATCCATCCACATTAACCCTGCAGATGTTTATGCTGTTTGCCACACATTTAAGCATCGGTACACCGGAAATGCTGTATTTCTTCCGTACGATGTATGAAGAGGTAAAAACAGCACCTCCGTTCACCGGGCAGAAGCTTTTCTGGATTCATTTGTTTCCCTATTACCAGAATACGCTGAAAGAGTATTTTAACTTAAACGATAACTATCAGATACTTGGCACGGAAATGAATCTGGATTACCTGGAGCCTCTTGACGCATCACAGCCGCTCAATGCCCTGGCAAAAAAAATGATCTGCAATCTTTATAACGGCTCTTATCAAAAAAAAGCTGATCTGGCGGCATCTATCGCAGAAAAACTGGGGGCTGACGGGGTTATCAATTTCTGCCACTGGGGATGCAAACAGTCATCCGGAGGTTCCATGCTGCTTCGGGAAACCATGCAGAAACACAACCTTCCGCTGCTGATTTTAGACGGCGACGGAGTGGACCGCCGAAACAGCCATGACGGTCAAATCAGGACCCGTCTGGAAGCGTTTCTGGAACTATTAAAGCAAAATAAAGGAGTGTAATTATGCTGGGATATGTATGTAAATATACCCCCATTGAAATATTTGAAGGGCTGAATGTAGAGATTCGGTGTATTGAGCCATCTGTCTCTAACTTTCAGCAGGCTGACACCCTCATGCACTCTAATATGTGTTCTTTTTCAAAAGCAGTTTTGGAGGATGCCATCTTGCAGGACTATGAAGGTATTATTTTTACAACGTGCTGTGACAGCATGCGCCGGCTTTACGACACATTAAAGCGCCGGTATCCGGACAAGTTCATTTATATGCTGGATCTGCCACGCAAGGTAAATGAATTTGCAACCTCCCTGTATGAAAAACAGATACTGGCTATGATAAAAGCCTATGAACAATTCAGTCAAAAAACCTTTTCACCTGTAAGCCTTATGGATACCATTGCAAGAAAAGCCGAAGCCGAAAAGCTGAAAACAATCCCCCGGCCGGATTATAATATCCGCATCGGACTGGCCGGGGCGCGCCCTCCCAAAGTGCTGAAGCATCTTTTAGAGGAAATGCATACGGAAGTGCTGTTTGATCTGACATGCACCGGCATCAGCCGCTCTTATCAGGTGAATCCTCAAAATCTCATAAATAGTTATGCCAATGCGCTTTTGAATCAAATTCCCTGCATGCGCATGATGAAAGCTTCCGGGCGGCAGAAATTTATAGATGGTTTCCGGGACCGGCTGGACGGAATTATATATCATACCATTAAGTTCTGTGATATTTATTCTTATGAATACCAGACATTAAAAGCCGGCACAGATCTCCCTGTCATTCTGGTAGAAACTGACTCCTCCCTCCAGTGCGAAGGTCAGATCAGAACCAGAACAGAAGCGTTTATTGAAGCTCTCCGGACAGCAAAAAACAATACTGTTCAGAAACCTCATTATAACTTATCGAAAGGCAGTCCTATGTATATACTTGGCATTGACAGCGGCTCCACTTCAACCAACGCCGTCATTATAAATAAAAATAAAGAAATCATTGCTTCCAAAGTAATCCGGACCGGTGCTAAAAGCACAAACAGCGCAGAGAGAATCCTTCATGATATCCTGGATATCTCCAATTTGCGCAAAGAGGACCTTACCGGCATTATTTCTACCGGATACGGCCGGGTCAGTATCCCATTCGCAGATGAATCTGTTACCGAAATCAGCTGCCACGCAAAGGGCGCACATTTCTTGAATCCTGCAGTACATACTATTCTTGATATTGGCGGACAGGACTCTAAGGCAATCCGCCTAAATGATCAGGGGGAAGTTGCTGACTTTGTCATGAACGACAAATGCGCGGCCGGAACCGGGCGCTTTCTGGAAATGATGGCTAAAACCCTGGAAATTTCCACGGAGGAACTAGGACCTGTCTCTCTGAACTGGAAAGAGGATATAGAAATCAGCAGTATGTGTTCTGTTTTCGCCGAATCCGAAGTGATCTCGCTGATTGCACAGAATAAAGAAATAAGCGATATCACCCATGGACTGCACAAAGCAATTGCCGGCCGTGCAATGTCTCTGATCCGGAGGGTAAACCCCAAGGGACAATATATGATGACTGGAGGGGTTGCAAAAAACGCAGGGGTTGTAAAAGTTCTAGAAGAACTATTGGGTGAAAAAATATTTATCAGCGAGGAACCGGAAATTACCGGTGCTCTGGGAGCTGCCCTATTTGGTCTTGAACGGCTCTAATTTAACAGTCAGAAATCCCGTCCAGATTATTTACTCGCATATTCTCCGCCTGCGGCGGGTCGCTTTTGCGACATGACTCCATTCCGCCGCAGTGCCATCATCAGCGGAGCGTTTTTTATGTCGATATAAAAAACCCGGGACGGCATTTGGGGATTCCCCAAATATGCCGTCCCGGATTTTTCACTTATCTTTTTAATTATTCGATGCTATCATAGCAAGTATATCTACCGTTCCGTCAATTCCATGGCAGCTGCTGTTAATACAGATGTCATAACTTTCCATTGCCCCCCAGCGTTTCATTGTGTAAAAGTTATAATATGCCGCCCGCTTCTTATCAATCTGAGTAATCATCTTTTTGGCCCGGTCCTCAGGAATGTCTTCCCTCTTCATAACCTCTTTGATCCGGTCCTCCATAGGCGCATAAATGAATACTTTCAATACATTCTCCTGATCCTTCAGGAAATAATCTGCACCTCTTCCTATGATCACGCAGGGACCTTCCTTCTCAATTTTCCAGATTGCTTTCATAGACGCATTTAATGCTCTGTTTTCTACCGTCTCATCTACACCGGCGCTCATCATGCCAAAAGCATAGGGATCTGTCGCTGCAGTAAACAAAAGACTCCTTGGTTTTTCATCATAAGTCTTAATCACCGCTTCTGAAAGTCCGCTTTCCTGAGCAGCCCGGTCTAAAATCTCTTTATCATAAACCGGAATTTCAAGCTTCTTAGCAAGTTTTGCTCCGATTTCTCTTCCGCCGCTTCCAAATTGTCTTCCAATGGTAATTACATGTTCTGTTTTCATAAATACCCCTCCTTGCTGAATCCAAAACTGCGTCAGTATGTATTTTTCAACTGACCTTTCCATATCAGGTAAAATCAAATGTCTGCTTCGCAGCCGCTTGATTTTCTTCTGATATGATACATTATACCATATTCTTATTTTTCGTAAACCCAAAATAGCCGCTGTACCCCGCTCTACATCTGGAGAAGGATTCCGGCCACAGCTCCAATACCTATATATATGATGGGATGTTTTTGAAATTTCATGATCGCTGCAAAAAGTACCAGAAATAAAAGTCCTGCTTTTATGTCAAACAGCGTACCCAGACTTTTATTCTGAATAAAAGCATCCACATGGATGATACTTACTTTAAAGATCTGATACCCGGCGGCCGCAATCAAGCCTACTACCACCGGCCTCAGCACTCCGAATACAGACACTACATATTTATTCTCATTAAACTTTTCAAGCATTCTGGCCACGATAATAATAATTACGATAGATGGAAATGTCAGCGCCAGAGTTGCTGCTACTCCCCCCAAAATTCCCGCCGCATGATAGCCGGCATAGGTTGACATATTAATTCCGATAGCCCCCGGCGTTGATTCTGAAATAGCCACCATATCCGCCAGCTGTCCCGTTGTAAACCAGTTGTATTTCTCCGTCAGTTCAGCCAAAAACGGCAGTGTAGCCAGCCCGCCGCCAATGGCAAATAGGCCGGTTTTACAAAACTCCAAGAAAAGCGTCAGAATAATCATATGGAACTGTCACCTTCTTTCTCTTCCTGTTTTCCGGACCGTTTATTTTGCCGGATTTGAAGCAGAATTCCAAGGGCAATGGCTCCAATTACAATCCAGACACTAGAAAGCTCCACAAACGCTACCAGAACAAACGCCGCCAGAAACAGTAAAATTCCTGCTGTATTTTTTACCCCGCTTTTCCAGAGCTTTATAATAGAACTCAAAACCAGCGCACATACCGCTACCCGTACTCCGGCAAAAGCATGGGCTACCCACACATTCTCTGCATACCGGTCCAGAATTCCCGCAATAACCAGAATAATAATAATAGAGGGTGTGATAACTCCAAGAGTGGCTAAAACACCTCCGATAATGCGTTTCTGCTTATACCCTACAAAAGTAGCCGTATTTACTGCAATAATACCGGGCGTGCACTGCCCCACTGCAAAATAATTCAATACTTCCTCTTCTGTGGCCCATCCGCGCTTTTCTACAATCTCGGACTGAAGCATTGGCAGCATAGCGTAACCGCCGCCAAATGTCATTAAACCGATTCTGAAAAAGGCTGCATATAATTCCCATACAACTCTCATATTTTTCTCCAAAACTTCATAGTATACTTGTTCTGCTTTGCTCTTACAGCACTACAATTCTATTTCAATTTTCCGTCCGGTACTTTTATATAAAACCAGCTGAACACCCGCCGTTCTCAGCATTCGCTTCGAAGCAATCACCGACGCGGTTGCCTTGTATTTATCTTCTGCATATACAATGGTTTTTATTCCGCTCTGAATAATAGCCTTGGCGCATTCATTACACGGAAACAAAGACACATACATTTTGGCTCCGTCTAAACTGCCGCCTCTGTAATTTAAAATTGCATTCAATTCACTGTGGGTTGTATAAAAATATTTATTATCCAGAGGTTCTCCCTCCCGTGCCCAGGGAAATTCATCATCTGAACATCCAATAGGAAATCCATTGTAGCCCATAGATAATATTTTATTATCCTGACTTACAATGCAGGCGCCCACCTGTGTATTGGGATCTTTCGAACGCATGGCAGATAACTTTGCCACTCCCATAAAATACTCATCCCATGAAATATAATCTTCTCGTTTTTCACTCATCTGACTTCTCCTGGCGAAAAAAAACGCCTTCATTCAAAACAGCGGCCAGCTTTTTAATGGTTCTTCCCATAGACTCAAAGCACAGACCATAAGTCATCAAATCACCTCCATAAGGATCCATCACCTCTAATTCATCCCCTGCAGCTTCAGACAATACATATACATTCACTGCATCCGGAAATAAAGTTAAAAGCTTCTCTCTGATCTCGCTGTCCATGGCAAGAATCAGCGTTTCTTCTGAAAAATCCTCACCCTCAAGCTGACTGGATCTGTAATTTTCCAGTTTAATTCCATTACTGATCATAACCGCTTCGGCCTTCTGATTCAGCGGTTCCGGGAACAATACTACAAGACCTCTCGCATCAATCTGCACCGGATGGCTCAGCAGCTGGGCCTTTAATAATTCCATCGCCATGGGCGCACGACAGTTTCCGCTTTTGGCGACAAAGATAATTCTGTTAAATGTTTTCATAAAAGCCCCCCTTTTTTCATACATTTATGACCTGATGGCCTGCCGCCTTTAATAGACGGTTCATAATTGCCTGGCCAATTCTGGGTGTAGCAAAACTTTCCGAATAGATATCGTCAATCTCCATATCATCAAATTCCCTGAGAATCCCATACAGATGCCTTGCAATGGCATCCTCGTCACACCTGCTGCCAATACTTTTTGCACAAGTACACTGGTAACAGCTTATGGATTCATCAGTTCCGATAACGCCTACTTTTCTGCCCCGGGCAAGTTTTTCTGCAGATAATTCATTAATTTTCTTAATCACCTGTTTTTGCGGGCCATTAATTACCGTAAGATCTGCCTTTGGCGCATAATGTTTATATTTCATCCCCGGTGCCTTTGGCCTGACTGCCGCATCCTCTGAAATCAGTCCCGGATCATCCCGGACTTCCCCGATTATTTCTGAAATCATCTTTTTTGTTATATATCCGGGCCGCAGTATCGTCGGCACTTTTTCACTTAAATCTATAATTGTGGATTCAATGCCGATCCCTACCCCGCCGCCATCTAAAATCAGCGGAACTCTTCCTTTTAAGTCCAAATATACATGCTCTGCCAGCGTTGGGCTTGGTTTCCCTGAAGTATTGGCACTAGGCGCTGCAATATACCCGCCGCTCTCCCTGATCAGGGCCAGCGCTACCGGGTGATCCGGCATCCGTACCGCAACGGTTTCCATGCCTCCCGTGGTGGTCTTTGGCACCGCACTGCTTTTTGGAAAAATCATTGTAAGGGGGCCCGGCCAGAATTTCTCTGCCAGTTTCCATGCCTCCTGCGGCACTGCGGCTGTAATCTTTTCCAGAGCCTTAAATTCTGCAATATGAACAATCAGCGGATTATCCGACGGACGCCCCTTAGCGCTGTATATTTTTTCCGCCCCTTCCCGGTGCAAAGCATCCGCTCCAAGTCCATATACAGTTTCTGTGGGAAATGCCACCAATTCACCGGCTCGTATCAGCTGTGCCGCTTCTCTTATTAAATTTATATCAATGTTCTTACAGTCGATTTTTTTCACTAAAGTTTCCATAACTTTGATTATAACATAGATTATGTCCTCCGAACATCCCCCGTTTTTCCCCTTTTTACTTGCCAGTCCGTGCCGGTTATGGGATAATTTAGCCAAAGCTGCATATAGTTATAATCAGCCGCCCGGCGGCTTTTTAGATCTATCATATAGTCCGCCGCTTTAATACAGACAACAGAAAGGATGGCAGAGTATGAATTACGATAACTACAGAAGCGCTCAAAAACTTGGGAAAAAGTCAATCCAGCAGTGCCAGTCTGAAGGACGGTCTGACAAGCTTCCCGTTTTAGATGAAATACTAAAACATGCTGATATACAATCAGAGGTTCCTTTAGGGCTTATTGATATTCCTGCAGAGCAGCTGGTTGGAACAAAAACTGCCGGACGTTCTACCGCATTTGCTCCCGACTTTATGCCGGTTTTAGACGAACGCTCCGAGTTCGCATCTAAATGGATTTATCTATACGACTCTCATCTCAGCGAAGGCATTCGTGAACCGGTGAAGGCTTACGAATATCTTCACAATTATTATGTGCAGGAAGGAAACAAACGGGTCAGCGTCCTGAAATTCTGCGGCGCCGCCAGCATTCCCGGATATGTTACCCGCATCATTCCTGCAAGAAGCAGTGACCCTGAAATCAAAAAGTACTATGAATTTCTGGATTTTTATAATGCTACAAATATCAATTATCTTCTTTTTTCAAAGCTTGGAAGCTATCAAAGCCTGTGTGAACTGATTGGCAAACGAAAATATGAGCGTTGGAATGATGAAGAACGCCTGAATTTCCGCTCTGCATTTATTCGTTTTTCCGGTGCATATGAAGCTCTTGGAGGCAGTGAATTTAAGATAACACCAGGAGATGCCATGCTGGTATATCTTAATGTATTCGGTTACCTGCAGCTTTGTTCAGAGACGCCTTCTGAAATCAGGGAAAACCTGGAAAAGCTGTGGGATGAAATTATTCTTTTAAACAATGACCAGAAAGTGAACCTGAAACTGGATCCTTTACCGGTGCCGGAACAAAAGAAAAACCTTTTTACCCGGCTGCTGCCTCCCCAGGGCTCCTCAAAATTTTATAAAATCGCTTTTATTAACGCAAAAAATTCCTCCACATCCGGCTGGACCTATGGGCATACCCTTGGACGCATGTATCTGGAGGATAAATATCACGATATACTTGAAACGAAAGCTTATGACAACGTCACCCCTGACACCGCCCTTTCCGTAATGGAGCAGGCGATTGCAGAGGGATGCGAAATCATCTTCACCACAACGCCGGAATTTCAAAATGCCAGCCTGAAGGCTGCCATTACTCATCCCGAAGTCAAAATATTAAACTGTTCACTGAATGTATCTCATAAATATATCCGAACCTACTACGGACGTATGTATGAGGCTAAATTTCTCACGGGTATTCTGGCAGGCATTATGACGGATACAGATAAAATTGGTTATATTGCAGACTATCCGATCTACGGAATGACCGCCAATATCAATGCCTTTGCCCTTGGAGTAAAAGCAGTAAATCCCAAAGCAAAGGTTTATCTTGAATGGTCCACGGCTCTGAAAAATCAGGGGCTCAACCTGACGGAGCACTTTATGGGTATTGGCGCAACCTACATTTCCAGCCAGGAAATGATTATTCCCAATAAAGCTTCCCGTCAGTTTGGACTTTACCGCGTAAACGGGGAAACTCCGGTGAATCTTGCCTGCCCGGTATGGCACTGGGGTAAATATTACGAAAGAATCATACTCAGTATAAAAAACAACATCTGGAATCAGGAAGGAAAAAGCGATATTGAAAAGGCGCTGAACTACTGGTGGGGAATGTCCGCAAACGTCATTGATATCATATGGTCTCCCGGAATCCCTTCCGCAACAATGAATATCTTGGACGTTCTTCGCCAGTCCATTTTAAATTGCGATTATAATCCTTTTTCCGGGGATATTTATTCTCAGACTGGAAAAGTAAAGGCAAAAGAAGAAGGCAGTCTCACCCCAAAGGAAATTATTACCATGAACTGGCTTGCAGACAATATCATCGGGACAATTCCATCTTTGGAGGATCTCCGCGAAGAAGCCAGAACTGTTGTGAAACTGGAAGGAACCAATAAGGAGGCGTAACATGAACATCACGGCAATCTCTGACCTGGAATCAAAAGCGCTGTGGGATCATTACAATTTAAACAGGCTTACCGATACAGATCTTATCCTGTCCTGCGGAGATCTGGATCCTAGTTATCTCTCCTTCCTGGTCACATGCACAAACGTACCGCTGCTCTATGTACACGGCAATCATGATGATTATTATGATAAAAAACCACCCGAAGGCTGCATCTGTATTGATGATGCCATATACGAATACCGGGGAATCCGGATCCTTGGCCTGGGCGGTTCCATCCGCTACCGGGACACCGGAAATTATATGTACACAGAGAAAAATATGCAGCGCCGGATCAGAAAACTTTCCCGGCAGCTGCGAAAATACAATGGATTTGATATACTTCTCACCCATGCCCCGGCTTATCAGCTTGGGGACTGGGACTCACCTGCCCACCGCGGCTTTGAATCCTTTGTAGAACTACTTGACAAATATACTCCAAAGTACATGGTACACGGACACGTACATTTAAATTACGGCACAAATATCCAGCGTACCCTCCAATATCAGGATACCCAAATCATTAACGCCTATGAACGTTATTCCTGGACCTATTGATTTAGATACTGCATAACCCCCATTAAGATAGCCCAGGCAAGCCGTTCCTGATACAGCTCTTCGCTCAGCAGCGCAGACTCCTCATAACTGCTTAAAAACCCACATTCTACAATCACAGTAGGTGTGGGTGTCTTTTTCAGCATATAATAACTGTCATTTGCTTTAGCCTGACGCGTATTGCCTGTATCCACCCTTTGTTTTAAGCTGTCCTGTATGCATTCTGCCAGAAGCTTCCCCTCCGCAGACTCGCTATAGTAAAAAACCTGTGCCCCCTTTACAGAAGCATCCGGATAACTGTTCTGATGGATACTAACCGTCAGTATGGCTTTTGACTCTTCAATTGCCGCCACCCGGTTCTGCATATCAGATACCTTTTTACTCTTTGCACCCTCATCAGAAAGGTCATCATCTGTTTCTCTCAGCATCACAACCTTAATATCCTGCTGCTCCATAAGAGTTTTGAGCTTGTATGCAATCTGCAGATTAAGATCTTTTTCCTGCTCATCATTTACTCCGATTTTACCCGGGTCATCGCCCCCGTGCCCGGCGTCAATACAGATACATACCTGCCGGGCGTCCAGCTTCGTACTTAACACTGCTTCGGCCCCTTTTCTGGCAAGAAGCACTGCGGCTGCCAGTAAAAATACACCCATTAAAATTTCAAGTTTTTTCTTCACTCTTTTTAAAGAAGCATCTGGCCGAAACCTGCCAGAATGCTGTCCTCTTTTTTACTATCTTATGAATTCCCTGAAACCTTTATGACCAAAACTGCCTGCATACCAATCAAAAATGGTATGCAGGCAGTCTCACCGGCTTATATATCAGTTCGTTATATATTTCCCTACAGTATCCCAGATACTGCTTTTTTCAAATCCCAGCTTCCAGAACGCTCCTCCAGCCAGCTCTTGTTCTTTATATACTTTTAATTTCTCCTCAATGGAATTTTGATCCTCAATCCAGATCTTATAGGTTTTTCCGTCTTTTTCATATTCAGCATAATACTGTCCGCAGTCATCCAGCCACTTAGGGCTTACCCCATTTGCCGCCAGTCTGGTATCAACTTCGCTCATCCCAACAGCCTCACTGGACAGCTCATATCCTTTTTCAGCTGTTTCAGAGGGTGTCTCCTCCCATATTCTTGTATAAAGAGGCATTCCAAGAATCAGCTGATCCTTTGGCACTTCCTTTAACGTATCCTCTACACCCTGCTTTACAAAACCAATGGACGCCACAGAGCCCTCATCTGAACCACTGAAGTGTTCATCATAAGCCATCAGCACCACATAATCAGCAAACAGCGCCTGTTCTCCTCTCTGATACAAAGTTGTATAAGCGGAAGGAACATAATTATCCACAGACAACACAATTCCGTTATTATCACATTTCAAAGACAACTCTCTAATAAACTGTATAAATCCGTCCCCTACTTCTGAATCCAGAGCCTCAAAATCAACATTGATTCCGTCCAGATCATATTGAATAGCGGCCGCAATCAGCTGATTCACCAGATTATCCCTGGTTGAAGTTGTATTCAAAACGCTGGCAGTATCCACCTCTGAATTTTCAAGATTACTTACCAGCCCCCAGACCTCAATATCATTCTGATGGCAGTAATTTACATAGTCATAGCTGGCCAGTGAAGCAATCCCCCCCTGATTATCATCCAGATAAAACCAGGTAGGTGAAATAACATTAATGCCTTTTGTACTTGAGAGTACTGAGGCAACTTTTGAATTGGCCGCCATTGTTGTCACCTGATGCCATGCCATATTAATATTAAAATCTTTTTTTATTTTAGAGTACTTTGGCTGTTCATTTACATTCTCACAGACTACCTTCTGTTCTTTACCCAGCGCCTTACTCCTGATATATCCGATAAAACCGTCCTCTGTGCAGACTTTATCCCACTTATTGCCCTCTTCTAGAACTGTTACAAGATCTCCTTTGGAAACATTTGTAAGAACCGGGCTTTTAATGCCGCCCTTCTGACGGATTTGCGTCCCTTTCTTTACAGATGTATAGCTTAACTCTCCCCATTCTGTTGACACAGTAAGCCTGTTAGGAGAGTCGTAATATTTATAACGCAGATCCGTATACATTTTTACAAAATCCATTGCAAGATACATCGTATCCCCTTCCATCCTGCAAATGGTATACTCTGTACTCTGCTTCTCCTTCCCCACAGTATAATCCTTTGAGTCAGGAGTTACCGATACTAAATCTTCCGGAAGCGTATATCGCAGCACTTTTTCCTGGGCATCCCAAAAGAAACGGCTGTTGATTTTATCATGTACCGTGTCATAATCTACATAGGCCTGTCCATCTTTATAAATACCGTTTACTTCTGACATGGAATTATTTACCGTCACAAGCATTGCATCCTCTGTACTCATGCCATAAACCGACGCATAATCTGCCATGTCCTTAGAGGGACTATATCGTTTCATCAGCGGCGTCAATATCAGAATCAGCGCCACTGCAATAATCAAAATAACAATTGCTAAAATACTAATGGATTTCTTATTTTTCATTGGTGAAGCCATAAACTCTCCTTCCTGCTTCCTGTAGGATTCTTTGTTCATATTTCTGCGGCCCAAAATACGAATACACCGCGACTGCTTAGCAGCCGGATTCTGCTGTCCATTATATCATGAAAGAAGATCTGTTTTCTACCTTTTATATATAAATAATTAGTCCCTTTTCTAAACTTTTCCTTAAGTTTCCGCCGCAAAAATGATATCCATCACCTATCATATATATGAAAGTCCGGGGACAAACGAAACTGTCCCCGGCTCTGTTTTGATAGAAGCGCTGAGAGACTGGCTTTTTTGTCAAAACATTTCCATCTGCAGCTGCAGACAACATGGCTATTTTTTGGTTATACGGTCAAAATGAATTTCACTCACTTTACCGCCGGAAAAAACGTAATCCCGCATATAAGAGTTTTCCTCTCTGACAGACATCGCTTCAGACACTTTTGAAGAACTGCTCTGTTCTCCATCCAGCCAGATTGTTATTCCCTGGTTTTCATAGTTCTGAAGTTCAACCATCAATATTTTTTCTGCTTTTATGCTGTCTATACTTAAATCACCTCCTTTTTTGCTCCCATCGTGATATATTATAAAAACTCCCCCGGAAACATCTCTGCAATATCTCTTTATCTTTTTTATCCACTTATTCCATACACGTCCTGAACGCTTTTTAAACTATACAACAAGTTTCTCAGTTATTTGTGCAAATCAGAAAATATTTCCAAAGGTATCAGTCCGTCCTCCTTTCGTACAGGTTTCTTTTGAGATAAAAATATGGAGCATTTGAAAAAGAAACCCTGTTATATGACAGAAACTTTCGGTTTTCCGACAAAATGTCTTCGCATGTCGTTTTTAAATCTGCATATAGTATTATCATCGGGATTTTTTTGATTTCATATTGGTTTATGAATAGAATTTTAAGAATACGATCCGCTAAAAAACTGCAGAACTGCAAACAGCGGGATTTTTTCTGATATCTGCCGGTCAAACCGGAAGCTTCTGCATATTTTATAACATAATTTAAAATGCTTTGCAACTAGTTTTTTAAAATTTTAGTTATTTATAAAATTTTTACGTTTTTGGCACTTGACGGTATGCAGTTTTTTTTATATACTTTCTTTCACTCTCAATGATGGTAAATGCAGGATTTCAGGGCATTCCCTTTACTTTTATGATGACAATGTATATAATAAATGCAACCAAAATGGTTATACTTTATGTTCTTACAGTAAGGAAGTGATTTAATGAAAATAGAAAAAGTAAACGACAACCAAATACGCTGCACATTGACAAGAGAAGATCTAGACAGCCGGCACATTAAACTGAGCGAGCTTGCATACGGTTCTGAAAATGCAAAATCACTATTTCGTGATATGATGCAGCAGGCTTCCGTGGAATATGGCTTTGAAGCAGACGATATTCCGTTAATGATTGAAGCAATTCCGCTTTCTTCCGAAACAATTATGCTGATTATTACAAAGGTAGAATCTCCGGAAGAGTTAGATACCCGCTTTTCCAATTTCACCAACACTTCTGATGAGGAACCTGCAGAAGACACTTCTGCAGATGGCGACAATCCTTTTGAAGAGAATCACAGCCAGGATATCATCGAACTTTTTGAACAAATCCGGAGAGAGAAAGATTCCAGCCAGACTTCAGCTGAAGCAGATTCCGGCCAGACAGAAAAAGCACCAGCGAAACAGCTGACTAAAATGTTTGCTTTGCAGGATCTTGACACCGCAATACTTATTTCCGGTTTTTTAAAGGATTTCTATACCGGCGACAGTGCATTATATAAAAATCAGAAAGATAACACTTATCATCTTGTAGTCCGCCAGGGCGCCCATTCCTTATCGGAATTTCATAAAATTTACAATACAATATCAGAGTATACCAAGTCTGAGCCATATACTCCCGGAGCAGAAGCCTATTACAGGGAGCATGGCAAAACTATACTTAACAGCCACGCCCTTCAGAAGCTTACCGAGTTAAGCTCCATATCATAAGCTTCCCTTGGGCAGGCGTATAGAAAAGAAATCTTCCTAATACAGATTTCTTTTTCTGCACGAAGCGTTTTCTATTCCAACAAAAAACATTCCCACAGATATATCAGGTAAAAACCTTTCATCTGTGGGAATGTTTTTAATAACAGGAACAAAACCCGCGTTAGCAGGCTGCTCCCTTTATTCGTTTCACCGGAAAGACAAACTTCTTCCCGGCAGACTTTATCCCCTTAGGAAGCTTATCATGTTACGCCAGGGGCTTATGCCTCGCTCTGTGCAAGAAAATCATTGATACGTTTTACCAGCCCATCCGGATCAATTCCATGAACCATAGCGGCCTCTTCAATGGTTTCCATCTGTGAAGACGGGCATCCAAGGCAGTGCATTCCAATCTCAAGAAGAATCGGAGCTACATTCTGATCAATTCTTAACAGTTCTCCAATCATAGTTGCTTTTGTTACCTGTGCCATATTTATATTTCCTCCTTTTTAATGTAAAGTGTTCCTATTATAATACCTTTTGGAGTATTATGCAATGACTTTTATTTTTTCAAATATGCGGAAAAATATTCGTATATGTCCTTCGCACATTTTTTCACATTGATTGGACGCATTCTGCTGTCCAGAAAACAGTGGGTTGTGCTGCCTGCAGCATGAAGTACTGTTTCCTCCATGTTCCATACCTGATATGTCAATTCAAACCTCAATCCATTAAAGGTCTCTACCCTGGGCATAATCTTGACTTTATCCCCGAAACGCACAGCAGCCTTATAGTCACAGGAAGCAGATAGAACCGGAATAATGATTCCCCGTTCCTCCATTCTGTCATAATCAAGTCCTGCCAGCTTCATTTGGGCCAGCCTTGCCTCTTCAAACCACCGGATATAATTTGAATGATGCACAATGCGCATCCCATCAGTTTCATAATACTGCACTTCATGTATATAGTAATATTCCTGATTCATCAAAGCTCTCCTCTTTACCATTTCCACCGGCAGGACATCATCCTCCGATCTGCGACATATTTTTTATTTCTTCTACATTTCCCGATTTCCCGTCGCATACATTCTGCAGCGTATTAACGATATCGCAGGAAAACTGGTGCTCCCTTGGTTTCTCCTCAATCGCCTTTCTGATAATTGCTTCCAATTCCCGGTCTGTGGCTCCATTTCTAATAGGTGTCTTTAAATCTATTCCCTGACTGTAGTAAAGGCATAATTTTAAAAATCCTTCGGAAGTCAGCCGGATCCGGTTGCAGGAATCACAGAACTTTTTATGAACTGCACCAATTACTCCAATGCTTCCCTGAAACTCCTGGCTTTCATAATAAATTGCAGGCCCGTTTCCCTTTTTTTCCTGAATCTCATAAATACCTGGATAACGTTTTTTTAATTCATTCAATATATCCTCCGTGCTGACTGCCTCAAATTCTTTTCCGTGGCCGATAGGCATCATTTCAATAAATCTGACATCTATTTTATTATTTTTCGCCAATTCAAAAAACGCCGGGATTTCTGATGCGTTCACGTTTCCAATAGGTACACAGTTAATCTTAACTTTTACACCAGAATCCGCTGCCGCTTTTATCCCATTCCAGACCCGGTCAAACTCATCTCTTCCGGTAATAGCTTTATAAGATTCCCGTTTTAATGTATCCAGACTGATATTAATTGCATCAATACCGGCGTCCAAAAGCTCGTAAAGATATTGCTCTAGCAAAACCCCATTGGTGGTAATTGTTACATTGTCAATTCCGTCAATTGCTTTCAGATTGCGGATAAAATCTACACATCCCCTGCGGACTAAAGGCTCGCCGCCGGTTACTTTTATTTTTCTGATTCCCTGCTTTGCAAATATCTTTGTCAGCCGCAGAAACTCTTCGTATCTCATAACTGTATCGTGAGGAAGAAATGCAATGTCTTCCGGCATACAATACTTACACCTGAGGTTGCATCTGTCTGTAATGGATATCCGCATATAATCAATGACTCTCTGATAATTGTCTTTCATGGTTTCCTCTATATTATCTGTATTTCTATCCCACAGGCATTTTTATAAACTGCGGGATTCGCACTTGTCTTCTTACAGTATATCCGGTACGGCGTATTTCCATTTATGTTTTCAAAATGAAGCTCTTTATCATTCCATTTACTGGTATCGCCCTTTTCCATGCCGGTCATTGTTCTCTGATCCTGTTCCCAGGCCAGCATAAACGCATAAGCGGTCAGCTCGTCCCCATCTGCAGCGGTCTTTTCTTTATACGTATCCTTCGTAAATATGCGGTACGTGATACTTCCGTCCTCAATCATTTCAAGCCCGGAAATCTCCGGAAGCCCCAGAAGCAGCTTTACAACCGGCCATCCTCTGCCCGTCACCTTCCGGATTCCTCCCTTTCCTCCGTCCATATTATGATTATAATATTCAAATGCATCCTCAGTAATCAAAGAGTCAAAACGTTCCATTAACTCATTTAATGAATAGTAATATACTGCACTTTCTCCATCCGGCTGATAAACCCTTATAAAAAAGTCACTCTGTTCTTTTGGTGTCTCTCCCATCAAAAGCCTGCTGCTTTTCCCGGCAGCCTTCTGCTCCCCGGCAAGAATGCCTTCCAGCATCTCCACACAAACATTTCCATCCCATGCACCTGCGCATTTCAGTGCTTCATCACCAAGAAAAATGTACAAATTATCTCTGTCAAACTCTTTCAGTCCATCTGTTCCCTGCAATCTTAATGGCGCCTCAGAATCCAGAATCTGAATTTCTTCCGTCCAAAACCGCTCCGGTACCTTTACAGCCGGTACGGTACGTTTCTCCCCATGCTCGTCTGTAATTTCTAGAAGCTCTGCTTCATATATATCGTCCTGCACCAGTCCAAACAACTGATCCGCGCTAAAATAACGGTTACATGCCAGCGCATCTCCTTTTACCCAGAAAATCCTGTCCCGTCCTCCAATGACCGCAGACCTCATTCCCTTGGCAAAATAATCTTTATTCTGCTCATTCAGCCCCTGCTGGCCAAACATCATAGTTGGATGGGGGTAAAACTTTACCGGCTGTCCGTTTTTATAGAAAGAAATCAGAGGGCTCCGTTCCTCTTTTCCCTCTTCTTTCCCTTCTGATAATCCCGGGAAGAAATAACGCCTAGAGCGCATTTCCGGAACTACAGACTCAAATCCGTCAATGGAACGAATACTGATTTCATCTATAGAACCGGCGCCGGTATCATCAAGAAATCTCTGAAGAGGAATGCCGCATCCTTCTTCTAGTTTTCTGCTTTCTGACTCCTCATGATTATCATATACAGAAAACATTTTTTTCTCCATGTTCTGCAGACTTTCAAATTCTTCATGAGAATATATTCTGTTTTTCTTTGTTAAAGACCCCGTTATAAATAAAGCAATCGGAAGCTTCCTGCCTGTTTTACAAACATTAGTGATCATATGCTATGAACCTTCTTTCATGGTATACCAAATTATATCAACGGTAAAACAGGCTGTCAATCTCATTTCCGGTACTCTTTTAACAGCTGCTTCTCACTGGCATATTCCTTTAGTTCTCTGTTTCTCTGATTCATGGTTCCATACTCTGTAAGACAGCAATACACTTCCCCACACTGTTCCAGAACAGCCGCTGCCTGCTGAAAGGCTTTTTCATCAATAGGCTCAAACGCTTTTACGGATATTACCTGAGATGCCAGCGCTTTGGCAACCTGATAATCCACATCATTTTCGTGTAAAATTCCCACGGCAAATGGTATTCCCCTTCTCTGAAGCTTCCGGTAAAGCGCAATACCGCTGCCATTTCCTCCAATTACGAATACCTCTGCTTTGCCTTTGGGCGCCTCCAGCTCCAGACAGCCAAAGGCTTCATTATAGCTTCCTCTTGTAACGTGATACAATTCACTGATATAATGTCCGGAAAAAATATCCTCTGGACTTCCGTATCGTTCTATTTTATTTCCGTTTACACATACAACAAGATCCGAAATTTTCTGGGCAAGATCCAATTCATGTAAAGACATAATAACAGCTACATTTCTCTCACTGACCATTTGCTTTAATATTGTCAAAAGCTCCAGCTTATGTCTGATATCCAAAAAGGAGGTAGGTTCATCCAGCACAATAATCTCCGGTTCCTGGCAGATCGCCCTGGCCAGCAGAATCCGCTGACGCTGTCCATCACTGATCTGCGTAAAATCACAGTCAGCCAATTCCCTGGCATGTACCATTTCCATTGCCTCGCGAACCTTCATTCTGTCTGTATCACTCAAAATTCCAAGCCTGCCAGTATAGGGATAACGTCCGGTTCCTACTACATCTTCGCAGGTCATCAGCTCCGGGTTTAACCGTTCTGTCATAACTACCGAAAGTTTCCTGGATACTTCTTTATCTGTCATTCTCTCCATTGTTTTTCCATCCAGATAAACGGTTCCTGCAATCAATCCCAGCTGCCTTGTAATACTTTTCAGAATGGTAGACTTTCCTGCCCCGTTGGGTCCGATTAAGGTTAATATTTCTCCTTTATTTACCCGTATTTCGATATCTTTAATCAAAGGTTTACCGGAATATCCCACTGTCATTTTATCCGTATATATAAAATAATCATTCATCCGCTCTTCCACCCTTGTCTATCCTGTTTTTGTTTTCTGCCGGATCATCATATATATAACTACAGGAGCTCCAAATACGGCTGTCACTGAACTAATACTGAGTTCTGTGGGAGCAAAAACAACTCTGGCAATGAGATCACAGAACAGACAGAAAACAGCTCCACCTAGAAAACAGGCCGGAATAATCAAAATCGGCTTCGCCGTTTTTAAAAGATTTTTTACAAGATGGGGGACTGCAATTCCCACAAAGGAAATAGGACCTGCAAATGCTGTTACACACGCAGACAAAATGCTGGATAAAAGGATTAGAAGAATCCGGAATACCCGGATATTAACCCCCATATTCCGTGCATATACTTCACCCAGCTGATAGGCGCTGATAGGCTTTGACATCAAAAAAGTCAGCAGCAGCGCCCCTAAGGCCACCACAGACATCACCCGGATATTCTCCCATGACATTCCCGAAAAACTTCCCATAGACCAGTTGTGAAGATTGACAATATTAGAATCATCCGCAAACGTAACTACAAAATCCGTAATTGCAGAACAGATATATCCAATCATAATTCCGCAGATAACAAGCAGGGACATCCGGTGTACTTTATTGGAAATCAGCAGTATAAATCCCATAGAAATCATTGCCCCCGCAAACGCGGCCAGTATCATAATCCCGGACCCGGAAGTTAATCCTTTACTCAGCAGAAAAATCATTACCAGTGATACAACAAGCTTGGCTCCTGAGGAAATCCCAAGTACAAAAGGTCCTGCAATGGGATTATTAAAAAATGTCTGCAAAAGAAATCCCGAAACGGACAGGGCCCCGCCAAGAATAATTACAGCCAGCACTCTTGGGAGACGAATATCCCAGATAATCCGCACGGCAGTCTCATCCCCGGCCTTTCTCAGAATAATGCCAAATATTTCTCCCGCTGTAAGGCTGGTGCTTCCGGAATTTACGTTCCACAAAAATAAAAGCAGCAGCAAAACTGCCAATATCATAAAAGATATCGTATATCTTATCTGCATTTTTTTTGCCATCTGACATCCCCCTTACTTCAGCCGGTGCATATAGGTTAACTCTGTTAATTCTGGATCGTCGTCTGTCAGCATTCGATGGATATCTACAATCATATCCGAAAGTCCGGTGGTCTCCTGAAACAAATTTTTTCCGGTACACCAGACATTTCCATTCTTAACCGCTTTGAAATCCGAAAGAAGCTCACTTTTATCCAGCAGTTCATCCAAAGATTTCAGTTCCCCTTCAATTGTACTGTTATAGATCAGATAATCTGCATCTTTCGCATCAGCATAGAATTTTTCCATCTGCATATTCATGGTAGAAAGGGCGTTTTCCCCGTCTCCCAGATTCTGAAAGATATACTTTCCTCCGGCCAGTTCGATCATTTTTGAAACATAATCTCCGGATTTTCTAACATTCACGTAGCCATTGGAGCTTATATAAAAGAAAGCTGCCGTTTTACCTGTGTTTTCTTCAGAAAGTATTTTCTCCACACTGGCAATCTGCTCATTAAAATAAGTCTCCGCCAGATCTTCCTTTCCCAATAGTACGGCGTACAGCTTAATCCATTCCATTCTTCCAAGAGGGTGCCCTTCATAGCTGGAACGCTCTACCAGCACAGGAATGCCAAAATCCTCCAGCTTTTCTTTTACCTCAGGATTATGATAGATCATCGTTGATTCCACTGCCAGGCTGCATTTTTTATCCAAGATCAGTTCGTAATCCGGCGCATTATACTTTCCCGCATATTCCATGCGGCCCTCTTTAAGGGCCTCCTTTGCCTCATCTATATACCAGCCGTCTGCATCAGTACCTGATAGAGTGATTTGGTCAATCCCTTCCAGCGCCCTGAAAAAATCCATGGCAGAAGTAGCCACAAGATAAATATGATCCAGGGGCTGCTTAAGTACTACAATATCTTCTTCCATATCTTCGGGAACAGGTTTTCCCTCCGGCACTACAAGAAACCGGCCGCCCTCTGTAATATCAACCAGAGCATAGCCTCCGGTATAATAATCTACCGAAAATTGTGCAGCATACTGCAAAGGCAGACTGTGGTCCAGCTCCAGCTCGCTAAAGCTTATGGAAGAGGCTTCATTTTTGCCCTTCCGGTCAGAATGCTCCGTATTCTGATTTGCACAGGCTCCACAAAACAATATCAAAATTCCTGCCATCAGACACAGAACAAATATATGTATTTTTTTCATTATTCAGCCTTTTTTAATGATTCAGAATCAAACGTAAGTGTATAATCAATTTCATGAGGTTCACTCATGGCAATTGTATCTGCAATAACGGCAATCTTTCGGTCAAAACAGCTGACAGGAATTTCAAAGGCAGAATTTCCTTCTGTATTAATCTGCTCAAATTTCTCTCCGTCAACCTTCATATAATCATAATTAGAACTGCTCCATACGATCTTTGCAGTAACCTTCCCGTCTTTTACCTGCAATTGGGCCGGTGATTCTACACTGGCTCTGCCGGAACCGCCTTCCAGCTTAACATTTCCGGTATAGCTGCCATCTTTCAGGTTCAGGCTTTCAGCTGTGGTTAATGCACCTTCTGTAAATGCTTCTGTCGGCAGAGAATCCGCCCTGAAAACCAATTCACGGTCATACCATTTTTCTTTATTTTTACTGAAGGCTGCACAGTCAAGCTTCTGGTCCAGCGCTTCTACCGGCACTTCAAATGAATGAATCCCCTCTGAATTTTCTTTAAATGGTATAAATTCTTCCTCCGACGCATTTACTGCCTCTTCTCCGGTACCCATAAACAGTTTCAGATACCCGGTTCCACTCATTGTCATTACTGCTTTCATTTTTCCGTCTTTCACAGTTAATGTGCAGGAAGTAATTTTAAACATGGAAGAACTAGAATCTACCGCGATTTCATATTCTCCCTCTTTTAGCTGTGAAGCCTTTACAGCCTTCATATCTGCGGTTCCAACATCCTGCTTTTTTGCCATGTCCTTAGAGGATGCCACCTGGCTGTTTTCTGTATCTTTTGCTTCATCCTGCTGCTGTGACAGACTGCCTGCCGTATCTTTTTTTTCATTTCCGCATCCCCCCATCAGCCAAACTGCCGATAATGCGGATACCAATATCAATACTTTTATTCTTTTCATAATTACCTCTATTACTGTGCAGTGCCCTGCGAAGCTTTCACAGGGCACCGTTTACATATCTTTATTTTTTCAAACTGTCTATAGCTGCCTGGGCATGTTCTGCAAAAATTTCCTGGACAGCCGGAAGCTCACCAAGACCTTTCAGTACGGTCTCTACCTGATAACCTTCTTTTTCAAATGTACTCTTCCAGGAATCTGCTTCTCCACCGGCCATATCATTGTTGGCATGATCACCTGCGACAATCATTAATGGCTGAAGAACCACCCGTTTATAGTTTCCTTTTTTCACAGATGCAAGTACATCATCCAAAGATGGGGCAGCTTCCACTGTTCCTACATAATAATTTTTATATCCTGCATCGTTCAGCATTGTCTGCATTTTGGAATATACCTGATTAGATTCAGCCTCAGTTCCATGTCCCATAAAACAGATTGCAGTCTCACCGTCATCATATGCTTTAGTATCCTCTGTAATGGCTTTGATTACCGCATTAAAATCTTCATCACTTGACAGCAATGGTTTGCCGATTGCGATCTGGTCAAAGGAATCTGTATATCCTGCTACTTCATCCACAACATCATTATATTCCAAACCATCCATCAAATGTGTCGGCTGGATAACTAATGTTTTTACTTTATTGTTTACCGCACGGTCAAGAGCTTCTTTTACATTATCAATGGCAACGTTATCTCTTGATTTTACATGATCAATAATAATCTGGCTTGTAAAACCTCTTCTTACTGAGTAATCCTGGAATTTTTCTTCCAGACTGTTTTCAATGGCTCCTACTGTCAGACGGCGGTTGTCATTATAGCTTGTCCCGAAACTTACAACCAGAAGCTCTTTTTCCCCGATCTCATCCTGATTTCTTGTGTTGTCAAGAGATGCGTCTCCTGTATTGTAATTTTCCTCATCTTCCTGCTCCGGCGCTGCTTCGCTTGTCTGCTCCTTTGACGCTGAAGCATCTGCATTGGCAGGTTCTGTTTTCTTGTCACCGCAGCCGGCAAGCATAAAAGCTGCCACCCCCACTCCGGCAAGCACTGTCATAAGTTTTCTCTTCTTCATCTTTTTCCTCCTTATCCTGGAATGAATCTGTCGTCCATCCCATTGTCTATGATGAGAATATAAAAATTGAAGTCCGAAAACATGGCGTCCACATCACCAGAATCATACAACAGCTAAAACTCCTGAAAAAATATCCTATAAAGTAAACAAAAACCTTTTGCGGGTATGGCAAAAGGTTTCACGACTTCTGAATTTTATCCGGTACAACCAATTACTCGTGATCTGGAACCCCTGTTCCCGTACCAGCAGCCGGCAGGTTTCCTGACTTATAGATCCTCATACCAAGCCGCCTTCCCGATTAATCAGTGACTGTGTAATACACATGGCCTGGCACTCCCTATTTACAGTGACGAGATCGTACAGGATTTACACCTGTTTCCCTTTTAACTATTGTCTTTGATGTTTCTTTCGACAACGGCACCGGATGCCTGATTCAATTTTCATTTATTCTAGCACAGGCCTGAAAAAGCCGCAATAAAATCTATATTTTTTCCTGAATTATCCATATTTTTTCCATTCCTTATTGATTATTTTTCTACAGTAATTTCTATTTCAAAGTCCTTGCATTTCCAATCTATTTGTATTAGAATAAGCTTTAAGCTTAAAAGCTTGCTGATAAAGATTGTTTATTTTAAAGGAGGAAAAACCGATGGCATACGTAATTTCAGATTCTTGTATCAACTGTGGAGCCTGCGCTGGCACATGTCCAGTAGGCGCTATTGCAGAAGGAGATTCTCAGTATGTAATTGATGCTGGTTCCTGCATCGACTGCGGTTCTTGTGCAGATGGATGTCCAGTAGGCGCTATTGCAGCTGAATAATACATACTAAATAAGGCGGTTCCTTCCGCTTTTCCCTCAGGGCTGAGGGACCTGTTCCGCAGGTATTTATCGTCAGACAGTGATGGTTATTTTTTATACTGTCTCCGATAGATACCTGCGGATTTTTATACTTTAAAAACAGAGAAGTTCACAAAACTTTTCTATAGCATAAAATAATGGACGGCCCAGCAAATACTGAACCGTCCATTATTTTATGCTGCTATTCTAAATCCATTTCCGGCAGAACTTGTCCGCTTCCCTCTAGGATAAAGTACTTTCCTGGGGTTCAAGACGAAGTTTACCGGGCTTGTCCCCCCTGCGGCATTTAACCTTCTTCTCCTTTTTCTGCCGCCGCATTCGTTTCTGTCTGATGCGAATCGCCTCATCCAGTTTCCGGAATCGTTCTTCTTCCTGTTCTTCCCGCTCCCTCATCAGATAATTCATCTCTTTGATTACTTTATCCCCTACCTGGGTGCTGACTTCTCTTCCCAGTTCATGGTTATTTTCTGCAATAGCGTCTCTGACAATCCGGGTCATTAAAAGCTGAAACTGATCCAGTTTTGACATCCCGGGATCTGTTTTGGTCTGCACACAGGCGGTTTCCGTCTGAGCTTTGGACACGACTTCTGTGGTCTTAAGCTCGTCCGGTATCTGAGGATTTGTATTATGTACAAGCATTTTTATTGCCTTCAGCTGATATCCCTCCTCTTTTAATTTTCGGATTTTTTCAAATTGAATAATATTCTCTTCTGTATAGTAACGGTGACCCATTTCATTTCTTGGTATTTCAAGCTCTAATTCTTCTTCCCAATAACGTAACACATGTGATTCCACATGAAGCAGGTTCGCTGCATCCGAAATCATGTAACGTACTTCTTCCAATTTCTGACCTCCTTTTACAGTCCACTTACTGTTAAAACAAGTATAACATAGATATTCCTGTGCTCAATCCTCTTTTCATCGCAAGTTTCGGCATAAACTGCCCTCTTATAACAGGAAAAAGGCGGATTCGACAACTTTTTGCAATATCTGCCTGCGTCGAATCCGCCCTTGTTAAATTGTATAGACTGCCCCAGATACAGACATTCATTCTTTAATGGCAATCTGCCTGCACTTTAAACCGCATCAAAAGCAATTGTTACTTTAAACAGATCTCCATCCAGATAAATATCAAAGGAGCCTTTCTGCATCACAGTCAGGTTTCTTGCTATCTCAAGTCCCAGACCGCTTCCTTCTGTATTCCTTGATACATCCCCACGGACAAATCGTTCCATAAGCTCTTCGGCACTAAAATTCAGCGGATATTCAGACATATTCTTTATTGTTACTATTACCTTTCCATTTTTGAACTCTCCATCCACATAGACTCTTGTATTTGGCATCGCATATTTAGCGGCATTATTATATAAGTTTTCAATGACCCGCCACATTCTTCTTCCATCTGCCCGAATCAGCATCTGGCTTTCCGGAAGTGTACATACAAGACTCAGATTTTTTCTTGCGAACTTCTCTTCAAATTCACCGTTTGTCTGTTTTAGCAGCTGTTTCAGATTAATTTCATCAATATTCAGATTAATATTTCCTGAGCTGATTTTTGAAGCCTCTACCAAATCCTCTGTAAGATGTTTTAATCTCTGGGATTTCCGGTCCAGAATCTCTATATAGCTTCTGATTTTTTCATCCTGAATGTCTTCCCTCTTCAAAATATCTACATAATTAATAATAGAAGTCAGCGGCGTTTTTATGTCATGGGAAACATTCGTAATCAGATCTGTTCTCAGCCGTTCACTTTTCATCTGCTCTTGAATGGCATTCTGCATTCCTTCCCGGACATTATTCATATCATTAGCCATTTCAAGATTATCTCCGGTAAGGTCTTCCACCGGAATCTGAAAATTCAGATTACCTCCTGCGATTTCATGGATTCCTTCCTTTACTTTCTGGCGCTGTACACACTGCTTCATTAGGAAGATCAGTACCGCTCCCCACAAAAGAATAAACAGAGGGATTCCTATCCCGATAAAACTCAGCAGCAGGCAGATAATATTGGCAGCTGCAAAGAAACAGAAACACATCACCAGTTTTCCTGTGATCTTTCGGGTTCCATATGCATTTGAAATGACTTGTTTTAATTTTGTCGCAGCTATTTGAATCAGTGAATTTTTCAGTAATGATTTCGCTTTTCCCTTACAGATAATTGTCAGCAGCTCCCATTGCATCAAACCTGTAAAACTTAAAACCACTGCCATAAAGTATACCAGCATTCCTGCACTGGCCGCTGTATAGGTACCCGGATACAAGCCCGATGAAACAGCTGCCACAACTGATGCCCAGATTACCCAGCAGACAATATCTATGATAATTAAAATCTCAATGGGTATACATCTTGCAAATGTACTGGCATACCGCTCTTTCCCGGGGCCTTTTCTGCCTGCCTGAACAATAGAAATAATAAAGAATACAATCACACCCGCAATTCCGGCAATTATAAGAACCAGAGCTGCCGGGGCCATAGCTATATATTGATTATAAGTCTCTTTTTTCTGCTGTATCTCATAATCCAGGTTTTCAGCAGCAGTCTTATTCTCGGCCAGTATCAGCTGATATTCTCCCAATGTCTCTTCACCAAAATATTTTATCTGATCTAATAATTCTTTTCCGGTATTGCCTGTGCCTTCTGATTCAATTCCGGACCAGGTCTGGCTGTCCCAGGCCGCATATGCTCCTGTATTTTCCGCTTTCTGACCAATCAGCTGGTCTCTTGCTTCTTCATAGGTAAGTTCTGACCAGGCCGGATAATTGGTAATCACCTTTCCTTTGGAATCCACGTAATAGTAATATCCAAGCTGCTGCCCGTTCTCTTTTTCCGCCAGCAGTTCAGCTGTCTGTCCGACTTCATATACAGCTGATGTCAGTTTATGATATAACTCAGAGATAGACACTGTTCCCGGGTTTTTCAATGCATATCTGGCCAATGTCTCTTTACTTTGAGGGAGGGCACTTTCACATTCCGCCCCGGCAAAATAGTAATACAGAAATTCTCCATTATAATCCGTATAATCTGCATTTCCGTCACTAATCAGCGCCGAAACTTCATCTCCCAAAAGCAGGATAGCTCTTAACTCGGTTTCCGTAATCTCTTCCAGCGAAGTATCGCCAAGCTCTGCATTGCTCAGGGCATGCAGCTTCACACTCCTTTGTTTCTGATCAAATATAATTTTATAAACCGGGGTTATCTCAAGATCTGCATCTGCCAGATTATTCAAAGATTCACCAAGTGCAAAGGTTTCATACACATTTCCTTTTTCATCCTTCAGATACGTATCCCCGTTCTCATATACTTCTGTCAGATCTATATATTCACTCCAGCTGCTCCCATCCTCATAGGATAGACGATCCAACGCAGTCCGTTCATCTGACTCGTAAAGTTTCTTAAGATCATTCAAGGTATAAGTAGTCGCCGGATCCTTTTTTTCATACGAGATGCCTGCATCCTGGTGCATAATATCCAGGGTCTGTGTTCCGTCAAATTTTCCGTCAACTGTCAGTTTATCTACTACTGCATCATTCCTCAACGCCTGCAGCCCGCTGTCTGCGATCTTTCTTCCATAAGCGGACGTTTCATTATAAGAGTACCTGTTCATCAGATCTGACATGCCAGCTCCGCTGTTTAGGCAGAGCGCCGCAAGATAAGAACCTGCCACAATGGCAGCAGCGCTGCAAAGTGTCAGAACAATTACTAGAACTTTGGTTCCCAAAGATCCGAATATTTTTTTATGATTCATTTTATCTTTTACCTTTCCATCCGTTTAACGGGGTGGAATATCTTCAACTTTATATCCCACACCCCAGACCACTTTCAGATATTGTGGCTCTTTCGGATTAATTTCAATTTTCTCCCGGATATGCCGGATATGGACCGCTACGGTATTATCTACATTCACTGCGTCTTCATTCCAGATGTTTTCATAAATCTGCTCAATAGAAAACACCCTGCCTTTATTTTTTAACAAAAACAGCAGTACATTATACTGCATTGGAGTCAATTTCTGCACTTCTTCTCCGTCAATAGTAACCTGTTTGGTATCATCATTAATCATCAGGCCCCCTGACTGGTAAATATTATGTTCGGCCTCGGCACACATTGTACCAAGCTTTGTGTAGCGCCTCAGCTGCGACTTCACTCTTGCAACCAGCTCTAGAGAATTGAATGGCTTTGCAACATAATCATCTGCTCCCACATTCAGCCCGACTACTTTATCTGCATCTTCCGTCTTGGCCGAAAGAATAATAATCGGTATGTTGTACTGTTCCCGTATCTTTAATGTAGCCCGGATACCGTCCATACGCGGCATCATTACATCAATTAACAGCAGATGGATTTCCTGCTTCTTAATAATATCAATCGCCTGAATTCCATCATATGCTTTAAAGATCTGATACCCTTCCGGCATCAGGTAAATTTCAATAGCATCTACAATTTCTTTGTCGTCATCACATACTAAAATATTCATCATTTTTCACCTCCCCACCATTATAAAGCACATCCTTTCAAAAGGATATCTTTTCTTTTCTGTAACTAATAATAGCAATCAAATCTTTCTAAGAAGACTTGTCACTTCTTAACGATTTCTTAACGGTTTCTGTCGGTTTTATGGAAAGCAAAAGAATAAGAGAGCCTGTTTCCAAGCTCTCTTTCCCGTTTAATAATTATCTTATAACCTGTTTATGTCTTCTATTTCACCACTGTTATACATTTTCATTTATAATTCTGCGCAGAGACCTGCTGATAAATACTGCAGCAACACACTTTAGAATATCCCCCGGAATAAATGGAAGTACACTGGTGGCAAAAGCTGCCTGCCAGCCGATTCCGGTCACAGCCATCATCCATGGCGTTCCCACGAGATATATCACGGGAATCCCTATGACAATCGTCACCAGAAACTGACGCCACAAATTTCCTTTTTTTCCTCTCAGCAAAGAAATTACTATAACAGCCGCCAGATAACTAAAAATATATCCTCCTGTTGGGCCAAATAATTTTGCAGGTCCTCCCATGCCTCCGGAGAACACCGGAAGCCCCGCAAAACCAAGCAATATCCAGATTCCAACTGTAATACCCGCTTTTTTCGGCGAAAGAAGCAGCGCTATAATGTTTATAATCAATGTCTGTGCAGTAAGACTGACCGCTGAAAACGGCAGGGGAATACTGATATAAGATGAAATACACAGCAATGCGGCAAAAAGTGCCATTATTGTCAGTTCTTTTGTTTTAAATGCAGATTTACCCAATGATAAACTCCTTACTCCCTAATATAAACTCAAAGCTTAATGTTAACTATAAACATTAATATAATAATCTTTCTTTTAATTGTCAACCTCTTTTTGTTGTTTTATGGTTAACATTTTATCAAAAGATAATTTTAGCCTGTAACTCTTTTATGTTACGAATCATATAAACCCGTTTTTAAAAATATCTTATACAGGCAGATAAAAGGCCGCAAAACGTACTGTCTTTGCGGCCTTTTCATACGACGATTCCTCTGTCTGTTATTCTTTTCCAGCTTATTTATGCAAAAGGATTTTCTGTTTTGTAAAGCATTCCCTTTGGCTGATTGAAATTAATCTCTTCTACATCCACACCAATATATTTAAATACCTCATATAATGCTTTCCCAAAATGACCAAAAGCAACGGCTCCGTGATGAGGGTAGTTTTTCTCAATCAGTACATGACGGTAAAAACGCCCCATCTCCGGAATTGCAAACACGCCAATGCTTCCAAAAGATTTTGCAGCCACCGGAAGCACCTCTCCCTGGGCAATATATGCCCGCAGCTTATTATCAGCAGTGCTCTGGAGACGATAAAATGTAATATTCCCCGGCACAATATCCCCTTCTAGTGTTCCCTGTGTTACCTCCTGCGGGAGACTTCTTGCCATAATCAGCTGATACTTCATTTCACAGAAGGACAGCTTTCTTGTGCAGGTATTCCCACAATGGAATCCCATAAATGTATCTTTATGCTCATATGGAAATGTCCCTTTTATAGATTCCTCATACATATCCGCCGGCACATTGTTATTAATATCCAGCAGTGTCACTGCATCCTGAGAAACTACTGTCCCGATAAATTCACTGAGCGCCCCGTAAATATCAACTTCACAGGAAACCGGAATACCTTTTCCAGCCAGCCTTGAATTTACATAACATGGAACAAATCCAAACTGTGTTTGAAATGCCGGCCAGCATTTTCCGGCAATTGCAACATATTTCCGATATCCCTTATGATCTTTTACCCAGTCTAAAAGTGTCAGCTCATACTGTGCAAGCTTCGAAAGAATTTCCGGTTTCTTGTTTCCGTCGCCAAGCTCTTCTTCCATTTCTTTTACCACATCAGGAATTCTCGGATCGCCTGCATGATTGTTAAATGCTTCAAACAAATCCAGTTCTGAGTTTTCTTCAATCTCCACTCCAAGATTATAAAGCTGTTTAATAGGCGCATTGCAGGCCAGGAAATTTAATGGTCTCGGTCCAAAGCTGATAATCTTAAGCTCCGCAAGGGCTGCCACTGCTCTTGCAATTGGAACAAATTCATGAACCATATCCGCAGCTTCTTCAAAAGTGCCTATTGGGTACTCCGGAATATAAGCCTTTGTATTGCGCAGGGCCAGATTATAGCTTGCATTTAACATACCACAGTATGCATCGCCGCGTCCCTGAATCAGATTATTCTGAGACTCTTCCGCTGCAGCCACCACCATAGCCGGACCGTCAAAATGCTTCACCAGCAAAGTCTCTGAGATTTCCGGTCCGAAGTTTCCAAGATATACGCACAGTGCATTACATCCGGCAGCCTGAATGTCTTTCAGCGCATTTACCATGTCTATCTCACTCTCCACAATACAGACCGGACATTCATAAATATCTTCCCCGTCATATTTTGCCTTATAAGCTTCAACCAGTCCTTTTCTGCGGTTCACAGATAACGATTCCGGAAAACAGTCCCGGCTGACTGCTACAATTCCAATTTTTACTTTTGGCATATTTTCCATTTTTCTATCCTCCATCTCACTTTTTTTCATAAATCATTTGACACTATCTCACTTTTTATTTTTCTTCTGTTTTTACCTGCATCCGCTGTTATCATCTAGAGACAGGTTTCTTCCATACAATCCAATAAATGCATTCTCCGGAAGCCCCCCTTCGGGATGTCCTACCAGCCATTTATTCACCGCAAACAACAGCCTGTCCTCAAAACGCGGGCCTGTCTGCTCCTGCAATTCAAGGTTAGTCCCTTTAGGGAGAGCCACAACTACTTTAAAGCCTTCCGGGCCGGGATTACATGGCGCATAATGCAAGGTTGTTGCATACACTTCAATAACACTTCCTTTAGGCGCAAAAAACACTTCCACCTTAGAGGTATCGTAAGTCCCCTCTTCTTCAATATCCTGTTCAAGCCCCAGCATAAACACTGCATCCGTAGCCATAATATTAATCTCTGAGCTTCTGTGATACTCCAGCGCATTCAATTTTTTATTATGTCCGTTACAGTATCCGATCTGGGCCGGCATACCACCGAACAGGCTTTTTTCTATTAGTTCTGAGCCTTCAGCGGCTTCTAGTTTCGGTTCAGAAGCCACATACACCACATCTTCCGGGCACGGAGCCATCTCCATAGCTTTTAAAATTCCTGATACATCTATACCACTGATTACTTTCCCATACTTTTGAAAAGCAGTGTCTGTTATTTTATATATTTTCATGAAATCCTCCGCAATTAGTTATCCAAGACAGAAAACAGCCCCTTTACCGCCGGATAGATCTGTCTGAATTTCTGATACTTATCTTCATACAAAGCGGCAGTTTCCGGGTCCGGTTCTACCGTCTCTACAACTTTCACCAGCTTATCCGCAGCCTCCTGCACCGACGAAAATTCACCGCAGCCCACTGCAGCCAGCATAGCCGCGCCATAGCCGGGACCCTCTTCACTTTCAATCAGGTCTACTTTTACATTGAAAATATCCGCAACCATCTGTCTCCAGAGAGGACTTTTCGCGCCGCCCCCGCAGATCTTAGTTCTCTGAATCTGAATCCCAAGTGACTTTGCCACTTCAAAGGAATCTCTTAATGCAAACGTAACTCCCTCAAGAACAGCCTGCGTCATATCCACCCTGGTTGAATCCATCGTCAGGCCGATAAACGTCCCCCGTGCACTTGGATCGTTGTGGGGAGAACGTTCTCCCATCAGATATGGAAGGAAAAATACATGATTCTTTCCCTGTTTCTTTATCTTCGCCTGCTCTGCCGCAAAGTCATTTGTCTGCAGAATCTCCTCCATCCACCACTTATTGCATGATGCTGCCGAAAGCATACAGCCCATCAGATGATAGTTTCCATCGGCATGAGCAAAGGAATGCAGGGCATTGTTAGAATCTACTCCGAATTTTTCACTGGCAATAAATATGGTTCCGCTTGTACCAAGAGAAAGATTACAGGTTCCGCCGCCAACTGTTCCTGTCCCCACCGCAGCAGCGGCATTGTCTCCCGCACCGGCTATCACTTTAACACCCAAAGATAAACCAAGCTTTTCCGCAACACTTTCTTTTAATGTTCCTACCACCTCATAGCTTTCATAAATCTTTGCCAGCTGGTCTTCTCTTACCCCGCAGATTTCCATCATTTCTTTTGACCAGCATTTATTCTTTACATCGAACAAAAGCATTCCTGAGGCATCTGATACGTCTGTACAAAAACTTCCTGACAGGCGGTAAGCAAGATAGTCTTTCGGCAGCATTATTTTGGCAATAGCCGCAAAATTTTCAGGTTCATGTTTTTTAATCCAGAGTATTTTAGGAGCAGTAAATCCAGCAAATGCAATATTAGCCGTATATTGGGATAACTTATCTTTTCCAATCTCCTGATTCAGATAATCCGTTTCCAAAGCAGTTCTGCCATCATTCCATAAAATCGCCGGCCGGATCACCCGGTCATCCCTGTCAAGAATCACCAGTCCGTGCATCTGGCCGCCAAAACTAATACCTGCAACCTGCTCTTTCTCACATCCGGCCGTAAGCTCTCTGATACCTTCTATTGTCTGTGCATACCAGTCTTCAGGATTCTGCTCTGACCAGCCCGGCCGTGGAAAGTGCAGCGGATATTCTTTAGATACAATATTATGTATTTTACCTTTTTCATCCATCAACAGCAGTTTTACTGCAGATGTTCCTAGATCAACCCCGATATATAACATACAGTTACCTCCTCTGTTCTCTTTTATCACTCTTTAAAATTGTGTTTTATTATTTTCACTATAGCACGGGGTATACCCATGGTCAAGAAGTTTGTTTACTCTCTAAACAAACTATGTTATACTTTTTGTAAACCTATTAAAAAGGAGCTGCTATGCAAACAGGAAGCAATGAATTAATCCGCGATATCAACAGCCGCCTGGTGCTTGAAACCATTCTCCAGAATGGTTCCATTTCCAGAGCTGATATTTCAAAAAAACTTGGGCTCACCAGAGCCACAATCTCAGCAATCACCGAAGATTTAAACCAGCAGAACCTGATTTGTGAAGCCGGAAGTGCAGCTTCCTCTCAGGGCAGGAAGGCCATATTATTTCAAATACGGCAGGAACAGGCTTTTCATATTTGTATTAACTTAACCCAGAATATTATTGCCATAATGTGCGCCGATCTTCTTGGCAGCCACCAGGAATTTTTTGAATACCCCGCCGCCGCGTCACGGGATAAAATTCTGCCTGCATTGATTTCCTATATAGAAAATGCTCTGAAATCATTTCGGGGGCCCGGCCGGCTGGCAAGAATCTGCATTGCAGTCCACGGAACTGTCTATCGGAACGAAATCACATTCTGCCCCTATTCCCCGTATGAAAATCTTCCTTTTTCAGATGTATTATCTAACCGCTTTCATGTTCCTGTTCTTCTTGAAAATGAAGCAAATCTCTGCGCTCTGGGAGAACATACCTTTTGTTCCCATAAAAGCAGTATGATTATGGTCAGTATTCACTCCGGGATCGGCGTGGGAATTATGATTCAGGACCAGCTGTTTTTAGGATACAACGGTAAGGCCGGCGAATTTGGCCACTCCATCGTCCAGCGAAACGGCCGTCCATGCCCCTGTGGAAACCGGGGCTGTCTAGAACAATATGCCTCTGAACAGGCTGTTGTGCAGGATTACTGTGACCTGGCAGGACTTGCCAGCAGTTCTGTAGAAAATTTTATATCAGCCTGCCTGGACGGTTCACCCAAGGCTCTGGAAATTTTATACCAATTTGAAGAATTTATGGTTATCTGCATCAATAATCTTTTAAATCTGTTTAATCCGGAAGTTATTGTACTAAACTGCCGGATCACAAGCCAGATTCCTGACTGCATTAAAAGAATCAGCCTGGGACTTAAAACACGTATGAAAGAACACTGTACCCTGCTGCCTTCTATGCTCCAGGACAAAGCAGTCCTTCTTGGAGGAATCTGCCTATGCACCAAGGATTATCTTGGAATCCAGCGTCTGGATTTAACGGGACACTACACCAAAAAAGAAGGACCGGGCATTTAAAGATTCCGGTCCTTCTTTTACACAGGATTTTGTATGAAACAGTTTTTTGTATATCGTGTTACGTCTATTTTTAAGCTGCCAGCGATTTTCCAAGACTGCGGCACGCCTCTGCTGCCGCTTCATCCGGCGCATTGCAGCAAATACAGCCATCATCTATCAGCACTGCGCCATCGGCTCTGCAGGCGTCCTCCCAGTTCCGCATCCATTCGCCGTCTCCCCATCCATAGGAACCGAACAGGGCAATTTTTTTCCCTTTTAATTTTTCCCTGCAGGATTCAAACATTGGTTCAAACTCGCACTCTTCCAACTGCTCATCCCCCATAGACGGGCAGCCAAATGCAATCCCCTCATACTGATCCATCATATCCGCTGCAAATTCGGAAGAGGAAAATAAATCTACATCTGCTCCATTTTCCTTTATCCCTTCTGCAATCTGCATTGCCATTGCTGCTGTATTGCCTGTTCCACTCCAATAAACAACTGCTGCTTTCATTTTCTACCTCTTTCTTTCTGAAAATTAATATTTAAACGGGAACTGTCAACTGCATGACACTTCTGCCGTCTTGAAACAATCGAATATATACATCTCTGCATTTCTGCAGCTTTGCAAACATCTTTTTTGCTTTTTCCGGCTCATGGTACACTTTCCAGTCACCGCAGCAAAGTCCGTTTCTGCCTTTGTTTTCAATAAATCCTCGGATATCCTCCAGAGGATATCCTAAAAATACGCCAATTTCATGTGGAAACTGTCCGCCATCCGCGGCGATTCTGGCTTTAAGACGCCGAAGAGCATGAACACATTCAAAATCACAATAGCCAAATTCTCTAAGAAACTGCTGGTAAACATTTGTTTTTAAAATTTCTGCCAGCGCAGATTTCCGATATACAAGAATCAGCATCCGGTCTGGAGTTTGATACAAGATATCAATCAATACTCCCTTTTTTATCAGCTCCGCTCTAACAAGTTCCATTTCCTGTAGAATTTCTCCTGTAATCAGACATGACATCATATTTGAACACTTTAATCCTGCCAGTGTAGGGGCACAAAACCGGATTAATATCTGTCGAAATGACTCTCTCCCTCCACGTTCCATTGCGCTTCCTCTCCAAATTTATTATATTAGTTAGTTTTGCCTAACCAGCAATGAAAGAAAAAGACTTTTACCACGGTTCCGGTAAAAATCCGAATGGTTAGTCTCTACTAACTATTAATGAGAATACATTTTTTTCCTGGAAATGTCAAGGGTATACACATTTTTCTTTTCCAGTAAATGTGAGAATTTTTTTTAATATAAAAGTGACCAGGACCGCCGGATAACTGTTCCTGCTCCCTGATCACCCCGAAACTTATTAACGATAACTATGCCTGTTTTACAAATTCATGGGCCTGTTCCTGCCCCCGCAGCACCCGCAGTCCTCCTAAAGCCAGAGATTCCATCTCATTTTCTCCCGGATAAACAATTACAGGGGCTATCCACTCAGAATATTTCTTTACTTCGCTGGTAAAATATTCTGAATAAGCAATGCCGCCGGTTAAAATCACCGCTTCCACATCACCAGAAACAGTGGCTGCCTCTTCTCCTATTTTTCTTGCCACATTTAAAGCCATGGCATCATATACAAGCTTCGCTTCCTGATTCCCCTCTGCAATCATCTTTTCAACTTCTCTGCTGTCATTTACACCCAGATAAGAAACCAATCCGCCGCGGCTTTTCATTTTTTTAAGCATATCCTTTGTAGAAATACCTGTCTCCTCAATATACTTCACCAATGACTGAGAAGGAAGACCTCCTGCGCGCTCCGGTGCGAACGGTCCGTCCTCATCATTGATAATATCAGCTACTTTTCCGCCATACTGAAGCGTTACAGAGATACCGCCTCCAAGATGCACAACAATCAATTTACAGTCTGCATAAGTCTTATTATTTTCTCTTGCATAGCGCATAGCTGCTGCCCGTGTATTTAGATTGTGTCCGATTCCCTTACGCTTAATTTCTTTCAGACCAGTCAATTTTAAAATAGGAAGCATTTCGTCCACTGTAACTCCGTCATAAATAAACGCAGGAATCCCCAGAGGCTTTGCAATAGCATCCGCAATCACAGCCCCCAGATTGGATGCATGTTCCATTGCCGGTTTATTTTTCAGCTGCCAAACCATATCATCATTTACTTGGTATGCCCCCGCTTTTAATGGCGGAAGAAGACCTCCCCGGGCAACAATCCCAGTCAGAGATGCAAGCTCTATTCCCTTTTCTTTTAAAACCTCAAGAATCATATCCTTACGAAATTCAAACTGATCTATAATCAGATCATACTTGGCAATCTCATCTGCCGAATGAGAAATACTTTCTACAAATAATTGATTTTCATCTTCATAAACAGCAATTTTTGTAGATGTGGAACCCGGATTCAAAATTAACAATTTTTCCATTTAAAATACCTCCTGACTTTTATCTTGTTTTTCATTGTATCACACTCTCCTTTTTCATTCAATATATCATGCATAATATACAATATTATTTCTGTATCAAAGATCCGGTCAAAGACTTCCCTCCGTAATTTTCTTCCCCTCATAATCCGAAGGATTAAAGCTGGCCCGGCAGTCTGAAATAATATATAATAACTCCTGTAAACAAATATCTGCACCGTATTTACCATGTTTTTAAGAAGCTGTATCAGCAGCACAATAAGGAGCTCGTTATGAAAATACATCAGATACTATCAAATCTTACTAAGTACGATTTTCGTATTTATGGCAAAGAGCATTTGGAAGACGAAATATGTTCTATTCGATTTGCAGCCCATCCACTTACAGAGTTTTCCGGGGATATTTTATATATCTGCCCATCCCGTTTTCTTCAGGAGCAGCCCGCTATTCATACCGGACATTTTTTATGTTACGGAACGCCGGATTCCATTCCAGAAAATCTGTCCAAAAACCTGCTTGTTCTGCTCTATTCCGGACCAGATGATATTCACCTTGTGTTTAACGAAATTCAGCCGCTCATATCTGATAGCCAAAAAAGTAATGCCGCTCTGCAGATGATGACAAACGCATTTTTTTCTGACCAGGGACTTCAGTTTATGACTGATACTGCCTATCAGATTTTTGACAATCCGGTCTTTGTTATTGATTCCAGCTACAAATATCTGGCAATCTCCTCCGGCCTGGGTCCCGATAATGATTTTGTTGCCAGGGAAAATGCTAACGGCTACATCGCAGAACAGGGTATTCGCTTTATAAAGGAATCCCACCTGGAAGAAAAGCTGGCAAAATCAGGAAAAGCATACTATTATAATCCTCTGTTCCACGCAGGAATGATGGCCGCTGCAGTCAGTATCCACGGCATTACCATCGGAAAAGTCATGTTATATGAAAAAAACCATCCGCTTGCAGACACAGACGGTGCTCTGCTGGAACAGTTTTCACGTTTTGTAGCCATGGAGCTCCAAAAAAATCAGTTTTTTCAACAGAATAAGGATATTATGTATTCCTATTTTCTTGCTGATCTTCTGGACAGCAAAGATATCAATTACCCCAGTATCCGTGACAGACTTCACACAATGGGAATGGATTTGAAAGACGATCTGTACATACTGACGATTTCTGCTTCCAGCTACCATCATGCCGCTGCAAAACTGGAAGTTATTGTGTCAGAATTAAATCGGATTTTGACTGGGGCAATCTATGCAATTTATGAAAATTCACTGGTGTTACTATTTTCCCGTGCCAGAGAAAACACTTTAACCGGCCGCGAAGAAGAAGCGCTGGCCTCATACTTAAAGGAAAACAATCTTTATGCCGGAATAAGCAACTTTTTCACAGATTTAAAAGGAATCCGCCGCTTCTACCTCCAGGCAAAATGTGCGGCCGAAATAGGAAACCGGCTGCGGGAACGGGGACCTGTGTTCTACTACTCTGACCTGTATTTTTATCATATTATGGAGATCTGTGAAGAGAAGGAAAAACTGCAATACTTTATACACCCGGCCATGATGAAGCTCCTTTATTACGACCAGGAAAAAAATTCCGAACTGTTAAATACCATGCAGATTTATCTGCAAAATCCCGGAAGCACTGCAAAAATTGCCTCAGAACTTCACATTCACAAAAATACTCTGCTGTACCGCATGAACAAAATTAAAGAACTTACCGGCTGCAGCCTGGAAAACGGAGATGAAATGATGTCCCTTTCTTTTTCCTACAAGATTATGCGTTATTTAAACATGCTCCCTGATTCTGACCATACAGCCAAACAACTTTAAAAAGGACCTCCTGTCCGGAAGATCTCAAATCTGAATCTCCGTTCAGGAAGTCCTTTTTTCATCTATGTATTACATTCTGCCTGCTCTTAGTGATTTCCGCCTTTTGGCCTTCTGATTCCCAGAAATACAACAAATCCAAGAACTGTTGCTCCCAGCATCATAAAAATCGTGCTCATATAGGAATTGCTTGCATCATACAGCTTTCCTGCAATTGTGGAGGCAAAAGATGCGATAATCAGGTTTGTATTAATCAGAGAAAAATTCAACGGATAATTAGTTCTGCCAAAGAAATCACTGATTATTGCTGAGTTTGTAGGTGTAACTCCGCCATAAGCAAAACCACCAACAATAAATCCCAGAATAATAAATGTGAAATTGCCTGTATTCAATGCCATAATAATGATTCCGGAAGCCACCGCAAACACGATCATATCCAGAATCATAGTCAGGCGATAACCCTTTTTATCAAACAGAGCTCCAAAAATAACACGTCCGATACCGTTCATAATAGAAATCAGACCTACAACGGTTGCTATATTACCTGCCGACACATCAGGCCCTACCTGCTCCGCAATACCGTTGGCCTGGGAAACCAGAGCCAGACCTGCAGCGCTTACAAGAATTGCCCATATATAATACAGCCAGAAAGAAGCCTTTTTCACCATCTGTCCGGCAGGGATATCCAAAGCCGGCTCTCGGACTGCCTTTGCTTTTCCTGATACAGGTGGTTTGAAATCAGCGCCCGGTCTAACAAAAAAGAATGCACATACAATCATAACTACAAAAAGAATCACTGCAAAAATTTTAAAAGACATCCTCCATGCGTCTGATCCGTCTGACGGTGTATATGCCGTGTATACTTTTCCGATAATAAAACTTCCAATACCAAATCCCATCAACAGAATGCCCGAAATCAGCCCCTGTTTATCAGGAAACCATGCTGACATAGTACTCATTACCGCATTATAGGCAAGTCCCGCTGCAAGTCCCGCAAGAACTCCAAAGCCCAGATATAATGTGGCCAAAGACTGTGTCTCCGATGCAAGAAGAAATCCTGCTAAAAATAAAACGCCAGCTACTAATACATAATATTTTGATTTTACCTTTTTAGATAAAATACCACCAATCAACCCGCCAACGCAGAACATTGCCATTGCGATTGTAAATGTCATGGACAACTGGGCCTTCGTCCAGTCTCCCATAAATGTTGCTTCAATAGGTTTAGAAATTACCGACCAGGCATAAATAAGCCCGGCAAAAATAAGCACAAGAACTCCGATAATTGCATAAACCCAACGGTTAAGATTTTTCATTGCCAATCCTCCTCAAATTCATGCTGTTAGTTACATAAGTATTCCAAGTATACATCATCTTATAACATTATGCAAGATATACAATTAATGAAAATCCTTCCCTTTTTTCTCACTTCATAAGTAAAAATCCTTCTTTTTCACGGAATTTTTTATAAAAAATGAACCAGTGAAAGATTATCCTGGTTTTCTTTTAAAAATCTGCTGAGATCTTTTGTTTCCATATTAGGATCATTGACCATAAGTTCCAGCATTTTTATAAATTCCTGTCGAAAATCTGTATATACTTTTCTTATTTGAGTATTATTTAATGACTTATATTTCTCCGGCACTTCTACTTTACGAATTTTTTGATCTCTATCCGAGAATACTAATCTATCCCCCATCATACTTTCTCCTTCTATTCATTCAGCTGTGTTCTTTTAAAATACTAAAACAAACTTCTTTCTCCATTGTATAACTTTTCAACTCTTTTGAATAGTATTTTTTTACAACTGAACGCTATCTTAATCAGATTGCAGGAATTAAACTGTTTATTAACAGGAGGTATCATAATCATGGATGTTATAGCCAGAATTAATGAGATTATGAAAGCACAAGGAATATCAAGGTATGAACTAGCCAAGCTTTCCGGTCTGTCTTCTTCTACGCTGGCAAATATGAAACGCAGAAATACAGTGCCCACAATTGCTACTCTAGAAGAGCTCTGTTCTGCTTTAAATATATCACTATCTCAATTTTTTGCCGGTGAGGATACAGAATTTTATCCGGTTGACGGATCTCAAAGAGAATTTCTTGATCTTTTACTGATTCTTGACACCGAACAGCAAAAGGCCTTGTTAAACTTTGTTAAAACAATGATACCTTCCAACGATGATGAAAAAACCAGCAGGCAGTAATTTCCCTTAAATCTGAGTTCCAACTCACTTGAGTGATAAAGCATTACACATAGACGCTATCGCCTCTGCATAAGAACCTTTAAAATAGTTCATAGGAGGTTATCGGCTCAATGGACGTAATTGCAAGGATTAATGAAATCATGAAGAAACAGGGATTAACGCCATATCAATTTGCGAAACTCTCTGGTTTATCTCAGTCTACAATTTCAAACATGAGTACCAGAAATACGATTCCCTCAGTTCCAACTATCGAAAGTATCTGTGAATACCTGAACATTTCTTTAGCACAGTTTTTTGCGGATGAGGGTACAGACTTTTATCCTGTAGACGACCGTCAGCGGGAAGTACTGGATATTTTTATTCTTCTGGATACTCAGCAGCAGGAAGCTATTTTAAGCCTGTTGCGTTCGATGAAACCGGATATAAAATAAATAATTTTAGACATACTTACAAATAAAAAATCCGCCACATATTTTTCGTGACGGATTTTTTATTTTGATTTTCTAATCCTATTTATTTACTCTGCTGTACGTTTCAGACAACAAAAATGTTGTCATCCCGGCCGCCATCTCTGCGATTTTTTCAACCGGAATCCGCATGGAACGGTCCATCCATTTTAAAAACATTCCAACAAGGCTGTCCAGATAAACAGATACTTTAAATTTTGTAACCTCAGCTTCTCCTGCAATATTTTTAATATTCACAAAGATATAGCGTTCCAGATAGGACTTAATTTTCTCAATAATTCTGTAATTTTCCTTTTCTAGAGAAAACAAACGCCATAAATCTTTATGACGCTGCAGGCTTTTGGCAGTCCGCAGAAAAAATTCATACATATTTCCCTGGCGGAAAAGCTCCTGATTCGTATCGAGAATAGCGACCACTGTGCCAATCACCCGTTCCTCCACTTCGTTTACCATAGCTTCTATAGAATTATAGTGATTATAAAAGGTCTTTCTTGTAATGGAGGCACGTTTCGCCAGCTCACTAACTGTAATATCAGTAAGACGCTTTTCTTTTATCATAGATGATAACGCTCCTAAGAGCGCGGTCCTTGTTTTTTTACTTCTGTAATCAATTTTTTCCCACTCATTTATAAAATTTTTCATAAATTTTTATTTTATTACACAGACCGGCTTTCATATGTGTAATAACCACCCTTTCTGCGTCTGGTCAAAACTTGATTCTGTTTTCGTTTTAACTTATTATATTATAGTATAATTAGTCGTTAAATTCAATGTGGATATCTATATCCTCTTTGGAAAATACACAATAAAGGTGTAAACTTATGAACAATTTAGACAATAATATTATCAGTATACTTAAGCAGCGTTATCTAAATCAGCCGGAACGGGTCTTATATCGTTTTTTAACCTACCATAATTCCAAATGCAGCATGGAAGACCATACAATCAAAGATATTTATGAAACTTCTCTGCGGATGGCCTATACGTTAAAATCAAAGGGGTTAAAAAAAGGAGACAGGGCCGTCATATTCTCCATGCAGGATTTCGGTACCATCTGTGCCGCCCTTGGCTGTATGATGACAGGTGTTATTTTCACTATTATTCCTCCGCCGCTTGATGATGGAAAAATCGAGCGGTTTATTGCTGTTTTGAAGTCCTGCCGTCCAAAAGCGCTGATTTCTAATTATGAGCTGGAAAAGACCTCCAATGTAAACATTACTTCCCGTCTGATTCGGGAGGCGTTTTTACAAGTTATCGGTCTAAAAAGAATTTACACAGACAAGCTGCTTCCCTATATTAAACCGGAAATCATTACACGGGTATACCCGGATGATCTAGTATATCTTCAATATACTTCCGGCTCCACCAGTTCTCCAAAGGGTGTTTGTGTCACGCAGAGGGCTCTGATGAAAAACATGGAACAATGTAAATATGTTTATAATTTTGATTACAGTACCCTTGGCACCTGGGTCCCGTATTTTCATAATCTTGGACTGGTCATTACAATCTTTATGCCGATTTGTACGGAACATGCCACAATATACAATCTTCAGACATTACAATTTCTGGAGAATCCAAAACTGTGGATAAAAATGCTTTCCGACTATAAACTGACTCTGACTGTGGGCCCCGGTTCGGCCTATGATGCCTGCACGAAAATTTTCACCCCAAAGGAAGCAGCTCAGTATGATCTGTCGCACATGACACATCTAATGAACGGCTCTGAATATGTAAGTCCAAAAACAATTGCTGATTTTTCAAAATTGTTTCATGTTCAGCCCCATGCGTTTGCCCCCGGTTACGGCCTGGCTGAAAATGTATGCCTGGCAAGTGTGGCAAGCCTTGATTACAGAGTTCTTAATCTTGACTATGAAGCATTTAAAAATAACAAAATTATTCTGGCTGATAAGGAAGACCCAAACCCAAAACAAATTGTAGGACTGGGCGCTGCTGTCAAAGATCTTACTATGATTGCCTGTAATCCAAAAACATGCAGGGCCTATAAGGATCTTAAAATTGGAGAAATTTTTATCAGCGGTGACAGCGTGGCTGACGGTTACTGGGACAATGCAAAAGAATCCAGAAAATTTCATTATAAAATAGAAGGATATGATGGAGATTTTTATAAAACAGGTGATCTTGGATTCTTAAAAGACGGGTATTTGTATCTGACCGGCAGAATCAAGGAAATGCTTATTGTCAACGGACACAATGTGTATCCCAGTGATCTGCTGCTGCTTATCCAGCAGAAAATTCCGGCTCTGGCAATGTCCGCCATCGGATTTTTCTCATACAATGACGGTCAGAAAGAACAGGTAGTTGCCTGCATTGAATCCCGCCCTGACATTCCCTTTGAAGAAAGAGTATCACAGATTAATGCACTTATTTCTGAACGTTTCGGCTTTTCTTTTCACGATGTAGTCTTCGTACCTTTAAAATCCATGCCCCGTACGGACAACAGCAAGCTTCAGATGTTGAAAGCCCGCAAGCTGTATCTGGACGGAAAATTGGCCATGATATACAGCAGTTATCAGAAACGGATTGCAAAGCTTCCCGCAGAGCCAACACTGATTGACCGTTCAAAGGAAGTTGCTGATGAGATTCTGCTTCAGGTAAAATCCGTTTTTGACAAAGTGTTAAATATTGATCACTACAGTCTCAATCAATCTTTTTTGGAGCTGGGAGGGGATTCTCTCACCGGTTTTGAGCTGGTCAGCAAAATGGAACAGAAGTTCAAAATAAAATTAGATTTAAGAGAACTTCTTTTGGATTCCTCTGTATCCGGTGTGGCCTCTTATATCAGGCGTATGCTTTCCGGAGCAAAGGGTTCCGGACGTACTGTAAATCTGGCCCAGGAATGTACTTTAGACAGCAATATCCGTCCCTGCCGGGAATATGACCGCACACTTTCTGAGTGCAGACATCTGTTTCTGACAGGGGCCACCGGATTTCTTGGCGCCCACCTGATACAGTCCTTTATACAGCAGTATCCTCACGATCATCTGACAATCACCTGTCTGGTACGTGCTGAATCAGAGGAAGAAGGCAAAGAACGAATCATCCGTAATATGAAACATTTCCACTGCTGGGATGATTCCTATCAGCAGTACCTTTATGCTGTAACCGGAGATCTGTCCAGTCCAAACCTTGGGCTTGACACTGATATCTACGCAAAACTAGCAGCAGAGACGGATGCTATCTATCATAATGGCGCGGTACTGAATTTTGTTTTTCCATATGAGTTTCTAAAGTCCACTAATGTAAACGGAACTATTGAAACCCTGCGTCTGGCCTGCACAGGCCCCGCAAAGTATTACCACTATGTCTCATCCTACAGTGTTTATGACACACCTGACAAAACCGGTAAGCGCGTGTATGAAAATGATCCGCTGACTACTTCTAAGGGTTTCTCTCTGGCTTACTCAGAGACAAAATGGGTATCAGAAAAGCTGGTGGGCATCGCCAAAAACCGCGGCCTTCGTACAGTGATCTATCGTCCGGGAGATATTACCGGAACACGCAGAGGAATCTGGGAAGTTGATGATATGGTCAGCCGCGTGATTGTGGGAAGTATTCAGATGCGCAGCATCCCGCGCTCCACGTACTGTATGCATATGACACCCGTGGATTACGTGGCGGATGCCATCACCTGTATTTCCCGAAAACCGGAAGCCCTGGGTGAAGCTTTTAATATTATTAATCCAAAACCAGTATCCATGAAGCAGTTAATTATGGATATCCGCCAGTGCGGCTACCCGATTCGTTATATTCCGTTTCCAGTCTGGAGGAAGCGGCTGCGCACTGCAGATGCCGAGGAAAATTCACTGGCTATACTGGAATGCCTGTTTGAAGCAGGAACTGATGCCAATCCCGGTATCCTGCGCCATTTTATCGGCAAAGATACCACTTACGATGTTTCAAAGACAGACCTCCTTTTAAATGGAACTGATATTACCTGTCCTCAAATAGACACCGAAATGATTGCATCATATTTAAGATATTTTAAAAAGTTAGGATGTATTTAATATGAAAATAGGAATACCAAGAGCGCTTTTATATTACCGTTACGATACCCTGTGGAAAACCTTTTTCCGGGAGCTTGGCATCGAAACAGTATTAAGCCCTGTTACAGACAAAACCATATTAGATGAGGGCAGTCTCTACTCTATCGACGAAAATTGCCTTTCCAGTAAATTGTTTTTCGGCCATATTGCAGCACTTGAAGGCAGGTGCGATGCCGTATTTGTTCCGAGAATTGCTAATTACGGAAAGGACGGCATTTTATGCTCCCGTTTTGAAGCCTTATATGATATGGCGGTAAACACCTTTCGCGATAAAGATCTTCACTTTGTCACCTGCGACATAGATCTGCAGCAAAAAAAATCAGAGCAAAAAGCCTATACTGCTCTGGCCATGGAACTTGGCAAAACAAAGGCCGAAGCTTACAAGGCATATGAAACGGCAAAATCCGCTGCCGCCGAATCTCAGCAGAAAAAAATTCAAGCGCAGCAGCAGCTCCTTGATAAAGACGGAATCAAAATTCTCATTGTAGGACACAGCTACAACCTCTATGACGAATATATCGGGAAACCAATTATTAAAAACCTACACGACCTTAATGCCGTTCCCCTGCTGGCGGATGCAGTAGACTTAAAGCAGGCCCGCCAGGATTATACATCCATCTGCAGAGATGTTCCCTGGATCATGAACCGCGAACTGGTGGGGGCAATCGCCCAATACCATGACGCCGTGGATGGTATTATTTTGATTACCGCCTTTCCATGCGGACCGGATTCCATGCTCAACGAGATGATTATCCGGCGTATAAAAGACCGTCCCATATTAAATCTTCTTCTGGACAGTCAGGATGGAAATGCCGGCATTGAAACGAGACTAGAAAGCTTTGTAGATATTATACGTTTTAGAAAGGAGGCCGCAATCTGATGGATCAGCCACAGTACAAACTCTCTTATCCTCAGCTGGGCAGCTATGATATTCCCATCCGCCATTTCGTGATGCACGGTCTGGGCGAAGCTTATGTTGCTCCGCCTCCAATGACAAAACGTACCATTGAAATCGGCAGCCAGAACAGTCCAGATTTCGTATGCGCCCCCTTTAAATGTATGATGGGCTGCTACATTGAAGCCCTGGAAAAGGGCGCTAATGTTTTAGTTCAGACCGGCGGCACCTGCCGGCTTGGCTATTACGGTGAGCTTCACGAACAGATTCTAAAAGACCTGGGTTACCAGTTCAAAATGCTGAATATAACCATTGCCCGGTATCACAACCTGCTTGGCCTTTATAAAGGCATGAAAGAAATAGCCCCCAAAACCAGTCTGTTGAAAGTAGTACGGGCCCTTCCGGCCACTGCGAAAATGGTAATTCAGATTGATAAAACAGAAGATTATATGCGCCAGAATATGGGATTTGAAAAAAATGACGGTGATTTTGAACGGGCTCATAAAGAATACCTTTCAAGACTGCGGCAGGCAAAGGGCCTAAAAGATGTCAATCGCGCATACAAATGGGTAATGGAAACTATGAAACAGATTCCAATAAAAAAACCAGAGCATCCCCTTCGGGTAGGAGTAATCGGAGAATATTTTACCATTATGGATCCATACTCAAACCATGAAATTGAAGCAAAAATTGCCAAGCTGGGCGCTGAAGTCCATCGCTGGATGAACCTTTCTAACAGTGTGGTTGTCTGTCCTGATAGAAGCACCATAAAAAAACTAAAACATTATCTGACCTATGATATCCGTAAATTTCCGTCGTCAATCTGGCATAAAATTCAGGTGAAACAGGCCGGCCGTTACACAAAATTTGATATGGGCAGTTCTGCCATCTCAACAATCGCACTAGCAGAGGAATATGCAAAACGGGGTTATGACGGATTAATCCATGTAAAATCATTTGGCTGTACACCGGAAATGGATGCCGTTCCGGTTCTGCACAATATCAGTGCGGACTATAAAATTCCAATTTTATATCTAAACTACGATACCCAGACCAGCGATACTGGAATCGAAACCCGTCTGGAGGCATTTTATGATATGATTGAGATGAGAAAGGAAGTAACAGAATCTTGAAAAAAGCATACCTTGGAATCGACATCGGTTCCATTTCCACAAAAGGCGTTATAATAGATGAAGACAAAAATATTCTGGCAAGTATCTATATCTGGACGGAAGGCAACCCTATGGGCGCCTCAAAAAAGGTTATTTCCAAGCTGGGAGAAATGCTTGACCAGGATACTTATAAGGTTGTGGCAGCCGGCACAACCGGCAGCGCACGAAAGCTGGTAGGCGCCATGTGCAATGCCAGCATTGTAAAAAATGAAATCACTGCTCACGCCGTGGGTACCACCACCCTTCATCCAGATGTCCGAACAATTCTGGAAATCGGCGGGCAGGATTCCAAAATTATCTGTGTTGAAAACGGTGTTGCTGTAGACTATGCCATGAACACATTATGCGCTGCCGGAACCGGTTCATTTCTTTCCAGTCAGGCAAGACGTCTGGGCGTTGAAGTCAATGAATTTGGAAAAATCGCTCTCTCCAGCAGCAATCCTACCCCTATTGCCGCCCGCTGTACCGTATTTGCCGAATCCGATCTGGTTCACAAAATTCAGATGGGCCACAGAAAAGAAGACATCATCGCGGGATTATGCAATGCTGTTGCCAACAACTATCTGAATAACATCGGAAAAGGGAAGAAGATCCTTCCTCCCATTGTTTTTCAGGGGGGTGTCAGCAAGAATGAAGGAGTAGTTAAAGCATTTTCCGATTCTCTTAACCAAAAAATCATTGTAGATGATAATGGGCATCTTATGGGCTGTTACGGTGCCGCCATCCTTGCTTTAGGCAGTGGTATTGAAAAAGATTTTACCTTTGATATAGCCGATATGGATTTTGTCACAAAAGAGGTGGTCTGCCCTCACTGCGCAAATCACTGCGAGGTTATCTGTGTATATAGAAACAGCGAATTGATTGATTCCTGGGGAAATCGCTGCGAAAGAGGAGAAGTTAAAGCAGAATCATAATTGATTTGTTTCCACATCAAAAAGAGATCGTACCATTCAAGCAGACTGGTGCGATCTCTTTTCAGATATAGGGGGATAAGATTTATTTCCAATAATAAGAAAATTTCCTTGTTTACAAATACCATTGAGAATCGTCTATTCTTCAAATAATGGTGTTGAAAGATATCTCTCTCCGGTATCCGCAAGCAAAGCTACAATTGTTTTTCCCTTGTTTTCCGGGCGTTTTGCTAAGGATACTGCTGCCCATAAAGCAGCTCCTGAAGAAATTCCTACTAACACACCTTCTTTTTTCCCGATCTCACGTCCTGTTGAAAAAGCATCTTCATTATCAACAGTAATAATTTCATCATAAACTTCCTGGTCTAGTACCTCCGGCACAAAACCGGCCCCAATTCCCTGAATTTTATGACTTCCCGACACACCGGCAGATAAAACCGGTGAATCTTTCGGCTCTACTGCAACTACCTGAATACGAGGGTTTGCAGCTTTTAAGTACTGGCCGACACCGGTTATTGTTCCGCCAGTTCCTATGCCTGCCACAAATATATCTATTTTTCCGTCCGTATCTTTATAAATTTCCGGTCCCGTTGTTTTCCTGTGAATCTCCGGATTAGCCGGATTTACAAACTGTCCCGGGATAAAACTTCCGGGGATTTCCTCCGCCAGCTCTTTCGCCTTTTCGATGGCTCCTTTCATGCCCTTTGCACCTTCTGTTAAAACCAGCCGCGCGCCATACGCCATCATCAGTTTCCGCCGTTCCACAGACATGGTTTCCGGCATAACGATGATAATCTGGTAGCCCCTGGCAGCTGCAACAGACGCCAGCCCGATTCCCGTATTTCCGGAAGTAGGCTCAATAATCACACTGCCAGGCTTTAACTGTCCCTTCTGTTCTGCCTCATCAATCATAGCTTTTGCTATTCTGTCTTTCACAGAGCCCGCTGGATTAAAGTATTCCAGCTTTGCCAGTATTCTGGCCTCTAAATTGTATTCTTTTTCTATATGTGTCAGTTCCAGCAGTGGTGTTTTTCCTACCAGCTGGTCAATTGATGTATAAATTTCAGACATGTCATTCACACTCCTTTTATTTTACTGCCAAAAATCCCTGTTCCAGATCAGCAATAATATCATCTATATGTTCTGTTCCAATAGAAAGCCGTACCGTATTTGGCTTGATTCCGCAAGCCAAAAGCTCCTGGTCTGATAACTGGGAATGAGTGGTGGAGGCCGGATGGATTACCAGCGATTTTACATCTGCTACATTTGCCAGCAGAGAAAACAGTTTCAGACTTTCTGTAAACTTTTTTGCTTCCCGGCTGCCGCCTTTTATTTCAAAAGTGAAAATGGATGCAGCGCCTTTGGGGAAATAGGTCCGGTAGAGTTCTAACGCCCTTCCCTCTGCCAGAGACGGATGGTTTACCTTTTCCACCTGCGGATGCTGTTTTAAGTAATCTACAACCTTTAATGCATTCTCCACATGGCGTTCAACTCTCAGTGATAATGTTTCCAGCCCCTGAAGAAGGAGAAAAGAATTAAATGGTGAAATCGCTGCACCCTGATCTCTCATTAAAGTAGTTCTTATCTTCATAATATATGCAAGATTTTTGCATGCTTCTGTAAAAACAACCCCATGATAAGACGGATTTGGTTGTGAAAGTCCCGGAAACTTATCATTCCCGGCCCAGTCAAACCTTCCTGAGTCTACAATTACTCCTCCCATAACCGTACCATGTCCACCGATAAATTTTGTGGCCGAGTGCACTACAACATCTGCTCCATGCTCTATAGGCCGAAGCAGATACGGCGTTGCAAATGTACTGTCCACAATAAGCGGGATTCCATGTCTGTGAGCAATTTCTGATACAGCTTCCAGATCCAGGACATCCGAGTTTGGATTCCCGAGGGTTTCCGCATATAATAATTTTGTATTTTCTTTGATTGCGTTTTCAAAATTCGCCGGATTGGACGGATCTGCAAAGGTAGTGCTGATTCCCTGCTCCTTTAGAGTATTTGCAAACAAATTGTAAGTTCCTCCATAGAGATTTGTAGAAGATACAATATGATCGCCTGCCCGGGCAATATTCTGAACTGCATAGGTAATTGCCGCTGAACCGCTGGCCGTAGCCAACGCCGCCGCACCGCCTTCTAAGGCTGCCATCCTTTGTTCAAATACATCTGATGTTGGATTCATCAGTCTTGTATAGATATTTCCCCCTTCCCGCAGTCCAAACCGGTTAGCCGCCTGATCGGAATCTTTAAACACATAAGAAGTGGTCGCATAAATAGGCACAGCACGCGCATCCGTCGCCGGATCTGGCTGTTCCTGCCCAACATGAAGCTGTAGTGTCTCAAATTTGTAATCTCTTCCATCCATTTTTCAACTCTCCTTTTCCGGTAATGCAAAATCCTCCGGAACTATTCATGCTTTAGATGATAATTTCTGTTTTTGATTTTACACTATTCCTATCTGTTTTATATGTTTCATGCATTATAATATAATCTTATATCCCTACTTTGTCAATAGGTTTTTATACATTACCTTCCAAAACATCCTTTAATGTAACACTATTTAAATAGTCATGTATCAGTTGATCCAGTTTTTCCCACACAGGAAGCGTTTTACATTGAGGTGCACGTTCACAGTAATTTTCTTTATGCTCCAGACATGAAACCGGCGAAAGTGTCTTATCTGTAAGTTCTACAATACTGCCAACGGTATAATCTTCTATCTTTCTAGTAAGCTTATATCCCCCGCCCTTGCCGCGGATACCTGATACGAACCGGCCTTTACTCAATGTTGAAATAATACTTTCCAAATATTTTTCCGAAATTTCCTGACGCATGGCGATATCTTTCAGTGGAATATATCCCTCATTCTGATGCTGAGCAAGATCTATCATAATACGCAGTGCATATCTTCCCTTTGTTGAGATTAGCATAATTTCACCTCTCCTTCTAATTCATACAAAAATTATAGGTTATTGTTGTTATTCTGTCAATATGCCTCCTTTATCAATGACCCTGACGGATATCAGGTACAGCTTTTAGAAGAGCTGTAAATGCATATAACACAAATAAAGGACAGCCCCTTCCGTTTATGGTGAATCGCTGTCCTTTTCTTATATCTTATTTACATTTTTTATCATATCGTGTTTAAGATTTTCCCAGGATATATCCTCCGCCTGGATTTTATTTACCCGGCCGGCCCCCTGGAAAAATCCTTCATTTATATGGAAGGCGCGATCCTTTTTTTGATTCTGTTCTGTTTCAGACCAGAAATAATAAAAGCGGTACTGGCTCGTTCCGCCATTTACAAAGGGCTGCTCCTCGTATATTCTGCAGGATATATTAATCTTCTCCTCCGTTTTATAAAACCATGGATATATCCCATGAAACCCATTTTCTTCAAACAATTCTGCAATTTCTATACGCTTTTGTTCTATAATGTGGTCCTTTGCAGCTCCGAAGCTCCGTTTTTCATAGACTTTTGATGCCTCATCTAATTCTTCCCTAAGCAGCTCATATACCGGTAAATGCTCTGACTGATTCAGCATACAATGAATGCGTTTCTCCAGCCTGCGTCTCTGTCTCTGCCTGCCTTTGCTGCACCTTTGATACTTTAAAACCTGCCGCTTCAGTATATCGTCATTGGCAAGATCTGCAAATTCCAAGAATGCATCTATCCCCGCATCCGTTGATTCAAACACGCTGTCTTCTTCCCAGGGAACAAAATACCAGCCGCGCAGTGGTGCGAATTCCAACAGCTTGATCAGCTGGCGTTCCTTTCTGCTGCAGCAATCCCTGGGTAAAAACTCCGCTTTATCTTTTATAATTCCAAGCTGATATACCAACTGCCGCAGATGCTCTTCACCTTTTACCCAAACGTGGACAACCTCATGATACTGATATGTCTGAATCCGAAAAGCAAGTTCTCTAAAACGCAGAGTAAAACTATTTCTATTTCCCTGCCGTACTGCCAGGACATAGCTTTCCTCCTCCACTGAAAGAGCTGCTGTCGTCTCCTCTGTGATATCCTTCTCAAATACACCGGTCATTACGGCGTCCTCAAATATCAGAAAGCTTTCTACCGAATCATTCATCACAAACGCTGCATAATAATTCTGATCCTCTCCTTTCCAGATATCCAGCACCTGCTCTTGTATGATACGGGCAAGTTTTAAAAATTCTTTAGAACAATCCTTTGTCATACCGGGAAGATATTTTTTATATTTTTCAAACTCTGTCTGGTTCATTCACTCCCTCTTACTGCCTGGACCACAGGTAGCAATAAGCCTGTGTCCTGGCTGCGAAATGCTGATCTTTTAACAGACTGCCAACAGCTTCTTTTGTATACCATCCCGCCTTAATTTCTTCTGTGGGATCTGTACTTTCAGCAAACGTTCCTGCTGCAGTCCCCACAACACATACATTTTTTTCATTGGAAAATCCTACTGCACTGTAACTTTCAAACATCCAGTCATCTATATGCAGCAGCTTTAATCCCGTCTCTTCCCAAAGTTCCCGTTCTGCGCTTTCCTGGGGACTTTCTCCCGGTTCAATCAGTCCCGCCGGAAAATTATACACCCAGCGCCCTGCCGCCATACGGTATTCACGATTCAAAAGTATTTTTTCACCACTCTCATCATGTATAATTAATACAACCGCATCTGCCCCCTCCTTCAGCAGACCGCCCTGATCCTTTATATTCTTATCCCTGCTTATCATCTCATAAACCTTTTCTCCCCCTGCCTTAGTTTCATAAGTGATATCATAGCGGGTTATATATGCTCCTTCATTTAACTTATTTATATTTTTAAACTTCATAGCCTCTCTCCTGTTCTCCATAAAAATTCTAATACATTCGGCCCTTCGTATACCATAAAAATAATTTTACCACAAAAACATTTCTATGGTATAATTATCCTGAAAATCTGCTTTATTTTATAAAATATAACTGGAATATGAAAATTTCTGTAACAGTATGTTTTACTTTCATTTTAAATTATGGAAGAGAAAGGATACTTCTTATGTATGAACAATTAGATTTAACAGAATATCTTTATGGAATTGCACTATCTGATGCAGATTTCCTGATGAACGAACATCATCAGATACAATATAATGAAATCTGCCAGGACTGCTGTCGCAGCTGCAAACAGAGTTTCCGCTGTTCTATTGTTCAATGCCCATATTATTCGGTTCAAAGGCGAAGAAAACAGGCAGTATAATAAAAGGACATCGCTTCACCCCCATGTAAGGCGGCTCTAAACGATGTCCTCTTATTAGCTGTGCATGCGCGTCTCACCTTTTATCTTGCTTTCAAATCCGGCAATCCTGACACGGCCGCAATATCATCTGCTTATTCACCTTCAATAGAAATATATTTCGTCTCATCCACCTGTGGCTTTTTCTCCATTTTGGGAACCTGCAGAGTCAACACTCCATCTTTAAATTTCGCTTTAATATCATCCTGAGTTACTGCATCGCCCACAAAAAAGCTTCTCTGGTAATGTCCGGAATAACGCTCCCTTCGGATATAACGGCAGCCATCCTCCTGATCTTCTTTTGTATTTGCCCTGCTGGCCCTGATTGTCAGATAACCGCCTTTTAGTTCAGCTCTGACATCTTCCCTGGAAAATCCGGGCAGATCCATCTCAATCTGATACCTGTCTTCCAAATCCTGAATGTCCGTGCGCATTTTATCTACACTTCTTATCTTACCAGTGCTAAAAAACGGATCCCTGAAAAATTCATCAAACAAATTCTCAACAAAATTATCTGAATAAACACCTGGTCTTAACATATAGATACCTTCTTTCTTCTTGATATTAACTATACTATCCATGGATTTATCTTTTAATCATTTTTCTTTTGTTATATATGTTATATAACTTTTAATCAGCACTGTCAAGAGGTGAGTGCTGATTTTTTATAATTCCCAGATCCGATTTTCTTCCAGTCCCCATTTCAGCATTGCTTCTACATCTTCATCCCATTGATCTGACGGCTTATATTCCCGAAGCATCTGGATTAAAACATCCTCCTGCTGATTCCCCGGCTGATACCCTTCTAGCTTCTCCAGCAGCTGCTGTCTTAGCTTTGTTACAGATTTCAGCTCCATATCCGGTAAGGTCTGCAAAATATTAGATAAAATTCCAATAGCATAGGCCGCCTCATAGTTCCCAGTGAGTATGTTGACATCCTTTCTTGTTTTTCTGATTACCGCGTAACGCGCAATTGACTGTACCATATATTATTATCCCCTTTATATTCCCGCGATTATTTGACTACAGGCTGAAAATCTTCTGTATCTCCACAGAAAAAACCTCCTGCCAGCTGAGTAACTCTCTGCATTTCCTTTTTCACAGCATCAAAATTGTCAGATCCCACCGTAACATAAAACAGAGACACAATCTGATGCTCCTTTAAGAATCTGCAGCTATACACATCTTTAAGCTCCGTCCCGTTATCTTCAAAATCTATAAACGTCCCATCCGGAAGCGTTAATTCAACAACACCGGCCGCTTCCCACAGTTCTGCGTCGATCTCATCCCTATCTTCATAAATCTTATATATATTTCTGGCAGAAACTACATGTTCTGACATATAAAACCACTGACGTGGTATCTGCTTTTGCACACTTTTCCTTTGTCCTATTTTTTTACGCTTTGATTTATTTCTCATGAATTTCCCTTTCTGCCTGCTGCTTTTGTACTCTATCCTAGGTGAATAAAAACAAATTGTCAATAAAACCGCCTTACCAGCAAGGGTATTATTTAAAAATCAGATTGATATCTTCAATTTTATGGTAACTATTTGAAAATTAATGGTATACTATAAAAAGAGACAAGTTAACTTTACTTGTACAAACTACAATACTCAGGAGGTATCATCACATGATTAGTGCAAGAAACCAGCTTAAAGGAACAATTACATCTATCGACAAAGGTGCTGTAAATGCCATCGTTAAACTTTCCGTGGCAAATGGCTTAACCATCTCATCCACCATTTCACTGGATGCAGTAAACGACCTAAAACTGACAGAAGGAAAAGAAGCTACAGCAATTATTAAAGCTACTTCTGTTATGATTGGACTGGGAGACTTAAAACTTAGCGCCCGCAATCAGCTGCCAGGTAAAATTGTTGAGATTGAAGAAGGAGCTGTAAATGCAATTGTAAAATTACAGATTGCTGATGACGTTATCATTTCTTCCACAATTTCTATGTCCGCAGTGAAAGAGCTTGGCCTTGCAGCAGGTAAAGAAGCAAAAGCTGTTATAAAAGCTACTTCTGTTATGGTTGGCGCATAATTCTTTTATGATTACCACAACATACGGAAAAGATAAATATATGATTGTCATCGACGCCCTTGTAACGGAGCAGAAGGGTATCACGCTGCGGATTACCGGCGGAGACAGCCCCCATGTTGGAGCTGTAGCACTTGCCGTTCCATCCCTTAATGCAGCAACCGGAGAAAAAACCTGTGACGTCAGCCTGCTGACAGGTCCCGGCCATAAAGACCGCTTTCTGGCAGAAAAAGCTGCGGATATGATCTGCCGGCAAACCGGAGAGCTGGTCTCTGCAACAGCAGGCGTTCATATTGATAATGCCACAGGCAGCGATCTGAAAGTTCTGATTGACAATACAGTAAAAGCAGCAGAACTTTTTCTTGAAAAGTATCTGAGATAATCAAAATTTATCCAGGAACAGCAAAAGGGTACAAACACGCATCCGCATGACAAGTGTTTGTACCCTTTTACATTTAGGCTGCTCCTCCTCTTTACTCCACAGGAACAGTCCCGGCAGAACATATGGGAAAATCTTCTTTTCTTCTAAAATCAGTATTTCATGTAATCTCTCGCCGTATCAAACAATACTCTTAAGTTTTCCGGCTTGGCATTATCCAACGTCACATCTGTATCCAGAATAAATCCTCCTCCGGGAGCATAAATATCAATAGCCTCTCTCACCATTTTCTTTACATCCTCCTGGGTTCCGTACTCCAAGACACTGCCCAGCAAACCGCCTTTCAAACAGTATTTTCCGCCAAACCGCTCCTTAACAGCCTTCATATCATTGGTTCCGGTAAAAGTAAACATAACCTTGTGCTCCGGTACATCCCTTTCAATAATGTCCAATTTGGACATATAACTGTCTTCCACATAAATCCACGGAATTACATTATTTTCAACGCAGACATCTATACATGCCTTTAACCCCGGCCAGTAAAACGTCTCAAACTGCTCCCGGCTCATAAACATATCATATCCGTTATGCAGCATAAATCCAATAATTCGAATCGGCCTTGCATTTATCGTATTTCTCAGATATCTGACCTGAACTTTTTCAGCTGCACGGACCGCCGCTAAAAGCTCGTCAGGACATTCATACATATCCATAGATACATTCAAAAATCCTCTGAGAGTATCATTAAATATATCAAACGGCGCAGATGTTACCAGATCCGCCCCCGACGGAAATCCCTTCTCCATCATAGTCTGATAAAACAGACCATCTGCCGCAGCTTGTTCATTCATTACTTTTCCGCAGGCAATTACCGCATCAAATGCCTCTTTTACAGACGCATCCACAGCCGGCAGCGTGGAATAAAGCATCCCATGCCAAATTGCCATCGAAAAATCCAAAAGCCCAAATCCCTTCAGTTTCCCAAATTGGCGGGGCAGTATCTTTTTCATTAGAAATCCGGTTGGGTCCTCCGCATATTCCAAATATTCCTCCTGCGCCATATATTCCTGATCAGGAACCTGAAATCCAAGATTATCATCAGGAAAATGTTTTCCGGGCCAGCGTACGAATTTACAGTCAAGAGCCTCTAGAGGCTTACCCGGAAAAATAGCTTCCGGACCATATGCCAGATCCGGCTGAAACTCTTCATGATACCGGTAATACGATGGTATCGCATTCCTCCAGTCCGCTATCGTATCTTTAATACTGGTTTCTTTGTAGAGCAGAATCGGCAGATAGGTATAAAACGGAGCTGCCATTACCCGGTCCGTTCTTCGACATGCAATGGTGTCATCAAGAAGCTGAGATCGTTCTGCAAATTTTGGATGAATATGTTCCATGTTTTCAAAAACCTCCCTTTTTTTCTGATTTCAGTATGTCATAATCAGTTCAGGGAAACTATAGGCATTCTGCCATACTTCTATACGGATTTCGTATAGAAAACCTCATTCATCCCTTTCGAGCACTTGTCAAGCTGAGCCATAAATACCGGAATCGCAGGATTATAATTGGACTGATTCCATACAGCCACCAGCCCAGGGTCCCATATATCCTGCTTTAACGGAAACGATTTTATAAACGGATTTAATCTCAGCATATTCCGGGTGTCCAGTATCGTAATCCCCTTTCCCGCTTCCACATTCAACATCAAATCATACAATGTAGGCGCATAGACTATCCTTGGATAAAAATTTTCTTTATGACATGCATTAATAATGTACGAAGAAGATTCCGGGCAGTCATCCGTTGAAATCATCACAAATGTTTCATCTCTGCAGTCAGAAAGACTTAATTCTTCTCTGACAGCCAGAGGATGATCTTTATGCATTAAAATATAATCCATAGAATGTTCTACATATTTATAAAGCAGATATTCCTTCTTTCGTATATTAAATAAAACCGTAAATGCAATATCCAGTTTACCGCTGTATATTTTATTCTGAAGTGCCCGGAAGGAATCATATGATAACGCAATCTCCACATCAGGGTGGTGTGCTCGAAAAAACTCAATAATAGCTGGCATAAAATCTGCTACATACGTTCCGTGAAGAACACCTATCTTTAATGAACCGCTGATGCCTTTCTGAATATTCTGCGCCTGTTCCACTGCCGTATAGTAATTTTCATAAATAACCTTCCAGGTGTCTGCTAACGCTCTGCCTGCAGGTGTCAATTTCATCTTCCTGCCATCCCGGAGAAACAGCAGCAAATTCAGCTCGTTCTCAATATTTGCGATCTGCCGGCTTAATGTAGGCTGCGAAATTTCCAGCTGATCTGCCGCTTTTGAAAAGTTAAGGCTCTCTGCAGCCGTCAGAAACCATTTTATCTGCAAAATTGTCATAAAAGAATCCCCCATTCATTTTTTATGTCCAACAGTATTGTAACATATTCTAAGAAGAGCAGAACAAAGGCAGAACAATTATTTCTGGCAATCCGCTTGCGAAGGCAAACTCTTTTCTTTATAATAGAAAATACGTTTGTATTATAAAAAAATGCGGGATATACATAACCGTTCCTTTTGCCCGCTGCATTACTTACTACCCGGAATAAATATTACATTAAGAGAGGTGCATTATGACAAATACAGCAGCTGTCTCGGACAGCACTCAAAATCCCCTGGGATATGAAAAACTTCCAAAACTTTTAAGAAACTTTGCCATTCCAAGTGTAATCGCCATGCTGGTCACATCCTTATACAATATTGTAGATCAGATTTTTATCGGCCAGGGCGTTGGATATCTTGGCAATGCAGCTACCAATGTGGCTTACCCGCTGACTACAATCTGCCTCGCCATTGCGCTGCTCATCGGAATTGGAGGGGCCGCACGTTTTTCCCTGGAGCTTGGAGCGGGAAATAAAGAAAAGGCAGAACATTCAACTGGAAATGCCATTACGCTGATGATTCTGTGCGGCGTTGTTTACCTTGTTATCATACAGATTTTTATTGTGCCAATGCTGAATATCTTTGGTTCCACACCAGATGTTCTCCCATATGCGGTTACTTACACCCGTATCACTGCTTTTGGTATGCCGCTTCTGATTATCACCAACGGTCTAAGTAACCTTGCCAGAGCTGACGGCAGTCCTAAGTATTCCATGGTTACTATGTTATTAGGGGCTATTATTAACACTATTTTAGATCCCATATTTATTTTTGTTTTTGATATGGGAATCGGAGGCGCTGCACTGGCTACCATTATTGGACAGGCCGCTTCCTGTATTATGGCACTGTTATACATACCAAAATTCAGAAACATTCATCTGAAGAAAAAATATTTTCGTCTAAAGGGTTCCATCTGCAGACAGATCATTCCTCTGGGTATGAGCAACAGCTTTAATCAGCTGGCCTTAACTCTTGTCCAGATCGTTTTTAACAACAGTCTTACCTATTACGGTGCCATGTCTGTTTATGGTACTGATATCCCGCTGGCCTGCTGTGGAATTGTTATGAAAGTTAACGCCGTACTGGTATCCATTATTATCGGCATCGCCCAAGGATGCCAGCCAATTATTGGATTTAATTATGGCGCAAAAAAATATCCACGTGTAAAAGGAATTTATAAACTGGCTATCTGCTGTGCACTCATCATCTGCAGTATCGGATTTATTATTTTTCAGTTTTTCCCGGAACCGGTTATTTCTATTTTTGGCAGTGGAAGTCCCGAATATATGGAATTTGCAGTAAAATTTATGAGGACCTTCTTATTTATGGTTCCAGTTCTTGGCATCCAGATCCTATCTGCCAATTTCTTTACAGCAATTGGTAAAGCAATGAAGGGTCTGTTTCTCTCGCTCACCAGACAGGTATTGTTTTTAATTCCACTGATTTTAATTCTTCCAATCAAATTTGGAATTGAGGGCATTTTATATTCAGCACCTATCGCAGATATCGCCGCTTTTATTGTTGCAGTTTTACTAATCACAAAAGAACTAAGACATATGAACCAGACTGCAGCTCAACTAGAACAGGAATCTAAATAAATATAAAAATTATTTCTTAAAAAACAAATTCCATCGACCTTCAAGGATACTGTAACATCGTTATTTTAGACGATTCAGCAGTATCCTTTTTTACACGGACAGAAAATCAAGAGCTAAGATACCGTTTGTGATACACACAAAAAAGAGCTACCTGACTTTCTCGTCATCAGATAGCTCTCTTAACTGTTAAATTGAAGTTTCACTATATAACCTCCCTTTCTGCTATTTACTTGTTAAAGTTCTATGGTCCTCTGCCTTTCATATAATCACTCCCTGAAGTAACCAAAATCCCTGTACTAACTTTGTGATTTTTACTTAACGTCCCATTGGAACATCCTCCTGATCTCTACAGTTTTTGAATATTAGCTAACTATTTCAATGGACTGCTCCTCCTTTAGCAAGTGTAAAAAGATATCGAATAAATTTATCAGGTTGTCTTTTTCAAGTTCTTTGTTAAATCTATTAGTTATCTTTTTGATGATTTTATTATACATACATTAACATGCTTTGTCAATATATTTTCTGATAATTTTAAACTTTTTTTCATTTTAACAGTCTTTATATTGTTCTTCTTTAAATTTTCTTTTTATCTTCAGCCAGCATATCACATATTTCACTGCAGTCCAGCCCTGAATATACGATTCCATCTATCATAATATTGGGCGCCTGAAGGCAGTTTCGCAGACAATTTACTGTTGTAAGATAAATGCGCTTATCTTTGGAAATTCCATTTTTATCAACACCAAGGCTTTTCTTCAACTTAGACAGCAAGATATGATTTCCCTTCTGAGAACAGTTCCTGCCTGTACATACAACAACTTTGTGTTTATATGGCGCCGCTTTTAAGCTGGGATAACGCTTTACAATAGTTTCTGCCACAACCGGCTTAAAACCAGTTACGGCCGCTGCCCGCTCTATCATCTGAGCATCTATAAATCCCTGTACCTCCTGCAGTTCCCGCAGCAGTTCCACAAGCACTTCCTGGGATGCGGCAGATCTCATTTCTTTGTAGCATGAATAAATGTCATCTAATTTTTCCGCTTTGTTCATATTTTTTATCCCTTCATGGTTTATAAATACAGTTTCTGCTATTATGAGACAATTTATCCGTCCCATATAACAAAGAATCCTGCCACAGCGGAGCGTTTTTACTCTATGGGAATCGGTACTTTTCGGCTTTATCACAACACGGTATTTCCCATAGCGAAAAAAAAGACCGGAACCCAATCAAAAGAAAAAGGTTCCGGCGCCCCTGCCAAGCATTTTTTAATTCAATTTTGTATTTCATGCATCATGACATGCAACACGAAATAGAAAAAGCCTTGACTTTACAAGGCTTATAGAGTCGATGCGACAGGATTTGAACCTGCGACCTCTGCGTCCCGAACGCAGCGCTCTACCAAGCTGAGCCACGCATCGTTTCCAACGAAAAAGCACAATTTAAGATTGTGCTTTTCACTCGGATTATCTTATCATAATTTTTCCAGGTTGTCTATATTATTTTTCAAAATATTGCAATTTAATTCATCGTCCGGGTTATACTTCGTTTTAATCCTCCAAAGCTAGTCCGCTTTTTTTCAGCCGGGCAATATATGAGTCAATGAGCTGTTTTAATGTCACGCTGTTAACATAATCGGTAATTACTTTATCCATGCCCTCCCAGAACTCAATGGTAGCACACTGGTCATAGTGAGCACATTCATTTGTATCATATTCCAAACATGCAATAGGCGCCATACTGCCTTCAATTGCCCGCAGAATCTGCCCTGCTGTATAATCCTTTGCTGCTTTTGCCAGTCGATATCCTCCCTGAGCACCCCGCGCACTTCGAACCAGCCCCGCACGATTCAGAGGAGTCACTATCTGTTCCAGATATTTAATCGAAATATTCTGTCTGCCTGAAATATCCTTTAATGACACAAAATTCTCCTGCCCGTGCATACCCAGATCAACCATTAAACGTAAAGCATATCTGCCTTTTGTGGATACCTTCATTTCCCATTCCTCCCAGTTAACTGCCAAGCCTTATAAAACTTCACATATAATATTATTATATAGTTCCTGATGACAAATTACAATGTTTAGCCAGCCTTTTCCTCCAAAAATTCCTCTCAAAAAAAAGAAACAATCCAATAAATACCAGATTGTTTCTTTTAATTATTAATCTTCCAGCTCTTCAATATAATCTGCAATGGACTCTGCTGCCATACGACCGGAATTGATCGCAAAGCCCATGGTGTTTCCAGGCAGAGTAAAATTATAGCTGTCTCCGTAAATTGTATTGCAGTCAGAGCCTGCACTGTAAAGCCCCGGAATCGCCTCCTGATCGCAATTTAAAACCTCTCCATATTTGTTGGTACGGACTCCGCCGATCGTACCATATGCTGCAATATAGAACCGTACAGCAATAAAACCACCTTTACGTCCTGAAATTGCATGAAGATATCTTGGATCTTTATGGAACTGTGTATCCATATTTTCATCGCACATATCATTGTAATCTTCCAGCGTCTCAGCTAATGTATCCGGATCAATTCCCATTTTTTCTGCAAGCTCTTCAATGGTATCTGCTTCAAAATAACCGTCATACCCGGTCTCAACAGCTTCTTTTGCTGCATTTTCAAATTCAAAGAAACATTCCTCCGGATGTACGATATCAAAAATATCAGGTCCGTTCTTTGCATAATATTTAATAAGGTTACGGTCCATAATACAGTAAGCACATTTGCCAGGCTGCAGATTAATTGCATTTCCTGTAAATGTTGTATTTCCCATCTGACCTTCATCCAGGAAACGGAAACCTTTTTGATTTACCAACAGTGCCGGCTGACGGAAACACGCATCCAGAATAAAATGTGACATATTGTCTTTCATCTGGAAAATCATTTCTATATTTGCGCCCCATTTCATAGCACCTGCATCCCACATCATATTCAGGCCCTCACCGTTGGTTCCGGGTACATTAAACGGGAAAAAGTTTTTCCACAGATCAAGGCCGAATTCATTCTTTATCATTTCCGGATTTGTACCAAATCCGCCGGTAGCAACTACAACCGCTTTGGCACGAGCCTCAATTTCTTCGCCATCTTTATCTGCTGCTATAACGCCCACGCATTTTCCATCTTCCATAATCAAACTTTTTACAGGTGTTTCCAGATAAATTTCAGCGCCAAGTTCTTTTGCCTTTTCCGTCATAATACGAACCATGGGACCGGCCGCACGAGGACCTATTACACCATTTTCCGGCTTTACAATATGCCAGGTTGCAGCAGATTCTGTAAAATACTTAAATGCTCCTGCAAATTCTACTCCCATATCCTCAAGCCATTCAATTGTGTCTGCTGATTTTTCAAAATATGTCTGTACGAGATCTCCATCTACACGATAGTGCGTATATTTCATATGAATATCATACGCTTCTTCTAAGGTTAAATCTTTAAACTCTTTCTTTTGGATTTTAGTGCCGATGCCAAGAGGGCCCATACCCATATTAGCCGCACCGCCGGTTGTATTTGCTTTCTCAAATACAATTGCTTTCAAATCATTTTCCCCCGCTGTGATTGCCGCTGCCAGCCCTGCCGGTCCTGCCGCTACAACTACAACATCTGCTTCCATTTTCTTCATTTTGCATACCTCCTGCTTCCTGTTGTCTCATTTATAGTTTTCATATTTTACTGTCTGCTGCATCTTTTTAATATCTAATATAATTACATCTAACGCTTTTTAAACTTACCGCATTTTACAAGTCTTGAAGGCAGTTTTGGCACCCGCCCTGTTGTCTGTACAACAGCATCATATTCACATGCCTCAATACATTTTCCGCACTTTGTGCAGTCAAAGTCATCAATCATATGAATATATCCGGCTTTTCCTTCTATACATTCTTCCGGACATACGTCTGCACATTCCTCACAGCCTTCACAGATATTCGGATCAATATAAATTGTCATAAAACAGGTACATACACCGGCCGGACAGTTCCGTTTTTTAATATGGGCATCAAATTCACTCATAAAGCCTTCCATCGCTCCAAGGGTAAAATCGGCTCCCACAGTTCCAACAGAACAGCCGCAGGAAAACCGCATGGCCTCTCCGATCTCTTTCATCATATCAAGACCTTCTTTTTTCCCTTTTCCACTGGTAATATCCGTCATATGTCCGTAAAGCTGATTGAGCCCCTCCCGGCAGAATGTGCATTTTCCGCAGCCATTCTTTCTGGATATCAAAAGTCTTTTTTCCGCTTCCTGCATCAGACAGGAACTCTCAGGAATTACCGTCACCACACCATCTCCGGTATTCAGCGTTTCATCTATTATACATTCCTCAGCCTCAGATACCGTATACAGCTTTGTACCTATCTCTACAGCCTTTGCTTTGTCAAGCTCTGCTATTTCATTCAGCTTCGTTCCATAAGGGATTCTCTTTAATTCCCCTGTTTCTGCTCCCTGACAGACAGCCAGATATGTTCCTGGCTGGTATGAATCCAGAAAGGCATCCGCCACTTCAGCCATTGTGGCAATATGGTGCAGCCCATGTCCCTGCCATTCTCTTACATTAACAAAGGCATTTTCTATCCGTATACCATAAGTTTTGGCCCTGCTTTCCAGTTCCTTTTTCAGATCTTCCTCTTCTTTGGGCAGATACAATACCAGTTCCCCGGCGCCAAGCACATAGCCTGCTGCCTGCATTCCCTCAAATACTTTATCTGCATCTAATTTCAGCAATTCAAGAAAAACTCTTCTTGTATCGCTGTTATTTAGAGCTGCCGCTAATTTTAACTCATGCTGGCCTTCACCTAAAATACGTTTCCATTTACCGGCCAGATCTTCCGAAAATACTCCATATTCTCTGATTCCCAGGGAAGCAATTTTCTCTATTGCAGCTTTTACGCCTGCTGCTTTTGCATGTTCTAAAGCACTCATGATTCAACTGCCTCCTTTTTATCTGAAAATTCTGTCCAGAGCTTCGGCTGTTTAATTGAAACCCGCAGATCGCACTGCAGACATCTGCCGGCTTCCCCGCAGATACTATCAGAGCAGATACCATGGTCCACAAGACCAAAGTTATCTTTTCTCTCTTCTGCCGGCACTACATCTGGCTGTACTCTTGTTTCATAACCAAATCCTTCTTTTCGCCCTATGTACGGATCCGGCATTTCTTCCGGAGCAAGTACCTCTGAAATATCTCCATCGCCGCCCAGGTATCTGTCAATCTCCATCGCCGCATCCCGTCCGGATGCAATCGCCTGAATCACCGACTTTGTTCCGTATACAACATCGCCTGCGGCAAATATGCCTTCTGTTGACGCCGCAAGAGATTTATCTCTAACTTTAATACTGTTTCCTCTGCCCAGTTCAAGTCCTGCATGTTCATCAATATCCGGCCTCTGGCCTACAGCAAAAATTACCGTATCGCCTTCAATATGATGTTGGCTTCCCTCTACTTTTTCAATCACAGCTCTTCTGTTTTCATCAAAAGTAAAAGATTTTACATCCATGAAATCAACTCCGGTCACTTTATCCTCACCGGTAATCTTTTCAAAAGTCTGTGCCGGATGAACAAAAATGCCTTCTTCCTGTGCCTGATCTATTTCTTCATCGTCTGCAGTCATAGCCTCTCTTGCCTCCAGACAAGCCAGATGAATCTCTTCGGCCCCCAGCCGTTTTGCCGTTCTGGCACAGTCAAAGGCGACATTACCGCCCCCAAGAACAATAACTTTCCTGCCCATACCGGTTTCTTCTCCCAGACTTGCCTTGCGCAGAAAATCAATGTTTAGCAGCACACCCTCCAGATCATTGCCCTGCATTGGCAGTCTGACGCCGGTATGTGCTCCAATGGCCATCAATACCGCATCATACTCTTTCAGAAGTTCCGTTGGATTTTCAACCTTCGTATTGCATTCTATTACGACTCCGGCCTCCTGAATGACTGCTGCCTCTTCTTCAATGATATTTCTTGGAAGACGATAGGAAGGAATGCCATATCCCATCATTCCGCCTACAGTTGGAAGGGCTTCTTTAACGGTAACCTCATGCCCCTGTTTGCGCAGGTAATATGCCGCTGTCATACCGGCCGGACCACCGCCCACAATACAGACCTTCTTTCCGGTATCTGCAAGCTGTTTGCCTTTTCCCTTCCAGCAGGAACCGGTATCCTGCTCAGCTGCATAACGCTTGATATTGCGGATGGACATAGCTTCACTGACTTCTTTTCTTTTACATTCCAGTTCGCAGACGTGATTACAAATATAACCCAGTGCTTTTGGAAACGGCACTTTTTCACGGATTACTGCCGCTGCCTCATCAAATTTTCCTTCTTTTACATAGCGGATATAACGCGGAACATCCGTATGCGCCGGACAGGCATTTTTACACGGCACCAGCACTTCTTCTCTTGTTCCGTCAGCCGCGCTGTATACCTTTTTATCTCTGATAGTTCCTGTGGGACAGACTTCCGCACATGCAGTACAAAACCGACAGTCTGCATCCTTTAACAGCTTATCGTGCAGTGTCCCTATGTAGGTCTCCATATCCTTTTTCTGATAATCTAAAATTCCCACACCCCTAAGTCTCTTACAGGCTCTTACACAGCGTCCGCATAATACACAGCGGTTCATATCATGAATCAGCAGTGGATTATCTTCATTCATTTTAAACCCTCTGCTTCGGTTTTTCATTCTGGCATTATTAGCACCAATATACTGAATCAGTGTCTGAAGCTCACAATTCCCATATTTCGGACAGGTGGAACAATCCTCCGGGTGTGCCCCCAGCAATAATTCCAATGCCAGCGTCCTTAACCTGCTTATCCTTTCACTGTTTGTGGTAATATTTAAACCATCTTCCGCCTTTAGCATACAGGAGCGGACTACCTCATCCTGTCCTTCCACTTCCACCACGCACATCCGGCAGGAACCATTTTCCGGCAGATCCGGGTGATGGCATAAATGCGGAATATAAATTCCCGCTTCCAGCGCGCAGTCCAGAACATTTTTCTGATCCGGCACTTCCAGACGGATACCGTCAATTGTTATAACAGCCATACTATTTCTCCTCTCCAGCTTATATTTGTATCTCTGTTCAATTCATATTTTTCAACAATTGTTGATTCTATAAATTGACTCTAAAAGCCTATCTGTGTTAAACTATCTGCATTATAGCACATCAACAAGAAAAACACTTCAAACAGCTGTTGAAAAAACATATTTTCAGTGTCCTGTTTTTCAACATATGTTGAATCGGAGAAATCCTATGATTAAATTAAAATCCATCATACAGCACATAGTAGAAACCTTTCAGATTATCATTATTGAATCTTATGAAGAAGAACGCCTGATCAACCGGGTTGATATCTTAACAAAGGATACCATTTATGATTTTAATACGCTTTATTTAAAACCGGACTCTTCCGCTGCACTATCAATACCATCGGATGCCCATCAATATATTCTTCTCACTGATGCTCAATCCAATGAAGCTTTTTGCCAGGTCCGCATGAACCGTTCTCCGGAAGTTCATATTTTATATACGGTAATAAATGAATATCTAAAACTGGAATCCCTCATTGAGAATCACAGTAATCAGCTATACCATGCTCTGTACTACGGACATGGTCTGAAAGATGTTGTATCAAAGGCAGAAAGCTTTCTGAAGCATCCCATCTCTATCTGTGATGCCAGCTATAATATCATAGAAACTTCTCAGCTGATGAATCAGATGCCTTATGGAATAGAAAGAAGCCAGTCCCGCACCTTTCTTACTGCCAGCGAAGTAGAAAGTCTGAAACGTCTGCAGATTGAAGACCGGATTTATGAAAACAAAAGAGCTTTTTTTTCCAAAACAGAAGATCATCCGGATAATAACTGGATTTTCTGCGCAATTCGAATCCAGAATGTTATGGCCGGTTATGTGGCAGTCTGCCTGGAAGCAGACATTGATGCGACCCCTTATGAATTAAAAATTACTACAGCGCTGGCAGATGCATGTGCCATCGAGATGCAGAAACATGATTTCTTTATTACAAGAAGCGGCCTGAAGTATGAAAATTTCCTTATTGATCTTCTGGAGGGACGGTTCCACGATGTAAACCTTATCAGTTCCCGGTTAGAACTGCTAGACCGCAGATTCTGCCAGTTTTTCTGTCTCATCGTCCTTGCCTGCACAGAACCTCATGACAGCACCTTATTTAATAAGCGCCAGATGGCAACACTCCGCACAGTTTATCCAAACAGCATGTCTGTTGTTTATCAGGATACGATTGTTCTGTTTTTAAATCAGGATAAACCGATTCTTCTGGATGAAGAATTTGTGGCACCGCTGAAAAACTTTGCACAGCTCAATCATATGAAAGCCGGTATCAGCCAGCCCTTTGCCGATATTTTAAAAATTAATTCCTTCTATGGGCAGGCCCTTCATACACTGGAGCTGGGAGATGCCATGCACTCAAAAGACCTGCTTTTTTTCGGCTCCGACCTGCTCCCTCAATATCTGTTTTCCAACACTGACTATACCGGCCTGGAAATAGGTATCCACCACCACTTAAAACAGCTGATGGATTATGATAGGATCAACCACACAGAATTTATTCCATCTCTTCGGGCATATCTGGATAATGACAGAAATGCTGCAAAAACCGCAGAATATCTTCATGTCCACAGAAGCACATTTTTTTACAGAATCAAAAAAATAGAAGAATTATTGAATATCTCTATTACAGACAGCAAACTGCTGTTTTTATATGAGTTATCCTTTAAAATATGGGATTATTTGAGCAGGTAGCAAAATTTCCTGCTTGCGTTAGAAAAGAATACCCTGGCATATTCTGCCGAAGGGTGCCAACGCTTGCGGCACTCTTTACCTCCACACCACATTCCCAACTGGAGCTATTTATTGAGTGATGCCCTAGCTCTATTCATGACTATTTATTAACCGATATCCCTTTTATTTTTTCTGTTACACAAAAAGTATCTCAAGATCATTTCATCCAATGATTTTGAGATACTTTTTCGTCTTCTTTCTATTAACTTCCTTCAGCTGCTACCTTACTTCAATCAGTTTCATCAGCCTTAGCAGTGTCAGCCTGCTGCGCACATATGGACTTACATGCAGAATGTCTTCCTTCTGCCCCTCCGTCATCTGTATTTCAGAAAGCGTCGTAATACACCCGGCCTTTTTCATCTTATTCCTTAACTGCTCCGTCTCAGGAAGGTCATCAATCAGGTCCGCAATTTTTTCCAGGGACTCTTCAAACCGTTCCAGATCAATATCTTCCAGCGGATTTGGCGTATTTTCAGCTAGAATCTCTTCCAATACAGTTTCTTTTCCAAACACCTTCTCCAAAAGGCCGTACTCCAGTCCTTTAAGTGTTTCACTCTGTACCACTGTTCTTTTGGCCCGTATCCATCCCGCCAGTTTCTTATATTCCTCAATCACCAGAAGAAGTCCTACAGATACCTTTTCTCCATGAAGAACCGGCTTTGCACACTTCCCGGACTCCATATCCAGCAGATGCGCCACATGATGTTCCGCGCCGGATACCGGTCTTGACGTTCCCGCCATCTGCATGGCAAGCCCTGAAAAAATAAGCGCATACATAAGCTTCTCCATGGCATCCTTATCACCGTCCCGGATATCATCCAGTTCATGGCGGATATCCCTGATCATATCCTCTTCCATTTCACAGATCTCTTCACATATGTATTCATCTGTCAGCAGATGTGAAACTCTCCAATCCAGCAACGCCGTATATTTCCCAAGCACATCTGATATTCCAGCCGCTGTAAGCTTATAGGGAGCTGCGGAAAAAATATCTGTATCCGCCAGAATCCATTCAGGCGCCGCGGCAGGGAGTGTTTTTTTCATCCCATCCCAGGTAATTGCCGCCACCGTTGAAGCAAAGCTGTCTCCGCTGGCAGCTGTAGGTATCGAAACAAACGGAATCCCATGCTCATTGGCGCAGTAGCGTGTCAGTTCATGAATCGTTCCCGCACCAATAGCCACCAAAATGTCTACCGGCACTGCACTGCATCCTCTGTCGCAGAAATCCACCTGTGTCAAAACCTTCTCAACACTCTCATTATCTGCCGTCAGCCCTTCCGGATTTAATTCAATCACCGGATAATCCTTATATTCTTCTTCTAAAAACGGTTCCGCCGCCGCCCGTGTATTGCTGTCGCAGATCAATACCGGATTCTGAAAATTCTCCAGAATGTCCATGAGATGTGAAACCGCTCCCGGTTCCACATAAATCTCCCGGACTTGCAGTTTATGCTCTCTTCCACAGACGCACGGCTTCCTTAAATGACCAAGGTCAATGTCCATTAATTTATCTCCTTTATTTTATTTCACACGTATTCCTATTCAGAAATGCACTGGCTTCCTGATATATAGAACCATTTTCTCATACATTTCAGCACAAAACAACTGAAATTTCATAATTACAATCTGATTTCCTGAAATTTAATCTGATTTTCCCGCAGAATATCCGCTTCCAGCTCCCTGCAGGTAAACAAAAATACCTGTTGTTCCTGTCGCGCCAGCCATTGAAGCACTGCCAAAAGCCGTTGTCTGTCATACCCCGCAAAAGCTTCATCAAACATCAGCGGAAGCTTTTCTTCCCCCGCCAGCAGTCTGCCTGCCGCCATCCGATAAGCAAAATACATCTGCTGCATGGTAGCCTGACTGTACGCTTCGGGCTTTCTTGTCTGAAACTCTGATACAACCTCTATTCCATGCTTTTCATTTATCCGTATATCATCATACTTTCCTTTGGTAATTTGAGAAATAATCTCCGACATCTGTTCATTTAAAAAATCATCCCGGTCCGCCTGAAAGTCGGCAGACAATTTTTTCAATATCTCTTCCGCCAGACATACCGCCTCTTCTTTCCTTAAAAGCTCTAGTTCTTCAGCCCCAGCCGTGCTCTGCTCTTTTTTCTGCTCACGGATATTTTCCAGACTAAGTTCCCTGTCTCTGCCTTCCTCCTCTATTGCAGCCAGAGCACCTTGTATCATTTTTACCGATTCATACATTCTGTTTATTTCCGCTTCTTGCTGCTCCTCTTTCTGCTCAGTGCTGCTCCTTTCCTGTATTTCCCTTAACTCCTCAGCCTTCTTTTGCTGAAACACACGTACAATCCCAAAAACAACCATTCCGGCAAAAATTGCCTGCAGTATAAAAAAGACAGCTCCCGGCAGATGCAGCGTCCCTTTCAAAAGATGATTTAACAAAAAGCATACTACCCCGAAAATAATCCACGGATTCCATGCTCTTTTTTCATTTTCATCCCCCGGCGGGACAATCCCCCCAGCGCTCTTGATATTTTCCTTTCTAAAACTCTCTATACGATACTCAATACGTTTCCGTTCCTCTTTCTTTTCCTGAATTTTTATCTTCACAGATTCATAGTCCCGCATCAGAACTGCTTCTTCCGTTTCAAGCTGTCTAAATCTTTCCTCTCTTTCAGTCTGCAGTATCTTTCGCTGCTTTTCATACCTTTTTCTTCTATCCTGTAATGTACGGACAGCTGCCGACAGCTGAAAGCTTCCATCTCCGGTCCGGGAAAAATTATTTTTCTCATCTGCCAGAAGCGCTCCAAGATCCTTTCCCGGTAAAAGCCGGTCCTGGGAAATAAAATATGTATTTTCATAAGCAGCTTTCGATATTCCTCCAAGAAGCATCTGCAGATCTCCATGCTCCACTGAGAGCTCCTCAAAATCCTGTACATTCAGTAAACGGGAAGTTTTCTCTTTTGAATAAAAATTCCGCTCCAGTAAAAACTCTCTTCCCCCGGTCTCAAACACCATACTACCGGAATAAAAAGAAGGCGCATCCCACGGCTCATACTTCTGATAAGGATCGCCTTCAGAAGCCTTCCCTCTCTTTTTCTCCAATCCAAACAGCATTCCCTTTAAAAACTGCTGCATGGTAGATTTGCCCGCTTCATTTTCACCATATATTATATTCAGACCGTCAGAGAAGTTTTCCTGACAGCTCTGCAGAACTCCAAACTTTCTAATATCTATTCTTTTTATAATCATACTGCCTTTTTCCGTCACACTTTCACAGTCTACTCATTCATAGCCTCAAACATAGCCTGCACGCCATAATACAGCGCATCCTCTTTCAGCCTCTGGTCGGATACTCCCTCCATATATTCAATAAATGCCGCCAGCAAAGTTCCGGAATAATCTTCCTTCAACTTTTCAAAACAATAATCTGCCCCGGTCATATCAAGCACCTTAACAACCCTGGGCAGCTGCTGCAGCTCTTCTACGGGAACTTCCATATCTGCATCCCGCCTTCCGGACAAAATCAAATGTGAGATCTGAAAGGCTTCCCTGGCTGACAGCTGCTCTCTTGCTGCCTCAATCATCTGCCGCTGCCCCATATCCGGTGTTATTTCCACAGTTGTTTTTACGTATTCACAGTTTTTGACAGGGTAAAACTGAACCTGGCAGCTGTCTTTGTAAAGCTCTCCCATCCAGTATCCGTGGGGCCCAAAGTCATTACAGTCCGTCGGTTCCAGAGAACCGCTCATAATAACTTTGTGGTCTTTCAGTTTCTGAGGAATATGTATATGACCAAAGGCCGCATAATCATAACCGGCTTCCTGAAGTTCAGTCAGGGTAAAGGGGTGATGCTTTTCATCACCTCCATGCCCCAGAAGAATCTGAAGCCCTCTTCCATCTAATTTTCCGGTCTGATAGATATGCCGTTTATCTTCCGGCCCCCAATAACTAGAACCCCATACAGTTACATCCAATGAACTTAAATATACCGGCTCCAGGTCCTCCCCTGCAATAAAATGCACGTGTTCCGGCCACACAAAACTCCGGTAATAGGACTTCGGATGCATATAATCATGATTGCCTGCCGCAAGAACAATCTGTGTATTCTTCAATTCGCCAAATAACGCTGCCACTTCCTTCAGCTCCCGCTTCAAAGGCTGTCTGTGAAATAAATCTCCTGCAATCAGCAGCAGATCAGCCTCCTCCTTTGCCGCTAACCTTACCACGCCGGCAAAAGAACTCCAGATATCCTCTGCGCGCCTTTCACTCCATGGTTTTCCCGCATCCGGTTTTACGCCAAGATGAACGTCTGCTATCTGAATAAATTTCATGTCTGCACTCCTTCCGGAAACTTTCCTGACAACTCACGAATCACTTCCCCCGCTAAAATCAAACCCGCAGCTGAAGGGACAAAAGCCAGGCTCCCCGGAACTGTTTTACCGGATTGAGAATCACACTGCGCATGAATTGGCACTGCAGCGGCTTCTCTTGAATAAACTACTTTTAACTTTTCTATTCCCCGTTTCCGAAGCTCCCTCCGCATAACCCGGGCCAGCGGACAGATTTCTGTCTCAAAAATATCCGCCGTCTCAAACCTTGAGGGATCCATCTTATTGCCTGCCCCCATACAGGAAATAATCGGTACCCCGGCTTCCTTTGCCTGCATTACCAGGGCAATTTTAGCACTGACGGTATCTACCGCGTCCACCACATAATCATACTGATTAAAAGAAAACTCCTCCGCTGTCTCCGGCAGATAAAAACAAGGATAACTATTTACCTGTGCATCCGGATTAATGTCAAGAATCCGCTCCTTCATGACATCGACCTTATAACGTCCAACGGTACTGTGAAGCGCAATAATCTGTCTGTTTATATTGGACAGGCTTACCACGTCCTTATCAATCAGATCAAGTGCCCCAATACCGCTTCTGGCCAGCGCTTCCGCCGCATAGCCTCCTACACCGCCGACGCCAAATACCGCTACCCGCGCCCTGCTTAATTTATGTACCCCTTCTTCTCCCAGAAGAAGGGCTGTTCTTGAAAATTCCTGTTTCATGTTTACTGCTCCATTTGTTTTCCGAGAAAACCAGACGCCGTCCGCACCAGCTTATCTTCGGTATCACCCATTTTTTCTTTTTCGTTCTTATTATACAGGATAACCGAACCAATTGCATCCCCTTCACAGATGATGGTACTTACTGCCTGAGAAGCAAATTCACCAGCATCATCAATAGTAATCTTTATGAGATCCTTTTCTGTTTTATTGGCAACAAAATTTTCTCTCTCTTCAATCAGAGCCTCCAGCTGCGCGCTGATCTCTTTTCCTTCAAATTCCTTTTTTCCCGTTCCCGCTGCCGCAATGACATGATCACGATCTGTAACACATGCCAGACATCCTGATGTTTTAGCAAGACTTTCTGCATACTGGCCTGCAAACTGCCCCAGCTCCCCAATAGGCGAATACTTTTTCAGAATTATTTCCCCTTCTCTGTCAGTAAAAATTTCCAGCGGATCTCCTTCCCGGATCCTTAATGTACGCCGGATTTCTTTTGGCACCACGACTCTCCCCAGATCATCTATTCTGCGCACAATTCCTGTTGCTTTCATAAAATAAATTCCTCCATTTAACAATTTTCCATTTATCTTCATCGTTTGGATAAATGTAGTATTCGTCAAATGGAAATTTTTATACTATAACATTAAAAAACATTTTTTTGTGTTATACTGACTTTAAACTTTTACACAGGAGGTTTTATTATGTACACATGGGAAGAAATCCAGGCCGAAATATCGTCCTGTACCAGATGTCCCCTCTCCCGTTCCAGGCATCTAGCAGTTCCCGGACAGGGTTCTTTCAAGGCGGACCTTATGTTTGTGGCAGAAGCCCCCGGTGCCCAGGAGGATCAGATGGGCATTCCCTTTATTGGACCTGCCGGCACAGTTTTTGACGAACTTTTGTCCGGAGCAGATCTGAGCCGGCAAGACATTTATCTGACCAACATTATTAAATGTCATCCTCCGGGAAACCGGGACCCCAAAGATTATGAAAAAGACGCCTGCTTCCCGTATCTAAAACTGGAAACTTATCTTTTAAAGCCCAAAATCATTGTCTGTCTCGGACGTGTAGCAGCTCAGCGTTTAATTGAACCTAACTACCGTATTACAAGACAGCACGGGACCTGGATTCATCGGAAAAACTGCTATCTAACCGCAGTCTACCATCCTTCCGCCCTTCTGCGCGATCCTTCCAAACTAGAAGATGCCCGGCGGGATTTTAAGGAAATATGCAAAAAACGAAAGGAAATACATACAAATCTGGCCAACGGATAGATCTACACACAAAAAAGAGATTTGCCCCCTTACATCTGCTCCGGCTCCCAAGCACCGGATTATCTCACAAAGAAAGACGTTTTTTAAGGTCTGCAAATCTCTTTATAATTTTTAAGCAGGACTGCCGGTATCATAATCTATACGATACCGTTCTCCTTTACCTTTCTGCCAAAATTTCTGTTTTATCCTGCCATTCTGCTTCTTTAAATCCAACCAGAACAGTATCCCCATCCACCAGAATCGGACGTTTTACAAGCATCCCATCTGTTGACAGCAGCTCCAGCTTTTCATCCAGACTCATATCCGCAAGCCTGTCCTTTAATTTCATTTCTTTGTAAAGATTGCCGCTTGTATTAAAAAATCGTTTGATATCCAGTCCGCTTTTCTCATGCCACAAGGCCAGCTCCTCTTTGGTTGGATTTTGTTCCTTAATCGGGCGCACTGTATATTCCACGCCCTGCTCCTGCAGCCATTTTTCCGCCTTTTTACAGGTAGAGCATTTTGAATAACATATAAATAAAGCCATTATTTACCTCCTGATTTATGTTGATTAAATACCACATCGCCTTTTTCTTCGAATATTTCAATCAGATTACCTGTATTATCACGGATAAATACTCCATAGGTATCATCTACTTCCGCCACCATGGCGATTTCCACTCCCAGAGCCTCCAGCTGAGCCTTGGCAGCCCTTCCGTCCGGCACACCGAAAGACATGTGTTTATTACCCTGAGTCATCAGATCACGGTTTGGCACTTTCCGGTCTTCAGGTAATAAGGCCGAGCCCTGAGCCTCAAATACTTCCAGTAAAAAGCCTTCTCCCTGCAGATGAGCTACACGGATATCTGCTCCCGGAATTTCTGAGCGGTTAACTACATAAAATCCAAAAATATTCGAGTACCACTGAATGGTTTCCTCCAGATCTGCTACACTGATTGCAAAATGATTAATTCCGTTTATTTTCACTGCCATAATTCTTCCTCCATATTAAAAACCATATAAATTAGTATTACCTATCTCATCTGACTTGTCAATTCCGAAACCGCCTGATAATATTCTTTTTCCTAATGAAATAGATGAAGTCTACATAAACTGTAAAAAGAACCCCGGGCAAAGATTTTCCTTTGAATATAGTGCATCACAGCTCCATTTGTGCTAAAATTTTTACAATTACAATTTTTACTTTTAAATCGAAAGGGGATTTATATGAAATTTACAAAAATGCATGGCTGCGGCAATGATTATATCTATGTGAACTGTTTTGAAGAGTCCCTCTCAAATCCAAATGAGGTCTCCAGAATCGTCAGTGACCGGCATTTTGGAATTGGTTCCGACGGCCTGATCTGCATCTGCCCTTCTAAAACCGCAGATTTTAGGATGGCAATGTACAATGCCGACGGTTCCGAAGGGAAAATGTGCGGCAACGGAATCCGCTGTGTTGCCAAATACGTATACGACAATAAATTGACAGATAAAACTACTATTACGGTAGAAACATTATCCGGAATTAAAACTTTAAATCTCAATGTCTCAAATGGTTCTGTAAAAACCGTAACTGTTGACATGGGTGCACCATCCCTGACCCCTGCGGATGTACCTGTAGTTATTCCCAATGGCCCAAAAGACTCCGTTGTAAACACTCCCATTACAGTGTCCGTTGACGGAAAGGAGACAGAATATCGGATGACCTGCGTCTCTATGGGTAATCCTCATGCCATTATATTTGTAGATGACGTACACATTCTTGATCTGGAAAAAATCGGACCTTTGTTTGAAAAACATCCATACTTCCCGGAACAGGTAAATACCGAATTTATCCATGTGATTGACAGAAATCAGATTGATATGCGCGTCTGGGAACGAGGCTCCGGAGAAACTCTCGCCTGCGGTACCGGAGCGTGCGCCAGTGTTGTAGCCTGCGTCCTAAACGGACTAACCGAAAACAATGTGACCGTCCACCTGCTGGGAGGAGACCTTACGATCCATTACGATCAGAACAAAAATACTGTATTTATGACCGGTCCGGCAGCCATCATCTGTACCGGCAGCATTGAAATCTAAAAGGAGGTTCCCATGAAACTAATTAATTTACTCTCCAAACTGGATTATAACTGTCTGAAAGGCTCTGTGGAAACAAAAGTTTCCCGGCTTATTTACGACTCACGCAAAGTCAGCCCCCAGGATGTGTTTGTCTGCATAAGCGGAACCGCAAGAGACGCCCATGATTTTGTTACAGATGTGGCAAAAGCAGGTGCTGCCGCCGTAATTGTAGAAAAAGACGTCGCAGATCAGCTGGCCGGATTTGATATTACCATTATCCAGGTTGAAAATACCCGTCATGCCCTGGCCTGCATGTCCGCAGATTACTTTGGCAATCCCGCCGAAAAGCTGACTACTATCGGCATTACGGGAACAAAGGGAAAAACCACTACTACCTATATGGTTAAGTCTGTTCTGGAAAAGACAGGTGTCAAAACCGGACTGATCGGAACCATTGAAACGATCATTGGAGATGAACATATTCCAGCTGCAAACACAACGCCGGAATCTTATATTGTTCAGGAAACATTTGCCAAAATGGCTGCTGCCGGCTGTCAGTGTGTGGTAATGGAAGTCTCCTCACAGGGGCTGATGCTTCACCGGGTATCCGGATTCACATTTGATTATGGTATTTTCACCAACCTATCAGAAGATCATATCGGTCCTGCAGAACATAAAGATTTTCAGGATTATTTAAACTGCAAGGCAATGCTGTTTCGGCAGTGCCGGCACGGAATTGTAAACGCGGATGATCCTTATGTTGACCAGATGATAAAAAATGCTTCCTGTGATATCGAAACCTTTGGACTAGAAAAAGATGCCGATCTTAAGGCATCCGATCTGGATTTGTTTACCAAACCCGGAATACTCGGTATCCGCTATCAGTTATCCGGGAAAGTCAACATGAAAGTTGAAGTAGACATCCCCGGCCGTTTCAGTGTCTACAATTCACTGACTGCCATTGCCGTATGTCTGCATTTTACAGATGATCTGTCTTTGATCAAAGATGTTCTCAAAGATGTTCAGGTAAAAGGAAGAGTAGAAATCGTTCCCGTTTCAGACAAATTTACTATTATGATTGACTATGCCCATAATGCTATGAGCCTTGAGAGCCTCTTAAGCTCCCTGCGGGAATACCATCCCCGACGCCTTGTCACAGTATTTGGCTGCGGCGGTAACCGTTCCAAAGCACGCCGCTTTGAAATGGGGGAGGTTTCATCCCGCATGGCAGATTTTTCTATTATTACTTCCGATAATCCCCGCTTTGAAAAACCAGGGGAAATTATTAATGATATCCTGACCGGCGTCCAGAAAGCTGATGGCGCCTATAGGATGATTGAAGACCGTACCAATGCAATTTCCTATGCCTTAGAACACGCTCAGGAAGGGGATGTTATTATTGTGGCCGGAAAAGGACATGAAGATTATCAGGAAATCGAAGGTATCAAGCATCACTTCAGCGATCGGGAAGTCATTGAGGAGCAGGCCCGCAGACTGAATCTGGGCCGTTCATCAAAAAGCTGATTCAACACACAGACATTTTTTAAAGGCCGCCACATCATTACCAGATGTGATGGCCTTTTTCCTTAATTATTTTTCTGTCAATTATTTTTCAAAATATCTTCTATCTGCTCCCGCTCCGGCATAGAACGAAGGGCTCCTTTTCTTGTAGTTACCAGATAGGCGGCGGCATTTGCGAACCGAAGCATTTCTGTTAAATCTTCCTTGGAAAGATTCTCAATGCCATGCTCCAATACAAAATTTAAAACCGCTCCTCCAAAGGTATCTCCTGCCCCGGTAGTCTCAATAGTTCCACCCAGCAGAAAGCCCGGAACAAATACCTTCATATCTTTGTAATAAGAATAGCTTCCGTCGCCTCCGGCCGTGACATTTAACAATTTTATATTTGGATATTTTTCTTTAAAATCCACAGCTCCTGCTTCAATATCCGACGTTCCCGTCATCATCTCCAGCTCTTCTTCAGAAATCTTGAGAATATCACACTGAGAGAGGCCATAGGCAATCTGTTCTCTAGCTGCTTCTTTGCTTTTCCATAAAGGCTCTCTGTAATTTGGATCAAAAGACAGCAGCATCCCCGCTTCTTTTGCAATTTCAATGGCTTTTCTCGTTGCAGCTCTGACACCGTCATGTGTCATGGATAATGTTCCATAATGAAAGATTTTAGCACGTTTGATTAATTTAGGATCTACTTCATCTGCGGTCAGCATCACATCTGCACCCGGATCTCTATAAAAGGAAAAATCCCGGTCGCCGCTCTTATCTGTATGAACCAGCGCAAGCGTTGTATGATATACATCATCCAGATACAGACCTTCTGTATCAATTCCAAGCTCCTCCAGCGTTTGTTTCAGCATCCGTCCAAATCCATCGTTTCCTACTTTACCGATAAAACCGGTTTTCCTGCCCAGCTTATTTAATATCGCCAATACATTGCAGGGGGCTCCGCCCGGATTTGCTTCGAACAATCCGTTTCCCTGTTCACTGATTCCGTTGCTGGTAAAATCAATTAATAATTCACCAAGGGCCAATACATCAATATCTTTCATTCTGTTATCCAATCCTTTCGTTTATCATTTAATATTTTGTCTCAGACAGCAGCATTTCCGGTTCCGTAATCTCATCCTTTTCAATGGCCAGGGAATGCTCAAGAGCCTGAATCAGCACTTCTAACACCGCCATCTCACTTAACCTGGAATATTGAGAATGCTTATTAACCTCTCCGTCTCCTGAGGCTGACAGCAGCAGGTAATCCGCTGTTCTGGATACCGGTGAATACCGATACCCTGTAACGGCCATGGTTTTCATGCCTTTTTCCTTTGCCATCTCAAGGGCCTGCACAACAGTCCGGGAGGTCCCCGACCACGAAACAGCCAGGACAGCATCCGTTTTTTGTGCCAGATTTATATGATTCATATAATATTCAGGCTGCATATTATAACTGCAGCGAATGCCGATCCTCTCCAGCCTGTATCCGCAATACAAACACAAAGGCCCGGTATTTCCGGCAGCAACCAGATGGAGCATTGTACTGTTTTTTAACAGCTCCACACTTTCATAAAAAACACTTTCATCTATGGCCGCTCCTGCACTAATAATTCCCTCCGCCATTTCCTTAAAATATCCTGTCATAGAGGTATTCACCAGACCGTCTCTTTTCAGAGATAAATCCCGTCTCCCAATATCTCTAGAAAGACATATTTTCATCTGATAATATCCTTCATATCCTAAATGCTTGCATAACCGGATAACAGTGGCATCACTGACCCCGCTGTAATTGGCCAGTTCCGAAACATTGGCATTTACTGCAAGATCTGGATTTTTTAATATAAAATCTGCCACCTTTTTTTCAGCCTGAAAAATCTTGTCATACATTTCAGTAATTGTCAATAATACCGTTTTTTGTGCCGTCTTTGTCATGATAAAACCTTCTTACACTTTATTAACTTAGAAACAGATCTGAACTCCGGACACAAAAGAATCGCCCAGTCCGATAGTATATTTTGGCTTATCAATATATTTAGATGGAACTAAAACCACCTCATCCGCATACTTGCTGGCCTGTACTTTTTCCAGATCAGAAACACCTCTGGGTGAAAGGTCAAGATCCAGCAGTTCTTTTACCTGTTCCTTGGCTGCATACCATCCGTTGGCCGCTTTTCCTGTAGCCAGAAGATTTCCACAGATCAGTCCCAGCTCAATATCAACGTCCAGTTTTTCACCTACATACATGGCATAATTGGCTGTATGCACTACAACTCCTTTTTTCACGCCAAATTTTTCACGGATAAATCTGGCTCCTTCCACACAGGAAATTATGTCTTCTATCACTACATTAAAATCAAAAGATTCTAATGTATAAGCCAGTTCCTCTTCATTCAGGCTGACAATATCGCACTCCGAATAAATGGTTTCCAGACAGGTATTGCGCACTTCCGTATTATGATAATGGGCGTCCTCAAAAAATACAACCCCGGACGGATTGGCTTTTTTATATTTATGAACATGTTCTCTTACATATTCCAGCCTCTCTTTCAGCAGATTTTTATCGCTTAAAGCATTAAAGCTGGACAATACATTACTGCTGATTTTTTCTGCATGTTCTTCAATAAATCTAAAGTAAGGCTCCGAAAACGGAACATACTCGTTTACAGTAATTTTGGTTACAATCATCCTGTTGGAAGTAGGAATCATTGCTTCCTGTTCGCCCAGCCTGATCACATCACCCTTTTTAAACTGTATAATATAATGAATCTCCTGATCCGCTGTCTGTTCACACTCATCAGTATGAATCATTCTTCCGTCTTTGGAAATCGTGTAAATATATGGTGTATTTAAAATATCACACACTTCCTTAGAATCATCTGTGAGATGTACAATAGAAGGACAGCCTACCGCGGATAAGGCCATTGCCGCCTGAACAGCAGTTCCGCCCATACCATACTGCCAGTTAAAACTGTCCGACATCACCTGGGTATTTTCAACATCCACCTCCCCGCCAATGCCATGTATACAGTAATATACAACCGAATGAAGCAGATCTTCCATTGTTTTAATGGATTTAGCCACCTTCATATCTTCCAGCCTTTCGTCCGGAACATAGGTTTCAAGAAGCCGGTTCAATGTTTCCACATTGAAATCACACAGCAGGTCAAGATTACTGGTATATCCCATAGCCGGATAACGCTCCTCTTTGATACGTGCTGCAAACGTCTCGTCCATTTTAGAGAATACTTCTGCGTACTTTTCGTTCATTGTCATATTGTTTACTCCATTCTCATTACATTAATGCAAATGCTTTTATTTTCTCCATTACAACTGCTTTAGCCGCTTTTTCTGAAGGTCCCCAGAGATTTTCACAGGAATACTTAAATCCCTCACTCTGAATTGTTTTTATATATGTTGTTCCCATTGCCACCTGAATATCTGTGCAGATATTTACTTTACGGATACCGTGGCGTATGGCCTCCTGCACCTGGTTCATGGGTGTACCCGAACCTCCGTGGAGCACAATGGGAAGATCTACAACTTCTTTAATTCTGTCCAGCCGTTCAATATTTAACTTTGGCTCGAATGTATACTGGCCATGAGCTGTACCGATAGACACAGCCAAAGCATCAATCCCGGTATCTTTTACAAACTGAAGTGCTTCCCCGGGGTCTGTCTGAGCAGCTTCCGGTCCTTTCACAATGATATCGCCTTCTTCTCCCACCAGTCTGCCAAGCTCACCTTCCACGGTAACTCCTGCAGCATGTGCACGCCGGGCAACTTTTCTGGTAATTTCCATATTTTCCTCATACGGAAGCGCTGATGCGTCAATCATAACAGAAGTAAATCCTGCATTAATCGCAGCATTACAATCTTCGAAGGTTGTGGCATGATCCAGATGCAGAGCTACCGGAACTGTACTGTTTTTTGCAGCCATATAGGCCGTCTCAACAGTCTCCTCAAAACCGCCCATCCGGTCAATCTCCAGCTTACCGCCCTGCAGAATAACAGGTACATCCAGCTCCTGAGCTGCCTGAACAATAGCCCGTGCCACTTCATATGACCAAAATTCAAATGCTCCCAGGGCAATCCCTCTTTGATCTGCAATCTTTAAAGCTTCTTTCATTGTTACTAAATTTGTGTTTTTCATAATATGAAACCTTCCTTTTTGTATAATATCATAAATTTATGTACTCGTACAGATTTTACTCTGTGAATTTTGCTGGACTATATCCTTTTTCTTTCCTTTACTTTCTACAAACCCAAATACCTGCAGGAATTGAAAAACTCTGCAAAACAGTATGGCTTGTCTCATGACTCCACGCTTCTGTTCTACAGAGTTTTTCTCAATCAGCTGCTTTACGCTGCTGAAATATTCTTAGTAAAGTTTTGCTTTTCCATCAGCCTGGAACAGCTCAATTTTATGAAATGCTACTTCTTTCATTGCAACGACACATGGAGGCTGAATTGTGTTTGGCTCTCTTAAACCTTCATCTTTCAATACTTCACGCATTTTTCCGTAATATGCAGCTTTAATATCGCTGGAAATATTAATCTTATTAACGCCAAGTGTTACAGATTCACCAATCTCTTTATCCGGATTGTTGGAACCGCCGTGAAGTACCAGAGGAATAGAAACCTTTGCTTTAATTTCTTTTAATAAATCAAGTTTCAGTTCCGGTTTCATTCCCTTTGGATATAAACCATGGGATGTTCCAATGGCAATTGCAAGAGTATCTACACCTGATTCTGCAACAAATTTAACTGCATCTTCCGGATCTGTATAGATAATCTGGTTTGCACCGGCCTCTGCCTCTTTATCTGTAGTACCGATAGTACCTAATTCGCCTTCTACAGATACATTGACTGCGTGAGCTGCTTCACAGACTTTTTTACAGATTGCAATGTTATCTTCAAAAGAAAGACTTGAACCGTCAATCATAACAGAAGTGAAGCCTGCCTGAATTGCTGAAATTACCTGTTCAAAAGAAGCGCCGTGATCTAAATGAATAACAACAGGAACTGTTGCTTTATTTGCTTTTGCTATAATTCCCTGAACCATTTCTGTTCCGATATGGCTTAATTCATCCGGGTGAATTGCAATAATAACGGGAGCCTGTTTTTCCTCTGAAGCTTCCATAATACCATTGAACATATTGTAATCACTGATATTAAAAGCCGGTACTGCAAAGTTATTTTTGTTAGCAACTGCCAACAGATCTTTCATATTCATTAACATTGTTCATTACCTCCTAAAGTATGAATATTTTTTATAAAGTTAATATAAAAGCATTAATAAAAACAAACCCCCGCTTTATTATACTCTCATTATTTTCGCATCCGGGGTCCTTTTAAATCCCTTCAGATCGACTCCACGAAATTTAGTATTAATTTTTTACTGCTCCGGCTGTCATTCCTGCCAGGAAATATTTCTGGAAGAACAAGAACAATATAAATACCGGAAGAGAACCTAGTACACTGATAGCCATCATCTGATTCCATTCATAGGAATGCTGGCCCATCAGAAGATTGATACCAATGGGTACGGTACGTTTATCATTTGTCTGTGTCAAGGTTAATGCAAACAGGTACTCATTCCATGCCTGCATGAAAGTGTACATACCAACCGATACAAGCCCCGGAATAGATACCGGTACAAGCACCTGCCACAGTGCTCTCATTCTGGAGCCTCCGTCAATCATAATCGCTTCATCCAGATCTTTTGGCAGCGTATTAAAGTAGCCGGTTATCATCAGTATCGCATAAGGCAGTGTCAATACCAGATATGTTAATATCAGCGCCCCATAAGTATTGTACAGCTTCAGAGAAACTACCAGGCTCAGATACGGAATTACCAGAACTACCGGCGGAATTGCCTGTACACTGATAATGATCGTATTGATAATCCCTTTACCCGGGAAGTTAAAGCGGCTGAACCCATAAGATGCGAAAATTGCAACTACAAGAGTTAAAATAACCACGCAGGCCGCAATTACATAACTGTTAATAAAGAAACGAATCTGCTCTGGATTCTGAAATACTGCCGCATAGGCATCCAGCGAGCCGTTGGGTGAAAATATCATCGGCGGCCAGGCAAAAATATCTTTGTTTGGCTTAAATGAATTCAGCACCATCCAGATAACCGGAAATGCAGCCCAGATCGCCCCGCAGATAAGACCGATGATAATTAATATTTTTACATGTAATTTCTTTTTTCCAATCATAATATTAATCCTCCGATCTTTGGTTTCTTACATAGAATATTGCTATAATGATACATACAATCAACGCCAGCACCGCTGCGGCCGATGCCTGGGAATACTTGTACGTCCTAAATGCCGTCTCATAAATATATACACTGACTGTTGTGGTTGCCTTAACCGGCCCGCCGCCTGTGGTCATCCAGATTAATGCAAACTGCTGTATTGTCCATACAAAATCCAGCATAACCAAACTAATCAGAATCGGTTTCAGCTGTGGAATTGTAATTCTAAAAAACTGCTGAACCGGATTTGCACCATCAATAGAAGATGCTTCATACAAATCTGTAGAGATACCCTGCAGACCTGCCAGAATACTGATCATATAGAACGGATATCCTGACCAGATATTAATTACTGTTACTGCTTTTAATGCGATTTCCCTGGTTCCAAGAAAATCAATTGTACTCTGTGACAAATGTAGTGTCTGTGATAAAAAGTTCAGCACACCTACCGGATCATACAATAATCTCCATGTAATAGCGATTACAGAGGCTGTAAACATCCACGGCAACGCATAAATAACACGGAAAACAGCTTTTGTTTTAACATGTAAATAAGTTGTATTCATCAGCATAGCAAAAAACATACCTATTAACATATGAGCGATTACACTGACAATAACAAAGAACAGTGTATTTTTAATGCCCATAATAAAGGTGGGATCTTTTAAAACAATGCCAAAATTCTTAAGCCCTGCAAACTGGGGCTCCTGCACCACAATGACATTATCAAAGAAAGCATAGCTGATAACCATTACAATCGGGACAATCAAAAGAATAATTAACACAACCAGAGTCGGCGCGAGATATAAATATGGCTTTACACCTTTTTTAAAATTAAGCGGTTTCTTACTTTTTACAGCAGTCACGCTGCCATTGGCCTGTAACATATGTATCTCATCCCTCTCTTCTTCTTAAAAATCAGGGGTATACGAGGCAACCTCGTACACCCCTTTTATCACCTGCTTATACAGATTCTTTTATTATTTTCTGCATTTATTCAAATGCCGGCATCCACAGATCCTGAGTAGCTTTCAGCATGTCATCTGCTGTTTTTGTATCTCCGCTCAGATATAACTGGAACTGCTGATTGAACTGTTTCATTAATTCTTCAGATGTTGGGATTCCTGTAAACTCATTGATTGGTGTACATTCCTGATACAGTTCATAGCACTGCTGGAATAATTCATCTGTCTTGGAGTAATCAGGTTTTGCATTTACATTACCTGGGAAAGCATTTGCAAGCTCAACTAACTGTGCATTTACTTCCGGGCTTAATAAATATTCAACAAACTGCATAGCTTCTTTCTGGTATTCGCTGTTAGCTGCAATACCAATACCCCAGTTTGCAACGTCCATACCAGATGTTCCATTGAAATCGTCCATTACAGGAACTTTTGCTACCTGAGCATTTAAGTCAGGGTTCTCTTCTCTGATCATTGTACAATGAGCAAGAGAGTCAAACATAAATGCAACACGTCCATTGATGAAATCCTGAACCATGTCAGATTCTTTTTTGGATGCGGTACCTTCTGCAACATATCCATTATCAAATAAGGATTTTACATATTCTGTTGTTTTTGTTAAACCATCGTTATCTGTTAAAGCCGGTTTTCCGGATTCATCAAGCATAGAGCCGCCTGATGCCCATAACCATGACATGAAACAGTTCTGGATACCGGATGGTGTAGCCTCATTTAAACCAATAATCCATCCTGCCGCATCTGTTTTCTCAGTAATTGCTTTACAAGCTGCTGTAAACTCTGTCCATGTTTTCGGGATCTCTTTTATTCCTGCCTCTTCTAGGATGTCCATGTTTACAAACATCGGATACGGGAAGTTTGCAACCGGAATCATATAAGTTGCGCCGTCAACCTGTACCTCTGCTCCCAGCTGGCTTGTATCATAGTTGTCTGCTTTCATTAACTCGGTTAAGTTAGCAATAGCGCCCTGTTTTGCAAAGTCATAAACCCATGCTCCGTCAAGTCCTACAACGTCAGCCATCGTCTTTGTAGCTGCACCATTTGAAATCTGGTCTTTTGTATCAGCATATGGATTGGATAATAATTGAATTTTGATGCCTGTCTCATCTGTAAAGCCTTTACAGATCTCGTCCAGTGCCCCATCCGGAAGTTCCACTCCCCACCACTGCTGGAATTTCAGTGTTACATCGCTGGCTGCGGCTTTATCAGAATTTGCTGAACTCTGGTTCGCATCATCCTTTTTGTCTCCGCAGGCTACGAGACCTACCGCCATGGCTCCTACTAATCCTACGGCCAGGCCTCTTTTCATGAGTGTGCTTAATTTCATGTCTTTTCCTCCTTTAAAACATTATATATCAGCCTCACACGGAATCTCCCTCCTTCTTCCACAACCCCTTCGTGAAATTGACGGATTCTTTTCCCTTTTCTGTGTGGAAACTGTACTAATTTGATAATCTTATCTTACATCATTTTACGAAAAAGTCAATACATTTCCGGAAACGCAGCCGCTTTTTTATCGTTTTTCACAAAATGAAACCTTATTTTTTCGTGAAATAAAATGTTTTTTCATCATTTTTTCTATTTTTTCGCCAGCCTTCTCCTCTAACAACACCCCTTCCCTCTCCAAATGCAGTCCTCCCTTTCACACATCCCTTTCCTTCCCTCTCCCCAGCAATTTGATCTCCGCTTTCTGCTTCCCCTACTGCCGCTGATCTCCTCCAGCGACAGTATCTGATTCTTCTCCTTTTCTTTTTCAACAACACTTTCCTCTTACCCCTCTCTTTTTTCCCCTTTTCTTCCCGGTTCTCCGCTTTTTTTCTTCCCTACTTTTCCCTCTCTTTCCATAATTTCCTTTTTCCTTTTTTCTTTCCTGTCTATTTCATTTCTCTTCTTAATTCCATTTAGTTTTACCTCTTTCTATCCTTACACTCTATACCTTCTTCCACTATACCCTTCTTCCTTAGGAATCTCTTTTCCCTTTTTTCTTTTTCCTTTCTTTCCTTCCCTGCCTTCCTGCTGGGGCAGTTAGACGGAACTTTCCTGCTCCCCCGCCTCTCTTTTTACACTTTTCTTCACTCTCTCTTCTTTCACCTACTGCTTTTCTTCTTATTCACTTCTCTTTTCTTAGTTCGCTTCCTAGACGCAAAAACAGCCCCAAAGGAAATTACAACTGCAATTTCCTTTGGGGCTGTGAAACTCTGCCGCTAAGGCAGTACATTCCCGGCAGCCTGATACACCTGGTACCACTCTTCTCTTGTTAACCTGACATCAGCCGCCCGGGCAATAGCATCCATCCGGCTGTCGTTTACTGTTCCTACAACAACCTGCATGTCAGCCGGATGTCGAAGCAGCCAGGCAATTACTGCGCCATTCACAGAGATATCATACTTTTGGGCCAGCTGTTCTAAAACACAATTCAATTCACGATATTCCTCATCGCCAATAAAGGTTCCTTCTATCTGTCCCCGCTGGAACGGAGACCAGCATTGAATGGTAATGCCCTCCAGCCTGCAATATTCAATAACTCCGCCGTCCCTGTCAATTCCTTTATCAAAAGATGTGTTTACATTGAACCCTGCATCCAGCATACCCGTTCTGGCCGGACTAAGCTGCATTTGATTAATCTCAAGCTTCCTATTTAAATATTTTGATAGCAGCTTCATCTGCCCGGGATTTTGATTGCTGACACCAAAATGTCCCACCTTTCCACTTTCCTTTAACCGGTCAAAGGCATCTGCTACTTCTTCCGGCTCCATCAGTGCATCCGGCCGATGCAAAAGTAAAATATCAATATGATCCGTATGAAGGCGCCGCAGGCTTTGGTCCACGCTCTCCAATATATGTTTTTTAGAAAAATCATAAACCGTAAAATTCCCGGGGCGGATTCCGCACTTGGTCTGAATCGTCATCTGCTGCCTTAACTTTGGTCTGGCAGCCAGAAGCTTTCCAAACTTTTCTTCGCACACTCCCGCTCCATAGCAATCCGCATGATCAAAAAAGTTAATCCCCCGTTCTAGCTGATGCTCCACTAAAGCTTCCAGCTGATAATCACTCAGAGCATCTATTCTCATGCATCCCTGTACAATCGAAGAAACCTGCTTTCCATTTTGTGCTAAATTAACTGTTTTCATGCGCAATCTTCCTTTCTCCATTGTTTTTTTGTATCCTCACATTTTAGCATATAAAATATATTGTAGTCCATTTTTTTCTATGATAAAATGAATTATTGCATATTTTTACACAAAGGAGATTATTTATGACATCACAAACTATTGGGTTGTTTATTGTCATGGTCATTTATCTTGTGGCTATGATCCTGATTGGGGTATACTGCTCCAAGAAAAACAATGATACCAGCGACTTCTATCTGGGCGGCAGAAAACTGGGGCCCCTTGTTACTGCCATGAGCGCCGAAGCTTCTGATATGAGCAGCTGGCTTTTAATGGGACTGCCAGGTGTTGCTTACCTTTCCGGTGTTGCGGATGCCGGCTGGACCGCCATCGGCCTTGGTATCGGAACTTACATTAACTGGCTGCTGATCGCAAAAAGACTTCGCCGTTATTCTGCCAAAGCCAACAATTCCATTACTATTCCAAGCTTTTTCGCAAATCGTTACCGCGACAAAAGCCGCACCCTTGTTGGTATTTCCGCAATCATTATCGTTATATTCTTTATTCCGTACACGGCATCCGGCTTCGCTGCATGCGGCAAGCTGTTTTCCACCCTATTTGGTATCGAATATGTACCTGTAATGATTATTTCCGCAATTGTAATTGTTGCCTACACCGCTTTAGGCGGTTTCCTGGCTGCAAGTACTACTGATTTCATTCAGAGTATTATTATGACAATTGCCTTAATCATTGTTCTTGTTTTCGGAATCCACGTTGCCGGCGGTTTTGATGCCGTTATGGATAACGCCCATAATCTGAAAGGCTATCTGTCCATGTTTTCCTCCCATGTTCCTGACACAGGAGAATCCGTAACATACGGCGGTCTAACCATTTTTTCAAAACTGGCATGGGGTCTGGGTTATTTCGGCATGCCTCACATTCTGCTTCGCTTTATGGCTATTGAAGACGATAACAAACTGAAGCTTTCACGACGGGTTGCTTCCGTTTGGGTTGTAATTTCTATGATTATTGCAGTTCTTATTGGTATTGTCGGGCTTGGCATGACAAAAGCCGGAGCTATAAATACCCTTACAGGCTCAGAATCAGAAACAATCATTATAAAAATTGCTACACTTTTAAGCCAGAACGGTATCATTGCAGTTATTTTTGCTGGTGTCATCCTTTCAGGAATACTTGCATCAACAATGTCCACTGCTGATTCCCAGCTTCTGGCAGCTTCTTCCAGTGTGTCCCAGAATATTCTTGAAGATGTATTTCATCTTAAGATTTCCAGTAAAATGTCTATGCTCTTCGCAAGACTGACTGTAATTATCATAGCCGTTATCGGTGTTTTTATTGCCCGGAATCCAGACAGCTCTGTTTTCTCCATTGTATCTTTTGCCTGGGCCGGTTTTGGCGCTGCTTTTGGTCCGGTAATGCTGTTTGCTCTCTTCTGGAAGCGCTCCAACAGAAACGGTGCACTGGCCGGTATGATCGTCGGAGGAGCTATGGTATTTATCTGGAAATATCTGATCGCTCCTATAGGCGGTATCTGGAATATTTATGAACTCCTTCCGGCTTTCATTGCTGCCTGTGCCGCCATTATTATTGTCAGCCTTCTTACAAAAGCCCCTGATAAAGAAATAGTGGAAGAGTTTGAATCTGTATAGGAACTAAAATAACAAAAAACTGGTGAGATTTCATCTGCCCTAAATGTTTTGCTTTTAAGGGGCAGTTTCATACAAATCCCACCAGTTTTTTTAATGCTTAGTGTTTCTTTTCTTCTCTTTCTTCCAGCCGGTAGTCCTTATAATCCTGCCCTTCTATTTCATATCCATCTCTTGATTCTAAAGAAGTATAGGTCTTTAATTCTAATACACTCTTATATGCCGGGCGGATAATCTTATCGGCATTTACCAGTTCCTCCAGCCGATGTGCACTCCACCCCACAATACGCGCAATAGCAAATATCGGGGTATAAAGCTCCAGCGGAATTCCCAGCATATTATAAACAAATCCGCTGTAGAAATCTACATTGGCGCTTACCCCTTTATACATTTTACGATTTTTCTCAATGACTTTCGGAGCAAGAGTCTCTACCATAGAATACAATTCAAATTCTTCCTGGCAGCCCTTTTCCTGAGCGAGCTTTTCCACAAAGCTTTTAAATACTTCTGCACGGGGATCTGAAATGGTATAGACAGCATGTCCCATTCCGTAAATCAATCCTCTTCCATCAAACGCCTGGCCTCTGAGAACATGTTCCAGATACGTTTCTACCTGATCCTGATCTGAATAATCTGTTACACATGCTTTCAGATCATTCATCATTTCTACCACTTTAATATTGGCGCCGCCATGTTTTGGCCCCTTTAAAGATGATAAAGCTGCCGCCATTACCGCATAAGTATCAGATCCAGATGATGTCACCACCCGGGTTGTAAAGGTAGAATTGTTTCCGCCACCGTGTTCCATGTGAAGCATAAGCGCCAGATCAAGCACCTTTGCTTCTAGTTTTGAATATTTCATATCCGGCCGCAGCAAACGCAGCAGGTTTTCCGCCGTACTTAATTCCGCATCCGGATGATGAATATACATACTCTGATTATTTTCATAATGATTATAGGCATGATAACCATATACTGCAAGCATTGGGAACACGCTAATCAACATCATACATTGTCTTAGTACATTTTCCAGACTCAAATCTGATACATGCATATCATAGGAAGACAGGGTCAGTACACTTCGTGTCATAGAATTCATAATATCTTTACTGGGCGCCTTCATCACAACGTCTCTGACGAAATTAGTGGGCAGACAGCGCATATCACCAATCATTGCCGAAAATTCCTTCAATTGAGGCTTATTGGGAAGTTCTCCAAACAGCAGCAGATACGCCGTTTCCTCAAATCCATATCTATGATCCGCCATAATTCCGCGCACAAGATCATAAATATTATAGCCGCGGTAAAACAGCTTTCCATGACAAGGTTTTACCTCGCCGTCAACAGTTTCCTTTGACTGAATCATAGAAACATTGGTAAGTCCGGCAAGTACTCCATCCCCGTTCAAATCCCGCAGACCACGTTTCACATTATACTTTGTAAACAAATCGTTTTGAATCAGATCCTGACCGCGAATCACCTCAGACTGTTTTTTCATATAGGTATAAATTGGTTTCATTGTATTCGCCCCTTTCTTTGACATTAAGTTATCAAAAGTATATCACTTGATTGACTTTTGTCAACTATTGACATTTATTTTTAATTATGTTTATAAATTTTTAATCTTTATCAATATTTGACTTTTATCAATTAAATGCTATACTTAAAAAAAGGAAAAAAGAGGAGAGAGTTCTATGAAAGATACAGAAAAACTGCAGCTGGCAGCTTCAATTCTGGAATTTTTTCCGGATTACAGCCATTACTTAAATCATTTTATGAATCTGCAGAAATATGATTTAACAAAAAATCAATGGAAAGCTCTGATTATAATTGCCAACAGTTCAACCCTTTCCATGAGCCAGCTGGCTCAGCGTATGAATATTTCCAGGGAACAGGCAAGCCGGACCATTGCTCCCCTGGCAGACAGAAAATTGGTTGAACGGAAAATAAATGCAGAGAACCGCAGACAAATTGATATTTCCCTGTCCAAAGAAGGCCGACAGCTTTTTAATGACCTGAAAAGTTCAACATCTAATTTGATCTGCAGATCCATGGACAAACTTTCCGAAGAGGAGATTTCAGAATTTAAAGAAGCCTTCAAAATCATCATGAAAACACTAAATAAAATATTATATGCAGATTAACTTCTTTTATTGGTTTGTTTTATTTATATTGTTTTGTCTGTTTTTATTTAGTTTTGTTATTCATTTTATAAATAACTGGACCATTTTTCTGAATTTCAGAGTTCTTAAACTTATGTCATAATATTATCAGACGGCCGGACATCCATATTCCTACTTTTATAGCTCATGATCAGGCATATGGATGTCCACCGGCTGATATATCATGATATAAAAATAAATTCTTGAAAGGAAAACTCTATGAAATACGGATATTTTAACGCATTCATAACCGACATCCAGGAAAGTGTTCCGGAAAAAACGGATGAGCTGAAAGCATTCGCTTCTGAAATCATCATTGACACTATGGCAACCAGAGAAAATCTTCTGGCTCTCCTTGAAAAACTACAACCGGAAGATATTATCTATGTACATAATTTCACACGCTTTTCCAGCGGCTTAAGAGATCTTGTAGATCTGATTCATATAATTGTAAACGAAAAGAAAGCTGCTCTGATCAGTCTCCACGATGATTTTGATTCATCAACACCAGAAGGGAAAAGCAAAATTGCGGCTTTTGAAACAGCAGTACCGCTAATAAATACAGACCCCAATTATGGATTTTACAAATAATTATAGTTACAAAACAATCACAGTTTCATAAATTATCTCTACTCAACGTTATACCATTCGATACTATAAAAAAGCTGCTGCAGTTTCCTGCAACAGCTTTTTCATTGCGTAATAATTAATCCTGTACGTATGGCATTAATGCTACGTGGCGTGCTCTTTTAATTGCTACGGTAAGAGCTCTCTGATGTTTTGCACAGTTTCCTGTGATTCTTCTTGGAAGGATTTTTCCTCTCTCAGAGATATATCTTTTTAATTTATTTACGTCTTTGTAATCAATTACATTATCTTTTCCACAGAATACACAAACTTTTTTTCTTCTGCGGCCGCCTCTTCTCTTCATTGGAGAATCGCTTTTTCCGTCTTTATTGTAAGCCATGATTGTTACCTCCTGTTTAGTTAAATGGTAATTCTTCATCTATTCCATCCGGAATATTCATGAAGCCATCCCCAATCGCATTGTTTGGCGATGGTCTGTCAGCCGGCTGAAAACTATTTTCTGCACTGGCAGCTTTGCTTTCAGCAAACTCCTGTTCTTCAACAACAACATCTGTGGTATACACTCTCTGACCGTCTTTATTTGTATAACTTCCTGTCTGGATTCTGCCTGTGATGGCAATTTTAGTTCCTTTGCGGAAATATTTCTCAGCAAATTCGCCCTGACGTCCAAATGCCACACACCCGATAAAGTCAGCTGTCTGGGTATCGGAATCCCGTTTGAATCTTCTGTCTACGGCGATTGTATATCTGGCCACTGCTGTTGACTGTTCGCCCTGAGAATAACGAACCTCAGGATCTCTGGTCAATCGTCCCATCAAAATTACTTTATTCATAGGATAAACCTCTTTTCTATTCTATGCCTCGTCCTGTCTAACGCATAAGAATCTGAGCACGTTGTCCATAATACGAACACTCTGTTCCAATTCACCGGGAACACCTGCTTCAGCATCGAATTTGATGAAATAATAGAAGCCTTCGTTCATTTTCTGAATTTCGTAAGCTAATCTTTTCTTACCCCAGTCTTCTACTTCTGTTACTGTACCGCCGAAACGCGCAATGTAATCTTTTGCTTTCTCTACTACAGCGGCTCTCGCATCATCTTCGATCTTTGCATTAACAATCAGTGCTAATTCATATTTGTTCATGCGAATGTACCTCCTTTTGGTCTCTGGCCCCCTAACAATGTAAGGAGCAAGGAAATTTATAATATATCACGATTTCTAATGATATCATATATTTTTTTTGGTTTCAAGCTTTTTTTCTTAAGTCCTTTGTGTTTTTTTCCACTGTTTTCCGGTCGATCATAATCTGATGTCCGCACCCCAGACATTTAAGCCTGAAATCAGCCCCCACTCTCAAAATCTCCCACTCAAAACTTCCACAGGGATGCTTTTTTTTCAGTTTTACAATATCACCTATTTCGTATGTCACTTATGACACCTCCAGTTTTTCAAATATTTCACCAATAGAACCCGAAATCAGCAGATCGGCCTTCCGGTCTGCAGGAGTGGCCGTTTTATTTATCAAAACAAGCTTGCTGCCTCTGTAATAATCTATCAGCCCTGCCGCCGGATACACTGCCAGGCTGGTGCCGCCAATAATCAGAATATCCGCTTTGCGTATAAAATTCACAGCCGCTTCCATTGTCTCCATATCCAGCCCTTCTTCATACAGAACAACATCCGGTTTAATAATTCCTCCGCACTCACACCTTGGTATCCCTTCCGCTTCAAGAATATCCTTAGGTGTATAAAATTTCCCGCACTTCTGACAATAATTCCGATGCACACTTCCATGGAGCTCTAGTACACATCTGCTGCCTGCCGCCTGATGAAGCCCGTCTATATTTTGGGTAATAACCGCCTTTACTTTTCCCGCCGCTTCTAATTTTGCAAGCTTGTCATGAGCTGTATTTGGCTCAGCACCTAAAAACAGCATTTTATTTTTGTAAAAACGGTAAAACTCTTCTGGATTTTTTTCGAAAAACGTATGGCTTAAAATCGTCTCCGGAGGATAAGCATATGTCTGGCTGTATAAACCGTCCACACTCCTGAAATCCGGAATACCACTTTCTGTAGATACACCCGCGCCGCCAAAAAACACTACATTATCTGACTCCTTAATCATCTTATTTAATATATCTGTTTCATTCATCTGTATCCTCCCATTTTTATTTCCGTATAAGATAAACACAACTGCAGATCCTATTATGACCTTTATTTTTTTCATTTCCTCATTAAATTTACTTTATAATTATATAATATTTACGTTAATCTTTTTTCATTATCTATCCATAAGTCCGCAAATGCTGGAATATCCCGTATTTACGGACTTTTTTTAACTTTTCAATAGGTCGATACCATACTTAACTCCGCTTATTTCCGCTTCATTCTGCTTTCAAAAGTAGTAAATGTGTAGTAATTTTTCGATTTACTACTAAGCTACAAATCGCTGTAATTCAGCTTTTACCGTTTCCAGTGAAGCATGAGCGTATAGGTTCAATGTGATTGTGATGTTTGAATGTCCCATAACATATTGTAATGCTTTAGGGTTCATGCCTGCATTAGCTAACCTTGTGCAAAACGTATGTCGCATAACATGAGGGGTAATTCTCGGTAACTGTTCCTCATGCTTGCTATTGTACTTGTTCACAAGACTTCTGAACACAGCTTCATAATTCATTGCTACATTCGGATTGCCGTTACGGTTGATGAATAGAAAATCTTTGTAACCGTCAATCTCTAGCTCTTTCTGCTTTCTTCTGTGTTTCAGTATGTTCTTCAAGGACTGGTACACTTCATCACTCATAGGTATCTGTCTGATACCATTCTCTGATTTGGGCGGTTGCACAATATAGTTCCTTTTCAGCTTGATAAGCTGGTGGTCGATATTGATTACTCGGTTTGTGAAATCTAGGTCATTCACAGTCAATCCGCAAAATTCAGAAATACGAAGTCCAGTGCGTAGCAGAACGATAATTTCATCATAGTGCTTCTGGTAACATACATCACTTTGAACAAAGGCTAACAGTTTTTCTTCCTGCTCTTGTGTCAGTGCTTGTCGGCTCTGTGTGTCATTCTTCATCACACTGCTTAAACTAAAGTCAAAAGGGTTCTTTCTGATACAGTCGTCATGCAAAGCCATTTTAAAAGCTGGCTTCAAAGCTCTTTTGTAAAAAAGAACCGTACCGTAAGCCAGCCCGTTTTCCTTTAATTCAAGTAGCCATGTCTTAACATCTGAAATCTTAACCGTGTCAATGCTCCTTGCTCCGAACTTGTCCTTTTTCAAGAACTCCAATAAGTAATGATAGGTGTTCTGTGTACTTGCCCTTGCATTTCTCTGTTGTTTCAGATACTTCTTGAAAAGCTCATACACCGTCATTTTCTTTCCAGCGGTATCTATACCGTCGTTTTTGTCTTGAAGAATTTCTTCCACCTTTTCCCGTAAGGAAATATCCTCACGCTTACCTGCTGGCGTTCTGTCTGTCGGCACAAGTTTCCATGCGTAAACAAACTGCGGTTTTCCAAATGCGTCTATATATTTGTATGCGTATCTTCCATCTTTTCTCTGGCTCTCACCCGTTCTTAATATACGATTTTTGCTGTCACGTCTTTTTTCGGACATTGCTATTCGCTCCTTTCAGAACGGATAGAGCTTGATATAAGATACTATAATTATACCACATATACGGCTCTCTTTCACTATATTACGGTCAATGTATCAAAGAATTTTTCAAAGGGTTTTCGCTTAATCTGAATACGGTTGCCGTTCATAATGTACCAGTCGGCATTCGGATTTTCCTCTACCAGTCTACGCAACTTCTTCTCGCCAATGCGGAAGTATTTGGACGCTTCTTCTAAGGTCAGTGAATATTTTTCCCAGATAGGCACATCAGTATTGTTCATGTTGCAACACTCCTTTCTGTGTGTCTTATCATAAGCAGACAGACGGCTTTGGAAAGCTCCGTTAGTATCTCAACTATTCCCATTCTTGTGGGCAGAACCGCACCATGCGGACGTATCATTATTCTGTGATAGCAGGTCATGGCAAAACGACTATTCCACAAGTCGCTCTCGGATCACTGCGTGGGTCGCTCGCTTTCTTGTCGGAAAGGTCATGGCGTACAGTCCCCGTGGCTCGCTGTATCACAAACGTATCTGTCTGCTTTATTCAGTTGTCAAAGAGCAGTTGGCGAAAGCATAGGCTTTCATGTGTGAAAGCAGTAGCAGGGCAGGAAAGAGGGGATTTCAACAAATCATACCCTGCGGTATCTGCTTATTCTTCTATTTCAAATTCACATATCATTTTTAAAAGAGCTTCTCTGATACGCCCCTTTAATTCCATATCCACGACAATACAAACATTTCCGTATTCATCATAGAATGGTCGCAAACAGCACTTTGATATGTACGGCTCATAGAATTGTAACAAGCGTTCAATCGAATTTACGTTACCGTCCACAGCCGATGAAATAAGATAAAATGAAGGGTGTGTTTTATTCATTGCTTATGTTCTCCTTTAATTTTTTTCTGATTTCTTCCAATGAATTTTTACGACTGCGAAATGAGGTAGTACGATTGATATTCAACTTTTCGCCTATTTCTGTATCGCTCATATCAAGAAAGAAATACATGAGTATAATCGCTCGTTCACGTTCTGGAAGACTTTTGAGAGCGTCTGCTAATTCATCATCAAGTACACGGATTTCAATACCGCATACATCAAAAGCTGTGTAGTCGCTTTCGTATTCGTCCCAGACAGCCAACTTTTCAACAACGATTTCTGGAAGCTCACAAAATGAAATTTCTCGATTTCTGCGACGCTTCAATTCTTTTCGGTAGTTACGAACAATGCCTTTGACTACACGCTTGAGCTTGCAGTCAAATTGACACTGTATCGTCTTTTGGAAGTCCGACGGTTTCATAATCACACCCCCTTTCTGTTATGAAGTGAAAAGTGTTTATCCCTCTTTCCGCACCATATCTGTACAGCAGGGTGTGATTTGTTGCATGAATTGAGAAAAAAGCAGAACTTTTTTCTGGAACTAAAAAAGCCCGCACAAAATATGAATTTTGTACGAGCTACTGTTATAGCGTATTGAATTGTAGATAGTATGCTGTTAAATCGGACTTGAATATATTGAATTGTGCTTAAAGCGTTTCATACGACAAGCCCCCTTTGTAGCAACTTTATGAGCTTATTTCAGTTTTGACAAATCAAATAAATAATTCTGATAATCTTGAACAAAGTATCGAATATTCTTTCTTCCTCTTGTTATAATTGTATGTCCTTCGGTTTCTAGTAACTTTTTTTGTTCTTCAATTCCATGGGGGTATTTTGAATTTAATTCTCCATTAGCTTTTAAAGTACGCCAGTATGGAGTTTTATCTTTGTCACGCTGAAAACTAGCCCAAGCTACGATTGAAACGAAAATACCCGCTGTAATCGGTTCAGTAAAATCAGCACCACTCAATTTAGCAAAATACTCTCTTATTTCACCAACGGTAACAATTTTCCCATAAGGAATTAACTTCATAATTTTGTCATATTCGATAGGCGGAGCAAAATACATTCTATCACCACCATATTTTTTAATACTGGCTTCGTCTGTGATAATTTGATACTTTGGCATATCTTTGCTATCATGAAGCATTTTATTAAAGTCTTTTTTATTCTCATTAGCCATAATTAACACCTCCTAATATAAGCCTATTCCTTTTAGATATATAATGCAATGAGGTTGTTTTTAAAATTTTGTCTTTTTGGTAATTGTATAAATATATTCTTCTGGTGTTGGTCGTTTATTCCCAAAGTATCGTTTAAAATTTGCCTGCACGTCTGGGTCTGTGCTTTCCATAGCTTCATCTATGGTATCTTGTAGCATAGCACGAAATTCAGATACCGAAACACCTTGAGCTTTAGCACCAACTTTCATAATGTATTTCATATCTCGTTTTTTAAGTCCTATCATAAGTATTTCCTTTCCAATGGCATGAATATTTCATTAAATATTTTGTTCAATGTATTCTATCAGTGGATTTACATAATTTCTATCAGTCCAATCACAACTTTTTTCACTTGCTTCAAAAATTGCTTTCATCCACGGTTCAAAGGTAGTCGGGTCTTTTTTTTGTAATGATTTTTTTAACATTTTACATAATGTCCTATCTTTAAAACTCATAATATTTTCATCATAAATACCTCTACCGTAAAACACAGTAATTTCAAACGGAATATTTTTTAAATTATGCTCTTTAACCAGTTCAACTGCTTTCTTATCAAATGGACTTGCTCCTACCATAAAAACACAGACTTTCTTGTTTTTGATGTATTCGATATTCTTTTTGATGTATTTTACGCCAGATATACCGTTTGCATATATACCACTAGCAAAAACAATAATATCGTAATTACTTGCGTTGTTAAATTGAAAACTGCTTATTTCAAAAACATCACATACGATTTCTTTTTTTATCATATCAACATATTTTTTTGTAGCACCATATTTTGATTGATATAACACTAAAACTTTTTTCATTTTCCTTACTCCTTTTCAATAGCATTGTCTATCGCTTTTAATATACACCTACTGCTTACAGTTGCCCCCGATACAGCATCTATATCTAAAGATTGATTTTCTAAAACCTTATCAACTATTTTTTCAGCAGATGTTCCTAAGCCGTTATTGTGTTCTAAAATTTGTATATCAACTATTTCTTGATTTTTAACTGAAATCTTAACTTTTGCATAAACGGGAGTAATAGCGTATTCTCCAATATACTCCCCATTTTCGACTGATGATAGGTCAATGTCGTTTATTGCTATATCGTTTGCTTGCTTTACAATTCTATGGCTTAAAATTTGAACAAAAATAAAGACAAGTAATAACAGACAAAATATCCCAATCAATATTATCTTTCTATTTTTTTTCATCACAGTAGTTCCTTTCCAGATTATCTATGCCAGCATATAATTTCATCATTAAATTAAATAGCTGTTGTATTTCTTTTTCTGTGTATATATCGAAAAGATAATGTAAATCTTCTTGGTAGGATATAAATACTGTTTCAAAGAATTTATCTAACTTTTTTGTTGAATGGATAGTTAAAGCCCGTGCGTCATTTTCGCTTTTTGTTATAAAAACAAATCCCTTTTTCTCTAAGGTAAAGGCTAATTTCTTTACATTTTGTCGAGAACAACCTAACAATTTTCCTAATTGTGTAAATGTTAATTGTTCTTGTGATTGCTTTATCATTGTTAAAAGCATAAATTGTTTCAAGGATATTTCTGGTATATGATTGTCAAATATTGTTTGTAATTTATTTCCTGCAATAAATAGTGAGCTAAAGATAGCCTTACATTGATTTTCGGTTGTATCTGAAAATCTTTTTATTAAATCATTGATGTCCATAAAAACCTCCTTATAGGTAACTTGTTACTATATTATAGCAACAAGTTACCTATTTGTCAATTATTCAAATGTTTATAAATAGACATCATAAAAATTCGCGGAGTATTTATTACGCTACAATCTTCCAGTTGCTATCCTTATGTAACACAAGCTCAAACTGTGATACCTGCGTTGCCTTTGTCTGATTGTCTATGAATTTCACGGCAACCTTGACTTTCACATTATCCCCGTCAGCCGTAAATACGGGGTTGACTAATTCAGAATAGAGGTAGTCCCTGCCGATAGGTTCAAGCACATTGCCAGCCACATAGTAGGCAAGCTCCTTTTCTGTTGCTGTCGGGTACAGCTTAAAGAACGTTTCTAAAAATGCGGTAGCGTCATTGACGGTATCAGTGTCCACACTAGCGTCTGCTTCTTGTGCCTTTGGTTCATAATCAGACTTTTCAACCGCTGGTGCAAGGGTCGGGTTCTGCACGATAACCATATCGCCGTCTTTATCTACATGGACTTTGACGGTATAGGTTGCCTTGACATTCGTTGTCTGTTCGCCCTCTTTTATCTGCTGATCTACTTCGTAGGTAGCAGAAAAAGTGTCCGTTCCCGACTGTTCTATATCCCAAATCAGCACATTTGTAACTACGGAGCTGGTCGGTATATCCGTTCTTACGGTATCAAGGTTCAAGTCCTGCAATTCCTTTGTGAGATAACCGCTGATTGCCTGCGTCCTTGCTTCGATAGCTTCTTTGCTGTTGTCCCATGTGTAGTAGGACTTGCAGAAGTTCTTCACGAAATTTTCAGGCCCGTTGGTGTCATTTAGTCTTAGCTGTATCGTTTCTGTTTCATGTACCGTGTGCATATCAATAGCGGTAAAGTTCTTATACACGCCAAAGCTCACACTTGCGATAAGCACTACCCACAATGCAATCACGGATTTCTTATGTGTGCCTACTTTGACAGTACGCACCTTTTTTTCTTTTACTGGTTTTTCTTTCTTTTTAAACATGGTTTCCAATCCTTTCTACTGTTTTATTCTTCCAGCACCTATCAAGTGCTGTTGCCAATACGAATTATTGAGGTCGGCATATCCGATAGGGTCGCCTGCATGATACATCTGATTATTTCCTACATAGATACCGACGTGGGTTACATAGCTTCCAGCGTTGTAGGTACTGTGGAAAAAGACCAAATCGCCAGCCTTTGCCTGCGATAGTGGGATATGCTGTGTTGCGTCATACTGTGCTTGTGCGGTTCTCGGCAATGAAATACCAGCCTTGCCATAGCACCACTGCGTCAGTCCAGAACAATCAAAAGAAGTGTTGGGGTTACTTCCACCATATTGATATTTCCAGCCTTGATACTTCAACGCTTCATTCATAATCGCCTGCACGGTGGCATTGTCAAACTGCGTAACGGTTAAATACTGATTTACCAGTTCACAATAAAACATATTTCCATAGGCATATCGCCAGCCACCATTCTTCGCTACGGCGATAGGGTTCGTGTAGGTTACTTTCTGACCGCCCGATTTATCTTTTGCGAAATTTTCCGCCAGATTGAACGTATGCTTTTTCCCGTTTCCTGCCACATATCCCACATAGCCACCGCCATAGTTATAGGACTGTATCACGACATTTATATCGCTGATACCTTGATTTTTGCAGGAAGAAAGCAGGGACGCAAAATACTGACACCCCTGCTTGATTGAGCTTTCTGTATCTAGTGAGTTGGGCGGTAATCCCAGACTTTCACTAGACTGCATAACGTCTACGGCTGTACCGCCACTTTCCACTTGTATGATTGCCAGCAACACATTGACATACTCGGAAATACCGTTTTCTCTGGCATACTTTTCTACCATAGGCTGATGTTTCAACACTTCGGCGGATAGGTTCATACCCATATAATTAGAGGAATAGCTGTTGCTCCCGTCGTCGTCCTCAGCACTAATCAGAACCCCAAAGAATAATACGATAGAAAAGAGGATAGGAAACAGACTGCCAATGATAGCGATATGTCTTAGTTTCATTTCTTCCTTTGTCCTTTCTTGAATAGGGTTCGCTTATTCTTCTCGGTATTTTGCTGTGTCTGCTTCTGTGTAGTTGTCGTTTGCGTTTTCGTTACACGGTCAGACTTGTAATTCTGTCTTACTGTTTCTTGATTGACGGTCTTAGTTGATGTACCGCCAGAAGATAACGGACGCTCTTTGACAACATTTGCTTTGACTTCCTCATTCTTCACTTTAGAAGCTGTGGCAGGGCGTTTGACTTCCTGCTGTTTTTCTACATTGCCCTTAGAAGTAGTGGCTGGTCTTTCATGGGGACGGGTAGTTCCGCTTGTCGCCAATCCGTCCGATTTCTTCCCTGCCTGCCTTGCTTCCTGTGCCTTTTGAAGCTCCATACGCTTATCCGCAATATTCTGTCTATGTAATTGCTGTTTTTCTAAACGCCCAGACTGGCGGTTTTCTTGTTCCTGCACTACGCCACGCTTGAAGTCGGACACGCTGGACTTTGCCTTTTCTCTGGCAGAATGAACCGCATAGGCAGTCTGTGTCGGCATATCCTTGATATTTTCTTTGACGGCGGTTGCCTTATCCTTAACTTTATTCTTTGTATCAAGGACAGCTCCTACGGCTGAACCAGCCTTACCGCCAAGAGAAGCGTTGTTACTTCGGGTGGGCTGTTTTGGTGTAGTGTTCCTTGCTGATGAACCGCCAGACGATACCATAGAGCCAGCCATTGCACCAGCTCCAGCACCTAATACACTTCCTTTACCCACAGCCCTAGCTAATCGGTGTTCCATACGCCTAGCCCTATGTCGCATGAACATATATGGTCTGCGGAAAATTCTGCGTCCCATGCTCTGACTGTCGCCAGCATTTAAAGAGAACATACTCATTAAATCGCCTAGCTTCATGTAAATACCTGCAAAACATACTATCTGCAAGAACGCCACCATAAAAAACGGGTAGTCTGTGGATATGTTGTAGAACATACTGGAAATACTAAAAGCTACCGTAACAATCAGCGTAATACCAGCCCTTGTCATAATCGTATTGAATACACGAACAATCGCCTGCTTTGCCATGCTCTCATAGCTCGGTATCATACTTAATAGAAAGCTGATAGGCAGAAACATGGCGAAGATGATAAAAAGTATCTGGCTGAACAACATCATACCCGTAAGCAAGAATACAAATACGGTTATCCCTAAGTTGAAGATAAGCAGGAAGAACACCATACCTAAACGATTTACCACCTGCGGTATCGTCAGATTGTTGTTGTCGTTGTCCTCAATCTCGGTCTTGACGACATTTTCCCTTGTTTCGCCGTCCTCGTCCTCTGGGCTTGCCGATACCAGAGCTTCCACACGGTCAGAGCCGATTTCATCTATATCGCTGTTTCCAAACTGTAAGAGTAGCCACGGCTGTTGTACTTGTATGGAAAATAGGCTGTCCCGTATCAAGTCCACGCTGTCCTTGCCTTTGCTGTCACTGTCGGGAAGCATGATTTTTGTTCCCAAGTCCAGTGAAGCAGTGCTGATGTCTGATGAAAAGTCATTTACTTTCTTGATGTAGTCGGGAGCGTAGGCAATAAAGGAAGCCGATAAAAGAAACACCACCACAAAGTTGATAACGGCGTGCAGTGCCTTGCTGGTTTCTCTTTTTATCAGTCCCGTATAGGCAACATAGATACCGACAACTAGGATAATCAGCAGTAGGAAGCCTACATAAAAGCCAGAGCTGGAAAAACCGTTCTGCGTAACACCTGCAAGGGTCTGTATGCTTTTGCCGATACTGTCTGCCATATCGTTGATGAAGTCCAGCTTGTAGGCTTCCTGCACCACATAGCCCGTAGCATTAGAAAGATATAGGCTTATCGTCCAGACGAAATTTGTAATGCAGTAAAGCCCGTATTGCACACTTTTTCCAATCCCATCCAACCAGTTCCACGGAAGCCACGACCAGCTATTATCGACGTAGAAATCAAGCTGATAATTCGATAGTGGATATTTAGAATAAAGGTTTTCGGTATTGATAGTGTCGTCCACAAGCCCCGTGGCGTGTGCCACCGTTCCCAAGAGCGAAAGCAGGATAAGGGACAGTGCCACGACAAGCAGAGCCATTTTGAGAAAGCGGAATATCTTTTTTCTTGTGAAAGCACCTTTTATCCTTTCTTTCATCACTCCACCTCATTTCTCTGTATCGGCGGTCTGGTATCAAAGGCGTGCAGTAATTCTTCAAAGACGGGGTGTATCTGTACCACGCCCACACGTCCGTATAAATCTTGCAATAGGCATTGCCCGTTTTCCAAATCACGAAGTCGCTTCTGGTTGTTCTCGTCCTCTTTGTCAATGCTGAAAAATTCAAGGGTCTGCTTAATCTCGTTTATATCGGTGCTTCTAAATGCAAATTTCAAACCGATATTGTTTTTCAGACTTTCCTTTGATACGTCCCCCGAAGACTGCGTGACGAAGTACACACCTGCCTGCATGGCACGTCCAGCACGCACCAGTTTGTTGGAGAGCGTTTCGCCTTGTGCCACATTTAAGAACGCCCACGCTTCGTCAAGGTCTACAATCTTGAAAATGCTTCTATCGCTGTGAATGAAATCTAATGCAAAGGTGCTAATTACAATCAGCATGGAAACAGACAGTAATTCAATGGTCGTGTATTCCTCAAAGGTGGTGTCCTTATCGGGCAGAACTAAGTCGGCTACTTGAATGATATTGAGCTGGTTATCTAAACTGATTGCATTTTCCACCGTACCGTCTGAAAACAGCAGATGTGCAAAATCGTAATCCGTGAAGCTGTCGATATGGTCGGCAATGTTGCGTGAGATAGGCGTATCTTCCTTTCTTAATTCCTCAATCACATGGAGCAAGCCCCTTGTTTCACTCTGGGTAACGGCACGCACCGCCTTACGAAGTACGGGGAACTTCTCGCCGTCCCTAGAGGAAATCCCCGTAAGGAATGTGAGTATGTCGATTGCCAGACTTTCAGCGTCTTTCACATTCTTCATAATCACGAACGGGTCAAGCAGTCCTGCGTTTTCTCTGTCGCTGGTAAGGTTGACGATATTGATTTCGTGGGCGATTTCTGGGAGCGTCGCTTTCCAATTTCCTCGTTCTGATTTTGGGTCTAAGATTACCGCCTGACCGCCAAATAAAACAGAGTAATAGACAAGCAGGTTGTTACAGAATGATTTTCCACCACCCAATGAACCAACAAAAGCAGACGCTAACGCATTGGTAACCGTTCCTTTTACGCCTTGACTGGCAAGGGACGGCTGTAAATATACATTGCGTCCCGTATCAACAGAATAGCCGATATAGATACCCGTGTTTTCCCCTAACTGCTGTGTCGCTCCAAAGCCAAGCCCTGCCAAGAAGTCGGATTTTACATACTGCACATAGTCATTGATGTAACGCTTGCTGGCAGGCAGAAATTCAGAGTGAAGCCCTAACATATCGCCAGCAGGACGCACCAGCTTGACGTTCAAATCGTCGTAGAAGTCCTTGACTTCATCACAACGGCGTTTCAGTTCGTCAAGGTCGGGAGCAGATACACGGATAACATAGGAGAGCTTATACATACTTTCTTTGGACTGGTCTAAATCGGTTTCCAGCTCGTCCACACTGTCTAATGCGTCCACCACGTTAGAGCTGGTTTCACTGCCAGACTGGTAGGCATGGTTATCTAAATCTTTCAATTCCTTTTTCTTGTTGCGAACCGTTGACAATGCTTTTCGATTTTCCACGATTTCTACATTCATGCTGGTATCAACGGGAAAAGTAAACTGCTGTTGCTGGAAGTAAAAGATTTCAGAGGACGGAAAATCCAGCTCCCCGACAATCGCATTGACAGTAAAATAGGAAACGTAGCTTTCGCTGTCCTCATGCTCCAAGCGTAAATGTCGCTGGCTTTCTTCCACAAGGCAACGGGTCGGACGTATCAAGTCGTAGTGCTTTATCAAAGTTTCCTTTTTCAGCTTTTTCTTTGGTAAGTGGTACTCATAATCTTCATAGGCGATACCGTCCCTGCCGTAAAGATGTTCAATCAGATACCCGAAGTCGTTGGTTTCCAAGCGTCGCACCTTGAAGCGTCGGCTGATTTTGTTTTCCAACAGCTTCTCCATTTTCAGATAGCGGTTGATTTCATCATTCGGCATAGATACAAAGTCATTCATCAATGTGTGGTTCACTTCATGGATAAATTCCTTGAATGTCAGCCACGCTGATTTTTTCATGTTCTTCAAATTGAATTGTTCTTCCGTTACCATGAGCTTGAAGCCAAGAAAAAAGCGGTAGTCTACTTGATTGTCCCCAATCATGCTTACCAGTGCTTCGGTCTGCTCGTCTATCTTCTGATAGGCAACATCTTTCAATCGTCCCGTTACCAGCTTCTTTGACTGCTCTTGTATGCTTCGGATTGAGCTTTCGGTGGCAATCTGCAAAGCGTGTATCTTGCCCTCACGGGACTGTGCAATCAACTGTCGGAAGCTGTCATGCACAATAAATTTCTGTTCAGCAGATAGAAAACTGTAATTGTAAGGTATCAGCTCATAGTAGGCGAATACCTCATTGTCCTTGTTCCAGACAAGGTTGTTGTCGATATATTTAATCGGGAACATAGCTCACACTCCTTACTGTCGTAATCGTTTCATTCAATCTTTCATTTCTTAGTTTCACGGCTTTTCCTGCATAAGTAGTCTTTGGGCGTAGGGCAAAGGTTATCTGTGATTTCAAAAAGCTGTATGGCTTCTTGCCGTCAAAGGTCTTTTGCGACATAAACCATGTGAGAGCCACGGGAATACCGAAGTATTTTAAAAATGCCCCCTCAATCATGGAGAATGGCGGTAAGTCCCCAAACAGAATGATGATAAATTCCGTTATCACAAACCATGTAATCTGTGTAAAGGTAACGGGAAAAGGTAAATTAAAGTCATTGATTGCATACAAGACTTTTTCCACGTTCCAGATACCCGTGTAGCTTTTAATCTTTTTCATGTTTTCGTTTCCACTCCTTTCTTTATTCCTGCCGTGTACTTCACGGCATAGTGGTATCTCTTTATGAGATTTCGCATAATAGAAAAGGACAGCCGTTTTCAGACTGTCTCTAGTAGAAAAAGCTGTCAGAAGCAACCCTCTAGGTCGCCGATCTGCCAGCTTCTTACCACGGTATTTCACACATACCATGTTTTGTTTCAATAAAAGTTCCCTCAAAGGATAAGTCCCTGCCGTATGCTTCATAGTCGATATAGTTTTCCAACTGTGAGGGAATTGTCCCCAAGCTCTGCAATTCATCAATAAAGTAATAGGCAACGTCGGTCATATCCTCACAGCCAGCGTATAAAATCATATCGTCCTTATGGTCGTACAGTTCTTCTAGTGTTCCATAATGTGATACAAATTCGTCCAAGCTGTCCGTGATAAAGTCGGGAAGCTCACATATCATTTCATACATTCCATTCAATTCTTGAATGGAAATATACTCGCCAATCTCAATCGGGAAATTATCCGTATCATGTACGGCGTATTCTTCGTATCGTTCATTTAATCCGATACGCTCGGCAACATCTTCTTCATCAATCAGAAAAGAGAACCAGTCGCCAACTAAATAGCCCTCATTGTATTTTCCAAGATTAGCGATATACACACGCATATCCTCTACCATAGCAACACCTCATTTCTACGGTAGTTCATAGATACCGTTGTCGGTTTCCACGAATTTTCCGTTATCATCAAGATATTGTCCGTAGCCCTCAAAATCAAAGTATCGGATAATCGTTTCAGACAACGCATTGTAGGCAGGATTTTGTTCCAAAACTGTCCTTGCAACGTCGGTCATGTTTTTGCATAAAGGATAATGGATAATATCATTTCTCTGTGTGTGCAGTTCTTCCAAGCTGGTATAAAAGCACAACAATTCCTCACAATCTTCCTGCATATCAGAGGGCAACTCTGTGAAAAGAGTATATAGATTGTTGAGTTGTCCTGCAATGGTATCTTCCTTTACTTCATCAGCAAAAGGAAGCTCTTTCTCGATAATACGGTAGTCCTCACTGTCCATAGATACTTTCAAACGTTCTTCAAAAATATCTGCGTCAATGGGAAGCGTAAACCATGCGGATAGCTGTTCCTCGCCAGCAGGTGCAAGGCTTTCTATCAATACTCTTAATTCTTTCAATCGCTGTCACGTCCTTTCTGTAATGCTTCAGCTATGATAGGGTAAGGGACACCAAAGACATAGCCTGCAAAATCTTCTAATTGTTTCAGCGGATAGTCGGCAAGGTTCAGTTGTTTCATTTCTTGCCACACCATACGCTTATGATGTGGCAAATCTGAAATGTAGGTACAGCCGATAGTTGCCTGCATATCCGAAAATATATCTTTCAAGGTATCACTCCAATCTTAAATTTAAGTATAGAAAAAGCAGTCAATCCTAAGACTAACTGCTTTTTAAAATACATGAACTTATATTTTATTTTGAGAAAAATATACCATAAAGAACAATCAGTGAAAAAAATATTAGCACTCCAATTCCAATCATATAACATATCCTAATAAAATTTTTCCCCTCATTTATATCATCATATATTGAAGATAATTTTTCATTATTTAAATTTTTTTCTCTCACCTCTTGAACGTCAATATTTCTTACCAATTCATCTAATGTCAACCCAAAGTAATCACTCAATAATACTAATCGTTGAAAATCTGGGTACGACTGGCAAGATTCCCATTTTGAAATCGTTTGTCTGGAAACCTTTAGTTCATTTCCCAATTCCTCTTGCGAAAGACCTTTGGACTTTCTTAAATTTATCAGTTTTTCATTAAAATTCATAAGTAGCCTCCTAAAATAGATTTTATTTGCGACCGCAAAATAAGTATTGCAAATATAACGATTTTTTTCAACCAACCTTTGTTGGCAATTTGTCAACCACTCATTACATCAATAAAATTCACTAATAGTTATCATAAGGTAAAGAAATATTAACCACATATAAGTTTATTTTTATACCCATATTATAGCAGTTCCATATTTTCGTTACAATATAGTTTTATGCACCGATAATCTTATTAAACAGCTCTAAGAGTACATCTTTCACACCGCCTGCATTGAATACCAATCCAACCGCAACTAAGGCTACCACCAAGAAGCCAATGAGCTTTGAAAACTCACGTTTGAACCCTAAGTAAATACCAATAACCACAATCGCCATAAGCACTAAAGACTGTGCGTTGCTTAAAAACCAGTTGTATAGATTTGCTCCAAAATTCATTTAATTTTCCTCGCTTTCTTTTATTTCTATCATGTGTCGGTCAGCTTCCTTTCCGACACTTAGAATACACATCAGAACCACGCCGATACCCATGCCAAGTGATACCAGCAGTAAGTTCTTTATCAATTCCCACATCATCAATCACTCCTTTTCTTGTTCTATCAGTTCGTCCACCGAAGCCGTCTGTTGCTTGACTATCTGCTTATGCTTATCCGTCAGCTTTGCCTGCTGTTCAATGGTCTTGAGATAGTCGGTCTGATTGCCTGCGTCTATCTGTTTCAGCATTTTCAAGGTCGGAGCAACCTGCCTTTGTAGCCAGTTCAGCGTCCGTTGCAATGTGTAAGGCTCTGGCTTTGTCGTCAGCTTCACGGGCGGTCGTCCCTCGCCAATGAACCAAGACCAGCGTGCATTTGTTTTCCAATCGCTTTTTCGCTTGTTTGCTTCCTTATCGGCGAAACGGATATACTGATTGATAATAGAAAATGCCGTCAGCTCTGCGTCGTAGTGGGTCAGCAGTTCTCTCACGGCATAGTAGGCACGCTCATTTTTCAAACGTATCTCAAATCGGTTTTTAATCGGGACTTCCTCAATGGGTATTCCCAATTTTGAGGATTGTTCATAATTCTTTTCATAGACACAGAAGTAGACCTCACTGGTAAATGAACCAATGTAAAGCGTATGTCCCATGCCGTCCTTGTTGGCTTCGTTGTGCTTTACCAGCTCGCCAGAACCATAGCTCTTGAAAGAACGGAATTTAGAAATACATTCCTCATTCTTGCATTTCTCTATTAGCTCTGGAATATCTAATAAGCCCGTTCTGTCATTGATTGCAAGGTCAAGGCGTTTCATCACACCGCCCTCAACCAGTGCGTCCATGAAGAAGTCATACCAGCTTCGCTCCTGTGCCAGCAGGTAGCTTTCAAACTGACGACAGCCTTTGCCTTTCAGTTCCAGCAGGACACCTTTTTCCTTGTCTTGTGAAGTATAAACGAACACGTCCCCGATATAGTAATGCTCGGTGTACTTGTAATGTCCGAAATCTTCATGAAGCATATAGCTGATGTTCAGCTTTAATATGTCCTTGATAACGTGCTGTATATCCAGCGTGGGAAATCGGATACGCACATAATCAAAGAGCAAAAACATAGGAGCGTCGGGATTGAACCTTTCCACAGCGTCCAGTAGCTTCTCCTGCATTTCCTTTGTCAGATTGACTTTTCCAGCTTCGATACGGCTTAGATGTTCACGGCTGATACCAGCCATGATTGCAAGCCTTGTCTGCGATACGCCGTAATCACTGCGTTTAGCTTTCAAGGCGTTCAGAAAATCAGTATCATTCAGTTGTCATACCCCCAATCGTGATATTTTTATGATTTTGTGATAATTTCAAGCGATTATCACAAACGGCTGAAAATGGTACAAACCCTTATTCCTAGCGGACTTTCAAAGGTTTTTGAACCAGTTTCCAGCGTAATTGTGCCCCTCTGTTAGATATGAGGGGCTAATGTCTGCTGGCGTGGCTGACGCCACACCAGCAACGGCATACACGGTCTTGTACGCTTCGCTGACCGTTCCTGCCGTTTCGGTTATTCGCATACGGACATACCCATATATATTGCAATGCAGTCCATATCTTCGTTTCTGCATATTTCTAGGGCTTCCTTGTCAAGCTCATACTCATGCTCCATACGCATGAACATAGGCTTATCCATGATGATGAACTGATAAGAAAGCGTACTGCTTAAAAAAGCCATTTCCTCGTCAAGCGAAATAGAAATCAATAACGGTAATTTTTGCTTCTTATGGTCTATCTTTTCCAATACTTCGCTCATTTTTTCGTGATAGCGTTCAATCGGATATTCGTCCCATTTGTAATATTCCGTATCTGTGGAAAACTCCAAGTCGGCAAGGAATTTGCCAAAGTTTAGGCATATCCCGTTTGTGCTGGTTTTGTTTTCTTCATTTCTTAATTTCATTTCTAAATAACTCATAGTCTTTCATTCTCCTTTTCTTGTTGTTCTGGCACGGCTTGTCTTTGTTCGGCAAGCTTGCCGATTGTCTGTAAAAAATCATGCCCTTTAGGGACAAGGGGAGTGTAAAACTCGCTGATTACGCTTGTCCCCACATCACAGTAGCCACGCCCTTTGATACGCTTCTGAAAGAATTGTTTCTTTACATCTGAACCAAAGAGCATACCATACCCAAGTTCACTGATACGACCAAGCCCCACACGGAAGTTGAAGTTATCCCTTATCCCGTCTGAAAAATATTTTGCGTCTGGTCTTTGACAAGCGACAATAAGGAAATAACCAGCTTGCCGTCCCAACATCACGATTTTCTTTAGCTGGCTAAGCAAGCTCATGCTTTCCTTTGTTGCCAGCATTTCAAAAAATGCCACATATTCATCAAAGATTAAAAAGCAGGGCGGTAGTCCCAAGTAGGCGTAGTTCTCGCCCGTCTTGTACTTCGGGTGCTGTTTCATTTCTTCGCTTCGTGCCACCATGCCGTCATAAAAGGCATTGACGCAATCAATCATTTCTTCTTTGGTGTGATACACATTCGGCATAACCGTTCCCAAGTCGGCAAGGTCGCTATTCTTCGGGTCTAAGATGTAAAGCTCGGCGTTGGTCTGCAATAGTGCTTCAATGAGCGTCAGCAAAAAGTAAGTTTTACCGCCACCCGTACCACCAGCTATCAGAGCGTGAGGAAGTGCGTCATATTCCCAGACAAGATTTTTCATCAGTCTAAGACAGCCATTTTCTGCCTTGACTTCCTCAATGGAAATACGGTTCGCTATCATGTCATATAAAAGCGTGTACTCGATATAGCCGTCGTGTAAGGTCTTGTCGGTCAGCTCACAGTACAAACCGCTTTCCAGCTTATCCTCTAACCGCAGGAGCTGGTCTTGATACTTTCCTAATGTAATCTCACAGCGGATATGAAGCAGTCCCGTATTCATCTGATAATAGATTTTTGGAAACCAGACGATTTTTTCCCTTGATCTGCCTTGCAGGTCAGTGAAAAAACCGCTGTCCTTGACGGTATCGGCTTCATACCACTTGTTTTCCAGTATCATTCGTGCCAGCTTTTGACGGTGCAACAACTGTTTGAAACGGTCATAACAAAAGCGGTAATACAGAAAAGCGACCAATGCACAAACACCAGTCGCTATCAGTATGGTTATGAAGTTGTAAGGGGAGAGTGTCAGCCCATTATCTAACAAGCTGAACTGCTCCCAATCGGTACGCATAAGTTGTTTCATATTCAGTAGCAGGATAACCGCTACGAACAGAAACAGAAGCGTACCCATTGAAAAGCGGTACACAAGGCTTTTGTCACTGGCTCTGATACGGTGTCCTTTGTTCAAAATCATTTTCATAAATCAATCGCTCCTTTCTAGGTATGAAAAAAGCAGTCAATCCTAAGACTAACTGCTAATTACTGTGAAATATGAAGTTGTAGATAAACTGTAAGTTGAGAGTGTTTTAAATCTTAAATACTAATATAGCTTTATCTGTTCCTACCATTGACATAGTTATTAACTTATATCCTTTATTCAGCATTTCTTCGGCTTTTTTCTCAATAGCCTTCGCTAAATCTTCTACACCAGTAGAACATTCTACAACAACTGATTTATAGACTAAATTGAACATTTTAGCCACCTCCTCAATATAATTTTTCATTGCAATTTTACCATAGTTTTCCTGCTAAAATCAATATGGTATTCCTATTTACAACTTCTAATTCGCCGATTTCTTCATATTCACTACAATAAAAATTTAGCCTATTACCTATTTTCTCGGTTGTCCCTGCGGATTGTTGTTCTGTGGATTTCCTGCTGGCTGGTTGCCTTTGTTCTTCAAGATAATATCATCAGCCTTAATGTACCAGTCTACATCAGCCCCTCTAAAGTTGGCGTTTGCTACCGTATCGGCTACGGGATTGATAAGCTCCACCTCGGCATTGTAGGGATAGTCCTTGACGGCTACATCAGCAGGAATAGATACTTGTATCATGCGTTCCTGCACACTGCATTTTAAATCGTAGGTTCTGCGTTTGATTTCTTCGCTTGTCGTGCCGTCCTCATTTTCCATACGCACCTCATGTCTAAGGGCAGAGAACTTCAACACGCCGAATGTCTTTTCCTTATCTAATACAATTCCATTTGCTAATCTCATAATGAATACCCCCTTATTTACTTTCCACTGGCAACATATCATCAGCCAGTAAGATATAGTTTGTAAAGCCACGCCCACGGATATTGTAGCCCTCTGCGGTAATGCGTGGGTTAATCAATTTGATTTTCTGCTCTGGCTTGAAGTGCTTTTCGCCAGCTTTCGCAGGAATGGTTACGATAATATCATCAGCTCTCTGTACGTCGGAATACAAGTTGTAGCTTCTGGTGATAGGAACATAGCGACCATTCACACGCTGTTGTTCAATCTTGCTTTCTCCTGCAAATTCCAAATTGCCGAATGTCTTTTCCATGTTCGGCACAACATATTTTAATTCCATAGTGTTTTACCTCGTTTCTTTCTTTGTTTTTAATTGTGATAGGTTCTTATTCTGGCGTTATGGGAAATACCCGCAAGCCCCCAGATAGTAAAGGGTAAATAAATGCTTACGCACCCTTGACTATCCGTGTTCTTGCAGGTCGTAGGCAGACAAGCCAGAATAAGCGGAAGTCTGCCGACACGGTAACGGCGGAGAGCGTGGTTTTTCTTTTCTCATACAGTTACCGCCTTATGATTTTTTCATACGACGGCGTTTGTAGAAGTATGTCCCTGCAAGACCGCCAGCAGAAGCAATCAACATCACGATAAATGCCATAAGATTAGTGCTGTCGCCCGTTTTGGGACTGTCCGTTCTGGTTGGTGTATCGGGTGTTGTTGGTGTTTCTGGCTTCTCTGGTTCTTCGGGAACTTCTGGTATTTCCTTGATTGTTACCGTCTGTCCTTTATCCTCAATGTCCTTATGCTCCGTAACCTTTTTCGGTTCGTCTGGATTGCTTACATCATATAATTCTTCAAAGGTTACAAGCTGTTTTCCGCCAAGCTCGGAAGCGTCGAATGTAAAGACAATCTGTACTTCCATGTTTTCACTGTCAGCGGTAAAGGTATAGTCATTTTCTACACGTTTGCCGTCAATGATAAGCTCTGCATTTTCTTCTTGTAACATCTGCCAGCCCACAAGCTGATACTTTGTGCCGACTTCCAAGCCCTCTAAAGTAACGGTATCAATAATCGTTACGTCTTTGTCGGCTTCAATTTCTTTCTTGCCGTCCTCAAAGGTCGCAGTTGTATGTATCTTGATGATACGCTCGGTAATCAATACCGTTTGCCCGTCGTCCTCAATGTCCTTGTGTTCTGCCACCTTGATAGGCTCGTCCTTATCGGAAAGGTCGTATAATTCTTCAAAGGTTACAAGGTTCTTGCCACCTAAAGCAGAAGCATTGAATGTATAGCCAATTTCAACTTTCATTTCTTCATCATCAGCAATAAAGGTATAGTCATTTTCTACACGCTTGCCGTCAATGATAAGTTCGGCATTTTCGTCCTTAATCATCTGCCAGCCTTTCAACTGATACTTTGTACCTTTTGTAAGCCCGTCTAATTTGACCGTATCAATGATTGTTACCTCTTTGCCTGCAATGATTGACTTTTCACCGTCCTTGCTGGTCGCTGTGGTATGGATTGAGATTTCCTTTTCGTATTCGTCAGTCAATGTTCCTAAATCAACGGTTACTTTGTTTCTGGAAATCACAATCTCAAACGGTGGGATAAGAGTAAATCCCTTGTTGCTGTCAGAGCGTAATTCTTCAATGATGTAGGTATCATATAATAACGCACCTTTGCTGTCGTCTGGTTCAGAAGTGCCAAACCATACACCGTTCTCGCTGGTCTTGCCCTCGTTGGTATTGTGCTTGTGGGAAGCCCAGTCAGAAGATGTAGAGAACTGCCCGTTGTCGTCCGTTACGACAATATGGCTTTCGCCCGTCGTCTTGCTTGTGATCCTGAACGGAACATCAGCAAGACGCTTGTGCGTGCCTGCTCCAATCTTCACGCCCTCTAAGTCGCCACGTTTCATCTGATTATAAATAGAATGGGCTTCGTCGGTTAAATCCACGATTTTTCCATTCTCTGTGATTGTAAACTCAATCGCTTTTGCACCGTCGGTTAGGTAGCCCTCTGGTGCTTCGCTTTCTTCGATACGGTATTTCCCATGTGGCAATAAATCAGCAGAAGTAGAAGCTACACCCTCAATGTCCGTATGAATGGTCTTTACGACTTCATTTTTCTTGTATAACTTGCCCTCAACCAATACGGCATTGTCATTTAAGGAAATGATTTCAAAGGCAGTATCTTTCAAGGTAGCTCCGCCTTGTGCTTTGGTATCTTTGGTTTCTAAATCACGTTTCTGGATTTTGACACCGCCACGGATAACCTTGTCTGATACATGGAACTGATTGCTTCCAGTCAGTACGGCAAGGTCGCCGTCCTCGGTAATCTGTGTTAGATACATTCCTTTGATTTGTTCTTCACTGCCGTTTGCCTGCATATATGCACCGTCTAACAAATAACCTGTCGGACTTTTCACTTCTTCTACGGTCAGTGTTCCAAGTGGAAGTACGGCTTTCCCGTCTTGTTTATAGAAGCTGTCGCCAGCTACTTTGTAAGCGTCGGCTAAACGGGTAACATAATGGATTGTACCGTCGCTGTCTTTTTCAGCGATTGTCTTTGTCGTCCATGTGCGAGTTGGGTCAGCAGGGAGATTATCTTTGTTGTAGTAACCAGCGTAATACTTCCATGTGAACTCTGCACCCTCTAAGGTAGCGTCGCCCTGCGGATTGCTTTTCTGTGTTTCCATATCAATCTTGAAAAGTTCAATCAAGGTATCGGTTACTTTTGGTGTATCAGCTACTTTTAAAGTGGCTGTTTTTCCTGCTTCAACCTTTAAAGAATACACGGTAGTATCTACCTTATAGCCAGTCGGTGCAGATAATTCCTTGATATAGACTGTGCCAGCCTTGACTTCTACGGTTTCGGTATTACCGTTGCTATCTGTCGTAAGGGTGGCAAGCTGTTCTTTGCAGTCCTTATCAGAAAAGACACCATACGTCGCACCAGCGATTGAATAATTGCCGTTGCCGTCTGTAATGCTGGTGTTGGTGGAACGCTTTTGTAAGGTGGCATTTCCTACATTAAGGTTCGCCCAGAACTGTCCCAATTCCTGCCCCTCGCCAGAGTAGATATAACCGCCACATTCATAGCGTCCTTTATTCTCTTTGACAAAGGCTTTTGCTCCTGCGAATACTTCGTCCTGCGTTGCCTTTGGAATTTCATCATAGGAAGCTCGCACGTTATCGCACTGCCAGCCAAGATGTACGCTCAATCTTTGCCAGACAACCAACTGTCTTAAAAGGTAAGCGTGATTACTGCTTAAACCGCTGTGACTGGCTGTGTATTGTTTGACATATTCAATAGATAAGGCAACGTCGGCTATCTGGTCGGTACTCATGCGTGTGCTTGCGTCAGCTCTGGTCTTATAGCCATTTTTAAAGTCCGTGTTAATATCAATACAGTATGCGTCCTCGCCCTCAACGGTCAAATGTCCCTCATTAAAGGTTGAACCGATAGAACCGTCATTCATTACTTTTTCAACGATACCGACACGCTCTTGCGATTCAGTCCAGTATTGTTTGCTTTCTGCATGAACAGCAGTAGTTGGCAAAGCGGTAGCGATAGTTGCAAAGGCTAAGAAACCCGTACATAATCGCTTGAATATCTTTTTCATAATTCGTAATGCTCCTTTCATTTTGGGTAATAAAATAGCCGTCCACTCGGAACGGCTGAAAATAGAAAAGGAACGTCATTTTAGGCGTTCCATAGTCTATCAATCATTCAATTTTTCTTGTTTCAATACTGATGTGTTTTTACTGTAAGTCTGCATATCTCGGACAATCTCTTATATCAAAGCTCAATCCGTAGTAGTAATTTGGTAGTATTTTAATAGTGTTAAGTCCTTGAATATGCCGTAAAATCAATGGTCTGGACAGATAGTTGAAATAAATTAAAAATTTTATATTCATTTTTAAGTATGAAATATTATTAAAAATGTGTTCTTATTTTATTTTAGGGGTTTCTTTTTTTTTATTTTAGATATATATTAAGGAAATGATCATAAATTTTACATATTTTTATATTAGACTTTTCACAGACCAGACACAGATCGCATTTCGATCTGCGTTTATAAGTTAAGGACAAAATGCATGATCAGGCGTTTGTTCTTTTCACTGATTGTTAAAAATTATGGAAATTTGACTATTTCCTGAATAAAATTGCAACTGACACATAGAAACAAAACACAATTAATAAGGTAAGAATCATGAAAACGATTAAAATTAAAAATATTGAAATTATTTTTTCCGGAAAAAAAGTACGCCTTCTGGCAGCGGCAATTACGGCATTTATGTTGATTTTTGTATTAGCTAATAATAATTTATTTTTAAATTCCGATCTGGAACTTAACAAGGGCATTGCATTATTTGTTATCTCATTAATCTGCGCACCGGTTGCGGGACTTTTGATTGTGACAAAAATCAGACTTCCGGAACGCTGGCAGAAACCGGCAAATACATTACTGTTTTTCCTTATGCCTATTATTTCTTTACAAATGGTAGAAAGCCTGAATGGAAAATTTATTTATGATTTCTCTCCTCAGACTTTTTTTGCAAATTATCTTACGATTCTTTGTTTTTACCTTTTATTTTATCTGTTTACCGGCCGTTACCATATGGTAGGACTCCTGGTTAATATTCCATTATACATATGGGGACTTCTGAACTATTTTATTGAAAGCTTCAGAGGCACTCCATTTATACCAATGGATCTTCTAAGTTTTAAAACCGGATTAAGTGTCGCCGACGGATATTCCTATAATTTATCCTGGAATCTGATACTAGGTTCTATCCTTTTTTTCCTGACCTATTTGGTTAACAGAAAGATTAAAAATATCAAGCCACAAAAACTGAAATTTAAAATTTTCTGTAAATTGCTTCCCAGTGGATTTCTCGCTGTTTTGCTGGCAACCTTTTTCTTTACAGATTTTCCTGCCAACGCAGGTTATAAACCGGATTTCTGGAATCAGACCCGGGGATATTACAATACCGGTTCCTTTTTCAACTTCTGCCTGAATACCAAATATCTGCATGTATCCAAACCTTCAAACTATCAGGCGTCTCAGACAAGCGAGCTGATTGATGGAGTAATGGAAGACGCCGGTATTTTGGCAGACAGTGAGACCTCTACCAATCTCTTAACCGGAAAAAATGATTATCAGGCTTCAAATACAGAAAAAAAACCAAATATTATATGCATTATGAATGAATCATTTGCTGATCTTGGAAATCTGGGAGACCTTGAAACAAATGAAGATTATATGCCTTTTATTCACAGCCTGACAGAAAATACTATTAAAGGAAATCTATATATGCCGGTTTTCGGCGCCGGAACCAGCAATTCTGAATTTGAGTTCTTAACCGGCAACTCTATTTCAAGCCTTCCTGCTGGCTGCAACGTATATCAGTCCTATATTAAAACCAATCAGTCTTCGCTGGTATCTACCCTGGGAAGTCTTGGTTATTCCAAACAGGCCTTCCATCCTTATTACAAAGACGGCTGGAACCGCACCGAAGTTTATGATTATCTTGGATTTGATAAGTATACTGCTATTGAAGATTTTATTGATAATAATATACTGGATACCTACAAACAGAATAATGATGTTACAGAATACGAGAACCTGTTAAAGCAGGCTTATCCGGATGAGAATATGCTGCTCCGCCGTTTTATCAGTGATGAATATGACTATAAGATGGTAGAAGACATGTATGAAGAACGGGACAGCTCGAAACCCTTTTTCCTGTTTAATGTTACCATGCAGAATCATGGCGGTTATTCCGTTGGCTATTCCAATTTCCTTCAGGAAATATATGCTACAAATCTTTCCCAGACTTATCCCATGGCCAACCGGTACCTTTCACTGGTAAAGAAATCTGATGATGCCTTTAAGTCTCTTGTAGAATATTTCAGCAATGTGGATGAACCTACCATTATCTGTATGTTTGGCGATCATCTTCCTTCTATTGAAGATGAATTCTATGAAGAACTGTTAGGAAGCAGTCTGAATGATCTGTCTAAGGAAAATGAACAGGCCCGCTATGCAACTCCATTTGTTATCTGGGCAAATTACGACATTCCGGAAGCCACAGTTGAAAAAATGAGTGCAAACTACCTGTCCACCCTGCTTTTACAGACAGCCGGCCTGGAACTGACCGACTACAATAAATTTCTTGCTTCCATGTATCAGAAGCTTCCCGTAATAGATACTGTTGGCTATATGGATTCTGAAGGAAACTATTACTCTCACGATGAAACCTCTGACTACAGTGATCTTCTTAATGTATATAGCAGAATTGAGTACAACAACCTTATTGATACAGAAAATAAAGATAACAGCCAGTTTTATTTGAATGAGGATAAAACATCCCAATAATTTTTACTAAAAAAGAATGTGCAAAGCACATTCTCCGCCTGCGGCGGGTCGCTTTTGTGACATGACTCCATTCCGCCGCAGTGCGCTCCACAGCTGAGCGTTTTTTTCTCTATAGGAATTGGTACTTTTCAGCTTTATCACAACACAGTGTTTCCTATAGAGTAAAAAAGCGTTTTCCTGAGCCGGTTCAGGAAAACGCTTTTTTATTGCAGTTCTTCAGATTACAAATTTTATTCAAATAGCGGTGTAGAAAAGTACCGTTCTGCCGTATCCGGCAGAATTGTCACAACCGTCTTTCCTTTTCCCAGCTTTGCCGCCAGCTTTAATGCTGCGGCCACATTGGTTCCACTAGAAATGCCGCACATTATTCCTTCTTTTCTTGCCAGATCTTTAGCGGTATTTATAGCCTCCTCGTCAGATACGATATAAATATCTTCATAAATCTTCTGATTTAAAATATCAGGGATAACGCCGTCTCCGATTCCCATCTGCAGATGTGTTCCCACAGTTCCTCCTGCGAGAATCGCCGCATTCTCCGGCTCAACAGCCCAGATTACAATATCCGGGTTCTGTGCTTTTAATACCTCTCCTATTCCGGTAATGGTTCCTCCAGTTCCGATACCTGAACAGAATCCATCAATGGGTCCGGCAACCTGCTCAAGAATCTCAAGCCCGGTGTGATGCCGGTGTACCATAGGATTCGCCTGATTCTGAAACTGCTGTGGTACGTATACATCAGGATTTTCTTCCGCCATTTTTAATGCCGTCTGAAGACACTGCTCGATACACTCTCCTATATTTCCCGCATCATGAATTAAAATCACTTCTGCTCCATAATGCTCTACCAGCTTTCTGCGCTCTTCGCTGACAGAATCCGGCATAACAATAATCGTCCGGTATCCTTTGACTGCTCCAACCAAAGCAAGGCCAATCCCCTGATTGCCGCTGGTTGGCTCCACAATGATTGTATTTTCATGAATCAGTCCCTGCTGTTCGGCCTTTTCAATCATATTAAATGCTGTTCTGGTTTTGATGGAACCTCCCACATTTAATCCTTCAAACTTTACAAGCACTTCCGCATTCTCCGGATGATTCATTTTTTCAAGGCGAATCATTGGCGTATGCCCGATTGCTTCCAGTATGTTGTTATGTATCACCTTTTTACCTCTCTTTTTACAAAATTCTCTCTATATCGAATCAGTATACAATGAATTTCCCGAAAACTCAACAATGTTTTACTGTTCCAAAAGTCCCAGCCAGGTGCTGGCGGCAATTCCTGCCAGACTGGCAATCAGTGCACCTGCAAATGTCCATCTTGTTTTCTTTATCTTAACAGACATAAAATAAATGCTCATCGTATAAAAAATCGTTTCGGTACTGCTCATCATAAGAGAAGCTGTGACCCCCAGCCTGGAATCTGTACCGTACTGCTGATACAGGTCCAGCAAAAGTCCGGTGGCTGCAGAGGAGGAAAACATTTTGACAACCGCCAGAGGCACCAGCTGTGAAGGAAAGTGAATCAAGTCCGTAATGCCTGCAATAGCATTTGTTACAAGATCCAAAAAACCGGAAGCGCGCAGAATTCCTACTCCAATCATAAGTCCCGCCAGCGTTGGCAGTATCTTTGCGGCTGTCAGTATTCCCTCTTTGGCTCCATCTACAAAGTCCTCATAGATATTACGTTTTGCCATAAGCCCGGATAAGATTACCACCAGTATAATCAGAGGAATCAGCGCTTCTGAGAAAAACATCAGTATACTAGACATGGCGCTTCCTTTCCGTCAGACACATGATCTTGGCAAAAACAATTCCGGCTGCTGTTGACACCATGGTAGCCACAATAGCCATTCCCACAATAGACGTGGGATTAACAGAGCCATACTGGCTGCGGTATGCGATAATGTTTACCGGTATCAACTGAAGAGAAGAAATATTTAAAACCAGAAATGTACACATGGAATTGCTGGCTCTTTGAGGATTTTGGGTATTTAACTGCTGCATCTTTTTCATTGCGTCCAGTCCCGCCGGCGTTGCCGCCCATCCAAGGCCAAAAATGTTGGCAATACAGTTGACGGCAATGGCCTGATTGGCCGGATGATCTTTTGGTATATCGGGAAATAAAAATCGAAGAAACGGCCTGAGCCTTTTAGCCGCCGCCCGGAGCAGCCCTCCATTTTCCGCAATTCGCATCATCCCCACCCAGAAAGCCATTACTCCCGCCATTGTAATACAAAGAGTTACCGCCTCCCCGGCAGATTCCAGAGCCGCATCTGTCACCGCCGCTAGATTTCCCTGCAGCGCCGCATATATAATTCCGATCAAAATCATAAATGCCCATAAAAAGTTTAACATTCTATGTACTCCAGACATTTTTTACTAGTATATGCCGCTTCCTTTTATCTGTTACCTAAAAATTCCCTATACTTTCAAATAATTTGATAATCAAACTACTTGTCTGTATTCAGAAAATAAGCTATAATAATTGCAAATAGTACGCCAATATTAGCGCACCCTGATTGATTTTACGGAGGTCTGATTTGGACTCATATAATACATTTAATGAAATTTTAGTTACATTATTCAATGACATTATGCACATTGAAGAGAAAGCGGTAATAACTGAAGAATTTAAAGATATCACCAATAATGATATGCATGTCATAGAAGCTATTGGTCTTGAGGGCGGCCGGAATATGTCATCCGTTGCCAAAGATCTGTCTGTAACAGTGGGAACACTGACCATTGCGGTTAATAATCTGGTAAAAAAATCATATGTACGCAGAAACCGCAGTGAAAAAGACCGCAGAGTTGTGCTGATTTCCCTGACAGCCAAAGGAAAATCCGCCTACCTGCATCATAAAAAGTTCCATGATGAAATGATAAAAGCCACCCTGGAGGGATTAAATCTGGAAGAAACCGAGGTTCTAGTAAAGGCCCTTTCTAATCTCTGTACATTTTTTAAAACCTATCAAAATAAATAAATTCATACATTTTTCCTGTAGAGAGCTCATATTCTTAATATGAAATCACTACAGGATTTTTTTATGTCTGAATATCATTTTTCTTACAAACACCGCAAAACTTTTGTTTTCCTGTCTGTATTTCTTTTGTGTTTCTGCCTGCTGCTTTCCGGATGCGGCTTAAAAAGAAGTAAGGACATTCAGGATACATCATCTCAGGACTTCCAGACCTACACGGAACAGCTTTTTTTACAGCAAGTCTGCGCAAGCACCATTACCCTGCACTATACCTTAGCCCACCCCGAAAACATGGGCATTACAGACACCCCTGTTTCACTGGGGCACATTTCCCTTCCTGAAAACAGTACTGCTCCGGCAGAAGCGGAAAATATACTATTTGCTCTAGATCATTTTTCAAAAGACTCTCTTACTCTGGAGCAGCAGATAGATTACGAGATTATGCAGGATGCACTGCAGACACAGATCGCTGAGGACACCTTCCCCTACTATCCTGAAATTCTTTCTCCTGCCGGCGGCATACAGTCAGAGCTTCCTATTCTGCTGGCCGAATACTCATTTTATGATGAACAGGATATCATTGATTACTTAAATCTTTTGAAACTGGTCCCTGACTATTTTAATGAGGTAATACAATATGAAACCCATAAGTCCCAGGCAGGACTTTTTATGCCCGACTATTCCTCGGAGGTGATTATCGCCCAATGCCAGGCAATGACCGCTGATTTGGATTCCCATTTTCTGGTTGAAACTTTTAAAAACCGGTTGAAAAGCTTATCTCTTTCCTCAGAAAAAATAAAAGAATATGAAAACCAGAACCGCCAGCTGTTAAAGCAGAAAGTGTTTCCCGCATTTCAGCAATTATCTTTAGCTTTGCTGGAGCTTCAGGGAACAGGAAAAAACCAGGGCGGTCTTTGTAACTATGAACATGGAAAGGAATATTATTCTTACCTGGTTTATGCCTCCACCGGTTCTGACAAAAGCGTGGAAGAGTTTCAGAGTGCAGTCTCAGATCAGAGAGCTAAAGATCTGACACAGCTTCAGGCTTTACTGGAAAAAAACCAGTCTCTGGCATCAGATCTTCAAAATGTCCAGATTTCTTTAAATACGCCTGAAGAAATGCTTAAGTCACTGGCACAGACAATCAAAGAAGATTTTCCGGTTCTTAATGAAAATATTAAAGCAACGGTTAAAAATGTTGATCCATCCCTGCAGGAATATCTGGCTCCCGCCTTTTATCTGACTGTCCCAATTGACGAAGTAACAAATAATGCCATCTACATAAATCAAAAGTCTAAAACCGACCAGGTTACCTTATTTACTACCATTGCTCATGAGGGCTATCCTGGACACCTGTTCCAGACAGTTTACTTTAATAATCATGAGAAAAACCTGTTCCGCCACCTGATGAATTATCCAGGATATATTGAAGGCTGGGCCACCTACGCAGAATTGTATTCTTATAAATATGCGGGCCTCCCAAAAGAAGCAGCAGAATATCTGCAGCTGGAGCAGTCTATTATCTTAAGTCTCTATGCCTCTGCTGACTTTGGCATACACTATGACGGCTGGACATTAAAAGACACCACACAGTTCTTTGGTGCCTACGGTTTTTCAGACAGTGAGACACTGAAGGAAATATACGAATATATTGTGGAAACTCCTGCCAACTATTTGAAATATTATGGGGGCTATCTGGAATTTCTGGAACTGAGGGATTATGCCGAAAAAAAATACGGGGATGCCTTTGACATCTCCGCATTTCATGAGGCCGTTCTAAAAATCGGCCCTGCTCCGTTTTCAATTATAAAAAAATATCTTCCCCAATACTATGAGGCTGCCCGCTCTTAAGGTCCGGTAATACCTGCCCATCACTCTAACATCCGGTTTTTTCAGGCTACAGGCTAAATTCCTTCCTCTAATAGCTGCTGGTATATTTCCCTCTTTCCTACACCACGGTCTCTTGCCACTTTTTTCATGGCTTCCTTTCGATCCAGGCCCTGGCTGATATACTGATTCATATGCTCCTTTAAAGGCACCGATTCCCAGGACTGCTGCTTTATCTGCTGCAGCTCCAGGGGATCTCTGCCTTTTATTACAATTACACACTCTCCCCGGACACCCGATTCCCGGTAATACAAAACCGCCTGGGACAGTGTTGTTTGGAAAACCGTTTCAAATCGTTTCGTTAATTCCCGGCAGACAGTTGCTTTTCTGTCGCCTAATGATTTTAGCAGCTCCTCCAGGGTTTTCAGCAAATGATGGGGCGCCTCATAAAGAATAATCGTCCGGGTCTCATTTACCAGCTCTTCAAGAATCCGCTGGCGCTCTTTTTTCTCTTTTGGAAGAAATGCTTCAAAACAAAATCTTCTGGTTGGCAGACCAGATACCGTCAGTGCCGTGATACAGGCTGCCGGCCCCGGCAGAGATGTCACCTCAATTCCCTGCTCTGTACAGATTCTTACAAGTTCTTCTCCCGGATCGGATATACCCGGCGTACCTGCATCTGTAATCAGAGCAATATTCATCCCGGACCGGATTTTTCCCGCAAGCTCATGAGCTTTTTCTATTTTGTTGTACTCATGATAGCTGGTCATAGGTGTCTTAATATCAAAATGATTCAGCAAATGAATGGAATTTCTTGTATCCTCCGCCGCAATCAGATCAACTTCCTTCAGCGTTTTCAGTACTCTGAGTGTAATATCCTCCAGATTTCCAATTGGAGTTGCACACAAAAATAACTTTCCCTGCATAATAATATCCTGCCTGTTAATATCCGTATATGTCATAAATTTCATCTGTATACTTTCCCGGTTCCCGGTAAACTATCAGTGGTTTTTCCACTGTCATCCGGGGCCTGCCGCCTCTAAGTCCCTCTAACAGCACCATATTCGGTTCCCGGTCTGCGTATGGATACACCAGACGCATACGTTTTGGCTCCACATGGCAGGCCACCATCAGTGATATAATCTCCGCCAGCCTAAAGGGCCTGTGCACCATATAAAATCTTCCGCCGGGGCGCAGAAGTCGTGCCCCCTCCCGGATTACATCCTCTAATGTGCACAAAATTTCATGCCGGGCAATTTTTTTTGCTTCCCCTGCATTGGTTAGTCCGTGGCTGGCTGTCATATACGGCGGATTACTTGTCACCACATCAAATTTACCGGCTCCCAGAAGGGAGGATGCTTCCTTAATATCCCCCTCTACAATATCTATTTTAGCCTCCAGATGATTTATGGCCGCACTTCGCCTTGCCATATCCGCACTCTCCGCCTGTATTTCCAGTCCGGTAAAATGTTTCCCTTCGGTCTTGGCCTCCAGCAGAATCGGAATAATTCCTGTACCAGTACCCAGGTCAACAGCACACTCACCTGCTTTTACCTTTGCAAAACCAGACAGCAGCACGGCATCCATGCCAAAGCAGAACTTTTCCGGATTTTGGATGATCCAGTACCCGTTTCTGTGAAGCTCGTCTAGTCTCTCATTCTCTTTCAGTATTGTATCCATAGGCCTAATGGTTATCATTCAGCTTTGATTTGTTGTCCTTATCTTCCAGAGCTGCCAGTTCTTTCATCTCTGCTCTGCTCAGTTTCTGATTTTCTTTTTTTCGTTTCGGGCGGAATTTCAGCTGATTGACACAATATTCACGGATTTCTTTCTCATCCCCGGTCTCCACTATAACTTTCACCCGCTGGCGCAGTACATTTACACTCTGGACTTCACCTTTCAGATTATCTATTGTTGTTACACGGTCGCCCACATTGGGAAGCCGGCTGTTTAAATATTCGTATGTTTCCTCTTCATTTTTCAAACAGCACATCAATCTGCCGCAGACGCCGGAAATTTTGGTGGGATTTAAGGATAAATTCTGTTCCTTGGCCATTTTTATGGATACCGGTGCAAACTCAGACAGAAATGTATGACAGCATAATGGTCTTCCACAGATTCCGATTCCTCCAAGAATCTTTGTTTCATCCCGGACGCCGATCTGACGCAGCTCAATTCTGGTCCGGAATACAGCCGCTAAATCCTTTACCAGCTCCCTGAAATCAATCCTTCCATCTGCGGTAAAATAAAATAAAAGCTTATTATTATCAAAGGTATACTCTGCTTCCACCAGCTTCATCTCCAGTCCGTGTTTCCGGATTTTTTCCTGACAGATTTTATAAGCCTGTTTTTCTTTTTCTCTGTTTTTTTCCTCAATTCTATCATCTTCCGGTGTGGCTGTACGTATTACCGGTTTTAAAGGCTGAACCACCTGATCATCTGTTACTCCTTTCGGGGCTGTCATCACTGTTCCATATTCCACTCCCCGGGCAGTCTCAACGATTACATGGTCTCCTTCCTTCATATCCATTTCTTTTGGGTCGAAATAATAAATCTTCCCTGCCTTTCTAAAGCGCACTCCTACAACTTTTATCATTCTATATTCTCCTTTATGTTAATCAGTAAAAGCTCCAGGGATATATCCTGATTGACATTAGAACGCAGTCTTTTCCTTGTCTGTTCAATCATATTTAAGATGTCATTCAAACCCTGATAAGAGCTCCTTTCTGCCTGCCTTGCTATTTCATGTATCTGCTCTTTAAAAATAATTCCCTGTTCTGTACCTGAAGCCTTATAAAACAGCACATCCCTGTACCACATCATAAGCAGATCAAAAAAATCATCCATCCGCGAAAAACCGCCGATGGCTTTAACCTCTTCCATCAGATCGTAAACTTCTATTTCACCGATCTTGCGCACCAGCCAGACAGTCTTGTCCTTCAATTCATTAAAATCAGAGGAGCCGGCCAGCATTACAGCCTTTCCTACATTTCCCTGGGCGAATGCCGTGCATACATCCGCCTTGTAATCTACTACCTGGTATTTTTTCATCAGCATTCTGTGAATTTTTTCATCTGAAACTGCTTTCAGATTCAATCTAACACACCGGGAACGAATTGTCTGTAAAAAACTGTCAGCATTGGTTGTCAGCAGCAAAATCACCACATAAGAGGGCGGTTCCTCTATGGTCTTAAGCAGGGCATTTTGCGCCTGCTCATTCATTTTTTCAGCTTCGTCTATAATATATACCTTATACTTTGACTGTGCACTGTATGGCTTCACCGTGACAGAATCATTAATCTGCTTCCTGACATCGTCCACAGATATGGTATTTGGCTTCTCATGGGTCAGATAAATAATATCCGGATGGTTCTTCCCTTCCGCCTGTCTGCAGGAACGACATTTCAGACAGGGTTCCGCCGTCTGCTGTTCACACTGCAGCGCTGTGGCAAAGGCCTCCGCCAGCATCATTTTCCCGGAGCGTTCGGCTCCGTTTAAAATATACGCATGAGATACCTTGTTTAAACGTATGGCATTCTGCAGATGATCAATAATCTGTTCGTGTCCTATAATTTCTGAAAATCCCGGCATATCAGCAAACTCCTTTTATATATTCAGAAATCTCTTTTACGGTATCTTTCAACGACTGATTCTCAAATGTTACCAGGATTCCCGCCGTCTTTCTATTTTCATCAGAAAAGTCTTTTTCATCCGCCAGAAAACGGCGGCACATTTCCGCATACCTTGGCTGTATCTGCTGCATTTCCCTGTCAAGAGCTCTCTGAAGACGTACCCCGTCATCCAGATCAATGTAAAGGGGAATCACGTACTCTTTTCCAAAATAATCTCTTATTTTAGTATAGGCCTCCAGAGTACCGATCATCAGATAATGAAACGGACTTTTTAAATCAATCTGTCCGTCATCTGCCGTAAAATATTTCCATACGCCATGAACCGTCTCATAGGCCCGCAGCTCAATGATATGTCCTTCCTTTTCCATCTGCCGGACATACTGCTCATCACAGAAAAAATAATCCTTACCTTCCGTTTCTCCCATACGAATTGGTCTGGTTGTATATGGAACTACACATTTGAGTTTTAAATCAGCGGGTTTTAACAACTCTTTATATATGGTATCTTTCCCGGATGCACTCTTTCCCATTAAACAAAATACTTTGCCCATGCTGTCTCCTAACTTCCTGTTATTAAACAGGCCGCCGGCACAAACCGGCATCTTCAGTATAATATAACTGTTCCTAAATCACAATGTTAATTCTCTTTCCTGATTTGTCATCCATTCCCTGAACTGCAAATCCTTCCTCTTTCAATAACCGGATATTTCTGATCAGCTCTTCTGTCAAAACTTCTCCCGGTACAGCCAGCGGAATCCCCGGGGGATAAAGATAAATAAATTCTGCAGATACGGCTCCAGGTGCACAGTCCAGCTCTATTTCTCTTACTGCTGATTCTTTTGCTTTATATAATTCCATGGCACGGGGAAGCTCCCGGTACAGCCGGCAGTCAGATACTGTCATATTTGTAGGAGATACCGGTTTCCTATGGGCCAAAAATGCTTTATCCAGCGCCGTCAATGCCTGTTTAAGCCGCCTAAAACCTTCTTCTGTATCGCAGATACTTGTCAGAGCGGTCGCATAATGCCCCGATGCCATCTCCAGCTGCAATCGGTATTTTTCTAACAGAATTTCAGACAGATGCCGGCCGCTGAGCCCTGCCCCCCATGAAAATATCACAATTTTTGAAAAATCCCGTCCAAAAATTCCCTTCTGATGCTGGCTCTGCAGTACTTCCAGACAGCTAAGCTTCTTCATATCTTTATAAAATTCCTGCAGGCGCTGCTCAAAAGCCTCAAACAATTCCTTTTTCTTTTCTGTTAAAATCCGGTTCAACCGGTCTATGCCTGCCATAAAAATATAAGACGGTGAACTGGTCTGAAAAATTCCCAGATACTCCCTGATTTTTCTGCCGGATACCCGCTTTCCCTTTACATGAAGTACCGCCGTCTGTGTATAAGAAGGCAGGGTTTTGTGAAGACTTTCTATTACCAGATCTGCACCTTTTGCCAACGCTTTTTGGGGAAAGCCCTTGGAAAATCCAAAATGAGCTCCGTGAGCTTCATCTACAATTAATGGAATGCCCTTTTCATGAACTATCTCACTAATCTTTTTGATATCTGAAATAACCCCGTCATATGTAGGGGAAGTAATCAGTACAGCTGCAATATCCGGATGGCTGTTTAGTTTTTCTTTTATTTTTTCCGGACTTATACTGCCCTGTATCCCGGCTTTTGTATATTCCGGGTAAACATATTCCGCCTTTAGCTGATGCAGAAATATCCCGTGATAAACCGCCTTATGACAGTTCCTTGCCACCAGAATCTTATCTCCTCTTTCCACTGCGGCACAGATAGCTGTCAGAAGTCCTGCCGTACTTCCGTTTACAAGAAAATAACTGCAATCCGCACCAAAAATATCTGCCGTCCGGTTCTGGGCCTCATCAAGAATTCCTTCCGCATGATGGAGATTGTCAAATCCGTCAATTTCTGTAATATCTATCTTTTCAGGATGCAAAATCCCCATATCCACACGCTTGTGGCCGGGCATATGGAAGGGATAAATATTTTCTTTTTCATACTGATACAATTTTTGATCCAGATAATTTTCTTTCATCTTTGTTTTTACACTTTCATAACTTTTGCTGGGACAATGACGTTTTATAGTTGTCCGCTTTTTACATATTATAGTATAATCAGGAACAAATACATCATTTTTTTAATTAATAATGAAAACAAAAAAGAATGGAGGTTCTTATGACAAAAGCACTTGTTATCCTGTGCGGCGGCAAAAGCTCCCGCATGGGTACTGATAAAGCATTTCTGCCCTTTGGCACAGATTCACTATTAAACTATCAAATTAAACGATTTCGCTCCTGCTTTGAGCATATCTATATCTCAGTTCAGGATAAGCAGGACAAATCTTTTGATTACAGCGCTTACTGCGGATGCAGGGAAATCCCCGATCTGTATCCAGGTATTGGACCCATAGGGGGCCTCTACAGCTGTCTGATGCAGATTCCTGAGGATATTATTTACTTTAATGCAGTGGATACTCCATTTTCCTCTCCTGAGCTGGCTTTGGACCTCTGCGAAGAATTATCAGAGCATCCGGAATATGCAATCTGTCTTCTAAGAAATCCAGCGGGGGAAATACAGCCTCTCCAGGGCGCATATACAAAATCTGTTCTGCCCGCAGTCAATGAGCTGATACAGAGTAAACGGTACGCCCTCCGGGGAATTTTTGACCGTTTTGGGCCCCATATTTATGAGACCTTTCATAAAGAAGAACAGTTTTTCAATATGAATAATCCATATTCCTATTATCTGGGTCTCCAAATGCTTGCGCAAAAATCGCCCGGCAGTTTTCCCGTACAGTTTACAGGAACTGAAAAAAAATGTAAAATACCGGCCTTATCTTTTACAGCAAAGTCCGGAACCGGCAAAACCACCTATCTGGAAAAACTGATTCCTCTGTTAAAAAAACAGGGCCTGAAAATTGCAGTTTTAAAACATGACGCCCATGGATTTCAAATGGATAAACCAGGCAAAGACAGTTATCGCCTGACACAGGCAGGCGCTGACCACATGATATTGACTTCCAGGGATCAGACTGCCGCTATTTTTACTCATCCCGCTGAAAATCCGGATTTAAAGTTTCTAATGTCCAAAATCAAGCAGGTAGACTTTATTTTAACCGAAGGATATAAACTGGAGAATATGCCAAAAATAGAACTGCTGAGAAAGGGCTATAATGAAACCCTGACGTCAAATCCGGAAAATCTCCTTGGAGTTGTCTGTGATTTTCCATTTGAAACAGATCTTCCGGTCTTTCCTTTAAATGAACCGGGAAAAATTGTGCCGTTTCTTATGCAGTATATAAAGGAAAAACCGTTTTAAATTAAGCAGATCTTTAATCCCTTGTTTCTCACATTAGAGACATCAATTGGACAATTTTGATGTCTCTTTTGTTTTCACTAAATCTTTTCATCTTGTTTTTTGTATAATTTCAACAAAATTTTCCTTCTTTTCATGTATGTTTGTTAGATTTATTTTTTTAATTCCTTGTATTACGATAGATTTTATTAAGAATTTTGTAAAAAATACACTTTTTTTCTTGACAGTGTATTATGCATAAAATATAATACTTCTTGTAGTTTATATTTTTTTAATAAAATATATTCTAATTTTATTATTTTTTTTATAGGAGGTCTTTTATGGGTAAGAAATCTAATTCGTTTAATCTGGGTGCTAAAGGCTACGTCATCGTTATACTGGCATTCGTTTCCTGCTATGTGTACTCAGCATTAACATCCGATTCCTTAAACGTTACAATCGGCGTTTTCGGAAAAATGGGTCTGAATACAAATGTTCTGTATTCTATGTCCACCATCGCCACAATCTGTGGTATTATCGGTTCTATCATTCTTGGTAAGATTATGAGTCTGAAAACCGCAAGCAAAACATGGGCTGTATCCATGATTTTAGTAGCTGTATTTTCTGTAATCTGGTCACAGGCTACAAATGTAACAATTTATGCTGTTGGCTATCTTGTATGCTATACTTTAACATTAGCATGCGCAATGCTTTTAAGTTCTCAGGTACTAGCTTACTGGTTCCCGAAAAAACGTGGTGTGGCCATGGGTATCTGTACAGCAGGTTATCCGCTCTCAGCAGCAACTACAACAGCTGTCTGCGGCGCATTTGTAAGTAAAATGGGTATCAGCTCTTTTTACATATTCATCGCTATTATTGCATTAGCAGCCGGAATTATTATCTTTGCTTTTGTAAAAGATTTCCCGGAAGAGAAACATGCTTATCCGGATAATGACAAAGATTTTGATTTTGAAGCTGCTGAAAAAGAACATAAAGCAAACCTTGAATACTTAAAAACATCTAAATGGACCGTAGGCAAATGTCTTGCAAGCGGACGGATGTGAATTCTCTGGATTGCAGTAGGTATCGGCGGATTCCTTTCCATGGGTATCATGTCCAACTTTGTTGGTAAATTTATGGAACAGGGATACCAGATGAATGAAATTCTCGGTATGCTTGCAATCGCAGGTATTGTAGCTATCCCGGGTTCTATGTTTGTTGGTTTCCTGGATGCAAAATTTGGAACAAAATTTGCAGGTATTATTGTAAATATTCTTGCAGTTGTTGCCGTACTGTTCAACCTGACAGACGTACACGCACTTCATTATGTTGCACTTCCGCTGCTTGGTATTATGCTTGGCGGTTCTTCTAATATGATGGTTTCCTGTACATCCGCTATCTGGGGACGTTACGATTTCCAGAATGCATTCCGTGTTATTCAGCCGTTAAACTCTGTTATGACTGGTATCGGAATTACAGTTGTTGGTATTGTAGGTACAAACTTCAACTACATGAGCGCATACAAAGTTATGTTTGTTATGGCTATTTGTGGTCTGCTTGCTATGATGGCGCTGAAAGTAAAACCAATTGACAAAGATGTAAGATAATCAATGTTCTATGAAAAAACGGGACCGATTCTTTTGAATCCGTCCCGTTTTTTTGCTTTTCATATCCCCTATCCCCTGCAGCACCTGCGGCACGCTTTCACTTCCCATGAGTACGTATCGTCGTGCAAATCACATTTCCATGCCACCAATACCTAATAATATAAAAATACAGTAATTCATAAGACCTATATCTTCTTTAATACCATATGCCGGATATCTTCCATCACTTCCATGGCCACCGCCACCCCGTAAACACTTTCTATATGCTCTTTTTTAAGCACTTCTTCATCGCTGCCACAGGCAAATATGCTGCCCTGATGGAGCATCAGAAATTTATCACAATACATTGCTGACAGATTAATATCATGTATAGAAACAATAACAGAAAGCTTCTGTTCATCTACAAGTTTTCTTACAAGGGCCATGGTTCTCAACTGGTTTTTAAGATCCATACTGCTTGTAGGCTCGTCTAGCAGTAAAAGCTCCGGCTCCTGGCACAATGCCCTTGCAATAAATACCCGCTGCCGTTCTCCGCCGCTCATCTCGTTAATATTCTTAAAAGCGAAGTCCTCTAATTCCATTTTCCTTAGAATCTCAAAAGCTTTTTGTTCGTCTTCCTTTGTGACCCCAAACCGCTGAAAGGGTTTTCGTCCCATCAGCACCGCGTCAATTACCCGCATTGGGAATGTATTATTTGTATTCTGGGGTACATAGGCAACCAGTTTGGCCCTCTTTTTAATGTCCATTTTCAGAAGATTACTGCCCATCAGCCGGCTCTCTCCCTCATAAGGTCTTAAAATACCGCACAGCGACTTTAAAAGTGTCGTTTTACCAGTGCCATTTGGACCAAGAAGCGCAAGCATATTGCCCTCTTCAAGGGAAAATGTAATCTTCTCAAATATATTTCTCTTTCCGTATCGAAAAGACAGCTGTTGAACTTCAAGACTCACTACATACTCCCCTTTCTCTGGGTCAGAATTAAATTAATAAAAATCGGTACTCCCAGGAAGGAAATTACTATACCAACAGGCATAATCACCGGGGCCAAAATCAACCTTCCTATTGTATCAGCAGCCAGCATCAGGAGCGCTCCAATAATTGCCGAAAAAGGCAGCAGAAATCTGTGGTCACTGCCAATTATCATTCTGGCAATATGAGGCCCCGCCAGTCCCACAAACCCGATAACACCGGTAAAGCTAATAACCGCTGCGGTTGATAAAACCGCAAGAATGCACACTTCCATTCGGACTCTCTCCGGATGAATCCCCAAAGACTTTGCCACTTCATCATCACCGCTGGCAATAATATTCAACGCCGGAGCAAATATATAGATAGCAATACAGCAGACTGCAACTACCACCAGAACAACCATTACTTCACTCCACTGACTGCCGTTTAAACTTCCAAATGCCCATTGAACCACTTCTGCCAGTTTATGCTCATTTGCAAAAAACTCAATAGTAGAAGTACAGGCACTGAAAAAATAATTCAAAGCAATGCCTGTCAGAACAATAGACGCCGGACTCATTCCCACTTTAATGGAAATCAGATATACCAGCGCCATACATCCAACTGCCCACAAAAAGGCATTAAACACAGTACCGGCCTGGCTTCCTGAAAAGAAGCCAACGCCGAATACAATAGATAAGGAGGCCCCAAATGCCGCTGCATTGGAAATACCGATAGTGAAGGGACTCACCAGCGGATTTCTTGTGGCAGCCTGCATGGCCGCCCCTGAAACAGCAAGACCAAACCCGGCCAAAATCGCCATAACAACCCGGGGCAGCCGCAGCAAAATTACGACTTTTTCCTGATTATCAGTAATTTCTCCACCATTTGCAATTGTATGAAAGATAGCAGTTAACACTTCCTTCATACCTGCCCCGGTAGCCCCAAGTGTTGTAAAAGCCAGAGCCAGAATCAGCATCAGGACAATACCAGCGATAATGATTAGACATTTTATCTTCCGGCTTTTTTTATAGACCTGCTGAATCTCCCCATCATGATATTTCATTATTAATGTAAATCCTTTCCGCTGTAGAAATGTCCGTCTACATCTTTAAATCCCTGGAAATCTTCCATCCATGCCCTGAAAATTTCATCCGGGTCAAGATCCGGCAGTAAATCCGGATACAACATTTTTGCAATATAGCAGGTACCTACCAATTTACCCGCTCCGCCATGGCTGAACTGTGTCATGAAGTATATATCATCGTTCTTTACTGCTGTAATTCCATCCCAGCCCGCACGGCCTGTAATATCTTCATATGCTGCCTTAAACTCATCTTTTGTAGGAGGCTCATACAGCCCGGTTCCTGCCAGGGCTTCTGCAGGTGTTACCAGTTTCACGATCACATCCGGATTCCGTGCAATAACCTCCTCCGGATCTACTTCACTGGCACTGATATTTTCATTATCTACTGCAAAAATGTTCTCTGCTTCTGCATACTCAATCATATCATACATTGGATCTCCAGCCAGCACCGTCGTAAGAGGAGAGGTGCTCTCAAAGTACAGACTTCTTTTCTCCACTCCATCCAGCTGTTTTTTGATATATTCCAGTTTACCATTAAAATAATCATAAAATTCCTGGGCTTTTTCTTCTACCCCAAACATTTTACCTATATTTTCAACCTGATTTTTAAAATCTGCTGTATCATATCCGGAAATTACAAAAACCTTAATCCCGAAGGGTTCCAGCTTCTCTTCTGCTTCCTCATATGCCCCATTATCCGGAATAATTACAACCTCCGGATTCAGTTCAACTATTTTTTCATAGTCCAGTTCTCTCTGACTCTTTCCGATTACATTGTCCGGATCAAACATGCCCCAATATTCTCTGTCCTGCGCAGTGTTTAAATCTACAGAAACAATTTTATCAATAGCCCCGCAGGCACGGATCAGTTCATTATTATATCGAAGTACGCTGGCAGCGCTGTCTACCGGGCATTCCAGCTCTACTTTTCGTCCCACATTATCTGTTAATGTGACAGTCTCTTTTTTTCCGGAATCCTCTTTTGTCTCCTTTGTTGTTTCGGAAGATACGGATTCTCCTTTGTTTTCCTGACCGTTTGTCCCACAGCCGGCCAGGGTGCTCATTGCTAACACGCAGGTCAGCACAATTGCTGCTAGTTTCTTTTTCATGTAATATCCCTCCTGATTTTGCTGCTGTTATCTGTGGAAAACGGAATAAAAATCAAGAAAAAAAGCCCACCACTTCTGTGGGGGCAATATATGTTCAGTGATTTCGTCTGAATTACATTAGTTCCGGTGTCCGCAGAATAACGCTGAATGATACAGGCAAGTATCTGACTTATGAAACAGTGGGAGCAACTACTCCCACAGTCCCAAATACAGTAACGGCCTTGCACAGGATTCGCACCTGTTTCCTTTTATGCTCTCGCACCTGTATATAACTGTATTGAATTACTTCTGCATTATAGCATCCGGGGAAAAATAGTGTCAATAAAAAGAGTGACTTCTTTCCCAAAACCAGAGACTATATATCAGAAAATAATGACATATGTCATTTTATCTAATTTTTATTTATGATATAATATTTAAAAATACTTAAACTATTATATGTACCGTTTTGTATCAGGAGGCAATTTTTATGGAATTTATCAGTGACAAAAACAAACTTGATTACTATATTAAAAAATACCGGTTAAAAGATTATTTTTCTGATGAATACTTTCCTGAACATTATAAATATATGACTGTTACAAAATTTGCCAGAGACGAATATATCTTTACTGAAAGGGGCAACATTCAGTATATGTACATCTTTCTCAACGGTAAAGTAAAAGTCTGCTCTCTACTTCGAAACGGTAAACAGCAGCTTTTAAATCTGATTACCGGAATCTCTTTTTTTGGTGATCTGGAGCTTTTTAACATTACGAATCCCTTTATTACTATTCAGGCTGTCAACGAATCTTATGCTATTGCTCTGCCTCTGACTTTTACTCAGGAACTTCTCTTTCAGGATTCTGTTTTTCTGAAACACATTGGCACACTGCTGGCAAAAAAGATTTATGTATTTACAAGCAATGCTGCATTAAACATGAACTATCCTCTGGAAAACAGGCTGTGCTCTTATCTAAGCTTTATTTCCAAAAAAATCAATATAGAAGGAACGGAATATTCCTACTTCAATGAAAATCTGTCTGAAACAGCAGAACTGCTGGGCACCAGTTACCGGCATCTGCAGCGGACCCTGAAGGATTTAAAAGAGAGCAATATTCTGGAAAAATATGAAAAAGGCTATATTGTAAAAGATTCAAAAGCACTTTCTAAATTAGCTTCCGACGAATATCTGATATAACAACTGCCGGACAGAGCTCTCACCTCTGTCCGGCAGCTTTTTGGAAAAAACATAAAATTGTGACTAAGCGTTCTCTACACTGTTATCTCTACCAGCTCAATAATTGTATTATCTTTCATAATAAATGCAATTTTCATCTGTCCATCCAGTTCCATAGGCTCAAAAATAATTCTGTCAGCATCCTCCAGATAAGGAAGCATATTATCTACCTGATATGCCACATGAGGACTTCTATGCATTATCTCCGGAAAGGGCGTTCCTTCTTCAAATTTCAGATATTCAATTTTATAATCGTAGCTGTCCACATCTGTATTTGCCCAAAATTTCAACTGCTCATTATATATCATATTCGGTTTCTTTGCTGTCACCGGAATACCCAGATGCATATACATAGCTGCCATCTTTCATCCCTCCATTTTTCTTTTACTTCAAAGACCTCTTCCTATCCTGGAAAAATTCATATGCTTCCCGGTCTGTATAGCCTTCATGGACAATTTTACCTACTGCCTGCGCCATTGCCACCGGATCCTCGCTTTGAAAAATATTTCTTCCCATATCTACTCCATGGGCGCCCTGACTAATTGCACGATATGCCATACTCAACGCCTCTGCTTCAGGTAACTTTTTACCTCCCGCAATGATTATAGGCACCGGACACGCAGCTGTAACTTTTTCAAAATCCTCACAATAATACGTCTTTATAAAATGCGCCCCATGCTCTGCCAGAATCCTTGTTGCCAGCAGGAAAAACTTAGCGTTACGCTCCATCTGCTTTCCTACCGCAACCACACCCAGCACCGGCATCCCATAGCGGTCTCCTGCATCCACATATCGGCACAGTGTCTCCAGGGACGCCGTCTCTCCCGGCGATCCAATAAAAGTCTGGACAGCTACTGCCGAAGCATTCATCCTGATTGCATCCTCCATTTCCACTCCCGCACCGTTTCCAATGCTCATATCATCATATAATACAGATGCATCATGAGTGGCCCGCAAACAAATCGCCTGATCCATGGCAGGGGAAAAACTGGAGCGAATCGCCCCTCTGGTCCCCATCAGCACATCCACATATGGTACCAGAGGTTTGATGGTCACATCCATTCTTTCCAGACCTGCCGTAGATCCCATAATATAACCATGATCAAAAGCCAACACCACTGCATTCTTTGACTTTGGATTAAAAATACGGGACAGACGATTTTTGATTCCAAAATCATTATTATTAAGTCCTTTCAGAAAAAATCCTTCTGTTTCCACTGGTACATCCAGATAATAATCTTTACTTGGTTTATTTCCAATATTATCAGCCATTTTTCTTTATTTCCTCCTGCCTATTTCGATAATGCAAATGTATGGACAGGAGTATTCCAGAGCCGCAGACATTCATCATCCCATTTAGCTATATTCAGCTGAAATCCTGCCTGCTCCTGTACTGTCAGAATCTCTCCCACCATATTCGCAACAACTTCTATTCCCTGCTCTTTCAAATAATGAACACAGTCTTTATAAAGGATAAACATCTCCATCAGTGTAGTTGCACCAGTTCCATTTATCATTACAAAACACTTATCGCCTCTCTTTAACGGGATATCTTTTATCAACGCATCTGCCATAATGGAAATGGTTTCTCTGGCCGTTTTTAATGGCTGACGCCCTCCACCGCCTTCACCGTGCTGTCCCATACCGATTTCCATATCTTCATCTCCCAGATCTCCAAAGGACTCTCCGTTTGCCGGATGAGTAGCACATCGGACTGCAACAGAAATTGTTGCCATGGAATCAGCATATTTCTGTGCAAGATCTGCTGCCTCATCCAAAGTTTTCCCTTCTCTGCATGCGGCTGCGGCAATGTGGTATAATGGAATAGCTCCCGCAAGCCCCCGGCGGTCTGCCGCATTACTTCTGGGTGCGTTTGAGATATCCTCCTGGGTAACAACTTTTTTCACTTTTATTCCTGCCTTCTCCGCCATCTTAATTACCATATTAGCGCATAACATATCTCCCGCATGGTTCAGCACAAGGAGCAATACCCCATGTCCCTTATCCGCCAGCTGCAGCGCTTCATATACAGACTGAGGACTCGGAGCAGCAAATACATCACCTACAACCTGAATATCCAGCATACCCTCACCTACAAATCCCGCCTGAGCCGGTTCATGTCCGGAACCGCCCATGGTAACTACCGTTACCCGATCAGCGGTCTTTAATCCTTTACTGATTACCAGATGCCCTCTGACTTCTACAATATCAGCTGCTGCCAGTCCATATCCCTCCAGCATTTCATCTGTCAGTGTATTTGGACTGTTCAGAAATTTTTTCATTTTCATACTCTTCCTCCTATCTGTAATATCCCTGTCTCAATCCTTCAAAAATAAGGGCCATGGAACATGCTCCCGCGTCTTTTACTCCAATAGATTTTTCACCATAATTTTTTGCTCTCCCATATTTTGCTATATAATCTGCCGTATCTTCAGCACCTTTTGCAGCTGCTTTTGCTCCAAGTTCAAGAGCTTCTTCATCACTTTCCGCATTCTTCATTGCTTCCACTGCTGGAATCAATGCATCCATCATGGTTTTTTCCCCGATTTTTGCGTTACTCATACCCTGCAATTCTTTTAATGCACATTCCAACACATCTGCTACCGACGCATCTTCCTTGGCTTCCTGCATACCGGTAATAAATGTGCCAAACAACGGTCCTGCACTTCCGCCCTGAACATTAACAGTCCCCCAGCCCAGGTCTTCAAAAAAGTCCGGAGTTTTTATATAATCTTTTGCAGCCTTTTCTTTGATAAGATTAGCAATTTTGGTCATCGTAATACCATGATCTCCATCTCCGATAACAGCATCTGTCCGGGAAAGGTTTTCTGCATTTTCCAACAGCAGATCTGCCGCCGCCAAAAACATTTTTTTCCACTGTTCTAATGAAACTGCCATATTAATCCCCTCTTTCTCTATCCGTATATTGTTTTTTCTACTGCTTTGATTCTTTTCTGGGCATCCAGCAGAAAATCATGAAAATCATCCAGTCCATCTGTAATCTGAGTGTTTAGGAAAACATCTACCATCTCACATGCCATAAATGGCGCTACGACAAATCCTCCCATTGTCAGAATATTTGAATTATTAATAGCTCTGCTCATTTTAGCTGTATAGGTACTTTCCACCACCGCAGCCCGAATCCCCTGATAGCTGTTGGCCATCTGCGCCATCCCCATACCTGTTCCACAACAGAGAATTCCGAAATCAAAATCTCCCCTCTGTACGGCCGGCACAGCCTCAGGAACAATCTCGTAGTAATCCCTGGCTTCTTTTGCAAAATCTGTATATTCTATATTAAGCTCTTCCAAATGCTTTCTAACAGCTTCTTTTAATTCAAATCCTGATGCATCTGCTCCAATCGCAATCTTCATTTACTTTCTCCTTTTAAATTTTATATCTGGAATTTTCATATCTCTTTTTTAATGAATACTTATACTGCCAATTCTTCTCTTGCCATAATAGAATCCTGCAGTTCTTTTGTCAGATCTACAAACACCGCACTATATCCCCCCACCCGGACAAGCAGATCTCTGTATTCATCAGGATTTTTCTGGGCTTCTTTTAAATCTTCGGCACTGACAACCAGATACTGTATCTGCTGCCCGCCGGCATCCATGTATGTACGCACCAGATCTGCCCACTTTGCAATATCTCTGGATGTGTTCACTGTTGTCATACTAAATCTCTGATTAAACGTAACACCATTAGTTGTATGATAAGTATCTATAGCTCTTGCCGCAGAAAAGTGTCTTGCTGTTATTCCTCTGGAATCGGAATACCTGGAGGGGGCCACTGAATCTGACAAATGCTCCCCGGCTCTTCTTCCATCAGGAGTAGCTCCCGTCTGATGGCCCAGGGTAATATAACTGTCCATACTTATTAATCCACCGATAAAATGTCCTCCATGAGCTGTTCCATACGATTCCAGAGAAGAAAACCACATGTCCAGAATGCGCTTACTCCAATTATCAGCGTATGGATCATCACAGCCATATTTAGGTGCCTGAATACATTTTTGCCGAAGCGCTTCATATCCTGTCCAGTTATTTTTCAAAGCCTCCATTAGTACCGGCCAAGCTGTTTCCTTTTGCTTAAATATCAGCGTATCCACTGCTGCAAGTATATCTCCGGCAGTAGCAAGTCCGATTCCCAGCGGGCCAGTCCAATTATATTTTGCTCCCCCTGCCACGAAATCAATTCCTGTCCTTCGGGGAGTAGGATGCATCAGGTTATGCCAGACAGAAGGATAATAAGCGGTAAAAACATAATCATTTACATTATTTGCAATTACATTCATCTCTACTGCATATTCCATCTGTCTGCCAACAGCCTCCATAAACGCTTCCATTGAGAGGAAACTTTGCACATCCCCGGTTTTGGGGCCTGCCTGTCTGCCGTTTTGTGGATTTATACCATTCCACAATGCAAGCTCAATCGGTTTTACCAGACTGAAAAAACCTCCATTTTGCCTTCCTGAAGTATCAGCTCCGGTCATATTAGGATCCGTCACATTTTCCTGACAACCTACATCACCGTAATTTCTGGCATCTTTTAATTCCACCTGACAATTGGCAGTCATACCTGCCACAATTGCATCATCATTTAAAAGCAGAGGCAGCCCCCCTCCAAGACGGAGAAGTTCCAGGGTGCAGATCAGCAGTTTTTCCGGTGTCTTATGATGCACTCTTACAGATAAGGCCGGATCCGTCAGATGTACATGGGCGTGAGCTTCCAGAAGCATAAAAGAAAGCTCGTTGGTACAGTCCCGCCCCAGTTCATCCATACCGCTTATATTGATTTTGTCATTATTTCCCCTTGGACACCCCAAACCCATGGTAAATGCTGTACTCTCATTCCATTTCAGGAAAAGACACTCCAAAAGCTCCTGAGCTTTTTTCCTGGTAATTGTTCCATTTTCCAGATCATTCTGCAGCCAGGGCAGCATATACTGATCAAACCTGCCTGCAGAATGGGAATCCATCCCCTCAATCAGAGCTGTAGCTGCCCTTAAAAAATGAAAGCACTGCAGCGCTTCCCACCAGGATTCTGCCGGATATGCCGGCACCTTTTTGCAGATACGTGCCATTTCCACCAATTCCGTACGCCGCTTATCCTCCGGTTCCGCATCAGCAAGTTTCTGCGCATAGTCCGCATTTCTCTGCGCATAATCAATCATTGCTTCCCCGGCTATTATCATGGCTTCATACTGGTTTCGTCTTTCCAGTGTTTTCATTCCGTCCGGATGCGTCATATCAAGAGACTTTATCTGCTCTCTGATATCAGCAATTACTCCCAGCATTCCTTTTTGCAGAACTGTTTTATAGTCCTGAATTGTATGAGCAAGAGGGCCGCCTACCGTGGGAATATAACATTGACTGTCATTTAGATATTTCCACGCCTCCTGATAATTTTCAGACATTTCCATGCAAAAGTAGTCCATTCTTCCTTTATTTTCCCAGAATGGCAATATGTCTCTCTGAAATGCTTCCAGTTCTGTCTTATCATAGACATAAATACGATCCAGTTCCTCACAAGAACCTTTCCTGGGGAAGTCAAGTGCCGGAAAATGCGGGTTAAAATCTACATAATGAGGCCCGCAGGAAGCGCCGCCCATAAGCAGCTGTCCCTCAGTCAGCCCTATAGAAATCTCATGAAGCCCCTTCTTTATAGACAATGCACGCCGGATAGCCGGATGTCTGCCTTCCGTCTGCATATAAGAATGGGTCACACTTCTCGCCCATTGAAAAGAAAGACGACGTTTTCCGGATTTATAACGTGTCAACATTCCTTTACGAATTTTCTGAATACGCTTTTCCCCTGTATCTTCTTCACTGAGAATCATTCCCTCAAACAAATTTCCTCTCCAGGGAACATTTCTCTCTGTCCACCATGGAGTAAAAATATCTTTCTTTTGTTCTTCCATCATCCAGCCTCCTTTATCAGGTTCTCTTCAGCGCCTGAATTCTTAAATCTAAAACAAAAATACTACCTTTGTTGCATTATGTTTTTTTACAAGATCAAATCCATACTGGCAGTCCTCCGGCTGCAGTACATGGCTGATATATTCATAAGGATTCACTTCCCCTTCCAGAATTAATTTCGCCATTTCCTCATTGGCATCTTCTTCGTCCGGCCATTTCACCCACACTCTCGGATCGCTGCGCAAAGAATCTTCCCATTTTAAACCGGGTGCCGCTCCGTATAACTGCACCGTTCCTTTTTCTCCTGCTACATCCAGACACATTTTCAGCGCTGAATCACTACCCACTGCTTCTATTACTTTTCCAAGGCCTCCGTCTGTGATAATTTTCTGCAATTCGTTTGGAAAATCATCTCCCACAACATACAAATCTGCCCCGGCATCCTTAAATTTTTTTTCATGATCTTTCCGACGTCCGAAAACTACGATGGGAGACGCACCCATGAGCTTTGCAAATTTTGCAAAGCAAACAGCAACGGGACCGGTTCCCACAATGCCAAGAGGTTCTCCGGGCTTTATATCAAAATTACGCAGTGTCTGCCATGTCTCTTTCAGGGTAATCATAACTGCCCCCTGAACACTGTCAATTCCCTGAGGAAGGATCTGGTGTTTTGTGGCCTGATAGTTCAGAGGGATATCTGCTCCATCTTCCTGAATAGCTGCATAATCCTGAACAACCCCATACTCACTCATACCGCCTTCAGATCCAATTCCCCCCGGATAGTGCCCCCAGGTATGTGCCCGCAGCACTCTGTCCCCTACTTTAAAACTGCGGCACTTCTCACCCACTTCAATTACAACACCACAGGATTCATGACCAAGATTTATCGGAACTCCCTCAGGATGGCCTCCTCCCTCCGGACCGCCAAACTCACGGTTTACAAACATCATATCTGTGTGGTTACAGATGGCACATGCTTCGATTTTTACTAAAGCTTCATACTTTCCCGGTTTTGGTACAGGTATATTTCCCAGACACACCTGCCCGGGATTTGATGAAATAATGGTTTTCATATTTTTCATTTATCCTTTCTATACTTTATGTTATCCGCCCACAGCTGCCCAAAACCCCTGATCTTTCAACTGATTACAGACCTCCTGCAGCCGGCGGGCACCTTCTTTATCTTGATTCAAAGACGCCTTCCCTGCTAGCAGATACTCTCTGCCAAGCCGTCTGTACTTGTCTTTTCCAAGCTGATGAAAGGGCATCAGATGTATGGTACGGATCTCTGCAGATTTCATAAACGTTACCATATTGTCAATGTTTTCTTTTTCTGTATTACAGCCCGGCACAAAGGGCATACGTATTATTATTTCTTTTCCCGTCTGTGCTATCCTCCGGGCATTTTCCAGTATTAGTTGGTTGGAAACACCGGTCAGTATTTTATGCGTCATTTTATCCATATGTTTCAGATCGTACAAAAACAGATCCGTCCATGGCAGAATTTTTTCTATTGCTTCCCAGGCGCCATATCCGGAGGTCTCAACAGCCGTATGGATGTTTCTCTCACAACACCACTGCAATATTTCAGCAGCAAATCCAGGCTGCATAAGCACTTCTCCTCCGGAAAGCGTTACCCCTCCGCCGGAATGACGGTAACAGTCTCTGTCTTTCTGTATTTCTTCAAGAATCCCTTCTGCTTCCCAGACGCTGCCCATTATCTTTTGTTTCTCATGATATTCTGCTTCCGGCTCTGGATTCTGAGATTCCGGATTACAGCACCACAAACACTGAAGGGGACATCCTTTCAAAAATACCACTGTTCGAATACCCGGCCCGTCATGAATAGAATAGCGCTGTATGTCAAATACAATGCCTTTCATAAGCTGTCCTTCCTTTGCCGTTATCCCGCTTTAATACCATGGACTGCTCTGTGCTGTCATAATCTCCAACGGTACTGTACTTAACGGCTCTGCACCATCTGGACCGGTCAGAAAATTATCGCAGCAAAACGCATATACATCATCGGTAATCCCAAAAGGATGTACGGCAATATTCATATTGGACCGTATTGCCATAGTCTCTGATCCGTAAATTACAGGCCGCTCTGCAAGTTCATATCCTTGTCCGTGCGCAAATATCATATTGCGGGACGGAAAACCTCTTTTTTCCATATAATCATTGTTAATCCTGCAGACATCAGCCGGGCATGCTCCTTCTTTCAATATCTCTGCCGCTCTTCGCTGAGCGTCCCTGGCTGCCATCCAGGCATCTGTCAGCCGCCTGGATGGCTCCCCGATACAGATTGTACGTCCTACTTCCTGATAAAATCCGCCCGGACCGGATACTTCCAGCATTACCATTACCTGATCACCTTTTTGCAATGTACGGTTCATAAAAAACGGCAGTTTATGCCCTGCCGGCTCCCCCATAGGCGCCGAGCAAACCATGATTAACTGTTCTTCACTTCCCAGATCCGTTAGAATATGACGTATATCGTTTGCTACTTCATACTCTTTTCTTCCAGGTCTTATAAATGCCGGAACTGCCGCAAAGGCAGCACCTGTTATTTCCGCTGTTCTTCGGATAAGAGCAATTTCCTCAGAACTTTTAATGCATTTAATCTGATCTACTAAATCTGTTGCATCTACAAATTCTACATCTGTAAGGTTTTCTTTTATGTATTCATAAAAACAGGCTGACATCAGTCCCTTTGCAACAATCCCTATTTTTTTATAACCGGACGCTCTGATGGCTGCTGCCGCCGCTTCTCCATCCAATGTATTTGTATAATAGATACTCCGGTAATACGGGCGGACAATATTTTCTTTTATGCCTCTCATCATCCAGCCGGGCAGTACCAGTTCCGGTATATTGCCTTCTGTAATCACAGTCATCTCATCATCCGCCGGAAACAGTACTGTGGCGGGCGTTCCGAATTTTGCAGGCATATCAATAAACCATCTGATATACCCGCCCATGTGGGCTTCACTGTTCTGAATTACCAGACAGTCTATCCCGTTTTTTCTCATTTCTTCCCGCACGGCTATCCATCGTCGGTTTAATTCATTGTCTGAAACAGGAAGAAATACATTTTCTTTCAACTGACGGTCCATAATTTTACCTCCGCACCATTTTAAGTATGAAATACAGGCGCCTCACTGGGGTTATACACAGCCGGAATCTTTACTTTTCCGCCGTCTACAAGAACATTTTCGGCTGTAATCCAGCCTGAATACTCATCAGATGCCAAGAAGCAGCAAATTCTTCCATGATCATTATACGGATCTCCGCAGCGTCCCATCGGAATGGTTTTTCCAATCTGATCTGCAGCTTCATGCATAAATGTGTTCATTCCAGTAGGTGTCGGGCCTGGCGCAATAGAGTTTACACGTATGCCATATGGCGCCAGGTAACCTGCCAGTGCAAGGGTAATAGCCTGAACACCACCTTTAGAAGCACTGTAACCGATTCCCTCCGGAAAACTTGAGCTCACTGCCTCAGAGGAAAAATTCACGACAGAACCAGCTTTCACCCCATGTTCCAACATACTTTTTACAACCGCCTTTGTAACAATAAATACACTTTCCAGATTGATTCTTACCTCTCTTTGGAACTCCTCCAATGTCTGTTCAAAGAAAGACTTCCAGTAAATAACCCCTGCGTTATTAATCAATGTTGTTACCGGACCAAAAGCATCTACAGTTGCTTTTACCATGTCCTCAACACTGGCAGGATCTGTTACATCACAGAAGGCTGCAACTGCACGTCCGCCTGCATTACAAATTTCTTCAGCAACATTCTTTGCATTTTCCTCATTGATATCACATACCATTACAGCTGCTCCATGATCAGCCAGAGCCATTGCCACTCCTCGTCCATTTCCACGGCCGCCGCCTGTAACGATGGCCACTTTGTCATTTAATTTTAACATTGTAAAAACTCTCCTTTACTTTTTTCTGATTTCACTATAACAAAAGGCATATTTTTCATATACGACAGATGTCCCTCCGCCATTTTCTTTTTTTAGGACATATGTCCTGTATTAATATTTTCTGCGCCAGATACAGCAGGCTCGCTGAATAGAAAAAAACCTGCAAACCGGATACATTTTTTGTATCCGATTTACAGGCTTCTAATGATCAAGCTTTATCCAATGGAAAACAAACCACTATGAACTCTGTTTTATTCTTAATATTATTTCAGAAATTTATCTGCCTGAAAAACACACAGATATGTGCCAATTACTCAGCAGAGTTCCAAGCAGATAATATTCCGAAAACTTAGAATCCTCTGTAATTTTCTTATACCGGGCTATTCTGTCAATTTATTCTATCAATATTGCTGTCGTCTTTTTCTTTATTTTTACAGTTCGATTCTCTGCATGGATAGTAATAAACAAAATTACCATTAATAAAATCCCTTCCACCAATTCTGAAATTTCACTGGAGCCAAATCCCATAATCTTCAGACCATTTTCTATAATCATAAATACAAAACATCCAATTATCATTTTATAAGCAGATGCTGTAGAACCACCCCTGACAAGTACGCCTCCCACATAAATAGCAATCAGGGTTTTCATCTCATACATGGTTCCCATGGTAGTACTTGTCCCTCCGCTTCTTGCAATAATGAAAAATCCAGCTATGGCTGCGGTCAGGCCTGACAACATAAAACAAAAGATTTTTACCCTGTCTACCGGCTTTCCCACATACTTTGCCAGTATCTCATTTTCACCAACTGCTCTGGCATTTCTTCCAAAAGAAGTACGTTCCAGTAAAAACCAGGAAACAGCTAAAATCAATATCAGCAAGGGAATCTTTATATACTGTTTCTGCAGCATTAGGATCGCGTCACCTGCATGAGTGACACCTACCTTACTCTGAATAAAATTAATGATGCCGCGCAAACCTATCAGCAATGCCAGCGTTTCCATAAACGAAGGCACTTTAAATTTTGCATTTATCACACCATTTAGCGCTCCAAATCCTATTCCTATTCCAATGGCAGTAATAACCATCAGAAAAACATTTCCTGTAACCATAAATACAATATCACTTACGACTGCGCACATACCGCTTACAACACCTACTGATAAATCACAACAGCCCAGCGCCACCACAAAAATTGCTCCGCTGCAAAGCACTAATAAAATCACTGTCTGATCCAGCAGTGTTCTGAGATTAAAAGGAGAAAACATATTTCCGCCCGTCAAAATAGCAAAAACAATAAGAATGACTCCCAAAGATATAAACGGTACCGCTTTATTCATATCAATTTTCTGCTTCATCACACCATCACCTCAATCAAAGCTTCCTGGGTAAAATTATTACCGCGTATAAATTCCCCTTTTATACAGCCATCCTTCATTACAATAAGCCGGTCTGCCATTCCCAGCAATTCCGGTAATTCATCTGAAATTAATATCATGGACAGTCCTTTTTTCTTTACCTCGCTCATAACATGATAAATATAAGCTTTTACACTGACATCTACCCCTCTTGTAGGACAGTCTAAAACCAATACATTCAAATCTTTTAGCAGCCATCTCCCCAGATTTACTTTCTGCTTATTCCCTCCTGATAAATCCTGCATCTTCTGATATATACCGTTACACTTCACATTAAATTCTTCCACGCCATTTTGTGCAAAACGTTTTAACTTAGCCGGACTTAAATACATACACTTTCCTTGCAGTTCTGTAGTGGACGGCAGTACAAAATTATTTAAGATACTGTCTTTTATCATCAGGGCAGAGCCATCCCGATCCTTAGGCACATACGCCATACCATTTTTCCCCGCAATCAACTCATTCTTAATCAAAATATTTCCCTCTGTTAAGGTTACACTTCCAGTCCTGTCATGCGACAACCCAAACACAGCCGTTCCAATCTCATGAATACCCGAATCACTCAGTCCGCAAAAGCCTAAAATCTCACCTCTATGAAGTTCAAAAGATATATCATTTAGTGTATAAGGCACATTAACATGCTCTGCCTGCAAAACTACTTCTTCCTTATAATCTGCAACAGCATCTTCCCTGTAATAAGCAGAATTTACCTGGCGTCCAACCATCAGCCGTTTGATTTCATCCGTATCCAGTTCACTGCAGGCTTTTGTAGTAATCACTTCCCCATCCCGAAGCACTGTAATATTGTCACAAATTTCCAGCATTTCCTCTAAATCATGGGTGATGATAACAATAGTTTTTCCTTCTTTCTGAAGACGCGCAATCAATTGATATAACATTTCCCGGTTATTTTGTGAAAGAGACTGAGTCACCTCATCCAGAATTAAAATATCCGGATTTCCTGACAATGCTCTTGCCAGTTCCAGCATTTTTCTGGATTCAATGGACATTTCAGCGCAGTCTGCATTTAACGGAATCTTCATCAGTCCATACGTTTCAAATATATCATTGGCCTTTTGATACATTTTTTTCATATTAATAATTCCAAACCTTGAAAATTGTTTCCAGTTTCCGGCAAAGACATTAACCCCCGCAGGAAGTGTATTTAACACTCCAAGTTCCTGCACCACAATTCCAATTTTATTGTTTTTTGCATCAAGAGGGTTTTGAGGATCATATTCCTTCCCATTTAATATCATCCTTCCTTCATCTTTCAGATAAATACCCGCAATCTGTTGCAACAGTGTTGATTTTCCGGAACCATTCTCTCCTGCCAGCCCTCTTATTTCACCTCGTTTTAAAGTAAAATCAATATTCTTATTCGCAATAGTGGATCCAAAATATTTACAAAGTCCTTTTACTTCTAAAATATGATTCATTATTTCACCACCTTTTTCTGTTTTCTCTGAGCCAGAATACCAAAAGCAATTACAATCAATCCCAGTACGGCTTCCTGGAGCGTTCCGGAAGGCACACCTGCAATAGTCAGCATATTGAAAATTCCATATACAAGCAGCGCACAAATAGGAATTCCTATAATGATATTTATCTTAGCTTTTAACACCTGGGCAAGCATAACAGATGCAATAGGCTGAAATATCATTGTCATACTGGTCAGTCCTGTCTTTACACTGATACGGGCACTGTAGCTTTCATTAAGAAACGCAGAGCATCCTACAAATATCCCACAGATGATTCCAACTGTAATAATTGTCTTTACAGTATCAATTCCCATCGCCTCTGCAATCTTTTGTCCGCTTCCCAAAGCTCTTACTTTCAGTCCGATGGTTGTCCTGTTATATATAAGATATGCTAAAGCAAATCCTATTCCAAATACCACATAGATAGCCGGTGCTTTAGCAAGCCCCCGCATAGGTTCACTTAATTGTGCAATGGTTTTTCCACTTGTCAGCTGGTGATTAGAATAAAAAATTGCAATCGCCTCATAAACCATTACCATACCAATACTGGCCACCCAGGAAGGAATTTTTGATTTTGCAAATAGAAAAAAATTAAAAACCATCAAGGCCATGGACACACCAACCGCTCCAATTATAATTCCAAAATACCCAAGTTTGGTTTCACCCAGAAAACCCGACATATTTGCAGCAAGTATCACAACCGCTCCCAGAGACATATCCGTAAAGTCACATGCAAACACAAAACATAACGCCCAGGCCATAAAACACGGAATAATTGCATGGGAAATTAATGTCTTTATATTATTTCCAGTTAAAAATTTTCCCGAAACAGCATAGTTAAAAATAATACAAACTGCTATAATTGCCGCTGTTATCACAATTGTCTGGATATGACCTTTCTTATTATCCGTCATAAAATCACCCCATTTTAAAATATGCCCGGGCACTTTCACTGACCGGGCATATTCACTATTTTTTTACTTTTCTAAACTGGTTTCAAAACTGTAATTTTCTATAAACTCTTTAAAATCCTTATATGTCACATCTTTCCCTACAAGTTCATTCATCTGATCCGGTGTCAGCGGATGCCCTGTAAGATATAAATCAGAAAACTGATCAGCATTCTCTGCTGTAACCGAAAACGGTACTACATTAGCAAAATATGGCGCATTCCCAGCTTCATCTTTAATAATATTTCCCTGAGCATAATTTACAAGCAATGCAGAGGCAATTGGAATAACAATTTTAGATCCACTATCTGCATATGAGATTGTTCCGTCCTTGATATAAGGAATTGTCTCTTTTGTTGTATCCGACTGGTAAACTGCTATATTAACATCTCCATGATTTCCAAGGGCTGAAATCGCTGCTACCGAATAATCTCCTGCAAGACAATAGACCCCCTGTGCATCCGGATTCGCAGAAACAAGATCATCGAACTTCGTTGTTCCTTCGGACGGATCTGTACACCTGCCTGCGCCTAAAATTTCTCCTCCACCTTCTTTGAAAGTTTCTGTAAATCCTTCTACACGTTTATCATGAATCGTATCACCGACAGCACCTCCAAGTATTAGCGCCTTCTTTTCTCCATTTTTCAGCATTTCCGAAGCCGCATTCGCGCCGCACATATAACTGTCTGTTCCTACTGAACCGGCGTAATATTCATTTTCATTAAGCATTGCTGTAGTTTCATCATCTCGTGATATCTGGTCATACATTGCAAAAGGAACCTTGGTCATCTGACAAGTGGCCGAAATCTGTTTGTAAGAAGTATTGTTCCATCCATAAATCATCAGCCCATCATACCCTTTAGAGGCCATTGTTTCTACATTTTGCATCTGAGTATCCGCAGTAAAGTTATCGTTGTAAATCTGAAAAGAAGCCCCCATAGATGTAAAATCATACTCCAGTTCATTCACAAAATTATCCAGCGCAACACTGCCCTGTCCTACAATATCTCCTGCAAATTTTAATCCATTGGATTTTACTGCATCGTCTGTACTTTCCTGTACACTACCGGAACTATTGTTTTCCTCTTTGTTTGTTCCGCATGCACTTAATCCCGATACCAGCAGTACCCCAATTGTTCCCCAGCAAATCACTCTTCTTATTTTTCTGCTCATTATATCCTCCTTTGCTAAATTCCCTTTTTCTGCCATGCTATTCAAAATGGCACTTTTTCTTCTCCTTTTTGTATTTTTGATACTCTAAATTTACCATTCACTTCATTTTGTGTATATGCCATGTGTCGTGCTTTTCATCTGTTTTTTTAAGACATATGTCCCAGAACAGAAACACTTCCCATTCTACCTATTTAACGAAAAATACAGAGCAAAATAAAACGGGACATTGGAAATCTTTCCTCTGTCCCCCTGACCATTTTATCTTATCTTTTTTTTATATGTCCCTCCAGCAGCTCCATAAACAGAGCAATGGCTGGATTATAGTTCTTCTTTCTCCAGGCTACTGTGATATCATGATCTTTTGCCTCAACTATGGGAATCTCCCGAATTACCACCTGAGGATTCATCTTTTCAATTGTTCTGTTGGTGGTTATAGCCACGCAATTCCCGGTCTGCACCCACAAAAGCACATCTTCCATTTTATTTACCAGTTTTATATTAGGATATACACCACATTTTCCACACAGATTCATAATATACTGATATCCCTCTTCGCTGATTGTCCGGTCTAGCTGTACAAACTGTTCATTTTTCAGATCTTCCAGATTCAAAATAGGCTTTTGAGCCAGGGGATGATTCCTGTTGAGCATAATGCAGGAATCATACTTCTGTATATTAACGGTAACCAGATCCGGTTTATCAAACAGCGAAAAACCATAGGTTAAAATTATATCCAGACTTTTATTATATAAGTTATCTGGCAAAATTCCCAAGGAAAATCTTTCCAGTGTCAGATGAATCTTAGGATACTGTTCCTGAAAATACTCCAGTACTAGAGGAAACAGTTCAGAAATATCATAAACATCCAGAAATCCTACTCTTAACCTTCCCTGATACCCCTGATTGGCATTTCTTGCCTCACTGATAAGCCCTCCATATGTATTGAGCAGCTCCGGAAGTCCATTATACAAAATACTTCCTCCCGGAGTCAGCTTTAATGTTTTTTTCTCTCTTACAAACAGCTGAGTTCCCAATTCCTCTTCCATAGCTGCAATCTGGCGGCTTAAAGCAGGCTGTGTAATAAACAGGCTTTTTGCAGCCTCTGTAAAACTCAAACACCTTGCAACTGCTATAAAATATTTCATCTGATTAAGCGTCATAAAATCCCCCTGTTTCTTTCATCACTTTTATTACATAATATCAGTCTCATTACCAAAAAGCAATTCTATCATTACCAAAAGGCATGGATATATACAGGAATTGCATTCACAATTTCCACATACAGAATTGATTCTCACAAGTTAAAATGTTAACATTTTTTTAAATCATTCATTCACATTATTAAGATACATACAGGAGGTTTTTATGAAAGTTATGGGTATCGTGGCAGGACGCCACAACGGAAACAGTGAAATTTTAGTAAAAGAAGCTTTGTTAGCCTGTCAGGAGGCGGGAGCCGAAGTAACACTTATTAATTTGTTTGATTACAATATCCTTCCATGCACAGGATGTGAATGCTGTACCATGAATATGGGCGATGTTGCTATGGGAAAAGGAGAATACAGAGGCTGTGTATTAAAAGAAAAAGACGATGTAGATAAACTGATTAACGTTATGCAGCAGCAAAACGGCGTTATTATTGGTGTACCAACCTATGATCTGATGCCAAGTTCTGTATATACCCGTTTTGCACAGCGCTTTCTTGCCTATGAGCTTTCTTTCCTTTTAAAGATCGGAACGGTAAAAGAAGATCCACACTGTGTGGCAGGCCTGATCGCTGTAGGGGGGTCCTGTCATGACTGGCAGGGCCTGACACTGGAAACTATGGCCGCATCTATGTTTACACAGTCCATGCAGGTTGTGGACCAGTTTATGTCCACCAGAGTCGGCCGTCCAGGAAATGTTCTGCTTCGCACAGAGCAGCTAGAGCGGGCTCACAAAATGGGTGAAAATATTATAAAAGCCATCCAGACACCGGTGGAAGAACGGGGCTGGCTTGGCGATCCTAATCAGGGTCTTTGTCCAAACTGCCACGGAGGTCTTATTTTTAAAGGAGAGCCCCACTGGGACGGCATTCAGTGGCCTTTTGAATGTGCAGTCTGCGGTGCCGGCGGAGATCTTGTAAAGGATGAAAACGGAAAGGTGAAATTTGTTCTGGCAAAAGACGGCTTGTGCCGGGACAGAAATGTAAATGAATGCCGGGATAAACATCTAGAAGAAATTATTGCCACAAGAATTGACTTTATGAAAAATCAGGATGTGGTTCAGGAACGTTATGGAAAATATAAAGAACTGAAATTCCCTGCCGTATAATCATCAAGATTCAAGTCTCGCTCTTGCGGGACTTGACGCTGACCGGTCCATCAAAAAAGAACATTCCCATAAATCGGAGATTATTAAGAGCCCATATTTATGGAAATGTTCTTTTTCTTGATTTTTTCATTTTATACAGTCAGCCTCAAATATCCGCTCAGGATGCGAATAAATATTAAATCCGCTGTCTCTGGCAAATCCAATCAGGGTAATTCCAAGCTTCTGGGCCAGATCACAGGAATAATTCGTGGGCGCTGACTTTGCAATAACCATCATGCATCCCATAGCCGCCACCTTTTTTAATATTTCAGCAGGTACCCGGCCGCTGAATACCAGTATCCCCCCTCCCATGGGAATTCCCCGAATCAAACAATCTCCCACTACTTTATCCACTGCCACATGACGGCTGACATCCTCTTTATAAGACAAAAACTCTGTATCTCTTACAAAAGCTGCACAATGCACCCCTCCTGTTCTGTGAAACAAACCTGACATTTCCTCCAGTTTTTGGGATAAATCCATAATTTCACAAACAGAGAGGCTCCTGCTATCATCCGCTGACAGTATATTTGACGTTCCTTCCTTTTGTATATCCGCAGTTTCAATAAAAACGCTATGCCCCTTTTGATCTATATGAATCTTTTTAATATCAGCAATATCATGAACATATTCTTTCATATACAGATAACCTGTCACAGCTTCCTGTATTTCCCAGGGAGAACAAATCATCTCGCCTGCAGGCTTTTTATTCACAAACAGTTCCAGCCGAATCTCCTCCACGATATCTTTCTGATCTCTGGCCAGTTTTTTTCCTGTATATGTAATTACCTCTCTGGTTACTGAATTTTTTGTATATTTCCTTAGATTCTTCATCCAGACACTCCTGTTATAACAAATGTGGGTGCGCTCCTTTGGCTGCACCCACATATCTGAAAACTCTTATCATTGATAAAAGTATCATTTTTGGCGACGGTGTGTGGGAATCGAACCCACCCAGGACGCTCCTAACGCCCAACACAGGTTTTGAAGACCAGGGGGCACACCAGTTGCCCGCCCACCGCCATATTAATAACAAAACTCAAAAGTTATTATTCCACATTTCCCTGTTCTCGTCAACTGACAAAGCTGTCTTTGCAAACCTTTAATAAGGCACTCTTTCTGTCTCAGCTCCTGCCTTTTTCGTAATTTTTCTGCGGTCTGTTTCTTCAAGTATCAGCTTGGCATTTTTTCTGCTGGTAGAAAACAGATCCCGCACCTGACTGAAAGTGATGACATGTTCCTTGCGGACATAATTTTGAATCTGCTCTGCAGCCGCTTCCATCAAAACAGTCAGCGTATAAGTATCCTCTGTCAGCCGCATCAGCGTCCCTTCTTCCACAAGCATCTGCAACACATCCTCCCGGACCTGTTCCGATATATTTCCCGCTGGTACTTCCGTAATCCGGATAAATTCATATGCCGCCCTTTTAAAGGTGTCTGTAAATTGTTTCTCTATCTCAAGATATATCTCATCTTTCTTTACCTCAAAATCAGTCAGGTGCAGATATTCGCCTTTCTTTCCCAATATCCTCTGCTCTGTCATCCGTTCTATATAAAAATCAAATACATTGGCTTTTACCTTTTTCATATAGGTCATTTGAATTTCAGCCTTTTTCCTGCCAAACCGATACGGATATTTTTTATGATACTCTTTCAGATCCCGGATCATCTTCTGTCTGACTATAAATTCACTTTCCCGGTGCCAGATATAAGTATCTTTTTTCATGGGAAATACATATACCGTTTCTTCGGCTTCCATATCTTTAAGCAGAGCCTGCATTTCCTCCTGGGCATAAGCTGTCAGCTTTGCCAGTTCCGCCAGAGTAATCATCGTATCACCGTGCTCTTTTATATGAAGCTCCATAACATCGGCCAGAGATCCTGACTCCTTTTTCTGCAGTTCATAAATCGTCTGTTCATCAAACCTTTTTTTCCTTTTTGGATTTGGTTCCAGTACAATCCCTCCTCCAATGGTTTCCAAAGGAGAATAAAAACGAATTACAAAGCGATCTCCCCGTTTTACAGCTGTTTTTTCTTCCAGCCGAAGCTGTGCCAGACCACTTTCCCCCGGTTCTATTTTTTCACAATCAAGAAGTACTGCACGACAGAGAATTTCACTTGTTCCTATATACAGATGCAGACGTTCTCTATTTGTGACAGTCCTTGAAGAACCAGGCAGAACCGAAATTTTTACATCCAGCAGGTCTGTATTTCTCATACTGTTTTTTGGCGCCAGTACACAGCCTCTGCTGATTTCCGATTTCTTTATGTTGGAAAGGTTAATGGCCGCCCGCTGACCGGCACTGCACTGCTGCTGGTCTTTGCCATGGACCTGAATACTTCTTATTTTACATTCCTTTTCATTGGGATACAATTCCAGAACATCCTCCCTGGTAATCGTGCCTGAAATTAAGGTTCCCGTTACAATAGTGCCAAAACCGGGCAGCGTAAACACCCGGTCAACCGGCAGCCTTGGAATCGTCTGTGTGTTTTTTTCTTTTACCTCAGCCCTGGTCATAGATTCAATGGTATCTTTTAATGCATTTAATCCCTGACCTGTTACAGCAGAAACTCTTACAACAGGAGCATTCTCCAGAAACGTTCCCCTAAGCTCCTCCTTTAATTCTTCCTCCACAAGATCTGCCCACTCTTCTTCTACAAGATCACATTTATTCAGTACAATAATACTTTTCTCTATTCCAAGAAGACCTAAAATATCCACATGTTCTCTTGTCTGAGGCATAATTCCTTCATCCGCCGCCACAACCAGCAGTACAAGGTCCATCCCCACAACTCCGGCCGCCATATTATGAATAAACTTCTCATGGCCGGGCACATCTATAATGCCCGCACGGTCTCCGTTTTTCATATCAAAATACGTAAACCCAAGATCAATAGTAATCCCGCGTATCTGCTCTTCTTTCCACCGGTCAGTATTATGACCGGTCAATGCTTTTATAAGCGTTGTTTTTCCATGATCAATATGACCTGCTGTTCCTATAATGATATTTTTCATACTATTAAATCTCCAAGACTTTTGGCAATCTGTTCCAGCCACCGCGGCTCTACCGTCCTCATATCCAGATAAACAGCATCATCTGCAATTCTTGAAATAATAGGAACCGTCAGTCCTCTCATAGCCCTTTCCAGCTCTTCTGCCTTCATATACAGCGGTCTAATTAAAACAGCGGCACTGGGAATTTCAGTCAGCGGCATCGCTCCTCCCCCTACCTGAGAACGACAGGAAATTACTGTAACTTCTGCCTTTATATTCTCTGATACCAGCATTCTTTTTAATGTCTCTGCCCTCTCCTCCACCGACTCTGCAGATTCATGGAGCATCTTTAATACCGGAATATTCTGAACGGCTTTTTCCTGAGACAAATATTCTTTCAATACCAGTTCCAGTGCAGCTGCAGTAAATTTATCAATACGCAGTGCTCTGGTCAACGGATTTTTTTTCATCTGGTCAACGTACTTTTTCTTTCCGGCAATAATCCCTGCCTGAGGACCTCCCAGCAGCTTATCACCGCTGAAACATACTACATCCACACCACTGTTTATGGCATCCTGCACAGAAGGTTCTGCCGGAAGTCCGTATTTCTTCAGATCAATAAGCACACCGCTTCCCAGGTCCTCTATTAACGGAATCTTACATTCCTGTGCCAGCGGCACAAGATCCTTTGCGGGAACAGCCTCTGTAAAACCAACAATACGGTAATTACTGGTATGTACTTTTAACAAAGCCTTTGTATCTTCTGTAACTGCAGCCTCATAATCTGTCAGGCGTGTCTTATTGGTTGTACCCGTCTCTATCAGAACAGCTCCGCTCTGTCTCATAACATCCGGAATTCGGAAAGCTCCGCCAATTTCAACCAGTTCCCCCCTGGATACGATCACTTCTCCGCCAGCCGCAAGGCTATTTAAAATAAGCAGAACCGCAGCAGCATTATTGTTAACTGCCATTGCCGCCTCCGCACCGGTAAGCCGACATAACAGCTCCTCAAAATGAGAATACCTCTCGCCTCTTTCTCCGCTATTTAAGTCGTATTCCAGATTACAATAACCGGCTGTAATCTCTTTTAATTTTTCCGCATGCTCCAGACTGAGAGGCGCCCGTCCAAGATTCGTATGAAGGATTGTTCCTGTCCCATTAATCACAGCCCGGATATCCGGCTGTGCGGACTTTTTCACAGCTTTACAGATATCCTTTGGCAGCCGGGAAATCTTTTCAAAAACGTCTCCATCCTCCTGGCAGACACCAATAAACCTTCTAAGCTCCCCAAGCTTTTCCCGGAGAACTTCCATCACTCTGTCATGTCCATAGGTTTCCATTAACAGCTTTATTTCTTCCTTTTCCAACAGGCAGTCTACCTTTGGAATGCTTCGGTATAACAGATTTTTATCCATACTTACCTCTTTTACTCTAATACAAACAAATCCTGCTGCCGTTCATTTCCGACACTCTTCCAATCACAGAAACCTTTGTATCTATATTACTCTGCCGAAACGCATCCAGGAGTTCCTTTTCACAATCCGGAGCTACACTCACCAACAGACCCCCGGAAGTCTGAGGATCGCATAAAAGATCCACATAAAACTCCTCTGCCTTTTTGCAGTCCGCTTTTCCTATAAAATATTCCCGGTTTCGATATGCACCGGCTGGAATCAGTCCCATTTTTGCATAATCGGCTGCTTCCTCCATATAGGGAATACTTCTGACATCCAGCATAAACGTTACATCACTGGCCTCAGCCATCTCCACGCAATGTCCCAGCAGTCCAAAGCCGGTGATGTCTGTGCAGGCATGAACCGGAAACTGTTCAAGTACTTCCTTTGCTTTTTTATTCAGCGACGTCATAACCTGTACCGCCTCTTTTACAGCTCCATCAGAAGCCATCTCGGCTTTAATGGCCGTATTGATTATTCCACTTCCAATCTGCTTGGTAAGAATCAGCACATCACCTGGCCGGCTACCATAATTTTTTAAAATTTTATCAGGATGAACAAAGCCGGTAACAGAAAGGCCATACTTTGGCTCATCATCCTGAACAGAGTGGCCGCCCACAAGAACAGCCCCCGCTTCTTTTACCTTATCCGCACCTCCGGCCAGAATTTCTCCCAGGATCTCAGGATCAAGACAGTTTGGAAAGCCTACAATATTCAATGCAATCTTCGGCTCCCCGCCCATTGCGTATATGTCGCTTAGAGAATTGGCCGCTGCAATCTGTCCAAATGTATAAGGATCGTCCACCACAGGAGTGAAAAAATCCAATGTCTGAATCAGAGCAATCTCTTCTGTCACTTTATAAATAGCTGCATCGTCAGAAGTCTCAATTCCCACCAGCAGATTTTTATCATAAAACTCAGGCAGCTTACCCAGAACCTGGGCAAGGGTCGCAGGACCTATTTTCGCCGCTCAGCCCGCTGTTTTAGTTAACTGTGTTAATTTGATTTTTTCACTCATGCCGTTCCTCCTTTTCACATTTTTTAAGGCTGTACCTTATTCCTATCATAACTATAAGGATTTTCCCCTTTATTTGCAAGAAAAAAAGAATACCCTCCGCAGTAAAGCACTATGCTTCCTTGCGGAGGGCCTGATTTATGTTACATACAGCATGGCTTATCAATTCGAACCGCACACACCTTATACTCCGGTGTACTTGAAATGGAATCTAAAGAATCAATGGTCAGCCAGTTTGCACCACCTTCCACATAATGGAAAGGCATCCAGCATTCGCCTTTTCTTGTTTTATCAGATACATACGCTCTTGTCTGAATGCTTCCCCGCCGGGATGATACAGTAACGATATCTCCGTTGTGTACTCCCGCTGCTTTGGCATCCTGCGTATTCATCTCAATAAATGATCCCTTGTCGATTCGGTTGATTCCTTCTGTCTTGTCTGTCATAGCGCATGCATTATAATGATGCAGCACACGCCCGGTCATCATAGTCAAAGGATATTCTTCATCTGGAAGCTCCGTTGAGGGCTTATATTCTGTGGGACTGAAATATCCAAGACCTCTTGAGAATTTTCCCGTGTGAAGAATCGGAGTTCCCTTATGTTCCGGTGACGTACACGGCCACTGCAGGCCACGCCCGGCTACTTCTTCGCTGTCGAGACGCACATGACTGATTCCCGCAAAGGAAGGAGTTACAGATGCAATCTCATCCATAATCTCTGCAGGTGTCAGATGCGGCTGAGGATATCCCATACGATTCATAATCTCTGTGAAAATCCAGGTGTCAGGTCTTGTTTCCCCGGCCACTTCAATGGCCTTTCTAACCCTTTGCACACGGCGTTCTGTATTAGAGAAGGTTCCCTCCTTCTCCGTATAAGAACGGCCGGGCAGGACCACGTCCGCAAGTTTCGCTGTCTCTGTCATAAATAATTCATCCATAACAAGAAAATCCAGTGAATTTAATGCCTTGATTACATGACTGGTATTTGGATCTGTTCTTACCGGATCCTCTCCAAAAATAAAGAGGCCTTTGATCTCACCTGTCAGCATTTTGGGGAAACAGTCTGTAGCCTTAATTCCAACCTTATGATTAAGCTTCGTATTCCAGGCCTTCTCAAATTTTTCCACCACTCCCGGTACCGGAATATTCTGATACCCCGGAAACTGGTTTGGAGAAGCCCCCATATCACAGGCGCCCTGTACATTATTCTGTCCACGGATAGGATTCACACCACATCCGGGCCGTCCGATTTTCCCAACCATCATAGCAAGATTGGACAAAGACATAACCCCTTCTGTACCAGTATGATGCTCTGTAACACCCAGACAGTACATAATCGGAGCCTTATCAGCTGTTGCATACATTCTGGCTGCTTCCCGAAGCAGGTCCGGATCGATATCGCAGATTTTGGCTACCCGTTCCGGTGTATACGCTTTTACAGCCTCTTTAACAGCTTCAAAGTTTTCTGTACGTTCTTTTATAAATGCCTCATCTGTCAGGCCTTCTTCTATAATGACATTCATCATACCGTTTGCAAATGCCACATTGGTACCCGGCCTTAATTTCAAATGAATATCCGCATCTTTTGCAAGATCAATATCCCGTGGATCCACAATAATCAGCTTCGTTCCATTTGCTGCTGCTTTACGGATCTGCATACCAATTACGGGATGTGCATGTTCCGGATTTGATCCCACAAGCATAATAACATCAGATTCCTGTGTTGTATCATAAATTGTATTTGTCATGGCTCCTGAGCCTAATGTGGTTGCCAGCCCGGCAACAGTAGGAGCATGTCAAACGCGGGCACAGTTATCTGTATTGTTGCTCATGAACGCAGTACGAACCATTTTCTGAAGCATATAAACATCTTCATTGGTTGAACGCGAGCAGGCAAATCCAGCCAGTGCCTCACCTCCGTAATTATTTTTAATCTCTGTAAACCGGGATGCCACCAGATCTAGGGCCTCTTCCCAGGATGCCTGTTCAAACTCGCCGGTTTTGTGATTTTTTATTAATGGATAACGGATTCTCTCCGGAGAATCTACAAAATCAAAGGAAGCACTGCGCCCTTTAACACAGAGCAGTCCATGATTAGAAGGACCGTCCGCTGCTTCCACATCCACGATCTTATTATCCTTTACAATCAAATCCATCTGACATCCGGTTGCACAATGCGGGCAGGTGGTACGGACACGTTCTACCTCCCATTCGCGATAAGCAAGTCTTCGCTTCTCAGTAATAGCACCTGTAGGACACGCCTGGGCACAGTTTCCGCAGGACTCACATAACGTTTCCTCCCAGTCTTCTCCAAAGGGCGCTTCTATGATATTAAACATTCCTGTTTTTCCAAGAGTAATTGCATGTCTTCCGGTAGCTTTAGCACAAGTATTTACACACCGCTGGCAATGAATACACAATTCCGGCCGGTAGCTTAAAAACGGATGCTCTTTCTTTGCCGGTTTTTCTATTTTTATTCTGGTTCCTTCATAGGATGTATGCTCTACACCATATTCATTGCAATATTTCTGAAGTTCACATACACCATTTTGTGCACATGAAAAACAGTCCTGCACATGATTGGACAGCAACAGATCTAAAACCATTCTCCGGGCAGCCTTTACCCGCTCAGTCATGGTCTCTACTACCATTCCCTCTTTTACAATGGTATTACAGGATGTAGGTAATTTATCCATACCTTCCACCTCTACCACACACAAACGGCAGGAACCGATTTCATTCACCCCTTCCAAATAGCACAGGGTAGGAATTTTAATTCCTGCTGACCGGGCCGCTTCCAGAATTGTAGAACCGCTGGCGGCTTTTACATGCTGCCCATTAATCGTTAAATTAACCATTAATCTCTGCCTCCTTCTAGTACTCCGCAGCCGAAGTGATCACAACGCAGGCATCTGCCTGCCTCCTGCATCGCTTCTTCATATGTATACGGATTTTCTACATGTTCAAAATCATGTTTCCGGATATATGCCGGACGTTCAGTTATATTTGCACGGCCGGTAGGAATCCGGTTATTCTCTTTTGGCTCCGGCGCTTCTGCTTCACAGTGCAGTGTATGATGATATCCAAGATATTCATCAATATTATGCGCCGCAACTTTTCCTGCTGCCACTGCCCGGATCGCTGTAGACGGCCCCGTTGCACAGTCTCCGCCTACAAATACACCCGGCATGTTTTCTACCGCCGTATCCAGTCCTGCCTGAAATACATTGCGGTTTGCAGGCATACCAAACTCTTCAAAAGGCTGGCTTATAATATCCTGTCCTACAGCAATTAATATCACTTCACAGGGAATCCGCTCCGGCTCTTTGTTTGCATCCATAGGACTTGGCCGGCCGGCACGGTCATAGGGGCCTATCATCTGAGGCTGAACAATCAGCGCCCGGCATTTTCCTTCACCATCTTTTTCAATAGATTTCGGAGCCTGCAGAGTCATAAGCTCAATGCCCTCCATTACCGCAGATTCAATCTCAGTATCTAACGCTGTCATATCATTCTGGCGTCTTCTGTATACAATTCTTACATCCTTTGCATTGCACCGGACCGCACTTCTGGCCGCATCCATGGCAACATTTCCGCCTCCAATGACAACAACTGTTTTACCGGTATAATCCGGCAGATGGCCATTTCCTATCCGATCAAGCATTTCCACCGCAGATTCAACATTTTCTGCATCGGCTCCATCAAGCCGCAGTCTTTTTCCCGCCTGAGCACCAATAGCTACAAACATGGCATCAAATTCTTTATGCAGCTCCTCAATGGAAATATCAGTTCCCACTTTAGCTTCATAGCGAACCTCTATATCTCCAGCAGATAAAATAGCCCGGATATCCTCATCCAGACGTTCCTTCGGGAAACGATAATTTGGAATTCCATACCTTAACATACCGCCCAGTTTCTTCTGCCGCTCAAAAACCACCGCTTTATGGCCCATCAGTCCAAGGAAATACGCAGCAGTAAGTCCGGCGGGACCGCCTCCGATCACGGCAATCTTTTTTCCTGTTGAAGCATTTGCTTTGGGTACTGCCACTTTGTCAGCTGCAGCCTGATCTACCGCATACTTTTTCAATCCTCGTATATTCAAAGAATCATCAATCAGGTTTCTGCGGCACCGCTCCTCACATGGATGTTCGCAGATCATAGCACATGCAGTAGGCAGGGGATTATCTTTACGGATAATATTTACTGCTCCCGCATAATCCTCATTTCCAATAAGTGCTATATAAGCCGGTATATCCACATGGGCCGGACACATATTAATACATGGCACTTTCTGTCCCATCTCTCCTGGGCACTCATGTATTTGTATGTGGCTGATATACTCTTCTTTAAATATTTCAAGTCCCTGCAGAACCTCCGAAGCAGACTGGTACCCAATGGCACAGTCTGCTGTATCTTTAATCATCGCTGCCAGCGCTTTCATCTCTTCTAAAGTTTCCATGCTGGCATCTCCGTCCAGAATGCGCTTCAGCAAAATCTCCAGCTGAGGCAGACCATCACGGCAGGGTACGCATTTTCCGCACGTCTGATTTTTTGACGACTGGAGCAGTGAAAGCTGCACAGTCAAAGGACAGGTTCCAGGCGGATACACTTTTACTTTACTTTCAAATTTATCCAGCAGTTTACCGATTTTTACATCACTGCTGTCAGGATCCGCAAGAAAAATCTTACTCATCTTATCCTCCTATTTCTCTTTTTTTCTAAGGTAAACAAACCAGTAAACACATCCCACACAGACAGCGCCGCCAATAATATTACCGATGGTAACAGGAAGAAGATTTTTTCCAAAATAATTTCCCCATGTTACAGAGCTGATATCAACTCCCGCGTCTGCAGCCACCTGAATAAATGCATCATTGGTTTTCGCAAATAATCCCGCTCCAATAAAATACATGTTTGCAATACTGTGTTCAAAACCGCAGAGTACAAATAACATAATCGGGAAAAACAGCCCAATAATCTTTCCGAATACGTCTTTTGCCGCAAAGGAAATCCATACCGCAATACATACTAAAAAGTTACAGGCAATGCCTTTTAACAGAGCATCTCCAAAAGAAAGAGAACACTTGGATGCCGCTGTGTTTAATATAGATACCGCCATTCCATTACTGAACAAGGTTGCCTGATGTCCAAAGATAACAATTGCCGCAACAATCAAAGCCCCAATGAGATTTCCTATGTATACAACAACCCAGTTTTTCATCATGCCACTGAATTTTATCTCTTTTTCCAACAGGGGGATTGTAAGCAGACAGTTTCCTGTAAATAATTCGCTTCCCGCCAGCAGTACCATTGTAAGACCGCCTGGGAATACACAGGCCCCTAAAAACTTTCCTAAAGATGCCTCTCCCACAGATACCGCTACTGTTGTAGAACCAACACCGCCAAATGCAATAAATGCCCCAGCCATAATCGCCAGCAGAATCATTTTACTGACAGGTGTATTTACTTTCCCTTTCCCTATGTTGATATAATTTTTAGCTACTTCAGCTGGTGAATTCATCTTTCTTTCCTCCTGATTCGAAATTTTATCCTGAATTATTTTATCTGAAATCTTCCAGTTTTTGTATGTTTAAAAAAACATAAAATACTGTTGAAATTATGCATATCATACATTTTTATCAACAAATGTGATATGATATCCACAGATTCACTGATATACATGAGGTAATGAACTATGCAGCTTCCTTTAAACGTACTTTTATACCGTCTGTCACCTAACAGCCGGTACGATATCCAAAATACTGATCTGTCTTGCAGATTTGATGGCATCCAGCTATTTGACGCCAATGAAACACCCATCGAAAACCAAAATTTTTTATATCTGGTTTCGGAAAAAATGCTGCGGGGATACGCAAACAAATTTCTTCTTGAGCAGCTGATGTCTAAATGTGTTTTTTTATGTATCTCTTCTGATGATGATACTACAATCCTTAACTTAAATCACAACCTTTCTGTTATATTATTGCATACAAAAGACTCTTTCCCACTGATATTTAATAAAATTCTCAATATTTTCAGGGAATTTGACGAATGGGACAAATCATTCCATCTGACACTTCTCCAGGGAGGATCTCTTCAGGAACTGCTGAATATCTCAAGCAGTATTCTGGTTCACCCTATGATTGTCTTCGACAGAAATTATACCATACTTGGATACCTTCGAAGCCCCGATGTATCAGATCCTTTTATGGAACAAATGATTAAAACAGGTTATGCAACTCCGGAAGATATCAGAAAGCTCCGCGAAGACGGCCTTATCTCCGCTTCGGAACATTCCGCCAACCCTTTAATTAACTGGTACTGTCTTCCTGATCAAAACTGCTATTACAGTATGATGTACCGTTTCAAAGCAAATCAGCACATTGTTGGATACGCTTTAATCTTCTGCTGTACCAGGCACCCAAATACAAATTATCTGGATCTTATGGATACCGTATGTGAAAATCTTGAGCTGTACTTTCACCAGGATCGTTTTACCAGCCGCTCTTCATCTGAAATCTATGAACCAATTTTGACAGAAATATTAGAGCACCCTGAGCTTCCTGCCAAACAGCTTCAGGATCAGATCCGTCATATCCCTGATCTGAATCTTAATGGAAATTTTGTTCTAAGTAAGCTGGCCTACAGTGAAATCCATAAGCTTCCTTTTTCATTTGTAAGCTGGAATCTTAGGACCTCTATCCCCTCCTTAAAGCCATTTGTCTACCAGAATTTTCTTTATATTCTCAGAGATAACAGCAGGCAGGAGGACTGTACCTGTTTTTTAACTGACAAAGAGCAGAAAATCTTTGATGAAATATTCAGCGGCCATCTTCTGACCTGCGGAATCAGCCAGACGTTTTTTTCTCTGGCCGATCTGCCCCTGGCAGCTGCACAATGCAGGGAAGCAGTTTTACTTGGCAGCCGGCTGTTTACAGATTCCAGAAAGTTTTTTAAATTCGAAGATATCGCCATATTCTACTTTCTGCGGGAAATGAAAAAACATATGCCGCTTCCAATGATTGCCTCGCCCTACTATCACCTGCTCAAACAGTACGATGCAGATCATAACAGTGATTTATGTGAAATTTTTTACACCTTCCTGTTAAACGGAAGAAATATAAATCAGACTTCTGCAGCAATTTTTATGCACCGCAATACGGTACTCAATAAAATCAAAAAAGCTTCTGCTATAATGAACAACGACTTTAATGACTATCAGACACAATTATATTATATCATTTCTTACCTGTCTGACAGAAGTCCTTTATTAAATTAAATATCGACCCAAAGAAACCCGCAGGCTTTGTATTAACAACCTGCGGATTTTTCTAATTTAAAAATCACCATTTTCGATTTTTTCTGATCTTCTTATATTTTTTACCAGAACCTGACTTACCTCTAAAAATTCTGTTTTTGTTTGCAAACAGCCAGAGTACCGCAAATAATACTGCCGCAGCCACCACAATAATAACAATTATATTCCGCAGAGTGCTTTTATTTATTTCCTTGCTGCTATCTGCCGAATCTTCACCATCCGTATCCGCTGCTGTACTTAAAAGACTTCCTTTAGAAAATTCAAAAGGTTCTACAGATGCTCCGGTAGTTACCACATCAGCTTTCCCTGCCACCCGGTTACCATATTTGTAAACCAGAGTTCCAAGTACCGTATCATTTACATTATCGTAGGAAACATCCACAGATGTATCATCAAAAGAAGCTGCCTTAGGTAAAATAATCTCTGCATCACTGTCCAGTTCTGCAAAAGGCTGCGTTTGTGACAGCTTTAAACTGTCAGTCTGAGAATTGTTTGAATACCGTTTCTCATTCTGGGCCACATTGTACATTTTGAAATTATTAAAGCAGTAATCAAATAGCTTTTCCGTATCTGCATACTGGGCAGAAGAATTGCTCCTCATAACTACACAGATTAACAGCATCCCGTCTTTTTCTGCATATGTGACCAGTGTATTTCTGGCGGCCACTGTATAGCCTGTCTTGCCTCCGATGGCATATTCATATAAATACCTGCTGGTACGATTAGAACAAATCATGGCATGATGGTTGTACATGGTAAGTTCCTGATCTTTTTTATTTGTCTTTGGAAGCGTATATGTCTTTGTGCTGATCAGAGTTCTGAAATCATCATTTTTTATAGCTTCTCTGGCAATCAGCGCCATATCATAACAAGTGGTATAATGCTGTTCATCCGGCAGTCCGTTACAGTTATTAAAATGAGTATTTTCACACCCTAGTTCTTTTGCCTTTTCATTCATCAAATCCACGAACTTGCTGTAGTCACCGCCTCCAATATGTTCAGCTACCGCATAGGCGCATTCATTGGCTGACTCTAACATTACCGCATAAAGGCAGTCCTTCATAGTCAGCTGCTCCCCTATATCACGGGCAACTCCGGACCCTTCTGTTTTATAAATCGCATCCTGGGAAAATGTAACGATTTCATCCGGTGAACTGTTCTGAAGCGCCAGCATCGTTGTCATAATTTTAGTAATACTTGCCGGATAACTTTTTTTCTTACAGTCCTTCTGATATAAAATAGTACCAGTAGACGCCTCCATAACAATAGCGTTCTCCGAATCAACAGATACACCTTCGGGCCATTTTTCCGCAGCATTTACTGATATACTTGCTGTTCCTATACACATTACGCCTGTAATCACCAGACATAACAAACGTTTTATCTTTTTCATAATGTCTCCTGCATCACAATTTCTCTTTATGTTATAATCTTATATAGTATAATATGATTTACTTTTTATAGCAACCTATGTAAAATGAAAAAGAAAATATTTTATCACGGAAAGGAGACGCATCCATTATGCGGTTAAGAAATATACCCGGCTCACGGGAAGTTATCGCAGACCATCCATCCTGTATTCTGGAGGAGAATCCACAAAAAGGAAACTGGGCTGATATCTTTGGAAATTCCAATCCCATTCACATTGAGGTTGGCATGGGAAAGGGACGTTTTATCATGTCTCTTGCCCGCCTGAATCCGGATATCAACTACATAGGAATCGAAAAATATTCCAGCGTCCTTGTGCGGGCTCTTGAGAAACTGGATGAAGACCCAATTGACAATATCCGATTTATTCGAATGGACGCTGAAAAAATAAATGAAATGTTTGCTCAGGATGAAATATCCAGGATTTACCTGAACTTTTCCGACCCCTGGCCTAAAGACCGTCATGCAAAACGCCGTCTTACCTCAGAAACATTTTTAAAACGCTATGACAATATTTTAAAAAAAGAAGGTCATATAGAATTTAAAACCGATAACCAGGATCTGTTTGACTTTTCACTGGAACAGGTAGCACCTGCCGGCTGGAATCTGGCTGCTTCTACCCGTGATCTTCACCATGATAAAGTGTTAAATCAGGGAAATGTCATGACCGAATATGAAGAGAAATTTTCTTCTCAGGGAAATCCTATCTTTAAGATGATTATAAACAGATAAATAAAAATCCTGTAAATAAGCGCTTCTTAGCCTGGGCTGGGCCGCCTCAGCGGCATATTTTTATCCAGCCCAGTCCTTAACGAAGCGCTTTTTATTTCAAACTCATTTCTACAGAAATATCATTGCCTTTTACTTTAATATCGGCGTAACTTCCACAAATCAGCGGCATCATAGGTGCAATGTGCCCCAAATCCACATCCATAACAACAGGAACTTCATATTTTTTTAATATCCCCATAACCGCTTCATACTGGTCAAGGCCCATCAGTTCCTGTCCGTGGCACAATGGACGTCCAATCAAAAATCCTTTTACATACCGAAACCATCCCGCATGATCTATCTGCCACAAGGCCCGGCGGATACTCATTACATTCAGATCACAAGCTTCCATAAACCAGATAATTCCGTCTTCTTTATACGTTTCTGTAAAGTCTTTTACTCCATCAAACTTTGTTCCCAGAAGATTCACAAGAATATCCAGACATCCTCCCAGCAGGCGGCCTCTCATTTTTACTTCCGGCTGCGGAAATGTCCTCAATACCCTTGGTTCTGTTACATGATAAGGCTTAAGAGGATGTTCCTCATCCTTCAGCGATTCTTTTTCCCAGAAATCATAACCGCATACCACCTGTTTTTTTCCTCTCAGAACATCCCAGGCGTCATATATGGCCGGATGCCATGGTTCCATTCCAAAAGCCGCCGCGCATGGGCCATAGATAGAAGCCGTATCACAAAGAGTTGTCAGTAAAAAGGTAAAATTAGTATTATCCGAATATCCCATATACCACTTGGGCGGAGCCTGTCTGATTTTATCAAACTCCAAAAAATCCAGATCTTCACACATCAGCTCTCCGCCGCCGCAGGAAATTAAAACATCATTTTCCTCTGAACAATAGTAATCCATCAGCTCTCTGCCGCAGCTTTCCGGCGTGCTGCTGATTCCAATGCCACTGCCCTCATAGCAATTGGGTCCCAGCGCGGTCTGATATCCCATATGCCAAAATCTTTCCAGCGCATGATCAAAAGCAGTCCGGTAAGGCTCTATATTACAGCCAAAAGACGGCGCAACAAATCCAATGGTTCCATTCTCTTTTAAAAATTCCGGATATCTCATATTTCCTCCATTGTTCCTTTTGATTTACTGTAATAAAAAACGAATATAGTCTTTTACATATTCTACATTTTCCGTCTGTCTGCTGACCATTAAGTACACTGGCTGTGTACTGTCAACTCCATATGACTGAAGTGTTTTTGACCCTTTAAGATTTAATCCTGTATTATTTGTAATCAGATCCTGATATTCTTCAGTATCCTCTGTAAAAAAGTCTTCCAGATTCATAAACAGCCCAGAATCATCATATACTTCAAAAACTTCCTGATCTACAATTACCGCATCCAGCACAGGCGCCGAATTATATACAGAAAATCTGAATTCTCCATAAAAATCGCTGGTATTTCCACTGGGATCAATTTCCATAGAAGTATCTACATCCACTTCATCAAATTTATCATCATTTCCAATAAATGTTTTATAATCAGCAGCCATCTGTTCTCCGTCACACTGCATACTGTTGACTACTCCCACATAAAGAATCTGGTCATATCGGAATCCAAGCAGCCAGTTTACAACAAGTACTCCAATAATGACAAAGAACAAAATCATTCCCATTTCCAGCTTATAATATGTCCAGATATAATCTAAACGTTCTTTGCCCTTCATGGATTTTAACTGCTCTTTACGCATCTGCCGTTTTTCTTTTTTTGTCATATCAGATTCATATCGCCGCTCACTCATAAACCTCTTCCGCCTTATCGTTTTCTAACAGTATATAAAATTCCTTCCGTTACAGCAAGACCTTTCTTTCTGCCGGAAAATCCCTATATATCTCTCACTATAATTCTATTGATTTACAACACAACAATTTTGTTTATTTATTTAGAGGCCCCCAAAACCCGCTAAAATCAAGGGTTTGAAAAAGTACTTCCAGAATTTTCGGTGAAATTTGACGGCCGGATGGAGTAACTTTCAACAAATATGGTGCAAATTCCGGAAAATACGGGGTTTTATGTGGATAAATAAGAGTTATCCACTGTTTTTTTGGCGTTTCTCCATGAAAAAAAGGAGTTAGCAGATGTCTGGCCTTTTTTCCGGAGGTTTTTGGAGTTTGATTTTAACTTCAGGAAAATTTGGAGTGGAAACTCCGAATTTCTACCTATTAATAATATAATCACTGATTTCACCTAATTTCAGGAAAATTTGGAGTTTGAATAGACAGTTAGCCCATTTACTTCCAGAAAAAATGGAGTTCGAATATTTTTTTCAATTTTTACTTCCAGAGAAAATGGAGCTTTATTTATTATTTCTGGTGTTTTTGGAGTTTTAAATCTATAAAAATGGGAAAATGGAGCTTCCCTGCCTTAACTTCTGGTAAAAATGGAGTTATTAAAGTGTTTTTTGGAGTTTGAACTCCAAAAAACCCAGAAGTTTAAATTTTCAGACAAAATTGCTGAACCCGCATTTTTTTAGCAAATGAAAAATTTTTGCTTTTATATTCGGAGGTATCCGGAGTTTTTCTCCTGAATATTGACCATCAGCATACTATTCTTCAGAGTTTTTCGGAGTTTTTAATTTTACTTTTATATAATTTCAGAGAAATACGGAGCTTTTCCAGAGAAATACGGAGCTTTTTTCGGAGAAATACGGAGCTTTTATATTGACACCGAAGAATGCTGTCGATATAATGTAAGAACTTGCGATATCGAGAGGCAGGATTTACCACTATGAAAGAAGAAGAGATTAAAAAACACGAACTGGAATGTTTTCGCAATGAAACCATTACCCGTTCAAATTCACTGATTACTGCAAAATACAAAAGTTCTCTGCTGGAAAACAAGCTTATGGTTCTGGCTCTGAAACGCTCAAAAAAAGACACTTTAAACCGTCCTTCTGTAGAAATCAGTGCAGAAGAAATCCGCAAGCTTTCCGGAAATACCGGCGGCAGTTTTTACGGACAGTTAAAACTGGCGGCCAAATCAATGGCCAACCGGACTATTTTTATAGAAGATGCGGAAAAAAAGCAGTTTAAAGTCATTAACCTGATTCATGTTGCCGAGTATAAAAACGGAATGTTTTCTATTCGTTTTACACCGGAAGCCAATGAATATCTGGACGATCTGAGGGATAATTTCACTACCATGAAACTTACAACGCTCTTTGTATTTTCCAGTAATTATGCTTACCGTCTGTATGAAATCCTGAAAATGCACGAATACAAAATAGGGAAAGACAATACCCCTATTGTTATTAACTATTCTCTTGCGGAGCTGAAGCTTGAGATGAACTGTGTCAATACAGAAGAAAAAGCCATCCAGAGAGAACTGCAGAAAGATACTCCCGATTACGAACGGATTGTAAATGATATTGCAAAAGAAAAGCATCTTGAAAACTACTCTGATTTTCGAAAAAATGCTTTAGATGTGGCTAAAAAACAGATCAATGAATTATCGGATCTTTACATTGATTATAAACCGGTGCGCAGCGGCCGGGGCGGAAAAGTTGTTGCTGTAGATATTTATCTCCAGCGCAATGTAAACAATAAAATGTACGCCATTACAGAAGACGGCACGGAAGTAGTCACAGAAGAATTACTGGAACCAGAAAACATGACAGAGCTTATTCTGGATATTATTGACTATATTACTGACGTTAAAATTTCTTCCAGGGATGCAGGAATTTTACTGAAAGACGCCGGCTACAATGCAGACGCTGTGAAAAAGGCATACGATTTATCCAAAACCCAGACAGAGATTAAAAATTTTATGGGATGGATGCGCAAATGTATCAAAGAAGACTATCAGCCTTCCATTGAAACTATGAGCGGCAGTCAGGAGGCCGCCAGACAGGTAAAAGAAGTCCATGAGGATATCGAGTCCAATAAAATGTCCCTTTCAGTAAAAGTATGGGAAAAAACAAAGCAGAAAGACAACTACCCGGCCTTTCTTCAGTACCTTGACAGCCAGGGGATTTCTGAAGATATTATTGACGCCATTTATTCTCCGGAAGAATGTCTGAAATTATATGTAGACTGGGTAAAGATGAGCTGAAAAGATAATATGGAAAAAGGAGCAGTTTTTCAGGGCAGAATGCATCCTTCTGCAAAGTCAGATTTTCAAGTCCGGCTTTCAGAAGGGTACATCTGCAAAAGAAATCCGCTCCTTTTTTGATAAAATAAAATTTAGCTTATTCATTTATTGGCAAAAACTCTGTTTCTGTATGATTCATATCTGAATCCGGAGTATATGTTATTATCATTTTGTCTCCTCTGACAGAAAAGTCCAGAAGATCATATTCACAGGTATAAATTTTTTGTCTGTTTTTCATGCTGTAATCTGAGCGGTATATGGTTCTCATATCTTCTGTATAATAAAATACCGTATCATCCATTTGAAAAACGATATAATTTCCACTGCCCACTGCTTTTGATGGATACGGCTCTTCACACAAATAAATTTTTTCATCAGCAGCAGAAAATAATACTTTGTTATGGTTACCATATACAGACATAACCATCTTATCAGATATCAGTTCCGTCTGCCTGTCTGAGATGGAATATTTTTGCAGCATATATTTTTTATTAATGTAATAAATATTTCCATTCATAAATACAAAATTGGAATCATAGATATCATCAATTAATACCTGCTCTTTACCATTTGTTAAGCTGACCTGGACAATATCATCTCCTCGGAACAGATATAGATATCCCTGTTCCACCCAAAATCCATGAATACTGAAGTTCTGCATCTGCTGGCTGGTATGCACTGTCAGAACAGATTCTTTATAAAGATTTAAAAAATTTGTTCCTTTAATAGAATGATTCTGTTTGCGAATTAATATCTTATCTGAGCCTGTATTTAACTCCAATGCATGTAATTCATAATCCAGCAGTTCCTGCTCTGTATTTATTTTTTTTAAATAATAGCATATGTTTCCCTGGACACCGCTGATGAGAATATTGTCATATGTCTCTTTTGTGGCAAAGGGATCTGCCAGCAGCTCCTGATCAGAAAGAGAGCCGGTATCTGTTTTATACCATACTTGATGATCCAGATAAAGCGTCCACTGATCCGTACTTTTAAGCACCTCATTTAATCCTTTTTGATAAGTTACAGGATCCGGATTGCTATTACTATTTTTTTGTACACTGCAGGCCGGAAGAAATAATAACAATCCAAAAACCAGACATAATGGTCCTGCTTTTTTTAATAGCCGTTTTATTTTTCTAAAGTTCTTATACCGTATCCATGCGGCCAGATAAAGCAATCCCATAATAATCAAAGCTATGCCGCATGTTTTTTTTACAGATAAAGCAGAAAAAAAGTCCTGCATCCCAGTATCCTCATTCCATACACCTGTAATAAACCCATTTCCCCATAAAAAAGACGTGGGAAGCGGAAGCTGAAATAGTTTACTTTCTTTAAAAATAAACAATGGTATACAAATAAATGCCACTGATAAAACACCGGTATTCAGCAGTCTGCGGCACCATACAGATAAGCTCATAATCAGCAAAGCCGTATATGCTGCTCCTATTATCCTTAAAACAAGTAAAAGCCCTGCAGCACTCAGACAGGAAACATTCCAGGGATGTCCTGCAAAAAGTTCCTGCACACTTTGCAGAGGATAGGAGGCCCCCTCCAGACCAAAATAGATTTCTGTGATGATAAATTTAATTGCTATCTGGACAGCTGTACATACAGCTGCAAATAACACCCCTGCCAATACTCTGCTGTGATACAACCTGCTGCCGCCGCTTCTGGTAGTCTGGTTCAGCATATCCATATCCCGCTCATAATCAATAGAAAATACAGGGAGTACTCCCACTAGTATAATAACCATCAGCAGAATATCCATGGAATTACTTTTGAAAAAACCAATCCAGCCGTTCTCATAAATCCAGTATCTTTGTTCCGGATTTTCAGAAATATATAAAAGCTGATTCTCCAGCAGATTAATAATCTGTTCATGAGACAAAAGTTCCTCTGATTCTTCTGATGTCCGGTAAAACTCCTCTTTTCCTGCTTCTCCCCTTATATAACGGTCAACTGTCTCATTTTGTTTTTCTTTTGCTTTTTGAACCTGCTGGAACAGGTCATTAACAAATACTTTTTTCTCTTCTGTATGGGGACCGGAAAGTACTTCCATATATTCTGTGTACTGTACCTTATCATCTTCCACAGCATAAATGATGTCTCTGGAATTTCTGATTCCTGAAACTGACATTATGATTTCTGCCAGAATAAAAATAATCAACAGCAGTATTCCTCTTCGTTTTATTAAAATGTGATATATTTCTCTACCTGCTAACTGCATCTCTCTTTCCCTTTATTATTACAAAAGCCATAACAATATTAATTCCTGTATATAACAGCAGCAGTATATAAATCATCAGCAGCGGAAAACCCCCGATATTTACAGCAGAATACTCCTTAAAAAGTACTGAATTTTTAATCAGAAGTACTGGGCTGAAAGAAAATGACGTATATACTGTAATCAAAACAAAAGCTGCCGTAATCAGGCCGCCGCTGATAAAAATTAACAGTACATTAGAAAATATTGCAGAACAAATATAAATTAGAAAGGCAATAACCAGATTCCCCACAAAACGTATCAAAATACTTACAAAGAAAAAGGCAATAATTTTCATATGTACCGGTGTAAAACAAAAATCAGATATTGCATACAATGGCTGTCCCAATCCATCCAGATCTCCAAAAACTGCAAATCCAATCAGATCCGTAATAGAAAAAAACACTGATAATATCAGCGTTAGAACTGCCAAAAATGCGGTTTTTGCCCCGCGAACCTGCCACTGTCCATGACTGCAGGTTGCTGACAGCCGGTCCATACCTCCCTTTCTTTCATATACCCTGATATAAGGAACCCCAAGAAGCAGAAAAATCAGTATTATTCCCTGAGAAAAGTCATATTCTAACAATGCTTTTTCATCGTCCATGTGATAAAAAGCTTCCAGCTTCCGATGAGAATAATACCTGGTAATCTGTTTATTTTTTTTCTTTTCGAAGGAATCCAATTTGGCATTCTCTACATTATTTTCGGCTTTTTTTATGACCTGCTGTATATTTTCCTCATAATTATATGCATACTCCAGTGCATCATAATCATCTAAATAGATTCCATAATACGGATTGGTCTGATCTGCCTGCTGTACCTCTTTTACAAATGCAGATACTTTTTCATTGATGATCGGACCTTTGATTTTACTGTATACCTCTAACTCCTGTACTGAGTTTTCAGGAATAATCTGGCTTTTTATATAACACAAATTTATGATGGTAAAAACACATAACAGGAAAAAGAAGAACTTATTTGTTAAAAATTTTCGAAACTCATATTTCAACATAATAGTCACCCTAACTTTTTTGGATATAATACAAGAATGCCTCCTCCAGATTTGGTGAAACTTTTTGTCCCCCTTCCGGCGGACATTCATCCTCTCCCAATACAATTCTCATACGGGTTCTATTTCCGTCAAATATCATATTACTGACGGTATATGTCTGAGTAATCATTTCAATATCAGATTCATCCGGACAAAGTTCTACTACTTTTTCTTTTACCTGCTCTAACAGCATCCTTGGTTGTCTGGCGGCCAGAATTTTTCCTTTATGCATTAATATCACATGATTTGCTGTTAATTCCACATCCTGTACAATATGTGTAGCAAGAAGCACAATTTTATTTTTTGATATTTCGGATATTAGGTTACGAAACCGGATTCTTTCATTAGGATCAAGCCCTGCGGTAGGTTCATCCAAAATAATAATCTCAGGATCATTTAAAAGTGTCTGTGCAATTCCAAGCCGCTGCCGCATTCCCCCAGAAAAATTACCGATTTTTTTTCGTTTTTCCTGCTCCAGATTCACACTGCGTAAAAGCTGACAAATCCGTTCTTTCTGCTCCTTTTTTGGAATATGCTTCAAAATACACATATACTTTAAAAACTCTTCTGCAGAAAAATCCGGATAATAAAAAGCATATTGAGGCATATAGCCTACTTTATCCCGAAATCTGCTGCCAAGCTTTTGAATATCTGTTCCATTATACAAAACGCTGCCGGATGCAGGAACAAGCAATGTTGTAAGTACACGGATCAGTGTTGTTTTCCCGGCTCCGTTTTCACCCAGCAATGCATAAATTCCCGGCTCCAGTTTCAAATTAATATGATCTAAAATTGTATTTTTTCCAAACCTGACAGTTACATTTTTTATTTCTAGCATAAATTCCTCTTAATTTAAAAGTAATATAGAATCTGATTTATCAGCCATCAGTCCATTTACACTGGTATCCAGCTCATATGGCACATAGCATGCATAAATTGTGTTATTTTCCTTTAAGTTTAGATCTTTTGGGGAAAAATACGCAGACACTACAGCCTCTTCTGTCTTTGATGCTGTAACCTCCGCATAATCATTTCCCTGAAAAGCACCTTCTACTAGCTGATTATTAATCAGCAGACATAGCCGGTATTTTTTCTTATCAGCCGTCTCCCCCTTAAGATGGATATCTAAAGATGTCTCATCTTTGGCCTGCATCATATCTGTAATCTCCGTATCTCCCTGAAAAATCCTGCATAGATAACTGTGTTCATCTGTACTGACACTCTGTGTTTGAAACTCCTGATAAAATTTCTTTTGGTTTTGAAGCTCATCTGTACAAAGGACCCACTGTCCAAATGGTGTTCCATGTCCGTAATTCCCATACGCCATATTATCTTTTGTTGCTGTAAAATCAGGTTCAAAAACCGCCAGAGCATTGATTTGATGTTTCTTTCCGGATACGCCGATTTCAGGTGTAAAATAAAAATGAAAGCTTTCTTTTGATGCAGGTTTTAACTTCAGTGTGTGCATGACCTGAAGCTGCTCCTGATCTTTGGTCTGGTATTTTTGCAAAATGCCATCCACAAACAATAATACCCCTGCCTGGCATTCTGTATCTCCATTTTCAAATTCAATTTCGACATCAGCTTCTCCATTTGTACAGTTCAGTTCTTTTGTTTCTTCATTTCCATTGACAATTCCAAATCCATAAGAAGCCTGAATAGAAGAAGTATCCTGCTCCATTGCCTGACTGTCAAAGGGATTTTCTTCTGCGGCAGTACTGGTGATGCTGCTTTTTTCTGCTGGTTTTGTCTGGCAGGCTCCTAAAAACATACAGCCTATCAGAAAAAATACCGCTGTCTTTTTCATTTTATTTTACTTCCTCCATTTCATAACTTTTCAGTGTATACTCTCCATCAGTATCACAGACAGAGATATAAACCTTATCTTTTACTACGATCAGCCATTCTATAAAATTATCAACATCAAACTGTTTTATAATTTCACCGGATGAACTGTCATATATGTGAAGACTATTTTTTATTACTTCTTCTTTATCATCTATTATATTGCTGCAAATATTTGCTCCGTCTGCCGAAATGTAAACATTTCCACTTTCTAAGTTTTGATTAAACTGAAACTTCTCAAAAGTACCATCATTGTAGAAAATATCTGCATAACCATTTCTATTCTCTTTTACATTATTATTTTCAGAATCAAAATACAGGCATCCATTTAAAAAAGGCCGCATTTCCATCTGCACTTTTGTTGTTTTTAATTCTGACAATGTATTTTTCCCAAGATCATAGACCCCGTAACACATTTTAAATTGATCGGAAGATGCCGTTATATATTCTCCGGTAAAATATAACAAACTGCCGTCATAGGAACAGGACATTTCTACAAAATTGTTCAGCTGATACTGGTTCTCTGTATTGGCCGTTGTTTTAAATAATAATTTTTGATCCTGAAACTGATAATCTGTCTGATACAGACCCATATACCAGGTATCATTTTCATAGATGTCAGTTCTGCAATAATAAATGGTTTTTGTATTGGGATCTACACAGTAATTCTTATTTAACCCATGGCTGAAAGCAGAGAATTCCTCATGACCGGTAAAACTTATTTCATCCTCCACTTCTAGATTTTCATTTAATACCATAAATTTGTTATCTGTATATAAAACATATCTGCCTTTAAATATATCAATATTACTGAAATCAGAAATATCTGAAAATACCTGTGATGTTTTTAGCTGTCCGCTGATTACATTCATCAATCCCATATGAACCTGTTTATCCAGCATTCCCGCAAACAGCACGTAATCATCATCTGCGTACATACGTGATAAGCCATATTGTTTTGCAAACTGCTGCACATCCAAAAGCGCATCAGACTGATCTGATATATTTGAATTACTTACATCTTTATCACTTTCTTCTGCAGATTCTGAAGATAATATATTATTAGAAGACCCGCAGCCAGCAAAAGTCAGAATAACAGTTATCATTAACAAGACAGATATTATTTTTTTCATCTTTGTATAACTCCTTGCCGGGCTGCGGCATAAAAGCCGCAGCCCATTTGATTAATAAAGTTTATTTGCTACATAAAAATATAATATGTAAGAAATATATATAGTTTTTATACAACATGTCACTGACTTATCTAAAATCAGACAATTTATAATAAAATTATAAATTCTCATATATTCCATGTCAACATATATTTAGTTAATAATAGTATTGACTACACTATTATTAACCGATATATTTAAACTATATTAAATATTACTAAAAAGGAAAAATATAATGACTGAAAAAAATACAGATAAGATTATAAAATCTTTTATCAGACAAACAAAATCCCTATTTCCTATTTACAACTCACAGATTAAAACATTTCTTTCAGATCTGCAGAATTCTATCTTTGATTTTGCGTCAGAAAATGATATTACCTGTGAACAGCTGGAAGCACATTTTGGAGCCCCCCAGGAAATTGTTTTTAATTATTTAACAGAAATGCCGGAAGAAAATTTGTCAAAATGTCTGTCACTAAAACGAACCATTAAAATATGTGTAATAACCGCATTGATTGTATTTATCGTTGCCGCGGTAGTTTTTTCTGTCAGCTATTACAAAGCTTCTAAGGCAGTACAAGAATCAACAATTAGTCAGGAAATTATTACCATCGAAGAACTTGAATAGGAGAATTTATTATGAATAGAAAAATACTATGTTTTATCATTGCAGCTGTTCTTTTACTATGTCCTTTAACTCTATCTGCCGCAGCACCTGCTGAACAGATATTTTCCACTGAAATTTTACAGTTAGCTAATGGGGATTATTGTGAGATCACAATTACAGAAGAAACAGACAGCCCGCAGCTGTTTGCCGCAGCTTCCACAAAAAAAGGGGCGAAAACTTATACCTATAAAAATTCATCCGGTACCAGCTTATGGTATGTAAAAGTTACAGGGACTTTTACATACAATGGCAGTTCATCCAAATGTACAAACTCTGCCGTATCAGCTGCTTCTAAGATATCAACCTGGAAAATAAGTTCCAAGAGCGCTTCTAAAAGCGGCTCTACTGCAACTGCAAAAGCAACGGCTAAATTATATTTAAACACTACGGTAATGCAGACCGTAACAAAAAGCGTGTCTCTTAACTGTGATAAAAACGGAAAATTATCATAAAACTGATATAACAGCAAATCTTTTTTGTTAAATACTTGACAGGACATAATATCTTTGTATAGTAAATATAAAGCTTATTGAATAATTAAAGGATTTCTATATGAATAATAAAAACAATTTTAAAAAGGGATCCGTAGAGCTGCTGGTTCTGTGTATATTACAGGAAGGCGATTGTTACGGATACCAGTTGACACAAATGATTGATGAGCGGTCCAAAGGACTGCTGAAAATACCGGAAGGCTCTTTATACCCTTCCCTATACCGACTGATGGATAAAGGATTTATCAGTGATGAAAAGCGCCTGGTAGGCAAGCGGATGACTCGTGTCTATTATCATCTGGAACCGGAAGGATTAAAATATTACCAGCAGCTGCTGGAGGATTACAATGAAGTTCATCAGGGCATCCAGCGCATTTTACATTTTCAGCCCGCAAAAAATAGTACAGAGCAGACTCCTTAAGCAAAAGGAGCTGCTCTTTTTTGTCTGAAATTCTCAGATCTGCATATCTTTACATTCTAAGGGAATAATTATCCAAAACTACATTTCGATTTAACCAGAGTTTAGCATTCTGAAAAAATTTATATAGTATAATATTAATACCGGATTGATACATACCAGTCAAATCCTGTAAAAGGAATGTATCTCTGAGAAAAATATATTTATCGTAAATATCAGGAGGAAAAAATTGAGCCAGCCAATCGTGTCTGTAATTATGCCGGTCTATAATAATGAGAAATATTTAAAACAGTGTCTGAACAGTATTATTCACCAGACATTAAAAAATATAGAAATTATCTGCGTGGATGACGGTTCTGATGATCGGTCACCGGAGATCTTAAAAAGCTTTGCCGCCAGGGACAGCCGTATTAAATTATTGCATCAGGAAAACGCCGGAGCGGGCGCTGCCAGAAATCTTGGATTAAAACATGCCATTGGAACTTATCTTTCCTTTCTGGATTCCGATGATTTTTTTGAACCGGATATGCTGGAACTGGCAGTTGAAAAAATCGAATCAGACAATGCAGATTTTGCCGTTTTTCGCTGTGATCAATATTTGAATGATACAAACCAATATAAAAGTGCAGATTATGCATTTAAAAAACATACCCTGCCGCCCTACACACCCTTTTGTTTTCGTGAAATTACAGATAACATCTTTAAAACATTTGTAGGCTGGGCCTGGGACAAGCTCTACCGGAGAGAATTTGTTATAAAAAAACAGTTGAAATTCCAGGAACAGCGTACAAGCAATGATCTGTTATTTGTTTTTTCAGGCCTGGTGCTGGCAGAAAAAATTACTTATGTAGATAAAGTACTGGCACATCAGAGAAGAAATAACAGTGAATCACTTTCAAATACAAGGGAGAAATCCTGGTTTTGTTTTTATCAGGCGCTCTGCGCATTAAAACAGGTTTTAACAGAACATGATTTATATGAAGAACTGAAACGGGATTTTATTAACTATGCGCTGCATTTTTGTTTGTGGAATCTGAATACTATTTCCGGAAACTGCTATTCTAAGTTATATACAAAGCTTCGGGAAAGCTGGTTTCAGGAACTGGAAATCACCGGCCATAATGCAGACTATTTCTACATGGAGAAAGAATATAGACAGTTTCAGAAGATTATGATATATACTTTTGAGGAGTATGAAACAAAAATATCTGTGGTAATTCCTGTTTATAATGCCGAAAAATATATCCGCCAGTGTCTTGAGAGCGTTCTTCATAATCAGAATATCTCTCTAGAGGTCATCTGTGTAGATGATGCATCCACAGATCAGACCCCCGGAATCTTAAAAGAATATCAGCAAAGATACAGCAATGTCAAAGTAATCCGAAATAAAAAGAATATCCATGCCGGAAGCTCTAGAAACCTGGGACTAAGACAGGCCAGGGGGCAGTATATTCATTTCCTGGATGCGGATGATACTGTTGTTGCCCATGCATATGAAAAACTTTATAATCTGGCTGATAAAAATGATCTGGACTGGCTGAAGACAACTGTAATAGGAATTGACGATCAGACTGGTGAAGAAGTAAAAAACCGTTTGTATGAGCTGCGGGATGTTGACAGAGGTTTCGATGAAAAGCTTTTGGAATTTGAGAGATTCCCTGGTAAATTCTTTGATATTGCTGTTGTCCCATGGAACGGAATCTATAACAGACAGTTTTTGTTAAAAAATAATATTCAGTTTAATCAGCTTTTCTGCGTGAATGACAGATCTTTTTATGTTTCTGTCTGTGTAAAAGGAAAACGTAAAATGATAACCCGTACACTATTTATCAGACACAGAGTGAATGTCAGCAATTCTCTCATTGACAAACGGGCACAGCATTTTGACTGCCAGCTGGAATCCTATCTCATAATGGAACAAATCTGCAATGAAAATAACGTATCAGAAAAAGTACGATTTGAGATACTAGAACATGAGATGAGAGATATTTTCGTCTGGTACCGGAAATTTATTGAAAATCATACTCTTTCAGAAGAAATGAAAAACCGGCTGCGCAGCTTTTTATCCCCTGAAAAAATACATTACTTTGAACAGTTTGGCAGAAACAGCCGCTGGTTAGAGTTTAGAGATTTGATTGAAGTATAAAATAAGAAAGTATAGAGAGAATCATATGGCAAAAATATCAATTATAATACCTGTTTACAATGTTGAAGAATACCTTACAGAATGTATGGAAAGTGTGGTCCGCCAGACATTACATGATATTGAAATTATCTGCATCAATGACGGCTCTATAGATGGCTCTCTGGATATTTTAAAAGAATACGCCGCTAAAGACCACCGGATTATTATAGTGGACAAAGAAAATGAGGGTTATGGCATCGGCATGAATATTGGTTTATCAAAAGCTTCCGGTGAATACATCGGTATTGTAGAGCCTGATGACTTTGTTCCCCTGAATATGTATGAAGATCTGTATGATATCGCATCTGAAAACAAGCTGGATTTTGTGAAGGCAGATTTTTATCGTTTTAAGCGAAATGAAAACAATGGAAATATGGAGCTTACCTACAACCATTTATCTCCACATAAAGAAGACTATCATACTATTTTTAATCCCAGTGAAACCCCTCAGGCTATTTATTATATTATGAATACCTGGAGCGGCATTTACCGCCGGGAATTTCTAAATGAACATCATATCCGCCATAATGAAACACCGGGAGCATCCTTTCAGGACAACGGATTTTATTTTCAGACCTTTGTTTATGGAAAACGGGCTATGATTATCGACAGACCTTATTATATGAACCGCAGAGATAATCCAAATTCTTCGGTACACAACAGAGAAAAGGTATACTGTATGAATATAGAATATGATTTTATCCGGGAAATCTTAACCCGGGATAAAAAAATCTGGAATCGGTTTAAATATATGTACTGGTATAAGAAATATACAAATTATACCGCTACTTTAAACAGAATTGGAAATGAATATAAAAAAGAATATGTAAACCGGTTTTCCGATGAATTTCGCCGGGCAAAAGAACTAGGAGAATTAAATCGTGACGTATTTTCCGATGCCAGATGGCAGGATATTCAGTTTCTGATTAACGATCCGGAGGGATTTTATTACAGAATGCTTACCTCCGGTTACAATGCATCCGCGGAGCTGCAGAAGCTAAAAAATTCAACTTCCTATAAACTGGGAAGATATATAACAAAAGTCCCAAGAAAAATAAAACAGAAATTGAAATAAAAACACCCCTGCAGGTATATGATTCAGAAAATCTGAAACGTTCCTGCAGGGGTGTTTTCCCCTTATCAGCTTCCCTCAAAGCTAATTATCTATATTTTTTACCGAAAAGCGATTACTATTTCTGGGATCTTCCAATCTCCAGACCTTTTTCAAAAGCTGCTTTATTTAATGGCAGCAGTTTTGCTTTTTTAGCAAGCTTATGCTCAATAGTTCCCCATACTACTTCAGGAGAAACAACCTCTGTATATCCAACATATACGCCAAGCATAATTACGTTTAATACTTTCGCATTTCCCATTTCAAGGGCCAGCTCTGTTACAGGTGCTTTTACGATTTTTACATCATCTCTTTCGATATCATCAGATACAATAGAACTGTTAATAAACAGTGTACCGCCCTTTTTCAGTGTTGGTAAAAATTTCTGTAAAGATGGTCCGTTCATTACAATCAGATCATCCATAACGTCACCTAAAGGAGCTCCAACCATATCGTCAGAAATAACAACGAAGCAGTTTGCTGTACCGCCGCGCTGCTCAGCGCCGTATGATGGGAAGAAAGTAACGTTTTTATCTGTAGAATCGCAGGTTGCTGACGCAAGGAATTTTCCAAGAGTCATGACACCCTGTCCGCCGAATCCGGCAACACATAAATTTGTTTCCATATCTCTTTCCTCCTATTTATCTCTGATTACGCCCAGTGGAAATTCCGGAAGCATTTTTTCTTCGATGAATTTCAGTGAATCTAAAGGATCCAGTCCCCAGTTTGTAGGACAGCTTGTTACGATCTCAACCATAGAAAATCCCTTTCCATCAATCTGGTTCTGGAAAGCTTTTTTAATGGCTTTTTTCGTTTTTATTACATTCTGCGGTGTATTGCAGCTTGTACGCTCTAAATATGCAGGTGCTGTCAGCTGATTTAAAATTTCACACATATGCATCGGATATCCGTGCTCTTCTGCAATACGTCCTTTTGGCGCTGTAGAAGCTTTCATGCCCATCAGAGTAGTAGGAGCCATCTGACCGCCTGTCATGCCGTAAATACCATTGTTAATGAAGATAACTGTGATATTTTCTCCACGGTTTGCAGCAGAAATAGATTCTCCAAGACCGATAGATGCAAAATCACCGTCACCCTGGTATGTAAAGTATAAGCTGTCAGGATTGCTTCTTTTTAGTCCCGTTGCAACTGCACAGGCACGTCCGTGAGGTGCAGTAATTGTGTCATATGCGATATAGTCCATGTGAAGACCACAGCATCCAATACCGGTAATCATAACTGCTTTTTCAACAAGGTTCATTTCTTCAAGAACCTCACCAATCAGTTTTACAACCGTACTGTGCATACAGCCCGGGCAGAATCCGGATACTTTGTCTTCCTGGATTGTTTTTGTTCTAGAGTAAATCAATTCCATTTTCCGTATCCTCCTTATTTCTCAAAAATCTTCTTAACAGCTTCAATGACTGCTTCACGGCTCATAATATTACCGCCGGAGCACAGACATGTTTCAATCGGGCAGCGTCCTTTTACTCCCATTTCCACATCTTTTACAAACTGTGCGGGAATAGACATTTCCACATCAAGAACTGCCTTACATTTGCTGTAGTCAATCTTGTCATAGGATTTATACGGGAATGGGCTGACTGTAATGGCTCTGATTAAACCAACTTTTAATCCCTCTTTACGGAGAATATCAACAACAGATTTTGCAATACGTGCAGAAATACCATAGGAAGTAATAACTACTTCTGCATCTTCTACCATATATTCCTCTGCCTGAACGTCTTTCTCCCAGGATTCGTAAAGTGCAGCAGCTTTTTCATTTTCAGCCTGCATCTTGTGGGTATCCCACTGTCCCGGCTGAATCCATGATCTGTTTGCATAATCCAGTTCATGTCCGATGCAGGACCATTTTTTCTTATTTTCTCTTATTGCAGCGATTTCTTCATCAGATTTCATTTCCGGAAGCTCTACCGGTTCCATCATAGTTCCAATGACACCGTCTGCCAGAATTAATACAGGATTCATATCTCTGTCAGCATAATCAAATGCTTTATATGTCATATCAACAGCTTCCTGTACAGTAGAAGGAGCTAGTACCATCATCTGGAAGCCGCCGTTTCCGGATGCTTTTGTAGCCTGGAAATAATCCTGCTGTGCAGGCTGGATAGCGCCTACTCCTGGGCCTCCTCTGGAGATATTTGCATACACCATTGGAACACGTGCCGCAGCCGCATAGGAAATACCTTCACTCTTTAATGCGATTCCCGGGCTGGATGATGATGTCATTGATCTTGTACCGCCGGCAGCCGCACCATAAACCATATTAATAGATGCAACCTCTGACTCACCCTGTACAAAGTTACCGCCTACTTCCGGAAGTCTTCTTGAGAAATATTCCGGGATTTCATTCTGCGGTGTAATAGGATATCCGGCGAAAAATCTACAGCCGGCTCTTACAGCTGCCTCAGCGATAGCCTCGCAGCCTTTCATTAATACTCTTGCCATAATCTTTCAACCTCCTTATTTGTACACTTCTATCGCGCCGTCCGGGCATATGCGGGCGCACATGCAACAGGCGATACAAGCATCCATGTTAACTGGTACTACATACTCATAGCCTTTTGAATTAACTTTTTCCCCAACAGCCAATACTCCTTTTGGGCAAAATTTAATACAATACTGGCAACTTTTGCAGCGTTCTGATCTAATCTCAATCTTTGCCATTTTGATCAAATCCTCCTCTTTCATAATACTTGTTGAATTTATTTAAACATTGGTTCAATGTTTAGTGCATTATTTTTATACTCACTACCCCCGTCCGGGAACAGGAGCCTCTCCCTGAGACTGATAGTCCAAAAGCCATGGATAAGTCAAATACAGATGAATTGGAAGAACAGGCACTCCGGCCTGATCTTTTACCTGATCATAAAGATCCTCTCTGACGCAGGCAAAATCAACGGTAATATATGGATTTACCATATCAGCCATTTTCTGATTTCCATCCAAAAACTCTTTTTCTGTTGTTGTCAGACCATTATTTGGATTGTTTACCATATGTACTCTGCCAAGTTCAATATGGGAAACACCAAGAATCTTTCCAAGAGTTTCATCAATATGCTCAATATCATCAGACCATGGACGGTAAGCGTTCAGCACATAATATACGATGGTATTTCCTTTATTAATTCTAGGAGCATATCCGCCGATAGAACGGGCTCCGATATAATCACCGCCTACATCCATCACAGCATAACAGGTTTCATCTCTCAGAAGCAGATTCACACCGCCAACCAGTGTGGGGGCATCCATAAACTGTTCCTCATGATGAAAAATGATTCCTGCAGATTCAAGCTCCTGAATCACATCTCTAGAGCGGAACAGAGGCTTTGTCATATCCATGTCAAAATAATGAACCGGTTTATCACCGATTTTAGCCAGCAGCATGGCAAAATTAATAGAAATCTCGCTTTTGCCGCTTCCGGCTTCTCCTAAAAATATGAAGTTATGATTATCTCCAATTAGTTTCTTAAACGTATCATTCATATTTATCTGCCTTTCTTTTTCCAGCTGAATATATCATATCATATAAAATATAAAATTTCATCCTTTTTTTGAATAATTTTATATAATATATAATATAAATTTTTCCATATTTTCCAGGGATACTGCAGAATAGGTTTTAAATAGCAGTAAAAAGGAATGTGCAAAGCACATTCTCCGCCTGCGGCGGGTTGCGTAAGCAACATAATTCCATTCTGCCGCAGTGCGTTCCATAGCGGAGCGTTTTTTGCTCTATAGGAATCGGTACTTTTCAGCTTTATCACAACACAGTGTTTCCTATAGAGTAAAAAAACAGCAGAGGAAAAATAATTTCTCACTCTGCTGCAATTAATTTTTTGTTTATGTTATAGAGAGAGGGACCGAAATTTCGGTCCCTCTCTCCAAGGTCTTTTATGGTATATAGATAATTAGCAAATATTAACCTACTATTAATTTTACAGGAAAAACACTAACATGTCAATAATAAAAACGGGAATTAAAAAAGAAACTGACCATGCCATATATCCGAAAAATGAGGGCATTTTTATACCGGCACCTTCTGCAATACTCCGCACCATGAAATTTGGAGCATTTCCTATATATGTATTAGCTCCCATGCATACAGCACCGCAGGAAATTGCCATCAGCATAACAGGCATAATTGTTCCTACCGTTGTAGCTATTCCAGAAGAAGCTCCTAAAGTCCCTGCCGTTGTTAAAAATACCAGATAAGTAGGTGTATTATCAAGAAAGCTTGACAAGGCACCGGTAGCCCAGAACATCTGCCAGGGCTGTGAAATTCCAAGCTCAGGACCATGGGCCTCCAAAAACAGCAGAGCAGGTTCCATCGTAATAAAAATACCGATAAATAAAACTGCAACTTCCTGAATAGCATCCCAGGAAAAATGATTCTGAATGCGGACTTTTTTATTTGTTGTTTTCATAGACAAAAAAGCTGCTGTCAGAATAATTACGATCTCTATAATTGCAGGGATACCTAATGAAACCTCTCCAAGAATCTGAATTTCACCGGAAAAAGCGGGAACTGTTCCAAGTATGCCGCTTAAAATAACTGCAGCTACAATTGCTATCAGAAAAATAATATTGTGGACACCCTGAATACTCATCTTTTCATTGATATCCCGAATCTCCGGCGCAAGACCTTCTGAAATATCTTTCCGGTAAGCTCTTAAATCCAGCAAAAAGAAAACAGACAGCAAAATCCCTGTGTTTAGCAGCATAATCGGCAGTAAATGAAGACTCCAGAAAAAAGGAACGCCCCGCATAAATCCCATCAATAAAGGAGGATCCCCAACAGGTGTCAGGCATCCTCCAATATTGGATACCAGAAAAATAAAAAATATAACTACCTGTACTTTTCTTCTTCTCCAGGAATTTGCCCGGATAATCGGCCGGATCATAACCATGCTGGCTCCCGTGGTTCCGATCCAGCTGGCCATCAGCGTTCCTATCAGCAAAAGCATAACATTAGCTCTTGGCGAACCTCTGAATCGTCCCTGAATAGAAATATTACCGGAAACGCAGAACAGACCAAATAATAAAACAATAAATGGAATATAATCATTAATCATAATATCTGCCAGAACCTCTGTCATAGTTCCCGCAGAATATGTAACAGCAAAAGGAATTAAAAATAAAACGGACCATAAAATAACCATATATTTTTTATTTTTTTCCCACCATTCCCCTGCAATTAATGGCAATACCGCAATACTCAAAAGCATTCCCACAAATGGAATACAAAAAACAAGTGAAATATTTTCTAATGTATTCATTTTTTCCCCCAATTAAACATAAAGCACCGTCCCCGGTGCTCTTTCGTCATCGAAAACAGTGCTTTGTAAATGCACCTTCAGGGGTTCGAACCCTGGACAAATAGATTAAGAGTCTACTGCTCTACCAGCTGAGCTAAAGGTGCGGATTGAATGCATGGATTATTATATAATAAGAGTTTCAATATTGCAAGAAAAATATTATAATAATTTTATATTCATTAAAATTTTAAAAAGGATATAAAAATATGGAAAATAAAAAACGAACTCTCATTGCCTGTTCCATGCTGGAAGATGAACTAAATTCACTTTTTCAAAGGTTAAATATTTCATACCCTGTAATATGGCTGGACAGAGGATACCATAATACACCGGAGAAATTAAAGGACAGGCTTCAAGAAATTATTCTCACGCTTCAGGATCAGGATGAAATTCTTCTGGCATTTGGTTTATGCGGAAACGGAACGGCTGGACTATACAGTCCGGATACTAAACTGATAATGCCTAAATTTGACGACTGCCTGAATATGCTTTTATGCAGCAGACCAAGAACAGCCAGAGCATTCACCAAACCCGGAACGATCTATCTTACCAGAGGGTGGACTTTGGATAAGGAAGGTATTATACAGCAATATGAAACCATGCAGGAAAAATATGACGAAGAAACCTGTGAGGTTGTTATGGATATGATGTATGCTCATTATGACAGCATTACATTAATTGACACCGGATGCTATGATCCAAATCCAGTTAGAGAATATGCCAGTCAGGTATGCGATCTTCTTGACTTTTCATTAGAAAATAAGGAAGGCTCTCTTCATGTATTGGAAAAACTGCTGACAGGCTCCTGGGATAAAGATTTTATTGTTGCAGATGCCGGTATTTCTATTACAGATCAGGATTTTGAATATAATGAAACCTGATTTGAAAAAGTGTCTGAAAAGATACATGAAATCAGGAAAATTCCCTTGAATTTTAAGAAGAAACGTTTAAAATATAAATAGCGAGTATTTAATTAATGGGAGGAACATCTATGTTTAAAAAATTAATACAGAAATTAAAAGAAAATCCGCGTACTATTGTTTTTACCGAAGGAAGTGATCCACGTATTCTGGAAGCTTCATCCAGACTTCTTTCCGGAACATTTTTAAAACCAATTCTTGTAGGAAATGAAAAAGAGATTTATCAGGCCGCTGAAGATGCCGGTTTTAACATTAACGGAGCTGTAATCGTTGATCCTTTGAATTATCCTGAAATGGATGCCATGGTAGAAAAAATGGTAGAACTCCGTAAAGGAAAAATGACAGAGGAACAGTGCCGTGAAGCATTATCTAAAGGCAATTACTTTGGTACTATGTTAGTAAAAATGGGCATCGCAGATTGTCTGCTGGGAGGAGCCACCTATTCAACTGCTGATACAGTAAGACCTGCTCTGCAGTTAATTAAAACAAAACCTGGCAATAAAATCGTATCTTCCTGCTTTATTCTTGTTCGTGAAGCAGCAACAGGAGATAACGAAGTTCTGGCAATGGGAGACTGTGCAATTAACATTAAACCATCAGAAGATGATCTTGTTGAAATTGCACTGGAAACATCCGAATGCGCTAAGATCTTTGGTGTAGATCCGAAAGTCGCTTTCTTAAGCTACTCTACATTAGGCTCCGGAAAAGGTGAAGATGTAGATAAGGTACGCAATGCATGTGAAAAAGCTAAAGCAGCCGCTCCTGAGCTTCCTATTGAGGGTGAGCTTCAGTTTGATGCAGCTGTATCACCAAGAGTTGCGGAAACAAAATGCCCGGATTCTAAAGTAGCAGGACATGCCAATACATTTATTTTCCCTGATATCAATGCCGGTAATATTGGTTATAAGATCGCACAGCGTCTGGGTGGATTTGATGCTTATGGACCAATCCTTCTTGGTTTAAATGCACCGATTAATGACTTATCAAGAGGATGTAATGCATTAGAAGTATATTCTATGGCAATTATTACAGCAGCATTAAGCTAAGTATTGAATAAATAAAAAGCCTGCAAATGCAGAATTTTCCGCTGATTTACGGATTAATGATGATCTGTCAATCAGCGGTTTTTATTTTAGTAATTTTTGTATATCAGATTCCCTGTAAATCCTGATTCCTTCTTTTCTTAAAAGATCAGATAATACACCGTTTCCTGATATAGTTCTGCCGGAAAATGTTCCGTCATATATTTCTCCATATCCACAGGATGGACTTCGTTCTTTTAATAAGGCTGTTTTGCAGTCAAAAAATCTTGCCAGCCTTAACACTTCTTCTGCTCCGCGCACAAAATTTTCTGTTACATCTTCTCCCTGTTTATTAATTACTGTACTCCCGGATCTTTCAGAGGGAATCCTCGGTATCGGAAGACCCCCAAATATTTCCGCACATACAGGAATCAAATGATAATCTGATTTTAAACGCTCTGTTAAAGGCAAATAGTTATTTTTACCGTTATATTTACAGTTTACACCTAACAGACAACTGCTGATTAATAGATTTTCCATACATTTCCCCGTTCTATAATTCAAGTCTCGCTTTTTATTGTTATATTACTCTAATCCTGTATTCCTGTCTATATGATACATCACAGCATCCGCCTGTAATATTTTTACAAAAGAGTTTCTTTTTAAAATGAAAATATCCTCTCTATCCAAAACATAGAGAAGATATTTTCTGTAACCAATTTAACTCCAATAATATAAAGAGGATTTTTTCAGCCTGTATCCACATCAGGCTCAATCTATTATAAATTTCATAGATGACTGATTAATATTCTGCGCCAAGCTCCACAAGCTTTTTAATTCTAAGACTGCTTTCCGGATGGCTGCTTGCAAGACTTGCAAATAAACCCTGTGGTTTTTCGTCTCCAAAGCTATCTAATAATCTGCACAGCTGGCTTCCATATCCCAGGCTAAAAGAAAACTTATCTGCCTGATATTCATTGCTGCGGCTTGTTTTCATGCAGAGTGCAACACCTAGTGCTGTCCACAGTTTCATAAACCCTTTCAGTACAATCAAAGACAGGAAGGTTACCAGTGCATTCATAATACTGATAAGGAATCCGTGTTTTGAAAAGATACTAAATATAGCTGTAACAATACTTGCAATAATAATGCTGATTTGAATAATCATAAAAATAATTGAAATAATTGTATTTCCAATTGCCACAACTAAAATACGGTCTGTATCCTTGTGAGCCAGATGACCAAATTCATGTCCAAGTGCAGCTTTAATTTCATCATCCGGGCGGCTCATCATGCCTCGTGTAATACATATTGTCTTTCTGCCTGTGGCAAAGGCATTTGGACACTCATCTTCATTTAAAAATAATCTCACATCACTTGAAATAGAAGGATTTTCCTTTTTCGCTTTATAATATACTTCACAAAATAATGGTTTCAGCTTATCAATATCTTCTTTTCGGTTGATTTCTTTACATCCAGTTTGTTTACGAAGCATCCATTCGCCAATGGGTGATAAAGCAACACTGATAGACGCTGCATAAATAATCAGTCCCGATACCATTCCCCATCCGAAAGGAAGTGCTAACAATAATGTAAACACCGTTCCGATGATCACTGCGTTAATGGCAAGATAAATAAGAACCGGTATATTTTCTTTTGAAGCCATTCGAATAAAAAAATCAAATAAATAAATGCTTCGGATTCCATCGGGCTTTTCTGTAGGAAGATTTCGGTAATTATATTCAAAATTCGATTTTAAGTCCTTTGATTTCTTACTCTCAGTTTCCATTTCTATCGTTTTTTTCTCATTCTCAATTTTCATTTCTGCCGGTTTCATATTATTATCAGTTTTTATTTCTGTCACTTTTGTCTCCTGCTCTGATTTCTGTGTTTCTTTTACTGTCTGCATTATGGAAAGCTCTGCTCCACAATTCCAACAATATCTGGCTTTTTCATTTAACCTGGTTCCACATTCCGGACAATACATCTTATTACCTCCTTTTATTTCTGACTTTGGAAAAACTGATCCAGACCATCTGCTATTCCTTTTTCAATTTTTTTATATACTTCAATAGCCATTTTTAATCTTCTTCCGAATTCTTCATATAGCCCATTTCCTTTTCATATTCCAGAAGCAGCTGACCATTTGCGATTTCATAATCATTCAGCATATCCAATGTAAAATCTTCTGGTTGTACAGTTCCATGATACCAGTCTTTTTTGTCAAAATAAGCCTGAATCTTTTCATCTTTAAATAACCTGCCATGACGGGCATATATTTCATTTCTTGCAATTGATAGCTGATCTGCAGTTAATCCTGAAATATCACTCTCAGTCAGATATTTCTCTGAACTCTGGGGAATAACATATTCTGTATTCTCTTCAGATATGTATACATCGTTATAAAGCTGATTATCTGTATTTTCCATCTGATTGATATTCGATTGATATTGATCATCAGAATAATTGTAGTCCGGTACATTCTGTTCATAACTATCGGTATCTTCTGCATTGTTTTCATTTACAGCTGTTCTCACAGATCTAGAACTTTGAATATATCTTTCCGGATGTGATGCATAGCTGAAATTAGACACTATTACAACAAGAACAATAATAGCCGCTGCTACAAAAACAAGTGCTGTTAAAATTCCTGCTGCATTACTTTCCACTTTATCCGGATATAAAGTGTCATCAAAAGTAACTGCCGGCCCTTCTTTATTTCCTTTCATAAACTCTTTCCCTCCTGTTATTTACGAATCTTTTTTATTTAACACATTGATACATGCAGAAATTATTTATTATTCTTCAATTTTATATATTTTTTTACCACATAATAAAAGACAGGATATCATAGCTATTTCATCTGTTCGATGATTGTATGATATCCTGTCTTTTATAAAATTAAATTTCTGATTAATGTTTCCTTCTATCTTTTTTCCAAAGAACAACCGTGAAAAATTCTGATACTTTTATCAAAAACATTCTAGTCCATTTTAGGCTGTTTAATAAATGCAATTAAAACAATAGCCAGCGCAGAAAAGATAAAGAAAATAATATAAGATTTTGTTAGATTAGCAGTTCCTACTGCTCCGATAATTACAAGAGCTGTAGAACGTACTGCTGTATTAATAGGAGCAATCAGTCTATTTGCCTGAATAAATCCAAAACGACCGAAACATGTACCTATAATAGATGGAATTAAATTACCAATTCCACCAATTCCAAATCCTACAAAAAATGCAGCAAGAACGGTCATTGCCATAGAACCATTATGGAAAATCATAATAAGCAGTGCTATAAGATACCAGAATCCATAAATAATGGAAGCTGTCTTTGTTGTAAATTTCTGATCCAGCCATCCCCATACATAGCTTCCAAAAATACCGATTAAAGCTGCAATGGTAAGCATACTCAAGGCCAGATTAGGTGACACACCAGCCATACTTAATCTTGGAATAAAATTAGATACAAGTCCAATTGTTGTCATCCACAGAAAACCATGCCCAAATCCAATCAGCCAGGTATTTCTGTTTTTGGCTATCACTCCGATGGTCATATGTTTTGCTTCTTCTTCCTGCTGCTTTTTCAATGCAAGGGCAGCTTCCATATCAATTGGTTCATTATCAGGTGTAGCTCCTACCTCTTCCGGGGTATTTTTAACCCAGAAAACTGATATAACACCAACTACAAAACATAAAACACCCAAAATGATATAAGCAGTACGTGGATTTCCAATGGCGCTTAAAATAACAATAATTGTTGCCGTGCACAAAGGAAGTCCCATAGATGCCCAGCCAAGAGCAAGCCCCTTTTTCTTCGGAAACCAGATATTCATAATATTATTAGGAACTACATTCAGCTGAATATTTCCGGAAACAAATGTTAATACAACTACCATTGCCAAAAATACGGTAATATTTGATGTAGTTGCAAAGATAATACATAAAATACCACAGATAAAATTTCCAAAAACAGCCATAAATTTACTTCCAAGCTTTGCGGCCATAATACTAAACACAACCGCTGCAATTACTCCTAACCAGCCTCCGACGCCGGCCATGGTATTGCATAAATTTACAACATTTTCATTCCATCCATGAAATGCGGTAAATGCTGCCGGGAACCAGTTTAATGTATCTGTAGAAAGTGCTGCCGCCAGATAATAACTAACTGCACAGTACAGAATCATTGACCATCCCCACTTACCAAAATTACTTTTTGTGTTGTTTGATGATGAACTCATATCTTCCTCCAATCTGTCAGATCAATTTGTATAAAATTATTATAAAGAGCCTTATTTTCTATGTCCAATGAATAGAATTACATGATATATTACTGACAGGAATAAATATATATGTTAAAATAACATAAAAATTACAATTAAAGGTAACATTTTATATTATATTTTTTATATCGTTTGGGGAGGTTCTATTATGAATTTTACTCTTGCTCCAATTACTATTCAGCAGATAATTGTCTTTTTGCAGGTGGTAGAATCCAATGGTTTTGCCAAAGCAAGCAATATTCTTCATATGACCCAGTCTGCCGTCAGCAAAAGTATTGCAAAACTGGAAAAAGAACTTGAAATTAATTTATTCATCAGAACAACAAGAGAACTGCATCTTACTGAACCCGGAAAATTATTATATAAAGAATGGAAAATACAGATGGAAGGAATGCACACTGCCTATGCTAATGCCTGCAGCCTTCAAAACCATCAAAATACTACTCTTCGTATCGGACTTTTAAATACCGCAAGGCCGGAGCGTTATTTCTGGGATATCGAAAAAAATTTCTCAGAAAAATATCCCCAGGTAAAACTAGAACTGGAAAGTGAGTATATGACGGACCTGGAAGTAAGGCTGATAGAAAATTACTATGATGCGATTATGATTCCTGATTTTGAAAGATTCATTCTGGAAGAGAACAAACTTTGTTGGAAATGGGCGGCAAGATCTTTCGCCTATGTAATTATTCCTGTCCAGAACCCTCTTTCTCAAAAAAAGGAACTATACACAAAAGATCTGTTAACCCAGAGCTTTGTATCTTTAAATAATGTTCAGTCCTCCAGCTATCTGAGAGATTTAAAGGAACGATTTTCAGATTATGATACTATTCCGCAGATTGAAATCCACTATAAAAACGCATTTGATATCCGTTACCTGTTTCGTCCCGATTCCGGAATCCTAATGGCAGATGCATACTTTGATTATCAGGAAGGCAACGGGTTTGTTAAAGTTCCTGTTATGGATCAGTTTAACGGTATTATCTGCGGCTGGAATCCAGCTAATCAAAATCCTTATCTTCAAAAGTTTTTAAATATACTTCCCAAATCTGACTGATCTGACAAATAAAACTGCCTGTATTTTTCTAGACTGTTATTTATTCTATTGAGGAATAAATAACAGTTTTTTTTTCCTTCTCTGCTGTATTGCTTATTTTTTGTGTGGATTTTATACTGAGTTTATCATTAATAATTATTTGTACTGGAGGTAAAAGTATGGCAAAAAAAGTACCTGTTACAAATCAGGATCGGGAAAAAAGTTATTTTAAGTATTATGCAGATAATGTGTACTGCGGCGAACAGGAAAAGTATAATCAGATTTCAGAAGAACCCTTAGATAACTCTCTGGCTCTCCATATTGATAACCGCAATGATTTATTTCTTCCAGGGGACCTTCCCGGTGAATTTGGCTGGTGGCTTATGGATGACGGAACAGCGCTGATCGCTAACAAAACGTTTTTTCCGGGATTAACAGGTGAAATGTTTGACTGGTGGTTCGCATGGCATCCTATCGACAGACTTCGCTATGCATGCTGGGATAATGAAGATCACTATGACGTATATCTGGATGATCCGGCCAAAGCGCTGGATATGAGCAAATCCATGCGGGAAAGACACTGGGGAAGCATCCATAATATCTGGGAAGATATCGGAACCGGAAATATTGATCTGCTTCGCATTCATTTTGAAAAACCATCTGTATTGGGATATGATGAAAGTAAGGTGGATACAGAAGTCTGCAATGGACTTGTATGTGCCAATGTTCAAATTCTGGGAAGCGGCGATCAGCCGGATATTCCTGTTGTAATGACTCACTTTTTAAGACCTGCCAAGGGCGGATCTATTCTCAGATCCAGATTCTGGTTTGGCTGGCAGATTATAGACGGCAAAGCTGTAAAATGCATTCCGGAGGGATTTAAAATTCCTTCTGCAGGACCTGTCTGCCTGTTAAATCACAATGTAAAGGAATTTTCAAATCTCAGTAAAATTCTTCCTGCATTGTACGAAGAAGAAAAAGATAACTGGGCAAAATAAAAAACATTTTTTCCAACAGAATTAATATTCTTTAAAACAAAAACAGACCGCAAAATCATCAAATTAAATGATTTTGCGGTCCATTTTTTAACGCCGCCGGTTTTTTATGATTCCCCAGAGCAGCCAAAGGCCAAGAATAATAGCCACAAAATATCCAATTGCTCCAAGAGCGGGTATTCCAAAAAACTGTCCCTTCATATTCGTTGTACATATCAAACTAGAACTAATCAGCAAAGCCACATCTATAAGAGCTATAACCAGTTTATTAATCATCTCGTTTAAATGAGAAAAAAATTCTGCTGATTCTGAAAGCTCTATATTTATTTTAGTCTGACCCTTCACTGTCATTTTTATCAGATCAATAATATTTGCCGGTAAATGCACTGTTTTTTTCAACAGATGAAAGGCGCTGATACTATTTTGCTTCAACTCATTTTTCAGATCTATATCTGTAATCTCTTTCTTTTGCATATGATTAGAGAAGATCTTCATAAAATCAATTTCGGGACTGATAAGAGTCAGCACTCCTTCAATTGTAATTACTCCCCGAATCAACATGGAAATGCCACGGCCAATACTGATATGATGCTTATTTAGTACCTCCTGAATGTCCTGGATGATATCGCCAAGACTTAGCCCCTGAAAACTGGTGTGCGCGTATTTTGAAATAATAAAATCTACATCATTGTACAATTCATTATGGTCTACTTTTCCATGCTTTACACCAAGGGCCAAAACCGTATCCTTTAATTCATAAATATCTCCAAAAGTAATTGCCTCTACTGCATTGGAAAATAATTCCCGGTCTCTAGAAGAGAGTCTTGCCATCATTCCCATATCCATCCAGACAATCTTTCCGTCACGGATACTGATATTTCCCGGATGGGGGTCTGCCTGAAAAAAGGCATCTTCCAATACCTGCTTTACATAATTTTCGGCCAGCTTTTCTCCAATTTCATTCATATCATATCCAAGAATTTTTAACAGATCAACAGAATCAATGGGGATTCCATCAATATATTCCATCATAAGCATTCTGGTAGTAGACCAGTCTTCAATTACTTTTGGACAGGAGACATATTTTATATCCTTATTTCGCTGGGCAAACTCTTTTAGATTAGCGGCTTCCTGCAGGAAATCAAATTCTTTCTGTGCTGCTTCCCACATTTCATCCAGCACAATAATAAAATCTACTGCATCTCCTGAAGGTCTTACAACTTTTAACGCAAACATGGCTTTTTTACAAAGAGAAATATCCTGCCGCATGATTTCTTTGATTTTAGGTCTTTGTATTTTGATAACCACATTCTGGCCGTTTTTTAAAACAGCTTTATGAACCTGGCCAATAGAGGCGGAACCAAGAGGCACAGAATCAATTTTTATAAATACCTGACTGATTTCCTGCTTACACTCTGCCTCAATCAATTCTTTTATCAGCGAAAACGGCATGGGATTAACATCTGACCGCAATTTTGCCAGTTCTTTACAATACTCCGGAGGAATCAGATCCGGACGCATGGAAAGAACCTGGCCAAATTTAATAAATGTGGGACCTAGACCTTCTAATATGTTTCTCAGCTTTTCCGGTGTCAGTCCCTGAACTATTTTATTTTCTCTGAGCACCTGTAAAATGTGCCTCATCCGCGTATATGTTGATTCACTCATTGTGCTGTCTGTTCTTCTTCTTTCTTCTGTTCATCCTCATCGCTGACTTTTTTATCATCCGTTTCTTCTCTTTCCAGTATATCTAATTTTTCCCGGATGACCTGACGTTCTAAAGGGGTGAGCTGCTTTAGTATTTCTTCAAGGCTTTCGCTGTCTGTGATTTCATCATCCAGATTCAAAGCTTCTTTTACCTTGGATTTTACTTTTACTTTTGCATCTCTTTTTAACTCTTCGTTTGCTGCCTTTCCTTCTTCTACCAGGCTTTTTCCTTTTTTAATCAATTCTTCTGTTACTTCCTGGGTCTTTTCAACTGCCGTAGCTGCTGCCCCTACACCGGCCAGTAAAACTTTTTTTACATTTTCAGTGAAAGCTTCCACTAAGAAACACCTCCTGCATTTTAAAACAGTTATTTACATTATTTACTATACCCTCAGCTGGCAAGAGCATACGCATTAATTACCACAAACTTTTTCTTATCTTTAAATATAACATTGTTAAACCGGGTTGTAAAATTTTATGTGGTAATATAAGAAAATTTTAATAAGCAGCTCTCTCATCTCAGGTCTTTCTAATATTAAAATGTCATAACTGTTTTTAAATGTACTTATTGACTTGTCCTGAATCTGGATTATAATACATACAAAAGCTAATAGAAAGATGAGGAATATTGAATGGCAATCAGAATTGGAATATTAGGTTATGGAAACTTGGGACGCGGTGTAGAAAGCGCTGTTTTGCAAAATAAAGATATGGAACTTTCAGCTGTATTTACCCGTCGTAATCCTGAATCTTTACATATCAAAACGAAAGGTGTACAAGTGCTTCATACAGATAAAATCAGCAGTATGAAGGATCAGATTGACGTTTTGATTCTCTGCGGAGGAAGCGCTACTGATCTGCCTGAACAGACCCCGGCATATGCTGAAATGTTTAACGTGGTTGACAGTTTTGACACTCATGCAAAAATTCCGGAACATTTCGCCAATGTTGATAGTTCTGCAAAAAAAGGAAATAAAGTGAGTATTATTTCCTGTGGATGGGATCCAGGTATGTTTTCTATTAACCGTTTATATGGAAACTGCATTCTTCCGGAAGGAAAAGATTACACTTTCTGGGGAAAAGGTGTCAGCCAGGGACATTCTGATGCAGTACGCCGCATTCAAGGAGTGGCAGACTGCAGACAGTACACTATTCCTGTTCCTGAAGCAGTAGATACAGTGAGAAGCGGTTCTAATCCAGAACTTACTACAAGACAAAAGCATACAAGAGAATGTTTTGTTGTGGCCAAAAAAGATGCTGACTTAAATCAGATTGAACAAGAAATAAAGACCATGCCCAATTATTTTTCTGATTATGATACAACCGTTCATTTTATTTCTGAAGAGGAGATGAAGCGTGACCACAGTGGACTTCCTCATGGAGGCTGTGTCATCCGGACCGGAGTTACCGGTATAGAAAAAGAACACAAACATATTATAGAATATAACCTATCTTTGGATTCCAATCCGGAATTTACCGGTTCTGTTATCTGCGCTTATGCAAGAGCCGCTTACCGTCTAAATCAGGAGGGACAGGCCGGGTGCAGAACAGTATTTGATATAGCCCCTGCATATTTATCTTCAAAGAGTCCCGAAGAGCTTCGGGCACACTTACTCTAATTTAAAAAGTATAAAAAGGTATGACAGCTGATACTTTTTTTGCAGGTCAGATAACATCTTTAACGATTGTTATAACGTATCATACATTGTCATACCTTTTTTATTTTTAATTATCGAATTTTTCTTACTACAATTTTTTTACAAATAATGCCCGGACTGCATTTAATACTGCAATAATCATGACTCCCACATCTGCAAAAATCGCAAACCACATATCAGCAATACCAAAAGCTCCTAAAATCAAAAATATCATTTTAATGCCAATAGCAAAAATAATGTTCTGATATACAATTCCCAGACATTTTCGGGATATCTTGATCGCTTTGGAGATCTTTAAGGGATCATCATCCATTAACACGATATCCGCTGCTTCTATCGCCGCATCAGATCCCATAGCCCCCATGGCAATTCCAATATCCGCTCTGGAAAGTACCGGAGCATCATTAATTCCGTCTCCCACAAATGCCAGTTTTTCTTTCTCCGGTTTTTCTGTTAAAAGCTTTTCTACTTTTTCAACTTTATCCCCGGGCAGCAGTTCACTATATACTTCATCAATACCCAAAGATGCGGCAACCTGCTTTGCAACTGCATCAGCATCACCTGTCAGCATTACTGTTTTTTCCACACCGGCAGCTTTTAAGGCCGAAACCGCAGCTTTTGCATTTGGTTTTATAACATCTGATATAACAATATGTCCTGCATAACTTCCATTAACAGCCATATGAATAATAGTTCCTACCTGATGGCAATTAACAGGTGTTATATTCAGTGTTTTCATTAATTTTGCGTTTCCGGCTGCAACTTCAATCCCATCTACCTCAGCAATTACTCCATTACCGCTGATTTCCCTGATATTAGAGACTCTAGACCGGTCTATTCTCTTTCCATATGCACGCTGCAGACTTTTACTGATAGGGTGAGACGACGCACTCTCTGCAAGAGCAGCATATTCCAGGAGCTTTTCTTCTTCCATTTCATTGTGATGGATTCCATTTACTTCAAATACTCCTCTTGTCAATGTACCGGTTTTATCAAATACAACATATCTGGCCTTTGATAAACTCTCCAGGTAATTGGATCCTTTCACCAGTACACCTGCTTTGCTTGCGCCTCCGATTCCAGCAAAAAAACTAAGAGGTATACTAATAACAAGAGCACACGGGCAGCTGATAACAAGAAAAGTCAGCGCACGATAAATCCACATGCCCCATTCCGGCGTCATACCAGGAATCATCAGCTGCACAACAGGCGGAATAATCGCCAGCGCCAGTGCCGCAAAACAGACAGCCGGGGTATATATTCTTGCAAATTTTGAAATAAAATCTTCTGACTTTGATTTTCTGGAACTGGCATTTTCAACAAGATCTAAAATTTTAGAAACCGTAGATTCTCCAAATTCCTTTGTGGTCCTGATTTTTAAAACGCCTGTCATATTTATACAGCCGCTGATAACTTCGTCCCCTGCAGATGCTTCCCTGGGCAGACTTTCTCCGGTTAATGCACTTGTATTTAGAGTAGAAGTTCCTTCTGTTATAATACCATCAATAGGTACTTTTTCTCCCGGCTGTACAATAATTGTAGTTCCTATGGATACTTCATCCGGATCAATTTTTTCCAGCACACCATCCTGTTCAACATTTGCATAATCCGGACGGATATCCATCAGATCACTGATATTTCTGCGGCTTTTACCCACAGCATAACTCTGAAACCATTCTCCTATCTGATAAAACAGCATAACTGCAATTGCTTCTACATAATCCCCGTCATCATAAACCGCAAGAACAATAGCTCCTATTGTTGCAACTGCCATTAAAAAACATTCGTCAAAAATCTGCCGGTTAATAATACCTTTTCCAGCTTTTTTAAGAATATCATATCCAACAATCAGATATGGGATCATATATAAAACAAATCTCAGAATGCCGCTTAATGGAATAAAATGGAGTATAATCAATAACGCTGCTGAAATAAGAATACGAATTAACATTTTTTTCTGTTTCTTATTCATCTTCAAATCCTCCTATTCTACAAGTGGATTTTATTTAAAAGAAGATCTCACAGTCATCTTCCACCTTTTTACAATTTTTAAGGACATCTTTCATAACCGTTTTTGGTTCCTGGCCTTCTTCAAATTCCACAATCATTTTTAATGCCATAAAATTAACGGTAGCGTCTTTTACACCATTTGTATTTTTGGCAGCAATTTCCATTTTGTTTGCACAGTTAGCACAATCCACATCAATTTTATAAGTTTTTTTCATAATCTTTTCTTCCTTTCGATTAAATAATTAAATATATGTTTAATTGTTAGTTTTAATATACGCTGACAATAAATAATTGTCAATATATTTTTTAAATTTCTTTCAATGAAATCAAATTTGACAGTTCAATTCTTTCAATGGTACTATTTATTATATTATATTTTTTGGAAGGATAAAACATTATGACAACACAGCAGCTTCCTCATAATCATGGTCAACAAATAGAGCACTGTATAGATGATATGCCGGATACAGAAGATTTCCGTCTTATTTCAGACATTTTTAAACAGCTGGGCGACGCCAGCAGAATTAAGATTTTCTGGCTTTTATGCCACTGTGAAGAATGTGTAACTAATATTTCTGCTCTGGTGGATATGAGCAGTCCTGCAGTTTCCCATCATCTGAAACAATTAAAATCCGGCGGCTTAATTATCAGCAGACGGGACGGAAAAGAAGTTTACTACAAAGTATCAGATACAAAAGCAGCAGATTTGCTCCATCATATGATTGAAAAACTAATGGAAATTACATGTCCTGTGATGTAAATTTTCAAGGTTTGCTGCTTATTTTATGGAAAATTTAAAGTTTGAATTGTTTAGAAAAATAGAAAAGCCGAAAAACCATTTTAGAAGTTTCTCGGCATTGCTGGTGGCACCCATAGTAGGAATCGAACCTACAACTAACCCTTAGGAGAGGCACTCCTAAAGGTCAATCAGCTACCTTCTAAGTTTAAATAATCCCCGTATTTACTGGGTTTTCACGGCATCAGGATGTTATCCTGTACCTCGGTATTTCTGCTGATTTTAAGGTGTTTTATGCCATTCAATTTGCAGGTGATTAGCAAAAAAACAGGAGTTGGGAAAATACTAAATAGTAAAAACAAGTCGCTGCTGTGCGGATGCGTCCCTTCTGGTGTTAGGACGACTCTCCTGATCTGCTCTGTAACTTCTCAAGAACAGTATGTAAACAATAGACTGAAAGAAAGAGGACAACCCATGTTGGATTTTCCTCTTGTGTTTCTTTGGGTGCAGATGCTTGCTCTATGATCTATTACTTCAATCTGCACACGCTTTTCTTTTATGGCTCATTATATCTTTTCTTTGCAACGCTTCCTGTATAGCGGTATAAGGCACATCAAATACATAATGTGAAAAATCTTCTAACTGTTTCTTAGGATATTCAGACAGACAAAAGTTTTTCAGTTCCAACCAGACCGCACTCTTATGGTAGGGCAGATCAGATATATACTGACATCCTATTTGGGCCTGCATATCCGTAAAAATATCTTTCAATCAATCACTCCAATCTTAATATGATATAGCAGAAGGAGCCATTGCTCCATAGATGACTACTCATCTATTTGCAACGGCTCCTCAATGTCATATGGTTTTCGCCAGTGATTTCAAAAGGGCTGCCATTTCTGGATTGGCAAGAAGTTTCTGAAGCAGCTCCTGTTCAGTCTGTGTTTCTTCTGGAGCAGGGGGTTCTTCTGGTTCTTCAACCGCTGGGATTGATTTTCCCTGGTAAAACTGCTCTTCAAATCGCTGAGCATTTAAGCGTCTGTCCTCGTCTATAATGTGGGAATATACATCAGCTACCATCTTAACCTGTGCGTGACCGGAATCACCCTGTACGGATTTCATATCGCCACCGTTGAGTTTTAGCTTATAAGTGATACTTGAATGTCTGAAACTATGAAATACGACAGGCGGCAAATCATGATCTTTGATCAGCTTTCCTAAAGCTCGATTGATAACCTGTCCTTCAATCGGTCTGCCGCAGGAAGAAGCGAATACGAGATTAAAGTCCAGGTATTCGTCACCAAACAGTGCCTTGTAGTTTTCAATTTCCTCGTGTCGATCAACAAGCATTTCTGCAACTGTTTTCGGAAGAAATACCTTTCGTATACTTGTTTTTGTTTTCGGCTCTTTCAGCACCAGCGCTGTGTGTGTACTTGCCAGCGCAGGTGGAAACTTAAAGACAACTCCTTTTTCCCCCAACTGTTCCAACGCATTGCGATTAACACGCTGAAGCTCTTTGTTGACAAAGATATAGGCACATCCATTTTTTATGCTATCCTCTGAAATATCGATACAGTCCCAGGTCAGTCCGAGAAGTTCACCCATTCGCAATGAGCAGGAAAAAGCAAGATTCAGTGCCAATGCCAGATTGTCATCGTCACAAACTTCCAATGCTTTAAACAGTGTTTCTGCTGTCCAGATTGCACGCTCTTTATGTTCTTCTTTTGGAAGGGTAGCATTAAGAACAGGATTCCTTGACATCAGTTCCCATTTTACTGCCTGATTAAAGGCATTGCGGAGCAGCTTATGAATCTCTCTAACTGTATGGGCGGTGAGATATTCATTGTTCGGCCTGCGGTTATTTACCACTTTTGCCTTGACCGATAATAAGCTCTGATAGAATTTGTCCATTGTTCTTGGTGTCAGATCTTCCAGTTTAATATCTCCAATCAGCGGAGTAATATAATTGAAGATCAGGCTTCGCCTTGCTTCATAGGTCGATAATGCCCAGGTATTCACACCATAAATAGACATGTATTCTTCCAGAAGATCACTGACCGTCTTAGCGGAAGGGGTAATAAAAGTACCTGTCTCCTGTTCAAATTCAACCTGCACTTTGCGCTTTTTGGCTTCGGCATTAGTAGCAAATGTTTCCCACTTTTGCCTCTTTACGCCGTTTTCATCCGTATAGCTGTAAACCACAGAATAGCGGTTTTTTCTCTTAACAATAGATGCCATGTAAAACACCTCCTTATTCTCTTGTTTCGAGCCATGCATCAAAACTGCTTTTTACGATTCTGATGCCACTATTCAATCGAACACTCTGAAACACATTCTGATTTATCAGCTTATATGCAGTGGGGCGGCTTATTCCAAGAATCTGCCGAATTTCTGCAACAGTATAGCTTTTCTTATTCGGAGTAGTTTTTGAAACTCCATTTAATTCAGCGATGCGATCTTCAAACATGCTACCACCTCCTCATTTTTGATAACTTTCTTATAGTGGGATTGAGAGTTGTACCAATCCTCGAAGCTATCTATGTAAATACGGGTATACATGCCAACCTTTACCGTTTTGAAAGGTTTCTTCTTCATCAAGTCATATAGGGTTCCTTCAGCAATCCCAAGTAAGCTGGCAGTTTCCTGAATTGACATTGTGATGGATGTCCAATTCTTTCCCGGTGCTTCACCAATTATTTTCTTATAATGAAGCTGGTTGGCGTACCAGTTTTCAAAGCTCTCGATCATCACACGCATCTTACCGGCGATGATGACCGTATCAAAATAGTTCTTTTTCACGAGCCAGTATGCTTCCGTCTTACCAAGCCCAAGAAGCCGACGCATTTCTCGCACGGACATGCTTTTCTTTTTCATTGTATTTTCCTCCGATTCATATTTTTTTCGGCTCGTCAGCCGTTAGGGTATGCTATATAGCCAAGCATCTCTGCTTGGCTATATAGTATGGAAAATCAGAGAAAAAGTGAAATATGCAAATCCGACAGTTCAAGGGATTTTTCACACTTGACAAGTATCCATCTGTTTATCAAGCCAATCGTCAAAGCTCTTTTTTGAAATACGGATATTGCCGCCAATACGGACACTGTGGAATACGCCGGATTTCACAAGATTATAGGCAGAATTCCTGCCGATGCCTAAAATGTCCTGGATCTCATCTACTGTATAAATTCTTTTCTCATATGGAATACTCGGCATAGCTTCTGTATCCTTATTTAATGCTGCAATTCTATCCTCAAACATGAGAAATCCTCCTTTCTGCTTTCAGCTCTTTTTCTGCACCCATGCTGATGAATAGGGGTAAAACAATCTTTTCCATAGATTGTTTATCAAGCTGTGTTACTTTCTCTTTGAGACGGCTTTTATCAATCGTGCGCACCTGTTCAAAGAGAATAATTGAATTTTCGGGAAGCCCGTCAACATCTTCCAAATAGTAATGTGTCGGTAGCTTCGTTTTCTTTCGTACTCGACTCGTAATGGCGGCAACAATGACCGTGGGGCTGAACCTGTTTCCTGTATCATTGGAAAGAATGAGGACAGGTCTTGTGCCGCCCTGTTCAGAGCCGATATGCGGATCAAGTTTTGCGTAGTAAATATCTCCACGCCTGACAGTTCTTTTCATTTGAATGCCCTCCAATCTATATTTGACATACGGTTTCTGTCTATGTAATAAGCCAGACAAAAGGCTTATTGAGGTCGGGAGCCTATAAAACAAAGCTCTGTTCTCATTGATAACCTTGTGTCTGGCTTTATGATCATGGCATTTCTATTTGTCCTCGACACCCCGAAATGCAAATGCGCAAAAGCATAGGGAAGTCGCCAAACGGTCAGCAGCGAACTGACTCCACGGGAGTTTCACCCCAACTGACGGTCTGCCAGAGCCGCCCTCATTGCCTGCGGCGGATTGGATACCGCTCGGACTGTGACTGGACGGGAGTACCATTATGCTCTTTGTGGGTTATGGCGAAACCGGGGGCTACCCGATATTTGGAGTCAGTATAGGCTCGCTCACCACCTTTCATCGCTATTTGCTTGTCGGCAGGTCTTGGCGTACTGCTCCGTACGCTTATGCTCATCACAATCACAAAGAGGAAGTATTTGGCGAATGACTATTCGGTTGTCAAGGAACAATCCTGTTTTTGCCACACAAAGGAAAACAGGGTGGAGGATTTCGTCCTCTCACCCTGTCGCCAATGGGAACCTATCAATTTCCCCTCACATTAAAATATTTTTTTGATTTTTTCTTTTAACCTGTCCATGCGTCTGTAAACCGCCTTTTCGGTAATCTTCAGATACCTGGCGATTTCATGAGTGCTGTACCCCTGGATCTTCATCAGAACGATCTGCAGGGTAAGCCTGTCCACTGTGATCAGTATATGATACAATTCCTGATTCTCAATACGATCCAAGAAGTCCTGTACTGTTTTCGGTTCTGCCTGATCGGTGGATGCTGCTACCGTATCCAGATATGTACCTGTTTCCTGCACACGCTCATAATAGCGTCTGTCTGAATTAAATGCCTGACGGTCATAGAGACGAATTGCTTCAATCATATCTTCAGAAACACCGCTGTCTCTTAAAATCTTTTCTTCTTTCTCTTTCCAGAGCTTCCATTTGCGCTCTGCTTTTCCATGGTTATATGCCATTTTCCTTACCTCCAATCTGATTTGTTTGAACATTCAGATTGGAAAGGGCGGAGAACGACAGCCGATACCGGAAGATGGCTTATCCTTTTCCCCGACAAATATCGACAAATAAAAAACCGCAAAGGCTGTTAAACCTTTACGGCAATAAGAAAAATAAGAACTATATTGTAGAAATATAGCTTCTATATTTGGGGCGTGAGAGTGCCACCAATAGCAGAAGATTTTTTTGAGAGACTATCCTCATTCCTGTATGAAATTATGTAGGTAATTGCTGCTTTGGATAAGCAGCAGGGCGGCTGAAGCAGACCAGCACATAAAAAATCCCTCCAAACCCAAAACGGGTTCAGAGGGAAGATGTGTAATCAGGCATGATGAAGCCGCCCACCGAAACACCGTTTTTTTATTCGGTGGGCTTATCCTTTATCGCTTTTGACAGGGCAGAAATCTCGCTTTCCTGATTTCTAAAGGCAGCCTTTTTCAACCGTTCAAAGCTTTCATTACTGATTACATGTTCCATCCGGCAGGCGTCAGCCTCCGCAGTTCTGGGGTCAACGCCTGCTGCGATAAGCTGCTTGGTAAAGAAGCAATGGCGCTCATAGATTTTTTCGGCAACCTCCCGGCCCACATCGGTCAAATGGAGAAGGTGATCTTCATCCATTATGAGAAAGCCGCCGTCTTTCAGGGTGTTGACCGCCACACAAACACTCGGTTTTGACACTCCCATGTGCCGGGCAACATCTACGGAGCGCACCATACCCATTTTCTTATGGATAACAAGGATGGTTTCCAGATAGTCCTCCCCGGACGCATGAAGTTTCATAGGTTCTCCTTTATGAGCTAATTTTCCAATTTGAAGATTCTTGTTGAAGTTCGACCATGTGGCGAAATATTCTTCCTTGATCCAATAATTGTTTTGGTGTTCCTTCCTCCGCTACATGTCCATCAGCAAGTACAACTACGTGATCTGCCCCCATTACAGTGCGCATTCGATGCGCAATTATTAAAACAGTCTTTTCTTTAAGTAGGGCAGAGAGCGCAGTTTGAAGGCTGGTTTCATTTTCTACGTCCAAGGATGCCGTCGCTTCATCCAGTAAGACAACGGGGGCATTTTTTAATAAAGCGCGGGCGATGGAGATACGCTGACGTTCTCCACCAGACAGAGTTGAGCCGTTTTCACCCACAACTGTCTGGTAGCCTTCTGGCAATTGCTGAACAAACTCATCACACTGAGCAGCTCTGGCAGCAGCTAAAATTTCCTCATTGGTGGCATCCTTGCGCCCCAAACGGATATTTCCCATAATGGTATCGTTGAATAGTACCACATCTTGGAATACAATGGCATAGTCTTTAAGCAGTGTTTCTGGGTCGATTTTTGAAATGTCTGTACCGCCGATAGTGATAGAGCCTTTTTGAATGTCCCAAAAACGGGCAGCCAGTTTCGCTGTTGTACTTTTTCCACCGCCAGAAGGCCCTACCAATGCAGTCACTTCCCCTTGCTTAGCAGTGAATGTTACATCGGTCAATACATCTTCGCCATCTTGGTAGCTGAATCCCACATGAGAAAAAGAAATGTCATACCCCTTAGTGGAATATTGAGTGGTGCCAGTTTGTTCTGGCTCTTTTTCGATAGCTTTCATCCGCTGAAGCTGGAGCATAGCATTGAATATTTCACTAAGCTGCATCATCACACCACTGAGTGGGTCATAAATACGAGAAGCTGTTACCAGAAACATAAGAAATAGGAACAGGCTTAAATGTCCTTGACTGAGCAGTAATGTTCCTACTAATACTGTAACAGGGAAACCAAAGCGTAAAATCATTTGGGCTGATGTGATCATTAAGCCGCTAGTCATCTCATAACGTATTGAGGTATGGACAATTTTTTCCAGTTTTTGATCCAGACCGGCCAGATATTCTTCCTCTTGATTGTTTGCCTGTAAATCGCGGATGCTTTCTAAAAATTCTTGAATACTATCTGCCGCATCCAGCTTAGATTGCATTTTTTTGAGATCCATTCGGTTCTGAAGCCGCTTACTCCCAATGAGAACTATAATAGCCAGAATAAAGGGAGAAAGGATGGCCAGAGCCATGCGCCAGTCTATAAAAAACAAACATAGACAAACAATTAAACAACTAATTGCCGTACCAAAAATCTGCGGGATAGTATAGGCAAAGACCCTTTCCAAATCGCTGCAGTCACTCATCATGGTTGTTGTCAAATCAGAAAGATCTCGTTTGCCAAAAAAAGACAACGGCAACGTCCTCAGTTTTTCTGCAAGACCGATTCGGCGTTGAGCGCTTTCGGCATAGGCTGCGATGTACGTACAACGATATTGGACATAGTGTGTTAAGAAAATAATTATAAGTAATCCTATACACAGAACAGAGTATAATTTCAGTGAAGGCCCATCAGCCTCAATACCTAACAAGGGTTGAAGCAGTTGCATAACAAGCATAAGCAGTAATCCCATAGGAAACATTAGACTAAGAGAAGAAAAAATTGAAGCAATAATACCTTTTTTCATATCTTTTGCACCCTGTTCTGTCAGGGCAAAGAGATTACGAAGCATGATATTCCCCCTTTCCGATATTCCATGCTATTGAGGTCTGATAATCTTTCCACATAGTTGCGTAAATCCCACCCTGAGCCATCAGAGCATTATGGGTTCCTCTTTCAACTACAGTTCCTTTATTTAGCACTAAAATCTCATCGGCATTTTGAATGGTAGGCAGTCTGTGCGCAATCATCAACACAGTTTTCCCACGAGTCAAATGTTCAAAAGCCAGTTGGATTTTATATTCATTTTCCGGATCTGCGAAGGCAGTAGCCTCGTCCAGTAAAATGATAGGGGCATCTTTAAGAATAGCCCGCGCCAGCGCGAGACGCTGTTGTTCACCGCCAGAAAGATAAATCCCCTTTGTTCCCAAAATGGTATCTACTCCTTGTGGGAATTTTTCTATAATATCATCACATTGGGCATTGTGAAGTGCGTTCAACACCTGTTCCTTTGTTGCATCTGGACGAGCTGCACGCATATTTTCCAAAATGCTAACTTTCAAAAGTTTAGTATCTTGGAACACAAATGCGATACGGTTCATCAAATCCTTTTTTGTGATTTCTGTAACAGGAACACCACCGATACTAACAATACCTTCCTGTGGATCCCAAAATCGAGGAATCAATGTTGCTGCGGTAGTTTTTCCGCTCCCAGACGCTCCAACCAGAGCTACTGTTTTTCCTTCCTGTACATGTAAATTTAAATGTGAAAGTGCCGGGAATTTATTACCAGGATATGTGAATGTCACATCCTTAAACTCCACATCGTTGCGGTCTGGAATCTGTGCCAAAGTTGTTTCAACCACCGGAATCTCATCTAACAACATATCAATTCGCCGAACTGCTTCTTGTGCCATCATTCGATGTGTACCGGAAAAAAGTATCTTATTCAAAATAGCAGCACTTCCAGATGCGAACATCATATAAAAGACAAGATCCAGTAAAAAACTTTTGTAATTATCCGGTCTAATTAACAGAATCCCTGCTGGAATTAGTACGGCAAAAGAGGCATTGATAATAACATTGAAAGCTACCATTGGTCCTTGGCAGGAAAGGGCATATTCGGTTACATTGTTCTTATAGTGCATGATAGCAGCGTAAAAACTTTTAAAAGAATAGATTGTTTGTTGAAACACTTTAACAACAGGAATACCCCTAACATATTCTACAGCTTCGTTGTTCATTTGCTCCGAAGCATCCTGATACTGGCGCATATAGGACATAGACTTTTCGTTGGTCATCAGCATCTGTACAGTAAAACCAACAACTAACAGCAAAATACAAAGACCTCCTAGTCGCCAATCGAAAAACAAAAGCATCACCAACATAGTCACTGCTGTTACAACAGAACCTGTCATATCAGGAAGTTGGTGAGCCAGAAAATTCTCTGTTTGAGATGTATTTTCGTTTATAATTTTCCTGAGTTTTCCACTACTGTTCTGTGAAAAAAATCCTAATGGAAGGGTTGCCAAGTGATGCAGAATCAGAGATTGCATATTTTTAGCTGTATGAAAGGCTCCCAAATGTGAAAAAAGAAGCGCCAATGCATAGAATATAAACCCACTTACTGCTAAAGCAAGTGCCATCCATCCATAATTTGATATGGCTTGTACATTCACTTTACTTAAATCTGGTAACACGGCAAATACATCTCGCAAAACCATCCAGAAACATAAAAATGGACAAAGCATAAGTATTGAACTTATTCCAGATAAAATACAAGCTATGACTGTAAGATAGCGGTAGCGACCTCCAAATTCTAACAGTCTTGCAATTCCTGATTTATTCTTTTGGGACATCAGATTACCTCCTACTTATTTATTGTGGTTCGTTTTAACTAACCCGATAATACTGTCAGCGTTTGGAAAGTTCAATCCTTTTTGTTCAACTCTGGAATATAGCCAAACACATTTGTACGATTGCAAAAAAAGAACTGCCGTATGCGCTACGACAGCCCAATAAAATTTTATTCATTGTTTTAGATACTGTTTCTAAACTCATTTGGAGTTAAACCGGTTTTTCGATGAAAAGCAACAGAAAAACTGCTTGGGTGTTCATATCCAACTGAAAATGCTATCTCACTAATCTTTTTTTTCCGATCAGCCAATAATTCTTTTGCCCGTTCGATTCGACAGGACAAAATAAAATCATAGATTGTCATTCCACACATTTTGCGAAAAAGAAATGTCAATTTCGATTTGCTCATATAACACATTTGCGCTAATCTTTGTAAGTCAATTTGAGCGGAATAATTTTGTCTCAGATAATGCTTCAAGTTTTGAATAACTTCCTGATCGCTTGCAGAAATACTCTGAACGGCTGGAATGGATAAAGATAAGATATTCCATTCCAAAAGAGCGGCTATGAGATCCAAGATTTTCGATTCGTATCTCAAAGATGCAGTTCCAGCTTTTGGCACATAAGAAGCCATTTGATGAAGCAATAGTTCAACCTCAGGAATTGAAAATGTGCCATCTAATAAACAAGCAGCACTTAACACCTGAGATGTATCTTGTTCCAATAATCGGGGTAACTGCTGTTCCCAAAATTCCGGCATTAATCCCAGTCCAATACTCCTCACAGGTGTTCCCTTAGGAACGGTATGCGAAAAAATTCCTTCATCTAAATAATAACCCACGAGATTTTCAGGATTACAACATGTCTTTGTAAATACAGGCTCTATACTCCCCGGTGAACTAACAGCAATCGTAAGCGCAGCTGGATGATGGTAGCGAAAAGACATGTCCTGATGAAAAATAATATCATAAATAGTCAATGAACATGTAGAATTGATAGGGTATGTCCATAAATATCCTTCTCCAATTTCTGAATCTGGCACAAAAGTAAAACCAATACCATTTTTAACTTCCTGCCCTTTACATGCAGGTCTTAACCCTAATTGCGGTAAATGCCCTAAACAAAGTTGTTCAAATCTAGCATCCACAACATATCACCTTCCTTTTTTTGAAATCGACCAAATCGCTTTTGAAATCAGCCAAACCAATGTTTTTCCTATTGTTTTCAAGGCAAGACGCTGTATAATTTATGCGGAGCGGTTAGCTATATCTAACTCATGGTAACACAAAAAAACTTATATTGCAATGGAGGAGACATGATGCAAAACAAAAAAGAGAAACTCAACGGAAAAGACTTTATTAACATTGGGATTTTTACAGCAATTTACATGGTAATTGTTATCGTGATTGCTTGTACTGTAGGATTAATCCCTATTGGCTTTATACTGTTGCCAATTATTCTCCCAATAATCGGCGGTATTCCTATGATGCTGTATTTTACAAAAGTAAAAAAGGCTGGTATGCTTCTGATTTTTGAAATTCTATTTGGTCTTGTAATGATCCTAACAGGCATGGGGTATGACCTTTTAATTTGGGGTGTTGTTGTTGGCATTATTTGCGAACTACTATTTAAAGCTACCAAATATTCAAGTAGAAAGATGGCCGTTATCTGCTATGGTATTTTATCCACCTGTATCTGCGGGAACTACATCCACTGGATTTCTGCCAGCGAAGATTGGCTTTCTCAAACAGCTGTCACCTATGGAGATACTTATGTAAATACAGTACATGGTGCATTGACTACTGGATGGGTTTTCCCAGTAATGGTGATCGGCGGTTTTATTGCTGGCATTATCGGTGGTCTGATTGGAAAATCAGTAATGAAAAAGCATTTTGAAAAAAGTGGTTTAGTGTAAACGGTGACATTATGATAAGTGATATTTACGATACGACAGCAAAAGCAAAGCAACTCTATTTAGACCCACGAACAAAAATTTTTTTGTGCCTTACAGTATCATCTATCATGTTGGTGCCTTCAGATTCACCGATTATTGAAACAATGCATCTACTCTTTGCAATATTACCGTTGATTTTTTTGGTAGTATTAAAAAAATATAAAATGGCGGTCTATTACTTGGGGATGTATTTGTTTTCAGCATTAGTGCCAAAACTATTGATTCCATACTTGCCTAATATCATTAATGTTCTGTTTACAGGAATGATTGCGCTCTTTACACAAATTTTACCTGGAATGATGATGGCATATTTCCTAATTGTAAGCACAACTGTAAGCGAGTTTGTTGCCGCTATGGATCGGATGCATGTAACAAAAAAAATATCCATGCCCTTTTCTGTATTGTTTCGTTTTTTTCCAACTATTATCGAAGAATATGGACATGTGAAAGATGCTATGGTGATGCGTGAAGTGGGTTCCATAAGAAACCCTATGAAAATGCTTGAATACCGTATGGTACCTTTTTTAACAAGCATCGTCTCTATAGGAAATGATCTAGCAGCTTCAGCGCTCACAAGAGGATTGAACTCACCAGTTAAAAGAACGAATGTCTGCCCCATTGGCTTTACTTGGAGAGATGGAATTGCTTTCTTTGCCACTATATGCTGCATTATTGTTTTTATAATTTACAAATAGGAGTTGGTGCTTTTAATGATAAAATTGGAACAGGTAGACTTTGTATATAACCATGCGAAGTCCGACGCCGGAGTACATAATATTAATCTACAGATTCCTAGGGGGCAGGTAGTACTACTTTGTGGTAGCTCTGGATGTGGAAAAACAACATTGTCGCGAATGATTAACGGCTTAATTCCCAATTTTTATGAGGGAGAACTTTCTGGTGATATTACCGTTTGCGGATTTAATACAAAGAAAAGTGAGCTTTACGAACTAACCCCTTTTGTTGGCTCCGTTTTTCAAAATCCCAAATCGCAGTTTTACACTGTGCAAACGGATTCAGAAATTGTTTTTGCTTGCGAAAATATTGGAATGGAAAAGGAAAACATATATCAGCGTTTTGAAGAAATTGTAGATAAACTAAAACTAACTCCTTTACTTGGAAAAAGTTTATTTGCTCTATCTGGAGGACAAAAACAAAAGATTGCTTGTGCTTCTGTGGCAACACTCTTTCCTCAAATTCTGGTCATGGATGAGCCATCTTCCAACTTGGATATCGAAGCAATCTATGAGTTGGCTGGAGTCATAAAACAGTGGAAAGAAGCTGGATGTACAATCGTCATAGCTGAACATAGGCTCTATTGGCTTATGGATATTGTTGATCGTGTAGTTTATGTTAAAAATGGTTTCATTGAACAGGATATTTCTATTCAGGAATTTTTAACAATTCCTGACGATATTCTGGCTAAAATGGGATTAAGATCACGGACAGTATCTTTTGATAAATTATATTCCAATACAGTCAAAAAGGAAGAAGTTATCTATTTCAAAGATTTTTCTTTTGCCTACGAAAGAGAGAAAAATCTTGATATTCCATCTTTATCAATCCCGTGCGGAAGTGTCGTGGCGGTGATAGGAAAAAATGGAGCAGGTAAGTCAACTTTTGGCAGATGTATGTGTGGCTTGGAAAAGAAAACAAGCGGTACAATGACATTTAATGGATGTGTTCTAAACTGGAAAGAACGTATCAAAACTTGTTACCTCGTAATGCAAGATGTTAATCATCAGCTTTTTACTGAAAGTGTATTAGATGAGCTTCTTTTATCTATGGAAAAAAGTAATGAGGAGGAAAAATCAAAAAAAGAAAAAGTTGATCAAATTCTAACTTCACTAAATTTGGAGCAATATCAAGATGTTCATCCCATGTCGCTTTCTGGTGGGCAAAAACAAAGAGTGTCTGTTGCATGTGCACTAGCATCAGATAAGCAAATTTTAGTATATGATGAACCAACTAGCGGATTAGACTATACAAGGATGATAGATGTTGCCGAGGCAATAAAAAATATGAAAGCAAAGGGGAAAACCCAGTTTATAATAACACACGACCCGGAACTCATCGAACAGTGCTGTGATTATCTTGTATTTATGGAAGAAGGCAGAATTATTGAAACAGGATGGTTACAAGGTTTGCTAATTGATAAAATAAAAAATTTTTTTATGGTATAAATACGACTGAATGATGCCAATGACTCGATTCGATAAAGCAGAATACTATAAGCTGGTAATAGTCAGTTATTTTGTTGGTTATAAAGTCGCTTATAACCGTTTAAAAAACAGTACAGGGCAGATTTCGCCAATGGATATATATACCTTTTATGCGGAAGTTCAAGAGATTACACCAAGCATGATATCTGTTGAGAAGCTTTCTTTAAACGAACGCGATATTGTCCGATACGATGTATAGGCAGAAACAAGTGTTGTTCTCGGCAATGAAGTGAGTAATCTATCCGATTTGGAACAAGGCGATGTAGTAGCAATTATACTTGTAACTGGTGCAGGAGATATAACCGATATTAAGATACAGCTTTTCCAATAACAACTATTTATACGAGTCAGACAACATAAATGGGCAACGATTTTGCAAAGTCAAGGTGGTTGCTTGTATGATTTTTTTGATGATATTTATTAGAATATAAACGCTCTAAATATTAGAAGAATTTCAGATTAACCATCAAATTTCTATTAGATGGTTAAAATCAACAGGTGAAAAAATGCGAGGGATTTTGTTTCCAAACAAAATCCCTTTAATTTATGAAATAGAACATTGAGAATCTGAGATTTCATCTCTATATATAAGATATAAAATCTCTTATTACAGGAAATTTCACATCGTTTCATAAGAACTATGACCTCTGTACAATATAAAAGTAACATTATATTGCTGCAAGGTGGTGAGCTTATGGACGAAAGAAACAACGATTTTGACTTTGATTTTATGCCCATTGGACAGGCGATCAAAAAAGCCCGTGAAGCCAGAGGAATGACAAGGGAGCAGCTTGCCGGGATCATTGGATATGCTCCACGACACATTCAGTCCATTGAGAACGAGGGACAACATCCCAGTATTGAGCTGTTTATTCAACTGATTACCATGTTCGATGTGTCTGTTGATGAATACATATTTCCTGAAAAAGAAGTGAAGAAAAGTTCCGTCCGCAGACGTTTAGACGCACAGCTCGACAAACTCAATGATAGAGAACTGTCCGTTATAGAAGCAACTGTGAACGGGCTATGTATGGCAAAAGAGCCAGAGGAATAAAATCCTCTGGTTTTCTTTTGCTGATTTTTAATAGGCTGGAACACCATATCCATAGATGGAGCTGCTTCCAACCGTATATTGTCTCTGTTTTACCGCATCACCGGAATTTCCTTCTACGGTGTAGACAACTCCGTTTTCGCATTTCTCTACAATACCTACATGGTCGGTTGAACCATCGCCTTCCCAATCGAAGAAAATAATATCTCCCGCCGTAGGCTCATAGTTTCTGTCCTGCCATTGGTTCCGTTCTTTAAACCAGTTTGCGCCGCTGACGCATCCTGCAAATTTCGGGATAAATCCACCTTCGATATAGCCACACTGTTCTGCACACCATGAAACAAAGCAGGCGCACCATTCTTCACGACTGCTGAAACCATACCATGACCAGTAGGGCTGTCCGCCCTCATTGCCAAGCTGCGTCAGGGCAACTTCCACGATTGCCTGATTACCACCGCCGGTAAATACCCGTCCGAAGGGATAATAGCGCAGTACATGAGAAACATATTGGGTATCCCCGTAGCTGTCCCATCCCAATCGCTCTGCTTGTATCGTAGAAAACTCAACCGCATTGGCATAAGTGTAGCCGCCGTAATTGGTCTGCGCCCATGAAATATAGCCATTTCCAAAGTTATATCCCTGCAGGGCCAGTTTGATCCGATCCATGTCAACGGGATTTTCCACTTGTGCGGCATTCAGACAGGCAGCTAAATTCTGGATACCGACATTGATGGAATATTCCGGGTCTGTAATGCCATTCGGTGTATTTGGGTACTGTGTGTTATACCCACATTCCGATGCCTGCATGGGGTCATTTCCCCGTCCTCCAGACTCCTGCATCATGACCGCCTTGATAAGCTCTACATATTCAGGAATCCCATGCTGCTTTGCATATTTCTGGATCAGCGGTTCATAGGCTTCTACCTCGGCACTGACCGGAGTATAAGAAGTGCTTTCACTGCCTCCGCCAAACAGAGAGATCGCACAACCAAGCAATACCACGATCAGAATAATCACTACTGCGATCCAGCCGCCTGCAACAATCGCTGCTATCAATGCTTTTGTTCCTGCAATGATTGCTTTGACAGCCGCTATGGTGGCTTTGACGGTTGTTTTAGCAGCCACCGCAGATGCCTTTGCGGATGCTCTTGCCGCCTGCGCTGCTTTCTGTGCGGTTTTCGCTGAAGCCTTTGCCGCAGCCTGTGCTGTTTTGGTGGCCTGCTGAGTGGTCTTTATGGCCGCTTTAGAAGTCACCTGTGCTGTTTTTACGCTTCTTTCGGTTGTTTTTACAGAGCCTTTTGCCGCTGTCTTGACGGTTTTTCCTGCACTTCTGGCAGACTGCTTAATCGTTCTTTTGGTATCTGTTGCTGTTTTTATGGTCTGGACAGAAGCATCTGAAACAGGAGAACGACCTGCAGTTCCACGATGGATCTGCAAGCCGTTCTGTCCAGACACATTCCTTGCTGACCTTTGCTCAGCAGCTTTGGCGGCCCGCTTCTGCTTAAAATCAGCCATTTTGTCCTTTACCTTAACGATATTGTCTTTGGTAGTCTTAGCGCTTTTTTGCCCTTGCTTATTGAACTGATGGATACCCTCATCTTTTACCCGGTCAGAAGCATAGGAGATCTTATCCGCAGCATATTCCGTAGCAGAACCTTCGTTGGCGTAATATCCTTCTTCCGCTTTCTCCTTTGTCTTTGCATAGGCAGCTTTCATACGCTCTGAAGCAACGGCGGCTTTATCTATGGTCTTAATCGTACCTTTGACTGCATCCCTGGTTTTAATATCTGCCATAGAAGCCCTCCTTTCTTAGAAGCTGTACCTTACTTATGCAGTCCTTTTTGCCACCACAACAAGCCTGCCATTTGTAGCCGAATACTCACAGGTAGAAAGGGTAATCAGCCTGTCGCCATAGTCTGCGGTAACACCCGTATCGTATAGGGCAAGCTCTTTACACGTTTTGATATAGGCATTAAATTCTTCCTCATTCTCCGCATTTACAAAATCATAATAGCGATAGCCGCTGGAGCTGTAAGCGACTGTCTTAAATACAGCAACGATCTCATACTCTGCCTGTTCTGTCAGGGTATCAAACTGAATGGTTTTGTGTTCCTCATAAAAACTCTTGGATTTATAATCCTCCAAAGCTCCAAACATGCGGTTGCCACTGATGTGATGCCCGTAAATGATCAGATTATCACTGGTAAGCAGATCACAGTTTTCCTGAATATACGGAGTACCTAAATCACTGTACTGCTTCTCAAAATTGTGTTTAAGATAGTAATTCGGTTCATCCTTTGTCTGCATAACAGGGTAGTTAATGGTTGTGCCGGAAATGGAAATCCAGCCCACCATATCTTCATTCTGCAAATACAGCTCCTTGTATTTGGACAGAACATCTTGGCCTTCGCTGACGGGAACATCATCAGGAACCGGTTCTTCATCGGGAGCCTGTGCCACCACTTCTGCAATCTCATCAAATACTTCGGTCTGCTCGTCCAACTGTGCGTAATGATCATAGATGTGATAAACAGAAAATGCCGCCGTACCTAAAAGGCACACAGCGGCAATCAGACAGATCATAGATTGATATTTTTTCATGGGTTTCTCCTTTCTTAGCGTGATAATTCGTTTTGTTTTCTGGGTGCGGGAAGATCCCTGCAATATTCGGGATACCTGACCTTGATGCCCTCCATGAAGTAGGGGGCAAACTCACAGCAGAACAGATCTTCCGGTGTAAAAGACTGGGGGCTGTTCATGTCGGTGTACCCATTCCAGAGATTAAAGGCGAGGCGGCAGACCTTAACGGTTCCACTGGTCTGCCATCCACCGTGCATCCCATCCGGCTCGATACAATCATTCTTAAAGTCAAACATCTGGTTGATATTTGCCCTTGTTTCCGAAGCAATCCCCATGACATAGAAAAATGCCCGGTGATAGCTGTCGTTGACTCTGCACTTATTCATGTTTTCCAGAAAGAAATCTCTATGCTCTGCGGAGCGAAATTGAATATTAGACATTTGAAAATACCTCCTTTATCCGTTTTTTCGCAATCTTAAAATATGCCTCATTGATCTCTGCACCTAAATAATCCCTGTCGTTTGCCAAGGCAGCCAAAGCAGTGCTTCCAGTCCCCATAAAACCGTCAAAGACCAGTTCCTTTCTGGTACTGGAAATCTGGATTAGCCACGACAAAAACTCCACATTTTTTACGGTTGGATGGTAAATGCCATGTTTCTTCTGCCATGTGGCATTGTAGGTTGCCTTGGGATATTCCTCTCCAAACCAACAGGCAGGGAACCTCGTCTTGTATTTCTTACTCGGTTCTCTGCCTTTATGGAACTGTGTGCCTTCTTTTTTACGGTTCTCCAGTAATTGTGTCTGCTGAAACAATCGCCGTCCTTTCTGACAGAAAATGATCCATTCTGAATTATTGGCATAGCTGCCTTTCAGATCACCGATGCCGCCCAGTGTCCCTTTCTCCACCACCAGACAGTTTTTTACCGTAAATCCTGCTTTTCGCAGACAGTCGTAATGAAAAGAATAGCAGTCAAACCGGGTAAAAAAATAAGCGTGGGAATTGTCCCGCAAAATGCGGTAACTTTCCCACGCAAAGCGTTCATAATCAATCCCGTGATCCCCATCCAATATTTCATGGGGCTGTCTGGCAAAATGGTTCTGGTATGCGATGCCATAGGGCGGATCGGTCAGGATCAGTGACACAAAGTTATCCGGGATATGCGCCATCAGCTCCATACAATCCATACAGTAAATTTGATTGCGCAGATCTAAACACTCTGTCTCCTCTCTCACTTTCCTTATACCTCTCCAAACTTGGTCGTCATCAGTTTATACAGTTCGGTGTTATGCGGGAATTTATTGACAAATGGCACAAGGGAACTGCCTACCTTCAAAAGTCCCTGTCCTGCACCGACATTGGTGATATAGCCCATCTGAAGGTCAGAGATGTTCAAAAGCTTGGCAAGCTCAATCCTGTCCGTAGACGCCTGATTGAGCATGATGATAAATTCAGAGTTGGCAAGCATTGTCCTTGCGGTATGGCTCTGCAAAAGGTCGTCTACATTCTGTGTGATACCGGTACAGTACGCACCATATTTACGCACACGCTTCCAAAGGGTAAAGAGGAAGTTTGCCGAGTATTCATGCTGGAACAGGAGATAGATTTCATCAATGAAAATGAACGTGTTCCTGCCCTTGGCTCTGTTCTGCGTAATGCGGTTTAAGATACTGTCAAGGACAACCAGCATACCAATCGGCTGTAACTGTTTGCCCAGATCCAGAATGTCATAACAGATCAGACGGCTGTGGGTATCCACATTGGTGTTCTTGGCAAAGGTGTTCAGGCTGCCATCGGTAAACAGCTCAATGGCAAGGGCGATTTCCTGCGCCTCCGGCTCATTCTGTTTGAGCAGTTCTTCACGGAAGTCCTGCAAAGTGGGCGGGACACCCTGATAATTACCCTGCTGATAGTGGCGGTAAACACTGGCCGTACAACGGTCAATAATGGATTTCTGTTTTGCTCCCAAACTTGTACCGCCAATGAGCTGTTCACAGAGAGACAAAATAAACTCCGATTTCAGAATGACCGGGTTTGCGCCGTCACCGTAATCGGAGTTCATATCCATTGCATTGATGTGGTTTTCACTGGTCGCAGAAATGTGGATGACTTCGCCCTGCATGGCCTTGACCAGCGGGGAATATTCCCGTTCAGGATCGATAATAATGACATCCGCATTGGGATCTGTGAGGATGATATTGGTCATTTCTTCTTTTGCCGTAAAGGATTTACCGGCACCAGACACACCGAGAATAAAGGAGTTGCCATTGAGCAGATGGCGGCGGTTGGCAATAATCATGTTCTTGCTGATCACATTCTGCCCGTAATATATACCGTCCTTGTGGTAAATCTCCTGTACCCGGAACGGAATAAATACGGCAAGGCTTTCCGTGGTCAGCGTGCGCAGGGCATCGATCTTACGCACACCAAACGGCAGCGCCGTGTTCAGTCCGTCCATCTGCTGATATTTCAGCACCGCAAACTGACACAAATGCTTTCTGGCTGTGGTCAGCAGGGCTTCCGTATCGCTGTCCAGCTGTTCTTTGGTTTCTGCGGTATGCACCAGTGTCAGCACCGCAAACATCATTCGCTGGTCACGGGTTGTCAGGTCGTCCAGAAATTCCTTGCTTTCCTTGCGCTGCTGCTCAAGGTCATAAGGGACAACTGCCGAGAAGTTATTGTTCTGATTCTGTTTTCTCTGCCAGTTCGTGATATTGGTTTCGACACCGAGCAGCCTGTTTTCCACTTCCCGCACCGCTTCATCTGTGGGAACCGGGACAACATCAATGGACAGCATCATGTTGCGGTTCAGCTCACAAAGCTCCGCTACCATGCTGTCTTTGATATAGGCAGCGTATTCTCTCAGGAAGATCACACGCCCGTATCGATCTCCCATACGGAAGCAGTCCTTTTCAAACTCAAAGGTGTCCGGGCAGATAAAGTCTTTGAAATCATGGCCTTTGCGCATACTCTGTACCATATCGAAGGTAAAAGCGGTTTCTTCGCCGGTACGGTAGAAGTCGTGGAAGATACGGAGTTTTTCTTCCGCTTCCAGTTCCACGCATCGTGCGCCCAGGCGGGAAAAATGAGTGACAAGGTCGGCACCCACACGGGCAAAATAGTTCCGTGCTTCTTCGATATTCTTTTTGCACACAGAAATAGTCACATATTTGTCCTGCACGATAGAGTTTGCTCCGGTTGCCTTATCCAGCAGCATCTTGTTGTACTCCTTACGGTACTTATCCAGACCGTCCTCCGCCATAGGGATCAGGATGGTCTGCTCAAAATCCACCCGGTTCAGACGGCGGTTATTGATGGTGAGCTTTGTGGTAGCGCCGCTGTCAAAAGCATTGAGCAGTTCAGAGTATTCCAGAAACATGGCTTCCTTGTCCTCACGGCTGGCCACGGCATAATTGATGTCCTCAAATTTAAAGGTCTTTGCGTATTTATTCCTGCCCACAAGGAAAATGCCATCTTCCCAGATGGTATAAATGGGAATGACATTCTGTACCGACTTTGGCACCACAAATTTTTCCTTATCCTGCTTGAACAGGGTTCTCAGTGTTTTAATCATGCTGCGCCTCCTTTATTCTTTTTCGTTTTCTTCTTATCCTGTTTTTTCTCCTTTCGCTCTTTTCGTCTCTGTTTCTTGGGAACGACAGGAAGTCCTTTTTCTCTTGCTTCGATGTTGGACTTCATGGCTTCGTAATAAAGATTGTCTGGCCGGAACATCAGTTTCTTTGGCATCAGAAATTCGGATTTAAACCATGCCCAGACAAACTGTTCTGCGGTCATGCCGTTATATTTGATAAAGCCCATGGCCGCAAAGGGGAAGGCCCCTAAAATACATACCCAGCTAAGGGTTTCCATGCCAAAGTATGGACGGAGAAGGAAATACAAGCCTACCGCAACACCGCAGGCAAGGACAGAAAAAATGAACTGCCTTAATGACAGTCCAAAAAACATGCTTTCCGTATAGTTACGGATTTCTTTATTGATCTTTACTTCCAAATGGATACCTCCTTTATAAGCCCATCATTTCCCGTACAACACGGTCAGCCATTTTGACCGCACCGACTAAGACGAGCATATTGAATACCAGTTCCCCGATGTAGCTCCATACCATAGATACCGCTGCCGCATCCGGGTTGACTGCCGGTGGAGCCGCTGCAAACAGGGAAAAGATGATGCAGGCAAGCACTATGATCGCACCTTCCAGGCAGACAGCGGCATAGCTTTTGATAAAGCTCTTGCCAACACTCTGACTCGGTTCCCCTGCAAAAGTGGAAAGAGGGATAGGCGCAATCGCCGTATAGAGATACAGTTTAAAAAATCTGCCATAGACAGACATAATCATAATGAACGACAGTATCGTAATAAACAGACCGCCGATCAATGTGACTGCCCAGAGGGGGATGCTCTCAAAAAAGCCACAGTCCTCAACGGCTGTGACGATTTCCTGCGGCAGTACCGTTTGTGTGGCAGAGCCAAATCCAGCGGCATTCATAATCGTGGAAACCACACCCTGAACGATGTTAAAGAGAGCCATCATCAGCTCTAAGCCATAGGTGACGACTCCTTTTGCAAGGGCGAAACGGATAAACAGCTTCAAAGCATGTTCCGGCTTTTTGACTTCTGCAAAATTGCCGCAGGTACGCATGACACCAACGACAAAGAACAGCACCAGCAGGGCAAGCCCGATTGCCTGCAGTGCGCCGTGGATATTCAGGATAACAGACCATATCGTACCGCCTTTGAACTGCTCCGGTGACTGGGTAATAAGCTGCCATATCTCGGCTAACTTTTCATTCCATGTGTTCAGGGCATTTTCAAGATTCTGTACGACCCAGTTATCAGACACATAAACCACCTCCTGTTTTCTCTGCATAACTGCTGATTTCAACATCACTTACAACCTCGTTGCCCCACACATCCCAACCATCTGTTTTTTGGCGGGCAAACAATTCCAATCGCGGCAGGTCGCCCATCAGCGCAACGATTTTCTCTCGGACTTCATCCGGTTTCTGACTATGCTCACGCAAAGGGCTGATAATAAACTGATGGATACGGTTTGATTGTCTGCGAGGTTTTCCTTTTGTGGCGAGCAGGCAGATTTCCGCATTTCCTCTTGTCCAAAATCCAAGACCGAAGAACCATCCTTTTCCACTTTTGTTCTGTTTTAGCCAAACAAATGCAACTGTTTTATATTGAAAGCCCCATGCTTTGATTACCTTTAAGGCTTCGGGTAATTGAGGAAATGTCGCCCATAAAAACAGGACACAATGTTGATCGGCTACTTCTGCCACTTTCAGCTTACAGATTTCTTCGATGCTCATGGTGCGGTAATGATGTTCTGCTGCTCCAGAAAGATTTTTTTGGTTGTAGTGCCACGGTGGATCGGCGTAAATGATGCCATATTTTTTTATATTCTCGATAGATTCAACCACCTTTCTTGTCATAAAACAGACAGTGGGAGCATTTCTGCCGCAGCAGATCTGCTCCCACTGCCTTGTTTCGCCCGTTATCTTAGCCTGTAATCAGGGTAAGGATCTCCTTTGCAAAGGTAATGACTACGCCGCCCGCAAGCGTCAGAAATCCATTCGCTCTCTGGGACGGATCATGGGATTTCAGGGAAAGACCGATCTGCACGATACCAAAGCCGAGCATGATCATACCCACAGCCCTTACCAGTCCGAAAATGAAGTCAGAGAGGTTGTTGACTACGGTAATGGGATCGTTGGCGGCAAATGCCGTCGTGGTAAAACAGGTCATACAAAGCACAGCCCCTGCATACGCCACCAAGGCTCTTTTGGTCTTTCTGCTCATCGGCAGTTTCACGGTTTCTTTCTTCTTAGTATCCTTCTTGCTAAAAAATTTCATAGATAAATCCTCCTTTAGATGTTAAACATTTCTTCCAAATCCTCATCGGACAGAAGTTCATAGGTTGTGTTGACAGATGCAATGCTTACGGCATTCTCTGGAATTTCACTGTCAAACACGAGCGTAGCGACAGCCTGTGTCGGCTCTCCGTGGATATACGGCGGCTGGCCGCCATCCACTGTCAGCTTCACATTCGGGTGCTTCAGGATGTCGTACTTCAGATCCATAACCGGACGTTCCCCACGGATAAACAGCAGTGCATAGCGGTTGTCCAGCATACGCACCTCATCCGGTGTCATCAGTTCACGTCCTGAAATCTGATAGTTGGTCGAATAGTTTCCGCTGCGCCCGGAGCTTTTTCCATAGGTGTTCGTATCAATGGTTTCCTTTCCTAAAAGCTCGGACACATATTTGTGGGTACTCTGTTCGTTGCCACCCAGATACAGAAATTCATCGCAGTTGCCCACAATGCTTTCCCACTGCTTTTCAAAGAGTGCTTTCAGCTGCGCCAGATTCTGGAGAATGATGCTGACGGATACGCCACGGGAGCGCATCACAGAAAGAATCTTGTCAAAATCATCCGGCAGACTCACGTTGGCAAACTCGTCCATGATGAAATGGCAGTGGACAGGCAGGCTGCCTCCGTACTTGTGGTCGGCAAGATAAAAGAGCTGCTGGAAAAGCTGCGTATAAAGGATACTGACAAGAAAGTTAAAACTCGTATCGTTGTCTGGTATCAGAGCGAACAAAGCAACTTTCTTTTCGCCTAAAGAGGGCAGATCAAGCTCATCCGTAGCTGTCAAACCGGCAAGGCTCTCCAGATTGAATTTTTCAAGCCTTGCGGCAAGGGTGATCTGGATGCTCTTTAAGGTCTTAGCCGAACCGGAGTGATAATCCCTGTAATACTTCAGGGCGATATGCTCCGGGTTATCCAATTCCAACCGGTCAAACAGTTCATCCAGAGGACTGACATAGCTATCATCATCCTCCCGAACTTCACCAGCCCGTAAAAGCTCCATGACCATTGGGAAGTTCTGTTCATCAGGCGGCGCTTCGTATTTCAGATAAAACACCAGTGCCAGAAGCAGCATACTGGCCGCTGTATCCCAGAAGGGATCTTGCGACTGTGCGCCTTTGGGCGTGGTTGCCTTAAAAAGATTGGTCACCAGCCTTTGCACATCGTTGTCATTCCTAAGATAAACAAAGGGATTGTAACAATGGCTTCGGTGCATATTGATCAGATCAAGGACTCGCACTTCATAGCCTTTCTTTTCAAGCAGACCGCCAATGTCACGGACAATTTCTCCTTTCGGATCGAGGATCACGAAAGAGGTATTGCACTGCATGGCATTGGGCTTACAGAAAAACCTTGTTTTTCCTGCGCCGGAACCGCCGCATACTAAAATGTTCAGATTTCTGCGGTGTTTTCTGCCATCCAGACCAATACGGACATTCTGCGTCAGCAGCTTATTTGCGGACGGATCTTTATCCCGGTACTTTTTATTCAAAGTCCCGGTGTTGCCCCATTTTGCCGAGCCATGCTCCTCCCGCCTGCGGTAGTTCCTGCGGGTAGAGAAATAAATGCCGATCCCCATTGCATAAGCGAGCAAAAAAAGAAGGACAGTTTTTAAGCTGTCCTCACACATCCTGATTGCAAAAGGGTGGCGCATCGCCACGGGTAATCCGTTGACGATCTCTACCATGCCTCCACTGACATAGGGCGCTGTCAGCAGGGCAAACCATACGACAGGAACAATCCCGCAGACAGAAAGGATAATGCTCGTTTTCTGGTCGTTATCGTTCCTCATGACACTTACAGGGAAGCACCCTGACTTTCTTTGTCGGGGCATTGGCTACCTTGTCGATCAGCTCATCCACAGGCTCGGTGGGGCGTTCCTCCTGTATCTGCCGTGTCCGCAAGGTATTTAAGGCATTGATCACGATATTCCTGTCGTACCTATCCAGTGCGATATGGTATCGTTCTTCTTTCATAGGCTCTACCTCCGATTAGCGTTCCTGCTCCTTATTCTTAGGCGGTCTGCTCTTTTCCAGGCTCTTAAACATGTCGCTCTGGATTTCTCCCAGAACATCACGCATGGAGTTAAGCTCGCCTTTGAACACCTGCGTATCCATTTCCGAAAATTCACCCGGAAGCCGGTCAAAACTGAACCCTCTGGTATCTACGCCATAGCGTTCACTGACCATATAGGCGACACAGAAGGATTTGAAATCGGAAACATCACGGCTTTCATTGTGTTTAAAGTCAAAGACCGCTGCAGAAACTTCCTTTGCCATGCTCACAAAAAGCTGTTCTTCGGAAAGACCGGTCTTAATAAAAATCGTCTGCTGCTTACTATCGTAGTAGGCAGGCATTTCCAGATCGTCAACCGGAACAAAGGGAACCGGGCTTGCATCAATCAGGGCGGAAACAAGCTCCCGCATGGTTTTCGTCTCCGGTGCCTGTACTTTTCCTGCCGCAGAGGTTTCAGAAATGTCATAGACAATCTTTGCATTATAGCCGACTGCCTTTGAGCCGTCCTCACGGATATATTCCTTACCCGGTTCAAGAATGACGATCTTGTGTGCATCCTTGTTGACATAGATCCGATTCTGCTTCCATGCGCTGTAATCTTTCAGCTGCACTGCATCGGGTTTCTGGGCAGATACCAAAATGGCATTGGCAACTGAATAACGGTCAAAACGGCTCTGCACATCCAGATACTGCTGGAAACAATTTCCGCTGGTCATCATTTTGGTACAGGTACTGTCGATCAGCTCATAAGCTTCCTTTCGCTGTTCCTGCTTCTGGGCAGCCCACTGTGCTTTATCAAACGGTTTACTGCCGCCGCTAAATACATCATAAATACTCATTATCGTTTACCTCGTTTCTTTGGATTTGGGTTTCTTTTTCCGCCTTGGCGGCTGTTTATGCTCTGTTTTTCCTGCTGGCGGTTTCTTGGCTCTGTCAGAAGCAGAGCTTCTGTCCAGGGAAGGGGAAGCCTCCGCTTCCTGCTCTTTACGGCTCTCTTTGATTTTCCGCAGTTCCTCTCTGACAGAAGGTTTTTCCTTAGTCATAGTAGCCCCCTCTGCGGACTTCTTTGGCTGCTCTAAGATAGGCTCGGACTGAGGGGATTTTTCGGTCTTTGCCACTGAGGGGTTTTCCGGGGCATGTTCCTCCTTCTGAACCGGCGCACCCATCAGAGCGTCAAGAAGTTTATCTTTCTCTGCCTTTTCCTGTACTCCGATGTCTGGCTCCGGCTGGCCGTCCTTCGTATCTTTGGACTTTTCTGTTTCCGTCACAATAGACGCCGTGCTTTCCGATGCCAGTTTGAAGCGCTCCGCAATACGGCTGATCTTAGACGCATCCTCCGCACGGGCGATCACATCCACCTCGGCATTGGGATCTTTGTTTTTTCGGTCAGCAAGCACACAGTAGAGGACACCGTATTTCTTGGCTTCCTGTGTGAACTTCTTTAAATCACCATTCTTGACGGTAAAGACTTTCAGTTCCTTTCCAGAGCGCAGCATGTTGGTGAGTCTTGCCTTGCCTTTGGTTTTCTTTTCTTCTTTGAGAATGGAATACAAGAGAATGGCAATGTTTTTCGCACCAGCACCGGTAATCCTGGCGGCGACTTCAAATCCCTCCAAGCTCATTCGGACGATCTGTTCTGCCGCTTCGCCGCTTGTGTTCATTCGTCATCAGCTCCTTTCTTTGCTGTTCTTCATCTGCCCGTATGGTTTTCAGCTTTTCCTTGAGGGTATCGTTACGGGCCTCGATCCCCTCGCACAGTTTCACCTCCTTTCGGATTTCTCGCAATCGTTTGGAAAGATCGGAAAGCTGTGACCGTATCGCTTCCTTTTCTTCACCGCCCATCTTGCGGGATTGGGAATAAAGTCCCTTGCGCTTTTGAAGCAGGTCAGCCATTTCCGTTTCCAAAGATTCCTTATAGGAACAAAGCTGCTCTACCGTATCAATGCGATTCCGGCAAAGCAGCCTTGTTTCCTGCGATATGGCTTCCATCTTCATCAGGTCATCCTTCAAAAGATAATGAAGCCTTGCATAATTTTGTTTTCTGTTTTTCGGAAGAATACCGAGCCTGTAGCAGTAATGCAGATACAGCCCCCGCAGCCCGCCGATTTTCCTTACTCCATTCAGAGTGCCTTTCAGGCGGTACACCGGGATTGGTTTTTGCGGCCCGGCAAACCGGGAAAACTTCACCGCATAGGAATTTTCCCGGATGCGCTCCATGATCCTCTCGTTGGTATAATCATCTCCCAGCTTGTAAAGCCGCTTGGGGCGCTTCCAGCCTTTGCCCATGATCGTCCAGTATTTCCGGTTCGGGTCAAATCGGACATGGTATCCCATTTCCGCCATCTGACGGTCAAAGTCTTTCAGGGTAAAGGACTTGCTGATCGCTTCATCCACTGCCTGCCTTGCCACGTTGTCCCGTGTGGGCATTCCATTCTTTTCCGCCTGATAAAGCGCATAGGGTTTCTTTCTGCCGCTTGGACGTTCTATGACCGAAAGGGCATATTCCCGACACAGCTCATCGGAGCGCTGGCGAAGCAATCGAAGATTGGCTTTGTTGTCGTGGTAATGTTTCCCGTCCATAAAAGAAACCGAGTTCACAACAAAGTGATTGTGCAGGCAGTCCGTATTCAGATGGGTAGCAACGATTACCTGAAACCTGTCGCCCCACATCCGCTGTGCAAGTCTGACGCCGATTTCGTGTGCCTGTTTGGGCGTGACCTCTCCAGATTTAAAACTCTGGAACCCGTGATAGCAGATGATCTCACTTTCATCGTTCCACTGTGCTTTAGCGATCATCATTTCCTCTCTGGCAGAGGCAGGGTCACAGTTGACACCCGTGACAAAAAAACGCTGCTCCGTCTTATCCTGATTGGTCGCATATTCCATCACATCCACCAAAGCCTGAAGGTCTGTTTCCGAGTAATTGGGATTGGCAGTCTTTTCCGGGTTTTCGGCATAGTCAATCGGGTGGTCAAGCCTGCCCCGTACATCCCAGATTTCACAGACTGCCATTATCCCGATGGCCTTTGGGGAAGCAGATATTTTTTTCGGACATCCACCTGAAACTCATGCCACTTCTTTGCTTCCTGTGCAAGCATGGGAGCGTCCACAAATCCAAGAGCGTTGGCTTTCGCAGCAAGCTGGTTGATACGGTTGCCGATGGCAGACAGTTCCCGCATGATCTTATAAAATTCAGGATCGGGCTTTTCACAAAGTCGGTAGCCCTTGACCATTTCCCGTAGGAACGCTTCTTTGGAGTGGCCCGATCTTTTTACAAGCTCATAGAGATGCTGTGCTTCTTCCTCATTCAGACGAAACAGGATCTGTACGCTTCGGTTTCTCATTTCCCACATCCTTTCTGGCGGAGAGCCGGTTGATCTGCAGGCAGCACATCAGTACAACACCGAAAATTCCGCCAAGGGTAAACGCAATAAATTCACTCATTCTTAAACTCCTTTTCTTCACTGGGGTATTAGGGGATGCCCCCTAACAAGCGAATTTGGCATCCAGAAGATTTCTGGATAACCAAATTCAGTGCTTGGTAAGACATCACTCCTCGCACTCGTCCTCATACACACATTCTCCGCAAACGGAACAGAAGTACGGGCAGCCCGAACAGCAGTCGTCCTCATCCGTTTCTTCTTCGACGGATTCTTCAAGACCGTCCTCCCGGTCTACGGTGACGACAGCTTCACCGCCAATGAAATCCTCATCAGAAAAGTCGATCAGGTCAGTGTCAAACAGGATGGTTTCTGTCTTTTCTTTTACCTGTTCCGGGGTTTCCGCATATACGGAAATGGTCTTTTGATAGTGTCCAGTCAGAGTAACCTTAAATTTTTTCAATGAATTTTCCTCACTTTCTTTGTTCAATTTAATTTCAATGCCGTGGTGTTTCCTTCTAAAAATCAGTGGACAATCAACGGGCATCCCTCCTTTCATGGTTCCGATTCGGCCTTGCAATTCCTAAATAGGACAATAAAAAATCGTTGAAATCCTTACCGACAGGCGGTGGATCATCAACGATCTGATAGTCTTTCTGCAACAATTCTTTTAAGGCGGCAGTACAGAGTCTGCCTGTTTTGTCATTGTCCAGATGCAGAAAAATGGTCTTTACTTGTGGATTTCCCTTCAAAAAGGTGGAAAGGGCAATGGGGATTTTGCTGTCCTTTATCTCTTTCTTTGGCTGATACACGCCCGAAAGAGAAAGCAGATTTTCTTTTTTGTAGTCCTTACCTTCACATTTAAGCAGGGTAGCATAGGAGAGTAAATCAATGGCGGCTTCAAACAGATGCACCGACTGGCATGGCTCTCTTGCCAGAAGGCGGAAGGAATACCGCTTGTCGCTTCCCGATGCATCGCCCTTAAAGGAGCTGGCCATCGTACCACGATAGGCAGCATACTTAGGGGTTCCGTTTTCATCCTTGCCGATAAAAACAACATTGTGATACCTGGCACTTTCATAAATCGTACCGTCTGCAATGCACTCCTGAATAATTTGAAAGTCAATGCCACGTCCGAAAAGATACTGGATCACCCGGTCACAGTCTTTATTTCTGGGTGGTAGAAGAAGCACCTTGGGTTCCTCTTTGGGTGCAGAAACAGGCGGCGGACTCCAACTTGCGGTAATACCTGCCAGAGCTTCCACAGCTTCTACAAAGCTGTATTCCTTGACTTTGATCAGATAGTCGAGAGCTGAAACACCGCCAAAACCTCTTGACCACCAGTACCATTTGCCATTGGAAATCTTCAGACTGTCGTGTTCTCTGGTACAGTAAACATTCCTCGCCACATGCTTCAGATTGTCTGGTTCATACCTCTGCAAGTAGGAAAGCAAGTCCATCTGCCGTGCCTGCTCAATCACGGCAGGGTCAAGCTGTACATAGGGTCTGTTACTTCTCATTCAATAAAATCACCTCCTGAAATAGAAAAAGCCGAGGGATTTTCGTAATGAAAACCTCTCGGCTATGTAAAATCATATTTAATTGTAACTACAAACTGAGATTTGTCTATTCCGTTTGGCTCCTCGACAGATGGAACTGTTATAAAGTTTAATCTTTATAGTAATTTAGTATATGTTCATAAATGTTTCTAGTTTGTTCTTCATCCCCCCATGATAGAGGATCATCAGCATAAGACAATGTCCAAAACGGTTCTATGTCTTGAATATTTCCAGGAAGGTTTTCCCATAAACTATACATCCGCTCTGCGAAATATTTTATATCCGAACATTTTACATAGACATCTTTTAATTTACTCATCAAAATTCTGCCAAACTGCTCAAGATCAAAATGATTGTAATTAATATGAGTTCGTATATAGATAATGGCTTTCTTTATATTTGTCTCGCCCTCTAAATAGAGCAAATCATCATTTTCGGGGGCGCTGAGAAACATTTCATCAAGTAGTTCATTGTACTCGGCTTCTGTTACTAATTCCTCGCAAAATAAAAGCGCATAGACTAACAATTCTTCCATGATAGCCTCCGTAAATTTCAAATTATGATATTATATCATAATTCTGCAATTTTTTCTATCCCACACCTATGTAAAAGCGGCATCAGCTTCACGCCAATGCCGCCTTTGTCGGTTATAAAATTCCTGCTTTTTTCAGATACCCAACGCCATCATAACAGCCACGGAAGTAAACCGTCTGCATTTCAATATCTGTCAGATTGTTTCTAAGCTCCATAACCTTGATCAGAGCCGCACATTCCTGCTGGGATAATTCCGTTGCAGTTTCGGTATCAACAGCCTCTAGCACTTTGGGATATTGTTGAAATATCGTTTCCATCTGTTCCTGAATGGCACGGTAGTCCTCATTGCTTTCCGGCAGTTTCGCAATCACGGAGCTTAGATATTCACGAAAGATATTGCTGTGGGCATCTACAAAGGTTTCAAATCTGAACTCGTCAGACACCGCTCTCACCTCCGATAGTTTCAATTCTACACTTATTATACTGCCCATATTTATGCAATACAAATGTGCAAAAAGGGAATTTATCTCTCCCGGCTTGCGCATTTTCTTTCGGGCGGTTCCTCACTTTGCTCCGGCTCTGCATCAAGCACAGCGGGATCTTTCTGATCTAAATTCAGCTCGATGTTGAGGGCATTGAGCCGTTCTGATTTCTCTTTCAGTTCATCTTCAAAGGCAAACGGCTTTTCCACCTCAATCTTAGCAGTTTCAAGCTGCTCCATCGTTTCTGCTTTTTTGGTTTTTGCGGCTTCCAGTTTTGCAGGAATTTTCGCAAGCTCATTTTCAATTCGGGTCAGATTACCCAGTGGATCAGTACCTAAATCTACCTTGTGCTTTGCCTTTCCGCAAAGATATAAACAGTAATGGGCATTGAAGGTATCATAGAAAACTTCCAGTTTGAACCCACGATAGCTTCCGATTTCCGCAGGCTCGGCCATCGGATATTCTTTACAGACCGCAAGAAGCATCTCGCCTGCGGCTGCTTTTTCCGTATAAGTGATTCCTTTTAAGGTCATCGGACAGAACTTTTCTTCGCCCTGCGGCTGATGCTGCCGGGCAAGGGAAGCATCGGCTTCATAGCAGACAATCCGCTGTTCACACTCCTTAATGGTCTGCGGGAAATATTTCAGTATCCTGTCCTCAAGGTCGTAATGCTCGGATAGATAGCTCTGTTTCAGCACTTTGAGCTTGGAAACCTGAATGTCTAAGTCCATTTTTTCCTTGAAACGCTCGTCTCCTGTGGCAAGCATTTTGACTTCTGCAAAGGAAAGGGCCACTTCATCCACATCTTCCGCAGAGCGGACAGGACTTTTGCTGGTCATGATCTGGGAGATAAATTTCTGCTTCGATTCCACCAGCTGATAGAGATAAGCATCAAAGGTCTGCTCCGTCACATAACGGTAAACCTGAACTTCCGGGAACCTGTTTCCCTGGCGCTCAATACGTCCCTGGCGCTGTTCCAGATCGGATGGACGCCACGGGCAATCCAGATTATGAATGGCAATGAGTCTGTCCTGTACGTTGGTACCTGCACCCATCTTAGGGGTTGAACCAAGCAGGACACGGACTTCGCCGCTTCGCACTTTTGCAAACAGTTCCTTTTTCTGTGCGTCACTGGTAGCTTCATGGATAAACCGTATCTGTTCGGCAGGGATACCACGGGCCATCAGCTTTTCCCGGATGTCATCATAGACATTAAAAGTCCCGTCATTTTTCGGGGTAGACAGGTCGCAGAACACCAGCTGGGTTGCTTTCGTATCCGCATATTCTTCCCAGATACGATACACGTTGTCCACACAGGCATTCACCTTGCTGTTGGGATCATCCGGCAGCATGGGGTCGATCATCCTCTGGTCAAGGGCAAGTTTTCGACCATCGTTGGTAATCTTGAGCATGTTGTCCACATTCGGCTCCACAAGCCTTGCACGGACTTTTTCTGCTCGTTTGGCAAGGGAAGCGACCAGTTCCGTCTGGATTTCACTTGGCCTGGTCTTGATGTTGTGGTACTTGACCGCCGGAACAGGGAGCTTCAGCATATCGGCGGTCTGAATATCCGCCACCTCCCGGAACATCAGCATCAGCTCCGGCAGGTTGAAAAACTTGGCAAAGCGGGTTTTCGCCCGGTAATTGGTTCCCTCCGGAGCCAGCTCCAGAGCGGTGACTGTCTCACCAAAGGTGGATGCCCAGCTGTCAAAATGCTGCAAACCATTCCGTAAAAGCGCATCATACTGCAAGTAGCGCTGTACCGAATACAGCTCGACCATGGAGTTGCTGATCGGGGTTCCCGTGGCAAAGATCGTTCCCCGGTTGCCTGTGATTTCATCCAGATAGCGGCACTTCATAAAAAGGTCGCTGGATTTCTGGGCTTCCGTCTGGGCGATCCCGCCTACATTTCGCATCTTGGTATAAAGATACAGGTTCTTATAAAAATGGCTCTCATCAATAAAGAGCCTGTCGATACCGAGCTGTTCAAAATCAATGACGGTATCCTTTCGCTTGGTGTCATTGAGCTTATCCAGTTTTGCCTGAATCGCCTTTCTGGTTTTCATCAGCTGCTTGACCGTGAACTGTTCGCCTTTGCTTGCCTTCACATCATCAATCCCACGCTCAATATCATCAATCTGACGTTGAAGCTGTTCTCTCTGACGCTCAATGCTCATTGGGATTTTCTCAAACTGGCTATGCCCGATAATGACCGCATCGTAATCGCCGGTGGCAATGCGGGAACAGAACTTTTTCCGGTTGCCCGTCTCAAAGTCCTGCCTGCGGGTTACAAGGATATTGGCACTTGGGTACAGCCTGAGATACTCGGAAGCCCATTGCCCCACAAGATGATTGGGAACAACGAACATCGACTTATTGCATAATCCAAGGCGCTTGCTTTCCTGTGCCGCAGCAACCATTTCAAAGGTCTTTCCTGCGCCCACCTTATGGGCAAGGAGTGTGTTGCCGCCGTACAGGATATGGGCAATAGCATTGACCTGGTGAGGTCGGAGAGTAATCTCTGGGCTGATACCGCCAAATACAATATGGCTTCCGTCATACTCACGAGGGCGGACGGAATTGAATGTGTCGTTGTAATACCGCACCAGTCGGCTCCTTCGTGCCGGATCTTTCCAGATCCAATCCTGAAATGCCTGTTTGATAGCTTCCTGCTTTGCCTGCGCTGCCGTGGTTTCTTTGGCATTGAATACGGCTCTTTTATTGCCGTTTTCATCATACACATAATCAAAAATACGGGTATCACGCAGGTTTAAGGTGTCCTCAATAATACGATAGGCGGAAGCCCTTTTTGTACCATAGGTGCTGTCCGCCTTGACATTTCCGAAATCGGAACTCTTATTTTCAATAAACCAGTCGCCATTCATTGGAGTATAGCGCACTCGGATTCTTCCTGCTGCATAGCTGGAAGGGGTAAGAAGCTCCATGACAAACCGCTGAATATCCTCCTGCGGTATCCAGGTGGTACCCAGACGGACGGAGATTTCTGCCGCTGACAAGTCTTTGGGGATCACCTGCTTTAAGGCTTCTACATTGATTTCATACGCCGGATCTTCCTTTGCCGCAGCCTGTGCGCTTAGAAGTTTTGTTCGCACATTGCCGGACAGATATTCGTCAGCAGTCACATATTTTGCCGGTTCCGAAGCGGGGATACGGAAGATCACGCCCTGCAATTCCTGTACCAGTTCCTCCTGGAGTTTGCCTGTAAGCTGTTCCATATAAGGCAGGTCAACAAGTGCTTTTTCCCCAATCGAAAGGGCAAGGGCTTCACTGGCCGTTTCCACAGAAGTAACTTCTCGGTGGGGCTTGATCGTCCGCTTCGTAAACATATCTGCTTTTCGTTTGAAATTACCCTCATCATCCAGCACTTCCAAAGAGCATAACAGGAAGTAGCTCTCATCCGATGCAAAGGCCAGATAGTTGCCACGGCTATTGATCAGCCCGTATTTTTGGGAAAACGCATCATACAGCCGGTTCAGGTTTTCCTGTTCGGTGCGTATCATTTCTTCTGGATAATCCTCCGTCTGATACTCGATGAGCTTTCTGACACAGTCACGGATCTGGATCAATCCCTTGATGCGGCTCTCTGCGGTCATAGATACTGTGGCCGGTGTCATGCGGTCATTTTCCCGGAAGTAGACTTTTCCATCCACCATGGTAAAGGAAAAATTGCGCACATTCGGGTCGGCAGGAACAGAAGCGTCCGGTTCATCCGAGATTTCATCGATCCCTTTTTCATACTCCGGGATTTCTCCCTGAATGTTCTGGACAGCTTTGCTTAACAGGTCTGCAAGTGGAATATCTTTGTATGCCTTGCAGACAGAGTCAAAACCAAAACGGGTACTTTCCATTTTCATTTCGCCCAGGATCATTTCCGGGTGCTGTACAAAATAGCTGTTCATGGTGATCCCGTTCTCATCGGTATCCAGGTGTACCCAATCCGGTTCCACATCTGCAATGCGGTCACGCTTTTGCAAAAAGAGGATGTCACTGGTGACCTCTGTCCCTGCATTGGCTCGGAACGTATTATCTGGCAGGCGGATGGCTCCTAAAAGTTCTGCCCTCTGTGCGATATATTTCCGCACCTCCGGGCTTGTTTTATCCATCGTTCCCTTGGAAGTGATAAAGGCCACTACGCCGCCGCTGCGGACTTTATCCAATGCTTTCGCAAAGAAATAATCGTGGATCAGGAATTTCTGGGCGTTGTAACGGCTGTCATTGACCTTAAAATCGCCAAACGGTACATTGCCGACAACGACGTCAAAATGGTCATCGGGAAGTTTTGTCTGCTCAAATCCCTCAATGGCAATGCTGGCTTTCTGGTAAAGCTGCTTTGCAATTCTTCCTGTAAGAGAGTCGATTTCTACACCGTGAAGCGTTGAGCCTGCCATACGATCCGGGAGCAGACCAAAGAAATTGCCGGTTCCGCAGGACGGCTCCAGAATCGTACCACCGGAAAATCCCATATGGTCAAGGGATTCGTACATGGCTTTGATGACAACCGGCGGGGTATAGAACGCTGTCAGAGTGGACTCCATGGCTGCCCGGTATTCTTCCGGGGAGAGGCTGGCGTTCAGCTCCTTAAATTCTTCTGCCCAGGCCGCATTGTTCTCGTCAAAGGCCATGGATAGACCGCCCCAGCCAACATAACGGGCAAGAACTTCCTGTTCTTCGGGTGTAGCAAGACGATGTTCCAATTCCAGCTCATGGAGCAGCTGGATGGCTGCCATGTTGTTTCTGAATTTTTCTTTTGCACCACCGACACCTAAAGTATCTTCTGTAATCCGATAATTGTGCCGGTCAGAAGAAGGAACAACTGCTTTTTCTGTCTTTTCTTCGGGCTGTGATTCAAGCGGTTTCAATCGTTCAACCTGATCTTCTGCCTTTGCTACTAAGTCTCCAAATTCCAGATCAGAAAGACAGCGTTCAATCATATCCGAAAGCCCGTTGAATCTTTCTCGATGAGCCAGGCTGCTGTCGATATAAATATCCAGTGTACAATCCACCAGATCCGCATTGATCTGAAGATCATGCTCCTCATTCTCGGAAGTAGTATAGGCAAGCCCTACGCTGTGCAAATCCTCATAATCTGCCCCTGATTCGCTGTCGTATTCTTCATGGATAAATTCATCGATCAGGGCTTTCGCCTGTTTCAGTAGTTCCTCCTGTGGCTGTTGCTGTTCCAAAAGCCTGCGGATATAACTGATCTTTTCCACACGATTGATCGGGAAACCAACATGGTTCTGGAATGTGATGTCACGCATAGACACATCACCGCTGATTTCTCCTACGCTTTCAATCCGGTATCTGCGGTTGTCGATCACAATTTCCTTACCGATCAGGTCGGAAGAATCCTGTGAAACTCCATCTTGTTCTTTTTCTTCCTGTCCGGCAGTGGGCTGCAATTCAGCAATAAGCTGTCTGCAGATCTCTTTTTGTTCTTCATCCTCCAATTCTTCCTGCCACTGCGTCAGCTGTTCCACATAACTTTGCACATGCGTCGGATCAGCTAAATCCGCCTCGATTTTCTGAATGGCATCCTCTTTGGTTTCTCCAACTTCCAAGGTATCCTGATACTCATATGGATCAACTTCCTCAATGAAGTCCACCAAACGCCCGGCAAGGCTTGTGTTCTTGTCCTCCGGGACACGGAACCAGTCATTTTCTGTTGCCATGATTTCCGCAAAGAGCTTCTCGTCCTCTGGCGTCAGCGTCTTATGCTGTTCCAGATAGGGAAGGAATACATCTCGTCCCCATTGCAGGCTCTCTAGTTTCTCACGATAGAAATCCTCGCCCTGTTTCTTCCATTCGGGAATAAATGGACAATTGGGGGAAAGGGAGTATTCATAGAAGTTTTTGATATGGGCAATCAGATCGCCCTCGCCATCTCCAATGTCAAAGCGTCCCTCATAGTGAAAATCCTCGCCGCCAATAGTAGCAGTAATCTCAAAATCGGTCTTGTGATACCATCCAACATGATTTTCTTCCGCCTGTCTTTCCCGGTGCTGCTTCTCGTCCAAAACACCCAGAAGATAATTGCCAAGGGCAAAGCTCAAATCGGTGTATCGATCCTTCAGTTCCCGGTCATAAAAGGCGGGGTGTTCTGAAAAGCCAATAGAAAATACCAGACGGTCAGGCTTTGTTTCGGCAGGTGTTTCCTTGTCCTGCATTTCTGTAATGATGACCTTCAGGTGGTCATTGGCAGGATTTTCACGGAGCTTTTCTTCAAAATCCGTCCGGCTCATTTCTTTCCCGAACAGGGGAAATTCAGGATTTTGAAGGGATACAGCAGTTTCATCAAAGGCAGATACTTCATATTTATCTGCTCCCAGATACACCGTATCTCCCTCATGATAGAGGTAGCGGACAGGGTGAAGTTCCAGAAGTTCCTGGGAAAAGCGCCATGCATTGCTCCGGCTGTAAACGCTGACGGTCTGCCTCTGCACTTTCGTCAGAAAATCAAGCAGCTGCTGGACAGTGGCAGGCTCTGAAAGAAGCTGCTCCATCTGTTCGGCAGGAACATCGGCAAGATCGGCACGATCCACCTCTTTGAGCAGATCCTTTTCGTAATGATCCAGATCACGGATAAAATCAGACAGCCGCAAAGAAAGGGTATCTCTCTTATCCGCAGGCGGAAGGTCACGGTGGGCATCAATAAAACGCTGCCTTGCCATTTTCCGCTGTGCATCAATTTCATACTGGGGAGCTTCCACACTTTCCAGAAATTCAGGATAGTGGTCTTTTTCCTTGGCATTAAAATAGCGGTCATTTTGAATCAGTTCCCTGATCCGTTTTTCTACTTTTGACCACGAAAGTACAAGGTCGGGCTTTGTATAGGAACCATGCTTTTCAATTCCGATCCCTTTACTGTCATGCCATGTCCCGCCCTGTGTCCCATCGGGATAACTGTGCGTACCGCCGCCGGTGCCGTACTCATTTTTAAGAAAGGTAATGTTGGCTTTCTTATCCTCATGCTTCTGAAATTGACGGTAGATACGGTACTTGCCATTTTCAAAGCCGCTTCCTCTTACCAGGACAGAGTCAATATCTTCCTGTGAAACAGAAAAAGCAGAGGATTTTTCGTCCTCTGCTTCTGCAATCTGTTCGATTTGTTCCTCTACGGTAGGAAGATTGGCTGTGACTTCTTCTTCATTGGCTGTGCTTAACGGTAGATCAGTTCGTTCAGGATCAGTTCCTCCGCCTGGCTGCGAATGTTGTTCATCATTCCCACCCACTGCATCGGTGCTTTCTCTTTCAGTTCCTCCGTCACGCCCTGCTCGGCTGACAGCTGCTTCGTCAGAAGTTCCAGCCTCTGGATCGCTGTCTGTTCCGTCTGGTACAGATGCTCGTTCAGCCTGCCCTGTGTCAGAAGGTTGAGATAGGTCACTCTCTTGTGCTGCTCCAGATAATCCCGGTGCATCAATGCGTATCTGCCAAGCGGAAGTTCTGGCTCTGTCGGTAATGTCAGGTCGGGAATAAGATAATCCCCCTGACGGGTATATGTGATGTTCTCCATGATTATCGCTCCTTTCGGGTTGTTTTCTGCTTCTATCATACGAAGATTGTGTTTCCTGCGCAAAGGTGCGGGACTGTGTTTTTTCTGCCACCTGCACATCCCGGATCGTTTGTGAGATTTCCCGGAGTGCCATTTCCGCAATGTCACTTGTTGCAATGCCAAGGGCGTTAATAGTGGCAGGGGTATTAAAGTTCACAATGTCCTGAAAATCCTCACGTTCAAAGTATTCGCTCGTATCCAGACCACAGCGGCTGACCAGCATAAATGCCACACTGTTTACGGCCAGCCTCTGGTACATGACCTCAATATTCAAATCGTCCAGTTCTTCTAAGAAACTGTCCGCTGTCATATCTTTGAGCTGTGAAAGATAGTCCTGCAGATGATCTTCCACGGCATTTTTCGCTGTTTCCATCAGGGCAGAGGCAAGATCGGTACCTTCCAGTTCTCCAAACCTGTCAGAAAGCCGTTCCATCACAGGCTGCTCGTATCGGGTTTCCATCTGCCATATCGGAACAGGACGGCTGCCGTAATAACCTTCGTGTGTGTCTGACACATCAAAGTAATATTTCAGGGTATTCCTGCGGCCTTTGGGGTCAAATACCGCAATCCCTTTGCTGTCTTTATTTACCCAGCGCCGGAACTGTTTGTTCCAGGTTTCAAGTTGTGCCACGGCAACCGCATCCGGGCGCTGGGCAAAGATTAAGAGCTGTTCGTCAAAGCGGCATTTGTAATTCCGGCAGGCAGCGGCAAGAAAGTTCTGCCATGTCTGCGGGTTCTTGGCTACCGCAATTTCTGTGCGCCGATACAGCTCGGTAATCAGCTGATACTTTGCAGCCATTTCATTTCCACCTCCTTATTGATTTTCAGGATTATTCCTTGTCCTCTCCGTCAAAAAGGAAATCACCCTGTTTGCTTTTATGCTTTTCTGCAATTCATTGATGAGCGCAATATCCGCCACGGTAATGCCCTGGATAGAGAGAATATCATCCATCGTCATGGCGGAGATTGCTTTTTCATCGGTAAAACCAGCGTCCAGAATCTTATTGATGACTTTGACCGCTTTCTGGTTGATCGCCATTATCTATCCTCCTTATCGTTCCATTTCTTTCTGTTTTGCAGCTTTTACAGGCTGCGCTTTCTGAATGGTTTTCAAGGCATCCTTGGCCCATTGGGGCATACGCTCCGGCTTGATCTCACCAAGGACATCATACCGTTCCCAGCGGCTATGCTCGCCAGTAGCAAGGCAGGTACCAAAGACTGCCTGACCTCTGCCGCCGGTGGCACCGTTTCCGCCTTCCGCAAGTACAAGCTGGTAAGCAGCGTGCTGATATTCATATCGCTTCGGTTCTGCATTGATCACAACCACCTTGCCTACAATGCTTTTATTCCTCATGTCAGGGATACAGTCAGCGACTGTAAAGGGGGTAGGGTCAAACTTGAATTTTTCCTGTTCGGCTCGTGTCTGTTCGATCTGTGTCTGCACACGATCACAAAAAAGCTGCATAGCTTCCAGATAATCCTCTGTGCCTACGGCTTCTGTTGGCCATGGTGCAGAAAACGGATTATTGTAATCGCAGTAGCAGACTACATAGGGATGTTCCGCCCGTTTATCGACACAGAAAACAACTTCTTTCTTTCCGATGTGGATACTCTGTTCCACAGCATAGTTGCCGATCATCCTTTTCTCGTCATTCATCAGCATCATCCTTTCTTTGTTTTTTCCAGTTCTGCTCGTCTAAGATTTTTCGGATACAGACATCGCAGAAAATCATTGACCTGTCCTTATATCGGGGATAGGGGCAGGTCGTACAGTCATATTTCTTCTTTTTACCGTTCACGGTCATCACTGCTTTTCTGCTTTGGGGAAGAAGGGTTGTTGTAAGGCAGACGGCATTCCGTCTGATATCGCTCATTCAGTTTCTCCCTCGCCGCAGAAAGTTCATTGACATAGCAGCCCCAGAAATAATCCGTTCCGTTTTTGCAATACCAGCAGACATAAGGGTTCGGGGCTTTCGGGTTATGACCGATCACCAATTCCGTACTCCCGATAGTACAGCTTTCTATAATCTCATAACCGGCATTGATGCGCTTTTCTTCATTCATAGGCAGACCTCACGATTCTTTCGCATAGTTGCGATAGTCTTTTTCTCCTTTGGCCCGGACACGGCGCACATGGCTGTTGCCCGCAAGCTCCGGGTTCTTTGCCTGAAGTTTTCTCCGTATCCTGCATACGCTCTCAAAACTGGGTAAGCCAAGATATTTGTACTGGGTCATGACCTCAGCCAGAGGCATTGCCCCGGCACCTTTCAGATAGGCATTGCAAACCTTCAGGTAGAGCAGCATATCATCATCCCTGGTTTCCTCGTCTTTTTTCAGAATGGCTTTGATCTTGCCCTCGATGGTTTTCAGATTTTCCATTGAATACCTCCATAAAGGAAAGGGGCGGCATGTTTTGCCGCCCCTCCACGATCACTTCTTATTTCTGTGGCGGATGTTCAGCCAGATGGTTCCGCCTGCAATGAACACAACAAGTGCGATTGCAAGGATTGTTTTTACATCCATGCTTTAATCCTCCTTTTTCTTTTTATTCTTGAAGCCAACAAAACCTAAGACACCGGCACCAAGTACGGAAACCGCCGCCAGCCCGATCCAAAGAGCAGGATTGAAGTCATCGCCTGTTTTCGGTGTTTCTCTCAGTTCGTTGTGCATTTCTACGGTAGCTGTTTCATCCACCTTGATGGTTACCTGCTTGTCGGCAGGCAGGATATATCCAGAAGAAACACTGTCGCTGACCTCAGATACCGTGTATTCGCCAATTCGCAAACCTTCGATAAAGATCTCACCGTTTTTATCGGTCTTAAAAGTCTGGTCATATCCGTTTGTTCCTGTCACACGGAAAGAGAAGCCCTCTACCTTTTTGTCAGAAGAAGTTTTTACGATCTTCAGAGAGCCTTTCTGCGCTGCATTGATAAATCCAACACCCGCTTCATTTTCAACCGTATAGACCTTTCCATCTTCCTCAATGGACACCGGATAAACATTCTCATCAAGCAGGAATCCTTCGGGCGCTGTCTTTTCACGGACAAGATATTTTCCATAGCGAAGATCGTTCATCTGGTAAACACCATCGCCCAGTTCGCCCATTTCTCCCAGCAGTTCATCGCCGTCATCCAGTTTTCCGTCACCGTTTTTATCTGCAAAGACTTCAAAAACAGCACCGGTCAGCTTATTGTCAGGATAATCTTCATCCACCTTTGTCAGCTCGATGCTGCCGGTAATAAACTCATTGACCAGTTCAATTTCCACAACCTCGTCTACCTTGCTGATGGTTACAGGAATTTCTTCATCGGAGAGTACATAACCCGTCGGGCTTTCAATCTCACGGATGATCCAGTTTCCATATGGCACTTTAGCAAAAGAAAAACTACCGTCATCTTCCGATGTGGTAGTTGCAATCGCTGTTTCGGTTGTAAATTCCTCTGTACCGGTCTTAAAGATACCGATAAGCGCACCACCTAAAGCATTTCCATCCTCATCGGATTTCTTTCCACTGACAGCTCCATAGATCAGATCATTTTCAATGGCTTCGCCCTCATTGGCAGTAATGGAAACGACAGCGGTTTCCTGACCGGCGTACTCAAAGACAACCGGGTATTTGGTTTCATTTTTCAGATAGGCCGCATTGTTACTGATTTCCTGCACATAATAGCTGCCCATCGGCAGGTCGCTGACTGCCTTACCGTGTCCATTCTCATCAAGGGTAATCACCTCGATCAGACCGTCAGCCGGAATGGTCGTTCCATCAGCGGCGGTCAGTTCCTCGGCTGCATAAAGCCCAAAGGAAACATCAAAGATCTCGCCGTTGTTTCCAACTCCATAATCCTCATCGACTTCAAGGCTCTTGGTCAGGTCAATTTCAACTTTCTGCCTTTCGTTGTAGAAGCTGGTGGAAGTTTCTGTCACCGCTACTTCCTGACCGGCATAGACAAGCTCAACCGAGTGAATTTCTTCATTGAGAACCATGCCATACGGAGCCGTGATTTCCTTTACTTCATAGCTGCCCAGATACAGTTCCTTGCTGGTTGCCGTCCCGTCTGCACCTGTGGTAATGGTATCCACAACCTCGCCCTTAGAAGCCCGAAGGGTACCATCCAGCGTATAGATGTCCTCGGCTGCGGTGATCTCATATACCGCACCTTCCAGGCTGCCGACTGCAAAAACAGGCTGATACATTCCTCCGGCTTCCGTAACAGAGCTGAACATTTCGCCGGACTTGGAAACGGTAATGGTTCCTTTCTGGGCTACGTTTTCCCTTACCACCTCAATGACGGTAATGCCGCTTTCCTCAGAAGAATCCTCCTGTACCACATCGAAATAGACGGGTTCAGAGTTCAGAACATAGCCGTATGGAGCCTGTACTTCAACCAGGGAATATCCAGTTCCATACTCCAGTGTCTGCGGGGTGATCAGTTCGCCGTCTGCCGTAGTATAGAACGTGTCAATGGTTGTGACTTCCGGGTAAGTGAAAGTCATCGTTACCAGCTCGCCGTTCGGGTCATAGATCTGGAAACCGGCACCGGCATACGGGATGGTGTTGCCTGTTTCAGCGTCTTTCTTCACGATCTTGATATAACTTTCAAAGTTGGCATTGTTAATGAGATAGCGGTAAGTCTGTCCATCCGAATTGATAAACACATCAAACGGTTTCATCAGCTCACGGCCTTCCCAGCCGGATGTCTGTTTGACCGTATAGATCCCGTAGGGCAGGTCTTTTGTCTGAGCAAAACCATTCTCGTCACAAGTCAGAAGATCACGCTCACTGTCTTTGGCGTCGGCATAACTGTTTGCCGATTTCAAATAGACTTCAAATACTGCGCCTTCTTCGGGTGTTTCAATCTGGGTTTCTCCGTCATCGGTGTGTTTGATGATCGCAATCTTTCCCTTGATTACCTGTTCATTCACATCGTTGGCGGTGCTGTTCAGCTCTACGGTATAAAGCTCCGGCTCTGCCCCTACATGATGGATGGTTTCATCGAGCAGATAGCCTTCCGATGGGCTGATCTCACGGATACTCCAGTCATTGCCGCACACATAATAGTCTGTGGTAAACTGTCCGTTTCCGTCTGTGGTGTAAGTGTCAATCAGTTCCTCGCCCTTATAGATGCCATAAACTGCACCGGCAAGGGAAGCATCCCCCTGGGGTGTCCCGGTTTCAGCGTCTGTCTTTGTGACAGTTACATTGAATTTTTTGAGGATGTTGGTAAAGCTGCGCTCTGTGACCTTATTCCATTCCACCGGAGCGGTCTGGCTTGCCGGAACCACATAGCGGATGGCGGTATCTACTTCCTCAAGGACATACGGGGTATTGCCGCTGATCAGGATATTTTCAAACTTTGCCACACCCTCGGCATCGGTCACAGCATACTCATCTACCGGTAAGCCGCTTAATGATGTTCCGTAGAGGTGGAATGTCACGCCCTCAACCAGACTGTCCTCAGAAGTTTTTACAACCTCAAGGCTTCCTCTTTTCAGCGTATTGTTGAAGTTGACTGTGGTGGTCTTGCCGCCGATCAGCGTGATGGTCTGGGTTTCCTGCGGCTCATACTTATCAATGGACTGTTCCGTAATGGTGTAAGTGCCGGGGAACAATCCCTCCACAGTCAGATTACCGTTTTCGTCTGTGGTAACGGTTTTGTTGAAGTTCTCGCCCTTGATCGTAAAGGAAATCCCTGCAACGACGCCGTCCTCAGAAGTCTTTTTCAGTGCGATTGTACCGGTAGGTGTCTCCACATTCAGATATGCCTTTACTGCATCTGCATTTTCCACACCGGTCACAACATCCTGCAAACTGGGATCACCATAGGCGATCAGTTTTGCGCTGCTGCTGACCGTTGGCACATTGCTTCTTGTGGCAGTGATCCTTACAGAACCGTCAAAGGCTGTTTCGGATGTGATCGTCAGCTTGTTGCCGGATTTGGACACACTCACTTTACTGTCGGATGTGGCAAAGGAATAGTCAGCAAGGACACCATTGTTATCCGTCAGTGTCATGGTGTATTTCCCGTCCTGATAGGAAAGTTCCTTTGTGATGTCATCCGCACCACCCGACATAAAACTCGGAATGGTATTGTGTTTGGACAGCAGAGAAACGATCTGGTTATACACCTCGGCAGCACCGCTGTTTGGATAATTGGAACCAAAGTGCAGGCTGTACGCTTTCTGGCTTGTCTGCTGGTAAGCCCCTGTGGACTCACGGCATCCCGTCACAAATTCCCAGACAAGGGTCTGTGTGGCAAGCCATTTCTCATCATCACTTCCCGAAAGATGACTGCGGTTTCCCTGATAGCCATAGAGCAGGGCAAGTCCTACTGCTTTTTTCTGGCTGGAAGAAAGGGCATTCCATGTCTGGGAAGAATTTTTCTTGAGGGTATTGCCTGTTTTCAGCGGTACACCCGGCTGAATACAGAATGCATTATCACCGTCTACATACATACGGTACTTGTAACTGCCTGTTCCGCCTGCGGTATAACCGTCAAACACTGCACTGGAGTTATAGCGCATGGCATTTCCATTCCTGTCATAAGTGAAGTCAAAGGAAATCGTGCCAATATCTCCCGCAGCAAATGCTGTTGTCGCTGGCAGCACAGAGAAGGTTGTGACCGCAGCCATGACAAGGGCCGCAGCCTTTTTGAATAATTTGGGGAATTTCATACATTACCTCCTACTTTTTGTTTGTGAGTTTCTTTACTAACCGAAAAAAGCAGTCTATAACGACTGCCAATTTTTTTCTTTCGGATAGTTTTGGTAGTAATTAGGGGGTGAGGTGTGGAGAGGGGGAAAGCGAAAATATGGCTATCCACACCAACGGACAGACCTCGCCCTCGATGTGTGGCTATCGTTCCCGGTCTTTGTTTCGCTGCAGGTAGCGGTTGTAAAATTCCAGCGCCTTGACAACAAAATCCGATTCCCTGCCTCTGGGAACGCTCTTGGGAATGAGCTTGGTGATCCGTTCATCACGGAAAGCAGGTTTTTCCCTCTGGTTTGGCTTTTCTTCCTGCATGATCGACTGGATAACCTCATCTGTGAGTTTCCCGTCCTGCATGAACTTTTTCATTTTGATAGCCTGTGCAAGTGACGGGGTCGCATCGTTATACTGCATGGCTTCCAGAAGGGAATACTGCTGTTCATCGGACAGATAAGAGATTTCTACCGCCGGGCGAAAAGCAATCTGCCGTTCATCTACCATCTGCAAAATTTCAGGAACAAGCTCGGTCAAGCGGATATAGCGGAAAATCTGATTTTTACTTTCCCCAACCTTTTCGGCAAGTTCATCAGATGAAGTGGCAAACTCTAAATTATTTCCCACTGGGGAATAATTATCTTTTGTCGGTCTGCCTGCCTGACGCTTCATTGCTTCCAGACGCATTTTATAAGCAAAGGCTTTCTCACTTGGTAAGATCGTTGATCTTTGCAGATTGGACTCCACCATCACAATAATGGCTTCGTCACGGGTCAGCTCCTTCACCTCGCATTTCAGAGTTTCAAGCCCGGCAATCTCACATGCCTTTTTGCGCCTGTGGCCGCTGATAAGCTCATACCGCCCATCCTCTTTCAGCCGAACCGTTGCCGGGGTCATCACTCCATTTCTCTTGATGCTCTCAACAAGCTGTTCCATATCCTCATCCAGTAAAACTTTGAACGGATGATCTGGAAACTCGTCAATTTCCGCAATCGGAATGTCCCGTATCTTGCTCAGTTTTGCTTCCGCACGGCTTTCATCCGTCTGGAAAAGGTCATCGTATGCGGTCAGCTCGATTTTGTGTCCGTTGCTTCTCGCCAATTTCTGCCACCTCCTTTCCTAATTGTTCATAGGCAGCGGCTACCTTTCCGCTTTTGTCATAAGCAAAAATGCTCTTTCCCTCTGCGGTAGCTTCTACTGCACGAATAGAATGGGGGATTTCGGTATCAAAAACCTTGATCCTTTGCCCGTATGCACTTTTCACCGAAGCGGTTATTTCTTTTGAAATGTTGGTGCGGGGCATTACCATTGTCATCAGGATACCGTCTATCCGCAGTTTAGGATTGATCTGCCGCTTGACCATAGAAACTGAGCGAAGCAACAGCTCCAGACCTTTCGCAGAAAGATAGTGGGGCTGTGTTGGGATAACCACACTGTCAGCTGCCGCCAAAGCATTGATGGTAATCATGCCAAGAGAGGGCATACAGTCAATCAGTACATAGTCGTAATTCCTTTTGACCTCATTCACATAGGTTTTCAAAACACGCTCACGGCTCATGGCATTGATCAGCCTGACTTCAAAGCCAGACAGCTCAATATTGGACGGAAGCAGATCCACGCCCTCATTGTGATGCAGGATGCCTTGTGAAACATCAAAGGCTTTATCGTCGATAATACTTTGCATCACCGTGGAGAGGGTTATGGGAATGTCATCTGGTCTGCTGTACCCCAGAGCCATGGTTAAGTTGGCCTGTGCATCTGCATCAATCAGCAGGACTTTTTTTCCCTGCTTTGCCAGACTGACACCCAGGTTGACTGCTGTGGTTGTTTTGCCCACACCACCTTTTTGATTGGTCAGAGCAATCACTTTGCAATTTGACATAGGTGCGTCCTCCTTTCTTTTAGATTTAGCCGCTTTGTCAGGGCGGCTATGTAAAGTTCCCCAGAACGCAAAAAAGCCGACTGGCTTTTATACCAATCGGCTATGTAAACAATATTTAATTTTTAAGGTTTAACTTATATTTGCAAGGCTCAAAACCAATTCACTTTCTCATCTCTAAATTGGGGAATATCGCTTTCTTCGTATGGATTATAGTTATTTAGATTACATCCAAATTCTTTTAGTTCTTTTATTTTGTTGTCTTTTGTCCATACAACTAAAGAAATCCCATCAAACTCTTCAAAATTTCCAGTATTCATTTTATTTTTGAAATACCATTCCACAATGGTTTGGTTGTCCTTATGGAAAAATTGTTTAATATCCCATATAAGAACTTTTCCACGAGTATTCCATTCATTGAACCAGTGCTTTAACAGTTCTCTATTTTCGTATTTAGGCCCCCAGCTTTCAATATAGATGAGATCGTCTGTAAAGATATCATCAATTCCTAAATCTTGTTGATTAAGCCACATATCAAACCATAATCGAATAATCTTTTCTCTTTCATCCATATGATAGGAACCTCCAAATAAATATTCACTTCTTATTATATAACTTTTAGGAGTGCTTTCAACTGATTTTTAGCTTCTTAACTGGTGCATTGATTACCTTGAAAATTAGTTCATCCACGCAGTCCGTATATCTGCCTTGTTGGATCAACAGATTTTTCAATTCTACAAGACTTTGAAGCAAAAGGCTTCTATCATGGCTATCCACATAAACATGAAATGTTTTTTCTCTCATACGATGCACCTCCTTACAGCATCATTATACGAGAAGCGGTGTACCCCCTCAAATATGCCAGCAAAAGGACGGAATAAACTTCAAAAAAATGCCTTTTACTCGGTAACATTCGCCCATCCAATTAGCAAGGTTTTTTGCATGATTTTTCGGCAAATTAGCAGGAGAGGCAGTTTGATTAGCAAAAATCGAAAATTTTCTGCTAATCATTAGCAAGCTAATCGGTGACAAAAATCAATCGTTCGAGTTCACCATGGTCACTTCCGATTAGCAAAAATGCTTCCTGCTAATCGCTGTTTGTTATGTGTTCGATTTTTCTTGGGAAAAAGAAAACGCCGAAAACCTTGAAAAATCAACGTTTTCGGCGGAGTTTTTGGCGTCGCTAAGAGGATTTGAACCTCCGACCTACCGCTTAGGAGGCGGTCGCTCTATCCAGCTGAGCTATAGCGACATTTAGAAAATCTATATTTAATTTTACTTGTTACCTTTTTCCTTTTCCTCCGGGGTGTATGTTTCAACACTTTCTTAGGAGGGGCTTGTTATATCCATTTAACTATATGGGCATTTTTAAATCTATATCTATTATTTACTTATGAACTTTTCCTTTTACATTAAGAAAATATAATAATGTGCAGCTTATAAATTGTTTAATTATTAGTATGATTCAGAATTTTATTTAATAGGAATAGTTGATACATCCCTGCATCCATACTCTTCCCTTAAACCTGCGGCCAGCCTCCGGCTCTCCTAACAGATCTTTTTCATTGACACATATATCAAATATCATGTCATTACAATTTAATGTCATAATCCAAATGACCTCACCGGTATTATGATTCTGACTTTTCATGCAGTCTAGGATTTCTCCAATAATCATGTACTGATCGCTTTCAATCCCAAAAGGCATAAAACTTGTTTCAACAATGCTAAGTATATCTTCTTTAATAATGCGTCTGGACAAAGAAGTGTACATATCCATATCATGGAGTGTCAGATTCTCCATAGCTGCCTGGTTTCCTTCCCGGGCTTTAGAAATCAGATGTATTCTGTTTTCTGTGGATTTTTTTTTCTGTTCCTTAGAAGCTTCCGTTTTTTCTACAGGCAGTAATATTCGTCCTGTATAGGCCAGCCCCGCCAATGTCGCATTAATTCCGTTTTTATATTTACCAAATATCTGCTGTTCCTTCAATACCTCGGCAATATTCTGAACATAAAATATCAATGTGACACCTAACTTCATCTCATCACAGATTCCTGCATAAGATTCTTTTTCCGCATGCCGCTCTATCTCAATTTCTTCTTCTGTAGTAATTCCGGTTCCAATTAGATATGGATAGTAATGTTCCATACGAAACTCGTGATTATCTATAAAATCACCGCATACTGCAATTCCAAAATCTTCTCCAAATTCTTTTTTACACTCAATAAAACTGTTACCATTCTGATCCTTTTCCACTGACTGAGTATCAGGATGATTAATAACATCTTCTAGAATCTGGTATAAATCGGATTTCTTTTTTAAATTTCGAAATCCAATGGAACGTAAAAAACTGTGCACCATATATTTTTCCTTTTATTCTTCTTTGCAACTATTTTATTATATATAAATTACTTCTATTTGTAAACTGCCAATCTTACATATATTTTAAAAGATTATTCTTCGGAAGGATTCAGAGCCATTTCAAGTGCCTCTTTTTCTTCATCAGATAGTAAAATTACAGAATTTCCACTGATAATCTCTTTAATATATGTATAACATCCTTCTCTGCTGTGCATTGCGTTTATAATAAAACCATCATTTTTTCTATCTAATAAAGCCAGTGAGAAACTTAATTTTCCTCCCATTTCATTAAATGCATCATATTTTACCAAACCAACTTTTTGATAAGTGTTATCTAGGTGGTCTAGAACCATCTGGATATTTCTCTTATTTTCCTGATCTGAAATAAGGAGGTCCTCCATTTTTTCAAAAGTTTTATTTAATGATTCTTCTAAAGAAGCACCGTCTTTCCCTTCCATAAATGTTTTATAACTTTTTTTCAGTCTTTTCATTTTTATACCATTTGCAATATTGATAATAATTAAAATAAGCACCAGCGCTGCAAGCGCGATTACAAATATGTCGAGACTGATTCCTGTTAGCTCCTGTAAATCAAATAACATTTAGATTTCCTTTCTTCGAACGTATGTTTACTAATTTCTGTGAATTTCCTGCATCATATCCAATAAACGATCCAATTCATCCTGTGAATAATATTCTATTTCAATTTTTCCTTTATGATTTTTCTTAGGATGTATACTTACTTTTGTTCCCCAGATCTGTTTCATCTGTTCTTCAAGATTTTCGTATAAAAATTTTAAATTATTGTCTGGCTGTACTATTTCGGGATTTTCCTTTTCTCTTTGAAGTTTCTTTAACAGTCTTTCCGTTTCACGTACATTTAATCGCTCATCAAAAATTTTCTGTGCAATTGCATACTGTTCATCGGCATCCTCGATACTAATCAGTGGTCTTACGTGCCCCATGGTTAACTGTTCATCTATTATCATCTGCTGTACTCTATCACATAATTTCAAAAGTCTCATAGAATTTGTAATAGCAGATCTGCTTTTTGAAACTTTTTCTGCCACTTCATCCTGTTTTAAATTGAACTCTGTCAGCAGCCTTTTATAGGCCTGCGCTTCTTCAATTGGATTTAGATCTTCCCTCTGAATATTTTCTATGAGAGAAATTTCCATGATTTCCTGGTCTGATAAATCCTTTATAATAACAGGTACTTCTTTTAAACCTGCTAACTTTGCTGCTCTCCAACGTCTTTCACCTGCAATAATTTCATAATAATCCTCTCTTCTCTGGACAAGCAGGGGCTGAAGTACTCCATATTGTTTTAACGATTCTGCAAGTTCTAGCAATGCATCTTCATCAAATTTTTTTCTCGGCTGTTCTCTGTTAGGTTCTACTTTCGAAATTTTCACCATAAAATCAGGCTCTTTTTCTGTATTACTTTCATTATTTTCCGGTGAAGATTTAGGAGTTACCTTATTTGAAATCAAAGAATCCAGTCCTTTTCCAAGTCCGCTTTTTCTTGTAGCCATTTATTTAAAATCCTTTCTCGCAATTACTTCCTGTGCTAGTCCTCTGTAACTTTCAGCTCCGGCTGATTTGCTATCATAAAGATTAATAGGTAATCCATGACTGGGGGCCTCTGCAAGTCTTATATTTCTTGGAATAATTGTTTTATATATAGTAGTATCTAAATTGTTTTTTACATTTTCTACTACTTGTAAAGAAAGATTTGTTCTGGCATCATACATAGTAAATACGACACCTTCCATATTAAGATCTGGATTTAATCTTTGCTGCACAAGATCAATGGTATGCATCAGCTGGCTTAATCCTTCCAGGGCATAGTATTCACATTGAATTGGCACCAATACTGTATTTGCAGTTGTCATAGCATTTACTGTCAGCATACTTAATGAGGGAGGGCAATCTATAATTATATAATCATAATCATCCTGCACATAATCAATTTCATTTTTTAATATATATTCCTTCTCATTTATATCTAATAGTTCTATTTCAGCTCCAGCTAAATTTACATTTGAAGCAATTATATACAAATTTTCTATTTCAGACTTTGTAATACTTTCATTTACTGTACACTCTCCCAACATTAATTCATATACAGTATTATTCAATTCATTTTTATCCAGACCAAGACCACTAGTAGTATTTCCCTGTGGATCCATATCAATGGTTAATACCTTTTTTCCGGCCTCGGCCAGGCAGGCTGACAAATTAATAGCTGTAGTAGTTTTTCCAACACCACCTTTTTGATTTGCAACTGCAATAATTCTTCCCATATTATATTTCCTTTCTTAATCACTTCCTTTATTATATCACTAAGTAATTTTTCAATCTACCCAAAAATGTTTCACGTGAAACATTTTTTTTGATAGATTTACCTATTGTCATATTTAATATAGTTAATAATAAACTTATTATTTTAAAATTAATTTTTTATTATCTTATTTTTTTTATAACTTTTAATATGTATTTAATCTAATAAACAGATTAGTATGATTATAAAATAAAACCTTTTTAATCCTATCTACCCAAAAATGTTTCACGTGAAACATTAGTAATAAAAAAGTTCTAATATAAATAAAGTTTCTATATTACAAAATACATAATGCTGTTATAAAAAAACTCAAAAGATTTTTCCATAGCAAAGTAAAGAACACATGTTCTTATTTGGTTCCAAAATATTACTCTATATACTAATATTGAATATAGAATCATAAAAAATTTATTTGTATATCAATATAAGTTCGACTATAATATATAAGTGAAAGGGGTTTTTTTATGAAAAAGAAAATTAAAAATTTTTCCTTACTATTAATTATCAGTACTATACTAATTTTTCTTATTAATAAACTAATTAATTTTTTAGCCAATATGAAAGATCATTTGCCGTTAGGAAACGGTAAATTTTTTAGCTGGAGATACGGTAATATCTATTATATAAAAAAAGGAAAAGGATCACCAATATTATTAATCCACGATATGCTTCCCTCTTCTTCTAGTTATGAATGGAACAAAATCATACATCATCTGGCCCGTACAAATACAGTCTACGCAATTGACTTACTTGGATGCGGACGCTCAGACAAACCTAATCTTACATATACAAATTATATGTATGTTCAACTGGTAAGTGATTTTATCAGAGATATTATTGGTGAAAAAACAGACGTGGCAGCTACAGGATCTTCTCTTTCCTTTGTTATAATGGCATGTCAGATTGATTCAAGATATTTTAATAAACTAATAGGCATCAGTCCTTCAGATTTGTATGATCTTGCCAAATCACCAAGCAAGCATAGCGGAATAATTAAATCATTAATTGAACTGCCAATATTAGGAACTTTTATTTATAATATAGTAATGTCCAAAAATGCTGTACTTGATATGCTAATGAACGAGTGCTATTTTAAAGATTATCTCATTTCAAACCAAACTGTAAACAGTTATTACCATTCGGCACATATCCATAATGGCCAGGGGAAATATTTACTTGCAAGCATTAACAGTCATTATACAAATATTAATATTGTACCTGCTTTGAAAAAGATTAATAACAGTATCTGCCTGATTGGAGGTAAAGAACACGAATATATGAGCGATATTATTGATGAATATATTTCATATAATTCTGCCATTGAATCAGCTTATATTTCCAGTGCAAAATATCTTCCACAGTTAGAGACACCAGAAAAATTTGTAGAATTGATTCGTATTATTATAAATTCTTAAATGATCGAGTAGGAGGAAATTTCTCTAAATAAGAAATTTCCGACCTCTCACACCACCGTGCGTACCGTTCGGTACACGGCGGTTCAATCAACTTAACAAGTAACACACCTATCGGTGTAGTAATCTAACATTGAGACTAATCCAAATGAGGTTAGTCTCTTATTACTTATTGCCTTTTGTACCCATCCATTATGAGCAAGCCTTGCATATCTGTCTCCACAATAGGCTATTTTAAATGCCGCCCATCTTGGTACATCAAGTTTCATTAAGTTCTTTGCTCTGTTTTGTGGAGTTTTCCAATGCTTCCAGATACACATGCGTAACCGATAGCGGATTTGCGAATCCATTTCCTTGCAGAGTGTTTTCATGCTGCCTATCTTGAAGTAGTTTATCCACCCTCTGATTAGTTCATTGAGTTTCTTCACCTTGTATGAGTTGCTTATTCCCCAGCTTCGACAGGTAAGTTGTCTCATTTTTGCCTTGAACTTCACTACAGATCTTGCATGCGGTTTCGCCTTGAACTGACGTGCCCTACTATCAAAGTAAAATCCAAAACCGAGGTATTTAAGACCCCTTGGTCTGTCAACTTTACTCTTTGTCATATTTACTTTGAGACCTAGTTTCTCTTCAATAAACTTCGCCAGATTTCGCATCACTCGCCTTGCCGACATTTCACTTCCGACCATAATAATACTGTCGTCTGCATATCTGACAAAGTTCAGTCCTCTCTGCTCCATCTCCTTATCCAGTTCATTCAGCATGACATTTGCAAGGAGTGGCGACAGATTTCCTCCTTGTGGTGTTCCTATCACTGAATCCTTGTATTCATCATCTACCATGATTCCACTTACCAGGAACTTTCGTATGATTGAGATTACATCTCCGTCTTTAATTGTTCTGCCGATAAGTGTCATTAACTTATCATGATTTACTGTGTCAAAGAACTTTTCAAGGTCGATATCAACAATCCAGTCATAGCCGTCATTCATCATTTCAAGTGCTTTGATGACTGCCTGCTGTGCACATCGATTTGGTCTGAATCCATAACTATGGTCATGGAACTGTTCCTCATAGATTGGGGTTAATACCTGTGCTGTGGCTTGTTGTATAAATCGGTCTGTCACTGTCGGTACTCCCAGGTTTCTGACACCACCATCTGGCTTTGGTATCTCCACTCTGCGTACTGGTTGAGGTTTATATTTTCTTGTCCTCAACTGTTCCCTGATGATTTCGCCGTTCTTTTCAAGATGTTCTTTGAGTTCTGTGTACGTCATTCCGTCCACTCCCTCTGCACCTTTGTTTCGTACGACTTGCAGATATGCTGTATTGAGATTATCTTTACTTAATATCTGCTCCATTAGACTACTTGTGTCCATGCGTTCTTTCCTTTCTGTCTCGCTTAAATCGACCACCCTTTACCCTATTGGATACGGCAGATGTTGTCTTTTCTGCAATCGAGACTCTACTTGAACTTATTGATTGTTCGCCCCTTTGCTCCATTTCCATTACAGAAACTTCCTCACTACTATGGGCTCGGCTGACTTCTCACGGTTCGTTGTTACTAGGCTAATGGTACCTCTGTGAGACCTCCACGCTTAAGGTGCACGCTCTTTCCTCTCATCTATCCGCCACATCTACTCGTACTTCCAGCAACTTTTGGACTTCATCTTTTTTAGCAGACTTATCCGTACTTCCGAGCCTTATATGTGATTTCTGTCCGTCGGACCAAGAGTTTGCCTACAGCTTCCTTCAGATTCCATCTCTCGATGGACACCCTTGCTGTTCAGCTATACACTTCCTCGTTGCCTAGGCGTGTTCAGGACTTTTACCTGTTAGAGCGCGCCCATGGCGCGCAAACTAAAAAAAGAATCCTGCCGTGACAGGATTCTTTTTTATTTCAAAGGTATTTTAGCAGGAGTTCCCGGTTTTCTTGGATACGCCCTCCCTGTATTCTTTTCTTTCTTAATACATACCAGTGAACGTCCCATGTCAGATTCCGGAATCTGATATTTTTCCACATGACTGATTTTTCCACCCAGCAAAAATACAGCATGTTTAGCAGCAGTAATTTCTTCATCTGCATCTGCAGACTTATAAGACACGAAAATCCCATTCTTTTTTACAAAGGGGATACAGTATTCTGACAAAGAAGACAGGTTTGCTACTGCTCTGGAAACACATAGATCAAATTGTTCTCTATAATCTTTCTTTCGGGCAAGCTCTTCTGCTCTTCCATGTATAGCAGTAATTCCTTTTAGATCAAGAGATGCAATTACTTCGTTCAAAAACCTTATTCTTTTATTTAAAGAATCCAGCAGAACAATTTCAAGTTCCGGGAATGCAATTTTTAAAGGAATCCCTGGAAATCCCGCTCCCGTCCCAAGGTCCAGTAATGTCAAATTCTTTGTAATCTCTACAGCCTTCACCAAACAAAGACTATCCAGAAAATGTTTTTGAATTACTTCCTCAAATTCAGTAATACCGGTAAGATTCATAACCTTATTCCATTCAACAAGCAAATCATAATATTTCAAAAATTGCTGTATCTGCTCATCCGTTAATGTAATATTCAGCTCATTTAACCCGGCTTTAAAAAGACTTAAATCATATTCTGCCATTTTCTATCCCTTTATCTCTTTCTCATGTTTCTGACGATAATACATTTGTTCTAGATATACAAGCAATACAGAAATATCTGCTGGAGAAACACCTGAAATTCTAGAAGCCTGTCCAATGGAAACAGGCTGATATAAATTCAGCTTCTGCTGTGCTTCCATTCTCAGTCCGCTTACCTGTTTATAGTCAAAATGCTCAGGCAGCTTTTTATTTTCCAGTTTTTGGAACTGACTTACCTGTTTTATCTGCCGTTTAATATAGCCATCATATTTAATATTGATATTTACCTGCTCTTTTACATCTTCAGTCAACAGAGGACGTTCCGGATCAATAGGAGCCAATAATTCATAATTTAATTCCGGACGGCGGATCAGCTCTGTAAGACGGGTACCTGTATTCAATGGCTGACTGCCGCATTCTTCCATTAATTTTTGAACTGTCGGATTTGCTCCAATATGTACCTGCTCTACACGTTCAATTTCTTTTTGTATTAAATCTTCCTTTTTAACCACATAATCGTAACGATCTCTGGAAATAAGTCCTACCTGATATCCTTTTTTACTTAAACGAAGATCAGCATTATCCTGACGGAGCAAAAGACGGTATTCAGCTCGGGATGTCATCATGCGGTAAGGCTCTTTATTTTCTTTTGTTACCAAATCATCAATCAAGACACCTATATAAGATTCAGAACGATCAAGAATCAAAGGATCCTGTCCTTTTATCATCATAGCTGCATTAATACCGGCTACAAGCCCCTGGCCGGCAGCCTCTTCGTATCCGGAACTTCCATTAAATTGTCCGCCGCTGAAAAGGCCTTTTATCTCCTTAAACTCAAGCGTCGGATATAACTGTCTTGGATTAATGCAATCATACTCAATGGCATAAGCATTTCTCACAATTTTTGCATTCTCAAGTCCGGGAACGGTTCTGTACATAGCGTATTGAACATCCTCAGGAAGCGAGCTGGACATGCCCCCTACATACATTTCGTTTGTATCTGCACCTTCCGGTTCTATAAACACCTGATGGCGGTCTTTATCCGCAAATTTAACAACTTTATCCTCAATAGAAGGGCAGTATCGTGGTCCTGTACCCTCTATCATTCCGGAAAATAGAGGAGAACGTTCAAGATTTTCTTTTATAATTTTATGAGTTTCTGGATTTGTATATGTAAGCCAGCAGCTTATCTGATCAATCTGAATATCCTTCGGATTTGTAGTAAAAGAAAATGGAACAATTTTTTCATCACCCAGCTGTTCTGACATTTTAGAAAAATCTATGGTTCTCTTATCCATGCGGGCCGGTGTTCCTGTTTTAAAACGAAACATCTCAATTCCATTTTCCTTTAAAGAATCTGTCAGATCATTCGCCGCCTGGAGTCCATTGGGCCCTGTATGATTTACAACATCACCATATAGACATCTTGCCCTTAAATAAGTTCCCGTGCAGAGTACAACTGCTTTGCTATTATATACAGCTCCTGAATGTGTTTTCACACCCCTAATTACTTTATTTTCTACAATCAGTTCAGAAACTTCTGCCTGACGAATCGTTAAATGGTCTGTTTTTTCCAGAGTTTTTCTCATTTCCATACTGTAAGCTGCTTTATCAGCCTGAGCACGAAGAGAATGAACCGCCGGTCCTTTGGACTTATTCAGCATCTTTGACTGAATAAAAGTCTTATCAATGTTGATACCCATCTGTCCTCCCAGAGCATCAATTTCTCTTACCAGATGCCCTTTTGAACTGCCTCCGATATTAGGGTTGCATGGCATCATTGCAATACTTTCAATACTTACTGTAAATATAATTGTTTCCAGTCCAAGTCTGGCACATGCCAATGCAGCTTCACATCCGGCGTGACCTGCACCAACTACTACTACATCATATGATTCCACTACAGTCGGCATATCGTATTTCACATTCCTTTCTATTTACCCATACAGAATTTGCTGAAAATTTCATTCACAAGATCTTCTCCAACCGATTCACCGATAATAGATCCCAGCTCCTCATAGGCATTCATTAAATCTATAGAATAAAAATCTTCCGGCATACAGTTTTCAATACTATTTAATACCATTTCAAGACTATTTTTCGTTTCCAGCAATGCATTTTTATGACGTATATTTGTAATGTATACTTCGTCATTAAAAGATACCTCGCCCTGAAGAAACATATCTTTAATTGTATTTTCAAGCTCCCTGATACCTGTATTCTCTTTTGCTGAAATAACAATTACTTTCTTATCCAATTTTTCTTCCAGCACACTGCTTTCTGTTACCATTGTAAGATCAGACTTATTTAACAGAACAATGGCTTTCTTGTTTTTAATGGCTTCTATAATCTGCTCATCATTTTCATCCAGACTGGTTGAAGAATCTGCCACATAAATAACCAGATCCGCCATTTCCAGATATTCTTTTGATTTTGCGACTCCTATTTTTTCCACAATATCGTCTGTATCTCTGATGCCGGCCGTATCTATCATATTGAGACTAATTCCATTCAGCTGTATCTGTTCTTCCAGAATATCTCTGGTAGTTCCTGCAATATCGGTAACAATCGCCCGCTCCTGACCTGCCAGCAGATTTAACAGTGATGATTTTCCTGCATTGGGTTTTCCTACTATAACGGTATTAATGCCTTCTTTTAAAACTTTTCCATTATCTGAAGATTTCAACAAAGCATTTACATCTGCCAGCAGATTATCCACAATTTCTTTTAATTCTTCAGGATAACCAGCAATGTCAATGTGTTCTGGATCATCCAATGCAGATTCAATAAATGCAATTTGATGAATAACAATTCCCCGAAGATCTTTTATTTTATTCAAAACTGCACCCTGCAGCTGACTGACAGAACTTTTCAGTGCAAAATCATTCTTTGCATTTATAACATCTATTACAGATTCTGCCTGTGAAAGATCAATCCTGCCATTTAAAAAAGCTCTCTTTGTAAATTCTCCTGGTTCTGCCGGTCTTGCTCCATATTTTAAAACCGTCTCCAGTAATTTCTTCATTACCAGAACACCGCCGTGACAATCTATTTCTACAGTATCCTCCCTGGTATAGCTGTTAGGAGCTTTCATAATTAAAAGCATTACCTCATCTATCACCTCATCACCATCCTTTACAAAACCATAATGAATGGTATGAGTATCCATATCAGATACCTTCTTATTTCCTTTTCTTGGTTCAAAAATTCGATCAGCAACCTGCAATGCCTCATCACCGCTGATTCTTACAATGCCAATTCCTGAATTGGACATAGCTGTGGCAATTGCCGCTATCGTATCTGTCTTCATAAATATTCCCTCATACTTTTTTACAAATACAAAAGCTTTTTCAAGTACAGCTATCATAAGCCATACCTGAAAAAGCTAATACATGTAAACCTGAAAAACTATTTTTTCAATGTAACAACCACATGTCTGAAAGGTTCCTCACCCTCACTGTGTGTTGCCACATAACGATCATTCTGAAGCGCTGAGTGGATCACTCTTCTTTCAAAAGGATTCATTGGCTCAAGAGCAACTGTTCTCTTTGTTCTTTTTACTTTATAAGCAATATTCTTTGCAAGATTTTCAAGTGTATCTTTTCTTCTCTTGCGGTAATTCTCCGTATCCAGTTTTACTTTAACATAATTATCTGAATGTCTGTTAATAGAAAGGTTTGTTAAATACTGCAGGGAATCCAGAGTTTGTCCTCTTTTTCCAATTAAAACTCCCATATCATCCCCTTTTAACTCAACATTTAAAACATTTTCTTCTTCTGAATCTGTGATAATGATTTCTACCTTCATATCCATCGCTTCAAATACATTTTGAAGAAATGTTTTTACATTGTCTTTTACAGTGAATTTTCTGCGAACCTTAATTTTAGCAGGTTTGCTGTTAAATCCAAGAAATCCGCTGCTTCCTTTTTCTATTACTTCATATTCTATCTGATCACTGGTAGTACCCAGAGTAACCAGCGCTTCTGTAATTGCGTCATCAACTGTTTTAGCAGTTACCTCGATGAAGTCCATCACAAAACCTCCTATTTTCTTGTATTCTTTTCATTAAATTCTCTAACAAGATTTGCTTTGGATGCAAGACTGCCTTCTTTGTACTTTTTATTTGAAGTATCTTTTGTTTCTGCTTTATTTACAGATGCAGCTTTGGATGCCATTGTATTCTTGCGAGGTTCTGAATTTGAATTAATATTTCTTGTACTGATTTTTGCGGCATCTGTAATTTTATTACCCTGAACACCTTTTTTCTCAATACGTTTCTTATCCTTCTCTTTTGCTTTTTCCTGATTTTTCTTAATCATCGCATCCAGATCAATCCGGTCAAGATGCTTATTAATAATAAACTGCTGTACACATCTTACAACAGAACTGGTGATCCAGTAAATACCTACACCAACAGGGAGGAAAAATACCAGTACAAAAGAATAAATAGGCATCAGATAATTCATAATCTTCATCTGACTTGCCATTCCATTTCCCTGAGCGGATGCTGACATCTGAGGCATCAAGCGGATATTTAAAAACTGAGAAGCCAGTGACAACAGTGGAATTACAATTGCCAGAGCAATTAAAACATAATTTCCATCATGAAATGATGTTGAAATTATATTTTTTGGTGAATAAACAATGTTTATTCCAAGGAAATTGTTAACGTGTTCAATGTTTGCCTGAGTAGCACCCAGAGTATCCCCGATGCTGCTGAAAGTATGTTTTAAAGTCTCCCAGTTTGTGCTTGTACAACGATACATAACATCAATAATGGAGTTAGCAACTGTATCATGTCCACCTGTAAAGTTTACAGAAATCTGTTTCATGACATAATTTCCTTCACGAACAGTTTCATAAAACTTCTGCATAGTATCTGCAAAACCTGGAGTATTCATAATACCACTGACAGATTCAGTAAATGTATCTTTAATAGTACTAATATAACCAGGTACATTGTAGATAACCCGGTAAAGCGGGAATAAAATCAAAAGCTGAATAACCATCTGTACACAGCTTCCGGAAGGAGAAACGCCATATTTTTTATATACTTCACGGGTTTCTTCATTCATCCGCATTACAGATTCATTATCTCTTTTGTTTTTATATTTTTTCTGAATCGCCTGAAGCTCAGGGTTCATAATCTGCGACATCTTTGAGAACTTCTGCTGTTTTATAGTCAGCGGAAGCAAACAAAGGTAAATTACAACTGTAAAAATTATAATGGTTATAGCAACATTCTGAATATTGATTTTATCCAGTAAGATATAGATGCCATTCATAATAAAACCAAGTAATTTTGCAATTGGTCCTAAAATTTTGCCTGCATTCTGACTTAAAATAAAAGCGGCCAACGTGATATACCTCCTACTTATGGAACCGGATCATATCCACCTTTCGAAAAAGGATTGCATCGAATCACTCTCCAGGCAGCTAAAAGCCCGCCCTTCCATGGACCATATTTCGAAACTGCTTCCAAACCATAACAGGAACAGGTCGGATAATACGGACATTTTGTCCGTTTCATGGGAGAGATATATTTTCTATATAATTTAATAATAAAAATTAATGCCTTTTTCAATTATTCCATCTTCTTTTCGAATTCATATTTAGTAGTACTAGTGATTTTATGAAGATTTCCCAAGTGGAGCAATGCTTTTTCAATTTCGTGGTATGTTGCTTCTTTCGCTCCTGCCCTTGCGATGACTACAATATCCAAACCACTATTGAACATTTCTTCGTGTAGTCTGTAGCTTTCTCTTAATAATCTGGTAACATGGTGTCTCACCACACTATTACCAACTTTTTTACTTACCGAAATTCCAAATCTGTTCTTTTTCAATCCATTTTTCAAAACATACATAACCAGAAGTCTGTTTGCATATGATTTACCAGTGCGATATACTTTCTGGAAATCCCGGTTCTTTTTTAAAGATTCTGAAAAATGCATCCCAATTGATCCTCTGAATAAAATTTCAATGATAATAGAAGAAAAGACCACAATTTCTGTGGCCTAAGCTGATAATCTTTTTCTTCCTTTTAATCTTCTTGCAGCCAATACTTTTCTTCCGCCTGCTGAGCTCATTCTTGCTCTGAAACCATGAACTTTAGATCTCTGTCTTTTTTTCGGTTGATATGTCATCTTCATCTGTATCCACCTCCTCTATAATGAAAAAACATCATTTCAATTATAACAAAAAAACCTCTCAAGTCAAGCAAATTCAATACTTTTTTGGCTTTTTAGAAATTCAGACACCTTGTACTACTATATATATAAGGAAGATAAAAAAAGAAACTATATATTGTATTAGACGATTTTTTCATATTTCTTAAAAATCTTTTTTAGTTACTCCTATGAATAGATACTCATAAATTAAATGTCATAAAATCCAATTTAAGCCAATTTATGCTCCTGCTGAATCCCCTGCACGTCCATGAAACTTTAAATTGCAAATAAGCCGTTTTTGAGTTATTATAAACTTTAGGAGATTAGCGTCTTTTACTATTTTATACTCATGGAGACAAATATGGAACTAGTAGAACAAAAATGGAAAGATATTTTACAAACTGTTAAGGATGAATATGAATTAACTGATATTTCTTTTAATACATGGATTAAACCACTTGAAATCTATGCGATTCAGGATAAGAAAATATATATTCTCGTTCCCACAGAACAAATGGGATTATCATATATTACAAAAAAATATTATCTTCCTATTAAAGTAGCAATTGCAGAAATAACAGGAACTGAGTATGAAATTGAACTGGTACTTCCAGAACAGGCCAAAGCAATACGTCCTGTTAAACCCAAAAAAACTGCTGCTGCAGATTCAGCAGAAAAATCTAATTTAAATCCAAACTATACTTTTGAAACATTTGTTGTGGGTAATAACAATCGTTTTGCACATTCAGCTTCTCTTGCGGTGGCAGAATCACCAGGAGATGTTTATAATCCTCTATTTTTATATGGAGGAGTTGGACTTGGAAAGACACATCTGATGCATTCCATTGCTCACTTTATTCAGAATGAAAATCCTGAATTGAAAGTTCTATATGTTTCATCCGAAACTTTTACAAATGAACTGATTGAATCTATTCGTAACGGAAATAACACTGCTATTACAAAATTCAGGGACAAATACCGAAATATAGATGTATTATTAATCGACGACATACAATTTATAATTGGTAAAGAAAGTACACAGGAAGAATTTTTCCATACATTTAACAAATTACATATTGCAAAAAAACAGATTATCATATCCAGCGATAAGCCCCCAAAAGAAATGGAAACTCTAGAAGAAAGAATACGTTCCAGATTTGAATGGGGTCTGCAGGCAGATATCGGCTCTCCTGATTATGAGACCAGAATGGCAATTCTCCGGAAAAAAGTTGAAATGGATGAATTTGATATAGACGACGACATCCTTCATTATATTGCAGTAAATATCAAATCCAATATCCGTGAACTAGAAGGAGCTCTAAATAAATTAATTGCTTTCTCAAATCTAGAACGGACAGATATTACAATGGAGATCGCAATAAAAGAACTTCAGAATATTATTTCACCGGACAAGCCTCATGAAATCACCCCTCAGCTGATTGTAGAGGTCGTTTCAGAACACTTTAATATTACAGTAGACCAGATTATGTCCAAGACCAGGAGCAATGATATTGCAAAACCAAGACAAATTGCCATGTATTTGTGCAAAAATCTTACAAATCAGCCTTTAGACTCTATCGGTCAGCTTCTTGGAGGACGGGATCATTCAACAATAATTCATGGTATAAAAAAAATTACCGACGAATACAACACCAATGAAACTCTGAAAAATATTGTAGATACTATCAAGAAAAAAATTAATCCTAATTAAAGTTATCAACATCTGTGGATAACTTTTGTGGATATTATGTTATTTTACTGTTTAAACGTTGTGCATTAATGTTAATAAATTAATATTTCACTCAAAATTAACTTTACATAAAATATTTAACCTTTTTAATTTCCATTAACATAAAATAATATCCACAATTTATCCAAAGCCTGTCCTCATCAAATTAACAGTATATTTTGAATAACTTTTTAACTTAAAGCATTGTAAATGGCGGGCTTACAGAGTTATTAACTTATAAACAGCCTATATTAAGACTACTTTTAAAATCAATAATATATACAAGGATAAAGCTTACGCTTTGATTAACCGGTAAAGAAAAAATTCTATCCTGAAAGGAGTTTACTTACATTATGAAATTAATTTGTTCAAAATCTAATCTTTTAAAAGGTGTCAATATTGTATCAAAAGCTGTTCCATCTAGAACTACAATGGCTATTTTGGAATGTATTCTCATTGATGCATCTACAGATGAGATAAAACTGACAGCTAATGATATGGAACTTGGCATAGAAACAAAAATAGAAGGCAATATTGTGGAAAGAGGCATTATTGCTTTGGATGCAAAAATATTTTCTGAAATCGTAAGAAAACTCCCGGATAATGACGTCGTTATCCAAACCGATTCAACATTTAAAACAACCATTACCTGTGAAAAAGCCAAATTTAATATTGTTGGTAAATCCGGTGAAGATTTTTCTTATCTTCCATTTATTGAAAGAACAGAAAAAGTATCAATTTCACAGTTCACGTTAAAAGAAGTTATCAAGCAGACAATATTTTCTATTGCGGATAATGACAATAATAAACTTATGACAGGAGAATTGTTTGAAATTAATGAAAATAAGTTAAAAGTTGTATCCTTGGACGGACATCGTATTTCTATCAGAAATATAGAATTAAAGGATAGTTACGATTATAAGAAAGTTATTGTTCCAGGAAAAACTCTTCAGGAAATCAGCAAGATTCTGCCGGGGGAAGCAGAGGAGATGGTAAATATTTATATTACCAGTAATCATATTCTCTTTGAGTTTGACCAGACAATTGTTTTATCCAGATTAATTGAGGGAGAGTATTTTAAAATTGATCAGATGCTCTCTTCAGATTATGAAACAAAAATCAAGATCAATAAAAAGATTTTATTAAGCTGTATTGACAGAGCAACTCTTCTTGTCAAAGAAGGGGACAAAAAGCCAATTATCATTAATGTCACAGATGATATGATTGAATTGAAAATTAATTCTTTTATTGGTTCTATGAATGAAGAAATTGATATTGAAAAAGAAGGAAAAGATATTTTAATAGGGTTTAATCCCAAATTTTTTATAGATGCCCTTCGTGTTATTGACGAAGAAGAGGTTACATTATACATGGTGAATCCAAAAGCGCCATGTTATATCAAGGATGAAGAAGAATCATTTATTTATCTGATTCTTCCGGTCAATTTTAACGCGTCAGCTAATTAAAGTGTTTAAAGAGGAAAAAAATGGAAATAATTCATATCAGAGATGAATACATAAAGCTTGGCCAGGCTATGAAACTGGCAGGAATGGTTGGATCCGGTGTAGATGCGAAGATTGTAATCCAGGATGGACTTGTAAAAGTAAATGGAGTTACACAAATGCAGCGGGGGAAAAAAATAAAGAGCGGTGATATTATTACCTACAATGGTGAAAGTGTGCAGATTGGATAATGATAATTAAATCTGTATCATTAAATAATTTCCGAAATTACGAACATCTAGATCTAAATTTCGACACCGGTACCAATATTTTGTTTGGAGATAATGCTCAGGGCAAAACTAACATCCTGGAATCTTTATATGTCAGCGGAACCACAAAATCCCACAAGGGCAGTAAAGATAAAGAGATGATACGTTTTGAAGAGGATGAGGCGCATATTCAGACCGTTGTAGAAAAAAAGGGAATTGAATATCAGCTGGATCTTCATCTTAAAAAAAACCGTTCCAAAGGAATTGCCATTAATAAGATTCCCATAAAAAAAGCCAGTGAGCTATTTGGTATTTTGAATATTGTATTTTTTTCTCCGGAAGATTTGAGTATTATAAAAAACGGACCCTCTGAAAGAAGAAGATTTCTGGATTTTGAGCTTTGTCAGCTGGACAAGATTTATTTATACAACCTTACAAAATATAATAAAGTTCTAATGCAGAGAAACAGGCTTTTGAAAGAGATATCATTTCGGCCGGATTTAAAGAGTACTCTGCCTGTATGGAATGAACAGCTGATTCAGTATGGAGAAAAAATTATCAGCAGAAGAAAGCTGTTTTCTGAGGAACTCAATGAAATTATTTATGAAATTCACAAAGAAATAACTGGTAATAAAGAGGAACTGATATTAACTTATGAACCGGATACGGATGAGAGTACATTTAAAGATGCACTGGATGCTGCCTGTGTGCGGGATATGAAACTGTGTTCAACTTCTGTAGGTCCCCACAGAGATGATCTTTTATTTCAGATTAACGGGACGGACATTAGAAAATATGGTTCCCAGGGTCAGCAGAGGACTTGTGCATTGTCTTTGAAGTTATCAGAAATAGAGTTAGTAAAAAAAACAATTCACGATACGCCTGTATTACTGTTGGATGATGTTTTGTCGGAGCTAGACAGCAGCCGTCAAAATTATCTTTTAAATGGAATTCATAGTATACAGACTATTATAACATGTACAGGTCTGGATGAATTTGTAAAGAACAGATTTGAAATCAATAAAGTCTTTCAGGTTAAAGAAGGAATTGTAACAGTAAAAAGTGATATATAAAAATAATCCGTGAATAGGAGGGTATTATGAGCACTGAGTACGGAGGAGATCAAATTCAAATACTGGAAGGACTGGAAGCAGTTCGGAAACGTCCGGGTATGTACATTGGAAGCACTTCATCCAGAGGTCTGCATCATCTGGTTTATGAAATTGTGGATAATGCAGTAGATGAAGCGCTGGCCGGATATTGTTCAGAGATTGAAATTGTAATTAATAAAGATAATTCTATAACAGTAACAGACAACGGAAGAGGAATACCTGTTGATATTAATCATAAAGCGGGAAAACCAGCAGTAGAAGTTGTATTTACAGTACTTCACGCCGGAGGAAAATTTGGCGGAGGAGGATACAAAGTATCCGGAGGTCTCCACGGAGTGGGGGCATCTGTTGTAAATGCCCTTTCCAATTGGCTGGAGGTTCAGGTTTACAGAGACGGAAAAATTTATCAGCAGAGATATGAACGCGGAAAGACCATGTATGAATTAAAGGTCGTAGGAGAATGTCCGGAAGGACAGACAGGATCGAAAGTTACATTTTCTCCGGATGGGAGTATTTTTGAGGAAACTATTTATGATTATCAGGTGCTTCGCCAGCGTCTCAGGGAAATGGCATTCCTCACAAAGGGATTACGGATTACACTGATAGATGACAGAGAAGATCCGAAACTCAGTGAGACGTTTCACTATGAAGGTGGAATTAAAGAATTTGTAGAGTATCTGAATAAAAGCAGAGAAGTATTATATCCGGAAGTAATTTACTGCGAAGGAAGTAAAGATAATGTGCAGGTAGAAGTAGCGCTTCAGCATAATGATTCTTATAATGAATCTACATTCAGTTTCGTAAATAATATTACGACTCCTGAAGGAGGAACTCACCTGGCAGGTTTTAGAAATGCCCTTACAAAGACATTTAATGCTTATGCAAAGAATAATAAAATTATCAAAGAAAATGAGGCAAGTCTTTCCGGTGACGATATCCGTGAGGGACTCACAGCGATTATTAGTGTTAAGCTTGAAGAGCCGCAGTTTGAAGGACAGACAAAACAGAAACTTGGAAACAGCGAAGCTAGAGGAGCAGTGGACAGTATTGTAAGTGAACAGTTAACATATTTTCTGGAACAAAATCCTGCCATTGCAAAATTAATCTGTGAAAAATCACTGCTTGCTCAGAGGGCAAGGGAGGCAGCCAGAAAAGCAAGAGATCTTACAAGAAGAAAAACTGCTCTGGAAGGAACATCTCTTCCTGGTAAACTTGCTGATTGTTCTGATAAAGACCCCAGAAACTGTGAAATTTACATTGTTGAGGGTGATTCTGCCGGCGGTTCTGCAAAAACGGCCAGAAGCCGTGCTACTCAGGCGATTCTTCCGCTGAGAGGAAAAATTTTAAATGTAGAGAAGGCAAGACTGGATAAGATCTATGGCAATGCAGAAATTAAGGCCATGATTACCGCATTTGGAACAGGGATTCATGAAGATTTTGATATATCCAAACTGAGATATCATAAAATTATTATTATGACAGATGCCGATGTAGACGGAGCTCATATCAGTACGCTGCTTTTGACCTTTTTATACAGGTTTATGCCGGAATTAATTAAACAGGGATATGTGTATCTGGCACAGCCGCCATTATATAAGATTGAAAAGAATAAAAAGGTCTGGTATGCATACAGTGACGAGGAACTAAATGGTATTCTTGTTGAAATCGGCCGTGATAATAATAATAAAATACAGCGTTATAAAGGTCTTGGTGAGATGGATGCAGAACAGCTCTGGGAAACAACTATGGATCCGGAAAAGAGAATTCTGCGCAGAGTGACAATGGATGAAGAAGCTTCTTCAGAAATTGATCTGACTTTTACAACCTTGATGGGGGATAAAGTTGAACCCCGGAGAGATTTTATTGAAGCCAATGCAAAATATGTACAGAATCTGGATGTGTAAACGGGAGGTAATGAAATGGACGACAAGATATTTGATCAGATTCATGACGTCGATCTGAAAAAAACCATGGAAACATCTTATATAGATTACGCCATGAGTGTTATTGCATCCCGTGCTCTGCCGGATGTAAGAGATGGTTTAAAGCCGGTGCAGCGCCGTGTTCTATATTCCATGATAGAACTGAATAACGGACCGGATAAACCCCACAGAAAATGCGCCCGTATTGTTGGTGATACCATGGGTAAATATCACCCTCATGGTGACAGCTCTATTTATGGAGCTTTAGTTAACATGGCTCAGGAATGGTCCACAAGATATCCGTTGGTAGATGGTCACGGAAACTTTGGATCTGTGGATGGTGACGGTGCGGCAGCTATGCGTTATACGGAAGCACGTCTCAGCAAAATTTCCATGGAAATGCTGGCTGATATTAATAAAAATACTGTTGACTTTATGCCTAACTTTGATGAGACAGAAAAAGAACCGGTTGTTCTTCCTTCAAGGTATCCGAATCTGCTTGTAAATGGCACCACCGGTATTGCAGTAGGTATGGCGACCAATATTCCGCCTCATAATCTAAGAGAAGTGATTGGTGCGGTTGTTAAAATTATTGATAATAAGGTAGAAGAAGACAGGGATACAGATATTGATGAGCTTCTTCAGATTGTGAAAGGGCCGGATTTTCCAACGGGAGGTATGATCCTTGGTACTTCAGGAATAGAGGAAGCTTACCGGACAGGCCGTGGAAAAATCAGAGTGCGTGCAGTTACAGATATTGAACCAATGCAGAATGGTAAAAACAGGATTGTGGTATCTGAACTTCCGTATATGGTAAATAAGGCACGGTTAATAGAAAAAATTGCGGAGCTGGTAAGAGACAAACGTATTGATGGTATTACAGATTTAAGAGATGAGTCAGACCGTCAGGGAATGCGTGTGTGCATCGAGCTGCGGCGTGACGTAAATCCAAATGTTATTTTAAATCAGCTGTATAAACATACACAGCTGCAGGATACTTTTGGAGTTATTATGCTGGCGCTTGTAAATAACGAACCGAAAGTATTAAATCTTCATGAGATGCTGAAGCATTATCTGAAGCATCAGGAAGATGTTGTAACAAGACGTACAAAATACGAATTGAACAAAGCAGAAGAGCGGGCTCATATTTTACAGGGTCTGCTGATTGCTCTGGATAATATTGATGAAGTAATTTCAATTATCCGCGGAAGCCGTACTACTCAGGAAGCAAAAGAAAAATTAACGGAACGTTTTGGTCTTACTGATGTTCAGGCACAGGCAATTGTAGATATGAGGCTTCGGGCTCTTACCGGACTGGAAAGAGAAAAACTTGAGGCAGAATATCAGGAATTAATGGAAAAAATTGCGGAGTTGAAAGCTATTTTGGCAGACGAAAAATTACTGCTGGGAGTTATCCGCAAAGAGATTATGGTAATCTCCGATAAATACGGCGATGAAAGAAGAAGTTCTATTGGTTTTGACGAATATGACATTTCCATGGAAGATCTGATTCCGGTTACTAATACTGTCATTACTATGACAAAGCTTGGATATATTAAACGCATGAGCTCTGATAACTTCCGCGCTCAGCACCGTGGCGGTAAAGGAATCAAAGGTATGGAAACTATTGATGATGATTATATTGAAGAGTTGTTTATGACAACTTCTCATCATTATCTGATGTTCTTTACAAATACCGGAAAAGTATATCGTATGAAAGCTTACGAGATACCGGAAGCAAGCCGTACTGCCCGGGGAACAGCTATTATAAATCTGCTTCAGCTGGCGCCAGGTGAGAAGATTACAGCAGTGATTCCCCTAAAAGAATATGATGAGGGTAAATATCTGTTTATGGCTACCCAGAATGGAATTGTCAAAAAAACTCCTATCAGGGATTATGCAAACGTAAGAAAGACAGGGCTTGCTGCAATTACTCTGAGAGAAGATGATCAGTTGATAGAAGTAAAGATCACTGATAATGACAGAGATATTTTCCTTGTGACAAAATACGGACAGTGTATCCGCTTCCATGAGTCTGATGTAAGGAGCACCGGAAGAACTTCTATGGGCGTTATTGGTATGAATCTGTCAGATGGTGATGAAGTAATCGGAATGCAGCTGGACAGCCAGGGTGATGCGTTGTTGATTGTTTCTGAAAAAGGTCTTGGAAAACGGACACTTATGGAGGAGTTTACAAGCCAGAACAGAGGCGGTAAAGGTGTAAAATGTTATAAGATTACTGAAAAAACTGGTAATATCATCGGAATGAAGGCTGTGAATGATGAAAATGAGATTATGATTATAACCATTGGCGGCATTATCATACGTATGAAAGTTGATGATATTTCTAAATTAGGAAGAGTAACATCCGGTGTAAAACTAATTGATATGGATGATGATATTACAGTTGCAAGTATCGCTAAAGTTCGTGAAGACCAGTCTCTCATGGAATCGGAAGAAGATATAGAAGAAATTCAGGATGAGGAAGGGATTTCAGGAAACGAAGAATAAGTACATGGCTGTAGAATTTTTCTGCAGCCTTTTCTTCTTTTTATAAAGCTGGTGATATATATTCAGAGAACAGAAAGGAAAATAAAAGTGATCAGAGAAGTTCATGTAGATACGATTATAGAAAATTTAAAAGAAATGTGTATTCAGGCCAATCATTATCTGTCTTCGGATATGGATCAGGCAATGAAGACGGCGGTCAATACAGAAGAGTCAGAGCTTGGAAAAAAAATATTGGTTCAGCTGCAGGAAAATTTAAAAATTGCAGACGAAGAAATGATTCCTATTTGTCAGGATACAGGGATGGCTGTTATTTTTCTTGAAGTGGGACAGGATGTTCATATTACAGGGGGAAATCTTAATGATGCTGTAAATGAAGGTGTCCGCAGAGGGTATACAGAAGGATATTTAAGAAAGTCAGTTGTGAAGGATCCATTGATTCGAGAAAATACGAAAGATAATACACCGGCAGTTATCCATACAGAGATTGTTTCTGGTGATCAGATAAAAATAACACTGGCTCCCAAAGGATTTGGAAGTGAAAATATGAGCCGTGTATTTATGTTAAAGCCAGCTGACGGAATAGAAGGAGTTAAAAATGCGATTATAACTGCAGTAAAAGATGCAGGACCAAACGCATGTCCGCCCATGGTTGTGGGAGTTGGAATTGGCGGAACATTTGAAAAATGTGCGCTTCTTGCAAAAAAGGCTCTGACGAGAAATGTAGATCAGCATTCAGAAATTCCATATGTCTGTGATCTTGAAAAAGAAATGTTGGAAACGATAAATAAGCTTGGAATTGGCCCTGGTGGTTTAGGAGGAACTACAACAGCTTTAGCAGTCAATATTAATACATATCCAACACATATAGCAGGACTGCCTGTAGCAATTAATATCTGCTGTCATGTGAACCGGCATGCAGTCAGAGTAATATAAGATTTTTAGGAAGAAGCTATAATACAAAAGTTATCCGATACAGAAAGGAAAACCATATGGATAAGCATATTACGACACCAATTACAAGTGAAATTACAAAAGATTTAAAATCTGGTGATTATGTATATATAACAGGAACAATTTATGTGGCAAGAGATGCAGCTCATAAAAGAATGATTGAAGCATTGGATGAAGGAAAAGAACTTCCCATTGATATCAAAAATTCCACTATTTATTATATGGGCCCATCTCCTGCAAGAGAAGGACGTCCCATTGGTTCAGCAGGCCCCACTACTGCAAGCAGAATGGATAAATATGCTCCAAGATTGTTAGATCTTGGTGAAAAGGCAATGATAGGAAAAGGTAAAAGAACCAAGGAAGTAATAGATGCTATTATTCGTAATCAGGCAGTTTATTTTGCAGCTGTGGGCGGAGCCGGTGCATTATTATCTAAATGTATTACCAATTCAGAGGTAGTTTGCTATGATGATCTTGGAGCCGAGGCAATCCGTAAAATAGAAGTAAAAGATTTTCCTGTTATCGTTGTTATTGATAAAGATGGAAATAATCTTTATGAGACGGCGATGAAAGAGTATTGTAGAATATAATATTAGTTATAAGGCAAATAAAAGGATTCAGAAAGGATAAGCTTCTGAATCCTTTTATTTGCCTTGCTATATGTATTACACTTATAGTTTATACTTCATTTTTAAAAAGAGATATTAATGGATTTATTTCTGAATTTTTTGTTATTACACTTATAGTTTCCTGATACCCTTGGGTATCCAGAGGAATATAAGTCAAATTTAGATTTATCTGAGGAGACCGGACATTATATTCTGGTAAAATTGAGATGCCAATACCGGCAGCAACCATAATTAAGATAGATTCAATATCATTTTCTTTTTTTATAATATTATTACTAAAGTCATATTGTTTAAATTCTTCCGGAATAATTTCAGAGTCTTCCTTTAGATGTCGTTGTATATTATGAATAATTAATTTTTCATAAGCCAGATCTTTTTGAAGAATAAGATCTTTATGAGCCAATGGATGATCCGGATGCATAACAATATAAAAAGGATAGGTACCAATGGTTTGTTGTTCATATTTAGAATAATCAAAAAGTCTGTGATTAATATTAAAAATAATATCATATTTTCCATTTATAAAATCATCATAAAGCTGAATAGGATCATCTCTGGTAAGTGTAAGACGTATACTTGGATATTTTTGATGAAAATTTTGAATTGTTTTTGGAAATTTGGTCATTTCCATACTTTTTAAATACCCAATTGATAAATTACCTGTAATTCCATTTTGTACAGCCTGTACCTTTTCTACAGAATCCCTGATCTTTTCCAATATAGATTCAGCTTCCCTGAGAAAAAGTTCTCCTGCGTTTGTTAACGTAACATTTCTGTTTTTTCTATAAAAAAGCTTTATTTTTAATTCTCTCTCTAAATTTTTAATCTGTTGTGTAATTGCTGATTGTGAAATAAAAAAGGATTCTGCAGTTTTCGTAAAATTAAGGCTTCTGGCAACTGCAATAAAATATTCTAGTTGTTGTATCGTCATAATTGAAACTCCTTATATAAGATAAAACTAATATTAAACTCTTATTTTTGAATTAGCAAGCAAAGAATATTGACATTATAATAAGTAATAGCTTATATGACGTCTATAAGACTATGATTTAGGAGGATAGATTGTGTTAAAACAAGAACTGTTTAAGAAATATTTGATATTTTTATTTGGACTCTTTATCAATTCCTTAGGAGTTGCATTTATAACAAAAGCAGATTTGGGGACTTCCCCTATTTCAAGTATTCCTTATACATTAAGTCTAGGATTTAAGCCTACTATTGGTCAATATACAATTATTTTTAGTCTGTTTTTAATTGTTATTCAAATTATTTTATTAAAAAAAGAGTTTGGTTATATACAATTTTTGCAGATACCAGTTTCAATTTTATTTGGATATTTCATAGATTTTTCTATGAATCGAATATTGTTCTGGATGGAGCCTGAGAATTATGGTTTAAAATTTTTATTTTTGATTTTGGGATGTTTGATTCTTGGAGCTGGTGTATTTATGGAAGTAATGGCTAATGTTATTATGCTGCCCGGAGAGGGTGTAGTGCGTGCAATTAACTTTCATCTTAATAAAGAATTTGGACTAATCAAAATATGTGTGGATTTAAGTATGTGTATAATTGCAGTAATATTAGCATTATTTCTTTTTCATGAAATAAGAGGTGTTGGTCCTGGAACCATTATTGCAGCTTTACTAGTGGGCTATATTTCTAGGATGTATTCCAAACTATTTGAAAAGCTATCTCAAAGAAATAAGATTTCAAATAAAAATAAAGAAGAATCCATTGAACATCTAATAACTACAATCGCTGGTGAATAAAAAAATTTCAAAATTCTATTTAATCCAAATTACTTGAATAAATAAAAAAAATATGAGGAAACTAAAATGAACAATAAAAATAGTAATAAATGTAAATTGATCGCCGTATATCAATCAATTATAATTTTGGCAGCATCTATTATATTAGCAGGATTTCCATCTTTATTAATATGGAAATTTAAAATTATGTCTCTATCTGATTCAAATGTTCTTTTTGAATTAACATGTTGTTATATATTGGCATGTATTTTGGCTGTAATAGCTATTCGATTTTTGGTATTAGCCCAAAAAAGGAGAATATAAAATAATTTAACAGTACTTACCGGAAAAACTGATCCGGTAAGTACTATGTATTAACTAAGTTTTGGTTTCAATTTTAATGTATGTATGCATTTATATAATATAAATTCAAAAAGTTGAAAAAAATAAAAAAACTAATTGACAAATACTGGTTATTCAGATATGATAATTAGGCGTCAACACGCAAAAGACAATATTATAAAGAAAATTATTATGGAGAAATACTCAAGAGGCTGAAGAGGCGCCCCTGCTAAGGGTGTAGGTCGTTCGCGCGGCGCGAGGGTTCAAATCCCTCTTTCTCCGCTTTCATTTTCTGAAAAAGTATTGTTCTTTTTTTTCGCTAAAATGTGAAAAAAGTTCTTGCATATTAAAAATGAATATGGTAGTATATGCAAGCTGACTTTTGGAAACAAAATAGATGCGGAAAAAAGTCAAAAAGAAAATAAAAAAAGTTGTTGACAAAGCACTTTATAAATGATAAAATATAAAAGTTGCTGAACAACAGCGAAACAAAGAACCTTGATAACTGAACAGTGAAATATCCTTGAAAGATTCAAAGAGATTTTTGTCAGCGAAGTGCGAATGCACAGCCGGGCAGAAGGATGCTGCAATAGCTTGCTTTTGGCAGCAGACTGGTGCGCGGATGTATATGAGGCTTGCCTCAAACGAGAGGAAGCGAAAGCGGAATCAAGTAAGGCGCACAAGCGGCAGATCATTCAAGAACAAAGCATAAAAATATGCAACCTAAAACAGTAAAACGTTTTAAAGAATTAGCCAAGCTAGTTCTGAAACGGGATACAAACGATTGAAATTATGCCTGCGCATACTGACAGCTCGGAAACAGAAGTTTCCTCGCGAAACGTCATTATGCCAATACATCTTATTTTCAATAAAGCAGTTCTGGAAAGCAGGCTTTCCGAACCCTTTCCTGAAAATAATCTGTGCAGGCAGAATTTAAAACACTTCATTTGAGAGTTTGATCCTGGCTCAGGATGAACGCTGGCGGCGTGCTTAACACATGCAAGTCGAACGAAGCACTTTTGCCGATTTTCTTCGGAA
>CABIXN010000001.1:731672-968276 GCA_902362715.1 Lachnospiraceae bacterium | reverse complement strand
GAACCGGGAGAAATTGATTTTAGAAAATTAAATCAGCTGTATGTAATTATGATTACACCTTTTGACCTGTTTGGGGCGGGGAAGTATCAGTATACTTTTCAGATGAAGTGTGAAGAAGTGCCGGGACTGAATCTGGAAGACGGGGTTACCCGGATCTTTTTAAACAGCCGTGGGACAGACCCGGAAGGGGTAAGCGAGGAGCTTATAGAGCTTCTGCATTACATAGAGCATACCAATGAAAAGACAGAAGAGAGCTGTAGAAGTGCCCGTGTAAAAAAGCTGAAAAGACGGATTGACAGTCTCAAAGAGAATGCGGAAGTGAGTGTGAGATATATGCAGGCATGGGAAGAGAGAGTCATGGAGCAGAATGAGGCTAGAAAAGAAGGCAGAGAAGAAGGGTTTAAAGCTGGAAAACGTGATGGAATAGCCGTCGGAAAAGATGAAAAATTATGGGAATTAGTTCAAAAAAAACTGGCAAAAGGAAAAAATATTCAGCAGATTGCAGATGAAGTGGAGGAAGATACTGCAACTGTGCAGAGATTTATAGCAGAGATTGAAAAGGGCGACCGGATAACGGCTAATTAGTAAGCTAAGCAGGGCTTATACGACTGTACTGTTTCAGACGCTGAACTTAAAGCTGAAACAGACAGTCGTTTTTGTTTTAGTGGACTGTTACGGGCACCTTAACAGAAGAAAATATTTCTTTGCACTGTCTGATACATTCATCTGTGACAGGAGCAGTTGTAAATATATTTGTTTCCCGTCCGAGCCGGGGATATTTTGCATTACCAAGATCATGGTATGGCAGGAGTTGAATTGCTGTTATAGATTGCCGTATCTGACGGCAGAATTCTGCAGCTGCCCGCAGGTTATATATATCTGTGTTAAAGCCTGTAATTAAAGGAATACGGATTTGAAGTTTTCCTCCGGATGCGGCAATTAAACGGGCATTGTTTAAAATTTGTTCGTTTGGAACACCTGTTATTGTTTTATGGATTTTAGAGTCCATGTGTTTTAGGTCGTATAAAAATAAATCCGTAAGGGGCAGTATCTGATAAATAATTTCCGTACCGGCGAATCCGGTAGTGTCTATTGCAGTATGAATATTCAGCGTTTTTAAAGCTTTTAAAAGTTCTAGTGTAAATTCTGGCTGGCTTAACGCTTCGCCGCCGGAAATTGTTACTCCCCCGCCGGATGTACGATAAAAGGGAAGATCTTTTTGAACAATTTCAAGAACCTGATCTGCCGTGTATTCTGAGCCGGAAAGAAACAGAGCCTGGGGGAGACAGGTTTGCGTACAGGTTCCACAATTCACACATTTGCCACGGTTAATGGAAATCTGGCAGAGGGAGGGTGAGGATTCTGTGCTGTTTTTTGTGAAAGGAACAGTAATGGCCTGATTGGGACACTTAGAAATACAAGTATGGCATCCGGTACACCGCATAGATATCCAGCATAATTGTGGATGAAATTCCTGAGATTCGGGGCTGTGGCACCAGGGACATCGAAGAGGACAGCCCTTTAGAAAGACCGTGGTGCGGATGCCTGGTCCATCCTGGATGGAAAACGGCTGTATATCATAAATTAGTCCCTTTTTAATAGTGGTGTTCATATACAATCCTCCCATCAGTTATTATAATTTGTCATAAATTTTATTTGATATTAGAAACTTATAATCCAAGTTCAGTTCTGCGGATTAAATCGTCCTGGGCACTTTTGAAAACATCTACAAAATATGCGGCAAACCCAGCTATGCGCACCACTAGATCTCTGTAATTTTCGGGATGGAGCTGTGCATCTTTTAATGTTTGGGCGGATACAATGTTAAACTGCATTTCCATGCCTCCTAGTTCAAAAAAATATGTTTTCATAAGATTGATTAGCTTTGTGTAACCCTCTTCACTGGATAAGATTGTTGGATGAAACTTCATGTTCAATAATGTTCCATTGGAATAGTCTGTATGGTCGAAGCTGGAAACGGAACGCAGAATGGCAGTGGGGCCGCTTTTGTCAAGTCCCTGAACTGCGGAAATGCCGTCAGAAAGTGGTTCTTTGCAGAAGCGGCCGTCCGGAGATGCCGCAGTCATTAAGCCGTATACCACATTCATGGTTACAGGAAATAATCCGGCCGCATATTGTCCTCTAGGACCGGTCATGGAGTTAACCGCATCTGCGTAAGTTTTAGCGGTCCAGCGGCAGTATTTGTCATATTCCGGATTCCCATTTCCGTAATGAGGCATCTTACAGATAATATAATCATGTAACTGTTCATGCCCTTTCCAGTTATTTAAAAGAGCGTCGTATAATTCGCGGGTTGTACAGATGTTTTCTTTAAAACACAAATGCTCCAGTACGTTCAGACTATCTACAACATTTCCAAGACCAATGGCTGAATGGCCGGTAGAATTATATTTTGCACCTCCTTTAGTTACGTCGGTTCCGGATTCCATGCAACCGTTCATGGCGGCGGATACTACTGGCTGTGGGAGGAAATTGTGTGCCACAGTTTCATATAAATTAATAACATTTACATGCCATTTTAACCAAAATTTTAATTGGGTCAGATAGGCTTTTTTCACATCTTCGATATTCTTCATTTCATATAGATATCCTGTCTGCGGACCGAACTGCACTTCATTTCTGCTTCCGTTCGGATTTGGCAGGTAGTTTTTCCCATTGTTGATGGCAAGCAGCAGGATATTAACTATATTCAGATAAGAACTAATGCCGATTCCTCCGCAGGCAGGCCATTCAGAACCGCCTATAGATGGCTCCACGCATCCTACCGGACAGTAATTCCAGACATCAGCTTTGCTGATGCCGCGTTTAATCAGAGCTTGTGTAATTACTTTATCAGAAAAGAATGCCAGCAGACCTCCTGCTTGTTTATTCACTGCTAGTGCGCAATTCCAGATTTCTTCGGGGGTTTGTTCATGAATACGGATACCTTGGGGCGGGGTATGGAGTTTTAGCCTGCCGGCAGCCTCCAGACATAAAAAGGTAGCGGTGTTTGCAGCATCACATCCATTCTGGTCGGTTCCACCGATAGTAATCAACATTCCGGAATTATAGCCGGGGCCGGAGCGGGAAGTTCGTTCAGACCATACTTTATTCATTTCTGCGGCCTTTATGTAAAACAAATCCATATATTCCTGGGCTTCCTGCCGGGTAATCGTACCTTCCCTTAGATCTTTTTCTAGGAATGGGCCTGTAAACTGATCTACGCGTCCAAGGCTGGTGCCATGTAAGTTGGCATCCATAAGCACACACATCTGATAAAACCAGACCGTCTGCAGGGCTTCTTTATAATTGCGGGCGGGATGTTCCATGATCCAGTCAAGTGTCTGTGACATTTCAAGCAGCTCCTGTCTGCGCCCAACATCTGCAGTATTTTCAGCAAGATCAGAACATGCTTTACTGTATCGTTTGGAAAATATAATCATGCCCTCGCAGACAATGGAAATTCCGTGATAAAAATTATATTGTTCCGCCAAACTGCCCGTAAATCCTGTTACTTCTAGCTCTGCCATTTTTTTTAATGCATCGTTTCGGATTGCGCCAAAGCCGGTAAGCACAGCCTTTTCATGGTTAGGGACAAAATGTCCAACCGGCTGCGGGCAGATATTGGAGGGGGTAAAAAATAATGGTCCTCCTGCGCTTATCCGGGAAAAAGTTTCAGGAAGATAAGGATTTAATTTGGAATTCATACATTCTCCCAGCCAGTAATCTGCGGTGGATAAGATATATTCCCGGTCTTCCTCCGTGATAAGATAAGGATCGGATTCCCTAGTAGAGATCAGACCGCTTTTTAGTTCATCTATTAAAAAGTCAATGGAGTTTTCCGGATACAGGGCAGAAGCCCGGCATTTTTGAACATAGGAACCGACAATTAGTTCTCCTTCAAAAATAGTACATGGCATTTTCTCGCACAGATTTTTAAAATTGAGAGCTCTTCTTAGACTGCCGGATAATTCCGGATGATTCCGGTAGAAATCGGTGACAATTTTGTATCTGGTGATATCAATATAGGGTGTGGTATTGCGCATACGGCTGCGGGCTATTTGAACCCGGGGTGATACAGGACCAAACGAATACATAAATAATTTCCTCCCTCCTGCTGGATAGTGAAGAGAAAAGGGGGGCCGTATATAAGCCCCCTTTTTCGGGCTTCTATGTAAAAGAAATATACATTACATCATTAGTCTGCTGGCAGGATAGATAATAAAGGATACACCTGCCCAGGCCAGCGCAATCATGATTAAATTCCATTTCAAAGAATTTTTGACCGTAATATTTTCATTTCCAAAATAAAAGGGTGCTGTGATTGCTGCGGACGGAACCAGGGAGGCAAAGCAGGCCATAACGCAAAGCAGTATAATTAGAGGTATTACATTGCCTCCAGCGGCAGATATAAGCGGTACGGAAATGCTGAAAAATAAAAGCATACATACTGTATTGGAAATAAAATTTGTTAAAATAACACATCCCAGCAGCGCTATGATTACAATGGCATAGATAGACATGCTGGACGTGATTGGAGAAAGAATATTTGTCAGACAGGCGGAAATTCCTGTTTCCGGACTGCTGACAGCGTTTCCGAGTACCGTAACTGCACCGATAAAAAGTAATACAGTAACCGTTGAGGTACTTGTCATTTCACGAAAGGTTGTGATAGGTCTGCCTTTTATATGGATGATACATAAAAGCACCATAGCGATAATCAGCGGAAAAGCGGTGCCGTATGCAGAGTAAACTGCTTTTATGTTTTCTGGAAGCATAGATGGAAAAATAGTTGGAAGAACCCAATACAAAACAACCAGCAATAACATTATAATTGTAATTTTTCCCTGAATGGTCAGCGGCTTTACTTCTGACTTATGGGCATCCAGATCATAGGTGTTAAATTTGGATGCCTCCGGTTTCCAGATCAGGCAGATGAATACAATAGCAATAAGGGTGATCAGGATGGCGGCAGGGACACCGATGGACATCCATTTAGCAATAGAAATGTCATATCCGGCTCCGGCGGCAGAATTAATCATAATCAGCGGCAGAGCGTGGCCAAGCGGAGATCCTCCGTTAAAGGCATTGGTAATCCAGAACAGGCCAAGCATCATAGCTGTAAAAAACGGGTCTCCCTTTTTATATCCGATTTCATTGCAGATTACTGTAATTACTGAGATAAATACCAGCGTAACTGCGCCAACATCCATAAAGAAGCTTAAGACGGCACAGATAAGAAAAATAATTGCCATAAATACATAAGGTCTTCCCCGGACAAATTCACGTGTGATTGCCCATTTCACAGCTGTATCAATAACGCCTGTATCTACAAGCACTTTACTGAATGCCAGCATGCCGATAACAGTAATAATCAGGGAAGTGCCAAAGGTACCGGAATATACTGCGTCAGGGGATAAAACCCCTGTCATAAAGATCAGCGCCAGAGCCAGCCAGCTGGGCCAGTCAGTTCCAACTGTCAACCAGAGATACAGAACCGGAACAAAGACGGCGATGACTCTGACACCGGTTCCAGTGAGTCCGTTAACTGCAGGAATTGCGTTTAATAATATAATTCCGATGACGATAGCAATGATAATGTGCAGATATTTTTTTCTGTAAGTTTGCATAGGTTTGTTTCCCCCTTTTATTTTTTTCGTTCTCTGTCTGGTTGAGATCATGATAGCAGTGTGATGTAAAGATTACCAACATGTAATTTGAGTGATAGTATTTGTAAATGCTTATAGCATAAATTATCTTGATTTTTGTAGACTTAAATGATATATTTTGTTCATATAATTAGTCAACTGTGTATTGTTATTTGGTAATTATTGCCAGTTTTATCAGGGAGGGGGACGGGATGAATATTATGCGTATGCAGTATTTTGTTGATGTTGCAAGAATGGAAAATGTTACAAAAGCAGCACAGCAGAATTATATTTCACAGACTGCAATGAGCCAGCAGATAGCGAATATTGAAAATGAGCTGGAAGTAAAATTGTTTACGAGAGAGAAAGGCAGGCTGCATCTGACACAGGCCGGACAGACATTTTATGAAGGGTGTTTAAAAATGCTTAAACTGTACCAGGATGTTACCCGAGAAACAAAAGAAGCCTGGGATCTGCAGTACGGTTTAGGGCAGATTGTGATCGGTATTCTGACTTCGTCCACAGTAGAGTATCTGGAAATTATCCGGGAACAGTTTAATGAAAAGTATCCGGATATACATATTAAGTTTTCACAGGGATCCTTTCGGGAACTGCGGTGCCAGATGGAACAGGGAGAGCTGGATATAGCCATCTGTCCTGATTTTAATTTAAAGGGAATCCCCACTATTGACACAAGAGTTCTGGCCCATGAAAAAATGGGACTGCTGGTCAATAAGAAACATCCGTTGGCAAAAAAGAAATGTGTAACGGTAAAGGATATTAAAAAGGAAAAGATTATTATGACGGAACCCCGCTGGGCAGGTGGCTCTTATGAACAGATGCGGCTGTGCTGCCAGGAAGATGGATTTGAACCGAATATTGTAGAGGAAGCATCGTCTGCGGCCATTCATACTATGCTGGTGTCTATGGACCGGGGATGTGCCTTCCTGCCGGAACGTATTGCGGTGTATGACCACAGAAAATGTGTAATGCTTCACTTGACTGACAGCAAGCAGATCAGTCATGTAAGCATTGGATGGAAGAAAAAGAAAGAGCATACTCCGTTGTATTATTTTATACAGCTGGTCTGCAGCTTTTATGAGAATGACTATGAGAAATGGGTGCGGCAGTATATGAAGGCCGGCAGATCGGAAGGAGGGACATAAGTTTTTCTGAATAGGAGTACCTGAAAAACATATTGGACGCAGCAGAGGGCCTGAATTATATTATAGACAGCCATGAAACATTATTTGGAAGGAGTGGAAGTTTATGTATGAATTCAGGCCCGTTTCTGACAGAATTGCCAGAATGAGAGAGAGATACAGAAATACAAAGTTTACGTTGGACGGGGAAAGAACCCTTTTGGTTACAGAATTTCACAGACGGCACAAAACGCTGCCGGCACCGTTGTTTCGTTCCAGGCTTCAGTATGAGGTATGCAGCAGGATGACGATACGAGTGGAAGATGACGAACTGATTGTTGGAAATCTGGCGAAGAATTATAAGGGGACAACTTTGTGGCCGGAAATTTCCGGAATTGCCTGGTTGTATGCTGAGCTGGATGACGGCTCTTTTTATACAAGGAAACAGCAGGACGAACCAATGCATCTGCCTGACGAAGAGAAAGAAAAGATTTTATCGGTACGGAATTACTGGACAGAACATACGCTCTGGACCGGGATGGCGGACTGCTATCCGGAAGGCACGGATGATATTATCAATGCCGGAGTTTTAAATATCGGCCAGGGAGGCCGGGGAAGAGTGGTTGCCACAGGACATCTTGTGCCCAATTACGGCAGAGTTGTGGAAAAAGGATTTGGTGCCGTGCGGCAGGAGGCTCTCCTTTGGCTGGAAAAATGGAAAGGATTCTCTAACGATGAAACAGATCCGGAAAAATACTATTTTTATCAATCTATCGTAATTACATGCGATGCTTATATCCTGCTGGCCTGCCGTTATGCGTCTGCCTGCCGGGATAAAGCAGCCTGGACAGCAGATCCCGTCAGAAAACAGGAACTGCTTATGATGGCGGATTCTCTGGATTATATAGCGGAAAAGCCGGCCAGAACTTTTCAGGAGGCGGTTCAGGCTGTTTACCTGTATCAGCTGTTTTTGTTTATTGACGGGAACTATCAGAATTGTTCTTTCGGACGGTTTGATCAGTATACGTATTCTTGTCTGTGTGCAGAGCTAGAGAGAGGCTCCATTACCCTGGAGAAAGCACAGGAGATTGTGGATTGTTTCTGGCTGAAGGTGGGCAGTTTGTTTAATGCAAGGCTAAGATATACTGCTCAAGTGACAGGGGCTTATTCCACATTTATGCATCTGACACTGGGGGGATGCGATAAAAACGGAAAGGAAGCTTCTAATTTGATAACCTATATGGGGCTTGAAGCGGCAGCGCGTCTGAAACTTCATGAGCCTCCGGTTTCCTTAAGGGTCAGCCGACGGATGCCGGAGAGCCTGTTTGAATGTGCTATTGAGTCTTCCAAAAGAGCCGGGGGTATTCCCTGTTTTCAGAATGAAGATCTGATCATTGATACCCTTGTGAAAGGAAATTACTATTCACTGGAGGATGCCAGAAATTTTGCGGTAAACGGCTGTCAGGAAATTTCCGGTTCCGGGAATGATTATTCCGCCTCTCAGTGTACAAATTCCTGTGCAGATATAAATCTGGCTAATGTGCTTCTGCTGAGTATTAATAATGGAATCAACCCCGCCAATGGCAAGTCCTGTGTTCCGGGGCACGGATATTTATATGAAATGAAAACCTTTGAAGAGGTGAAGCAGGCTTTTGCCGCTAATATTGATTATTTTGCAAACTGGCTGTGTATCTTAAATAACTGCCTGGAGTATTATCATTGGAAAGTATATCCGGTTCCGGCGCTTTCTGTTATGCTGGATGGCTGCGTGGAATCCGGGGTTGACTGTGTCAGAGGAGGGGCAAAGTACAACTCTTATGGAACATCAGTAGGAGGAACAGCTGTAATGATAGACAGTCTGGCTGCAATAAAATACATGGTCTATGATCAAAAAATATGTACAGCCAGAGAATTGTATGATGCAGTTATGGCAGATTGGGATGGCTGTGAGGAGCTGCGGCTTAAGATTTGTAATATGCCTCATCGTTATGGAAACGGGGATCCCTATGCTGATGAAATTGCCAGATGGTCTATGGAAATGATAGGTAAGACGATCAACAGCAAGAAAATGCTGCGGGGACGGCTGCGTATGTGGGTGGGAAGTGCTTCTGCCCATGTGGTAGCTGGGAAACGCGCATGGGCTACTCCTGATGGAAGAAAGTATCAGGATCCATTGTCAGATGCCGCATCTCCCTGCCAGGGAGCCGATAAGAATGGGCCGCTGGCTGTGCTGCGATCTGCGGTCAGCTATGATCACCATAATTTTCCCACAGGGTTTGCGTTAAATCTCAGGTTTTCCCCAAAGACACTGCAGGGAGCAGACAGTATATCAAAATTAAAAGCCATGCTGCTTTCTTATTATGATATGGGTGGAATGGAGCTGCAGTATAATATCGTAAGCTCAGAAGAACTGCGGGCAGCTCAGAAAGAGCCTGAAAAATATCGTGATCTGGTAGTACGCGTTGCAGGATTTTCTGCTTATTTTGTAGAGTTGGCGACAGGGCTGCAAAATGATATAATAGCAAGAACAGAAAATGCATTGTAATACATCTGTGGACTGCCGGATAAACCTTAACATGCAGTTTCCGGATACAGCAGCTTTTCTGATTATGATATTTGGAGGAATAAAAGATTGAAAATAAAAACAGTTGCTTTGCTGGGAGCCGGAGCGGTAGGCAGTTACTTTATCTGGGGGCTTTCTGAAAAACTGGGAGACAGCTTATGGGTAATTGCTGATGGAGAGAGAAAAAAACGCCTGGAACAGGAAGGTATTTTGATTAATGGCAAATGTTACAGGCCATGTGTGCGTACGCCAAAGGAGGCTAAGGGCGCAGATCTGCTTTTGGTTTCTGTGAAATACGGCGCACTGGGTTCCTGCCTTACAGATATTTCACAGATTGTGGGAGAGCACACCATTGTATTAAGTCTGCTAAATGGTGTTGACAGTGAAGAAATCATAGGAAGAAAAATCGGTATGGAGCATATGCTGTTTTCCATGATGAAAATTGCTTCCAGAAGGGTCGGGAATGAAATTGTGTTTCAGGAAAAAACAACTATCGGCCTGCTGTATGGTGAGAAGGACCAGGAGGAACCAAGCGGGCGTATGCTGGCTGTGGAAGAGCTCCTTTCCGGCACCGGTATCCACCGTCAGATGTGCCGTCAGGTGCTTCGGGATATCTGGCACAAATATGCATTTAATATCAGCATGAATCTTCCCCAGGCAGTGATCGGATGCGGACTTTGTGCTTATGCATTCAGCGAAAATGCAGCAAAACTCAGATGGGAACTTCGAAAAGAAGTCTGTGAAGTTGCAGCGGCAAAAGGGATTGATATTTCAGAGCTTTCAGATATCGAAAAGATGCATGTGGAAAAAACTCCGGATACAAGATATTCAACCCTGCAGGATCTGGACGCCAAGCGGCATACGGAGATCGACATGTTTTCAGGAACACTGATGAAGCTTGGCAGAGAACTGGGTGTGCCAACTCCATATAATGAGGTTATTTATTATATGATCAAAGCTCTGGAAGAGAAAAATGACGGAAAATTTGACACAGTTCAGAAAAGAAAGGAAAAGGAATGACGGCTGTTATTATCCTGGCAGCAGCGGCGGTAGTTGTTTTTGGATATCTGCTTTGTTTAAAACCCAATACCAAAAGAAAAGAGCAGATGAAGCCTTTTGAAGAAGTCTATATTGCTCACAGGGGGCTTTTTGATAATCATTCTAAGGCACCGGAAAATTCACTGGCTGCATTTCAGAAAGCTGTACAGGCCGGTTACGGCATTGAACTGGACGTTCAGATGACAGCTGATCATCAGATGGTAGTGTTTCATGATGCGTCTTTAAAGCGGATGTGCGGCGCAGATCTGCGTCTTACTGATCTGACCTGGCAGGAACTGAAGGGGTATCGGCTGGCAGATTCTGATGAGACGATTCCGCTGTTTCGGGATGTGTTAAATATAATTGCCGGAAAAGTACCTGTAATTGTGGAAATAAAAGTACAGCATCAGTATCTTGAGACAACCCGTTATCTGGCCCGGATTATGGATCATTATCAGGGTGTTTACTGTATTGAATCCTTTCATCCTCTGGCAGTGGCCTGGTTTCGCAGGCACAGGCCAGAGGTGATACGGGGACAGCTGTCAACGAATTACAGAAAAGATCATATCCGTCAGCCGGCGCCTGTGCGGTTTATTTTGACGAACCTGTTGTTAAATGGATACAGCAGGCCGGACTTTATTGCTTATAATTATAAATTCAGCAGTCAGTTTTCTTACCGGCTGTGCAGACGCCTGTATTCTGTAGAAAATGCAGCCTGGACCATTCGCAGCCAGGAAGCCTTAAACCAGGCCAAAGAAGTGTTTCAGATCTTTATATTTGATAGTTTTATTCCAGAACAGTGAACAGTTTTATAGAAGAACAGAGAAAAATAATTTTTGTTATTTTTTGTATGCTATTTTGCTAAAGATGAGATTCCGTTTATATATAGGTTGTGTATAAGTTCAAATAATACATCAGAAGGAATATCTTTCCCATTTTTCAACCAAACACGAAATAGAGATAACGAGGTTGCTATGTGAAATTCAAGCAAATATGGGAATAACTTTTCCTCTTGTGGAAACGATTTTTTAATTTCATCTAATGGTAACTCCCGTTTCAATCGTTCCAAAAAGTGAATACTTCCATAGTCACCAAACACTGCCTTTAAATAATGTGCCTTATCCTCAAACAGTAATAGTAATTGCTCCAAATCTGGAGTTCGCAATGAATCACTATTGGTTTTCCACAACTGCTTCATTGCGGTTAATAAATCATTTTCAATATAATTTAACAAATCATAAATATCAGTAAAATATTGATAGAATGTGCATCTGTTGTAACCTGCTTGGACAGTTATTTCTTTTATAGTGATTTTGTTTATAGACTTTTTCATGTATAAATCACAAAAAGCTGTTGCAATTGTTTGTTTTGTCCGTTCTGTTATTCCAGGTTGTTTATTCATAATCTGCTCCTTTGAATATCCGACAATTTGTTTGAAGATTGTTGGTTGATACGCCACTGCAAGTCTCTTATAATTATCATACAACAAGTTGTAGGATATTCAAATGGTATTATCTTATTTGGTTTGAGGATAGAAAGAGGGCATATATATGAAAGCAATCATTATTTATTATTCACGCTCTGGTAATACAGAGAAAATTGCATTACAGGCACAAAAAGATATGAAGTGCGAGATTATAAAAATTGTGCCGGAAGAAGCCTACGGAAATTACATTTCATCATGCCTGCGGGTAACAAAAGAAAAGAAAGCGGCAGCTGCACCTGCCTTTACAAATCCTATCCCTGATTTAACAGACTATAATATGATTTTGCTTGGCTATCCCATTTGGGCACAGGACTTACCGAGATTTGTTTCTGATTTTATAAGTCAATGCGATTTGACAAATAAAATTGTCGTACCGTTTGCTGCTTATGGAATGTCGGGGATTAACTGTACAATGAACCACTTGCAGAAACTTTGCGTGAACGCAGAAATCAGGTATCCATTTGATAGTGGTGTTTTCAAAAAGGGAAATTATGATATATGGATAAAACAAGTTTTAAAGGAATGTTCTGAAACATAAGTTGTTCTTGTGGCATAAGAACAGAAAAATAGGCCCCATACAACAAGAGCACTGGTATGTAATCATATTGTTGAGGCGCAAAGGGCGGTTTGAAATCATTTGAATCAAGCCGCCCTTTTTACATGAGAATATGGAGCCCTTTTTTTGGCTCCCTTTGTAGATTATGATATTGTTATCTCACAAGAGAAGCCATATCCTTAAAAAATTCCGGATATGAGATATCTATACAGCTGGCATCAGAGAAAGTCGTAGTACCCTCTGCGGCCATTCCGGCTACTGCAAATGCCATGGCGATCCGGTGGTCCATGTAAGTATTAATTTTGGTTCCGCAAAGTGGTTTTCCGCCCCGGATAATCATACCGTCATCGGTTGGAGTGACGTCGGCTCCCATTGCTTTTAAGTTTTCGGTAACTGCCGCAATCCGGTCGGATTCTTTTACCTTTAATTCCTGAGCGTCTTTTATGACAGTTGTTCCGTCAGCAAAGGCCGCCATAACGGCAATGACCGGAATCTCATCAATCAGTGCAGGAATTAAGTCTCCGCTTATTTCGGCTGCTTTTAAGCTGCAGGAGGTAATCAGCAGGTCTGCCACAGGTTCCCCGGAAACCGTTCTTTGATTCAGATATGAAATGTCAGCGCCCATTCGTTTGGCGGCTGTTAAGATTCCGTTTCTGGTGGGATTGATGCCTGCATTTTCTATCAGGATCTCAGAACCCGGTATCATCAGCCCGGCTGCAATGAAATAAGCCGCTGAAGAGATATCTCCGGGGACTTGGATTTTTTGGCCGGTAAGTTTTGGTTCCGGGCAGATCACTGCCGTGGTGTTTTCTGATGTTATATCTGCACCAAAGCCTTTTAGCATTAATTCTGTATGATTCCGGGAAAGATAAGGTTCTGTGACGGAAGTTTTGCCGTCAGCATATAGTCCGGCCAGCAGAATACTGGATTTTACCTGAGCGGAAGCCACAGGAGAATCATAATGTATGCCCTTTAAACTGCCGCCTGTTATGGTAAAAGGGGCGCAGTTGTTGTTGTGATGGCTGAAAAAAGCTGCTCCCATTAAGGACAGGGGAGTAAAAATTCTGCCCATAGGGCGTTTTTGAATGGATGCATCTCCGGTAATGATGCTTTCAAAAGACTGACCCGCAAGAATACCGGAAATCAGACGGGTAGTAGTGCCGCTGTTTCCCGCATCTAAAATGGAAGAAGGGGCTGACAGACCGTGCAGTCCTTTTCCGTAAATCATTACTTTTTTCTTTTCATTTCTGATTTCAATTCCCATTTTCTGAAAACAGGAAATTGTGGAGAGACAGTCGGCTCCTTGAAGAAAACCGGTTACTTCTGTCAGTCCATGAGAAATCGCACCGAACATAATGGCTCGGTGCGAAATGGATTTATCTCCGGGAACACGAACAGTTCCGTGTAAAGCGTTGGTTTTTGTAATCTGCATCTGTCTTAAAAATCCTTTCCTTTAATGTTCATAAACAGTGTAATGATATTTCTGCAGTAAATCAATGGCATGCTTTAAAGCATCGGCGTCGTAAAATTCAATATGAAGAACACCCTGCATAAACTCCCGGTTATGAACGATTCCAATATTTTTGATGCTGATATTGTTGGAGGAAAGAATGGTTGCAATGGCAGCGATTCCTCCGGCCTCATCAATCAGATCACAGAACAGATTATAAACGGGTTTAATGGGTCCGGCCGTGGAGATCTGGAAGGAATCCCGGTAGTCTTTTGCCTGTTCAAAAAAAGAATGAATCCGGTCACCTTCGCCTGCTGCGATTTTTTCACGAATTTTCCCGATAGAAGCTGTATAGGCATCAATCAGATGTAAAATCTGATCTCTGTTGGCAAGACAGATGTTCTCCCACATCAGCGGGGAGGAGGAAGAGATTCGGGTAATATCCTTAAATCCTCCTGCGGCCACAGTTTTCATGGTTTCTTTTTCATCATCCAGTTCCTCTACCAGATTTACAAGTGTCGCTGAAATTACATGGGGAAGATGGCTGACAGAGCCCACAGTAAAATCATGTTTCTGATAATCAAGCACCAGAGGAAGTGCGTCAAGAGAAGCAGTGAAGGCTTCAAAATCGGCGGCACGCTGCCGGCTGATGTGTTCCGTAACTGTAATCAGATAATAAGCATTTTCCAGCATATAGGCAGTTGAATATTCGTAACCTGTATGTTCTGTTCCGCACATGGGGTGTCCGCCGATAAAATTTGCTTCCATCTGCAGCCGTTTTACTTCTTTATGAATCCCGGTTTTGACACTGCCGATATCTGTAATCAGAAGACCAGGATTTTGAGAAACAAAACCTTTAAGCAGCGGCAGATATTCCGGATTGCGCAGAACCGGAGCGCACAGATAGATATAATCACAGGAGATAAAGTCTTCTGTGACACTGCTGTAACCTTTTGTAATGATCTGCTCTTTTAATGCGTCATCCAGAGTTTTTTGTGACGGATCAAAGGCAATCAGCGTAATATCCGGATGGATTCTGCGGATTGTTTTGGCAATGGAGCCTCCAATGTGCCCAAGCCCGATAAAACCGATTTTTGCTGGTGTCATTAGTATACCCTCCCGGCAAGTATGGTAAAGGTTTTCAGTTCCTTCATAAAATTATGAAATTCCGGAAAATCAAGAGACTGGGCGCCGTCGGAGAGTGCACATGCGGGATCCGGATGCACTTCAATCATAAGACCGTCGGCTCCGCAGGCAACGGCAGCCTTTGACAGCGGTGCAATATAGCTTCTGACGCCGCAGGCATGGCTTGGGTCCACAATTACCGGCAGGTGGGTCTTTTCTTTTAATACGCAGACGGCACTTAAATCCAGTGTATTTCTGGTAGCTGTTTCAAAGGTTCTGATACCACGTTCACATAATGCCACCTGAGAATTTCCGTAAGACATAATGTATTCGGCGGCGTTTAACCATTCGTCAATAGTAGCTGAAAGTCCCCGTTTTAACAGAACCGGAAGCCCTGCCTTGCCCACTTCCTTTAAAAGCTCAAAGTTCTGCATATTTCTGGCTCCGATCTGAATCATATCCACATATTTTACCGCCAGGTCAAGGGCTTTTAAGCTGGTGACTTCGCAGATGGTATCAAGCCCGGTTTCCAGGGATGCCTGCTGCATCAGTTTTAAGCCTTCTTCCCCAAGACCCTGAAAAGAGTACGGGCTGGTTCTGGGTTTAAAAGCTCCGCCTCTTAAAATGGTAGCGCCGGCTTCTTTTACGGCCTTGGCAGCGGACATAATCTGTTCTTCTGATTCAATGGCACAGGGACCTGCCATAACAGTCATATTTTCCGGCCCTATGGACGTATGCTTTAAAGAGATGACGGTAGGGTCCGGATGAAATGTAATATTGGCCAGTTTATAGCTTTCTGTAATATTTACTATTTTTTCCACATCAGACATGGCCTGAATAGAACGTGTATCCAGTTTTGTTTTATCACCCACTACACCAATAATGGTGACCTCTTTTCCGGCTGATAAATGGGCCGTCATACCGTTAGTTTCTATAATATGAATGACTGTATTTACAGATTGTTCCGGTGCGTTTGGTTTCATTACAACAATCATTTTAAATTCCTCGCTTGTTTTTATGTTTTTGTATTCGTTATCATACCTCTTTTAGATGGACACTGTCAACACTTCAATGCATAAAAGCTTCGAAGTTTAACGCGAAAAAGTAATTCGTAAGAAAAATTGTAAAAAATCGCTAAAATAGTTGTAATATTCACGCATCTTTAGTAAAATATAACCATGAATTTTTATGATGTATGGAGGAAGTATTATGAATGTTTATACCACGGACAAAATCCGAAACGTAGTAGTGTTAGGCCACGGCGGAGCCGGCAAGACAACTGTAGTAGAAGCTATAGCATATCTTTCCGGACTGACTGGCCGAATGGGAAAAATCAGTGATGGAAATACCATCAGTGATTACGATAAAGAAGAGATTAAAAGGGGTTTTTCCATTAATACTTCTGTGATTCCTGTTATTTGGGGTGATACAAAAATTAATATTCTGGATACACCGGGATATTTTGATTTTGTTGGGGAGGTAGAAGAGGCTGCAAGTGTTGCAGACGCTGCCATCATTGTAATTTCCGGCAAATCAGGGGTTGAGGTCGGAACGAAAAAAGCATGGGAATTATGTGAAAAATATAAGCTTCCAAGACTGATCTGCGTAACTAACATGGATGATGATAACGCAAGCTTTCGTCAGGTAGTGGAAGATATGCAGGCTTTATACGGGAAAAAGATTGCTCCTTTCCATATTCCGGTTCGTGCCAATGAAAAATTTATTGGATATGTAAATATCATCAGCCAGTCTGCCCATCAGTGGAATGATAAAGGAGAAGTCATTCCTATGGAGATGCCGGAATACTCAAGACCAAATCTGGCAAAACTCAGGGAAGCGCTGTTAGAAGCAGTGGCAGAGACCAGCGAAGAGTTTATGGACCGTTATTTTGCCGGGGAGGAATTTTCTGAAAATGAAATCCGTCAGGCACTGCGTGTAAACGTAATTGACGGAAGCACCGTACCGATTTCTATAGCATCCGGTATATTAGCCCAGGGTATTTATACACTGCTGGATGATATTGTAAAATATCTGCCAAGCCCGGATAAAAAAGAATGCAAGGGAATCAGCCTTAAGTCTAACGAAGTATTTCATGCGGATTATGATTTCTCAAAACAGAAATCGGCCTATATTTTCAAAACAATTGTGGACCCGTTTATCGGAAAATATTCTTTGATTAAAGTAAATTCCGGAGTTTTAAAAACCGATGATGTGCTGGTGAATCCGGAGCACGGCATGGATGATAAAATCGGCAAATTATACGTGCTAAGAGGAAACAAGCCTGAGGAGGTCAGCGAGCTTCATGCAGGTGATATCGGGGCACTGGCCAAATTAAATAAAGTAGTTACTACAGATACGTTATCTGCCAAAGGCAGTCCGGTGGTATTCTTAAAAACAGCTTTTTCTGTACCGTATACATATATGCGCTACAAAGCAAAAAATAAGGGTGATGAGGATAAAATATCCCAGGCGCTGCAGAAGCTGATGCAGGAAGATATGACATTAAAAGCAGTCAATGACAGCGAAAACCGCCAGACGCTTCTGTATGGAATGGGAGATCAGCATTTAGAAGTAGTTGTCAGCAAGCTGAAAGAGAAATACAAAGTAGACATTGAGCTGAGCAAACCAAAGATTGCGTTCAGAGAAACCATCCGCAAAAAATCTGATGTGGAATACAAATATAAAAAACAGTCCGGCGGTCACGGTCAGTACGGCCACGTAAAAATGACCTTTGAGCCATCCGGAAATCTGGAAGAGCCATTTGTATTTGAACAGATTGTGGTGGGCGGCGCAGTTCCGAAAAACTATTTCCCGGCAGTGGAAAAAGGTCTTCAGGAATCTGTGGAAAAAGGACCGGTTGCCGGTTACCCGGTAGTTGGTGTAAAAGCCGTACTTTATGATGGATCATATCATCCGGTGGATTCATCCGAGATGGCATTTAAGATGGCTACCATTCAGGCATTTAAGAAAGGATTTATGGAGGCTTCTCCTGTATTGTTAGAGCCCATTGCTTCTGTAAAGGTTGTGGTTCCTGACAAATATACCGGAGATATTATGGGTAATCTTAATAAACGCAGAGGCCGGGTGCTTGGCATGAATCCGGTAGACGGCGGAAAGCAGGAGATTGTTGCAGATGTGCCCATGTCAGAGCTTTACGGATACAATACAGATCTTAGATCTATGACAGGAGGCAGTGGAGAGTATTCTTATGAATTTGCCCGTTACGAGCAGGCGCCTGGTGATATTCAGGAAAAAGAAATTGCTGCAAGAGCAGGCTCGGCTGACGGAAATGAATAATTTATAGAAAATAAATTATCCGGAGAATTAGAAATAAAAAGAATGTATAGGTAAAATACAAAGAGAACAGGTTCATTTGGGAAAGAAGTGAAAGCAGACCCAAAGGACTTGTTCTCTTTGACTTTTGTTTCCGGGAAAAATTAGTGCAAACCCTGATCTGACGGGCATTTCAGCTTGACAATTGTACGTTGTGTGATAAAATTTTTAAGATGCAGGCATTCTGTCTGAATCGCATAGTTTCAATATAATGCATATCTGATTGTTAGTTTTATATTCATGATGTATGTTAAGATACAATTTAGGAGGAATGAAACATGGCTGTACCCTATAATCACAGGGAAATTGAACAAAAATGGCATAAGATCTGGGAAGAAAAACCGGTGAATGTCAATGATGGAAAAAAACCGAAATATTACTGTCTGGATATGTTTCCATACCCTTCCGGTAATGGTCTGCATGTAGGACACTGGAGAGGATATGTTATTTCAGACGTATGGAGCAGATATAAAATGCTGCAGGGATTTTATCTGATTCATCCCATGGGCTGGGATGCGTTTGGGCTTCCTGCGGAAAATTATGCTATTAAAATGGGTGTTCACCCGGCAAAGTCAACAGCAGAAAACGTTGCCAATATCAAACGCCAGATCAATGAGATTGCGGCAGTTTATGACTGGGATATGGAAGTGAATACTACAGATCCGTCCTTTTACAAATGGACCCAGTGGATTTTTGTGAAAATGTTTAAAGCAGGGCTTGCATATCAGAAAGAAATGCCTATTAACTGGTGCCCGTCTTGTAAAACAGGTCTGGCTAATGAAGAGGTTGTAAACGGAAAATGTGAACGCTGCGGTGCTGATGTTACAAAGAAAAATCTGAATCAGTGGATGCTTAAAATTACAGAATATGCAGACCGGTTATTAAAGGATCTGGATAAACTGGACTGGCCGGAAAAAGTAAAAAAGATGCAGGCAGACTGGATAGGAAAAAGCTATGGTGCGGAAGTAAACTTTAAAGTGGACGGTTCTGAGAAAGAACTTACTGTTTATACTACACGCCCGGATACTTTATATGGTGCAACCTTTATGGTGCTGGCTCCGGAGCATGCTTATGCAAAAGAACTGGCAACAGATGAGACACGTCAGGCAGTAGAAGATTATATTTATCAGACTTCTTTAAAATCATCGGTAGACCGTCTTCAGGATAAGGAAAAAACAGGTGTATTTACCGGATCCTATGCAGTAAATCCGTTAAACGGCGCCCTGGTTCCAATCTGGCTTTCCGATTATGTACTGGCGGATTATGGTACAGGGGCTATTATGTGCGTGCCTGCTCATGATGACCGTGACTTTGAATTTGCCACAAAATTTAATATACCGATTATTCAGGTAATTGCCAAAGACGGTGAAGAAATTGAGCATATGACAGAAGCTTACACAGATGCCAAAGGAACCATGATCAATTCCGGAGAATGGAACGGTATGGAATCTTCCGTTCTGAAAAAAGAAGCGCCTCATATGATCGAAAAAATGGGAATCGGAAAAGCCACAACCAATTATAAGCTCCGTGACTGGGTATTTTCCCGTCAGCGTTACTGGGGCGAGCCGATTCCTATCGTACACTGTCCGGACTGCGGAGCTGTACCTGTTCCGGAAGAGGAGCTTCCCCTGCTTTTACCGGATGTAGAATCCTATGAGCCAACAGGGACCGGAGAATCTCCGCTGGCAGGCATTGATGCGTGGGTAAATACAACCTGTCCGTGCTGTGGAAAGCCTGCAAAACGGGAAACCAACACGATGCCTCAGTGGGCAGGTTCCTCCTGGTATTTCCTGCGTTATGTGGACAGTAAAAATGATAAAGAACTGGTATCCAGAGAAAAAGCAGATCAGTATCTGCCGGTGGATATGTATATCGGCGGTGTGGAACATGCGGTACTGCACCTTCTGTATTCTAGATTTTATACAAAATTCCTGAACGATATCGGAGCCATTGATTTTGACGAGCCATTCCATAAATTATTCAATCAGGGTATGATTACCGGAAAAAATGGCATTAAAATGAGTAAATCCAAAGGCAACGTAGTTTCTCCGGATGAGCTGGTAAGAGATTACGGATGTGATTCCCTGAGACTTTATGAACTGTTTGTAGGTCCTCCTGAACTGGATTCGGAGTGGGACGACAGAGGAATCGACGGTGTTTACCGTTTTATTACCCGTCTCTGGAAACTTGTTCTGGACAATAAAGACAGTGAAACAAAAGAGACAAAAGAGCTTTTAAAAGTACGGAATAAACTGATTTATGATATCACCACACGTCTGGAAAGCTTCAGTCTTAATACCGTTGTTTCCGGATTTATGGAATATAACAACAAGCTGATTGATATGGCTAAAAAAGGCGGTGTGGATAAAGCCACACTGGAAACACTGGTTGTGCTCCTTGCACCCTTTGCACCTCATATTTCAGAGGAGCTTTGGAGCCAGCTTGGACATGAAACCTCTGTTTTTGAAAATCAGTGGCCGGAGTATGATGAAAAAGCAATGGCAGACGATGAGAAGGAAGTTGCCGTGCAGATCAACGGAAAAACAAAATGCGTGGTAAAAGTTCCGGCAGATATCAGCAAAGAAGACGCCATAGCGGCGGGAAAAGAAGCTCTTGGTGATAAATTAAGCGGGAATATTATCAAAGAAATTTATGTTCCGGGCAGGATTATTAATATTGTGCAGAAATAGGCAGCACTGCCGTAATTACAGGTTGATTTTGCTTTTATGTTTTCTTAAAAACAAAAGTCCCCAATGCTCTGATAAAAAGTACAGCGTATCTATTTTGGCAAAGATACGCTGTATTTTTGTTATATTTTATTTTTCCAATTCGTCATAGTTCTTTTCGTTTTTCATAATTTCCTGACGAATCAGGTGTATAATTTCGCCATTAATAGAACGGCCTTCAAATTCTGCAAGGCTCTTTAATTTCTTATGTGTTTCCGCATCGATTCTTAAACCGATGTGCTTTTCCTTCTTCATATATCTCCTTTATACTGGATAAAAATGATTGAAACTTCACAGACTACTTGATGACAGAAATACGGTTCATATTTGATAAATTTTCAGGCCAACATTACAGTATTACATTTATTCTCTGCTGGCAAGTGTCAAAATATCAAGAATGCGGAGGTTTCAATTCACCATGATTTTTTTCGTGTTCTGCAATGGCCTGCCGGATTAAGTATGCGATTTCTCTGTTGATGGAACGGTCTTCTAATTCAGAGAGACTTTTTAATTTTTGGTGTGTTTCCACATCAAGTCTTAATCCCAGATGTTTTTCTTTTTCCAATGTTATTCACCTTCCTAAATCATAATACATTATCATCTTCTAAATTTATGAGTACATTTTAAGCACGGATTATATTATGATGGTGTAAATGAACTTGTTTTAAGTACACTATATTTTTGTCATTCAGAAGGAGAAATATGTATCTTACAGAGTTATTTTTCAATTCCTTACATGATCATTATGATAAAGCTTCTGTGGAGTACGCCATTAGAAAATGTAATGAAGAGATGCTTAAAAGAATCGGAACATTCGATACAGTACAGGATACGGTGACACTTTGCTTTGGAAAAGAATCGAAATTTTTGGAATATACACCGGTATTTCAGGAGCTTATGGAATTTCGGGAAATGCTGGAGCTTTTTCGGGAGCTGATTCCATATGAATTTAGCACAAAGTTTAAGATACTTCAGGTAATAGAAGAAAGCTACAGTATTTATCAGTATCTTATGAACCGGAATCTGACCTCGGAACTTGGAGAACAGGAAAGAAAGAATTTGGGGCAGCTATATCATAAGATTGAGGAGCTGTGCCGGAATGAGGAGGCATACCCCAGTAAAAAAATCATGTTTTTCTGTGAAAAAAAAGAAGACATCGTGGCGGAAAACACATTATCTTTAAACGGATTTTTAACAGATGAATTTTCCGGGCAGAAGCTTTATGTAAAAAACAGATTAATGATGGCTATGAAGACGGGGGGCGTTGTTGTGATTGTATTTGGAACAGAGGTGGTAGAGATTCAGAAAATATATGGTTTTATTTTGCTTCATGGCCGTTGGAGAGAGTGCTCTAAAGTGCTGGATCTTTATCTGATGCGTCTGTTGTCAGAAGAGGAATAAAGTTTGTTTCCTGGCTTAAATCATGGTAAAATGGAAAAAATATGCATAGATATTTTATATTGGAGGAAAATTGCGTGAAATTACAGGATTTAAAAGCATATGAAATCGTGGAAGACCGCGAAATCAAAGATTTAAACTCACAGGGAGTTGTACTGCGTCATAAAAAAAGTGGAGCCAGAATCTGCCTGCTGCTGAATGATGATGAAAATAAAGTGTTCTATATTGCGTTTCGGACACCGCCGGTAAACAGTACAGGTCTGACTCATATTCTGGAGCATTCTGTGCTCTGCGGCAGTAAGGAGTTTCCTATAAAAGATCCCTTTATTGAACTGGTAAAAGGATCTTTGAATACATTTTTAAATGCCATTACTTATCCGGATAAAACGGTGTATCCTATTGCAAGCTGCAATGATAAAGATTATCAGAACTTAATGCATGTATATCTGGACGCCGTATTCCGGCCGAATATTTATCAGTATCGTGAGATTTTCTGTCAGGAGGGATGGCATTATGAACTGGAGCATCCGGAGGATGATTTGAAAATTAGCGGTGTTGTTTACAGCGAAATGAAAGGTGCTTTTTCATCTTCAGATGATCTTTTGGAACGCGAGATTTTAAACTCTCTGTATCCGGATACCGCCTACCGATTTGAGTCCGGCGGAGATCCCAAAAAGATTCCCGATCTTTCTTATGAGGAATTTCTGGATTTTCACAGCAAATATTATCACCCGTCCAATTCTTATATCTATCTGTACGGAAATCTGGATGCTGTCGAAAAATTAAAGTGGCTGGATGAGTATTATTTAAGTGGTTATAAGACCGATGACTTTGATACGGAAATTCATCTTCAGAAAGCCTTTGATCATCCTTTAAGAGTCGAGAAAAAATATTCTGTTTCCAGCCAGGACAGTGAACGGGATAAAACATATCTGTCCTATAACTGGTCGGTTGGGGATATTCTGGACCAGAAACAGTATCTTGCATTTGAAACACTGGATTATGCACTTTTATCCTCCCAGGGGGCGCCGCTAAAACAGGCTCTTCTTGACGCCGGGATCGGAAAAGATATTCAGGGAGGATATGATAACAGTATCCGGCAGCCGCTGTTTTCTGTAATTGCCAAAAACTCAAATATAGAAAAACTGGATGAGTTTCAGCAGATTATACAGGATACCTTAAAAAACCAGGTAAAGCAGGGAATCAACAAAGAAGCACTGCTGGCTTCTGTCAATCATGGTGAGTTTAGATTCCGAGAGGCAGATTTTGGGAATTATCCAAAAGGACTGATGTTTGGTCTTCAGGCTCTAGACAGCTGGCTGTATGATGACAGTAAAGTATTTATCCATCTGGAACCATTGGAGACCTACCGGTTTTTAAGAGAACAGATGGAAACCGGATATTTTGAAGGGCTGATTCAGAAATATCTGCTGGATAACCCCCATGTATCGGTAGTTACCATGGAGCCGGAAAGGGGCCTTAATGCAAAAGAGGAAAAAGAACTGTCTGATAAGCTTCAGGCATATAAAAACTCTCTTTCAGAAGCAGAAATTCTGGAGCTTACGGCATTTACGAAACATCTGAAAGAATATCAGGAGCAGCCAAACGCGCCTTTAGATCTGGAAAAGATCCCCATGCTTTCCAGAAAAGACTTACAGCCTGCGCCGGAACCTTTAAACAATCAGGTGCTGGATTTAGGTAAAACAACAATGATTTGGCATGACATTCCGGCAAATGGAATTGTGTATCTGGATCTGATGTTTGATGCGGGACATATCCCGGAGGAGCTTGTTTCCTACCTGGGCGTCCTGAAACTGCTGCTTGGTTATCTGGATACAGAAGATTACACATATACAGAGTTAGCAAATGAGGTAAATCTTCACACGGGAGGAATCCACAATTGTATAACTGTTTTGGCAGACGCAAAAGATGCAGATAAATATCATGCTAAGTTTGAGGTGCGTATCAGCGCTTTGAAAGAAAAGCTTGAGAAGGCCATGGAGCTTACAGAGAGTATGCTGTTTGCTACAAAGTTTGATGATAAGAAGCGCCTTGGGGAACTGCTCGCTCAGATTAAGTCGTCCCTGCAGTCTGATTTAAGCGAAAGCGGGCATCTGGCGTCGGCAACCAGAGCGCTGTCCTATTACCAGCCAAGGTCCAGATTTGCAGATTTGACAACAGGTATTGATTTTTATAAACTGGTGGATAGACTGGAAACCTGTTTTGAGGACGAGGTGCAGGATCTGAAAGAAAAACTACAGTTATTAATGCGTATGCTGTTTCGGCCTGAGAAGCTGCTGATAAGTGTAACCTGTGATGAAAGCGGAAGAATTGAAGCAGAAAAGCAGGTTCGCAGGATAGAAAAACGATTCTATACCGACCCAATTGAGGACCGCCCGTGGGTTGTGAGCTGTACCAGAAAAAATGAGGGATTTATGGATGCCTCTCAGGTTCAGTATGTTTCACTGGCAGGCAGTTACCGGGATGCAGGTTTTTCGTATACCGGTGCATTTCATGTATTAAAAACGATTCTAAGCTATGACTATCTGTGGCTGAATATTCGTGTGAAAGGCGGGGCATACGGGGCGGCCAGCGCATTCTTAAGAACCGGGGATGCTTATTTTACCTCTTACAGGGATCCGCATTTGAAAAATACACTGGAAGTTTACAAAAAGACGGCAGAATTTTTGAAAAGTTTTCATGCCAGTGAACGGGATATGACAAAGTATGTTATCGGAACTATCAGCAGCCTGGATACGCCTCTGAATCCAAAAGCAAAGGGCAGAAGAAGCCTGCTGGCATATCTTTCGGGGCTGACGCCGGAAATGATGGCAGAGGAACGAAGAGAGGTAATTGAAGCTTCTGTAGAAGATATCCGCGCTCTGGCAGCTCCTGTAGAAGCTGCTGTTAAAAATGAGAATATATGTGTCATTGGAAACGAAGATAAGATAAAACAAGAGCAGAGTGTTTTTGACAATATACTGCCGCTGCTCTAAAAAGGAGATATATGAAAGCAGATTTCAAATCAGGATTTGTAACGCTGATCGGACGTCCTAATGTTGGTAAATCCACATTGATGAATCATATAATCGGACAAAAGATTGCCATTACATCAAAAAAACCACAGACTACCAGAAACCGGATACAGACTGTATATACTGACCCGGAAAGAGGACAAATTGTTTTTCTGGATACGCCCGGTATTCACAAAGCCAAAAATAAACTGGGTGAATATATGGTAAATGTGGCCGAAAGTACACTGAAAGATGTGGATGTGGTTTTATGGCTGGTAGAGCCTACAAATTTTATCGGGGCCGGCGAGCGTCATATTGCCGCCCAGCTGCAGAAGGTAACGGTTCCGGTGATTCTTGTAATCAATAAAATTGATACCGTTAAAAGGGAAGAAGTCCTTGAATTTATTGATACCTATCGGAAAATATATGATTTTGCCGAAATCATTCCCGCCTCTGCACTCCGGGGGGAAAACCGTGATGTGGTCATAGATATGATTTTTAAGTATCTGCCTTATGGTCCCATGTTTTATGAGGAAGATACCATTACAGACCAGCCGGAACGCCAGATTACAGCTGAGCTGATCCGTGAAAAGGCCCTGCATGCGCTAGACGAGGAGATTCCTCACGGCATTGCTGTTTCCATTGAAAAGATGAAACAGCGCAAAGGGCAGAAAATCATGGACATTGAAGCTACTATTATCTGCGAGCGGGATTCCCATAAGGGGATTATTATTGGAAAATCAGGCTCTATGCTGAAAAAAATCGGAAGCAATGCAAGATTTGAAATTGAAAAAATGCTAGAAGAAAAAGTAAATCTGCAGCTTTGGGTGAAAGTAAAAAAGGACTGGCGTGACAGTGATATTCTGATGAAAAATTTCGGTTACAAAAAAGAAGATATTTAAAGGGGAAAAGAAGGTTTCCAGTTTTTATCTAGTATAGTCAAATCACATTCGGAGAACCTATAAATGACAGATAAATTATTTCAGGGGGATAATACGAATGTACGATAAAAACTGGATGAAATTTGAACAGAGCGGAAAAGTATCTGACTATTTAAGTTATTGCGAAAAGATTCAGAACCGGTATGATACAGACCGGCAGGATGTAAGAAATGAGGATGAAAACATAGATGGGGCAGAGTTGTACACTGACCGGTATGGTTCTGACTTCCATGCCGGTAGGGGAATATGACAGACGGATTGTGATATTAACAAAAGAGCGGGGAAAGATTACGGCTTTCGTCCGGGGGGCCAGACGTCCCAAAAGTACCATGATTGCAGCTGCAAATCCTTTTTGTTTTGGTGAATTTGAGGCCTATGCCGGAAGAAATGCCTATACGATTGTAAAGGCATCAATCAGCAATTATTTTTATGAAATCAGTATGGATCTGATGAAAACCTGCTATGGGTGCTATTTTCTGGAGCTGGCGGATTACTTTTCCATGGAAAACAGTGACTGCAGGGACCAGCTGAAACTGCTGTATCAGACCATGCGGGCTCTCAATGCGCCCGCCTTAAGCCTGCGGCTTGTCCGAAGCATTTATGAGCTGAAAACACTTGTTTATCATGGAGTATATCCAAATGTGTTTTCCTGTATGAACTGCGGAAGCAAAGAAGATCTGATTTATTATGACAGCAGAAAAAGAGGAACTATCTGTGCTTCCTGCGGCGGGCACAGTATGCGCAGGATTTTTCCTGCGGCTTTGTATGCGCTTCAGTATATTATCACTGCTCCGGTGGAGAAGCTTTATACGTTTACCCTAAAGGAAGAGATTCTAAATGCAATAGAAAAAATCATCGGGGAGAGTATGGAGTTTGCGGCTGACAGGAAGTTTAAGTCGCTGGAATTTTTAAATGATCTTCCCAAAGATTCAAAATAGCAGTCAGCGCTTGCATTCAAATATAAGAAAGCGTATAATATTACATACTTGTTTAACGGAGGTTTCCAATGAAAAAACCGATTATAATTGTGACGCTGGCTGCAGCCGGAGCATTCCTGCTGGCCGGATGTGGTTCGCTAAAAGTGGACAGCAATACAATTTCTGTTCAGAAGAATGGTAAGATTATGGAAGGTCTTGTGGAAGATTTTTCCAAAGAGTACTATGATGAAGAGGAACTGAAAGCCTATATTGATCAGTCTGTGGAGGATTACGCAGCTGAAAATGAAAAAGGTGATGTAAAAGTATCCGGTTATAAAGTGGAAGATCAAAAAGCTTACCTGACGCTGAAATATAAAAATACAGACAGCTATGGAAAGTTTAACGGTGTGGATATTTTCAACGGAACTATTGTAAAGGCCCAGGCGGAAGGGTATGATTTTGATGCTTCCTTTACAAAAGTAGAAGACGGAGAAGCTAAAGGCAGCGCTGATACAAAGGAAGTTACCTCTGATGACAAATTAAATGTTTTGATTCTCAGGGAAAATATGAATATTATTGTTCCGGGAACCATTCAATATGTATCAGCAGATGGAGTAAAAGTAACGGCCAAAGATACTGTGGAAATAGAACAGAAAAGTGATACGGCAGTGGCCCCGGTGGTCTATGTCATATATAAATAGAACGAGAGGAATATTACAATGGAAAAGACAATGGAAAAAATTGTTGCTCTGGCAAAATCCAGAGGCTTTGTTTATCCAGGCTCTGAAATTTACGGAGGTCTGGCAAATACCTGGGATTATGGTAATCTCGGAGTAGAACTGAAAAATAATGTGAAAAAAGCATGGTGGCAGAAGTTTATTCAGGAAAGCCCTTATAATGTGGGGGTTGATTGTGCAATTTTAATGAATCCTCAGACATGGGTGGCTTCCGGTCATCTGGGCGGATTTTCAGATCCGCTGATGGACTGCCGTGAGTGCCATGAACGTTTCCGTGCAGATAAAATTATTGAAGATTTTGCAGAGGAAAACCAGATTGAACTGAAAGGTTCTGTAGACGGCTGGTCACAGGAAGAGATGAAAGGCTTTATCGAAGAGCATCATGTTCCCTGTCCTTCCTGCGGCAAACATAATTTTACGGATATCCGCCAGTTTAACCTGATGTTTAAAACCTTTCAGGGGGTAACTGAGGATGCTAAAAACACGGTTTATCTCCGTCCCGAAACTGCTCAGGGAATTTTTGTAAACTTTAAAAACGTGCAGCGTACATCCAGAAAGAAAGTTCCCTTTGGTATCGGTCAGATCGGAAAGTCTTTCCGTAATGAGATTACACCAGGCAACTTTACTTTCCGTACCCGTGAGTTTGAACAGATGGAGCTTGAATTTTTCTGCCAGCCGGATACAGATCTGGAATGGTTCCAGTACTGGAGAACTTTCTGCATTAACTGGCTGACATCTCTGGGAATGAAGGAAGAAGAGATGCGTGTCCGGGATCATGATAAAGAGGAACTTTCCTTCTACAGCAAAGCAACCAGCGATATTGAATTTTTATTCCCATTTGGCTGGGGAGAGCTTTGGGGCATTGCAGACAGAACAGACTATGACCTGACTCAGCACCAGAATGTGTCTGGGGAAGATCTCTCTTACTTTGATGATACGAAAAACGAGAAATACATACCGTATGTGATTGAGCCCTCTTTAGGAGCTGATCGTGTGGTTCTCGCTTTCCTGTGCAGTGCTTATGATGAGGAGGATCTGGAAGGCGGAGATAAGCGTACTGTACTGAGATTTCATCCGGCACTGGCTCCGGTAAAAATCGGTGTGCTGCCACTATCTAAAAAATTAAATGAAGGCGCTGAAAAAGTATTTGCAGAGCTTTCAAAAAAATATAACTGTGAATATGATGACAGAGGAAATATCGGCAAACGTTACAGAAGACAGGATGAGATCGGAACTCCGTTCTGTGTTACCTATGATTTTGATTCAGAAGAAGATCAGGCAGTAACTGTGCGTGACCGTGATACCATGGAACAGGTTCGTGTGCCTGTGGCTGAGCTTGATGCATACTTTGCAGAGAAGTTTGCATTTTAGGGTATCTCTGACAGATAAAAGTGAATAGCAGAATAAGTTAAAAATACCGGCCCTGTAAACTGCCTTTAGTTTGCGGGGCCGGTATTTTTGATACTTCAATTACTTTCGAATGGTAAATGAAAATTCTGTTCCGGAAGAGGTGCTTTTATTCAGCCAGAGCTTTTCTTCCAGAGCCGCAGAGATTTCCTTGGCAATGGCCAGTCCAAGACCGCTGCCTTTTTCATTATGGGCTTTGTCGCTTTTGTAAAAACGGTTGAAAATATAAGGCTGGTCTGCAGGAGCAATTCCGCTGCCATTGTCTTTTACAGTAACTACTAAATGCTGGAGTTTTTCTGAAAAAATAACCTGAACACATCCGTTTTCGTCTGTGAATTTAATTGCATTGCTCAGCAGAATGTCCAGCATACGTGCAGCCAGTTCCTGATTGGTGTACAGAGACGGAAGCTCTGTGACAGCAGGGCAGCAGTGAAAGGCAAGTCCCATGTCATCACATAATATCTGATATTTTTCGATTACGGGCTGAAAGACCTTTTCCGGGGAAAGGGTTATCTTACTGCAGTCGGCCTGATGGCTCTGGATACGGGAAAGCTCCAGCATAGAGACAACTGTCTGTTCCAGCTTATTTAGTTCGCTCAGCATAATTCCGCAATAGGCTTTCTGCTTTTCTCGATCCGGAACCAGGCCGTCGTACATGGTTTCTGTTAAGGCCCGGACAGAAGCAATGGGTGATTTCAGTTCGTGGCTGATATTACCCACATATTCCCGCTGATGTTTTTCCATTATATGATTTTTGCGTATCACCATGGCGGTATAACAGGCTGAGAGGATGATCAGCAGGGTGACGCAGGAAAATAGAACAATAAGTATATTTTTTAAATAGAAAAGTTCCTTTAGAAACAAAAATATGCTTCCATCCTCCAGGGGAAAAGCCACTGCAGTGAAATAAGAGCTTTTGGGATTAATATGAAATGCAATGGTATAGATCATTTCCTTTTTCTGGATTCTGCGTAGCAGCCGCCGGGCGTATTGGTCACAGTCAAAATAATCAGAAAGGCCGGGAGTGGATATGGCATCTTTCCGGGTTCCGTCCGGCTGAAAGATAAAGTTGTTTGCACTGTTTTTTTTCACATCAGGGCTGAAAGAGCCGTGTTCTAGATAATAATCTCTGTCTGAACGGGCAATGTCTATCATACTTTTATTGCTGGAGTATGTAATCCCCATAATCAGGGAAATTCCAAGTATCAGAATAAGAATATAAATAATCAGCCAGTTCCGGATAAAGCGCAGGCGGGAACGTACTTTGTTTTTCATAGCGCCTCCATTTTATAGCCGACTCCGTAAATGGAACGGATTTCAAAAGAGGCATTCTGAGGAAGCTTCTGGCGGATATGTTTAATCTGGGTGTCCACACTTCGGATATCTCCATAGTAATCATATCCCCAGACCTGATTTAGAATCTGGTCTCTGGAAAACACAATGCCGGGGGCTGCTGCCAGAAGAGCCAGTACTTTCAGTTCCTTTGGGGTAAGGTCTAAAGGAGAACCGTCAATAAAAGCAGTATATGCGTGAGGGTCCACGGTCAGGTTGGAAAACGATATGGATTTGCTCTCAGGTTTGTTTTTGGTCCGCTTTAGAATCACCTGGACCCGGGTTGCGATTTCCCTTGGGGAAAACGGCTTTGAGATATAGTCATCCGCACCCAGCTCCAGGCCAAGGATACGGTCAAACTCAGAGGTTTTTGCACTTAAAATCAGAACGGGTACTTCACTGAATTTCCGAAGGGTTTTTAAGACATCCAGTCCGAAGATGCCGGGAAGCATCAGATCTAGAATAATAAAGTGGATTTCATGGTGTTTTAGCAGCTGCAGTGCGTCTTCGCCTGTATAGGCTGAGAGAACATCTATATGAGCGTCATTCAGATACGTGGTCAGGCTTTCATGTACGGCAATATTGTCGTCGCAGATTAAAACAGTTGTATTCATTGCGCTACCTCACAGTTAATTAATTTATTAGTTATATTATAACATAAAAGAAAAAACGAACAATATACAGAGTAATATTACTAAAAAATATATAGAAAAAAATAAAATAGAAATTTGCATCGGCAGTTATTTGTTGTGGAAAAACGACAAATTATGACGAATAGATAAATGAAAATTAATAAAAATGTTAAAAATACACATTTCCTCCACATTTCATCCGTTTTAGTGCCTTATTTTTCTGATAAATTATTGCCATACATATGGGTTGTACAAAATATAAGTGGAGAGGGGGCCATATACAGGTACAATTCTTTGTAATGGAGGAAATGAAAATTTTTCTTTAGGGGAATTTTCGGACATGAAAGGAGAATGGAAAGTATGAAAGTTAAAAAAGTGGTGGCATTCTTTCTGACAAGTGCCATGATACTTTCAATGGTGCCTGCAATTGCATTTGCTGCCGGGGACAGAAAAGAGGGTGCGGATGCAGAGCTTTCAGAGGAACTGAACTTTGCGGATTTGTTAAAAAACGGTACTTATGAATATGAAAAACAAACAGACAAAGATACCGGGCTTACATATTATAAAGTCAGCAAAGTAAAATACTGTGAAAATGTAACTAGTGAAAAATATCAGTATATGAACATTTATGTTCCGGCAGGGTATGTAAATGAAGATGGTTCTCTGAAAAAAGATGCTGTGATAGAGGGGTATACGGTTGATACAGCGCCGACAATTTTCAGAAACAGCTGTTCCGGCTGGATGTCTAGTGATCCTGAAAATGTAGAGGGACTTGAAGATTATATGAAAAACGGTTTCATTTTTGTCTCCTGTGGAGCAAGAAGCCGAGGTCTTGAGGGAAATATCGGGAAAGCTCCGGCACCAATTATTGATCTGAAAGCAGGCATTCGTTATCTCCGTGCAAATGATGAAGCAATTCCGGGAGACGCAGAAAAAATTATTTCTGTAGGAGGTTCCGGCGGCGGACAGATGAGTTCTCTGGTGGGGGCCACCGGAAATATGGATGAGTATTATTCTTATCTAAGTGAAATCGGCGCAGCCGGAGTAGCGAAAACAGGAGATACTTATACCAGCACCATAGATGACGATGTGTTTGGCTGTATGGCATTTTATCCTATTTCTGATCTGGAAAATGCGGATATAGCATACGCATGGATGTGGGAAAGAGCAGCCGGATCAGGCGGGGAATATTATACACCGTTTATTCCGGGACAGCCTTCACAGGGAAAGACGAAGCTGACAGATTTTCAGTTAAAACTGCAGGAGCTGGAAGCGGAGGCATATGTAGACTATATTAACAGTCTTGGATTAAAAGATGCCAGTGGAAATGTGCTGACACTTGACGGTATTGATAAGGGTTCCTATCATGATGCGATTCTTAAAAATTTGTCGGATGCGTTAAACGCCAAGGCTGCGGCCGGGGAATTGAATCCGGAAGAGGAATATAAGGATCATGAGGAATGGCTGAAAAAAGAAAACGGAACCTATACAGTCACCAGCATTCTGGGCTTTATGAAAGGTTCCGGCTATATTAATACCAGAAATAAGAATGTTCCGGGATTTGATACCATGGATGAAAAGGCAGAAAATAATGCATTTGGAACAAAAGATCAGGATACCGTACACTTTTCAGCTTCTGTAGCGAAAGTGCTGCAGGATAATAAAGAAGAGCTTAGTAAGCTGGATGGTTATAATGAAGAACAGGTAAATGCATATATTTCTGACACGATTACAGATGCGGACAGCGCAGCATTTATTGAAAACCAGACATATCTGATGAATGCCACAGAAATTATGCTGAATAAGTCTGCAGGAAAAGAACAGACAGATGTATCTAAAAACTGGAGAATCCGCAGCGGTACGGCAGATGAGCATACCTCATTTACCGTAGGATACAATATGAGTCTTGCGGCAGAAGCAGCCGGCGCGGACTGTGACTACAGCCTTGTATGGGATATGCCTCACGGCGGTGAAAAAGAAGGCACTTCTACAGGAACCTTTGTGGACTGGGTAAAAGAAATTGCTCCGGGAGATGCTCAGATGCCGGAAGAACCGGACAAGGATGAAATTACGGCAGAAACTTATCTGGATTATTCTAAAGGCGTGGAAGCGGGCGTTTATACATGGGTTTCCAGCGAAGACGGTTCTTACTATTTCCTGGCTGCCACAGATGAAGACGGCAATGCCATTTATAAAGAAGAAACAAACAGATTTGACGGCACAAAGAGCAAAATCTACCAGGGTGTTTACACAAGTGCCAAGGTTACTAATGTAGAAAATCAGACAATGCTGATTTACATTCCAGCAAAATATTTAAAGATTGAAAACGGAACAGTCACAGGCATCAATGAAAATGCAAAGATTGGAAACTATACAGCAAAAACGGCGCCAATTGTTTATGAAAACAATTGTTCCGGCTGGATGTCAAGTTCCCCGAAAGCATGTGACACCAGCTATATCAAAGAAGGTATGATTTATGTATCCGCCGGTGCCAGAAGCCGGGGTGCAAAAGGCGAAAACGGAGAGAATACAGGAAAAGCTCCCACACCGGTTGCAGATTTAAAAGCGGGTGTCATTGAGCTGAGAGCCAATACGGATATCCTTCCCGGAAATACAGAGCGTATTTATTCGGTAGGAACCTCCGGCGGCGGCCAGATGAGTTCCATCCTTGGAGCATCCGGAAATATGGAAGAATATTATTCGTACATGTATGAAAACGGAACTTTAGGTGTGACAAAAAATGCTGACGGCACCTACAGCAGCAAGTACGAAGATGATGTTTATGGTGCACAGTGCTACTGCCCTATTGCAGATCTTGAAAATGCAGACCTTGCTTATGCGTGGATGTGGTTTGATTCCGTAAATATAGGGGGAGATCATTATAAAGAAATGGGAGCACAGGACAAGGCAGTTTTAACACCGTTCCAGAGAGAACTGCAGAATCTGGAAGCATATGCTTTTGTTGATTATATTAACAGCCTGGAACTGAAAGATGAAAACGGAACAGTCCTGACTCTTGACGGACCAAGAAAAGGTACGTACTATGATGCGGTACTTCAGAATATGTCTGACGCTCTCAATGCATTAGTAAAAGAAGGCGGAATCAATCCGGAAGAAAAATATAAAGATTACAGCGACTGGTTAAAGAAGAATGAAGATGGCAGTTATTCTGTTACTGATATGTCCGGATTCCTCCTTGGAACCGGTATGGTGGACAGAAGAAATAAAAATGTTCCGGGATTTGATACACTAGATAAGAGTGCGGAGAATAATGCCTTCGGAACAGATGATCAGGAAGCTGTTCATTATTCAAAATCGGTAGCGCAGGTATTAAAAGACAATTATAAACGGCTGTCAAGCTGTGAAGGATTCGATGAGCAGAAAGCAAATGTGGATGCATATATTGAGGAAGCATTAACAGGGGAAGATGCAGCATACATTGATAACCAGACAGATTTAATGAATGCCACAGAAATTCTGCTGGGACAGAGTAAATTAAAAGCAGAAGAGCCTGCAAAGAGATGGCGTACAAGAAACGGTACCGCAGATGAACACACATCATTTACCATTGCCTACAATCTGTGCCTGGCAGCACAGGCTGCAGGTCTTGAAACGGATTACTCTCTTGTATGGGATATGTCTCACGGAAATGGAGAAGGAACCTCTACGGGAACCTTTATTGACTGGATCAAAGCAGAAGGACAGACAGATCCGTCAGACCCATCGGACCCGTCAGAGCCATTGGACCCGTCAGACCCGTCCGGCCCATCGGATCCGTCAGATCCATCCGGCCCGTTAGACCCATCAGATCCGTCTGACCCGGCGCAGCCCAATGGAAATGGTGGTTCTGATGGTAATGGAAACGGTACATCCGGAAATAACAGCCAGGCAGGTATTACAAAAACAGGAGATACAACAAATCTGGCACTTCCCATCTGTGGGGTACTGGCAGCAGGCTGCTGCGGAGCAGGAATTATTGCCTGGAGAAGAAAAAGTGCGTTATAAAAAATCCATGATAAATAAAAATATTTAGTAAAAACTTAAGTCCGGACAGCAAAAACAGCTGTCAAAGAGGAGGGCAGTGCGTGGTGTCTCATGCACTGTCTTCTGACTTTTTTGGCTGCCGGAGCCTGTTGGTTTCCCTGACAGTATGGAGAAAAAGCTCCCGGATATACTAAAAATATAAAAAACACAGCAGTTTCTTTTTGGTCCTGAAGTGACTGTTTTGTGGGGTAGTGAAAAAATGGTAATTATTTTGTCTAAAATTTCACAAAAAAGGTTGAAATCGTTATAAATTGTGATAAAATATAGACGGAGTTCAGGGTAAATTTTGCTGTTTTGACAAAATTTACCCTATGTAAAAAGGTATCATTTTATATCAATTTGCACATCATAAATTTATTTTTAGGAGGAATTTGACATGGCAAAATGGGTGTACTTATTTAGCGAAGGTAACGCTACAATGAGAAATCTTCTTGGCGGAAAAGGTGCGAACCTTGCAGAAATGACAAATCTTGGTCTGCCGGTACCACAGGGTTTCACAATTACAACAGAGGCTTGTACTCAGTATTATGAGGACGGACGTCAGATTAATGATGAGATTCAGTCTCAGATTATGGAACACATTGAAAAGATGGAAGAGATCACCGGTAAAAAATTTGGTGACAAAGAGAATCCTCTGCTGGTATCTGTTCGTTCCGGAGCAAGAGCTTCTATGCCGGGTATGATGGACACCATTCTGAATCTTGGCTTAAATGAAGAAGTTGTTGATGTTTTATCAGCAAAATCAGGTAATCCCCGCTGGGCATGGGACTGCTACAGAAGATTTATTCAGATGTTCTCCGATGTAGTAATGGAAGTTGGTAAAAAATACTTTGAAGAATTAATTGATAAAATGAAAGCTGAAAAAGGTGTGACACAGGATGTTGACCTGACAGCTGAAGATTTAAAAGACCTTGCAGGCCAGTTTAAGGCTGAATATAAAGAAAAAATCGGGGCAGATTTCCCGACAGATCCTAAGGAACAGCTGATGGAGGCTATCAAAGCAGTATTCCGTTCCTGGGATAATCCACGTGCTAATGTATACCGTCGTGACAATGATATTCCTTATTCCTGGGGTACTGCTGTTAATGTACAGATGATGGCATTCGGAAACATGGGTGAGACTTCCGGTACAGGTGTTGCATTTACCCGTGATCCGGCTACCGGTGAAAATAAACTGATGGGTGAATTTTTAATGAATGCCCAGGGTGAAGACGTTGTTGCCGGCGTTCGTACTCCTCAGAAGATTGATCAGTTAAGAGAAGTTATGCCGGAAGTATATGAGCAGTTTGTAGGCATTACAAAGAAACTGGAAGATCATTACAGAGATATGCAGGATATGGAATTTACAATTGAAGACAAGCATCTGTATATGCTTCAGACACGTAACGGCAAGAGAACTGCTCAGGCAGCTTTAAAAATTGCCTGCGATCTAGTTGATGAAGGCAAAATTTCTGAGCAGGAAGCAGTTGCTATGATTGATCCCCGTAACCTGGATACCCTGCTTCATCCTCAGTTTGACGCAAAAGCGTTAAAAGAAGCGAAAGCAGCTGCAAAAGCGCTGGCAGCTTCGCCAGGTGCCGCTTGCGGTAAGATCGTATTTACAGCAGAAGATGCAAAGGCATGGAATGCCAAGGGAGAGAAAGTAGTGCTGGTTCGCCTGGAGACTTCTCCGGAAGATATTGAAGGTATGAAAGCTTCTCAGGGTATCTTAACAGTCCGCGGAGGTATGACATCTCATGCAGCTGTAGTAGCCCGGGGTATGGGAACCTGCTGTGTATCCGGATGCTCTGAAATTGCAATGGACGAAGCAAATAAGAAATTTACACTGGCTGGAAAAGAATATCATGAAGGCGATTGGATTTCCCTGGACGGTTCCACAGGAAATATTTACGATGGTCAGATTCCTACAGTAGATGCGGCAATTGCCGGAGAATTCGGAAGAATTATGGCCTGGGCTGATAAATTCAGAACACTGAAAGTACGTACCAATGCAGATACACCTGCAGATGCAAAAAAAGCCCGTGAGCTTGGCGCTGAAGGTATTGGTCTGTGCCGTACTGAGCATATGTTCTTTGAAGGCGACAGAATTGACGCATTCCGTGAAATGATCTGCTCAGATACTGTAGAAGAAAGAGAAGCAGCCCTTGAGAAAATTCTTCCTGTACAGCAGGGTGATTTTGAAAAACTGTATGAGGCACTGGAAGGAAATCCTGTTACTATCCGTTTCCTTGATCCCCCTCTTCATGAATTTGTTCCTACAGAAGAAGAAGATATTAAAAAACTGGCTGACGCTCAGGGTAAAACTGTAGAGGCAATCAAAACCATCATCGAAGGATTAAAAGAATTTAACCCAATGATGGGACATCGTGGATGCCGTCTGACAGTCACATATCCTGAAATTGCAAAAATGCAGACAAAAGCCATTATCCGTGCAGCTATTAATGTATCCAAAGCACATCCGGAATGGACCATTAAACCGGAAATTATGATTCCGTTAATTGGAGAAGTTAAAGAGCTGAAATATGTAAAAGATATCGTTGTGAAAACTGCAGATGCAGAAATTAAAGCTGCTGGCAGTGCTCTGGAATATGAAGTAGGTACTATGATTGAGATCCCCCGGGCGGCATTAACTGCAGACGAAATTGCAAAAGAAGCTGAGTTCTTCTGTTTTGGTACCAACGATTTAACCCAGATGACATACGGATTCTCCCGTGATGATGCAGGAAAATTCCTGGATGCATACTATGATGCCAAAATCTTTGAGAATGATCCGTTTGCAAAACTTGATCAGACAGGTGTGGGCAAATTAATGGAAATGTCCATCAAACTTGGAAAAGCAACACGTCCGGAACTGCACGTTGGTATCTGTGGCGAGCATGGCGGAGATCCTTCTTCTGTAGAATTCTGCCATAAGATCGGCCTGGATTATGTATCCTGCTCACCGTTCCGTGTACCAATTGCAAGACTTGCAGCAGCACAGGCAGCGATCAAGGATAGCAGGAACTAAAATAGCTATCTCTTAGTAAAGCCGATTATTCAGTTTTTTGTAAACCCAATTATTGTCTAACTAAGAGATAAAAACTACAAAACCAACAAAACTACAATAATTAAAAACCAAATCAAGAATAGACCTTATAGGATTGTGTTAAGCAAGTTTGTGTTAAGCATCTTTGCTTCAAACATTTTCCAATAAGGTCTATTTTTATTACAGGAGTAAAAAATTGTGCTTGCTGAGACTGTAACTACATGACAACTATATGAAGCGGTGATATAATGAGGATAAAAATAAGAAGTGAGGTGAAGTTCTATGATGTATCCGTATATGACACTGGCAGATGAAACAGAGATAGTCCATTCTCATCTTATTGAAGAAAATGGAAAAAGAAAAGTGATAGTAAACTTTGAACGTCCTGTAGAAAATGGATTTGATTCCGCAAGGTGTGAATTACCTGATTACACGTGGACACAGCGGGATGGATATTCTGATGAGGAAATAGCGATGTTTGAAGAACTCTTACACAGTAATGCACATTTGTTATACAAATATGCGGAGAATGGAGGGATTCAGATTGCCTAAACTGTTTACGGTAAGTGGATATACGGTATATTTCTGGTCAAATGAAAATGGAGAACCAATTCATGTCCATGTATCCAAAGGGAAACCGTCTTCAAATGCAACAAAAATTTGGCTTACAAAGTCAGGTGGTTGCATTTTAGCGAACAATGGAAGTAGAATCCCCCAAAAAGAATTAAATGAATTGATGGAATTTATATCAGCTCAGTTTTTCCTTATTTGTGCGAGATGGAAACAGGCATTTGTAATAGATGAAATAAAATTCTATTGTTAAAAAACGCCTTGTTTTAAGGATTTATAATGAATACTTATGATATTTAAGAGTTTTTCTTTTGTGGTGTCATATTCATCAAATTTTTTTAAAGCAATACTTAAGGAGAATGGATAATGGTTAGCAGATACATAGACGAAGCTATTAAAAGAAAACTATATGCAGAATCAATGGGGCGGTGTATGAATCCAGGTTGTCAGCGGGAGTTGTTTTGCAAAAATGGAGACATAATTGAAAAGGCTCATATTGATCCCTATTGTAAAACAGCCAACAATTCATTTGAAAATTTAGTTTTACTTTGTCCAAATTGCCATACAGAATTTGATAAAAACCATGCTTTTACATCAGAAGAAGTTTTGGAATGGAAGGAGAGCAGAAAAAAAGAACTTGATAGGTTTTTTTGCAAAGAGTATAAAACATTTGAAGATTTAAGAAAAGAGGTTGCCCCTATACTTCAAGAAAATCAAACTATTTACGAAAGGTATTATTTAAATGATAATAAGACTCTGTGGGACAAATTTGAGTACAAAATACTGGTCAATAACAGGAAACTTAAGATGCTGTTTTTAGCAAATAGTAGTTTAATTCAACGACATCCAGAGAAATCCTACTCGAATTTGGCATATATTCAATCTTTTTTATTACATGTCGATGAATTTGAAGTAACTCGCACAGAAGAAGAAAAAATACGAGAAGTTCTTTTTCCAACAGAAATAAATTCAATGTTTGGAATTGCTCCTGTCGAAGATTTCATTCTTCCCTCTACCAAATCGTTGGAACTCTTGATTAAAAGGCTAAAAGCACAAGACAAGTATGAAACCATAGGTATTGGTATTGATCAGCCATACATCCAGATGAATGAGGGAGGGCAGTCAGTCCAAGTCTTTTTGGATGATACTCCTAGAATGAGACAGCTGTATTATGATTATGACTGTTTTATGGGAGCGAAGGTTCGCCTGGAAAGCTTGAATTATGCTTTGAAGTATATTCGTTCAAGAAATGTTAGGTTTAATTTTTTATCTGACAGCAATCTAAGAGAAATCACTATACAAGGTACAAAACTGATTTTTGTTTACGAATATTGCTTGAGTCAATCGGAATTGATACATCTTGCTCCAGAGAAAAACAGTATTGTAGTTAATCTACATAACTGGAACGGAGAGAGCAGCATATCTAGCCAAGCATATATGGAGGCAAAGCGCATGAATGTTCGGTTGTTAACTATGGGAGCTTTTTATGGATATATTAATGAAATCATGTAGATTGAATAATGATGTTATTGAACGGGTAAGAAAGCATATACTGCCGTTCGATTCTTTTAAGCAAGTATTCTTATTCGGCTCAGCATTAGAGCTAAACACGATTAACAATGACATTGACATATTAATCATCTACGCAGAATACTCAAACGAATTTGGCAATGATTTAATTCTATTTTCTAATGAATTAGGAAAGGAAAGCGGTATGTTCATCGATATAACATCACTAAGCGCAGAAGAAGAAAAAGAAATTAAATTTTTAAATAGGATTCAGCACCATTGTTTAAAATTAAAATAAACATGCTAATAAAGAATTATCTAAGTGAGAACACTTACGAAGCCATTATTGACAGGAAAACCTGGGAGCTTGTGCAGGGCTCGAAGCCTGTGGAAGCGGACTCATGGAATACAAAGAAAGTTTTGAAATCATGAGGAATGAAAAAATAACCCCTTTGTACGAGCGTTTGAGCCGCGATGATGATTTACAGGGCGAGAGTAACAGTATTTCTAATCAAAAGCAGATGTTAGAGGACTACGCCCGCCGGAATGGGCTGCCGAACCCAAAACATTTTACAGACGATGGTATTTCGGCATCCGTTTTGACCGCCCCGGTTAGGGCGCGATTATCTGAAAGTCGGTCAGGTCATGGAGATTTTGCGGCAGAAAGGCGTCCGCCTTATTGCCATCAATGACGGTGTGGACAGCCTGAATGGGGACGATGATTTTACCCCGTTCCGTACTGGAGAATGGCGGAAATGTTAAACACAGTACTCACGAAGAAAATAATAGCCAAGCTGGGATATACATCCATGCTTGACCATTATCTGATAGTCTATGAAAACTAAAGAACCGCCGTATACGAGAACCGTATGTACGGTGGTGTGGGAGGGACGGTAAATAAAATAATTATTTACCTCCTACCCGATTCAACAAGTCAATATTTCAAAAATTCTGCCGGTGTCATGATCACCGGATTTTTCACGCCAGATTCTAAAAAATCTTTATCGCCGGTAAGGAGGACATCAGCCTTTGCCTCAATCGCCGCCCGCAAAATAGGGCGGTCATTTACATCCCGAATTTGCGTTTCCGACACGTTCTCGTCTGTTGAGATCGGGACGAATTCCAATGTCATCAGAGCCACCGAAAGGAATTTATCCAGAGCCGCCAGACGGTGCGAAAATTTCTTGTTGAAAATCCGTTTCATTTCGTCCACGTTCTGCTCACAGATCAGTCCATGATGGGGATAGGACGCCGCTTTTACGTAAGCCTGAAATAGCGTTCCGTTAGCGCTTAATGCCGCAGAAATAAGGACATTGGTATCTATTAAAATTTTCATACCTTTTCGTCCTCGTTCCGTAATTCTTTGACAAGAGCCATTACATCATCTTCTGAATCCAGGCCGGTGCGTTCTGCCTCTCCGGCCATTTCCTGTTGGAGCATTTGCATGGCGTAGACAGCCGAATTGACGATACGAACAGTGTTTCCTTCCACCACGAAAGTAACCCTGTCGCCGCTTGCCACACCGAGAATGTCACGAACATCTTTCGGGATTGTGACCTGTCCTTTCGCCATGACTTTTGCATTGTCCACAAACGCTTTTGCTAACATAGTTTTGCACCACCTTTCTAAAAATATGGAAAGTAGGAATTTCCCTACTTTTATTATATGCAGAAAGATTGAAAAAATCAACGGGAACTGTTGGAATTATTTTTTCACCTCAAATGAAAATATAAATTCCACTGCGCCCATGTAAATATAAGATTTAATTACAACAATTCTTTTGCTAATGGTTTTGTAGATTTAATTCTTACAATTTTGTAATATCCCTCTCTGTCTTGCCATTCTTGTCATATCCTTTCTAATTTTTAATATTCCCTATTGAGTAAGAAATCAGCTAAATGCACGATTTTAACACCATTGATATTTCCGGAAGCCAGTTCGTCCAGTGTTACCACATATTTTGGATAGTGGTTTTTGATTTCAAGGAGATTGGCAACTTCCCAGTCAGATTCCTCCGGCAGTCTGCGGCATACCTGAACATAAATATGTTCGTCACGACGCAATGCTACGAAATCAATCTCTTTTGTTTCGTTTTTGCCAATATAGACATCATAGCCTTTTCGACGCAGTTCAAAGTAAACGATGTTTTCGAGCATAGCTGCAATAGACTTGGGGTTAAAGCCCATTATGCAGTATTTGAGAGAAGAATCGGCAAGATAAAATTTCTCCTGCGTTTTTAACACAGATTTTCCCTGTAAATCGTATCGCCGGCAGCGATAAATTACAAAAGCCTTTTCCAGCCAATTCAGATAGTTGTAAACCGCTTCAACAGACAGGGACGCCCCTCGCTTTTCAGAAACTTCACAATTGCATTCGCGGAAAAGGTTTTGCCTACATTTTCAACAATATAGCGAACGACGCGGTTAAACAAATCGAAATTCGCTATGTTGTGCCGTTTTGTAATATCACTTGTTATGACAGAGTTATAAATTCCCTCTACGATCTGATAAGTAGAACGCTGGTCAAAATTGCCGAGTGCAGCAATGGGGAAAGCACCCATACGGATATATTCATTCAAAAGTTCTCTCGGTGAAAGACCGCTTTGCTTTTTGAAATCCAATACTCGGCAAAAGACAGGGTATAGACTGGAATAGAAATATATCGCCCCGTCAGATAGGTTGAAATTTCGCTGGACATCAGTTTTGAATTGGAGCCGGTCACATAAATATCGGTATTCGTATCCTCAAGCAAGCTGCTTACCGCTTTTTCCCATCCGGCGATTTCCTGCACTTCATCAAGGAGAAGGTAATACCGTTCGTTTCCCATCATCTGTTCTCTGATACCTTTATACATATCTTTATCGGTCATACCGTCGTCAAAATTTTCCGAGGTATAACGCATATTAATAATGTGGTCGGTAGAAACGCCGCTTTTCAGCAGATCGTCCCGCAGCATTTCTAAAATAGTGGATTTTCCGCAGCGGCGGATTCCGGTGAGTATTTTTACAAGCGGTACATCGCGATAGGTTTTCAGCAATTCCATATACTGTGGTCTTATAATCATTATAACGCCTCCTAGTTTCTTACGAAGAATATAGCCAAAACTGCAATGTATTCAATGGTTTTTGCTGTAAAAACATAAAAACTTTATTAAAATTTCAACTTTTTTGTATTGGAATGAATTTATTATCATAGAAAAAACGGTACAGGTGAGCAACTTAGCTTAGCTTTTAATCGACCAATTTCCAATTGTTCCCGAATGAAGTCTGCTCTGTTTCAATATGTCCTCTATGCCCGTGAACCTCAAAGGAATCTAAAGCGGTTTCAAGCTTGGAAAACTCCTCATTTGTCAATTCGACATTGCATGCACCAAGATTTTCAACGATTCTTTCTTGATTTTTTGATCCAGGTATAGGAACAACATTGGGGTATTTGTGCAACATCCATGCAAGAGAAATTTGTGCAGGGGTGGCAGACTTTTGACTTGCATAGCTGCGAAGTAAATCTAAGATTGGCTGGTTTGCAGCTATATTATCTTTTGAAAGCTGTGGCACCCATTTACGGACATCATCACCTTCAAATCTCGTTTCAACAGTGACTTTGCCGGAAAGAAAACCGCTTGCTATTGGTGAGAATGGAACAACTCCGATATTGTTTTCTAAACAGTATGGAAATATATCTTTATCGCAATCCCTTTCCAGCATAGAATAAAGATTTTGTACAGCAGATACTGAAGTGACTGCGTGAGCTTTTGCCAAGGTATCAACAGATACCTGTGACAGACCCCAGGCGCGGATTACACCGCTTTTTATTAAGCGTCCCATGCTTTCGGCGACATCTTCAACCGGTATATTTTCATTTACACGATGAAGATAATAAAGGTCTATGTAGTCTGTTCGGAGATTTTTTAACGATTGCTCTATATGTTTGCAGAGAACATCGTAGAGAGATATTCCCATACATTCTTCAAGGTTAATATGTAATTTTGTGGCAATTATCACTTCTTTGCGAAATGGCTCTACCGCTTTGCCCAGTAGTTGTTCATTATGACCGGGATAAAACATTTCATTTCCATAACTCTCAGCAGTATCAAAAAAAGTACAGCCAAAATCATAAGCCTTGCGAATTGCATTTACAGCATAGGTTTCTTCGGGAACTTCCCCATATCCGTGAGAAAATCCCATACAGCCCATTCCTATTTCTGAAACTTCAAGGTTTTGCAAAAATCTTTTTTTCATAAGTCGTTCCTCCATTAATCGAACTGTGTATTTTTTCTTTTTGTTACCAAGTCATTGCGAACTCAACCATTTCGGGTTGTTCTGCATTGCCAATTTTAGCCGTATTTGTATCTATTGCTGTTAGAGTTTCCAGTTCTTCGTCTGTCAAATTAAAATCAAAAATATCAAAGTTTTCTTTGATACGCTCCTCGTGAATGCTTTTGGGAATCACAACGACATCTTGCTGGGTTAAAAAACGAAGCATAATCTGTGCGGGTGCTTTTTTGTATTTTTCAGCCAGTGCCATAACCTCTGCCTGTGAGAACATTTCATTTCTATTGCCCTGTCCCAACGGAGCATAGGCCATATGCTGCACATTATATTTTTTCATCCAGCCGTGTTCCGTCTTGCGCTGACAATGAAGATTTGTTTCGATCTGATTAACTGCGGGAACAACTTTGTTGAAATGAATAAGGTCAATCAATCTGTCCGGCTCAAAGTTAGATACGCCGATTGCCTTGATTTTCCTCTCGGCATAAAGCGCTTCCAGCTCACGCCATGCTTTATAATAATTGCCGAAAGGCCAGTGGAGCAGTACAAGGTCAAGATAGTCTGTTCCCAGCTTTTCCAGGGATTGGAGCACGGTTTCTCTTGTTGCTTCGTAAGATTTGAAATTTACCTTTGTAACAATAAACAACTCTTTACGGTCAACACCGCTTTTCCTAATGCCGTTTCCTACCTGTTCCTCGTTCCCATACGCTTCGGCGGTATCAATCAGACGGTAACCGTTTTGAATGGCTGTGCAGACAGACTGCTCACAATCTGTTCCGCCGGTCAAAAAAGTACCAAATCCGAGAATGGGCATTTCTATGCCGTTATTTAACTTGACTTTTAACATTTTTAATTCCTCCTTGACTGTTTGCAGCTTCGTGTTATTATAAGTTTAAGATATTCGGGTTACACGAAGTCAATACCTTTTTCAAAAATTTTTTTGGAGGATTATTATGTACTATACAATCAAGCAATTTGCCAAGATGTTCCATACAACAGAACACACCATACGCTATTATACGGATATCAATTTACTGCCGTGTCAGCGTGACGGGGGCAACCGCCGCATTTTCGATGAAGAATCAATAAACTGGATGCAGGGAATCACCTGCCTAAAAGGCTGTGGAGCCTCCATTGAGGATATTAAGGAGTACTGTAACCTCTGCCGTTTGCCGGAAGAAAAGGAAAACCTTATAGCAAGGTATCAGATTATTCTGCGTTCAAGAAAACAGGCGTATAAGCGTGTGGAAGAAGCAAGAAAAACTGCAAAATATATGGACGAAAAGGTAAAACACTATGAGGATATATTGGCAGGGGCAGCCCCGGATGACACAAATCCGAGAAGTTGGACAGCAGAAAACAGACCGCAGCACCATTAAGCTGAAAAGAACTTGCTCCATAATAATTGGGCAAGTTCTTTGTCTTAATGTCAATTCTCTACTTAAAAAAGCTTGGTTACCCCCGCCTTATCTGCTTACCTATTTTGAAAGAGTGGCAGTAAAATCCTCATTCATATTTCCGATAATTTCCATACCCGAATCAATATGCCCAAGGGAGATAAGTCCGTTGGAATTTCGGAAATCCTGATAGAAGATTGATAAATTGCCCCAGGGTGCATACAGACACAAATCTCCAACATCGGGGTCAAATTCCTCCGGCTCTCCCTTGGTGGGAAGTGCATTATCCATATAAGCAATTTTTTCTATGCCGTTGAAATCTTCAAAAGTGAGTTCAAGGGGCAGCATATTATAAAGTGTATTGGCGGCAGGAGTATCATATAAGGTCACATCAAACTCTTGTCCGTTTATTGCCAGTTTTAATTTCTTTTCTCCTGATTGTGGTGTTTTTACATTACCTGGAGACGATGTCGACGCTTGTGAATCTGCAGATTTATTTTCTGAAGCTTCAGCATTGTTTTGTATCTCTGACTGCTCCTGCTGAGAACTATGCCTGGAAACAGATAGTGCTGCCTGCTGATCTGCACAAGCGGCAAGATTGAAACAGAGCAGTACACTTAGAATAATTAAAATACCTTTTTTCATTGCGGACCCTCCGGTTTTTCTTTTAATTTTCGCATCACCTTGGTACTGTAATAAGCAATAAAGATGCAAAGTCCCATAAGTGCAAGATAATCTACATAAAATAAGATTTTCGGTTCGCTGTAATCTAAAAATACAAATTCTGACTTAAGCAGCAGATAGGTTGGAAAATCTCTGCTGATAAAAGTCCACACTCCATATCCGGCGATCACCAATCCCGCAATAAAAGCAGCAGTACTTCGTATTTTTGACTTATTTTTTATTCCCGCTGCTTTCCGGAGCATTCCCAAAATCATATTCCAGTGAAAACCTAAATGAAGGCTCATAAGGATGTATCCCCAATAGGCGCCGAGAATGTGAAGCCGCCGGGCTGAGGATAAACCGCCAATGGGAGGCAGAAAATCAAATACATAGCGCGACATCACAATGCCGCTGTACATTTGAGCAATCATCGCAAGCAGAATCAGTATATCAATGCAGAGTGTAATAATACGCATTGCATTATACTTTCCTTTAAATAAAGTCTTGTGCCAGTTACCGTTGAGAATATGGTGGGCAATAAAAAGCAGGAACATCCCCGCACCCAGCCATTCGTGGGCAGCTTCTCCCCAAAATTGATAACCCATTAAGAAAAGCAGTGCAAGGGTCATTAGAATATCGACGGATAGTTTGATTGCATTTTTTGGTTTCATTTTTCCACCGCCTTATTGATGCAGGAAATTGCATTCAGACTGCGGGGATAACCGATATACGGCAAACACTGTGAAACGACTTTTATCAGAAAATCTCTGTCATTTCCCATATTCATATTCCCTTTAGAGTGGGCGATAAGCTGTGGTTCACAATCGCCCTGTGCCATAAGAAAGCAAAAAGTAATCAGCTCACGCTCCCCAAGGGTTAAACCGTTTCGGGTGTAGTAGTCACCAAAACAATTTGCCGCCAGCCAACGGTTGATATGACTTGTCTTAAAGGCTTCTTTCATTTGTTCACCGAAGATTTCTACCTGCGCTTCAATTCCTTTTTCCAGCCGGTTATCAAGGGTAGTCACTGCCTGACTGTCAAGGGGGAGCTTTACGCCTTTTTTTTCTAACACTTCATTTGTGATATTCAAAAACGGTAACATTCTGCCGTAACCTAAGTAGCCAACTGCCTGATAAACAATCTCTTTTGCAATCATCGGAGTGATACCGTTTTCCAGGAATTTTGGGAGCATTTCTTTATATGCATCCACACTGCCGCAGCCCATCAGCGCCGCCAGAATAGCCATGCAGCGTGTCTTTTCATCTAATTGCTGATTTTTTTCGCCTGGAACTTCGGTGAAAGCAAAATACTCAAAGCGTTCTGTAAAATCGGGATCAGTAATATACAAATCCATTTTTTAACCTCCGTAATCAATTTGTTTGAATGTTATTGCTATTCAGCCAGTCAGACACATCTCCCGAAAGTTCTGAGCCGCCTGAATAGTGGATAGAAAGCGCTTCCCCCATGGCAGCGTTTGGCGCAAGCTTGGCGATAGCCGTTAAACTCTGTCCGAAACGACCGCCGCCGTGGGAGCAGAACGGCAGTATCGTTTTACCCGAAAAATCATATTCTTCCAGGAAAGAAGCAACAGGCATAGGAATGGAAGCCCACCAGTTGGGATAACCGATCATAATAATGTCATATTCATCCATATTGTCTATGTGATTTGCAAGCTCAGGGCGGGCCTGTGCGTTCTGATCACGCTGTGCTTCGTCCAAAACGGTGTTGTAGTCGCTGGAATATGGATTTACCATTGTAATTTCAAAGAGATCAGCGCCCGTCTGACTCTGGATTTCTTTAGCGATGCCCTCTGTATTGCCTCCCCATGAGAAATAGGCAATCAAGATTTTGCCGTTTCCGTCAGCAGTTGTATTTTGTGCTTCTGTTCCTGAAACACTGCCGGAACTGGGAGCCGCATTTAACACTAAGCGAATACCGAGATTGAAACTGCCTTTATTTTGTTCCAGTGTCGCACGGTATGCAGAACGCATATTTTTAGCGAAATCATTCCAGCCGCCGCCGCGGTAAACCCGAAGTGTGCCGGTGGCAGGACCGGTGGGATTTGTTTGTGCCTCATCGGAGTAATCCCCATAATAATCCCAGACCCATTCACTTACATTACCGTGCATATTGTAAAGCCCGTAAGGGTTTTCGGAAAAACTGTCTACAGGGACAGTGGTTTGTCTGTAATCACCGGGTTTTACTTCCAAATTTCCCTGTGAAAAATAGTTATCCTCTATTTCGTAGGGGTAATGGCCGTAATAGTTTGCATCTTCGGAGCTGGGAGAGTTTTCCATATAAAACGGTGTAGTGGTACCGGCACGGCAGGCATATTCCCATTCCGCCTCGGTGGGCAGGCGGTAACCGTTTGCACTTTTGTCCCAGGAAACATTCTTACCGTCGATTGTGTAGACCGGGGTTAAGCCGTCTTTTTCACTTCGGGCATTGCAGTAGGCTGCTGCGTCAAGCCAGGAGACATTTTCAACGGGTAGATCTTCTCCTGAAAAGTTACTGGGATTGCTGCCTGTGATTTCTTCATATTCTTTTTGTGTCAGCTCGTATTTGCTCATATAAAAATCGCTGACAGTAACCTTGTGCTGTGTTTCATCAGCACTGCGCCACGCTTCAGATTCGGGGCTGCCCATCTCAAAAGAGCCGCCCTTAATCAAAACAAAGTTTTCTGGAACCTGCAGATCACTTGTCTCCAGAGAATTGTCTGCAGATAGCTGTTCTGAACTTGTGCCGGGCCTCTCTGTCTGACTGCAGGCTGTCAAAGAGAAAATAAGGGATAGCGATAAAAGCAGTGATATAATTTTTTTCATAAAAATAGTCTCCTATTTGGCAAGTCCTATATCCTCCAGCCATTTGCTTACTGCACTGTCGGGATTTGAGGATGAACCGCTGCCGATGTGAAGCCCCTCTGTCACGGCTGCATTTGGTTCAAGGGATTTTACTTCATTTACCGTTCCCGAAAGACCGCTGCCGCCGCTAGTGCAGAACAGAGCAACTGTTTTGCCGGACAAATCGTAAGTATCGAAAAATGTATAGAGAATCATCGGCATATCGCCCCACCAGTTTGGAAATCCTACATAGATAACGTCGTACTGCTCAATGTTTTCAATGCTGCCCGAAATTCCAGGGCGGGCGTTATTCTTCTGTTCTTCCTGTGCCAAATCCACAACAGTATCATAGTCGTCGCTGTACGGTGTGGCCGGTACGATTTCAAAAATATCAGCGTTTGTCTGCGCTTGAATAGACTTGGCAACATTTTCGGTGTTTCCCGACCAGGAAAAATAAACCACTAATGATTTAGCGTCTGTTTCGGTGAATGTGGAAGAATTATCTGGACTGCCTGATTCTTCGGTAAGTGCGGAAGAATCGTTTTGGCTGTCTGCTTCCTTAGCAGATGCAGAACTTTGATTACTTGATTGCTGTGGAGCAGAGGAAGCCCCCTCATTATTGGCATTGTTGCTGCAAGCCGTAAAAGAGAGCAGCAGAGTAAGAACCATAATAATTGAAAATACTTTTTTCATTGTGAAAACTCCTTTCAGGTTTACATTAAAGATTGTTGTTTTTATCTATAATTCTTTTAAAAATATGTTGATGGTGATTTGTTTCCTTTTTGTATCTCAAATCGAAGATAATCCAGACGGTCTAATTGTTTTTCCTTAAAATGAATTTCATCTAATGTGCCATTTCTTTTTTCACTCAGCATGTTCAGCCGTTCCTTTTCCGTTGATTCTCCTTTCAAAAGCAGCTGCATATATTCTTTTACTTCATCATTAGTGAAACCGATATCGTGAAGCGTCATAATGGTACTTAATCGTTCAATATCGCTTTCATCATAATGCCACGAACTCATTATTTTTTTTACTTCACCACATAGTCCCCAGCTTTCATATTCCTGTAAAATTTTAATGGGAATTTTGTATCGTTCACTTGCTTCATTGATTGTCATTTCAAACTTCCTTCCCTATTGTATAAAAATAAAGATGCTCCGTTCTGGAACACCTTTATTGTAAATTTGGCTGTTTAAAATGTCTAATACTTATATTTAATCATGAGTTATGCCTTTTAAGTATTGCATTGAAAAATCTATAAAGGCAGAAGTTGTGGCAGAAAATATCTGCTCCTTTTTCCAACCTAAGACCGTTGAAACCTCCAAAAGGGGCTGCAGTGGAATAAACCGCAGGTTTTCATAGATACAGTTTAAGTTGATACTAAGCATTACGCCTATATTTTCTTTTGCTAACACTGCTTCGTTATAAGGAAGATTAGCGGTGGCAGCAATTTCAACCTGATCTTTATAATCACCAAGCCATTTTCCGATCCGGCTTTGGTTGAAGTCGCCTGTTGCAGTCACAATGGACATTCCAGCTAAATCTTTTGGCGTTATACGTTCCTTTTTGGACAATCCGGAATCACTAGGAACAAATACACCCCACTGTTCCTTGACTGGCATATTGACAAAATTGTATTTACGCATATCAATCGGTTCTGACATTAAACCTATATCGAGAAATCCTCTTTTAATATAATCGCGAATATAGAAATCTCGCAGTAAGTAGCCTTACTAAGGACAAAATACAAGGATATTACAAAGTATATGAACATTTTATTGTGCGCAATAAAAAACGTACACATGCAATAGTGGTACTTCCGACAGGAGTTGGAAAAACGGGGTTGATGGGATTACTGCCGTTTCATATTTGCGAAGGGAGAGCATTGATTATTACACCACAGTTAACTATTAAGGACACTGTTGTGGATTCTTTAGACCCGGAGAACCCAGAAAGCTTTTGGTACAAAAGAAAAATATTTAATAAAGTGCATGAAACACCGACTTTGGTGGAATTTGAACGTGGTATAAAAAGGGAGATATTAGATGCAGCTAATATAGTGGTTTTGAATATCCATAAATTGCAGGCAAGATTAAACAGCTCCCCGTTAAACTATTTACCCAAGGATTATTTTGATATGATAATTATTGACGAGGCTCATCATTCGACAGCTAATACGTGGGTTGAAACCATAAATCATTTTAATAAGGCTAAGGTCGTTAAGCTAACTGGAACACCGATACGTACAGATGGTGTAGAATTGGCTGGTGAATTAGTTTATAAGTATAAACTGAGTCAGGCTATGGCAAAAGGGTATGTAAAATCACTTAGAAATATTGAGTATATACCGGAACAACTATTTCTGACAATTGATAAAGATGAAACAAAGCAGTATACAGTTGAAGAACTATTGGCACTTGGTCTGCGTGATGAAGACTGGATAAGACGGTCAGTAGCATATTCCAAAGAATGCTCTGAAAGTGTAGTTAAAGAAAGCCTGAAGTTGTTGGAAAATAAACGAAGAGATGGATCAAAAGTACCTCATAAAATTATCGCAGTTGCATGTAGTATTGACCATGCAGAGCAAATTAAGCGGTTGTATGTAGAAAAAGGATACAGCGCAGAAGTTATCCACAGCAGACAAACACCAGAAGAACGGAGTGAAATAAAACAAGATATAGAAAATCATCGTGTAGATGTTATTATTCATGTTGCGATGTTGGGAGAAGGATATGATCACCCTTATCTTAGCGTGGCTGCGATATTCAGACCATTTAGAAGTGAGCTTCCATATGAGCAGTTTATTGGTAGAGTTTTAAGGGTTATTCCTGATAAGGAAGCTGAGAAAGCGGATGATAACATTGCAGACGTAGTTTCACATCACAACTTGCAGTTATCGGAACTTTGGGAAAAATACAAGATAGAGCTACAGGAGAGTGAAGTAATTAAGCATCTTCAGGATGAGAACTTGCTGGATGACAGTGGAGAATCATCTAAAGGAACATCTTCCGGAGCAGGAGCAGATATAATCCCTCTTGGCTTGGCAAAAGAACGAGGAACAGGAACTTTAATTACAGATACATATTTAAATACGGAATTGATAAAGAAGCAAAAGGAAGAAGAACGGAAACAAAAAGAGAATATTGATAAGTTAAAGGAGCTGCTGCATATTGACTATGAGCAGGCATTAGCAATTTATAATCAAACAAGAACAAAAGATACGGCTGCATTTAAAAGACCTGATTTGTATTTTGCTAATAGGAAGAAAAATCTAGATGATCAGATAAGAGAAATTTTGGTTCCGCAGTTAATAACTAAATTCCATATTAATCAATCAGAAAAAAATTTAGCAGATTGCAGACTGTTTAATGGGAAATATTTGTGGATAAAAAGTAAGGCAACTAATAATGGTGCAATGCTGGCTATGTATTTTAACGCTTATTTGAGAGGTGAAATAGGAAAAAAGCGGGAAGAATGGAAAGTGTCAGATTTTGATATAGCATTTGAAAAGCTTGCGATTGCGGAGGAATTTGTTGAAAAGATATTAATGGAGTATTTGCATTTAGATGATGAAGAATATTGATGCTAGGAGGAAGAAACATGGATGCTTATATTAAGAAGATATATGATATGCTGTACTCACCAATCATATCACCGTATAATTTATTGGAAAACGCAAAACTGGAAAATTATAGTTATGTAAAGTATTTTACGAATGAAGAGGGATTAGTAGCTGAGATGCAGTGTGAAATTCCAGGAGAAGGAGAGAGTACATTCTATTATCAGTTTGATAAAAAAGATTATTTGCAAAGAATATATCAGAATACTATGGAAACAGAAAATATTGTCTTTAGCAGAGAAGATGCAGTGGAAACTGCTAAAGAGGAATATTACTCAAACAAAGCAGCAATAGGGAAGATTTGTTGAGGTACAAAGGCATTTCGGGCAATAATAGTCGAAATGCCTTTGTGATTTAAAAAAGTTAAAAAATCTTTTAGTCCTATCTTGACACAAACTAATGTTATGGGCATTCCCACTGTAGATCCCATATGTTACATTGGGATATTTTTTTCGGAATGCTGCAATGAGCGTCCTCTTTTTACATAAAGTCTCGTTTGGTTCTTTTACGGGCAAAGCTTTTGAAACAGTTGAATTTATTGTATCATACGGATAAAATATGATTACCAGGAATTTAAAACCTCCCAAAGGGAAGGCGGACATCATACCTGCGGCAGATATAATGTAATACTTGACAATAAAATCCTACACGTGTAAGATGTATGAAATATTACGAGTGTAAGGGTGAAGAAAATGAAACAATGGAAAAGGAATCACAGACATTTAAAAATTTCGCGGCTTGCTATTTTAAAAATCATATTTTTACTGCTGGCAGCTGTGTTAGTCCGAAGGATTTGGCAGCTGCAGATTGTAGAAGGAAAAACCTATAAAGAAAGCTTTATCTTAAAGACTACAAAGACGTTGACGCAGGCTGCTCCAAGGGGAAACATTTATGACCGTAATGGAAAACTTCTTGCATCCAGCCGTCTTGTTTATACAATTACCATAACAGACAGTGGCAGCTATGAAACAGATCGGGAACGCCAGCTTACTTTAAATGGAAATATTCATCGGCTTCAGAAAAAAATGCAGGTTTTGGGAGGCAGTCTAAAGACAGGACTTAAAATTGCTGCGGATGAGAAGGAGGGGTATATATATACGGTGGACGGCAGTCTGCTGCTGCGGTTTCGCGCAGATATATTTGGCCTTAAGGATCCGGCAGATCTGACGGAGGAACAAAAAAATATGACGGCAGAAGAAATGATAGATTATCTGGCGGGAAACCAAAAGTTCGCACTGTATGGCTGGGGAAAAGAAGATTATACAGAAAAAGAACTGCTAGAATATGGTCTTGAGAAAGAATATTCCAGACAGGAGGTTCTTGAGATTCTTGGAGTACGATATATGCTGTGGCTGAATTCCTATAAAAAATATGAACCGGCAGTTATCGCGGAAGATGTTTCTGAGGAATTAGCTGCTTATGTGAAGGAACATTCAGATACCCTTGGGGGAATTGGGATTGGGACAGACTGGGAGAGGGTTTACGAAAGCCCGAAGGCCATGTCGCATATACTTGGGTATACAGGAAAAATTTTTACCGATGAACTGGAGGCATTTTTAGAAAACGGACAGGAATATTCAGTGGATGATACCGTCGGAAAAGCCGGAATGGAGCAGTATCTGGAAGAAGAGCTGCGGGGCACAGACGGGCAAATGGAAGTGGTGGTAAACAATGTTGGAAAGGTAATCGGAGAGGAAAAAAGGGTGGCAGAGACTGTTTCCGGAGGAGATGTATATCTTACCATTGATAAAGATTTACAGGAAGCGGTCTACCAGATGATAGAAGAGAAACTGGCAGGAATTCTTATGGACAATCTGATTAATGCCAGAACCTTTGATAAAACCAGGATTACAGATTCCACACAGATCAGGATTCCCGTATATGATGTGTATACAGCACTGATTGAAAATGAAGTGTTAAAGATTGCTGATATGAAACAGGAGAATGCTTCCTATGAGGAAAAGAGCCTGATTCAGAAATTAAACAGAAAAAAGAGAACTGTTTTGGATGCCATAGAAACCGATCTGAAAAAAGGGGACAGGACATTTGGACAGCTGTCAGAGGAGATGCAGGAATATGAAACTATAGCTGTGTTAAACAGCAGAATTTTATCTCAGGATGCGGTTGATAAAACAGATGCACTGTATAAATCCTGGCAGGAGGAGGGGAGCATAAGCACCCGGGAATTTTTAAGAGGAGCTATTGAGAAGGGGTGGATTTCTCCGGGGATTTTAGATGAAGACCGATATCTGACGTCCGAGGAGATCTGCCTGTATGCATTGGAACGCATACAGGAGGCTCTTATGGAACAGGAAGACTTTGAAAAGCTGGTGCTAAGCCATATGATTTTAAAGGATGAAATTTCCGGAAGAGAGGTATGCCTTCTTTTATACCGGCAGGGTATTTTGTCAGAAAAGGATAAAGATTATAATCTTCTGAAAAATGGGAAACTCAGTACGTTTTCCTTTGTGAAAAAGAAAATAAAAAATCTGGAACTGACACCTGCTATGCTTGGTCTAGACCCCTGTTCCGGCTCGGCGGTTGTGGTACAGCAGGGAACCGGTGAGGTTTTGGCCTGTGTCTCCTATCCGGGATATGATAGTAACCGACTGGCAGAGCCTATGGATTCCGAATATTACAATGAGCTTTTAAAAGACCGCTCGCTGCCCCTTTATAACCGGGCTTCCCAGCAGATGACTGCTCCGGGCTCTGCCTTTAAGCCTGTGACGGTTGCGGCGGGGATTCAGGAAGGGGTGATAACTGCCAATACCCAGATGATCTGCGACGGTGTGTTTGATAAATTAAAACCGGATTTAAGGTGCTGGAAGCATTCGGGGCACGGCAGTATTGTGAACGCGGCTTCTGCAATTCAAAATTCCTGCAACGACTATCTGTGCGATATTTCCTGGCGTCTTGGGACAAGAAATCAGGCATCCTATAATGACAGCCAGGCGCTTTCTTATCTGCAGAAATATGCATCCTTGTTTGGTCTGGATGAAAAATCCGGAATTGAGCTGACAGAAAGCCAGCCGCATGTGACAAAAGATTATGGCATTCAGTCTGCAATCGGACAGGGAACACATAACTATACCACAACCCAGCTGGCAAAATATGTAAGTACGCTGGCGTTACAGGGGAGAGAGATTCCCCTGACGCTGATCAGTGAAAAAAATGCTGGGATAAAAAAGAAAGAAACAATAGAATTATCGGAAGAGACCTGGATGGCCATTTCCCAGGGGATGCGGCAGTTTGCACAATATAATTCCGTTTTAAAAGGCATGGATTTAGATGTGGCGGGAAAGACCGGCACTGCCCAGGAGGTTAAAACCCGGCCGGATCATGCATTGTTTATTGGATATGCGCCGGCTGATACGCCAGAGATAGCAATAGCAGTCCGTATTGCCAATGGCTATAGTTCTACCAATGCAACTGCTGTGGGAAGGGATATTTTTAATTATTATTTTGATTTAGAAGAAAAAGAGACTGTGATCACCGGACAGGCATCGGGGGCCTCCAATATGAGAGCAGACTAAAAAACGGAGAGGATAGGATATGGACATACAACTGCATTATATAGAACAGGGCAGAGGAAAGCCGTTGATACTATTGCATGGAAATGGGGAAGACTGCGGATACTTTCGCCATCAGATTACATATTTTAGAAAAAAGTATCGTGTGATTGCCATAGATACCAGGGGACATGGAAACTCTCCCAGAGGGGAAGCGCAATTTTCCATCCGTCAGTTTGCAGATGACCTGAAAGAATTTATGGATGAAATGGAGATACCAAAAGCCAGTATTCTCGGGTTTTCGGACGGAGGAAATATTGCGGTAATTTTTGCCCTGCGCTATCCTGGGATGGTAGAACGACTGATTTTAAATGGGGCTAATTTAAATCCCGGGGGCGTAAAACGCTGGGTTCAGATTCCTGTGGAAATCGGTTACCGGCTGGCACTGTTTTTTGCAAAATTCAGTGCCGGCGCCAAGCTGAAAGCCGAAATTCTGGGGCTTATGGTAAAGGATCCTATGGTTTTGCCGGAAGAGCTGGAAAAAATTCATATAAAAACACTGGTAATAGTGGGTGATCATGATATGATAAAGGAAAATCATACCAGGTTAATTGCAGATCATCTTCCGGATGCCAGCCTTGTAATCCTTCCGGGGAATCATTCTGCAGCCGCCAAAAATCCGGAGGAATTTAATTATCAGGTGGAAAAGTTTTTGGAAGAGTAAACCTCTTTTTAGAGGAAATGAATGGCTGCGGTAAATTTGGAAATGATAAGAGTATTAGATCAGGGCGTGTAGCTTTTTCTATGTAAAGACAGAATAGAAAATAATTGGAGGCTGTAAATATGAGATTGAAAAACAAAGTAGCATTGGTTACTGCTTCAACCAGAGGAATAGGACTTGCCTGTGTGAATCGTCTGGCCCGGGAGGGAGCAGTGGTATATATGGGAGCCAGAAACCTTAAACGGGCCGAAGAGAGAGCCCTAGAATTGAATGCTCTGGGCTTGCATGTGAAAACCGTTTATCATGATGCGTCTCAAAAGGAGACCTATTCTGCTATGGTAAAAACTGTGGCCGGGCAGGAGGGCAGATTGGATATCCTTGTCAATAATTTTGGAACTTCTGATCCCCGGACAGATTTGGATATTCAACAGACAGATTATCAGGATTTTATAGGTACAGTTGATATGAACCTTGCCAGTGTATTTTTAACAGCACAGACGGCCATACCTATTATGAAGGAACAAGGCGGCGGAAGTATTATAAATATTTCCTCTATTGGAGGGCTGAGGCCTGATATTTCCCAGATTGCATATGGAACCAGCAAAGCGGCTATTAATTATCTGACAAAATTGATTGCAGTACAATGTGCTAGAGATAACATTCGGTGCAATGCAGTTCTGCCTGGCATGACAGCTACGGATGCGGTAATGGAACATCTCTCAGAGGAGTTTCGTGAATTTTTCCTGAAACATATTCCGATCAAGAGAATGGGAACGCCGGAGGAGGTGGCCGGTACCGTATTTTATTTTGCCAGTGACGACAGTGCATATTCCACCGGGCAGATTGTGGATGTATCCGGAGGCTTTGGTCTGCCTACACCGGTATTTGGTGATTTGATTGATCTTAAGAATAAAAGATAGTATTTTGCCCTTCTGGGCAGAATACTATCTTTTTCTTTACGGCTTTTGGTGTGTGTGATAGAATAAAAAGCTATATACAGCATAAGGATATTTTAGTAAATAGCAGGGAGGATATATGAATTTTTCTGTTTGGCTGACAATGTTACAGGGATTGATTGTAGGGGTTACACTGATGGTGCCGGGGATGTCCGGCGGAACTATGGCTATGGTGCTGGGGGCCTATGACCGTCTGATTCAATCGGTTAGTTCCTTTCGAAAGCACAAGAAAAAAAGTCTGCTGTTTCTGGCAGCTTTTTCTGTTCCGGCTGTATTTGGTATGGTAATGCTGGCAAAACCGCTGCTTTTGCTGATACAGCTTTATGAAAAACCGATGATGTACTTTTTTATGGGAGCAGTGGCAGGGAGTATCCCCATGATTTACAAAAAGATTCAGATGAAGCGTTTGAATCTGAAATTTTTTCTTTATCTGATCATTGGAATTGCTGCGGTGGCAGGAGTTGCGAAGATACCCTCCGGGCTATTTGGCGGTGACTATTTTTCGGGTATCGGATACTATCTGATTCAGATCGCCGGGGGCATTATTGTGGCTGTAGCTTTAGTTCTGCCGGGAATCAGTGTATCTTATATGCTGGTTTTAATGGGATTGTATGAACCGACCATGGAAGCGGTGGGAAATCTGGATGTTATTGCCCTGCTGCCATTGATCATTGGATGTCTCCTTGGGATACTGCTTACAACGAAATTATTGGAATTTTGTATGAACAGGTATCCTTTTGCTGCCTATCTGATTATTTTAGGATTTGTGATTGGTTCGGCGGCCCAGGTATTTCCAGGGATTCCAGTTGGGAAAACGCTGGTTGTTTGTATTTTTACTTTTCTTGCAGGATTCTTTGTGATTTACTATTTGTCCAGAAAAGAAGAGGATCTGGAAAGGATTTCTTGACTTTTCAAGGAATCTTTCTATAATAAATGGTAGGACCAATTAAGATATATGAAAGATTACATACAATGGCTGAATTTGTTTCAAGGGATGTTTTTTGCAGCAAAAATTTACAGGAGGGAAGCGTATGAAGTATTTAAAACAATTTGGAATCATTTTGATTATTTCTCTGCTGGGGGAGATATTAAAAGAAGTGATTCCCCTGCCGATTCCGGGAAGTGTATATGGCCTTTTAATTCTGCTGGTCTGTCTGATCACCGGCATTCTGCAGGTTTCGGCAATTCGTGAGACAGCCGCCTTTTTAATTGAAATTATGCCAATTATGTTTGTGCCTGCAGCGGTGGGGCTTTTGGATTCCTGGGGCCGGCTGGCGTCTGTGTTTGTGCCGGTTCTGGTAATTGTTGTATGCTCTACTGTTTTAGTAATGGCTGTTACCGGGAAGGTTACTGAATTAGTAATTAAAAAAGAAAAGGGAATGCATCATGAATGAGATTGTAAAGAATTTCACTTTTTTTGGGGCGGCCCTGAGTATTGCTGCTTATGAAATTGCACTTCTGCTGAAAAGAAAGTTTAAGCTGGCGATTTTAAATCCGCTTTTGATTTCCGTAATTTGTGTTATGGCTGTATTAATCATCTGTCATGTGGATTATGATACTTATAATGAAGGAGCGAAATATATTTCTTATCTGCTGACACCTGCCACGGTCTGCCTTGCGGTACCGCTGTATGAACAGCTGGCATTGTTAAAAAAGCATCTGCGGGCAGTGGTCTGTGGCCTTTTGTCCGGTATTTTTGCAAGTTTGACAGGAATCCTTGTTATGTCAAAGCTATTTGGCTTGAATCATCAGATGTATGTTACGATGCTGCCAAAGTCTATTACAACGGCCATTGGGATGGGCGTTTCCCAGGAGCTTGGGGGTGTTGTTACAATTACAGTGGCATCAATTATAGTAACCGGTATTCTGGGAAATGTAATAGCTGAAATAGTCTTTAAAATTTTCAGAATTAAGGAGCCCATAGCGAGAGGACTTGCCCTTGGAAACGCATCTCATGCCATTGGCACAGCCAAGGCCCTGGAACTTGGAGCTGTTGAAGGAGCTATGAGCAGTCTGGCAGTGGCAGTTGCGGGACTTGTAACTGTGGCGTTGGCATCTGGATATGCTCATTTTATGTAATACGAGGAGGATTGTTTTATGATTATAACAATCGGAAGAGAATACGGAAGCGGAGGACGGGAGATTGGAAAAATGCTGGCCAAACGGCTGAATCTGCCTTTTTATGATAAGAAGAAGTTGTTGAATGCTGCTGATTCAGATGACAATTATGAAGAGATGAAGGATTTTTATGAAGAAAAACCCATCAACAGCTATTTATATGCCATTGAGGAAAATCAGGAAGCGCTGGATCCGGATTATGGAATTTCTAAAATTCCGTTTCAGAAAATACGAGCTCTGACAGCTTTAGAAGGCGGCGTTATTATTGGACGGTGCGCCAATTATATCTTCCGGGGAAAGGAGGATGCGGTTAGTGTGTTTATTCATGCATCTGAAGAACACAGAATTGCCAAAATTGCAGAAATGGAACATATTTCTATTGGAAATGCCAAAAAGAGAATGCATCAGGTAGATGAACAGCGTGCCGCATTTCACCATATGTACACCAAAGAGACCTGGGGAGCAGCTAAAGGATATGAGCTTTGCCTGGACAGTGGAGTGTTAGGTGTAGACAGATGTGTGGAGCTGATTATAAAATATTTGGAATGGCGGGGCTGACACTCTGCCTTTAGCGCAGGCAGATACCAAAAAGTAATCAATACAAAATATAATAACATTGTTATATAATACTCATATAAAAATATATTTTGGTAGGTTTTGCATGTGGAAAAATCATATTTAAAAGTTGATAATTATATTAAAGAGCAGGTGCTTAACGGCTGTCTGAAAGCGGGAGATCGGCTTTTGCCGGAAAGAGAGCTGGCTTTGCTTCTTGATGTCAGCAGAAATTCTGTAAGAGAAGGGCTTAGAATACTTGAAAATATGGGGGTCATCAGCAGTCAGCAGGGTTCGGGAAATTATATATCCAGCGATTTTGATGAAACCATTGTCTCTGTTATGTCGTATATGTACGTATTAAAAGAGATGGATATGGATCAAATTACAGAATTTCGTTATGCTCTAGAATGGCAGGCGATGAATCTTGCCATAAAAAAAGCAACGGAAAATCAGAAAAAAAGGATGCTTGAGCTGGTGGAGCAGATGTCGGAGGCAAAAACGGAAGATCTGCGGGGGGCACTTGACAAAGAGATTCATTATCTGATCATTGAGTCTGCGGGAAATGAATACATGACAACTACATTTAAAGCGCTGACATGTATTATGGAGCGTTATATTCATCAGATGCGTGATAAAATTATACTTGGCATGAGCAATGACGAAGGATTAACGCAAGTACACCGCATGATAGTTGAGGCCCTTGTGGAGGGAGACTTAAAAAAAGGGATTGATGGTCTGAAGCTTCACTATCAATATATCAATGAGTATAAGAATACTTGAAATAAAAAAGAAAAATGAATCAAAGGAATTTAGCAGTCTTATCAGAGGAATCTGATGAGGCTGTTTTTTTGCTCTATAGGAAGCACTGTGTTGTGATAGAGCTGAAAAGTACCGATTCCTATAGAGCAAAAAAACGCTCCGCTTTTGATCGCACTGCGGCGGAATAATTCTTTTTTGTTCCATGCCAAAATATAAACAACTATTGCAAAAAACGAATTAATAAATGTCAATAATGAATTGCGTATTTGGTATACCAGTGTTAAAATAATAAAAACATAACAAAAAGTTATTATAAATTTAAAAAATATATAAAAAATAAATAAAACTATATAAAAATAAAGAAATTGTAATGTATGGAATCAGGATTTTACGAAAGAAAGGATATGGAGGAAATGAAAAAGAACAGTTGGTACCGCACTGTGGTGGCTGCGGTAGTGTTTGTGCTGGTCTGTCTGGGGATATCTGGCTGCGGCAGTGCAAAAACAGACTCCGAGAAGTCTCCGGTATTAAAATCAGTGGCGGTATCTTCTTATAATGACGGGTCTGAATCAAAGCAGTTTGTAAATGTGGATATGACCTTTGATAAAGAAATTGCATTGGAATCCGATACGGCTGAGAGCCTGAGGATTACTATTGCCGGGCAGCGGATGAAAACATGCAGTTTAAAGCAGGGAGAGGATAAAATGTCCGTTTCTCTTGTAATACCGGTGGAGGCGATTACAAAGGGGGTATTGGAGATTGAAAGGTCTGAAAAAGCAAAAACGATTTCTGATATCCGGGATTATACCGGCTCATATGCCGTGCAGGACTTTGAAGTAAAAGGTGTGATTCCCTCCGGGGTTACATTATCGGAAGTTTCATCAGAAGATGGGAAAGTTACTAAGAATGTAGATTCCGGGTGGAATATTCGAAGTATTGCCTGGGTTGGACTTATGAAGGACGGAGAACTTCAGCCTGTTTCTGAAAACAGATCAGATGAGATTCTGGATGGACGGATTGCGGTTCACGGTCATGAATTTTTAATTGAAGATGAAAAAGATATTGCGCAGAAAATAGCGGAAACCCTTTCAAGAGTTTATCCGGAGGGGTATCGTTTTAGCGCAGATGGAACAAAGGTGACTGCGGAATGCACAGATGGAAGCGCCGGGACACTGGATATTGAAATATATGAATATATGACTTTAAATGGTGAGGATGCAGAAGCGCTTGGTGATGTGAATGCCGGGAATGTGGACCAGCACGAAAGCCAGGATATCGTGAAAGTTTCAGAAAAAGACAGGACGGTGTCAGAAGAGGAACAAAAATTTTTAAATGTTCTGCATACATCTGTGACATCTTCGGAAGAAATCTCAGATGGAGATGACTTGTACAGCGCCTTGACTATTACAGGAACGGCTATGCCGGAAGAAGAAATTTATTCTGTAAAAGATCTAGAAGATCTTATTACATTATCTTTTGAAAATAAGAAAATGTATGAGCTTGGATTCCCTGTTTCCCGTAAAGCAGCTATAGATGGGGAAACACATACATATTATGGCATTGATCTGTGGAAGTTTTTGGAAAACTGCGGGGCAGATCTGTCAGGAAAATCTTTGTATCTGTCCTGTGTCAGCGGGAAGGATGGAAAGACAGTTACAAAAAACGCCAGTCAACTGGTAGAGGAACAGGCAGATGTTCTGCTGGCAGTGGGTACCGAACAAGGACCGCTGTCAGCAGAAACAAGCCCTGTAAGCGGGCCTCTCAGTTTAATTATAATAGAAAAAAATAAACCGATTGCAGTTGAGACTGTCAATCGGCTGACCATTGGAGAAAAGGATAAAGACCCTTATTACCGGTTCCATAACAGAGAACCTTATGAAAAGGATCAGGATAAAACCTTTACAGTGGAAGTATATCAGAAGGGCTCCGAATATCTAGGCCCGGTGTCCACGAAGACATTTACAACGAAAGAATTTGAAAATCTTATGAAGGAAAATCCGGATCATGTGGTAAGAAATTATTACGGAACCATTGGAGATCAGGAAAATTATCAGTATATCGGTGTAGGGGGATGGCTGGACTATTTTGAAGGCTTAGATCTTGCCTGGCTGTTAAAGGAGCAGGCGGGAGTAGAACAGCTGAAAGGAAGCGCAGAATTTGTCGGCCGTGACGGAGAAGTATACGGGACGGTGGAGGATCTGGCCTACTTATCTGAAAAAAATAAAAAAGAGGATTATTATATTCTGACAACAGATGGAAAACGCATTAACGGTGCAGTGCCTATGATTGCCTGCACAAAAAACGGATATCCTATGCTGCCGGAGCATGATCATGAGAGCAGCGGTTACATTGCTTATAATGCATTGAATCAGACACTGGAACAAAAAGGAATCTCCACAGAAACCGGGGTTATTAAAAATCATAACGGGCCGTTTACCGCGTGTCTTGGAAATTACCAGGGGTATTATGGCGGAGATCAGGTGGAAACCGGAGGAGATTGTGTATTGCTGCGTCTTTATCTGGAGTAACAGCCCCAGGTAAACAGTCTGGATGAAACGGCTTTTCATAAACGGAATAAAGGGCCGCGGAACATAGAAGGAGTACATGGAAGAGATGGAAAAGAAGAAACAGAATAACAAAAAAAGATGGATTCGGAATATCAGTCTTGTACTGGCAGTGATTTTAGTATGTGCGCAGACATCATTTCTGTCTTCTGCTTATTTTGACAGAGGAACGGTAAAGGTCAGCCTGGGAAGAACTTCAGTATCTTTAAAACAGAAAGAATCAGAATCGGTTACGGTGTCACTGTCACCAAAAAGTGATAAACAGCTTCCAGGCTGCGGTATGGCGGAATGCCCTCAAAGCTGTGGAGAGAAAAACTGCCTGACAGATGATGGTGAGTGCAGATGTAATGGCACAAAGTATAAAACTTATAAGGCATATGCGGAAGTGTCATCCAGCAATACCAGTGTAGCTACAGCTTCATACAGTAATGGTGTAGTTACAATTAAAGGTATTTCACCAGGCACGGCTACCATTTCAGTGGTTGGATGTTTAAGACAGTTTTCTAATTCCGACGCAAAAACCATACAGGTTACAGTGGCAAAATCTGAATCAAAGCCTTCCCAGAAGCCTGATAGTGACAAGCCTTCGTCAGATAAAACAGACGGCGGAAGCTCTTCTAGCAGTGACGGAAAGAAGCCTTCCGGCTCTGACAGCTCAGGGACAGGCAGCAGCTCCGGAAATGGAAGCTCTAAAAATAACAGTTCCGGAAGCGGAAAAGTCACAAAGGTAGATTCCGGTAATAAGACGGACACGGTAAATCAGAACAACAGCAGTAATAACGGTTCTTCCACAGACAATTCCGATACAAGTACGGATACAGAATCTAATACAGATGACACTGGAGATACGAATAAAAGCGTGGTAGAAAGCGACCGGGGAAAAATCACATTTTTACAGATTACAGCAGGGAAAATGGGAAAAAGTGAACTGGAAGCTATAAAAGGCAAGAAAGAATATGTGGATTTTCAGATGAAAGACGGTTCTGAGAATGTGCTTTATGCGTGGGAGTTTCTTGGCACAGATGTGAAAAATCCTGCGGACATAGATTATCAGATTCAGACAGCTTCTAGTGCGTTTGACGGATGCAGCTATGGAACAGATCAGGATTCTTTGTACATAGACTTTGCACATGACGGGGAGCTTCCCGGAAAGGCTTCCGTATTTTTACGGTTAAATGATACCTTTTCGGATACCGATACATTAAACCTGTATTATTTTGATGAAGAGACCGGGGAAGTGTCTCTGGTAAATGAAGGGCTCAAACCTCAGGCCGGTTATGTGACTTTGAGTCTGACACATTGTTCCAAATATATTTTGACAACAGAAGCTTTTGAGTCTGTACAGGGAACCTCTGATGGGGCTGCGGACTCATCGGCGGAACCGGAAAATGCGGCGCAGCCAGTGGATCAAGCAGATGGAATCAGCAAAACGGCAGTTGTAGTTATTATTGTGGTAATTGCGGCAGCTGCAGTCTTCGGGACAGTGATCTTTAAAAAGAGGAAATCATAATCATGTTGGAAGTGAAAGGTATTACGAAAAGCTTTGGCGATTTTAATGTCTTATCGGACATTTCCTTTCAGGCAGAAGAGGGAGAGATTTACGGACTCATCGGCTACAATGGGGTGGGGAAAACTACCTTATTAAAAATGATGTGCGGGATTTACCGTCCGGATGCAGGAGAAATCCGTATTCAGGATCAGCTGGTTTATGAACATGCGGATATAAAACGGCAGTGTTTTTTTATGACGGAAGAATCCACCCATTTTCATCAGGCTTCTTTAAAGCAGATGCAGAAGTTTTACCGGGGGTATTATCCGGACTGGAATGATCAGACGTTTCAGAATCTGGTGAATCTTCTGGGTATGAATACAGGAATGAAAATCAGCCGTTTTTCCAAAGGAATGCAGCGCCAGGCGGGGCTGATTCTGGCATTTTCTTCCCGGGCAAAGTATTTGTTTTTGGATGAGGCCTTTGACGGCCTGGATGTGACGATGCGCCAGCTGATGAAGGACATGATCTGTTTCTATGCCCGAAAGGAGCAGGCGCTGGTTGTAGTATCTTCTCATAATCTGCTGGAGCTGGAGCATCTGGCAGACCGGATTGGAATGCTGAATGAAGGAGAGCTTATTTATAATGAATCTTTGGACTGGATGCATCAGCACTACTGCACCTGCAGCTTTTTGCTGCCGGATGCATCGGCAGATATTGGCAGGCTTTCCGCTGTGATTTTAGAGCAGAAGGAGCAGGAATATACCTGCGTAATAGAGGCGCCGGGAGATGAGGCCAGGCGCCGCCTGAATGAAATCGGCGCAGTGGTAAAAGAAATCCGGCCAATTCAGCTGGAAGAGTTTTTCCGAAAAGAACGGAGAGAGAAAAACGTTGACTGGGAGAAAGTTTTTGAGTAACAAAAGAGTTTTATTACATGATTTTACATATGTGCTGAGTAAGTATTACTGGCTTTTTATTGTGACCATTGCACTGTTTTTGCTGTTGATTCCTTTTTCTACAGCGGGACTGCCCGGGGATTCGATTTTTAATATTGAAGTGACCCATGAACAGATGAAATTTCGGTTTATTCATGATCAGGCCCTGATTCCGGTACTTGGCGGGGCTGTGCTTATGGGAATGCTTACAGGATGCACCCTGTTTCGTTTCCTGCAGGATAAAAAAGAGACCACCATATTTTTATCCTTGGGCATGACACGGCCTCAACTGTTTTTTAACCGGTGTCTGTATGGGATTTTAGTGTTGTTCCTTGGAATTGGCGTCCCCATGTTTTGTTCCATACTGCTGAATCTGAAGGCTCTTGGAACCTATGAGGGACTAATCCGGGATGGCGTGTATGCGGCCCTTGGAATTTTTGTCACCGCGGTAATCAGCTTTGGCATCAGTATCTGCGTCAGCTGTGCGGCAGGAACGCTGGCGGAAAGTATTTTATACTGGGCGGGGATTGCAGGTGCTCCCACAGCAGTCTGCTATAGTATCAATGCATTATTCCGGACACTGTACTGGGGAAATGCCTGGGGGGCATCCTCTTATGGGGATGCGTCCTATATTCGGGAAGATCTAGTCAGCCGGTTTTCTTTTCTGAATCCCTTACAGTTTTTTTATAAGGAACTAAAAACACATGCAAAGTTTTACCGTCCCATGGAACAGGCGGTTCCGGATGCGGTAGAGGGAAAGCTTCTTGTATGCTGGGGGACGGCAGCAGTACTTCTTCTTGTGCTGGCACTGTATCTGATCAAGCATCGAAAGGCGGAGTCAGCAGGGATTGCGGGAACGAACCGCTGGCTTTCAGAATGGTTGGTAGGTCTTACGGGATTTTTAATCTTTGCGCAGATTTTCAGCTTTTTATATTCCTTCAGCCAGGGACTTGCAATTTTGTTTTCCTTTGCATCTTTATTTGTGGTTCAGCTGTTCTGGAGAAAAGTGTTGTTTTCTTACGGGATGAGCTTCAGAAAATATGTCTTTTCCATCAGCCTTCAGGAAGGGATTGTTTTTGTGCTGACCCTCTGGTGTGCCACCGGATTGTTTGGACAGACGGAACGTTTTTTAGAAAAGGAACCTGTCAAAGAAGCAAGCATCAGTTATGTGGGAAATCCTTCCCTTTTAGCCTGGCCGGCTAACGGAAGCAGTACCGGCAGAGGATATTATCTTACCAGTGAGATGGTATTTGATTCCTCAGAGGAAACAGAGCTAGTTAAAAATATTCAAAGAACCTTTGTCCGGCAGGGGAGTCAGGAGCTTGCCTATAATGAAGATAATTTTGAGGAGACAGTGGTGCCCTACGATATTGTTTTCCAATATACAGACGGGAAAGGGAAAGAATATGTCTGGTATTATGACCGGGCATCCATGGCCCAGCTGGAATCTATATTATCTCTAGAAGACAGCGAAAGCCAAAAGAAGCAGCAGAGTGATCTGCTGATGGGGGCGTTTCGGGAAAGTGAGGAAATGATCTGGGCGGACAGCGCATATGAAAACGGTGTGCTCTATGTATCGGATCCATTGTTTACTTCTACTTATCAGGTGGAACTAACAGAGGAAGAACGGGAGGAACTGCTTACAGCGGCGGCTAAAGACAGGAAGGAAAAAGATTTGCAGCAGCAGTATTTCAGCAAAGATGAAACAAAAGCTGTCCTGATGTTTTCCCAGAACGGAGAGTACGACTGTGAGCATTATGCTTATAATCTGGATAATGCATTTTTGTATCTGACGGATGCAGATCAGTATACAATGCAGTGGCTGAAGGAGCATGAGCTTTTAGAACTGGTGGAAGATACGTCCGCTGAGATTGAAAGCATCACTCTTCAGAGATTTGATCCATATATGGGGATGAATGGCATGACCTATCCTATGGGCATGTATTTTATGTCTTACGTTTCTGAGTCTTTAGATGAATTTATAATACAAAAAGATTTTGGCACTAAATATACTTTGACAGAGCCGGAGGAAATTCAGGGAATACTGCCGGGCCTGAGGAATGGATATTACATGAGCAAAGGCGGATTTTTAGCAGCTGTAAAATGTAAAGGTTCAGACCGGTATACGTATTTGTTTCTGCCCCAGCAGTATGTGCCGGACTATGTGAAAGGATAAATTGCAGTATGGAAAATGGGAAAGAGAAAAAAAGGCAGTGGTTTTTGCCGCTCCTGATTCTGATACTAATTTTGCTGGTGCTGTTTTCCATTATTACCGGAAGATTTGCCATTCCCCTGGAGGAATTTGCAGGTGTGATCAAAGAAGCGGTATCCGGAGTGGGAGATCAGTATGAGGCGGCAGCTACCGTATTGTTTCAGTCCAGACTGCCAAGAATCCTGGCTGCTGTGCTGATTGGCTGCGCATTGGCCGTTTCCGGCGCATCTTACCAGGGGATTTTTCGAAATCCAATGGTTTCGCCGGATCTATTAGGCGCCTCAGCCGGTGCAGGATTTGGTGCGGCTTTGGGCTTTCTGCTGGGCATCCCTGCCATTGGCGTGCAGTTTCTATCCTTTGGTTTTGGACTTGTTTCTGTACTTTTGACCTGTCTGATCAGCAAAAAAGTCAGCGGCGGTATGGACCAGAGTCCCATTCTGCTGGTTTTGTCCGGCATTGTAGTGGGGGCACTGTTCCAGGCCTTTATTTCCATTGTGAAATATGTGGCGGATCCTTTTGATACGATGCCGTCCATTGCTTTCTGGCTTATGGGGGGACTTACATATGTGACAGCCCCGGATGTGCTTTTTTTAGCAGTACCGGTTCTGGCCGGCACTGTCATCCTGTTTTTGCTTCGCTGGAGAATGAATCTGCTCTCTTTGGGGGCCGATGAAGCGGAATCTTTAGGAGTTTCCGTAAAACGATGCCGGGGAATTATCATTGTGTGTGCCACATTTATGACAGCCTCATCAGTTGCCGTGGGGGGCATGATCGGATGGGCGGGACTGATTGTTCCGCATTTTGCCCGGATGTTTGTGGGGCCGGATTATAAAAAAATGCTGCCCTGTGCGGCGGTACTGGGAAGTGTATTTTTGCTGCTGGTGGACGATGCGGCCAGATGTATCACAGCTCAGGATCTTCCTATCGGAATCTTGACAGCCATGATCGGCGCTCCTGTATTTGTAGCGCTGCTGGCAAAGGGAAAGAGAGGGTTTTTATCTTGAAAAAATTTATGATTGTTCTGGCTGCCGGCGTAATGTCTCTGGTTTGTCTGGGGCTTATGGGCTGCGGCAGACAGCAGCTGGAATATGAGATTAACGTATCCGGTTCTGTGACAGAACCCGGAGTGATTGAGTTTTTGGATTTTAATATTAATGTATATAAAGATCTTGCCAGCAACAGCTGCGGAACCTGTGCAGATCAGCCGGTGCATCTGTATGTAGGAGCAGATGCACAAGAAACGGCACAGGCCATTGAAGATGTGGTGACCCGGGCAGATGATTTGTGGGAAGTGGTCAGCAATGACGGTGAGACGGTTCTGTTAAGGGAGAAAACTCCCGGCAGTGTAGAATCTATAAAAGGAATTACCGGTCCGGCAGGGCTTACCATGAGCGGAACGGCAAAAGGAAGGGAAGTGCCGGTACTGTCGGGAAACAGTCAGAGTACCGAATCAGGAACCGTAGATTTTCCGGAAAATCCACAGCGGCTTGCAGCAGTCTATGGTCCCTCCTATGAGCTTTTAACAATGCTTGGCGCGGAAGATAAAATTGTCGTCCGTGCGGATGTCCAGACAGCGGATTTTCCGTGGGCAGAGAAAGTATTTAAACGGATTAAAGATGTGCCGATGCTTGTAAATGTACATACATCTGTGAATTTTGAAGAGCTGATGAATTATAACCCGGATATTGTTTATACGTTTCCCAGGGAGAATGAGCTGAATCAGCTGAATCAGGCAGGTGTTGCAGCCCTGTCCGGGCAGTCCGGAGAGACCCTTGAGGATTTGAAAAAGCAGGTTCGCGCTTATGGGGATACACTGGGAGATGAGGCGGTGGTCCGGGCAGAAAAATACTGCAGCTATTTTGATCAGAAGCTGGCTTTTATCAAAGAACGGACAGATCAGATTCCGGAAGAAGAAAAGCCTAAAGTTTATTATGCCGGAGTGGATGTACTTACCACATACGGAAAGTATTCCGATATTATGGAAGTCATTGAGGCGGCCGGTGGTGTTCCGGTTTCAAAAGAACTAGAAGCAGGAAACCGTTCCCAGATTAATTATGAGCAGCTGATGTCCTGGAATCCGGATGTAATTTTTCTGGATCACGGCGGCATGAATGACGGAGAGACGGTAGAAGAGCTGAAAGCAGAAATCAGCGGCAAGTCTACTTACAAAACATTGAATGCTGTAAAAAACGGACAGATTTATATGAGCCCTTCCGGTGTGTTTTACTGGGATATGGGGCTTCAGAAAATTCTTCTTGTGATGAATATGGCAAAAATCCTTCATCCGGATTTGTTTAAAGATCTGGATATGGAGTCTGAGGTTATGGCGTTTTATGAGAAGTTTTATGATTATCCATTGACCCGGGAGGAAGCTTCACTGATTCTCAACAGGGAAAGTCCAAAGGAATAGGAGTTTGATATGCTGGAACTAAAACAGGCTGTACTGGGCTATGCAGGAAAGAATCAAAAAAAAGTCGTAATTGACGGCCTGTCATTTTCCCTGGAACCAGGAGAGCTTTTGTGCATACTGGGAGCCAACGGAATTGGAAAGACCACAATGTATCGGACAATTCTTGGGTTTCTTCCGCTGCTGGGAGGAGAAATTCTCATTGACGGGGTTTCTGTCAGCAGTTTATCGAGGCCGGAGCTTGCAAAGCAGATCGCCTATGTGCCTCAGTATCATACACCGCCCTTTCCCTATACGGTATTTGATGTAGTACTCATGGGCAGGGGGGCTCATGTTTCCAGTTTTTCGTCCCCAAAAGCAGAGGATGAAAAGATTGCCTGTGAGATGATGGAGCGTATGGGGATTTTGTCCATGAGAAATGAGATTTATACACAGATCAGCGGTGGAGAACGCCAGCTGGTACTTATTGCAAGGGCGCTGACACAGCAGGCAAAATATATATTAATGGATGAGCCGTCATCCAATTTGGATTTTGGCAATCAGATGCGGATGTTAAAAGAAATCAAAAAACTTGCCCGGGAAGGAATCGGTGTCTGCTTTACCTCCCATCAGCCGGATCATGCATTTTTGACGGATGCCTCTGTGCTGGCTGTGGAGAGCGAAACCAGATTTCAAAAAGGTGCGGCAGAGGATATTATTACAGAGGATCTGCTGAAACGGATGTATCATCTAAATGCCAGAATTCAGAAAACAGAATTAGAAGATCAGAAGGTGCAGTATCAGATACTGACCCGTCTGACAGAGTAAGAGAGGGTAAAACATGACAAAAGAAGCATTATTTCAGACATTAAAAGAGAAATTTGAAAAGATTGTCAAAGAGCAGGGACTGCTGGAGAAAAGTGTAAAGGTAAGCTGCCGTGCACTGTCGCCCCAGGAGGCCATAGGAGACACAGAGAGGAAGGATTTTCCCATTCTTTCCGGCCGGGATATTATGATACAGGCTGAGTTTGAGGGGGGAATCGGACAGGCATTTACCAATACTCCGGCAGTGTTCGGGGGAAGTATCAAAGAGGTGCTGGAACTGGATATTTTAAACAATGATTATGACCGGGGCATTTTTATTGCGGTACTAAATGCAGTGATGCGAAGGTTTCAGATGTGTGAGATGTCCATTCACTGTAAAGATAACGGGCCGGAGGATTGTGCTGTGAAGGCAGCAGACTACCTTTGGGAGACTTATGGAAATATAAAAATTGCACAGATCGGATATCAGCCGGCGATTCTGGAACGGATTTCTCAGCGGTTTGATCAGGTGCGGGTGCTTGATCTGGACCCGGAGAATGTGGGAGATGTCCGTTACGGCGTAGAAGTGCTGGACGGAATCAAAGATTATGAATCTACTGTACTAAAATGGGCAGATCTTGTGCTCTGTACAGGAAGCACCCTGGGAAATGGTTCCATTGTAAATTTCCTGGATATTGGAAAGGAAGTTCTGTTTTACGGAACAACCGCTGCCGGGGCGGCGGCATTAATGGGATGGAAACGTCTCTGTTTCGCAGATTAAAAACGGTATGAACGGCTTTTTCGCATCTTTTCGTATCTGTATCATTGTCCTGAATCATTTAATTGATACGAAATTGGCGCAGAGGCTGTTGATATAAATAAAACAAAAGGAGGAACATATGAAAAGAAACAAATCAAAACAAATGTTAGCCTGGGTGCTGGCGGCAGGTATGGCAGGCAGCTGTATGAGCATGACTGCTTTTGCAAAGGATGCACCTGCTCTGCCGGAAAGCTCACATGATTATGATAAAAACCATGATCAGACATGGAGCTATACAGCAGAAAATGCGGCTAACGGAGTGTATGTAACATTTAACAAGGACACAAACGTAGAATCCGGATATGATTTTATCTATGTATTGGATGGCAATGGAAATGAGATCGGGAAATATACAGGCACAGAACTGGCAGGAAAAACGGTCTATGTACCAACTGCTACGGTTCAGATCCGTCTTACTTCCGATCAGTCTGGAAACGCCTGGGGCTTTAAAGTTGACAGCATTGAAGCATGCGGTGAAAAGGTTGATCTGGCCCGGGTAGGTTCTGTAGATGAAATCGCACCGGTAGAAGCAGGAGAGGAAATCTCTGTAGTTGTTCGTGTAAATGGAAAAGAACTGGTTCAGGACACCGATTACAAAGTTACATATGACAGCAGTCAGGTAGGAAATTCTAGTGCGACAATTACCGGAACAGGAAAATATGAAGGAACCTTATCAGCAGATTTTCATGTTTATGATGATGACAACAAAGTGGAAGGAGCAAAGGTAAAATCTGCACAGTCTTCCCTGCGTCTGACAAGTGAAAAGGGCTCTGCCCGGATTCAGTTTGAAAATATCGGAAGCGCCTGGGCATCTAGTATTGAGTCAGTAACATTAAAGCCGGTAAATAAGGATGGAAGCCCCACAGTGGCAGAAGACGCTTATCCAAACGGGCCAAAAGAAATCACTTTAACAAAAGATCAGATTTCTGTCAGCGGCAATTATCTTACCTTTGAGCGTACTGCCGAAAATCCGGTTGTGTATGTTATGGAAGGACATGAGCCCCTTGCAGTTACAGGCAGATGGAGCACGGTAACATATCCCCAGTCTCAGATCTATGAGGTAACAGTAAAAGCGAAAGGCTATGAAGACTCTGTAGGAGAAACCACCTGGTATACTGGAACAGCACCTGCGTTTTCTATTATTGAAGATCAGGATGGAAATCCGGATACAACTGCTGATCAGGTTGTTGTAAAATCGTGGTCATCAGATGATATGAAAGCAATGTCTGAGTTTCTTAACGGCTCTTCCCAGTGTGGAATGACAGGATTCCGTACCTTCAGCGGCAATGGTGTGTCTTTAAATGATTTATTAAAAGAGGCCGGTGTGACAGTATCTGATGATGACTACTTCCTGTTAGACACCTCTGATCATTACGGAAATAACTTTACTTATGATGAACTGTTTAATACGACCCGTTATTTCCTCAGCACAATCTATGATGATGACTTTGCTGATTACTATGACAGTCTGGTAAGCGACGGAGGAGATGCAGATGCTGGTTCCACCATTGCCCTGCGCCGCTATCTGGCAGAGAAATGTCTGGAGAAAGACTCTACTGTTGATCCGAGTATCTGTACCGAGTATGAAGAAGATCTCATCAGCGGCGATGCTATTAGAGATGCCGAACTTCCTACTGCAGCAAACACGAACTTAAATCCGTTAATCGCATACGAGAATCAGTTCCGTTTTGTTTACGGTATCGCATTAACCAAAGATGAATGTGATGTTACTTTTGATACTCAGGGTGGATCTGAGGTAGAGGATCAGACTGTTTTGTCACACCTTATGACCTCTACATCAAATACTACCATAAAATCCAGCTACTGGGCAAATTCTTTAGTAATTTATCGTGGTGCCGGGGAAGAATATAAAACAGAACCTTCCACAGCAGCTGAAACTATCAGTGTACCGGAAACACCCGAAAAAGAAGGATATGTATTCGGCGGATGGTATACAGATGAAGAATGCACAGCCGGTAATAAATTTGATTTCAGAGCAAATGACAGCACAGTAGATCAGGATACTACTTTGTATGCAAAATGGATCAAAGAAGATGCGGCGGTTTCCGTTACTGATTTTGATATTACTAATGCGGAACATGATGATGCAGACGGAGAGTTAAATCAGACGATTATTGCAACACTTACATTCAGTGAAGATATCAAACTGACATCCGATGATCTCAGCAAAGATCTTCTGATTACCATTGCTGGCGGCGATGTAAATAATACTGCCCGTGATATTACTTATGAAGTGAAAAACGGCAATCAGCTGGTAATTACTATGGTTTCTAATGACTGGGCAGCCATCTATAACGGAATGCTCTCAGTACAGGAAGCTGCAGGAGGAATTACTCATATCGTTGCAGCAGATGACAGCAGTAAAACAGTTGTTGTACCAAATCAGGAAAGCAGAATTCCAATTGGTATCGTACTTAACAATGATGCGGTAGCAGGAACTGATAAGACAGCAGCAAGCACATATGTTTCTGTTGCTCACAAAGCAAATATGCGCGGTATGTATTTCTTTGAACTGGTAAGTATTGTAGATGGAGAAGAAACTGTAATCGGCAGCGGCGTCAGCCATGCACATAATTTCTCTACAACTGTTGATGAGGCTGCGATTGCCCAGGCAATGGCAGAAGCTGTTAACGGTGAAGGATTTGACGGTTATTCTGCAGTTTATAAGGAAGGAGATACATCCTTTGTGGTAACTGCAGACAAGGCAGTAAAAGGACAGGTTCTTGCAATGAGAATGATGGAAGATGATGCAGCAATTAATTATGCACATGCACCATCTGATGTTGTAGTTGAGAACCGTGTAGAGGCAACCGAAAAAACGGATGGTTCCTATGACAATGTAACATACTGCACATTCTGTAAACAGGAATTAGACCGTGAAACAATTGCAATTCCTGCTACAGGAACAAATGACCCATCTGACAATCAGAAGCCAGGTACCAGTGATCCGTCTGATAACCAGAATGGAAATGGTTCCGGAAATCAGAATGTAAATGGTTCCGGAAACGGCTCTAACAATCAGTCATCTGTTTCCCCGAAAACAGGAGATAATTCTATGGCCGGCGTATGGACTGCAGTATTTGCAGCAGCAGGTGTTGGAGCTGCGGCAGCATTCCGGAAAAGAAAACCTGTAAAATAAAAAAACAGATAAAAATTAAATAGAAAAGCGATATAATCTGTACCGGCCTCCAAAGGTTAGACCTAAAAATCTGACCATTGAGAGGCCGTTTTTTTCTATTATCCATTCATCCACAGCAGACATTGTTTTTTTCTGAGCATAATGGTATGATTAACGTATATTTATCAAAAAGGAGACGAGTTATGAGAAGAAAGAGAGTTGGAAAATCTCTGCTGGCTGTGATACTGGCGGCTTCTATGATTTCGGTTCCGGTTTTTGCCGGACAGAAGTCTGAAGTGGATAAGCAGGGGCCAGATTATTCCGGAAATATTATTATGGCGGAAAACCTGGATGATACCATTGATTCCCAGGAGAAGCTAGAACAGACAGAGCAGACAGGCATCTCTTTTGGGGAAGCCAAAGCTTTCAAAGAGAAGGAAGATGAACAAAATGGGACTGCCGGCGGCCGCTGCGGTGTTCCCGATCTTAAGAATATAAAAGGAAAGGCGCCTTTATCAGACAAGGGCCGTTCCGCGAAAAATCAGGTATCCCGTACGTACCAGGTGGGAGATAAAAAAGAAATCTACTCAGATTATAATGCCAGCGGAGCCGGATGGTTTGAGGTTGAGGTGGCAGCCGTTGGCGATACCTGCACCATCTGGAGAGATGCGGCTCATCCGGAAGTGCTTACAGATGAGCAGGCGAAGGCATATGCAGATACCATAGATGAGAAAATCCACGATCCTCTGGAGAAAGCCTTTGGCGACTGGAGCGGTATGGATGTAGACGGCGACGGAAAGACGGCTTTTGTATTTTATGAGATGCCATATGCCGGTTTTTTCTATTCTGCTGATTTGTATACAAAAGAGGAGACAGAATTCGCTACCGGGAATGTTATGGATATGCTCCATATGGCTGGGAATAACCCAATGGAGGTTACAATGTCCACACTGGCTCATGAGCTGCAGCATCTGATTAATTTTTCACAGACCTTCGGATATGGTGACAGCTGGATGAATGAGATGTTTTCACAGTGTGCCATTGAAATTGCCGGGTTTGCCAGCACGGAAAATGTTTATGAAGTGGGAGCATTTACCGCTAAAGCCAGGGAGTATGGCTATACCTATCCGTTTATTTATGAAGACTGGTATGTGCCGGATGGTGAGGAATCTGGTGTTCCTTACGGAAGCTGGTATCTGTTTGGCAGATATCTGGCTTATCAGACAAAAGATCTGGCCGGCGGCGGAGATGAAATTTATAAAACGATCTTAAATGTAAACGGCACCGGTTACAGGGAGGATCTGGAGGCTGCGTTAGAGCAGATCGGATATCTGGGCGAAGGGAAAGAAGTTCAAAATTTTGAAGAGCTTGTGACTAATTATAACGCCGCGCTGTATCTGAGAGATGAATCCGGCCTGTACAGCCTCAGCGGAAATAAAGAGAATCCTTCGAATGTTGATGGAGTGGAAGTGGATGCCATTGAGGCACTGGAATATCCCATGGAGGCCATTCCTGGAGGCGGAGCCGCAAGTTTTTGTATCAACAGATCAAAGGAAGCTGTGACACCTGTAGATTTCGGTTCCCATATGCAGTTTGCAGGGATTTCTTCTGACAGACTGGAAGGGGTTTATACTGACACCGACAGCGGAATACTGCTTTATAATGATACGGTAAGTCTTAAAACCTCAGATCAAAATGCTGAAATCTATTATACTATCGATGGCAGCGATCCTTCAAAAGACGGTATCAAATACCGTGAGCCCATTGCTGTGACAGGTTCTCTTGTTTTAAAAGCATGCACAATGGGAAAAGATGGCAGCTGCTCTGAGATAAGCACCTGGGAGTATCGGGCAAAGACCGGAGCTGTAAAGACAGATATTCCTGCCGGAGCTGTAGAACCGGGGATAAGGGTATCCTTATCCTGCGAATGGCCGGAAGCAGAGATACATTATACTACCGACGGCAGTGACCCCTTAGGGGAACATGGGACAGTTTATAAAGATCCTATTGTTATTGTTGAACCGACAACTATAAAAGCAATTGCAGTGATTCCGGGGGCAGAGGATGTGATTCCGGGAAGTATCCGTACCTTTGTCTATGAGACGGGTACCGGAAAAGGGGACCGTTATGAACCGAATAATTCTTTGGAGGAGGCGGCATCTGTAAGTTTTCCAGGGAAATATGAAGGAACCATTCATTACCCGGAGGATGAGGATGTATATGCTTTTACACTGGAAAACAGTGCCGAATTAAATCTGACGCTGGCAGTGCCAAAGGATTTGTCTTATACACTTTCTTTATATAATGAACAGGGGGATGAGATTGGAAATTCTGTATTGGAAAATAAGGATCAGAATCTTACAATTTCTGTAAACAGCGGAAAGTATTTTGTAAAAATAGCAGGAAAAGACGGCAGCTTTTCTGAAACGAAAACGTATCAGCTTACCATGACAAAAGAAATGGAGCCGGATGCTGTTTCGAAACTGGATTATTCTGAAATGAATATGCTCACAGCCATGGGGGATAAAAATCTGGAAACAGGAAGCGGATATGCCTGGGATTTAGGAATAAACGGCGGCGGGCATTATCTGATGTCCATGACATATTTTTCTAACTGGGCAGGCCCGGCAGAGGAGTCTGCAGATCCGTATACGGATGCAGAAGACGGGGATTACTCTTATAAAAATCTTTCGGACCGTGCACAGGTTCATGTTCAGAATGCACTGTATCTGCCCAATGACACCCGGAAAAATTATATTGAGAATTTAAAGAGTGCTGTGTACAGTTACGGAGCAGCGGATATTTATATGCTGGTAGGCCGGGCTTATCGGGATCCGGAGGCGCTGAACTTTTACGTAGATAAAATGGATTATGATTATGTGCTCCCGGGAAAAGACGTCGGCCATATTGTAACGGTTGTGGGGTGGGATGATTCCTACAGCAGAGATAACTTTACGGGAGATCAGGCGGCGGCTGAGTCCAATGGATATGAAAATGTGGAAATTCCAAAACCATCTAAAGACGGAGCTTTTATTATAAAAAATTCCTGGGGAGAGGAGGTTGGAGATCAGGGATATTGCTATCTTTCCTATGAAGATGCTTTTATTATGGCCAATAACCCGGCGATTTATCTGGCAGATGAAATGCCCGATAATTACAATCACCAGTATATGAATGATCCTTTCGGGACGCTTAGTTTTGTATATATGGATGAGTCGCTGACAGCTTCAGAAGTATTCAGGAATACCAAGGAGTCTCCGGAATTATTAAAGGCTGTATCTTTTGTAAGCGGCAGTACAGATACCAGATATGAGATCAGTATTGTCCAGAACGGAAAAAGCAAAAAAGTAGCGGAAGGCGTCAAAAAGTATGCGGGATTTTATACCGAGCGTTTAACTCAGGCTGTTACCATACCTGCAGGAGGAGAATTTGAAGTGATGGTCCGCCTGGAAGCAGAGAAAAAGAATCCGGACGCAGAGGTGTCTATTGGGGTCAGCTGCAACATCTCCGGATTTTTAGAAAGCGTACAGCCCGCCGAAAACCAGTCGTTTATGATGGATGAGGGAGAGAAAATAGATGTAGGAAGCCAGGGAATGTTTGCGAATATCCGCGCCTATACCTGCGATGTTTATTCTGATACCTATACGTCTGAAACTTCTCCTGCAGATGAGCCAAAGGAAGAAACCAAAGCAGCTGACAGCAAAGAGGAAAAGGCAGATGAGATTTTTGAAAATACAAAGAATGTTGTACTGACCGGTGTTGAGCAGGCATCTGTATTCGGAGGCATCGGGGCGTCTATTGAAAGTGCAGGGGGTACAAAAGCTCCGGCGATTGATCTGCCAAAACAGTTCGACTTAAGAGATACCGGTACCCTGACACCCATTCGCAATCAGGGAAATCTTGGCTCCTGCTGGACCTTTGCGGCAATTGCATGTGTAGAAAATACTATGGCACGAAACGGCGGTTATCTGGTAGATTATCCTTCCGGATTAAGTCTGGATGCCAGTGAAAAATCTGTATTGTTGACAAAAGATGAGCCCCGGCAGCAGGTAAGTCTCACAGCAGATCTTCTTGGAGCTGACAGCCCATCCAGCGCAAGAATCAACTGGAGTGTCAGCGGGGATGTTGACAGTATTTCTCTTGATCATACTTACAGTTTTGACGGTGAGCGCGTACCGGTGATTACTGCCTTAAAACCGGGAACCGTGACAATTACGGCTTCCAGTGATGCAGATATGACTGTAAAAGCCAGCTGTACAGTAACCATTACGGCACAGGGTGTAGAGAAGCTTTCCGTGTCACCTGATAAAGTTACATTAAAACCGGGAGAGTCTGCTAAGCTTACCGCAGGAACAGAACCGGAAACTGCATTTGATGAAACCATTGTGTGGTCCAGTGATCATCCTGAGATTGCAAATGTAGATGAAAACGGTGTGGTAACAGCGCTGTCCGGAGGCAGTGCAGTGATTACGGCTAAAGCCGGCACGGCAAAAGACACAGCTGTCATTACAGTAGAAGGAGCTAAAGCTGTTTATCCGGGTGCTGACCAGACAATAGCTCCGAAAACAGGAATGGCGGAAAATAGTGCGGTGATTTCTCTTCTTCTGTCACTGGCAGCAATTACCTGCCTGGCGGGAGTATACAGCAGAAGACGGATACGGTAAATATACGGCCTGTTTGTCTTAAAAGGGTAAGGATGTAATAAAGGAAACAATCAATGGAAGAACAGTTTACATTTGTTCCTGCTTTGCTTTCGGATAAAGCAGAAATAATGAAAATTTACAGAGATTCCATGGACCAGGAAGGCTGTACCTGGTCTGTGGATTATCCAAATGAAACAATTTATGAAGATGATGTGAAAAGGGATGCGGTGTTCTGTCTGAAAAATGAGGAAGGTATGATTGTGGGAGCCATCTCTGTGGATGAAGATGATGCGGTGGACCGTCTGGATAACTGGACCTGGAAATCCAGGAACAAACGATCGGGGGAAATTGCACGGCTGGCCGTTAAAATGGAATATCAGAACAGAGGGCTTGCCAAGAGACTGTTTCGGGAAGTGATGGATGTACTGCGTATCCGGGGATATGACGGTGTTCATCTGCTGGTAAGTCCCGGAAATACAGCGGCTCTGAGAGCATATCAGAAATTAAATTTCAGATATGCAGGTCAGGCGGATGCTTTAGGACACAGATGGTACTGTTATGAAGGTGACTTGTAGAAATGCCAAGGAGGGTTTTCGTATGTTTTTGGAAGAAAAGTTTGGACTAAGTGGAAAAACAGCAGTGGTTACCGGAGGAGGAAGCGGAATCGGCCAGCAGGCAGCCATAGATCTTGCAAAGGCAGGGGCTAAAGTGGCGATTTTTTCCAGATCCGGTGCAGAGGAAACTGTAAAAATAATACAGGAAAATGGCGGTAAAGCCATCAGCCTGATCGCAGATGTACGGGACGAAAAGGCTGTAGAGGAAGCTTTTGAGCAGGTAGTAAATCATTTTGGCGGAGTGCATATTCTGTTTAATAATGCGGGAATCTGCCAGCATAAATCTGCACTGGAAGCAGATGCAGAGGAGTTTAAAGCCATTATGGATACCAATCTTACCGGCGTTTATATTGCAGCATGCGCCGCCGCCAGAAAGATGATTGCTCTTGGAATACCGGGCAGTATTATTAATGTCGGGTCTATTTCCGGAAAAATTGTTAATCTCCCTCAGGAACAGACCTCCTACAATGCTTCCAAAGCCGGTGTCATTCATATGACAAAAAGTATGGCTGTGGAGTGGGTAAAATACGGAATCCGTGTCAACAGTATCAGCCCGGGCTATATTAAAACCCCTATGGGAGACGTACCAAAAGAAATGGAAGATGCCTGGATGCCCATGATTCCCATGCACCGCTGGGGACATACAGAGGAATTAACAGGTATGATTATCTATCTGGCAGGCCCCTCTGCCAGTCTCACAACCGGACAGGATTTTGTCATCGACGGAGGATATACCTGCCTGTAGCAGATAAAAATCAGACATACAATTGAAAATGTAAAGCAATAAAAAAACTGTCGTAAGGAATCGTTTTGAATCCATACGGCAGTTTTTGGTTTCTCTATTTCGTTTCTGTTTCATCTAAGAGACGGAAAGCATATTCTGCTGATCCTTCCAGCTTGAATTTTGCATTTTTAACAGCCTCTTCCTGGCTGGGAGACATATCGGCGGGCTTTACTTTTCTCATTGATTTCCGAAGCTCTGCAATGTCGGAGCGGATCATGGACTTTGTAGGCCGGTCCAGACGTTTTCCGGTTTTAGCCACTGCATTTTCTGCCTTTCGAATCAGTTGTTCTGCTTCTGTAAAAAGATCAAAAGAAGCTTTGCGCTGGCTGTCGGAGGCTTCATAAGCGGCGGCGTCTCTCACCGCCTGGTCTACTTCGGCGTCGGACATGCTGGTACTGCTTGTAATAGTAATACTCTGTTCCTTTCCGCTGCTTAAATCTTTGGCAGATACATTAACAATGCCGTTGGCATCAATATCAAAGGTAACTTCGATCTGCGGAACGCCGGCCATAGCTCTGCGGATGCCTCTTAAAACAAATTTTCCCAGGAGTTTGTTGTCTCTGGCAAACTGCCGTTCTCCCTGCAGAACCTTAACATTAACAGAGGTCTGGTAGTTTTGGGCAGTTGTAAATACCTGGCTGTAACGGGTGGGTATGGTAGTGTTCCGTTTGATCAGAGGAGTGGAAATACCCCCCACGGTTTCAATGGACAGTGTCAGCGGAGTGACATCCATTAAAAGAATCTCATTAAGATTGCTGTCCCCGGCAAGTTTCCCTCCCTGAATGGCAGCGCCCAGAGCCACACATTCATCCGGATTCAGGCTTTTTCCCGGTTCCTGTCCAAGGAGCATACGGACTTTTTCCTGGACGGCGGGAATCCTTGTGGAACCGCCAACCAGTAGCACCCTGCCAAGCTGGGAAGCGGTGATACCCGCGTCTGCCAGGGCGGTTTGCACCGGGCCGGCGGTGCTTTCTGTCAGATCGTTGGTGAGTTCTTCAAATTTGGCTCGGGTCAGGTTCAAATCCATATGAACAGGACCGGAGCGGGTAGTGGAAAGATAAGGGAGGTTGATATTTACAGTTGTGGCGGAAGACAGAGCAATTTTTGCCTTTTCCGCTTCTTCCGTAATACGGGTCATGGCAGTCATATCTTTTGATAGGTTAATGCCATGCTCCCGCTGAAATTCGGAAACGAGATATTCACTGAGCCGTTTATCATAATCATCGCCCCCGAGCCGGTTATTTCCGGCAGTTGCAAGTACTTCAATCATTCCCTCACTGATTTCAATGACAGATACATCAAAGGTTCCGCCGCCTAGATCATATACAAGAATCTTTTGGGGCTGGGCATTATCAAGGCCGTAAGCCAAAGCGGCGGCAGTAGGCTCGTTAATAATCCGCTGTACATGAAGGCCGGCAATCCGGCCGGCGTCTTTGGTAGCCTTTCGCTGTGCGTCATCGAAATAGGCCGGAACCGTGATTACCGCATCGGTTACAGGCTGTCCAAGATAATCTTCCGCATCTTTTTTCAGTTTCTGCAGAATCATGGAGGAAATTTCCTGAGGGGTGTATTTCTGGCGGTCAATGGTAACATGGGTATTTTTTCCCATTTCTCTTTTAATGGAGGATATTGTGCGGGAAGCGTTGGTAACGGCCTGGCGTTTGGCGGTATCCCCCACAAGGCGTTCTCCGTTTTTAGTAAAAGCTACCACAGAAGGGGTAGTCCGGGTTCCTTCCGCATTGACGATGACTGCTGGCTGTCCGCCTTCCATAACGGCAACACAGCTGTTTGTAGTTCCGAGATCAATTCCGATTATTTTTCCCATATATATAGATTCCTTTCCCTTGCTGATCTGAATAATTATAAAAATTTATCAAACATATGTTAGTAGAATAACACAAAATTCTGAAATACATATGTATGAAATCTAAAATTTTTGGAAAAAGTAAGAAAAAAAGGTGATGGAAAGATGCAGGAATTTTATTTTAAAATTACAAATCCCGTTGGTATGCATGTAAGACCCGCGGGAATGCTGGTAAAAGAAGCGCTGAAATTTCATTGTGCAGTACAGGTACAGCTAAAAGAGCGGACGGCAGATGCCAAACATATTTTAAGCCTGTTAAATCTTGGGGCCAAAGAAGGAGATCAGATCAGAATCTGTACAAAAGGAGAAGATGAGGCCTATGCGGCCTTAAAACTGCATAGATTTCTCAATGAATATTTGTAAATTTACAGCATTGACTTTCAGGAAAAGAATCACTTATACTGGAGAAAGAAACAGGAATATTTTCAACAGATAAGGAGAAATAGTATGGAAAAATGGCGTTGTACGGTATGCGGGTATATTCATGAGGGGCCGATGACAGAGGACTTTAAATGTCCCCGCTGTCATCAGCCTGCATCTGTTTTTGTTAAGGCAGAGACTGAGAGCACAAATCCTTATGCAGGGACAAAAACAGAAAAAAATCTGGAAGCAGCATTTTCAGGGGAATCTCAGGCAAGAAATAAATATACATATTTTGCGTCGGTTGCCAAAAAGGAAGGCTATGAGCAGATTTCTGCCCTGTTTTTAAAGACAGCTGAAAATGAAAAAGAACACGCGAAAATGTGGTTCAAAGAGCTGTCCGGCATTGGCGATACAAAGGAAAACCTAAAGCATGCCGCAGAAGGTGAAAATTACGAGTGGACAGACATGTATGCCACCTTTGCTAAAGAAGCAGAGGAAGAGGGATTTCATGAACTGGCTGAGAAATTCCGCATGGTAGGCGAGATTGAAAAGAGCCATGAAGAGCGTTATCTTGCATTGTTAAGTAATGTTGAAATGCAGAAAGTGTTTGAAAAGAGTGAAGAAAAGATGTGGGAATGCCGCAACTGCGGACATCTGGTAATCGGAAAGCAGGCGCCGGAGGTATGTCCGGTATGTGCGCATCCTCAGAGCTTTTTTGAACTGCGAGAAGAAAACTATTAATTGTGAAAGGTGCATAGCATAATACTGTGTAAATCCCATCCTGCAGATCATCCGCAGGATGGGGTTTTTTTGCTTTTATTTACAAGATAGATTCCCATGCAGACAAGAATCAGAGCCAGCAAAGTTCTGGGGCCAAACCCTCCCTGTTCTTTTAAAATCAGTGCCGATAAAAGAACTCCGAATACCTGGGTCATAAATCCAAAGACGGTAATTTTGGATACCGGATTATATTTTAAAAGCATCCCCCAGAGGGAATATGCCACAGCGGAAATCAGAGCCATATAGATCAGCAGAAGAATGGAAGATACGCCTAAAATGCTGATACGCCCTCCGGATGCTCCGCCGATAATAATCATAATCAGACCTCCCAGAAGGAACTGATAACCGCTTAGGGTTACCGGGTCATCATCGGAGGAAAAACGTTTGAAAAAAATAGAGGACAGGGCATAGGATAAAGCAGACAGGATCATAAATCCTTCTCCCGTAAATGTAAATCCCAGCTCCATTCCTGCTCCATTTAAGTTTACAATCACAATGCCCGCAAATCCAATCAGACATCCCGCCAGCTTGCTGCTGCTGAAGGTTTCCTGACGGAAGATCAGACATGCAATTAAAATAGAAAACAGTACGCTGGTGCCGCCCAGAATAGAACCCTTGACACCGGTGGTGTGAGCCAGGCCGATATAAAACAGCAGGTATTGGATGACTGTCTGGAACATGGAAAGAACAAATACTTTAGGACCAGAGCTTGGTTTAGGTATCAAAAATCTGCGCTGTCCGATGCTTCCGATTAGAATTGTCAAAAGACCTGCAAGGAAAAAACGAAGACCTGCAAATAAAATCTGAGAAGAAGTATCGGAAGACGGAATCTGAAATAATACATATCCGGTTTTGATACATGGGAATGCACTGCCCCAAAGTGCGGTACAGATCAGTGCACAGATCCATACCACAGAGGTTTTTTGCAGCAGATGCTGTTTGGGTGTTGTCATATGTTTATCCTTTCTCGTATAATGGATGTAAATTTGAATCTGATACCTGTAAAAACAGGACGCTTCACATTATAATGAAAAGCAGAGAATACTGCAAGTGCAGAGGAATGGAGAAATGTCTGATGAGACAGAAGAAAAAGAGATGTATGATTACATTTCCGGACACTACCCAGGCCATGGCAATGGAAGCTTTCTGCAGGGAAAGAGGACTCCCAGGCCGGCTGATTCCCGTGCCCGGAGAGCTTAAGGCAGGATGCGGGATGTGCTGGATGACAGATCCTGACATGCAGGATGCATGGGAGACTGCCATGAAACAGAATCACATATGCTATGAGCAGCTGACGGAAATGATGTTTTAAAACAGAGGGCCGTATTCTGAACAGACGGCCGGCAAAGGAGCAGAAAATGAAAGTAAAAATTGATGCAAGAGGAAAACAGTGTCCTCTGCCTGTGATTGAGGCCAGAAAAGCAGTGATGTCTCTTCACCAGCAGGGGGAGGTGGAGATCCTTGTAGATAATGAAATCGCTGTACAGAATATTTCGAAAATGGCATCCAGCCAGAAGCTGGATTTTCATTCTGAGAAGATTTCCACAGATCAGTATCAGGTAGTCATTGTTGTAAAAAAATCAGATGGAATCTTAAAGGACAGATTCAATGAAGATGAGAATAAAACAAAAGAACAGGAGACAGGAAGCCAGGAGAGCTGTCTGGCAGACCAGAGGCGTGAGGGGATGGTAGTTGTACTGTCCTCCAATCAGATGGGCAGCGGAGAGGAAGCTCTTGGAAAGCTTCTTATGAAAGGATACATTTTTGCTCTGACACAGCAGGATGTACTTCCCCAGACCATTCTTTTGTACAATTCGGGGGCTTATCTTTCTGTGGAAGGCTCAGAGTCTCTGGAAGATCTCAAGTCTCTGGAGGCTCAGGGGGTAGAGATTTTAACCTGTGGAACCTGTCTGAATCATTATCAGATTGCAGATCAGCTGGCGGCGGGAGAAGTAACCAATATGTATGTGATTGCACAGAAAATGGCAGAAGCGGATAAGCTGATCAGGCCGTAATTGTTGTTTGAATAACCGGAGGAGTAAGGGTAAGATGAAACATTTTATTATAGTGCGCGGCGGCGGGGACCTTGCTTCAGGGACGATCTTTAAGCTGTCCCGCTGCGGGTATCCGGTTTTAGTGCTGGAAGCAGAACACCCCACGTCTATTCGCAGGCAGGTTTCTTTTTCGGAAGCAATTTATGAAGGGGAAGCTGTAGTAGAGGGAATCCGGGCTGTGTGTGCCCATGATTTCCAGGAGGCAGAAGCGCTGGTAAGGGCAGGGCAGCTGACAGTTATGAAAGATCCTAAAGGAGAGGCCATCGAAGCTTTGCGGCCGGACATTCTGATAGATGCCATTCTTGCCAAAAGAAACTGCGGAACTACAAAAGATATGGCTCCTCTTACCATAGGGCTTGGTCCCGGATTTAGCGCGGGGGAAGATGTAGATGTGGTTGTGGAGACCAAACGGGGGCATGATCTGGGCCGGCTGATTTATCAGGGATGCCCTAAGGCAGATACAGGTGTGCCCGGGAATATCGGCGGATTTTCAAAGGAGCGGGTGATTTATGCTCCCGCCGGCGGCAAAATCAGACATATTTCCCGGATTGGCAAGATCGTGACAGCAGGAGAGGATATTGCCCTGATAGAGACAGATGGCGGGATGCAGGTTCCGGTAAAAGCTTCTATTTCCGGTATTCTGCGGGGGCTGATACGAAACTGGTATCCGGTAAAGGCCGGATTGAAAATTGCGGATATTGATCCTAGAATCGGAGAGCTTAATAATTGTTTTACCATTTCAGATAAGGCAAGGTGCATTGCAGGAGGCGTACTGGAAGCGGTTTTGCGCTGGGAACTGCAAAATGCAGACAGAAGAAATACCTTTTGACTGGCAGGAGCGTTATGGAATCAAAAAATATCATTGCTTTTGCAGGGGCCGGCGGGAAAACTTCCACCATTTATGCCTGTGCAGAAAAATATTTACAAAAACAGAAAAAAGTACTGATTATGACTACCACTAAAATGGGTACACCAAGGCAAAAGGAGCTGTTTACTGCCAGTGCAGATGAAACGGCGGTGAAGGATGTGTTAAACCGCTATGGAATCTGTGTCACCGGAAGACTGGTACAGCCGGAAAAGATTTCGGCCTGGCCGGATGCTGTTATGCGCCGGCTGGCAAGGCTGGCAGATGTGGTGTTGATTGAGGCAGACGGGGCAAAAATGAAATCGCTGAAAGTACCGGCAGACTATGAGCCGGTAATTCCGGACTGGTGCGGCAGTCTTGTTGTACTTTTGGGGCTTTCAAAAATGGGATTGCTGTGCGGAGATGAAGTGCATCGGTATCAGCTGATGTTTTCACAGGAAGAACAGATTACGCCGGAGACTTATGAAAGGATTTTCCTGGAAGGGTATGGTCCTAAAATCTGCCAGGCGCAGGATTTGGCGGCCTGGAGACGCCGATGCTGTTTTGTGTTGAATCAGGCGGACTGCAAAGAGCAGGCAGAAATAGGAGAACATATTTTTATGAAAATGAAAAAAAAGGCAGATTTTCCATTTTCCTATTGTGTGATTTCCCTGCATAAAAAGATATTCTGGAAGGCAGATTATGAATATGAATTATAAATTAATTGCAAAAAAAACAGCTGCAGAAGGCATGGTGGGCGTCAGAACCTATTTAAGCGGAGCAAAAAAAGGATGTATGGAAGAGATACTTCCTAACGAGTGCCCGGATGAGAGTGGTATCCGGCAGTATCACAAGGAGAGCTGCTTTGAAGAGGTCATTGCCGGAGTCTTTCGTCTGGTGATTTTTGGAAGCGGACATGTGGCCCGTCAGGTCTGCCGGATGGGAGCCTGGCTGGGGTTTGAAACTATAGTATACGATGATCGGAAAGAGCTTTTAAAAGAAGCGTATTTTCCGGATGCAAAAGAATTGATCTGTGGGGACTTTGAACATATTTTTGAAACCCTTCATCCTTATAAAAATACCTATTATCTGGTTATGACAAGGAGCCATGTTTTTGATTTTTCCTGTGTCAGACAGATTTTAAAACAGCCTTTTGAATATCTAGGGATGATTGGAAGCCGCAGAAAGACTGCGGAGTTAAAAAAACAGATGGATAAATGGGACGCTGCTCAAGGGGCGAAAGATCTGATTCATGCCCCGGTGGGGCTGTCAATTTCTGCCAGAACACCGGAAGAGATTGCAGTAAGTGTGGCTGCCCAGCTGATTATGGAAAAAAATAAAAAGTCATTTGCTCAGCTGCCGGGGGATGTTTTAAACAGACTGTCCGGGGGCTTTTCCGGGGTGATGGCTGTGATTATAGAAAAGGAAGGCTCTGCGCCCAGAGAGATTGGCTGCAGAATGCTGATTGATAGAAACGGAACATGCTTTGGTACTATCGGAGGAGGAAAAACCGAATATCTTGTAATAAAAGATGCCCAAACTGCAGAACATATGAGTATCCGCGAATATGGAATGGAAAGCGGAGATATGATCTGCGGAGGCAGAATCAAGGTGTTGTTTGAGCGGGTTTAGATGATCATGAAATGAAGCTCCCGTTCAATGGCAGCAGAGGAACTTAGACGGTTTTCTGCAGAACTTTGATGGGAGAAAAACATGAAAAAAAGAACAACCAGAGAAAGGACATGGCTAAGACCCATTGTTTTACTGGTACTGCTTACGGCGGTGAGCCTGTTTTCCGGATGCAGGAAAGAGGCATCTTATGAGGATTCTTCCGATATTAAGAAGATTTCTCAGCAGGAGAGTGTATCTGAGGCGGTGGAAGCCGGAGCTGTATCCGGGGATGCGTTTACGGATGATCTTACGGTAAGATTCTTGGATGTAGGACAGGGAAATGCCGTGCTGGCAGAATGCGGAGGGCATTATATGCTTATTGACGGCGGAGACAGTACAAAATCCTCCTATGTTGTCAGCTATCTGAAAAATCTTGGGATCAGCGAGCTTGATTATGTGGTAGTTTCCCATTACGATGATGATCATTTAAACGGGCTTGTGGGTGTTCTGAATAAATTCCAGTGCAGACTGGTATTAAGCCCTGATTATCAGGCTGATACAAAAATTTACCAGTCATATCTTTCAGTTATGAAAAGAAAGGGATTTTTGGAAATCCACCCATCTGTGGGACAGACCTATGAGCTTGGCAATGCTGAGTTTACCATTGTATGTCCGAAAAATTATCAGTATGAAGAAGAAAATGATAACTCTATAGGAATCCGCCTTCGATATGGAAGCAATAGTTTTCTGATCTGCGGGGACGCATCGGCAGAAAGTGAGGCAGATATGACTGCTTCAGGTCTTACATTGAAATCGGACGTTTATATGGCAAGCCATCATGGCAGCAGCAGCTCCGGGACAGATCAGTTTTTAAAGGCGGTGGATCCGTCAGCGGTAGTGATCAGCGCAGGATTTGGGAATCCATATGGACATCCTGCAAAATCAGCCATGAAAAGGATTAAGAAAACGAAAGCATCTCTGTACCGTACAGATCTCCAGGGGGAAATAATTGCTGTTTCCAATGGAAAGGAGATCACCTGGAATACAAAGCCAAGTCAGAATTACAGCTGCGGGGATGATGTTGCCAGCATGGATGAGGCAAAACTGGAACGTGAAAGTAAAAGCAGACAGGAAAAATATACGTATATTATAAATACCGGAACGGAAAAGTTTCATCTATCCGGATGCGGGAGCGTATCCCAGATACCGGCAGAATCCTTAAGAGTATCCCACGATTCCAGAAAAGAACTGATGGAGCAGGGATACAGCCCCTGTAAAGTATGTATTGACAAATAGGACAACGTAAAATTGCCTTTTCCTTTAAGGGAATCCTGAAAATGAAACTCTAGTCAGGCCCCTGTCTTCGGGAAAAGGCATTTTCTCTGTCCGGGAAAAATATCATTGTGATATGAAAAGACTTCCTTTGAGGATATACAGACTTTCGTTATCGGGTCTTTCTGTTAATATACTGATTTTTATATTTAGAATAGATGATTTTCTGTGACTGATAGAGGCCGTAATAGCCGGAAAGTACATAGGACAGCGCAATGGAGAGCAGGTAATAGGGCATACCTTCAAAGCCAAACAGTTCAAAACAGATCAAAAGCGAGGTGATGGGACTGTTTGTAACACCGCAGAATACGGCGCCCATCCCTGCGGCTGCGCACAGGGACGGGGACAGGCCGATAACGTTTCCGAAAAAACATCCGAAAGCCGCACCCACGAAAAAAGACGGAACAATTTCTCCGCCTTTGTATCCGGCTGCCAGTGTGACGGCTGTGAGAATCATTTTAAGCAGGAACGCATAGGGCGGTACTGTTCCCGAAAAACACTGTTCAATAAAAGGAATGCCCGTTCCGTTATAATCCTGGCTGCCAATCAGCAGTGTCAGAGCCAGAACAATAAAACCTCCGGTTAATATTCTTACATACCCGTTTTGAAAAAGTTTTCGGAACAGATCAGAAAATCCGTGGAGCATAACGCAGAATAAAATACTGATAACGGCACATAAAACAGCCAGCAGGGAGATTTTTAGCGCTGGAATTAGTGCAAAATCCGGAATACTCTGTATGATAAAATGCTCTCCCACAGCGCCAAAACAGGATGCAATCTGATGTGCAATCAGAGAGGAGATGACACAGGGCAGAATTGCAGAATAATGCATAATTCCCACGCTGATGACTTCCATGGAAAATACGGCGGCCGCCAGAGGCGTTCCGAATACAGCGGAAAAAGCGGCGCTCATACCGCACATAATCAGTACCTTCTGTTCTTTTTCATTAAAGTGGAAAAGCCTTCCGATGCCGTTTCCAAGACTGCCGCCGATCTGCAGTGCGGCTCCTTCCCGGCCGGCAGAGCCCCCAAACAGATGAGTCAGGACTGTGCTGGCAAATATCAGCGGGGCCATCCTAATGGGAATATGATCCCCGGAATGTACCGCGGACAATACCAGATTTGTGCCCGGATCCTTCTGATTTTGGAACAGATGATATAGTCCTACAATGGCCAGTCCTCCGGCGGGAAGCAAAAAGATCAGCCAGGGAAAGGCGCCTCTTAAATCAGAGGCATAATTCATGCAGAAATAAAAAGCGGTTCCTGCAAGGCCAATAAGGATGCCGGACAAAACGGAAAACAGAATCCATTTCAATGAGGTTTTCAGACGCAGATAATATTTTCTTAAGTATTTAATAAACAGCCGGTAAATCATAATCGGTTCACAGCTCCCTGTAAGATTAGTTCCTAGAAAGGCAGGCAAGCAGCTTGTCGTTCATCTCAGGACTCATGACGCAGAAACGGATATAACTGTTATCAAGAAACGGGAAGGTAGAACAGTCCCGGATCATCATTTTTTCACGGATGGCCCGGTCAAATAAAAGCTCTGACGTAAGCCGGCTGTTTTTTATGCGCACCAGAATAAAGTTGGCGCTGGCCGGATAGGGATGAAAATCCGGCGTCTGCTCTAAAAATTGAAGCATCCGTGTTCGTTCTGAGGAAATCAGCCGCTTTGTTTCCTGAATATAATCATCATCCTGAAACATAATCTCTCCGGCAGCTGCAGCCAGAGAATTAATCATCCAGGGATTTTTGTGGGTATTAATGTAATCAATCAGGTCACGATTTCCGGTGACGGCATATCCAAGCCGCAATCCGGGAGCCGCAAAAAACTTGGAGGTTCCTCTTAATATGATAATATTATTATAGTAGGCGGTGAGCGGAACCGCATTGATTTGTGCATAGTTGTCCGCAAATTCCACATAGGTTTCATCTACCATAACAAAAATATCATATTGTTTGCAGGCGTCTAAAATTTTTCGCATATCTTTTTGGCAGATAGCGGTGGAGGTAGGGTTGTTGGGGTTGCAGATAATTAAAAGATCAATACTTTCATTGAGGGATTCTATAAACTGCTCTGTCTGAAGCATAAACTGGTCAGACTCTTTTAGGGGATAATACAAAGAAGTGCCGCCCTCTAAAGAGACAGAGCGTTCGTATTCCGAATACGTAGGACCGAGAATCATTGTTTTCTTCGGATGGCGTACCTGAATAAATAGAGAAATCAGTTCGGTGGAGCCGTTTCCTACAATGATATTTTCATATTCTGTGCCGCAGTATGCAGCGATGCATTTTCGAAGAGAGGTATATTCTCTGTCTGGATAAGTACTGATGGCATCAATCCTTTCGGATAGATTTTTCTTAAGCAGCGGTGAAATCCCAAGGGGATTTACATTGGCGGAAAAGCTTGTGATTTCTTCTTTTTTTATCCCGTAAATTTCTTCTATTTTTTCCAGATCACTTCCGTGAAAATGGTCTCTGTGTTTTAACATATGGATCCTCCCTGTTGTTGCAAGAACTCTTTAAATCAATTATACTTAATTATATATGTAAATTTTTGAAAAGCAACAGAAAAACAAAGTGTGTGCGGATAAAGCAGGTGAAGTTTTGCGAAAGAAGATTCAGGATTTAATCAGAGGAACATTTGAAGAGGACCGGCCAGAGCTTATAGTGCCAGATAAAGGGATTTTATTTGAAGTATTAGAAGAGGGGGTTTTTCGGGGAGAGTTTACCATAAAGTCTTCACGAAAAGAGGCTGTGCGGGGGCTTGTGCTGTGCAGTAATCCCCATATTCTCTGTCTGACGCCCCAGTTTGATGCCGTATCTGTGACGGTGAAATATGAATATCATGCCAGAGAATTAAAGGAGGGGTATACAGACAGAGGACAGTTTGTAATTGTCAGCAGTTCCGGAGAGTATACGGTTCCTTACGAGGTTTCCATAACAAGATTTTATCATCAGTCTTCTATAGGAAAGATTAAGACGCTGAATGACTTTTCAAATCTGGCGAAGCTGAACTGGGAAGAAGCTCTGGCTGTTTTTCAGTCTCCTCAGTTTACAAATATATTTCCGGATGAAAATACAGAGCTGCTATATCATGGTCTGTGTACTGCCGGCATGTCCTCCCATGAAATGGAAGAGTTTCTGATTGGAATCGGAAAGAAGGCGCGCAGTTTTTATGAGGTAGATAATCCCCTGAGGAAGCTGGAGAATGTTTCTTCGGTTCAGAGGGATGTGATAACCATTACAAAGTCTCAGTGGGGCTTTGCAGATATTCAGATCAGCTGTCAGGAAAAGTTTATACAGCTTGGAAAGAAGCGTCTGCAAAGCTATGATTTTCTTGGAAAACATGCAAAACTGGATTACACGGTTCATCCGGAACATATGCATGCCGGTAAAAATTTTGCAAAAATTGAATTAAAAACGCCTTTTCAGACAAAAACCATACAGATTTGTGCGTCGGGGCCCTCTGCCGCTGAAAGGAAAAATCAGTCTTTGAAGGCCCGGCGCTATCAGCGGTATCGTTTGATTCAGGATTATACCGAGTTTTCCTTAGACCGGCTTTCCGGGCATCAGTGGAAAGAGGAATCCCTGGGAATTTTAAGGGAAATGATAAAAGAGAACCCGGAAAATCCCTGGAATTATCTGTTTTGCTGTCAGGTTTTGATTTTGGCAGATCAAAGAGAAGATGCCCAAAAGCCTCTAGAGCAGGCCGGTAAAATCTGTAAAAATATGAGAACGCCTGCCTGGGGGTATTGGCTTTATCTGAAAGCCGTTCTGGGGGAAGGCGAGTCTGACCTTTTGGATGTGTTTGAGGAAATCCAGGAGGTTTTTCAAAAATACAAGAAACACCCGGTGCTGTTTTGGGTAATGCTGCAGATCAATCCGGTATATGAACAAAGTAAAGAGCGCAGATACCAGGCTTTGAAGCGGTATCTGTCAGCGGGCATGGCAAGTCCTGTATTTTATCTGGAAGCATATAACATGCTGAAAGATTCTCCGGAATTAGTCCGGGGCATGGATGAGACCGAGTTTCGGATTTTTTACTGGGCGGCAAGGCAGCAGATTTTAACAAAGGAGCTGATGAATGCGGTTCTGGCAGGAGCATCCAGAGTAAAAGCGTTTCATCCCCGCCTTTTTTGGCTGCTGGGAAGATGCTGCCGGGCAAGTCAAAGCCAGGAAGCAGTAAAAGTGATCTGTACCTATCTGATAAAAAATAACAGGTTTGGAGAAGCATTTTTTCCTTGGTTTTTAAAAGGTGTAGAGAGCGGACTAAAGATTGCCGGGCTGTACGAGGCGTTCATTCGTTCCTGGCATAAAAAGGACGGAGACATTCCCGAGGCAGTGCTGAAATATTTTGCTGTAGACACTGTGCTGCCGGCGGTATTAAAGGGCCGTCTTTACGCATATCTGGCAAGAAATGACCGCAGATTAAAACAGATGCTTAAGCTTTACGGTAAAATAATATATGAGTTTGCGCTTCTTGAATTGAAAAAGGGGCATATGAGTGATGACCTTGCTGAAATATATCGTTACATCAAGAGGCAGGTAACACGGGAAGAGTGGGAAAGAATCGGTCTTGGCAGTGGTTTTGTGAGAAAAATTGTCTGCCCCGGATATCATTTTTCTAAGGTGGCTGTATACCAGAGCGGCAATGTATATAAGCAGATAGTACCTCTTGTGGGAGATACTGCCTACATCAGCGTATATTCAGAAAACAGCCGGATCTTATTTGAAGACAGTTACGGCAGAAGATATTTTCTGAAAGAGGGGTATCGCTCAAGCAGGATGCTGCCGGGAGAGAAAATGGCCCGCGAGGTAGTTTCGGTCCAGGAATGGAAGGAAGAAAATTCACAAGAAACCCTGAGAGATTCCCTGGAACAGTTTGCGGATACCATAAAGACGCTGGATCAGATGATTTCTGAAGCGGAACATTTTGGGATGGAAGTAAACGGATACAGGGAGCAGCTGCTGGTACGTATGCTGTTTACAGAGCAGTTTACAGAAAATCATGCAGAATATTTTCGGATTGTCTGCAGTGAAAGCGATACCGCACAGATCAGGGATGCTTATGTCTCTTACTTTTCCTGGAGGTATTTTGTATACAAAGAGGAGGTTCCGGAGGAAGTTTTTGAATATCTGGAATATTCTATTCAGAATCAAAGGCTTTTAAATACCTGCTGTGAGATTGCTATGATGAAATACTTATGTCTCTTTGAAAATCTGAAAGAAACAGAGTATAAACTGCTGGATCAGATGCTGGAAAAGTATCAGGACGATTCCCTCTGCTTTCCGTTTTATGAGCAGATGGACCTAAGACTTAAGCGGAAATATTTTATACATGACTGTATCTGGCTGGGGCTGAAATATGAGCGGGGACGGGGGATAAACTGCCGGCTGGTATTTCAGGGACGCAAAGAAGAGGCCAGTCAGATTCTGCCGGTGCCGGAAGTCTTTCCGGGAATCTACGTACTTCAGGTCAGGCTGTTTGCCAGAGAGACCTTACAGTATGTATTTTTTGAAACAAAGGAAGAAGTTTTACAGTCCGGGACAAGAACATTGCAGCAGAAAGATCAGTCTGTAACGGGTACTTCCCGTTATGATTGTCTTAACCAGGCCATTGTCAGCGGGGGACAGGATCTGGAGGCAATTTTTAAGTATGCCAGAATCAGTGATCTGTCATCTAGTTTGTTCCGGCCGTTGTAAGGAGTAAAAAAGTGAAGGAAGTAACGATTCACAGAAAGAAAATATATATGGGACTGGATCTGGGGTATGACAATGCCATGGTCAGTTTTCTGAAAGAAGAGGGTGGAGATCCTTTTACAGTAAGCACCCGGTCCGACAGAGAATGCTATCAAATCCCTGTCAGTCTGTATGAGGGAAAGAACGGATATTATCTGTACGGGGCAGAGGCCCAGAAAAGAAGGCAGGATCAGAATGGGATTTTGTATGAACAGCTGTATTTAAGGGCTATTGATCTGATTCATACTGACGGGGCCGGGGAGGCTGTGGAAAGGCTTGCGCTTTTTGTAAGCCGCCTTGTCAGGCTGAAAGATAAGCTCTGCCAGGATGCAGAGTATGAAATCTGCCTGTCAATTGCGGTGCCAAAGCTTACGCCTAAAGCGGCAGAAGTTTTTGCGCTTTTAAGGGAAATGTTGAAAGAAACAGCAGAAACCATGTTTTTTATGGATTATGGAGAGAGTTTCTTTTACTATACCTACCATCAGGAGAAGTCAATCTGGGCTCATGATGTGGCAATGTTTGATTTTTCAGACCGCCAGGTGCGTTTTACACTTCTGGCAAGGGAGAGCAGGACAGTTCCCCAGATCGTTGTGTCCGGAGAAAAGGTCTGGGAAGTTCCGGCCCTTGCAGAGGATGACGGACAGGAAAAGGATGTATTTTTTGCCAGTATTCTGCGGGAAGCCTTTGCCAAGCGGATTATATCCGGTGTGTATCTGCTGGGGGACGGATTTGACGGAAACTGGCTGTGCGATACGCTGAGAGTTCTAGGGCCAAACCGAAGGGTTTTTGTAGGTAAAAATCTGTATACAAAAGGAGCCGCTTATGCGGGAAGCATTTTAAGCCGCCAGGGGGATTGGCCGTATTCTTATGACTGCAGCTACAAGGTTCAGGCAAATGTCAGTCTGAAAGCTTCTGTAAATGGTACGCAGAAATTTCTTCCTGTTGTCACTGCAGGGGAAAACTGGTTCGAAGTCAAAAAACAGTTTGATGTGATCTTAAAAGGCACGCCGTCTGTGGATATCTGGATACAGGAAAGAGGAGAAAGAAATGCGAAAATAGAGCCTCTGCTTTTGGAAAATGTTTGGAAGCGTCCAGAAAGGACAAGGAAAATCCGGATATCGGTGAGAATGATAAATCAGCAGAAGCTGTATGTCACAATCCTGGATCTTGGATTCGGAGCTTTTTATCCTTCCACAGAAAAGCAGTGGAAGTTTGAGATTGATCTTTATTAGGCAGGAGAGAGAAAAATGGGTGATTTAGTACTGTGTATGTATCAAACAGCAGAAAGGCCTTACATGATACAGAATATCGGATTTCCACTGTATTCTCTAGAGGAGCTCTGCTATTATATAGAAGAAAATTTTTATATGGTAGATAAAAAGCTGTTAAATCTTGGTTTGTGTCTCTGGCTGAAACAAGAGATTGGTTTTTTGGAGCTGGCCAGGGAACTAGATCTAAAGCTGAGAAGAAAAGAACCTCTTTTCCGTGGGGCATTGCTGATTTTGGAAAAAAGCGGCCTTTATGATCAGGAGGAGCTTGCGCGCATGGAGGAACTGTTTGAGAGTGTGGACGGCAAGGCTGTTATGGAATGCCGGAAGCTGAAAGCAGATCAGTATCTGCTCCATGGAAAGTATGCTTTTGCGGCTGCTGAATACCGCCATCTTCTAAAACCTGAAAATCAGAATAAAATGACAGATGAGCTGCGGGGGGCTCTTTATCACAACCAGGGAGTAGCATATGCACGCAGTTTTTTATTTCCGGAGGCAGCAGAATGTTTTTTAAAAGCCTGTGAGCAGTATCCTGCCGAAAAGAGCCGGCAGGCCTATCTTTACTGTTTAAATTTTATGGACAGCTCTGAGACAATCGGGAAAAATGGCGCCGGGCAGCAGATTGATTTTGAGACTATGAAATCAGCCCTAGAAGCCTTTGAGAAAATATCCCTTGACCCGTCTTTGTATCAGGAACGGGGCAGAGTCAATGCCGGGCAGGGGGGAGATTTGAGTGCAGACCAGGCAAAAGAAAATGCCGGGCTTGCTGAGAGCTGGAAGGAAGCATATCTGAAAAGCTTTTAGGCAGGATGGACACGTTGGTAAAGATTTATATCAGATGTGAGATGATTTCCTTTACTAGGCAGACAAATGATGTTATATTAGCAGAGGATAGTATTCAGAAAAGAAACTATACCTTGAAAAGCTTATTTTATTTTGAATCGGGCTTATATCCGCTGACGGAATAAGACTCATTATCCTCTCCGCAGAACATGGAGGGATGCATATGAACATTGGATTTATTGGCGCAGGGAAGGTAGGCGTTTCCTTAGGAAAATATCTCACCGAGCGCGGTGTACATGTAACAGGGTACTACAGTAAAAACCCAAAGTCTGCCCAGGAGGCAGCAAATTTTACCAATACCAGAAGATACGAAAAGATCAGATACCTGGTAGAGGATAGTGACGCAGTATTTTTATCCGTTCCGGACGGCGTGATTGCCAAAGTGTGGGAGCAATTAAAAATGCTGCCGATTGAAAATAAGATTTTCAGCCATTTCAGTGGTTCTTTAAGTTCCAATATCTTTTCGGATATCAGCCGTTATCATGCATATGGCTATTCTATCCACCCGCTCTTTGCTATCAATGACAAATACAATTCTTACAAAGAGCTTTCACATGCATTTTTTACAATTGAAGGACATGAAGCATATTTGAATGATTTCCTGCGCCTGTTTCAGAGCTTTGGAAATCCTGTTGAAGTAATCAGCGCAGAGAATAAGATCCGTTATCATGCGTCAGCGGCTATGGCCAGCAATTTATATGTAGGTCTTGTGTCTATGTGTGAACAGATGCTTATAGACTGCGGTTTTACGGCAGTGAATGCTCACCGGGCTTTAGCACCGCTGATTCACGGGAATGCAGAAAATATTATTGCATATGGTCCCAAAGATGCTTTGACAGGTCCGGTTGAACGGAATGATCTGTCAACGGTTCTAGATCATCTTGGTGCACTTAGAGCAGAGGAAAAGGAAGTATATCAGGTATTGTCCAGACAGGTTGTAAAAGTTGCCTGCCAGAAACATAAAGATCGGGATTATAAGGTATTGGAGGATATATTAAAATGAAAAACACGGTGACAACGTTACAGAATCAAAAGCTGAACAAAGATAAGATTACCATGCTGACCTGCTATGATTATTCTATGGCAAAGCTGATGGATACTTCAGGAATTAATGTTTTGCTGATTGGGGATTCTTTAGGGCAGGTAATGCTTGGCTATGAGGATACACTTCCGGTGACAATGGAAGATATGATCCACCATACAAGAGCGGTAAGCCGGGGAGCCAAGGAAGCCTTTGTGCTGGCGGATATGCCCTTTATGTCCTATCAGACATCTGTGTATGACGCGGTATTGAATGCGGGCCGGCTGATGAAAGAAGGGAGAGCCAACGGAGTAAAACTGGAGGGCGGAGCAAAGGTCTGCCGCCAGATCGAGGCTATTGTGGAAGCTTCCATTCCGGTCTGTGCTCATATCGGACTGACTCCACAGTCGGTAAATGCTTTTGGAGGATTTAAAGTACAGGGTAAGAGCGAAGAAGCGGCAAGACAGCTGATTGAGGATGCAAAAGCGGTAGAGCGGGCCGGTGCCTTTATGGTAGTGTTGGAATGCGTTCCGGCGAAGCTTGCGGCGCTGGTTTCAGAGGCTGTGAATATTCCCACTATCGGAATCGGAGCCGGAGCGGGATGTGACGGGCAGGTGCTTGTATATCAGGATATGCTGGCGATGTTTTCGGACTTTAAACCAAAGTTTGTAAAACAGTTTGCCAATGTAGGAGAAGTAATGAAACAGGCATTTGCGGATTATACAAAAGAAGTAAAAGGGGGAACCTTTCCGTCAGAGGAGCATATTTTTGCTATTTCGGATGAGATTATAGATAAATTATATTAGATGTGAGATGACTTCCGCCTCTATAGGCGGTGAGTAACAAGCAGGTATCAGCGGCGGGAGTCAATTCCCCACCTGATATACGCTCTCGCGAGACTTGAATAAGAAGCAGAAAGGAGCGTATGCATGTATTCATAAGTAAATACATCATACAGATAAAGGAATGCAGATTGTTACTACAGTAAAAGAAATAAAAGAAATAATAAAGAATTGGAAAGGTGAAGGAAAAACCATTGGATTTGTGCCCACTATGGGATACCTTCATGAGGGACACGGCAGTCTGATTACCGCTGCCAGAAGCCAGAATGATAAAGTGATTGTCAGTATTTTTGTAAATCCCATGCAGTTTGGACCGAAAGAAGATCTGGCAAGTTACCCCAGAGATCTTAAAAAAGACAGCGCTTTTTGTGAAAGCCTGGGGGCAGATCTGATTTTTCATCCGGAACCGGAGGAAATGTACCATAAAAATTTCAGCTCTTATGTAGATATGTCTGTGCTGACAGAGGAGCTGTGCGGATTATCAAGACCGGTGCACTTTAGAGGTGTATGTACGGTGGTAAATAAGCTTTTTAATATTGTACAGCCGGATAAGGCTTACTTTGGCCAGAAAGACGCCCAGCAGCTGGCGGTAATCCGTCATATGACAGAAGATCTGAATATGAATGTGGAAGTGATCGGCTGTCCCATTATCCGGGAAGAAGACGGTCTGGCAAAAAGCTCCAGGAATACATATCTTTCCAAAGAGGAACGCCGGGGAGCATTGATTTTGAGCAAATCTATTTTTATGGGACAAAAGCTGGTAAAAGAGGGAATGACCGATGCCGGGGAACTGGTGGAGAAAATGAAGGCAGTAATTGAAACAGAGCCCCTTGCCCGAATTGATTATGTGAAAGCGGTAGACGGCCTTACCATGCAGCAGGTGGATACCATAAAAGCGCCTGTGCTGGTTGCCATAGCCGTTTATATCGGAAAAACTAGACTGATTGATAATTTTATTGTAGAGTAAGAAAGAAGGAAATATTATGACAATACAGATGCTGAAAAGCAAAATTCATCGTGCCACAGTGATGCAAGCGGAGCTTGATTATGTGGGAAGTATTACGGTGGATGAGGATTTGCTGGACGCTTCAGGAATATTAGAATATGAAAAAGTTCAGATTGTTGATATCAATAATGGAAACCGGTTTGAGACTTATACCATTGCCGGGGAGCGTGGAAGCGGAATGATCTGCCTGAATGGAGCGGCTGCCCGTTGTGTCAGCGTAAATGACAAAATTATCATTATGTCATATGCAGATGTAACGCCCCAGGAGGCAGAAGAGCTGACGCCCCAGGTTGTGTTTGTCAATGATGACAACAGCATTGCCAGAATCACAAATTATGAAAAACACGGAAAACTGTTTGATGTCATGAAATCGGACCTGAAATAAGGAGTAATCATGTTAAAAGGAAAGACTGTAGTAATCGGTGTAACCGGAGGCGTTGCCGCCTATAAAATGCCAAATCTGGCCAGTATGCTTGTAAAAATGCACGCGGAAGTCCATGTCATTATGACTAAAAATGCGGTGAACTTTATCAATCCCATTGCCTTTGAATCTCTTACAAATACAAAGTGTCTGGTGGATACCTTTGACCGGAATTTTCAGTTCCATGTGGCTCATGTGAGCCTGGCCAAGAAGGCTGATGTGATGCTGATTGCCCCTGCAACGGCAAATGTAATCGGGAAACTGGCCCACGGCATTGCGGATGATATGCTGACAACTACAGCCATGGCCTGTAAAGCTCCCATGCTGATTGCCCCTGCCATGAATACCAATATGTATGAAAATCCTATTCTTCAGGATAATTTAAAGATCCTTAAGTCTTACGGAAAGAAAATAATTGAGCCTGCCAGCGGCATGCTTGCCTGCCAGGATGTGGGAAAAGGAAAAATGCCGGAGCCCTCAGAGCTTCTCTGGCATATTTTAAAGGAAATTGCCTGTACAAAAGATCTGACAGGAAAAAAGGTACTGGTAAGCGCCGGGCCCACTAGAGAAGCTATTGATCCGGTGCGGTATATTACCAATCATTCCACCGGCAAGATGGGGTATGCCATTGCTGAAAATGCCATGTTACGAGGCGCTGATGTAACCCTTGTAACAGGACCATGCAGTATTGCGCCGCCGCCCTTTGTGGAGGTTGTTCCGGTAGTGACAGCACAGGAAATGTTTGATGCGGTAACCGGACGGGCCAAAGAGCAGGATATTCTGATTCTGACAGCGGCTGTAGCAGACTACAGACCTGCAGAGACTGCAGATGAAAAAATCAAGAAAAAAGACGGAGACATGTCCATTGCCCTGACTAGAACAAAGGATATCATCGGAACTCTTGGGGAGCACAAATCACACCGGCAGTTTTTGTGCGGATTTTCCATGGAGACTCAGAATATGCTGGAAAACTCCAGAAAAAAACTAAAGAAAAAACATCTAGATATGATTGTGGCCAATAATTTAAAAGTAGAGGGAGCCGGATTTGGCACGGATACCAATGTAGTCACACTGATTACAAATGATGAGGTGAAAGAGCTTCCGATTATGAGCAAAAAAGAAGCTGCCAAAGCAATTCTTGATTATATTTTGGGGAACTTGCAGAGCTTTCCGGTGTAAAGCTGCGTTCCATTCAGATGTATGAACAGAAAGTAAATGATATAGACAGGGCCAAGGCAGGGACTGTTTATAAGCTTTCGAGAGTGTTAGGATGTACAGTAGAAGATTTGCTTGAGAATCCGGAACTTTAGAATACGGAACTTTAGAATACAGGGAGCTGTCATTGAGAAATCAGTGATCAGCTCCCTGTTTCTTAAGGAGGAATTATCCGGCTGTATTTCATACTGCGTTTATTTAGCAGGGTTTATCAAAAGCAGGATTCAGAGCATAGAAGTTGTTGGAGTCTAGGTGATCCTGAACGATCCGCAAAGATTCGCCAAATCTCTGGAAGTGTACGATTTCACGTTCCCGGAGGAATTTAATAGGTTCACATACTTCCGGATCTTTGACAAGTCTTAAAATATTATCGTAAGTGGTGCGGGCTTTTTGTTCTGCCGCCATATCTTCCATTAAATCTGTAATAGGATCCCCTACAGACTGGAACTGGTTGGCAGTAAAAGGCACGCCGCCGGCAGCCTGAGGCCAGATGCCAAGGGTGTGGTCGGCATAATATTTATCAAAACCACTTGTTTTTACTTCTTCCACATTGATGCCATCGGTTAACTGATGGACAATGGCGCCTACAATTTCCAGATGAGCAAGTTCCTCTGTTCCTACATCGTTGAGCACGCCGCATACTTCTTTGTATGGCATTGCAAATTTCTGGGAAAGATAACGCATAGAAGCGCCCATTTCGCCGTTTGGACCGCCATACTGGGAAATGATAATTTGAGCAATCTGAGGATTGGTCTGAGTAATATTTACAGGATACTGAAGTCTTTTTTCGTAATTCCACATACTTTAATAATACCCCCTTTCCCAAGGCCATGCTGTTGTAGACCATTTCCAGATGTCGGCATGTTCGCTGGTGCCGTCAACCAGCAGAGGCATATATTTTTCCTGATATTCTTTCAGGGCCTTTTTGCGGCATGGAATCAGCTCCTTCATATATTCAAGAGCTTCCGCATCGTCTGGATGGGTGTCAAGATAGAGCGTCAGATCATTGATGGAAAAGCTCACCTGATTAATATAGTCAAATAATTTTTTACGTTCAGCATTCATTATCTGCCACCTCTCTTTCCACAGAATGGCAGATCCAGTTCTGCAAAAATAGTTCCCTGACAGAGCGCTTTTGCAGGATCATATATTTTCTGAAATTTCTGCCATGGAACATAAGCCATACCAATGGGAAATTCTTTTTCCCCATGGGGTTTTTGACAGGAATATCTGTTTTCCATTCCGGATGTTCTGGATGATCTTGTCATCCCGGTATTCATGGAAGGAACCGGTCTTGTCATTCCGGAATTCATTGAGTTTCCGGAATTTCGGGTGTAACAGCAATTTCGGTTTGAAGACATGAAATTCTCCTGTTGTTTTTTTATAATATATGTCAGCGGCAGAAAAAAGGTGAGTGATTGGTTTTATTTAAAAACACGCGGAGAAATGATTGACCGATGATATAGATGAGACTACAATTTATTTGCAGACATAGTTAAAAAAATAACAAATTAAAATAAAAGGAGCGTGTTGCACATGAGAGGTTTGCGTACACAGGTATCAGAACTGCGGAAACGTGTTTTTGTAGAGATTGCCAAAATTGCATATGAATCAGAACATGTCAGAGATGATATAGAGGCAATTCCTTATCAGCTTTCTCCTACAGAAGAACCAAAATTCAGGGAAAGCATTTACCGTGAACGGGCAGTTAGTTCTGAGCGGGTGCGGCTTGCCATGGGGCTTTCACTGCGTCCGCAGAATAAACCGGTGCACATTACAAAAGGACTGGCAGAAAGCAGTATTGATGAGATGTATTATGAGCCTCCTTTGATGCAGGTAATTCCCTCTGCCTGCAATGCCTGTGAGGATAATGTTTATGAGGTAAGCAATCTCTGCAGAGAGTGTCTGGCGCATCCCTGCATGGAAGTGTGTCCGAAAGATGCCATTATACATTTGGACGGGCAGGCATATATCCAGCAGGATAAGTGCATTAAATGCGGCAGATGCAAAGCGGCCTGCCCCTTTGATGCTATTGGAAAGAAGGTCCGGCCCTGTGCCAGCGCCTGCGGCGTCAATGCCATTGAATCAGATAAATATAACCGGGCGGTTATTGATAATGGAAAATGCGTTTCCTGCGGAATGTGTATGGTCAGCTGTCCTTTCGGGGCCATTGCTGATAAATCTCAGATTTTTCAGCTGATCAGGTGTATGAAAAACGGCGGTGAGGTGATTGCTGAAATTGCACCTGCCTATGTGGGACAGTTTGGACCGGATGTAACCCCGGATAAAGTAAAAGCAGCGCTGATGGAGCTTGGATTTTCCCAGGTGTATGAAGTGGCTTTAGGAGCTGATATCGGTGCGGTGACAGAAGCACATCAGTATGTTAATCATGTGGTAAATGGAGATCTTCCGTTCTTATTAACATCCTGCTGTCCTTCCTGGGCAATGCTGGCAAAAAAGCAGTTTCCGGAGATGATTGAAAGTGTATCCACAGAGCTGACGCCGATGGTAGCCACTGCCCGGAGTATTAAAAAGGAGCATCCAAATGCAAAGGTAGTATTTATCGGTCCCTGCGCCGCTAAGAAGCTTGAGGCTATGCGGCATACTGTCCGCAGTGATGTAGACTTTGTAATTACCTTTGAGGAGCTGGACGCGATCTTTGAAGCAAGAGGGATTGACCCGGCTAAGGCAGAAAGTCAGGGACGCCTCCATGACGCCACAGGAGCCGGAAGGGGCTATGCTGTTGCCGGCGGAGTAGCACAGGCTATTGAAAAATGTGTGCACGAGTATTATCCCGGAGTGGATGTGAAGATTGAACATGCCGAGGGACTAGATGAATGCAGAAAGATACTGATGCTTGCAAAAGCGGGAAAAAAGAACGGGTGTCTGATTGAAGGCATGGGATGCCCCGGGGGCTGTATTGCCGGGGCCGGTACACTGCTTCCTCTTAATACGGCAAAAAGAGAAATTGCAAGAATCGTACAGGATTCTACCAGGAAGGTTCCCCCAAAAGAGCTGGAAGAAATTGAATTGAAATAAATGAAGTTAAAGTAAATACGGATGAGGAAGAGGAGTTTTCTAAAAAAGGATATGAAGTAATAGCCTGTGTTTGCCTGCTTGCATTTCCTAAAATGCAGTGTGGTATTTAGGTGTGGAGTATCTGATATGAGAACAAAAGAAGTCTCTGTATAAAACAATCTGATAGAAAATATGTCAGATTCGCTTATGCTGGGACTTCTTTTATTGTGATTGAAAACTTGAAATGAGTTTATCAGAGAATGATTGATAATATATAGGTTATCTTTTGTGGTGATGGGATTGCTGTATGTCCGGTGAATGGATTTATTGAGGCAAGTGACTTTACAGAAAAATAGTTGATTACTTTCCGTACCTCTGCATCATCGAGATTAGGAGAGTGTAGAGAACTGCTGGCGGAGCTGGCAGGAAGTGGGAGAATGGGTAGAGGGGATGGAAGTCTCTATAAATATGCATTATAATAGTATTCAGATACATTACTAAAAATACTCAATAATCGTGTTTTTTAGAAGATTATGACAGTTGAATTATCTTAAAAGCAATGATTCTGCTAATTGTTTAGATACTTTATCATCAATGCCAGAGAAACTTACAGAGGTAGCGATTGAAGATATCATTGGAAAAATGCATGTACCATTGAGGTACATGGCTATTATGGAACAGAAGCAGGACAAAGAGCGATAGAGTCATTTTTTCAAGAGAAAGGTATAAAAAGTTGTAACTTATGAAAATTAGAATGTAAGTAATGCTTCTCAAATTGTTGATGATGTGAAACATATTTGGCCCAGACTAAATATTAATGATAATGTCTATACAGTAGTGCGGGAATTTAATATGACAAAAGGTAATGCTTTTCCGGAGGAAATGTTGAGAGAACCTAGTAATTTGTATGTTTGTTAAAAAAAGTGAGATTATAAAAACTGGAATAATATAGAAAAGATTCCAAGTTTGGTGAAGGTTTTGCTTACGTAAAATACGATATAATTTGTGACAACAGTGTTGACACAAATCCGAAAGGCGGTGGATTTTGATGAAAGAGGAGTAAAAATTAAAAATATAGAGATGAAGGTTTTAAATTTAACATATGCTTTAAAGGATAACAGTTGAGAAAAAAATAATTGACATTTATAATGGGGAATACACTGCAATACTTAAAAATAATACGGCTGAGGAGATATAAAAGACTGCTTATGGAAATGAATCAGGCACAAAAAGAAGCGGTTATGCACAATGAGGGGCCTATGATGGTTCTGGCGGGACCAGGTTCCGGCAAAACTTTTACGATTATACAGAGAATCCGATATTTAATTAACCACTATTATGTGAATCCGGGAGATATTCTTGTGATCACTTTTACAAAAGCGGCTGCAAATGAGATGAAAGAACGGTTTCTGCGGCTGATGCAGGGCAGGAAGCTGCCGGTTACCTTTGGAACCTTTCATGCGGTTTATTTTATGATTTTAAAATATGCCTATGGATATAAAGGATCAGATATCATAAAGGAAGACCAGAAGTTTCAGTTTATGAAGCAGTTAGCGGCAAAGATGCGGCTGGACTATGAGGATGAGAATGAGTTTATTTCTTCTGTTCTTGCTGAGATCAGCATGGTGAAAAATTCAGATATTCAGGTGGAGCATTATTATTCCACAAATTGTGCGGAACATATATTCCGCAAGGTTTTTGAGGCATATCAGAAGTTTTTGACCAGCAACCATCTCATTGATTTTGACGATATGCTGGTGTTCTGCAAGGAGCTCTTTGAACAGAGAAAGGATATTCTGGCAGGATGGCAGAAACGGTTTCCATACATATTAATTGATGAGTTCCAGGATATTAATCAGGTGCAGTATGATGTAATTAAAATGCTGGCGGACAAGACAAGGAACCTTTTTATTGTAGGAGATGATGATCAGTCTATTTACCGTTTCCGTGGGGCGAAACCTGAGATTATGATGCATGTGGAACAGGATTTCCCGGATATTAAAAAAGTGACTTTAAATATGAATTACCGCTGTCCCCGGGAGGTGGTTTCTTTATCCCAAAAGCTGATTCAGGTAAATTCTGTCCGTTTTCCAAAAGAGATTACAGCGGCTGCACAGGAGGCCGGCATGATACGGAATCTTTCCTTCGGTTATCAAAAGGATCAGGATCAGTATTTGGCGGAAGAGATGAGGAAGCTTCATAAGAAAGGAATCAGTTATGAGGAAATGGTTGTTTTGTTTCGTACCAATATGCAGCCAAGGCTTCTGATGGAATATCTGATGCGTTACAATATCCCTTTCCGCACCAGAGAGCGTATCCCTAATATTTACGACCACTGGATTGCAAAGGATCTGCTGTGTTATATCAATATTGCTCTTGGCAGCCGGCAGCGAAAAGATTTTCTGCAGATTATGAACAGGCCAAAGCGCTATTTATCCAGAGAAAGTCTGCCGGAAGAGACGGTGGCTTTTGATGTGTGGGAAGACTATTATAAGGAAGCTGACTGGATGGTACAGCGGCTTGAAAAGCTGCAGATGGATTTAAAGGTGATTGAGGGAATGAAGCCTTATTCCGCAGTGAATTATATCCGTAAGGGAATTGATTACGAATCCTATTTACAGGAAATCTCCCAGGTTCGAAAGATAGATTATGAAGAGCTTCTGGAAGTGCTGGATGAGTTACAGCTTGGAGCCAAAAATTTTACTATCTATGAAGCATGGTTTTTGCATATGGAGGATGTGCGCCGGGAATTAAACCAGCAGCAGAAGGAGCAGACAGAGGCCGTGACGCTGTCCACGTTCCATGGTGTGAAGGGATTAGAATACGATTATGTGTTTATTACCGATATCAACGAGGGAATCATTCCGTACCGGAAATCTGTTATGGACGCGGATATCGAGGAGGAACGCCGTCTGTTTTATGTGGGGATGACCCGGGCGAAAAAGGAGCTGACCCTGTGCAGATGCGGGCAGATCAATAACAGAGAGACAGCGCCATCAAGGTTTCTGGAGGAGATTTTTGGGGTGTAATTTATTATTTGAAAATTATTATGGAGGTGGATACTTATGAGAAGAAAGAAAATACTGATTTCTGTCTTTTTAGCAGCTGTAGTAGTTCTTGTATTGCTCATATTCCTGCCTGCAAGGCCTTCTGCCGCATTAAATAAGCTGGAACAAAATCAGGTCACTTCCGCAGATATTTCCTATGCAGAAGGCTATTATACGGTAACGGATGAGGATGATTTAAGACAGCTTGTGGAATTTCTGCAGAGTATGAAATTAAGACCCTGCATTCCAAAAGATTTAGACGGCGGGTTTGGAACGGTCACCATCTGGGAGGAAAGCAGGCAGACAACTATTTTCGTATCGGAAAGCTATATCAAAATTAATCATATGAGTTTTCGTCCGGACAGAAATTATTGTGATGCCCTTAGAAAGATATTTTCAGAATTAGAAGAACACTGTGAAGTTCACAGGCAGTAGCTGATGGCTGGCGCCGGATGTGTTCTGTAGAGAGAAACCCTGTAAGCCATGCCAGCTCAAAAATCTGCCGATTTTCTCGCTGATGGCTGGCGCCATATATGGTCCTAAATATAAAAAGCCCTGCTGAAAAGTAAACTTTTCGCGGGGCTTTTCACATTCAGTTCCATGCATGGCTTACAGGGTTTCAAAGTCTTCTTCGTCCAGGAGTTCGTCGAAGCGGTCGGAGACTATTTCAAATTCGTCGTCGGATTCGATGTTTTCCAGGGAAGGGGTGCCGTTTTCGTCTTCGAAGTAGCGGTAAAGGTATACATCCCCTTCGTCGTTTCGTTCTCCGTTTTCCTGCAGCGGAACAAGGGCGATATAGTTTTGATCCTGCACTTCAAAAATAGTGTAGATTTCGCAGTCTACAGACACATTGTCGTCCAGATCCAGAGTGACAATAATGTCGGCCGGATCCAGAATGTCTTCCTCGATATTCTGGATTTCTTTATTTTTTTTCATAGATAAACCTTCACTTTCCATATAAGATCACGGGTTATATTTTGTATATTCCAAGTATAGGAAAGTTGTGGAAAAAAGTCAATTTATTTTACCTTCAGAAAGTATTGACAAATAAATCACCAATATATATACTTTGAATATCAAAATAAATATAAAAAGAATGATATACAAGTAAAGGAGACACTATTATGTTAGAAAAAATGAAACAGATGATCGCAGACCAGTTAGACATTGACGCAGCAGAGGTTAAATTAGAATCAAACTTTAAAGATGATTTAGAGGCTGATTCTTTAGATTTATTTGAATTAGTAATGGCTTTAGAAGATGAGTATGAAGTGGAAATCCCATCTGAAGAATTAGAATCTATGGCTACAGTAGGTGATATTGTAAATTACCTGAAAGAGCATGGTGTAGAAGAATAATTCAAAAGGATAAAAAAATGAAAACCAGAATTACAGAACTTTTAGGAATTGAACATCCGATTATCCAGGGAGGTATGGCCTGGGCAGCGGAACATCATTTAGCGGCGGCAGTATCCGAAGCAGGCGGTCTTGGACTGATCGGTGCTGCCAGCGCACCGGAGGATGTGATCCGCAGAGAAATCCGGGCAGCAAAAGAGCTGACAGATAAGCCTTTTGGAGTAAATGTCATGCTGCTGAGTCCTTATGCGGATGAAGTAGCAAAAGTAGTTGTAGAAGAAGGCATTAAGGTTGTGACAACCGGGGCCGGAAATCCGGGCAAATACATGGAAATGTGGAAAGCGGCCGGCATTAAGGTGATTCCTGTTGTGGCAAGTGTAGCCCTGGCACGGATGATGGAAAAGGCCGGTGCGGATGCTGTTGTGGCGGAGGGTACAGAGTCCGGCGGCCACATTGGAGCAGCAACTACCATGACTCTTGTTCCCCAGGTTGTGGATGCAGTAACAATTCCGGTGATTGCAGCCGGAGGCATTGCAGACGGAAGAGGCCTTGCGGCGGCTATGATGCTGGGGGCGCAGGCAGTTCAGATTGGTACAAGATTTTGTGTGGCCAATGAATGTATCTGCCATGAAAATTACAAAAAGAAAATTATTAAGGCAAAAGATATCGATTCTACTGTTACAGGACGTTCTCACGGACATCCCATCCGTTGTCTCAGAAATCAGATGACAAGAGAGTACATTAAGTTAGAAGAGCAGGGAGCGGGATTTGAGGAGCTTGAGCATCTTACCCTTGGCTCACTGAGAAATGCGGTGATTGACGGCGATGTAAAAACAGGTACTGTTATGGCAGGCCAGATTGCCGGAATGGTGAAAGAAGAGCAAAGCTGTGCCGAAATCATTGCGGACATTATGACAAAGGCGGAGAGCTTACTGAACAGATAGGAGAAAATCATGAAAAAAACAGCTTTTATATTCCCGGGCCAGGGTTCACAGTACATTGGCATGGGAAAAGATTTTTATGATACATATGCCTGTTCCAAGGAGATGATCGATCTGGCTGGTAAAGTAAGCGGCATAGATATGTATCATCTTCTTTTTGAGGAAAATCAGGAACTGGACATTACAAAATATACGCAGATTGCTATGCTTGCAGACGAGCTGGCAGTGTTAAAAGCAGTAGAAGAGAAAGGATTTTCTTCTACTGTCAATGCAGGGTTAAGTCTGGGAGAATACGCAGCCCTGGTTGCCTCTGGGGTTATGACACCGGAGGATGCCTTTAAAATCGTGGTAAAACGGGGGGCATATATGCAGGAAGCGGTTCCCACGGGAGGAGCCATGACGGCTGTTATGGGCCTTGACAATGAAACCATTGAGAAAATATGCCAGGAAACAGAAGGAATTGTTTCCGTGGCAAATTATAACTGTCCGGGACAGACTGTAATCACCGGGGAGGAAGGCGCTGTATCAGCAGCGGCAGATGCCTTAAAAGCGGCAGGTGCAAAACGGTGCGTGCCTTTAAAGGTAAGCGGCCCCTTTCATTCAGATATGCTTAAAGAAGCAGGTCTGAAGCTGGAAAAAGAGCTGGAACAGGTAGAAATCCATGATATTCAGACTCCGTATATTACAAATGTGACAGCTGACTATGTAACTAATAAAAATGAAATCCGCGGATTGTTAAAGGATCAGATTTCTTCTTCTGTGCGCTGGCAGCAGACCATTGAACGGATGATTGATGACGGTGTAGAAGTATTTATTGAGATCGGACCAAAGAAATCACTTTGCGGATTTATGAAAAAAATCAATAAAGAAGTTTCCGCTTATCATGTAGATAAGATAGAAGATCTGGATGTCCTTGTAAAGGAGCTGTCCGGTCAGGAATAAAGGATGAGAAAATATGTTGAATGGTAAAGTAGCATTAGTAACAGGTGCCGGGTCAGGTATCGGAAAAGAAATTGCAAAAATGCTGGCGGCCAAGGGCGCACAGGTAATGATCAATTATATGCACTCAAAAGAATCAGCAGAAGCTGCTGCGGCAGATATCAGGGATGCCGGTGGGAAGGCAGAATGCGTACAGTGCAGTGTCAATGATTTTACTGCAGTTCAGTCTATGATCAAGGAGATTGTTAAAAAATACGGCCGCATTGATATTCTTGTGAACAATGCAGGTATTACAAAAGACAATCTTTTGATGGCTATGAAAGAAGAAGAATTTGACGATGTCATTGATGTGAATTTAAAAGGCACATTTAATACGATGCGTCATGTTTATCGTCAGATGCTGAAACAAAAAAGCGGCAGTATTATTAATATTTCTTCTGTATCCGGTGTGCTTGGAAATCCGGGCCAGGTGAATTATGCTGCTTCCAAAGCCGGAATTATCGGTATGACAAAATCTATGGCAAGAGAGCTTGCCAGCCGCGGAATCCGTGTGAATGCAGTAGCCCCCGGTTTTGTTGAGACGCCTATGACAGATAAACTGCCTGCATCTGCAAAAGAGGCCGGCCTGGCCCAGATTCCTATGGGAAGATTTGCAAAGGCAGAAGAGATTGCTTCGGCAGTCTGCTTTCTGGCATCTGATGAAGCGGCGTATATTACCGGACAGGTGCTGTGTGTAGACGGCGGAATGGCAATGTAGGAGGAAGATATGAGAAGAGTAGTAGTAACCGGAATGGGAGCAATTACCCCGATCGGATTAAATGTTGCAGAATACTGGGACGGTTTGAAAGCCGGAAAAACCGGTTTTGGCGAAATCACATATTTTGATACAACAGATTATAAAGTAAAGATTGCGGCGGAAGTCAAAGGCTTTGCGGCCAAGGAATTTATGGACGGCAAAGCTGCAAAGAGAATGGAAAAATTCTCCCAGTATGCTGTGGCGGCGGCAAAGGAAGCCTTTTTGCAGTCGGGACTTGATATGGAACAGGAAGACCCGTACCGGGTAGGCTGTGCCATCGGATCTGGCGTCGGAAGTCTCCAGGCCATTGAGCGGGAGTACGAAAAACTGCTGAACAAAGGACCGGGAAGAGTAAATCCGTTATTGGTGCCTTTGATGATTACCAATATTGCGGCAGGCAACGTTTCCATTCAGCTTGGACTGAAAGGAAAAACAATCAATGTAGTTACCGCATGTGCCACAGGAACCCATTCTATCGGAGAGGGATACCGGAGTATTCAGCATGGGGAGGCAGATGTGATGCTGGCAGGCGGAACTGAATGTGCCATTACCCCCATCAGTGTAGCGGGATTCACATCTCTGACTGCATTATCTGCGAAGAATACACCGGAAAGATGTTCCATTCCTTTTGACAAGGACAGAGACGGATTTGTTCTGGGAGACGGGGCAGGTGTTGTAGTACTAGAAGAGCTGGAGCATGCAAAAGCCCGGGGCGCAAAGATTCTGGCTGAGGTTGTTGGATATGGCGCTACCAGCGATGCATACCATATCACATCTCCAGCAGAAGACGGTATGGGAGCGGCAAATGCCATGAAATTTGCCATGGAGGATGCCGGGGTGAAGCCGGAGGACATTACCTATATCAATGCCCACGGAACCAGCACCCATCATAACGATCTCTTTGAGACGAGAGCCATTAAAACAGCCTTCGGAGATCATGCATACAAGCTGAAAATTAATTCCACAAAGTCCATGATCGGACATCTTCTGGGCGCTGCGGGGGCGGTAGAGTTTATTGCCAGCATCCTGCAGATGAATCACAATTATATTCACCAGACAGTAGGATTAGAACAGCCGGATGAAGAACTGGATCTGGATTATGTACAGGGGCATGGTGTAGATATGGAATTTGATTATGCCATGAGCAACTCACTTGCTTTTGGCGGCCACAATGCTACCTTAATTGTTAAAAAATATAAATAGTCAGGAGCATGGAAATGGAAGTAGACCAGATTATTAAATTAATGGAAGCCGTTTCAAAAAACGGTCTGACAGAAATGTCCTATGAAGAAAACGGTGCCATTTTAAAACTGAAAAAAAGTAACGGAAAAATTCAGATGCAGCCTCTTCAGGTTCCAAACATGCCTGTGATGAATGCCGTACCCGTTGTAAATACAGAAGTATCTGCAGCAGGATTTGAAGGGAATGAAGCAGATGCGCAGCCTTCCGGCAATCATATGAGCAGTCCTCTTGTGGGAACCTTTTATGCGGCGCCTTCACCGGATGCGGAACCCTTTGTTAAGGTTGGAGATACTGTGAAAAAGGGTCAGGTTCTTGGAATTGTAGAAGCCATGAAACTGATGAATGAAATTGAATCTGAATTTGACGGGATTGTAAAAGCAATCCTGGTAGAAAATGGCGAGCTGATCGAATATGGTCAGGATATGTTTATTATTGGATAGGAGGCAGTATGTCTGTATTAACAACCAAGGAAATTATGGAAATCATCCCTCACAGACAGCCATTTCTTTTAATTGATACCATTGAGGAGCTAGAACCCGGGAAACGTGCGGTAGGCAGAAAATGTGTCAGCTATAATGAACCGTTTTTTGCGGGGCATTTTCCACAGGAGCCTGTAATGCCAGGAGTTTTAATTTTAGAAGCGCTGGCTCAGGTGGGTGCAGTGGCAATCTTAAGCTGCGAAGATTTTAAAGGGAAAACGGCTTATTTTGGTGCAGTTAATTCTGCTAAGTTTAAGAGAAAAGTTGTTCCGGGAGATGTGTTAACCCTGGAACTAGAAATTGTCAAACAAAAAGGACCCATTGGCGTTGGAAGCGCAAAAGCTTACGTAGACGGTAAGGCTGCCGTTATTGCCGAGCTGACTTTCGCCATCGGTTAACAGGTGTGCTTATGTTTCAGAAAATATTAATTGCAAACCGGGGAGAAATCGCGGTGCGGATTATCCGTGCCTGCCGGGAGCTGGGAATTAAATCTGTTGCGGTTTATTCAGAAGCTGACAGGGAGGCTCTTCATACACAGCTGGCGGATGAAGCCATCTGTATTGGAAAAGCCTCCCCGGCTGACAGTTATTTGAATATGGAGCGTATTTTAAGCGCTACCATTGCCAGCAAAGCCGAAGCCATTCATCCGGGGTTCGGATTTTTATCTGAAAATTCAAAATTCGTGGAGATGTGCGAAAAGTGTAATGTAACCTTTATCGGCCCTTCTTCGGAAGTGATTCATAGAATGGGCGATAAACAAGAAGCACGAAAAACAATGATGAATGCCGGAGTTCCGGTAGTTCCTGGTACGAAAGAGGCTGTATTTTCTGCCAAAGAAGGGCAGAAGCTTGCTGATGAAATCGGATATCCCGTGATGATCAAAGCGGCCAGCGGAGGCGGCGGAAAAGGAATGCGGATCTCCCGTTCGGCTCAGGATTTCTCGGATAATTTTAAAGTGGCTCAGCAGGAATCTGTAAATGGATTCGGGGATGATACTATGTATATTGAAAAATATGTAGAGAGCCCCCGCCATATTGAGTTTCAGATACTGGCAGATAAGTTTGGAAATGTAGTGTCTCTGGGTGAAAGAGACTGTTCTATACAGAGACGCCATCAGAAGATGATTGAAGAATCTCCGTCAGCAGCGCTGGATGAAAAGCTTAGGAAAAAAATGGGAGAAGTTGCTGTTAAAGCGGCAAAGGCTGCAAATTATGAAAGTGCAGGAACCATAGAATTTCTACTGGATAAAGAAAAAAACTTTTATTTCATGGAGATGAATACAAGGATTCAGGTGGAGCATCCGGTGACGGAAATGGTAACAGGGCTTGATTTGATTAAGGAGCAGATTACCATTGCAGCCGGAGAACCACTGCGGTTTAAACAGAAGGATATAAAGATCAGCGGCCATGCCATTGAGTGCCGCCTGAATGCGGAGGATCCTTCCAGAAACTTTATGCCGTGCCCGGGAAAGATCGAATATCTGCATCTGCCGGGAGGAAACGGTATCAGGATTGATTCTGCTATTTATTCCGGATATGTAATACCGCCATACTATGATTCTATGATCGCGAAGATTATTGTATTTGCAAAAGACAGGGCGTCAGCCATTGCGAAAATGCGCAGTGCGTTAGGCGAAGTAAATGTAGACGGCATTGTAACAAACCTGGATTATCAGTATGAGATTATCAATCACCCGGTATTTCTGGCCGGAGAGGTGAATACTCATTTTATTCAGGATTACTTTGAACATGAATAGGAATTAAGGTGACTGATTGTGTTAAAATTTAAAAAAGGCAATTATATTTCACTTCCGAAAAAAGAAAGTGATCTTCCGGAGGGGCTGTGGATGAAGTGCGACGGGTGCGGCCAGATGCTGTACAAAGAAGATGTTGTGCATAATCACTACAGCTGTTATAAATGCGGAAAATATTTTCGCCTGTCAACGAAAAAAAGAATTCGCCTGATTGCTGACAGAGGAACATTTGAGGAATGGTTTACAGATCTTGAAAATTCAAATCCTCTGGATTATCCCGGGTATCCGGAAAAAATTGAGTTCCTCAAAGACCGGTGGAAAATTGATGAAGCTGTAACCTGCGGGAAATGTAAGATTCACGGGGAAGAAGCGGCAGTCTGTATTTGTGACGCCAGATTCCTTATGGGCAGTATGGGATATGTTGTAGGTGAAAAGATTACAAGGTCCGTGGAAAAAGCCACGGAATTAAGACTGCCGCTGATTATTTTTACCTGTTCCGGCGGAGCCAGAATGCAGGAAGGAATGGTTTCCCTGATGCAGATGGCAAAAACTGCTGCGGCCCTGAAAAAGCATTCAGATGCAGGACTTTTATATCTTACTGTTTTAACAGATCCTACAACCGGCGGGGTAACAGCAAGCTTTGCCATGCTGGGAGATATTATTCTGGCTGAGCCGGGGGCGCTGGTGGGATTCGCAGGTCCCCGTGTTATTGAGCAGACCATTGGACAAAAGCTTCCGGAAGGATTCCAGCGCTCGGAGTTTTTAGTGGAGCATGGACTGATTGACGGTATTATTGAACGGGATAATATGAAGGGAACTCTTGCAAAGCTCCTTCAGATGCATCATAAAGTAACAAAAGAAGAGGCGCTGATCCTGACAAAGCTTGCTATACCTGGACAGCGGTTTGAAAACCAGGAAATGGAAGCCTGGGAACGTGTGATGATTGCGCGAAGTGCAGGACGTCCCACCGCTCTTGATTATATCAATGAGATTTTTGCGGACTTTGAAGAATTTCATGGTGACCGCCATTACGGAGATGACGGCGCTACCGTTGGGGGAATTGCATATCTGGACGGATGTCCGGTAACTGTCATCGGACAGCAGAAAGGGCGGAGCACAAAGGAAAATATTAAACGTAACTTTGGCATGCCCTCACCAGAAGGATACCGGAAGGCTCTGCGGCTGATGAAGCAGGCGGAGAAGTTTCATCGTCCTATTATTAATTTTGTAGATACTCCAGGTGCATTCTGCGGCCTGGAAGCCGAAGAGCACGGACAGGGAGAGGCCATTGCCAGAAATCTGATGGAAATGTCGGGACTGAAAGTTCCTGTACTGACAATCGTAATCGGGGAAGGCGGAAGCGGCGGCGCTCTTGCTCTTGCAGTAGCCAATGAAGTCTGGATGATGGAAAACGCTACGTATACCATTCTCTCCCCGGAAGGATTTGCTTCTATCTTGTGGAAAGACAGCAAGCGGGCGCCGGAGGCGGCAGGTCTAATGAAAGTTACAGCAAAAGAGCTGCACAAGCTGCATATTATTGATAAGGTGATTGCAGAACCCAAGCCCGCCTGCAACGAAAATCTGCTGGCTCTCAGTAAATTCATGCGGAAAAATATCCGGAAATTTCTTTATGAAAATCTGGATAAATCCGGAGAACAGCTTGCAGAAGAACGCTATAATCGTTTTCGAAATATGTAGACCAGTACGTATAAAACAGCCGCGGCCGGCAGATAACATATCTAAAGGCCGTGGCTGTTTTGCGCGTATGAGAAGGGAATAGTCTTGTACCGTCTGTTTGTTCTATGCTATAATCAAAAAATATGGAGAAAAATAAAATGAAAGAAACACAGGTGGGACTTAATGGATTTGCATTAAAAATGACAGCAGTTGTATCTATGCTCTGCGATCATCTGGGAAAGGTATTTTTCCCAGACTGCATCATTTTAAATATAATCGGACGTCTGGCATTTCCGCTGTTTGCATTTGTCCTGGCAGAAGGATTTCTGCATACAAAAGATGTAAAAAAATATATGCTGCGTCTGCTGATTTTTGCATTACTATCAGAGATACCTTATGACCTTGCAAGAACCGGCCATTTATTTAGCTGGGACAGTCAAAATGTATTCTGGACGCTGCTGTTTGGAGTTTTTATGCTGTATCTGGTCCAAAAGACCGGCTCTGTGGGAGGGCAGTTTGTGATTGTAGTGGCGGTTATGGCAGCTGCTATGATTGCCAGAACGGATTATTCCGCTTTTGGAATCGCAGTGGTTTTTGTTTTTTACTTTTTTTATCATCGGCCTGCCTGGAAGTATCTGGCCTTTACAGTTCTTATGCTTTTGATGGGAAATACCGTACAGATTGCCGCAATTGCATCTGTGCTGCCTATGGCGCTGTATAATGGCAGAAGAGGAATTTCCTGCAAATACTTTTTTTATGCATTTTATCCCTGCCATCTTATGATACTGTTTTTAATTTCTGCTTATCTGTATCCGGTTGTATGGCAGCATATTCTGGTATAGATAATAAGGAGTTTGATATGAAAATATGGAAGCATTTTCGCACAATTACACATCATAAATGGCTGGTTATGAAGGGCTGTTTTAAAGTGGGGCTGTACAGACAGGGGCTGCTTCATGACCTGTCCAAATATTCACCGGCTGAATTTTTTGTTGGCTGCCGCTATTATCAGGGAGATAAAAGTCCCAATAATGAGGAGCGGAAAGAAAAAGGATATTCCTCTGCCTGGCTGCATCACAAAGGGCGCAACAAACATCATCTGGAATACTGGATTGATTATGCCCTTCCGCCGGAGCATGGCATGACAGGAATGCGGATGCCAAACCGGTATGTGGTAGAAATGTTTATTGACCGGGTAGCGGCCTCTAAAAATTATCAGAAGGAAAAATACACAGACAGAAGCGCTTTGGAATATTATGAATGGGGAAAGGATCAGCATATCCTGCATCCGGAAGTAAGACAGCTTTTAGAGCGGCTTCTTCATATGCTGGCCGAAGAGGGGGAAGAGAAAACCTTTGCCTATATCAGACAGGAGGTTCTCTCAAAGAAACAGCAGTAAAACGGTGGTTTCATTGACTTCTGTAATTTAGAGTGATAAACTAAAACAAGCTTTGAAAAAGAGAGGGTTACACATATGATCAACGATAAAAAAGTTTTGTTCAGCGGAATGCAGGCCACAGGAACACTGACGCTTGGGAATTATCTGGGAGCTTTAAAGAACTGGGTAACGCTCAGCGACGAGTATGAATGCTTTTACAGTGTGGTAGATCTGCATTCTATTACAGTAAGGCAGAATCCTGCGGAGTTAAGAAAACGCGCAAGAAATCTTCTGACTTTATATATTGCGGCTGGGCTTAATCCGGAGAAAAACTGTATTTACTATCAGTCTCATGTTTCCGGACATGCAGAGCTTTCCTGGATATTAAATTGTTTTACTTATATGGGTGAGTTAAACCGAATGACACAGTTTAAAGATAAGTCTGCAAAACATGCGGACAACATAAATGCGGGTCTGTTTACTTATCCGGTTTTGATGGCGGCTGATATTTTGCTGTATCAGGCAGATGTAGTTCCGGTAGGCATTGACCAGATGCAGCATCTTGAAATTACAAGAGATATTGCACAGCGTTTTAACGGTATTTACGGGGATGTGTTTACGATTCCGGAAGCCTATATCGGGAAATCTGGAGCCAAGATTATGAGCCTTCAAAATCCCGATAAGAAAATGTCAAAATCAGACGAGAATCCCAATGCCAGCGTTTATCTCATGGACGATCCGGACACGGTAATGCGGAAATTTAAACGTGCGGTAACAGATTCCGAAGGCTGCATCTGTTACCGGGAAGAGCAGCCCGGTATTAAAAATCTGCTGGATATTTACTGTGCATGTAATGGCTTAACACCGGAGCAGGCGGTGAAAGAATTTGACGGCAGAGGTTACGGTGAACTGAAAATGGCAGTAGGGGAAGCCGTTGTATCGGTCTTAAAACCGGTTCAGGACCGTTTTGCAGAACTTTCCAAAGATAAGGCTTATATTGACGGGATTATAAAAGAAAATGCCGAAAAAGCCAATTATTATGCCACGAAAACACTTCGGAAAGTTCAAAAGAAGGTAGGATTCCCGGAAAGAGTACGTTAAGTGTAATATACCCAGGCTGCTAAAGGAGCTGCATATCTTCAGGCAGAGGGGCTTCAAACTGCATAAGCTTTCCCGTTATGGGATGAATAAAGGACAGGTGCGACGAATGGAGCGCCTGTCTTTCTATGTACCGGTAATCCGGATGATATAAAAAATCACCGATCAGGGGATAGCCTGCATATTTCATATGAACCCGGATCTGGTGTGTACGTCCGGTTTCTAATTTCAGACGGATTAAGGACAGATCTTTTTGGCTGTTATAAAGAAGCCGTCTGTAGTGGGTGATGGCAGAGACTCCGAGCCTGGTATCTACACAGCGTGCAATGGCCGAATCAGAAGTCCTTGCAATAGGAGCATTTACTGTGCCCTGCAAAGGCGGGCATCCTGCAACGATAGCGGTATATTCTCTGGAAATCTCACTGAGGCCGGAATGCCGGGCCAGGATGGCCCCGGAAAGCATATGTCTGGCCAGTATAGTCAGACCGCTGGTATCCCTGTCCAGCCGGTTAATACAGCGGTAGACATAAGGGGTGTTCTGCCTGGCAAAATAGGCGGCAGCAGCATTTGCCAGGGTGTTGTCATAATTATTCATGGAAGGATGAATGGGCATACCTGCAGGTTTGTTTATCACTAAGATATCTTCATCTTCGTAAATAACAGGGAAGGGCAGCTTATCATTGGGAACAATTTTTTCAGAACCTGTATCCTCCAGCAGGCGGATGGTCAGTGTATCATCTGCCTGCAGCTTTTCTGATACATAACTCCAGGAGCCGTTTTTTAAAATCCCTTCCGGGGTTTTTTTCAGATGTACCATAACGCTGTGAGAATAGCCCTTTGCCTTTAAAAATTCCAATATAGTGGAGCCGTTTTCTTTTTTGGTCATATGATATTCAAATATACGTTTCATGTCAGCCAGTATAGCACATTTTTTCAAGAATATGAATGGGAAAAGCACAGACAACATGGCCGAAACATAGAATATAATAAGTTCCGCCAAAAAAGAGGTGCTTTTTGAAAACATTTCTGATGCCATTGGATGCGGAAGAAGAAAAGTATTATCTGGCCCTGTTAGAACAGGGAGACTGTAATGCAAGAGAAATCCTGATTGAACGCAATATGCGTCTTGTGGCACATATTGCGAAAAAGTACCAGAATGCGGAAGAGGACATGGAAGAGCTGATTTCCATTGGGACGATTGGGTTGATTAAGGCTGTAAACACCTATAACGGAAAAAAGGGGAACCGGATAGGGACTTATGCAGCCAGATGTATTGAAAATGAATTGCTGATGTATTTTAGGGGAAGAAAAAAAGTTTCCAGGGAAGTGTCGTTATATGAACCCATTGGTACAGACAAAGAAGGAAATCAGATAAAATTAATGGATGTAGTGGAGAGTGATGCGCCGGAACTGCCGGAGGCGGTGGAGCTGCGGAAAAATGTGGCAAAACTGTATCAGCTGGTTCCGGACATTTTGTCAGAAAGAGAACGCTATATTATCTGCAGACGTTATGGATTATACAATTGCAGACCATTAACACAGCGTGAGATTTCAGAAGTTCTGGGAATCTCACGTTCCTATGTAAGCCGCATTGAGAAAAAGGCTCTAGAAAAATTAAAAGCCGAATTATCAAAATAGACCGGAAGGTAAAGTTTCGAGGACAGATTCTTAACTTTCCGGTTTCATGTGACAATTTCATATTTCTGGAAAAAAGGCAAAACATGTGATATCATAGTTTTGTCTTTTTATCTTTTGTTCCCGGAAAGGGGATTCTTTGTAAAGAGCAGATCGCTTATTTATTCCATACGAAATATAAATATATGTACAGTATTGTAAAAAGCGCAGTGCTGCGCGGAGTGGAAGGCATTTTAATCCAGGTGGAAGCGGATATTTCGCCGGGAATGCCTTCTTTTGAGATGGTTGGTTTTCTTGCATCAGAAGTAAAAGAAGCGAAAGAGCGGGTGCGGATTGCGTTAAAAAACAGCGGCATATTGCTGCCTCCAAGAAGAATTACCATTAATTTTATGCCGGGAGATCTCAGAAAATCCGGCTCCTGGTTTGATCTGGCCGTGGCAGCAGCCATTTTGCGGGCAATGAATGAAATTCCGGAGGGAATCCTTAAGCGGTCACTGATCTTTGGGGAGGTAGGGTTAAACGGGGAAGTGCTGCCTGTCCGCGGGATGCTGCCGGCAGCAGTTCTTGCCAGAGACCATCAGATTCCCCTGATGTTTGTGCCGGAGAGCAATCTGCAGGAGGCATCTGTACTGGATGGTGTGGTCGTGATTCCGGTTGCTTCTGTAGAAGATTTTATTCGTATCTGCAAAAGCCAGAATCCGGAAAAATCTGCCTGCAGGGTGCGGACCACACAAAAGCAGGCAGAGTACAGAGAAGACTATTCTGAAATCAGAGGGCAGAGAATGGTAAAGCGGGCCTGTGAAATAGCGGCTGCGGGTATGCATAATCTTTTAATGATCGGCCCTCCGGGATCAGGAAAAACTATGGCGGCAAAAAGACTGCCTACGATCCTGCCCAATATGACAAAGGAAGAGATGCTTTCCCTGGCCCAGGTATATAGTGTCAGCGGAAAGTTTCAGGTACTGCAGGAAGATGATGTATTTCAGATTCAGAGACCCTTTCAGGCGCCTCATCACACCATTACTGCACAGGGCATGTGCGGAGGCGGCCGTTATCCGGTACCCGGGGCCGTCAGCCTGGCGCATAAAGGGGTGCTGTTTTTAGATGAATTTCCGGAGTTTCCAAGACCGGTGATAGAGCTTTTGCGTCAGCCTCTGGAAGATAAAAAAATCCGGATTGCCAGACTGGAGGGAACTTATGAGTACCCCTGTGATTTTTTACTGCTTGCAGCTATGAATCCCTGCAGATGCGGTTATTATCCGGATCTTAAAAAGTGCAGGTGCACGCCCTCTTCGGTGCGCCGCTATCTCAGTAAAATATCAAGGCCAATACTGGACAGAATTGATATGACAGTGGAAACAAAAAGCATTCCGGCCTCAGAGCTTTTCCGTCAGAAACCCGGAGAGTCCTCAGAACAGATCCGCAGGCGTGTACAGGCTGCCCATGAGATACAGCGGCAGAGATTTTTAAAGAAAGATTACAGCTTTAATTCTCAGATACCTTCAAAAGATATGGAGTGCTGGTGTGAAGTAAATGCAGAGACCCAAGCATATCTAGAAGAACTGTCCGGCCGTGAATCCTTTTCTGCCAGAGGTTATTATAAACTGTTAAGAACTGCCAGAACCATTGCTGACCTGGAGGGAAGTGAGAAGATTCAGATGTGCCATGCCACGGAAGCTTCCGCCTTCCGTATGGCCAAAAGAAAATACTGGGAGGGGCAGGATGAATTATAAGTACTGGTTTGCATCTGTTGTGGAACTGTCCGGAGCAAAAAAATGTGAGATCATAAATTCCGGGTATTCTCCGGAGGAAATCTATCATATGAATGAAAAAGAGCTGTTGATGTTTTGCTCCTTTTTTGAGATAGAAATGGATGTTTTTACAAACGCCAGAACAAAGGAGGCGTATTTGTATGATGATATGGAGCTGAAAAATAAGAATATATCCTTTGTGACCATCAGAGACGCCGGCTATCCGGAAAAATTAAAGCGGATACAAAATCCTCCCTATGCTTTGTTCTATAAAGGCAAACTTCCGAAAAACCAGGTGATGGCCGCTATTGTTGGAGCAAGAAAGTGTTCTGAATATGGAAGGATTACCGCCGAAAAAATCGGCAGAGCACTGGCAGAAAATCAAGTCCCGGTGTTAAGCGGCCTTGCTCTTGGCATTGACAGTGCCGGACATTGGGGTGCATTAAAAGGCGGTGGAAAGACCTTTGCTGTGCTTGGCTGCGGTCCGGATGTGTGTTATCCCAAAAGTGCAGGAAATCTTTACCAGAATATTCTTGCATCAGATGGTGGTATGATATCAGAGTATTTACCCGGCATGCATCCCCTTCCGGCATTTTTCCCTGCAAGAAACAGAATTATCAGTGGTCTGGCAGATATAGTGATTGTAGTGGAAGCTAGAAAACGCAGCGGGTCTTTGATTACTGCAGATTTTGCCCTGGAGCAGGGGAAAGAAATATTTGCTGTTCCGGGCAGGTGCTGCGACCCGGAAAGTGAGGGAACAAACCGTTTAATTTACCAGGGTGCGGGGATTTTGTATGACCTTGATCTGTTTTTAGAAGACTGCAATTTAAAACTTGAAAAAAGTATGAATATTCAGAAACACCCGCAATTGGGACTTGAAAAAGAGGAACAGTTGTTGTATAGTTGTCTGGATTTGGAACCAAAATTTTTAGATATTATTATAGAAGAAACAGGTTTATCTATGGTTCAGGTTTTAAATCTTTTGTACCGTCTTCAAAAAAAAGGACTGGTGAGAGAATGTTATAAAAATTATTTCAGCAGAAGAAGTTATTGATAAAAAGCTGATTAAAAGGGGTATATATGGCTAAATATCTGGTAATCGTGGAATCACCTGCCAAGGTGAAAACAATAAAGAAATTTTTAGGTAAAAATTATGAAGTAGCTGCATCCAACGGGCATGTGCGGGATATGCCCAAAAGCCAGCTGGGCATTGACGTGGAGCATGGTTATGAGCCAAAGTATATAACAATCCGGGGAAAAGGAGATATTCTTGCAAATTTACGAAAAGAAGTAAAAAAGGCAGATAAAGTATTTCTGGCAACTGACCCCGATCGTGAAGGTGAAGCTATTTCCTGGCATTTGTCCAAAGCATTAAAGCTGGAAGATAAAGATATTCACAGAATTACATTTAATGAGATCACAAAGAATGCGGTAAAGGCATCTTTAAAACAGCCAAGAGATATTGATATGCATCTTGTGGATGCCCAGCAGGCCCGAAGAGTATTAGACCGTATGGTAGGATACCGGATCAGCCCGGTTTTATGGGCAAAAGTAAAACGGGGGTTAAGTGCAGGGCGCGTTCAGTCTGTAGCGCTGCGCATTATCTGTGACCGGGAAGAGGAGATTAACGCATTTATTCCGGAAGAATACTGGTCACTGGATGCTGTGCTTAAAGTAGAAGGTGAGAAAAAGCCTTTAACGGCAAAATTTTACGGAGATGAAAACGGGAAAATTGTCATTCATTCTGAAAAAGAATTAAAAGAGATTCTGGACCATCTAGAAGGCGCTCATTACAAAGTCCTAAGTGTTAAGCGGGGGGAGCGTACAAAAAAAGCTCCGCTGCCTTTTACCACCAGTACTCTGCAGCAGGAAGCCAGCAAGCATTTGAATTTTTCTACACAAAAAACCATGCGTCTGGCTCAGCAGCTGTACGAAGGTATTGATATTAAAGGAAATGGCACTGTTGGTCTGATTACGTATCTTCGTACGGACTCCGTCCGGATTTCAGAAGAAGCAGAAGCACTGGCGGGCGCTTATATTTCTGAAAATTATGGACCTGAGTATGCCGCGAAGGATGCCGGGACCAAAAAAAACAATAATAAAATTCAGGATGCACATGAGGCCATCCGTCCCACCGATATTGAACGGACGCCGGTAAAAGTAAAAGAATCTCTCACAAGAGATCAGTTCCGGCTGTATCAGCTGATCTGGAACCGTTTTACAGCCAGCCGTATGCTTCCGGCCCAATACGAGACGATATCCGTAAAAATCGGAGCCGGGATTTACCGGTTCCAGGTATCTGCATCTAAAATTAAATTCCAGGGCTATATGTCGGTGTACAGTCTGGATGAAGAAAAGGCGGAGAGCACATTTTTAGCAAAATCGCTGGATGAAGATTCTGTGCTGACCTGCCTTGAGACAGACCCAAAACAGCATTTTACCCAGCCGCCGGCTCATTATACAGAAGCCTCTCTTGTAAAATCCCTGGAAGAGCTGGGAATCGGGCGTCCAAGTACTTATGCTCCTACAATTACCACGCTCCTTGGCAGACGTTATATTGTAAAAGAAAAGAAAAATCTGTATGTGACAGAGCTTGGAGAAGTTGTAAATCATATTATGAAAGAAGCATTTCCGGTAATTGTCGATGAACATTTTACTGCCAATATGGAATCTCTTCTGGACAGTGTGGAGGAGGGAAGTATTGAATGGAAAACCATTATCAGCAATTTTTATCCGGATCTTGAGAGCGCTGTTGAAACTGCGGAGAAAGAAATTGCCAAAGTCGAGATTGCAGATGAAGTTACAGATGTCATCTGTGAAGAGTGCGGCAGAAATATGGTGATCAAATACGGACCTCATGGCAGATTTCTTGCCTGCCCGGGCTTTCCTGACTGTCGGAATACAAAACCATATTATGAAAAAATCGGTGTTTCCTGCCCGAAATGTGGTAAGGACGTTATTCTGAAAAAGACGAAAAAAGGAAGAAAGTATTACGGATGTATTGACAATCCGGAATGTGATTTTATGTCCTGGCAGAAGCCGTATAAAGATAAATGTCCGGACTGCGGCGGTTATATGGTTGAAAAGGGAAATAAAATTGTCTGCGCAGATGAGCAGTGCGGTTATGTTATGGATAAACCCAAGGAAGAAGAAAATTAAGGAATTTTCAAACAACTTATTGAATTTACAGAAAAATAGTGCTAAGATTACAGCGGTGTCGTGATTTTAGCACTATTTGTCTGAGACAGTCAGGCACTGATAAAGAATATGCATTTGATAATTATGGAGGAAGATTATGAGCAGCGTACGTCTACTGGATAAAACAAGAAAGATTGGCAAACTGCTTCACAACAATAGTTCTACAAAGGTTGTGTTTAACGATATCTGCGGAGTTCTTGCTGAGATTCTTGGAGCAAATATACTGGTGATCAGCAGAAAAGGCAAGATTCTTGGAATCAGCCGCAGGACTGATGTCCCGGAAATCCATGAGTTGATTTCAGATACAGTAGGGGGCTATATAGATCCCTATTTAAACGAACGTCTTTTGGAGATTTTATCAACAAAAGAGAATGTAAATTTGGAAACCTTAGGATTTACCAATACAGATATTGGTTCTTACGCCGCAATTATATCGCCAATTGAAATCGCCGGAGAAAGACTTGGAACATTGTTTGTATACCGGCTGGAAAAACAGTTTGAAATTGATGATATCATTTTAACTGAATACGGTACCACTGTTGTGGGACTTGAGATGCTTCGTTCTGTTAATGAGGAGAACGAGGAAGAAAACAGAAAGCAGCAGATTGTTAAATCTGCCATCAATACATTGTCCTATTCAGAGCTTGAGGCCATTGTTCATATTTTTGACGAGCTGGAAGGAAGAGAAGGACTGCTTGTGGCAAGCAAGATTGCAGACCGTGTGGGGATTACCAGATCTGTAATTGTAAATGCCCTTCGGAAATTTGAGAGCGCCGGAGTGATTGAATCGCGCTCTTCCGGAATGAAGGGCACCTATATCAAAGTTTTAAATGATGTTGTGTTTGAAGAAATTGAGGAAATCAGAAAAAACCATAATATTTAACATATCAGATGTGCAGCACTTGGGAATAGAATATTGTCAGCAAAGCTGATCCCAATCGCGCACCAAGTCTCGCGAGAGCAAGACTTGAATTTTCGAAGCTGTTTGGCCAAGGGGGCTGAATGGATAAGATTTTGGATAAGATTTTCCGGTATTTTAAAGGAAAAACTATTGAAACAAGTATTCGGCTGTGGTATAATGACCCGGTCTGAAAAATTAGTAAACACATATGCGGACTATCGGGCATGGTGCTTTAGAGTAAGCCGGAGGGTGAGATGCATATGGAAGATCAAACCATGGAGGTAGAAAAAATGAGCGTTATTTCAATGAAACAGTTATTAGAAGCTGGTGTACATTTCGGACATCAGACAAGAAGATGGAACCCTAAAATGGCTCCGTACATCTACACAGAGAGAAATGGTATTTATATCATTGACCTTCAGAAATCTGTAGGGAAAGTAGATGAAGCATATGATGCAGTTGCTGATATTGCAGCACAGGGCGGTATCATCTTATTTGTTGGTACTAAGAAACAGGCTCAGGATGCAATTAAAGCAGAAGCAGAGCGCTGCGGCATGTTCTATGTAAATGAGAGATGGTTAGGCGGAATGCTGACAAACTTCAAAACAATTCAGAGCCGTATTGCTAGATTAAAAGCAATTGAAAAAATGGCTGAAGACGGAACATTTGATGTTCTTCCGAAAAAAGAAGTTATCAACCTGAAAAAAGAATGGGATAAATTAGAGAAAAACCTTGGCGGTATCAAAGATATGGGAAGAGTTCCGGACGCTATCTTTGTTGTAGATCCTAAGAAAGAAAGAATCTGTGTTCAGGAAGCTCATACACTGGGAATCCCACTGATCGGTATTGCAGATACAAACTGTGATCCGGAAGAACTTGATTATGTAATTCCTGGAAATGATGATGCCATCAGAGCAGTAAAATTAATCGTTTCCAAAATGGCAGATGCTGTTATTGAAGCAAACCAGGGAACCATCGAAGCAGATGTTCCTTATGCTGATGAAGAAGCAGAAGACGCTGCAGTAGAAGAATAAAATTTGTTACCAGACGGACGACAGTAACTAATTATAGGACAGACATAATTTCATGCCTGTCCTATGTCATGATAAAATAATCGGAGGTAGATCGTTATGGCAATTACAGCAGCAATGGTAAAAGAATTAAGAGAAATGACTGGCGCAGGAATGATGGACTGCAAAAAAGCTCTTGGTGAAACAAATGGCAACATGGAAGAAGCAGTAGAATTTTTAAGAAAAAACGGCCAGGCAAAAGCAGAGAAAAAATCCGGACGTATTGCAGCAGAAGGTCTTGTTCGTGTTGCAATGGATGGTGAAAATACAGCAGCAATTGTAGAAGTTAATTCTGAGACAGATTTCGTTGCTAAAAATGAAACATTCCAGGCATATGTTGAATCTGTAGCAGCTCAGGCTGTTAAATCTGATGCAGCTGACATGGATGCTTTCATGGCAGAAGCATGGATTGAAGACGGAGCTAAAACAGTAAAAGAAGCTCTGGTTGAGAAGATCGCTGTGATCGGTGAAAACTTAAACATCAGAAGATTCCAGAAAGAAACCGTAGAAAACGGATGCATCGTTTCCTATATCCATGGCGGCGGACGTATCGGCGTATTAGTAAAAGCTGAAACAGAAACAGTTAATGATACAGTAAAAGAAGCTTTAACAAACATCGCAATGCAGGTTGCAGCTTTAAATCCAAAATATGTTTCTTCTGCAGATGTAAGCGAAGAATACAAAGAGCATGAGAAATCCATTCTTCTTGCACAGGCTAAAAACGAAAATCCGGACAAACCGGACAATATCATTGAAAAAATGATTATCGGCCGTCTCAACAAGGAGTTAAAAGAAGTATGTCTGTTAGAGCAGGTATATGTAAAAGCAGAAGACGGAAAACAGACTGTAGCAAAATACCTGGATCAGGTTGCAAAAGAAGCAGGATCCGCTGTAAAAATCACAGGATTTGTTCGTTTTGAAACAGGCGAAGGTATTGAGAAAAAAGAAGAGAACTTTGCAGAAGAAGTTGCAAAACAGATGGAAATGTAATTTCCTAAAAGAAAAGGTGCTTGAAGCCCTTGAAAATCCCGTAAAACGGGCGTTTTCAAGGGCTTTTTTGCGTTCTATAAATATATGGCTTTTGCCAGAGTTAAAGAAAGAGAGGGAATGTCAATGAAGAATGATGACAACAAGATCAAAGATGTAAAAAGCACTGTAAATCTGATCTCCGGGACCTATACATTGCCCCTGATCAACAAACTATTTTCCAACAGTCAAAGGATTGAGGATATGGATGATATTTATTTCTCCATAACTGCATTGGTGGATGCAGACAGAATCAGCGAGGCGTTCCATATGATAAGGGGATTGTTTGGAATTGCCGGTATGGAATATCCGCAGGAGATCGTACAGTTGGAAAAATCGGAAGAACTTCAGGAATCTTTCGCGTCAGAATTTATTTTTGATTTTTATGACGTGATTGAGGATAAGAGGTTAGAAACAGAAGAGGAGAAAATTCCCGTTTAATAGGCGGGAATCATACATAGCCACACTACTTTTGGATACATAGACAATCTGTTTTTAGGAAGTTTTAATGAGAATATATTTCATAATTATGGAAGTGGTATATTGCTTGATAAAAAAAGATATTTTATAATTATTTTGGGGCAGAGATTAGAATATTCAACAGAATATTTTGTCTCCTAGTGTGCGAGGCATAAAAATGAGGAATATCCAGTACTTTTTAGTGCTGATTCGTCCATATTTTACGGATGAAATGAAATCAGATGGACTAGATAACACTAGATGGACAAAATGAATTTGTGACTTTTTGCAGAGAAAACTCGTAACGCAGATAGGGTTAAAGAAAATAGTAAAGTGTGGAGGTAAATCATGAGATTATTGGTACGAGATTTAGAATCAGTATCTTTGGTAAAAGTAAATGGAAAAATATATGATGATATTAGGGTAAATTTGCAGAGCTCAGTAAATAAATTATTAACACAAGCCTTTGATATACCTTTTGAAGAAGGTGATTTTATCGAAAGAAAGTTGAAAAATGGTATAAATGAAAAATACATAATTTTAAAAATAAATTTTTCAGAAAATCTGATTAATATGGATATTGAGAAAGTTACGGATTTAGCTAGAAATAGAGGAGAAACTCTAATGGGCGAAGAGAAAAGAATAGTAAACAATACAAATAACTTTTATGGAGAAGCAAGGGGAGTACAAATACAACAAGGTACAAACAGTTCTTCACAAAACCAGACAATAATGCAAGATTTCAATTATGATAAAGTAAAAGAAGTTGTAGGACAAATTAAAAAGTATGATAGTATGTTTGATGAAGAATATGGGGAGAATGTGTCAGAGTTAAGAAATAAGATTGAAGAAATAGAAAAATTATTACAAAAGAGAGAGAATCCAAGTAAAATAAAAGTATTATTGACAGAAATTAAGAATATATCTCTTGGAGTGGCAAGAAGTATAATCGCATCAGGTATTGTTACAGCTATTAGCTCGATAATATAGGCGGTGAATAAATATGGGAATAGTAATTGAACTACAAAAAGAGGCATTAGATGAAAGTATATCTATAGAATCTTTGATGAGAAAGGCATACCTAGTAGCTAGAAAACTTAATTTGAAAGATTTTGAAGAATGGATAAGTCAGGAACAGAATGGATATAAGCAGGAAGTGCCAGAATATCGAAATATAGGGGGAGAAATAAAAGCATGGAATCCTTATCATGGATGGATACCAATGGTTTTATCTGCTGATATAACAGATTTGGTTTCCAAAATGCCAATACCTACTTCGATTTCTGAATTGCAAGATATATATAATTCTAGTGAGGGAACGGTATGTTTATCCATAAATGGAACATTAACAGAATGGTTTAACTCTAATACAGATTCTATTCCAACCAAGTATCGTTTTTTTTCTACAAAAAGTGAATTATATAGAATTATGAGTACAGTAAGAAATAAGATTTTAGATTGGGCATTACTTCTTGAAGAAAATGGAATAGTGGGCGAAGGAATGACGTTTACTGGTGTAGAGAAGGAAAAAGCTCAGAATAATCAAGTTATTAATCATTATACAAATAATTTTTATGCAGAAGTTTCTGATATAGATGTCAAGCAAGGAGAATAAATAGTTTTTATATATTTGATAAAAGATATTGTTCAGTACATAGCCGGAAGGTTTTTAATCTACGAAAATCATCCGGCTTTTTTCATGCCCTTTTTATACATAGTCATTTCTTACAATCATTGTGGGAAGATGGCTATTAAATTTTTCAGAAAGGAGGGAAACCGTGATGTCAAACTGCAAAGTAATTGCAATTGCCAATCAAAAAGGCGGCGTCGGAAAGACCACAACCACAGTCAACTTGGGAATTGGACTTGCAAAAGAAGGAAAGAAAGTCCTGCTCATCGACGCAGACCCGCAGGGAGATTTAACTACCTGTCTTGGGTGGAAAGACGGGGATCATTGAATACCACCTTGGCGGATCTGATGAGAAAGGTAATCCGGGAGGAAGAACTTCAAAAAGGGGAAGGCGTTTTACACCATAAGGAGGGTGTTGACTTGATTCCCGCAAATCTGGAACTGTCTTCTATGGAGATGAACCTTGTAAATGCCATGAGCAGGGAACTGACGCTGCGTAATTATCTGAAGGATATCAAGAAGGACTATGAATACATTCTGATTGACTGTATGAAGCATAAAACAAGGCATAGAGCAGTTCTTGGCAGCGATGTGTTCGGCAATATTACAAGGCTTGATAACGCCCTTGAAAACATTGAAAAGAAATTAAAACTGGCAGAAGAACAGCATGAGAATCTGCTGGCACAATATGAGACAGCAAAGACAGAGGTGACGAAAGAAGTCGCAAATGAAGACGAACTGAATGAGAAAACCAAGCGACTCGATGAGCTGAATATTCTTTTGAATATAGATAAGAAGGGGAATGAAATCTTGGATGAGAAAGAGGATACAGCCGTTGAAACTGCACGGGAGGCGGGGGAAATAGAAAGGCGACAAAGTGTATCTTTGTGGTATAATTTATATGTAATACAAAGATACGGTACATAGAAATACTGTTTTTATCGAACAGTTGTGTTACATTACCAGCTGTTTAAAAGGTTTGAATTTAGCATATATGTGCAGTAAAATGAAAGAGAAAATCGATGTAAGGGGTGATTACCGATGAAAGCAAAAGAAGAAACGAAACTCCAAATTCGTAACAGCACGGTGGATTTTCTTGTTTTTACAAAAGACGCAAAAGAGGATGGCATTGAGGTAAGAATACAAGACGGCGATGTATGGCTGACGCAGAAAGCAATTGGAGAATTATTCGATATAGATAGAAGTGTCGTTACAAAACATCTGAAAAATATTTTTGAAAGTAAGGAATTGGATGAAAATTCAACTTGTGCAAATTTTGCACAAGTTGCTGATAACGGTAAGACATATCAATATAAATTCTATTCGTTATCGGCAATTATTGCTGTAGGGTACCGAGTCAATTCTGGCAGAGCGACACAATTCAGACAGTGGGCGACGAAAGTTTTGGATACATTCACAAAACAAGGATATGTACTTGATAAAAACAGGCTAATTAACGGACAGATTTTTGATGAGGATTACTTTGAACACTTAATTGCGGAAATTCAGGAAATTCGTGCAAGTGAGCGTCGATTTTATCAAAAAATCACCGATATATATGCAACAGCAGTAGATTATTCTGTTGATAGTGTAACAACGAAAGAATTTTTTGCTGCCGTTCAAAACAAAATGCATTTTGCAGTTCATGGAAATACAGCGGTTGAAGTAATTGTACAAAGAGCAAATCACCAAAAAGAACATATGGGACTCACCTCGTGGCGTAATGCACCACATGGAAAGATTGTAAAAACAGATGTATCAATTGCAAAAAATTATTTATCCGCACCGGAAATGCAGGAACTGAATGAAATCGTTACCATGTATCTGGATTATGCTGCAAGACAGGCGCGAAGACATATTCTCATGACTATGGAAGACTGGGCTTCAAAATTAGACGCATTTTTACAGTTTAACGATGCGGAAATCTTAAAGGATAAAGGCAAGGTTACGGCAGCGGTAGCGAAAGCTTTTGCAGAAAGCGAATTTGAAAAATACAGGGTAATACAGGATGGATTGTATCAAAGTGATTTTGATAAGTTAGTTGAAGAACTTGATAAATAAATTTTAATTTGTCTTTCGCATTGTATATGAAAAACACCATGAAAAACGAGAAGGCAAAGAATATAAGTCCCTTGAATTTTTCATAGGTTATCTAGCAGCTCATAAGAAATCAGCAGGTTCATACGGGTATCCGGATTGTCAAGGTAGCAGGAAATAAGCTCCCGCAGTTTTTTTAGCCGGTAGGTTAGGGTATTGCGGTGCAGATTCAGCGCGTTTGCAGTTTGTGACTGACTGCGTTCATATTTCAGATACATATGAAGGGTATGACTGAATTCTGTTTGGTGTTCCAGATCATAGGCTTCTAGCTGTGTGACTACTGCATGGATAAGAGTTGTCTGGACATGCTGCTTCATGACAGTAAATCCATATTTCATGATATAATCCTGTGTATGATACATTTCCCCTATATTTTGGGGAGAAAACTGTGCGGCAATTTTTGTCTGCTCAAAATGTTCTGACAATAATTTTAAATCTGTAAAAGGACTGCTGTAGCATCCGTAATAGTTGCTTTTTTTCAGCCAGGGGATGATATCCTGGCAGATAAAAGAAAGTTCTTTTTGATTTAGATTGCATAATACGCATACATAACTATCATGGGTGAGCGCGTAGGCATATGGGAACAGATCATTAATAGTATGGCATAAATGTGTATGGATATTATACTGTTCAAAGGTATTAACCATAGTAATCAAAATTTTGGGGTCATCAAACTGCCAGTTTAGGAGCTTTAAATGCCGGTTGAAATTTTCGTAATCACATTCTTGATTTGAAAGAGCAAAATGAAACATAGAATCCAAAAAAAGCATAGACTGCTGTTGAGGAGAAGAGGTAAACCACATGTCAATGTAATGACAAAAGGCAGTAAATAAATCAAGTGTCCCCTGAGAAAGACTCTCTCCCTGTACTAGTATATTAGTGACACCAACCCAGACGTTATTCAGGAAAAAATTATAACAATAGGTTTTGTGCGGCAGAATATCTTCGTTTACAAGATAGACGCCCCGGATTTGAAAAAGATTTTTGGCATAGTGCTGATTAAATTTCAGGATAAAGTCAATGTTGGTACTTCCGTATTCTGCAAGTTCATGCCAGTAACGATCCACATACTGATCATGATATAAGGATGAAATGGCAAGAAGTCTTTGACCGGAATCCAGTACAAATACAGGCTCTTTCAATATTTTTTCACTTCGTTTTAAGAGATCAGGGATCAGGCATCCATGAGATAACAGCTTTAAGATATCGGTATTCCATTTGGAATAAAATTCAATTGCTTCTATAACAGCATTTAAAATTTCTGCTATATCATTAACCGGAAGAATAATCAGATCATTTCTATTGGAGCATACAACATGATGGCCGCTGTTGTTTGGAAAAAAATCACTGAGTCTGCCAATGTAGAGTGTGTTGTCTTTTGAAATGTTGTTTTGGGAGAACAGTCGTACGGTTTCAATCTCCATTTTTCCAGATTGAATCTGTAGCTTTGGATGATAACCCTTCAGCCAGTCTGCAAAAATCCACATGCTTAATTTCATATAGTTTCCCCTTCCATGAAAGTTTGTTACTATCTTAGTTCAAAATGAACAATAAGACAAGCTATTATATGAAAAAGTATTTGTCATTTTAGCTGTTTATTGTTCAACTATAATAGAATAGAATAAATCCATAATATAAAAGGGGGATTTGTGATGGAGAATACACAAAAAAAGAGTATGGGATTCGGCTTTTATGGATGGATGCTTATTATTTTTCAAGCGGGTGCTTTTTTTACTCAGGTCGTCTTTACCAACTATCCCATGAACATCCTTGCGGATTTTTATGGTGGAGCTAAATTTGTGCCTATGGTATTTACTGCCGGTACATTCGTAGCGATTATTATGCAGTTAATATTATCAAGATTTATCGGTAAAATAAAAAATATGAAAAATCTGACCATATTTTTTGGTGCAGTTTCATTGTTAATGGGATGCGTGATTGCATTTTATCCGGTACCCTTTGGTTTCAGTGCCGTATGGATTGGGGCATATTTTATTGAAAGCGTATGTGTAAATATGTATTGTACATTTACCTGCAGCATTCTTGTAGGACAGTGGTTTCCAAGAAGAAAGGGAACTATCATGGGAATTACGACATTATTGTTTCCTATTGGAAATGGTATGATTAGTATTTTTGCAGCAAATGTATTTAAAGGAGGAGCTCCAAATCCTGCCTCTGCATTTTTACCATTTTTAATTGTCTGTATCCTTACCTGGGTAGCAGGCTTGATATTTGTAAAGGATTATCCGGAGCAATGCGGAGCTTATAGAGATAATGACAGGAGTTTTACTCCAGAAATTGCCAAAAAAATAATGGAAGAAGAAATCGAAAACAAGAAGACAACAGTTTGGACAACCGGTCACACACTGTCCAATCGTGATTTCTGGTTTATCAGTGTTACCTGTGGATTTCTGCTGATGTTTTCTGTTGGTATGATGACGCAGACAGCAGCTATTGTAGCACAATTTGAATCTTTGAATTATGGAATGATTATGACGCTGATTATGGTATTTGGAATTATTGGAAGCTATAGTCTGGGGCTTTTGGATACTAGATTTGGCACTAAGAAAGCAATTGCTATTGCCGTTGTGATTATGATGTTATCCGGTGTATTTGGCATTATTCAAAATGCGGCATGTTTGATGATTGCAATGATTCTTTTGGCTGTATTTATGGGAGCGTCTTCTAATTTTACAGTTTCAGCGGCGGCACAGTATTGGCGGCGAGAAGATTTTTCCAGCGTATTTGCTTGTTTAAATCCCATTGCAAATATTTTTAATGCCATTGCCCCAACTGTTATCGCATTTCTTTTGTATACAGCAGTTGGTTATCGTTTATGTTTTATTGCTATTGCAGTTGCAGGAGTGGTAAGTCTGATTCTTATTCTGCTTTTTAGTGCAAAACATGTAAAAGAAATTGATGACAAATACAGAGAAAAAGCAGGAAAAACACTGGATGATACTTTATGTGACAGAAAATAATCCGTTATGATGTTGCTTACCCTGTATCTGGTTTCTCATAAAAACCAAAGATACTCCTCTTATACGCGCAGTCTTAAGACTGCGTGTATTTTAGATATCCGGTATTTTCTTGTGTTCTAAATGAAAGTCCCGTATACTTAGTAAAAAGCATATGACATATATAAGGTGATAGGAGGAAGCAATATGCAGTATATCAGTCATTATCAGTCACCCTTTGGAAATATTTTACTGGCTGCAGATACGGTGGGTTTAACAGGATTGTGGTTTGAAGGGCAGAAGTATTTTGCACTTCATTTAGATAAAGAACATGAGGAAAGAGAGATACCAGTGTTTGATCAGGCAAAACAGTGGCTTGATATTTATTTTTCCGGAAAAGAGCCGGATTTTATGGTTCCCCTTCATTTCACAGGAACGGATTTTCAAAATGAGGTATGGAAAATTCTCTGCAGGATACCTTATGGAAAGACAATGACATATGGGGATATTGCAAGGCAGATTGCGGCTAAAAAGGGAAGTGCTCATATGTCAGCCCAGGCGGCAGGCGGTGCTGTCGGGCATAATAAAATTTCTGTTATAGTGCCCTGCCACCGGGTGGTAGGCTCTAATGGGAGTCTTACGGGATATGCAGGAGGGATAGATAAAAAAATTCAGTTACTGACCTTGGAGGGAGCAGATATGAAGTCCTTTTTTATTCCTAAAAAAGGAACTGCTCTGTAATGGTTATTTATGAAAAGATATAAAAAAATCCGGGAACAGATTTACCTTCTGCGGCATACTATAGCTGTAAGGAAGCAGGAGAACCAGCGGCAATGGCAATTAAAATATTTATAGATCAGGGGCATAACCCTTCCGGGCATAATATGGGAGCAGAAGGATTTGGGCTGCGTGAACAGGATATCACATATCAGGTGGGAGTATATCTGGCAGATCTTTTAAGAAGAGACGGAAGATTTGAAGTAAGGCTTTCTAGAAACAGTCCGGAAGAAATATTAGGGACCAGCAATGCCAGCAGTCTCAGAGAAAGAGTATATATGGCCAATTCATGGCCGGCAGATTACTTTATCAGTATCCATGCTAATTCCAATGAAAATCCAAATATCAATGGAACAGAATGTTATGTGTATCAGTCTTATACCCAGGCTTATTTTCTGGCACAGCATATTGTTCTTGGGATTGTGGCCCGTGTGGGTACAAGAGACAATGGGGTAAGAACAAACCCATCTCTTTATGTTTTGCGAAGGACCACAATGCCATCTGTACTAGTAGAGCTGGCGTACTTAAGTAATCCTGAGGATGCGGAACTTCTGATGGATAAACAATATGCCTTTGCAGACGGTATTTACCGGGGAATGTTAAGATACTTTGGGCTGGGAATGGCAGAATAAAAGAAAAGCTGTGAATATTATGAAAACAGGGAAATCTGAAAACATAATATCCGCAGCTTTTTTACTCTATAGGATTAGGGGAGTTTTTTTACAGCCCATTTTTTATAAAGGAAAAAATTCGGACATACCGGAATTTTCCGCAGCCAGACCAAGATACAGTTTTGTTCTGACTTCCATATCTGAAAGAGAAATTCCAAGCAGCTGCTCTATTCTTTCTATATGATATAAAACGGTATTGCGGTGCATATGAAGAAGCTCGCTGGTTTTGGTGGCTTTACAGCCGGAAGCCAGATAAATGGATAACAGCTGTATCATATTGTGGCTGTTCATGGAATCGTCTTTTTTTAGCTTTTCTATTGCTTTTGTCATAAAGCAGCTGCGAAACAGATCCGGGGAGCTGTTAAAGCTTTTAGAAATAATAAGCGTCAAGAAACTCTCTTCAAAAGTAAATGCGTTCATTTCTGAATTATCCGCATTTTTTTTGCGGACATGAAAGCCGTATTCAACGGCACATCCGGCCTGTTCGTGAGCGCCTTTTAATTCCCAGAGATCTGTAAATATGTTGGAAATCCCAATCAGGCATTTGGCTGTTAACAATGGTTTTAAATTATCTAGCAGCTGACGGTGGGAATCCTTACAGTTTTTCTGAACTGGTGACACGAGAATAATATGATTTTGATAGGAAAATACATAACAGGCGGTCAGGTGCTGGCGCAGCTGCATGGTCAGGTTTTCAACCGGTGTATTAAAAATATCGTCAAATTGAATAATGGCAAGGAGAAAACATCCCTGAAATAACAGACCGGCGCCGGCTGCCCGGGAGACCGCCTCATCCTTATTTTTTATTTTTCCGTCCAGCAGATCTGCAAAATATTGAGAGTAGGACTGAAAATGAACAGGATATGAAGAATTTTTCAGTACGTAACAGGAAGCATAGGATACAAGCATCTGGAACAGGTCAATGAGCCCGTCATCTACTTCTCTGTGGTTACAGTGCATAACAATATAAAGGACAATTTTGTTATTTAGATGCAGCACGCGTTTTACGGTGGAATATTTACACAGTTTGTGGTCATTGGAAATGTAAACCTGGCTTTGCTTGTGAAATTCTTCAATGCGTCTGAGTTCCTGAAATTGCCGGATGGTTTTCGTATCGTGGTATCCCTTTTCTACAAGACTGTTTGTAATTTCATCATCAATAGGAATATTTTTGGTATAGGCCAGCAGTGAAAAAGCGGAATCCTGAATATCAATATGATTTTCCAAAATATCTTCACTGAGATTTAGCAGGTCCTGAAGCCCTTTTGCGGCAGCAGCAGAGCAGGACATTTCATAATTCCAGTGCAGAATTTTAAGGAAAATACGCATAACCCGGTTATATAATTCTGCGATCTCCATATTTGCCCGGAGAATGATAAGATTTCTGCATGGCTCCTCTTCCTGATCCGGAAACCGGTCGCGGATTGCCAGAAAGAAACTGTCAGGAGAACGTGCGGCCTGACTTAATGCCTGGCTTAAAGTGCCAATATATAGGACAGAAGGGTTTTTTTGCATTTCTGTGGACAATAGTTCCACAGCCTGAAATCCGGGATTAGACTGCAGAGGGGCAGTATGCTCCTCGCAGGGAATCTTAAGTTCATGTAGAATAATATTAAGAGATACGGAAATAGGTATCATATATCTGCCTTCTTTCTGTAATAGGTATTTATTTGAGAGATTTCTAAAAATGTTACAAAATTATTTTTATTAAACAATGTTACATATATAAATATATATGATTTTCTATCAGTCTGCTTGGAATTTAACCCGAAAAATATGTAATAATTTCTAAAAAGCTGGTTATATTTTTGGAAACTATAACAATGGGAGGTAAAAACAGCCGACGCGGTACTGAAAATACAGGAAAGATAAAAAGAATTATTGTAGAAAATGTGCAGTGCTGGCGAAGAAAAATAACGTCAGAAATCATAGAGGGAAAATAGGAAATATTTTGCTGGAAGAATGAAAAAATGAAATTTGTTTCTGAGAAACTTTTGCGTTTAGATAATGTATGAATCTTGTAGTCTTAAAATCAGAGTTTTTTCCGATGTCATCATTCTTCTGCAATGTTATACTCCTTCCATCAAAGGGAATCCCCCAAAAAAGATGAAAAGGAGAATATGTATGATTCGCAGAGGTATTGACACAAAATTAAATGTAAAACCGATTTTTCTTGGGCTGGAGCATCAGTATTATTATGAGGGACCGTGTCGTTTTGCAAAAGGCGAGGCGCTGACACCGGAATATGAGCAGATATTAGCACAGGAACTGCAGCAGCAGTTTTTTGAAACTGTAGAAAAAAATATGCCGGATGCGGTAAAATTATTAGAGCCTGTTTTCCTGCCATGTCATGATGACTGGATGATTCCGGAAGCGGCATTTGATGCTATGACAACAGATCAGGAAGAAATTGACTTATTCTTAATGTCCGGCGGTATTGCAAGAAGCGGTCTTGTTATTGAGCTTGCACAGCGCACACATAAACCGATTATTCAGGATCCGGCAACCTGCTGTGATTTAACTGCTGTAACTGCAGCCATCAAAGCGCTGGGACTTGAATGTTATGCACCGCTGACCTGGGAGAGTGTGGCAATGCATCTGCGTGTGCTCCGGATCAGAAAAGCACTCAAGGAAGCGAATGTACTCCTTGCTGTACGTTTTGATTCTAATGTATCAAAGAGTGCAAATGATACATTTATTTCTCTGCAGAGAGCAACTGAAAAGTTTGGAACAAACTTCCGTTTCCTGAATCTTCATGAACTGCTGGATTACATGAATCCATTACCGGAAGGCGGAAACTATACAACACCGGGAAGAATGAATACTCCTAATATTACAGAAGAAGATATCAAAGAGGCTGAAAAACTGGCAGATGAGCTTCTTGCAGGTGCTGATGATACGCACATTGACCGTGAGCAGATGGTTAATTCCTGCAGGGCATATGTAGAAGTGAAAAAACTTCTGGATCTGCATGATTGCTGCGGCTTCACCGTTCCATGTCCGGATACCTGCTCCACAAGAAGAATGAATGAGCAGAAATTTACATTCTGTCTGACCCATTCTCTTTTAAATGAACAGGGAATCCCTTCTGCGTGTGAATATGATGTAGATGGCGTGCTGACCATGCTGATTTTATCTACCGTGTCAAACCGCGCACCATTTATGGGAAATACAAATCCACTTGTATATGAAAACGGAACAATCCGTCCTATGAGACGTTTCCATATTGAAGATCTGGAAGGGGTAGAAGATCTTACCAATCTGTACCACGCAGCACATTCCACACCAAGCAGAAAATTCAAAGGCATTGATGGAGAAAACGGTCATTACGGAGTTCGTCATTTTGCGTATGATCAGGGATTTGGAGCTGTTCTTCGTTATGATTTTAAGAAAGATGCCGGTGAAAAAATTACAATCTGCCGCCTGTCTCCGGACTGCACAAAGATCTTTGTAGGAGAGGGAACCATTGTTGCAGGGGGCGATTACGATCTGGACAACTGTAACGGATATGTTGTTTATCGTGTGGCAGATCAGGAGAAATTCTACAAAGCACAGTGCCAGTTTGGAAATCATCTTCCATTTGTATATGGAGATTATGCAAAAGAACTGGAATTGCTGGGTGAGAGCCTTGGCCTTGAAGTAGTCAGAGTATAATCCGGAATATCATTTGGATTTTTATCCATACATAGATTTTGTCAGGAACAGGGAGCAGTCTTTTGTGCTGTTCCCTGTCCGGACAGTAAGCCGTATCTTAAATTTTGGAAGAAGTTTTAAAACTGCATCCAAAACTGACGGCCGTTTTGGGCAGCTAATTGAAAAACGATGGAGATGTTTGCAAAATGGAAGAAGCATTAACAATTACCCGGTTGGAAGAAACCTATATGGATGATCTAAATCTGTTGGATGACTGGTTTTTGCAATATGAGTATCTGTTGGAAATATCCTCAGACCTGCCTCATATTCCAAAAGAACTAAGAACAGAAGAAAATAAAGTACATGGGTGCCAGTCAGGAGTCTGGCTGCTGTTATCTGAAGACAATGGCAGAATCTATGTGCAGGCGGACAGTGAAGCGCTGATTATCCGCGGAATGCTGGCGGTAATTGTATCTTTGCTCAATGGACGTAAGGCAGATGAAATCGTCTGTTATACCCCCCGGTTTATTGAAGAGACAAACTTAAAAACACAGATTTCCACGGACCGTTTTCATGGAATTCATGAGGTAATAAAAAATATTCAGAACTTTGCCGGAAAAAAGAAAGGAGCATAGGGAATGGATATTGTAGAAAGAAAAAAGCTGGTTATAAAATTATTATCAGCAGCTAAAAAAGCCACTTTAGAAGAGGTAGAGCAAATTAAGAAAGAAAAAAATCCAACCTTGGAATTTATATATAAACATGTAAGAAACTACGTATTATCAAAGTTTTTGCTGCCCCCTGACTGCGAAGCCGAAGATTTAAAAGAACTGGCAGCTTTGAGTCTGGCAAAAACAATGAAACTGGATAAAGATGTGATTCGGAATCTTGACCAGGCAACGCCTTGTGATCATGCTACTTCTGAATCTACGAAAAAGGTGCTGCTTTTGTATGCTGTTCAGAAAGATCTAGAGCTTAGCCCTTCACCGGAAAGGCTTGCCAAAGTAACGAATCTGAAAGAGCTTTCTGCTTATGTATTTGAAGCTTTACAGTAAAAACACGGCGGCGCAGACTGAAAGGAAAGCTGATCTTAAAATAAAACATAAAAAATCTGCGTAAAGGCACTATATCCGGGCAGTTGATATGGTATAGTAAAAACATGTAAAAATTAAAAGTGATGTGCAGAAAATAAAAAAAACGGAATCAAAGCCGTCAGGAAGGAGAGAGTGCTATGAAACGAAAGTATCCGAATCTGTGCAGCCCTGTTACACTTGCAGGGGTTACCTTTAAGAACCGCATGTTTTCCGCACCCATGGGAGGAACGGATATTACCAACGATGGATGTATCGGGCCAAAATCTACCGCATTTTATGAACTGCGTGCCAAGGGAGGGGCGGGGGCTGTCACCGTCAGCGAATGTATGGTGCACCCTAAAACAGATGGTTCTCATGCATATCATCTGGATACCAGTATTTTAAATTCCATTGCCTGTGCGGCTTATACCGCAGATGCAATTCAAAGACATGGGGCAGTTCCAAGCCTGGAACTGTCTCATTCTGGCATGTATGCAGGCACTTATATGACAGATAAAAGCAGACAGCATGAATTGAATCAATGGGGGCCTTCGGATACTGTGCGCCCGGACGGCATCCGGGTAAAAAGTCTGACAAAGGAAATGATAGATGAGATTACCGGGGCATACGGAAAAACAGCTGCTCTGGCGAAACGGGCAGGTTTTGAAATGATTATGATTCACGGGGGACATGGATGGCTGATCAATCAGTTTTTGTCGCCTTATTTTAATAAGCGGACAGATGAATACGGAGGAAGCCTAAAAAACCGGTGCCGTCTTGCCATTGAAATATTGATTTCTGTCCGGAAACAGGTGGGAGAGAAATTTCCCATTGAATTTCGCATGAGTGGTTCCGAATTGTTTTCGGAAGGTTATGATCTTGAAGAAGGAATTAAAATTGCTCAGATGCTGGAACCTTATGTAGATCTGCTCCATATATCTGCCGGAACTTATCAGCGGGGGTTTGGTGATACGCACCCGTCTATGTTTAAAGAACATGGCGCGAATGTATATCTGGCTGCAGCTGTAAAAAAGCATGTATCTGTTCCGGTGGCAACCATTGGAGCTCTCAATGATCCCGGTCAGATGGAGGAAATTATTGCCAGCGGTCAGGCGGATATTGTTTATATGGCAAGGGCTCTGCTGGCAGATCCATATCTTCCAAGAAAAATAGAAGAAAACCGCGAAGAGGAAATTGTTCATTGTCTGAGATGTTTTACCTGTATGGCAGAACGGGCAGTGACTGCTACAAGAAGATGTACAGTAAATCCGTTGATTGGAAGAGAGCTAGAGGGGACGGAAGTTGTTCCCGCTCCGGTAAAAAGGAAGGTTTTGGTTGCCGGAGGAGGACCAGGTGGACTGTATGCGGCATATACCGCCGCCAGACGGGGGCATCAGGTCATTCTCTGCGAGAAAGAGTCTGAACTGGGTGGAATATTAAAAAGTGAGCAGGCGATACCTTTTAAAAAGGAAATGTATGAGCTGGGACGTACGTATGAATTTCTTGCCAGACAGTCCGGAGTGGAAATCCGTCTGAATACGGAAGTTACGGAGGCGTATGTGCAGAAGGAGCAGGCGGATGCACTGATTATCGCAGTAGGTTCAGAACCCATTGTTCCGGATATCCCCGGATTGGATGGAAAACAGGTAGTTGTTGTAAATCAATATTATCAGAAGCAGGAAAACATCAGCGGACAGGTAGTTGTTCTGGGAGGAGGACTGGCCGGATGTGAATGTGCAGTACATCTGGGAATGGAAGGAAAAGAGGTTCATCTGGTAGAAATGAAAGAGGAGCTTGCACCGGATGCCAATGTCCGCCACCGGCCGCTTCTTTTGTCAGAAATTGATAAATATGTGACAGTTCATACCGGCTGCCGGGGGATGGAAGTGACAAAAGAGGGAGTGATCTGTGAAGATAACAATGGAAAATCATATCTGGTACCCGGAACTTCTGTGATCTGTGCTCTGGGACAGCGCTCCAGAAAAGTATGCGTAGAGAAATTAAAAGATGCAGCTCCATATACGGCTGTGATCGGCGATGCCCGGAAGGTGTCTACAATTACAAATGCGGTATATCAGGGCTATCATGCGGCGCTGGATATTTTATGAAATCTGTTCTTGTCATCCGTTTTTTTTAGGCGTAAAATAAAAATATCAGATGTAGGAAACGTTACGTTTTTACATAACAGGGGTTTTATGCAGCAATGAAATTTGGGAAGGTATTTCAGGAGGGTGAAGCATGAATGTAATCAAAAGTTTTCGTGAATACGTGGATGTTTTAAAGGAACAGAATGAGATTGTGGAAGTAACAAAAGAAGTGGACTGGCGTTACGAAATGAGCGCTATTACCAGAAGAGTGTATGATCTTCATGCACCGGCGCCGCTTTTTTCTAATGTGAAGGATTGTACGCCGGGATTTCGGGTTTTAGGCGCGCCCATGGGGCTGAGCACAGATGCCAGACACCCGTTTAAACGTCTGGCGCTGTCTTTGGGGCTTCCCATTGATATGAGCGGTCCGCAGATTGTTGGAGTCTGGTCGAAGCTTGCAGATATGGAACCGGTACCCACCCGGACCGTAGAAACGGGAGCCTGCAAAGAGAATCAATTATCCGAAGGGGAGATAGATCTTACAAAGCTGCCGATTCCTCTGATTCATGAAGGCGACGGGGGGCGTTACATTAATACTTACGGTATTATCATTGCTCAGACACCGGACGGTTCCTGGACCAACTGGGCCATTACCCGGGCTATGCTGGACGGCCCCAGAACCATTGCCGGCGTGATTATTCCCACCCAGGACTTTGGGAAAATATTCAGCCAGTGGCAGGAGATCGGACAGGATATGCCTTTTGCATTGTGCCTGGGGGTAGATCCGGCCATTACTATGGCTGCGGGGTATCCGCTGCCTTCCGGTTTAAATGAAGGAGATATACTGGGAGCCTGGTACGGAGAGCCTGTGGATGTAGTAAAATGTGAAACCAATAATCTGCTGGTCCCGGCTTCCACCGAAATTGTAATCGAAGGCTTGGCATCTGTCAGTGAGCTGCTAAAGGAAGGGCCAATGGGTGAATACGGCGGATATGTCTGGTCCGGCCGTCATAAACAGGTGCCATGTTTTAATGTGTCTGCTATGACTTACCGGGATAATCCCATTATGCCTCTTTGTGTAGCCGGAGTGCCCACGGAAGAAAATCATACCAACTGGGGATTGAATATCGCAGCAAGCATCCAGTATGAAATACAGAAACTGGATTTTCCCATTAAAGAATGCTTTATTCCTATGGAATGTGCAGCCCACTGGTTTGTAGTTACCGTGGACCGTAATCGTACCACAGAAGATGATGAAAAGCTTGCCCTGGATATTGGAAAAGCGGTGTTTGCATCCAGAGGCGGTTCTTATATTCCAAAAGTTATCGTACTGGATGATGACATTGATCCGGCCAACTTGGAGCAGCTTGTATGGGCCATTGCCACAAGACATCATCCGGATCGGAGAATTGCCTTTTCGGATCAGTATATGTTCCCGCTGGTGGCATATTTAAGCCCCAAGGAAAAGAGCGAATCCGTATCTACAAGAGTAATCTACAACTGCCTGACACCATTCCACAGCTGGCCCAAAGAAATGCGCCCGGTGGAAGCTTCTTTCCGTGGTTATCCTGAAAAACTGCAGAAACATGTAATTGATCACTGGAAAGAATATGGATTTTCATAAGATTAGTTAAAGGGGAGAGCGTAAGTATCAAATCGCAATCCCTGCGGCTGAATAAAAGAACATTCTCATATAATAAAAGAAGGGTTTTCATCCCGGACTTTTATTATGAGAATGTTCTTTTTTGAGCTTGGTCGTCCAGATAATATCTCGCGTCATCGTTTCAACTCCCGAAGGGCTTCTTCCACATCAGAATAATGCTTCACACTGGGAATTTGTAGTTTTTTGTGAATTTGATGAAAAAGTCCTTAACAATTTGTCTCTGGATTTCCTTGTTTGTATTTTTCTGCCAGACGTTTTATAAATTCTGTATGATAAAATGTGCAGGAGTTTTTTCTCCACACAAGCTCAAGATAAAGAGGTGTAGTTTCCCTTAAAGGTTTGACAATAATGTCCTCAAACTGGTCAGTAGCAGCAAATTCAGAAAGCAGTGAAACTCCTGAATTTGTATGGACCATCATCAATATTGTTTCTGATTGATTGTATTTTATAATTTCTGCTGGATGGAAATTGTGCTGTTTAAATAGATTCTGAGTATAAGAATATGGGATTGTGGAATCCAGTTCAGAAAGCATAAAAAAGGTATCATTTTGAAAATTCAATTTCATAAGAAAGAAGTATATGAAGACGAGCCATATAATCATCCAGACTGCTGTCTGTCAGCTCCTTTAACCGCTTTAGCCGATAAATAAGAGTATTGCGGTGGAGATTCATTTCTTTTGCAGTATCTGCTATGCTGCGGTCATTTTTCAGGTAAACATAGAGCGTTTCGTAAAATTCAGTATGATGTGTGGTATCATAGGTTTTCAGTGTTTCCAGTACCGGATGCAGAATATCCGGCAGAATGGTATGATGCATTTCTGACAGAATATATGGAAATGCATATTGTTTTCCGTCGTAAATCTGTCCGATTTGTTTCTGGACAAATTCGGAAGTTTTAGATACATATTGATAGTGATTATAAAAAGATTCTTTCATAAAAAACGGCTGGCCTGCTGTTGCATAGTATTTGCTGCTTTGCAGCCAGGGCAGCAGGCTCTTTTTGGTTTCCTCCAGTGTACATATATTCAGATTACAGAGAAGACAGATGGAGAGGTCTGTGGTAATGGCATACAGATTTGAAAAATTCATATTCAGCGTATGGCACAGATGTTTATTGATGTTAAAAGGCTGATAAGGCGCGTCAAGCTTAAAGAATATCAGGGGATCTGTTTCCTGCCATCCATATAGAATCAGTCTGCGGCACAGATCATCGCTGTCCCCATGGGCATCAGAAATTGCAGCGTGAATCTGTGTATCCAGTATCAGGGACTGCTGTTCCTGAATATGAATCTGAAACCATCGGTCTATGTAATTGCAAAACAGTTTAAAACAATCAATTTTATCCTGTGATACGTTATTACTCAGATCAATATAAGTAGCAGACCCGAAAAAGTTATTTTCCTGAAGAAAATTATAATGATAGGCGTTGTTGGGAAAGACAGGCTGATCATAGGAATATATTCCTTTTCTGGTCAGGCGCTGGGGATCAAACTGGTTAAACTGAATCAAAAAGTCCATATGGCAGCTGCCTTCTTCTAGAAGGTAATCCCAGAGTTCATCCACGTCCCCTTTTTGATATTTCTGATTGTGGGCAAGGTGTCTCTGACCGGAATCCAGAATAAACAAAGGGTTGTTAAGAACATCTTCAGAGGCATCCACAAGGTCCTGCAGCATGGCTCCTGAAGTCAAAAGGTTCATCATAGTATTGTCCCAGCTTGTATAAAAGGCAAGGGCATTCAGTACACAATTTAAGACAGCATCCAGCTCAGAAGTATTCAGTCGTAAAACATCATTGTTGTGAACACAAATCACACGGTCATTGCCATTGGTGAACAGGTCACAGAGCCGGCCGATATACATGGTGTTGGGTGCTGGTGTTACATCGGAAGAAAAAAGACGTACCGCTTCAATTTCAAATAAATTTAATTGTATATCCGGTTTTGGCTGGAACTCCTTCAGCCAGCCGGCAAATATCCACATACTGAGTTTCATAATAAAAGTCTCCTGCTTCTTTTGTATATATGTTATAGAAAAATAATGAAGATAAATTTGATAAAATACAGTAACTATCTATAGATTAGTATATTTTAAACGAAAATACAATAAAAATAATTGTCTAATTGTATGAAATATATGTTTTTGTGATGTGGATTTTGTGGTGAAATAAAGAAGAACAAAAAAAGATTATCAAAGTCAAAATGTGAGTCAGAAATAAAATCAGAAAAATATATGGCAGGAGGTATTTATTATGAATTCAGAAGAAAAACTTCAGAAAATGCTGCGGATGGAAAAGCCAAAGGCTCGCAGTGAGATTCCATATTTTCCGCAGATCATGACCTGGGCAGGTACCTGTTCCGGCATTTCTCAGAAAGATATGATGGAAAGTGTAGATAAAAATATAGAAGCACTGGATATCACATTTGGAAAAGTAGGAAAACCAGATGTTATGATGTGTACAGCTACTCAGGATACTGTATTTATTATGGGGCTGCCGGTTCGCGTTCCGGGAAAAGATCTGGATGACAATGCGCTGTATCAGTTTGTAGAGACCGATCAGTTTGCACTGCAGGACGGTGAAGAATATGACCGAATTTTGAAAATGGGCTGGCAGAACTGGAACGGGGAGCTGCTCTGCAAAATTCAGAACCCCCCATATATGGATCCGGGCCAGCTGTTTGCACGTTTTGACCAGATGGGACAAAATATGGGAAAAATGGCAATGCATTTTATCCCTCAGGGAATTGCGCCGTTATCCCATACCGCATGTGCGCCGATTTTTGATACATTGTCACAGTCTCATACCATGGAGGAGTTTTGTTATGACCTCTTTGATTATCCTGAAAAAATAAAAGAGGTTATTCTGGCAAGCACCCCGGCTGTGATTGGCCAGGCTGTGGGAACCATTAAGCAGATTCACGGAAGCCGTGTGGGAATCTATGCTATGAGATCCAGCGCTACCTTTGTATCTCCGGATTCTTTTGAGGAATTTTGCTGGCCGGGATTAAAAATGATGATTGACGCATTCTGGGCAGAAGGAATTACATCTGTGGTTCACGCAGACGGAAACTGGCTGCCGATGCTTGAATATTTCAAACAGGTTCCAAAGGGAAGTGTCCACTTTGAATTTGACGGAGATACCGATATGCGGAAGGCATATGAAGTATTAGAAGGCTGGCAGAGTATGAGAGGAGATGTTCCTGCTGCAATGCTGGCATATGGAACGCCGGACGAGGTATCGGAATACTGTGAGGGGCTGATTACCGACATCTGCTTAAAAGGCGGTGTGATGCTTGGCTCCGGATGTGAAGTGCCCATGAACGCAAAATTGGAAAATGTAATTGCAATGGGAAATTCACTAAAAAAATAGAAGATTTCTTATTTTAGAGACTACCATAAAAGTGCCCCTTTCCGGAAGAAACAAAAGCTTTTGGAAAGGGGCAGACTCATGAAATAAAAGCGATGTTTTTTTCAAAAAACTATTGACATTGCAGTCTGCTAATCCTATAGTAAATATATAGAATATTGGTAGGACCAATAAAAGCTTCAGTTACTGCTGAAGTTTTTATCATAGCTCAATTGGTACTACCAATTGTGAGGGACTTAACTATTTTAAATCTGAAAGGAAGTCAAAAGTATGAGAATTCTTGTGTGTATCAAACAGGTACCGGCAAGCAGTAAGGTTGAGGTAGATCCTGTAACAGGCGTATTAAAAAGAGACGGTGCGGAATCTAAAATGAATCCATATGATTTGTATGCACTAGAGACCGCCTTTCGAATCCGTGAAAAAACAGGGGGAACAGTAGATGTAATTTCTATGGGACCGCCTCAGGCAGAACAGGTAATCCGGGAAGCTTATGCCATGGGGGCTGATCATGGCGTCTTAATTTCAGATCGGAGATTTGGCGGTGCGGATGTACTTGCAACAAGCTATACACTGGCTCAGGGGATTCGGGCCTGGGGAGAATTTGATCTGATTTTATGCGGAAAGCAGACTACAGACGGTGATACTGCTCAGGTTGGCCCGGAGATTTCAGAAGATTTAAAGGTGCCAAGTGTATCCAATGTACTTAGAATAAAAGAAGTAAGTGAGAAGGATATTACGGTTGACATGGATCTTCCAGGTGAAGTGGAAGTTGTAAAAGTAAAATATCCGTGCCTGCTGACTGTAGAGAAAGATATTTTTCAGCCAAGGCTTCCTTCTTATGTAAAGAAATCAGCATCCAAAGACCGGGAAATCAAAGTGCTGTCTCTGGATGATATGGTGGATAAAGATGAAAATCATTATGGACTGAATGGTTCTCCTACTCAGGTAGAGAAGATTTTTCCTCCGGAATCCAATGATAAAAAAGAGGTGTGGGATGATTCCGGTGAAGTATTGGCAGAGAAATTGTTCCACAAAATTGTAGAATTGAAGTTTGTATAGGAGGACGGAAAGATATGGCTAAATTAGTTGTTCATCAGGATAAAATACCAAATGCGCAGGAATTGATGAAAATCTGTCCTTTTGGCGCAATGGAAGAAGTAAATGGAAAAGTAGAAATTACAGCTGCCTGTCGGATGTGCCGGCTTTGTGTGAAAAAAGGGCCTAAGGGTGCGGTAGAGTATATAGATGATGAAAAAGAGCCTCAGATAGATAAAAGTGCATGGAAGGGGCTCGCAGTATATGTAGACCATGTAGACGGCGTGATTCATCCGGTTACTTACGAACTGCTGGGAAAAGCAAAAGAAATGGCAGAGGTATCAGACCAGCCGGTGTACGCTCTGTTTCTGGGAAGCGGTATCCGTGATAAAAGTGAGGAGATTTTGCATTACGGGGCAGATAAAGTATTCGTATATGATGATCCGGCCCTTGACCGTTTCAAAATAGAACCGTATACAGCAGCGTTTGCGGATTTTATTGAGAAAATCAAACCGTCATCCATTCTTGTAGGAGCTACAACGGTGGGCCGTCAGCTGGCGCCAAGGGTTGCGGCAAGAGTCCGTACTGGCCTGACTGCAGACTGTACGATTCTTGAAATGGATAAAAATACAGATCTTTCTCAGATTCGTCCTGCATTTGGCGGAAATATTATGGCTCATATTAAAACCCCAAATCATCGGCCCCAGATGGCAACCGTTCGATATAAAATTATGAATGCGCCAAATCGTCAGAAAGATGCTTATGGTGAAATTATAGATTGTACGATAGATCCGGCAAAGCTGAAAACCAATGTAGATGTGCTTGATATTGCAAAGAAACCAAAGGAGCAGTTTATTGAAAACGCTGATGTCCTTGTGGTTGCAGGGCGGGGACTGAAAAAAGAAGAGGATTTGAAAATGCTCCAGGAACTGGCGGATGAGCTTGGCGGACAGGTTGCATGTACCAGACCGATGGTTGAAGCAGGCTTTATGGATGCAAAATATCAGATTGGATTAAGCGGAAGGACCGTCAGACCGAAATTGATTATTACCTGTGGTGTATCCGGTGCCATTCAGTTCGTGGCGGGAATGAATCATTCAGACAATATTTTTGCCATAAATAAAGATCCAAAAGCACCGATTTTTAAAACTGCCAACTACTGTATGATCGGAGACCTCTATGAAGTCATTCCACAGCTGATTGCCAAAATCAAAGAGAAGAAGGGGGCATAATCATGGGATACAAAAAAGTAGATGAAAAAGATATTACATATATCAGACAGGTGATTGGAGATGACGAGCGTGTTCTGACAAATGGTGACATTAATGAGGAGTACAGTCATGATGAATTAAGCGGAACAAGCAGTTATCCGGATGTAGTTGTAAGGGCTAAAAGTGCAGAAGAAATATCTAAAATTATGAAGTATGCCTATGAACATACAATTCCGGTTACTCCAAGAGGCGCAGGAACCGGTCTGGTAGGTTCTTCTGTCGCTATGGAACACGGCATTATGATTGACTCTAGTCTTATGAATCAGATTCTGGAACTGGATGAGGAAAACTTAACCATTACCGTGGAACCTGGAGTCCTTTTAATGGAACTGTCAGCTTATGTAGAAGACCATGACTTCTTTTACCCGCCGGATCCGGGCGAAAAATCTGCTACCATCGGCGGGAATATCAGCACTAATGCCGGCGGAATGCGTGCAGTAAAATACGGGGTGACAAGAGACTATGTCCGTGGACTAGAGGTTGTACTTCCGGACGGAACCATTACAGAATTTGGAGGAAAAGTTGTAAAAAACAGCTCCGGTTATGACCTGAAAGATTTAATGATTGGTTCTGAGGGAACCCTTGGATTTATTACAAAGGCAATTTTAAAACTGCTGCCCCTGCCAAAGAAAGTGATCAGTCTTCTGATCCCATTCCCGACCCTGGAGCAGGCCATTGATACAGTGCCGTTAATTATAAAATCCAAATCAATTCCAACTGCTATAGAGTTTATGCAGAGAGAAGTCATCATGGATGCGGAAAAATATCTTGGAAAGGCATTTCCGGATCATCAGGCGGATGCATATCTGCTTTTGAAGTTTGACGGAAACTCAGTAGAAGAAATCGAAAATACCTATGATCAGGTGGCAAAGCTTTGCTTAGAACAGGGCGCATTAGATGTTTTGATTTCCGATACGGAAGAAAGAGAGGAGTCTATCTGGAAAGCAAGGGGCGCTTTTCTGGAAGCAATCAAAGGTTCAACTACTTATATGGATGAAGTAGATGTGGTTGTTCCAAGAAACCGTGTCAATGAGATGGTAACATATCTGCATGACCTTCAGAAGGACGTAAATATAAGGATTAAGAGCTTTGGCCACGCAGGCGACGGAAATCTTCATGCTTATATTTTAAAAGATCAGTTAAATGAGCAGGAATGGGAGAACCGCTTAAACGAAGCCATGGACAAAGCATATGAAAAAGCAAAAGAACTAGGCGGCCAGGTGTCCGGAGAACATGGCATTGGTTATGCGAAAAAACAATATTTAAAAGAGTCTCTGCCATCCGTTGATCTTCAATTGATGAACAAAATTAAACAGGCATTTGACCCTAAAAATATTTTAAATCCCCATAAGATTGCACAGGTGTAAAAAGGTGAAACGTCTGATTCCGGTTCAGGACAGGTATTTTCCCCCTGTACTCCCAGAGGAAATCAGTAAAGGAATGATCTGATCTTTATATATGGAACAGGCTGTCTGGCGTTGATTCAGAATGGTGTATTTGTAAACTTTTTTGAATCTGTTGATTTCATTGTATGAAACGGATATAATATGTATAGAATACTACTATCCAAGTCAGCAAAGGAGGTATCGTTATGAATATTCGTCCATCCGCAGCCATCCGTCAGAACTATAACGAGATTGCCGATTTGTGCCGAAAGACCGAAGAACCGATTTTTCTTACCAAGAACGGTGAGGGTGATTTAGTGGTTATGGACATTGAAACCTACAACCGCAGGGAAAAAATGCTGAAGCTCCGTGAGGAACTGCTTGCTGTAGAGGAAGATAGGCTTGCAGGAAGATGCGGCTGTACGCTTGATGAATTAGACGCTTATCTTGATGAAGTGATTGCAGAGGGATAGCGTATGGTATCAAACAGCAGGTATAAAGTAATTGTTTCTGACAGAGCAAAAAGAATGTTAGGAACGCATATCCGCTTTATGGCACAGGTCAATAAGCAGGTAGCAGCGACAAAGAAAAAAGAGCTTATGACCGCAATGCGTTCTTTGTGTCAAATGCCGCATCGTTTCCCTTTCTTTGAGGAATTGTATATCACTCCAAATAAATATCATAAGATGTTCATTGAAAAGTGTTATCTTGTCCTCTACCAGATTCAAGATGATACGGTCTATGTAGAATATATCCTTGACTGTCGCAAGGATTACAGTTGGCTTATCAAATAACAACAGCATATTTACTGCCTTATCCACATAAGGCATTTAGGCCAGATGTTTTTGAAACCAGGTATGTAACGGTTTATTGAACTGCCGGGCCAGAAGGCCTACAAAAACTGCAGCGGCAACGGTTCCTTCCCGGACTCCCTGCAGCTTTGCAGTAAACAAAACAGATAAAAGGCAGGAGACGGCAACCAGAGTAACGTCAAAAGCAACTTTCATATTTCCAAATTTAATGGGAAGCACCTGGCAGACTGCCAGTACAAAGCCTTCGCCGGCCAGTGTTACGGCGTCAGCTGTTACCTCAAGGCTGACGCCTGCGGCAACCAGAAAAATGCCGGCAATACAAAGGAGCCATTGCTGCCAGTAAGCAGTATAAGAAACTCCCTGGAGGGCCCAGACTGCAAAATCGGTCAGATAACCAAAAAGAAAAGCCACCGGAAGCTGTATCAGCTGAACGGGGCGGTAACGTCTGCGGAGAATCAGAATCTGTAAAGCAATCAGAGTACAATGAAGTAAAATGGTAGCCTTTCCCACTGACAGCGGTGTAAGCAGACTCAGCACAAAGGGAAAGCTTGAAATAGGTGAGGTTCCAAGGTTAGCTTTGATAGACATAGCAACCCCGAAAGCCATGACAATAAGCGCAAGGCATAAAAACAGATATCTTTTAATAGTATTTTTATGAATGACTACAGAGTTCATTGGAGGTCCTTTCTTTTAAGTTATTTGTTTAAATAGAATCAGTAAGGAAATGCATTTTTTCATAGATAAAAAACAGCATCCATATTTGGGTGCTGTTTTTTGCTGCTAAAGCAGAAAATTTTGTTTTTCTGGGATTTTTTAAAGAAATGCAGCACCAGACTGACACTAAAAAATATTATAGTAGATAAAAATAATGATGTCAATTTCGGAATTTGTATCCGCCGGGGAGGCTTGCCGCGTAAAATCTGCAATGATATACTGACAGCAGATGAAAGGGGAAGATGAAAATGAGACTAAGGATTTTCAGTATTATGTGTACGCTGATGCTGGCAGCTGGATTGCTGGCAGGGTGCGGCCGGCAGCAAAAAAATCAGACAGACGGCGCCGGGAAGGCTGCTGCAAAGAATGAGGTTATAGTTACTATGCCAACAACGTCAGAGCCGGAGTCTGGGTTTGATCCGGCTTACGGCTGGGGCGCCGGGGAACATGTTCACGAACCTTTGATTCAAAGCACATTGACTACAACAACCACCGACTTAAAAATTGGAAAAGATCTGGCCACAGATTACAGTGTCAGCAAGGATGGCCTTACCTGGACTGTTAAAATCCGGGATGATGTCACGTTTACTGACGGTGAGCCTCTGACGGCTGAAGATGTGGCATTTACTTATAATAACTGCAAAAAGAACAGTTCCGTTAATGATTTTACAATGTTAAAGCAGGCGGTGGCAGTAGATGATGTGACGGTAGAATTTCAGATGGAGCGGCCGTTTTCCATCTGGCCTTATACTATGGCGGTTGTGGGGATTGTGCCGGAGCACGGATACAGTGAAGCCTATGGACAGAATCCTGTGGGTTCCGGACGCTATATTATGAAACAGTGGGATAAAGGCCAGCAGGTGATTTTTGAGGCCAATCCGGATTATTATGGAGAACAGCCCAAAATAAAGAAGGTTACGGTACTGTTTATGGAAGAAGATGCGGCCCTGGCGGCAGCTATGGCAGGGCAGGCAGATGTGGCTCATACAGCGGCTTCCTATGCTGATCAGAAATTAAACGGATATCAGCTTTTTGAAGTAGAAAGTGTGGATAACCGCGGATTTAATCTGCCGGCTGTAGAACCGGTGGAAAAAGACGGGGTCACATACGGAAATGCTTTTACCTCTGATATTAATGTGCGCAGAGCTATCAACATCGGAATCAACCGTGAGGAAATGATTGAAAATGTGTTAAATGGATATGGAACCGCTGCCTACAGTGTCTGCGATAAAATGCCGTGGTACAACAGTGCCAGTGAAGTTTCGTATGATCCAAAGCTGGCGGAGCAGCTGTTAGATCAGGCAGGATGGAAAACAGGCGCCGACGGTATCCGGCAAAAAGACGGCGTTCGAGCTTCCTTTACTCTGATGTTTTCCACAGGGGATTCCGTGCGCCAGGCTCTGGCGGAGGATACAGCCAATCAGCTAAAGAAGCTTGGAATTGAAGTAAAAACAGAAGGCGTGGGATGGGATACCGCCTATGACCGCGCTCAGTCGGAGCCGCTGATCTGGGGCTGGGGAGCGCACACACCCATGGAGCTTTACAACATTTATCATACGGATTCGGATACCGGACTTGCCCAGCTGTCCCCTTATGCCAGCGAATCTGTAGATCAGTATATGGATGCGGCGCTGGCCGCAGACAGTCTGGAGGAGTCCTATAAGCTCTGGCAGAATGCCCAGTGGGACCAGAACACAGGAGTAACCCAGCAGGGGGATATTCCCTGGATCTGGCTTTGCAATGTAGAACATCTGTATTTTGTCAGAGACGGATTAAAGATTGCGGAACAGAAAATACATCCTCACGGGCATGGATGGTCCATCATTAATAATGTAGATCAGTGGTCCTGGGATTAAAAGCTTTTTTCTGCAGCTTAAAGTAACAGAAGATGTAAGGGCGGACAGTCATGGGAGATATGATGAAAGGAGCAGTCATGAAAAGAAACAGGCCGGTATATCTTATAAAAAAAATAATTCGAATGTTTCTGCTTGTGATATGCGTCAGTATTGTTACGTTTGGCTTAATGAAGGCATCTCCCATTGATCCCCTGCAGGCAAATGTAGGCCAGACGGCCCTTGGAAGCATGAGCCGGGAACAAAAAGAGAAGCTGGAAGAATATTGGGGGACGAATACGCCTCCGGTACAGCAGTATTTGTCCTGGGCAAAGGATTTTATCAGAGGGGATATGGGAACATCTCTGCTGTACCGCCAGCCGGCAGCAGAAGTTATCGGTGTGAAATTAAAAAACTCTCTATTTATTATGGTAATTGCATGGATTGTTTCGGGTATTGCCGGATTTGCACTTGGAGTTACAGCCGGTATGAACAGGGGAAAACTGATAGATAAAGTGATCAAAGGATATTGTATGGTAATATCCAGCACGCCGGTATTCTGGCTGGCATTGCTGCTTCTTCTGGTGTTTGGCGTCTGGCTGCAGATTTTTCCCATGGGATTGAGCGTCCCTATTGGGGTGGAAGCAGATCAGGTGACCTTTTTAGACCGCATATATCATGCTGTTCTGCCGGCAGTAACACTAAGCATCACCGGGGTATCTAACATTGCCCTTCATACAAGAGAAAAAATGGCGGATATTATGGAAAGCGAGTATGTCCTGTTTGCAAGAATGAGGGGTGAACAGGGAATGAAGCTGTTTAAAAATAACGGGTTCCGAAATGTTCTTCTTCCTGCTGTGACCTTGCAGTTTGCTTCTATCAGTGAAATATTCGGCGGTTCTGTACTGGTAGAGCAGGTGTTTTCTTATCCGGGACTTGGGCAGGCGGCTGTGGCAGCGGGACTTGGCAGTGATCTGCCTCTTTTGATGGCTATTACCGTTGTAAGTGCAGTTTTTGTTTTTGGCGGAAATCTGGCAGCGGACCTGATTTATGGAACCATTGATCCAAGGATCAGAAGAGGGGGCGTTCTCAGATGAAAAGATGGAATCGGAGACAAATGGTAATATTTGGCGTGCTCTGTTCTGCCGGGTTTCTGGCCGGAGTATGTATCTTTGGAGTGCTGGGAACAGATGCAGCAAAAATAACGGATTTTTCCAGGAAAAACCTGGCTCCCTGTAAGGAATTTATATTCGGAACGGACTGGCTGGGAAGAGATATGCTGGTACGGACATTAAAGGGGCTGTCCAATAGTATTTTTATTGGGATTTTAGCCGCAGGTGTCAGTGCCTGTCTGGCGCTTCTTCTTGGAATCGCGGCGGCTCTTTTTGGGAAGACGGCGGACTGTGTGATTTCTTTTCTTATAGATCTGATTATGGGAATCCCCCATATTCTGCTTTTAATACTAATTTCCGTGTTTTTAGGACGGGGAATGTACGGCGTAGTAGCGGGGGTTGCCCTGACACACTGGCCGTCACTGGCCAGGCTGATCCGGGCGGAAGTGCTGCAGTTAAAAGAAAGCCCTTATATTTTAATTGCCGGGAAGCTTGGCAAAAACAGATGGTATATTATAAAAAAACATTTGCTGCCGCATCTGCTGCCACAGTTTGTCGTGGGATTGGTTCTTTTATTTCCTCACGCCATACTGCATGAGTCAAGTATTACCTTTCTGGGATTTGGGCTGTCTTCTGATCAGCCGGCCATTGGAAATATTTTGTCAGAATCCATGCGGTATCTGATTACCGGGGAGTGGTGGCTGGCTTTGTTTCCGGGAATTTTTCTTGTAGTAACGGTTCTTTTATTTTTCAAAGGCGGAGAAAATTTAAGAAAACTGCTGGATCCGGGAAGTTTTCATGAGTAGTGATCAATAACGAAATAAGAAGCAGGTGAAGATAGATGAAGAAACATCCGGTTTTAAAGATTGAACATATGAATATTACATTTACTCAATACGAAAGGGGACTGCGTCAGGTGGAGCTTCCTGTGATCCGGGATTTGAATGTAGAGGTACATGCCGGGGAGGTGGTTGCTGTAGCAGGCTCCAGCGGTTCTGGAAAGAGCCTGCTGGCTCACGGTGTAATGGGGGTTTTGCCTTACAATGCATCTATGGGCGGACAGATCAGCTACTGTGGTGAAAAGCTTACAGAGAAAAAGCTGAAAAAACTTCGAGGCAGTGAGATTGTGATAGTACCACAGAGTATTTCCTATTTGAATCCCTTAAAGCAGATTGGCTCTCAGATCTGCAAAGGAGATAAAAGCAAGACGAAAAAGAAGAAATTACAGGAAATTTTTAACCGCTATGATCTAAAACCTGAGGTGGAAACTCTATATCCCTTTGAATTATCCGGGGGTATGAACCGGAGAGTTCTGATTTCAACTGCTATGATAGAAAGTCCGCGGCTGGTGATTGCAGATGAGCCAACGCCGGGACTGGATCTTAGAGCGGCAAAGAGAGCAATGGAACATTTCCGAGAGCTGGCGGCTCAGGGGGCGGCTGTGCTTGTGATTACCCATGATCTGGAGCTTGCTTTGGAAACAGTAGATAAGATTGTTGTATTTTATGCGGGCACTACCATCGAAGAAGCTTCGGTAAAAGACTTTGAACAGGAAGAAACGCTGAGACATCCGTACACAAAAGCCCTCTGGCGGGCAATGCCCAGAAATGGTTTTCAGTTTATAGAGGAAAATCAGCCTTATGTTAAGGAATTACCCCGTGGATGCCCCTTCGTAAAACAGTGCAGCATGCAGAAAGAAGACTGCAAAAAAGACGTGCAGAATCGAATGGTCCGCGGCGGTCTGGTGAGATGTCTCTGCGCGGAATAAAAAGGGAAACGTATGAAACTTGAAATTAAAAATATTTCTTATCAGTATTCCAAAAAGGGAAGAATGATACTGGATAACTTCTGCTTTACAGCAGACAGTTCAGAACGTGTAGGGCTAACGGCTCCCAGCGGATACGGAAAAACTACATTGTGCAAATTACTTTCCGGTTATTTAAAGCCGGAGCAGGGGGAAATTCTGCTGGACGGCAAAACGCTGTCTTCTTATGGGAGCTATTGTCCTGTTCAGATGATCTGGCAGCACCCGGAGCTTTCGGTGAATCCAAGATTTCGAATGCGGGATGTACTGGAAGAAGGGGATCAGATAGAGGAACGTATGATAAAGGCTCTTGGAATAGAAAAAGACTGGCTGAATCGTTTCCCGTCAGAGCTTTCCGGAGGAGAACTGCAGAGGTTCTGCATTGCCAGGGCCCTGGGAGAGGGAACCAAATTTTTGCTGGCAGACGAAATTACAACAATGCTTGACTTAATCACTCAGAGCCAGATCTGGGGTTTCCTTTTAAAGGAAGTAAAGGAAAGGCAGATTGGGTTGATTGCAGTGAGTCATAACAGACAGCTGCTAAATCAGATCTGCACCAGACAGGTGGAGCTTGACAAGCAAAGGTAATAACAAAGGTTAGATATAATTAAGATGAAAAAGTGATGCAATACAGATGGAAACTCATTTGTTTTTGCATCACTTTTTTGCTGTGGATGGCACTGCGGCGGAGTGGAGTCATGTCGCAAAAGCGACCCGCCGCAGACGGAGAATCCTGCTGTGGCAGGATTCTTTTTTATGATACTTTGGGATTTAACATTTGTGCCGCAAGCTTTACGAAAGATTCACAAAAATTTTATAGAAGCATGATAGAAGCGTTCTTTTGTATTTTTTATAATTCATAATATGTTAAGCAGATATAGAACGTAAAAAGCTGATGTGCAATGGAAGCATCGGTAAGAGACAGGGAAGGAGCTTTTAAATGCTGGAATTAAAAAATATTAAAAAGTCTTATAACGGAAACGTGATTTTAGATGATATCAGTCTGGATGTGGAGGACGGAGAGATTGTTTCAATTCTGGGTCCTTCCGGAAGCGGCAAGACGACACTGTTAAATCTCATTCTTGGTATTACGGATATTGACAGCGGCAGGCTTATTTATCACGGAGAAGATCTGACAGATGTACCTATGGAACAGCGGGGATTTAATATTGTATTTCAGGATTATGCCTTATTCCCAAACCTCAACGCTTATCAGAATATTATTTACGGATTAAAAAATAAGCCCGGAATTTCTACAAAAGAAGAAGTGGATGAACTTATTGATCTGCTGGGGCTTCGGGAACATCTAGACAAAGGGATTGCCCAGCTTTCCGGCGGGCAGAAACAAAGAGTTGCAATTGCAAGAACTATGGTGATGAAACCCAAAATTCTGCTGCTGGATGAGCCTTTAAGCGCTTTAGACGGTGTCATCAAGGAATCCATCAAAGACCGGATCAAAACCATTGCCAAAGAATTTCATCTGACAACCATTATCGTAACCCATGATCCGGAAGAGGCGTTAACCTTATCTGACCGGGTACTGATTATCAATCAGGGAAAAATTTCACAATATGCAAAACCTGAAGAGATTATCAGCCGGCCCGATAATTCTTTTATCCGTGAGTTTATACTAAATCAGCTGGAAATTAAGAGAAACAATATTTTCTCACTGTTTCACTGTCAGACGGCATAAGTGGTGGGGAATATGAAACAGAAAAAGAACTTGGAAGTTAAAGTGATTTTTACAGCGGTTCTCGTTTTATTTATATGGTTTTTGGCGGTTCCGATAGTAACTCTTTTACTGAAATCCTTTCAAAGTGATACCGGAAATATTCTGGTGCATTATGCACAGGTGTTTTCCGGGAGCGGATTTTGGAATGCGGTGGGAAACAGTTTTAAAGTGGCAGGAAGCAGTGCGGCAATTACCACGTTTCTTGCCTTTCTTCTTGCCTATACCCTTCACTATACGAATATTCCCGGATTTTTCAAGAAAATGATTCAAGTATTGGCAGTGCTCCCCATGCTGCTGCCTACCATTACATATGGTTTTGCCATTATTTATTCCTTTGGCAGACAGGGGCTTATAACCAGAATACTGGGAACACAAATATTTGATATTTATGGTTTTGGCGGCCTGCTGCTGGGGTATGTGATCTATACGCTTCCGGTATCGTTTCTGCTGATTCACAATACCATGGGTTACATTGATAAAAAATTTATGGTGGTATCCCGGGTAATGGGAGATAAAGGTCTGCAGACATTTGCAATTACGATTTTGCGCCCGCTGACAGGGACGCTGGCGGCATCCTTTATCCAGTGCTTCTTTCTGGCCTTTACAGACTTTGGCATTCCAGCCTCTGTGGGCGGACAGTATGATGTGGTGGCTTCCGTTTTATATGACGAAATGCTTGGAAGTCTTCCCAATTTTAATAACGGGGCGGTTGTGGCTCTGGTGATGCTTGTGCCCTCCATTGTCAGCATTGCTTTATTGCATATACTGGAAAAATACAATGTCCGCTACAGCAAAATCACTCCTGTGGAAAATCAGAAAAATCATATCAGAGACGGAATCTGCGGGGTTTCCTCGGTTTGCATTATTTTTGTCATCCTGATTGTATTCTCTGTGATCTTTCTGGTACCGTTTGTCAGTGAATGGCCATATGAAATGACCTTTACCCTGAAACATGTAAAAAATGTCTTTGGGGACAGTACCTTGTTCGGGGTATTTAGAAATTCGGTGATTGTGGCGGCCCTTACAGCAATGATCGGTTCTGCGGCAGCGTACGGTGCAGCATTAATTACAGCCAGAAGCAGAATGCCAAAGAAATATAAACAGATGATAGAAAGCATTGCCCTTGTTACCAATACCATTCCGGGCATGGTGATTGGTATTGCTTTTATGCTGATGTTTTCCGGCAGCCCGCTGCAAAATACCTTTGCGCTGATTATTATCTGTAATATTGTGCATTATTTTTCCACACCGTATCTTATGATGAAAAACTCTCTGGAGAAAATGAACAGTTCCTGGGAGACAACAGCCATGCTTATGGGTGATAACTGGATGAAAACGATCTTGCGGGTTGTTACACCTAATGCGCTGCCAACACTGATTGAAGTGTTCAGCTACTATTTTGTAAATGCCATGGTAACCGTCAGTGCCGTGATCTTTATTTCAGGGGCCAGAACCATGGTGATTACGGCAAAAATAAAAGAGCTGCAGCATTTTGCAGAATTTAATGAGATCTTTGTTTTGTCTCTCTGTATCTTAGTGACAAATATTGTGGCAAAGCTTTTGTTCCGGATGCTGGCAGAACGGGGAAGAAAAGCAGGAACAAGCACCGGAAAAGAAAAAAAGAAGAGGACAAAGGCAGCCGGAATCGCAGCAGTCTGTATTCTGGCAGCAGCAGTCATAGGCTTTGCAGTTTTTCCGGGAGGCTCACAAAGCAGCCAGAAAGTAGTTATTTATTCCAATGCAGACGATGAGGCTGTGGAAGCGATGAAAGAGACACTAGACCAGAACGGGTATCAGGATCAGTATATTTTCCAGACCTTTGGAACCTCAGAGCTTGGAGGAAAGCTCTTAGCGGAAGGAAAAAATATTGAGGCCGACCTGGTAACAATGAGTTCCTTTTACCTGGAGAGCGCCCAGCAGCAGAATCAGATGTTTGCAGATCTTACCTTTGAAGCCGAAACGTTAAGTGAGGCGCCGGATTTTTACCGGCCTGTTACTTCACAGGAAGGCGTCATCATTTTTAACACAAAAGTAATGGAAGAAAAAAATCTTCCCGTTCCGGAATCCTTAAAAGATCTGGCAGATCCGGTTTATGCAGGAGAAATATCTGTGACAGATATAAAGAGTTCCTCTACTGCCTGGCTGATGATTCAGGCCCTGGTCAGTGAATACGGGGAGGATGGGGCGAAGGAAGTACTCGCCGGGATTTATAAGAATGCCGGACCGCATATGGAAGATTCCGGCTCAGGCCCTCTAAAAAAAGTGCGTTCCGGTGAAGTCGCCATTGGCTTTGGATTAAGGCACCAGGCGGTGGCGGATAAAAAAGACGGACTGCCCGTTGACTATATAGATCCAATAGAAGGAAATTTTTCCCTGACGGAATCCGTGGCGGTTGTAGATAAAGGAGACGAAAGAAGCAAAAAAGCTATGGAGATGGCGGAATGTATTGTTAAAAAGGGAAGAGAAAAACTGAAAGAAATATATCCGAATCCATTATATCAGGGTGAAACTGTGGATAAAATTTTCCAGTCAGCCTATCCGAAAACATTTCAGGAACCCCTGACCGCAGAACTGCTGAAAAAGCATCAGCAGTTGTCCGAAAATTGTAAACAATAAATTTTTAGATTCATAGAGAAAAAGAGGTAAAAAACATGATTCATTACAAATTACTGACACCTGGTCCGCTGACCACATCCCACAGTGTAAAAAAAGAAATGCTGGTAGATCATTGTACCTGGGATGATGATTATAAGCAGATTACACAGAAAATTCGAAAAGAATTATTAAAACTTGCTCATGTATCAGAGGAAGAATACACTGCAGTCTTAATGCAGGGAAGCGGAAGCTTTGGGGTAGAGTCTGTTTTAACCAGTGTAATTGGCCAAAATGATAAACTGCTGATTATTGTTAACGGGGCATACGGGGAACGTATGATCAGTATTTGCCAGCACGCAAAAATTAATTATACTGTATACCAGGAAGTATATGATCAGGTTCCTTCAGCAGAAAAAACAGCTGAGATTCTTGCAGAAGATCCGGCCATTACCCATGTGGCAATGGTTCACAGTGAGACCACATCCGGAATTTTAAATGACATTGCTTCTATTACAAAGGAAGTAAAAGCGGCGGGAAAAACAATGATTGTAGATGCCATGTCCAGCTTTGCCGGGGTAGATATTGAAGTGGGAGGCCTGGGTATTGATTTTCTTATCAGCAGTGCCAACAAATGTATCCAGGGAGTACCGGGATTTTCCTTTATTATCTGTAATCGCAAGAAATTAATGGAGAGTGAAGGGAAGGCAAGAAGCCTGTCATTAGATCTTTATGATCAGTGGAAGACTATGGAAAAAGACGGAAAGTGGCGTTTTACATCTCCAACGCATACGGTGCTGGCTTTTGCAAAAGCTCTGGAAGAATTAGAAGAAGAGGGGGGAATCCCTGCCAGGTCAAAACGGTATTATGATAATAACCATCTTCTGATTCAGAAAATGAAGGAAATGGGTATCCGCTCTTATATCGGTGGAGAATACCAGGGTCCCATTATTACAACCTTCTTTTATCCGGAACAAAGCAGTTTTTCCTTTCCGGAGATGTATGAATATGTAAAAAGCAGAGGCTATGCTATTTATCCGGGAAAAGTTACGGATGCAGATACGTTCCGGATTGGAAATATCGGTGAGATTTATAAAGAAGACATTGAAAAATTGTGTGAGATATTTAAAGAATTTTTCGAAAGCAGGAAAGCAGAATAGTGAGCTGTGTACAGAACAGGTAAGAAAAATTCTATGTAGTGTAATATTATAAAAAATCAGACAGGAGAATGAACAATGAGCAAAAAGATAGAAGCAGTCATTTTTGACTGGGCAGGAACAACTGTAGATTACGGCTGTTTTGCACCGGTACAGGCATTTATGGAAGTATTTACAGAGGCAGGTATGGAACCTTCCATGGAAGAAGTCAGAGAGCCAATGGGTATGTTAAAATGGGATCACATCCGGACAATGCTTGAAATGCCAAGAATTAAGGAATGCTGGACAAAAAAGTACGGGAAGGCGCCTCAGGATTCCGATGCAGATGCTCTTTATGCGCGGTTCGAGCCGGCTTTATTAAAAATTCTGGATCAGTTTGCGGCTCCAAAACCCTATGTAATAGAAACCGTAAACAAAATCAGAGAAATGGGAATTAAAATTGGTTCTACAACCGGGTATACCGATGTTATGATGAATGTTGTGGTACCAAAGGCAGAAGAGCTTGGCTATGCACCTGACTGCTGGTTCAGCCCGGATGCTGTAAATGGAATGGGACGTCCTTATCCTTACATGATTTTTAAAAATCTGGAAGCACTGCAGGTATCCTCAGCAGCAAAGGCCATCAAGGCAGGGGATACGGTATCTGACATTCTGGAAGGAAAAAATGCTGGAATGTTTACCATTGGAATACTGGAAGGAAGCTCAGTTATGGGACTTCATCAGGATGAGTTTGAAGCTTTGACAGAAGCAGAAAAAGAAGAACGGCTGGCTGCAGCTAAGAGGAAATTTAAAGATGCCGGAGCAGATGCAGTAGTAAGAGATATCCGTGGAGTACTGGATTATATCAGATGAGGGATAACTCCCGCCTCTATAGGCGGTGAGTAACAAGTAAGTATCAGTGGCGTGTGTCAATCCCTCATCTGATATGCGCTCCGCGAGGATGTGCAGCAATTCGGAATAGAATATTGTCAGCAAAGCTGACCCAAATCGCGCACCAAGTCTTGCGAGGGCAAGACTTGAACAGATTGACTTTTTAGAATTCGTATGCTAAAGTTTAAAAAATATCAATGACAGCTGTTGCCGCCGGGTAATCAGTTTTTGCGTCAGTGTTTCTATCGTTAGGCCTTTGAAGATAGGAATATCTGGCGCTTTTTTTCATAAAGGATGGCTTCTGCGGCCAGTTTTCTTTTATAAAATACATACAGGAAGTGAGAAATATGAATCAGAAATCTTGTTTTTCGGAATTTATCCGCTATACCATATTCAGTGTGTTTGGAACACTGGGAGTATCCTGCTACATTCTGGCAGATACTTTTTTTGTTTCTAAGGGATTGGGGGCTGATGGGCTGACAGCATTAAATCTTGCTATTCCTGTCTACAATTTTATTCACGGGACCGGTCTGATGGTTGGAATGGGAGCAGCTACAAGGTTTTCAATCTGCAAAAGCCAGAGAAAAAAGGAAGAGGTTCACCGGATTTATACAAACAGCATTTATTTTGCCGCTGCAGCTTCAGCAGTATTTTTTCTGGCAGGCCTTTTTCTGGCTGGTGATCTGGCCGGTCTTCTTGGAGCAGATGCAGATACATTACAGATGACAGAGACGTATCTAAGATGGCTGTTAATTTTTGCGCCGGCTTTTATTTTCAACGATGTTTTTCTTTGCTTTGTAAGAAACGATGAAAGTCCTCAGCTGTCCATGGCTGCTATGCTCACCGGAAGTTTTGCCAATATTGTTCTGGATTATATTTTTATATTTCCTATGGAAATGGGGATTTTCGGCGCTGTTTTTGCTACGGGTCTTTCGCCGGTGATCAGTATGGTTATGATGCTTCCCCACTGGATTCGAAAGAAAAATACCTTTCATTTTAAGAAAACAAAAATCAGCGGCGTTATTGTAGGGCAGACGGCGGCTCTGGGATTTCCCTCCCTTGTGGCTCAGCTGTCATCGGGTATTGTTATGATTACACTGAACACGATGATTTTAAAGCTGGAAGGAAATACCGGGGTGGCAGCTTACGGTGTCATTGCCAATCTGTCTTTAGTGCTGGCTGCTGTATATACAGGAATTGCCCAGGGGATTCAGCCTCTGATCAGCAGTTTTCATGGAAAACAAAAAAACGCCCAGCTGTTTGCTGTGCGAAGATATGCCATGATTACTATGGCTGTGATATCCTGTCTGGTATATAGTTTATTCGTAATCTTTGCCCAGCCTATTGTATCTGCTTTTAACAGTGAGCATCTTTTGGGGTTGCAGGAAATTGCGGTTAAGGGATTAAAACTGTATTTTACAGCTTCTTTGTTTATGGGATACAATATTGTTCTTGCAACGTTTTTCACTTCTGTAGAGAGGGCGGTGCCTGCGCATATTTTATCTGTTCTTCGAGGAATTGTTTTAATTATTCCAGTGGCTGTTGTACTGGAAAAAGCCTGTGGGATGACCGGGGTATGGCTGGCCTGCCCCATTACGGAATTAGTTGTGGCAGTATTGGGTGCTGTTTACTATCTGATCTATCAGAGAAAAATAAAACTAATAACTAAAAATATGAATTAATAGATGACAAACAAGAGGTATCGTGTTAAAATAAATGTAGATCTACATTTCTAATTTAAACTTCACCGTCATCTCTTTTCTGCAGCCGCAGATAGTAAGAACCTCAGCATCCATGATATAGCTTTCGGAAAAGTCTCTGAGAAAATAAGTCCCATCCTATCTAAATATGTTCTATATACGGGGGCAGGGTAATGAACAGAAGAAGGACTGCTGCAAAGCAGATGAGAGATCACCTGTATGACAGCGGTCCCTTTTTCTTTTTTAGGGAAATAAAATAAAAAGTTATTGAACGTCTTTGAGATTACATAAAAAATCCCATTGATAGTTATCTTTTTTTTCGATATAATTTTTTTGTTTGAAAAAAGTAGAATTTTTGCAGTATCTGAATATTTTGGTCCGGTGGCAGGACTTTAAAAGGTTTAGAGCTATACGTAAGTAAGAGTGAGGATAAAACATGAAATTGTTTCTAACGTCGAGACTTATTTCCGGCTTTGTTACCTGTGACGTTTATGACGATACAGGACTATTGCTTTATGTGGCCAGAGAGCAGTCTGTAATAAAAGAATGTTTGGAAATATATGACAGTCAGAATATATTTTTGGGATCAGTGAAAGAAGATTTATCCATCAAAGAGGGAAGAAAGGAAGATCAGACATTTCTGCTTTGGGCAGGAGAGGTTTTGTTAGGAACAGTCCGAAAGGAGTTTCCTTTCTGGAAGCTTCAGTTTGCTTCAGATAATGTCATATGGACCATTGAAAAGAGAAAGCAGGCGGCATTTCCGGGAGGGTATACCATATTTGATGAGAATCAGAAAAAGCTGGCGGGTGTCTCAGTTAAAGGAGCAGACATGCGGATATATACGCTGGAACTAGAAACGAGCCATGGTCTGCTCCCTTATATAATGGCTGTTCTGGCAATTGAGCTGTCAGAAAGGTGTAAAAGCAGATAGAAGGCTGCTGTCAGGAGAACAGGATGAACGAGTCACAGATTAAAAATTTTCTGCTGGTAGCGGAAGAAAAAAATTTCAGTAAAGCAGCGGAAAAGGGCTATGTATCCCAGCCCAATTTAAGCCGCAGCGTTTTAAAACTGGAAGCGGAGCTGGGGGTGCAGCTGTTTGAACGTACTGGAAAGCAGGTGTGCTTAACGGAGGCGGGAAAAGAATATTATGATTTTTTTCGAAGAACACAGCTGGCATACCGGGAGGTTTCTTTTCACGCCAGAAATCTTCATTCCAATCGTCTTGGAAATATCAGGATCGGATACATGGAAGGCTGGAAGGTCTCAGAGCTGTTGTATGAACTGGTCTGGGATTTTAAGAAAGAGTATCCGAATATGGATATACGTATGGAAGCCTGCAATCGCAGAGAGCTTTTGGAGAAGCTTGACAGAGATGAAATAGATCTTGTTTTCGGAATTGAGGGGATTTTAAATCAGAGACGGGGGATCCGCAAAGAAAGAGTAACGGAAATTGTGAGAGGGATTTTATGCAGGAAAGATCAATGGTGTAAAAATGGGACACCTGTTCCAAGAGATTTCAAAAAAGAACAGTTTTTTGTTATGGATGAGGACGGGACCATGGCTCTTGGAACGCAGATCCGGACATTTTGTGAACCTTACGGCTTTATTCCGCAGATAAAATATGTGAATAGTCTGGAATCAGCCATTAACAGTGTGGAATTGGGTCAGGGGGTTTTGATTTGTGATGAATGGACCAGATATGTGTTTGATGAAAAGCTGTTGTTTATTCCAATGGAAACCAGACACACAGTTATGCTTGGATGGAAATCGGAAACGCAGAATGTGGCAGTCAGCGTTCTGATTACAGAGATTCAAAAACGGATGGGGTGACAGCTTAAGAATTATTCTATAAAAGCGAATCATACTATGATAGTCGGAAAGATTATATCAAAAATGATATAGATTTCCGGCTTTTTTATATTTTACATGCATATATATTGCTTTTATAATAAATTTAACAAATCAGAAAGGAGATATGAAGTGAGTCGACACGAGGAATTACTGCGGGTTTACAGGGATCATGAAGATATCGGAAAAGTATTAAATCTTTTGACGGATTTTGATTTTACATTAATTCCGGCCATGAAAGAACGTCCTGTGAACCCGGATGGAAGTGAGGGAACCGGATACGACTGGTTTGGAACTTACTGGGAATATGTTCCACAGCAGCGTGCAAGCATGGTGATTGATACTCCGGATAAAAAAGTAATTACAGATGTTACAAAATGGCGGGAGCAGGTGGCTTTTCCGGATCTTTCACAGATTGACTGGGAAAAAGAGGCCGGAAAGGATACCAAAAACTGGGATCGTGAGAACAAATTGACAATGGTCATGCTGATTAACGGAATATTTGAACGAAGCCATGAGTTAATGGGATTTGAAGATGCGTTAATAGCCATGTATGAAGAACCGGAAGCCTACAAAGAACTGCTGGATGCCATCTGCAATTACAAAATTGAGTGTATTAAAATTATCGGGAAGTACTGGAAGCCGGACATTTTAAATGCCCATGATGATTATGGAGCCAATGAGCAGATGCTGATGTCTGTAGATATGTGGGAAGAGTTTTTTAAGGATAACCTGCAAAAAGTGATTGATGCTGCTCATGAAGCGGGGATGCTCTATGAACATCATTCCTGCGGATATATAGCCCCTATTTTTGATCAGCTTGTGGAGATGGGAGTGGATGCCATTGATCCGCTGCAGATTACCAATCCATTAAGAGAACTGAAAGATAAGTATCAGCATCGCATTACCTTCTGCGGAGGCTTTGATAATCAGGGAATCCTGGATAAAAAAGGCGTAACAGAGGAGGAGGTACGCAGGGAAGTGCGGCGGACCTATGATCTTTTAGCGCCGGGGGGAAGCTATGTAGCATATCCCCTGGTGATTCAAAAGGAGATACTGCCATGGATGATAGATGAAGGAATGAAAATGGAAAGGAATTATGGCAGAAGAAATATAAGATAGTACAAATATCGGATAAATCTCGTATAAAAATAAAGGAGGAGGCGGATTAAAGGAGCTTTTAAATCCGGTTCCTAAGCAGGCGGCGGAACTGCTTTTGCAGGTAGGAGCCCTTGGAGCTCTTGGAGCCGTGGTCGCAGCATCACCGGTATTTCCTTCCATTACGGAAGGACTGGTACATATGCAGATACCGGGATTATTTAAAGTGATTATCTGCATTGCTCTTTTAACCGGAGCGTCCGGCTCCGGCCCGGCGGGATTAAATGCAACACTTCCGTATTTGTCAGAGTCCTTTGCTCAAATGGGAATTAATATGAATGCTCTGCACCGGGTGGCAGTATTTTCCAGCCAGACCCTTGATACCCTGCCCACAAATCCGGGATTTGCCGTTGCAACAAGTGTAACGGATGTTCCAATGAACAAATCATATAAATATGTGTTTATTACGACTGTTTTAAATACAACAATTACATCATTTGTTGTGGCTATTATTTTAACAGTGCTTCCTTTTCTTGCCTGACGGCAGTCAATTTGCCGGAATATGAAACCGTAAAAGAGTTTCAGAAGAATCTTAAAATATTGTACTTGATTTTTAGGAATAGATTTCTATATAATAAAAGAATATAATCTGAAAGCAAATGCTGACAGGGAATATTCAATTTAAAAAACAACTTGACTTATAAGGACCATCAGCAAGCTGAAAGTGGCTGGGATGGTAACTGACAGGAAAAGAAGACGACAATACGGCTGTGAGCAGATACTGTACTTTGGCTTTGGCAGATGTGCAGAATCCGCTGTAAATATGATATTCTCTTCGGGGAGTATGCATTTAAAAACGTTCCTTTTCCGGGAACGTTTTTATTTCTCTATAGGAAATATTGTGTTGTGATAAAGCTGAAAAGTACCGATTCCTATAGAGCAAAAAAACGCTCCGCTGTGGATCGTACTGCGGCGGAGTGGAGTCATGTCGCAAAAGCGACCCGCCGCAGGCGGAGAATGTGCTTTGCACATTCTTTATTTTCCGGGAAAGTCGTCTGAGAGGAGAAATCTATGATGAAAAAAATGATTGCTTTACTGCTGATGACAGGACTGGTAATGGGATTATCAGCCTGCACAAATTCAGAAAATACTGGAACAAAAAAACAAGCAGATCAGACAGGGCGAAAATTATCAGAACAGCAGACGGAAGATGACGCTGAATTTACCATCGGGGTCTGTCAGCTTGTACAGCACGAAGATTTAGATGCCGCCACAGAAGGGTTTCGGGATGCGGTGAAAGACAGAATGGGAGATAAGGTGTCCATTCAGGTGCAGAATGCCCAGAGTGATTCTAATACCTGTTCGGTAATTGTTAATAGTTTTGTATCCAACGATGTGGACCTGATTATGGCCAACGGAACACCGGCTCTGCAGGCGGCAGCGGCAGGAACAGATACCATTCCCATTCTTGGCACCTGTGTAACAGATTACGCTTTGGCCCTGGATTTGAAAGAGTTTGATGGTACGGTGGGAGGGAATATCTCCGGTACGTCAGATGTTTCACCCTTAGACCAGCAGGCTGATATGATAAAAGAATTATTTCCGGATGAAAAAAAGATCGGAGTCCTTTATTGCTCAGCAGAAATCAATGCCAAATCCCAGGTAGAGGAAATCTCAAAGTATTTAGAAGGAATGGGATATCAGTGTCAGGAATATACCTTTTCAGACAGCAACGATTTAGCGGCGGTAGTAACAAAAGCTGCCAAAGAATCGGATGTTATTTATACACCTACCGATAATACGGTAGGAGCGAATACCGGTATTATAAAAAATATTTGTCTGGATACAAAAGTACCTGTATTTACCGGCAGCGAAACAATCTGCAGAGGCTGCGGCGTGGCGACCTTGTGTCTGGATGCATATGATCTGGGGTATGAGACCGGGCAGATGGCGGCGGATATTTTAGAAGGAAAAGAGGATATTTCAACAATGCCTATCCAGAATGCCCCGAAGTTTACGAAAAAATATAATTCGGAAATGTGTCAGACACTGAATGTAAAAATTCCCGATGACTACATTGCAATTGAAAATTAATTAGAAAAAAGATGTTCTAAAGGAAGCGTTCCATGAGGTATGAGAAACTGATCTGTATGCCTGGAGCGCGTCCCTGTCAGGACATCTTTTTTTTTGTTTTTTGGAAAAATTTCAAGAGAAAAAATAGTTGACAACTCAACTTTTTGGAGGTAAGATAAGTTCTGTATAAAAGAAGTTGAATACTCAACTATTTAAAGGAAGGAAGCTATGAGTGAAATAAAAATTAGTTTTCTGCAGTATATGTCTATTATCTGGAGAAATTTTGGAAAATATCTGGATTTGTGCCTGAAGAAGTATCAGATCGGAAGCGGACAGCATTTTTTCCTGACTTCTATTTATGAGAAGGCGGGGATTACCATGTATGATCTGGCCCGGCTTGGTAAATTTGACAAAGGAACTGTAACAAAATCCGTTCAAAAACTTCTGGAACTGGGATATGTAAATGCTGTTACTGACGAGAAAGATAAAAGAGTGAAGCATTTATACATCACAGAGGCGGCAGAACCGGTTATTAAAGAAATCTATACGATTAAAAGCAGATGGAAACAGAATCTGCTGTCAGATTTTACAGAAGAAGAGATCTGCCAGTTTACCAATCAGATGGAACGCATGGCTAAAATGTCATGTCTGACTTTAAAAGAAACAGCAGAAGAAAAAGAAAGGGGAGAGATGATATGTCAGAAGCAGTAACACAGACGTCTGCTGGGCAGACGCAGGAAATAAAGGAAAAAAATCCGCTGGGTTATAAACCGGTTGGAAAGCTGCTGGTTACATTTTCTGTGCCGGCTATTGTATCCTGTTTGATTAACTCTATTTATAATATCGTAGATCAGATTTTTATCGGACAGGGGGTAGGGTATCTTGGAAATGCCGCTACAACTGTTGCATTTCCGATTATGACAATTTTACTTGCTTTTGGTACGCTGATTGGCGCCGGAAGCAGCGCATATGCTGCAATCCGCCTTGGGGAAAAGAAGGAGGAGGAAGCTGAGCGGACGCTAAACAATGCATTTTTGTTTACCATTATTATTGGAATTGTGCTGATGATAGCTGGTTTGATTTTTTTAGAGCCGATTTTGACGCTGTTTGGAGCCACAGAAAATGTAATGCCTTATGCAAAAGACTATACAGCTATTATACTTTTGGGGACTCCTTTTAACCTCATCGGCATTGTATTATCAAATCTCGCAAGAACGGATGGGCATCCAAGAATGTCCATGTATGGAATGCTGATTGGAGCTGCCTTAAATACAGTTTTGGATCCCATTTATATTTTTGTCTTTCACTGGGGCGTGAAGGGAGCGGCGGTAGCCACAATTACATCTCAGATTATATCGGCAGTTGTGCTTACTGCTTATTTTGTACGTAAAAGCAAAAAGCCCATTCACATGAGGCTTCACAAACAATATATGAAGTTAAATGGAAACAGAATCCGGAAATTTTTAGTGCTGGGTATTTCCTCCGGAATTACCCAGTCTGTAGCCTGTATTATGCAGGTGGTGATGAATAATTCGCTGGTTCATTACGGCAATGAGAGTGCCATCGGCGGGGATGTGGCTTTAAGCGCCATGGGAATTGTTATGAAAATTGCCATGATTATGGGAGCATTCGGAATTGGAGTAGGCATTGGGACCCAGCCCATTCTTGGATTTAACCGGGGAGCTCAAAAATACGAGCGGATCCGAAAAACCTATCTTCTGGCTGTAGTATTTGCAAGTTTGTTAATCTTTGCAGGATGGATTGTCTGTCAGACAATGCCGGAGCAGATTATTAGTATTTTTGGAAATGAAAGTAATGAATTTACACAATTTGCCGTGAACTGCCTGAAGATTTATCTGTTCTGTATCTTCTGTGCGGGCTTTCAGATTGTATCTACCACTTATTTTCAGGCCACCGGCCAGCCAATGAAGGCATCTCTGCTTTCTATGTTAAGACAGCTGCTTTTGTTAATTCCGCTGATTATTATTCTGCCGATTTTTATGGGACTGAATGGGATTCTTTACTCTGCACCAATTGCAGATGCCGCTTCTGCCGGAATTGTGGCGCTCTTTATGATTCCGGAGATAAAGAAACTGAATAAACAGATTAAAATGCAAAGTCATCCGGCGGAAGGCAATGATATATAAATAGGTCTGCCCCCGGGGAGAAAAAGAGCAAATAAATAATGTAAAAGAGAATACAGTTTTTATTAAATTAAGAAGACGATAATTCCAGATTGGATGAACGTCTTCTTTTTTTTACTCTATAGGAAATACTATGTTGTGATAAAGCTGAAAAGTACCGATTCCTATAGAGCAAAAAAAAACGCTCCGCTGTGGATCGCACTGCGGCGGAATGGAGTCATGTTGCTTGCGCAGCCCGCCCCAGGCGGAGAATCCTGCCACGGCAGTATTCTTTTTTACTCTATAGGAAATACCATGTTGTGATAAAGCTAAAAGTGCCGATTCCTATAGAGCAAAAAAACGCTCCGCTTTTGATCGCACTGCGGCAGAGTGGAATCATGTTGCTTGCGCAGCCTGCCCTAGGCGGAGAATGTGCTTTGCACATTCTTTTTTGTTATAAAAAAATAGAATTGTCAAGTACATAAATTAAGAAACAAAAAAAATACAATTAACTCAATAAAATAATAGTAAAAATTTTGGATTTTGTTTTTGGCTAATAAAATGGAAGTAAAATAAAAGTAAAAAAATTAGGGATTTATGATATAAAATATGCCCGGATTAATTGTAAAAAATTTAGGGATTTGCTATACTGAAAACAGAAAATTACTTGGAATGATGTTTTTAAGGATTGAGATTATCATAAAAGTTTAAAGAATACTGAAGTTTTACAGCATAGGGAACAGCATTCTATAGTATAAAAACACTTTGTGGGACTGCACTGCAGCTGACAGAAAGTTTCTATATAATAAAAATTTGTAATTGAGAAAGAGGGAGGCAATTATGAAGGATAGAAAGTCAGACAAAAAAGGAAAGCATTTCTATATCAGGTGGAAGCGAGTCATATCTGTATTTCTGGTATTTGCCATAATTGTGACTATGGCCGGCGTAAATCTTTATGTACAGGCGGAGAACCCTTTGGATGTTCAGTCTGAAGAGATAAAGGATATAACGAAGGAAACAGAACTTTCGGAGGAAGAAACTAAGGATACACAGGAAAATACGCCGGAGGATAAGCAGGAGACCAAAGAGGAGGAAATCCGTGAGGCGAAGGATTTCAGCCAGTTAAGAGAGCTTAATTATACTCTGGCAGATTTTGAACCCTCCGGGGAAGATCTCTGGTATCAGATGAAGGTAGATGCGTATTTTGAGCAGCTGCCGGAGAGTGAGGCAGTGCTGGAAGGGGATACATTTTCCTTCCGGATTCCAGAAGAGTTATTTTATATAGAAGATACAAAGAATCCTGTCCCGGTTGAGATCGGCAGCATCAGTGGTTTTGGAGATAAAAAAGCCCAGTGCAAGGATATTTCAGCAGCAGAATATACAGTAAAGAATCAGAAAGTGGAAGTTACATTAAAAAAGGGAATATCTGAGCTGGAAGATATTTCTTCTGTTTTTATGCGCATGAATCTGTCTGTGCGTGTGGAAAGCAAAGCTTTGGATGAGCAGGAAAAAGCGGCAGACTGGGTTCTGGCAACATCCAGTGACGGAACAGAAAAAAAGCTTTCTCTGATTCTCCCGGCAAAAGAAAACAGGGAAGATAAGGATAAAGCAGATAATAATAAGGAAGAGAAAAAGGAAGCAGCAGCCAAAGCTTCTTTAAAGAAAACAGAGAAGACAGAGACAAAGTCCGAGGAAGAGGAAAAACCTTCCATTACGGTAGGCGGAAAAGAAATTACTTTTGATGAGAACGATACAAAGAAGGATGCCCTGACTCAGGAAGTGTACTGGGTGGATAACAATAACCCCCAGAACAGACCCGGTAAGGACAAGTTTCAAGAGTTTTATATCGAAAATGCGAAAATAAAAGCAACTGTAACAGCTGATGGCGGAACTACGTTTCAGGAAGAGATTTCTGTAAAGGTGCTGGCAGAACGGCTTGGCGTAAAACCAGAAGAGTTAATAGAAGTAAGCGATGCAGGAGGTACCGGACACTATAGATTGTCAGTGAATCCTGGTATTCTTCCGGAAAAAGGAAGTATGTTTTTAAATCCTGAAGACCCGGAAACGGAAAACGATGTAACTTTTCAGTGGGAGCTGATGCCCCCGCAAAAGGCGCCGGATCAATATTATTATATGAATGAAATGGATTCAGAGGATGAGGATGTTCCCAAGGGCTGGTATTATGTAAAAACTCAAGATTTTACGGTTCAGATTGTGCAGAGAAGCGGGGATGATAAAGCAGAAATAGAAGGTCTGGAAGAGGAGATTTTAAATACGTTTTCCTATTACTGGAAGTATAACCGTGGAGATGACTCAGAGTGGGAATCCCTGACTTTAAAGGAACTGCTGGATTCGGTTCAGGTGGAGTTTGCAGTGGCCGGGACAGGACCAAATGAAGAAACCATATATACACTGACCATTAAAGATATTCCAATTTACCGGGCAGACGGAACGGTGAATCAATATTATGTGGGAAGAACAGAAGCTGTAGAACAAAAAGATATTATCACAGGGATTGACGGTCTTGAAAAGGAAGACTCTCTGAAAATCAGCTATGAAAATGATAAAGTAGCCAACGTGGGAACGGTGACAGATAAGGTTTATAACGGAGGACAGGTTATCCTGACCCTCAGTGGTACCGCCGAATATACCGGTCATAAAAGCTGGGGAGATACCGGCGTGGAAGAGGATGCCCAAGAGAAACGTCCGGATCTTGAGTTCCAGCTGTGGCGTTATACGAAAAAAGACGGAGAAGATTATCAGCATGCCTCTCCGGTGCAGAATAAAAATGGAGAAATCGTGATTCTCACCATGGACAGCAGCAAATGGAATGCGGATGAGTTTACCATTGATTTTCAGGAAGGTAAGAATGAGGATGGCAGGGAACTTCCCGGATTGGAAAAGGGAAATGCGCTGCTTGGGGATGAAAAACTTCCCAAATATGATCCGGAAGGATATGAATATATTTATTTTGCAAGAGAGGTTGTAAAATCCACATCAGGAGCCGCCTCTTACAATAAGCTTTATGGTGAAGTGGTAAAAAATGAAGACGGAACCTTATCCTTAAAGGATATACTTCCCGATGGACAGACCACGCGGCCGGCTGCAGATACCAGCATTTATAACGGCGGAACCATTGTTAATCAGCTCAGTGATAAAGTGAAAACAAAAGTAGAAAAGAGCTGGGAGGCTGCGTCTTTCCAGGATGAGTTTCAGGACGTCCGCGTGGTAATGACTCTGCAGTCCCGGGTAAGTGAGGAGCCAAAGGGCAGCTGGGGAACGGTTATGAAAAACGGAAAACCGGTGACTGTAACCCTGAAAGACTTTTCGGCGGAGCAGCTGTCCCAAACGGGAGAAGTTTCTTCTGATAAATACGATTATGACGGTTATGAACTGGAATACCGGTGGGTAGAAACAGCAGTATATCAGGGAAAGGACAGTACGACGAATTTACTGGATCCGGATACCGGAAAGATAACATTGACCCAGGCCGGTACAGAGGTGTCCTATACTCCTGAATATGGAGAGACAATTTTTAATGAGGAAGAGAAAACATATACGACACCTGTAAAAAACAGGATGTCAGATACCATCGACTATGAGGTGACAAAGAAATGGCAGGATAAAGACGAAAATCCGGTGGACCCGCCCGAAAATGCCGAGATATCCCTGCAGCTGTACCGCCAGGATCATCTGACCAATGTTGTAGAGACTGGACCCGTTATAAAGCTGGACGGAAAGACGGATGAACCGAAAACCTTTGAGGTAAAGCTGGATGAAGGCGAAGGAGGCCTCTATACCGTTACCTATTATGAGGATCAGCCATGGCATTTATCCGTTGAGGGACTTCCAAAGTACGGCAGCGGCGGTCATGAGTTTTCTTATGTAGTCCTGGAAACTGCAGGAGTCAGCGGATACGTTGCCAGATATTCCACAGAGTTTAAAGATGATACGTATATGACTACCATTATCAATGCGCCTGTAGGAGGCAGCTCAATCTATGTGAAAAAAATGTGGATGGATGACAGTGATGTGCAGCACCGGGGAGATGTATATTTTACCGTTTATGAGAGAAAGGGAGAGAAGCAGTTTATCCCTGTAGCTGGCGCTGACCATGTAAAGATTACCGAATAGGATTTCTGGTGGAAGGAAGTAGGAATTCCTCAGAATGTAAAAGAGGAAGATCTGGTTGTGGTGGAAACCGAAGTGCAGAATATACAGGATCCGGATCGTACGGTTAAGATCTCATATACAGATGAAGAGCTGGAAACTATTTATCAGGAATTAAAGGAAATAAATGCAGAGAATGAAACACAAGAAAATGGGAATGGCGCTGCGATTGGTTCGGAAGATGGAAATTTAGAAGAATCTGATTTTAAAGAATCTGGTTTTGGAACATTAACGGAGTTTCATAAGGAGTTTGACACAGACCAGCATTTATACCTTCAGAGATATTCGATCCGGCAGCTGGAGAATAATAAATTCTATACCGTAACCAATCAGCGGCTTGGAATTATTGATCTTACGGTTACTAAGGACTGGCGTGACGGAGAGGGCGATACAAGAGAAGAATTTTTAAATCTGCTTGAAGAACAAGGCGCTTCCCTTGGAGTACGTCTGGTCTGTACAGATAATGAAGACGCGATAAATTATAAAGATAATACGGTAGATATCGGTGACGGGGCATACCAGATTATGAAACCGGCAGAACAGCAGGATGGAGAGGATTCGGATGATCAGACCGAAACATTAGAGAAAGCCTCTGCGATTCAGAAGATTGATACCGATACCGCTAAGGAGAGTACAAACTATTATTTTTATAATCTCCCGAAATATACCCAGTACGGGCAGGCGGTCCATTATACAGTGGAAGAGGTAGTTATTTATGAGGACGATACGGTGGAAACCTTTGCAGATTTTAAGAAAAAGAATCCAAAGATTATCTATAATGCGACTATGGAATCCACCCCTTATGTAACCGGTGAACAGCATACCCATGATACACAGACCTTCCAGCTTCACAACAGTATCAGCGGCACCAAGGATGTTACCTTCCACAAGCACTGGCAGGATGATTACCGGAATCAGCTGGGAGAACGGCCGGATCTTTCCCTGGATCTTTATCAGAGGCTTCATGACAATAAAGATGACAGGACTGAGGTGGTGTTAAAATCATATTATAAAGATTATGAATGGAGCCGTAATGAAAATGCCGGTGATGATGAGGTATGGGATATTACGCTGAAAGGCCTGCCCAAGTATGATCGGTGGGGCTATGAGATTGATTACTATGCCAAGGAAAACGTAAATATTTCCAGAGAAACCTTTGACTATTTAATGCCTGCCTATCTGTATCCCGCAGACGGTACCACGTATGTGGAGGTTGGCTCCGAGACAGAAGGTCCAAAGGACTCTTATAAGGACGAGGATTATGTTATTCCGCTGGATAACACTAATAGTACATGGCTGCTGAAAGAAAACGGAACCTTTGTAAACAAGATACAGGAGGATGTTATTTTTAACGGTGTGAAGCTCTGGAGACTGATCCCAAGTGGATTCCCGGATGCCCAGCTGCCGGAAGTTACCTTTTCTTTATACAGGAAAGATCTAAGTGGTTCAGGGACGGATGAGAAAGTTGCCTGGGTAACCATTCAGAACTGGGAAAAAGATAGCAGCGGTTCCTATCGTTTTGCTCTTGAATATGAAGGGGAAAACAAAAATAAGATTACAGATGGAAAGCTTGAGGTTACCTGTGGCGGAGATGAGAAAGATGCAAAACGCCTTCAGCAGTATGATGAAAACGGCCGGCTTTACAGCTACTACATCAAAGAAGAGATAAAATTAACAAAAGAGGATGGAAGCACTGTTACAGCTGAAGAGATTTATAATTCGGAAATTTCAGGGTCCACCATCACCAACGGATACAACAGTGAAAAAGGAAATCTTACAGTAAAGAAGATTGTGGAGCTTGGCAGAGACTTTGCCAAAGGAGAAAAATATCCTGAAGTATCCTTTACTCTTACAAGATATTATAAGGATAATGCCGGAAAGCTTTGCCGGGATACTTCCTACAGCGTCACTCAGACAATTACTGCTGCCATGCTGGAGGATGGAGACGGCACTGCTTGGGCAACCTTCCCGAATCTTTTGATTTACGCTCCAAATGGGACGAAATATCAGTACGCAATTAATGAAAATATGGATAAGCTAAAGGGCGGATATGAAGTATTTGCAGGAAGAGGTGATCTGAGTGAGGATCAGGTAACAGCGTCTTATACCCCTCCTGCTGATCTGGAAAATCCAAATGAAGATCTGCTTTTAGAAGCGTCAAAAGATGATACAGAAACACCGGATATTACCTATAAGAACACAAGAAAAGCAGATACAGTAAAACTAGAGGGCAAAAAGGTATGGAACGACCGGGATGACGATGCAGGACTGCGTCCGGATATTGATAAGAATGCTATTACCCTTGAGGTGTCCCGTGAGGCAGCTGCCCAGGGGTCCGGCAATGCGATTCCTAAGCAAAAACTGGCTGAGGATGAGTACGAAGTAGTATGGGAGCAGGATCCTGACAATAAAAATAACTGGACATATACCATAACAGGCAAGGATGACACGGAACTGGAACAATATTCTCCCAACGGAAATCCCTGGAAATATACTGTGAAGGAAATTCTGAGTGAACCCTGGTCAAGCTACTACAGGTATGAAAAGCAGGAAGTGGTGCAATCCGGTACTGTCACCGATAGTACAATTCAGATGCCTGATCTGAAAAACTCTCTGCTTACAAGCAGCATCGGATACAAAAAATGGGTTCCGAAAGATTCAACGGATGGTTTGAAATCTGATTATCTGGGATACAAGATGAAAGTTACCTTCCAGCTCCAGGCCAGAGTGGACGGAGTGGTGGCGGATGGAACCCTTGATAAAGATCAGAAGTCAAACTGGTTTGCGGCAGATAAGCTGTTAGAAAAGATAACTTCGGATAAGGATTTAATTCCAGATCCTATCCAGAAAACAATTGGTCCTAACTTTATTCTGCCAAACGCAAGTAACTGGGGAAATGCAGCTTTCAGTAATTTATTAACGGCGGTGAAAGCAGAGCAGGAAGCTGCTGATCTTGGAATAACCCAGGATAGTATTGTTAAAATCAAATACCGTGTGGTAGAAACTCAGGCAGAGTATTATAAAAATTCTGGCGGCCAGGATACGCTGATTTATACACAGAAATATGGTGTGGATATGGCAAAGGATACCCCGGAGTATACCCTGGAAGGGGCGATTGGGCTTTTTGATCAGGTAACTGTTACCGGCAGCTGGGTAAGAAATGTACTGCCCACGGTGAAACTGGAAATCTGGAAGATCTGGAAAAATGACAGCCATAATGCTTTTAACACAAGACCGCAGGAAAACGGAAATTCTGTAGTGAAATTTGTGGTTCAGAGACGTGAAAAAGGAAGCACAGATGATAATGCCTGGGAAATTGTAAAATCTTATGATAAAGAAGGCAAGGCCACAGATCTGGTACGGACATTACAGCTGGGAAACAGTACCGACAGCGGCCGGGTGATTGTAGAGGCTCTTCCGCAATATGACTTTGTAATTGGGGCTGATAACACGGCAAGGAAAGTGGAATATGAGTACCGGGCCCGGGAATTACAGGCAGGAGCGGATACTTCTAATGGTGTAAAAGAACAAGATATCCTGCAGGATAATGATACTTTTAATACTGCCTATGGGTCAGTGGTGACAGACGGAGCCGAGGCTATTAAGACCGAGACAGGAAAAGTTGTAAACAGTGATTCTGATTATGCCACAGCAGTTACCAACACCATGAAAGAAACAGAGGTTTATGCTGAGAAAGAATGGAAAACGGATGAGATACAGGTTTCTGCTTCCTATCCGGATGTAACACTGATGCTTCAATATTTAAAAGATGATGGCAGTGCTCAGGGCACCTGGACGGACTTTAGCCCGAAAGCAAAAGTGGTGTTAAACGGCGAGCAGGATACGGATACCACAAAACCCTATTATGAGTATGAGGCCTGGAAGGCTCTGTGGAAGGCGCCGGAAGTAATGCCGGGCTCTAAATTAAAAGATAATAAAACACAGTACAGAGTCGTTGAGGTCACAGACAATACCTATCCGGAAGAGGTTGAAAGCGGAACAGGAACAGAAAATGATCCTTATGTGTTCCTGTTTGGAACTGCTGATGGAACCAAGGATAGTCCTTATACAATTACCAATGACAGGACGAAGCTTAAAATAGCAAAATCGGCTGAAACTGGCGGTCTGGATGAAGAATTTATCTTTACCATTAAGCCCAAAGACCAGCGTTCCAGGGTCAAGGCTTATTACGTGAAATATGATGCCGGCGGTACAGCAATACAGGATGGCACAGGAGAGGGAACTCTGGATATGAGCAGCGGAGGCGCGGCATCCTTTACCTTAAAAGACGGCCAGTATGCAGTGATTTACAACCTGGTCAGAGAGGGACAATATCTAGTTACAGAAAGCGGTGTAAAAGGAGAGGAAACCTCACCGGATGCTCTGAAAAATTATGAAATCACCGGAGAGAATCAGGACAATCTTTTAACGATGACATCATCCGGCAAGGGGCAGTTTTCCATTACAACCCCGGAAACAAAACCGGATCAAATACCAGAGCTGACAGTAACCAACAGACTTCAGGGGAAAATCACCATTCAGAAAACAGATGAGAAGGGGAAAGCGTTATCAGGCGTGACCTTCCAGCTGAAATGGAGAGAAAAAGGAAGTCCGGAAGGGACTGAGTATCAGGTGCTGGATGATACGGTGTGCAGTAATGCTGACCTTGTAACAGGGGTTTTAGTAAATGGACAGGAGGTTCCTGGAACGGTTACCACCGATGCAAACGGTGAGGCAGTTTTTGACGGTCTGTACCTTGGGGCTAATGGCCGGGAATACCAGATTACCGAGCTTGCTGCAAAAGACGGCTATAATGTTCTCTCAGAGCCTGTTGAAGGCATTGAGATTCCTTATGAAACTGCTATCAGAACAGTAAATTCAGAACCATGGCGGCGGGTTAAGGGAAAATATTATTATCTGGAGCTTACGCTTACGGTGGAGAATAACAAAGTGTTCCATATGCCTAATACCAGCGGTACAGGTTTCTTCTGGCCGGGAATGGGAGCACTGGCAGTTGCAGTGGCAGCTAGTGGATTTTATATCTGGCAAAAGGAAGGAAAGTACCGAAAAAAACGGCGTAAATCATAAGTAATAAGCAAATATCTGCAGGAGCTCTGCCGGAAAGGGCGGCAGAGTTTCCCGGCAGAAAAGAGGACAGATATGAGGTCCAATGAGGAGGATATGAGATGAAGAAAAAGTGGTTTCGGAGACTGCTGGCGCTTAGTGCAGCGGCTCTGCTGAGTATCGGAAGTCTGACGGCATTTGCCGCTCCGGACGATGATCAGACAAATGTAACGATTACACCTGTGGATCAGGCGTATTATGAATCCCTGCCCGGAATGAATGGAGCAAAGGATGCTGAAATTCAAATAACAAAAAGGATATCGAATGTAGATGGAAATAGTTTTGAGAATAATGCCAAACCTGTAGAAGGTGTAGAATTTGGTATCACACAAGTTGGAATTATGGCTCAGATGCAAAAGGGCAGTACCACGACGATGGTATATGGAATAGAGAATGAACTGGCAAAGTTATTGACCGGTATTGTATGGGATGGTACAGACAGTGATTATAAGTATGTCAAAGATTACAAAAAGATTAATGAGGCATTGCAAAAGATGACGTCGCACCAGCTCCAGGATTATGCCGGACTTCGTAAAGAAAAGACTAACAATTCTGGAGTGGTTACATTCGACGGAGAAGACTTTGGTCTCTACCTGGTTGTTGAAACTGATGTATCAGATGCACAGGTAGATGGAAAGCCTGTTACGATTACCAGAACCCAGTATCCGTACGTGGTGTCAGCCCCTATTTATAATGAAGCAGATAAGACATGGTCAGCGCTTGTGGAGGCCAGGGCAAAAAATGAGACAGGAACTGCCGATTCAGAGAAAAAGATTGTTTACGGAGCAGATGATCTGAATGATTCCAAAGATAAACTGGTGGATAACGATAATACAAATATCGGAGATACCGTGGTTTTCCGTCTGACAAACGGCGTCATTGATCTTAAGCATTCAGCAGATGATGCTGATGTTAAAATTGAGAAATATGTAATTGAAGATCAGTTAAGCAAAGGACTGACCTTTACAAATGATGCATCCGGTATGGAAGTGACTGACAGCCAGGGCGCTGTTTATACGTATGGAACTGATTATAAGGTAAAGGATACAAAAGATGAAAAAGGCACCCAAATTACTATTACCTTTACGAATGCAGGACTTGCTAAATTGACAACGCTTTCAAAAAGCAATGATACGAACAAGAAAGTTTATGTGGATTATACGGCAGAAGTGAATCAGCATGCTGTTGTTGGAACAGCAGGGAATCCCAACCAGTCCAGACTGATTTTTGCTGCCAATGGGAATGCAGAGGTTACAACAGACTGGGATGGAGTAAAAGAATATATTTTCTCCCTAGAAGGAATCAAAGTATTTGATGATCAGCAAAATGATACAAATGCAGCAGAGGTTACCTTTGCGCTGTATCGGGATAAAGCCTGTAAGCAAGCTTTTAATGTATCTGAAGTGACAGAGGGAACACCTGGCAGCTATGTACCGGGCGGAACTTCAAATATTATAAAGCCTGGGACTGACAGTACTTTTATACTGAATGGATTTCCGGCGGACACGACAACCTTGTACTTAAAAGAAACAGATACTGCCGAAGGATATCATCTGGTAAAAGATCCCATTGAAATTAAGCTTACTGCATTTACAAATAAAGATGGAGATGCTGACGCTGGATGGGGAACATTAACAGAAGGAACTGTCAACGGAGAAGATGCCAGAGTGGATGCAGCGTCAGACCCGGCTGTTAACGTTGCATTTACAGTGAATAATACATCGGGATTTAGACTTCCATCTACCGGAGGCCGGGGGGCGGCAATCTTTGCCGTGGCAGGTATTCTGATTATTGCGGCAGGAGGCGGCTTCTACTTTGCGGCAAGCAGAAAGAGAAGATAGGCGTCCGGCTATGAAAAAACCTGTCAGAACGCTGATCAGTATTCTGATTATTGCAGCAGGCGCAGGCTTTGTATCGTACCCCTTTATCAGTAATTATCTGTATGAAAATCAACAGGACCATGAGATTCAGATCTATAACAGGCAGAATCAGGAGCTGTCAGGAAATAAGAGAGAGCAGGAAAAAGAGCAGGCCCAGGCCTATAATAAAGCTCTTTTGGAAAGCCGGGTGATATTATCAGATCCCTTTGATCCGGAAGCCTTTGCAAAAGAAGAGGAAGAAAGCTATGAATCCCTTCTGAATCTGGAAGGGACCGGGATTATGGGATATCTGGAGATACCGGTGCTAAAGCTGAATCTTGGAATCTATCACGGAACAGGAGCCCGTTCGTTAGAGGCAGGGGCAGGGCATTTGGAGAACAGCTCCCTGCCTGTGGGCGGTAAGGGAACACATGCAGTGCTGTCCGCTCATACAGGGCTTCCCGGGAAAAAACTGTTTACGGATCTGGAGCTTATGAAAGAGGGGGATGTGTTTTTTGTCCATGTGCTGGATGATACCCTTGCCTATGAAGTTGATCAGATCAAAGTGGTGGAACCGGAGAATGTCAGCGATCTGATAATTCAGGCTGAGCAGGATTATGTAACTCTTGTCACCTGTACTCCTTACGGTGTTAATTCCCACCGGCTGCTGGTGCGGGGAAGCAGAATCCCCTATGAGGAAGCAAAAGAAGTGTCAGAGGATCTTGTAAAAAGAGAGGGAAGCCAGTGGATGCGGCAGTATGTCTGGGGAATTATGGCAGGCGCTGCACTGCTTTTCGTTATTCTGATCTCATATCAGGTATATTGCAGAAGAAGAAACAGGAAATTCAAAAAAAGAAAAAAAGCAGGCCAAAGGAGAAGCAGATGATGAAACATCAGAAGAGAAAATGGATGTTGCTTTTGTGTATTGCCGCCGGTCTGGCTGTTTTGAATTATCCTTTTCTCAGTCAGCTGGTGAATCAGCGTACACAGAGTACGGTAATCACAACCTATAAGACGAAGCTTTCAAATTTAACGGAAGCTGAGACAAAGAGTTTCATCCAGAAGGCTGCAGACTATAATCAGAAACTTGCAGACAGCCAGACAACCCTTTTGGATGCATTTTCAAAATCCGAAGATGCAGATGCATCTTATGAAGAACTGTTAAATCCCGATGGAAGCGGAATTATGGCTTATGTGGAGATTCCTGCCATAAAAGTATCCCTGCCTGTTTATCACGGAACTTCCGCCAGGGTTCTAGAAGCGGGGGCTGGACATCTTGAAGGCTCCTCCCTGCCGGTGGGGGGAAAGAGCACCCATGCAGTGATTTCAGCCCATAACGGGCTGCCCTCAAAACTGCTGTTTACTGACCTTGATCAGCTTCAGAAAAAGGATCAGTTCTCTTTGTTTGTGCTTGGAGAAGAGCTGCTCTATGAAGTGGACCAGATCCGGATTGTAGAGCCTGAGGATACAAATGAGCTTAAGATCGAAAAAGGAAAAGATTACGTGACTCTTGTAACCTGCACACCCTACGGAGTAAATTCTCACAGGTATCTGGTGAGAGGGCACAGAATCCCTCTGGAAGAGAAGCAGGATACAGACAGGCAGACACAGGGAAAAAGGGAGACAGGACAGCTGGTACTGCTTGTGTCTCTTGCAGGATTAATTGGAACTGTGGTATTCTTATATCTGCCAAAAAGAAAGAAAAGATAACCGTTTTTATGATGTAACGGTCTGTCGAAAAAAGAGAGGAGACCGGTGTGAGGCTGTTAAAAAGAAAGAGATGGTTCACAGCAGTGCTGACCGCCCTGATTATCATTGGAAGCATGGCAGGGGATACAAAAGTATCTGCGGCAGAATATGATAAAAACCGGACAGGAAGCATTACCGTTGAACTCAATGATATTGGCACTGTGAAATCAGAGGTTGGCTTCCGGATCTATAAAGTGTCTGAACTTAATGCACAGGAAGAGCTTGCACAAGCTGATAAATCTTCTGCAGGGGAAATGCGGCAGCTAGCCGAAAATCTGCAGAAAAAAGCTGAAAAAATGAATATTGCATATCTGGAAGAAACCACCAAAACAGACGGCAGGGCAGCGTTTTTGGACCTTGCGCAGGATCTGTATCTGGTCTGCCAGAGCGACAAGGCGCAATACGGTACAGTATCTCCATTCCTTGTTGAGATTCCTTCTGTGGAAGGAAAAGATCAGTGGGTGTATGATGTTGTGGCAAATCCCAAAGGGGAGGCGCCTCAGCGGGAACCGGATAAGCCAGGGGAACCGTCAGAACCGGGTAAAGAAGAGCCAAATGCAGAACCTAAGGCTTCTTCGGAGGGAACAAAACAGGTAAAGACCGGAGATGAAAGCAGAAGTGTTTTATATTTCCTGAGTGCGGCCGGTGCCCTTGCAGTATGTCTGGTTATCGTAAAGCAGAAAAAACAACAAAATATGAAAAACAGTTAATCTATTGATTTTTTCTTAAGTTTGTAATATTTTCAGGGATTTACCAATTGATTTTCTGGACAGACAGCACAGATTGCTTTATGATAAGTTTCATAAGAAGCTGTCCTTTGCGCAGGAACATGCAGAGGACAGCTTTATTTTTTACTCTATAGGAAGTACCGATTCCTATAGAGCAAAAAATGCTCCGCTGTGGATCGCACTGCGGCGGAATGGAACCATGTCGTAAAAGCAACCCGTCGCAGGCGGAGAATATGCTTTGCACATTCTTTTTATATATCAGGAGGAAGTATGGAATTTGTGATTGAGTCACTGGAAAAGAAGTTTGAAAAGAAAGAGGTGTTAAAGGATATTACCTTTTCCTTTGAAAGCGGTAAGATCTATGGTCTGCTGGGACGAAACGGTGCGGGAAAGACTACATTATTTAACTGTTTAAACCGGGATTTAAAGATGGATGGCGGCAGATTTTTTATCCGTGAGGATGAAAGAGAGCGGGATGTTATTTCCTCTGATATGGGATATGTATTATCCACCCCGTCGGTACCGGAATTTTTAACAGCAAGAGAATTTCTAAAATTTTTTATAGAAATCAATGAGAAAAGTATAAAAAATATCAGGCCGCTGGATGAATACTTTGAGTTTATGAATATTGAGCACGGGGACAGAGATAAACTGTTAAAGGATTATTCCCACGGTATGAAAAATAAAATGCAGATGCTGATTAATATTGTGGCACAGCCCAATATTCTGCTTTTAGATGAGCCGCTGACCTCACTGGATGTTGTGGTGGCGGAAGAGATGAAGCAGATGTTAAAGACCCTTAAAAAGCAGCGGATTATCATTTTTTCCACTCACATTATGGAGCTGGCTTTAGATTTATGCGATGAAATTGTGATTTTAAATCATGGGAAACTAGAAGAGATTGACAAGGAAAATCTGAATCAGACAGAGTTTAAGGATAAGATTATTCAGGCGCTGAAGGAGGAAGAGCATGTTTAAATCATTCTGTATTTCTTTCCGCCTGAAAAATACTTACCGTGTTAACAGTATTATTTATTCGCTGAAGCAGTTTCCGGGAATCAGACGGCTGCTTCCCCAGACTTTGTATCAAAACAGAGGCCTGAAAATTCTTGGAAATGTGTTAAGTATTTTATGGGAAATTGTTTCTCTGTTTTTATTTAAGGGCCTGTACCTGGGATTTTTAGTATTTGCTCCGGTATTTTTATATGAGGGACCCAAAGGGGAGAGTTTTCTCCATATTTTTTTCTGTCTGACAATCATTGGGGGATTTTTAAATACCTATATGTTTAATCCCACCAATGATAAGTATTATGCAATGGTGCTGATGCGGATGGATGCCGGAAAATATACGCTTTCCAACTATATGTACGAAATAGGAAAACTGATCATAGGTTTTCTCACATTTATGCTGTTGTTTGGACGGATGCTGGGGCTTCCATACTGGATTTTGATTCTGGCTGTGTTTTTTGCATCGGCGGTCAAGGTGACTGTGATACAGATCACCCTGCGAAAATATGACAGAACCGGGGATACCACCAATGAAAACCTGCCGCTAAAACAGATCTGGATCCTGGCAGGAGTACTGCTGGCGGCCGCATATGGACTTCCCTGTATCGGTGTAACTGCGGGAAACCGGTATTTCTTTTTGACTGCCTGCCTGGTGTTTTTTATCAGTGCTTTTGTGTCTGTCCGGTATATCAGGGATTTTTCCTCTTTTTCGGAAATGTACAAACAGATTTTGGCTCAGAAGCGGCAGGGAGTTACCAATACAAGGGAGAAGCTGGTTCGTGATCAAAGCCGAAAGGCCATCAGTCAGGATACGAACATCACAAGCAATAAAAGCGGATTTGAATATTTCAATGAGTTATTTATCAGGCGCCACCAGAAAATTCTCTGGAAGCCTGTAAGTAAAATGGCGGCGGTCTGCTTGTTTGCAGCTCTTGGAATCGGTTTTCTTATGATGATGAACGGAGAAGTGAAAGCAGGAATGAATAAAATTCTTATGACGTTTCTGCCTTATTTTGCCATTATTATGTATCTGGTAAACCGGGGACTGACATTTACCAGAGCTCTGTTTATGAACTGTGACCACAGTATGCTCACCTATTCTTTTTATAAGGAGCCGAAGTTTATTTTAAAATTATTTCAGATTCGTTTAAGAGAGCTTGTAAAGATGAATCTGATACCCGCAGTTATTATAGCGGCGGCCCTTCCGGTTCTTTTGTACCTTTCCGGCGGCACGGAGCATCCGTGGAATTATGTAATACTGTCTGTTTCCATTCTGGCCATGAGTGTTTTCTTTTCCGTGCATTATCTCACCTGTTACTATCTGCTGCAGCCTTATAATGCAGGGACAGAGACAAAAAGCAGTACGTATCAGGCTGCGGTCTGGGCCACCTATCTGGTATGCGTGGTGCTGATGCAGGTAAGAATGCCCACCTTTGTGTTTGGAATCATGACGATTGTTTTCTGTGTGGCCTATTGTATTCTGGCCAGTATTCTGGTGTATAAGCTGGCTTATAAAACTTTTAAACTGAGAACGTAAACCGGAAGTATTGGAGAGATTTTCCGGACAGAAAAGATAAAAATACGTAAAAAAATCAAAAAGAAAATGTTTGAAATGAGACATAAAAAGTGTCCGGTTTCAGGCATTTTCTTTTTTATTTTCCAAAAGAAATGGCTGAAAAACCGCTGATCATCAGGCTTTAGACCCACTGCAGGGAATATAACCAAACTTTAACGGAAACCCGATAGAAGGGTGAAAAAAAGAATGTTAGTGTAAATAAGGAATTTAAAGAAACGGGAGGAAGTTTCGAAAACATGGAAAGAAAAAAATATTCCAAAATTCTGGCTGCAGCCAGCTGCAGTCAGGTAAAAGAACTTGCAGAACTAGTGACCGCCAGTCATAACGTAAAAAGCCTGCGCCCTCCACAGAAAACACTGACGATGATTCAGATGAAAGATCCTATTGCGTCTACAAGATTTTATCTTGGAGAGGCCCTGTGCAGTGAATGCATGGTGGAAATGGACGGAGTCAGAGGCTTTTCTGTAATGATGGGGGATGACTTTGAGAAAGTAACTGCAGCAGCTGTGATTGATGCAGCGTTCCGGGGGAATATCCCTTTGGCCAAGGAGCTGGAAGTGCAGATTTGTAAACTGGAAGTGGAACAAAAAAATGCGCGCGCTGGATTTAACGGTGAGGTATTAAAATCCAGAGTGAATTTCAATACGATGGGAGGCAGCTGACATGGAGCAGGTCTATACATTTGATTTTGTTTATGATACCCAGAGCATTTTCAGAAAGCTGATGGATGTCATGGCAAAACCCGGGAAGATTCAGAATATCAGCCGGGAAGCGCAGGGGTTTTTAAGAAAAGACAAAGAGCTTCTGGCCCTTTCCTGTACGCTGCTTGACAATGAGGTCAGCTTTTATGTGGAAAAGGATGAAAGCTTTGCCCGGGCGCTTTTAGATGAAACCTTAAGCAGAAGGGGAAAACTGGAAGAGGCAGATTTTGTATTCCTTACCGGAAGCTTAAATTATGAGTCTATACGGAACATGTTTTTTAAAGTAAAAACGGGGACGCTGGAAAATCCTCAGGATTCAGCAGTTTTTCTCATATACTGTCCTGCGTTGTCAGGAGAGGAGACCCTTTGTCTGACAGGTCCCGGAATACAGAAAAGCAAAGAGCTTAAGACCACAGAATATATTAAGACAATTCTTGCAATCCGTCAGGAGACAGCCATTGAATATCCCTGCGGTATTGATTTGATTTTTGCGGATTCCAAGGGAAATCTCATGGCAGTACCAAGATTAGTAAAAGCAGTGCAGAAAAAGGAGTGTTAAATTATGGCATACGTAGCAGTAAAAGGCGGAGAGGCAGCCATTGAACAGTCTTTAAAGCTGTTAAAACACTGTCATGCGGCAAAACGGCCAATCTTAGTGGAAGATATTCTGGAAAATATGCCGTATCTGATTGATCAGATTATGAGTGAAGCTGGGCTTTATGCACCAGAGTATGCCGCTTTGGCCTTAAAACAAAGCAGCGGAAGTACAGAAGAGGCAGTATTTTTGCTGAGAGCTTATAGAAGTACCTTAAAAAGGGACTATTACTCCCTTCCGGAGGACTGTAAAGATATGAGAATCTGCCGGAGAATTTCAGCGTCTTTTAAAGATATTCCCGGAGGACAGATTCTTGGACCGACGTTTGACTATTCTCACAGAATGCTTGATTTTTCTCTGATGGATGATAAAGAAAATTTCGAAGCTGAGGGCAAAGAGGATAACATAAAAGGTTATGAAGGCGAAGCGTGCGGGCAGGAAGAGGTACGGAATGCAGAAGATATTTATTGCACAAGAGTAGACGATATTTTAAGAAAAGATGGAGTCTTAGAGGAAGTATCGGAAGATGATTCGGAACCATTTGATGTAACAACTCATGTACTGACGTTTCCGGCTCCCAGAAGCGCAAGGCTTCAGACTCTAACAAGAAGTGAAACCGGATTTTTAGAGGGTGTTGCCTACAGCGCCATGCGGGGATACGGTGCAGTGCATCCCACTGTCAGCGAGCTTAGGAGCGGATGGCTGAGCATTGAGATTATGGATCCGTTAGAGGAAGGGGAGACCATCGTCATCGGGGAACTGTATCTGACAGAAGTGGAAGCCCTCTGGCCCAGTCATACAGAAACTGACGAAGAATTTGACCAGCTGACACTTTCCGGAGGTTACGGATGTGTGATTGGCAGAAATGAAACCAAAGCCATTGCCATGTCCATTGCAGACGCCAGCTTAAATACTGTGGGCGGGGCGCCTTCTCAGGACGAGGAATTTGTGCTGACACACGGAGACTGCCTGGAGATGCAGGGATTTATTTCCCATTTAAAGCTTCCTCATTACGTAACCTTCCAGTCAAAACTGGACCGTGTCAGAAAGAAGGAGAACAAACATGATTGACAGCCGACATTATAATTTCGCTTTTCTGGATGAGAATTCCAAACGGGAAATTCGAAGAAGTCTGTTAAAAGCCATTGCAATTCCTGGTTATCAGGTTCCTTTCGGAAGCAGGGAGCTTCCTATCGGAAGAGGCTGGGGAACCGGAGGCATACAGATTACTTTGTCTATTATTGGCAGAGATGACCGGTTAAAAGTGATTGACCAGGGAAGTGATGACAGTGTAAATGCAGTAAATATAAAAAAGTTTGTATCTGCCTGCACCGATGTAGAACTTACTGCGGATTCTGAAGAGGCAACATTGATTCAGACCCGTCACAGAATTCCGGAAATCCCTCTGAGGGAAGATCAGATCCTGGTTCTTCAGGTTCCTACCCCGGAGCCCTTAAGGGTAGTAGAACCCAGGGAGGCGGTAACAAAACAGATGCATGCGGAAGCCGAATACAGCCCCATGTGGCTGACACTGTATGAGGATTTAATCCGGTGCGGTAAAATCGGCATCAGTTCGGAATATCCGGTATTTGTGGAGGACCGTTATGTTATGAATCCAAGTCCGGTTCCAAGATATGATACGCCAAAGTTAAATGACAGTGACGCCCTGTATCTGTTTGGCGCCGGAAGAGAGAAAAAAATATATGCAATTCCTCCCCACACAAAAGTAATCCCTATGGCATTTGATGATGTGCCTTTTGAAACAGAAGACTTTTCAGGCAAAACCTGTCGTCTCTGCGGTGCAGAAAATGTTTTTCTGGATGAGCTGGTGGATGAGGAAACAAATGAGCGCTATTACGAATGCAGCGATACGGGATTCTGCAGAAAAAGGAGAGGTCTTTTATGAGCAATCAGGAACAGCCATTGTTACGGGTAAAGGGACTGACCGTGCGGTATGGAAATGGATGTCCCCACTGTATCGGCGGCGGAAGGTTAAATAAAAATACATGTCCGGAGTGTAAAACAGTCTGGGCGTGTAAAGATGTGGGATTTGAATTATATCCCGGAGAGATTTTAGGTGTGGTTGGAGAATCCGGTTCCGGAAAGTCAACCATGATGAAGAGCCTTTATTTTGACTTCCCGGTTACAAAAGGAGAGGCTTATCTTGGCAACTATAAAGATGGGAAAGAAGATATCTTTCATCAGAATTTACAGCAGAAAAAATATATCCGCAATCACATTATGGGAATGGTTTATCAGAACCCTGTGCTGGGGCTGCGCATGGATTATTCCAGCGCCGGCAACATTGCAGAAAAGCTCATTGCCTCCGGACACCGGGAGTTTCAGGGGATGACAGACCGTGCGCTTATGCTGTTAAAAGCAGTGGAAATCCTTCCGGAGCGTATGAAAGAGCCGCCGAAAAACTTCAGCGGAGGTATGCAGCAGAGAGTGCAGATTTCAAAAGCTTTAGCCAACAATCCGGCGGTGCTGCTGCTGGATGAAGTTACAACGGGACTAGATTTGTCGGTGCAGGCTAAGGTTTTAGATCTGATCCGGAAAATCAGACAGGAATTTAATATCTCTATTCTGCTGGTTTCCCATGATCTGGCGGTTATCAGGATGCTGGCAGACCGCACCATTGTGATGCTTGACGGACAGATTATTGAACGGGGACTGACAGATCAGATTCTGGATGATCCCCAGCACAGTTATACACAGCAGCTGGTGCATTCCCTTTTATAAACCTAGGAGAGAAACAAAGCATTATGAAAAAGATATTATATAACGCAAATATCGTAACAGAGGATCAGGTGGTGCACGGAAGTCTGGTTCTTGACGGAGAACTGATACAGGAAGTGATTCCCTCTTCCCAATCGGAAGAAACAGTTTCTGGGGAAAATACTGTAGACTTAAAAGGCGCTTTTATCCTTCCGGGATTGATTGACATTCATTCTGATATGATTGAAATGCTTGTTCAGCCCAGATCTACAGCTTTTATGGAGATTGGTGCTGCTCTTGAGAGTGCAGAGCGGGAACTGGCAGCCTGTGGAATTACCACTATTTTTCATTCCATTGCCATGTACCGTTCCGGCAGCTGGGATGCAAAAGAATGCAGAAAAGCGGACTGTGTCAGAAAGCTTGCAGAGGAAATTAAAAAGATACAAAACCGTCCCCATATGATTCACAACCGCTTTCATCTGCGCTATGAGCTGGATAACCTTGAATGTTATGACCAGGCGTTAAAGATGATGGAAGAGGGGTGCGTAAATCTCCTGTCAGTGATGGATCACCGGCCGGGACAGGGGCAGTATAAAGATCTGAATATTTATCGGAGACATCTTCCCGCAGATCAGCGTTCCATCAGTGAGGCAGAATTTCAAAAGCTTCTGGAAATTGAGAGAACAAAGCCTATGGTAGAGGGAGAAGCTTATGACCGTCTGTTAAAAGAAGCGGCCCGCCTTTCCATCCCCGTTGCCAGTCATGATGACGATACACCAGAGAAAATCCGGAAAAATAAGGCTGACGGTATTTTGATCAGTGAGTTTCCAATTACCATGGAAACAGCAAAAGAAGCGGCACAGGCAGGACTTTATGCCATGGCGGGAGCGCCCAATATACTCCTTGGGAAAAGCCATTCCGGTAATCTGAGAGCGGAGGATGCCATACGGGAAGGATGTATTTCGATTTTGTGCAGTGATTATTATCCCCAGGCGCTGCTTAGGGCAGTGTTTTATCTGAAAAACAAAGGAATACTGACCTTGCCTGCGGCCTGCCGTCTGGTCAGCTTAAATCCTGCAAAGGCAGTGGGGATCTCAGAGGATACAGGCTCTATAACACCGGGGAAACGGGCAGACTTCCTGGTAATCTCAGAGGAGCAGGAACGTCCGTATCTGAAATCTGTCTTCACCAGCGGAAATTATGTAATGAAAAATGAGTATTACAGGAAAGGCAGGGACCGGCAATGGGAGTCATTTTAAATATTGATCATCTCACAAAAGATTTTTATCTTCATGAGCAAAAAAAACAAATCAAAAGCTGCAGCAATATTTCCTTTCAGCTGCAAAAAGGCGGATTTATTGGAATTGTAGGGACTTCCGGAGCAGGGAAATCCACGGTGCTCCGCTGTATTTACCGGACATATCTGGCAACCGGCGGAAGTGTTATTTATGATTCTTTAGCTTATGGGCCTCTTGATCTTGTAACGGCAGATGAGCGGCGGATTATACATTTAAGAAAAGCGGAAATTGGATATGTATCACAGTTTTTGTCTATGCTGCCAAGAACAACTGCCCGCCAGCATGTGATAGATGCCGCCTTGGAGGCTGGATTTTCTCAGGAAGAGGCAGCCAGGAAGGCGGAAGAAATGCTTCGGTATTTCAGACTCAGTGAAGAACTCTGGGAACTGTATCCGGCCACCTTTTCCGGGGGAGAAAAACTCAGATTAAATCTGGCTCATGCCATGGTAAAGGCTCCGCGGCTTCTGCTGTTAGATGAGCCCACAGCCAGCCTGGATCCGGATACAAAGCTGCTGGTAAGAGATCTTCTGCTCCGTTTGAAAGAAGAGGGGACATCCATGCTTGGGATTTTCCACGATCTTGAATTTATGGATGGCCTGTGCGATCAGGTTTATAACTTAAGCAAAGGTCATTTTGCGGATAAAGGAGGGATGTCATGACGGGAGATCTGCATGTGCATTCCACTCATTCCGATGGAAGCGAAACAGTGGAAGCAATCGTAAAGGAAGCCTCCAAAAAGGGTATTTCCTGCCTGTCATTTACAGAACATGACAGTGTTGCCTGGACGAAGCAGACAAAAGAGATTGGAAAAAAGTATAATATCCGGATTATCCCGGGAGTGGAAATTTCGGCTTATGACTTTAGTCAGAACAGAAAAGTACATATACTTGGATACAATTACAAAAACACAGAGGCTGTAAGTGCGCTTGGCGCTCCCCTTTTAAAACGGCGGGATGAAAACTGCCGCCGCCAGATTCAGATACTAGGAGAGCTTGGATATCAGATTACCGTTGCTGATGTTTTGCAGCTGACAGAAGGGACCATTTACAAACAGCATATTCTTAAGTATCTGTTTGAAAGCGGTCAGAGCGAGGCGTTATTTGGACGGATTTACAGTGAGATTTTTAAAAATGGCGGCCCCTGTGATTTTGATATTACATATATTGATGCAAAAGATGCCATCCGCGCCATCCGTCAGGATGGGGGATGTGCGGTTCTGGCTCATCCGGGCCAGCAAAAAACCTTTGATCTGATTCCGGAATATGCACAGCTTGGACTTTTTGGGGTGGAAATGTATCACCCGGATCATTCAAAAGAAGATGAACTGCTTGCTGAGCAGTACTGCCGTGACTTTGGACTGATGCCTTTTGGAGGCAGTGATTTTCATGGTTCTAATGTACGGCATCAGACCTGTCTGGGACAGTGCACAGCACCGGAGCAGACGCTTAAAGCTTTAACCGGTGAGAGGTAAGAAGAAAAAGATGAAAACTATGAAAGAGGTAAAAAGGTGAAGATTATGAAAAAGATGAAAACTATGAAATGGGCAGCTGCAGCATTAAGCGCTGTACTGGCTGCAGGAGCGTTAACAGGCTGCGGTGTGAAAAATGTAAATGAAACAGGCGGCAGTGCAGATACTGCCGAGACCCAGGATGAAAATACATTAAATATTTATACGGCTCTGGAAGATGATCAGATCAATGATTATCTGACAGAATTTAAAGAAAAATATCCGGATGTGCAGATTAATATTACTAGAGATTCTACCGGTATTATTACTGCAAAGCTTCTGGCGGAAAAGGATAACCCTCAGGCTGATGTGGTATGGGGGCTTTCAGCAGCAAGTCTTCTTGTTTTAGAGGACCAGGATATGCTAGAGCCTTATGCTCCGGAAGGAGTAGACAGGATCCAGCCGGAATTTAAAGATTCAGCCGAGACACCGAAATGGGTGGGAATTGATGCCTGGGAAACAGCCTTTCTTGTAAATAAAGAAGTTTTAGCTTCCCATGGAGTAACAGAAATTCCGGAAAGCTACGCAGATCTCACAAAACCGGAATATAAAGGGCTGATTGCAATGTCTAATCCTGCTTCTTCCGGAACAGGAACATTAACAGTTAATGGACTTCTGACACTTTACGGAGAAGAAGAGGGATGGAATTATCTGGATAAACTTCATGATAATGTAGCGGTATATCTGCATTCCGGAAGCGCTCCGGCAAAGGATACTGCCAAAGGAGAATACGGAATTGGTATCAGCTTTGGTTACAGATGTATCAAATCAGCTGAGGAAATGGGAGATAACGGTGTTGTTGTATTTCCAGAAGAGGGTTCCGGCTGGGATGTGGAAGCAAACTGCCTGATTAAAAAGGACGGGGGAGAAAAAGAAATTTCCAAGAAATTCCTGGACTGGGCAATCTCAGATGGTGTGATGGAAAAATATGCACAGAATTATCCCATCGTTGCTACCGGAGTGGGCGATCAGATTCCGGAAGGATATGAAAAAAATCCTATGGATCAGCTGATTAAAAATGTAGATCTGAAATGGTGCGCTGAGAACAGAGACCGCATTTTAAATGAGTGGACCAACCGGTATGATGGTAAAAGCGCAGCAGAAGAATAGGAGGAATCAATCATATGGCTAAAAGCGCAATTCGAATCGAACATGTTGTAAAGCAATATGGAAATCATACTGTTTTAAAGGATATTAGTCTGGAGATCCAGGAAGGAGAGTTTGTCTGCCTGCTGGGACCCTCAGGATGCGGAAAATCAACATTACTCCGATTGATTGCGGGACTGGATATGCCTACAGAAGGCAAAATATATCTGAAAGAGAAGGAAGCCACCTGGCTTCCTTCTTCCAAAAGAAATTTTGGGATTGTATTTCAGTCTTATGCACTGTTTCCAAATCTGACGGCATTTGAAAATGTGGCGTACGGGCTTCGAAACAAAAAAGTCCGGGAGCGGGATGTCAATGAAACCGCGGACCGTTTTCTGCATATGGTAGGGCTTTCTGATGCCAAAGGCAGATATCCTTCTCAGCTTTCCGGCGGGGAACAGCAGCGTGTGGCTCTGGCCAGAGCACTTGCAATTTCTCCCAGCTTTCTTTTGCTGGATGAACCCCTTTCTGCTCTGGATGCAAAGGTAAGAATCCGGCTTAGAAAGGAAATCTGCCAAATCCAGAGAGAACTGCATTTAACAACTATTATGGTGACTCACGATCAGGACGAGGCGCTGACTATGGCGGACCGGATCATTGTCATGAATAAAGCAGAAATTATGCAGACGGGGACACCCCAGGAAATTTATGAACAGCCGGGAAATAAATTTGTGGCTGATTTTATTGGAGCTATTAATTTTTATCGGGATTTTGAGAGGGAAGATCAGTTGAACGCAATTCGTCCGGAAAATATTCAGGTGGAAACAAAAGATTTTGCAGGAAGTATTCTTGCGGTAATTGATGATTTGGAATTCAGAGGTAATTTCTGCCGGCTGACAGCAAAAGTATCTCATGTACTTAGGAAAGATGAGCTTATGGTAGATCTGCCATATTCAGAGGTAAAAAAGAAAAATCTGCATGTGGGTACTAAAATTTATCTGGCTATACCCGGGCAGCAGACGCTGCATTTTGCGGTATAGTCAAAGGAGTGTTTCATGAAAAATAAATTGTTAAAGCTGAAATCCTATACGATGCAGGACTTTATGAAGCTGATTTTGATTCTATGTATTTTGTTTTCCTTCTGCGTATTTCTGCTGGGTCCTCTGTGCATTCTGTTTGTAAAAGCATTTCAGAATAAAGACGGAGACTTTACGGGATTTGCTCAGTTTGCGCAGTATTTATCATCCCCTAATATGGTGGCATCCCTTGGAAATACGCTGTTTATTGCAGTAACATCCACAGTGATTTCGGTAGCTCTTGCATTTTGTATGGCTTATGTGCTTACTAGGAGAAAGATACCCTTCCGGGGATTTTTCCGGTTTTTGTCTATGCTTCCCATGTTTGCGCCCACTATGCTTTTTGGTATGTCGCTGATCTATCTGTTTGGAAACAAAGGATTGATCACACAGCTTGGGCTGCGGCTTCCTATATATGGAAGACTTGGCATTGTCATTGCAGAATCCATCTATTGTTTTCCGGTGGCGCTTATGATTCTTATGGTTGCGTTTTCCGCTGCGGACAACCGGCTGTATGAGGCGGCGGAGGCTATGGGGACCAGTCCCTTTCGAAAGCTGATGACCATTACAATTCCCGGTATCAAATACGGACTTATCAATGCTGTATTTGTGTGTTTTACTTACAGTTTTACGGATTTTGGTGCTCCAAGTATTGTGGGCGGCAATTATAATGTACTGGCCACGGATATTTATAAACAGGTAATTGGACAGCAGAATTTTAATATGGGAGCTGTGGTGGGAATTATTATGATGATACCTACCGTGATTTCTTTTGTGGTAGACCGTCTTACCAGTTCTCGTCAGGCCAGTGCAATTACAGCCAGATCTGTACCTTATCAGATCAAGCCTGCCAAAGGGGCCGACCGGGCGGGACTGATATTTTGTATCGTGATTTCAGCGCTTTTGATTGGATTTTTTGCGGTATCATTTTACGGGGCGGTAGTTACATCCTGGCCTTATAATATGAAACTTACCTGGAGCCATTTTGATTTTTCTCAAATAGATGCAGGAAATGGTCTGAGGTCTTTATTACAGTCGCTGAAAGTATCGGCTCTTACAGCGGTGTGCGGAACAATAGCGGCATTTCTCACGGCGTATCTCATCGAGAAGCTGAATGTTTTTCCAAAACTCAGAAAAGTACTTTACTTTTTTTCCATTACGCCCAATGCAGTGCCCGGAACGGTCATCGGACTTTCTTTTATTCTGTTTTTTAATCCCAGATGGTTTCAGATACCCGGAACGGCGCTGGCAGTGGAAAACGGGTTTAATTTCCTGTATGGAACCACCGCCATACTTGTAATCGTAAATATCATTCACTATTTTTCCGTTCCCTTTGTAACTGCTTCCACGGCTTTAAAACGGCTGGACAAAGAGTTTGAGATTGTTTCGGATTCTCTGAAAGTACCCCTGATCAGAACTTTTTTCCGGATTACGGTGCCTATTTCAGCAGGCGCTGTCTGGGAAATGTTTATTTATTATTTTATGAATGGTATGATTACCGTTTCGGCTGTTATTTTCCTGTATACACCTTTAACGAAAATTGCCAGTGTCGTAATTTTAAATGTACAGGGCGCAGGTGATGATGCAGAAGCGGCGGCTCTTTGTATGGTTATTTTTGGAATCAATATCATTGTAAGGCTGGTCTATGAGCTGGTGAATAAAAAAATCAGAAAGAAAACAGAAAAATGGATGCACAGATAAATGCAATCTGTTAAGGAACACGCTTGAGATTAATATCCGGCGTGTTTTTATATTAAAAACACAATAAAAATCTGATTATCCGCTAAAACACAGTATCTATCAGCATTTTCAAGGAAACAAACACATCAATTTACTACTTATTTACTACTAACGAATGAGCCTTGATACGCAAGTTTTCCTAGATATGCAAAGATATGGTACAGCATATCAGTATTGAAACAAGAAAAAATTGAATAACTCATAGATTATGGAACGCCTAAAATGACGTTCCTTTTCTATTTTCAGCCGTTCTTATTGGACGGCTTTTTTATTACCCAAAATGAAAGGAGCATTAGATTTATGAAAAAGACATTGAAACGATTGTGTACGGGCTTCTTAGCTCTTGCAACTGTCGTTACTGCTTTACCGACTACACCCGTTCATGCAGAAAGCAAGCAATACTGGACGGAAAGTGCAGAGCGTGTCGGTATCATTGAAAAAGTAATGAATGACGGTTCTATCGGTTCTACATTTAATGAGGGCATGATGAAAGTTGAGGGCGAAACTGCCTATTGTATTGACATTAACACAGATTTTAAGAATGGCTACAAGACCAGAGCTGACGCAAGCTCACGCATGAGTGCCGACCAGATTTCAGATGTGGCGTTATCCTTAGAGTATGTCAAACAGTATAGCGAAGCTCACAAGGAACTGAACTACAAACAAGTCTATCTGTTGGAACAATGTGTAGTCTGGCAGAGATTGAGCGTACATCTTGGCTGGCAATGTGATAACGTGCGAGCTTCTTATGATGAAATTCCAAAGGCAACGCAGGACGAAGTTTTCGCTGGTGCAAGAGCCTTTGTCAAAGAAAATAAAGGACGCTATGAATGTGGCGGTTATATCTACTCTGGCGAGGGGCAGGAATTGGGACAATTCTGGGCGAAGCTGAATGTCGGAAATGCGAAACTGCAAAAGACTTCCAGTAATACCAGCATTACAGACGGTAACGGGAATTACTCTATTGCAGGTGCGACCTATGGTGTCTTTTCTGATAAGGACTGCACGAAACAGCTTGCCACCCTTACGACTGATGAAAACGGAAATACAGATGTTGCAGAGGTAAAGGCTGGCACAGTTTATATCAAGGAACTATCCGCACCAGCAGGATATAAAGTGGATAAAACAATCTATCCATTAACAATCAAAGCTGGCGAAACAGCGACCTTGAAAGTATCAGATACACCCAAAGTAACAGACACTTTGATTGAGCTTTTCAAGATTGATATGGAAACACAGAAAGACAATCCGCAGGGAAACGCTTCTTTAGCAGGTGCGGAATTTACATGGAAGTATTATGCTGGCTTCTATAACAAAGACAATCTCCCTGCCGAAGCTACTCGTACATGGGTTACAAAGACAATCGCTGAAACAGACAGCGACGGAACAACCCACTACATCACAAAATTAGCGGACGCATACAAGGTATCTGGCGACAGTTTCTATATGCAGGACGGCAAGGCGGTTCTTCCACTTGGGACGCTAACCATAGAAGAAACAAAAGCTCCAAACGGCTACTTATTAGAGGGTGCATATATGCAGGCTGGCGATAAGTCCGAACAGATAAAAGGCTTATACCTTACACAGATTACCGAGGACGGCGACCTTGCCGTACTATCTGGAAGTAACCAGTTTTCCGTATCAGACAAGGTTATCCGTGGCGGTGTGGAAATTCAGAAACGAGATTTAGAAACGGGCGATACGAAGCCACAAGGAAGTGCCACTTTGAAAGATACTGCTTTTGACATCATTTCCTTAAATGACAATTCTGTTTTGGTTGAGGGCAAGCTATACAAGAAAAATGAAGTGGTAAAGACAATTCGTACCGATATTGAGGGTATCGCTTCTACTTCTGCCGACCTTTTACCTTATGGAAATTTCCGTATCGTTGAGAGTGAAGCTCCAAACGGATATTTGACAGACGGTGCAAAACCGATTGATTTTGCAATCACAGAAAACGGGAAAATCGTGGACTTAACCGACGAAGCCCACTCTATCTACAATCAGATTAAGCGTGGGGATATTGAGGGCGTGAAAATCGGAACAGGCACACACAAACGTCTTGCTGATGTTCCCTTTAGGATCACAAGCAAGACAACGGGCGAAAGTCATATTGTGGTAACTGATGATAACGGGCAGTTCTCCACTTCTTCTGAATGGGCTTCTCACAAGCACAATACCAACGCAGGAAAGACCAGCGAGGACGGTGTGTGGTTTGGAACTTCTGAACCAGACGATAGCAAGGGTGCATTACCTTATGATACTTATATCATTGAAGAAATGCGTTGTGATAGTAACAAAGGCTTTGAACTTATCCCACCTTTTGAAATTGTGGTATCAAGAAATAATCTTGTGATTGATTTAGGAACGCTGACTGATGAATACGAAAAAGAAATCTCTATCCATACCACAGCAACCAGCAAGGACGGCGAAAAGACTATCCTTGCAGGAAAAGAAGTAACAATCGTTGATACTATAAAATTGGACGGACTTACAAAAGGCACAAAATACCAGCTCAAAGGCTGGCAGATGTTAAAAGAAGAAAATGCCGAGCTTATCATTGATGGGAAACGTGTAGAAAATGATTATACCTTTGTTGCTGATGATGAAGAAATGAAAGTGGAAATTTCCTATACATTCAATACGTCTGCTTTAGGTGGCAAGAACCTTGTTACCTTTGAAGAATTGTATGATTTGAGCAATCCAGACGAACCCGTGAAAGTTGCGGAACACAAGGACATTGAGGACGACGGACAGACTGTATTGATTACAGAGCGTATCATCAAGATACATACAACTGCTACCGATAAGGACGGCAACAAAGAGCTTGAAGCTGGAAAAGAGGTAACAATCATTGATACCGTAACCTTAGAGGGCTTAGAAGTCGGTACACAGTACAAACTTGTGGGCTGGCAGATGTTGAAAGAAGAAAATGCAGAACTTCTTATCAACGGAAAGCGTGTGGAAAGTGATTATACGTTTACCGCTGACAGCGAAGCTATGAAAGTGGAAGTTGCTTTTATGTTTGACGCTACTTCTCTTGACGGCAAACAGCTTGTAACTTTTGAAGAATTATACGATTTCAGCAATCCAAACGAGCCGAAGAAAGTTACCGAGCATAAGGATATTGAGGATAAGGGACAGACGATTACTTTTAAGGAAAAGCCAGAAGAACCAGAAAAACCCGAAACACCACCGACACCAGAAAAGCCTAGCAGACCTAGCGACAGTCCAAAAACGGGCGATAACACAAACCTTTACGGACTGCTTGCACTTCTTTTGACTTCTGGTGCTGGACTGGCAGGTATCTTCTTCTACAAACGCCGTAAAATGAAGAAATCATAAGGCGGTAACGATATGATGAAAGAAAAATCACGCTCTCCGCCGAAGTGGTCAAACGGCAGACTTCCGCTTATTCTGGCTTGTCTACCAACAATCTGCAAGAACACGGATAGTCAAGGGTGCGAAAGCATTGATTTTACCCTTTACTATCTGTGGGATTGCTGGTACTTCCCGAACCGCCAGAATAAGAAATCACAATCAATTAACTTATCAAAATAGAAAGAAATGAGGTAAAACATTATGGAAATGAAATATGTCGTGCCAGATATGGCACAGTCTTTTGGAACTTTTGAATTTGCAGGCGAAAGTGAGCCAGTCTTTGAAAGAGATAAAAATAACCGCAGGGTCTTAGCCAGACGAAGCTATAACCTTTATTCTGACGTACAGAAAGGCGAAAATGTTGTAGTGGAAATTCCCGTGCAGGCAGGCGAAAAGCATTTCAAGTATGAGCAGAAAGTAAAACTTGTCAATCCGAAGTTATACGGCAGAGGTTACGCTATCGGGGATATGGGACATACCGATTATGTGTTAGTTGCTGATGATATTGTAGCAGTTGAAGAAAAGTAAAGGAGTGAAGAATTTATGAGATTATCAAACGGTTTTGTTATTGACAAAGAGAAAACATTTGGAGAATTAAAATTTACAGCGGTGCGTGATGTTTTCTTACAGAATGAGGACGGGACACCGAGTACCCAGCTTAAAAAGCGTATCTATGATTTGAAGTGCAGTCTGCATGGTGGAATTATCCCCGTATCTGTACCGCCAGAAGTACCGTTAAAGGACTTTCCGTACAATGCAGTTGTGGAACTTGTCAATCCAGTAGCCGATACGGTATCAAGAAAGACCTATACGGGTGCAGATGTGGACTGGTATGTAAAGGCAGAGGATATTGTGTTGAAGAATAAAGGTAACCAGAACGCAGGCAATCCACAGAACCATACACCGCAGGGACAGACGAAGAAATAGAATGATACAATCAGCTTTTTACTTTGAATAAAGTGTAAAGAAAAGTTATAATCTATGTATATTTTTATAATGTCAAAGCAGGTTGACAAATTGCCAACAAAGATTGGTTGAAGAAAACTCTTATTTTTGTAATACTATTCTTGCGGTCGCAAATAAAGAATACTATTAGGAGGCAATATATGAATTTTAATGAAAAGCTGATAAACCTTAGAAAATCAAAGGGACTTTCTCAAGAAGAATTAGGAAATGAGTTAAAAGTTTCCAGACAAACAATTTCAAAATGGGAGTCATGTCAATCTTATCCAGATTTTCAACGCTTAGTATTGTTAAGCGATTATTTTGGATTAACATTAGACGAATTAGTAAGAGATATTGATGTACAAGAGGTAAGAGAAAAAAACTTGAATAACGAAAAACTATCTTCAATATACAGCGATATGAATGAAGCAAAAAATTTTATTAGAGTTTGTCTTGTTATTGGTGTAGTAATTCTTATCTTTTTTGCAATGATTGTTACGTATGGAATATTCTTTGTAAAATAAAATGTAAATTCTTGTATATCAATCAAAGCAGTTAGTTTTAGGATTGACTGCTTTTTTCGTACCCAGAAAGGAGTGATTGATTTATGCAAAAGATTTGGAATAAAGGACACCGTATTAGAGCCAGCGACAAGCACTACGCTCCGCAGGGACAGCCGAAAAAATAGGATTGCTAACTAGATTTTCATTGTAGAGGATATATGGAACTGTTATAATATGGGTATGGTGAAAGCGACAAATTAGTAGTTTTGGAGGTAATACGGTATGAAATATATAGGTGGTATTATAACGGCATATATTGTTTTACTCGTTTTGGATATAATACAAAGCAGAAATCACAAACGAACTCAATCTATAAAAAAATTCACTATAAGAACAATAACTGATGTATCATTTATATGTGCAATAGGTGCTTTGTTTGTACTTGTTGTCTTTATTTGGGGATTTTGGAGTGAACCTGAAAATTTTTGTTCTAAAAGATATTTGATGATCATTATCCCATTTTCTATTATTTGGTTTGGAGTTACTTTTTTTGGTATGATTGCTCCGTTAAAAGGAGTGTGGGAGATAAAAGTTGAAGAAGATAATATCACGGTTATTAAAATGTTTATTTTTAGAAGACATTGGAAAATATCAGACATATCCTATTGTAAAATGAAACGCGGTGGTATGAATGTGTATGTCAATGGAAGAAAGAAAAAAGCATTTTTTGTTGATGGTATGACAGACCATTTTGATAACTTTATAAAACGGATGGAAAAAGAGGGAAAAGAGATTATTATTCCAGAGCCAAAAGAAAAGAACTAAGTGTATTAAAAAAAGTGAATTTTAGTTTTGCAACTTTATATCCATACATACAAAGCAGTTAGTCTTAGGATTGACTGCTTTTTTCATACCCAGAAAGGAGTGATTGATTTATGCGTAAAATTTGGAACAAAGGACACCGTATCAGAGCCAGCGACAAGCACCTTGTCTATCATTTTTCCATAGGGACGCTTCTGTTTGTATTCGTGGTGGTTCTTCTGCTATTGAATATCAAACAGCTCATGCGTACCGATTGGGAGCATTTCAGCTTATTAGAGAACGGATTGACGCTTTCCCCTTACAACTTCATAACCATAGGGATAGCGACTGGTGTTTGTGCATTGGTCGCTTTTCTGTATTACCGCTTCTGTTACGACAGTTTCAAGAAGCTCCTGCACCGTCAAAAGCTGGCAAGAATGATACTGGAAAATAAGTGGTATGAAGCCGATACCGTACAAGACAGCGGTTTTTTTACTGACCTGCAAAGCAGATCAAGGGAAAAAATCGTCTGGTTTCCGAAGATTTATTATCAAATGGAAAAAGGCTTGCTTCATATCCGCTGTGAAATTACGCTGGGGAAATATCAAGACCAGCTTTTACGGTTAGAGGATAAATTGGAAAGTGGCTTGTATTGTGAGCTGACCGACAAAACTCTGCATGACGGCTATATCGAATACACTCTGCTTTATGATATGATAGCAAACCGCATTACCATTGATGAAGTACGGGCAGAAAACGGCTGTCTTAGACTGATGAAAAATCTTGTCTGGGAATATGACACACTCCCTCACGCTCTGATTGCTGGTGGGACTGGTGGCGGTAAAACCTATTTTCTGCTGACGCTCATTGAAGCCTTACTGCATACCGACGCTGTCCTTTATATCTTAGACCCGAAGAACGCTGACCTTGCAGACTTAGGGACAGTTATGGGAAATGTGTATCACACCAAAGAAGAAATGATAGATTGCGTCAATGCCTTTTATGAGGGTATGGTACAGCGAAGTGAGGAAATGAAGCGACACCCGAACTATAAGACGGGCGAAAACTACGCCTATCTGGGACTGCCACCCTACTTTCTTATCTTTGATGAATATGTGGCGTTTTTTGAAATGCTGGGGACGAAAGAAAGCGTAAGCCTACTTAGCCAGTTAAAGAAAATCGTTATGTTAGGACGACAAGCAGGTTATTTCCTTATCGTTGCCTGCCAGCGTCCAGACGCAAAGTATTTCTCGGACGGTATCAGAGATAACTTCAATTTTCGTGTGGGACTTGGGCGTATCAGCGAATTAGGTTACGGTATGCTGTTCGGTTCAGATGTGAAAAAGCAGTTTTTCCAGAAGCGTATCAAAGGGCGTGGCTATTGTGATGTAGGAACAAGCGTCATCAGTGAATTTTACACGCCTTTAGTCCCAAAAGGACATGATTTTTTACAAACTATCGGCTCTCTTACACAAGCAAGGCAGGACGGGACGGCGACGTGCGAAGCGAAAGGCGACGGCTCGGACTAGCCGTTGCTGGTGTGGCGTAAGCCACGCCAGCAGGTAAAACCCCTCGGTATCTAACAGAGGGGTACGTTTGCAAATAGACAATAGACAAAAAACATAGGAAACATAAGGCTTCTGATATGGTTTTCTAGTAAAAATCAGTTGTGAAGTCGCCTTAAAAAACTTCACACTTTACAGATTGGGGGTATGGTTCTGAATGAAGAACAATGGATAAAAGAATTACGGGAGAAACGGATTGCTTACGGTATCTCACAAGGCAGGCTGGCGGTGGCTTCTGGTATCACAAGAGAATATCTCAACAAGATAGAAAGCGGAAAAATGAAGCCGTCAAAAGAACTTCTGGAAACTCTGCATAAGGAACTGGCAAAGTTCAATCCAGAAGCACCGCTTACCATGCTGTTTGATTATGTGAAAATTCGTTTTCCCACGCTGGATATACAGCACATCATCAAAGATATATTAAAACTGAATATCAATTATATGCTCCATGAAGATTACGGACATTACAGTTATACGGAGCATTATTCTTTAGGGGACATCTTTATCTATACGTCGGCTGACGAAGAAAAAGGTGTCCTTTTAGAATTAAAGGGGCGTGGTTGCAGGCAGTTTGAAAGTTATCTGCTGGCACAGCAAAGAAGCTGGTATGACTTCCTTATGGACGCACTCGTAGACGGTGGCGTGATGAAGCGTATCGACCTTGCTATCAACGACCATACGGGCATTTTGGATATTCCAGAGCTTGCGGAAAAATGCAGAAAACGGGAATATATCGGAAAGTCCAGAAGTTATAAGTTTTACCAGTCGGGCGAGCTTATCAAGCATAGAGAGGACGACAGAGAATATATGGGACGCACCCTTTATCTTGGTTCGCTGAAATCAGATGTGTATTTTTGTATCTATGAAAAGGACTATGAGCAGTACGTCAAGTTAGGGACACCGCTTGAAGAAGCCGACATTATCAACCGTTTTGAGATACGGCTTAGAAATGAACGTGCCTATTATGCAGTACGAGATTTGCTGACCTATTATGACGCAGAGCAGACCGCCTTTTCTATCATCAACCAGTATGTACGGTTTGTTGATGAAGAACCCGACAAGCGAAAAAATGAATGGAAACTCAATGACCGCTGGGCTTGGTTTATTGGCGATAACAGACAGAGCTTGAAGCTGACGACAAAGCCAGAGCCTTACACCTTAGACCGCACATTGCGTTGGGTACAAAGGCAGGTAGCACCAACCTTGAAAATGCTAAAAAAGATTGATAAAGGAAACGGTACAGACTACATGGAAACAATCGAACAGCAGGCAAAGCTCACAGAAAAGCATAAAATGATAATCAAACAGCAGACGACCCCTGCAAAAGATTTGGTGGAAAGTTAGGAGTGATAAAAAATGTGGGTATTATTAAAAGATTTCCTGCTGGTATCTATGGGAATGGGTATCGGCGTAGTCTTGATGTGTATTTTGAATGTCGGCAAAGAAGCTGACTATGAAATGAAACAATTAGAAGAAAGCGAGGACAATTAAATGAATTTCGGACAAAATTTATATCAATGGTTTTTATCAAACGCACAGAGCTTAGTGCTTATGGCGATTGTGGTTATCGGTATCTACTTAGGTTTCAAGCGTGAGTTTTCCAAACTTATCGGCTTCTTAGTAGTTGCCTTGATTGCTGTCGGTTTGGTATTCAACGCTGGCGGTGTGAAAGATGTATTGTTAGAGCTGTTCAATAAGATTATCGGTGCATAAAATTTTATTGTGGTGCTGATATGCGAATGTTATAATGTGGATATGAAACACAGTATCTAGGAGTGATGGAATGAAATATATAATGCTTCACGGTTTGGGACAATCTTCTGAAAGTTGGAGTGATACCGTAAAAGTATTCAATGATGATTTTGAAGTTTTATGCCCTAATTTATCAGATTGGCTTTTTGGAAAAATACCATGTTATGATACATTGTATCGGACATTGGAAACATACTGTGAACAGTTTGAAGAACCGCTAAATATTTGTGGACTTTCTTTAGGTGGTATTCTTGCTATGCAGTATGCGATAGAACACCCAGAAAAAATGAACTCATTAGTGTTAATAGGCACACAATATGAAATGCCAAAGTATCTGTTAAAAATGCAAAATCTGATATTCCGTATTATGCCTTGTTCAGCATTTGAAAAAATGGGTTTTCAGAAAACAGATTTTATCAATCTATGCAAATCTATGACAGAACTTAATTTTAAACATGAACTGAAAAAAATATCATGTTCGGTACTTGTTGTCTGTGGCGATAAGGATAAGATAAATAAAAAAGCTTCTTTAGAATTGCAACAACAGATAGAAAACGCAGAAATAGCTATTATTGAAAATGCAGGACATGAAGTAAATACAGATAACCCAACACTACTAGGGCAAAAGTTAAATGTATTTTTCAAACAATATGTCTGATAAACAATTTCATGTCCATACACACAAAGCAGTTAGTCTTAGGATTGACTGCTTTTTTCTTACCAAAATTTCAGATTGGAGTGATGAAATGAGCGATATTTTTAAGGATATGCAGGCAAACGTCAGCTGTGAATACATTTCCGACCTGCCCTCTTACAAGCGTAAAGTGTGGCAGGAAATGAAACGGCTGAACCCTGCCGATTATGAAATAAGACAGTTAGAAGATTTTTCTAAATATGTGTTTGGTATGCCGTACCAGACTTTAAAAGATGTGATGAAACAACAGAAAGGACGTGAGGAACAATGCAGGAAACAAGGGTGCTGGTGGAAACGAGAGGAACAACTGGCGAAGAAACAACATCATACTGGTTCGACCTGCCGATAGATGTTGCCGAGTTTGAAGAAAAGTTAGGTGTCGGTGCAGAAAGTGGGGATTACCGCATTATCGAAAAGGTGTTGCCTTATGCTGATGAAGTTCACGAACATACAAGCGTGTACCAGCTCAATGAATTAGATTTTATGTACCGCCAGCTTTCAAGCGATATGCAAGAAGAATATACAGCACTTCTTACCGTGTATGAAAATTTAGAAGCACTTTATATTTGCAGGAACGTGATTACGGTTTATCCCAACTGCAAAAGTATGATAGATGTTGCAAGGCAAAAGCTGATGAACGACCCGACATTTAAGCATTTATCCGAGGATTGTCAAGAATATTACTTTGACTTTGAAGCCTACGCTTCTCACTTGCAGGAACACGGGAAATTTTTAGTAACAGAACACGGTATCTTTGAACTGCCAGAGTAGGAAATGAGGTGGTGCTTATGATGGATGATATGGCGGTTTATATTGCTAATCTTGGCAAATACAATGAGGGCTATTTAGTCGGTGCTTGGTTCACATTTCCCATTGACGAGGAAGATGTGAAAGAAAAAATCGGCTTGAATGAACAATATGAGGAATACGCTATCCATGATACCGACAACTTCCCCATTGCGATTGGCGAGTATGTTTCCATTGAAGAACTCAATGAGATGTATGAAATGATAGAGGAACTTCCCGACTATATCGTAGAATGTCTGGACGAATTTATCAGCCACTACGGGACGCTGGAAGAAGTCGTGGAACATAAGGACGATATTTATTATTATCCCGACTGTGAAACCATGACAGACGTTGCCTACTACTATATAGACGAATTGCAGGCACTTGGCGACATTCCACCCAGCTTACAGAACTACATTGACTATGAAGCCTACGGGCGAGATTTGGATATGGGCGGTTGCTTTATTGAAACAAGCCGAGGTATGTGCGAGATACCATATTAACGCTGGAAGATCAGCAACAAGCTTTGTTGCTACTGACAGCGTATTTCTCTTTTAAGGGACAGTCTGAAACATGGCTGTCCTTTTCTATTTTGAAAGGAGCTGAAAGAACTTGAAAAAGATTAAATCTTATACGGGTATCTGGAACGTGGAAAAAGTCTTGTATGCAATCAATGACTTTAACTTGCCCTTTCCCGTTACTTTTACGCAGATTACATGGTTTGTGATTACAGAATTTATCATCATTCTGTTTGGGGATATTCCCCCACTTTCCATGATTGAGGGAGCATTTCTCAAATATTTTGGTATTCCCGTTGCTCTCACTTGGTTTATGTCGCAGAAAACTTTTGACGGAAAGAAGCCGTACAGCTTTTTGAAATCACAGATAACCTATGCCCTGCGACCTAAAATCACTTATGCAGGAAAAGCCGTAAAACTGCATAAGCAGACCTTGAATGAAACAATCACGGCAGTAAGGAGTGTGAACTATGTTCCCGATAAAATATATTGACAATAACCTTGTCTGGAACAAGGACAATGAGGTGTTCGCTTACTATGAGTTGATACCGTATAACTATTCTTTCCTATCCGCAGAGCAGAAATTTATCGTGCATGACAGCTTTCGCCAGCTTATCGCACAGTCCCGTGAGGGTAAAATTCATGCCTTGCAGATTGCCACAGAAAGCTCCATACGAAGTATGCAGGAACAGTCAAAGAAACTGGTAACTGGAAAATTAAAGGAAGTTGCCTATCAGAAGATAGACGAACAGACCGAAGCGTTAGTATCTATGATTGGGGACAATCAAGTGGACTACCGTTTTTTTCTTGGCTTTAAGCTCATGGTTACGGAAGAACAGCTCAATCTGAAGAACATCAAAAAATCGGCGTGGCTGACGTTTACGGAATTTCTCCATGAAGTGAACCACACGCTGATGAATGATTTTGTTTCCATGCCGAATGATGAAATCAACCGTTACATGAAAATGGAAAAGTTACTGGAAAATAAAATATCAAGGCGTTTTAAGGTGCGTCGCTTGGAAATCAATGATTTTGGGTATCTCATGGAACATCTTTACGGCAGGGACGGTATCGCCTATGAAGATTATGAGTACCAGCTACCAAAGAAAAAATTGAACAAAGAAACGCTGATAAAATACTACGACCTTATTCGTCCGACAAGGTGTGTGATTGAGGAAAGCCAGCGGTATTTACGATTGGAGCATGAGGACAAGGAAAGCTATGTATCCTACTTTACCGTCAATGCGATTGTCGGGGAGCTTGATTTCCCGTCGTCTGAAATCTTCTATTTCCAGCAACAGCAATTCACATTCCCCGTTGATACTTCTATGAATGTAGAAATCGTGGAGAACAGAAAGGCTCTTACCACAGTAAGAAATAAGAAAAAGGAATTGAAAGACCTTGACAATCACGCTTATCAAGCAGGAAGTGAAACCAGCTCAAATGTGGTGGACGCATTAGACAGCGTGGACGAGCTGGAAACGGATTTAGACCAGAGCAAAGAAAGTATGTATAAGCTCTCTTATGTAGTGCGTGTATCGGCTGATGATTTGGACGAATTAAAACGCCGTTGTGATGAAGTCAAAGACTTTTACGACGACCTCAATGTAAAGCTGGTGCGTCCTGCTGGGGATATGCTGGGGCTTCATTCTGAATTTTTTCCTGCCAGCAAGCGATATATCAATGACTATGTGCAGTATGTAAAATCAGACTTCTTGGCTGGGCTTGGTATTGGAGCGACCCAGCAGTTAGGAGAAACTACGGGTATCTATATGGGCTATTCCGTTGATACGGGAAGAAATGTGTACCTGCAACCGTCTTTGGCTTCGCAGGGCGTAAAAGGTACAGTTACCAACGCCCTTGCGTCTGCTTTCGTCGGTTCTCTTGGCGGTGGGAAGTCGTTCTGCAACAATCTTCTGGTGTATTATTCGGTGTTGTTTGGCGGTCAAGCAGTCATTTTAGACCCCAAAGCCGAGCGTGGCAACTGGAAAGAAACGCTCCCAGAGATAGCCCATGAAATCAATATCGTAAATCTTACCAGCGACAAGGACAATGCAGGACTTCTTGACCCGTTTGTGATTATGAAGAATGTAAAAGACGCTGAAAGTCTGGCAATCGACATCTTAACATTCCTTACGGGTATTTCCTCTAGGGACGGCGAAAAATTCCCCGTACTTCGTAAGGCGGTACGCTCCGTTACCCAGAGCGACAGTCGGGGCTTACTCCATGTGATAGACGAGCTTCGCCGTGAAGATACGCCCATATCAAGAAATATTGCAGACCATATCGACAGCTTCACGGACTACGACTTTGCACACCTGCTGTTTTCAGACGGTACGGTGGAAAATGCAATCAGTCTGGATAACCAGCTCAATATCATTCAAGTAGCAGACCTTGTACTGCCAGATAAAGATACCACTTTTGAGGAATACACGACCATTGAATTATTGTCGGTGTCTATGCTGATTGTGATTAGTACCTTTGCACTCGACTTCATTCACAGCGACAGAAGCATTTTTAAGATTGTAGACCTTGATGAAGCGTGGGCGTTCTTAAATGTAGCACAAGGCGAAACCTTATCAAGTAAGCTGGTTCGTGCTGGGCGAGCTATGCAGGCAGGCGTTTATTTCGTTACACAATCTTCTGGGGACGTGTCAAAGGAAAGTCTGAAAAACAATATCGGCTTGAAATTTGCCTTTCGTTCTACTGACATTAACGAGATAAAGCAGACCTTAGAATTTTTCGGTATCGACAAGGACGACGAGAACAACCAGAAACGGCTTCGTGATTTGGAGAACGGACAATGCTTATTGCAGGACTTATACGGGCGTGTCGGTGTGGTGCAGATACACCCAGTCTTTGAAGAACTGTTGCACGCCTTTGATACCAGACCGCCCGTACAGAGAAATGAGGTGGAGTGATGAAAGAAAGGATAAAAGGTGCGTTCACAAAAAAGAAGATTTTCCACTTTCTCAAAATGGCTCTGTTTGTCGTGGCACTCTCCCTTATCCTGCTTTCACTTTTGGGGACGGTGGCTCATGCGACGGGGCTTGTGGACGATACCATAAACGCAGAAAATCTTTACTCAAAATACCCCCTTTCCAACTACCAGCTTGATTTTTATGTGGATAATAGCTGGTCGTGGCTTCCGTGGAACTGGCTGGACGGTATCGGAAAATCGGTGCAGTACGGGCTTTACTGTATTACCAACTTTGTCTGGACGATAAGCCTTTATTTAAGCAATGCCACGGGCTATGTGGTGCAGGAAGCCTATAAGCTGGACTTCATCAACGATATGGCAGACAGTATCGGGAAAAGCATACAGACCCTTGCAGGCGTAACACAAAACGGCTTTTCTTCTACGGGCTTCTATGTTGGTTTTCTGCTTCTCATTATCTTGGTGGTAGGACTTTATGTTGCCTATACGGGACTTATCAAACGGGAAACCAGTAAGGCACTTCACGCTGTTATTAACTTTGTGGTAGTGTTCGTGTTGTCCGCTTCGTTTATCGCCTATGCTCCCGACTACATCAAGAAGATAAATGAATTTTCATCAGACATCAGTACCGCTTCACTTGATTTGGGAACAAAAATCATGCTCCCCAACTCTGAAAGCGAGGGCAAGGACAGCGTGGACTTGATACGGGACAGCTTATTTTCTATTCAAGTGGAACAGCCGTGGCTACTTCTGCAATTTGGAAACAGCAACGCAGAGGAAATCGGGACAGACCGTGTAGAAGCTCTTGTATCGGCAAGTCCAGAGGACGAGGACGGGAAAACCAGAGAGGAAGTCGTGAAAACAGAAATAGAGGACAACGACAACAACAATCTGACAATACCGCAGGTGGTAAACCGTTTAGGCATGGTGTTCTTCCTACTGTTCTTCAATTTAGGGATAACAATATTTGTATTCTTGCTTACGGGCATGATGTTGTTCAGCCAGATACTTTTTATTATCTTTGCAATGTTTTTACCTATCAGCTTTTTACTTTCCATGATACCGAGCTATGAAAGCATGGCAAAGCAGGCAATCGTGAGGGTGTTTAATACCATTATGACACGGGCAGGAATAACGCTCATTGTAACGGTGGCGTTCAGTATTTCCAGTATGTTTTATAACATATCCACAGACTATCCATTTTTCATGGTGGCGTTCTTGCAGATAGTATGTTTCGCTGGTATCTATATGAAGCTGGGCGACTTAATGAGTATGTTCTCTTTGAACGCTAATGATAGTCAAAGCATGGGACGAAGAATTTTCCGCAGACCGTATCTGTTTATGCGACATAGGGCTAGGCGTATGGAACACCGTATTGCAAGGGCGGTAAGTGCTGGCGGTATTTCGGGCGGTGTCGCTGGTGCGGTGGCTGGAAGTGCCGTTGCTGGAAAACGAGCTGAAAGAAAAAATACAGCTTCTAAAGAAAATCGGGGCAATACCACTTCCAGCATGGGACAGCGTGCAGGTTCAAAAGTAGGTGCTGTCTTAGATACGAAAAATAAAGTGAAAGACAAAGCAAACGCTGTCAAAGAGAATATCAAAGATATGCCGACACAGACCGCTTATGCGGTGTATTCCGCAAAGGAAAAGGCAAAGTCCAGCGTGTCCGACTTCAAGCGTGGCATGGTGCAGGAACAGCAGTCCAGACAGACGGGACGATTGGAAAAGCAGGAACAGCATAGACAAAATATCGCTGACAAGCGTATGGAGCTTCAAAAGGCACAAGAAGCAAGGCAGGCACAGCGAAAGGCTGACGGATCAGCGACAACGGGAGCTACCCGTCCCCATGAGCGACCAGCCACAGCTTCAAAGCCGAGTGCGGAAAAAACGCAGGAAGTCAAACGTCCTGCCACAGCGACCACTTCAAAAGCAAGTGAACCAGTCAAGACAAATGTTATCAAAGAGCGTCCTTTATCTTCTGGTGCTTCTGATAAGAAAGCGACCCAGTCGGCACAGATAGCACATAGGCAAAATGTAGAAAAAATGGTATCACAGGAAACACGCCAGAATTACACCAAAGACCGTAGGACAAAGGTTCAGCAGACGCAAACCGTCCAAAAGAACCAGCAGACAACAGAGAAAACTCGTAACCTTGTGATGAAGAAAGGACAGAAGAAAAAATGAAACTGAAACATATCGCTCTCATTGGCACTCTGTTTCCTATCCTCTTTTCTCTGGTGCTTTTCTTTGGTGTGTTAATTAGTGCGGACAGCGACGACGAGAATAGCAATTTTTCTTCTGGCATTACGGGTATGAACTTATCCGCAGAAGTCTTGAAACATCAGCCTATGGTGGAAAAGTACGCCAGAGAAAACGGTATCTCCGAGTATGTCAATGTGCTATTGGCTATCATTCAAGTAGAAAGTGGCGGTACGGCAGAAGATGTTATGCAGAGTTCGGAAAGTCTGGGACTACCGCCTAATTCCTTAGATACGGAAAGCTCAATCAAGCAGGGGTGTAAATATTTTGCGTCCCTGCTTTCTTCCTGCAAAAATCAAGGTATCGACGATTTGAATGTAGCGATACAGTCCTATAACTATGGCGGCGGCTATGTGGGATATGTGGCAGGAAAAGGAAAGAAACACACCTTTAACCTTGCAGAGAGCTTCGCTCGTGAGAAGTCGGGTGGAAAGAAAGTAACCTACACCAACCCGATAGCCGTTGCAAAGAATGGGGGCTGGCGGTATGGCTATGGAAATATGTTCTATGTGGAATTAGTCAATCAATATCTGACCGTGGCACACTTTGATAATGCAACGGCACAAGCGATTATGAATGAAGCGTTGAAATATCAAGGCTGGAAGTATGTGTATGGTGGCAGTAATCCGAACACTTCCTTTGATTGTAGCGGACTTGTGCAATGGTGCTATGGAAAAGCTGGTATCTCCTTACCGAGAACAGCACAAGCACAGTATGACGCTACCCAACATCTTCCACTCTCGCAAGCAAAAGCTGGGGACTTGGTATTTTTCCATTCTACCTATAACGCTGGTTCGTATGTAACCCACGTCGGCATTTATGTAGGAAATAATCAGATGTACCATGCAGGCGACCCGATAGGATATGCAGACCTAAGTAGTAGTTACTGGCAACAGCACTTAATCGGTGCAGGACGAGTAAAACAATAGAAAGGACTTGAAAAATATGTTTAAGAAGAATAAGAAACAGACAGAAACTATCAAAGAACTAAAAGAAAGAAAGGTGCGTACTGTCAAGGTAGGCACACATCAGAAAACCGTGATTGCGTTGTGGGTGGTGCTTATCGCAAGCGTGAGTTTTGGGGTGTATAAGAATTTTACGGCTATCGACCAGCACACGACCCATGAAAAAGAAACCATTGAACTTCGCTTGCAGGACACCAACGGGATAGAAAATTTCGTGAAGAATTTTGCGAAGTCCTATTATACATGGAATAACAGTAAAGAAGTTATCGAAGCAAGGACGCAGGCAATCAGAGGTTATCTGACAAAGGAATTGCAGGACTTGAATGTTGATACAATCAGAACAGATATACCGACCAGCTCCATAGTTACAGATGTGATTGTGTGGAGTATCGAACAGTCGGGAACGGACACTTTTTCTGCTACCTACGAAGTAGATCAGCAGATAAAAGAGGGAGAACAGACAAGCAATGTGAAAGCAACCTATACTGTAAAAGTCCATGTAGACGCTGACGGGGATATGGTAATCGTTCAGAACCCTACCCTTGCACCAGCAATCGAAAAATCAGACTATGAGCCTAAAACACCAGAAACAGACGCAAGCGTGGACGCTGATACCGTAAATGACGCTACTGCATTTCTGGAAACATTCTTTAAGCTGTACCCGACAGCCACAGAAAAAGAGCTTGCCTACTATGTAGCTGGAAATGTGCTTGAACCTATCGGCAGGGACTGCCTTTATTCTGAATTGGTAAACCCTATCTTTACAAAGGACGGGGAGAATGTGAAAGTCAAAGTTGCTGTAAAATTCCTTGATAATCAGACAAAGGCGTCGCAGGTATCGCAGTATGAGCTTGTGCTACATAAGGATAGCAACTGGAAGATTGTTGGATAAAAGAAAAAGGCTTGCAGTTCTGTATTGATTTGCAAGCCTAAATATATTATTTATACTTCTGGAAAATCCCGACTAATAAAGTATCTATCGCTTCAGCTAATTCAAATCTAACTTTATCTGAGGCAGAAAAAGCGTTTCCTAATTGCAAAGTTGTATAACCGTGAATTATTCCAGTAAGCATATTTAATATTTCAAGTGTTTTGTCTTTGTTAAGACTGCACGATTGGATAAGAGTAGTTAATAATGAAAGATAGTTGTTAAAAATGGTTGCTGTTTCCTCTGTTCCGTGCCACACAGCCCATTGAATTGTTTCATAAACTCCGGGGTGTTCAATCATATAGTTTAGGTATTCGATAGAAACTAACTTAATTGCTTCTTTCCCCATTTTTCCAACGGCAATTTTCATCATTCTTTCATTCATGTCACGCATACCATTATGAGCAACTTCTAAAAGAAGATTATCTAAACTTTCTATGTGATTATATAAAGATGGTGTACGAATGTTTAATTTTTGAGCAACAGCTTTTAACGAAACGTTATTTAATCCTTTTTCATCTGCTAAGTCTGATGTTGCTTTTATTACTGCTTCTTTAGTGGTTTTCATAGTTATGCACCTCATTCAAAATATCATACAAACACAATTCTAGCTAATTGAATTAGTGTAGTCAATAACACAATTAGAAAATTATGATTATTTATTGACTTTCCTACAAAAACATTTTAAAATACTAATTAGATTAGTTAAATGACTATTTGAAATAGTATTTTGAGGAGTGATTATATGTGTACAAGATTTGTTTACAATGGTATAGATAAAATTGTTGGTTTTAATTTTGATATTGACCTTTCTGTATGGGATCATACTGTAATTACCGAAGAAAATAGATTTTATATTGGTATTAAAATGCCTGACGGTCTGTATCATTCATTTCATGGGATAAATAAAAATGGTAATGTAGGAACACTTCTTTATGTTCATGGTAATGAAAATGCAAGGTATATAGAAAGCGAGGATTGTATTACAATATCTGAATTAACAGAAAAATTCATTAAGGCAGAGATTTCTTTTGATAAAGCCTTGGACATTGTTAAAAAGAAAAAAATTATTTATGCACCAGATGCTACTATGCAAGCTATGCTTTCTGATAAAAAAGGACGAGTTTTAATTATTGAACCCGGAATTGGGTATAGATATGAACAAGAAAATTTTTCACTTATTACAAATTATTCTATTCTAAAACCAGATATAACAAAGCCGTACATTGTTTCTGGGGATACAAGATACGAAGTGGCTAAAGAGTTATTGGCAGGATATGATAAAGATTTTTCAGTAAATGACGCATTTAAAGTATTAAAATCTGTTTCTCAAAAAGACTTGTGGGCAACTAGGGTTTCATTTGTATATTCTACAGAAAAAAATAAAGTTTATTATGTCTTGAACAATGATTTTAGTAATGTATTTGAATTTCAGTTTTAATACTAATGAATTTATAAATTTGCAATTATGATAAGAAAGGTTATTATGATAGGACTAAAAAAGCGAGATATAAAAAAAGCGTTGAAAGCTGGTGCAAAAGCTGGCGGTGTATCATTGGCTGATGTTCGGGCAGATATTGAAGCAACGATTGATGAAGCTATGAATAGCACCGCCCCAGAAGTGCAGGCAAATTTCAAAAAATATTTTGGTAATAAACGCCCTACCCCAGAAGAATATATTTACAAGATTACCAAAAAGACAAAGATTTGAAAAAAGGCTTGCTCCATACATAGTGTATGATCTGCAAGCCTTAATCTATTTCAGAGGAAATTTAACAGTAAAAGTAGCACCTCCACCAGCAGTATCATTGATAATGATAATACCGTTCAGCATTTGGGTTAATTCTTTGGCGATACTTAGTCCCAGTCCAAAATTCGATTTGTTCGTATGGGACTTGTCGCCACTATAAAATCGGTCAAAGATATACTGCTTATCTTCATCAGAAATGCCTTGCCCGTGGTCTACCACAGAAAAAGCAATATTTTTTTCGGTGGCGATTACTTCTATCTCTATTAAAGAATTATTCTTGGAATGTTGAATGGCATTATCCATAAAGACACACAAGATTTGAAATAATCGGTCTTTGTCGGTAAACATAGCAGGATAACTTTCCTCGGATAAATGCAGTTTTAGTTCTAAATTCTGCTTCATGCAGACGGGTTCGTAGGTTTCATATAACGTAATGAGCAAGGTATCTACATTGATTGTGCTTTTATGCAATGTCCATGTTTTAGCGTCGGAAGAAGCCAAAAGCAACATATCTTTGACTAAACGGGATAACCGCATACATTCAAAATCTATGGTCTGTACGGCTTGCTTTGCCTGCTCGTTTAAGGAAACATTATCAAGAAGCATATCCGTGTTGGAAATCATAACAGCAAGTGGAGATTTTAATTCATGGGACGCTGTTGCAACAAAATCTTTTTGGCTTTGCAGTATTCGTTCCGTTGGAGCAAACGACTTTTTCAGCAGATAACGGGTTAGCATGATAACAACGATACAAGCCAAAAGCCAGATAAGAAGATATATTGGCAATGTCTTTTGTAAAATATCCGTCAAACTGGCTGTCTGATAAAGAAAGGTTGCATGATATACGGTATCATTTGCTGTCCTAATTGTAGCAGGAATAACAAAATAAGTATCGTGATGTTTTCCTCTTATTTCCAGAAAACCGCCTTGTGAAGTTGTGTTGCTTTCTGTTTGTGATAATGGCTGTGTAGAAATCTGCTTTTCTACATCATGCAACAGATTGTTCGCAGAAGTTGGAAATGGGAAATCACTCTGATAAATGGTATTCCCTTTTGTATCGCTAATCAAAGAAAAAATATGATAACTTTCTTCGTAGGCTTTGAGTGATTTATCCATATCCGAAGAAGCACTTTCCACTTGATAAATCAGCAAGGTTGTTAATCTCTGAAACAAGGTGCTTTCGTTGATTTTCTCTGTATGAACTGTGTTCGCAACGACAAAGGAAATCACAAGGGTAATAATCAACATAACAGAACTTGCAAACAGAATATGAAGTTTTCGGTATAAATTATTTAACATGTTTCTTTCTCCAGTTTGTACCCTGCACCGTAGACCGTTGTTATTTTACAGGAACTTTTTAATTCTTTTAGGCGTTTTCGCAGAAAAGAAATGTAACTGTCTACATTGCCAGTTTCTACCTCGGAAGAACTGCCCCAGATTTTAAGGATTAGCTGTTCACGGGAAAATAGTGTTTCTGGGTTCTGCATAAATACAAAAGTCAACTCGGTTTCTTTTGAAGTTAATAAAAGAGAATTATTTGGTGTGGATAAGGTTCTGCTGTCTTTATCGAAAGTCAAATCTCCATATTGTAATTTAGACGATAACTGAATATTGGCAGGTCGCCTTGTCAATGCCCGAACCCTTGCAAGCAATTCTTTGATATGAAATGGCTTTACTAAGTAATCATCAGCACCGCCGTCTAAACCCTCCACCCGATTGTCAAGGGTACTCATGGCAGTAATGATAAGGATAGGAATAGATATTCCTTTTCTACGCATAGATTTTATGATTGTTAAGCCGTCAATAATCGGTAGCATACGGTCTACAATGGCGAGGTCATAAGCATAGTCTGTATTTAAAGCGTACAGCATAGCGGTTTCCCCGTCATTGCAACAATCAACCATATAGTTTTCTTTTTCGAGAGAAATTTTTATATTTTTACATAACTCTAAATCATCTTCCAGAAGAAGTATTTTCATAATGTATCAATCCTTTTCTATATAAATTATAGACAGTATAACAGAAAAGTCTGTAAAAATCCTCTAAAAAATGATGATGATTTTCTTACTTTTTTACAGGATTTTTAGAATGGTTTGCTTTTACAATAGGGGCATATCGAACAAGAAAGGTGGAATACAAAAATGAAAAAAACAAACATCAGTAAATTTGTAGCAGTTGGATTATGTATCTGTGCATTGACGGGGTGTGGTGCAAGTCCAGATGAGAAACCAGATACGTCTAATCCTATTGTCAATTCTAATACGAATGAAGAAAATGCAAATGGTTCTTCAGAAAATAAAGGAAACGACATATTAGAGTCTGCTAATTTGATAGGAAGTGTTTTGGAATTTACAGACAATGGTTGTTCCGTAAGTCAAGCAAAAGAAATTGAGGGGGGAGCTGGAATAAAATCGGAAGCGGCGGGATTGGAAAATAAAGACAATGCTGTTTCTGTAACTTATAACCAAGATTGTGAATTTGTTGTTGCGACACTAAATAAACAGTTGGGTTCTGTTACGAATATAACAACGGGGTCTATATCTGATGTAAAGAAACAATCAAATGTATATCTCTATGGAGAATTTGCAGACACAAATCATTTCAATGCAACAAAGGTTGTCATAGCCCGTTGGGAATAGAGGTGTGAAGTATGAAGTTTTATCAACTTGGTTTTCGCTATTTACAGCGAAAAAAAGGAAAAACCATTCTTCTGTTGATTGTTTTGATACTTGTAAACAGTATGATTTTAGGTACAAGCATGATTTTAAGGACTACAAATGAGTCCAAACAAGCCATGCAGGAAAAGACAAACTCTAAGATTGTGGCTGAAATTACAAGTAAGGACAGCAAGATAACCGAGAATGAAGTAAACAAGATTGAAACGCTGGAAGATGTTTCGTCTATCAACCGTATCGGCAGACAAGAGGTATTTCCGAATAATTTTGCTCCCGTTACGCTCAATACTTCTACGAATGAGGAAAATTTGAAAATAGCGTTGTTCTCCTATGATGATTTGGAAAAAGACAGTCCTTTTTCAGAAATGCAGTACCGCTTAGCTTCTGGCGATTATATCAAACATGAGAAAAAAGGTGCTGTTATCAATGCGAACCTTGCAAATCAAAATGAGCTAAAAGTTGGAGATACGATTGAATTAAGTACAGAAAACGGAACAAAAGTATCTGTTCAAATTATTGGAATTTTCATGTCCGCAGGAAATGTGGAAAAAGACCAGCCAACAGAAACTACCGCAGTCAATCGAATAGAAAATCAAGTCTTTATTGACAACAGCACTTATAAAGAATTGTTCAAAGAAGCTGAATTTGAAAAACTCTGCGTTTATTCAAAAAGACCAGAAAAATTAGATGTGCTGGAAACCAGCTTGCAAAAAATATTCGGAAATGATGTAGAACTTAGCACTTCCGATACCCTTTATCAACAGATGTCTGCTCCATTAGAGCAAATCAGTAAGGTGGCAAATCTTATGCTGGTACTTACATTGGTAACTGGTACTGTTGTTGTTTCCCTGCTGTTATGTATGTGGATGCGGACAAGGCAAAAAGAGGTGGCAATCTTTATGAGCCTCGGCAAGACAAAAAGTGAAATTTTCCTGCAAACTTTCTTAGAAGCAGGCAGTGTATTTACACTTTCGGTTTTAGGAGCAACAGCCATTGGTAAATTGTTCTCGGGCGTTTTGCAAAACGTCATTACCGGTTCAGAAACAGTAACAGAAAATCTGAAAGTGGTTTTGCAGATACAAGATATTGGAATGTTGTTCCTTTTAGGCGGTGCAGTTATTTTGGTGGCATTGTGCTGTTCCATTCTTCCGATATTACGAGCAAACCCAAAAGATATATTAGCAAAAATGGAGGGATAGTACATGAATTTTTTTGGATTGGCAAGGCGTTCTGTGTTCAGAAAGCCCGTAAAAAGTATTCTCTTATTGTTGATTGTTTTTGCAATCAGTACCTTGCTTCTTGCAGGTGTGGCGAGCAAAAATGCCAGTATTGAGGTGCAGGACAAAACCAGACAAGCCATAGGTGCAGGCTTTCTTTTAGAAAGAAATGCAGAGTACCGAACAAAGCGAGTTCGTGAATACTCAGAAAAGATTGGTAATGATAAGGAAGGTAGTTTTGGTGGCTACCATCAGGAAAAAGAGATTATCAATGGTGTGGAGACTTGGACAGGCTGGACAACAAATGAATTTGAAAGCTTAGATATAAAAGACATTGAGAAATTGGCAAAAGCAAAAGGAATTGCTGATTACAATATTACAACAGTAACAACTCCCGTAAACCCTGTAAATTTCAAAAGGATTGAAGATAAAGATGTAGACCAGAATGCAGATGTTGGCGGTGTAAGTTTAATTGGAAACAAAGATATGAAACTAGACAGAAATGTTTTATCTGGAAACCTGCATATCAAAGAGGGACGAATGATAACCCCAGAGGATAAAGATATGTGTGTCATTTCAGAGGAACTGGCAAAGCAAAATAATCTGAAAATCGGCGATAAGATTTCTTTTAATGATTACCACGATACTGAAAATTCAAAGGTATCAGAAGCTGAGATTGTTGGAATTTATCAAGTGGATCAAAAGATGTCCCCACTTATGCAGGGAGATACTTACCGTTCGGAAAATGTAATATTTACAGATTTGAGATTTCCAGAAAAGGCAGAGGGTGAAACAAGTCCATTATATGAAAGAGCCTATTTCAAAGTGGAAGATGTGGAAGCTTACGACGAAGTAAAAGAAAATCTGCAAAAAGTAGACATCAATTGGGAGCAATATGATTTGATTGACAATAACGGAAATTCCGAAACCATGTCCTCAAACTTCAATGATTTAGCAAAAGTAAGCGAAATGATGATATTGGTAATCTCTGTTGCAAGTTTTGTTATCCTTGTTTTAGTATTTCTTTTCTGGTTGAAAAATCGGGTGCAGGAAGTCGGTATTTTCTTATCTCTCGGTGTTCCGAAATTTAGAATTATCGGACAAATTTGGAGCGAAGCGATTATGATTGCTGTTCTTTCCCTTATGTTATCCTTTGCTGTCGCTCCTGCCGTTTCCAAAGCAACTGCAAATTATCTGGTATCACAGCAGGTTCAGCAAATGCAGGAGGAAGAAAAGAATAATGAGGGAAAAGTATCCACAGAATACGTTGCACCAAAGCAGGACGTGCAGAGTATCAGCGTAGAGGTTACACCAGAAATGTATCTACTGGACGGTGTAAGTGTTCTTGTGTTGATAACGGCTTCCGTTCTGGTATCTGGAATTGTAATACTAAAGAGAAACCCGAAAGATATTTTATCGGAAATGAGTTAGGAGGACGACGAAAATGTTAGAAGTAAAGAATGTAAGCTATGCTTACAAAACAAAAAAAGATAAAACCATTTTGAATAATGTATCTGCTACTTTCGAGGAGGGTATCTTCTATACCATTGTCGGTCCGAGTGGTGCAGGAAAAACAACACTCTTATCGTTGTTAGCAGGCTTAGACACAGCGGTAAAAGGGACTGTACTTTGCAATGGCGAGGACATTACAAAAAAAGGGCTGAATTACCACAGAAAGCATAATATCTCATTGGTATTTCAAAATTATAATCTGATTGATTATTTGACAACGGTTGAAAATGTCAAATTAGGTGGTAGTGGAAATGCTGAAAAATTATTGGAAGAAGTCGGCATTGGAAAAGAATACTGGCAGAGAAATGTATTGCAACTATCTGGTGGACAACAACAGCGTGTGGCGATTGCAAGAGCTTTAGCCAGCGACGCTCATGTACTTTTGGCAGATGAACCGACGGGAAATCTTGATGAAACTACCGCTGATGAAATCATTGCTTTGCTGAAAAAGACTGCACATGAATTAGGAAAATGTGTTGTTGTCGTTACACATAGTAAGCATTTGGCAGAAGAAGCCGACGAAATCTTAGAAATTAAAAACGGTGCAATTTCTTTTCTGTCTGAATAAACAAGAATAGTGCCGTAAAGGAGCTGTCATTATGGAATATTTTAGATATACCTCGACACAATCAATTTGACCCTAACGGCATTTTTATAAGAACTAAATACAATACAGTTTCAAAGGCTCGTACAGACTATATGTTTTGTGCGGGCTTTTTTCATGCCAGAAAAAAATTTTTTAAGTTTTTTTTGATTTTGGTTACGCTGTACCCCACTTTCAACGCGGTATATATGAAAAGGGGCAGACACCTCTTTTCGACTAGCGAAAGGAGGTGAGGAAAATGAAACCGTCAGAACTACAAGAAAAAACCTGTCATCAATTCGATTGTGCTATTAAAACAGTTATACGTCATAGAGCGATTGACTTCTATCGAGCGATACGTCGTTCAGAGAAAAAAGAAATGCCATTCGCCGAAATTATGGACGACCTCTTAAATTCCATAGGTACAGAAGATACATATTCTACGGATTATGTTGCAGTATTTGAAGTCTGTGGAGAAAAAGTATCAATCGAAGATGAACAACTGGCTCGTGCATTGAAAGCTATTGAAGAACGAAAGCGTAATATCGTTTTACAGTATTTTTTCATTGGGGACACGGACACTTACATTGGGAAAATGCTTGACTGTTCCAGAGCGAATGTAACGAAGTGCAGAATACAAGCACTAGACAAGTTAAAGCAACTGATTGAGGAGGAAAAAGAAAAATGCCAAAAGAGCTGACACCGACTTTCACGGTTATTTCCAAAGCCTGCGACGGCGACGAAACAGCAATTTCAAAAATCTTGGAATTTTATGACCCATATATCAATCAATGCTGTATGCGTCCGTTTTACGACGATAACAACAACTTACGTCTTGCGGTAGATTTGGAAATGAAAGGTTTTATCAAAGAAGCGATTCAGTACAGATTTACACGCTTTTTCTATATGGCATAATCATAAATTCCACACAAAAAGTAAGAAATATGTTATAATAAGCTGAAATTAAAATAAGGCGGTGGCTAAATGGCAAAGCAAAAGTATTCTTTTGACAGCAAGATACATATTTATAGAGCTACAAAACGAATGAGCCAGCAGGAACTCGCTGACCTTGTTGGAGTATCTCGGCAAACGATAATACAGCTTGAAAGAAACCGATACAATCCGTCCATGTTGTTAGCATATAGTATTGCGAAAGTATTTGATGTAGCGATTGAAGATTTATTTGACTTTGAGGAGGCAGAAAAATGATAGAATTGTTTGAGTCAATTATCAATAATAAAACAATACTTGTAATAGGAACATATTACTGCATACCTATTACCATTGCTGTAATTGTATTATTCTTTTTGAAAACATCACGAGATGAAAGAGGACGAGCAATTATCGGAAAAGCGAGTATTATATCTACGATTGTGTTTATTATTCTCGTCAATGTTTTTGCAAAACTTTCTATGCGGACACCTATGGATTTTTATAGTATGGCTAACGGTGTACAATGGATATATAATATTGTATTAACGATACAAGTTGTCGCAATTTTGATATATAAGAAAATTGAGTAAAGAATATTATATCGTGCTTGTTTCCCGTACAAAAAAAACAAGCATGATTTTTTTACAACAAATAGTAAGAAATACTTTACATTCTGATTGAAAAAAATTATAATGAAAGAGGGAGATAACTTCCGACAATTTTGAAAGGAGTTGCGATTATGGCAGACAAACATTTAGCAAAAAATTATTTTTCAAGCGAAAGAAAAGACATGAAGTTTCTAAAAGGCTTTACTTTAGTTGCGTTACTTCCTTTTTGGGCTGGATATGCTTTTGCCCTTTATAATGGTAATAGTAACAATTTGTCAAATTACTCTTTATTGATTTTAGCATTTTCATTGATGAATTTTAATGCTATATGCGGAGTAGAAAAAATAGAAAACAAAGTCTTGAATTTGATTGCTAAGCTGGACGGTGTTCTGTTCTTCATTTGGGTATTTGTAACTATTATTCAATTACTTATAAAATAAAAGGGAAAGGTGTTGTATTATGGCTATCTTAAAAAAACGAGATATTAAAAAAGCATTGAAAGCTGGTGCAAAAGCTGGCGGTGTATCATTGGCTGATGTTGAAGCGACGATTGATGAAGCTATGAACAGCACCGACCCAGAAGTGCAGGCAAATTTCAGAAAGTATTTTGGAAATAAACGCCCTACTCCAGAAGAATATATTTACAAGATTACAAAAAAGACAAAAGTTTAATAGAAATCAAGTGCTGTAAGGGGGCTTGTATTATGGAAAGTTTTAAGCATAATCTTATACGGTCATACACTACCTAACAGCATTTTATCAACAACTGAATATCTCACAGCTTTAATAGCTCGTACAGACTATATGTTTTGTGCGGGCTTTTTTTGTACCCGAAAAAATTTTTTCACTTTTTTTCAAATTCATGCAACAAATCACACCTTGCTGTACAGATATGGTGCGGAAAGAGGGATAAACACTTTTCACGTCATAACGGAAAGGGGGTGTGATGATATGAAACCGTCGGACTTCCAAAAGACAATACAATGTCAATTTGACTGCAAGCTCAAACGTGTAGTAAAAGGCATTGTCCGTAATTATCGCAAAGAATTAAAGCGACGAAGAAATAAGGAAATTTCCTATTGTGAACTTCCAGAAATCGTCGTGGAAAAGCTGGCAGTCTGGGACGAATACGAAAGCGATTATACCGCCTTTGATGTATGTGGTATTGAGGTTCGTGTCCTTGATGATGATTTAGCAGAAGCGATTAAGTATCTGTCTGAAAAGGATAGAGAAATCTTGTTGATGTATTTCTTCTTAGGCATGAGTGATACTGAAATCGGCGACAGATTAAAAATTAACCGTTCAACGTCGTTCCGCAGTAGGAAGAACTCACTTGAAGAAATCAAGAAAAAATTAAAGGAGAACATGAATGATGAATAACACACGCCCGTCATTTTATCTTATTTCGTCGGCTGTGGACGGCAACGTAAATGCGATTGAAAAGATACTGGCATTGTATGACCCGTACATATCGAAATGTTGTTTGCGTCCGTTCTACGACAAATATGGTAATGTCTGCATAGTCGTAGACATGGAATTAAAAGGACGTATCAGAGAAGCACTTATTAAAATGATTTTGGACTTTGATATTCCTTTAGAAACCGAAGAATAACAAGCAGTAACCGCAGAGCATGATTTGTTCAATCCCCCCTCTTTCCTGCTCTGCACCTGCTTTTACATGAAAGCAACACGCTTTCGCCACAGTTCTTTGACAACTGAATAAAGCAGACAGATACGTTTGTGAGATAGCGAGCCACGGGGACTGTACGCCACGACCTTTTCAAAAGAAAGCGAGCGACCCACGCAGTGATCCGAGAGCGACTGTTGGAAAAGTCGTTTTGCCACGACCTATCCTCACAGAATAATGATACGTCCGCATGGTGCGGTTCTGCCCACAAGAATGGGAATAGTTGAGATACTAACGGAGCTTTCCAAAGCCGTCTGTCTGCTTGTAAAAAATGACACACAGTAAAGGGGGTGCATAGATTATGAACAATACTGATGTGCCTATCTGGGAAAAATATACGCTGACGATTGAAGAAGCGTCTAAATACTTCCGCATTGGCGAAAAGAAATTGCGTAAATTAGCCGAAGAAAACATTGACGCTGGCTGGGTTATCGTGAATGGTAACCGTATTCAGATTAAGCGAAAACAATTTGAAAAAATCATAGATACATTGGACGAAATCTAATGTCATTGAGCCGTAGATATGGTATAATAAAGTATAGCGTATCACGGCTCATTCCATGACGGAAAGGAGCTTTACACTATGTCTAATGTGAAACGAAAAGACAGTAAAAATCGCAATTTGCGTAATGGAGAGAGCCAGCGAAAAGACGGAAGATACGTTTATAAATATACCGATATATACGGAAAGCCACAATTTATCTATTCTTGGAAACTTGTACCGACAGACAAGACACCTGCTGGAAAACGTGATGATATTTCATTGAGGGAAAAAGAAGCACAGATTAAAAAAGACCTTAACGACGGTATCGACACAGCAGGCGGTAAAATGACAGTCTGCCAGCTCTACGACAAGAAGAACAGCCAAAGAAAGAACATCAAGAGGGCTACTGAAAAAGGACGACAGTATCTTATGAACGCTCTGAAAAATGACCCATTAGGTATGAGGGCGATTGATACTGTGAAGCAGTCGGACGCTAAAGAATGGGCTATCAGAATGAGCGAAAAAGGATATGCCTATAAAACGATTGATAACTACAAGCGTTCCTTGAAAGCGTCATTTTACATGGCGATACAAGACGACTGTATCAGAAAGAACCCGTTTGAATTTAAGCTGAGTGATGTTCTGGAAGATGATACAGAGCAGAAAGTTATCCTTACACCAGAGCAGGAAGAACGCCTGCTTGCCTTTATGGAAACGGACAAGATTTACAGTAAGTATTATGATGAGGTTGTGCTTCTGCTGGAAACGGGACTTCGTATTTCTGAATTTTGCGGACTGACGACGCATATTGATATGCAGAACAGAATACTCAATATAGACCACCAGTTATTGAAAGATAGCGAAATGGGCTACTATATTGAAACGCCAAAGACCAAAAACGGAAAACGGGAACTTCCATTGACAGAACGGGCTTATCAAGCAATCCAAAGAATACTAAAGAACAGAGGAAAGGCACAACCGTTGATTGTAGGTGGTTACAGCAATTTCCTATTCTTAAACCGTGAGGGCTTGCCTAAAGTTGCAGGAAACTATGAGGGCATGGTGCGAGGGCTGATTAAGAAGTATAACAAGTATCACACGGACAAGTTACCGAACATCACACCACATTCATTCCGACATACTTATTGTACGAATATGGCAAACAGAGGAATGAACCCAAATACTCTGCAATATCTCATGGGACACGCTAACATAACCATGACACTTGGCTATTACGCACACGGCACATTTCAATCTGCAAAAGCAGAACTGGAAAGACTGGCTTGTTAATATCGGAGCTTATATTTACTACTCATTTACTACTTTTGGTTGCATTTTCATGCTGGTAAATGCCAGCTTATGCAAGGTATCTTCCAAAAAGAAAATACCGATAAAGCCCGAAAATACGGGATATATCGGCATTTACCAACTTATGAAAAGATAATCAGAAATTTAGTAAGTTTTTATATTAAAAAGAATCCTGCCATGGCAGGGTTTCCCGCCACTTGCCTGCATTGGCATTTAATGATATGGTAGTAGACAGATATCCTCCGGGAAAGGAGTTATGAAAGAATGAAGAAAAAACAAATGTGCTGGCATGGAATTTTTACAATGCTGGCATTGGTTTGTTTGGTTGCAGCACTGCTTCCCTTTGCGGGAATATTGATAATGAAAATACTTATTGCAGCGGCAGTGGTCTGTATTATCTTATGCATTTACACCGGACATAAAATGTTAAAAACAAAATGAAAAAAATAATTCAAATTTACAAAAAAATATAATACGGAATTGGGAAAATATGATATAATATCGGGAGATATTATATCTGCGCATCTGTTTTTTGCGGACCCGCAAAAATACAGGCGCTAAAATCCGCCGGAGGCATCATAACCGTGACCTTCGGGAGCGGATATGATATAATATCGAAAGATATTATATCTGCGCATCTGTTTTTTGCGGACCCGCAAAAATACAGGCGCTAAAATCCGCCGGAGGCATCATAACCGTGACCTTCGGGAGCGGATATGATATAATATCGGGAGATATTATATCTGATTAGGAGGCGTAGTACGCCGGGAAGGGGATTTATGAGCAGAGTATTGCTGAAATTAAGCGGCGAAGCGCTTGCTGGTGATAAAAAGACCGGATTTGATGAACCTATTGTGACTGCAGTTGCAAAACAGGTAAAGCAGCTGGTGGATGACGGTGTGGAAGTTGGAATTGTAATTGGCGGCGGGAATTTCTGGAGAGGACGGACAAGCGAAACCATTGACCGGACAAAGGCAGATCAGATCGGGATGCTTGCCACAGTTATGAACTGTATTTATGTATCCGAGATTTTCCGTTCTGTGGGAATGAAGACGTCTGTGCTGACGCCTTTTGCCTGTGGGTCATTTACGGATTTGTTTTCTAAGGATACGGCAAATCGGAATTTTGCCCACGGAAAGGTTGTATTTTTTGCAGGGGGGACAGGCCATCCGTATTTTTCAACGGATACGGCAACGGTTCTGCGGGCTGTTGAAATTGAAGCGGAATGCATCCTGCTGGCAAAAGCCATTGATGGAGTGTATGACAGCGATCCAAAGACCAATCCCAAGGCTGTAAAATATGAAGAAGTGACTATTCAGGAAGTTATTGACAAACAGCTTGCAGTTGTGGATATGACGGCTTCTATTTTATGTATGGAGAATAAAATGCCTATGCTGGTGTTTGGTCTGAATGAGGAAAACAGCATTGTAAAGGCAATGAAAGGCGAAATTAACGGTACAAGAGTAACCGTGTAAAGCCAGGTATAGAGTACCTGTGATAGATTATAATAAACTGGAGGTTTTTAAAATATGAATGAAAGAATTCAGCCATTTGATACAAAAATGCAGAAATCCTATAACAATCTGATTGAGGAGTTTGGCTCTATCCGGGCAGGCCGTGCGAACCCACACGTGCTGGATCAGATTAAAGTAGACTATTATGGAGCACCTACACCATTACAGTCTGTGGCAAATGTGTCTGTTCCGGAACCACGTATGATTATGATTCAGCCCTGGGAAGCTCCTATGGTAAAAGAGATTGAGAAGGCTATTATGGTTTCTGATCTGGGGATTAATCCTACCAATGACGGAAAATGCATCCGTCTGGTATTCCCGGAGCTTACGGAAGAGAGAAGAAAAGATCTTGCAAAGGATGTTAAGAAAAAAGGCGAAAGTGCAAAGGTGGCTGTCCGGAATATTCGTCGTGATGCCAATGACACTATGAAAAAGCTTGGCAAAAGCAGTGATGTATCTGAGGATGAAGTGAAAGATCTGGAAACCCAGATTCAGAAGCTTACAGATAAATATATTTCTGAGATTGATAAGGCAGTGGAAGAAAAGACGAAAGAAATCATGACTGTTTAATATTTTGGGGGACATGAGCGATTGCTATGTCCTCTTTTTGCTCTATAGGAAATACTGTGTTGTAATAAAGCCGAAAAGTGCTGATTCCTATAGAGCAAAAAAGACGCTCCGCTGTGGCAGGATTCTAATTTGCTCTATAGGCAATACTGTGTTGTGCAAAAGCTGAAAAGTGCTGATTCCTATAGAGCAAAAAAGACGCTCCGCTGTGGACCGCACTGCGGCAGAGTGGAATCATGTTGCTCACGCAACCCTCTGCAGGCGGAGAATCCTGCTGTGGCAGGATTCTAATTTGCTCTATAGGAAATACTGTGTTGTGCAAAA
>CABIXN010000001.1:601028-731547 GCA_902362715.1 Lachnospiraceae bacterium | reverse complement strand
CCCGCCGCAGGCGAAGAATCCTGCTGTGGCAGATTCTAATTTGCTCTATAGGCAATACCATGCTGCTTACGCAGCCCGCCGCAGGCGGAGAATGTGCTTTGCACATTCTTTTTTAAATGAAGCTTAAAGGAGAAATTGAACATGACAGAACTGGATGGATTGAAGATTCCCCGGCATATTTCTATTATATTGGATGGAAATGGGAGATGGGCCAAAGGAAAGGGCATGCCCCGTACCTATGGCCATACGGTGGGAGCAAAAAATATTGAACAGATCTGTATGGATGCTGATGCTATCGGCATCAAATATCTGACCGTTTACGCATTTTCTACAGAAAACTGGAACCGGCCCTCTTCGGAAGTTGCCGCGCTGATGAAACTTCTGAATTTTTACCTGCGCACCATTGGGAAGAAAGCTATGAAAAATAATATGCGTATGCGCATTATCGGAGACAGGCCGGGGCTTCCGGAGGACATCAGACAGGCGGTTGATTCCATAGAGGCCCTGACTAGAGAGAATACCGGTCTGCAGTTTCAGATTGCCATTAATTATGGAAGCCGGGATGAAATGATCCGGGCTATGAAAAAAATGCTTGCAGATTATGAGCAGGGACAGTTTTTACTGGAGGAACTTGACAGTGATAAGTTTTCTTCTTATCTGGATACTGCGGATATACCGGATCCGGATTTGATGATCCGTACCAGCGGAGAAGAGCGGCTGTCCAACTATCTTATGTGGCAGCATGCTTACAGTGAATTTTATTTTACGAAAACACCATGGCCGGACTTTAAAAAAGAAGATTTAATAGAGGCCATTCGAGTATATACCAGCCGGGACAGACGGTATGGGGCAATTAAGGAAGAGTCTTAGGAGACTTTTATTGAGAAAATAAATTAAGAAAGTATAGAGAGGAATTATGTTTAAACAACGATTACTGAGCGGTATTGTGCTGGTGATAGTGGCACTGATTTTTATTATACACGGAGGAAATCTGCTGCTGGCAGTTTTAGGAATCATTTCCCTGATCGGCCTGCATGAACTATACCGGGTATTTAAAATTGAAAAATCTCTGCCGGGATTGTTCGGATATCTGGCTACCGTGGTATTTTATTTGAATCTGGCATTTGGTTTCATTCCGGATAATATGATGTTTGTAATGGCGCTTTTGATTTTGTGCATGTGCTCCTTTGTGTTTTGTTATCCCAAATACCATGCCAATCAGATTATCGCAGCATTTTTCGGTGTATTTTATGTATCTATTATGCTGTCCTGTATTTATCAGACAAGGAGTCTTCCGGGAGGACGTTATCTTGTATGGCTGATTTTTTTATGTTCCTGGGGCTGCGATACCTGCGCATATTGTGTGGGAATGCTTTTTGGAAAGCACAAAATGACGCCGAAATTAAGCCCTAAAAAGTCCGTGGAAGGAGCTGTGGGCGGAGTTATCGGTGCTGCAGTGCTGACGATTATTTACGGTTTTATATTTAAAGGTTCTATGGATGCTGACAATCAGTATATTTTAATGATGGCGGTAATCAGCGCTGCGGGAGCGCTGCTGTCCATGGTGGGCGATCTGGCGGCTTCTGCAGTAAAACGAAATTTTGATATTAAGGATTACGGTAAATTAATTCCCGGACATGGCGGAATACTGGACCGGTTTGACAGTGTCATTTTTACAGCTCCGGTTATTTTTTATCTTTCCGCATATCTGATACAGTAAAAGGAGTATTATAGTGATATGAGAAAAATTGCAGTTTTGGGTTCCACAGGATCCATTGGGACACAGACGCTTTGTGTGGTCAGAGAACAGGGAGATCTTAAGGTTGCCGGACTGGCTGCCGGGAGCAATATTGAACTTTTAGAAGCACAGATCCGGGAATTTCGTCCGGAAATTGCGGCAGTGTGGACTCAGGAAGCGGCCAGAGAGCTCCGGGTGAAAACAGCAGACTGTAATGTAAAAATTGTGTCCGGTATGGAAGGTCTGCTGGAACTTGCAGTCTGTCCGCAGACAGATCTTTTAGTGACGGCCATTGTGGGGATGCTTGGAATCCGTCCAACCATAGCAGCCATAAAGGCCGGTAAGGATATTGCACTGGCCAATAAAGAAACGCTGGTAACGGCGGGGCATCTGATCATGCCTTTAGCGGAGAAATATCACTGCTCTATTTTACCGGTAGACAGCGAACACAGTGCAATCTTTCAGTCATTAAATGGAGAAAACGGAAATAAAATAGATAAAATCCTGTTAACGGCTTCCGGCGGACCCTTTCGTGGGAAGTGCCGGAAGGATTTGTTACATATCCGGCCGGAAGATGCTCTGAAGCATCCTAACTGGTCTATGGGAAGGAAAATTACCATTGATTCCGCTACCCTTGTAAACAAAGGGCTGGAAGTAATGGAAGCTAAGTGGCTGTTTGGGACAGATCTGGACCGGATACAGGTTGTGGTACATCCTCAAAGTGTCATTCATTCTATGGTACAGTATGAGGACGGCGCAGTGATAGCGCAGCTTGGCACACCGGATATGCGTCTGCCCATTCAATATGCGCTGTATTATCCCAAAAGGCGTCCTTTAAGCGGCAGACGTCTGGACTTTTTTGAACTGGCGGGCCTTACCTTTGAAAAACCGGATCTTTTGACGTTTCCGGGATTGCGGCTGGCCTTTGATGCTATGAGACGGGGCGGGAATATTCCCACAGCGTTTAATGCCGCAAATGAAAGCGCAGTTGACAAATTTTTAAACGGAAAGATAAATTTCCTGGATATTCCGGAAATAATAGAAGCGTATATGGAGAACTGCAGATTTCTGGAAAATCCTTCTGTGGATGAGATTTTAGATACAGAAAAAGCTGCTTATGAATTTATAGAGAGCAGGTGGTAATTTGAAATTTGTAATTGCTATTATTCTTTTCAGCATCATCATACTTTTTCATGAACTGGGACATTTTCTGCTGGCAAAAAAGAACGGGATCCGCGTCAATGAGTTCTGTCTTGGACTGGGGCCGACAATTATTGGTTTTACCAGGGGAGAAACAAAATATTCCATTAAACTGCTGCCCTTTGGAGGAGCCTGCATGATGGAAGGCGAGGATGAGGAAAGTGATGATAACCGTTCCTTTTATAAAAAATCGGTGCCTGCCAGAATCAGTGTTGTAGCAGCAGGACCGCTGTTTAATTTTCTGATGGCCTTTGTGTTTTCTGTAATTCTGATTGGCTGTCACGGGTATATGAGACCTGTAATTTCGGATGTCATTGACGGTTATGCTGCCCAGGAGGCGGGAATGCAGGCTGGTGATACAATTTTAAAGATGAATTACAAAAAGATTCATTTTTATAATGAGATCAGCGCCTACACCATGTTCCACCAGGGAGAAACCGTTGAGGTTACTTATGAGCGGAACGGAGAAGTTTATGAGACCACGCTGGTTCCAAAATATGATGAGGAATCAGGCAGCTACCTGGTAGGCTTCCGGGGCGGTGGAGAATATGTAAAGGCCGGACCTTTAGAAACACTGAAATATGGTTTTTATGAAATGAAATACTGGGTCTGGTACACGGTGGGAAGTCTAAAGATGCTTGTGACAAATCAGGTGAGCTTTAATGATTTGTCAGGTCCTGTGGGAATTGTAAAGACCGTTGCGGATACCTATGAGCAGAGTATCGCGGATGGTATCTATTATGTATTTTTAAATATGTTAAACATAGCAATTCTTCTGTCCGCCAATCTCGGTGTTATGAATCTGCTTCCCCTTCCGGCTCTTGACGGAGGACGTCTTGTATTTCTGATTATTGAGGGAATCCGGGGAAGGCGAATGAATCCAAACAGAGAGGGAATGGTTCACTTTGTGGGACTGATGTGTTTACTGCTTTTGATGGCGGCAGTTATGTTTAACGATTTCCGAAAGATTTTTTAGAGGAGAAAAATCATGCGAAGGATGACAAAAGTAATAAAAATCGGAGACCGGGCGATTGGGGGAGATAACCCCATTTTGATTCAGTCTATGACGAATACAAAAACAGAAGATATTCCGTCTACAGTCAGACAGATTAAACGTCTTACTGCGGCCGGGTGTGATATTATCCGGTGTGCTGTGCTAACTTTGGAAGCGGCAGAGGCTTTACGGGAAATCAAAAAACAGATTTCCATTCCTCTTGTGGCGGATATCCATTTTGATTACAGGCTGGCTATAGCTGCTATAGAGGCAGGCGCAGATAAAATCAGGATTAATCCTGGAAATATTGGCAGTGATGAGAAAATAAAAGCCGTCATTGATGCGGCCAGGGAGCGTAACATTCCCATTCGTGTAGGGGTTAACAGCGGCTCTTTGGAGAAACATTTAGTAGAAAAGTACCGGGGGGTTACAGCAGAAGGAATTGTGGAAAGTGCTCTTGATAAGGTACATAAAATAGAGTCCTTCGGATATGACAATCTGGTAATCAGCATTAAATCCTCAGATGTGATGATGTGTGTCCGGGCTCATGAGCTGATTGCGAAACAGACCAAATATCCTCTTCATGTGGGAATTACAGAGGCAGGCACCGTTACCAGCGGAAATATTAAATCTGCTGTGGGCCTGGGACTGATTCTGCATCAGGGAATCGGAGATACGATCCGGGTTTCTCTAACCGGAGATCCTTTGGAGGAAATTAAGTCCGCAAAGCTGATTTTAAAAACTCTGGGGCTTAGAACCGGCGGAATTGAGATTGTTTCCTGTCCCACCTGCGGACGTACAAAAATAGATCTGATCGGACTTGCCAATCAGGTGGAAACCATGGTTGCGGATATTCCTCTGAATATTAAGGTTGCCGTTATGGGTTGTGTAGTGAACGGACCGGGAGAGGCCAAAGAGGCGGATATTGGAATTGCCGGCGGCGTGGGAGAAGGATTGCTGATGAAGCACGGGGAAATTATCAGAAAAGTACCGGAACAGGAACTGCTTGCAGTTCTCAGAGAAGAACTGCTTTCCTGGAAGTAAAGGGAGTAATCGTATAATGGCAACACAGTTTTATGACGTATTTTCTAATTTAAAACTGAATCAAGATCTTGGAGAGCTTTTTTCGGATGTGGAGATCCTACGGGTAGGCCGGGTGCAGAGCAAAGAGCTTTTGCGCATTTATATTTTCAGCCGCCGGCTGATAACCAAAGACCGTATTCTGGAAGTGGAAAAGGAGATCAAGCAGCAGTATTTTCCGGAAAAAGGACTGAAAATTAAACTGATGGAAAAGTTTCAGCTTTCCGGCCAGTATACACCCCAAAATCTGGTTTCCGTATACTGGGAAAGCATTCTGACAGAGTTTAAAAATTACAGTATGCTGGAATATGATATGCTGAAAACTTCTAAGGTTCATTTTCCGGAAGAATCGGTTATAGAATTTTCTCTGAAAGATACGCTGATTGCCCGTCAGAGGGAAGATGAACTGTATGAGATTCTGGAAAAGATTTTCTGCGGACGCTGCGGGATGTCTGTCAAACTGAATTTTACTTACTATCAGGAGACAGAGAACAAATTCCGGAAAAATGCGGAGATTCTTATAAAAAACAGAGTTGCCAGTATTGTAAAGCAGACCGGTATTGGAGGGCATCAGGATGGCAGTGAGAGCATTGCACCAGTGCAGGCTTCTGAAAAGCAGCCGGATGTAAAACCTGCCGCAAAAAGTCTTAAGACGGAAAAAAATGACGGGAAGTCCGGAGCATTTTCCGGGAAAAAGGCGGAAGAAGGAAAACGGAAGGACTTTCGGGACAGAGGATTTTTCAAGCGCTCAGACAATCCGGATGTTATTTACGGCCGGGATTTTGAGGAAGAAACCATACCGGTAGATCAGATTCTGGGTGAAATGGGAGAGGTCTGCATCAGAGGTCAGATTATGTCCTTTGAATCCAGGGAAATTCGAAATGAAAAAACGATTCTGATGTTTTCGGTATCTGATTTTACAGATACCATTATGGTTAAGATGTTCTTTAAAAATGAGCATCTGCCGGAGATTGTCCCCCATTTAAAAACGGGAAATTTTATTAAATTAAAAGGTGTCACAGCCATTGATAAATATGACAGTGATCTGACCATTGCTTCTGTTTCCGGAATCAAAAAAATACCGGATTTTACAACGGGGCGTACAGATAACAGCCCGGTAAAGCGTGTGGAACTGCATTGTCATACGAAAATGAGTGACATGGATGGCGTTTCAGACGTTCAGGATATTATAAAACGGGCGGATACCTGGGGCCATAAAGCAATTGCCATTACAGATCACGGCGCTGTACAGGCCTTTCCGGAGGCAAATCATACAAAGCTGAAAAACGGAGATTTTAAGATTATTTATGGTGTGGAAGCCTACCTGGTGGATGATTTAAAAGGTCTGGTGACGAAATCAGAAGGCCAGTCTCTTGGGGACAGTTATGTGGTATTTGATCTGGAAACAACAGGTTTCAGCCCCAATAAAAATAAAATTATTGAGATTGGAGCTGTCAAAGTCCGGGATATGAAAATTGTGGATCGGTTCAGTACCTTTGTAAACCCACAGGTTCCCATTCCCTTTGAAATTGAAAAGCTTACCAGCATCAATGATGAGATGGTGATGGACGCCCCTGTGATTGAACAGATTCTGCCGGAGTTTATGGAGTTTTGTGAAGGCTCAGTGATGGTGGCCCATAATGCCGACTTTGATATGAGCTTTATTAAGCGGAACTGTCAGCTGCTGGGACTTGCCTGTGAAAAAACTGTGGTGGATACGGTAGCCCTTGCAAGAGCACTGCTGCCAAGCTTAAACCGGTTTAAACTTGATACCGTTGCCAAGGCACTGAATGTTTCCCTGGCCCACCATCACAGAGCGGTGGATGATGCCGGCTGTACGGCGGAGATCATGGTTAAGATGATGGATATGTTAAAAAGCCGGGGGATTGAAAATCTAGACCAGCTCAATGAGCTTGGGGATATGGATGCTAATACCATTAAGAAGCTTCCCACTTATCATGCGATTATTCTGGCTTCCAATGATATTGGGCGGGTAAATCTGTACCGGCTTGTTTCTGATTCTCATATTAAGTATTTTAACCGGCGTCCCAGGATTCCAAAAAGTGAGTTTGTAAAATACCGGGAAGGACTGCTTCTTGGTTCGGCCTGCGAGGCAGGGGAGCTGTACCGTGCAATTTTAAATGGACAGTCAGAGGAAGATATTGCAAGGCTGGTGAAGTTTTATGATTATCTGGAAATCCAGCCTCTTGGAAATAATGAGTTTATGCTCAGGAACGAAAGCTCTCCGGTACAATCTCTAGAAGATATTAAAGAGATTAATCGAAGGATTGTGAAGCTGGGAGAGGAATTTAAAAAGCTGGTAGTGGCCACCTGCGACGTGCATTTTCTGGATCCGGAGGATGAAGTTTACCGGAGAATTATTATGGCCGGCAAAGGATTTAAGGATGCGGACGATCAGGCTCCTTTATATTTAAGAACTACAGAGGAGATGCTTGAGGAGTTTTCTTATCTGGGAAGTGAGAAGGCAGAAGAGGTTGTCATTACCAATACAAATAAAATTGCCGACATGTGTGAAAAAATTTCACCGGTGCGTCCGGATAAATGTCCTCCTGTAATCGAAAATTCGGATCAGACACTTCGTGATATCTGTTACAGCAAAGCCCATGAGCTGTATGGGGAAGAACTGCCGGATATTGTAACGGAGCGTCTGGAGAGAGAGTTAAACTCCATCATATCCAATGGATTTGCCGTTATGTATATTATTGCCCAGAAGCTTGTCTGGAAATCCAATGAAGACGGCTATCTGGTGGGCTCTAGAGGTTCGGTTGGCTCCTCCTTTGTGGCTACCATGGCAGGTATTACAGAAGTAAATCCATTAAGCCCCCACTATATATGCAGCGGCTGTCATTATGTGGACTTTGATTCAGAGCTTGTAAAAAGTTATTCCGGAAAAGCAGGGTGCGATATGCCGGACAGGGAATGCCCGGTCTGCAAAAAAAAGCTGATTAAAGAGGGTTTTGATATTCCTTTTGAGACGTTCCTTGGATTTAAAGGAAACAAAGAACCGGATATTGACTTAAATTTTTCCGGAGATTATCAGAGTAAAGCCCATAAATATACGGAAGTTATATTCGGAGACGGACAGACGTACCGCGCCGGGACCATTGGTACCCTGGCGGATAAAACGGCTTTTGGATATGTGAAAAATTATTATGAGGAGCGGGGAGTTCACAAAAGAAACTGTGAAATCAACCGTATTGTACAGGGGTGTGTAGGTGTCCGCCGTACCACGGGGCAGCATCCCGGAGGTATTATTGTACTGCCTCTGGGGGAGGAAATTTATTCCTTTACGCCGGTTCAGCGTCCGGCCAATGATATGACCACAGATACGGTAACCACTCATTTTGATTATCATTCTATTGACCATAACCTGTTAAAACTAGATATTCTGGGACACGATGATCCCACCATGATTCGAATGCTTCAGGATCTGACGGGAATTGATCCTACCACAATTCCTCTGGATAATAAAGAAGTAATGTCTTTGTTTCAAAATACAGATGCCCTTGGTGTAAAGCCGGATGACATTAACGGATGCCCTCTGGGGGCCCTGGGGATTCCGGAGTTTGGCACTGATTTTGCCATGCAGATGTTGATTGATACAAAACCCCAGGCGTTTTCGGATCTGGTGAGAATTGCAGGACTGTCCCATGGGACAGATGTGTGGCTTGGAAATGCCCAGACACTGCTGCAGGAGGGAAAGGCAACCATTTCTACCTGTATCTGTACCAGGGATGATATTATGATTTATCTGATTGGTATGGGACTAGAGAGTGAGCTTTCTTTTACCATTATGGAAAGTGTCCGGAAAGGAAAGGGGTTAAAGCCCGAGTGGGAAGAAGAAATGACGGCTCACGGGGTGCCTGACTGGTATATCTGGTCCTGTAAAAAAATCAAATATATGTTTCCAAAGGCCCATGCGGCGGCTTATGTTATGATGGCCTGGCGGATTGCTTATTGTAAAGTATTTTATCCTCTGGCTTATTATGCGGCGTTTTTCAGTATCCGGGCGACTTCTTTTAACTATGAACTTATGTGTCAGGGGCAGGAGCGGCTGGAATATTATATGAGGGATTATGAGCACAGAAAGGATACTCTTTCCAAAAAGGAGCAGGATACATATAAGGATATGCGGATTGTTCAGGAAATGTATGCCAGGGGATTTGAATTTCTTCCGGTGGATATTTATTCTGCCAAAGCACATCATTTTCAGATCATTGATAATAAATTAATGCCGTCCATCAGTACCATAGACGGACTGGGAGATAAAGCTGCAGATGCTGTAGTAGAAGCAGCCAAGGACGGTCCATTTTTATCAAAAGATGATTTCAGGCAGCGGACAAAGGTAAGTAAAACGGTGATTGATCTGATGGCGGATCTGCATTTACTTGGGGATCTTCCGGAATCAAATCAGCTTTCGCTGTTTGATTTATAATTGACAGCGGCGGATGAAAAATAACTATCTGGCCATTTCCCATGTGGGACAAATAGTTTTGAAAACTGTAATCAGGGAAAATAAAAGACAGGAGGTATCATTGCAATGAGAGATTTATCAGACATCAGAATGGATATTGATCTGGTTGACCGGCAGATCGTAAAGCTGTTTGAAGAGCGGATGAAGCTGACCGCGCAGGTGGCGGAGTATAAAATTGCCGCCAAAAAGCCGGTGTATGACAAAACCAGGGAGGAAGAAAAGCTTAAAACATTATCGGAGCTTACCGTTTTGGAGGAAAATAAGGCAGCTGTCCGGGAATTATTTACCTGTATTATGGCTATCAGCCGCGGTCAGCAGAGCGGATTTATGGAAAAGCTCAGTTTAAAGGAGTGATATTATGAAAATTACAACCATTGCTTCTATTTATATTGGATCTTATGAGATCTGCCTGAAAATACAGGAGCTTCCTTCGAAAAAGATCATCAGGGATGTAGATACCATCAGATACCGGATTGAGGTAGGGCAGGAAATTTATACCAGAGAGTTTATCGGCTCTGAGAAAGTGGATGAGCTGTGCGAAATATTGAATGAATTTTATCAGATCAGCCAATCCTACCGTTGTGATGAATGTCTAGTTTATGCCAGCAGCGCCTGGAATCAGGCGAAAAATATGATTTTTGTATTAGACCAGATTAAAATCCGGACAGGATTGTCTATTCAGGTTCTTAGCAACTCCGAGCAGAAATATCTCAGTTATAAATCCGTTTCTGTTATGAATGAATTTCCGGAAATTACACGGCAGGGCTGCGCCGTTATTGATGTGGGAGGACGCAGCCTTCAGATCACCATGTTTGAAAAAGGACATATGACGCTTACAAAACAGATTCCCCTTGGAACCCTTCGGGTGCTTCGGATTATGTCACTGCTTCGGCAAAAGACCGGACATCCGGAACGGCAGATACTAGAAATGGCTGAGAAAGAGATGGATGCCTTCCGGGCGCTGTACGGGGGAAGTAAAAAAATCAAACATGTAATTGTGCTGGGGAATTATCTGAAAGATATCTGCATGGAAGAATTAAAAACTCCTGCGGAAGTATCCTTTTCGGAACATACAGAATACCGGACTGTAATGGAAGTAAAGGATTTTGAAACGTATATGAAACAGATCTGCGAAAGTACGATTGAAAGTCTTGCAGAATGTTTTGAATCCTTAAACAGCAACGATCCTGTGTTTTTTCCAAGTATGATGATGTATTATGGCCTTGCCAGGTCTTTCCGGGCTGAGATGGTCTGGATTCCGGGATTTTCATTAAATGATGGAATTGCTTATGATTATGCCCATAGGTCAAAAATCTTAAGTCCCGTCCATGATTATGAGGACGATGTGCTCTCCTGTGCCCGGGAGATCGCCCACAGATATCAGTGCGATGAAAAGCATATGAATGCTATGGAACAGTTTGCTCTGGCGGTTTTTGATGCGGCAAAAAAGACCCATGGTATGGCAAAGCGGGAACGGCTTTTACTTAGGACTGCGGTTTATCTGCATGATATTGGAAAGTACGTCTGCCTGGCAGGACATTCACAGATGTCTTATCATATGATTATGGCATCGGAGATCATAGGCTTGTCCCACCGGGAACGGAAAATTATTGCACTGGCCGTGAAATACCACGGCATTGCGCTGGATCCTTATGAAGAGCTTTTAGAGGACATTTCCAAAGAGGATTATATGCTGGTGGCCAAATTATCTTCGATTCTCCGGCTCACAGATGCACTGGACAGAAGCCATAAGCAGAAAATGCAGGAGTTTAAAATTGTCAGAAAAGACCGTCAGCTTGTGATTACTGTGCGGTCAGAGAATAAATTCTACTGGGAGCAGGAAAAATTTCAGCAGCAGGCAAAACATTTTGAGCAGGTATTTTGTTTGAAGCCTGTCCTGAGAGAAAAACGGATGTAGCAGGGAGGGAGCAGCATGGAAACTACAAGTATATTTGACAGACCGGAATATTTTGAAAACAGGGAACTCAGCTGGTTAAAATTTAATGCCCGGGTTTTAAATGAAGCAAGAGATAAGTCAATTCCGCTTCTGGAACGTCTGAAATTTTTAAGTATTACATCGTCTAACCTGGATGAATTTTTCATGGTTCGTGTGGCTTCCTTAAAGGATATGGTTCATGCGAAATATAAAAAGAAAGATATTGCAGGAATGACGGCAAAAGAGCAGTTAGAGGCCATCAATGCAGATACCAGAAAGCTGGTGGAGCTCCAGTATTCAACCTACAACCGCTCCCTGATTCCAGCGCTGAGAACCCAGGGTATCGTTATTTTAGACAGCTGCGAGGAGCTGACCAAAGAGCAGTCGGAGTATGTGGACCAGTATTTTATGGAAAATGTCTACCCGGTTTTAACTCCTATGGCAGTAGACGCATCCCGGCCGTTTCCTCTGATTCGAAATAAAACCCTTAATATAGCGGCGCTTTTGTCTGACAGAAAGGAAACAGAGGGTGGAAAAATAAAACCGGAATTTGCAACCGTTCAGGTGCCTTCGGTACTGCCGAGGTTTATTCCCATTCCTCCGGGCAATGAACAGGAGCCGAAAACCTTTCTTTTGCTGGAACAGGTGATTGCTAAAAATCTTCATCATCTGTTTCTGGACAAGGATATTCTCTGTGCTTATCCGTACCGGGTTATGCGGAATGCAGACTTTAATATTGATGAGGATGAAGCGGAAGATCTGTTAAAGGAAATCGAAAGTAAGTTAAAACAGCGTCAGTGGGGTGAGGTTATCCGGCTGGAAGTAGATGAAAAAGTTGAAAAAAAGCTGTTGAAGATTTTAAAAGAATCCTTTCAGATTGCCCAGGAAGATATCTATAAAATTCCGGGTCCCATTGATCTGACGTTTTTAATGAAACTGTACGGGCTTGAAGGGTACGAGCATCTGAGGAATGTGCCGTATAAACCTCAGCCGGTTCCTGAAATTCCAAAACATTCAGACATTTTTGAACAGATAAAAAAGGGTGATATTTTACTTCACCATCCATATCAGACCTTTGAGCCGGTGGTTGATTTTATCCGTCAGGCATCGGTGGATCCGGATGTTTTAGCTATTAAACAGACGTTGTACAGGGTAAGCGGAAATTCACCGATTATTGCATCCTTAGCCCAGGCTGCCGAAAACGGTAAACAGGTGACGGTGCTTGTGGAATTGAAAGCCAGATTTGATGAAGAGCATAATATTGTATGGGCGAAGAAGCTTGAGAAAGCCGGCTGTCACGTAATTTATGGATTAGTAGGATTAAAAACACACAGTAAAATAGCGCTGGTGGTAAGGAAAGAAGAAGACGGAATCCGCAGATATGTACATCTTGGAACCGGGAACTACAATGATTCCACTGCAAAATTATATACGGACACCGGGATGTTTACCTGCGCTGAGAGCTATGGGGAAGATGCAACTGCAGTCTTTAATATGCTGTCGGGATATTCAGAACCAAAACACTGGAACCGTCTAGTGGTGGCGCCAATCTGGCTTCGGAAAAAATTTCTGTATCTGATTAAAAGAGAGACAGAACATGCAAAGGCCGGAAAAGAGGCGCATATTATTGCTAAAATGAATTCCCTTTGTGATAAAGAAATTATTGAAGCGCTGTATGAGGCTTCTGCGGCGGGAGTCAGAGTGGAACTGATTATCCGGGGAATCTGCTGTTTAAAAACCGGCATTTTGGGGGTCAGTGAACATATCTGCGTTCACTCTATTGTTGGGAACTTCCTGGAGCACAGCCGTATTTTCTATTTTCAGAATGACGGATTTGAAGAGTACTACATGGGAAGCGCCGACTGGATGCCGCGGAATCTTGACCGGAGGGTGGAAATTATGTTTCCAGTAGAAGATGAGACTTTAAAGGAGAAGGTACGGCATATTCTGGATGTTCAGCTGGCGGATAATGTAAAGGCGCATATTTTGCAGCCGGACGGAACCTATGAGAAAATAGATAAACGCGGAAAGATTCTGGTGGGAAGCCAGATGCAGTTTTGTGAAGAGGCCAAATGTATTGTAAATAAGAAAACAACAGCTCAGCAGGAACGGGTATTTATACCTGCCGAGCCAGTTCAGGGGTGAGGTTATTGAGTAAAAAAATATTGTTTGTTGATTTGGACGGAACATTATTAAAAAGTGATAAAACAATTTCTGAAATAAATAAAAAGGCCATACAGGAAGTACTAGAGGCAGGTCATTATGTTGTGATAGCCACAGGACGGGCCATAGCAAGCGGCCGGGAAATTGCTCAGGAACTTGGAATTGTAAGAACAGGATGCTATCTGATTGCATATAATGGGGGAGCTATTTATGACTGTGCGGCGGACTGTATCCTGCATGAACAGCGTCTTCCCATTGAGTACGCAGAATATCTTGTCTCAGAAGCTCAGAAGTGGGGATTGTATATACAGACCTATTCTGCCACAAAGGTGCTTGCAATGAAAGCTGCCAGGGAACTAGACGTTTATTTGAAGCGTACCCATATGCCCTATCGGATTGAAAAAGATATCTGGTCTATGTTAAATGAAGAACCGCCCAAAATGCTGTTAATCAGTCTGGATGACAGAGAAAAACTGGAACAGTTTCAAAAGGAACATGCCGGCTGGGAAGCAGGGCGCTGCACAAGCTTTTTCTCCAGTGATGAATATCTGGAATATTGTCCCCTGGGAGCTACAAAGGGAGCCGGACTGCTGTATCTTACCAGATTCTTAAATGTTTCACCTTATAATACCATTGCAGTGGGAGACCAGGAAAATGATATTCCCATGCTGAAGAATGCTCAGATTGGCGCGGCTATGGTAAATGCAGAAGAAAAAGTAAAGGAAACTGCCGACTATGTAACAGAGGCAGACAATGATCACGACGGGGTGGCAGAGGTCATTTATAAATTTGTTTTGCAGAAAAGCTGAGGCTGGTGAGATAAGGAAATCTGAATCAAATCTGTACGGAGTATGTGTTTTTCTGATCGTTTTGCGGCTATTTTTGATGAATCAGTATAAAAATCTCCCCATAAAAAGCTGATTGGTGCTTTACGCGGTAAATCTGTCTTTTCTGGGGAGATTCTTTTTGGGCGGCGGCAGGCTCTGGAAATGTGGGGGAACGGCCGGTCTGTGAAAGTAAATGCTTCCAAAAGACCTGGCGTTACTTTTCTTTTTGGTGATATGTTTTGATATTCTCCAAAATCCGGTATGGAATTTTTAAATTTCCTTTTCCGGTGCCAAGCTTAATATAAGGCTTATTGGTTCCGTGGAAATCAGAGCCGCCGGAAATGATCATATGATAATGTTCGGCAAGAGCTTTAAAATCTTTTTCATCAGAACCCTGATTACAGGAATATACGGCTTCAATGCCGTCAAGGCCGGCACCTGCCAGCTCGTCAAGCATGGCGGTCAGTTCCCGGCGGTTCATTTTATAGAGGCATGGATGTGCCAGAAATGCAGTTCCGCCTGCCTGGTGAATCAAAGATACAGCGTCCATAGGAGTAACTTTGGGACGGTCCACATAACATCTGCATCCGTCTCCGATATATTTGTCAAAGACTTCTGAAATAGAAGAAACTTGTTTGGTGTCAGATAAATACCGGGCAATATGGGCGCGGGTAAGTACGCAGTCCGGGAAGGTTTTAAGCAGATCATTGTAAGTAATGGAGAAACCCTCTTCCTGGAGGCGCAGAACCATTTTTTCATTTCGATGATCTCTGAAATCTCTGAACTGCCGGAGCTGATCTGTGAGAGCTTTGTTTTTATAATCAATATAAAGACCCACTACATGAATTTCTTTTCCATGATATTCAGTTGAAAATTCTGTTCCGGGGATCAGTTCTAACTGAAATCTGTCAGCTGCCATAAGGGCCTCCTCAATGCCGTCCACACTGTCGTGATCTGTAAGGGCAATAGCCAAAAGCCCCGTTTTGTGAGCAAGTTTTACAAGTTCTGCAGGTGTACATGTACCGTCAGATGCAGTAGAATGTACATGCAGATCAATAAATTTATCCATAATAACAATGTCCTTTCTGAAGGAAAATTTCCGTTTTTATCATAACGGATAATCAATATTTCGTAAAGAAAAAAGCTGGAAAGAAAAATCGTAAACAGTATTGACGAACATATAAATTTATGTTAGATTAAATGAGTTGTTAGAAACAAAGTAGAGTATCCACTCTCACCTTAGCGCAATTGGGCGACTATGGTTCATATTTCAAATACAATTTGGATTGATTGTGGATAGTCTGCCTATCCACTTTTTTTATTTTGGAGGTGTAAAACCATTAGCGAGTTAAAGATTAATGAACAGATCAGGGATAAGGAAGTACGCTTAATTGGTACAAACGGAGAGCAGCTTGGAATCATGTCTTCTAGAGAAGCTTACAGACTGGCACAGGAAGCAGAGCTGGATTTAGTGAAAATCGCGCCTACTGCAAAGCCGCCGGTTTGCAAAATTATTGATTACGGAAAATACCGTTATGAGCTGGCAAGAAAAGAAAAAGAGGCCAAGAAAAAACAAAAAACCGTAGAGGTGAAAGAAGTAAGATTATCTCCGAATATCGAGACAAATGATCTGAACACCAAAATGAACGCAGCAAGAAAGTTCATTTCCAAAGGAAATAAGGTAAAAGTAACGCTTCGTTTCCGCGGCAGAGAAATGGCCCATGTGCAGAACAGCAGACATATTCTGGATGATTTTGCCAAGGAACTGAGTGATATTTCTACAGTGGAAAAGGCACCAAAACTTGAAGGCCGGAGTATGAGCATGGTTCTGGCTGAAAAACGTTAGAGACTATTTATTAAGGAGGAAACAACAATGCCAAAAATGAAAACAAGCAGAGCAGCTGCAAAACGTTTCAAAAAAACAGGAACAGGTAAATTAAAAAGAAATAAAGCTTATAAAAGTCATATCTTAACTAAGAAAACAACTAAGAGAAAAAGAAATCTTAGAAAAGCTGCAATGACAGATGCTTCTAATGTTAAGAACATGAAGAAAATTTTACCATATCTGTAAGATAGTTAAGGAGGATAGAAATCATGGCAAGAATTAAAGGCGGCTTAAACGCTAGAAAAAAACATAATAGAGTATTAAAATTAGCAAAAGGCTACAGAGGAGCAAGATCCAAACAGTATCGTGTAGCAAAACAGTCTGTCATGAGAGCCTTAACAAGTTCTTATGCAGGAAGAAAACAGAGAAAAAGACAGTTCAGACAGTTATGGATTGCGCGTATTAACGCTGCAGCAAGAATGAACGGTTTATCATACAGCAAATTTATGTATGGTTTAAAACTGGCAGAAGTAGAAATCAACAGAAAAATGCTGGCAGAAATGGCAGTCAACGACGCAGCAGGCTTTACATCCTTAGTAGAAGTAGCCAAAGCAAAACTTGCTTAAGCTACAAGCCATGCATAAAAAAAGAATCCTCTGCTCTGAGAGAAATATTCATATTTCGAAAAGAGCAGAGGATTCTTTTTTTATATACGGCGCCAGCCGTGCATCGAGAAAATCTACGATTTTCGAGATGGGCATGGAGAAAGCCAAAGGAGAAAATCTACGATTTTCGAGATGGGGATGGCGAAAGCCAGTTGAGAAAATCTACGATTTTCGAGATGGGGATGGCGAAAGCCATTTTATGTTTTTTTCAGTTTTTTGAAAAAATTGTAAAAAGTACTTGCTTTTTTAGAAACAATATAATATACTAATTTTCGTTGAGGTTCGTTGGTCAAGAGGTTAAGACGCCGCCCTCTCACGGCGGAATCACGGGTTCGATTCCCGTACGAACTGCTGACTGTTTTTAACAGCCCAACCCGAAGAATGAGGATGCTGCAAAGTCATCAAATCAGATGATTGAGCGGCATCCTCATTCTATTTTTCACTCTATAGGAAATACCGTGTTGTGATAAAGCTGATAAGTATCGATTCCTATAGAGCAAAAAAACGCTCCGCTGTGGATCGCACTGCGGCGGAGCGGAGAATCCTGTCGTGGCAGGATTCTTTTTCACTTTAATAGGAAATACCGTGTTGTGATAAAGCTGATAAGTATCGATTCCTATAGAGCAAAAAAAACGCTCCGCTGATGATCGCACTGCGGCGGAATGGAGTCATGTTGCTTGCGCAACCCGCCGCCGCAGGATTCTTTTTCATAAGAATGGTTCATTGCCCCATTTTTGTGGTATACTCAATTTATACTGGAATTCTGTAACAGAAGGGAGATCATGTTGAATACACCATTGCCAATCGGTTTTGATGATTTTAAAGAAATTATTACAGGTAAATATTATTATGTGGATAAATCATGGTTTATCAAAGAACTTTTAGATCAGAAAGCAAAAGTTAATCTTTTTACCAGACCACGACGTTTTGGCAAGACGCTTAATCTGAGTATGCTCCGGTATTATTTTGAACGGACGGAAAATAAAGAAGATAACCGCAGTCTGTTTGATGGTCTGAAAATTATGCAGGCTGGCAGGCAATATACACAGGAGATGGGACAGTATCCGGTTATTATGCTGACGCTTAAATCTGCAAAACAGGGAACCTATGAATATGCATATACCTGTCTGTGTGAAGCAATTGCCAATGAATATGATCGTCATAAAATGATTATATCTGCCCTTGAATATGCGGATAAAGATAAATTCAACCGGATTCGTAATCAGCAGGGAGGGCCCGGTGATTACCTGACGTCGCTGGCTTTTTTATCCAAATGTCTTTACACTTATTACGAAAAGCCAGCGGTTATTCTCATTGATGAATACGATGTTCCCCTTGAGAATGCTTATTATAACGGTTTTTATGATGAGATGATTTGCTTTATCCGTTCGCTGTTTGAGTCAGCACTGAAAACAAATCCTTATCTGGCTTTTTCGGTTGTAACAGGCTGTTTGAGAATTAGCAAAGAATCTGTTTTTACCGGATTGAATAATCTGGATGTTATTTCTATTTTAAATGAAGATTATGATGAATATTTTGGATTCGTTCAAAAAGAAGTAACTGAGATGCTGTCGTTTTATCACTGTGAAGCAAGTATGCCCACCATGAAAGACTGGTATGATGGTTATCTGTTTGGACAGACAGAAGTTTATAATCCATGGAGTGTCATCAATTATATAAAAAGATTGTTGATTAACCCAAATTCATTTCCAACTGCCGCTTGGAGCAATACCAGCTCCAACAGTATAGTCAAAGATTTAGTCTATCATGCAAGCAGTGAGGTACGTGAACAAATTGAAAAGCTGATGAATGGTGAAACTATTGAGAAACGTATTCATGATGATATCACCTATGAAGATATCCATACTTCGGAAGAAAACCTTTGGAATTTTCTTTATTTTACAGGATATCTAAAAGGCGTATCTGTCCGGATGGATGGTGTCAATCGTTATATTACTATGGCCATTCCAAATAAAGAAGTACTTTATATTTATGACAACACTGTGACGAACTGGTTTAGGGATGAAGTAAAGATCAAAGATCTGTCTGCCATGTATGCGGCTATGCTGAAAGGGGATGTGGCTGTTTTTCAGCAGCTGCTGACTCAGGAGCTGCGTGGGACCATCAGTTATATGGATAATAAAGAAGCCTTCTACCATGGCTTTCTCGTCGGTATTTTGGCAAATCTTAAGGATTATTTGGTTAAATCAAATCGAGAAGGTGGAACAGGACGTTACGATATTTGTATTTATCATCTGGATGAGACCATTCCTCCGGTTGTCATTGAATTAAAAATTGCCAGGACTTTTGCTGACATGGAAAAGAGAGCACAGGAAGCTCTTAACCAGATTGAAGAAAAGCAGTATGATGCCTGGCTGCCTGATGAAGGATATACTGCCTGGATCCGGTATGGCATCGCTTTTTATAAAAAAAAGTGTATGATTAAGATGGAACGGAAAAAAATCCTGTCCTACAGCGATTCTTTTTAAGATTCCCCTTGAATTACTGTACACAAAGTGTTATGATGGTAAACAAGAATATAAGATTATTAAAAAGGAGAGTGGGTGAAAGCCCACTCTTCATTTGTGATATGGGAAATATTTTGGGATTTACTGTATTATGAATGAAGTTCTCCCGGAGGGAACGCAAAGCGGCTGACAGGTGCGATACGTCAGGGGCTTTGTCACAGGTAAAGAATCCTGCTGCCAGAATTTCCTGTATAATAAGATATATTTAGCAGAGCGCGCAGCGCTCCTTTTATTTGTTTGATAGAGAAAGAAGGTGACAGAAATGTCGAAAAGAGAACTATATGAAGCGAAAACAGAAGAACTGATTCTGCCAATTACAGATAAATATCAGTTTGAACTTGTGGATGTGGAATATGTAAAAGAAGGCGGAACCTGGTATCTGCGGGCATATATAGATAAAGAAGGCGGAATTACCGTTGATGACTGTGAACTTGTCAGCAGAGAAGCCAATGAATTGCTGGATGAACAGGAATATATCGAAGATTCCTATATTTTTGAGGTAAGCTCTCCGGGGCTTGGGCGTCCTTTGAAAAAAGAAAAAGATTACATCCGCAGTATGGGGAAGGAGCTGGAAATCAGAACGTACCGGGCTTTTAATAAGCAAAAGGAGTTTTATGGTATTTTAAAAGCTTATGATGATAAAACAGTGACCATTGAGAACCAGGACGGAGAAGAGCAGCTATTTCAGAAAAGTGACATTGCATTAATTCGACTTGCTTTTGATTTTTAGTTAAGTGAATAACAGGAGGAAAAAGGAAAAAATGGCTAGATCAACCAAAAACAGCGATGCGAACGAATTATTAGAAGCGTTAACGATTTTAGAAAAAGAAAAGAATATCAGTAAAGATACATTATTGGAAGCAATCGAAAATTCATTGATTACTGCCTGTAAAAATCATTTTGGAAAATCAGATAATATTAAAGTTACCATAGATCCGGTAACCTGTGAATATCATGTCTATTCAGAAAAAAAAGTAGTAGAGGAAGTGACGGACCCAGTTCTGGAAATCAGTCTGGCAGAAGCTAAAATGAAAGATTCCTCTTTAGAAGCGGGAGATGTTCTCAATATTGAAGTAAAATCAAAAGAATTTGGACGTATTGCCACTCAGAATGCTAAAAATGTAATTCTGCAGAAAATCCGGGAAGAAGAAAGAAAAGTACTTTTCGATCAGTATACCGGAAAAGAAAAAGACGTTGTAACAGGAATTGTTCAAAGATACAGCGGCAAAAATGTGAGTATCAATCTTGGAAAAGTGGATGCGATGCTGAATGAGAATGAAATGATCAAAGGCGAAACATTCAAACCAACGGAGCGCGTAAAAGTTTATATCCTGGAAGTAAAGTCCACATCAAAAGGTCCAAAGATTCTTGTGTCTAGAACACATCCAGAGCTTGTAAAACGTCTGTTTGAATCTGAAGTCACAGAAGTAAGAGAAGGAATCGTGGAAATTAAGTCAATTGCAAGAGAGGCTGGAAGCAGAACAAAAATTGCAGTCTGGTCCAATGATCCGGATGTAGATCCTGTAGGAGCCTGTGTTGGTATGAACGGCGCTCGTGTCAACGCCATTGTGGAAGAGCTAAAGGGTGAAAAAATTGATATTATCAACTGGAATGAAAACCCGGCAATGCTCATTGAGAATGCGTTAAGCCCGGCAAAGGTGATTTCGGTTATTGCAGATGGAGAAGAAAAATCAGCAAAAGTTGTTGTTCCGGATTATCAGCTGTCTCTTGCCATTGGAAAAGAGGGACAGAATGCCCGGCTTGCGGCAAGATTAACCGGTTTTAAAATTGATATCAAGAGTGAATCACAGGCCAGAGAAGCAGGTGATTTCATGGATTATGAGACAGAGTACGAAGATGATTATTTGGAAGATGCTGAGTATTCAGACGAGAACGAATACGATGAGTTTCCAGAAGATGCTGTGTATGAAGCACAGGACGCCGGGGATTACGAAGATCATGGAACTGCTCTAGAGACAGAGGAGTTTGAATATTCAGAAGAACCGGACCTTCAGGAAGAAGGGGAAGAGGACCATGAATAAAAAGATTCCGCTGCGTCTCTGTGTGGGATGCGGTGAGATGAAAACAAAAAAAGAAATGATGCGGGTGATTAAAACCCCAGAGAATGAAGTTTTTTTAGATGCTACCGGCAAAAAAAACGGCCGCGGAGCTTATATCTGTAAAAATGTGGAGTGCCTAAAAAAGGCTTTTGCCAATCGGGGACTGGAAAGATCACTGAAAATGGGCATCCCCAAAGAGATGATGGAAAATCTGTCAAAGGAGATGAAAATATTTGTTGAAAAATAGGTTGTTTTCTAATCTTGGCCTGGCGCAGAAGGCAGGAAAGATTGCCAGTGGTGAATTTGCTGCGGAAAAAGCCGTAAAAAGTTATATGGCTGCTATGGTAATTGTAGCGGAGGACGCTTCTGACAATACCAAGAAAAAAATGACAAATATGACGAATTATTATAAAGTACCTTTGTATTTGTTTGGTACCAAAGAGGAATTGGGACATTGTATCGGAAAAGAATACCGTTCCATGCTGGCCGTTCTGGACACAGGTTTTGCAAAATCATTTGAAAAACAGATTCGAAATATAATGACAACTAAATAAGGGAGGAACAGGCATGGCAAAAATCAGAGTACATGAACTTGCAAAGGAATTAAATATTCAGACAAAAGATATTATTACGTATCTTGGAAATCAGAAAATAGAGGTAACCAGCCATATGAGCACATTAGATGACGGCGCAGTACAGATGGTTCGGAATAAATATACAAAAAAAGCAGATACTTCTTCTGCAGAGGTGAAAAAAGTTTCGGACGATGGAAAAACAGCGGAAAGACCAAAGAAAAAATCCAGTATTTCTGCTGTTTATAATCCACAAAACAGCAAAATGGGGGACAAAAGATCCGGCAGCAATGGCCAGCGTCCACAGGGCGCACGTCCGGCAAGAAGCCAGGGTGACCGTCCAAGGTATCAGTCAGACCGCCAGGGAGGAGCCCAGGGGGACCGCCCAAGATATCAGTCAGACCGTCCGGCAGGAAGCCAGGGGGACCGTCCGAGATATCAGTCAGACCGCCAGGGAGGAGCCCAGGGGGACCGCCCAAGATATCAGTCAGACCGTCCGGCAAGAGCCCAGGGAGACCGCCCGAGATATCAGTCAGACCGTCAGGGAGGAGCCCAGGGAGACCGCCCAAGATACCAGTCAGACCGTCCGGCAAGACCTCAGGGAGACCGCCCAAGGTATCAGTCAGACCGCCAGTCAGATCGTCCAAGGTATCAGTCAGACCGTCCGGCAGGAAGTCAGGGAGACCGCCCAAGATATCAGTCAGATCGTCCGGTAAGACCACGTCAGGAGAATGGTGAGAGATATGCGCGTAATGAAAGGACCGACAAAAACGGTCAAAGAAATTATCAGAATAACCGGGGCGGCTTTAATAACCGCCAAGGTGATCGAAACAGCCGTCAGGACGGTCAGAATTATTCAAGAGAACCGAAAAAACGGTTAGAGCAGGAAATTTTCCGAATGAATAAGGATACAGCAAAACCAGCTGCTGAGGAATTCAGAGGAAAAGATTCCAGAGATACAAACCGGAAAAATACCAAAAAACAGAATTATGATAAAACAGGCGGCAAGAAACAGGAACGCTATGTAAACCTGGAAAAGAAAACAGGACACAAGAAGAGAAATGCGCAGCCACAGCAGCCGGCAGAAAAGAAAGAAGAAGTTAAGACAATTATTCTTCCCGAAATTATGACGGTACGCGAGCTGGCGGATAAAATGAAAATTCAGGCATCTGCAATTGTGAAAAAACTGTTTTTACAGGGAGAAATGTTAACTGTAAATCAGGAAATTAATTATGAGAAAGCAGAAGAAATTGCACTGGAATTTAACTGTATTGCAGAGCCGGAAGAAAAAGTTGATGTTATTGCAGAGCTGCTGAAAGAAGAAGAGGAAGCAGAAGAGACTATGGTGTCAAGAGCTCCGGTAGTCTGCGTTATGGGGCATGTTGACCATGGTAAAACCTCTCTTTTGGATGCCATCAGAAGCACCCGGGTAACAGACCGTGAAGCCGGCGGGATTACACAGCATATTGGTGCATCTGTAGTAACTATAAATAATCAGAATATCACATTCCTGGATACTCCCGGACATGAAGCATTTACAGCTATGCGTATGAGAGGTGCAAGCTCTACCGATATTGCAATCCTGGTAGTGGCGGCAGACGATGGCGTTATGCCGCAGACAGTAGAGGCTATTAACCATGCAAAAGCTGCCGGAATTGAAATCATTGTAGCTATCAATAAAATTGATAAACCAGGCGCAAATATAGAAAAAGTAAAACAGGGATTATCTGAATATGAACTGATTCCGGAGGATTGGGGCGGAAGCACCATCTTTGTTCCGGTATCGGCAAAAACAAGAGACGGTATTGACCAGCTGCTGGAGATGGTTCTTTTAACAGCTGAAATTCTGGAATTAAAGGCAAATCCCAATAGAAATGCAAGAGGTCTTGTTATTGAGGCACAGCTGGATAAGGGCCGGGGCGCAGTAGCAACTGTTCTTGTTCAGAAAGGTACTTTAAAAGTAGGCCAGCCGGTTGCGGCAGGCAGCTGTTATGGTAAGGTGCGTGCTATGCTGGATGATCAGGGACGCAGAGTAAAAGAAGCAGGCCCCTCCATCCCGGTTGAGATTCTTGGATTAAACAGCGTTCCAAATGCCGGAGAGGTATTTGTGGCATGTGATTCTGAAAAAGATGCAAGAAGTTTTGCAGAAACATTTGTATCCCAGGATAAAGAACGTCTTCTGGAGGAGACCAGACACCGGATGTCTCTGGATGATCTGTTTTCTAAAATTCAGGCAGGCAGCTTAAAAGAGCTGAATCTGATTGTAAAAGCAGATGTACAGGGCTCTGTGGAGGCTGTAAAACAAAGCCTTACAAAGCTGTCCAATGAAGAGGTTGTTGTAAAAGTAATCCACGGCGGAGTAGGTGCTATCAACGAATCTGATGTCACTTTAGCATCTGCATCAGATGCGATTATTATCGGATTTAACGTAAAACCGGATGTGACAGCAAAGTCAATCGCAGAGCAGGAAGGCATTGATATGCGTCTGTATTCTGTGATTTACAACGCCATTGAAGATATCGAAGCAGCCATGAAAGGAATGCTGGATCCGATCTTTGAAGAAAAAGTTCTGGGCCATGCAGAAATCCGTCAGTTATTTAAAGCTTCCGGCGTAGGCACCATCGCAGGCTCCTATATTCTGGATGGCAGCTTTGAGAGAGGATGTAAAGTCCGCATTTCCAGAGAAGGAAATCAGATCTTTGAGGGAAATCTTGCATCCTTAAAACGATTCAAAGATGATGTAAAAGAAGTAAAAGCCGGTTATGAATGTGGTCTTGTATTTGAAGGATTTAATGACTTCCAGGAGCTTGATATTGTGGAAGCATATAAAATGGTAGAAGTACCTCGCTAGAAAAGAGGCAGTAAAATGAGAAAAAACAGTATCAAAAATACCCGGATGAATGAGGAGGTTCTTCGTGAACTCTCCGGAATTATCCGGAATGAAATAAAGGATCCGCGGATTCATCCCATGACAACCATTTCATCGGTGGAAGTGGCTCCGGATTTAAAGACATGTAAAGCATTTATCAGTGTGCTTGGAGATGAGCAGGAACAGAAAAATACACTGGAAGGCTTAAAAAGCGCTGCGGGATATGTGCGCAGATGTCTTGCCAAAGGTCTGAATCTGCGCAATACACCGGAAATCCGGTTTATTTTGGACCAGTCTATTGAGTATGGGATTGAAATGTCAAAAAAGATTGACGCACTGACCTATCACTGTACGGAAGATGATACGAAAGCGTAAAGGCAGTATTCTGGGAGTGAACAATGAACTCATTAAAAGAAATTTTAAAAGGTGTAAAAACAGCAGCCATCTCCGGACATGTGCGTCCGGACGGTGACTGTACAGGTTCCTGTCTCGCCACATACAATTATATCAAGGAAAATTATCCTGATATTTCAGTGGACCTTTATCTGGAACCTGTTCCCAATATATTTAAGTTTTTAAAAAACTCAGGCGATATTATATCTGACTGCAGCCAGGATAAAGTCTATGATATTTTCTTTGCTCAGGACTGCAGCGATTCAGAACGTCTAGGAGAGGCGGGAAAGTATTTTTGTGCAGCAAAAAAGACCGTCTGCATAGATCATCATAAAAGCAATCTGGAATTTGCTGATGTGAATTATATTTTTCCGGATGCAAGTTCCACCAGTGAGCTTGTTTATAATCTGATGGAAGAAAGCAAAATATCCAAAGCTGTGGCAGAATGTATTTATCTTGGTATTATTCATGATACAGGGGTATTTCAATACTCTTGTACATCATCTAAAACCATGCAGATTGCCGGAAAGCTCATGGACAAAGGAATTGATTATCCTGCGATTGTAAATGATACATTTTTTACCAAAACTTATGAACAGATTCGGATTTTTGGCCAGGCAATGTTAAAAAGCCAAAGATATCTCAATGATACATGCATTTATACTGTGATCACAAAAGATGAAATGGAGCAATTTGGCGTCTTGCCAAAGCATCTAGAGGGGATTGTAAGTCAGCTGCGGTCAGTAAAAGGCATAGAGGCAGCCATTTTTCTCTATCAGAATGAAAAAGACAATTATAAAGTCAGCTTAAGATCCGGGAATCTTGTGGATGTATCGGAGGTTGCCCAGAAATTTGGCGGAGGCGGCCATGCCAAAGCTGCCGGCATAACGATGCATGGAGAGGCCGGACAGATCAGAGAACTTTTACTAAAAGAAATTCAGCTGCAGCTGGAGAACAGAATACATGTATAATGGAATAATTGTAGTAAATAAAGAAACAGGATTTACCTCGTTTGATGTGGTGGCTAAAATGAGAGGAATCTTTAGGCAGAAAAAAATCGGCCATACAGGAACACTGGATCCGGATGCCACAGGCGTCCTTCCTGTCTGCCTTGGGAATGCCACGAAAGTCTGCGATATGCTTATGGACAGTGATAAAGAGTATCGTGCGGTACTGCTTCTTGGAACGGAAACAGATACGCAGGATATTTCCGGAACAGTAACTGCCCGGCATGAAGTAACCGTTTCTCCCAAAAGAGTAGAAGAAGTCATTACTTCTTTTGTTGGGGCCGGGATGCAGATTCCGCCAATGTACTCTGCCCTGAAAGTAAACGGACAGAAATTATGTGATCTGGCAAGAGCCGGAAAGACGGTGGAACGAAAGGCCCGCCCAATTCACATTTATGAAATTGAGATTTTGAACCTGGAGCTTCCAAGGGTTGAGTTTCGGGTATTGTGTTCCAAAGGTACTTATATCCGCACGCTGTGTCATGATATTGGCAGGATGCTTGGCTGCGGAGGCTGTATGGAATCTTTGATTCGGACAAAGGCGGCCGGATTTATGTTGAAAGATGCCGTTTTACTGGAAGAACTTCAGGCAGCAAAAGCAGCCGGTACATTGTCTGACTATATAAAAAGTACAGACAGTGTATTCCGTGCACTTCCAGCTGCCAGAACCCATGCGGCTTTTGATGTTGTCCTAAAAAACGGAAATCCACTGGAAGAAAAAGATTTAAACTGGCTGGAGCAGAATGCAGAAATATCCTCCTTTCAGGATCAGGATTCTGTTCGGATATATGATTCATCAGGAAAATTTCAGGCAGTTTACCGGTATGATGTGGCCCGAAACAGCTTTCGGCCGCTGAAAATGTTTTTGGAGTAATGGATGAAGATAATAAAAGATACGCTGGATTTTAAAATTAATGAAGATGTGATTTTATCCCTTGGAAAGTTTGACGGAATTCACAGGGGGCATTCTCTTTTGATGGATGCCCTTAAGGAGGGAAAAAAGCGGGGATTAAAAAGCGCGGTGCTTACCTTTAGTATCTCCCCGAAAGTACATTTTGATTCCGAAATGAAAATATTGACAACGGATGAAGAAAAAATGCAGCTGCTTTATGAAGATGGGATTGATTATGTCATTGAGTGTCCATTTAATGATGAAATTATGAAAATGGATGCAGAAGCATTTTTAAAAATGCTGGCAGACCGGATGCCCATCAGAGAAATTGTGGCAGGGACGGATTTCAGATTCGGATATAAACGTCAGGGTGACCATGAATTGTTAAAGCGCTGTGCCCCTAAATACGGATATCAAATAAAAATTTTTGAAAAACGGCAGTTTGAAGGGACCGATATCAGCAGTACAAGGATTCGCCGGCTGCTGACGGAGGGGGAGATCGAGAAAGCCAATGAGCTTCTTGGATATGAATATTTCTTTTGCGGTAAAGTCCTGCATGGAAATGAGCTTGGCAGAACCATTGCGGCGCCCACGGCCAATCTGCTGCCTCCGGCAGCTAAACTGCTTCCTCCTTTCGGGGTATATGCCGCGCATATAGCGATTAATGGTGATATTTACCGGGGGATATCCAACATCGGAAAGAAGCCGACAGTAAACGGGGAGTATCCGGCGGGAGTAGAAACTTATATCTTTGATTTTGATGATAACCTTTATGATAAAGCCATAAAAGTGTCTCTCTGCAGCTATATCAGGCCGGAGAGAAAATTCAGATCTCTAGAAGAACTTAAAAAGCAGATGAAGAAAGATATTCAGATCTGCAAAGACAGACTGGACAAATATGAAGCATCTTAATTGGTGTTTGTGGAAAGTAAGGGGAACGAAGTTTTTTGGAAACATGCCGGCCTCTTAAGGAAGTAGAAAGATATCTATTTACATTAGGAAAAATTTATGATATATTGAACAAAGTGTGAACAGCCCATACTCAGTGTCTGGAATCTCCAACCTGATACTTAGTAGCACACAATTAGAGGGCGATAATTGAAAACAGGAGGTAGAAACAATGATTTCTAAAGAAAAAAAAGCAGCTATTATGGCGGAATATGGCAGAACACCCAATGATACCGGTTCACCGGAAGTTCAGATTGCAGTATTAACAGCAAGAATTAAAGAACTTACCGAGCATTTAAAAGAGCATCCGAAGGATCATCATTCCAGAAGAGGTCTTCTTAAAATGGTAGGTCAGAGACGTGGTTTACTTGCATATCTTCAGAAAAAAGATCTGGAAGGTTACCGTACTTTGATTGCAAAATTAGGTATCAGAAAATAATTTCCGGATTGCAGCGTGCTATCCTGCACGGAGTGTTTTGAACCAATAGAGAATGAAGTTTCCTATTGAAAAAGATTTTCTATTGGATCAAAAAATAGAGCGGTACTCCGCTCTATTTTATTTACCAGGTATGTTTATTTCTGGTAAGTGTGTATCTTGCAGCAGAAGGAGGATTTCCGAGACCACTGATGTATATACAGCATAGTCTGTGTATAGATCAGTAGTTTCGGTTTCTTCTGCTGAAATTTATTTCAAAAGGAGAATGATATATGTTTAAAAGTTATTCAATGGAACTTGCCGGCAGAACGTTAAGAGTGGATATCGGCAGAGTGGCAGCCCAGGCAAACGGTGCAGCACTTATGCATTATGGTGATACGGTTGTATTAAGTACAGCCACAGCTTCAGACAAACCTCGTGATGGAATTGATTTTTTCCCGTTATCCGTAGAGTTTGAGGAAAAAATGTATGCAGTAGGCAAAATCCCGGGAGGATTTAATAAGAGAGAGGGAAAGGCGTCCGAAAATTCCGTTCTCACAGCCCGTGTTATCGACCGTCCCATGCGTCCTCTATTCCCGAAAGATTACAGAAACGATGTAACTTTAAATAATCTTGTTATGAGTGTAGATCCGTCCTGCCGTCCGGAAATTGTGGCAATGATCGGTTCTGCAATTGCTACCTGTATTTCAGATATCCCATTCTGCGGTCCCTGCGCTATGACACAGGTGGGTATGATAGATGGGGAATTTGTTGTGAATCCATCCCAGGAGCAGTGGGACAGCGGAGATTTACAGCTGACAGTTGCGTCCACTTCTGAAAAAGTAATTATGATCGAAGCCGGCGCCAACGAAATTAAAGAAGACAAAATGATTGAAGCTATTTATATGGCTCACGATATCAATCAGACAATTATTGCATTTATCAATGAGATTGTTGCAGAAGTTGGTAAAGAAAAGCATGAATACACAAGCTGTGCCATTCCGGAAGAAATGTTTGATGCAATCAGAGAGATTGTTACTCCCGCTGAAATGGAAGAAGCAGTATTTACAGATGTAAAACAGGTGCGTGAAGAAAATATCCGCGCTATTACAGAAAAGCTGGAAGAAGCATTTGCTGAGAAGGAAGAGTGGCTGGAAGTATTAGGCGAGGCTGTTTATCAGTACCAGAAAAAGACAGTGCGAAAAATGATCTTAAAAGACCAGAAGCGTCCGGACGGCCGCGCCGTGACACAGATTCGTCCGCTGGCTGCAGAAGTGGATATTATTCCCCGGGTTCATGGTTCCGCTATGTTTACCAGAGGTCAGACACAGATTTGCACCATTACAACACTGGCGCCACTTTCAGAGGCACAAAGAGTTGATGGTATGGACGAAAACGTAACATCGAAACGATATATGCATCATTATAATTTCCCCTCTTACTCTGTAGGAGAGACAAAACCTTCTAGAGGACCGGGAAGACGTGAAATCGGACATGGAGCTCTTGCAGAAAAAGCGCTGGTAGCTGTACTTCCAACAGAGGAAGAGTTTCCGTATGCAATCCGTACTGTTTCAGAGACCTTTGAATCCAATGGTTCTACTTCACAGGCCAGCATCTGTGCATCTACAATGTCTCTGATGGCAGCCGGCGTACCCATTAAGAAACCAGTTGCAGGTATTTCCTGCGGTCTTGTGACCGGTGATACCGATGATGATTATCTTGTGCTGACCGATATTCAGGGACTGGAAGATTTCTTTGGGGATATGGATTTTAAAGTTGCCGGCACACATGATGGTATTACTGCCATTCAGATGGATATTAAGATTCATGGTCTGACACGACCCATTGTAGAAGAAGCAATTGCCAGAACAAAAGAGGCAAGAGAATACATTTTAAATGAAGTAATGACACCTGCAATTGCAGAACCTAGAAAAACAGTAGGTGAGTTTGCTCCAAAAATTATTTCCATGCAGATTGATCCTCAAAAGATCGGCGATGTTGTAGGTCAGAGAGGAAAAACAATCAACAGTATTATTGAAGAGACCGGCGTTAAAATTGATATCTCTGACGAAGGAAATGTCTCTATCTGCGGACTGGATGCTGCAGCTATGGAAAAAGCTTCCGAATACATTAAAATCATTACAACTGATTTTGAAGCAGGCCAGATATTTACCGGGAAGGTTATCAGCATTAAAGAATTTGGTGCTTTTCTTGAGTTTGCTCCGGGAAAAGAAGGAATGGTTCATATTTCAAAAATTTCCAAAGAACGTATCAACAGGGTAGAAGATGTTCTGACACTTGGTGATATAGTAACGGTTGTATGCCTTGGCAAAGATAAAATGGGCAGAATCAGTTTCAGCATGAAAGATGTAAAACCGGAAATGCTGTCAAAATAAACACGAAAGAATGATTGCTGAGTGTAAAATCCAAATGCAGCTGTGTCTGGATCTTTAGACTCAGCATTTCATTATAAGGAACCCATGATCTTATTTGGAATAACTTAAAATAAAAAGGAATTTTATGAATCGGGTTCTGAAATTAGTTCATGCAGAATATGCCTACGAAAGAAATATATATGGCAGGGGTGTTCATGTAGCGGTTCTGGATACCGGTGCTTTTGCCCATGCTGCGTTTGAGGGTCGGATTATTTCGTTTCAGGATTATGTATATGCACTGCCCCAAATGTATGATGATAACGGGCACGGAACACATGTAACCGGAATTATCGGCGGCCATCTTCCCCAGGCCAGATTTCAAGGAGTGGCTCCGGGGTGCCTGTTTCATATATATAAGGTATTAAATGCCGGGGGAAACGGAAAAATCCGTTCTGTCATTATGGCCATTGATGACATTGTAAAAAATAATCAGAAAAATAAAATTAAAATTATAAATATATCTGTAGGTATGGCGGAAAGTACTGAAAAAACAGATCAGAATAAGCTTCTGGATATTGTTGACTATGCCTGGTCTAAGGGCATTGTAGTAGTAGCTGCCGCCGGAAATAACGGTCCCGGAGAAAATACGGTTACCTATCCCGGAATTGCAAAAAAAATTATTACAGTGGGAAGCATTGATGACAGAAATGCCGGAAGCCGGCTGGGATTAAAAAAAGGATATTCCGGTACCGGTCCCACAAAGGAATGTATTATTAAGCCGGAGATACTTGCCCCTGGAACGAATATCCGAAGCTGCGGCATTCAGTCCCAAAACGGTATGGCTATGAAAAGCGGTACCTCCATGGCTGCGCCGGTTGTAACGGGAATGATCGCATTGCTGCTGGAGAGATATCCGGATCTTACACCTACAGAGGTAAAACTGAAGCTTTACAAAGCAATTGTAGAAATTAAAGGGAACCCAAACTGCTGGGGATTTTTATATGTGGACAGGATGCTGAATGCCTGAAATCTGTACGTTATTGGTAGTAAAGGATAAATAATATGGATTTGCAAGTGAAACTGGAAACTTTTGAGGGGCCGCTGGATCTGCTGCTTCATCTTCTGGAAAAAAACAAAGTAAATATTTACGATATTCCAATTGTAGAGATTACAAATCAGTATATGGAATATATCCGTCAGATGCAGCGAGAGGATCTCAATATTATGAGTGAATTTCTTGTTATGGCTGCTACATTGCTGGACATTAAATCCAGGATGCTGCTTCCGGCAGAAGCAGAAGATGAAGAAGCAGAAGATCCCAGGACAGAGCTGGTGGAACAGCTGCTCCAGTATAAAATGTATAAATATATGTCCTATGAGTTAAAGGACCGTCAGATGGACGCCGGCCGTCTGTTGTTTAAAATGCCCAGTATTCCGGAGGAAGTAAAAAAATATGAACAGCCTGTGGATCTGGATGAGCTTACAGCAGACCTAAATCTTCAGAAGCTGAATCAGATTTTTCAATCTGTAATGAAAAAACAAGTGGATAAAATTGATCCCATTCGTTCAAAATTTGGCAAAATTGAAAAAGAAGAAGTTTCAGTGGAAGATAAAATGGAGTATCTAGAAATCTATGCAAAAAATCATACCAGTTTTCGTTTCCGAAGTCTTTTGGAGCGCCAGAGGAGCCGTACGGAAGTAATTGTAACATTTCTGGCTGTTTTAGAGCTTATGAAAACCGGAAAAATCAGCATTACCCAGGAACATTTATTTGATGAAATTTTAATCCGGTCAAATATTAAAGATCCGGTTAAAGTTTCTTAAATCATAGCGATATCATTTGGTGGAGAATATGGAACAGGAAAAATACGAGGCGGTTATTGAATCAATTTTATTTACCATGGGGGATTCCGTGGAACTTTCTAAAATAGCCAGAGCATTAGAGCTTCCGGAAGAGGAGACCCGCAGAATTATAGAAAATATGATGGAGCGCTATCAGTGGCCGGGACATGGTATTCAGATACTGGAGCTTGACGGTTCCTACCAGATGTGCTCGAAGGCTGAAATGTATGAGTATCTCATTAAAATTGCAAAACAGCCGAAAAAACATGTGCTGACGGATGTGATACTGGAAACACTTTCTATTATTGCATATAAACAGCCGGTAACAAAACTGGAAATCGAGAAAATCCGGGGGGTATCCTGCGGTCATGCGGTGAATAAGCTGCTGGAATATCAGCTGGTGGCAGAAGTGGGACGTCTGGATGTTCCGGGGCGTCCGATTCTTCTTGGGACAACAGAAGAATTTTTAAGATGCTTTGGGGTTCAGTCTGTAGATGAGCTTCCGGTATTAAACCCGGAAAAAATAGAGGAATTTAAGCAGGAAGCCCAGGAGGAGATTCAGTTAAAGTTAGATGTATAGAAATAGAATAGTGTTTCGTAAAATACAGATGGAAAAGGAATATCGGGCAGGTCCGGTATTTCTTTTTCACTTTTATGGATAGCATTGCACCGGATTGGTATTATTAACTAAAGATACCAATTAAAAATTAGTTAATTATGATTGTATTTATATTAATACAATTTTAAAAGAAACCAATATGCACAAAAAACAATTAAAAAGAACAGCATATTCCACAAAAAAAGAGTTACATATTTGTAATTGACTTACGAATCCATCATTGACTTGCACAATAGTTAGTATTGTATTAAATGGGATTATCCTTTAGAATAAGTGTTAAGATATTTGGGGGTTCCATTTCCATTTTTTGTTCATCTTTAACAAAAGAAAAAGGGCCTTTAAATAACTACGGCTTATTTCTTATAGATAAAAATTATTTATAAGAAAAAATTTAGGAGGATAGGATATGAGCAGGTTATCAGTAGTTTCTACAGACAAAGTAAATTCTACCACAGAAAAACTGATGAAAGAATTTACACAGCGAATCGTCGCTAATCCACCAGGGGTCTGTCCTGTAGACATGCAATTAGCATTTTTGAAAGTTTGCCATGCACAGACATGTGGCAAATGTGTTCCATGCCGTGTAGGGCTTGGAAAATTGGAAGAGCTTATGGAGAGCGTATTGGATAATACCGCAACCATGAGAACGCTGGATTTAATTGAAAAAACAGCAGAAAATATTAAAAATTCTGCAGACTGTGCTATTGGATTTGAGTCAGCTAGAATGATTCTGGCAGGATTTGAAGGATTTAAAGAAGATTACATATCTCATGTAAAAGAACATAAATGCACAGGTACTTTTGAGCAGCCAATTCCGTGTGTTACGCTGTGTCCTGCAAATGTGGACATTCCGGGATATATTGCGCTGGCAGGTGAAGGACGTTGTGCAGATGCAGTCCGTCTGATCCGGAAGGACAATCCGTTCCCTACAGCATGTGCACTGATCTGTGAGCATCCATGTGAAGCAAGATGCCGCCGCAATATGATTGATGATTCCGTAAATATCCGGGGCATGAAACGTTATATTGTAGATCAGGCACCTACCAATACAGTGCCCACACCGGCATGTGCTCCGTCTACCGGCAAAAAAGTTGCCATTATCGGCGGCGGCCCAAGTGGACTGACAGCAGCATATTTTTTACAGCTGATGGGACATCAGACAACTGTATTTGAAGAAAAAGCTCAGCTTGGCGGTATGCTTCGGTATGGTATTCCAAATTACAGGTTCCCAAGGGAAAGACTCCAGGAAGACATTGATGCAATTCTTTCCACTGGTGTAGAAGTAAAATTAAATGCCAATATCGGAACAGCGGAAATCGAAAAAATCCGTCATGATTACGATGCAGTATATATGGCAATCGGCGCTCATACAGACAAAAAACTGGGTCTGGAAGGGGAAGACAGCAGCAATGTGATTTCAGCTGTCGATATGCTTCGTGAAATCGGAGATAACAATTATCCTGACTTTACCGGAAAACGTGTTGTTGTTGTTGGCGGCGGAAACGTTGCTATGGACTGTGCAAGAACTGCAATGCGTGCAAATGCAAAAACAGTAAGTATTGTATACAGAAGACGTCAGGAAGATATGACTGCCCTGCCGGAAGAAGTAGAAGGCGCAATTGCAGAAGGTATCGAGCTGGTAACATTAAAAGCACCCCTCAGGGTGGAAGCTGACGCTTCAGGAAATGCCTGTGCTCTCTGGGTGCAGCCTCAGATCATCGGTCCTGTAAAGGGCGGAAGACCTGCACCAAGAAAAGCCAATAAACCGGAAGAGAGAATGGAATGTGATGTGGTTCTTGTGGCAATCGGACAGGATATCGTTTCCAAACCATTTGAAGATTTTGGTATTGCTGCAAACCGCGGACGTCTCTGTGCAGACGAAACAGGCGCTTTAAATATGGTTGGCATTTATGCAGGGGGCGACTGCGTATCCGGTCCGTCAACTGTAATCAAAGCTATCGGCGCAGGTAAAGTTGCTGCGGCAAATATTGATGAATATCTTGGATACCACCATCCGATTTCTGTGGATGTTGAGATTCCGGAACCACTATTAAATGATAAAGTACCATGCGGACGTGTAAATCTGGCGGAGAAAGAAGCCTGGGCGCGCAAACGGAACTTTGACCATATTGAATACAGCATGAGTGATGAAGAAGCAGTTCAGGAAGCAAGCCGCTGTCTGCGCTGTGACCGCCACGGATGCGGAGTTTTGAGAGGAGGCAGACAGGACAGATGGTAAATTTAACAATTAATAATAAAAAAGTTCAGGTACCGGAGGGTACTACAATTTTAACTGCCGCTGCAACTGTTGGTATTAAAATCCCTACTCTTTGTTATCTGAAAGAAATTAATGAAATCGGTGCATGCCGTGTCTGTTGTGTAGAAGTAGAAGGTAAAGAGACACTGGTAGCATCCTGTAATACAAAAGTAGAAGAAGGTATGGTTGTTTATACAAACAGCAGGAAAGCCCAGTATGCAAGAAGAATGAATGTACAGTTTATACTGTCACAGCATGACTACCGGTGCGCAGCCTGTCAGAGAAACGGAAACTGTACCTTACAGCAGATCGCTTCTGATCTGAACATTAATGACGTTCCTTTTGACCAGGATTACTCTCCATTTGAATGGCAGGAAGATTTTCCGCTGATCAGAGATGCAAGCAAATGTATCAAATGTATGCGCTGCGTGCAGATTTGTGATAAAGTACAGAGTTTAAATATCTGGGATATTGTAAATACAGGAAAGCGTACCAATGTAGATGTATCTAAAATGCGTAAAATCACAGATGCGGACTGTGCAGTCTGCGGTCAGTGTATTACACATTGTCCTACCGGAGCACTTCATGAAAGAGATGATATCCAGAAAGTTATGGATGCCGTTCATGATCCGGATAAAATTGTTGTTGTGCAGATCGCTCCGGCTGTTCGTGCAGCATGGGGAGAAGGTCTTGGACTTCCTGCTTCCATGGCAACAGAAAAACGTATGGCGGCAGCTGTTCGTGCTGTAGGTGTGGATTATGTATTTGATACCAATTTCAGTGCCGATCTTACGATTATGGAAGAAGGAAATGAGTTTCTAGAGAGAATGACACACCGCGATCAGTATAAATGGCCCATGTATACATCCTGCTGTCCGGGATGGGTTCGTTTCTTAAAATCCCAGTATCCGGAAATGACAGATCAGCTGTCTACTGCAAAATCTCCGCAGCAGATGTTTGGCGCGGTTGCGAAATCCTATTATGCTCAGGTTCTGGATGTAGATCCTTCAAGAATCTTTTCTGTATCTATTATGCCATGTACCGCTAAAAAAGCAGAGTGTGCCCTTCCGGTTATGAATGATGCAGGTGCAGGACAGGATGTAGATGTATCCCTTACCACAAGAGAGCTGGATCGTATGCTGAAAGCAGAACTGATTTCTCCGGCGTTACTTCCGGAAGAAGAGTTTGATATGCCTCTTGGGGCAGGTACCGGTGCCGCTGTTATCTTCGGAGCAACCGGCGGTGTTATGGAGGCTGCTTTAAGAACTGCATACTTTGTATTAAATAAAGAAAATCCTGATCCGGATGCATTCCAGATTGTTCGTGGTATGGAAGGCATTCGTGAAGCAAATATTGAGATTGCAGGTATTCCCATTCGTGCGGCAATTGCCAGCGGACTTGGAAATGCAAGAAAACTAATTGAAAGAATTAAGGCCGGCGAAGCAGAATATGATTTTGTTGAGATCATGGCATGCCCGGGCGGATGTGCAGGCGGCGGCGGCCAGCCTATTACAGACGGCGTGGAACTGGCTGATGTACGTGGAGCAAGACTGTACGATCTGGATAAAAAGAATCCCCTTCGTTTCTCACATGAGAATCCGTCTGTAATTGCAGCGTACAAAGATTTCTTTGAAAAACCATTATCTCACAAAGCACATGAGCTTCTTCATACAGATCATGATGCGTGGGATATGCCAACATCAAGGTAATTACCTATCCTTTAAATAACAGCAGGCAAAAGGAGCAGCTGGGGACGTACGAAATTGTATGTTCTTTAGCTGCCTTTTGCATGTTTAAAATCCTGTATTCAATGAGCGGCACAAACAGACTTTCAGAGTCCTTTTTGTAATATTTTTACGGGATTGGCCATAAAGTATAGAAAAACGGACTGGATATCATCTGTGAAACAAAGAAAATTTAAAAGAATTCTTGTCTGCTTTCTGCTTGTCTGCCAGCTTGCCGTATTTTCTGTTTCCAGCCATCTGATTCTGGCACAGGAACAGAAAACGGAAGAACAGGGGGGAGAAAAGGAGGCCAAAACTGACCAGCAAAAGGACCTTGGACTGTATGCAAAGTCAGCCGTATTAATAGATGGAGAAAATAACCGGATTTTATATGGAAAAAATCAGGACACAGTGATGCCCAATGCAAGTACAACAAAAATTCTGACCTGTATACTTGCCATTGAAAATGGCAGCATGGATCAGATCTGTACGGTATCTGAATATGCCTGCAAAATGCCGGAGACAAAATGCGGATTTTCCAAGGGAGATCAGTTTTATCTGAAAGATCTTCTGTATTCACTGATGCTGGAATCCCATAATGATTCCGCAGTTGTGATTGCAGAAGCACTGGGAGGCTCTGTAGAAAATTTTGCAAAAATGATGAATGAAAAGGCAGAGGAGCTAGGGTGTGAAAACAGTCATTTCGTGACACCTAATGGACTGGATGGCTCGGATGATGGAGGGGATCATGGAACTACCGCCTATGATCTTGCTAAAATTATGAGTTACTGTATTAAAAATGATACCTTTTTGGAAATTACCCAGGCAAAAAATCATACGTTTACAGATCTGAAAAAGAAGCATACGTATCAGCTGTCTAACAAAAACAGTTTCTTAAGTATGCAAAAGGGGGCCGTCAGCGGAAAAACAGGCTACACAGCAAAGGCCGGTTACTGCTATGTATGTGCCTATAAAGAAAACGGAAGGGTTTATACACTAGCGTTGCTTGCCTGCGGCTGGCCTAATCACAAAAGCTATAAATGGTCAGATTCCAAAAAACTGATTGCTTACGGAAATGAAAACTATGAAAAACAGGTGATCAGTAAAGACGAAGAGATTCCTGAAATAAAAATATCCGGCGGGGTAAAAAAAGAATCAGAAAAGTATGAGTTTCCAAAGAACGTAAATTTAAAAGAAGAAGAAAAAGAAATTTCCTGTCTCATTTCGGATTCAGATCAGATATCCGTTACTTATGATTGTCCGGATACGCTGCATGCACCGCTGAAAAAAGGTCAGGAAGCAGGTACGGCAAACTATTATGTAAATGATACATATATTGGTTCTAAAAAACTTTTTGTCAACGAAAATGTGACAGCCTTTGACCTGGGATGGTGCGTGGAACAGTTTTTGCAGGAATTCCTTCAAAAAGCTTCTCAATAAAAACGGAAAATGCTATACTGTAACCCGGTGGAGGTTTTGGTATGAGCAATACAAATGAATTAACGAATCGCATAAATGAAAAATACAGCTCTATGAGCAAAGGGCAGAAACTTCTGGCCACCTATATTACAGATAACTATGACAAGGCTGTATTTCTGACCGCGGAAAAGCTGGGAAAAATTGTAGGTGTCAGTGAGTCCACAGTGGTGCGTTTTGCCACTTATCTTGGATACAAAGGATATCCGGAGTTTCAGAAGGCACTTGAAGAACTGGTTCGCAATAAATTAAATTCCATTCAGAGGATGGAGGTTACTTACGGAAGAATCAGTCAGTCAAAAATTCTAGAAACCGTGCTTCAATCCGATGCGGAAAAAATAAAAAGCACGTTGGATGATATTGACCAGAATGCCTTTGAGCTGGCTCTTGATATTATCTTAAATGCAAAACATATTTATATTATCGGCATTCGAAGCTGTGCTCCTTTAGCAAGCTTTCTAGCCTTTTACTTTAACCTGATGTTTGATAATGTTCACCTTCTTCATACAAATAATTCCAGTGAATTATTTGAACAGATGGTTCGAATCAGTGAAGAGGATGTCATTATCGGCATCAGTTTTCCACGTTATTCCATGCGTACTTTAAAAGCAATGGAGTTTGCCAATAACAGAAGCGCCAAAGTAATTACGCTGACAGACAGCATTCATTCTCCTATGAATCTGTATTCCTCCTGTAATTTGATTGCAAAAAGTGATATGGCTTCCATTGTAGATTCTCTGGTGGCCCCTTTAAGTGTGATTAATGCACTGATTGTTGCCCTCTGCATGAAAAAGCAGGGAGAGGTAGCCAAGACCCTTGAGATGCTTGAGGATATCTGGGATGAATATCAGGTTTATGAAAATGATGAAATTAATCATATCGACGATCATATGAAGATGCGGTATGCCAGACTGGAGGATCTTCCATGAGTGATGTAATTATAATAGGAGGAGGAGCGGCCGGAATGATGGCTGCCTATGGCGCCGCTCTCTGCGGACATAACGTGCTGCTTCTTGAACGGAATGAAAAGCTGGGAAAAAAACTTTATATTACAGGAAAAGGACGCTGCAATCTGACCAATGCATCGGATCTTGATACATTGTTTGCATCATTTGTCCGCAACAGCAAGTTTTTATACAGCAGTATCTATGCCTTTGACAATCAGGCTGTTATGCAGCTGATGGAAGATTATGGACTGAAATTAAAAACTGAGCGTGGAAACCGGGTGTTTCCCCTGTCAGATCATTCTTCGGATGTGATCAAAACCTTTCATAAAATTTTAAAAAATTATCAGGTGGAAATCTGTTATAATACAAAAGTGACGAAATTACTGATTTCTAATCAGCAGGTTACAGGTGTGGAAGCCCTCTGTAATGGAAAAAAGAAAGTATGGAATGCCCATAGTGTGATTCTGGCAGCGGGAGGCTGTTCGTATCCGGTAACCGGTTCAGACGGACAGGCTTATGAGCTGGCCGCACAGGCAGGCCATACCGTTCTTGAGCCAAAACCGTCGCTGGTTCCTCTGGAAGTGAAAGAAGCTTATATTAAGGAAATGCAGGGGCTGTCACTGAAAAACGTATCCGTTGTATTAAAAAAGGGAAAAAGAGAATTGTTTCAGGGGTTTGGCGAAATGCTGTTTACTCATTTTGGAGTCAGCGGACCGCTGATTTTAAGCGCCAGCGCCGTGGCCAATGATGCCATTTATCATGGCGAAACGCAGCTTTTGATTGATTTAAAGCCGGCCCTTACAAAGGAACAGCTGGATAAGCGGATCTGCCGGGATTTTCAGGAGAATCCCAACAGAGCTTTTAAGAATGTGATAGGAAAGCTGCTTCCTGCAAAAATGATTTCCGTGATTATTGAATTATCAGGGATTGATCCTGACAAACAGGTAAACAGTATTACAAAGGAAGAACGTCTCGATCTTGTTGAATTATTAAAAGCATTTCCGTGTACAATTACCGGAACAAGAGGTTTTCAGGAAGCTGTTATTACCCGGGGCGGTGTTTCGGTAAAAGAAGTCAATCCGTCCACAATGGAGTCTAAAATAGTAAAAAATCTGCATTTTGCCGGAGAAATTCTGGACGTTGATGCGCTGACCGGGGGATTTAACCTTCAGATTGCGTGGTCTACAGGATATCTGGCAGGAATCAGTATATCAGATGTGCAGCGCTTGGGAATAGAATATTGTCAGCAAAGCTGACTTCAATTGCGCACACAGTCTTGCGAGAGCGGGACTTGAACAGAATAGAAAGAGGATAAAAAATGAGTTATAATATTGCCATTGACGGACCGGCAGGAGCCGGAAAAAGCACCATTGCAAAACTGGCGGCAGGAAAGCTGAATTTTCTGTATGTGGATACCGGAGCTATGTACCGGGCCATGGCCTATTACTTTATGACACATCAGATTGCACCGGAACAAGAGGAGCTGATTACCGCGTGCTGTGATCAGATTCAGATTCAGTTAAAGTATGAGAACGGCTCACAGCAGATTTATTTAAACGGGCAGAACGTTTCTTCTGAGATCAGAAAGGAAGAGGTGGGAAAAATGGCTTCCGTTACAAGCGCCTATCCGGCAGTGCGCAGGAAACTTACCAGCCTGCAGCAGGAAATCGCTGCAGCGGAGGATATTATTATGGACGGACGTGATATCGGAACATGTGTATTACCCAATGCTCAGTTAAAGATTTATTTAACGGCCAGCGTTCATACAAGAGCAGTCCGCCGGTATCAGGAACTTATAGAGAAAGGCATTGACTGTGAGCTCAGCGAAATAGAGAAAGATATTGAGGACCGGGATTACCGGGATATGCACAGAGAAATTTCCCCTTTAAAAGCGGCTGACGATGCGGTGGTTTTAGATTCCTCTGATTTAACAATAGAACAGGTAACAGAAAAAATTATAAAGCTCGCCGGGGCGGCGAAAATTACAGAAAAAAGATGAAACTGAAAACAGCAAAAAGCGCAGGATTTTGTTTTGGCGTACAAAAGGCCATAGACGCCGTTTATCATGAAATTGAATACGGACAGCGGCCCATTTATACCTTTGGACCGATTATTCATAATGAAGAGGTTGTCAGCGAACTAGAAAGAAGAGGGGTAACGGTTCTTAAAACGGTGGAAGAAATAGAACAAAAAGAGTGCGGCACTATTATTATCCGTTCCCATGGCGTTTCAAGAAAGATCCGGGAGAGAATGGAACAAAGCCGTCTGCGGGTAGTGGATGCAACCTGTCCCTTTGTGCTGCGGATCCACAAATATGTCAGAGAATACAGCAGTCAGGGATATTATGTTGTTATTATCGGAGACGCGGCCCATCCGGAAGTACAGGGGATTTATGGATGGTCAGACCCCCAGCGAACAACGATATTGTCGGAACAAGAGGAAGCAGAAAAGTTTACCGTTCCAAAAGAGGGCAGGGTCTGTATTGTTTCCCAGACAACTTTTAATTATAATAAATTTCAAGATTTAGTTGAAATTATATCTGAAAAAGGTTATGATAGAATTGTTTTAAATACAATTTGCAGTGCCACTGAGCAGCGCCAGAAAGAAGCGGAAGCGTTATCCGGCCAGGTGGATGCAATGATTGTAATCGGCGGAAAGAGCAGTTCCAATTCCAGGAAACTGTTCGAGATCTGCAGTAAAAAATGCAAAAATACTTACTTTATACAAACGAAAGACGATTTGGAAAACTCCACGTTTCAGCGTTTCGGCTACGTAGGTATTACAGCTGGGGCGTCAACCCCAAATAATATTATTGAGGAGGTTCAAAAGTATGTCAGAAATGAGCTTTGAACAAATGTTGGAAAAATCTTTAAAAACAATTAGGAATGGAGAGGTAGTCGAAGGCACTGTTATAGATGTGAAACCAGATGAAATTATTCTGAATATTGGCTATAAATCAGATGGTATTATTACACGTAATGAATATACAAATGATTCCAGTGTTAATTTACTCGATGTAGTTTCTGTAGGAGATACTATGGAAGCAAAAGTTATGAAAGTAAATGACGGTGAAGGACAGGTTCTTCTTACATACAAACGTCTTGCGGCAGAAAAAGGCAGCAAACGTCTAGAGGAAGCGTTCAACAACGGCGAAGTACTTACAGCTCCTGTTACACAGGTTTTAGACGGCGGCTTAAGCGTTGTTGTAGATGAAACACGGGTTTTCATTCCTGCAAGCCTTGTATCCGATGTATATGAAAAAGATTTAAGCAAATACAAAGATACAGAAATCGAATTTGTATTAACAGAATTTAATCCGAGAAGAAGAAGAATTATCGGTGACAGAAAACAGCTTCTGGTTGCTAAAAAAGAGCAGATGCAGAAGGAATTACTGGAGAAAATCCAGGTAGGCGATGTAATGGAAGGCACTGTAAAGAATATTACAGATTTTGGTGCATTTATTGATCTTGGCGGAGCTGACGGTCTGCTTCATATTTCTGAAATGTCCTGGGGACGTGTTGAGAATCCAAAGAAAGTATTTACCGTTGGACAGGCTGTAAAGGTATTTATTAAAGATATTAAAGATACTAAAATTGCTCTCAGCATGAAATTTGCTGAGGAAAATCCATGGAATAATGCTGCGGAAAGATATGCTGTGGGTACAATTGTCACAGGAAAAGTTGCAAGAATGACAGACTTTGGTGCATTTGTAGAGCTGGCTCCTGGTGTGGATGCTCTGCTTCATGTATCTCAGATTTCCAGAGAGCATGTAAATAAACCATCTGATGTTCTGGCAATTGGTCAGGAAATCGAAGCAAAAATTGTTGATTTCAGCGAAGAAGATAAAAAGATCAGCTTAAGCATGAAAGCTCTGATTACAGAAGATGATTTTGCGGAAGAAACAGAAGAATAAGAATTAGTCTCATCATAGATTGAGATCTCGGAAGGTCATTCTGAAAGCGTAAGCGGACGGAATGGCCTTTTTCCACTCTATAGGAAATACCGTGTTGTGATAAAGCTGAAAAGTACCGATTCCTATAGAGCCGCTCCGCTTTTGATCGCACTGCGGCGGAATGGAGTCATGTTGCAAAAGCGACCCGCCGCAGGCGGAGAATCCTGAAAGTCCGGTATTTACAATATTTTTTGAAGAATTTTCCTGGTTTTATACATACAGGTACAGGAAAATACCCTAAGAACAAAAAAGAGGAGCCGTTTATGAAGACAATATTTGTTTCTAGTACTTTTAAAGATATGCATTATGAAAGAGATTTAATCCATGAAAAAGTGCTCCCGCAGCTGAATGACTATGCATTGGAATATGGTGATAGTGTTTCCTTTTGTGATCTGCGCTGGGGAGTAAATACCGGAGACCTGGACAATGAGGAAGGTGCTAAAAAAGTTCTATCTGTCTGCCTGGATGAAATTGACCGGTGCCGCCCTTATATGATTGTAATCTTAGGAGAGCGGTACGGGTGGATACCGGAAGAGAAATTGATCTCAGAAACCATTGAACGTAAACAGAATTTTTCCCTTGAGGAACTGGAAAAAAGCGTAACAGCTCTGGAAATAGAATATGGTGCGCTGCGTTCGCCAAAGCAGCTGGAAACAACACTGTTTTATTATAGAGAATCAGAAGGCATTATGCCGGATATTTACCTGCAGGAGGATTCGGCACACGCTGAAAAGCTGCGCAGGCTAAAGGAGCGGATCTTTAAACTGACTGGCGGAAAAGTGAAAACATATAAGATTCACTGGGATGAAAAACAGTGTCGTCCTGTGGGACAGGAGCACTTTGCTGAACTTGTGACAAAAGATATTAGGGAGCTTCTGGAAAAAGACTGGGAGGCTTATGGAGCGCTCTCAGAATTTGAAAAGGATCAGCTTGCCCACTGGGAGCTGGCCCGGCAGAAATCCGGACAGTTTGCAGCCAGGGAAGCTTTTGTTGAGCAATGTATCCGGGAACTGACAGAAGACAAAAATCTGCTGGTAATTCAGGGCGGCGCAGGGAGCGGAAAAAGTACGCTGATGAGCCGTCTTGCAGTACGCCTTGCGGATGAGAAAAAAAACGTGCTGCCTATTTTCTGCGGATATACAGGGATGACGGGAAGCAGCATAGCTTTGATCCGGTATCTGATTTATTTTTTGGAAGAGCAGTTAGACTGGGAACATTTTTCAGCACAGGATGACGACAGTCAGCAGGTCTGGCTGGAACGTCTGGCAGAGCTTGCAGCTGCTTACAGCCGTCTGGGCAGTCAGGAGCTGACTGTTTTGCTGGACGGCATTGATCAGCTTCCAAAGGATGAAATCAGAGATGAGCTGTTGTTTATTCCGGGAAATTTATCTGAAAAGTTTAAGATTATTATTTCCTGTCTGGATACCGTTGCGCTTCCCAGAGTAGAGGAGGAGGCCATACATCAGGCGGGGATTTTACAGGAGGCAGAAAAAGCCCAGATGCTGGCAGGAATGGCCCGATATGCAGGCAGAGAACTTTCGGATGCTGTAGTTTCTCATATTCTGCAAAAAAAAGGCTCAGCGTCTCCACTGTACTTAAATTTAATGGTTTCCCGTCTGTTGATGATGAATAAAGAAGATTTTGATGAGATTACAGCCCGGGGAGACGGAATGGAGGCCATTACAGAACATCAGATCCGGATTGTGGATGCAATGCCAAAAGAGCTGGAAAAAATCTGTGTAAAGCTTCTTCATACTGCTTCTGAAAGAATTGGAGGGAATCTTGTAAAAATGGCTGCTTCCTATATAGCGGTTTCCAGGCACGGACTCAGAGAGCAGGAGCTTTCAAAACTTGCAGAAATGACAGGTGTTATGTGGAATCATCTGGATTTCTCCAGATTTGTGAAATATATGCACAGCTTTTTTATCATACGTGAAGATGGTAGATACGATTTTTCCCATAAGAGTCTCCGGGAAGGATTTTTGCAGCAGTGTACAGACATAAAAGAAATGCACAACCGTATACTAAGGTGCCTGATACAGCTGCCGAAAGAAGAATCAGTCAGAACCGGCGAATGGATGTATCACTGTATCCGGGCGGATGATAAAGCTTATGGGGTTTTTGGTATACAGCATAGCGAAATAGACAGCCCTCTTCGTCAGGCAGCAGCCAGGGATTTAAAAGAGGTGTCCATGGAGGATGGAGGAAATTGGCTGACAGAGCTGCTGAAAAGTGGAGCGGATTATGACGTAAAGGCAGAGTTCAGCTATTTTATCAGCCGGGAATACAGACTTTCATTTTCTGATTCGCTAGAGGAGTTAAGAGTAAGCGAGGGGGTGCAGATAGAAAACAAAAATTATATGGAACAGCTGGCCGCACGTTTTCCTAAGCCGGATAATAAAAGACAATTAAGTGTTTGTTATGAAAAAGTTGCGAATATTTGTATGCAGTATGAGGACAGAGAACATCTGTTACGGGCAAAAACATTGTATGAGCATGCATTCTCTATTAGCAAGGAACTGTTAGAAGCAGAAGAAACAAATGAACGCAGGCAGGATCTTTCCGTTGATTATGGCCATCTTGCGGATATTTATGAGGAATTGCAGGGGGAAGAAGATCTGCAGAAAGCTTTGGCATTTCGGAAGGAAGCTGTATATCTGCGGGAAAAAATAGTGCAGACGGATCCTTCGGCAAAGCATCAGACGGCATTCGTACTGGCACTAAATTCCCTTGGTGCAGTTTATGAAACTCTAGACGGGGAGCTCTGCCAGAAAAAAGCTCTTTCCTGTTATCAGCAGGCGTATGAGATGCAGCAAAAACTGGATGAAGAGGAAGCATCTTTAGAAAGTAAAAGACGATTAAGTAATTGTATGCGGAATCTGGCTGGTGCGTATTCTTTAAAAAAGACCAGAAAAGATCAGGAAAAGGCTGTTTTTCTGTATCAGGAGGTCTGCCGGATCCGGGAAAGGCTGGCAGATATAAAGGCATCTGCAGGTGCCCGTAAATCCCTTGCCATTGCATATATCAGCCTGGGAAATCTCTACATAGAAAATAAATCTCAAAAGGAACTGGATTTGGCAGTGGAGCTGTATGAGAAAGCATATACCATCAGAAAAATACTGGCAGAGGAATTAAAAACATCCGGCAGCCGCAGACAGCTGTCTGCTATTTGTTATAGTCTTGGAAAAGCATACCGGCTGTATCAGGAAGAAGAATATTATGAGAAGGCTCTTGTTTACCTTGGGATGGACCTTAAGCTTTCAGAACAATTAAATAAGGAATTGAAAACTGCAGCCAGTGAAAACTCCCTTGCACAAAGCTATATGGCTATGGGCCTGCTTCTGCGCCAGATGGGCGGAGAAAAAAATATAAGGGAAGCTGTCAGAAACGCTTTTTTGTCAGAAAAGATATTTCGGAAACTGTCAGAGGAGTTAAAGACAGCAGACAGCAGACAGAAACTTGGTGAATGCTGCAACCTGCTTGCCGGATGTTTTGATGACCTGGGCAGTGAAGAAGATTTCAGACAGGCTGTTATCTGGGGAGAAAAGGACCTGGAAATTTCCATAGAACTAGAAAAGGAGCTGCATACATTAAATAGTCTGGAAAACCTTGGATATTCCTATCTTAAATTGGGCAGCAGTTATTATAGCTGTGCTGATAGTGAGGATAACCTGAAAAAATCCCTGGAAGCGTGCCGGAAGGCTTATGATATTTTTGAAAAACTTCATCAGATCAGAAAGACAAAAGACAGTCTGGAGAATATAGGAATCTGTGCACAGCATCTGGCAAGGCACATATTTTTAGAACGTGGTTTCGTAGAGGCGGAGGAGACCATTAGAATGCAGGAGAAGTCTCTTGAAATCAGCCGGGCACTGGCAGAAGATCTGGGAACGCTGGAAAGCAGACAGGATCTTTTGCGTGATTGTATTCGAACCGGAGATCTGTACCGCTGTTTTAGCGGAGGGCAGGACTGGGAAGGGAAGGCTTTGGAGCTGTTCCAGGAAGCTGTTGGGATAGCCAAAGAAAACTGTGCAGGGGGAACTTATAATGCTTATGAGGATTTTGTTACGGCGTTGTCTAGGCTTACAGAGCATCCTTATGTTACGGCTGAATCGAAAAAAGTAAACCTGAAGCTTCTATTAACTGTTACAAGAAAGATGGCAGAAGAAAGGCCGGAAAAGAAATATGATCAATGGATAGACATGTTTAAATCAGCACTTGAAAAACTAAACACAGATCAGGAGTAAAAATGGGCGTCTGCCGGACAATAGTAAAAAGAAATCTTTGTCCTGTGCAGGCGCCTGTTTTGTCTGTAAGTCAGACAAGCTTTTTTAAATGCTTCAGATAATCTGATAAAACAGCAGAAAGATTCTGCATCAGATCTTTTTTCTGTTTGAATGGCCGGCCGGGAAATGGCTGTAAATCACTGACATCAAAATAAAAGTTTTTGCTTTTATAATGTTCCTGAAAATACGGGAGATTACCTGCATGGATCAGCCGTATAAAATATCCTTCTTTTTTCAGACAGCAGTTTTCTTTGCAGGCAGGAATCTTATATCCGGAATCAACATATTGTCCAACGCTCTTGTGTATTACAGTATCTTCTTCTGGAAGATAATAATAGTTTTTAAAGTCCTTTAGAAAATACTTTAAAGCAGCAGATAATACCGGAATTCGGATAAGTCCCCGGTTTTTCTTTAAAAGGATCTGGATATCCGGTTTGATTAGTGTAATATTTCTAGGCAGCATAGAATAAAGATCAAGCTGAAGTGTAAGATATAACTTTTGATTTCCTTCATAATCAATATCAGATTCCAGTTCTGCTTTTTTTATCTGAAAGTTACCTTGAAGAAACTTTAAATAACACCGGATGGATAAGAGTTCATACATTCCCTTCATGTCATCTAGATTATGAAGTAAAAGCAGATGCAGCAGTTCCTCCTTTGGTTCTTTCAGATACTGACGGTAAACCTCAATCAATTCTTTGCCGGAATACTCATCTTTCCGATCAGCGTGAAAAAATGCTTCAATCTGTTTTTGCTTTAAACCTGTGAAGCCTAAAAGCGGCTGGCAGAATCTGGCTTCCTGATATAAATCAATATGCAGAAATAATGCCGGGTTAAAGTTAAGAGAAAAGCTTTCGCATCGCTTTTTCAGAAAGGGGAGATCAAAGGAAGCGCCATTAAAGGTCAGTAAAGTTTCAATTTGTCTGTCCTTTAGAAGAACCAGAAACTTCTGGAGTATCAGGGGTTCCTCCTCTGTGCTTTCTGCAAACAGCTGACAGATAACATAATCGGCTGTTTTGGTATAAAGTGTTTGTGTATTAGAAGTTATTGCATTAGAAGTCTGCGTATCAAAAGTTTCAATATAAGAAGTTCCGATACAGTAAATCTGATCTTTTGCAGAAGAAAGACCGGTGGTCTCAATATCTGCAAACAGGGTTTTATCCGGTATCAGTGGAAGAAAAGAGACCTGATCTGAAGTTAATGTTATTCTTGTTATAATTTCTTTCATGTTTATTACCTCATAGTTAAAGTATAATCCAGAAATGATATCAGGTACAAGCTTAAAATTAAAGCTTTCCCCTGGCCGCGCCCTGCTCAAAGCTTTCCTTTTGCCTGCGCCATGCCCAAGCTCAAAATCAGAGATTTTTCGCTTTAGTGCTTTGCCTGGCTTGCGCCCTGCTCAAGCTTTGCCTGGCTGCGCCCTGCTCAAGCTTTGCCTGGCTTACGCCATGCTCAAGCTTTGCCTGGCTTACGCCATGCCCAAGCTCAAAATCAAAGATTTTTCGCTTTACGGCTGTCGCCGTATAATTTCAAAAGAATCAGCTCCTGCCTGCCAAGAACTAGTTCTTTGCCTGCAGGGTCTGCTCCTTTTGAAATTGCATGGCTTGTATCTAAAAAAATACTCGATTTTTTTGTTATTGGTTTACATTGTATGATATAATAGATTGGAATTTTTATGGGCAAACCATTAGTAAAAAAGAAAGAAGGGCACAGAATATGGGTTTATGTACTTTCAAGGGCGGTGTCCATCCTTACGATGGAAAAGAACTGTCTAAAGATAAGCCGATTCGGGAATTTTTACCCAAGGGAGATTTGGTTTATCCGTTGTCTCAGCATATTGGTGCGCCGGCGAAACCGATTGTTGCAGTTGGGGACAAGGTATTAAGAGGTCAGATGATTGCAGAAGCCGGTGGTTTCGTGTCTGCTCCGATTTACGCAAGTGCTTCGGGTACAGTAAAAGCAATTGAACCGCGAAGAGTTGCAGTGGGAGACATGGTAAACGCTATTGTTGTTGAAAATGACGGAGAGTTCAGTGAGGCTGCGTATCAGCCCACGGAAGATACGGCATCTTTAGCGAAAGAAGATATTATTAAGCGGATTCAGAATGCGGGGATTGTTGGTATGGGTGGAGCCGGTTTCCCGACTCATGTGAAACTATCACCCAAAGAACCTGAAAAGATTGATTACATTATTGCAAACTGTGCAGAATGTGAACCTTATCTTACATCAGATTACCGCCGTATGCTGGAAGAGCCTGAAAAACTGGTAGAAGGTATGCGCATTATTCTTTCACTGTTTGATAACGCAAAAGGAATCTTCGGTATCGAAGATAATAAACCGGATTGCATTGCGAAGTTATCTGAAATGGTGAAAGATGAACCACGCATGGAAGTAAAGGCATTAAAAACGAAGTATCCTCAAGGTTCTGAGCGTCAGCTGATTTATGCTGCAACAGGCCGTGCCATTAATTCCACAATGCTTCCTGCTGATGCCGGATGTATTGTAGATAACGTGGATACAATTGTTGCAATTTATCATGCTGTAAAACTTGGAAAACCGTTAATGGAAAGAATCATTACCATTACAGGTGATGCGGTAGCAGATCCTCAGAATTTCCGCGCATGTATCGGAACGAATTTTGCTGAGCTGGTAGAAGCGGCAGGCGGATTTAAAGTTCAGCCTGAAAAGGTGATTTCCGGAGGTCCTATGATGGGATTTGCCATGTTTGGACTGGATGTACCTGCCACAAAGACAAGCTCTGCTTTGCTGGCGCTGGCCAAAGATGATGTTGCTGCAAGCGAAACAACCGCCTGCATTAACTGCGGCCGTTGTGTGGAAGCCTGTCCATCCAGAATTGTTCCATCCAGATTAGCTGATTATGCAGAAAATTATGATGAAGAAATGTTTGAAAAATGGAACGGTATGGAATGTGTGGAATGCGGAAGCTGCAGTTTCACATGTCCTGCAAAGCGAAGTCTGGCACAGGCAATTAAATCTATGAGAAGAACAATTCTTGCAAATAGACGGAAAAAATAATATACGTTAGAAAGAGGTGGACTATTGTGAGTGATTTATATAATGTTGCTTCATCACCACATATAAGATCCAAGGCAAGTACAAGCAGAATTATGCTTTATGTAATTATTGCATTGCTGCCGGCTACTGTCTTTGGTATTTATAATTTCGGCCCCAGAGCCTTAGGCATCATTGTTGTTACAATTGCCAGCTGTATGGTTTCTGAATGGGTATTTAACAAAATCAGACATAAAAAACAGACAATCGGTGATTTAAGCTGTGTTGTTACCGGCCTGCTGCTGGCTTTGAACCTGTCTCATACGATTCCTTACTGGATGGCTATTGTAGGCGGCGGATTTGCAATTGTAGTAGTAAAAATGCTTTTTGGCGGACTTGGCCAGAACTTTATGAACCCGGCTCTTGGTGCAAGATGCTTTTTGCTTCTTGCCTTTACAGGTCCAATGACAAGCTTTACCTTTGACGGTGCCACAGGAGCAACTCCTCTGGCAATCATTAAAGGCGGAGAGTTATACAGCGACAGCATGGCTATGCTCACAGGACGGATTGCCGGTACTATCGGTGAGACTTCTGTAATTGCCCTGCTGATTGGTGCAATTTTCCTGATTCTCATGGGTGTTATTGATCTTAGAATTCCGGGAACTTACATACTTACATTTGCTGTATTTATTATTTTATTTGGCGGACATTTAACATCCGGCGATCTTGTACCTTTTGTTGTACAGGAAATCTGCGGCGGCGGTCTGATTCTGGGAGCCTTCTTTATGGCAACCGATTATGTAACTTCCCCGATTACCCCAAGAGGAAAGATTCTGTACGGTATTATCTGCGGATGCCTCCTTGGTATTTTCCGTATGTTCGGAGCATCAGCAGAAGGCTGTTCTTACTCAATCATCTTTGCAAACGTACTGGTTCCATTGATTGAAAGAGTAACCATTCCAAAACCATTCGGTAAAGGAGGGGAAAAATAGTGAAAATTATAAAAGACGCTTTAATCCTTTGTGTAATTACCGTAGCTGCTGGTTTGGGACTTGGTGCCGTATATGGAGTTACTAAAGAACCTATTGAAAAAGTAAATTATGAAACACAGCAGAATGCCTATAAAACTGTATTCGAAAATGCTTCTGAATTTAAAGATCTTCCTGATTTTTCTTCCGAGGAGGCTACTAAAATTGCAGCTGACAATGGATACGGCGATACTATTGAAAACTGTGTTCAGGCAGTGGAAGCTGATGGTTCTTTACTTGGTTATGTAATTACTGTTGTATCTCATGACGGATATGCAGGCGACATTAAGTTTTCCATCGGGGTTCAGCTTGATGGAACATTAAACGGCTATTCCATTACAGATATTAATGAAACAGCCGGTCTTGGTATGAAAGCAAAAGAAGAATCTTTTTACTCTCAGTTCCAGGATAAACAGGTAGAACAGTTTACAGTTACAAAAACAGGTTCTGCAGACGATTCTGAAATTGATGCGATCAGCGGTGCTACCATTACATCCAGCGCTGTAACAAACGGTGTGGACGCCGGACTTGCATATTTCAGATCATTACTTGAAACGACAGGAGGGGAACTTTTAAATGAATAAGTGTATTGAACGTATACAAAACGGTATTATTAAAGAGAACCCTACTTTTGTTATGCTGATAGGTATGTGTCCGACTCTGGCCGTAACTACCTCTGCAATGAATGGTATTGGTATGGGACTTTCCACCACATTAGTATTGGTATTTTCCAACCTTTTAATTTCGCTGCTCCGTAAAATTATTCCGGACAGTGCACGTGTGCCGGCGTTTATCGTTATCGTTGCGACTCTTGTAACAATTGTACAGTTCCTGCTTCAGGGATATGTACCGTCCCTGTATTCATCTCTTGGAATTTATATTCCATTGATTGTTGTTAACTGTATTATTCTGGGGCGTGCAGAAAGCTATGCTTCTAAAAATCCTGTGATTCCGTCAATCTTTGATGGTATCGGTATGGGACTTGGATTTACGGTTGGTTTGTTCTGTATTGGCGCAGTTCGTGAAATTCTTGGTTCTGGACAGCTTCTTGGAAAACAAATTCTTCCATTGGCAGATGCAGCCGCTGGAACTCCCGGTTTTACACCTATTACTATCTTTGTATTGGCTCCCGGAGCATTCTTTGTTCTTGCAATGCTGATTGCCATTCAGAATGCGTTTAAAGAAAGCAGACGTAAAAAGGGTCTGCCTGTAAAAGAAGGCGGCGGATGTCTGGCAGGAGATTGTGCGGCATGTCATAACAACAGCTGTGACGGCCGTGTATTTACAGTTGGAACAGATGAGAAGGAATAGGAGGAAAGGTTCAGATGAAAGAAGTCATTTTAATTGCAATTGGTTCTGCAATTGTAAATAACGTAGTACTGAGCCAGTTCCTTGGCTTATGTCCGTTCTTCGGCGTATCAAAAAAAGTAAATACTGCGGCCGGAATGGGTATGGCGGTTATTTTCGTTATCACAATTGCATCCTTTATTACAAGTGTTTTAGACAAGTTTATTCTGCAGAATTTTGATTTGGTTTATTTAAGAACCATTGTATTTATTCTTGTAATTGCAGCGCTGGTACAGTTTGTAGAAATGTTTATGAAAAAATCAATGCCTCCGCTGTATAATTCACTTGGTATCTTTTTACCTCTGATTACAACAAACTGTGCAGTACTTGGTGTTGCATTAAATAACGTACAGTATGGCTATGGCATCGGAGTTAGTACTATTAACGGTTTGGCTACAGCAGTTGGATTTACCATTGCAATCGTTATTATGGCCGGTATTCGTGAAAAAATTGAATATAACGACATTCCGACACCATTTAAAGGCTCGGCAATTGTACTTGTTACAGCTGGTCTGATGGCAATTGCATTTATGGGATTTTCAGGAGTCATTTAGGAGGGTGCGCAAATGGATATTCAAGCAATTATTATCGCCGCTGTAGTAGTTGGCGGTGTAGGTATTGTCATTGGTATCATCCTTGGGATTGCCGGTGAAAAGTTTAAAGTAGAAGTAGATCCAAGAGAAGAAGCAATTCTGGATGCACTTCCGGGAAATAACTGCGGCGGCTGTGGTTACGCAGGCTGTTCCGGACTGGCCGGCGCTATCGTAAAAGGCGAAGCAGAAGTAAATGCCTGCCCGGTTGGAGGTGCTCCCGTTGCGGCTGCAATTGGTTCTATTATGGGGCAGGACGCAGGGGAGAGTGTTCGCATGACCGCTTTTGTAAAATGTGCGGGTACCTGTGAATCTGCGAAACAGAATTATGATTATTATGGAATTGAAGATTGTTCTATGATGGGATTTATGCCCAGCGGAGGTCCAAAATCCTGCGATTATGGATGTCTTGGTTTTGGAAGCTGCGTAAAAGCTTGTCCTTTCGATGCAGTTCACATTGTAGATGGGATTGCCAGAGTAGATAAAGACGCATGTAAAGCATGCGGAAAATGTATCAAAGCATGTCCGAAGAACTTAATCGAATTAATTCCTTATGAAGCAAAACATGCCGTACAGTGTAACTCAGAAGATGTGGGTAAAAATGTGATGAAGGTATGTAAAGTCGGATGTATCGGGTGCAGAATGTGTGTGAAAGCATGTGAAGCAGGCGCTGTTACAGTTGAAAATAACATTGCGCATATTGATCAGACAAAATGTACCGGATGTGGTGCATGTGCTGAAAAATGTCCGAAAAAGATTATTACAAAATAAGAGCGTAAAGCAAAGAGAGTGTTTCTTAAGTCATTTTGTGGCTTTTGGGATGCTCTCTTTTTATATAATTATATTGTTTAAAAAAAGTTTAAAAAATCCATGCAGAAAGGTTAGATATTCCGGGTATGGTATGTATGAACAAACAACAGAAAAGAGGGATCATATGGACCAAATTGTAATCATACCGGCACTGAATCCGGATGAATGCCTGAAGGATATTGTAGATAGAAACTGGGAGCTTGAAAATCAGATTATTGTTGTAGACGACGGAAGTGATGAAAAATATCATTCATTTTTCTGGGAACTGAGTGAAAAATGTATTGTGCTGCACCATGATCATAATAGAGGAAAAGGAGAAGCTATCAAAACAGCTCTTCGATATATAAAAAAAGAATTGTGGGAGTACACCATGATTGGCATTATGGATGCGGACGGACAGCATCTGGCCGATGATATGGAAAAACTTCTGGTGAAAGCAGCCGGAAATCCAAAATCTCTTATATTAGGGTGCAGGGAAATGGATGCGTCAGTGCCCTGGAAATCAAAAGCAGGAAATCAATTAACCAAAAAAGTGTTTTACTTAAAGACCGGTGTAAAAGTATCGGATACCCAGACTGGACTTCGTGCATTTTCTTCAGACTTATTGGATTTTATGCTGGAGATTTCCGGTGAAAGATATGAATATGAAATGAATGTTCTGGTAACCTGTGCAAAGAGAGGAATTGAAATTATTGAAGTACCAATACAGACAATTTATCATGATAAAAATAACAGCTGTTCCCATTTCAGAAAATTTTGGGATTCCTTGCGAATATATAAAAGTTTACTAAAATTTTCTCTTGTGTCCTTTTCCAGCTTTTTACTGGATTATTGTTTATTTTCACTTTTGGTTTTTTTGTTTCCGGGAGCAGGATGGGCAGCTGCAGGAGCTAATATAGGGGCGAGAGTCATCAGCGCTGGTTACAATTATATGATGAACTGCCATGTAGTATTTCATAAGAAAGAAACTCTTAAAACAGCACTGGAATATCTGCTGTTAGCGGGAATGATACTATTCATAAATAATATGGTTCTGCAGGTATTTATATCCGGCCTGCAGATAGAAGTTCATGCTGCAAAGATGATGACAGAAATACTTTTATTTTTAATCAGCTGGCTGATTCAGAGGGAAATTATATTTAAAAACAATAAATTACAGTGGAATCCAGTTGAAAAGAGCGGTGAACCCATATGAAGAAAATCGTTTTATTTACAATAGATATTTTAATTGCAGCTCTGCTGGTTTTAGGAATCTGGGGAGTGAATTACCTGGTTCCCCAAAAAGGGATACAGGCACAGGCGTTTTTGTCTTCGTCCGGAAATAGTAAAAGCAGTGGGGCCCAGTCAAAAAGCCTGGCGGAGCAAAAAATCCAGAGTCTGATAGAAGCAGAAAGCAACGGTCTGCAGATAACGAAAGTAAAGCTTGATCATCAGGACTGGCATGAAAAATTTTCGGAGAAATTTACAAAGACGGTTGTATCAACAGATACATCCTATACCAGCCCAAATCTTTCCATTCAGCTGACATCCAATGTTGTGCAGACAAATCAATTAGATTATTCAGAGGATGGACAGCATAAAAAATATGGAACAAATATTTCTTATATACTGGCAGATATATATGTTGGAGATATTACTTGTATTCAGACTGCATTTGCCCAGAACACATATGGAGTAGGGTATGAAGAAAAACTTACCGATATGTCTGCTTACATGAAATCGGTTCTGGCAGTAAATGGTGATTCATACAGCAACAGCAGACATGCGGGTAATGGTACTATTATTCGTAATGGAATTATTTATCGTTCCAGTCCTGGGGATATGGAAACCTGCGTTTTAAATTGGGATGGAACCATGAAAATATATGCACCACAGGAATTAAATAAGCAGCAGCTGATCAATGAAGGTGCTTATCAGAGCTGGGTTTTTGGTCCCAGTCTGCTGGATGAAAATGGAAAAGCAAAGACTTCTTTTTTAACATGGGATTATATTCGGCAGTCTCACCCAAGAACAGCAATAGGTTATTATGAGCCGGGTCATTATTGTCTGTTAGTAGTGGATGGAAGACAGAAAAATACAAGAGGTATGTTTTTAAGTGAAATGGCTTCTATGTTTGAACAGCTTGGATGCAAAGCAGCTTATAATCTGGATGGGGGACATTGTTCCTTTATGACAAAAGGAAATCAGATTGTAAATCATCCGTATAAACCGGAGCATAAAATCCAGGACGGGATTTTTTTGACGGAGGGTCTATAAAATGGAAGCAAAAAAAATGATTATAAATCTGGCAGGTAATATATGTATTATCTGCAGTCTGGCACTTTTAGCCGTTTTTATACTGGACTGGTATAATCCGTTTATGGATTTTTTAGGACATGCAAAGGTTCTTTTGTATCCATTATGTATTTGTTCAATTATCATATCCGGATGCAATCTGTTACAGAAGGAAGAATATGGCAGAAAACGAAAGAGAACCAGGCGGCAGCCCCATATGGAAAATAAACGTTTTCGGGATTTTGGGAATAAGAAATAAGAAGGAGAGTTAGAAAATGGAAGAACAATTAAAAGGACTTTCTGCAGAAGAAGTAACAAAACGCAGGGAAAAAGGAGAGGGGGAGCATCAGCCGGAAGGTATTACGAAAAGCAGAACACAAATCATAAAGGATAACACAATTACATTATTTAATATATTAAACTTTATCATTGCCGGATTGCTGCTGGCAGTGGGCGCATATTCAAATCTGCTTTTCATCGGGATTATTATTCTGAATATTCTGATAGGAATTGCACAGGAATTTAAAGCAAAGAAACTGGTGGATGAATTATCTGTTTTAAACCGCCCAAGGGTCTGTGTCCGGCGTGAAGGTCAGGAACTGGATATAGAAAGAGATGAGATTGTAAAGGGTGATCTGCTGGTATTAAAGAGCGGAAATCAGATCTGCAACGATGCCGAAATAATAAATGGAAGCCTGGAAGTAAATGAATCTCTTCTTACCGGTGAAAGTGATGGAGTCGTAAAAGAAACCGGTGATAAACTGTATTCCGGCAGTTTTGTAATTTCCGGCAGAGCGGATGCAAGGGTGATTCATGTAGGAACTGAAAATTATGCAACAGGATTGATTCAGGAAGTAAAAAAAGAAAAGCAGGTACAGTCTGAATTGATTGGATCTATGAATAAAATCACAAATATCACAAGTTTTTTGATTATTCCATTAGGGATTATACTTTTTGTTGAAGCAGTTTTTTTCCGGAATACTCTAATCAGCGATGCAGTTGTATCTTCTGCAGCGGCGCTGCTTGGAATGCTGCCAAAGGGTCTGGTTTTGCTGATTTCCGTATCCCTGGCAGCCGGAGTTATCCGGCTGGCAAAGATGAAGATTCTTGTACAGAATATTTATTCTTTGGAAACACTGGCTCATGTAGATACTCTGTGCCTGGATAAAACAGGTACCATTACGGACGGGAAACTAAAAGTGTGCAGAAAAATTCCAATGATGACATCCCATCAGGGGGATATAGACAGTTTCATCCGGGCTTATATGGATGCTTGTGAAGATAATAATGCTACTTTTGAGGCATTAAAAAAAGCATTTCCGCCTGAACCACTGTATCATCCGGTTTACAAAATTCCGTTTTCATCAAAAAGAAAGTGGGGCAGTGTAAGCTTTGATGCAGCAGGAACCATATTTGTGGGCGCACCGGAAAAACTGATAGGAAAACTGTCAAAAAATCTGGAAGAGGAATTGGCACATGGGCGCCGACTGATTGCCATCGGATATATCCCGGAAATCTGGAAAAACGACAAAGAACTGCCCGGTGGGATACAAATCCTTTATGCTGTGGTTTTAGAAGACAGAATCCGGCGTAATGCAAGGGAGACTCTGGAATTTTTTAAAGAACAGGGAGTAGATGTGAAAGTTATTTCCGGAGATCATATCAAGACCGCTGCCATGACTGCAAAACGGGCCGGATTGGATACGTGGAAAGAGGCAGTGGATTTATCCAGATATGAAGATGAACCGGATTACGACACCATCTGCAGGAAATATTCTGTATTTGCCAGAGTGACTCCAAAGCAGAAGCAGGAGCTGGTAAAAGCGCTGCAAAGACAGGGGCGTCATGTGGCAATGACCGGGGATGGAGTGAATGATCTTTTAGCCCTCCGGGAGGCTGACTGTTCTATTGCTGTAGCAGATGGCAGTGATGCCAGCAGACAGCTGGCTCAGATTGTACTGCTGGATTCCGACTTTACCCATTTGCCCAAGGTAGTTATGGAAGGACGAAAGGTTGTCAATAATGTAACAAGAACAGCAGGCGTCTTTTTTATAAAGACAATTTATTCTGTGTTAATCTCTATATTTTGTGTGGCTGCCAATCTGCCATTTCCTTTTATTCCAATACAGATTACACTGCTGGATGCCTTTATCGAGGCATATCCTTCTTTTGTGACGATTTTGGAATCCGATACCAGAAGGCTTAAAGGCAGTTTTTTAAGAACAGCGGTATCAAAATCACTTCCATTCGGACTGGCGGCCACAGCAGTAATTGCGCTGATGAGTCTGCTGATGCCTTTTGCAGTTTCTGACAATCAGACGGTAATGTATCTTGCGCTGATTTTGATTTCTATTACAGCAGTTGTAAGAAGCTGTATTCCATTTAATCTGCTTCGCGGATTTATTTGTGTAACAATGGTCTGCGGTATTTTTGGAGCCCTTATGGTATTACCGGAACTATTCCACGTAAACAGAGTTACCGGCGAAATGAAGATGTGCCTGATTGTTATTATGGCTGCTGTGTGGGGATTTCTTATTGTATTAGAAGCAATAAAACATGTATCTAGAAACAAAAGAAAAGAATATACTTTGGAGATGTAAATACAATGACGATAGAATTACAGATTTTAGATATGATCCAGCAGATGAGAACTGTCTGGCTGGATCATATAATGGTAGCAATTACCACTTTGGGAAACGGAGGAATCATTTGGATTATTGCAGGACTGCTGCTGCTTATCAGCAAAAAACACCGGAAAACAGGTATTCTGTTATTGGCGGCTTTTATCCTTGAGATTATCCTTTGTAATGGAGTGTTGAAACCGCTGGCAGCCAGAGTAAGGCCCTGTGATATTAATTCTACGGTACAGCTTTTGGTTTCCCGTCCGACAGATTATTCTTTCCCGTCCGGACATACAGGAGCTTCTTTTGCAGCCGCTTCTGTATTGTGGAGCAGAAAGGAAAAAGGACGTTTAGCGGCAATGATTCTGGCAGTGCTGATAGCTTTTTCCAGAATGTATTTATATGTTCACTATCCAACGGACATTCTTGGAGGAATGATAGTAGGAAGTCTCAGCGCTGTAATCGTTTGTATGGGATTCAAATTATTTGAACAAAAGTATGGTAAAAATAATGAAATCACTGTATGATAATCGTAATAAATGTTAGGAACGGGGGAGCCTTATGTCTTTGAAAAAACGGATGTTCCGTTCAAATATGATGATCTTATTTTTGTCCTTGCTTTCTTTGCTGGCAGTGGTTTTTTTGGTCCTGATTCTGTTTGAAGACAGGATAGAAAGACGTTTCTTTACCATGGGGCAGTCTAAACTGGATACAGAAGTTTTAAAAGCAGTCTCGCTGGTGGATCATGCCGGAACGGATGATATAGAGACGTTAGAACAGGAAATGGAGCCAATTGGATACCAGACAGCACTTATCCGTGAGGAGCAGATACAAGCTGGAAGTACAGATGAACAGATGCTTAAGCTTGCTCAGGCTTTGGATACGGAATATCTGCAAAAGGAGCAGTCGGAACTATTTTATTATCGCAATGCAACTGTTGTTGTAAAATACATTCCTCAGGAGAACGCCTGTATTGTATCAGCCCATTTTGCAAAAGTGGATTTTCTGAAAACATCTCTTTTACATTCCTCCCGGACATTGCTCTGGGTGTTAATTTTAATTAGTGCAGGGGTAGTAATTGTTCTGCTGATTCTTTCTTCTTACTTTACAAAACGGATGAACCGGGTTGTAATGGAACCTCTAGAGGAGCTGGTAAAGGGAGCGGAGCGGATATCGCAGGGGAATCTGAAAGAGGATATACGGTATCATGGAGAAAAAGAGTTCGAAGACCTGTGCCTGACTTTTAATTCCATGCAGAAAACAATTTTAGCAGATCAGGAGCGGAGGCAGAAAACAGAACAGTCAAGGATCGACATGGTAACCGGTATTTCCCACGACCTTCGCACACCGCTTACTTCGATACAGGGATATATCAAGGGAGTGATAGATGGGGTGGCAGATTCCAGTGAGAGGCGGCAGCTGTATTTGAAAACCGCCTATGAATCCACAGAAGATATGAACCAGCTGCTTCAGAAGCTATTTGATTTTTCAAGGCTTGAGAGTGGACAGATGCCTTTTCATATGGTCAGAGTAGACTTGTGTGAGTTTGTGAATACTTGTATTGCACAAAGAGAAACTGTGCTTGATGCAGAAAAACTACAGTTTTTCTTTGAGAGTCAAGAGCAGCTCCCGGAGATTCTGCTGGATATTCAGCAGTTTGGAAGAATTTTTGACAATCTGCTGGAAAACAGTATGAAATATACCAATGTCTGCCCGGTAAAGATTCAAGTGAGAGTGTTTAATACAGAAGAATCTGTCTGCCTGGAATGGAAGGATAACGGACCGGGAGTACCGGAAGAGAAAATAGGAAGAATCTTTGATCGGTTTTACCGGTGTGACGGCTCAAGAAAACAAAAAGGCAGCGGAGTAGGACTGTATGTAGTAAAATATATTATAGAACGCCACGGCGGCTGTATTTGGGCGGAAAATGACAGTGGATTAAAACTGACCCTCACATTTCCAAAAGCAGAGGAGGAATAGGACGGATGCCGAACATATTGATTGTGGAGGATGATGCGAAGATTGCCCAGCTGGAAAGTGACTATCTAGAAATTAACGGATACGAAACAGCCATTGTTTCGGATGGAAGCTTAGTGATTGCAGAACTGCGAAAGAAGAAGTACGATCTTGTACTTTTGGATATTATGCTGCCCGGATGCAGCGGATACGATATCTGCCGTCAGATACGGGATGAGATAGATATTCCTATTTTGATGGTAACGGCAAGAACTGAGGCAGTAGATGTGATCCGCGGACTTGGCCTTGGAGCAGATGACTATATTACAAAACCCTTTGATCCTTCCCAGCTTGTGGCAAGAGTGCGTTCCCATTTAAAACGTTATGCCAGGCTTACAAAAGACAGGAACAAAAACAGGGAAGAATCAGAAAGAATTATAATTCAGGATCTTGTTATTGAACCGAAGACATGGAAAGTTTTTAAAGGGGAGCGAGAGCTTAAGCTGCCCAACAGAGAATTTGAACTCTTATGTTTTCTGGCGGAAAATCCCAATATTGTTTTTTCAAAAGAGGCGCTGTTTGAGAAAATATGGGGATTTGATTATGTATCAGATGCAGCTACTGTTTCCGTGCATATTAACCGTCTGCGTGAAAAAATAGAAGATGACTCCAGAAATCCCCAAATTATAGAGACCGTCTGGGGAGCCGGATACCGTTTGAACGGATAAACATGAAAAATTGAAACCTGCTACTTATAAGGTATAAACTGGTATTGATCTTCAAAACCGGAAGTTGTATGGACTTTTCCGTCATCTGTTATAAAAACTGCCTCTGTATGGTCTGTGTTTTCGATTAATTCCATGCCTTTTTCCAGTCCAAGAGCCAGACAGGTAGTGCTAAGGCCGTCTCCGTCCACTGATTGGTCGCTGATAATCGTAACTGACTCCAGATGATTTTCTATGGGATATCCGGTTTTTGGATCCAGAATATGATGATAGATGATTCCGTCCTTTTCAAAGCAGCGCTGATAAGTTCCGGATGTAACCATAGATTTATTATCTATTTTTACAGAACCTATGGGGGTGCCGCTTTCATCGAATGGCTTTTGAATTGCAATCTGATAATCGGTGCCATCCGGTTTTTCCCCAATGGTAATTACATTTCCGCCAAGATTAATCATTCCGGAAGATACGCCGTTATCTTCTAGATATTCCTTCATCCGGTCGGCAATATATCCTTTGGCGATTCCGCCAAGATCAAGGCTGGCATCAGGATCGGTTAATGCAGCTTTTGTGCCTTTAAGTTTTACGTTTTTATAATTGACGTGGGAGACCGCCTCTTTTATGCTGTCAGGATCTGGCAGGCTGCCGTCCTTATGTTCTTTAAAGTTCCACAAATCAGAAACTTCTCCAAGGGTAATATCAAAAACCCCGCCGCTTAACTGGCAGTATGTTAAGCCGGCCCGGATCAGATCTATGGTTTCCTGGTCTACCTGCACATAGGCTCCCTCTGCAGCGTTAATTCTTGATATATCGCTGTCTTTGATTGTTCTGCTGAAAAGCTGTTCATAATGAGCGGCCAGTTCCATGCAGCCATCTAGATATCGGGCATCTTTTGACTGATAAACAGTAAGCTTTATAACAGTATCAAAATAGGTACCTGTTTTGCTGTAGGACTGCTGCGCCGGCGTACATCCTGCTGGCAGAATTATTAATAAAAGCAATGCGGCAGACAGGCAGAAGAATTTTTTTATCAATGTGTTCATGTTCCATCACCGGACTTTCTTAGAGTGTATCAAAAACTAAATCCAAGTGTATCATATCCCCTGAATTACTACAAGCCGGAACCTGCCGGCTTTTCTTATCTTTTCTTATTGCCTTTTCTTATTGTATCAATAAATTGAATTTTCTTTTTATATATGATAAAGTATAAATTCATAAGGGAGAGATGAAAATGAATTTACATGACTATTTAAAATATAAAAAAAGAGTGGTAGTAAAGATTGGTTCTTCTTCGCTTCAACACGCAGATAACGGCGAATTGGATTTAATTAAGCTGGAAAAGCTGGTGAGAGAATTATGTGATCTCAGAAACAGAGGGATGGATGTGTGTCTGGTCAGCTCTGGGGCTATTGCGGTGGGAAGAAGGGCCATCGGTCTTACGGAGCGGCCGTCAGAAGTATCCACCAAGCAGGCATGTGCGGCAGTGGGGCAGGCCCGTCTGATGATGATTTACCAGAGGCTTTTTAGTGAATACTCCCAGGTTGCCAGCCAGATTTTAATGACGAAATATACTATGGTAAATGAAACCACAAGAGAGAATGCCAGAAATTGTTTTGAAGAATTGTTCCGGCTTGGAATTATCCCTATTGTCAATGAAAATGATACCATTTCTACTTATGAAATGCATTTCGGTGACAATGATACTCTTTCTGCAATTGTAACATCACTGACAAATGCGGATCTTCTTATTTTATTATCAGATATTGACGGATTATATACGGATGATCCAAGAAGCAATCCGGATGCGGTTTTAATTGAGCGGATTGACCGGTTAGACGAACATTATATGGAGATGGCCAAGGATACTACCGGGAGTGATGTGGGCACCGGCGGTATGGCTGCCAAGTTAACAGCTGCCAGAATCTCTGTTCATTCCGGAGCGGATATGATTATTGCAAACGGAAAAGATGTTGGAATTCTCCATGAGATAATAGAAGGTGAATTTAAGGGAACTTTTTTCAAAGGTCAGAAAAATGTAGATTTTGATTTGAATCAATATATAAAAACAGGATTTTAGAGGTACCGGCTATGAATGATATAAAAATTGCAAGAATTAATGAATTATATAAAAAATCTAAGGCGGAAGGTCTGACCATGGAAGAGAAAAAGGAGCAGGCGCTGCTTCGGAAAGAGTATATTGCAGATTTTCGCAGAAATCTGGTTGGACAGCTGAATCAAATTGATGTTCAGCAGGAGGATGGCAGCATTGTAAATCTTGGAGAAAAGTATGGAAACAAAAAAGGACATACGAACTAGCGCCCTTCAAATCCGCAGCCAGCTGCCAAAAGAAGTGCGGAGAGCTAACAGCAGAAAGATCAATGAGCTTTTAATGGCTTCTGAGTGTATGAGAGCAAATGATTATTTTTTCTGCTATGCTCCTGTCAATTCTGAAGTGGATATTACCGAATTTACCGAATTTTTAATCCGCTGTGGAAAACATATCGCATTGCCAAAGGTATCTGGTGAAAAGATGCGTTTTGTGGAGGTGAGCGATCTGTCCGGCCAGCTGCAAAAAGGGGCGTTTCAGATTATGGAGCCTGTTTCTGATATAGAAGCAGTATGGGACCAGGCAGTTGTTCTGGTGCCGGGACTTGCTTTTGATTTGTCAGGAAACCGCATTGGATATGGAAAAGGTTACTATGACAGGTATTTTTCATGTCATTCCTGTAAGCTTAAAATAGGTGTTGCTTATGACGAAACGTTAGTAGATCATATTCCGGCTGGGCCCCATGACCTTGTTATGGATATGCTTTGCACCCAGAAAAATCTGATTGCGCTGGTATCCAGCCGGCGGATATAAAACAGGAAACAAAAGACAAGACAGATAAAAGGTACAATATAAATATTTATTCAAAGAAAAATATTTGTATGAAACAACAGAAAGGAGTATAAGACCATGCAGTTGTTGGAGATTTGCCAGAAAGCAAAAGAAGCAGAACGAAAAATCTGTAAAATCAAAACCGCGCAGAAGGATCAGGCGCTGATAGCCATTGCCAGGGAGCTGTGCAGACATGCAGATGTGATATTAGCAGAAAATGAAAAAGACTTAAAGAATGCTGCCATAAAGCAGATGCCGGATGGGCTGGTAGACCGTTTGAAACTTAACAAAGACAGGATAGATCAGATTGCGGAAGGATTAAAGCAGATAGCAGGTCTTGAGGATCCTATAGGTGAAGTGCTGGGGATGAAAAAACGTCCCAACGGTCTGATGATCGGGCAGAAAAGAGTTCCTCTTGGGGTAATCGGAATTATATATGAATCCCGCCCAAATGTGACTGCTGATGCTTTCGGACTTTGTTTTAAAGCAGGTAATGTAGTTATTTTAAAGGGTGGAAGTGATGCACTGCACAGTAATCTTGCCATTGTTTCCTGTATCCGGGAGACATTAAAACAGCAGAATCTGGATCCGGATTTTATTCAGATCATATCGGATACAGACAGAAAAACAACAGCGGATTTTATGAAAATGAATCAGTATGTAGATGTGCTGATCCCAAGAGGCGGTGCAGGTCTGATCCGCTCTGTTGTGGAAAATTCAACAATACCGGTGATTGAGACAGGAACTGGGAACTGTCACGTATACGTGGATGAATCAGCGGATCTTTCCATGGCTGCGGATATTATTATCAATGCAAAAACTCAAAGAGTAGGAGTCTGCAATGCCTGTGAATCACTTTTGATTCATGAAAATGTAGCTTCGCAGATTATGCCAGAGCTTACCAAAAGACTGCAGAAACATCAGGTGGAAATTTATGCAGACAGTTATCTTTCGGAAATGGCAGAGGGAATTTTACCGGCAGCTGAAGAAGACTGGGGAAGAGAGTATCTGGATTATAAAATATCTATGAAAACGGTATCCGGCATTGATGAAGCAATTGACCATATTAACCGGTATAATACAGGACATTCGGAATGTATTGTGACCAATAATTATAATCACGCTCAGCAGTTTTTAGATGAAGTGGATGCTGCAGCCGTTTATGTAAATGCATCCACCCGGTTTACCGACGGTTTTGAATTTGGTTTTGGAGCCGAAATTGGAATCAGCACCCAAAAGCTTCATGCCAGAGGTCCTATGGGACTTACAGCGCTTACCACTACCAAATATATCATTTATGGAAACGGCCAGATACGTCCATAAGAGTATAAAAATAAAAAAAGAACATTTCCGGCAAAACCAAAGGCTTCAACAGCTCTAAGTTTTTTTGGAAATGTTCTTTTTGACTCTATAGGAAATACTGTGTTGTGATAAAGCTGAAAAATACCGATTCCTATAGAGTCAAAAAAAACGCTCCGCTGATGATCGCACTGCGGCGGAATGGAGTCATGTCGCAAGAGCGACCCGCCGCAGGCGGAGAATCCTGCCGTGGCAGGATTCTTTTTTAAAAAAAAATTATGCTCCCGACAGGAAGCGAAAAATTTCCTCTGTATTATTTGAGGGAATATCAATCCAGTAAACCGGTTCGTGGATGTCATTTAGATAATGGGCATCAGAAGAACATAAAATACGGCATCCCTCCAGATACGGATAGGATTTTTGAAAAGTACTTTTCTTTTGAAGATCATGAAGCTCTGCCGTTTTAAAGGTACTGTCCGGGGGAATAAAGCCCAGATTGCTGATGAGACTGTTGGATGGTTTGTCTATATGTGCCGGTATCATAATTCCTCCAAACCCATTTAAAATACCGGGAAGATCTGAGAAACTAATGGGGACTGCAGAAATCAGCAGTTTATCCAGTACGCCCTCTGCCTGGTCTTTTGTATTATAAATCAGCTGATTTCCAAAAAGCATAGGGTTATTTGGAATATCTGGAAGCTTTTCATATACAAACCGGTCAAACTCCATTGCCTGATTTAGAGATGAAAAAAAGCAGAGCACATGCACCTCTTCTTCTGTACAAAGTTCCATTCCGGGAATCACACTGATGCCATAGTCTTTTGCAGCCTCTGTGAGGGCGGGGCAGTTGCGGCAGGTATTGTGGTCTGTTAAAGCGATAGCCTTAAGTCCGATAATAGATGCCATACCGGCGATATTAGCAGGGGTCATATCGTCACTGCCGCAGGGGGACAGACAGGAGTGCAGGTGAAAGTCATAAGATATCTTCATGGTGGTTTAACTGCTGATAGATCCACAGAGCAGCAGGGAAGATGGCATCTTTGGTTCTTAAAAGAGTAATTCCTTCTGAGCGGGCCTTCAGCTTCATGTTTTCATCAATATTGACAGCTCCGCATAAAATTACACATCCGGCCTCTGTCAAAGATGCTACAGCCAGGGTATTCATATTTCCCATTACGGTACACCAGGCACATCCTGCAGGCGCGTTTCCCATAGCTATACTTAAAAGATCACAGCAGTACGGTTCTGTTAAAGTACGCTGCAGATTTGTTCCTTCATTAATTATTTCAAATTTATTTGTTGCAATCAGTTCCTGTATGGTCATTTTTTTCCTCCTTGAATAATGGACTTGCTTTTAATGCATCGTATTGATCTCTCATAAGATAAATACAATCTTCCTCCTGGGCGGAATTTTTCCCTGTAATAATGTCTTCGGCAAGTGCCCGGCAGGTAGGGGCCCCGCAGGCCCCGCAGTCAAGACCCGGCAGAGCTTCTAAAAGACGTTCAACAGCAGATAATTTTGCAAAGCTTTCCGTCATATTTGAGCCTAATTGGTAAACCGGTTCAAAATCCACGGCTTTGTTCCAGAAAATATCTTCTGGTGAAAAGTCTTCTTCAAAATTGCTGGCTCTGGATTTGGATACCTGCATGTATTTATTCAGCTGTTTGATTTTTGCTTTTGCAATATACGGATTTTCAACGGTCAGAACCCCTCCCACACAGCCGCCGCTGCAGGCAGTCAGTTCAATAAAAGCCAGCCTGGCCTGAAACTTTTCATCTTCTAGATCTTCTAAAACCTGAATTACATTTTCAATGCCGTCGGCAGCAAGATAATTATTGATCAGTGTTCCGGCAGCTTCTCCGCCGCTGATTCCCCAGCCTACACCGATTTTGCCGGATATGGAAAGGGGTTTGACATTTTTTTCGGCATTTTTCATGTGGGAGAGCAGTTCTGGATAAATATCTTTGATTGACAGCACTGCGTCCACATGACTGTGTTCTATCCCCAGAGGTTCCCGGATAAAGGTAGCCTTAGAGGGACAGGGGGAAATGAAGATAATTCCAATCTGACTGCTTACCAGGCCGGAATCCCGGAGCGCCTTTTTGCGGGCCAGCATTGCGGCTGCTTCCATAGGCGGTAGAATAGGCAGCAGATGATCAATGAGATTTGGAAAACGAACCCGTATCAATCTTTCAATGGTGGGACAGGCAGTGCTGATTAACGGCCACTGTTTTTCGTGAGTCTGAATATATTTTCTTGTGGCTTCTGAGACAAGTTCGGCTGCTCCGCTGACTTCAAACACATCATCAAATCCCATCTCTAACAGTGCTGTGAGAATAATATCAATATCAGAAAGATGGTTAAACTGGCTGTATAGTGTAGGAGCCGGTATAGCTACCGTGTATTCATACTGACTTAAAATATCCAATCTGTCATGCTTGGTCATTTTTGCATGATGGGGACAGCGGCGGATACATTCCCCGCAGTCGATGCAGTATTCGCTCATAATATGCGCCCGCCCATTATGTACACGGATTGCCTGTGTGGGGCAGCGTTTAATACAATTCAGACATCCCCTGCACCGTTCTTCATTCAGATAGACAGAGTGAAAAAATTTATTCATGAAAGTTACATCCCCTTATTTACACTTAGAAATTAATTGTCATTGTAACAGTGGTACCCACCCCCACTGTGGAGGAAACATCCATTTCATCAGATGCCCGTTTCATATTTGGTAGTCCCATGCCTGCGCCAAATCCCAGACTTACAATCTCGTCGGGAGCGGTGGAGTAGCCTTCCTCCATAGCCTGTTCAATATTTTTGATGCCGGGCCCGGAATCCTTTAAGATCATGGTCAGCTTTTCCGGATATACATCTACATCAATGACGCCCCCGTTGGCATGGATGATCATATTAATTTCTCCCTCGTACATTGCGATGGCAACTCTGCGGACGATATCCGGCTGAATCTGCATCAGCTTTAACTTACTTTTGATATCGCTGCTGGCTTCCCCGGCCCGGGTAAAATCCTCACCGTCTACTTCATATTTAAAGTGAATTTTATTTTCCATTTTTAATATTACCTCCGCGTATTCCAGCCTGATAAAGCAATCCGCTGGTTTCAAACATTGTCAGCTCTGTGCCAAGTACTGTAATCCCAAGCTTCTCCGCCAGCGAAATGGCAGTATCTGCAGGTCTCTTTCCCCTGACATATAATACGCAGCCAATATCAAGCATCTCCGCAGTGCGTATAGTCTGCGGATTGGCAAGACCTGTAATCAGCATCATATGCCGCTGGGCATAGGCCAAAACATCACTCATCATATCGGAGCTGAAGGCGTACTGTATATTCAGCCCGGAATTTTCGGATGGCGTAAGCAGGCTGGCGTTTACAATAGTTTTGATTTCACAAATGCGCATAAGCTTCTCCTTTGAAAATATGTAACCATTCAATTATATATGGAATGAGTAGATACAAAAATAAAATACATGAAATCAATTTATAGACAAATTTTATTGCTTAGTATAGCACAAAAATTGTGTACTTTCAACAAAACACATTTGTTATTTTTATAACAAACATACAAGTGTATGGGAATTAATACAATTAAACAAAAAGAGGGCGCAAAAATAGACAATTTTTGTTCGCATACACGATTGAAAGTTGTGTAGTATGATGATAGGATAATACGTATAGTGTATTAATTTTTGTACACTACGAAATAGGAGGGATAATTTTGGAAAAAACAAAGATGGTTCCATTTAATGGAACAAAGGAGCAAGAGGAAAGTCTGCGCCAGGTTATCGAAGAGCTGAAAAATGATAAGGGATCTTTAATGCCGATTATGCAGAAGGCGCAGGATATATACGGATATCTTCCGTATGAGGTACAGAAAATAATTTCAGATGAAATGGATGTTCCATTGGAAAAAATATATGGAGTGGCAACATTTTATTCTCAGTTTAATCTTTTCCCAAAGGGAAAATACAAAATTTCTGTCTGTCTTGGAACTGCCTGTTATGTAAAAGGTTCCGGTGATATTTACAACAAGTTAATGGAAACACTTGGAATTGCCGGAGGAGAATGTACATCTGACGGAAAGTTTTCACTGGATGCCTGCCGCTGTATTGGAGCCTGCGGACTGGCACCTGTTATGATGATAAATGATGAAGTATATGGACGTCTGACAGTGGAAGAGATTGATGGAATTCTCTCAAAATATGAATAATGCTGCCGGAAATTTCTTTAAATATTCTTGATATTGCGCAAAACTCCATACGCGCAGGGGCATCTCTTATTGAGATTTTTTTACATATTAAGTCTGCAGAGCACACACTTTCTGTTGAGATTAAAGATAATGGCTGCGGTATGAGCGCTGAGCAGATTGCTAAGGTTACAGATCCGTTTTACACCTCCAGGACAACAAGGCGTGTTGGGCTGGGGATTCCATTTATCAAACAGTCGGCGGAATGTACCGGAGGAAGTTTTGTTATGAACTCTGTGGCAGGAGCAGGAACCTGCGTATCTGTGTTATACCATCTGAATCATATAGACTGTATGCCTCTGGGCAATATTTCAGATACCATTCTAATGCTTGTTACCTCTTATGAGGACCTGGATTTTATTTACCGGTATGAGATAGATGACGTGGGATTTGAACTGGATACCAGACAGATGCGGGAAATTCTTGGAGGGGTTTCCTTTTCTCAAGGAGATGTAAGAGAATTTATCAAAGGATATTTAGAAGATAATAAAAACGAAGTAGATGCAAAATTCCATGAATGATAGGGAGGATTTTATGAAATCACTGGAAGAATTAAGAGCGATCAGAGAAAAAATGCAGGGAAACATTGGTTTCCGTTCTGAAAATAGTAATGATACCCGGGTTGTTGTGGGTATGGCTACCTGTGGAATCGCCAGCGGTGCAAGACCGGTTCTGACAACATTATCAGATGAGGTTCAGAAACGCCAGCTTGAACATGTAAAAGTATCTCAAACCGGCTGTATCGGGTTATGTCAGTATGAACCCATTGTAGAGATCTATGAGCCGGGAAAAGAAAAAGTTACATATGTAAAAGTAAATCCGGAAAAAGCGCTTGATATTTTAGAGCAGCATGTAATACGGGGACAGGTTGTGGATCAGTATATGCTGCACACAGATGAAAATATTTAAAATGGAGGTTTGGTGACTATGTATCGTTCACATGTATTAATCTGCGGTGGTACTGGTTGTACTTCATCGGGAAGTCAGCAGATCATCCGGGTATTAAAAAATGAGTTAAAAAATCATAAACTTCAGGATGAAGTTGCAGTAGTAAAAACAGGCTGTCATGGTCTGTGCGAAGAGGGCCCTATTATGGTGGTCTATCCGGAAGCAATCTTTTACTCCAGAGTAAGACCGGAGGATATTCCGGAAATTGTTTCTGAACATTTGTTAAAAGGCCGTCCGGTAGAACGCCTTGTCTACCATGATGCAGAAATTCCAGAAGGAATCCGGTCAATTAATGAGACTGCCTTTTATAAAAAACAGCATCGTGTCGCTTTGAGAAACTGCGGTGTTATTAACCCAGAAGAAATTGATGAATATATCGGTACCGGCGGCTATGAAGCATTAGGAAAGGTACTTACAGGAATGTCTCCGGATGAAGTAATTCAGACAATTCTGGATTCCGGTTTAAGAGGCCGCGGCGGTGCAGGCTTCCCTACCGGTTTAAAATGGAAATTTGCTTCCGGTAACAGAGGAAACGTGCAGAAGTATGTCTGTTGTAATGCGGACGAAGGTGATCCGGGAGCATTTATGGACCGTTCCGTACTGGAAGGGGATCCTCATGTAGTAATTGAGGCCATGACAATTGCCGGTTATGCAATCGGCGCTTCCCAGGGATATATTTATGTCCGTGCCGAATATCCAATTGCTGTAGAGCGTTTGAAAATTGCTATTAACCAGGCTAGAGAATACGGTCTGTTAGGAAAAGACATTTTTGGTTCCGGATTTGATTTTGATCTGGATTTAAGACTTGGTGCAGGCGCATTTGTCTGCGGGGAAGAGACTGCCCTGATGACTTCTATTGAAGGAAACCGCGGCGAGCCACGTCCAAGACCTCCGTTCCCGGCAGTAAAAGGTCTGTTCGGATGTCCTACTATTTTAAATAACGTGGAAACCTGGGCCAACATTCCACAGATTATTTTAAACGGACCAAAGTGGTTCGCATCTATGGGTACAGAAAAGTCAAAAGGCACCAAAGTATTTGCTCTTGGCGGCAAGATTAATAATACCGGTCTTGTGGAAATTCCTATGGGTACAACCCTGCGTACCGTAATTGAAGAAATCGGCGGCGGAATTCCAAACGGAAAACGTTTTAAAGCGGCTCAGACCGGCGGTCCGTCCGGCGGATGTATCCCGGCAGAGCATTTTGATATTCCAATTGACTATGATAACCTTATCAGCATCGGCTCTATGATGGGCTCCGGTGGTCTCATTGTTATGGATGAAGATACCTGTATGGTAGATATCGCAAAATTCTTCCTGCAGTTTACGGTAGATGAATCCTGCGGTAAATGTACGCCGTGCCGTGTGGGAACCAAACGTCTGCTGGAGATTTTAGAAAAGATTACAAGCGGAAAAGGTACGCCGGAAGATATTGATAAAATGGAAGAGCTTTGTTATTACATAAAAGATAATGCATTATGTGGTCTTGGCCAGACAGCGCCAAACCCGGTATTATCGACTCTGCGTTACTTTAGAGATGAATATATGGCTCATGTTGTAGATAAAAAATGTCCGGCAGGTGTGTGTAAAAATCTGCTTACTTATAAAATTGATTCTTCAAAATGTAAAGGCTGTACGTTATGTGCCCGCAACTGTCCGGCTGACGCCATTGCCGGAAACATCAAAGAACCTCATATTATCAGTGTTGACAAATGTATCAAATGTGGTACCTGTCTGGATAAATGTCGTTTTGGTGCTATTTACAAGGAATAATGGAGGAATCAATCATGGAAAATATTACGATTAAAATAAATGGGACAGAGGTTTCTGCTCCTTCGGGTTCAACCATCCTGGAGGCAGCACGTCTGGCAAATATTGAAATTCCCACTTTATGTTTTTTGAAAGATATTAATGAAATCGGCGCCTGCCGTATGTGTGTGGTAGAGGTAAAAGGAGCAAGAACACTGGTAACTGCCTGTGTTTATCCAATCAATGAAGGTATGGAAGTATTTACAAATACCCCTAAGGTCATTGAGTCCAGAAGAAAAACTCTGCAGCTTCTTCTCTCTATTCATGACAGAAAATGCCTCTCCTGTGTCAGAAGCGGCAATTGTGAGCTCCAGAAGCTCTGCAAAGAATACAAAATTGACGATGAAGCCAAATATGATGGAGAAAGAATTCCGTATGACCTGGATGTAAGCGCAGCTCACATGGTTCGGGATAATAATAAATGTATCCTCTGCCGCAGATGTGTGGCAGCCTGTGAAAAGGTTCAAAATATTGGCGTAATTGGAGCAAATGAAAGAGGATTTTCAACCTTTATCGGTTCTCCGTTTGGAATGGGACTAGGCGAAACAAGCTGTGTTTCCTGTGGCCAGTGTATCGCAGTATGTCCAACCGGAGCGCTGTATGAAAAAGATTATACCTCAGAAATCTTTGAGGCCATTGCAGACCCTGAAAAATATGTCATTGTACAGACGGCTCCGGCGGTTCGTGCAGGACTTGGAGAAGCCTTTGGATATCCAATCGGCACAGATGTAGAAGGAAAACTGGCTGCAGCTCTCAAAAAACTTGGATTTGACAAAGTATTTGATACAAACTTCTCAGCAGACCTTACCATTATGGAGGAAGCAAACGAATTTCTGGATCGTGTGCAAAACGGCGGTGTACTGCCGCTGATCACTTCCTGTTCTCCCGGATGGGTAAAATACTGTGAGCACTATTTCCCGGATATGACAGAAAATCTTTCAAGCTGTAAATCTCCCCAGCAGATGTTTGGAGCAATAGCAAAATCTTACTATGCTGAGAAAATGGGAATTCCCAAAGAAAAAATGGTTGTAGTCAGCGTTATGCCTTGTACAGCCAAAAAGTTTGAAATCGGAAGAGACCATGAAGACGGAGCAGGTGTTCCGGATGTTGATATTGCCATCACCACCCGTGAGCTGGCAAGAATGATTGAACGTGCAGGTATCCGGTTTACGGAACTTGCTGATGAAGAATTTGATATGCCTCTGGGACTTGGTACAGGTGCTGCCGTTATCTTTGGAGCAACCGGCGGTGTTATGGAAGCAGCGCTTCGTACAGCAGTTGAAAAGCTTACCGGAGAAGAGCTTGAAAAGCTGGATTTTGCCGATGTCCGGGGAATTGAAGGCATCAAGGAGGCGTCTTACAATGTTGCAGGAATGGAAGTGAAGGTAGCAGTAGCTTCCGGTCTTGGAAACGCAAAAGAACTGCTGACAAAAGTGAAAAACGGCGAAGCAGATTATCACTTTATCGAGATTATGGGATGTCCGGGAGGATGTGTTAACGGCGGAGGACAGCCGCAGCAGCCTGGTTATATCCGTAATACCGTTGATATTAGAGGAAAACGTGCAGAGGTTCTTTACAATATTGATAAGAACAATCCCATTCGTAAGTCTCATGAAAATCCTGCTATTATTGAACTTTACGAAACCTATCTTGGAGAGCCGGGAAGCCATAAGGCACATGAGCTTCTTCATACAACCTATGTAAAACGAACCATTAATAAATAACGAAACTGGTTTTTTGAAAAGCCATTATTTATTTCAATCAAAAAGAATCCTGCATCTGCGGGGTTCTTTTTGATTGCAGATTGTTTCTGTATTGCGTATACTGAAAACAGGAAATTATGTGAGGAGGTATCATCAATGAATGTCATTAGTTTTCAGGACGCGTCCTGTGCGCACTGCTATAAATGTTTAAGACACTGTCCTGTAAAAGCGATCCGGGTAAAGGGGGGGCAGGCCCAGATTATTCAGGACATTTGTGTATACTGCGGACACTGTATGGAAATCTGTCCTCAGAATGCAAAAACATTTGAAAGTGATCTGGCTTATGTAAAAAGCATGTTATATAAAAAAGAAAATGTCGTTATCTCTCTGGATCCGTCGTTTCGAGGGCTTTTGCAATATGAAAAACAGGGACAGGTAGTGGACGCCTTTTTGAAACTCGGATTTTCCCAGGTCCGGGAAACAGCGGAAGGAGCAGCTCTTGTAACAGAAGAATACTGCAGGCTGGTCAAAGAAGGTTCCATGGAAAATATTATTACAACTACATGTCCCGGGGTAATTTCTCTTGTAGAAAAGCATTACCCTATGCTGATTCCTTATCTGGCGCCGGTTATTTCTCCGATGCTGGCACATGGAAAATTAATAAAAGAAATGCTTGGAAATGATGTGAAAGTAGTATTTGTAGGCCCCTGCGTGGCAAAGAAAATGGAGGCCGAGTTAGACCCCAGAACCAGGGGGGTGATTGATGCGGTAATTGAATTTAATGAACTGGAAGCCTGGCTTGAGGAAGAGGGAATTGATTTTATGGATTGCGGAGAAGCAAAGTTTGCAAATCCGGATCCTATGGTCAATCAGCTGTATGCAGTAAATAACGGGGTAATTCGAAGTGTGAAAGCCAGCGGCGGAATGGGGGCTTATATTGATATCAGCGTCAACGGTTTAACCAACTGCAGGGAACTGCTCCACAGTATGAAACGGGGATATATCAGCCGTTGTTTTATTGAATTAAACTGCTGTGACGGCGCCTGTGTAAATGGGCCTGGTGTGAACAAAAAAAGAGGATATCGATTTAAAGCCCGTATGGATATTGAAAATTATGTGTTAAATGCTGCGCCAAAGCTTTTATATCAGCTGTCCGGGGAAAAAATGACCAGAACCTATATGCCAAAACCGGTAATGGAAAAGGAACCAACAGAAGAAGAGATACAAAAAATTTTAAAAACCATCGGAAAGAGCAACAGCGACAAAGAGTTTAACTGCGGAGCCTGTGGATATCAGACCTGCCGGGATAAAGCAATTGCTATCTATCAGGGAAAAGCGGAATCCTCCATGTGTCTGCTCCGTACCTTTGAAATCACCCGTTCAAAGGCGAATGTTGTTATGGAAACCACCCCAAATTTAATTTTTATTTTTGACAGGGAGCTTCGGATTAAAGAGTTCAACCGCCGGGCAGAAGAAGTATTTAAAACAGAGCGGAGAAAAGCTCTGCAGATGTATTTATTTGATTTTATTGATCCAACAGATTTTGAAGAAGTTTTCAAAACCCATGAAAATAAGCTTCGGGAAAAACGTCAGTGGCCCATGTATCATATGACAATTCTAGAGACAATTGTATATATTGAAAATTCTGATACCTGCCTGGCCATTATAGAAGATATTACTGCGGAAGAAAAACGCTCGGAATATATTTTAAACAGAAAACTGAAAACCGTTCAGATTGCTCAGTCTGTGATAGATAAGCAGATGCAGACCGCCCAGGAAATTGCAGGACTTCTAGGGGAAACAACTGCAGAGACAAAAGCAATTCTGACAAAACTGCGGGATTCCATTCTGGAGGATGAAGTATAATGAATGTTTCAGTTGATATGGCGTACAAAAGTCTGAACAAACATGGCGAAGAGCTTTGCGGGGATAAAGTAGAACTGGTACAGACCAGCTGCTCTAAAATTATGATTCTTGCCGATGGAATGGGAAGCGGTATAAGGGCCAATATCCTGGCTACCATGACCTCAAAGATTCTTGGAACACTGTTCACAAACGACTTAAATATTGATGAGGCCGTGAGTACCATTGCCAGAACACTTCCGGTATCAAGTGTTAATGGTGTTGCGTATTCTACATTTAGCATTCTGCAGATTTTTAACAATAAAGACGCTTATCTGGTAGAATTTGACAATCCCGGCTGTATTTTTATCCGGAACAACCAGGTGCTGAATATTCCGTTTTCAGAACGGACGGTTGAAGGAAAGAAAATCAGAGAATACCGGTTTAAGGTACAGGTAAATGACGCATTTGTATTGATGAGTGACGGCTGCATTTACTGTGGAACCGGAGATATTATGAACTATGGATGGGACTGGAAAAGCATTTCTGCCTATGCTCTGAAGGTGTACGGTCAGACAAATTCCGCACAGCATATGGCGGCTATGCTCAGCAAAGCCTGTGAAGATCTGTATCTTCAAGAGCCAAGCGATGATACAACCCTGGCAGTGGCACGGGTTATTCAGGAAAAGGTTGTCAGCATTTTTACTGGCCCCCCTTCTAGCAGGTCCGATGACTGGAAAATTGTCCGGGATTTTATGAATGAACCCGGGGTTAAGATTGTCTGCGGAGGCGTTACCGGACAGATAGCGGCAAGAGAGCTGAAAGAAGAGCTTGTAATGTCCGTAGGTGAATTAGATCCTGAGATTCCGCCGGTTTCTTTTATCAAGGGCATTGATCTTGTAACAGAAGGAGTCATTACATTGAACAAAGTCATTGAAATACTGACAAAATATAACGAAGACGATGTTTCTTTTGAAGTATTTGATGAACTTGCTAAAAATAACGGGGCGGCAAAAATTGCCAATTATCTCATTGACAGCTGCACAAAGGTGAATCTTTATGTAGGGAAAGCAGTAAATGAAAATTACAGCAGTAAAAGTCTTCCCTTTAATATAACAGCCAGAAAAAATATTATTCACGGGCTGGAAGACGCATTGAGGGCATTAAATAAAAATGTTTCTCTGTACTTTTATTAAATTTGTACAATCCAAATTTCCATGCTATAATATCCCAGAATGACTTCAAAAAAGTATGAAAGATTATGGAAACGCAGCTAAAAAGTGTCTGCTGGGAAGCCTTCATACGGAAGTCCTGTTTTGAAAGGAATAATTATGAATATGCTGGACAAGGAAAAAACTGAAGAAATTTTTCAGAATATAAATTTAAATGAGCCGGCTCCGGAAAAAGAGCCTGACCGGCAGTACTATTTTATGAAAAAAGCAAGGCTTTATGTGCAGCAGCTAAAACAGCAGATGGGACGGGAACTGACTTTTTTTGTAAAAACCTTTGGCTGTCAGATGAATGCTAGAGATTCCGAAAAGCTGACCGGAATTTTAGAAACCATCGGATATCTTCCGGCAGACTCCGAAAAAGCAGATTTTGTTGTATATAATACCTGCACCGTTCGGGAAAATGCCAACAATAAGGTGTATGGAAAGTTAGGGTATCTCCACGGATATAAAGATAAAAACCCTGAGATGATGATTGCTCTGTGCGGCTGTATGATGCAGGAAGAAACGGTAGTTGAAAAATTAAAGAGCAGTTACCGGTTTGTGGATTTGATTTTTGGAACCCATAATATTTTTCAATTTGCAGAGCTTATTGTGAAATCAATGGAAGAAAAACAGATGACGGTGGAGATCTGGGAAGGAACTGAGCAGATTGTGGAAAATCTGCCCAATGAAAGAAAGTATCCTTTTAAGTCTGGAGTAAATGTGATGTATGGCTGCAATAATTTTTGCAGCTACTGCATTGTTCCGTATGTGCGGGGACGTGAGCGCAGCCGGCAGCCGGAAGAAATTTTAAAAGAAATCCGTTCCTTTGCCGCTGACGGAGTAGTTGAAATTATGCTTCTGGGACAAAATGTGAATTCTTACGGAAAAACCCTGGAACATCCGGTTACCTTTGCCGCTCTGTTAAGGGAAATTGAAAAAATAAAAGGCATTGAACGGATCCGCTTTATGACTTCCCACCCAAAAGATCTTTCTGATGAACTAATTGAAGTAATGGCAGCATCCGAAAAAATCTGCAGACATATTCATCTGCCGCTGCAGTCGGGCAGCTCTAGAATTTTAAATCAAATGAACCGACATTATACGAAGGAACAGTACCTGGAGCTGGTGGAAAAAATACGTACCGCTATGCCGGATATGGCTATTACAACAGATATTATTGTGGGATTTCCGGGAGAAACGGAAGAAGATTTTGAAGAAACCATGGATGTAGTCAAAAAAGTCGGCTATGACAGCGCATTTACTTTTGTATATTCTAAAAGAACCGGCACTCCGGCTGCCATTATGGAAAATCAGGTTTCAGAAGAAACTGTGAAAGACCGGTTTGGACGTCTGCTGGCAGCTGTACAGGAAATAGCATCCGAAAAATCAGGACGTTTTACCGGAACCTGCCAGAAAATTCTGGTGGAAACAGTCAATGAACAGGATGATAAACTGCTTACCGGGCGCATGAGTAATAACAGCGTCGTTCATTTTAAAGGTGATGCCTCATTAATTGGAACCATTGTGGATGTGGCATTAAAAGAATGCAAAGGTTTTTACTATATGGGAGAATTGATATTACATGAAACAGAAAAATAATGCAGATGGTTCAGATCAGCTCCGGCGTTTTTCAAAACGGGATGCCATCATTTTGGCTCTGGTGTTTGCAGTGATTGTTTTTGTATTTCTTGTGTTCTGGCTCAGACCCAAAACAGGGGGGAGTGCTGTCCGCATAACGGTTGACGGAAAAGTTTATGGGACTTATGCACTGGAGGAAGCGCAGACAATAAGCATCAAAGATAAAGACGGAAAGGTTACCAATCAGCTGGTGATAGAAAATGAAACTGCTCATATGCAGAAGGCGGACTGCCCGGATCAGCTCTGTGTCCACCAGAAGGCTGTTTCCAAAGAAAATGAGACTATAGTCTGTCTGCCTAACAAAGTTGTTGTGGAAGTTACACAGGCAGAAGAACAGGCAGAATTTGATGCAATTGTAAATTAGAGGTTTAGGAATGAAACGAAATGTTGCTTTTATCGGTGTGTTTCTGGCTCTTGCCCTGGTCTGCAGTTATGTAGAATCCCTGATTCCATTTTATTTTGGAATACCGGGCATGAAGCTGGGGCTGACAAATATTGTGATTATTATTATGCTGTACTGCATGGGGACAAAAGAGGCATATCTGATTTCTGTGCTGCGGGTATTACTGGCAGGTTTCCTGTTTGGAAATATGTTCAGCATTCTATACAGCCTGGCGGGAGCGATGTTAAGCTTAAGCATTATGACCCTTTTGAAAAAATCCTCTCTCTGCAAGATAATCACTGTCAGCACCATCGGCGGAATCTGTCACAATGTGGGACAGCTGATTGTTGCCGCGCTGGTAGTAGAAAACTATAACATATTTTATTATCTGCCTTTTTTATTAATTGCAGGATTTATTACCGGGCTTGTAATTGGAATTGCAGCACAGGAAACAATTTTACGTGTAAAAAGATTTTTTTAAAGGCATCTGGAGGCATTTATGTATTCCTATATAAAAGGAACGTTAGAGGAAATAGAAGAAGATAAAATCATAGTAGAAAATCAGGATATTGGATACAATATTTTTGTACCAGGGCGTGTGATGGACAACCTGCCTCAAATCGGAAGTGTTGTTAAAATCTATACATACCTTCATGTAAAAGAAGATTGTTTCTGGCTGTTTGGATTTTTAAATAAGGATGAAATTACACTGTTTAAGATGATGCTAAATGTCAGCGGCATTGGGCCGAAAGGAGCTCTTGGCATACTTACAGTACTTTCTCCGGAAGAATTATGTGCCGCAGTGGTTTCAGAAAATGCAAAAGCTATTGCAAAAGCACCCGGCGTTGGAAATAAAACTGCCCAGAAATTAATAATAGAATTAAAAGATAAGGTGCATCTTGAAGATCTTTTAGATCAAGAGGAGGGGACTCTTTACCCCCAAAACGGAAATGATATGTTATCCTCCAGGAAAAATGAAGCAGTGGAGGCGCTTACCTCTCTGGGATATTCTGTAAAAGAAGCACGGCAGGCGGTAAGTATGATTGAAATTACAGATCAGATGGATACGGAAGCGATTTTAAAAGCATCCTTAAAAAACATGGCATTTTTGTAGGTGGTAAAAAATGATGGAAAAACGTATGATTTCTACCCAGATCCAGGAAGAAGATATTAAAAATGAAAAGACCCTTCGTCCTCTGAGACTGGAAGAATATATTGGACAGGAAAAAATCAAAAAAAATCTGCGGGTATTCATTGAGGCCGCAAAGCAAAGAGACGAGGCTTTGGATCATGTGCTTTTCTATGGACCTCCGGGGCTTGGAAAGACGACGCTGGCAGGTATTATTGCCAATGAAATGGAAGTAAATATTAAAGTCACTTCCGGTCCTGCAATTGCAAAGCCCGGGGAGATGGCGGCTATTTTAAGTAATCTTCAGGAAGGAGATCTGCTGTTTATTGATGAAATCCACCGTCTGAACCGCCAGGTAGAAGAAGTACTGTATCCGGCTATGGAAGATTATGCCATTGATATTATGGTGGGAAAGGGTGCTTCCGCCCGTTCCATCCGGCTGGATCTTCCAAAGTTTACCCTTGTGGGGGCTACCACAAGAGCCGGATTATTATCGGCCCCTTTAAGAGACCGTTTTGGGGTGGTCCATCATCTGGAGTATTATACCCCAAAGGAACTGCAGCTGATTATTGAACAGTCTGCCACGAAGCTGGATGTGGAAATTGATCCGGAAGGAGCCATAGAAATGGCCTCTAGATCCCGGGGAACACCGCGGCTTGCCAACCGGCTTTTAAAGCGGGTCAGAGATTTTGCTCAGGTGCAGTATGACGGTGTGATTACAAAAAAGGTAGCGTCTTTTGCCCTGGATCTGCTGGAAGTAGATAAACTGGGCCTTGATAAAAATGACCGTTCCCTGCTGCTGACAATGATTGAAAAATTTCACGGTGGTCCCATTGGCATTGAGACGCTGGCAGCGGCAATCGGGGAAGATTCCGGAACCATTGAGGATGTATATGAACCTTATCTGGTAAAAAACGGATTCTTAAACCGCACCCCCAGAGGCAGAGTCGTAACAGAATTTGCATATCATCATTTTGGAATACCGATGGAATCAGAAACATAATTTCATACTTGATATGTCTCAAAACCGGTATCTGTTTTGGGACATTCTTTTTTGGAGAAACAACATGAAAAAATTAGAGTTATTATCGCCGGCAGGTTCCCTTGATATTTTAAAAGCTGTGATTCAGGCCGGGGCAGATGCTGTATATCTGGGCGGCAGCCGTTTTGGGGCCAGAGCCTATGCAAAAAATTTCACTGAAGAACAGGTTTTAGAAGGGCTTGACTATGCCCATATGTTTGGCAGTAAAATATTTCTGACCGTAAATACATTACTAAAAAATAAAGAACTTAACCGGGAACTGTATGATTATATAGAACCCTTTTATCAAAGAGGACTGGATGCTGTGATCGTTCAGGATTATGGCGTACTGTCTTTTCTGCACCGGGAATTTCCAGATCTTCCGCTCCATGCCAGCACTCAGATGTCCGTAACCAATGGCTGCGGGGCAGAATTTCTAAAAGAAAACGGCGTTAAACGAATTGTAACGGCCCGTGAAATATCATTGGAAGAAATCCGGGATTTATATGAAAGCACAGGAATGGAAATCGAAAGTTTTATACATGGAGCGTTATGCTACTGTTATTCCGGCCAGTGTTTATTCAGCAGTATGTTAGGAGGCCGCAGCGGCAACCGAGGGCGGTGTGCCCAGCCATGCCGCTTAAATTATCAGGTTATCGACAAAAAGAATCGTATTTATAATCCGAAAGAGTTGTATCCTGTAAGTCCCAAAGATTTATGCACGATAAAGCTGCTTCCGGCTATGGCAGAAGCGGGGGTATATTCCCTGAAAATTGAAGGAAGAATGAAACAGGCAGAGTATGCGGCGGGTGTTACTTCTGTTTACCGAAAATATCTGGATTTATATGAAAATGATCCGGGAAACTATGCCGTTTCAGAGGAAGACTGGCAGTATCTTTTGGATCTTGGCAATAGAGGCGGATTTACAGAAGGGTATTATGAAAAACGCAATGACCGTTTTGTAATGTCTTTTGTTTCTTCTGCTTATAAAAGTAATATGGATAAAAAAACACGGGAAATTCCAGCTCGAAACATAGCATTATCTGCAAGGGCTGAATGTTTCACAGGGTCGGCTTTTAGACTGCATCTGTCAGACGGACGGCATACTTTGACTGTGGCAGGGGCAGAGGTATTAAAGGCACAAAAACAGCCTCTGAAACCGGAAGAGCTTGAAAAACGTCTGAAAAAAACAGGAGATACTGTTTTTCAGATCACAAACCTTTCTATTCAGTGTGATCCGGATGCATTTCTTCCGGTAAAACAGATCAATGAGTTAAGAAGAGAAGCATTAGATCAGTTTGGAAAACTGCTGGCCGCCCCTTATCATCGGACACTGCCCGAAAAAAACAACATTAGCCCGGTGCTTCGGAAAGCACAGAACGCATCAGAAAAACTGTCTGTGCTGATCAGACAAAAAAATCAGCTGAATGCTGTGCTTGAAGCTTCTTTTGTCAATACAGTGCTGATTGAGACCGATTGCTTTCATACCCAGCAGGAACTTTCCGATGCGGTTTTAAAGATTCAAAATACCGGAAAAGAAGCGTTTTTCTGCCTGCCTCCCACAGTACGGAAACAGACAGTCAGCCGGTACCTGGACTGGGAACAGAAGTTCTGGGAACAGTTTGACGGTGTCTTAGCCAGAAGCTATGACGGACTTGGGTTTGCCCTGCACGCTCTTCCCAGATCTGTAACGATTCATACAGATTACGGGCTGTATGCAATGTCTGATACCGCAGGAACAGCTTTTTTAGAAAGCGGAGCGGCAAACATTACAGCTCCCTTGGAACTGAATGAAAAAGAATTGCGGGATTGGGACAATAGGCGGGCAGAGCTGGTTATATACGGGTGGATACCATTGATGGTAACCGCACAATGTCTGTATAAAAATTTTGACCGCTGCTATAAAAATAAGCCGGCCGCAGACCGGGAATTGTATTTAAAGGACCGTTACCTTAAAAAATTCTTAATCACACGAAACTGCAAAGACTGCTATAATGTTATTTATAACAGTCAGCCATTATATCTGATGCATCACAGTGCAAAAATTTCTGATATGAAATTTCAGTCCCTGCGCATAGAGTTTCTTTCGGAATCAGAACAGGAAATAAAGAGGATATTTATGGATTATCAGCAGGCTTTTATGGAAAAGAAAAAAATAGATATGTCCGCCTGGGAAAACCGTTTTACCAACGGACATTTCAGACGTGGAATCGAATAAGGAGCATTCATGGTACATTTAATTACAGAATTTTCAAAATACCTGATGATTATTTTATTTGCCGTGTATACATTTTACAGCTATACGGTGTTAAAACAAAAAGATGGCTCAGACCGGGCACAGCTGATTTACAAAAGGCAGACTGTATGTATGTTTTTGCTGCATCTGGACGCATATGCAGTTATATTTGCCAACACCGGCCAGATAAAAATGCTTGTCTTTTATGCTGCTCAGACAGCCTTTATATTATTTTTGTTTTTTATTTATAAAGTGCTTTATAAGCGTTCGGCAAAATTAATCGTCAATCATATGTGTATGCTGATGATTATCGGGTTTATTATTCTGACACGTCTTAACTTTGAATCTGCTTTGCGTCAGTTTGAGATTGCCTGTGTGGCAGCGGTACTGTCTATATTTGTACCGTTTTTGATCCGCAAAATGAAAGCACTTCGCAGGTTTACATGGTTTTATGCAGTGTTTGGCATTTTAGTGCTGGGGTTTGTCTGCCTGTTCGGAAGCACTACTTATGGCGCCAAGCTTTCTATTCCCATTGGTTCTATTGCGGTACAGCCTTCGGAATTTATAAAAATCTTATTTGTCTTTTTTGCCGCATGTATGCTCTACCATGTAAAGGATTTTAAACAGGTTGTGATAACAACTGTAATCGCAGCTCTTCATGTAATGATTCTGGTGGTATCCAAAGATCTTGGAGCAGCTTTGATCTTTTTTGTTACTTACATTGTCATGCTTTATGTGGCAACCAGAAATCCGCTGTACTTTTTTGGAGGTTTGGGACTTGGAGCCGGGGCAGCGCTGCTGGCCGGAAAGTTTTTTGATCATGTAAAGGTCCGGGTGTCTGCCTGGAAAGACCCCTTTGCTTCCATAGACGGCGGAGGGTGGCAGGTTGCACAGTCGCTGTTTGCCATCGGAACCGGCGGATGGGCGGGAATGGGCCTGTTTCAGGGAATGCCTGAGAGTATACCGGTCCGGGAATCCGATTTCGTGTTTGCAGCCATTTCAGAAGAAATGGGAGGGGTATTTGCTCTTTGTATTATACTTGTTTGTTTTAGCTGCTTTTTAATGACACTTAACATTGCAATGCAGATCAGGGATCAGTTTTATAAGCTGATTGCGCTGGGACTTGGAACGCTGTATGGATTTCAGGTATTTTTAACCATTGGCGGGGTAATCAAATGCATCCCCTCCACCGGCGTTACACTGCCCTTTATCAGTTACGGCGGCAGTTCACTGTTGTGTACTATGATCTTATTTGCAATTATACAGGGACTTTATATTTTAAGACAGGACGAAGGGGAATCTGATGAAAAGAGAAAACCAGCTCAGAAATCCAAAAAGAAAACAGCCACAGAAAAAAAACACGAAACTGACAAAACGCCAGGAAGAAAAGAAACTCCAAAAGACAATCGAAATGATAGACATGAATCTGACAGGAGGCCGGGAAGAAAATCAAGGTTCGATCAGGAAGAAATCGACGAAATCTGGTAGAAATCAGGAATTTGCTATTATCACTTATCTGTTTTTGGCTATCTTTCTGATATTGATCGGTTATTTTATTTATTTTCAGGTATTCAAAAGCGAGGACGTAATCAGCAGTCCGTATAATTCCAGGGCCAATCTGTATGCAGAACATGTAATCCGCGGGGATATTCTCTCAAGTGACGGAAAAGTTCTGGCGGAAACGGTTACAAACAGTAAAGGGGAACAGACCCGCAGCTATCCTTATGAAAATATGTTTGCTCATGTGGTTGGATATGTAAACAACGGAAAATCAGGACTGGAGTCACAGATGAATTTTAAACTGCTGCGGTCCCATTCCTTTTTCCTGGTACAGCTTATGAATGAGCTGAGAGACGAGAAAAACCAGGGAGACTCTGTTGTATCTACCCTTGACTACCGGGTACAAAAAGCTGCCTATGACGCTCTTGGGAATCAGGACGGGGCAGTTGTAGTATTAGAGCCCAAAACGGGAAAGATACTGGCCATGGTTTCAAAACCGGATTTTAACCCCAATACCCTGGCAAAAAACTGGGATTCCATTGTAGCTGATGAAGACAGCTCCATCTTGTTAAACCGGGCAACACAGGGGCTGTATCCTCCGGGGTCTACCTTTAAAATTGTAACGGTTCTTGAATACATCCGTGAAAACGGCGTAAACAATAAATTTCATTTTGACTGTGACGGAAGCGTGGAAGTAAACGGAGAGGTGATTCACTGTTACAACAACAGTGTACATGGTGAAGAGGATTTGAAAAAAGCATTTGCCAAGTCATGTAACAGTGCTTTTTCCACTATAGGTCTGGATTTGAATCTGAAAAAATATGCTGAGCTTTGCAGTGACATGTTGTTTAATCAGGACCTTCCGGTTTCTTTTGAAGCAAATAACAGCCGTTTTTCCCTGGGCACAGACGCTTCCACCGGTAAGATTATGCAGACAGCCATTGGACAGGGAGATACATTAGTTACGCCTCTGCACATGGCAATGATCGCGGCGGCTATTGATAATGACGGAACCGTTATGAAGCCATATCTTGTAGATCATATTGAAAATGACGGCGGTGTGAATATAAAGTCTTATAAGCCTTCCGAGGCCGGAGCTATGATTTCCAAAGAGGAAGCCGGTATTTTGCAGGAGCTTATGGAAGAAGTAGTAAACAGCGGTACTGCCTCTAAATTATCCGGTCAAAGCTACAGCGCTGCCGGCAAAACAGGCTCCGCGGAATTTGGAACTGTAAAGGGCCACAGCCATGCCTGGTTTGTGGGGTATGGTTCCAAAGATTCTTACAATGATATTGCCATAGCCGTTATTGTGGAAGACGGCGGTTCCGGCAGCGGGACAGCTGTGCCAATTGCAAAAAAAGTATTTGATAAATATTTTAATACAAAATCCTGATGGATGTTCCACTGTGAAACCTAGTTGCATGTTCCTTTCAAAAGAGGTATACTGATTGCAGATTTATACCACATCAGGAGGGATTGCAATGATTGAAGCAACCAGTTGTGGTGGTGTGGTTATATTCCGAGGGAAAGTATTAGTATTATATAAGAATTATAAAAACAAATACGAGGGCTGGGTTCTCCCCAAGGGGACTGTGGAATCCGGCGAGGAGTATAAAGATACTGCTACAAGAGAAGTCAAAGAAGAGACCGGGGCAGACGCGACCATTATCAAATATATCGGAAAAAGCCAGTATACATTTTCTATCCCGCAGGATACCGTGGAAAAGCAGGTACACTGGTATTTGATGATGTCCGACAGCTATTACAGTAAACCCCAGAAAGAAGAGTATTTTGTGGACTCCGGATATTATAAATATCATGAAGCATACCATCTGCTGAAATTTGCAAACGAAAAACAAATACTGGAAAAAGCCTATAACGAATATCTGGACCTAAAAAAAAGTAATCTGTGGGGCAACAAAAAATACTTTTAAAAGCTACAAGCAACGCGGCTATCTAAAAAATAGAAAGCTGAGCAGAAAAGCTTGCTTTATCATTCAGCTTTCTATTTTTTAGATGACATGTGGCGCCAGCCACAAAGCGATAAAACCGAAGGTTTTAGAGCTTGCCGCGTTGCGAAAATAAAATTCAGATATACGGCGCCAGCCGTAAGCGATAAAACCAAAGGTTTTAGAGCTTGCATGGCGTATAACTGACATGCGGCTTGCCGCGTTGCGAAAGTAAAAGGTTTTAGAGCTTGCATGGCGTATACAATGCTATCACGGAGGAATTTTATGATATGGAGCAGCCGGATTTATCTGGGAACCGGACTAAAAAAAAAATATCGGCGTATAAAATGGAAAATTATGCACAACATAGCACAACAGGGAATTTTTATTTTGAGGCTGCCTTTGGGCTATTCCGGTAATCCGGAAATCATTTCTTCCTCCATACTCCGGCAGAAATATTATCCTGGAGAACCTTTTTGTGTGATCGGTCTGGCCAATACAAAAAGAGAAGCATTCAGGTTAATAGAACAGATTACTTCAGAAATGTATCAAAAACTGAATGAAATTGATTATTACTGTTTTTTTGAACTGGAAAAACCTAAAACAGACTGAGGAAACCAATGGCAATCATACTGAGTATTCTGAAAATAATCGGGACGGTACTTTTAATTGTCCTGTTGATTCTGGCCATATTAGCCGCCTGCATCTTATTGATACCAGCCAGATATTTTGGACAGGGAGATATCGAAAATAAAAAATATTTTGTAAGGATCAGCTGGTTCTTCCGGCTGCTCCAGTTCCGTTTTCAATATGAAAATGAAAATCCGGAATATGATATCTATATTCTTGGAATCCGCTCCGGAATTTTAGATCCACGGCGCATAAAAAAAAGGAAAGAAAAAAAAGAGAAGCGGCAGGCTGAAAAAAGATTAAAATTAAGACAGCGTTACTTAAAGAAACACAGAAAAGATAAAAAAAATATCGTTTTAGATGAAGAAGTTCCGGCAAAAGAAACTCTCCAAAAAGGAATTTCAGAAAAAAATATTTCAGAAAAGGAAGTTTCAAATAGAGATACTTCGAATGAAGAAATTTCAAATAAAAATACTTCTGATCTTTTAAAACAGGCAGATACAAAGGAAGAACAGGACCAGGAGTCAAAAGATTCAGATGCCGTCCAAAAAGAAGAATTTGAGAAAGATAATTCTTCCTTTTATGAACTATTAAGTAAAGGCAGAAAAGTCTTTCAGATATTAAAGAAGATCAAAGACGGTCATTTGGCAGAGCTTCTTATGCCCCACTTTAAAACATTGATGTATCATGTGCGGCCCAGGGATATCAGAGGAGACTTAAGCTTTGGGCTTTCTGACCCGTCGCTGACGGGAAAGGCAGTGGGAGCCTTCAGCTGTATTTTTTTCCTGTACCAGTATGAGGACTTAAATATAAATCCGGACTTTGAAACCGAAGATACTTATTTTAAAGGCACGTTTCAAATTATGGGACATATACGCGGAATCCATATTGTGCTTTTTATCTTTCGGATTTTTCGCCAGAAAGAATTCCGCACATTTTTAAAATCATTAAAGCAGAAATAAAAACGGAGGTACTGCAGTATGACAGACAATTCATTTCACACCACAGTTGATTCACTGATTCAGGGTATGAGCAGCTTTCTTTCCTCTAAAACAGTAGTAGGAGATGCCATTCACATTGGAGACACTATCATTATGCCGCTGGTAGATGTCTCTTTTGGCATGGGCGCCGGTTCCTTTACCGGTGAAAAGAAAAAGAACTGCGGCGGCGGAATTGGAGGAAAAATTTCCCCTTGTGCTGTTTTAGTGATTCAAAATGGAATTACAAAAATGGTCAGTGTGAAAAATAATGACGGAATTACAAAACTTCTGGATATGGTACCTGATTTTGTAGATAAGTTTATGAAACAGATTCAAAATAAAAAAGATCCGGAAAAAGCGAAGCAGGAACAGGAAGCCAAAGAAAAAGCGGCAGAAGAAATGAAAGCGATTTTAAATATTGAAGAATAAGGCAAGATTTTCAAGGGGGATTCATATAATAAAGTATGAATCTCTTTTTTGATGTGGAGGCCATTATGAAAGAAATGATCGGTTTTATATTGTTCTGGGTGGCGGCTGGCATGATTTTCATGATGCTGATCTCTAACATTTTTATAGGTATTATCATTATCGCACTTTTTTTAATTATAGGTTACAATCTTTATTGCTGCCGGAGATGGAAATAGTGTGTAAAAAATAAAAAAGAATCTCGCCTGCGGCGGGTCGCTTTTGCGACATGACTCCATTCCGCCGCGGTGCGATCAAAAGCGGAGCGTTTTTTATATCATAGGAGCAATTTCCTATGATATAAGAAAAGCTGCCCGGATGGACAGCTCGCATTTTCTATGCTCTTTCTACTTTATTGGATCTCAGACAAGAAGCACAAACATATAATGATTTATGTGTTCCATTAACATTACATTTAACTTTTTTAATGTTAGATTTCCACATTCTATTTGATTTTCTATGAGAATGGCTCACGTTGCATCCAAAATGAGCGCCTTTTCCACAAATACTACATTTTGCCATAATTGCACCTCCTTGCGTTTACTAAGCCTTATCAGCAGGCTCACAACAAATGTATTCTACCAGATACATATTCATATTGCAAGAATAATTTCAAAAAAATAAATTATTTTTCAAAATGTTATTTTCATTTCCTTAAAAAATGGTTATAATATGCTAAGTGTATCAGCCGGAATGAAGTATTTAAGACAGGGCAACCACATAGTAATCGAATGATTGGAGGATATTATGAAAGGATTTATGAGTAACGAATTTGGTACGGTAAGCATTGAGCCAGAAGTCGTTTCTACATATGCCGGCTCCGTAGCTGTAGAATGTTTCGGAATTGTAGGCATGGCTGCAGTCAATGTAAAAGATGGACTGGTAAAATTATTAAAAAAGGATTACCTTCATCATGGAATTTCTGTATTAATTTCGGATAATAAAATTACATTGGATTTTCATGTAATTATTTCATATGGGGTAAGTATTGAGACAGTAGCGGATAATCTTATTTCTACTGTAAAGTATAAAGTAGAATCCTTTACAGGCATGACCATTGAGAAAATCAATATTTTTGTGGAAGGTGTCAGAGTGATTGACTAAGGAGGACAAGTATAGTGGAATGTGCAACATTAGATTCAGCGCTTCTTGCCAAAATGTTTTTAGCAGGCGCTAAAAATCTTGATGCAAAAAAAGAATGGATTAACGAATTGAATGTATTTCCGGTACCTGACGGTGATACCGGTACCAATATGAGTATGACAATTATGTCTGCGGCCAGAGAAGTCAGTGCAGTTGAAAATCCAGATATGCATGCACTCTCAAAAGCGATTGCATCCGGATCTCTGCGTGGAGCCAGGGGAAATTCAGGCGTTATATTATCCCAGCTGTTTCGGGGATTTACAAAAGTAATCGGAAGCCAGGAAACTATTGACAAAATTACACTCTGCAATGCTGTGGAAAAGGCCTGTGAAACTGCTTACAAAGCAGTTATGAAGCCAAAAGAAGGGACAATTCTTACTGTGGCCAGAGGCGCTGCAGATAAAGCCATAGAGCTTTCCTGCGATGAGACTTATGATCTGTCTTCCTATATGAAAGCGATTATAGAAGAGGCAGAAACAGTTCTTTCAAAAACACCGGATATGCTTCCGGTATTAAAACAGGCGGGAGTAGTGGATTCCGGCGGCCAGGGACTAGTAGAAGTCTTAAAAGGCGCTTATGACGCATATCTTGGAAAAGAAATTGATTATACCATAGAAACCGGAAAAACGGCTTCCGGTATTGTTAAGATTTCTGCGGAAACAGAAAAGGAAATAAAATTTGGGTATTGTACAGAGTTTATTATCGTGCTGAACAAACCCCTTACCCAGGAACAGGAGCATGATTTTAAGCAGTTTCTACAGTCTATGGGAGATTCCATTGTACTGGTTGCCGATGATGAAATTGTAAAAATCCATGTACATACCAATGACCCGGGACTGGTAATACAAAAGGCATTGACACATGGTTCTTTAAGCAAAATCAAAATCGACAATATGCGCGAGGAACACCAGGAAAAACTGATTAAAGATGCACAGAAACTGGCTGAAAAACAGGCTCAGGAAGATGCAAAAAAAACACCTCCAAAAGAAATGGGATTTATTTCTGTTTCTATCGGAGAGGGACTGACCGAGGCGTTTAAAGGACTTGGCGTTGACTATATCATAGAAGGCGGCCAGACGATGAACCCCAGCACAGAGGATATGCTGCAGGCAATTGAGAAAGTAAATGCTGAAAATATTTTTATTCTTCCTAATAATAAAAATATTATCCTGGCAGCCCAGCAGGCATCTTATCTGGTTGAGGATAAAAATATTATAGTGGTTCCCACCAAAACCATTCCTCAGGGAATTGCCGCAATGATTAACCTGATTCCAGGACAGTCCTGGGAAGATAATCTTCAGGCAATGGAAGATGCCATTAAATCAGTTAAAACCGGACAGGTAACTTATGCAGTCCGGGATACGGTAATTGACGGGAAAGAGATTACAGAAGGGGATTACATGGGCATCGGAGATGCTTCGATTTTGTCTGTGGGTTCTGATATGAATACCGTATTAAAAGAACTGCTTGCAGATCTGGTAGATGAAGATTCTTCCTTTATCAGCGTTTATTATGGTGAAGATGTATCAAAAGAAGATGCGGAGGCTTTTGGGGCCTATGTATCTGAAACTTACCCGGACTGCGACTTGGATGTAACTTTTGGCGGGCAGCCAATTTATTATTATGTACTATCGGTAGAATAAACGGAGAAAGTTTATGAATATAGATTCCAGTATTCGGGAAATAAAAGGAATCGGCACAAAAACAGAAGAGTTATTTCGAAATGCAGGAGTATATACAGTTGGTGATATACTCCTGTATTTTCCAAGAGATTATGAGCGTTACCCAAAACCTGTTGCACCTGCAGAGGCTGTTGCGGACCGAAAGAATGCGATTGTAGCAAAGCTCCGCCAGAAGCCGGTGCTGATACCGGGCAGCCGTCTTAATATGGTTACTGCAGAAATCGGAAGTGACGATCTGCGGTTTCGATTGAGCTGGTTTCGCAGTCCCTTTGTACGCAGCCTTCTTAAGCCTGGAAAGACCTATATCTTTTACGGAATTGTCCGGCAGAAAAAGCAGATGTTTACTATGGATCAGCCCGAAATTTTTGAACCGGAAAAGTATGAGGCGGTAAGTGCTACCTTACAGCCCGTATATCCGCTGTCAGGGGGCCTTAACAATCACCTGATCCAGCGTACCGTACAGACCTGTTTAAAAGAGATGGCTCTGACCCTTGAATATCTGCCGGAAGAGCTCCGTACCCGCAATCATCTGTGCGAATATAATTTTGCCATAGAAAATATTCATTTTCCCCAGGATGAGGAAAGCTGTATTGCGGCCAGAAACCGTCTTGTTTTTGATGAATTTCTGTTTTTTATTCTCAGCATGCGTTTCGGGAGGGAGCAGTCTGCACAGTTTGAAACGGACTACCGCATCAAAGATCATGACTTTACAGATCATATCTTAAGAAAACTGCCCTATCAGCTTACCGATGCACAGCTGCGCGCTTTTGAAGATATCAAAAAAGACATGAAAAGCGGCTGTGCTATGCAGCGGCTGATTCAGGGAGATGTAGGATCCGGAAAAACAATTGTGGCATTTCTAGCTATGTTTCATGCAGCGCATCAGGGATACCAGGCAGCCTTAATGGCTCCCACTGATGTACTGGCAAGACAGCATTATGAGAAACTGACTGCTCTGTGCCGGGAGCAGCACCTTTCCTTTCCGGTTGTTTTACTGACCGGTTCCTTAAGTGCAAGGCAGAAACGGGAAGCCTTTGAGATGCTGGCTTCTTCCTCCGGTGCTTTGATTGTAGGCACACACGCTTTAATTCAGGAAAAACCGGAATACAAAAATTTAGCCCTTGTAATTACCGATGAGCAGCATCGGTTTGGTGTGAAGCAAAGAGAAACATTTTCCAAAAAGGGAATGCATCCTCATATTCTTGTTATGAGTGCAACCCCCATTCCAAGAACCCTGGCCATTATATTATACGGGGATCTGGACATATCAGTCATTGATCAGGTTCCGGCCAGACGCCTTCCCATCAAAAACTGTGTCGTAGACACCGGGTTTCGCCAAAAAGCATATACTTTTATTTTAAAAGAAATTCAGGCCGGACACCAGGCTTATGTTATTTGTCCGTTTGTGGAAGCTTCTGAGACTCTGGAAGGTGAAAATGTTTTGGACTATTCTGCACAGCTAAAACAGCTTTTTGGAGCACAGTGCACGGTAGGATGTCTTCACGGAAAAATGAAACCGGATGAAAAAAATGAAATTATGGAAGCATTTTTAAAAAATGAAATCCAGGTTTTAGTTTCTACAACCGTTGTGGAGGTAGGCGTGGATGTTCCAAATGCCACAGTTATTATGATTGAAAATGCTGAACGGTTTGGACTTGCCCAGCTGCATCAGCTCAGAGGACGGGTAGGCCGTGGAAGTGCTCAGTCTTATTGTATTATGATAGACGGCTCGGGAAATAAAAAGCAGAATAAACGTTTGGAGATTTTAAACAAAACCAATGACGGATTTGAGATTGCAAGTCAGGACTTGAAATTACGGGGACCCGGCGATTTCTTCGGAATCCGTCAGAGCGGCGAGTTCTCCTTCCGCCTGGCAGATATTTTCCAGGATTCTGATTTATTAAAAAAAGCAGCTTATGAGGCAGGGCTTGTGATCAAAGAGGATCATCAACTGGAACAGGAATGCAATTTTAAATTAAAAAAACGTCTGGAGGCCTATAAAAAAGATTTCAGCCGGCAGCTTAATTTGTAAAGGTTAAATTTACCTGTGTACATCTAAAAAAATGAGAGATACTATATTTACAGCTGTAAAAAAGAAAACATGTTTTCTGACAAAACTTTTTATCTACACAGGAGGAAAATGCAATGTCAGGAAAATCTACAAATAAAGCATCTGTCCCTGAAGCAAAGGCTGCTTTAAACAAATTCAAATATGAAGTAGCGAACGAAATCGGTGTTCCTTTAAAAGAAGGATACAATGGTGACCTTACTTCCCGTCAGAATGGTTCTGTTGGGGGGTATATGGTAAAGAAGATGATCGAAGCACAGGAACGTCAGATGGCTGACAGATAAAAAAACTATGAGTAAAAAGCAGAGCGGATGCGTCCGTTCTGTTTTTTTACGCTATAGGAAATACCATGTTGTGATAAAGCCGAAAAGTGCCGATTCCTATAGAGCAAAAAACGCTCCGCTGATGATCGCACTGCGGCGGAGTGGAATCATGTCGCAAAAGCGACCCGCCGCAGGCGGAGAATTCTGCCGTGGCAGGATTCTTTTTTAGTGTAAGAAAATCTTCTGGCGGCAGTGTGGGTTTCCTGTTACAATATTTATAGAAGCGGAAAAGAAATGATTCTTTTTGGAAAGGGGGCGTATTTTGTGGAATATCAACGAATTAAATACTTTTTAAAAGCAGCCAAAACCCAGAATTTTTCAAAAGCAGCTAAAGAAATGTATATTTCCCCCCAGGCTTTAACCAAACAGATCTCGCTGTTAGAAGAGGAGCTTGGTGTAAAATTGTTTGAACGGTCAACCAGAAATGTGCATCTGACAGAGCTTGGAGTTCTGGCTGAAAATAAGTTTGGCCAGATAGACAAAGAACTGAAGCTGGCGGTTTCTGAAATTAGAAAAGCCGGAGAAGTGTTAACCGGAAAGGTAAGAGTTGGAATTTTTTCGGCCCTTCCAAAGGAAGAGTTTATTACCCCTATACTGACACTGATTCTGGCAAATGTACCCAATAGTCATATTGAGCTTAAAATGATGGAGCTATTTGATATTCAAAAAGATATGATGGAGGGGAAACTGGATCTGGCATTTACCAATGCCCATGAAGAGGAGGACTGGGGCAGCTGCCATAAGCTGGTGTTTCATACAGTTCCCGCTCAGATTGTTGTATCACTGTATCATCCCTGGGCAGTAAAAGATGAGATTACAGAAGAAGATATGAAAAAAGAGACATTTTTGAAAATGGATCACAATGCACCTTATAAAAAGGAAGTAGGAAATGACGGATTTTATTATCATATTCCCTGCAGGGAAGTGGTAACGGTCCCCAACTTTATAACACTGCTTACTATGCTGTCCCAGGCAGAAGGATTCGCTGTGTTTCCAAAAGCGTTTCATGATTCTCATACTGCAAAGTTTAAATATTTTGACGTTCCCGGAAAAGATTTTAGATTTCAGACGGCATGTTTTTATCATAAGGATTCTCCTAATCCTAACATAACCCCCATTCTGCAGCTGATTCGGGACGAATTTAATGTCAGAGAAGCAGATTTTCACGGAGAATGCTGTGAAATTTAAAATACCGGAAAGTAACTGAAGTTTTCAAAACCGAAAAGCCTTACAGCTGTGTGATAATATGGCGCAGCTGTAAGGTTCTTTTGTTTTAGCAGCCGAGAATTGTTTATGATTCAGAAATCAGCTTCAGCGCGCTGATATCCGGTTCCATAGTAAGAGAATAGTTTGTATAGTAAACTACAAACCCCGGCTTGCTTTTATTTGGTTTTTTCACATTTTTTTTCTGCAGATAATCTATCTCCACTTTATCACTGTCCCGTCCCTTTGAGTAGTAAGCTGCCAGACGTCCGGCATCTTCAAATACATGATCCGGCAGATCGCCGGTTTTCGTTTTTACAATGACATGTGATCCCGGCATTCCTTTTGCATGAAACCACCAGTCATTTCCTTCTGCAAATTTAAAGGTTAATTCATCATTCTGAAAATTATTTTTTCCCACATAAATGTCATAACCGTCCTGTGTCTGATAATGATATGGGCGGTTTTTTTTCCCTGATTTTTTCTGACCGGATTTTCGTTTGATGTATCCATATTCCACAAGCTCTTCTTTAATCTGTGCCAGGTCAGATTCTGACACTGCAAGATCAAGGGCAGTAGCAATGGATTCTAAATGTTCGATATCGCTTTTTGTTTCTACAAGTAATTTTGTTAAAGCCTCGCTGGTCCTTTTCAGCTTATTATAGCGTTCAAAATATCTGCCGGCATTTTCTGCCGGAGAAAGTGCCGGATCCAGAGGAACTTTGATTTCTTTATTATTGTCATAGTAGTTTTCACATACTAGTTCTTTTGCTTCTGGTTCCACTCCATAACCGTAAGTATGAAGCATTTCACCATAAATTCTGTATTTTTCCCTTTTTTCGGTATCCTGCATCTGTTTTTGCTGCAGTGCATATTTCTTTCGATTCCGCTCTAATGCAGTGGTAACAATTCTTCTTAAGTCAGAGGACTTCTGCCTGATTCTTGTAAAAATATTTTTTTCTGCGTAAAAGGTTTCTAAAACCTCTGATATAGAATCGCAGGAAACACTGGCAAGGTCACTATATTCCTTTAATGCCACAGAGGAAAATTCCACAGGCTCCTTTCCTCGCTTGATGATGCAGGGCGCATAGGTGTGACTGGATACACAACTTAAAACTGCACAAAAGGAGATATAAAGCTGTCGGATTTCTGCCTCATTGCAGGATGCAGCAGGCTGATCTCCGTCCAGCTTGCAGCGGTAACAGATCTCATTTGCAATCAGCGGACTGATTCCGGTGTAAGAAGTGTAGAGCGTTTTTGAGAGTGTCATGGGCTTTGATAAAATCAACTGGCAGAAAGATGTTTCATCACAGGTCAGAGGATCCTCTTTTTGAGCCGTGTTGGGAATAAAATAGGTTCTGCCGGGAAGCACTTCCCGGACGGAGCTTACCTGTGCGGAAATATGTTTGATACTGTCAATGATTTTATCCTGTTCATCGCAAAAAATAATATTGCTGTGTTTTCCCATAAGCTCTGCAATAAGCTTTTTGTGCCGCAGATCTCCAAGATCATCCAGATGCTCAATCTCAAAAACAACGATCCGCTCTAAACCCGGCTGATAAATCTTTGTAATTCTGCCATTTGCAATATGTTTGCGCAAAAGCATACAGAAATTGGGCGCAGTCATAGGACTGGGTTTATTTTTATCAGTAAGGTACATCAGCGGAAGAGAAGCGCTGGCTGAAATCAGCAGCCGCTTTTGTCCATTGTGACCTTTCAGTGTCAGTAAAAGCTCGTCTGTTTCTGGCTGGGCAATTTTGCTGATTCTGCCGCCGGAAGCAAACTGATTAAGATCATATATTAAATTGGATATTACAATGCCATCCAAAGCCATAATTCATTCCTCCGATTTTGATTTACATATCAGTTTAGTATAACTGATTTTTCCCAAAAAACCAAGAATGTGATTTGACTTCCTTGGAAAAACCTTTTATAATACCATTATCATGCATTCAGAATGTCCGGTTCCAGGAGATGCAATGCATATGAATGGAGGAATCTATGATAAAAAGTATGACCGGTTTTGGCCGCTGTGAACTTAACCATGAGAAGCTTAAGCTGACAGTGGAAATGAAATCTGTTAATAACCGGTATCTGGATTTGAATATCAAGATGCCGAAAAAATTGAATTTTTTTGAGGCGGCCATCCGTTCGCTTCTGAAAGAAAAAATTCAGCGGGGAAAAGTAGATCTTTACATTTCCTATGAAAATCTGGCAGAAAGCTGTGTTACCGTCAAATATAACCGGGAACTTGCCGCTGAATATCTCCGGCATTTAAACAGTATGGCCGAAGAATTCAAACTGGAAAATGACATTCATACCAGTACCCTTTCCAGATATCCGGAAGTTCTTTCCATGGAAGAACAGCCATCAGATGAAAAAGCGCTGTGGCCGTATCTTGAAACAGCCATTCAAGAGGCCTGCTGTCAGTTTATTACTGCAAGAGAAACAGAGGGAGAAAATCTGTACCGGGATTTGAATCAGAAACTGGACCAGATGCTTGTCAATGTGGACAAAGTAGAAGCGCGTTCCCCCAGGATACTGGCTGAATACCGGCAGAAGCTGGAGGAGAAAGTACAGGAGCTTCTTGGGGATACCCAGATTGAGGAATCGCGCCTTGCAGCAGAAGTGGTGCTGTTTGCGGATAAAATATGTACAGATGAGGAAACTGTCCGCTTAAAAAGCCATATTCAGACTACAAAGGAAACTCTGAATATGACCGGAAGCATTGGACGAAAGCTGGATTTTATTGCCCAGGAAATGAACAGGGAGGCAAATACCATTCTGTCTAAGGCAAATGATCTAGAAGTGTCAAATCTGGCAATTGCACTGAAAACAGAAATTGAAAAAGTAAGAGAACAGATTCAGAATATAGAATAAGGACAGCATATGGCAGGTTTAATGAATATTGGTTTTGGCAATGTTGTCAATACAGATAAAATTATTACAATTATCAGCCCTGATTCCGCTCCGGCCAAACGAATGGTGCAGCGGGCAAAAGAAGATGACAGGATTGTAGATGCAACTCAGGGAAGACGCACAAAAAGTGTAATTCTGACGGAAAGCAGTCACATTATATTATCTGCACTGCAGCCGGATACCTTAGCAGGTAGATTTCAGGGAAAAGATTTAACGGAAGAAGGGAAATAACATGAATCAAAAAGGAAAACTGATTATTATGTCAGGCTTTTCCGGTTCCGGAAAGGGTACCATTACCAAACTGCTTCTAGAACAATTTCAAGATGAATATGCGTTGTCTGTTTCAGCAACTACCCGCGGCCCCAGAGAGGGAGAAGTAAACGGTCAGCACTATTTTTTCCTGAGCACAGAAGAATTTGAACAGATGATACAGGAAAATGCGTTTCTTGAATATGCCAGATATGTAGACAATTATTACGGCACTCCTAAAAAATATGTGGAAGAGCAGTTAAACCGGGGCAGAAACGTAATTCTTGAAATAGAAATCCAGGGAGCACTTCAAGTAAAAAAACTTGTTCCGGATGCGCTGCTGCTGTTTGTGACCCCGCCGTCGGCAGAGGTTTTAAAGAAACGTCTGAAAGACCGGGGAACGGAGACAGATGAAGTAATTGCTTCCCGTTTAAACAGAGCCATTGAGGAAGCCGACGGCTGCGAAGCATATGATTATCTGATTATTAATGATGATCTTCAGGTATGCGTAAAACAGATTCATCATATTATTCAGAGCGAAAAATGCAAAATGGCCCAAAATATTTCTATTATTGATCAGATCAGAAATGATTTAAATATAGTTTCGAAAGGAGAACATTTATGATCCATCCATCCTACACAGAACTGATGCAAAAAGTAAATAATGAGGTAGAACTGGGCGATGAACCGGTAATTAACAGCCGGTATTCCATTGTTATTGCTACTGCAAAACGAGCACGTCAGATTATCGGAGGGGCAGAACCTTATGTCAGCAATGCGGCAGGTAAAAAACCATTGTCTATTGCTGTAGAAGAATTATACAGCGGTGATGTAAAAATCCTTGGTGAAGACGATACGAATACAGAAGAAGAATTTTAATTGATAGATTCCGCTGTCTCAAAGTGTATACTTGAGACAGCTGTTTCATTCTGGAGGAAATATGAAGATTTTGTTTATTTCACTTGGATGTGACAAAAATCTTGTTGATACTGAATTTATGCTGGGACAGCTTACGGATGCATCCTATGCATTTACTAATGATGAAAGTGAAGCAGATATTATTGTTATTAATACCTGCTGTTTTATTCATGACGCCAAAGAAGAGAGTATTCAAAGCATTCTTCAGATGGCCGAATATAAAAAGAGCGGCAGTTTAAAAGTACTGATTGTCTGCGGCTGTCTGGCCCAGAGATATCAGCAGGAGATTATGGACGAAATCCCGGAAGTGGATGCCGTTCTTGGAACAAATTCAACAAAGGATATCTGCAAAGCAATTGAAACTGTTTTAAGCGGACAGCCCTTTTCTGCCTTTCATCCCATGAATTATATAGAAAAACGAAAGGCAGAAAGCCGGCTTCTTACAAAAGGAGGACATACTGCTTATCTGAAAATTGCGGAAGGATGTGATAAACACTGTACCTACTGTATTATTCCATCCATCCGGGGAAATTACCGCAGTATACCTATAGAAGATCTTGTAAACCAGGCGGAGTCCCTTGTAAAAAAAGGCGTCAAAGAGCTGATTCTTGTGGCTCAGGAAACGACGGTTTACGGAAAAGATCTGTATGGCAGAAAATCTCTGCCTGCTTTGCTGGACCGGTTAAATAAAATATCCGGCCTGTACTGGATCCGGCTTTTATACTGCTATCCGGAAGAGATCGACGATGATTTGATTCATGCTATAGAAAGAAATAAAAAAGTATGCCATTATATCGACATGCCCATCCAGCATATCAATGATACTATTTTAAAGCGAATGGGAAGGCATACCAGTAAAGCAGATATTTTGAAAATTATTTATAAATTGCGCCAGCGGATTCCTGATATTGCACTGCGGACAACGTTAATCTGTGGATTTCCCGGAGAAACCAGCCAGCAGCATGAAGAGCTGATGTATTTTCTCAACGAAACAGAGTTTGACAGACTGGGAGCTTTTACTTACTCCAGAGAAGAAGATACTCCTGCGGCCGGCTTGCCGGATCAGGTAGACGAAGAACTGAAAGCTCAGTGGAAAGATGAGGTCATGGAGCTTCAGGAAGAAATTATTTTTGACACCAATGAGACCCTGATCGGACGCCAACTGGATGTGATGATTGAAGGAGAACTTACCTCTGAAAACGCCTATATCGGACGAACCTACAGAGATGCTCCGGATATTGACGGCTATGTTTTTATTCAGACGGATGAAACGCTGATGTCCGGGGACTTTGCAAGAGTAAAGATTACAGGCGCTTATGAATATGATCTGATAGGAGAATTGCTATGAATTTACCAAATAAACTAACGATGTTCCGGGTGGTTCTGATCCCCTTTTTTGTATTCTTTATGCTGTTTTCGCCCCTGGGACGAATTGGTGATTATATTGCCCTTATTATTTTTGTTGCTGCCAGCCTGACAGATCTTTTAGACGGCAAGATTGCAAGAAAGTATAACCTTGTAACAAACTTCGGAAAATTTATGGATCCCTTAGCGGACAAGCTGCTGGTATGTTCTGCCATGATTTGTCTGATTGAAGTAAACCGTCTGGCTTCCTGGATTGTAATTATTATTATTGCAAGGGAATTTATTATCAGCGGATTCCGTCTGATTGCTGCCGATAATCAGATTGTGATAGCTGCCAGCATGTGGGGAAAAGTAAAAACTGTGACCCAAATGATTATGATTATTCTTTTAATTCTGAATTTTGCATTTTTACCCTTTCAGATACTGGCTGTCATTGTCACATACCTGGCGCTGGTATTAACAATTGTTTCACTGGTTGATTATCTTGTGAAAAACAAAGGAGTATTAAAGGAGCAGAAATAGTGGAAGCTAAGATAGAAGAAAAGATTGCAAAGCTGTGTGAAAAACATCATCTGACCGTGTCAACAGCAGAGTCCTGCACCGGAGGGCTAGTGGCCGGTACTTTGATTAACGCTCCCGGTGTATCTGCCGTTTATAAAGAAGGCTACATTACTTACTCCAATGAGGCAAAGCAGCGTCTGCTGGCCGTATCCGAAGATACTCTGAATGCTTATGGGGCTGTCAGCCATCAGACGGCATATGAGATGGCCGAGGGATGCGCAAAAGCTGCTGACAGTGATTTTGCAGTAACTACCACAGGAATAGCAGGCCCCGGCGGAGGCACAAAACAAAAGCCTGTGGGACTTGTTTACATTGGATGTTATGCCAAAGGCAGCACAAAAACATATGAGAAACATTACTCCGGCAGCCGGACAGAAATCAGAAACCAGGCAGTAACTGATGCTCTGGCTCTTTTGTACCACGCTGTTTTGGAAGTTTGTGAAACAGATGGAGGTCATTTATGAGAATTATAGCCGGCACTGCACGAAGCATGCCTTTAAAAACCATTCCGGGAACAGATACAAGACCAACTACAGACCGTATCAAAGAAACACTTTTTAATATGATTCAGATAGAAGTGCCCGGATGCTATTTTCTGGATCTGTTTTCCGGAAGCGGCAGTATTGCTCTAGAAGCAGTGAGCCGCGGCGCCACAAAAGCAGTTCTTGTGGAAAACAGCCGGAAGGCGGCTGCATGTATCCAGGATAATATTAATTTCACAAAATTCAACTCTTTTTGTGATCTGAAAGTTATGGATGCAGTATCCGCTTTAAGAACACTGGAACGAAAATATGTGTTTGATATTGTTTATATGGATCCGCCCTATAATCAAAATCTGGAGAAAGAGGTTCTTTCCTATTTGAAAGAGTCTTCTGTGATAGATGAAGATTCTCTGATTATTATTGAAACTTCTCTGGAAACAGATCTATCAGAATACACAGCAGAGGGGTACAGAATCGTAAAACAAAAAAAGTATAAAACCAATCAGCACATTTTTTTACAAAAGTAAAGTTAGCAAGAGGATAATTCCTATGAAAAAAGCAATTTATCCCGGAAGTTTTGATCCTATGACTTTCGGACACCTGGATATAATAGAAAGATCATCCAAAATCTTTGATGAGCTCAATGTGGCGGTTTTGCGCAATAATGCAAAAAATCCGTTGTTTTCTACAGATGAACGTGTTAGTATGATAAAAGATATGACCAGCCACTTGCCAAATGTAACTGTATCATCTTTTGATGGGTTACTGGTAGAATACGCAGATGAAATCGGTGCAGGCATTGTAATTCGTGGTCTGCGCGCTGTTACCGATTTTGAATATGAGCTTCAGATTGCCCAGACAAACCGGATTGTAAATCCAAAGCTGGATACGGTATTTTTAACGACCAGTCTGGAGTATGCATATTTAAGTTCTACAATTGTCAAAGAAGTTGCGTCTTACGGCGGTGATATTTCCAAATTTGTTCCGGAGAAGATTCTGCCGGAAGTATATAAGAAGTTAAATATCAACAGATAAGGAGTTGTTCAAAATGAGTAGCCGTTTGGAACAGATTATTGAAGAAATTGAAAATTATATCGGAAGCTGCAAGACACAGCCGCTGTCTCCTTCCAAAATTATTGTAAATAAAGATGAAATCGAAGAGCTTTTGACAGAACTGCGGATGAAGACTCCGGACGAGATCAAGCGCTATCAGAAAATTATCAATAATAAAGACGCTATTTTAGCAGATGCCCAGGCAAAAGCGAATGAAATTATTGAAGCTGCACAGATTCACACTAACGAACTGGTAAGTGAGCATCAGATTATGCAGCAGGCCTATGCCCAGGCAAATGAAGTTGTAATGATTGCCACCAATCAGGCTCAGGAAATTCTGGATAAAGCAACGGAGGATGCCAACAATATCCGCACCGCATCCATTGAATATACAGATAACCTTCTTGGAAATCTGGAGAATATTGTATCTCATGCAATTGACACTTCCAAGGCAAAATATGACAGCCTCCTTGCATCTTTGCAGAACTGCCAGGACATCGTATTAGCCAACAGAAATGAACTCAAACCCGATGTGGAAGGGGAAGGAGCCGGAGATTCTGAGGCTTCTAAAAAGGAAGAGCAGGATGAAATCTCTATTATTTCTTCCAAATCAGAAGAATAGCTGATACAGAATTTTTGCGGCAATAAAGCTGACTGCGGTACAGATGAGTTTAAAGGTGATATATTGTTTTCTTTTAAATTCTGCCCCTTTCATAATTGCATTTGTCTGAAACAGCCCGCAGAAGCCGCCGAAGGATACGATGGCGCAGATCAATGGCAGTTTCCATGCTTGGGACATGTCAGAAGCGGCAATGTTCTGAGTGCCGGTTGTGATTTCCAGGATACCGGATATCAGGGCTTTGCCTGCCGGAATATCAACAGGCAGCGATTCTACAGCGCCGGATAAAATAGAAAATACTACAATATATCCGGCCACTCTCAGCATTGTTTCAAATCCATTCATAATACCGGCATCTATGATTTTAAAGTTTATTTGAGATCGGGATGCCGGTATTTTGCGTAAAGAAGCGCTTTTATCCCGGCGGCTCATCCAGACGGCGCCGCATATTAACGGTGGAAGATAAATAGACAGCAGCAGGATGGGTGCAAATCTGCTGTCCTTAAGCTGTGAAGCTGCTATGTAATTTACGACAAAAGCCGGACCGAACTGATTGCTGATGGCACACAGCTTTGTTGCTTCTTTTGCATTCAGATGTCCTAAAGCGTACATATCTGCCGTCAATTTGCTTCCAATGGGAAATCCGCATACAAAACCAAGACAGATGGGATAGAGGGTTTCCGGCCGTATCACCCGTTTTCCCGGTAACAGTGAAAGAATCTGCCGGAAAATGGTATGATATAAATTGCTTTGAATTATAATATAAGAAATAATGCAAAAGGGCAGAAGCGTTGGGACAACGTTTTTATACCACAATAAAAGACCAAAAGCTGTGTCTGCGGCCATCTGTTTTGGAAATAATAATAAATAAATTAATAATAACGTAAGTACAATAGAAGGAATGATTCTTTTCATAGTTCATTATATGGTCTTTTTTTTAGATCATTCCTGTACAGGAGGTTATCTTTTATGCAATTTCATCATTCACCTGCAGAGCGGGTTTTTTACTATTTTCATGAAATCTGCCAGATTCCCCACGGATCCGGCAATACAAAAGCTGTCAGTGATTACTGTGTGCAGTTTGCAAAAGAGCACGGACTGGAATATTATCAGGATTCCTTAAATAATGTTATTATCATACGGGAAGCCGCGAAAGGATACGAAGATCATAAACCATATATTATTCAGGGCCATCTGGATATGGTTTGTGAAAAGGATGCAGACCGTACCATTGATTTTGAAAAGGAAGGGCTTGATCTGTACGAAGAGCAGGGGTATCTGAAAGCTAGAGGAACAACCCTTGGTGCGGACGACGGTATTGCCATTGCTTACGGACTTGCACTGCTTGAAAAGGAAGATTTGAAAAGCCCCCGGCTGGAAGTTGTTTTTACGGTAGACGAAGAAACCGGAATGTACGGAGCTAAGGGTATTGACTTATCTGTATTAAAGGGGCGGGAGCTTTTAAATCTTGATTCTGAAGAGGAAGGCATTTTTCTGTGCGGCTGTGCAGGAGGGATGCGGGCAAGAGCAGAATTTTCTTTTACAAGGGAAATCCGGTCCGGTATTTTAGCAGTCCTGACATTGACCGGTCTTCATGGGGGCCACTCAGGTTCCGAAATTCAAAAAGAGTACGGGAATGCCATACAGCTGATGGGCCGTGTTTTAAAAGAATTAGAACAGCTGTGTCATTATTCTTTAATTCATATAAACGGAGGGTTAAAGGATAATGCCATACCAAGAGAGGCATCCGCAGAAATACTGCTTTCTGAAGATAATATGGACTCCTTTCACAGCGCAGTATCCCATATGGAGTCAATACTGCACAAAGAGTATGAAAATACAGATCCTGAATTGAAACTTTCAGCAAGTGTGAAAAAGGCTGAAACCTCAGAGCATGTTATGGCCAAACAGGGGAAACATCAGATTTTAACTTTTCTGTATACCATGCCAAACGGGGTTCAGCATATGAGTACAGATCTTTATGACCTTGTGGAAACTTCCCTGAATGCCGGAATTATGACTACATCAGAGAATCATGTTCAGATTTCCTTTTCCATTCGCAGCAGCGTATCTTCCAGAAAAAGACTGCTGGCTGACCAAATCCGGCTCTTGACAGAAAGTCTTTTGGGATGTTATACCGAAGATGGCGAATATCCGGCCTGGGAATATCGGAAGGACTCCTTGCTGCGTAAGCGTTTGATACAGGTTTATGAGGAACTATTTAACCAAAGGCCTAAAGTAGAGGCGATTCATGCAGGACTAGAATGCGGTCTGTTCCTTGAAAAACTTCCAGATCTTGACTGTGTATCCTTAGGGCCCCAAATTGACGATATTCATACGCCGTCAGAAAAGCTCAGTATTGCTTCCACTGAGAAAATTTGGAAGTTTTTATTAGAATTTTTAAAGAAGGGTAATCTTTGATTTTTAGGAAAATAAAAAAAAGAAAACTATGGTTACTGCTTTTTGTGATAATCATTCTGTTTGACATTCTGATGCAGTATGCAATTACCAGGAATCTTTCATCAAACAGAGTGCTGAAAAAAACAGAACAATCCGAAATCCTTAAGGAGCTGGAATTTTTTCCGATTCCAGTCTCTTTGGATGACGAGAGCCTTTCCTTCAGCTATGTAGATACCTGGAACCAGAGCCGTACATATGGAGGAGACCGCCATCATGAAGGAACAGATATCATGACGGATCTCAATGAACCGGGAATTTATCCGGTGGTCAGCATGAGCGACGGTGTTGTGGAGAAGCTTGGCTGGCTTGAGCTTGGCGGTTATCGGGTTGGTATCCGGACAGACAGCGGACTTTACCTTTATTATGCCCACCTGCAGTCCTATATGCCGGATATCAAAGAAGGACAGGAAATAAAAGCGGGAGAATGCATTGGTTTTATCGGTGATACCGGATACGGAAAGGAAGGAACCACCGGAAAATTTGCAACACATCTTCATGTGGGATTTTATCTCCCTGACAAAGAAGGAAGTGATGAAGCCTTGAATCCATATCCATATCTTCAGAAGCTTACGGAAAAAACATTATCCTATCACTATCATAATTATGACTATAATAAAGAAGATACAGCATGAAAACAATCCGATTAGATAAATACTTAACAGACTGTGGGTGCGGCACAAGATCAGAAATGAAACGGGCCGTGCGCCAGGGACTTGTAACGGTAAATGATATTCCCGCTGCCGACAGTTCCATGAAACTAACCCCCGGAACAGATATTGTAAAGTTTCAGGGCCGCACATTACATCACAGTCAGTTTCAATATATTATGTTTCACAAACCGGCGGGCTGCGTAACCGCCGTTACAGATCAGATTCACAAAACAGTTATGGATTATCTGCCCTCTGATCTCCACAAAAATATGGCTCCGGCAGGGCGGCTGAATCTTGACACTGAGGGACTGCTTTTAATAACTGATGACGGAGCCTTAGTCCACAGACTGTTATCTCCCGCCCATCACGTGACGAAAACTTATATTGCCCGGGTAAACGGGCCGGTAACCGATCATGAGATAAAGCTGTTTTTTAGCGGCCTTGATATCGGAGAAGAAAAAACCACAAGACCGGCTCTTCTTAAGATTTTTCATTCGGCATCGGAAGAATCAGAAGTATCTGTTACTGTCACAGAAGGAAAATTTCATCAGATTAAGCGGATGTTTCAGGCAGTAGGGCTTTCTGTTCTCTATCTGAAACGAATTTCCATGGGAAGTCTGACTCTGGATGAATCCCTCCCTCCGGGAGCATACCGGATGCTCACAGAAGAAGAAATTAAAAAACTAAAGGAATAAATTATGTTACATAAAACAAAAGCTGTCATTTTTGATCTGGACGGAACGATGGCGGATTCCATGACCGTCTGGACCGATATTGACCATCTATTTTTTAAAAACAGGGGAATTACTGTTCCAAAGACACTGCAGCAGGATATCGAAGGCAAAAGCTTTACAGAAACCGCAGAATACTTTGTAAAAACTTTTTCACTGCCGGAAACAGTGGAAGAATTAAAGGCAGTCTGGCATAGCCAGGCCATAGAACAGTATCAGTATCATGTGGCGTTAAAGCCAGGTATCCTTGAATTTTTGACATACTTAAAAAGCCGGTCTGTAAAAATTGGAATTGCCACCAGCAATTCCAGGGATCTGCTGAATGCATTTTTAGAGGCCCGCAGTCTTACCGGTTATATTGATGTGTCTGTTACAAGCTGTGATGTTTCCGCCGGGAAACCAGCTCCGGATGTATACTTAAAAACTGCAGAGCTTTTAAAGATTTCCCCAGAAGAATGTCTTGTTTTTGAGGACGTTCCCATGGGGATTCTGGCAGGAAAGCGTGCAGGCATGAAAGTCTGCGCTGTTGAAGATGCCTATTCGGCAGATCAAAGAACCCGGAAACGGGAACTTGCAGACTTTTACATTAACGATTATTTTCAGATATTACAGTCAGATTATGAGGTGCTCCCATGAATGAGTTTTTGCCAGTCAATCGAAAAGAAATGGAAGAAAGAGGTATTACACAGCCGGATTTTGTATATGTCATTGGCGACGCCTATGTAGACCACCCTTCCTTTGGACATGCTGTGATCAGCCGGGTGCTGGAAGCAAATGGTTTTTCCGTTTGTATTATTTCCCAGCCTGACTGGAAAGATCAAAAAAGCATTCAGATTTTTGGCAGGCCCAAACTGGGCTTTCTTGTAACCGGCGGAAATATGGATTCCATGGTAAACCATTATTCCGTTTCCAAAAAACGAAGAACAAAGGATGCCTTTACCCCGGGAGGTGTTATGGGAAAAAGGCCGGATTACGCCACGATTGTATACTGTAATCTGATCCGGCAAAGTTACAAGGATATTCCCATTATTATCGGAGGGCTTGAGGCAAGCTTAAGACGCCTTGCCCATTATGATTACTGGTCCAATAAGGTAAAACGCTCGATTCTGCTGGACTCAGGCGCTGATCTGTTACTTTATGGAATGGGAGAGCGCAGCATTATAGAGACTGCCGAAGCGCTGCAAAGCGGTATTGATATCAAAGATCTGACCTTTATCGACGGAAGCGTTTACCGCACCGGTTCTTTAGAGAGCGTTTACGATGCTGTTACCCTTCCGGATTATCAGACAATTCTGAAAGAGAAACGTTCCTATGCAGAAAGCTTTTATATCCAGTACTGCAATACGGATCCTTTTTCCGGCAGGCGGCTGGTGGAAAGCTACAACAGCCATCTGTATGTAGTACAGAATCCGCCGGCGAAACCCCTTACTCAAAGTGAAATGGACAGTGTTTACAGCCTGCCCTTTATGCGGACCTTTCACCCGTCTTATGAGGAGGCAGGCGGGGTTCCTGCCATTGAAGAGGTAAAATTCAGTCTTGTAAGTAACCGTGGATGTTTTGGCGGCTGCAATTTTTGCGCACTGACCTTTCATCAGGGCAGAATTATTCAGACCAGAAGCCATGAATCCATCTTAAGAGAAGCCAAAGAGATCATCTGGGATCCGGATTTTAAAGGATACATCCACGATGTAGGCGGGCCTACTGCCAATTTTCGTTTTCCTTCCTGTGACAAACAAATGGAGCAGGGCGTCTGCCCCCAAAAACAGTGTCTGTTTCCAAAACCCTGCAAAAATCTGAAGGTAGACCATAAAGATTATCTGCATCTGCTGCGCAGCCTCAGAGAACTGCCAAATGTTAAAAAAGTATTTGTCCGCTCCGGCATCCGGTTTGATTATCTAATGTACGATTCGGACCGTACCTTTTTTCACGAACTATGCCAGCATCATGTCAGCGGCCAGTTAAAGGTGGCCCCGGAGCATATTTCTGATGCAGTTTTGGAAAAAATGGGAAAACCTTCTGTAGATGTTTACAATAGATTTGTAACAGAATATAAAAAAATCAATGAGGCTATAGGGAAAAAACAGTTTCTGGTGCCCTATTTAATGTCTTCCCATCCCGGTTCCACTTTAAAAGAAGCAGTAGAACTGGCGGAGTATTTAAGAGATCTGGGTTATATGCCGGAGCAGGTACAGGATTTTTATCCAACACCTTCCACCATCTCTACCTGCATGTATTATACCGGACTGGATCCTCGGACTATGAAACCGGTTTATACAGCTGTAAATCCTCATGAAAAGGCTATGCAGCGGGCGCTGATTCAATACCGCAATCCCAAAAACTATGATCTGGTATACGAAGCGCTGAAACTGGCCGGCCGGCTGGATCTTATAGGGTACGATAAGAAATGCCTGATCCGTCCAAGAAGGGGACAAAAGCCGGGGACCGGCTATCAGGCATCTAAAAATAAACCAGAAGGAAAAAACAGACCGAAGAAAAAGAAAACCATTCGGAATGTCCATAAAAAGAAAGTATAACTCTTATGAAAGAATTTGAAATCAAACCCTTTGAGGCAGGCCAGCGCCTGGACCGGTATCTGGCAAAACTGTTAAACCAGGCACCAAAAAGTTTTATCTATAAAATGCTTCGGAAAAAAAATATTGTACTAAATGATAAAAAAGCCACCGGCCAGGAATGTCTGGCCGGCCGTGACCGGATAAAGCTGTACTTATCGGATGATACTTTTGATAAATTTTCATTAAAGCCGGCAAAGGAGACAGCATTTAAAAAAGAAGTAAAACCGGCAGAAGAGACCGGCTGTAAAAAACGGTCGCCTGTAAAGAAAGTCCCCGGCAGATTGATTCCTCAGATTGTATATGAAGATCATGATATTCTGATTCTGAATAAGCCTGCCGGTCTGCTGTCCCAAAAAGCAGCGCCACAGGATGATTCCGCGAATGATTTTGTTTTGGACTATCTGTTAGAAAGCGGACAGCTCACAAAGGAAGATCTTTTGACTTTCCGCCCTTCGATCTGCAACCGGCTGGACCGCAACACCTCCGGACTTTTAACTGCCGGGAAATCTATCCGGGGGCTGCAGCAGATGGCAGAGCTTTTAAAGGACCGGACACTGAAAAAATATTATCTGTGCATTGTAAAAGGAAAAGTTACAAAGAACCGGCATTTAAAAGGTTATCTGAAAAAAGATCCCGGGTCTAATAAAGTAGAAATACATACAAAGCCATTTGAGGGAGCGGATTTTATTGAGACTAGCTATATACCATTGAAAACAGCAGAAGAAGCAACGCTTTTGCAGGTGCATTTAATTACCGGACGGTCTCATCAGATCCGGGCGCATTTAGCCTCTATCGGACACCCTGTTCTTGGGGATTATAAATACGGAGATCGAAATATAAACCAGTTTTTAAAAAGCAGAACAGGCATATCCGGCCAGCTGCTTCACGCCTGGAAAATGATTATGCCCGACGGCCGGGAATGGACTGCGCCGCCCCCTGAGAATTTTCGGAAAGCTTTTGATACAATGACAGATAAAAGAGGATAATGAGATGAATATTTATATTATGCGCCACGGAGAAACCTATTGGAACAGCCAGGGACTGATTCAAGGTTCCTCTGACATTGAACTGACTCCCTATGGAATCCAATTGGCAGAACATACAAGAGACGGATTTGAAAAGGACGGCATTTTATTTGACCGAATCTATACCAGCCCTTATATCAGAGCGGTAAAAACAGCGGAAATTATAAACGAAAAACAAAAAGCTCCAATTATCACAGATTTAAGAATCCGTGAAATGTGTTTTGGAGTATACGAAGGAAAAAATATAAAAGAAATTACAGCCGCAGACAGCAATATTCGAAATTGCTTTTCGGTTCCCAGTAACTATCAGGCTTCTGGGGATGCGGAAACCTTTGAAGCAGTATATGAACGTGCAGAAGACTTTTTTCAAAATGAAATAAAACCGTTGGAACATGAATGTAATACAATTTTAATTGTCTGCCACGGCGCTTTTATCCGGGCGGTACTGACAAGGATCCGCAAAATGGACCTGGATGAATTTTGGAGCATCCGCCAGCCAAACTGCTGTGTCAATCTTCTGACTTTAAAAGACGGGAAATTTGCTGTTGAAAAAGAAAATATTCTTTACTATGAAATCAGCGAAGCCCTTGCTAAAAGAGGAATCGTATAATGCCCACATGGAATTCCAGGGGCCTTAGAGGTTCCACTTTAGAAGAATTTATTAACCGGACGAATGAAAAATATCTAGAGCACAATCTCGCTCTGATTCAGAAGATTCCAACACCCATTACACCGGTAAATATTGATAAACAGCACCGGCATATTACTCTTGCTTATTTTGAACAGAAGAGTACTGTGGATTATATTGGGGCGGTGCAGGGGATTCCTGTCTGCTTTGATGCAAAAGAATGCCAGGCAGAGACCTTTCCTCTCCAGAATATCCATGAGCATCAGATCATCTTTATGGAAAACTTTGAAAAGCAGGGGGGAATCGCGTTTCTGATCCTGTATTTTATAAAAAAGGACCAGTTTTATTACCTGAGCCTGCGCCAGCTGATGAGGTTCTGGAACCGCTGTCAAAAGGGCGGAAGAAAAAGCTTTCGATATGATGAGCTGGATCCTGCCTACTTTTTTCAAAGGAACGGCGCCCTGCTGGTTCCATATCTGGATCCCATGCAGATGGACCTTGCGTCCCGGGAATAAACGGTCCTTTCTCTTGACTTTTTAAATAAAATCTTTTATAATAAGCAAAGTTTATTTTGGTAGCATGGTAGCACACTAAAGTGATTCCGGTTACAAAGGACAAGAATGGAGGATTTTGCGTGAAACGAGAATTACTGCATACTCCTGAGGGAGTACGGGATATTTACAGCGAAGAATGTGAAAGGAAGCTGGCACTTGAAAACGGTATTATGTCTGTATTAAGAACATACGGATATCATCCCATTCAAACCCCTGCTTTTGAATTTTTTGATATTTTTGGGAAGGAAATCGGCTCCACCCCTTCTAAAGATCTGTATAAGTTTTTTGACCGGGAAGGCAATACGCTGGTGCTGCGGCCGGATATTACTCCGTCCATTGCCCGCTGTGCTTCCAAATATTTTATGGATGAAAAGATCCCCCTCCGTTTCTGTTATACAGGAAATACATTTATTAATAATTCCAGCTATCAGGGCCGGTTAAAGGAATGTACCCAGTCCGGAGCCGAACTAATCGGGGATCCTTCTGTGGATGCAGATGCGGAAATGATTTCGCTTGCGGTCAATTTGTTAAAAAATGCGGGACTGACTGATTTTCAGATCAGTATCGGTCATGTGGATTTTCTGGAAGGACTTTTAAAGGCCGCCGGATTTGATGAGACAACGGAAGAAGAAATTAAAGATTTTATCAGCAACAAAAATTTTTACGCAGTAGAGGAACTTGTAAAACATGTTTCCCTTGATCCCGACTTAATTGATTTGTTTGGAATGCTGAAAACCTTTATGATACAGACTTCTCATATCAAAGAGGCAAAGGAAAAGGCTAAGAATTATGAAAAAATCTATCTGGCCCTGGAACGGTTAGAACAGCTGGATGAAATATTAAAACTGTATCAGGTTGATCAGTATGTCTCTTATGAGCTGGCAATGCTGTCCGGTCTTGAATATTACACGGGCATTATTTTCTCCGGATATACTTTCGGAACAGGAGAGGCCATTGTAAAAGGCGGAAGATATGATACTCTTTTAACTTATTTTGGAAAAAATGCGCCTGCCACAGGCTTTGTGATTGTGGTAGATCAGCTGATGGCCGCTTTATCCAGACAGAATATAGAGATTCCTCTGGCAAACCGGAATATCTGGATTGTGTACAACTGTCAGAATCAGGCCAATGCCATTACCATTGCCGGAAAACTCAGAAAATCCGGTGAAAATGTAGAATTAATGAAGCTTACAAAAGATACATCCAGGGAAATGTTTGAAGCATATGCTGAAAATTTTAACATAAAAGATGTCATCTACTGTTTATAGGAGGTATGCCCTGTGAGATATTTAACATTCGCACTTGGAAAAGGAAGGCTTGCCAGTAAAACCCTGGAAATGTTTGAAAAGATCGGCATTACCTGTGAGGAAATGAAAGATAAAGATACCAGAAAACTGATTTTTGTAAATGAGGAATTAAAACTCCGTTTTTTCCTTGCCAAAGGTCCTGATGTGCCTACTTATGTGGAATACGGTGCTGCGGATATTGGAATTGTAGGAAAAGACACGATTCTAGAAGAAGGCAGAAACATTTATGAAGTGTTAGATCTTGGTTTTGGAAAATGTAGAATGTGTGTCTGCGGACCTCAGTCAGCAGAAGAACTTTTAAAGCATCATGAACTCATTCGTGTAGCTACAAAATATCCGAAAATTGCAAAGGATTATTTTTATAATACAAAGCATCAGACTGTTGAGATTATTAAACTTAATGGTTCCATTGAACTGGCTCCCATTGTGGGACTTTCAGAAGTAATTGTTGATATCGTGGAAACCGGTTCCACTCTGCGGGAAAACGGGCTGAATGTTTTAGAAGAAGTCTGCCCGCTGTCTGCAAGGATGGTAGTCAATCAGGTAAGCATGAAAATGGAACAGGAAAGAATTTCAAAACTGATTGACAATCTGCGCACAGTACTGACAGAAGCATAAAGGAGAGACAAATATGCGTACTTTAAAATTAACACAGGATACAATAAATAGTCTGCTGACAGATCTGCTGAAACGAAGTCCCAGCCAGTATACTGAGTTTGAGAGCAAAGTTGGCGAAATCATTGAAAACGTCCGGGCAAAAAAAGATGCGGCAGTCTTTGAATATACGAAAAAGTTTGACGGTGCAGATCTTACGGCAGAAAATGTAGAAGTAACCGAAGAAGAGCTGGCAATGGCCTACAAATTTGTTCAGCCCGAACTTTTAAAAGTAATACGGAAAGCACTTGTAAATATTAAAACCTACCACGAAAAACAAAAACAGTACAGCTGGTTTGATAGTTCTGAAAACGGCATTATGGTGGGACAAAAGGTAACCCCCATTGACCGGGCAGGGGTTTATGTTCCCGGAGGCAAAGCAGTATATCCTTCCTCTGTACTGATGAATGTTATGCCTGCTAAAGTTGCCGGTGTGAAAGAAATAATTATGACGACACCATGTGACAAAAACGGCAATGTCAATCCTGCTACTCTGGTAGCGGCAAAAGAGGCGGGGGTAGACCGCATTTTTAAAATCGGCGGCGCCCAGGCCATTGCGGCTATGGCCTTTGGTACAGAAAGCATCCCAAAGGCAGATAAGATTGTGGGCCCCGGCAACATCTATGTAGCCCTTGCGAAAAAGGCTGTTTTCGGACATGTAAGTATAGATTCTATTGCAGGTCCCAGTGAAATTCTGGTGCTTGCTGATGAAACTGCAAATCCGTCTTATGTTGCCGCAGATCTGTTATCTCAGGCAGAGCATGACGAGCTTGCTTCCGCTATCCTGATTACCACCAGTGAAAAACTTGCAGCTGAAGTCTTAGCAGAAGTTCAGCGTTTTACCCATGAGCTTTCCAGAAAAGAGATTATTAAAAAGTCCCTGGATAATTACGGATATATTTTAATTGCTCCGGACCTTAATACTGCCATTGATACTGTCAACGAAATTGCCTCTGAGCATCTAGAAATTGTCACTGCCAATGCTTTTGAAGTGATGACCCGCATTAAACACGCCGGAGCCATCTTTATCGGAGAATACAGCAGTGAGCCCCTGGGAGATTATTTTGCCGGACCAAATCACGTACTTCCCACCAATGGAACTGCAAAATTCTTTTCGCCCCTTAGTGTTGACGATTTTATTAAAAAATCCAGTATTATTTCTTATTCCAAAGAGGCGCTGGAACCAATTTATAAAGATATTATACAGTTTGCAGAATGTGAACAGCTGACTGCCCATGCCAATTCCATTCGCGTCAGATTTGAGGATTAGGAGGAAAATGATATGCAAAAGCCGCGTATGGCAGAAATAAGCAGGACAACCAAGGAGACTGATATCAAAATAGATCTTAATCTGGACGGAAGCGGAAAAGCGGATATAAAAACAGGCGTTGGCTTTTTTGATCATATGTTAGATGGTTTTGCACGCCATGGTTTTTTTGATCTTACCGCATCTGTCAGCGGAGATTTGTTTGTGGACTGCCATCATACCATTGAAGATACCGGGATCGTACTTGGAACAGCCATTTTTAAAGCACTGGGAGATAAGCAGGGAATCAAACGGTATGGCAGTATGATGCTTCCCATGGATGAAACCCTTGTTTTATGCGCCATTGACCTGTCGGGCAGACCATATCTGGGATTTGATGCTGAATTTACCAGTGATAAAATCGGTGATATGGATACTGAAATGATTCGTGAATTTTTCTATGCAGTATCTTACAGCGCCGGTATGAATCTCCACATCCGTGTGTTATCCGGTACAAACAATCATCACATTGCAGAGGCAATTTTTAAAGCCTTCGGAAAAGCGCTGGATGAAGCCGTTTCATACGATCCGCGCATCGAAGGTATATTATCAACGAAAGGAAGTTTATAAGAAACTATGGTAACAAAAAGCATCATAGCAGCTATTTATTTAAAAGACGGAATTTCTGTAAAGGGTTTTTCGGACTTAACCCCGGCAGAGGATCTTTTTACAGCTGTACGCCGCTATAATGATAACGGTGTTGATAAAATATTTGTTTTCGATTTATCTTCTGACGACAAAGAACATGAGGAAAACCTGCATACCCTGAAAAAAATTAACCGGGTATCAGAAATTCCTGTTTACGCAGGAGGAAACATTAACCGGCTGGAAGATATTAAAAAAATTCTCTATACCGGCTGTAAAAAGGCTATTTTAAACAGTTTAAAACCCGTTTCCACAGAGCTGGCAAAAGAAAGCTCCATGCGTTTTGGCAAAGAGAAAACGGCGATGTCTCTGTTTAATGTGGATATATTATTTAAACAAAAAGAACTAATAGAAGAAAATATCAGTGAACTGATTATCTTAAATCAGAAATTGATCGGAACGATAGAAAATGTTACTGAAATCCCTTATACTCCCATCGTTAATGAGGTAACCGAAGATGAGATTGTAAAAATTTTCAATGCTGATGATACTCTCACAGGGCTTGCCAGCGATTCCTTCAGTCAGCCGGGAGCAGATATTATGGGCTTGAAGGAGATTCTCTCCCAAAAAGGTATTTCCACCGGAAGACTTACTTCTAATATGGACTGGTCTGAATTTCAGCTGAATTCTGACGGGCTGATTCCCGTCATTGTTCAGGATTATAAAACAAACGAGGTTCTTATGCTGGCGTACATGAACGAAGACGCTTTCCACATTACACTGTCCATTGGAAAAATGACTTACTGGAGCAGAAGCAGACAGGAACTCTGGACAAAGGGGATGACCTCAGGCCATGTTCAGTATGTAAAGTCTCTAACGTTAGACTGTGATCATGATACAATACTGGCAAAAGTTTCCCAGGTAGGAGCGGCCTGCCACACCGGAAATCCCACCTGTTTCTTTCAGGACCTGGTGGCAGAAGAATACCTGGAGAAGAATCCATTAAAGGTATTTGAAAATGAATTTAACATTATTAAGGACAGAAAAACAAATCCAAAGGAAGGTTCTTATACAAATTATCTGTTTGATAAAGGAATTGATAAAATTCTGAAAAAAGTAGGAGAGGAAGCAACTGAAATTGTAATTGCAGCTAAAAATCCGGATCCGGAAGAAATTAAATATGAAATTGCAGATTTTCTTTATCATGTTATGGTTTTGATGGTTGAAAAAGGGTTAAGCTGGGATGATGTTATTGAGGAGCTTTCTCAAAGATAATTTTAAAAATCTGATACATAATCCTTCAGGAGTTTACATACGTATGTATTAAACTCCTGTTTTTTTTCGGAAAGGAATCAATCATGCAGACAAACTATGACAGCAGAAAAGAATATATTCAACAGATAAAGGAAAGTTTTCAAACACCGTCTTCCTATGAGCGCAAAAAGCACGACAGATTTGAATCAGATTATTCCAATGAGGAACCTGCCGTTATAAGATCCTTCTGGAAAATACGCCTGCTTGCCGCAGTGCTTTGCTTTCTTGGATTTATCACCATTCATCAGACCGGCTATCAATGGAAAAATCTTTCGGAAAAAACAATTGTCACACAAATTCAAAAGGATTACGATTTAAAAGATGTAAAAAACTGTTTTTCAGAAATACGAAATTTTTTTGAAAAATAATACCTGACGTTTTGATTTGCAGCTATCTGTGGTATACTTTTCTTAGTTTGATAAATTTTAAGTATTTACGAGGTTTTTCTAATGATGAAGAAACATATATGTATACTGCTGGCTGCCGCATGCATACTGTTTTTATTTACAGGATGCCAGAATAAAGAAGAGGAAATCTCTGTCAGCAGTCTGAGCTCGGAAACAAATCAGGAGACAGAGGAAAATAAGGAGCTGATTTTTGCTGGAAATAAAATAACTGAAATCAATCCCCTTTTAGACACTTGTGAAGGTCTTTCTGATCTTATATTTTCAGGTCTGCTTAAACACAGCAAAGATGGAAGTCCTGTGGCAGATCTTGCAGAAAGCTATGCGTTTGATGAAGAAACACTGACTTATACCTTTCAGTTAAAAGAAGGTATTATGTGGCATGACGGGGAACTTTTTACTGCGGATGATGTTGTGTTTACCTATAATCTGCTGACCCAGGATAGAAACCTGGATTCAGACCTTGAATGTAATTATACAGATATTGAATCTGTGAAGCCTGCCGGGCCATATACGGTGGAAATCAAATTTAAAAAATATAATGCATCTATGCTGAATTATTTCACCATAGGGATTCTCCCGGTTCATCTGCTAGAAGGGGACAATATGAACACAACAGCATTTAATCAGGCTCCTGTAGGCACCGGAAGATACCGTTTTGTATCCTGGGATAATAGCAGCGGTGAAATCCGCCTGGAGCGGAATGAATATTATTATGATAAGGTTCCTGAAATTGAAACTGTCATTTACCGGATGGCCAATAATGATCAGGAAAAGGCAGAAATGTTAAAAAACAAAGAGGCAGACCTTGCCAGTATTGGACCTGTTACTTCGGAACAGTTGAAAGATTCCTCCCTATATGAACATTTGGAATGTCAATCGGCAGAATACTGTTTTATTTCTTTTTCTTATCTATCAGACTTCTGGGAAAATAACGCAGATTCTATGACCGTTTTAAATTATGCGGCAGATAAGGGAGCCATTGTAAAAAATATTTTGAAAAACAGCGGAAGCGCCGCATTCAGTCCCATTCAGTATCATTCTTTTGGCGGAAACAAAAAAGCTGATATTTATTCCTATGATCTGGATACCTTTGCCAAAAAGATGGAAAAGCTGGGATGGAAAAAGAGTGATGATGGATTTTATGTCAGAAACGGACAGAAATTTACCATCCGGATTCAGGTTCTTTCTTCTGAGGACACACAGGTGGATATTGCCAATATGATATCTTTGCAGCTAAAAAATGCAGGAATTGATATGCAGGTGGTTCTTGTGGATGAAATAAGTCAGGATTCGGAAACAGACGGATTTTTAACAACCTTTGCCGTTCCTTTTGAACCGGACGAGCTGTATCGGAAATTTACTTCAAAGGGAAGCTCCAATATTACCGGATATTCCAATTCCCGGATTGATACTCTTTTAAATGCGGGACGCCATGAAAAGGATACCCAAAAAAGAAAGCAGATATATCAGAATTTTGAAACAGCCTATGCCAAAAATCCCGGTGAAATTCCCATTGCTTATATGAATGCAAATTACGCGGCTGTCAATGGATTGAAGGGAATTGATACAGACAGAATGTTTTCAGGACATGCCTGTGATATTATGTGGAATATAGAAAATTGGACAATTGTAAAATAGGAAGTGACCGAGCAGAGCGAGGGATACTTCTTGAACGAAAGTTCAAGAAGGTGTAACTGTTAGATGACTTGGATTTTATGAATGGAGAATGTATTTATGGGACAGATAGCAAACCAAGCGGCATTAGAATTATTTTTTAAACTTAAAGAACGAATAAAAGAAAAAAAGAGACAAAAGCAGGCCAAGAATGGTAACAGTTCGAAGAAATAGATAAAATCCAAGTTTATCACTTTGAAAATGTTTTGTATTGTTACGCAGTAAGTCGGCTTGTAATACACTCACAGCAGCACTATCCAGCAGGAAATCTTGAAAAGGACTTCCTGCTTTTTCTTTTGACAAAATCAGAAAGACAAGAAACAAAGAAAACCAGCAGGTCCCTTTGTAGCTGTGTTGAAATTCTATATAGGCTTTTTACAAAAAAACAACATATTTTCAGAAAATATTGAGAAATATCTGATAATATGTTAATATAAATTAAAAACTAGGTTCTTGTATGGATAGGAGGTAATACCATTGGAAAGCACTTTGATAACTCGATGATAATACACAGGGAAAAAATAATGAAAGGAGAAGTTATGAAAAAAACATTAGCAAGAATGCTTTCTATAGTTTTATCAAGTGTCATGCTGTATGGCATGTTAGGAGTTTCTGTTAGCGCTCAAGACATAAACAATAATCAATTCAAATTAAATATCCAAACGTCAGTTAAATATACGGCAAAATCTGTTGTTCCAAAAGATCAGTCTGAAATTCGCAGATTAAATGATGAAATTGTAGATTTTGTTTCGGCAGTATTTGAGGTTGAGAATATAAATGTAAATGTAAAAGAAGATATTCGTTTTCTGGATATTATAAAATGTTATAATGATACTGATATTTTGCAATTGAATATATACGATGAAACTGATATTTTAGAGGAATTGGATAGTGGAAATTATGCCTATTACGTATATGTAGACGTAGCAGGGTACAAAGTAGAGATTATTTTAAGTAAGGGGTCTCCGGTAACTGAAGAAGCCAAAAAAGTATTCACTGAGGAACAGCTACGATCATCTCTTGATGATGTTGGAAGATGGACTGTTTCAGGTGCGGGTATTATACAAAATGATAATATCTGCTTAGATGATTTTATATCAAAATTTGAAGGAGAATATGATAATATAATTTTAGCGTCATCTCAAAAAGGATTTGAATATCCTGTGATAGTTGCTATCCAGGATGAAGAGGCAAAAGATATTATTCCGGTGTATGAAGAACAGGCATATGAAGCAACAAATATTTTGAAAGAGGAGGAAGGTATATATAGCTTTTCAGAAGCAGTAATGTTGTCTTTAAATCCCCAATACGATAATATATTTATAGAGGCAGAAAATAGTGAGAGTATTATTGATAGCGCAACATTAGAAGAAGCAACACTGTCGTCTAGTTCAGGATATACTAAACAACTAGGCGTGACACGCCAAAAACAGGAGGATACGAAATGGTGCTGGGCCGCAAGTGCAAGCATGATAGGGAAGTATATATCAAGTCCTGGAAAAACACAGACCGCTATTGTTAAATATGTAAAAGGATCTAAAGTGAATGAAGGCGCAACAACGTCTGAAACAAAGAAAGCTGTACAATATGCAGTTGGAAGCAACCATAAAGTAAAAACGTATAATATTGTTCCAATGACAACTTTTATCAAATATATTTATTCTATGAAACACCCAATTGCAATGGAACTTGACTGGGATTCAGGTAATGGTCATGTTGTAGTTATTGCTGGTGTAAAGTCTTCTAATAATCTTTTATATGTTATAGATCCTTGGAAAAGTGTCACGAACAGATGGTTAAATTATAATTCAATGTGTAATGGAACTGTATTTGGTTCAGGAACAGGAAGATATGATAAGATTCATGTGGTAGATTAACAATACTATAAAGTCCCTGCTTTATTAAAAAAGGAATGTAAATTATGTTTAATAGAAAAATCAAAAGGCTGGTTTTAATTTCTATGATTGTTATTCTATTGTTGATATTTCTTTTTCTATTTTTTAAAATTAGAAAACCTATTTATTGGGCACAGAATTTAAAGACAGAAAATGTATCTAATATAAAAGTGACTGTACAGCCACCTATAAATGATAAATCCTATAAAATATTTGAACCAGATGAATTTGATAATGTAGTAGCACAGATAAATCAATGTGCGGAAAAATTTACAATAAATCCGTCGAAACCGAGTGGACTTTCCATTGTATATGATATTACGATGAAAAATGGTGATATACACACAGTAGCAAACAACGAAATGGACATTATTATAGACGGTATATATTATAAGGGAAACAATGAGTGGATACGTCAATGGCTTGATGAAGTTGTGGATGAAGTAGACAATGCATCATTAGAGAATTAACCAGTAAAAGATATTTTAATGAGTTATATAGGGTGTCGCAAAATCATCGTTAGAGATGATTGAACGGCACCCTTACCTGTGTAACAGCAAACCAGCAGGTCCCTTTGTAGCTGCATCTGAACTCTATACAGGCTTACGAATCATAATTTATTTGCTTGAACTCCTTTGGCAAAAAATATATAATATTGTAAGTTGATTGAAACTAAAAGTGAAAGGATAACCATGAAAAAACTCGCTTTAGATGATGAAATATTATTAAAAATTGATAAACCTGCCCGATATATCGGGAATGAGGTAAATATGATAAAAAAGGATCCAAAAGGAAAGTGCAGGGTGGCTTTCGCCTTTCCGGATGTATATGAGATCGGCATGTCTCATCTGGGAATTCAGATCCTTTATGATATGTTTAACAAAAGGGATGATGTCTACTGTGAAAGGGTTTATTCGCCCTGGCCGGATCTTCATCAAATCATGAAGGAACAAAGGATCCCGCTGTTTGGCCTAGAAAGCCAGACACCAGTGAAAGATATGAATTTCCTTGGGATTACCATTCAGTATGAAATGTGCTATACAAATATTCTGCAGATACTGGACTTAAGCCAGATCCCAATGCGGGCGGCAGACCGTTCTGAGGCAGATCCCATTGTAATAGGAGGGGGACCCTGCACCTACAATCCGGAACCTCTGGCAGATTTTTTTGATATTTTTTATATCGGAGAAGGTGAAACCGTTTATGATGATTTGTTTGACCTTTATCAAGATATGAAAGGTTCTTCTTACAGCCGGTTTGAATTTTTAAAGGAAGCAGCGAAAATACCGGGACTTTATGTTCCGTCGCTTTATGAAGTTTCTTATCATGAAGACGGGACCATTGCTTCCTTTCAGCCAAAGTATGAAGGAGTTCCAAAAACTATAAAACGCCAGGTAGTGGAAGATTTATCTGCGGCAGTTTATCCTGAAAAACCGCTGGTTCCTTTTATCAAAATCACTCAGGACCGGGTTGTACTTGAAATTCAGCGTGGATGTATCCGGGGATGCCGTTTTTGTCAGGCTGGTATGGTTTACCGCCCTCTTCGGGAGCGCGGAATTGAAATGTTAAAGGATAAAGCTTATCAAATGCTTCAGAATACAGGACATGAAGAAATTTCCCTGAGCTCTTTAAGCTCCAGTGATTATACTCACTTAGAGGAACTTTTAAACTTCTTAATAGAAAACTTTAAGTCAAAAGGGGTGAATATTTCACTTCCGTCTTTAAGAATTGATGCTTTTTCCTTAGATGTTATGAGCAAGGTACAGGATATTAAGAAAAGCAGTCTGACCTTTGCACCGGAAGCAGGTTCTCAGCGGATGCGGGATGTGATTAATAAAGGGCTGACAGAAGAGGATATTATCAATGGCGCCGGACTTGCCTTTGACGGCGGCTGGCAGAAGGTGAAGTTATACTTTATGCTTGGACTTCCAACCGAAACAGAGGATGATATGCGTGCCATTGCTCAGCTGGCAGAAAAAATTGCAGAGCGCTATTATGAAATTCCCAAGGATCAAAGAAACGGTAAATGCCAGATTACAGTCAGTACCTCCTTCTTTGTTCCCAAACCCTTTACCCCATTCCAGTGGTTCCCTATGTGCACAAAGGATGAGTTTTTAAGCCGTGCAAAAGTTGTAAATGAAGCTGTCAAAGAGCAGCTGAACCGAAAAAGTATCCGCTATAACTGGCATGAAGCTGATGTAACTGTCATTGAAGGAATTTTAGCCCGGGGAGACCGGCGGCTTTGTGAGGTTCTCTTAAAGGTATATGAAAGTGGAAGTATTTTTGATGCCTGGTCCGAATACTTTAAGTTCGATCATTGGATGAACGCCTTTTTAAGTGCCGGCATTGATCCTGATTTTTATACAACAAGAATCCGCGGGGAAGATGAAATTTTCCCATGGGACTTTATTGACACCGGAGTGACAAAAGAGTTTCTTCTCAGGGAGTGGCATACTTCTCAGAGAGAAAAAATAACTCCAAACTGCCGCCAGAAGTGTTCCGGATGCGGCGCTATGACCTACAAAGGGGGTGTGTGCTATGAGAATCAGAATTAAATTTAAAAAATATGGCAGCATGCGTTTTATTGGTCATCTTGATATGATGCGCTATTTTCAGAAAGCCATCCGGCGGGCAGATATTGATATTGTTTATACGGAAGGATTCAGTCCCCACCAGGTTATGTCTTTTGCGGCGCCTCTGGGTGTGGGGATTATCAGCGACGGAGAATATCTGGATATCGAAGTACATTCCTCAAAATCTTCCAAAGATGCGATGGACGCTTTAAATCAGGTTATGGCGGAAGGAGTTGAGATTACAGATTATGTACAGCTTCCAAAGGATGCCAAAAAGGCAATGGCCATTGTTGCCGCAGCAGAATATGAAGTATTTGTAAAAGAACCGATAGAAAAACCAAAAGAGTTGTTTTTGGAACTGGAAGCAAATCTGAATTCTTATTTTTCAAAACGTGATGAAATCATAATTACCAAACAGACCAAAAAGGGAGAACGAACCCTTGATATAAAACCACATATTTATCGTCTGAATGCCTATCAGAGAAATCAGGAGGCCGGATTTTATCTGTTTTTATCAGCGGGCAGCGAAGAGAACATTAAACCTGAACTGATTGTAGAGGACTTTCACCACTATATAAATAAAAATTACCATAAATTTGACTGGCAGATACGAAGAAAAGACGTTTATGCGAAATCAGATCATGGGTTTCTTCCTTTAAGTGCCTTTGGCAGTCCTGTTGTATGATTAGATGAAGCTAAAGGAAGTTTTACTTTACGAACTTAAAAACAAAAATTAGGAAAATAAAGAAAGCAGAAATGAAAGACATAGAAACGAAAACACTAAACATGAATAAATCAGAGATTAAGCAACCGGAACTGACCGGAAGTAAGAACCAGGAAAACAACAGACATCTTAAACTTGTAATAACCAGATTTTCCTTTGGCGGCCAGGATACTCCATTTATACTTACCGGTCTTTTTCGTGATTGTCAGCTGATGGAGGTAAACTGCCAAAGGAGCTGTCAGGAAAGTGTTCTCGGCAATATTTATGTAGGACGTGTTCAGAAAATTGTAAAAAATTTAAACGCTGCTTTCATAGAATATGAAAAGGGAAAAAACGGATATTATTCTCTAGAAGACTGTAAGGATCCAATTTATATAAAAAAAATCAACAGTCCCAATATGGTTCAGGGAGACGAAGTTTTAGTCCAGGTGGCAAAAGAAAATTTAAAGACGAAGCTTCCGGTTCTTACAACAAATATTAATCTGGCCGGAACGTGCTGTGTGCTGACTTCCGGCAATAAAAAACTGGGAATCTCATCTAAAATTAATAAAAAACGGCGGGAAGAATTGCAGGAATTATTTTCCGATCTTTCCCTGGAATCCTTTGGGCTGATTCTTCGCACCAATGCAAAGGATGCAGAAACTTCTGAAATTTTAAAAGAATACCAGTTATTAAAACGGCAATTTGACAATCTTTTAAAAGATGCCAAATACCGCACCTGTTTTTCCTGTCTGAAGCGATCTGAACCGGGCTATCTAAAAGCTTTGAAAAACAACTATGTTTCCAGTCTGGAGGCAGTCATTACTGATCAGCCGGATATTTTTGAGGAAATCGAAGATACTGTTTCTGAGATATTAAAGTCCAGACAGGTTCCGCTGACACTCTATCAGGATAAACAGTTCCCTTTAGCTGCGCTTTTTAATATTGAAAAGCAGATGGAGCGTGCAGTCCAGAAAAAAGTCTGGCTGAAATCCGGCGGGTATCTGGTTATCGAGCCAACAGAAGCGCTGACCGTCATAGATGTAAATACCGGAAAAAGTATGATGAAAAAAAATCCTCAGGAGCACTTTTTAGATTTAAATAAAGAAGCAGCCCTTGAAATTGCATTTCAACTGCGTCTGCGCAATATTTCAGGAATTGTGATTATTGATTTTATAGATTTAAAATCAAAAGAAGATCAAAAAGAACTTCTGCAGACTTTAACACAGGCGGTCCGCCAGGATCCGGTTCCGGTGCAGGTTGTTGACATGACCAGGTTAAATCTGGTGGAACTGACCAGAAAAAAAGTTTCAAAATCCTTAAAAGAACAGTTGACGTAAGTAATGGCCCGTGCTATTATAATTGAGTATGCCGCACAATGAGGTTGAAGTATGTCATTTTGACAACACCGAAATTGGCGAGTAATGATAAAATAGGAGGTGCCATATGTACGCAATTATAGCAACAGGTGGTAAACAGTACAAAGTATCCGAAGGCGATATCATTACCATTGAAAAGCTTGGTGTGGAAGCTGGTGAAACAGTAACTTTTGATCAGGTGCTTGCTGTAAACAACGGAGAACTGAAAGTAGGAGCTCCAACTGTTGAAAATGCAAGTGTTGAAGCATCCGTTGTAGCAAACGGACGCGGTAAAAAGGTTATCGTTTACAAGTATAAAAGAAAAACCGGTTACCATAAGAAAAACGGCCACAGACAGGCGTTTACAAAAGTAAAAATCGAAAAAATTAATGGCTAATCGATAGGAAATTGTTATGATTCAAATAACGATTTACCAGGACACAGAAGGCCGTTTTCACGGATTTGACAGTGAGGGACATGCAGAATATGCAGATCCGGGATTTGATATTGTATGCGCAGGAGTCAGCTCTCTTGTAATTACAGCAGTTAATTCCATAGAAACACTGACGGCGGATTCTTTTAACAGTGAAACGGAGCAGGAGAGCGGACAGATCAAATTTCGTATGAATACATTCGGACATGATTCACAGCTTCTCTTACAGTCGCTGATCCTGGGCTTAGAGGAAATGGAACGTAACTACAGTGAATATATCGATGTTATATTCAAGGAGGTGTAGAAACATGATGAACATGAATCTTCAGTTCTTTGCTCATAAAAAAGGTGTTGGTTCTACAAAGAACGGCCGTGACTCCGAATCTAAAAGATTAGGTGCCAAAAGAGCAGACGGACAATTCGTAAAAGCTGGAAATATCTTATATAGACAGCGCGGTACAAAAATCCATCCAGGTGTTAATGTAGGCATCGGTGGAGATGATACTTTATTCGCAAAAGTTGACGGTGTATTAAGATTTGAAAGAAAAGGAAGAGACAAAAAACAGGCTTCCGTATATCCGGTTTCAACTAACGAATAATAATTAATTATTATCCGAACATAGGACTTTCATAGACTCGACTGACGCAGCCGAGTCTATTCTATTATAATCAAAGGAAAGAAAATTATGTTTGCAGACAGTGCAAGAATTATTATAAAATCAGGAAAAGGCGGAGACGGCCATGTAAGCTTCCGCCGGGAAAAATATGTGCCCAACGGCGGTCCTGACGGTGGGGACGGCGGAAAAGGCGGAGACGTTATTTTCCAGGTAGACGAGGGAATGAATACTCTTGTAAATTTCCGTCACAAAAGAAAATATGCCGCGCAAAACGGTGAAGAAGGTAAAAAACGAAACTGTCACGGTAAAAACGGCGAAGATATTATCGTAAAAGTTCCTGCCGGTACTGTGATCAAGGAAGCAGAATCCGGTAAAGTAATCGCAGATATGTCCGGTGGTAATACAAGACAGATTGTATTAAAAGGCGGACGGGGCGGCAACGGGAATCAGCATTATGCAACATCTACCATGCAGGCGCCAAAATATGCCCAGCCGGGACAGCCTGCCATTGAACTTTTAGTTTATCTTGAACTGAAAGTAATAGCAGATGTGGGTCTTGTTGGATTTCCAAATGTTGGAAAATCCACGCTGCTTTCCCGGGTTACAAATGCAGACCCTAAAATTGCCAACTACCACTTTACAACTTTAAATCCTAATCTTGGTGTTGTGGATCTGGAGGGCGCAGCAGGGTTTGTAATGGCAGATATTCCAGGACTGATTGAGGGCGCTTCTAAAGGAGTGGGACTGGGACATGAATTTTTAAAGCATATTGAACGTACAAAGGTCATGATCCATATGGTAGATGCCGCATCTACAGAAGGGCGGGAGCCCATTTCTGATATCTACGCCATTAATAAAGAACTAGAAGCCTACAATCCGGAATTAATCAAAAAGCCTCAGGTAATTGCGGCAAATAAAATTGATGCAGTTTATGCACAAGACAGCGATCCTGTCGCAGCATTAAAAGCAGAATTTGAACCTCAGGGAATCAAAGTATATCCAATTTCTGCAGTCAGCGGCCAGGGATTGAAAGAGCTTTTATATGATGTCTCAAAACTGCTGGATACTGTAGATTCAGCTCCGGTTATTTTTGAACAGGAATATTTCCCTGAACTTTCTGTTTTCAGCGATGAACCTTATACTGTAACCTATGATCAGGAAGAAGATGAATATGTAGTAGAAGGTCCCCGGATTGAAAAAATGCTGGGCTATACAAATATTGATTCTGAAAAAGGATTTTTATTTTTCCAGAGATTTTTAAAAGACCAGGGTATCTTAGAACAGTTAGAGAAACTTGGCATCCAGGAGGGCGATACTGTCCGTATGTATGGCTTATCCTTTGACTACTATAAATAGAACAGGAGCGTATTATGACCAGTAAACAGAGAGCATATTTAAAAGGGCTTGCCATGAATATAAACCCAATCATTCAGATTGGAAAGGCCAGTGTGACGCCGGAGGTTGTTCAGGCAATCGACGAAACTTTTTCTACCCATGAGCTTATCAAACTGGCAGTATTGAAAAATTGTTTCGATGACCCAAAAGAAATCGCATCAGTAATTGCGGAAAGAACCCATGCACAGGTAGTGCAGGTTATCGGAAAAAAAATTGTATTATACAGGCCTGACAAAAAGGATCCCAAAATTATTTTACCTTCTAAATAGAGGTGAACATCATGAATCATAATGCAGAAAAGCGAATTGGAATCATGGGTGGTACTTTCAATCCCATTCACTATGGGCATTTAATCATTGCAGAAAATGCATGTGAACAGTATCATCTTGACCGGGTCATATTTATGCCCACCGGCTATGCTCCCCACAAAAAATTTACCGGAGAGCAGATGACACAGCATCGGTGCGAAATGATACGTCTTGCAATTGAAGGAAACGAAAAATTTTCTCTTTCTCGTTATGAAACAGAAAAACATTCCACCAATTACACCTATCAAACTCTGCATCATATGCATAAAATCTATCCGGATTCAGATCTGTATTTTATTCTTGGTGCAGATTCCCTTTTTGACTTCGATAAATGGCGCAGACCGGAATTGATCTGTCAGGAAGCTGTTATACTGGCAGCCGTCAGGGATTATCTTACAGAGGCAAAAGTGGACACTCAGATTCAGTATTTAAAGGATACGCTGAAAGGTGAAA
>CABIXN010000001.1:477289-600736 GCA_902362715.1 Lachnospiraceae bacterium | reverse complement strand
GTTGAAAGAAGAGCTGAAAACCAACCGCTATATTCATACCCTTGGCGTTATGGAAACAGCCAGAAAGCTGGCAGAAATTTACCATTATGATCCCCAAAAGGCTCAGTATGCCGGCCTTTTGCATGACTGTGCAAAATCGCTTAGCAATGAGAAAAAAATCCGTCTCTGCAGGGAATATGGACTTGCCATCTCAGAAACAGAGTTAGAAAATCCCTCTTTGCTTCATGCAAAGTGCGGTGCAATTTGTGCCAGAAAAATTTACAAAATTACAGATTCTGAAATCCTTCATGCCATTTTAGTTCATACAACCGGCTGTCCTAAAATGAATCTTCTGGATAAAATCATATATGTGGCAGATTATATTGAGCCAAACAGAGACCAGGCTCCTCATCTGGAGGAGATCAGAAAAATAGCCTGCCAGGATCTTGACAGGGCTGTGTATGAGATTGCAAAGGACACCATTGCTTACTTAAAACAGCAGAAGAGTACTATGGATGAGACAACCCTTAAGGTTTACGAATATTATAAAACTAAATTAAAAAAAGGAGAGACTACCTTGACAGAACAATCAAAAGAAATGGCGAAACTTGCCTATCAGGCATTAGAAGAAAAAAAAGCAGAAGATATTCAGATCATTGATATCCGTGATATTTCAGTGATTGCAGATTACTTTGTAATTGCCAGCGGATCTAATGTTAATCAGCTGCAGGCAATGGTAGATGCCGCACAAGAAGCACTTTATAAATCCGGCTATCATTGTTCTCAAAAAGAAGGAAATCAAAATTCCAGCTGGATTTTAATGGATTATAAAGATATTATTATTCACCTGTTTTCCAAAGAAGACCGACTGTTTTATGATCTGGAACGAATCTGGAAGGACGGAAAATTTATCTCCATTGAGGAATTATAATATCTTTACTTTTTACAGTATCATAAAAATATTGCAAAGTCAGTGTTAAACCACTAAACCTTATACACTCTTAGTATTACTAAAAAACAGCGGCTCTGAAAGTTCAAAGACGCTGTTTTTTGCTGTTATAGAACCATAACAGATATTGATTTTTTCCAATGACTGCAATATAATTTTTAACACCTGAAAACTTTCCGTAATGTGCCATAAAGCCGTTAAAGGCATCCGGCTCATCTAAAATCAGCTGCAGATGTAATCCGCTTTCTTTATTACATTGTTCAATAAAAGATAGCAGATCCTCTTTTATTTTTCCCTCTATCGGCCGGTCTGTATATGAGCGGACAGAATGTCTTTCCTTCATTGCCTGTAATAAATCCATGTTTTTATTCCTCCCATTCTTATAGCATACTGTTAAAATGTCAGGATATCATCTGGCATCAATGAATGAAATTCAAATTTAATCATTAATGTCATTTCTGTCCGGAGCATTTTTCATAATTTCCTGAACATCACAAAATAATGTAATCAAATTGCTGATTTCGCTTCCCTCCGGATCTAAGTAATAGTAGATACATGTACTTTCCTTGCGTGCCTTTACAATACCGGCATCTTTTAATATCTGCATATGGTGCGATACAGCCGGACGAGACAGATTCATTTTCTGTGCAATATCTATAACACGGTTTCCCCTGCATTCCCCCCGCAGCATAATACATAACAGGTGCTGCCTTGTTTCATCACCGATTGCTGTCAAGATTCTTTGACAAGCTTTAAATTCTTCTTCCAGCCGTTTTATATCCTCAATCGTATTTTCCACAGGCAAACCTCCTTTTTGTTTAAACGTTTGAACATAATGATTATACCATAGAAATCCGACAGATATTGAACCGTAAAGAAAATCGAGATAGATAAGATAAAATAACATCAGCAAAACAAATATAAAAACGGCATTTCTGTGTTTTCCTGTACTGGAATCTGGAATCAGAAATGCCGCCTGTGATGCTATATTTAATTGTAACTAAAATACCCGTGGAGAAGCACACTCATGTGGAGATGAAATAAAACTTATTTCCTGCCGGTGTATTCTCACATAAAATAAGTTTTACTGGAAAAATCGAAATACCCCAAATACTTTTCCAAGTATTGTAACTTCCGGAACAATAATAGGATCCATAAAATCATTTTCCGGCTGAAGACGATAGTGTCCATCCTCTTTATAAAATGTCTTTACGGTAGCAGAATCATCAATTAAAGCCACAACCATATCCCCGTTTCTGGCAGTGGACTGCTTTTTGATAAGAATCCCATCACCATCTAAGATACCGGCATTCACCATGCTTTCACCCTGTACCTTTAAAATAAATGTTTCTGCATTTGGCATAAATTCAGACGGAACGGGAAAATAACTTTCAATATTTTCTGCAGCCAGAATTGGAGAACCGGCTGCAACTTTTCCTATTACAGGAACATTTACCATCTCACGGCGCACCAGATTAAATGTATCATCTACAATCTCAATAGCACGGGGCTTTGTGGGATCTCTTCGAATATATCCGTTCTTTTCCAGAGTCTCCAAATGTGCATGAACAGAAGAAGTGGACTTTAACTTTACCGCCTCACAAATCTCACGTACAGCAGGCGGGTACCCTCTGCTTAAAATCTCATTTTTAATATATTCCAATATTTCCTTCTGTTTTGGTGTGATCTTTCCCTGTGCCATAAAAATCTCCTTTATTTATCAAGTCTATTCATTACAAATAGAATAACATAGTTACACGCAAAAAGCAAACATATATTCCGAAAATATGTTCGTTTTTTTCTATTGACAAGCGAACGTTTGTTTTGTATAATCAAGAGGCAAACAAATGTTCGCGATTGCTTTCAGTTTATTTTACAAAGGAGATTAAAATTATGCCAGTTTACAGAACAAACCGTAATCATTTATTATACAGACTAAAAAAACAGACCTTTCTGGTTTTTATTACTTTTTCCGTTATCATTGCCGGGATTCTGCTTGGAAGCAGTATTTTAAATTCTTCCAGAACCAATGCAGCAACGGAATATCAGGAAGAGCTTTATTACAAATCTATTGAAGTAAAAGAGGGTGATACCCTCTGGAGCATAGCAGATACTTATATGTGTGAAGAATTTGATAATAAGCAGGATTACATTGATGAAATCAAATCCATCAACCACCTGACAGACGACACCATCCATTCCGGTTCTTATCTTACAATTCCATATTACAGTGGTACAGGAAAGTAGCCAAAACACCGGTCATATAGTATAATATACACATAATACAGTAGTATCTGAAAATACTATTTGAAATACATCACAGACAGAAAGCATTCTATCGGCTGGAAATAATATTTCGGATATAATATTTCTGTTTCTCTGATAATACAGTATTTTATAATGGAATGAAAAAGGAGAGAGAAGCATTTTGCAGTTAACAATGTTAGGAACCGGTCATGCTCTTGTTACTGAATGTTATAATACCTGTTTTGTGCTGTCAGAAGATCATAAACATTTTCTGGTTGACGGAGGCGGCGGAAATACAATTTTAAAGCAGTTAAAGTCTGCAGATATTGATTTAAGAGACATCCATGATATATTTGTAACTCATAAACATATAGATCATATTTTAGGTATTATCTGGGTTATCCGCGCAATCTGCCAGCAGATGAACAAAAAAATATTGGAACAAGACGTCCGGCTTTATGCCGGCAGGGAAGTAATTCAGATACTGGATTATTTATGTCAGACGCTGTTGAATAAAAAAGAATCCAGGTTTATTGGAGACCGGCTTTTGTTCATTTCCATAAAAGACAGGGAAGAGCAGAGGATTCTGGACCGACGGATTATTTTCTTTGATATTCATTCAACCAAAGCTTCTCAATTTGGTTTCACGTTATATTTAAACGATAAAGAAAAACTTTCCTGCTGTGGCGATGAACCATACAATGATTCTGAAAAAGATCTGGTTTCTGGAAGCAAATGGCTGATGCATGAAGCTTTTTGCCTGGAATCTGAAGCTTTCGAATTTAAACCTCATGAAAAGCATCATTCAACGGCTGCTGAAGCTGGGCAGCTGGCTGAACGTCTTGGAGCAGAGAATTTGATTTTATATCATACAGAAGATAAAAACCTTGCCTGCAGAAAAATACTGTATGGAAAAGAGAGTAGTAAATGGTTTCACGGAAACCTTTATATTCCTGATGACCTGGAACGTATAGAACTTTAATTTCTATCTTTTTCTCTTAATCTAACTGACTTTGCAGCCATTCTCCGGCGTTCATCTGCCTGGGCTGCATAGTGCTTTTTTGTAGTATTTACATCTTTATGCCCCAGAACATCCGCTACCAGATAAATATCCCCGGTTTCACGATACAGATTCGTGCCGTATGTACTTCTTAATTTGTGCGGTGTAATATTTTTTACAGTAGTAACAAGCCGGGCATATTTCTTTACAAGATTTTCAACAGACCGGACACTGATCCTGCGGTTCTGCAATGATAAAAACAATGCCTCAGTATGACCTTCCTGAGGTTTTATCTGCAGCCGTTCATCCAGATAAACATCTAAAGCTTCGGCAACTTCATCCCCAAAATACACCATAACCTCGGCGCCGCCTTTTCGATGGATTTTAATGCCATTATTTTTTTCATCAATATCTGTGATATTAAGTCCAACACATTCAGAAACCCGGATACCTGTGCCCAGCAGCAGTGTCAGCATGGCTAAATCTCGATTTTTTGTTTTATTATGGTACATTTTCTGGCGTTCCGTTAATTTATCCCCATTTTCAACCTCATCCAGCAAAAGAGCGATCTCATCAATATCAAGCCGGACAATATTTTTCTCATGGATTTTAGGCATTTTTACAAGGGCCGCAGGATTTTTCTCAATCAGTTCTTTTCTGAAATAATAATTATAGAAACTCCGAAGACTTGCCAGCTTCCTCATTAATCCCCGTTCATCATTGGTATGTTCCACACCTTCATGCTCATAGTATTTTAAATATTGAAGATATTCTTCAATATCAAAAGAAGTAATACGTTCTAGAAGATCTAATGGAAATTTTTCGATTGGAAGCTTTGCACAGTAACTGTTGGTTTCATGTAGAAATTCAAAAAATACTCCTAGATCATATGCATAGGCGATTCTTGTCCTGGAAGAAGTAGAGGATTCAATTCCAATAAAAAACTCTCTGCAAAATCCTGGAAGACCTTCCAGCAATACACGAAGCTTTTTTTCATTCTGAATATTTATACTCTCATGATATGCACGTTCTCTCATGATCTGTTTCCCCCTTTAAAAGAATCATTCAATCATCACTTATTTTGAGACAGTTTTATTCATTTCTTTTCCCTTTTTTATATGGAAAAGCACGCTGGGGCCATCCATCCAGATTCTGACTGATGATAGCCGTAAACATTCTTTCTTTTGCCCCCGGATTTTCACTATTAATCTGTCGCACCAGCTGTTTTGCATATTCCCGCTTGGTTTTTCCGTCTGCAAGGCATGGATTTTTTACAATGGGAAGCTGATATTTATTCTTAAAACCTATCACATCAGCTTCCAGCACATACATCATCGGCCGGATAACTGTTAAATCCATACGGTCCAGATAAGTTTTCGGAGAAAAAGAGTGGAAACGCCCCTCATATATAAGTGATAAAAACATTGTTTCCACAATATCATCTTTATGATGAGCATATGCTACCTTATTACAGCCAAGCTCTTTTACAGCCTGATTTAAAGCGCCTTTCCTCATTTTGGCACAAAGAGAGCATGGATTTGACTCTTTTCTTTCCTGAAAAATGATCTTTCCAATTTCAGAAGGAACAACAACATAAGGCACGTTTAGTTCCTCACATAAACTTCTTACAGGAGATAAATCAAATCCATCAAAACCAAGGTCAACAGTGACTGCAATCAGATCAAATTTTTTAGGATAAAAACGCTTCAGGCCATGCAGTGCATACAGAAGCGTGAGAGAGTCCTTGCCGCCAGAAATACCAACTGCAATTTTATCCCCGTCATCTATCATCCGATAATCCTCAACGGCCTTTCTTGTATAGCTGAGTAATTGTTGTAATTTCATAAATATTGTAACTCCATCTTATTTCAAATAAATTCTTATAGTATTTGTGATATGCTTAAAAGTAAATATTGTATAAACATTAGTGTATTATACACGACTGCAAGTTTACTTTCAAGAATATAGCTGTTAAAATAAGAGACGATTGCAGCTTTTGCAGGAGAGCAATCAAAAAAGAAAAAATTATGATAAATTATATAAAATAATTTAGATAATAATACAGGCGGAGGTATATTTTAATATGAAATTTGTAATTCAACGTGTAGAACGTGCACAGGTAACTGTAGATCAAATTGTTATCGGAAAAATCCATCAGGGATATGCGGTACTTATGGGCATCTGTGAAAATGACACAGAAGCAATCGCCGATAAAATGGTAAAGAAAATGCTGGGACTTAGAATTTTTGCAGATGAAAACGGAAAAACAAACCTGTCTTTAAAAGATGTGTCAGGAGAATTGTTATTAATTTCTCAGTTTACATTATATGCAGATTGTAAAAAAGGGAATCGTCCGTCTTTTATAAAAGCCGGCAATCCGGAGCATGCAAACAAACTTTATGAATATATGATTCAAAAATCCAGACAGGAAATCCCTCATGTAGAAACTGGAAGCTTTGGCGCTGATATGAAAGTAGAGCTTGTAAACGACGGACCTTTTACAATCATATTAGATTCAGAAGAATTATAAAATATGATTGTATCAGCGATTCATTGACGACCCATGATACATAATATCTGAATAGTACTAGTGCACGGTTCCACACAACTATTCGCAAAAGACAGCTTTAACGAATAGTTGAATACAAAAAAAACACAGCTGACCGGACTTTATCTAAAATCCATTGGTCAGCTGTCAAAAAACGCCTGATCTAACTTCAATTCACTTAAAACTAGTTAAAATGAAAGAATGAAAGTTAAGTTAAAGCAGGTAAAAGTTTTTAGATAATACTTCTAATCATTGAGTTTAAAACGATTCCGGCAATTGAATTCAGTACTGAAAATACCAAGAAAATAATTCCCAGCACCAGTCCGGCAGTTGCCATCCCTTTCTGAAAATCTATTTTCCGGCCTTTTACACCAAATACGATTGCAATAATGGTAACCGGATATCCAAATAATGGAATCAGCCAGGCAATAATCCCCACCAATCCTAAAACCAATGCAATAATAGCCGCAGTATTTTTGTTTTCCATAATAAATCTCCCTTCTTTTGTTGTTTATTTTAATTTAGCCAGCAACTCCTTAAAGTAAGCCGGCAATGGTGCCTCAATTTCTATATATTCCCTGCTGGATGGATGAATGAAACCAATGGTCATTGCATGAAGCGTCTGGCCTTCTAGTCCCTTTACAGGCTGCTTTTCCGGTCCATAGACGGTGTCTCCTAGTAAGGGATGGCAAATACTTGCCATATGCACACGTATCTGGTGTGTCCTTCCTGTCTCTAGCTGAAATTCCATATATGTATATTTTTGAAATCTTTCTATTACTTTATAATGTGTAACTGCAGATTTTCCATTTGTTTCTACCACAGCCATTTTTTTGCGGTGGACAGGATGTCTGCCAATCAGACCTTCAATTTTACCGGTATCCTCTTTTACATTTCCCAGGACTATTCCCCGGTATTTTCTTATAACGGTGTGCTCTTTTATCTGTTTTGCAATCTCTGTATGCGCAGTATCATTTTTACATATGATCAGCGAGCCCGTTGTATCTTTATCTATCCGGTGTACAATTCCAGGACGTATCACACCATTGATACCGGATAAGCTGTTCTGACAATGATACATTACGGCATTTACAAGGGTTCCGGTATAATGTCCGGCAGATGGATGAACAACCATGCCCTTTGCCTTATTTACAACCAAAATATCTGCATCTTCATACAAAATATCCAGCGGAATATTTTCCGGAAGAATATCCAGAGACTGGACCTCAGGTACAGTCACAGAGATAATATCATCCCCAGACACTTTAAAACTGTTTTTAGTGACTGTCTGATCATTAATCATCACATTTCCGTCTTTGATCAGCTTCTGAAAAAATGTTCGTGACTGTCCTTCATACAAGACAGATAAAAATTTATCCAGTCTGCAGTCCTCAAATTCTTCTGTCACCTCAAAGGTCTGTCGGTTATTTTGATCTGTCATGAGATTTCACTCCCGGTTTTAGTGAGTTTCCAAGTTCTTTTAGATCCTGATCCTTATAATAAAACAAAACTGTCAATATCAATATGACCGCGGAACATGTTACATAAATATCTGCTACATTAAATACAGGAAAATTAATAGCAGAAAAATAGAAAAAGTCAACTACATATCCCTGAAGAAACCGGTCTATAAAGTTTCCCACGGCTCCAGCTGCTATCAAAACAAGAAGTACTCTTAATAAAACAAACCTTTTGTGAGCAGGCATTCTGGCATAAATATATACAATCACAATTAGAATAACAATTGTAATAGCAATAAAAAACGGTTTACGTCCCTGCATAATACCGAAAGCTGCCCCTCTGTTTTCAAGATAATAAAGCTGAAAAACATTCCGAATCAGGTCTATGGGCTGCTGATCCTTTAAGTGCAGTACAGCAGCCTTTTTGGTAATCTGATCAATCAAAATTAAAACAAAAAAAGCAACAACCCCTATTACATTATAACAAATCTTAATATTTTTCTTCATAAATTCACTCAATCATTCACTTATTTTTTTTCAATACTTTGAATGGCCTTTAACAACTCTTCATCTGAAACAGATCTTTCAATATAAGCTTTGCCAGGAGCGCAAAGTAGAATAAACTTAATCTTACCTGCTTCCATTTTTTTATCATGTTTTGATGCTTCCAAAACACTTTCCGCAGAAGATACAGATGCCGTTACCGGCAGATGAAAGGACTGAAGAACCTGACAGATTCTCTGCTTCTCTTCTGCTGTAATGTTTCCTTTGATAACACTGAGCTCACAGGCAGCAGCAATCCCAATAGACACGCAGAATCCGTGAATCAGTTTAAAATCTGATAATTTTTCAATGGCATGACCAAGGGTATGACCAAAGTTTAACAGTGCTCGTTCTCCCTGCTCTTTCGGATCCTGTTCTACTACTTCACGCTTAATATTACAGCTGACTGCAATCATTTCCTCTAAAACTTCCGGTGATCTGTTAAGAATTTCCTGCCGGTGCTGAATCATCCATTGAAAATAGGAATTATCTTTGATTAGTCCATGCTTTAATATTTCCCCCAGCCCGGCATAAAAATGGTCCTTAGGTAAATCCTTTAAGGTGCTGATATTCATATACACCAGTCTTGGCTGATAAAATGCTCCCACCATATTTTTATATTGTCTGAAATCCACACCGGTCTTGCCACCAATACTGCTGTCCACCTGCGAAAGCAGTGTAGTAGGAACCTGTATAAAGTCTATCCCCCGCAGATAAGTTGCTGCCGCAAATCCGCACATGTCACCGCATACTCCGCCCCCCAAAGCAACAAGGAGGTCTTTTCTGTCAAAATGCTCCAGAATCAATTTCTCATAAATTTGGCCGATGGTTTCTAAGTTTTTCTGCTCTTCACCCGCCGGAAATACAAATGATGTAACAGTATCAAAAATCGTGCCAAGTTCCTTATGTATTGCCTCCAGATACAGAGGTTCCACATTTGTATCTGTAACAACGCATATTTTTGTAGATTTTAAATATCCAAGTTCCTTTATTTTAGAAGCCAGCAGATGAAAATCATGCTGAATTACAATCTCATAACAGGGCAGTCCGTTATAATTTACCTGAATACTTCTGCTCATAACATTTTACAACCTCTTTTTCAATTATTTCAGCAAAAATGAATCCTGCTTTAAAATTCTTACAGGAGATTGCTTCCTGTAAAATCAAAAAAACCAGCCAGTGATATTTATCTACCAACTGACTGGCGAATATACTTTCTAAATATCTGTCTGAATAGAAGATACATCAAACGCATCCATAATATTCTGGAAATCACCGGAAATGTCTACAGCTGCCGGTGTAACGATGAAAATATAATTTGAGATTTTCTGAAGATTTCCGTCAATGGCAAAGCAGGAACCTGATGTAAAATCAATGATTCGCTGAGCAATATCCAAATCCAGCCCTTCTAGATTCAAAACAACGGTACGGTTGTTTAATAATGTTTCTGTAATCTCTCTGGCATCTTCTACACTTGTCGGTTTAATTACACATACTTCCATTGGAACACTTCCCCCCTGTGCTTTCTTTGTCGGACGCATCGGTGTGATTTTTGGTGAAACCTTCGGTGCAGCTGATTTCTCACGTTCTCTTGCAGCAGATTTCTTCTCAAAAAACTCTTCGTCCTCTTCCACTTCTTTTTCCCTGCGGAAGCTTCTTCGTCTGGCAGGAGCCTCGTATTCATCATCTTCTTCATCTAAATAGTCATCATTGTAGAAATCATCCTCGTCATCCTCTGAATTCAAACGCATTGCATTTAACATTTTATCAAAAAAAGCCATTAATATTACTCTCCTATCTTTCTTTCCTGTTAGATGCTATAGTCTCTGGCGCCGAAAATACCTGTCCCAACCCGAACCATTGTAGCGCCTTCTTCTATCGCAACCATATAGTCCCCTGTCATACCCATGGACAGAGTGCTCATAGATACATTATCAATGTTTTTTTGTTTTATGTCAACAGATAATTTCCTGATTTCTTTAAAATATTGTCGGTTATCTTCCGCATTTTCAACATAAGGAGCAATGGTCATCAGGCCCTCCACCCTGAGATTGGAAAGTCTGGAAATATGTTCCACCAGTTTCACTGCATCCTCACGGGAGGTGCCAAATTTTGTCTCTTCACTGGCAATATTTACCTCAACTAGAATTTTTGTAACAACATCATTTTTTTCCGATAAACGGTTAATCTCTTCTGCCAGACGCAGAGAATCCACAGAGTGAATTAACGCCGTTTTTCCAATGAGATACTTTACTTTATTTCTTTGAAGATGTCCGATCATATGCCACTGAATATCCGATGGAAGCACTTCCTGTTTGTCCATCATTTCCTGGACTTTATTTTCTCCAAATACTCGGATTCCCTGATCATAAACTTCTTTTAACATTTCCACCGGTTTTGTTTTACTGACAGCAATCAATGTTACTTCATCTCTAGAACGGCCGGCCCTCTTACAGGCGCTGCATATATTTTCCTCTACCTGTTTTAAATTCTCTTTTAACACAGAACATCCCTCCTGCTAATTAATCAATTCACCTTCTGATATTTCATTTCCATTTAACGCAATATGATCGTATAGCGATAAACCATAACTTGTTCCTGTTTTCAAAATCGAATACTCTTCATTTTTGGAAAGAATATCAATTTGTTTAAATACTGCATATCCTTTATTAATGTTGTAAACTCCTTTTAATTTAGCTGTCTTCTGCAGCGTGTACTGATCTGAAGAGCCTTCCTTTTGTATCACATCACCGGATTGCAAATCCGTTTCGTCAATATAATAGGAAGTTTCCGTTTCATAGTATAAATCAGTGGATATAAATTCCACAGAAGATTTTCCCTTTTTGCTGTTTACTTTCAAAACACCAGGCTGGGAATCATCATCCCCATAGGTCAGATATGTTTTGGGAATTACATAAAATTCTTTTTCAACAATAGAAGTATTCGGAATTTTAAGTCCACTCTTATGATTGGTTCCAATCTCCAGCTCTACATAGCGATCCGAAATAAATCTGACCATAGAGCTGTTAAAGGAAAGAATCAGGTACTGCTGTCCGTCATAATCTTTCATTTTCATGGAAGGAGTGGCTGTTGTTCCATCTTTGCGGAAAGTAACCGTTACATACTCTTCATCCTTTAAGTTTTTAGCCATTTCATCGTCAATGGGTACCAGGATCTCCCAGTCCTCACTGGTAGAAAGTTTATACAAAGCCTGTCCATTTGACACTTTCTCACTGTTTTTTAAATTGTTTTTGGAGTAAGAAGAAGGATCAAACATAGAGTTTTTAAAAGTTTCCCCGGTAATTTCCTCATATCCGTCCGTATAAAAAGCAACCACACCATCTGTGGGTGAGTTTTCAAATGCAAATGTCTGATTTTTTACAGCCTTTTGGGTTTGATCTGTAAGACTTTCTAATGCATCTAAATACAGCGCTTCCTGAACCTGGGAATCAATACTGTTTTTAAATGAATACACATTGTAAAAAGTCATATCGGAACATTCTGCTATATATGTTTCAATGGAATTTTCAATAGCTGACAGACTTTTTTTATCCAGCTTGGTGCCGTCAAGTCCTGCTTTACTGATCTGTTCAGAAATCGTTCCCTTCTGGTCAAGGGAGCATACCAGATCATTTTTCCCTGCCTTATCTCCCTCTTTGATATAATAATTAATTGAGCCTGCACTATCCGCATATACAACCGTTTCATCTCTCAAAATTAATCCGGTATAAATATTCGTCTGGGCAATCTGTCCTTTCTGTACTTCATAGACAGCGATGTGTTTCGCCGTCAGATAGGAAAATAAATATACGCAAAAATAGATAAGTATCACTGCAAATACTACAATACCGATATTAATATGCAGAGGTTTTTTATATTTAACGATTTTCTTTTTCTTAACCATACAATTCACCTAAACTACTTTCATTTTCTGTATAATTTCCAGAAAATGTGAAAAACTATTACAAAAGGAGGAGCTTTTATGAATACAAAATTTTTAGATAACGTTTTACTGGCACTTGTAATTATCGGCGCCATTAACTGGGGACTTATCGGTTTTTTCCGTTTTGACCTGGTTGCATTTCTTTTTGGAAACATGTCCTGGCTGACAAGAGTGATTTACGCCCTTGTGGGAATTGGAGGACTTTATATGATCAGCGCTTTCGGACGCATTCATTCCCGCAAAAAATAAGGTGTCTTAAGCTGCACTTAAGACACCTGAATCAGTTATCATTTATAAAGAAACAATCAGTTTTGCCTTTGCGCACTCAGGCAGATCAACTTCGTTTCTGGAAACGCTTAAAACAAATTTAACATTATATTTTTCACTGATAATATCCAATTTTTCGATTGCATGTGTAATATCTTCTTTTTCAATATTTGCAATTGTCAGGAAGCTGTCAAGGTACATCTCCTGTAAATCATAATCCTGGGAAACGATTCCACAGATAAATCCAAGAAATTCATCACAATTTGTAACCGGATAATCGGCCACATTGATCAGACGGACTTTATTACTTAATTCATGCATATGTTTCTGACTTTTATCAAGATATACAATATTTCCGGTCACTGTCTGAACGGAATTATTTACCTTCTCTAATAAATATTTAGTTTTACCTTTTCCTTTTTCGCCGGCAATAATTTCAACCATGGTTTTGTCCTCCTACACCCTGCCTTTCCACGTCTAACAATTCTAAAATTTTGTAACATTTGTTAAGTTTCAAGCAGTTTTTTATAAAAATATTATAGTATATCCACATTTAAAATACAACTGTTAATTAGAAAAATTAGACAACATCTGAGACATCAGCAGATACAAATCTGAACGTCCATCTGCTTTCAGAACAATCGAAATAACCGGCTGTTTTTTTCTGTTTTCGCTTAACAGCACCAGACAGTATCCGGCATCTTTTGTAGTACCTGTTTTTCCACCGATCACCGTCACACCTTCCGGCTGTGCTTCTTCACCTGTAAGATACTTGTTTGTATTTTTCCATTTTTTCTCAACGGTCTGACTGTCTTTATCTTTATATACGGCATCATATTCTTTTGCATTTATAATTTCCACAAACTGCTCATTCTTTACAGCTACCTGAAAAATCAGATATAGATCATATACACTTGTATAGTGGTCTTCATCCGGCAATCCATGGGCATTGACGAAATGAGAATCTGTAGCTCCAAGAGCTAATGCCTCCTGATTCATTAAATCAGCAAATTTTTCCCTGCTCCCGGAAATTGTTTCTGCAATGGCTTCCGCAGCGTCATTTCCACTGCAAAGCATTAGACCGTATAGAAGGTCTTTCAGTGTCAGCTGATCTCCTGCCTGAACACCGCATACAGAAGAACTTGGATCTAGTCCCTTCTGAGATTCCTCTGAAACAGTAACTGTCTGGTCTAAGTCTCCATATTTTAAAGCTATGTAAGCTGTCAGTATCTTTGTTGTACTGGCCGGATAAAGCTTTTCATGTACGTTTTGAGTATAAGAAGCTGTCTTATCGGAGATCAGAAAAACACCTGCACCTTCGGCTGCTTCTGATAAAACATCATCACTTTCTGTATTATCAAATCCTGCAATACACAAATCCTGGGCAAAAGGTTTGATCATATTATCGGCCTCTGCCTGGGTCAGGCCATACTGGGCAGAAGTATTGTAAACATTATAAGCATCTTTGATGCTTTCCTTCTGGTTTGTGCATCCGCTGACAGGAAGTATTATAAATGCTCCGGACAGGAGCACAGCTATCAGTTTATTTATACATTTCACGCCAGTCAAGGTCTCCTCTGTCTAATGCATGAATTAAAAGCTCAGCTGTGGCAACATTTGTTGCCAGCGGTATATTGTGAGTATCACAAAGTTTTACTGTTTTGTCCACATCCGGTTCATGTACCTTAGGAGACAGGGAATCTCTTAAAAAAATAACCATATCCATATAATTCCCTTCGATATCAGCCCAAAGCTGATATTCTCCCCCAAGGGGACCCGGCAGATATTTGTGAACATTTAAATTGGTTGCTTCTTCAATCAGACGACCGGTTGTTCCGGTTGCAAATAATTTATGCTTCCCAAGGATTCCGCGGTAAGCAATGCAGAAATTCTGCATCAGCTTCTTCTTAGAATCATGCGCTATTAATCCTACATTCATTATATATTATCCCCCGATCCATATTTTCTGGGCTGCAGGCCCACATTCAGTACTAAACCTATTCCAATAAAAAGACTGACCAGCGACGTTAATCCATAGCTTACAAAAGGCAGAGGCAAACCTGTATTAGGCATCAGTCCGGTGGCAACACAGACATTTACAAATCCCTGAAAGCCAATCCATGCAGCAACCCCGCAGCAGATTAAACGTCCTGCAAGACCGTGGGCTCTGCGTGCAATTAAAATGCATTCTATTACAATTAAAAACAGCAGGATAATTACTATGATGCACCCTACAAATCCCAGCTCTTCGCCTATAATTGCAAAAATAAAGTCTGTCTGGGGCTCTGAAATAAAATTTGCATTTTTCACGGATGCTATGGAATTATTATTCAGTCCCTTTCCCCAGAGCTGTCCGGAGGCGATGGCCATAATTGAATTTGTCTGCTGATAAGCACTATCTGCATATTTCTCAGGCTGAAGCCAGGCAAGAATACGCTGATACTGGTAATCTTCCAGCGGCAGAACCTGATTCACAAGCAGAATCAGTCCCACAATGGTAACAGGAATACCTGCCGCTAGTATTGTTACTATTATTTTATAACTTAATCCCGCAATAAACAAGAGCGTAATAAAAATCAATGTAACGATTATTGTTGTGGAAAGGTTTGGCTGCTTTACAATCAGCAAAAGCGGAATTGCAGCAAGAACCAGTGAGATGCCAAGCATCTTCCAGGTATCCAGATAGTCCCGGTACCTGGTGAAAAAAGCTGCAAAAAAACATATAATCAAAACTTTGCAGAACTCTGACGGCTGAAATTGAAACCCTCCGATGGCAATCCATCTGGTGGCACCGTTTGCATCCTTGCCCAGAACATAAACGCTTGCAAGTAAAAGGATGATCAGTAAATAAATCAACGGCCAGAACCGCAGTATATATTTGTAATCAATCAGCGATACAACCGCCATACAGATAATTCCGCCCACAACGCCGATGATCTGTTTTGTCTGATATCCTTCTCTTGCACTTCCAACTACCAGAATTCCAATGATACAAAGTACAATAACGTATGCTACCAGGCGAAATCTATAATTTTTTAACTGATACTGTTTAAACATGGTACTTCCTTTTTTCTTATCTTATCTGTTTCATACTTATGACCGGAATCTTTGCATTAATATAGGATGTCCCGGAACCTTTATCTTTATTTGGCTGTTCAAACTGAATATGAACGCCCTTTTCATCCAGCTCCAGATATTTAGACATACAACGTATCAGATCCCGCTGTATGCGTTCTGTAAGATCAGATGAAAAATTCATTCGGTCTGCAACCAGGAGTATTTTCAGTCGTTCTCTGGCAATATTTCCAGAAGTCTTTCGTTTAAAGAAAAGAAACTTTTTCATACGAAATCCTCCTATTTACGATGCCCTTTCTGTTTTCTCCTGAAAAACCGCTTTTTCGGCGCCAGATTTAAATACGCAACCCGTTCGCCTGTCACTCTCCGGCTGATATTCATATAAGCCTGTCCGGCGGGAGAATCCGTTCCAACTAGAGGATTCCCCTGATTTGTAGAAATTACGATATTTTCATCATCCGGGACAGCTCCGATTAGATCAATTGCCAGTATTTCCGACACATCGTCAATGGACATCATATCTCCCCGGCGGATTAAATCCGGCCGGATACGGTTCACCACAAGCTTGGAATCCCGTACTCCGTTGGCCTCTAATAGTCCGATGATACGGTCTGCATCACGAATAGCAGATACCTCCGGTGTAGTAATAACAAGAGCTCTGTCTGCGCCTGCAATGGCATTTAAAAATCCCTGTTCAATGCCGGCCGGACAGTCCAGAATAATATAATCAAATTCTTCCTTTAGTTCCTCTGTTAATTTTTTCATCTGTTCCGGATTGACTGCATTTTTATCCCTGGTCTGGGCGGATGGCATCAAATACAAAGAATCGTATTTTTTATCTCTAATTAAAGCCTGCTTAACCCTGCAGCTTCCTTCGATCACGTCAACCAGGTTATAGACAATCCTGTTTTCAAGCCCCATCACTACATCCAGATTCCGTAATCCGATGTCGGTGTCTATCATAACCACCTTTTTTCCCAGTTTTGCAAGTCCGGTACCTACATTTGCCGTTGTCGTTGTCTTTCCGACACCACCTTTTCCGGATGTCACAACAATCACTTCGCTCATGCAAAATCCTCCTGAATTCTAAATACTGTTTAAATATCCTTTTGTAAGAGGTTCTATCATAATTCTGTTATCTTTTGCAACTGCGACCTGGGAAGAAGCTTTTTTCTTTTTTCTGAATCCTCCCAGAGATACCTTTGTATTTTTATATACGGCGTCAGCAATCCGGATATTCTCGGAAGCAAAGTCCAAAGCACAGATAAATGCGCTGCTGTTTCCGCTGGCTCCCGCAAAAGCATAACCGCAAAGAGAGCCAAGCACAATAATATTTCCCTTTGATATCACTTTTCCGCCGGAGAGTACACTCCCCATTACAATAACGCTGCTGTCACTTTCCAGGGTTTCTCCAGACTGTACGTTCCCTTTGAAAAACTGACCGCTTTTCATTAGTTTCTCATCATGAATCTGCTGCAGTTTTTCAGAAATATAGTCGTCCAGCAGATCATTTTCCTCTAAAATGCAGACAATATTTGCTCCGCAGCTTTCTGAGACCACATCTACAATGGCACATTCTTCTTCGGTATTTAAGACTCTGCCGCTAAAAGAAATAGCAAAATCTGCATTTTGAAAAAAATCTTTCGATTCTGTAAACTTTTCCCTGATTTTGCAAAGCAGCTCTTCAAAACTGACCTCACTGCTTAAAACCAGATGTATTCCCTTTTTTGTACTTTTTACAATCACAGGAAGCGCCATACTGTCATCCTCCTTAATCGTTTACACTGTTGGAAGAAGCGTCTACATTGGCAGCTGTTCCACTCAGCAGTTCATCTTTATCTTCCGGATTAAAGTAATATTGAATTACTTTAGCGGCGAAATCCGCTGTATTAGAAGAAGTATATCCACATGCAATTCTTGTTGCAATAGCAATTTCAGGATCATCATAGGGCGCATATCCTACAAAAAGTGCATGGTTCGGGGTGTTGGCCTGCTGTGCAGTACCTGTTTTTCCTGCAACCTGTACAGTCAGATCATCAAACTGGCTGTGGGTATCTGCTACCATCTTCATACCATAATGAATGGCATCCCAGGAAGAAGCAGCAACGTTATCCATGGTATTCTTAACGGTGGGACTGTAAGTCTCTAATACTTTCCCATCTGAATCTGTCACCTTACTCAGAAGTGTCATATTATAAACCGTTCCTGAATTTGCCACCGCGGATACATAACGGGCCAGCTGAACAGTGGTAAAGTTATTATTACTCTGTCCGATTGCTGTGGTAACCGGATATTCATCCGAAACACTGGCTTTGGCTTCATCAATTTCAAGCCCGGTTTTTTCGCCCAGTCCAAAGTCCTTCGCATACTGCGATAATATATCTACACCTTTCTTCTCATTATAGGTATCGCCGGACAAACTCAGACGATAACCAAGATCATAGAAGAAATAGTTACAGGAATCTCTAATAGCCTCAGAAATATTAATACTGCCGTGATTGGAAGGATAAATCCAGCATTTCGGGCTTGGGTGAATTTTATCAAACTGCCCTTTTGTCTGGATTTCCGTTGACGGGGTAATAATCCCTTCCGTGAGAGCCGCAGCTGCGGTCACCATCTTATAGGTAGAACCAGGAGCCGTTGTCTGCTGTGTGGCATTGTTATACAGAGGATGTGAGCCATCCGTATACAGCTTGTTATAATAATCTGAATCCATAACATTGGCAAGTTTATTGTTATCATATCCCGGATAGCTGACACAGGCCAAAAGCTCTCCTGTTTTGGGATTTGTAATCACACAGGATCCGGTACAGGGATTTAATGCCAGCTGAGCAGGTGTAATATCCAGATTCTTAATTTTTTTCCGCAGGAACGAGTAAGCACTCATAGAACCGGATTTTACAGAATCGTAATCACTATCTTTCTCCGGATCCAGTACTCCCTGCTCATACAAAATAACGCACAACTGCCTGCCGCTGATGGAATCACCCATAATCAGAGATTCATACACAAGCTTATCAAACTCTGCATCGGCTGAGAGTTCTTCTGAAATATAAGATACCAGTGCGTTATAAACTTCTTCAGAATCCGCATATTTATCATTGATATTAAATGCGGTAATATCAATCCACTTTTCTGAGATAGCATGTTCCAGATATTCTCTGATGCTGATACTCTCATTCCTCCAGTTCTGGTAAACGGTGTCAGAGGAATCTACTTTGTCCGCATCAAACACTTTTGTTTCCTGCAGCCAGGAAACAATATATTTCACATAGCTTTGCATATCATCTGACAGATCTTCATAAGGGGTATCTGAATTTTTCAGCTGTGTTTCTATCTGAGGGATGACCTGTTTCTTTTTGGACTGAAAGGTATCATAAACCTGCTTTTGAACGGAACTGTCGTCTGCTTTTTCAAACAGGCTGCTGTCAATGACACTGTTGCTTATCAGCGCTTTGTATACATCATAAATGGGGACAATCACATCAGAAGATGCTTTTACAGTGGTACTTTTAACATCCCGGATTTTTGAATATAGAATGCCGGCAAGCTGCTGTTCCAGCAGATTATAAACTGCCTTTTGAAGATCCGCATCAATGGACAGATACACATCATTGCCGGGAGCAGAGTCCGTGGAATCTTTAATTTTCTGCACTTTCCCCAGGTTGTCCACATAAACGGTTTCTTTCCCTTTTGTGCCTTTTAACTGGGATTCCATGGCCTTTTCAATACCGGAACGTCCCACAATATCTGTTGTCTCATAACTTTCGTCTTCCGCGTGAAGGGTTTCATATTCTTCTTCGGAAACTTTTCCAGTATATCCAATAATATGGGAATAATATTCCGGCTCATAATAGACCCGTTTGGTGTCTTCCAAAATTTCTGCACCCTGCAGCTGGTCTGCATTCTCCTTAACCATAGCAACGGTTTCATTGGAAACGTCTGTTGCAATTGGAGTTGCCACATATTTTTGATATGCATTTTGTGCCAGTGCATAGCGGAGTGTCATAATCTCAAATCGGCGCGTTTTATCATAATATACGGCTTCAGTAGAAGTCTGGCTTTCACTTTCCTGATATTTCTCATAATCCTTCTGAGTATCCTCCAGTCTGACATCATACTTATTCCGTGCACAAAGATAATCTACAATCTGCTGAGCGCTGGCTTTTGCTTCGTCGTAATCAAGATCCTTATTAAATTTCAGATCAGACGTTTTTTTCCGTCCATATACATCTGCCCGGAAACGCTGGAGACTAGAGCCCTCAACAGTAAATTTGTAATTTCCGTTTCCATCCATTACGATTGGAAAATCTTTTACTATTTCATCACCATTTGACTCAATCATATCTATCAGCGTATCAAATTCCTGATTCAAGGACTGGTTTTTTTCGTAAGTTGTATTATAGGTTCCATTGTCTTCTACTGTTACAGAATAGGACAGTTCATTGGACGCCAGAAGTTTGCCGTTCCGGTCATAAATATCTCCCCTGGTACCGCTGATGGTTCTGGTTTTTTCAATCTGCAGTGTGAAATTGTTCTGATATTCCTTACCATTTACTACCTGCAGGGAAAACAGATGCTGAATCAAAACCGCCGCCAGAATTACCATCACCAGAAAGAGAACTGTCAGTCTGGATTTTATTATTTTTACGAGAAGTTCTTTTATTGCATCAACCAAACTTTTTTGCACTCCTTTTTTCTATTTCTTCCAGCTTCTGATTTACTTTCAAAAGCAGGAAATAAACTACAACAGCTACAATCATTGTATATACAAGTTCCGGAATCATAATATGAACAAAATAGTAAAGAATTTCAAATCTGGATCTGAACAGGAACATCAGAAAATAAATCACTATATTAAAAGACAGATCACTGACTGCAATCAGAAAGATTGGCAGCTTAATATCTTCCGGATAAAAAATTTTCTTGAATATTCCATTGATATAACCAATAAACATATATAGAAGGGCATAAATACCAAGGACCGACCCAAAAAACAGATCCATCAGCAGACCACAGAAAAATCCTACAAACAATCCCTCTTTCCGACCTCTCATAAATCCAAAAGCCGCGGTAACCACAATCAGCAGATTCGGAGAAATGGAGGCAAAAGATAGTTTCTGAAAGATTGTTGACTGGAGTAAAAAACATATTAAGATAGTCACTGCTAAAACAATTTTTCTGCGCATAGGTATCCCCTTATTTCTTTAATGCTTCGGAATAATCTTTGGTCTGTTTAATCACCAGCACTTTTTCAAGGTGCTCAAAGTCTACAACAGTAGCAAGGTAACCGGATTTTGTCAGCTTGTTGGTATCCGTCTCTACTTCGGTCAGGTATCCGATGGGGATCCCCGGCAGATAACGGTCACTGATATTGGATGTAACAATCTGATCTCCTGCTTTTACCTTATTATCTTTATCTCTCATATCGGAGATTTCTAACTGCTGGCGTTCGTTCATTGTTTTTAAACCGCCGCTGACAATACAGGTATCTGAAGTAGACAAATCCATACCGCTGACATTACTGGTATCATCTATGATAGATTTTATTTTCGAATAATTATCTCCTACATCTGTTACAATTCCAACCAGACCGCCGTCGGCTATTACATTCATACCGATTTCAATCCCGTCTTTGCTTCCTTTGTCAATTAGAAAAGAAGAAAACCAGTTGCCGGCATCTTTTCCAATTACGTTGGCCGCTGTTTTGTCATAAGAATCATAACTCTGATCCAGCTGATACAGCTCTCTTAAACTCTCCAGCTCATACTGTTCTAGAGACACCCGGCTCAGCTGATCTTCCAGATCGGCTACCTGCTGCTTTAGTTCATCATTTTCCTTTTGAAGTTCTTTTTTGGAAGCTAAATTTTCACTTCCCAGGTGCAGAGCGTCACCGATTTTGTTAAGTCCCTTCTGCATGGGAATCACTACATATCCAACTGCTTTTCCCACAGGGCCGCTGGAAATCCCAAAGCCCACACTGCATCCGATAATGATCAGACAGAATACTGTCATAATCAACAAAATATATTTTGCCGGAAATTTATTGTTCTTTTTCCCTTTCATAGATGCCCTCTTACATTAAACTTATTTAAACACTTTCGTTTTCATACTGTAGGCCAGATGTTTAAATTTACTGTCCTTAACTACCAGACTAAGACCTCTTGCCACACATTCATCCGGATCCTCACAGGTATTCACCCGGATATTGGTCAGCTCCTTAAACAGATCGTCCAGCTTTTCGATTTTTGAACCTCCTCCGGTGAGATAAATTCCGGAAGCAATAATATCCTTTGCCAGCTCCGGCGGAATCTTTTCCAGAATCATCTTGATTGCATTGCACAGTGAATTCAGATTTTCTTTGATAGCATTATAGACAGTATCCGCAGTTACCTCCATCTGAATAGGCAGACCGCTGACCACATCAAGTCCTACGATTTCCATGGAACCCTCGGCATCCGGCATAGCACAGCCTAGATGCTCCTTTAACTGCATGGCTGTTTTCTGTCCGATTACAAGATTAAAATTGCGCTTCAGATAATTAATGATGGATTCATCCATTCTGTTTCCCCCAAAATGAAGGAGATTGCTAAGAACCAGACCGCCCAGAGAAATAACAGAAATCTCTGTTGTGTCCGCTCCCATATCTACAACCATAATACCTGTTGGCTCATTTACATCAAGTCCTAATCCAATGGCATCTGCAATAGGTTTATCACACAGCAGTACAGATTTCGGCTTATACTGGCTCTTATAAAAAAGGTCAAAAAAAGCCTTTTTCTCTACTTCTGTGATATCCGTTGGAACCGCTATAATATATTCTGACCCTTTCAGTCCTGATTTTGTATATTTCTCCAGAAAACTTCCAATCATGGTCTGAATATTATTATAATCGGCGATAACCCCGCTGACGATGGGAAAAGACACCTTGATACTTTCCGGTGCTTTTTCATACATAGCGTAAGCATCATCTCCAAAGGCATACATCTGATTTTTATTAATAATTGCGATTGTATCTTTTTCTTTTACAATCTGATCTGACTGTTTGTTATACACTTTCAGATTACATGTTCCTAAATCAATACCATAAACATTAGACATTATGATCTCCCTTTCTCTATAGGATGTCCTGCTCCTGAAAACTAAAATACCGGTTATCTCCGATAATAATATGGTCAAGCAGCGGGACTCCCAGTAATTTCCCACACTCTTTTATTCTGTTTGTGACGGCATAATCTTCTCTGCTGGCTTCCGGATTTCCACTTGGGTGGTTGTGAACCAGTACTACATATACTGCCTGATAAGTCAGCGCTTTTACAAAAATCTCCCGGGGCGAAATCAAAGACGCATTGCAGGTTCCTACTGACAGCACAATATCTTTTAAAAACATGCACTTACTGTCATACATGGCAAGAATCAAATGTTCCTGCTCCTTATGCCGAAGCCGCTCCATATAATAAGCGGCAATGGTAGATGCATCCTGCATAATCACAGATTCTGCCCTCCTGGTAGCTGCGATCCTTTTAGAAATTTCAGCCACACATTTTAACTGTACTGCTTTCACTTTTCCAATCCCATGAATGTTCTGCAGATTTTTTGCCGTCAGATACTCCAGATTCAAAATTCCTCCGGGAGAAACTTTTAAAATACGCTGAGCCAGGGCAACCGCTTTTTCCTGACGGCTTCCTGTCCGTATTACCACCGCAATAAGTTCTGCATCTGTCAGACTTTCTGCGCCGTCCTTTAGACACCTTTCATAAGGTTTTTCTGAATCCGGCAGTTCTTTCATACTTATATTTTTCTGCATCTAAAAGCCTTTCTACTCTTCTCTATGCAGCGGTTATGTAAACTAAAATGGCCATAACCGTATGTTCAATAATAGCACAAACGAACTTTTCTGTATATAAAATATCCGAAATAATCTCAGGACTTTTTCTTAAAACTTTCTTAAATAATGTTCTCTTCTTTTACAATTCCTGCATCCACAAGTTTCTGCAGGGACATTAAAATGCCAAGCTTGGCATGGTACCAGGTCAGTCCTCCCTGAAAATAAACCGCGTAAGGCGGTTTAATGGGACCGTCAGCACTAAGTTCGATGGATGAGCCCTGTACAAAGGCTCCCGCAGCCATAATAACCGGAGCATCATATCCCGGCATATCCCATGGTTCCGGGGTGACATAACTATCCACAGGCGCTGCCGCCTGAATCCCCTGGCAAAAAGCGATTACTCCCTCTGGAGAGCCAAAGGTTACCGCCTGAATAATGTCATGCCGGCTCTCTGTACTGTCAGGCACTACAGAAAATCCCAGCTTTTCATATATATTTGCGGCGAAAACTGCGCCTTTTAGCGCCCCCGCCACCACTGTGGGCGCCTGGAATAATCCCTGATAAAAAGACTGTATCACGCCAAGAGACGCCCCCACCTCTTTTCCAAGTCCCGGAGATGTCAGCCGGAAGGCTGCATTTTCAATGCATTCTTTTTTTCCCACAAGATAACCGCCGATAGGTGCCAGTCCTCCTCCAAGATTTTTAATCAGAGAGCCCACCATCAGATCGGCCCCCACCTCTAGAGGCTCTTTTTCTTCCACAAATTCGCCGTAACAATTATCCACCATGCAGATGACATCCGGCTTTATACTTTTTATAAAAGAAATCAGTTCTCCAATTTGATCTACCGAAAATGAAGGCCGGGCAGCATATCCTTTGGAACGCTGGATCGTAACCAGTTTTGTTCTTTCATTGACAGCCTGACGAATCCCGTCAAAATCAAAATCTCTGTCATTTATCAGATCTACCTGGCGGTACGTGATACCGTACTCAGCTAGTGAGCCCTTTGAGGGCCGGATACCTATCACTTCTTCCAGGGTATCGTAGGGTTTGCCCACCGGAGATAGTAGTTCATCACCGGGACGGAGATTTGACATCAACGCCAAAGCCAGTGCATGGGTACCGCAGGTAATCTGCGGACGCACCAGCGCCGCTTCTCCACAAAAGCATTCCGCATACACTTCCTCTAGTGTATCCCGTCCCAGATCATTGTAACCATAGCCGCTGGTGAATTGATTCAGACACTCTGCTGAAACTTTTCGTTCCTGCATGGCATGGATTACTTTCATCTGATTGTATTCTGCCACAGAATCAATGGTTTTAAATCTTTTTTCTAATTTTTCTTCTATTTTTTTTCCAAACGCATATACTGTAGGAGAGATTCCCAATTTACAGTATTGCTGGTTTATGACTTCGTCATTCATCAGAATGCCTCCTTATTATCTTATCAGCGCTTTGTATCATAAAAGTTAGAATTTTGTCATCATCATACTGAAATTCGTTTTTATTAACCCAGATTACATTCCTTTCCCGCCGAAACCAGGTTAACTGCCGTTTTGCAAAATGTCTGGTATCCCGTTTCAGAATATAGACAGCTTCTTCTAAAGATATCTCTCCATCCAGAAATGAAAGAATTTCTTTATAGCCAAGTCCCTGCATGGAAACCATCTCTTTTTGATAACCTTTGTTTTTCAGACCCTTTACTTCTTCTATCAATCCCTGTTTCAGCATCAGATCCACGCGTTTCTCAATTTTTTCATAAATATGCTCCCGCAGATCGTTTAAAACAAAGTAACAAAAATCATAGGGGGACGGCCGGGACGCCTCCTGTTCATTGTGATCTGAAATCCTTGTTCCGGTCTTCTCATAAAATTCCAGCGCCCGGATCATTCTCTTTACATTATTGCAGTGTATTTTCTCTGCCGATACCGGATCTGCTTTTTCCAGCATAGCGTGAAGGGCTTGATTTCCCTTTTCTACAGCCAGCTGTTCCAGCTTTTTCCTGTACAGGCTGTCTTCCTGCTCACTGGTAAAGTCAATATCATATAATACCGCCTGAATATAAAACCCGGTGCCTCCCACGAGAATCGGAATTTTATGCTTCCGGTATATTTCTTCCATAGCTGCTTTTGCCATTTCCTGAAAACGTACTACATGAAAGTCTTCATCCGGGTTTAGTACATCAATCAGATAATGAGGAATGCCATTCATTTCCTCTTTTGTTATTTTAGCCGATCCAATGTCCATTCCTTTGTATACCTGCATGGAATCAGCGGAAATTACCGCGCCGTTTATTTTCTCTGCCAGCTTCACAGAAAGAGAAGTCTTCCCCACTGCGGTAGGACCGGCTATGATAATCAGAGGTTTCTTTTGTCCCTGCTCCATATTATCCGCCCCTTTTCGTCTTATTATTTTCTTTTACTCTTTTAAAATGATATTTGTTATATAATACGTTTAAATTTCTTTTCTATTTCATATTTGCTCATAGAAACAATCACCGGTCTGCCATGAGGGCAGTGATATGGATTCTCCAGGGTCAGCAGTTCTCCAATTAACGTTTCTATCTCCGCCTTTGAAAGCCTTTGATTTCCTTTTACTGCTGCTTTGCAGGACATCGTGGCAACTTTCTCCAGTACCTGTTCAGGGGCTTCCTCTGCTGTAATCTGACTTAACCCGTCCATAATTTCCACTACAAGCTCCTGCCCGTCCAGATTGTAAAGGTTTCCCGGAACCGCACGGACTGCATATTCTCTTCCTCCGAAAGGCTCTATTTCAAATCCCAGCTTCTCAAACTGAGGCAGAAATTTCTTAAGTAATATTTCTTCCTGCATAGTCAGTGAAAGAATGATCGGCGGGCTGATATACTGAGAGGTAAATTCTTTGTCCTGATAAGCTTTCATGGTCCGTTCAAACAGTACTTTTTCATGGGCCGCATGCTGGTCGATCATATACAGCTGATCCCGAAACTCTACCAGCCAGTAGGTATCAAACAGCTGACCTATGATTTTATGATAAGGAACGGCAGTCTGATCTAACAGTTTGTCCGTTTTTGGAAGCAGATCTTTCATTTCCAGCTGGGTCGTTTCCTGCTTGGCGGAATCTGTACCTTCTCTTTCTGCCTGTGGATCCGCTTTTTTCTCTGCTTTCGTTGATAAGCCTGCATCTGATGTTCCATCTGTTTTCTTTATTTCCTGTTTATCCGTCCATATACATTCAACTGTTCTCTCATTCTCTGCAGCTTCTTTCTGATTTAGAGACGAAGTTTCTTTTAAAACGTTTCCAAAACTGTTTTTCTGCTGTTCTAACACAGACTGATAGACACTTCTAGAGGAAGATTCTTTCGGAAATTCCGTTTCGTCCGGAAGAGGCGGCAGCTTTGGCCGTTCCTGCTTTCTGTCATATTTCTTCTCATAAGGACTGTCCTTTGCCACAGACCTGCGAAGCTGCTCTATGCGTTGAACCTCAAAAGGTTCCGGAATGGCTTTTTTTATAATTTTCTCTTCCTTTTTTTCCTCTTCCTGGAGCGAAACCTGGGGAATCAGCTCTCTGCCCCTTAAAACCTGTTTGATTTCAGAGGCCAGATGACGGTAGATTTCTTCTCCATTTGAGAAACGAAGCTCCATTTTTGCCGGATGTACATTTACATCCACCAGCTCCCCCTTTAAAGATAATTTCAACACTGTAAAGGGATATTTATGCTGCATCATAAAGCCTTTATAGGCATCTTCAATTGTCTTTGCCAGCAGACTGCTTTTTACATATCGTCCGTTTACAAAATAATTTTCAAAATTTCTGTTTCCCCTGGAGATCACCGGCTTTCCAATAAAGCCGGATACAGAAAAGCTGCCAAACTCTTTTTCTATAGGCAGAAGATTAGCGGCAATGTCCCGGCCGTATACATGATAAATAATATCTTTCAGATTAGAATTTCCAGAAGTATGCAGCTTCACCTGGCCATTATTAATAAACTTAAATGATACTTCCGGATTGGAAAGAGCAAGCCGTTCCATCAGGTCACTGATGTATCCGGCCTCTGTGGAAGCAGTTTTTAAAAATTTCCGGCGGGCAGGGGTATTATAAAAGAGGTTTTTAACAAGGAAGGTTGTTCCATTGGGGGCCCCGATATCTTCTAACTCTTTTTCTTCCCCGCCTTCTATCAGGTAACGGCACCCGGTAAGCTCACCGGATGTCTTCGTAATTAACTCCACCTGGGCCACAGAGGCGATACTTGACAGAGCCTCCCCCCGGAAACCAAGGGAAGAAATCGTTACAAGATCTTCCACTGACCGGATTTTACTGGTGGAATGCCGGCAGAATGCAAGCTGAATCTGATCCTTTTCAATCCCGCATCCATTATCTGTAATGCGGATAAAAGAAATCCCGCCTTCTTTAATTTCCACCGTTACCGCGGTAGCTTTGGCATCAACGGCATTTTCCACAAGCTCCTTTACCACAGAGGCAGGCCGGTCCACAACTTCCCCTGCGGCAATTTTATCAATTGTATTTTTATCCAGTAATGTAATCTGAGGCATGACATACTCCTTTCCCCTTCAATTACCAGCGGTTTTTTATCTTATTCTGCAGTTCATACAGTTTATTCAGTGCATCAATGGGAGTCAGATTTCCAAGATTTAACTCTCTTACCTCTTCGATAATATCATCATCCTTTACCGTATCGAACAAAGAGATCTGGGCCATTTCAAGATCATCCGGTTTTTTTGCCTTTTTCTTACTGCTCTGCCCTACTTCCAGATTTCTTGTAATATTGCTCAGATCTGCCAGCTCAAGCTCTTCGCAGATTTCTTTAGATCTGGCTATTACCATTTCTGGGACGCCGGCCAGCTTTGCCACCTGAATACCATAGCTTCTGTCTGCTCCCCCAGGCACAATTTTACGAAGAAAGACAATATCGTCCCCCTTTTCTTTTACGGCAATACAGTAATTATTGACATTACTCAGTTTTCCTTCAAGCTCTGTCAGTTCATGATAGTGGGTGGCAAACAATGTCTTGGCTCCTAAAAGCTTTGGATTGCTGATATGCTCTACAACTGCCCAGGCAATACTAAGCCCGTCAATGGTGCTGGTGCCTCTGCCGATCTCGTCTAAAATCAGCAGACTGCTGCTGGTGGCATTTCTCAAAATATTGGCAACTTCTGTCATCTCCACCATAAAAGTACTCTGTCCCGAAGCAAGATCATCAGAAGCTCCCACTCTGGTAAAAATCCGGTCCACAATCCCGATATCTGCACTGTCTGCCGGAACAAAACTTCCAAGCTGGGCCATCAGAACAATCAGTGCGCTCTGACGCATATAGGTAGATTTTCCCGCCATATTCGGGCCTGTAATAATAGAAATCCTCTGATTTTTATTATCAAGATAAGTATCATTAGCAATAAACATATCATTGCTGATCATCCGCTCCACCACCGGATGGCGTCCGTTTTTAATATCAATGATACCTTTTTCATTGATTTTGGGACGGCAGTAACCGTTCTGGTCCGCAGCAAAAGCCATAGATGCCAGCACATCAATGGCAGCCACGGCTTTTGCTGTCTGCTGAATCCGAAGCACTTCATCTGCAATTTTTCTGCGCACCTGGCAGAAAATATCGTATTCTAACGCTGTCAGCTTATCTTCTGCTCCCAGTATTACATCCTCTAGTTCTTTTAGTTCCGGGGTAATATACCGTTCTGCATTTGTAAGCGTCTGTTTTCTTGTATAATAATCCGGAACCATGTCTTTGTAAGAATTGGTAACCTCCAGATAATAACCAAACACTTTGTTGTATTTAATTTTCAGGTTTTTAATCCCTGTTTTTTCCCGTTCATCCTCTTCTAATTTCGCCAGCCAGCTTTTTCCTTCTGTTTTGGCGTTTCTTAAACGGTCGATTTCATCATCATAACCATTTTTGATCATTCCTCCATCCCGTACGGAAATAGGAGGGTCATCATCTATGGATTGTTCTATCAAAGAACACAAATCCTTTAGTGTATCCAGCTGCTCTGACAATTTGCTAAGCAGACTGCAGGAAAAATCTTTCATAAGGACTTTCACCGGCGGAAGCATTTTCAAAGAATTTTTAAATGCAGTAAGATCTCTTGGATTGGCTGTCTGATATACCACTTTTCCAATAAGCCGCTCCAGATCATAAATGGGATTTAGATATTCCCGGAGTTCTTCTCTTGTAATCATATTCTTATTGAGTTCTTCTAACGCATCCAGTCTGGCCTCAATTTCACTTTTTTCAATGAGAGGCTGTTCTAACATAGTACGGAGCATCCGCGCACCCATAGCTGTTTTTGTCTTATCCAGCACCCACAAAAGAGAACCTCTCTTCTGCTTTTCCCGCATGGTTTCCACAAGTTCCAGATTCCGTCTTGTGGAGCTGTCTATAATCATAAATTTACTGGTGGAATAGGCCTGTATTCTGGACATATGTTCCAGAAAAGTTTTCTGAGTTTCATAAAGATATTTCAGCAGCGCTCCTGCAGCGATGACTCCACAGTCGTATTCCTTAAGTCCAAGTCCGCTTAAAGAAGCCACTTTAAAATGACTCTTTAAGGTATCAATGGCCGTATCATCCCCGAAATACCAAGATTCCAGCGAATAGACAGTAATGCCCAGCCGGTGTCTTAAATCCTCAAGATCTACAGAACTCATATAAAAAGATTCATTACAGATAATCTCTGAAGGCGTAAACTTACTGATCTCATCCAAAAGCTTTCTCTCAGTATCCACCTCTGTCACATAATAATCCCCGGTTGTTACATCAGCAGTGGAAATACCGTATTTATTTTCAGTGTATACAATACACATAATATAATTATTTTTTGTCTCATCTAAAGCATTGGTATCCAGATTGGTGCCGGGTGTAACAATCCGTACCACTTCCCGTTTTACCAGACCCTTAGCCGTCTTTGGGTCCTCCACCTGTTCACAGATAGCTACTTTATAGCCTTTAGATACCAGTTTATTTAAATATCCCTCCACCGAATGAAAAGGAACTCCGCACATAGGCGCCCGCTCCTTTGTTCCGCAGTTTTTCCCGGTAAGGGTAATCTCAAGTTCTCTGGAAGCTGTCAGGGCATCCTCAAAGAACATTTCATAAAAATCGCCCAGACGGTAAAATAAAATACAGTCTTTATATTCTTCTTTGGTTTCCAGATATTTCTGCATCATTGGTGTGTATTCAGCCATTGATTTACCTTCCATTTCTAATTTCCCTCTGGGGGATATATTTTTTCATTACTGCCTCCGCAGTTTTCATACCATCCATAGCTGCTGAAGTAATTCCTCCTGCATATCCGGCACCCTCTCCGCAGGGGTAAAATCCCCGGACACTGCTTTCAAAAGTCTCATCCCTTAAAATCCGCACCGGAGAAGAAGTTCTGCTCTCAACTGCCGACAAAATAGTATCCGGCCGGTCAAATCCTTTTATTCTGGATGCAAAACCGTGCATTCCTTCGCAGAAAGCCGTATTCAGCTCTTCTGGAAGAATGCTTCGAAGATCTGCAAATACAGTCTGCCCCTTCTCACAGCCCCTAAAGTCTCCGTAGCTTTCAGAAATTTTATTGCTTTCAAAATCACCAAGCAGCTGCTGGGGAATCTTTCCCTTTCCAAGCTGATAGGCAGTACGCTCCAGCTTCTGCTGAAACCGCATTCCTGCTAGTACATCATCACCGGAAAAATCATCCGGCGTTACAGAAACAATAACAGCACTGTTTGCATTCCGGCTGTCCCGTTTCCGGTAACTCATACCATTTACTACCGTTTTTTCTGCCTCTGAAGAAGCATTTACAACGTATCCGCCGGGACACATACAAAAAGAGTAAACACTGCGGCCTCCTGGGGCGTGATAGGTTACTTTATAATCTGCCGCCGGCAGATAGGTTCTGTCTGTAGTCTCATATTGAGCCATCTGAATCATATCCTGGGGATGCTCTACCCGAAAGCCCACTGCAAAAGACTTTGCTTCCATAGGAAACTGTTTTTTTGCTAAAAGCAGAAAAGTATCTCTGGCACTGTGACCCCCGGCAAAAATAACAAGGTCTGCGGGATAAGCAGTCTGATGATTCACCGTAATTCCATTTACTCTGCCCCATTCCGTCTGAATATCTGTCACACAGGAATTAAAATAAAATTCTCCTCCAAGCTCCTGAATCTTTTCACGCATCCGCCTGACAACGTTTTTTAATATATCAGTTCCAATGTGAGGTTTATTCACATATAAAATATCTTCCGGCGCCCCGAAGGATACAAATGTCTCTAAAACAAAACGATTTCTGCCGTATTTATCTTTCACTGCTGTATTCAGCTTTCCATCTGAAAATGTCCCGGCTCCTCCCTCTCCAAACTGTACATTGGATTCCGGATTCAAAACACCACTTTCCCAGAAAGCTTCCACATCCTTCTGGCGCTGTTCTATCATCTTTCCCCGTTCAAATATCCGGGGACAATATCCGTTTAATGCCAGCAGATAAGCACAAAATAAACCGGCCGGTCCGGTGCCGATAATCACCGGAGAATTTCTCAGTTTTCCGCTGCCAAAGATAGGCATCTGATATTTTCTTTGCTCTGTAACGGAAATATCCGGATGTTTTCCTGTCAGCTTTATCTTTTTAGCCAACACCAGATTCACAGCATAAATATACTGAATCTGCCCTTTCTTTCTGGCATCTATGGATTGCTTTGCAATTTCAAAGGTCTGGATATCTGATGGTGATACTCTAAGTTTTTGGCAGACCTTTTTAATAATATCCTCTTTTGCATGATTGAGGGGCAGTTTCAGCTGCCCGATATGTATCATCTGTTTCATGATTTTTTGTCTTTTCCATTGTCTTTCTTTTCTTTTTTATTTCCAATGCTTTCACCCACTGTGCGCCATGGCGTCCCGCACAGTATCCGGAAGACCATGCCCACTGAAGATTATAGCCTCCGCATTTTCCGTCAATATCTATTATTTCTCCGGCAAAATAAAGCCCCTTTACCAGTTTTGATTCCATGGTATATTCGCAGATCTCATGGGTGCAGATACCTCCTGCCGTTACCTGGGCCTGGTGAAAAGACTTTGTTCCGCTAATGGAAATTTTTGTTTCTTTTATTTTCCTGCAGAGCACATCTGGCTCTAAGGGTACCGTATCCGCAAGAACATCTGCAATTTTTTCATTGACCAGACCGGAGAGTATCTTTTTTACAAAAACACGTTTTCTTTTCTGATCATCGCCGGCCCATTCTTCTTTCAAGGACTTACCGGCTTCCTTTCTTCGTCCGCCTTCGTTCATCCGCTTATTCAGCAGTCTGAATAGCTCACCTGCTTCAATTTCCGGCAGGAAATCAACGGAAACAGAAACATCTTTTTGTTCATCCAGAGCTTTTGCCGCATAACGGCTGATCTGAAATACCGGAATCCCTGAAATACCATAATCAGTAAACTGCACTTCTCCTATATCGGAAACGATCTGCTCCCCCCTGGCAAGCAGAGTAACCCCGGCCCAGGCCCTGACGCCAGCCGTTTGTTTCAGCCACCTCTCCCCAGACAGAAGCGGAACAAGCCCCGGCAATACAGTTGTACATGTATGGCCGAAACCTTTGGCATAAATATATCCGCTGCCATCACTTCCAGACTTTGGCGAAGCTTTTCCTCCCGCAGCTAAAATACAGATTTTAGAACTGTAAATACCGGTTTTTGTTTCGAAATAAAAAATGCCGTTCTTTTTGGTGATACTGCGGATACCAATATCACAATGTATATCCACACCCAAAACAGACAGTTCTTCTAACAATGCATTGCGTATAGCTGATGCCTGCATCGTACGGGGATAATAATATCCATTTTTTTCCTGGGGTAAAACACCAAGAGACAAAAAAAACGCTGCCGTATCCGATGCTCCAAATTGCTTTAATGCAGGCAATACAAAGGCAGGGGTTGTTCCTCTGTAACACTCACACCCCTGCACTTTATTCGTAAAATTACATCTTCCATTTCCTGTTGCCAGTATCTTTTTTCCCGGCATTTCTTTATGTTCTAAAATGCAGACCCGGCATCCTTCCTTGGCTGCTGCAATGGCTGCCATCATACCGGAAGCGCCGCCTCCTACTACAATTACATCCATTCGTAACGTACTCATCATTTATTTCCTTTTTCTCCTGACCTCTTCCTCTCCCATGATGGCTTTTAAAATATCCTCTTCCTCAGAGGGAATTTCTTTTTCTGTGACTGCCAAGTCTTCTTCCTCTTCCATTACGGATTCAGATAAATTCTTCTCTGCAGCCGCCCCGCCATCATTTTTATGGAGAAAGCTTTTATTTTCATCTGCATGATTCTTCTTTGGTTTTTTCTTGATTTGCGGAAACATCCCGTACTTTTGATATTGCTTTACTGCCTGTGAAATATAGAAGGTACTGAATATTCCAACGCCGCCGTCAGCCACCAGAATTACATAAATATACTGCTGCTGTCCGGTTTCTAAATCCATGGGATTTAAAATTATCAGAACAGATAATGCAATAAATACCAGGGCGGCTGCCAGAAAAATCAGCCAGTACGGATGTCTCATACTGTTTAAAGCCACTGCATTCTGGAGCTTTACAATACCAGTCAAAAGGATACAGATTCCAAGAAAAACGCCAAAATATACAGCCACTTCTTCCGCCCGAATCAGCAGACAGCACCCAGCTGCCACAGATAAAACACCGACGGAAAACCCGTAATTTCCAAGCTCTTTATAAGAAGCATTCACAAAATACTTTACAATCATAAAAATTCCAAGAGCAATTAGTCCGGCGCTCACCAGATATAAAATATATACTTCCTCCATATTCGGAACAAGGAGCATAATCAGACCAAATACGGCATAGATAACAGAAATGATAAACATTGCGCCTGTGCCAAGTTCTGCTTTTGTTTTCATTATTTTTTTATCCATAGTAAAACTCTCCTTCTCATTCGTTTTATTTTAGCATAATAAGACAAGAAAAGGAATAACAATCAACGAAAATTGACTGTTATTCCCATTTTCAGCTGGAGTAACTTTCAAGAAAACTGTATACAGCTTCAAGATCATAAAATTCAATTCCCTTTGCCGCTTCTTCCTTCAGATCATTGGGCAGGTCTGCAGCCGGAATATCTGTTTCAAAATATACTTCATCTGTAGCTGCAATATAAACAGTAAGATAATCGTCAGACTGCTTAATATAGTATTTTGGAGACTCATATACGTTGCCGCTCTCCACAGTTTCATCTTCTGTGCCATCTGCAGTATCTTCAGCGCTTCCGTTTTCTGTCCCATCAGCCGACTGTCCATCATCATCTACAGCAGATGCGGTCCATTTTGAGGCATCTTCCCCGGCAGTGGTTTGTGTCTCATTTGTTTTGTCTATATCTTCTGTCTGTTTCTGCGAGTAGTATAAGATATCTGCTTTTTCCTGTGTTACTTTTCCAAATCGAAAGCCAATCCAGAATACGGCAAATACACAAACTGCCGCAAGAATAAAAAATAAGCGAACCTTACGTGTATTATTCATAGTATCATAACTCCTTTTTACGTAGTATTCACTTATTTTTTTAATCTATGCAATTATTATTTTAAAACAAATATCAGATTCTATAAAAGATGAAACTTTTTGGCAATCCGGATAATAACCGTTCCCTTAGGAAAGCTTTTCAGCTCTTCTTCTGTCAAAGCTTTAACCAGAAGAATTGCAGCAAAATATACAATGATTCCCACTAGAATCCCAACAACGGTCCATACGGCATTGCTTGGCAGCAGTTTATTTCCAAAGAAATATACGCCATATACAATAACGCCCATAATTACAGAAGCCGCCGCCGGTTTTACAAATGTTTTCATAATATCCGGACGGTAACCGGAATAGCGCTGTACGGAAATCCCGTTTAAAATGCACATAAGCAGTGCAAAAAACGCAGTAGATAAAACCACCGCATAAATATTTAACCGGAACAGATACATTAAAATCAACAGGCAGGCAATATGTCCGCCCAGAGCAATGATGGCATTGCGCACCGGAATGATCATGCGGTTGATTCCCTGGAGAATTCCGTTGGACAATGTGGATATAGAATAAAACACAATGGAAACAGCACCAATTTGAAGCAGGCGCTCTGCCAGCTCTCCGCTCTCGTGAAACAAAAGCTGCAGAATCGGGGATGCCAGAACAATAAATCCTACCATACAAGGGAAGGCAACAACCATCACAAAACGCATGGAGGAATTAATTTTTGAACGCACTGCATTTTTATCTCTGTTGGCAAACGCCGCCGTCAGACTTGGCACCCCGGAGGCTGCAATTGCAGAAGCAATAGAAATGGGAACATTAATAAGTACTTTATATTTACCTGCAAATATCCCCCACCATACAGAAACAGTATGAGAATCATATCCCTGAATGGAAGCTATATTCTTAAAAATTCCCTGATCAATAATAGAACTGATATTATATATCGTGGTACTCAGCAGTACCGGTGCGATTGTAAGAACTAAAATCCTGATAATTGTCTGGTAGGATTCCTCCTTCACAGTTCCACGTTTGATTTCCCGTCGTTCCGCCCGCTTCATAGAAGGGCGGTAAATTACAAATACAAACAGCATAAATGCCAGACCCACAGCCGCACCAATGCTGGTGCCAAGGGTTCCTCCGGCTGCACCATAGGCAGCGCCGTATGTATCCGCATTTCCAAGCACCGCTCCTATCCGGGTACCGTATCCGAACAATACAAAAGCTGCTCCCACGCTGACAGCCGCATTTACAATCTGCTCTAGAATCTGGGATACCGCACTTGGAATCATGGTTCCGATTCCCTGAAAGAAACCGCGGATAACGCCGAGAACAGCTACAATAATTAATGTAGGAGCAAGAACTTTTAACGCAAAAATACTCATGGGAGTTTTAAATACTTCACTGGTAAGAAAATCTGCGGCAAAAAATACAAAGATGCAGCCGGCAGTACCGGTAATTCCGGCGATGGCAAGAGCTCCCTTTAATACTTTATGGGCATTCTTTTTCTGACCGAGAGCCATTCTGGCAGAAACCATTTTGGAAACTGCCAGAGGAAGGCTGTAGGAAGAAATCAGCAGCATCATACTGTAAATCTCGTATGCACAGCTGTAATAATCATTTCCCACATCCCCAATGATCGCCTGTAACGGAACTCTGTATAATAATCCAATGATCCTGCTGACAATTGATGCTACCGCAAGGATTGATCCTTGAATCAGGAAGTTTGATTCGCTCTTTTTTCTTGCACTCATGTAACCTTATCCTCTTTTGATATCCTAAGATTTAAAATTCCTCTTTCGTACTGTAAAATCCGATCTTATCCGCATACGTATCCTGCAGGACGCACACCCAGGTCTTTCCCTGGTTTAATGTAATCTCCGTTCCATCTTCCAGAAAATAACGGGTAGGTTCTGACTGAGATTCCTTTGACCAGGTAACCGGAACAGCTTTTCCATTGGTAATATAATATCCTTTCCCTCCGGAAGTGGTATCTACATCCAGATACCCATACTTTTGATCTATCACTTTCCAGTCACAGATCTGTAAAAGAATATTTTTACATGAAAGCTGTGAATTGTCAATTGCATCTACCTGCTTCTCCTTATATTCATAGCGGTAATACAGCCCGTCTTTATCATTATATTCAAACCACGGGGCATTCTGACGATAACCCGGGCTTACAACAACAGCAGCTTCACCCTCCTCTAACTGTATCTGTTTGTCATCATCTTCATTAAATTGATAATGTCCTTTGTAATCCGAAGATACCTTTGTATCATAGCCTTTCATTGCAATAGCCGCCTGAATATGTTCTCCGTCTGTATAGGAATTATGAGGCGCCTTTCTTGTGGAATCTCTCAGATAAAGCTCTCTGCTTAACTTTGCTTCCATGCCGTTTAAATTATCCACATTATCCTGGCTCAACACATCTTTCGCATATTTTGACTGTCCGTAATGTGCATAAATGGCATCAAATTCCAGCGCCCAGTCTACATAATAGTGGCGGCAGCTGCGCACAGACATAATTTTTTCTGCATCTTTATAATCCTGAAAAACCGCCATAATTCTTGTGAGCGCCCCCTCTACCGGAGCCTCTATTATGACATCTGCAGCTGAAATCCCATACTGTGGCAGCGCCTGAGGGGTATTTCCAAGCATTACGGCAAGGGGCCTTGTATCGGCCAGCTCTTCATCTACCCACTCTCCGGTCAGAATGCTTCTGGCCTGTCCCTCATGAATATCTTTTTCTTCTGAAACGCTGGCACTTACAGGATCACTAGAAACTTCTGGTTCTTCTTTTTTTCCGCATCCTGACATCAGAGTAGTCCCCAGTGCAGCCAGAAGCAGACACAATACTATTTTTTTCATCCTTCTATCCTCATCGAAATATTTTTAAAGCATCTAATATCATTTTCTGGTGTGTTTCCATCACAGAAGCCTCCTCTGGTTCCATATGATCATAACCAAACAGATGAAGCATACTGTGCACAATCAAAAACGCAAATTCCCGCTTCTGGCTGTGTCCATATTCTTCTGCCTGTGCCTTTATCCGGTCCGCTGAAAGGACAATATCTCCAAGCATTACCTCTCCAGTATCCGGATTTATCGTATCATACTGCTGCTCAATCCCGGAAAAATCTGCCGGGGATGCATACTCGATCATAGGAAACGACAGCACATCTGTAGCCCTGTCAATCCCTCTGAATTCCCGGTTGATTTCCTGAATCCTGATATTATCTGAAATGGTCAGATTTACCTCGGGATCATATGGAAAATTTTCCATTTCCACAGAACACCGTATCACCTTTTCTGCCAGCTCCTTATAGTGAAACTGAAATTTTGCCTGTACCTCATTTATAATATTAATTGTCATCTTTTTGTCCTTTATTCAGCCTAACGCTTTTTCCTGCTGTTTTTCTTTTCATTTTTGGATTCAAAATCTTCATAGGCCTGTACAATTTTCTGCACCAGCGGATGTCTTACCACGTCTTTGCTGGTCAACTTGCAGATTCCGATTTCTTTTATATTTCCCAGCACCTTTAAAGCTGCATCAAGCCCCGATTTTGAGCCGGGCGCCAGATCTTTTTGTGTGGCATCCCCGGTAATAACAGCCTTAGAGCCAAATCCAATCCGCGTCAGAAACATTTTCATCTGCGCCGGTGTGGTATTTTGGGCCTCATCTAAAATAATAAATGCATTATCCAGCGTCCGCCCCCTCATATAGGCAAGGGGAGCAACTTCTATCAGACCCTTTTCCTGATTCCGCATAAAGGTTTCCGCTCCCATGATCTGATACAGCGCATCATACAGCGGCCTTAAGTAAGGATCTATTTTACTCTGCAGATCCCCTGGCAGAAACCCCAGCTTTTCACCTGCTTCAATAGCCGGCCTTGTTAATATAATTCTTCCCACTTCCTCCCGCTTAAAAGCGGTAATAGCCATGGCCATAGCCAGATAGGTCTTCCCGGTTCCCGCCGGTCCCATGCCAAACACGATCATCTTTTCCCGGATCTGATCTACATAACTTTTTTGTCCCAGGGTTTTTGGCTTTACCGGCTTTCCCTGTATGGTATGACAGATGATATCTTGATCCATCTCCAGAATCGAACTGCCCATAGACTGGCTGTTCAGATCCAGAATATAGTTTACATTCTGTTCTGTGATTTCATTTCCTCTTCTAGACAGCTCTAGCAGCTGCAAAAATACCTCTTTGGCACTTGCAGCTGCTTTGGACTCTCCCATAATTTTTAATCCCTGATCCCTTACTACAATGGTCACATTTAATGCCTTTTCTATCTTTTTCAAATAAGAATCAAACCGGCCAAAGAGATTGGCCATGTGCTCAGTTGGAATTTCCATTTGTTCCTGTGTCAATCCCATTTTCTTCCTGCCCTTCTTTTTCTTCTAACTTCCGTTTTTCTGTCTGCTGTGTCTTAGAAGCTTTTTCTAAAACCTTAAGCTTTCCGGAAACTGTAATTTCCGATTTATCAAAATTAATCTTAACACTTTTTTCCAGAATTTCAAAATCTTTTTCCGTTAACTTTTTGCAATATAATTCCAGATGTCTGCCTGCGGTCTGTTTTGCCTCTTCTTCTGTATATGTATGTTTCTGGGGAGAAAGTTCGTTAATCTTCGTCCATTCAAGCTGAATGGGCAGATAAAAGTCTTCTCCAAAATGAATGGTTTCCAGCTTTGTGAGTTTCTCAAAATCAGTAAATGTATTTTTACGCAGGGCAATCTCAAACCTCTTTTTTTTCGTACAAAATGCCAGGGCATATCTGGTTTCCCCTGTTTCTTGATATCTGGTCTCAACGGCAGGGAATTTATCTTCATAGGGCAGCGAGCTTTCTACATATACATCGGCATCTGCGCTGCAATACTGGTAACCGGACACTTCCCCCGCGTCATTAAAAATCTCCAGGCACCCGCTGACAAGCACATCTCCGGCCTTTACCTGATCTCCCTTTTTCACACACGGGGTTCCCGCTCTTGTAACAATGGAGGTTACCGTGCCATCATACTGAGCCACCAGATCTGTTCCTTCCGCCTCCTCATCATCCTTTTCCCTTTCGGCGGCAACTTCCTGAATATCCACAACCAGACGGGTTCCTTTTACGTTTACTGATACCCAGATAATATCCGGGTAATCTGTCCGAATCTGCTTTTCTATTTCTTCACATTTCAGATCTTTTTTCCGGCTTCCGTACCCCACGCCCTGTTCCTCTAAATATTTTGTCAGCGTCTGGTCGGAAAAATAGGAATTACCATCAATCTGCACGTTCCAGATGAAACGGGACATTGTAAATAAAAGAAGCAGTGCCGCCGCAATTCCCACAAAGAAAAACTTATGTTTCCGGTACCTGAAAGCCATAAACGGGAAACCGCTCTTTTCGATGATATGTATCTTTGTTCCTGTTTTTTTCAGAATCGGTTTCAATTGTCTGAATGCCTGAATGCTGATATAAAATTCGTATCCATTTTTAGAGGGCAAAAGATCCCAGAGCAGAATATTGCGGTTGCTGCAAAGATTTAAAAAACGTTCCGGAGAATAACCGGTTACATGTACATGCAGATAACCGTTAAAAAATTTCATCAGACGAATCATAACAGCTCCTTACATAATATAACTTACTTGCTGGATATACCCGGTAATTTTCATATTATCATTGGTATAATAATCGATCTTTAACGACCGGCCGGTAACTTCCATCTGACCACCTTTGATTGACAGACGGATCCGGTCCTCCCCATAAAGTAAAATTCCACGATAATTTTCTATTTCAATCTCACTCTGCCCTGTAATATGGACTAATACAGCCCCAAACATCAGGTCTTTGGGAAGCTCCAGTCTGTGGACCATTTGTTTTTTCCATTCCTTGGATTTTGATTTCTTCATAGAAAAATTATATGTATGAAATTTGATTCCTATTCAGGATTCAGATACAATTTCCTGTCTATTCAAGTTTCGCTTTCGCGAAACTTGGTGCGCGATTCGGGTCAGCTTTGCTGACAATATTCTATTATAGAGGCGGGAATCATCTCACATCTAATATAAAAGCCGCCAAAATATTGGCGGCCCTTTTCCTGCGTTCAATTATATTATGTTTTTTCTGTTCAGATAAGCTTTTACTGCCCTTAAATGACTGACATACCCGGTACATCGGCAGAGGTTTCCTGACAGATATTCTTTGATCTCTTCTTCACCTGGCTGCTTCAATTCCCGTTCCATAGCAAGGACATTCATAACGAATCCTGGATTACAGTATCCGCACTGGTCTGCTCCCTGTGCAGCCATAAAGTGTGCAAACTCCTCCGCTTCCTTCTTAAGTCCCTCCAGGGTCACAATTTTTTTATCCTGGACTCTTACAGCCAGAACACTGCAGGACAATACCGGCGTTTCATCCACCCATACCGTACACAGTCCACAGTTTGATGTTTCACAGCCTCTTTTTACGCTGTAGCAGCCTTTGGAGCGGAGATATTCCAGCAGCGGCTGATCCGGCGCTATTTCATCTGTATATTCCTTGTTATTTATCCATACATGCAGACGCATCCTACACTTCCTTTCTGATCTTTTCACAGCACCGCAAAAACAGTACCTTTGCCACATGTTTTCTATACTCTTTCGAAGCACGCCGGTTACTGCCAAAACTCAGATTTTCAACTACATTTTGAATGGTAAGATAAAGCCACTCTCTGTTAGAAAGACAGGCGGCGTCCACATCTGTTATCTTCACCACTGATGCCTTTGCCGGACGGGCGCCAATACTGACAGTCAGCGCCTTCTCCCACAAAGCTACGCCGCAGGTAATAAGAGGAAGATCTGTATCGGTATTGCGTTCTGAAAGATATGCCGCACAAATAAGATTTTTACTAACAAAAATCTTCGTCAAAATCCGTTCATCCGGCTGCATATGTACAAATTCAGAAAGAGGCATTCTGCCCGTAGGATACAATTCCACCTCCGCGTCAAGGGCAAGAAACAGTGTTATCACATCCGAAAAGCCAAATCTTCCGGCAATACTTCCTCCCACAGTGGCACAGTTGCGAAACTGAGTTCCCACAATATGCCGCAGAGCTTCTTTTACTGCTCCGCTGCAAAGTCTTGAAAGCCCCTGGTGCAGTTCCAGCTGGCGCAAAGATACCATGCATCCAATTTCAAACTCCTCTTTGGTCTCAGTAATCTGATCAAACCCAAGTGCTGACAGATCAATTGCCGTCTGTATAGGAAAATCACAGCATTTCAGCCAGACTCCTCCCCCTAGTATTTTATTTTTCTTTTTCTGATTTAATTCATAAGCCTGTTTTAGACTTTCTGCCAGGCAGTAATTCTGAATAGCAAGCATAACATCCTCCATCCGGTATGCACAAATAATGCAATTTATCTTACGAAAGATTATATCCGGTATTCCTGTTTTTTACAACCCGTTTCCGGCACTAGACCCTCTTCCACTTATTTCATTCAAGGTTTCTTTCAGTTTCCTTTCCCCTCTGCTTTTCACAACCCGGATTCTATGCTATACTTTGCCTAGGTTTTGTATGCCGCAGACACAGACGGCACATTGAATACACAAAAAGGAGAATATCCCAAAATGAAAAATACACATAAACATTTTATCAAATATCTGGAAAGCATTGGACGGGCTATTGAATTGATCCTGGCCGCTGCAATTATAGCAATTGTTGTTTTGTCTATCATCCAGCTTTTCTATGATCTGACACAGATACACGTTTTTGACATGCACGCGGACTTCTTTTCCGACTTTCTTGGAAAGACTCTGGCTCTTGTTGTGGGCGTTGAGTTTATAAAAATGCTCTGTGAGCATTCTGCTGATTCTGTGATCGAAGTACTGCTGGTGGCAATTTCCCGTCAGATGGTGGTAGAACATTTAGACAGTATGCAGACATTAATCGGAGTTATTGCTGTTTTTATTTTGTTTGCAGCCCGCTGGTTTTTCCAGCAGAAAAATCCGAGAAAGAAAAAAAGTATTTTCGGCAGAAAAAATTCTGCATCTGCTATTCCAGAATCTGAAATGCCAGAATCCGCTTCTTCCGATTCTATATCTTCGGAAGCCCAGATACAAAAAACGGACGACTTTGATGAATTGGATTAACAGAAAACAGCTGCAGCGCAGACGTTTATTTGATAGTTCTAATATCTGCAAAACAAACTAAGAAATGGAGATAACGATATGACAAACAGAGAACTGATTTTAAAATTTTATGAGGAAGTATTTAACAACCGCAATCTTTCTAATCTGGATCAATATATGAAAGAGGATTATATTCAGCATAATCCAACAGCCCCCACCGGGAAAGCAGGATTCTTAAAGTTCTGCGAAAAATTTCTTGCCATGAAGCCCAAAATGGAAATTATGCAGATCATTGAGCAGGATGATCTGATCTGTGTTTTTTTCAAATGCACTATGCTGGAAAATGGCATGGAAAATAAAGTATTTGACCTTTACCGGATAGAGGACGGTAAACTGGCGGAACACTGGGACTGTGTGGAGCACAATATCGGCGCAGTCAAACCGGTTCATGAAAACGGGTTATTTTAGATTTTCATTACATCTTTTTAATATACATAGCTGCTGAATCCTGACTGTGTACAAAGTCTTCTTTTTCATAAAAATCAATTAAACCACTGTGCTCTGCGATTAAAACTACACACAGATTATCTTTATATCGTTCTTTCGCCAGCCCAACAAGCTTTTTGCCAATTCCTTTTCCCTGGTATACGGGGTGAACCAGCACATAGTGAATGTAAGCTGTCATCCCGCCATCACCGATGGCTCCCAAAAGTCCTGCCAGATTTTGGCCTTCCCAGGCAGTGATCACAGTTTCGTAATTCTGCAGTGCTTTATAAAGACGCGTGGGATACTTCCCTGAGTCCCAGTGGACTGCTAAAAACAATTCTTCCAGCTGTTTCTGAGAAAACTGCCGTTTGCATGTATATGTAATTTCCATATTTAATCTCCTGATTCTCTCTTAACCATACATTTTATGTTCGAATAGAAACTGCCATACCCCTAATACCAAAAAACTATCACTTTTCTAAGAATAAAAAAACCTGTTATTTCGTATTCTTCCTGGTTATGCATAACCTTTTTCAAATTACATAAACTAGGAAATAAACAGATTTTATATTTTGAAAAAAGGAGCATACTTATGCATTTTAAATTTAAATCACTTATTATCAGCATTGCCATTACACTGGCTGTAGGCGCACTGTCAGGATTTATTACCCGCAATGATATGACCCATTACCAGTCACTGAATCAGCCTCCCCTTTCTCCTCCCGGAATTTTGTTTCCGATTGTCTGGACAATTCTTTATATACTAATGGGAATTTCCGCATGGCTGGTTTATGAATCTGCAGATCCTAAAAATCTAAAGGCTCTTTTATTATATGGAATCCAGCTGATCATAAACTTTTTCTGGCCAATCTTATTTTTTAATTTTTCCTGCTACTTTGGCGCACTTCTATGGCTCATTCTCCTGCTGATTCTTGTTATCGTTATGATTTGGAAATTCATGCAGATTTCCAAATGCTCCGGTATCCTGCAGATTCCGTATCTTCTCTGGCTGTTATTTGCATGCTATCTCAATATTGGTATTGTGCTGCTGAACTGATAGTATCAAATGGGCATGTTATCTTTGGCCTTCATCTTCTCTTCATATATGTTATAATAAAACTGATCAAACCGTCAAACAAGATTTGATCAGTTTTAACATTGATCAGGAGGTATACATTTATGTGGATAATACTTGCCTGCGGCTCCGCTGTCTTTGCAGGTATTACTTCTATTCTTGCAAAATGCGGAATAAAAAGGACAGACTCTGACCTGGCCACGGCTCTTCGAACAATTATTGTTTTTTTATTTTCTCTGCTGATGGTCTCTATCGCAGGTTCCTTTAAAACAATCAGTCAAATCAGCTGGCATTCACTGCTGTTTCTCATTATTTCCGGTATTGCCACCGGTGCTTCCTGGCTTTGTTATTTTAAAGCTTTATCCACCGGTGATGTTAATAAAGTTGTTCCTATAGATAAAAGCAGCACAATTCTGTCTATGCTGTTTGCCATAGTGATCTTAGGGGAAACCAGCCGCCTTCTGGTAAAAGCAGCTGGTATGCTGTTTATTGGCTCAGGTACCTTTCTTATGATTGATTACACAAAAACAAATCTGAAAAAGTCTTCCGGAAACTGGCTTATATATGCTTTACTGTCAGCTGTTTTTGCGGCTCTGACCTCTATTCTTGCGAAAATTGGAATTGAAAATGTAGAGTCCAATCTTGGCACTGCCATACGCACAGCAGTTGTTTTGATTATGGCATGGCTGATTGTATTTGCCCGTGGAAAACAGTCTGGAATAAAAAATATCTCACAAAAAGAGCTGGTTTTTATAATACTCTCCGGCATTGCCACTGGCGCTTCCTGGATCTGCTATTACAGTGCAATACAATCAGGAATTGTCAGTATCGTAGTCCCTGTTGATAAACTGAGTATTCTTGTATCTGTTCTGTTTTCCGTTCTAATTCTAAAAGAAAAAATTTCCAAAAAATCCGTTTTGGGACTGATTCTTATTATTTTCGGAACACTAGCCATGGTATTCTTCTCATAAGACAAAGAAATTTTAGAAACTGCAGTCTAGTTATCCAAGATCACTTACATAGGCATCCACAGCTTTATCCCAGTATGAAAATCTGGGATCCGTACGTTTATCTGTCAGTATATTCCCATAGGTATGTATCAGATACTTTCCCAGATATTTCATGGCACGCTGTGCACCGTATACATTATAATGATTTCCATTATCCCTGAAATCATTTGCAAAATCCACCTGATAATCCGGGGAAGATACATTCATATCCAGAAAATCAATATTATTTTTATCTGCATATTCCTGGATAAAATTGTGTTTTGCATAAGTCCAGGTAGTTGCATTTGCAAATTCTATAAATACTACCTCTATCTGATTTTCCCGGCAGATTTTCACAAAACGATCCAATTGTTCCAAAGCTTCACTTCCGGGGCTTTTGGGCTTTTGTGTACTGTCCCCCATATAGTCCCCCGGATGGTAACCGGAAACTTTTTTGCTGAGGAAAAAACCTTTGGAAATATCCTCGCTTCTCATTCTGGGCAATTGATAAAAATCTCTGAATTTTAATGTATTCCATCGGTAATGATAAACAAAGGGCGCTAAAAGTGTCTGATAACAGTTTAGCATCCTTTTGCGGATATACAAACAGTCCACATCTAAAAAGACAATCTTTGGTTTCTGATACTTCACCGCCTCTTCTAGCAATTTATTAATTTTATCTATTGGCTGCAGACAGGCGCCTGAAGCGTAAGATGTAATTCCAAATTCCTGAAACAGCGCTACAGGAGAAAAGCCGGAATATACACCGGAATGTCCAAATGCAATTACATCAAAGGCTTTTTCTACCGGTTCAGATAAAAATCCTTTTGACTCATAATACTTGCTTCCTCCTTTATCCGATAAATCTTTCGGGACAAATATAAAACACAAATATGCATAAACGCATAATATGATACCTAGACAAAGAAGGATTTTCTTTCTTCTTTTTCTTCTTTGCATTTTTACAGCTCCTCTACAATTCTTTCCATCCATTTTTCCGTTTTTATTATGCTTTTATTGTAGAACAGCTTTCTTTCCAAACTCCTGTATAAATTCTTAATACTTCCTAAAGACAGCAAAAGATTCTGTGTATCATGATTTCTATTTATATCTCTCTATACCAGTGGTATAAATAATGTTCTGGTATCAGCAGTCCCATTGACAGCGCTTTAAATCCACGTGCGTACAATTTTTAAAAGGCACATCCTCCAAAAGGAGCAGATCTCTTTGTTCTATCCATCCGGGAACCAGTCTTCCCGCATGATTTACAACTCTGTGACAGGGATAGGTTCCGTAATATTCTGCCATACTAAGAACTTTCCCTACAAGTCTCGCATTTTTATCTCTTCCAATCAGACGGGCAATCTGTCCGTAGGTAGCCACATTCCCCTCCGGAATTTCTTCTACTACAGAAAGGATTTCATAAATCAGATGCTCCTGTAGAATTTTTTTGTTCCTCTTATTTTCCATAATCGCAGCTCCAATCTGTTTTTGTTTTTCAGTTATGTTTACAGCTAAAACAGGGAAATCCGACGATTATTCATAATCTGTCAGATTTCCCTGTTTTTTAATGATTTGTTATCTTGATTCAGACGGCTGCCAGGTGCTTTATATGAAACATGACAATACAGCACCTCTTACTCTTTTCGTATCCTATTTGTCTGTGATCTCTGCATGATATTCCTGCAGAGATTTTAATTCACTGATTCCATGCTTTTTCAAAGACCTGATTCCGCTGATAGTAGCTTTCGCCGCAGCCATTGTTGTCATATAGGCGACCTTCTTTTTGATTGCAGCTTTTCTTAAATAACTGTCATCTGCTTTCCGTTCCTGACCAACCGGAGTATTGATAATTAAATCAATTTGACCGTTTGTAATCAGATCCAGCATATTGGGTCTTCCCTCCTGAAGCTTATTAACCATCTCAGCCTCAATTCCAGCTTCACGAATCAAATCACAGGTGTGTCTAGAGGCAATAATCTTGAATCCTGCATCTGCAAAATCTCTAGCCAGATCTACAACTTCCGGTTTATCCTTGTCATTTACAGAAATAAGCACGGTTCCTTCCAGGGGCAGCTTTGTCTGGGTGGCTTCCTGAGCTTTATAGAACGCTTCTCCATAATACCGTGAAAGGCCCAGAACCTCTCCTGTAGAGCGCATTTCAGGTCCCAGTACCGGATCAACTTCCTGGAACATGTTAAAGGGAAATACAGATTCTTTTACTCCATAATATGGAATCTGCTGTTCTTTTAATCCGGGAACCGGTGATGGTCTGCCTGTCAGTTCCGATGTTACAATATCAATTGCCAGAGGCACCATGCGGATATTGCATACTTTTGATACCAGCGGTACCGTACGGGATGCCCTTGGATTTGCTTCCAGAACATACACTTTTCCGTTTTCAATGGCATACTGCATATTCATCAGGCCTTTTACATGCATTTCCTCCGCAATCTTTCTGGTGTATTCCTTGATTGTTTTCACATTTTCTTCTGAAATATATTTTGAAGGCACAATACATGCGGAATCTCCGGAATGAACCCCTGCAAGCTCAATGTGTTCCATAACAGCGGGAACAAATGCATGGGTTCCGTCGCTGATGGCATCCGCCTCACATTCTGTAGCATGTCCCAGGAACCGGTCAATTAAAATTGGTCTGTCAGGAGTTACTCCTACCGCAGCTTCCATATAACCGGCCATGCTGTCCGCATCATATACCACTTCCATTCCCCGACCGCCAAGAACATAAGAAGGACGAACCATAACAGGATACCCAATCTCATCTGCAATTTTTAATGCTTCTTCTACATTGACTGCCATACCGGACTCTGGCATGGGGATTTCAAGCTTATCCATCATTTCCCGGAACAGATCGCGGTCTTCCGCCAGATCAATCACAGATGGAGCAGTTCCAAGGATTTTTACTCCGTTTTTCTCCAGATCAGAAGCCAGATTTAACGGTGTCTGGCCGCCGAACTGCGCAATAACCCCAACGGGTTTTTCTTTTTTATAAATGCTTAACACATCTTCCAGTGTCAGCGGCTCAAAATAGAGTTTATCTGATGTATCGTAATCGGTTGAAACAGTCTCCGGATTGCAGTTTACAATAATGGTCTCAAATCCCAGTTTCTTTAAGGCCAAAGATGCATGTACACAGCAGTAATCAAACTCGATTCCCTGTCCAATCCGGTTAGGACCTCCACCGAGAATCATAATCTTTGGTTTGTCACTGGCGATTGGATTTTTATCCTCTGCATTATAGGTTGAATAATAGTAAGCGCTGTCTTTTGTACCGCTTACATGAACACCCTCCCAGGCTTCTTCCACACCAAGGGCAATTCGTTTTTGGCGCACTTCATCTTCTGTTACATCCAGAATTTGACTCAAATATTTATCAGAAAATCCGTTTTTCTTTGCCGAAATCAGGGCTTCATCAGAAGGCAGATGGCCTTTCTTTGCAAGCAGGGCTTCCTCTTCCTCCACCAGTTCTTTCATCTGCTCAATAAAATAATGTTTTACTTTTGTGATTTCATGGATTTCATCCACGGAAGCGCCTTTTCTTAAGGCTTCATACATAATGAAATGACGTTCGCTGGATGCCTGGATCAGCATCTTTAAAAGCTCTTCCTTTGATTTTTTATCAAAATCCTTAGCATGTCCCAGACCATAGCGTCCAGTCTCCAGGCTTCGGATTGCCTTCTGAAACGCTTCTTTGTAGGTTTTCCCGATACTCATAACTTCGCCTACCGCACGCATCTGGGTTCCCAGCTTATCCTCTACGCCCTTGAACTTTTCAAATGCCCAGCGGGCGAACTTGATTACCACATAATCTCCGTCTGGAACATATTTATCAAGGGTACCGTATTTTCCACATGGAATATCTTCAAGAGTCAGCCCGGTTGCAAGCATGGCGGAAACCAAAGCGATAGGAAAACCGGTTGCTTTGGATGCAAGTGCAGAAGAACGGGAGGTTCTTGGATTAATTTCAATAACAATGTCCCTGTCTGTTTTCGGATCATGGGCCCACTGCACATTTGTTCCTCCAATAACCTGAATGGATTCCACAATCTTATAAGATTTTTCCTGAAGACGCTTCTGCACTTCCTCTGAAATGGTAAGCATTGGCGCAGAACAGAAAGAATCCCCGGTATGCACGCCTAAAGGATCAATATTTTCAATAAAGCAGACCGTAATCATATTGTTATTGGCATCCCGGACAACTTCCAGCTCCAGCTCTTCCCAGCCAAGGATGGATTCTTCTACCAGAACCTGTCCCACAAGACTTGCCTGAAGCCCTCTGGCGCATACGGTCTTTAACTCTTCTACATTATAAACAAGACCGCCGCCGGCGCCTCCCATTGTATATGCAGGACGAAGTACAACCGGATATCCAAGCCGGTCTGCAATCTCTAAAGCTTCTTCCACAGAATAAGCCACTTCGCTCCTTGCCATCTCAATGCCAAGACTGTCCATGGTTTTCTTAAACTCAATCCGGTCCTCGCCACGTTCAATAGCATCCACCTGAACTCCAATAACCTGAACATTATATTTGTCCAGAATCCCTGCCTGTGAAAGCTCTGAACATAAATTAAGACCGGACTGTCCTCCAAGATTTGGCAACAATGCATCTGGTCTCTCTTTTGCAATAATCTGCTCAATTCGCTCTACATTCAACGGCTCAATGTAAGTTACATCTGCTGTTTCCGGATCTGTCATAATAGTTGCAGGATTTGAGTTTACAAGTACGATTTCATACCCCAAACTTCTGAGGGCCTTGCAGGCCTGGGTTCCTGAATAATCAAATTCACACGCCTGACCAATGATGATAGGACCGGAACCGATTATCAGTACTTTATGGATATCTTTTCTTTGAGACATCGTATTTCCTCCTGTTTGTAAAGTCTTCTGAATTCAAAAATAATATCTAAGATGAAGCTTTCCCGTTCTCTTTACAGGCATGATTCATCCTCCTTGTGATATTATACACCAAATGGGAATCTCCGCAAGGAGTAATAAAGGAAAAAACCTGATTTTTTTCTCACCGGCCCTGCCCCTTTTCCAGAATTTTTCTGTATTGTTTTTCTGTTTTTTGTTTCCTTAAAAATGCGCTGACAACATTTCTGATACCTTTCAAAACCTGTCCGTTTACAATCTGTACCAGTCCTTCTGCCATTTCCATATTGATGAAACCTCCTGTCAGTTTCGCCATGCTGCGAAAAGTCATGTTATAGATAAACAAAATATTCAGACCTGGTTTACCTAGGCGCTGTCTTCTGTTTATAAGCCGTATAAGACAGCGGCACACAAATCTGGCTCCCCGGTTTCTGGCATAAATCATCTGACTGACGGTATCATTTCGTTCAAGCGGTTCCTGCCAGACGCCGTCCGGGACGGGATATCCAAGGAGACATTCGAACTCTTCCTTTGAAATCTGGGCAGCTGCCCCTTTATAATAATTTTCCATCTCCTCTCTCTGATATGGGAACAGCTTTGTTGTCCCTTTTACTTCAAGCTCTGCCATCAGCCGGATATCCAAAACATCTGAACCGATCATAATCTGATACCTGCCGCCTTCCACCTCCCAGCTATTTGTTTTAACATTCCAATACCGAAAGGTCTTATCATCAAAGAAAAGTGTAATTTGTTTTGTTTCTCCGGCTTTCAGAAACACTTTCTGAAACCCTTTTAATTCTTTTGCAGGGCGAAAGATCTGACTATCCTTCCTTCCTATGTACAGCTGGGCTGTTTCTGCGCCGTCAAAGCAGCCAGCATTCTTTAAACAAAAGGTTGCCCCCTCTTGGGACAAAGAAAGATCTGAATAAGCAAAATCCGTATAAGACAGTCCGAACCCAAAAGGGTAACGTACAGGAATCCCGGCAGTTTCATAGTATCGGTATCCCGTATAAATGCCTTCTCTGTATTCGGAATTTTTTCCCGTTCCGGGAAAATAGCTGTATGAGGGACAGTCTTTGTAACAAACAGGATAGGTTTCACTGAGTTTTCCGGAAGGATTTACCCGCCCGGTTATCAGATCGGCCACAGCTCCTCCTCCGGCTTCTCCTAAAAGACCTCCATACAGGATGGCTTCACAGCAGGATTCCCAGGGCGCCTCCACCGCAGAGCCGCCGCTTAAAATTCCTACAATATGTGAATTGACTTCTGACAGTTTATACAGCAGGTCAATCTGATTTTGAGGAACTCTCATATGGCTCCGGTCAAGGGCTTCGGACTCACTTGCTTCTGTCAGGCCAAAAAAATATAAAACAACATCTGCACCTGCCGCTGCCTTTAAAGCTTCCTGTTCCAGTTTCCGGCTGCTTTTCCCATTCCGGAGATATCCATGTGCCCAAGCTGTTTTAAGACCGGATAAAAAAAGCTCATCCTTTGGTGTATCCAATAAAACCGGACGCACCAGTGAGGATCCCGCTCCCTGATATCTTGGTGAAAATGCAAAGTCGCCGATCACAGCTGCCTTGCATCCAATTTTCAGCGGCAGAAGATGATTCTCATTTTTTAACAAAACGCAGCTTTGGGCCGCTGCTTTTCGGGCAAGCCTGTGATGTGCCTTTTGTGAATATAAATCACCGGTCTTTTGCTTTTTACTTTTTAAATCCAGCACTGCCCGCAAAAGCTCCAGCACTCTCTGGTCTAGTACTTCTTCTTTCAAACTGCCGTTTTCCACAGCTTCCACCAGTTCTTTTGCAGAAGAAAGCCCGGATGCCGGCATCTCCAGATTCGAACCGGCTTTTGTTCCTTTTACATGATCATTAGAGCCTCCCCAGTCTGTAATTACGATCCCGGAAAATCCCCATTCTTTCCTGAGAATCTCCCTTAAAAGATGCTCATTTTCATTGGCATATGCTCCATTCACCCGGTTATAGCTTGTCATCACGGCTTTGGCTTTTCCTTCTTTTACCGCAATCTCAAAGCCGGTAAGATATATTTCCCGAAGTGTGCGCTCATCAACCACCGCATTTACAGACATCCGCCTGCACTCCTGATTATTTACCGCGAAATGCTTTATACAGGCATAAACGCCTTTTTTTTGGATGCCTCTTACATAAGCCGCCGCCATTTTCCCCGACAGGCAGGGATCTTCTGAAAAATATTCAAAGTTTCTGCCGCACAGAGGATTCCGTTTAATATTCAGTCCCGGGCCAAGTAAGATCTGCACATCCTGTAAAACAGCCTCTTCTCCCAGAGCGGTTCCGATTTCCTCTGCCAAAGTCTCATCCCAGCTGTTGGCCACTGCAGATGCCGTTGGAAAACAGGTGGCCGGAAGCGAGGTTCTAATTCCAAGATAATCCCCCTGCTTTCCCTGACGCCTCAAACCGTGGGGTCCGTCTGCACAGAACACAGAAGGAATGTCCAGTCTCTTTATATCTCTTGTCTGCCACATGGTTTTCCCGCTTAACAGCGCAGCCTTTTCCTCCAGGGTAAGTTGTCCAAGAATCTCTTCCGGTTCCATAACATACACTCCGTCACTTTTATTTCCTAATTTAGAAATAATTCATTTTCTTTCCGTTCACTGCAGGCTTTTTTCATCTTCTGAGAAGCCAGCCATACCAGTTTTTTATCAATTTTTCTTGCCTGCTTGGGACAGACAGAAATACAGTGCATACAGGAAATACAGTGTTCTGCATTTACTGTATCCGGATTCTCTCTTGGAATAGCTCCCACAGGGCAGGCCTCCGCGCAGGCACCGCACCGGTCACAGTTTCTGCCGGCTTTTGGTTTAAAGGGAACTCCTGTATATTCTTTCAAAGGTTTGTTTCCGGGAACTTCTGCTTCTGTCCGTTCCTTCGGGTTTTTATTCCACATTTCTGCAATCTGAACCGCAAATGTTTTCAGCTGTTCCTGATCTTTGGCATCCGGTCTTCCTGCCGCAAACTGATGCATAATCGAATGCTCCGCCACCGCTGCAATAGCCGCCACGCAGCGAAATCCCGCCTGGTCTGCACATTCTTTCAGCTCTAGAAGGGTATCATCATAATGACGGTTCCCATATACAACTGTCAAAACAGCGGCCGCCTGATTTCCATTCATCTCAGACAGGTGCCGCAGCACAGGTTCCGGAACACGTCCTCCAAAAGAAGGAACAGCAATCAGGCAGATATCATCCTCATTAAAATCGGCCGCCGGCAGTTTTCTTCTCATCAAATCAATCTCTGTTTTTTCAAAATTCCATTCCTCACAGATCAGATCTGATACTTTTTTTGTTCCCCCTGCAGGACTGAAATATATTTCATATAGCTTCATCTTCAACACTCCATTCTTGTACGATAAATTTGTTTTTTCCAGCAGCTTATCAAATTTTCTGTTTTACTTTTGCAGTCAGAAGAACAATACCGGCAGCTCCCGCTCCAGATACGATTACCCAGAAAATCAGGAAAGATTCATCACCGGTTTTTACAGCTTCCGATTCAGATACGGTTTCCATATTCGTTTCCGGATTTTTATTCTCTTTTTCTGTCTGATCATTGGGTATCTTTGGTTCCTCTGACGGTGGATTTTTCTCAGTCTCCCCTTCGGTTTCGTCTGCTATCGGATCACAGCTTCCATCCGAAAGAAATGTAAGTACCGGTATCTGGCGAAGATCATCCTCTGCAATTCCAAGTCCCGTATAATTATCTACATAGATTTCTTTTTGTGCATCAGACAGCCGGATTCCATGTCCGCCGTCAGATACCTGTATTTTCAAAAGGCCCTGCGCATCTGTAGTTCCATTTGTACGTTTTCCTCCGTCTACCCGGTAAGAAAGCTCTTTATTTTCCAGAGGCACCCCTGCTTCATCTGTAATTTTTACAGAAACTGTATAATCTTTTGGCTGGTACACACTTCCTGTGTAGGAAATCCGGCCCTGGGTTCCTGCATACTGATCCATAATTCCCTGTGCCAGACACTGCTTTAAATACTCCTGAATCGTCTCTAATTCTCCGCCGGCCTCTCTGTATTTGGGAAGATCTGCCAGCATGGTATAATCATTTCCGCCGCTCATAATATAATTATTACTTACCAGAAGAATAGCAGTTTTTGTATCATTCCGGTCCAAAGCTTTTTTCTGTCCGTCCAAAGTTACCGAAACTACTCTGTTTCCATTCTCTCCATCCGGATTAAATACAACCTTAAATCCGCCAATCTGCAGAAATCCGCCGGAAATCTGCTTTTGAAGAAGCATTCCGGTATTCTGGTCCTGTCCTGCAAGAAGGCTTCCTGACTGCTCCATCATCTGATACAAAACAGCCGGCGTAATTTTTTTCATATACAGTGTATTGGAAAAAGGAAAGGTAGAAATCAGATCCCCTTTTGTAATGGTTCCGTTGGCTACTGCTTCCCGGATACCACCTCCATTTTCAACGGCGATTACCGGCATCTGTTTTTCCTCTTCGGTTCCATTACTCTGAACAATTGCGGTACCGGCATTCAAAAAAGCATCCGCCGCAAAGTTTCCATAATTGGTTTCTACCAGCCGTGTCATGGCAATGTCGCCAATCCATCCTGCCCATAATGTTGTCTGAGCTTCCCCGGCTTTTTCCTGCAGTAAATCCGCCTGTGAATCTGTGATCTGCTGCAATTTTTCTTCCACGGAGCTGCTTGGCCGGATCTGGTTAAGATCAGATGGTTTTAAAAGCTTTTCTGTAACAGCAGTCACCTCTTCCCCTGTAAAGGTCAGCGTCAGCTCTCCTACTGCACTCATGCCATAACCGGTCTGAACAATCTGTACCCCGTTAACAGTTTCATTTTCCAAAGTATGACTGTGTCCGTCGATGATAGCGTCCACTTTTCCTTCATATGCTCCGGTAAGGCTTTCTGCAAGTTCCGGTGCCGTACAAGGAGCATCGCCATTCCCAAGATGGCAGACCGCCACAATGGCATCTACATCCGCGGCCTCCAGTTCATCAATTTCATCCTTTGCAATTTCTGTTTCCTCTAAAAACTCAAGGTCTGAAATTCCGGAAGGATTGGTAGCTGTTGCGGTCTGAACTGTTGTAAGGCCGAAAAATCCAATCTTTTTTCCATTCCGTTCAATAATCGTGTGGCATCCAGAATTTCCTTCCTGCACGCCTTTTAAAAGCGGCGCCCCGTCTTTATATATGTTCGCTGCCAGAACCGGAAAATCAGCCAGACGGACATTTTTCAGAAAAGCCTCTGTTCCAAAATCAAATTCATGATTTCCGGCAGTCATCAAATCATAACCAGCAAGATTCATCAGCTCTATCACATCATTTCCCTGGGTCAAAGATGCAATGGGCAGTCCCTGGGTGGCATCTCCTGCATCTACAAGAATAGAATCCGGATCTGCCTCTTTTAATCCTCCCACAAGAGCCATTCCCACTACATCCGTTCCGTCACCGGTTAGGTAGCCATGGGTATCATTGGTATGATAGATGGTAATATCCGTTATCCCATTGTCTGATATTTTCATATCAGTGATGTTATCTTCTGTTGTCCGGGTATTTTCTTCTGCAGACACAGCCGCCGGAACAAATACCATTGACATAGCAAGAAGTACTGCTAACAATTTTCTTTTCATAATTCCTTTCCCTTCTAAAATTTCCATATGTATCATTTACTTTTATTACCTGTCAAAAAGCAGAGCGTTACAATAACTTCTGCCGCACTCTGCTTTTTGATTTCTCTGTTTTTGTTTCAATGCACCTTTTCCATAATCAGCTCTTTTACTTCCTCCCTGTCAATGCCAAGGGAAACAGACAGCTCTCCATACAGATTCATCTGTGCCATATGAAAGTATCGCTCATCCTGTGAAGTAATTTTTTTGCCCTCAGATTTCCGCTTCTGTTCTCTTAAATAGATGGTCTTTATCAGCTTTACAAGTTCTCTGCAGTCACATTTCTGAAAAGAAGCTCTGTAATCTTCCTCTCGTTTTTTCTCATTTTGGATTCCCAGCAAACTGGTTTTTTCCATTTCATCAATAAGCTGCCACGCCTCCTTCCGGCTCAATACCGGCCGCATAATTACTTTCTGATTATCCACAGGCGTAAAAATCTTTCCTCTCTGATCATAACAGGGCTGCAGGGTATAATACAGTCTGTCCCTTAAAACCCCCGGAAGATCTACCCTTCCTACTTCTTCTACCATACATACGCCAATGTTTCCATAAACAATGTAGTCTCCTAGCTGAAACATACTTCACTTCCTTTCTGATTGAATCCGAAAACTATTTTCAGACTATATTATTATTTTAACCATTTTTTCGAAAAATTGTAATATTTTTCCGAAATTTATGATTTTTCTATTGGTTTCAGAAATTTCAATCAAAAGGATGCCGTATGTTTTGAGTATAACAAAAAAATTCCTGTTTCACAACAAACTCCCTAAAAACCGGCAGCAGACCATATTCACTGACAGAAGTTATTTATTTTTTTATTTGTTCTTTTGTCAGCTGTTTTATTTCCTCAATCAAAGCATTTACCTCCTCCCTAATTGGATCCGGTTTTACTTTCGGCACCTCATTCTGCGCAAAAAAATCGCCGGACCAGTAACCGTTTGCTTCTAAATAATGCGCACAATTTTCATCATCAAAAATAAAGTTATAAACATAATCTTTGTACGGTTCTTCATGAACTTCTGTTATTTCTGTAGTTCCATAAGGAGTCATAAGTATATCCCCTGGTTTTAATGTTCTTGCACTCGCCCTTTCGCCATTCCAATTTTTTCCATCAAATACCTTCATTGCATGTCCTCCGGAAACCCTTATATTATTTCCATCGGCTGTAATAATTTTAAATATCGTTGGATCCATCCCTTTTAATACATCTTTCACTACAAGATTTTTATCTCCAAATACCCAGAGCTTATCTCCGATCCTAATTTCATCAGCTCGTTTTAAAATTCTTTCTCCTGTCCGAATAAGCGTTTCTTTTGCATAGCATCCCCAGTAAATGACAATTGGCGGAATATACACGTTCAGCTTTCCTTCTGTACTGACATAATATTCACTTCCCTTTGGTACCTCATCGGCGCTGATGACAGAAATATAATATCTATCATTTTTTCTTCCTACCCGCGGTTCATGCTCAACATTCAGAACGAATCCTCCATTCAAATAGCATTTGTGGGAACTGTCATCCAGAAAGCCGCCTGAAATATTGCAATCCCAGTCATAAGGGCTGATACTAGAGTCATTGGGATATTTCATATCAAAACTTGCACTGTTTGCAGCAGAATCAAATTCAATATCTCCCTGCTCATTTAAGATTCCGCCTAAGTCTTCAAGTCTTGTATTATTATGAAACGATGCCACACAACTTCTGCCCCTTGAAATATTGTAGTCAAGATAAAAAGGACTATACTTGCCCTCGCCGTCTTGATAAGAATCAATTGCTGCGTTCAAAACTTTCTTTTCTGTATTATGAAAGGCAATTTTTCCTGTAATTGGAATAATTGTACGCAATAATCCTTTATCAAATTGATTCTTAAAATAATAGCCATCCTCGTCATAATAATCCGCAGCGGAATATGCCTGGGACGAACTAAGCGTCCTGCCATACAGAAATATAATATCCCCTGCTTTTTTACTATGCTGCCAATGAGGGTTTGTAATCTCTATTTTATCAATATAAGATTCCTGCTCTGTATTGTCGAAGCTGACCACATTTCCGGCTAATTCCGCATAAGTTATGGAACCGTCGTGATTTTCGTATGTTACATCCGCAGACAATTTAAATCTTCTTCCGTTGAGTTTTTCTGCCGGAAATATATCGGTTTTGATCTTGTTCAGCGTTCGCATAACGTCCCCTTCACCATATATGGAATTATTATAGATCACTTCCTTTGTATCTTCATCTTTTATTCGAACTGAAACCTGATATGCAGCCGGTACCGGAAGATTATGGCCATCTGGATAATGGATAATATTGGTAGACGAGTTGGCATAGGACAAACTGACATCTGCATACATCTGGTAAAAATTATATACCGTATTTCCGTCTTCTTTTACCAATTCATTTGTTTTACAGTCAGATACGCCGCTGACTCCAACCCGCTCAACCTGTGTAATGTTTCCATATATCCTTACCTCTTGGGCATCACACTCATTTGCATTTATACTCTGAGCCTTTTTTCTTGTTTTCAGAGCTGCATCCCATATATGCGGAAATTTTTTCAGCTTCTTTTCACCGCCATGCTTTTGAATGAATATTCTGAAATCCCGATCATCTGCAAAATTCAATGTATGAGCGCCTGTTCTTAGGTTATCCTGGGATTCTTCGTAAACCTCCTCATCATTTATCGTACATCCCCCATCCGGATGATGAATCGTGACTACAGCATCTTTTCCTTGTAAACCGCCGTTGCCTCCGTCTCCAAACTTCCCGCCGGCAGTCCCTTTTTGTCCACACTCTCCGCCGATTCCATATCCGCCTGTGCTTGTTCCGCCGCTGCCTCCTTTTCCTCCGCTCCCGCCTCGAAATGAATAAACATATGCATAGCTTGTTGATTCCGGATCTTTTCTTTCATAGGTAAAATCCACTTTGGCTCCGTCACCGCCATCACCGCCATTGCCGCCTCTGCCTCCGTCTGCTCCTTCTATTCCTTTTCCGCCTCTGCCGCCATTGCCGCCGGAAGCTTTGATATGAATATCTCCCACCAGATCAGATACCATTATTTTGACATTTCCTCCGGCTTCGCCTATGGTTCCGTCCTCTCCTGAACCATAGGCTCCATCTCTGCCATCTGCCCCGGTAACTAAAATATCAAAATCACAATGTCCCGGATACTCTTTTTTGTTGATCAAGCAGCCAATCCGGAGTTCTTCTAGTGTATTCGGAACAACAATGCATCCATTTTCTCTTAACTCAACACATTCCAGATTTTTTTCGACCTCGTACATATCAGTAATTACTTTTTTCTCCATATTGGAACCCTCCTTTAAAATTGATATTCCCAGACAGAGACACCCTCTTCTGTCTGAAATGCAGCTACTATCATCTGATCGTCCTCAGGACCTGCTATAGGATATGTTCCTGCTTTAAATTCAGGAAAAAAATGTGTATCTGTGAATTTCTCCCTATCGCTTATCTCAAACATATACCCGCTCAAAAGAATATAAATGGCATTTGTTTTAATCAGATAGATATTATCGTCCTTGACGTTTGGACATTCAAATATATTGTTTTTATAATCATCCTCTAAATCATAAAAGAACACTCTTCCAGTATCATACAGAACCGCCGCACATCCCCGTGCTCCATATGATAAAACATCCAATGCCTTGATTTTCGCCCCTTTTGGCTTCTTTAAATACCTGCCGTTCATCCATTTGCCTCCAATCACCTCAAAAAAGCCGATGTCCTCGCGGGAGGCAAGAACGCTCACAGGCGGCTCACCTTCGGAAAGCAGCACATGGGCAGAAATAATCCCTTCTGTAAATTCCTCATACTTTTTCCATACTTTCTCTTCAAAGTCCATTTCACAGTAAGTCACACGGTCAGTGCTCACATAACAAACACAGAACTTCTGCTCAGAGAAAGAAGATGAATAGAAATTAAATTTTGAAGGCGAGCACATATTTGGGGAATAGATATTCCATGTTTCCAAATCCTGACTGGTATATAAAACAGGATGAACGTAAAGAAAATAATCACCTTCATAGCTTTTGTAAAATTTACAGCGCCCAAATTCATCTGTCTGTGGGAATCCTTTTGCTCCTATTCTCTGTTTCCAAAGTGTACGGTACACATATAATTCTTCTGTAACGGAACAAAAATCATTGTACGCAGTTAAGGTAAATTTTCTGTCTTTATCTATTTTGGTAAAATACGGCGGGAGATTGGCAGCCAGGGCCCCATGTTCATCATACAAAAACGCTGATGCTTTTTCATTCTCTTGTATTTCCCATGATATATAAGCTGAATCTCCCTTGTGTACTGCATTTACAGGATGAAACAAATCCGCTTCCGTATATGCACCGAACCTTTCAATATACACAGCAAATCCTCTTTCCAAACTTATCTGATACTGCATCCTGTCAGAAAGATCAGGAAAAAAATAATCAAAATCATCCACGTATATTTGAAGGGTAAGGGGTTTCTCCGTATCTGGTATTTCTGTAAAGATACACTTATCAGACAGATGAAACCCCACAGTGAAATCGGGAGCAAGAAAATCGGCAGCCGTAGTGATTACCGCACATCTTTCTTCCGTATCTCTAAACCTTCCATAAGAAATACTCCAGTCCATATTTCCATTAGAATGGAACATTTTAAAAAAGGCTTCCAGCTGAATCTCCTGTGTACCATTATCTTTAAAAAGCTGTTCAAAACCTTTTATATAAATGGCAGGATACATCTCCCCTCCTCTTTTTTTGCCCCTCTCTCCATGCTCTTCTCCACACAAGCTTTTATAAATCGTAATATAAAAATCATTTTTTACAATATACTTTCCGGGAGCATTGGAAAAAAATACTTTCTCAGGTATCTTAATGCTTATTCCTTCCATCCATATCACCCCGTTCTATCAACATGCCATCTGTAATCAATGTTTCTCCTATCTCTCCTATGGATATAGAGGAATCTTGGATATTAAAACATTCATACGTTACCTGACCATTTTCCAACCTCGGATAAAATCGTACAAAATCTGCCTTTCCGGCAAATGGCGGCAGTACGGCTCGATTCTTTTCTGAAATCATTGTATGGAGTTCCGATGACAATAACTGATATTTTGAAAAATCCCCATGCTCTCCAAACAGTTCTATTTGTTTTGCAGGCAGAAATCCCGTGTTGACGGTTATCTTCAATGCCGGATCGAAAAGGAGCGTAACATTTTTAACCCCATCCGCAGAACTAATTGTAAATGGTTCGCTGTTTAAATACTGGGCAGACTTGTGTTTGCCCCCAAACATTGGAAATCCACTGGAAAATCCATCATAAAATCCACAGCACACACCATCCGTCTCTCTGTTCTTATCCCCAAACTGAACCACAAATTCCTGCCCGGCAAGTCCCTCATCATTAAATGTTCCGATGTCATCATCTTTTTTTGACCATTCCGGCGCTCCAAAAAATTCAAGCTCCATGGAAATCTCTGCCAATACAAGAGCCCGCCCGAATATAAAATGATTTTCTGACAAAGGAAGTGTCTGATTCAGCTTTTGTTCAATCATATCCATCACTTCTGCAAATGCAGTGTTATCTTTTGTCAATGCCAAAATAAAACTTTTGATCCGCGGCTCCATCTCGTCTGGCGCACCCGGAGATGGCACGAACCTCCCGACGGCCGTCTTCTGTCCTCCCAGATACCGATAAACCGTCTTAACTATTCCAAGGCTTACTCCAGAATTAGAAAAAACATTTATATTCCGATTCAGCATATCCGGCAGAAAAATGCCTATTATCGGTGTCTCCCCAGGCAGCACAGAAGACCTTACACCATCATCTGCTGCCGTAACAAAATCTGCTGAAAGTCTTGCCGCCGAAGTCAAGGCAAGCGGCAGAAAACACAGTTCTTTATTCTTTGGCAGTAAATTCTCCGATATATATCTTTTTCCCTTGAATGCAAGCTCATCGTCAAGAATTTTCCTTTGCTTTCCAAAAGAAGATACCAAAGCCAATTTAGTAATACCAAAAAATCCTTCCCGAAGCGGAAAAATCTGTGTATCATTGCAGACTGCCAATCTTTCTACAGCCGGCTCCGAAAAACTCTGAACCGTTGGTTCTAGGCATTCTGCTATAGCTTTTGAAGTATGATCCAGGGGATCTATGTCAATGGGATACTGAAATACATGTTCTAATCCACTTAGACTGATATGAAATCCCCCTAAACTTTGAGAAACGGCAGCAAGATCTTTGACTTTCTTGGCACTCTGCGCCGCATCTGGTGAATCAGAGTGATATTCCAGATATTTTTCCAGCTTATCCTGAAGATTATAGACTCCATGTGGAGTCAGAACCGTAACTCCACTGCATCTGATTTCCTGCTCTGACTCTGTACCACAATACACATAATCCGTATTGCCATACAAAAGACTGCTCTCTTTCGGTTCTGCTCCTTGGTAATTCGGATAGAAGGCAGTCTCCCACTGCATCAGCAGTGTAACCTCTTCCATAGGAACTCCGTTATACATCACTGGGGAGTATTTTTCCTTTATAACTGGATTCAGATTCAGATGCAGTCTTATATTTTTTTCGTCCAGCAATACTGCTGTAACCAGATACTCCCTGTAATTTTTCCATACATCTTCTATTCCGCTGACATTCCTAAAATATCCAAGAATCGTTTCTGCAGGAATGTCTGAGGTCAAAGGCAGGGTTAGACAAAAAAGTGTATGGTCTTTCTCAAATCTTCCCTCCTCTCCAAAGGCATACGTTCTCTCCATCCCTTTTCCACACAGCATAAGCGCAGGATCTTTTGGCAGATAAAATGGTTCTGACGACACAATTTCTAATTCGCCATTTTGGTCAGCAAGAAATTTTTTCAACACATTTCTTTTGCTTTCTCTATCCTTTAATGCTCTTAAGATTTTTTCTCTCAGCATGGATATATCCTTTACAAGAGGAGCTATGTGCTCCATAATTTCTCCTTGTTTTTTTAGGGCTGCACCTTCATATATCTCCCACAGATAATATAGCGACTTCTTTTTATATTCTAAGGTCCGGCGGAGCTTTCCGAGCCCTCGTTCTAAAGCGTCCAGCTCCAAATACTGTTTTTTTAGTTTTATTTCGCTGTCTGTCTTGAAATCTTTCGGCAATTTTAGAGAAGAGATATCCTCCATAGCATCCATACGTGAAAATCCTCGGTAATGGATATCATCATCAATCTTAAAATTACCATCTGGCTGTGCTGATTCATCTGCAGTATCATATTGAATCGAGGTCAGGAAACGCTCCATTGAGGAATCAGAGCCGTAAAAACGCTGGCTTATGACTGCAGACAACGCTTCAGCCGAGGTTTTCCCGATCCCCACATCAATTTCTCCTGCTGGTACCGGTTCTTCTTTTGTAAGATCAATCCCTCCGATTTCGCCGAACAGTATACTGGAATTACACACTGATATGTTTTCATCCGGAACAGATAAATGATATTTCTCCAACATGGCTTTCATATCATCTATTGTTTTTACATCATTGAGGATATCATTTTTCGAATCTGAATAATATCCCAGGACAAAATATGTAAGAACCGCATCGGACGGTACCCCTTCTAGAGCATCATAAAAACCAAATACGCTAAAACAGCTGGGATAATAGGCAGAAAACATGGGATCTCCCGCACCCACCGCAGTGATCTTGTCAAAATATCCGCATTCTCCCACACATTCAGGTACAGGCGAAGACGCCGGATAATTCCTGCCCATATAACGGAAACGGTGTCTTTGCCGAAGATCATCAAATTTGGGAATCGTTATACTGTCACTATAAGTACTGTCAAGTGAATAAAAATTACTTTCCACAATATTGCAATCTGTACAAATTTCTCCGTTTCTCCAATACATTCTCGTTACGATAAAGCGGTCAGGAACAGCAGGATATTCCAAACGCTTTCTTCCATTGTTATCTTCTGTCTCATATCCATTTTTCAGCGCAGATGGAAGTACAAAGTGAAGGTGAATGCCTTTTTTTAGAAGAATATTCTTATTAAATGCTCCAGGGGTTGCATCCTTTCCAAGATAAGACCTTAAAGCGGTCTTATAATTCGGATTGATTGCCGGTACCTGGAGCGGAGTTTTGAAATGCCGGGCAAGGACAATCATTGGTATTATAAGCTGAGCAGACATTTTACACCTCCCCAGAGGAACGTTTGAATTTGGCCCGATGTGCTGCAGCAATCATTTCGAACGCAAAACGTGAAGACGAAATTTCGTCATTTCCAAGTTTGCCATAGTTTTTCAATTGTGTCCCCACAGAATATGCAAGTTTTTCAGCATGAATCCTTCCGTTATCATCTGTGAAATCATCAATGCAAAAAGAACAGATTCTTTTTCCCAGGTCAGAATCATCCTGCGCAGATCTAAGATCAATGCTTCTTGTTATTTTATTGCCATGCCGCTCTACTGACGATGCTCCAAAACACAGCCCTGTTTTCGGTTCTTCCACTAAAATTTCCTGCACATCACCAGAGAAAAGACAAAGCAGTACATCGTCCGCAATGGTTTCCATCCTCAGAATAGGAATCTGCTCTCCTTTTTCTTCCTCCAAAGCTCCAGCCTTATCAAATCCATACACATGCAGACCCTTCATCCTGGCTGCAAGCTGAGAATGCATGATGAATCCACTTATGAGGTTATAATCTTCTGGTTTCTCACGGAATTTCTTTAAGCATTTCTTTTTATGATTGGAATGCATTCGTTTCATTCGAGGTGTTTCCATGTAATCCCTGGATTCTGCTGCCTTTCGCAATAAGACTTTGTCTGCTGTACATTCTTGTCTGCATACTCTCCCAATAGAAAATGCACCGTCTACCAGCGCATCTGTCCAGTTAATATCCACATAAAAGAAACGGATACTTTCTTTTGGCAGCTCTGATACATCCGAAAGCAGATAGGTTAGAGGGATACCATTTAAAAGCCTTAGAGAATCCGCATAATCTTTTAAATGATCGGGTATTTCAATGGGTACAAAATTTACTTGATCATATTGCTTTGTAACAAAACGCCTTTTCATAACTTCCCCTCCGATAAAAATCCGCAAAGTTCTTGTAAATCAGATACAGAGATGCCAATTGCGGCCTTTTGCCTTTTCAGATGTTCTCTCACCGCCAGCTCTTTTCTCCATGCCGCTATATTTTCCGCTTCGGACCGTCGGCTTAACGTAAGCAATCTTCCAAGATTAAAAGCAGCCGAATAGCTGACATCAAATATCCCATTTTCAGAATCGTATATCATTCTGCCATCCGCTGTGAATTTCTCTTCTCCGTTGATTTCGTCATACCTTTCTGAATGATACGGCAGTAAAGGTCCATGATAGAAGGAAAATGTCTTCTCTCCTGTACGCAGGGCATGCGGTTTAAGCTCCTTGTCTTTCACTGTCCCGGAATGTTTTGCCAAACCATTTACCAGGGATACAAATGACTTATCTTCTGTTTTTTCTGAATAGACATTCCAATGATAAATAGAAATAAAGCGTACGAAATCACATTCATCCGGAATCTTTGCATTTAGATACCCGTCCACCGAGACAAGATGAACAGTGCTTTTCATCGTCTTATCCTCAGAAGATGGAATAAATCGGTTTGCTATGACTGTAGAGAACCATCCATCCTGTTTTGCAATTGAATCCTCTGCAGCGGATAAATCAACAAATTTGGAGTGGGCAAGCCACGGGAGGTCTTCCGCATCTGGCATAATCGAATAATAAGTTTCTTTTGGAATGGTAAGTATATGAATATTATCATCATCCCTGCAGCATGTGGCTGTTTTCTCTTTGTATGGGAAGAATACGTTTCTTTCTTTTAAGCCTTTCAACGTTTTATACTTAACATCTGTTTCTCTTGAACCTTCATCTTCTGAAACAACAATGAGTGCAGTCCAGGGAACTCTATGTCCATTAATATCTTCCATCCAACGTTTTATCCACGGATATGTTTTATTTTTCAAAACAATAAATGGCAGTACTCCTGCAAAATCCCCTTGCTGTTCAAACGCCGGATACACGCTGAACACCTCATCCACAGCCATTGTTTCCGTGTTTACAGCAACATAAAAATCCTTTTTTACTGAAAAAGTATCCTTTTGCGGCAGAGTAACCGTCTGGATTCCCTCTGCAATATATTTTCCTTCTTCAAGCCCCGGAATACAATTGTCCGCCAGTTTAAATTCCTTTTCATTTTCTCCCACAGATATCCTCCTTTCTGCATGCTTTCACTTTATCCTATAAAATCAAGATATCTTCAGATAACCAGTTTTCTGCATTTTCCGCAAAAAGCTGTATATCAACACTTTCTGTAATTCCATTCTCTTCTAGAAACTTTTTCCTGCGCCCTGCTAATCCGGTCTCAGCTTCATTTTCTGTAAATCTGTGAATTGAATCTTCCCAGGACAGATGCATCCTCACGTCCTGCAAGAAGCAGTAACAATGAGAAAACTCCAAGGTATTCTTTTTATACAGCTCCTCCAGGGAAATATACCGTGTTCTGGGAAACAGCTCCGGCTGCCCTGTCTTTGTATGAAGCTGCAGTAAAACTCCACACACTGCTGCTTGTACTGCAGACTCCTCTTTTAGACTGCCGCCTGGTCCCGGTTCACGTTTCCACAAAGCTGCCGGGACATTTCGGGTCAAAGGCGTTTTTATAAATCTTTCTTCCAGATCTCTTCCACTGCTGTCACTAATTTTAACTTCCATTTCTGCCTGCAGCGGAACACTGTTTACAGGACGGATATTCCCGTTTTCCGGTATTTGTGAACTAAGAGAGACCGCAAAAGAACTGCCGTCAATAATATCCGCTCCATCCAAAGCTTTGCCAATGCTTCCATCCACCACCAACGTAAGAATATCCGTATCACCGCTTCCGCCATCCCGTCTTTTGTCTGCTTTGTCTGTTAAAAAAGAGTCCTTAAAATTATTCCAATCCATTGCCTCTTTTGAATGATCCTTTCCGGTTGAAAAAGAAATTGTAAAAGAGATGATGAACCAGGAAATATGGACTCTGCCCTGCACCTCAGGTCCCCACAGAGTAAGTTCTGCCGCCAGTTCTATAGAAAACGTTTTGTGGATAAACCACCAGTCTATCCGATAGGAAGCTCCAATGGTTACACCAATGGATGCCCTATAAGAAAACGGTTTCCACGCCATGATAAAATCTGCGTATGCGATAAACCAGGCCTTCAAATTTCCCTGGGAATAAACTGCACTTAGCTTTCCTCCTGCCATGACTGCCCCTGGAGTAAGCGCAAAATATAGTTCTCCTGATATCTTTAAATATGAATCTACATTCCAATCCAGTCCCAGCCGGGGAACCACCGGATAATATTCCGGCTTTTGAAAGGCCGGATGATATCCCCCTAGTGTAACCACAAAATCACCACTGTACTCACTGTTATCAAACCAGAAGTATGCTGCAAAACCGCCGGACAATCTGCAAGAACGGCAAAATATATATGACTCTGAAGTCAACTGTGCTTCCACACTGATAACTCCCTTAGATGGATCATAATTGGCTTTTACGGCAAGCTGGGCCTTCGCAATGGGCGCCGCAGATACATTAGGAGGAACAAAAACCTCAGCAATCCCAAGTACACCCAATTCAAAGTGATTTCCGAAAGAGACATCCAAAAGCAAAAAACCATGGATCATCTTAAATGAGGTAAACTTAACTCCCACAGTCAGGAATTTTTGTTTCTCCTGGTCTTTTATATATTCCTTAAGATCGCTCAAATTCTTCTGGTTAAAGCCAGAAGATGCGGCTGTAATCAGGGGATATTCGGGTACCTCTTCAATCCCCGGAAGTACAAGCTTTTTGTTGTATCCAAATCCCAGCGCCAAACCTGTTACAAAAAAGGCTGGCGGTCCTCCTATTGGTGCCGAAATTGCAAGATATGCCATGAGAGAACCAGAAGAATATTCCCCAATTGCTTCAGCGGTCAATGCTTTAAATTTTATCAGCATAGAACCAGCATAAGATATTGTCTTATCCTCCTGTGTTCTTGAGAAGCTCCCTCCAATGGCAAGCGTACCATTATCAAATGCAATTCCAAACCCTGAAAGATAAAACTTAATATCAGAAAGCTTCGTAAGATCCGCTCCAACACCTGCCCCTGTCAGTACAAAAGAAAATGGGGAAACATTAAGCGCAGCATCCAGAAGAATCACAACTCTTTGTTCATCCAGTCCAATACCGATTTTCGGTATCGTCAATATTGCAAAGGTTTTATCAATCGAGAACCATTTTACAGTCTCTGCCACACCAGAAGCAGTCATAAGATTTCTCTGCTGGGAAGTGTCCGGCTGGTAAAGTTCAAGCCTGCAGGCAGTTCCAAATACCATACACCCCAACATGACCCCCTGCTTGGAAGAAGCCCGTATTTCAAAATCTTTCACTGAGAAATCCGAGGTTTCTGCCAACAGCGGCCTGACTAGTTCTCCGGCAAGAGGCAGTTCAAGCATATTGACCGAAACCGAAGGCGCTGTTTTATAAGAGACATAAAAACCATTTTCATCTCCAGATATTATTTCCGCTGAAATCTCACCGGCGCTTGTATTGACCATGATACAAAACACCTTTTTTGTGAAATTATACTTCAGTTCTAACTCAAATACAGAGAATTCTTTCACAAACTCCGGCAGATGTTTTGTATCGATTCCAAATTCATCTGCTATTTTCTGAAACGTCAGATCCGTAAATTCTGCATTTCCCGAAATAACAAATCCCTCTTCTTCTTTCGACACAAGCAACGCTATTTCCGTTCCACACACAGACAAATCTGCTGTTATTTCAAATGACAGCGGTGTGTCTGCAGAAGATAAAATTTCCAGAGTAAACGCCTGAATAGAAAATTTATCTGATATTTTCAGAATATTTTCCAGGGAAACATATGCCAAAAGTTCGCTGTCTTTCGATTGGTAAGAGACAATAGCTTTTCGAATGCTGACTATAAGCAGTTCCTCAGGAAATGCCCCAGGGTCATAGTTTTCTGAAAGCTCCTGTGCAATTTGTTTCAAAAACGCTCCCAGACTGTAAGCATTTTCTGAATATGCTGCGGCTTCAAAAGAAAATGAACCGTTCTCATAATATGTACCAGACAGATAGAAGGAAAGTCCGCCAAATGACAGCGCTCCGGATATTAAAACATCGTCGAACCTGCCGTCTCGAAAGTCAAGTGCAAACGAAACATCTTCTATCGCTGCTTCTCCCTTTCCCAGACAGAACTTGTACATATCCTCTGCAAATAAATACAGTGAATAATTCCCTCCTGCAGCATCCAAAGTCATTTCCATGTCATTTAGTTTTATCTCCGGGAATTTTATATCCTTTGCAAACAACTCGGCAGCTTCTGCAAAATTCAACACAGAATCCTTTGCAAGCTGAGCTTTTATGATCTGATTTGATCGATAGGAAATATCAAAAACCGTTTTTCCCAATGTCCATTTCCCCAGAACCGTATAATCAATCTGTCTGTATCTGCTGTCAAATGGATATTCTATTGCAATTTCAAAATATGGCTGAAGTGTAATCTTATCATCGAAAATATTCCACGGATTTTCCGCCGTAATGGTGAAGTTAAGATGGCGGAGTGCCACATCATCCATGGAAACCGTCATAGAAATATCTCTAAGTCCCAAAGAACCAAAAATACTCTCTTCATCCGGAAGGACAACTGAAACCGGTATGACATTATCAATTCCCAGAAGTGAAAAAAGATGATTCATGGTAAGGATTTTACCATCCCTGTACACACCGCTGATATACAATAATCCACTTGCAGGCGAGATAACTATCGTTACAGCTATTGTGTCTGTTCCGCTTCCAATTTCAGCCAGAGCAAAAACATATGGATCCGAGAAATCTCCTTCCAGAATACTTTTTATTCCAAGCCGATCTATGTGAACTGCAAGCCGATCTGTAATCTTAATCTCAATATCTGTTTTTACTATTCCAGTAAAGTCAAATCTATCCTCATCTTCAATTACTGTACAGGAAATCTCCTGAATATCTTTTACCGGCGTAATCATTCTAAATGCTTCCCAGAACCGTGCATCTGATACGGACATGGCAGTAAATGTAAATCCGCTTTCATCTAGACTGCCATTTTTTATATCCGTAAAAGTAACTGCAGCTAAGAATGGTACCTTTTCTGCTCCAAGCAGAAACATCGGAAGACCAGAAAAATCCTCCGAAAAACAGTATGTCTCTGTTGATAAGATTTTCTGGTACAGACCAATAAGCTTTTCAGATGCCCCACTGCTGCAAACCATCTGTTGGGGGACAGGGGCTGGAGAATGAAATGTCCGAACATTCAGATTCGAATAACTGCGTATTACCATGCCTTGGAAAGCCTGATCATACAGCGTTTTTTGTGACTGAGGATCCACAATCACAGGCTTTGACCATTGTGGAATTTCATAATCCTTTCTTTCAATCTTCTCTCTCATCTGATCGATTTGCATATCCAGCGCCTGTATAGCTTCCATCGGTTCAAGTTCTTCCTTGTAATACTTATGCTTAATCTGAGCCATAATGCGTACGGAATTTACAATACCAGTCATATTAGGGCCGCCATCAGGATATAATTTCAGTGTATCAAAGGAATCTTCGTAAGCAGACACAGGAGCAAGAATCCACTGCCCCTCATATTCGATGTATCCACTCCTTGTATTTTGAACCTGGGTGCTAAGCTTACCATTTACCTCATGAATCCCCAGAGAATATGCCGCTTCGTAGGTTTCCGCAAGCGTATGTACCCCCGAAATCCTTTTATCATAATATAACCGCCAGAATGAGAACATAGTAGGAAGAATAATAAAACTTACCGGTATGTCCTCTGCGCCAACCTTTATATATTTATTGAGACGACTCGTGTAAAACTCAATGATTCCAGTGGTATGGCCTGACGGGCCTGCCCAAAGAGGCATAAGATAATGCCGGTATGTCATTGTTGCAATATGCTTTTCATCTCGATTCCAACTCCAAAGCAGCGCTTTTTTCTTTTCAGTAATGACAAGCTCCGGGATAAATTCTTTTCCTGCTGCTTCCCTGATGTCACACTTTACCAAAAAATTTTGATCCTCTAAAAAAGCAAGATCTTGCACAGCTGCTAAGGAATACCGCGTAACAACAGCACTGCCTTCTGCTTTTCTTATATAATTAATGAACATTGCGCAACGCATAGTCGGCGGAATTTTTTTAAATTGCTCACGAGCATTTTCTATTATTTGACACACAATTGGATCTTCTGGAACAACATAAACCAGTTTACTTTTACTTTCAATTGCGTCTTCTAATAGTTGAACAAATGCTGACCATTGATAGTCTTTTTTTAATGTTTTCAGATTTGGCAAATAGAAATAAATATATTCTGTATAAATGAAATTGAAGTGTTGTTCCAATGAGATTTTTGGCAGAATTTCACGAATCAACTGTCTCTGCGCTTGTAACAGCTTAGGAGATGAACACAATTCCAAGGCATAGATTTTCTCCAGTTTTTTTGTGGCCCAAGTAGAAATTTCCCCTATAATGGCTCTTGCAAGCTCCATCATGTCCCTGCAGATTCGAACTTGATCCCGGCTGGACTTCATCAGATTTTTAAGCCCTGCACTTCTAGGAACATCCATCATTGCCTTGATCTTGCCTTTTGTTTCTTCATTCATATATTGGGCAGGGAATGAATCCCAATTTTTTAAATATTGATCTTCCTTCGTCTGGGGTCTCATACCTGAACTGACTAGTATATTTCCAATCATGGGATGTGCCCAAAAATCAAATATATTATCAATCACAGGATGAAACTTATGTTTCCCATCATGATAAGCCTCAAAAATATCAATTCGATACTGTGTTTTAAACTGACAATTGATATTAATACAGAGCGGATCTGTCTGCGCTTCATAAAACACAGCTTTTTTGAGCTCATCAAGATTTATAAATTGAATTATTGAATCGGGCAAAACACAGCATGCCTCATTCCATGATATGATCTGAATATTACTCTCAGTAATAACTTCCGTGGAGACCAGAGGAATGGAATATGGTTTTTGTTCTTTCAAACGATTTATCATAAAAAATATCATGAGAGACCTCCATATCTGTCTTCTTTTACCATACATACGCCAATGTTTCTATAAACGATGTAGTCTCCTGGCTGAAACATACTTCACTTCCTTTCTGATTGAATCCGAAAACTATTTTCAGACCATATTATTATATTAACCATTTTTTCAAAAAATTGTAATATTTTTCCAAAATTTATATTTTTTATATATTTCACAAATTTCAATCATAGGGATGTTGTATATTCTGAATATGGAAAAAAATTCCTGTTTCACAACAAACTCCCTTAAAACCCCTTAAAAAACGGACAGAAGCCATTTTCTGACTGCTGTCCGCAAAAAATCCAAACAATTATTTTAAATTGTTTCTGCTGTAATTTTGTATTAATCTGCCCACATTGGACATTACCGAAAATCGATCTGCCGCAAGCTGTTCCTTTAAAGAAGTTTTTTCAAGGAAGAAAAATTCTGTATCCGCTACCTCCTGTAACATCCTCCCCTTTAGCAGTACAACAAATATACTCAATATTCCCCGGATCAGCAGCGATTCACTGTCAACAGTAATCTGAAGTCTTCCTCCATCTTTTCCCAGCAAAATCCATGCCTCTGACTGACATCCTTTGATACGGTTTCTTTCCATTCGATCTCTATCGCTGATAACAGCAGTTTCTCCTGCCAGTTCTAATAAAAATTCATACTGCATCAACCAGTCATCTAGATCATTAAAAACTCTGATAAATTCATTTTGCATTTCATTTATCGTCATTACTTTGTCACACTCCTGATTATAATAAAGGAATCAGCATATCCGTCAGTTCCTGAACAGTTTGTATCTCGGGTGTCTGTTCTGCCGGCAGTTTTACACCCAATTTGTTTTGAATATCAATAAACAGCAGAATTCGTTTAGATAAAACTGCCGGTGCACTGCCACACATCCCCGGTTTATCCATATCTTTTAATTCAGAAACCGAAATATGCATAGCCTTTGCAACATTAATCCGGACCATTTCCGTAATATTATCCGTTACCTCATGGTCTTCTAACAGCATCTTGTATGCAACAAACTTGCGGATGCTGTCTGCAATAGCATAACGGTCAGATATAGAAAGTATTTTTAACCTTTCCAATTGGAAATCTGCACTTTTTTTTGCATCAATCAAACGATTCGCCATTTCATCTATGAACATATTTTCTATGCCTCGACAACTTCTAACCCGACAGATTTTGCAAATAACTTCAATTCATCAGCACAATCACCGTATGTAAGAGGTATATGCTGTCCGAAATCAATCTGTTTCTCATAAAAATCCCGATTGTCTTTTACCTGGAAAATAACTGTATGTGTGCAATTTGGGCATGATTTATAAGCTCCCCCCATAATCGTTCCCTTTGCAACGAATAACTTGCTGCAATCCGGAGAGAGACGGCACATTGTGATTACCTGTCCTTTATCTTCTTTAAAATCGTTGCGCATAGTTGCACCCCAGCCGGAATAAGCAAAGGGCTGTATGCCATAGCTGCTGTCTGGGCCATCCAGACCACGAAGTTTTCGATTGGACACGGAATGAAAAGTAAACATCAAATTCTGCTCACTTTCAATATTCCCCTCTTTCCAGTCATCATTAGGCAGATCTTCCTGAGTCAACGGTGAATACGGTGCTCTTGCAATGCCATGATCATATACCATTGGATTTGTTTCTCCCATATAAGTAGAACATCCGGAAGCATTTGTAAGAAGCTGCATGGATAGTGCTGCAATGGCATCCGCTTCACAGGCAGAAGGAATGCCTATTTCATTGTTCAAAGAATGTGTCAGGCAAAATGTTACTTGTTCTTCATTTGCCCGTCTGGTTGCACAAAACTGAGGACATGGTGCCACAAATGCATTACAGTCATATTTTTTCAGAAACTTTTGTACTATATACCACATTCGTACAGAAATCAAAATTTTGTCTCTTTGTAAGCCAACTTCGTTGGCTCCCTCAATTAATTCATCTGTAATTTTTTCGATTTCCTTTTGGTCTTCCTCTGTAGGATTTAACCCCATACGTCCCGGTGTTGTATGATTAGCCATTGGATCCCCCGGCCGGAACTGATCCAGGATTTCATGAATATTCACAGCTCTAAATCTGGTTCCCAGAATGCGTGTCACCTCATGCTGATTATAAAATGCATTTGACGTAATATCACTTCCTGCTACTTCTCCCATTCGTACAACTTGAAGTATATTTGTATGCGCCATAACTTTTCGAAGACGAAGAGCATGCATTTGCTTAACAGCATCCTCCCAATAGAAATTTGTATATCCTTCTTTTCCGTGAGCCCGCACATGAGAGATCGTCCTTGCATACATACAGCAGGTTTGAGGCTGTATCATTACTGGCTTATTTGTACGTTCTGCTACTTCCACAACAATGTCACCCCGGACCATCTGCAGTGCAAACAGATATAAATCTACATTCTCATTATCTTTTGTAATTGTTTCAAACATTTCTTCTGAATAAGTCATTTCATCATCACGAACAACATAAATAGGATCCATAATATGAATCAGAGGATCATTCTCAAGATGTGCATTTACATCCTCAATAAAATATTTAGACATTTGGGCCTGTGCCATGGACTCAAACTCCGGTGTCAACTGTTCCGTTGGTGCCATACGGCATGGTCCCTCAAAAAAATAGTTGTGTACAAGGGCCAGATATACTGGTCTTACGTTCAGCTTCATTTGAATACCTTTTTTCATTCTTAATACCTCTTCCTTTCTCTTGGTCAACAGTGTCTTATTTCACGATTCCCCCAAATAACTTGGTAACTCTATTAAAACATAGAACATTTATCAGAATAACATACGGATCGTATGAATATTTTTTTATATCTATTGATTTTTTAGACGATACGTCCTATACTTCAAGCAAATATCGTAATACTTTTTAAACTTTACATTTTCCATACTATTTGACAGACATGTTTCACACAAGAATAAAGGAAGGTACATATTATTTATGAAATTAAGCATGTGGATCCTGCATGAATGGCTAAAAAAATACAACCCTGAAAGCAGCATCAAGGACAGCAGGTTAAATATCAGTTCTGTCCGTCTATTTTCACCTGACATCACTATGGACAGCAGCATTCTTTATATAGGCTGTGCAGAAGACTTTTCTCAACCGAAAAATTTCGGTACACTCTGTATACACGGAAACGATACTATACATCTGAAAACCGTCCGAAAGGAAGAAGTTTTAAATGCCCTCCTGCAGGCATTTGATTTCTACTCACAATGGAATGATCATATGTTAGAAATGATTTATTCCGGTCAATCAGCTTCTGATTTGCTTGCTTATACAGAAAAACTATTTCCATACCCGGTTTTTCTGCTGGATTCCAATCAGAGTCTGCTTGCCATGTCTCTGAATACAGATTACAAAACGAAAAACACCCAGTGGGAAAACCTGAGAGAATTTGGCCATTCCGATATCAATTTAATTCTCGATTTTAATGCAAATCATTCCTATGTTTTTCAGTATACCGGACTTTATCATCTGAAATACACAAATTTCGCAGACCATCCTGCTTATTTCTATAATTTCTTTATTAATGAAAATCTGGTAGGACTTGCCGGGCTGGTAGATGATGAAGATAAGTTTTCCAGAGGAATACTGGATGTATTTATCCTGTTATGTCAGTATTTTGATCTCTGGTTTCAGACTCATGCCCAGGAACAAAATACATTATTATTGGAATCCGTCCTTCACCAGGCATTTACCGAACAGCCCTTTGATTCAGATTCCCTGCAAATTCAATTCGAGCGCATGGGCTGGCCTTCTGGCTGCCAAAAACTTTTAATTGTTCTGGAAAATATTTCAGAACAGTTTAATCTGAATAACCAGTTTTGTAGAATCATCAACCATTCTGTCCCTGACTGCTACGCCATATTACACAATCAAAATGTATGTATATTGTGCGGCTGTTCCTCTAGAACAGATCTCCCCATCAGCTGGAAATTAAGAAATTATATAAAGAGCGGAAATTACTATGGATGTTATAGCGATACATTTACAGATTTCAAAAACCTACATGACTACTTTTGGCAGGCATTTGTTACAACAGAATTCTGTCAAAAAAAGCCCGGGCATTTAGCCTCTTACAGAGAATTTACTCTAACATACGCTTTCTCAATTATTCACCGATATATGGATATCCGTTTTGTCCATCCCGAGGTATTGCTTTTACTGGAATATGACCGGGCACACCATACAGAATTCAGCAAGACTCTTCACGCATATCTGAGGTACGAACGGTCTCCGGTTCGAACTGCCGAATATCTGAATATTCATCGTCATTCTCTGGGATACCGTCTAAAACGTATTTATGAATTATGTAATTTTGATCTGAACAATGAAAAAGACAGACTGCATATCTTAAATTCTTATGCATATCTGTCTGATTTTGAAAGCAGCCGGCTGCTTCAATAAGCTGTCCGGCTGCCTTCTTCTTTTACCTTTTTAAATTTTAAATACTATCCATCCCAAATTAACACCATTTACGCAGCATAGCCACCGACTTTTCCATAGCCTGTGCCAGTATATGAATTTCTTCTCTGGTATTATAAAAGGCCGGGGAAAAACGAAGAAGGGATTCGTATCCCAATTTTCGCAGAACAGGCTGGGCACAATGATTTCCCGACCGGGCGGCAATCCCAAATTTGTCCAGGACACTGGCCAGATCATAAGGATGCACTCCATCTACAGAAACGGATACTACACTGTTCTTTGGCTGTTTCCCACCTATAACAGTGACTCCTTCCATCCCGCGCAGGGTCTCCTCCAGCTCATCCGTCAGTTCCTTTTCCCAGGCCGCTATCTCTTCCAGTCCAATTTTGTTCATATACTGCATAGCTTCAGCCAGCGCAATATCGCCTGCATAATTTGGTGTCCCCGCTTCCAGACAATAAGGCACTTCCCCAAAGGTAGTATCCTTAAGATCAACAATATCCACCATTCCTCCGCCAAAACGTACCGGCTGTATCTCTTTTAGATACTCTTTTTTTCCGTACAGAACCCCTGTTCCCGAAGGTCCCAGCATCTTATGTCCTGAAAAAGCTAAAAATTCACAGTCCAGCTCTTTTACATTCATACCTCCGTGACGCATCGCCTGGGCTGCATCCACACAGACCGGTATGCCTTTTGCATGTGCCATAGAAATAATCTGCTGCAAAGGCAGTATCGTTCCTGTTACATTTGAGATCGCTGTTACAGATAAAATAACTGTTTGTTCGTCCAGCTCCTTTTTCAGCCTTTCCAGATCTAATACATCTCCTTCTACAGGGATGACTGTAAATGTACCACCGGCCCTTTTCGCTGCCTGCTGCCATGGAACATAATTTGAATGATGCTCAAACTCAGTTACCACTACTTTTTTTCCAGGTCCCAGACGCGGAAATGCATATCCTGACGCCAGAAGATTCAAACTGTCTGTGGCCCCGCTTGTAAATATAATCTGCCTGGAATCATCGCAGCCTATAAACTCTGCTGTTGTCTGCCTTGCTGCCTCATGCGCCAGAGTAGACTGTTCGCTTAAATAATGAATTCCGCGGTGCACATTGGCATTTTGATGACAATAATGAGAGGTCCAGCACTCCATCACCTGTCTTGGCATCTGTGTTGTTGCGCCGTTATCCAAATAAATTAACGGCCTGTGATTGACCGTTTCACTCAATATGGGAAAATCTTTTCTGATTTCTTCTGTATTCATATCATACCGCCTTTTATGTTTCCGATCTGTACCGGAAACAATTTAATTCTTTACATATGATATCATTTATGCCCGCTGTGCGCCAGCATAATTACAGATTCTTTCAATCAACTTTAACATTCCGTGAAATCGATCTGTTGAAATCTGAGACCGGATTGATGTACGTTCTAAAAAATCCAGCCGGGCATTACAGATTTCCTCTGGATATCGTTTATCAAAAAGCTTTGCTATAACTGCAGCAATTCCCTTTACAATTAAAGCTTCACTGTCTATACGCACCCGAACTCTTCCATCCTCAAAGGATAATACAACCCAGAGCCTGGCCTGACATCCTTCAATCAGGTTTTCCCGTATCTTTTCCTCCGAATATACTACAGGCATATCTGCTGTCAGACCCAGAAGACATTCATATTGTATCATCCAGTCCTCAAGAGAGTTAAAATCCCGGATAAACGCTTCCTGCTCTTCTTCAATTGATATACAATCACATTCCGCCACTGTCTGCCACCTCACTGTGATTCTCTGTATAAAATCTCATCCCTCATGTATTTTTCCGTCTTTCTCTGTTTTTGCTGACAGCTCAAACACTGCCCTTGCAATCAGCTTCGTATCTGTTAATTTCGCTGTCACCTCTCTGGGAAAAGAAATCCCCATCAGCTTTTGTATTGCCATTAATAAAAGAATTTTTTTATTCATTGCGGATGTCGTCCCTTCGCAGGAGGCTTTACTGTCAGCTTTAAAAGCATCTTTTCCAGTCATCTGAATGGTTTTTGCAACACTCATCTGTGCCAGTGTATCCAGGCTGTAAATATCATGACAAATGCCATATAATGAATATTTACACAATATAAACTGATATAGTATTTCATGAAGGCTCTGCCAGTCGGTAAAATTACCGGCTGACAGTATCCTGGCATATCCATCTGCTTTCTTTTTGCAGGACAGCAGATCATCCATATTTTTAATCATTGACATTTCTATTTCTCTTTCAACTGTTTTGTCAAAGCCTCTGCCTGCTCTTCCGTCATAAAATCACGATTATATTCATGTTCATTGATAAACAGGACAAGAATAACAACACCAACAGATGCAATCGCAGCAATCACATAAGACATCCTCAGACTTCCGGTAGCATTCAGGACATTTCCATTTACCATAAAACCAAAAGATGAAACCAGCGCCTGAATGGGAAAAAGTACGCTGTTTACTTTTTTAAATCCGTGACGTCCAAAAACAGCCGCCGGCAGTGATGTAGTAAAATTTGCACTTCCTCCAAGAGCCAGCGCAAACATAATCAGGAATACAATAACCAGTGCAGGAATTTCTGTTACTTCCAGTAATAATGCCGCGGCATACCAGATTCCAAAGAAAATCATTGTCTTTTTCGTTCCGATTTTCTGATCAAGAGCACCTATAATCCAGGAACCTGCAATCCCTGCAAAAGCAAGAATTGTCATAATTTTTACAGCCTGAGCCTGTGTAAATCCCACCTGCTGATTACGGACAACCAGCTGGGTAATAATAATTGTAGAAACAAACTGGAACCCCCCGGATGCCACGGCTACCAGCCAGAATGTTTTTTTCGAAAAAAGTTTCTTTACGGTCCAGCCGCCGTCATCATCGGTCTCGCTGTTAAAATACTGCGAATGATATTCTTCATCAGAAACATTATCCGGATTCACGCCTCTCTCCTGGGGTGTATTCCGCATAAGGAAAAGCCCCATAACTGCAAGAACAATGACTAAAACCGCTGGAATTACCACTGCATTTTTAACTCCAAGTCTGACCACTAAAATAGTAATCAACGGTACAAAAAATCCGGTGGCCATATTGTGTCCCATGGTGGTATATCCCATAACGATTCCTTTTTTCTTTGGAAACCAGGATGCTACCAGTGCTCCCCCCGCAATATATCCTGCGCTCATGGCACCAATGGTACAGACACACAGGGATATCCCATATTGTACCAGACTTCCTGCATGACCCATTCCAAAGTAACCAATTCCCGCAAGAATCAGACAGATAAAAGATGTCATACGGGCACCGATTTTCCGGTTGACCCATCCGAGAATAAAGAAGAAGATAACCCCCACCATAGCTGCAACTGTTCCCATATTCAGAACATTTCCTGCGGGTATCCCCAATCTTTCCGCAACTGCAGGAGCAACAATATTAGAACTGTCATTTACCATGCCCGCATAAAACCAGAACATTAACAGACAGTAAATAATCGTTCCCCACCCTTTACCAAAACCAAATAATTCACTCATATTCCGTTTCATTTTCACACACTCCTGTTTCTTCTCATAATAAGGACTCTGATCAGCAGATTCCTCATGTTTAAGCTTTCGCTTTCAAATTATGCAGTTACTACTTCCATGCCAAGGCACTCTCCAAGCATTTGCAGTTCTTTTACATAATTACCGAATGTAATGATCATGTGATTTCCAAAGTTGATCTGTTTATAGAAGAAATCTTCCTGATTTTCTACAGCAAAGAATACACCTTCATCACAATTCACCCGGTCATAACCGGAACCTGCCACTACTTTTCCCTTTCCCACAAAAAGCCGTTTTGCATCCGGAGCAAAACGCATAAGTGTAATCTCCTTTCCGGCATCCTGAGAGAAGTCATAGCGGATCGTAGCCCCAAATCCACTATATGCAAAAGGTGCAAGACCATAAGAAGATTTTTCTTTCCCATATCCGTGCATATTTCTGTTTGGTGTCGAATGAAATGTGAGATACAGATTTTCCCTTTCATCTGTTATATGCTTCAAATCCTCATCAGAGAATCCCTGAAGCGGAATCATCTTTCCGTCTTTATACATTACAGCATTGGTATTTCCCATATAAGCAGCCTGGTGTGAAAGACTTTCCATTACAGTCATGCCAAGCAGGGCATTGATATCAAATTCGCAGGCAGAAGGAATCCCATTTTCATTATTTAAAGAATGTGTCAGACAGAAAGTAATCTTTTCTTCATTGAGCCGTCTGGTGGAACATGCATCAGGACATGGAATCGTAAATGCATTACATCCATAAACATCCAGCAATTTATTCACAAGATAATATGCTTTTACGGAGGAAATAACCATGTCCCTTTCCATACGTACCTCGTCTGCACCTGCAATCAGTTCATCACTGATTTTTTCAATTTCTATCATATCTTCCGGGGTAATATTATAGGCTTTACGTCCCGGCAGCGTCGGATTTGAAGCCGGATCCACCATATGGAGCTGATCAAACAGCTCATGTACATTCAGATAACGGAACTGTACCCCCAGCTTTTCTGTTACGTAGTTTAAATCTACAAAATTATCCGATGAACTGTAAGAGCGGGAAGAATTAAATCTGCTGGCAAGTAAAACTCTTGTAGATGCCAGAACTTTCCGTGTCCGAAGCACTTTCATATGTACAGTAAGATCCTCCCAGTTACGGTAAGCATAAGCTTCAAATCCTCTGTTACGTACTGCGGAAGTGTTCACTGCCGCTTCACAGCACTGGTAGGGCATTACAGCCTGGGGTTTATGATAGCGCTGTGCAAATTCCACATAAATATCACCACGCCCGATTCCGAAAGAAAACAGATAGAAATCAACATTTTCAATTCCTTCCGCCATTTTTTCAAACATCTCTTCCCGGCTTAAAAACCAGTCATCACGCTCAACATATATAGGCTCTAACAGATTAACTTCTTCTGGCATATGCTTCTTTACATCTTCTTTAAACTGCTTGTAAAGTTCCATATTTGCCATAATATCATAATCTTTTTCCAGCTCCTCTCCCTGGCCAAAACGGCAGGGCCCCTCATACCGGTATTGATGGATCAGACCAATAAAAATCGGTCTTACATTCAGCTTAACATCAGCTAACTTCTGAATCATATTCTTATTCTCCTTTTTTACAGACCCAATGCTCTGTTTAATTATAAAAGTGATTATAAGAATAAACAGCAGAATCGTAAAACGAATTTCCCGCATAACCTGTTCACAATTCTGAATGTTAATAAGAAAATCTTTAGATTCACAAAAAAAACCTTCCTTATATTCCATTTATGAATATTGTTATTCCTTTATTTCCAGGTATCATTTGAATACTGCAAAACTAGTACATACAAAAAAAGACAACATTGCATATCCGTATTTTTTCCGATATAATTGACTAATCGACAGAATCATATTTGGGGGAATATTTATGTATCAGCAGGGTTATTTTCATATTAGTTTACAACAAATCTACTATTTTATTGAGGTTACAGACTGCCGAAGTTTCAGTATAGCAGCACGAAACCTGTATACAACCCAGTCTACCTTAAGCAAATCTATTTCCGCTCTGGAACAGACCCTTGATGTACAGCTTTTTATTCGAAATAATAAACGCCTGCTTCCTACAAAAGCCGGTGAACACTTTTATGAAAAATGGAAAAAAGTATTGATGGATATGGAACAATCCATTAACGAATGTCGAATCCTTCAGGGGGGACATTCTCATTCCCTGTCTATCGGCGTTTTGGACACTCATAAAACAGAAGATTTTTTACAGCCGGTTTTACTTCAGTTTCGGCAGAAATATCCTGAAATAACAATTACTGTTCATGCCAGTTCCGCACAGGATGTGCGCAAACAATTATTCAATGACAGCCTGGATCTGATTTTTACAGTTTTGTATGATATTGAGCAGCTAGATCCCAAAGAGTTTCAGACATTCCTTATTGACGAATGCCCCCACAATGTCTGTATGCTTAAAAGCAATCCTTTGGCCAAAAAAGAATATTTGGAACTAGAAGACCTGAAAAACAGCCGCTTTGTAATAGTCTCTCCTATGTATGTTCCTACTTACAGCGGTATGATTGAAGATCTTTTTGCCGGCACGGGCATCCAGCCGTGTTTTTTCAAGCACACAAACAGTGCCAATGCTCTTCCTTATAATCTGCTGGACGATTCTGATGTATTTATTTGCGACCGCCACTATAAAGACTATGGAAACCCGTCTTTTGCTTTTCGTCCGGTGATTCATACAAAAAGCGGTATCATTGCTACCTGGAAACAAAATAACAAAAATACCGCATTAGAATTCCTAATCAACGAAATCCGCTTATATTGTAAATCTTCTTATTTATGATATGGTTCTCCATGTATAATCCGATAGCTCCGGTATATCTGCTCTAGCAGTATGACCCGCATCAGCTGATGTGGAAATGTCATTTTTGAAAAGCTTAGTGCATAATCTGAACGTTTCAGCACTGCCGTCCCCAGTCCAATAGAACCGCCAATCACAAAAATAACATGGCTTTTCCCCTGAATCCCAAGATGATTTATCTTATCCGCCAGATCTTTAGAACCAATCATCTTACCTTCTATCTCCAATGTAATGACATAGGCATCATCTTTCAAATATCTTAAAATCCGCTCTCCTTCTTTCCTGCGGATTTCCTCTTCTGCCAAAGCGCTGGCCTGGTCCGGTGTTTTTTCGTCATTTACTTCTATGATTTCCAGTCTGCAGTATTTACGCAGGCGCTTGGAATATTCTGCAATAGCGTCTTTTAAATATTTTTCTTTGATTTTTCCAACGGTAATCAATGTAATTTTCATCACTGTCCTCCATGAAGCTTCTCTGCCCGCCCCGGGCAGAAATATTATTTCACACTTTAAATCTTCTTTCAATCCTGACTTTTTTCTCCTGTGTCCATATGGTATAATATTTTTAGAATCCATCTGATTTACAGATACTAAATAAAATAATGAATGTACGAGGTGAATATTTTGAAACTACTGGAAGAAAAAATCCTTGCTGAAGGACATGCATTGGATGAAAACATTTTAAAAGTGGACAGTTTTATCAACCACAAGGTGGATCCCCAGCTGATGAAAGAGATCGGGAAAGAATTCGCAGAGCATTTTAAAAATCAGGGAATTACAAAAGTAATTACTATCGAAAGTTCCGGAATTGCACCGGCACTTACTACTGCAATCGAAATGAATATCCCTCTTGTTATTTTAAAAAAACAGCCATCTCAGGTGCTTAACCAGGATCTTTACCACACTGAGGTTGCATCTTTTACCAAAGGAACCAGTTATGAACTGACACTTTCCATGCACCAGATCGACGAAAATGATCACGTACTTATTATTGACGATTTTCTCGCCAACGGTGAAGCTGCCACCGGCGCCCTTCGTCTGATTCGAAAAGCCCATGCTACCATAGCCGGAATCGGCGTATTAATCGAAAAGGCCTTCCAGCCGGGACGGAGTAAATTAGAGGAGCAGATGATCCCCGTATATTCACTGGCCCGTATTTCAAAATTAGGAAAAGATCTGATTGAATTTGTTTCTGAGCATCAGGAATAACAGATATCATTTCTTAATAGCAAAAAACGAAATGACCCAGACGGAATCTTATCATTCCCTCCGGTCATTTCGTTTTTTATATGGTTCTGACAATCTCTGCTAGAACCTCCTGATTCTTTATTCACTGTCCGATTCCGGATAATAAATAAAATTTGTCTTTAGCACTTCGCTGGATGCTCCGGTTTTATCATTTACTGCAATTACCGATAAAATATTGTTGCCTTCCGGCATGGTTAACGGCCCCTGATATTTCTGTGATTTTACCGTGGGCTCTGTATCATCCCAGGTGTAGTAAACAGATACCCCATCCGGAACGGAAATCGTAATATCCTTTGCACTGGTAAACTGCCCCCCGTCCGGCGACACAACCGGCATATCCGGTATGGCAAGCTCGATCTGATAAGTTTCCTCCAGCACTTCTGAAAAATCTCCGTTCTGATTTTTACTGACGGCTTTCAGAATCGTTTCCCCTTCCTGACGGATGGGGATTGCCTCATCTGCATATTTTTCCCCGCTGCTGACAGGATCGCTTCCATCCAGCGTATAATAAATTTCAAGCTCCTTATTCTGAACGGACAAATTCAGTTCCATAAAATCATTATAGGTGCCTCCCGCGATATCCACAGACGGAACTTCAATGAGATAATCTTCAAACAGCGCCAGAATCGCCTCATCAGAAACGCCGTCTTTCAGGGCGGTAATTTTCTCATAGGAATCACTTGCAGCATACAATTTTAACAGCTCCTGATACCCTTCCAAAGATGCAGAGTCAATGGCCAGAACTTTTTGAAATTCTGCTTCAGCCTGATCTGTCTCTTTCAGCTCTGCATATATTTTTCCAAGAAGCAGATGGCCCTCTAAAGCATTATTTTCTTTTTCCAGAGCCTTTTTCATAATAGTTTCTGCATCTTGATACATTCCGGTATTGTATTTGATTTCGGCCTTTTTATACAAAGAATCAAAAGAATTCATATGCCTGTACCAGAAACATCCGCCAAGGACTGCTGCAAGACAGACCAGAAGCAAGATCAGCATAAGAATCTTCTTTCTCTTTTTCTTCTGAAACTTCTTATTTCTTTCTTCCTTTTCTTCTAATTCCTGCTCTTCTTTTTCTTTTTGCTGTTTCTTTTTTTCTGCTTCCTTCTGTTCATCCAACAGTCTAGACAGATATTCGTCTTCTAAAATCGTATTCTCTGAAACAATCTGAGCTTCTTTCCCGCACACAGAGCAATATACACAGCCAACTTTAAGTTCTGTTCCGCAATTTGCACATTTCATCAATTATCACCACGTCTATTTCCTACAGATCAACTGAATTAACACAATTGCTCATCAGCATTGCAATGGTCATAGGTCCCACACCTCCAGGCACCGGAGTAATGGCTGACACATGAGGTTCTACCTTTTCAAAATCCACATCCCCGCAGAGTTTCTTACCTTCCATGCGGTGTATCCCCACATCAATGACAACTGCTCCCTCTTTTACATATTCATCTGTAATATATTTGGGTTTACCAATAGCTGCAATCAAAATATCCGCCTGTCTGCAGATTTCTTTCAGATTTTCTGTTTTAGAATGTGCTACTGTTACAGTGGCGTTCTCCCGAAGCATCAGCATGGCCATAGGTTTACCCACAATATTGCTTCTTCCAATCACCACACAGTGCTTTCCTTCTATTTTGATATCTGACCGTTTCAGCAGCTGAATAATACCGGCAGGTGTGCAGGGAAGAAAACCGTTTTCTCCAATCATCAAAGCGCCTGCACTCTGAGGATGAAACCCATCTACATCTTTCGCCGGAGCAATGGCGTGAATAATCTCTTTTTCATCAATATGCTTCGGAAGAGGAAGCTGGCAGAGAATCCCATTGACATCCTCACGGCTATTTAATTGGTGAATCAAATCCAGCAATTCTTCCTGGGTAGTCTCCTGTGGCAGTTCATAAGCCAGAGAATGTATCCCAATGTAAGCGCAGGCGTTTTTCTTATTTCTAACATACACGCTGGAAGCAGGATCTTCTCCCACCTGAATCACTGCAAGAGTGACATTTGTTCCTTTTTTCTCATACTCTGCAGTTTTTTCTTTTAATTCATCTTTTATTTCCTGGGAAATTTTTTTCCCGTCAATTAAATACGCCATTTCCTGAGCCTCCATATTTCTTAAATTTACCTGCGGGATAAATAGCTGCTCCCCGCTTCTCTTAGAAAAGTCCCGTAATTACTCCCTGGTTATCTACATCAATATTATTCGCAGCAGGTTTCTTTGGCAGTCCCGGCATTGTCATAATAGCACCTGTAACCGCCACAACAAATCCGGCACCTGCAGACACATATACTTCACGCACATTTACCGTAAAGTTTTCCGGTCTTCCCAGCTTATTCTGATCATCAGAAAGAGAATACTGGGTTTTTGCCATACATACCGGGAACTCACCCATGCCAAGATCCTCAATCCGTTTCAGTTCTTTATTAGCCGCATTGGAATAGGTAACTTTGTCTGCACCGTAAATTTCTTTTGCAACAGTTTCAATTTTCTCTTTTAAGGACAATTTGCTGTCATAGAGAACTTTAAAATTACTTTCTTTGTTTTCTAAAGTATCCAGCACTTTTTCTGCCAGTGCAATTCCGCCCTGGCCGCCTTTTTCCCATACTTCTGATAAAGCAAACTCACAGCTGCGTTCTTTGCAGAACTGTTCAATAAAATCTGTCTCTTCTTTCGTATCAGTTACAAATGAATTTAATGTTACAACAACCGGAACCTGATATTTCTGCAGGTTTTCAATATGTTTCTCCAGATTTACAATTCCTTTTTTCAATGCTTCCACATTAGGTTCACTTAAATCTGCTTTTGCAACACCGCCATTGTATTTTAAGGCTCTGACTGTGGCAACTAACACTACTGCATCCGGTTTTAAACCTGACATTCTGCACTTGATATCAAAGAATTTTTCTGCTCCCAGATCTGCGCCGAATCCGGCCTCTGTAACTACAATATCCGCCAGTTTTAAAGCGGTCTTTGTAGCCCGCACACTGTTGCAGCCATGGGCAATATTAGCAAAGGGGCCGCCATGAACAATAGCCGGTGTATGCTCTAGTGTCTGAATCAAGTTTGGTTTCAGTGCATCTTTTAATAATGCCGCCATAGAACCTGTAGCCTGAAGGTCATCTGCTGTCACCGGTTTTCCGTCAAAGGAATATGCCACGATCATACGTCCCAGACGTTTTTTCAGATCTTCCATATCATCAGCCAGACAAAGCACTGCCATAATCTCAGATGCTACCGTAATAACAAAGTGATCTTCACGTACCATTCCGTCCATTTTGCTTCCAAGACCTACAACGATATTTCTAAGAACTCTGTCATTCATATCAAGGCAGCGTTTCCATACCACCTGTCTTGGGTCAATGCAAAGATGATTTCCCTGCTGAATATGATTATCCAATAATGCAGCCAGCAGATTGTTGGCAGATGTAATGGCATGAAAATCTCCCGTAAAATGAAGGTTTAAATCTTCCATTGGAACAACCTGTGCGTAACCGCCTCCGGCAGCTCCGCCTTTAATCCCAAAACACGGTCCTAAAGAAGGCTCCCGCAGGGCAAGCACAGCTTTTTTCCCCAGCTTCCCAAGCGCCTGGCCAAGACCGATGCTTGTAGTAGTCTTTCCTTCACCGGCAGGTGTTGGATTGATTGCTGTAACAAGGACTAATTTACCATTTTCATTGTCTTTCATCCGGTCCATCAATTCATCGGAAAGTTTTGCCTTATATTTTCCGTAAAGTTCGAGATCATCCTCAGAAATATTTAATTTCTCAGCTACCTTAACGATGTGTTCCATTGTTGCTTCCTGTGCAATCTGAATGTCTGTTTTCATTGGTTTCCCCTCCTGAAAAGTGATTTAAATTTGTAAGATCTATCTGCAAATGAAATATCTTCATTGTGCATGCATTATACATACTCGTCCACGTACTGTTCAAATTCCTCCATACTCATCAAAACTTTACGCGGCTTCGTCCCCTCTTCCGGTCCTACCACACCGGCCTCTTCTAGCTGGTCCATAATTCTGGCTGCTCTGTTAAATCCCACTTTAAACATTCTTTGGAGCATTCCGATAGAACCTTTTTCTTTTTCTATAATAAACTTTCCGGCTTCTGCAAAATAAGCATCTCTGTCATCTGACGGCGCTGATAAACCTCCGCCGCCTCCCACAGAGGAAGCAGCCGCATGTTTCACTTTTTCTTCAATTTCAGCACTATAGCTTACCTGTCCGTTTTTTTCCGTGAGAAAATCCACCACATCCGAAACTTCTCTGTCCGAAACAAATGCACCCTGCACACGGACGGGCTTTTGATATCCCTGAGGATAAAAAAGCATATCACCTTTTCCAAGCAGCTTCTCAGCGCCGTTCATATCCAGAATGGTTCTGGAATCCACGCCTGACGTAACGGAAAAAGCAATTCTGGAGGGCATATTAGCCTTAATCAATCCGGTAATAACATTTACTGATGGTCTCTGGGTAGCGATAATCAGATGAATACCGGCTGCCCTGGCAAGCTGTGCTAAACGGCAGATGGCATCCTCCACATCTCCCGGAGCCACCATCATAAGATCAGCAAGCTCGTCTACAATAATTACAATCTGCGGCATCTTCTGGGGCTTATTTTCATCCTCAATATCTTTTATGGATTCAATCTTCTTATTATACCCCTTCAAATCCCGCACGTTATATTCCGCAAACTTCTGATAGCGGTCTGTCATCTCAGCAACAGCCCAGTGTAAAGCTCCCGCAGCCTTTTTGGGGTCGGTCACTACCGGAATAAACAAATGGGGAATCCCGTTATATACACTAAGCTCAACGACCTTGGGATCAATCATAATTAATTTTACATCATCCGGGTGCGCTTTGTACAGAATACTCATAATAATTGTATTGATACAGACGGATTTACCGGAACCGGTGGCACCGGCAATCAAAAGATGCGGCATTTTTGCAATATCTGCCACAATCACATTTCCTGCAATATCTTTTCCGGCAGCAAAGGATATATTTGAGCTGTGTCCCTGAAATTCATTGGACTCCACCAGATCACGAAAAGCAACCGTTACATTTTCTTTATTGGGAACTTCAATGCCGATGGCAGCCTTTCCCGGAATCGGCGCTTCCATACGGATATCAGCCACCGCCAGATTCAGCTTAATATCATCCGTCAGCCCTACAATCTTGCTTACTTTAACTCCCATTTCCGGCTGGATTTCATACCGGGTTACAGACGGTCCGCAGGTCACATTTGTGACATGAGCTTTGACTCCAAAATTGGTCAGAGTCATCTGAAGCTTTGCAGACATTTCCTGAAGATGCTGTCTGGAATCTCCGGAAGCATTGGGATCTCCTTTTTTCAACAGAGATACCGATGGAAACTCATAATCATATGTATCCGGTCTAGGCGATGCAATCTCTGAAGAAATTTCACTGATTTCTTCTTTTGAAGTCTCTGCTTTTTGTTTTTTCTTTTGGGGAACAGTCTTTTGTTCTGCTTCCCGGGGCTCCTGTACTGCTTTTTTAGATACCGGCATCTCTCCCGCCACATGAATCACCGGTTCAGAGTTTTGGCCCCAGAGCCCTTCTGACTGTCCTTTACTGATCTCTTCCTTTACAAACTCCGACTGCTGCTGACTGACTGCTGCAATATGATTGTCCATATCCAGCTCATGCAGCGGCTCTGTCTCAAGAGGCGGAAGATCAGAATCAATTTTAAGTTCGCTTATGTCATCTGATTTCCTGCTTTTCTTTTCAGGAGGAATAATCGTTGTGTCCACAGCCACTCCGGATACTTTCTGGTCCATTCTGCGCTTTTTACGGGCTTCCTGTTCTGTTTTCCTGCGCTCTGCCCGTATTTCCTGCTGCTGCTTTCTTTTTGCGGCATCTTCTTTTGCAGTTCGGTATACTCTAGAGCTTCCTTTTTTGATTCCGCCAAAAAAGGAGCGTTCTGTCAACAGTACCCCGCTGATAATCAACACTGCAATGGTGACCACATAGGAACAGGCAAGGCCAAAAGCATTCACAAATACAGAGCCCAGCACAATTCCCAGGAAACCTCCGCCATTCTTTGTCTGTGCACAAAGTTTCACCGCATCAAAGAGAAAAACCTTTTCTGTTCCGTTCATCAGCAGATGAATCAGCACACACAAAAAAACAAGCAGCAAAATGCCTGCCGTCGTCTTCATAATCACCTTTCCGGAATGTTTTTGATTTGCCGTCAAAAACGCACTGATAAAAAACAGCCAGAATGGGAAAACATAGGCCATCAGGCCAAAGGCGCCAAAAAAGAAAGCACTGACGCCGCGTCCAAAGGTGCCTCCTTTTCCTATGTTACAAATAAATATAATAATTGATATTGCTAAAATCAGCAGAAGTATAACTTCACTCCTCAAAGAAAAGGCAGTTCCCGAACCTTTGCCGCGTCCGGTGCCTTTTTTTCTTGAGGATCTCTTTCTTACTCCTGATCTCCTTTTTTTTACAGCCATAAAACCTCCAGCTTAAATTACTGTTTACACAAAAAAGTACCCGCCAACAGATAAGGCCCCCACTGCCAGACAGTATATTGCAAAATATGTAAACTTCTTTTTTCGAACTACTACAAGCATCGTCTTAATACAGATATAACCGACCCCTGCAGCTACTGCCATTCCCACCAGATAATTTCGGATTTCCATAGGCGCTAAAGAAACGCTGCCAAGTTCCTTTAACTGCAGCACCAACGCTCCCAAAATAGCCGGTATGGATAAAATAAAGGAATACTTTACCGCAAACTTCCTGTCAAATCCGCTGATCACACACGCAGCAATGGTTGTCCCGGATCTAGAGAGCCCCGGAAGTGTGGCAAGTCCCTGACAAATACCAATCACAAAGGCATTTGTATTTGTAATGTCCCGTGGCTTTTTATGACCGTCCCGGACACGGTCTGAAATCACCAGCAGCACCGCCGTTATCAGCAGACAGATACCGGGAACCAGTAATATTTCCGAAGCTGCCGTGACAAGATCTCTTCCCACAAAACCGATAATGCCAGTTGGAATGGTGGCAATGATAATCAACAGTACAAATTTTCTGTAACTGTTTCTGATAATTCTATGATAACGTACAGATTCTTTTCCGGAAATATTTCTTATAAATAATATGAAATTTAGAACTACATCTATTACCATTTTTACAAATTCGGCAATCAGACGTATAATATCTTTGTAATATACCACAAACACAGCTGCCAATGTACCTACATGAAGCAGTACATCAAATAAAATCCCTGTGTCAGTCTCAACATGGAATAAAATCTTAAAGATCGCCAGATGTCCGGAACTGCTGACCGGTAAAAACTCAGTCAAACCCTGAATCAGCCCCATTAATATTGACTGTATGAGAGACATAACTTCCTCCCCTTCCTGCAATTTATCTGCATATACCGACTGTGAGGCAGCCGGATTCTGGAGTTATTCTATCACAATTTCTAATAATTGTCATCCGATTCATAAATCATCTGATGTAATTTATTGACTGCCTGGGAAATCCCCCCCACTTCATTGATAATCCCCTCCTGTACAGCATCAAATCCTACCAGTATTGTTCCAAGATCTTTTGTCAGCATACTGGTATTCATCATCATTTCCTCAATGCGGGATTCCTTTACCTGACAATGGTCAGAGATAAAACCTGCAATTCTGTCCTGCATCTGCTTGAAATAATCATAGGTCTGGGGCGCACCGATGATGGTTCCGCTCATTCGCACCGGATGAATTACCATAGTTCCGGTAGGCACAATATAAGAATAGTCTGCTGCCACTGCCAGAGGCACTCCGATGGAATGGCTTCCTCCCAGTACCAGCGAAACTACCGGTTTACTTATAGAGGCAATCATCTCAGCGATGGCAAGTCCGGACTCTACATCTCCTCCCACTGTATTTAACAAAACCAAAAGCCCGTCCACATTTTTATCATCTTCAATCTCAGCCAGCTGAGGAAGTACGTGTTCATATTTTGTTGTTTTACTGGTACTTGGAAGGGTTTCGTGTCCTTCTATCTCTCCGATTACCGATAATAAATGGATTTTATGCTTCTGCTTATTATTATCCATACAAATCTCACCGAATTTCTCAATGGATTCCTGTTTTTGCTGCTGTTCTCCCATACTTATTCCTTTCTTTTAAAGTGTTCCTGTATTTTTAAAAACCCTTTCTTTTCTGAAATAAGTATGTATCATTTTCCAATTTCTATTCAGGAAGCAAAATATCATGTGAAGAGTGCTGTTTCATCCGGCTGGAAACGATTGATACAAAAAAACCCAAAAGAGAATGATTCTCAGCCAGTATCAGACAGAACCATTCTCTTTCGCAGCTTTTTAAATACCAATCAGATAATTATATACATCCTCATAACGTTTCGCGGAATTTTTCCAGGAAAAATCTTTTGCCATTCCACGGTCAATGATTTTATTCCATTCCCGTTTATTTTCAAAAAATACTTTTTTAGAATAATTAATTACATTCAGCATATCTTCGCCATTGTAATTTGTAAAGGAAAATCCGTCCCCGGTTCCTTCATATTCATTGTAAGCCTGCACGGTATCTTTCAGTCCGCCAGTCTCCCGGACAATGGGCACTGTACCATAACGGAAAGAAATCAGCTGTGTCAGCCCGCAGGGTTCAAATGCAGAAGGCATTAAAAATGCATCCGCAGCCGCATAAAGTTTATGGGCAAGATCATCATTATAACAGATATTGGCAGATATTCTGTCTCCATACTTCCATGCATAATGACGGAACATATTTTCATACTGCTCTTCCCCTGTACCAATTACAACCAGCTGGGTATGTTCATCCGCAATGCGCTCAATGGCATAATTGATCAAATCCAGACCTTTCTGATCGGTCAGTCTTGAGATCAGTCCAATCATATATTTCTTTTTATCTACAGTTAATCCTAACATTTCCTGCAGTTTTATTTTATTCTGAAACTTCTTTTTCCTGAAATTTTCTACTGAATAATTGGTGAAAATTTTCTGATCTGTCTGGGGATTGTATATCTCGTAATCAATGCCGTTTACAATTCCCTGCATATCATAATGTCTTGCAGACAGCAAACCGTCCAGTCCCTCGCCATAATATGGTGTCTGTATTTCATTGGCATAGGTCTCGCTGACCGTTGTAATATAATCTGAATATACAAGTCCGCCTTTTAACATGTTAGCGTCCTTTTGAAACTCCAGCTTATCAGGGGTAAACAAACGTTCTTCCAGCCCGCTGATGCCTTTTACATACTCTGCATCCCAGACCCCCTGAAATCTCAAATTATGAATGGTTGTAATTGCCTTCATTCCCCAAAAGAACATATTTCCCTGAAATTCATTTTTCAAATACACTGGTATCATCCCGGTTTCCCAGTCATGGCAGTGAATCAAATCCGGCTGAAATCCGATGACCGGAAGCATAGATAACACAGCTTTATCAAAGAAGCAGAACTTTTCGATATCGTATTTAATATCTCCATAGGGAGTAAAACAGGTAAAATACTCTTCATTGTCAATGAAATAGTATGTAATTGTGTCCAATTTGTACTGCAGGACCCCGACATATTTATCTTCCACATACGGCCCTGTTTTCATATAAAAATGTGTTACATACTGAAACTGGCTCCGCCAGGACTCCGGAATGCAGCTGTAGTTGGGAATTACAACTCTGATATCCCAGTACTTCTTATCAAACCATTTCGGCAGTGCCCCGCAGACATCCGCCAGTCCCCCGGTTTTAATAAACGGTACACACTCAGATGCGGCAAAAAGAACTCTTTTCATAATTTGTTTCCCCCAAAATTATATTTTTTCTAAGGCCTGTTTTAAATCGTTAATAATATCCTGTGCATTTTCAATTCCTACTGACAGACGAATCAAATCCGGAGCAATACCGGCCTCCTTTAGCTGTTCATCTGTCATCTGGCGGTGTGTATGGCTGGCCGGATGTAAAACACAGGTTCTTGCATCAGCTACATGTGTTACAATGGCAATCATATGAAATTGATCCATCATTTTTCCCGCCGCAGCTCTGCCGCCTTTTAATCCGAAGGAAATCACCCCACAGGTTCCACCAGGCAGATACTTCTCAGCAAGAGTATGATATTTATTATCCGGAAGTCCTGCAAAGTTTACCCAGGCAACTTTTTCATGATTACTTAAAAACTCTGCTGTTTTCCTGGCATTCTCACAGTGTCTTGGTACACGCAGATGAAGGGTTTCCAGTCCGATATTCAAAAGAAATGCATTCATAGGCGACTGCATAGAGCCAAGATCTCTCATCAGCTGGCTGGTGGCTTTTGTAATATAAGCATTTTTCCCAAACTTTTCTGTATACACAATACCGTGATAGGATTCATCAGGCTGCGTCAGCCCCGGAAACTTATCCGCATTTGCCTGCCAGTCAAAATTTCCGCTGTCAACAATACAGCCCCCCAAAGATACCCCATGACCGTCCATGTACTTGGTTGTGGAGTGCGTCACAATATCGGCCCCCCACTCAAAGGGTCTGCAGTTAATTGGTGTGGCAAAGGTATTGTCAACAATCAGCGGAACACGATGGCTGTGGGCCAGCTTTGCAAATTTCTCAATATCTAAAACTACAAGGGTCGGATTTGCAATGGTTTCCGCAATAACAGCCTTGGTATTTGGCTGAAACGCCTGATGAAGCTCTTCCTCTGATGCGTCCGGATCCACAAAGGTACACTCAATTCCCTGCTTTTTCATAGTAGTTCCAAACAGATTGAAGGTTCCTCCATAAACTGAATTTGAACATACAATATGATCTCCCGCTTCACAGATATTTAAAACTGCAAAATAGTTAGCTGCCTGCCCGGAAGAGGTCAGCATAGCTCCTGTGCCGCCTTCCAGCTCACAGATTTTCTGCGCCACAGTATCACAGGTAGGATTCTGCAGACGAGTATAAAAGTATCCGCTTTTCTCCAGATCAAACAACTGTCCCATTTCATCACTGTTATCATATTTAAACGTGGTGCTCTGACAAATTGGCAGCACCCTGGGCTGTCCGTTTTCCGGCTTCCAGCCCGCCTGTATACATAAGGTATCCAACCCCGGTTTATTCATTGCTTTATCCTCCCGTTTTCTGCAATCAAGACAAATGACCTGCAGATAGCATCAACTGCCGTCTGCAGGTCAAACCTTTACTCTTCCCAGTTATGATAAACCTGCTGAACATCATCATCAGCATCTAATAAATCCAAAATTTTGTTAATGTTTGTCAGATCCTGCTCATCTGTCAGTTCAACATAGGTCTGAGGAATCATAGTAACTTCCGCACTGGCCATTGCCAGCCCCGCATTTTCAAGAGCCAGCCTCACATCGCTGAAGCTGTCCGGATCCGTAATAATTTCAAAGCTGTCCTCTTCTTCTGAAAAATCTTCCGCGCCTGCATCCAGCGCTGTCATCATCAGATCATCAGCCTCCATCTCACATTCTTCCCGGTCAATGATAATCTGGCCTTTTTTGTCAAACATGTAAGAGACACATCCCGGAGTTCCCACATTTCCTTTTCCTTTTGTAAAAGCATTCCGGACATTTGCCGCCGTACGGTTTTTATTATCTGTCAGCGCATCTACAATAATGGCTGTACCGCTGGGGCCATAGCCTTCATAAGAAACATATTCGTAATTTACCGAACCTGCATCTCCTGCAGCCTTTTTAATACCGCGGTCAATAGTATCATTTGGCATATTGTTAGATTTGGCTTTTGCAATAACATCCCGAAGCTTGCTGTTATTTGCAGGGTCCGGTCCGCCTTCTTTTACGGCCACTGCAATTTCACGGCCGATAATTGTAAAAATCTTTCCTTTTGCGGCGTCATTTTTTTCCTTTTTATGCTTAATATTTGCAAATTTTGAATGTCCTGACATAACTTATCTCTCCTCACTTCTGTATATCTTTCTATCATCAGAATCTATCTTAGTTATTTTCTGCCGGTTTCTTCCCAGGGGACTCCGATTCAGCTTCCTGTTTTGTAACCTTTACTCTTTTTATCAGCTTATTCTCCACAAGAAGCACATCAAACCGGTATCCAAAGGCTTCCAGATGAAACTGTTCACCGTCTGATGGAATTTTATCTATTAATGAAACAAGAAAACCATTTAAGGTATCATATTCTTTTAATTCTTCATGACTAATATCCAGCATTTCGCATACTTCATGAAGAGGCGCCATGCCGTCCATCAGATAACTTTCATCGTTCTGACGCACAATGCTTAACTCCTCCTCATCGTGTTCATCCTGAATATTTCCCATAATTTCTTCTATAATATCTTCTAAAGTTACAAGACCTGAGGTCTGACCATACTCATCCACCACAACTGCCATGTGCACCTTGTTGGTCTGCATTCTCTTCAAAAGATCATTAATGCTTCTTGTTTCCGGAATAAATGGAAGTTCATGAATCAGTCCCTCAATCTGGTTTACCGGCTGATCCATCACATCCTTCCGGAGAATAAAGTTTAGAATATCCTTGATATGTATGACACCGATAATATTATCAATATCTTCCTGGTATACCGGATATCTGGAATAATTCTGATCTTCAATGAAAGCCAGCATCTCTCTAAATGTACTGGCCCCGTCCAATGCCGCAATATGCTTTCTGTGTGTCATAATATCTTTGGCATCTTTGTCATCAAACTCAAAAATATTATGAATCATCTCCGCCTCACTGGCAAGAATTACACCCTGCTCATGTCCCTCTTTTACCATAGAAATAATTCCTTCTTCGGTGACATCGTCAGGGTTTTCCATCTGTCCTTTCCTGAACAAAAATCTCCAGCCTTTTTTTATCTGCTTAAGCGGATTCCCGCCATCATCCATTTTTATTCTGCTCCTTAATTATCAATATAATAAAAAAATCTTACCACCGGGTCTCAAATTAGTCAAGTTATGTATCAAGATCTAAGCTGATACAAAGGGCTTTATTCACCTTTTTTAAAATCTGGGCATCCAGATGGCAGATCTTATCTTTCAGTCTTGATTTATCTATTGTTCTTACCTGTTCCAGAAGAATTACGGAATCCTTCACCATATGGTATTTTTCTGCACTCAGCTCTATATGTGTTGGAAGTTTTGCTTTGTTCATCCTTGATGTAATTGCCGCGCATATCACCGTTGGACTGTGCCGGTTTCCCACATCATTCTGTATAATCAATACCGGCCGGACTCCTCCCTGTTCGGAACCAATCACCGGGCGTAAATCTGCATAGTAAATATCTCCTCTGCGAATTATCATTGTTCACACTCCATTTTCTAGGTTTGTTTCCATTATCCCCACTTTTTCTGAGTGTATACCGGCAATTGCAGCATATTTTGTTTTTGTGTGAAAAACAGCTAATCCTCAAAATAATCTTTGCTTCCAACTGTTTTTCCCTGATACTGATAAACTCTTGGAATCCTTTTTCCCAGATCACAGGCAAACTCATAGTTAAATCTGCCGGAAAGCTTCCCAAGCTCCTCCATGGTAATTTCTTCTTCTCCGTCTTTTCCGATCAGCGTTACCTGATCGCCGATTTTAACATCCGAAATGTTCGTAATATCCACCATAAACTGATCCATACAGATTCTTCCGCAGATTGGCGCTCTCTGCCCGTGAATCAGAACGCTTCCTATATTCGACAGGCTTCTTGCATACCCATCTCCATATCCTACTGGAATGGTTGCAATTACAGACTTATGTTTCACCTCATAAGTTCCACCATAACTGATAATTCTTCCAGGCTCCAGTTCTTTTATATGAATCACATGGCTCTTTAATGCAAGAACCGGTTTTAAATCAATTTTTTCTTTCTGCACTTCATCAGAAGGCCATAAGCCGTAAAGAATAATTCCGGCCCGGACAAAATCCAGATTTGCCTCAGGGAAATCAATAATTCCGGCGCTGTTAGATGCATGAAGAACCGGTATGATAACGTTTCTTTCTTTTAACATGGCATCCATTTTTTTATATTCTGAGAATTGAAATCTGGTAAAAGATTTATCTTTTTCATCGGCCTTGGAAAAATGCGTAAACATACCCTCAAGTAGTATATGCGGAAGCTTCCCAATCTGTGCAATCTCATCTGCTGCTTCTTTTGTAATCTGATATCCGATTCTGCTCATACCGGTATCCAGTTTTATATGAACCCGCACATCCCGGCCCGCAAAAGACGCAGCTTTTGAAAGCTCCTGTGCCATCTCCATAGAAAATACCGTGGGACGTATATCGTGCTCTATCATCAGCGGATACTGCTCCGGGAAAGTATAGCCAAGTACAAGAACAGGCTTTTTTAACTGGTGGTTTCTTAGAATCTGCGCTTCATCAACAGTTGCAACTGCATACCCCCAGATCTCATCCATGTGCTCCATCAGCTGTGCCAGAGGAACCGCCCCATGTCCATAGGCATCCATCTTTATAACAGCAGTAATTTTTGTACCGGGCTTTAAATTTTTTTTAATTTCCCTCAAATTATGTTCAAACATATCCAGATCAATTCTGGCATATACACGTTTATAATGTTTCATTTTCTTTGATTCCTTCTTTCAACACCAGACTGACCCCTTCAGTTAAATCCGAAGCAAGCAGTCCATATTCCCCTTTCTCCGATTTTTTCAAATCCCCGGACAGTCCATGAATATAAACCCCCAGAGGGGCAGCAATCCGCGGCGGACAGCCCTGAGCTGCCAGCGCGGCTATCACTCCTGTAAGTACGTCACCGGATCCTGCCACAGCCATACCGGAGTTCCCGCTCTGATTCAAATAGGCCGTACCATCCTTTAAAACCGTAATCGTTCTGACATCCTTTATAACAGTGATGATATGATATGTCTCCGAAAATTTTCTGGCTGTACCCAAAAGATCTTCTTTGATTTCTGCCACAGTCATTCCTGCAAGACGGGACATTTCCCCCAGATGAGGCGTTATAATCAGGTCTGCCCCGGTTGTATTCAATATATCTTTATTTTCTGCCATTAGATTCAAAGCATCCGCATCCACGATACACGTTTTTTCTGTGTACTTCAACACTGTTTCCGTCATTTTTTTTGAAAACACTCCGGTTCCAATTCCTGGTCCCAGTACAATTACATCCGCCCAGTCAAGACAGCTTATTATTTTTTCTGTTTCATCAGCTCTTGTATCATAGGTTGTAAGAACCGCCTCCGGAACCAATGTCTGCATAATTGTCCGGTTTTCCTTGGGAGTAAAAATCCGCACAAGTCCTCCGCCGGCGGCATATGCGGCTCTGGCAGACAGCACGCCGGCTCCTGCCATATCAATGCTTCCTGCCATAATAAGTATTTTACCAAAGGTTCCTTTATTTCCATCCTTCGGGCGCCTTGGCACCATCCTTAAATCTTCCTGCCCTAATGTTTTGACTTTGGGAAAACTTCCCAAAAAACCATAAGTGTCAATTCCAATATCTTTCACAGCCAGCCGTCCTGTATACTGTGCCCCCGGATAGAGAATCTGACCGATTTTTGCAAATCCAAAGGTAACCGTAACATCTGCCCGGAAAGCAGTCCCCATGATCTGCCCATTATCAGCATTGATACCGGAAGGGATATCCACCGCCATTTTAACCCCCGTCATCTGGTTTAACTGCAAAATCAGCTCATAATAACGTCCTTCCAGATTGCGTGCAAGACCAATACCAAAGAGACTGTCAATTACAAGATCGTAAGATTCTTTGGGCAGTTCAGAAACAATCGGTATCTTATACTTTTTTACAATGCCAATCTGCCGCCTGGTCTCCTCCGTGGCTTTCTCCTCCGAACCATAAAACAAAATACAGACATCATATCCTTTTAAATACAATAATCTTGCAATGGCAAATCCATCTCCTCCATTGTTTCCGCTTCCGCAGACAACCAGGCATGTTTGAAATTCCAGTTTGATGTTCTCAAGTTCCTCTATAACACTTAACGCCGCACGCTCCATTAACACAGCTGACAAAACGCCGAAATACTCAATAGTCCCTGTATCGCAGGCCTTCATTTCCCTGCTGTTTAATAAATATTTCATACCATTCCCTCTCAGACGATTTTCGAAAAATTCTTATCTATACAATAAACGCTCTGCCAGAAAAAGGCAAAGCGTTTTTGTGCTTCGTTGTTGTTTATGAAAATAGAAACAAATATTTTTATACTCTGTTCCGTCTGCTGACAATATTGTAGGACAGCTGCATCAAGCTGTCAGAAAGATGAACATTTTCTACAACCACATCCTCCGGAAGCTCCAGGTCCAGATGGGCAAAGTTCCAGATTGCCGAAATCCCAAGTTCCACAAGACGGTCTGCACAGGCTTCCGCCTTTTCTTTAGGCATTGTAAGAGCCGCAATGTCTACTCTGTGGTTTTTAACAAACTCCTCTAGCTCATCCATCATATGTATTTCAATCCCCCGAACGGATAAACCCGCCAGCGCCGGATTGATATCAAATAAACCGGTGATCACAAATCCCCGTTTCTCAAATTTCACATAGTTAGCAAGAGCCTGCCCAAGATTTCCTGCGCCTACTACAATAATATTATGCTGACAGTCAAGTCCCAGAATTTTTCCAATTTCTTCGTACAGATATTTTACGTTATATCCATATCCCTGCTGTCCGAATCCTCCAAAATTGTTCAGATCCTGTCTGATCTGTGACGCTGTCACCTTCATTCTGCTGCTGAGTTCATTGGACGAAATCCGCTCCACACCGGCGTCAATTAACTCACCAAGATAGCGGTAATAGCGCGGCATTCTCCGGATCACTGCCTGCGATATTGTTTTCTGCAACGTTATTTCCTCCCTTATCTGAAAGTCTGTTCCCACTCGTTATACTTTTCTTGTTTCAGATGATTGTATTATAAAGTGTTTTTTATTTATTGTCAATTTTTTATCAATCCAGAAATAGTCTGTATTCATTCCATTTTTGACAGATCAGAAAGAAAAATTCCACACAAAAAATCACTGACAGGCTTATTCCTGTTCAGACAGTCTTTCCCAGTTTTCATAGCATTCATTCAGTTTCAGCTCTAATTCGTCCCGCTTTTTCTGGAGTTCTCCAAGCTTTGCTGAATTGGAAGCATTGGCAGGATCACAGAATGCTTCATCTATATCAGCAATCTGCTGCTCCAGGATTTCGATCTGTTCTTCTAGTTTTTTTATTTCGTTTTCCCTTTTTCTTATGCGGGCCTGCTCCTCCTTTTGCTGCTTCCAGTCTGTTTTTCCGGTGGATTCTCCGCTTTGTGCTGCCGCTGTGCCGGTATCTTCTTTTAGATATACCTGTTCTAGCGTCTCTTTCTTTTCCAGATAGTAATCATAATTTCCAATATAATTAATCACCATTTTTCCGGTAAGATTTAAAATCCGGGTAGCTGTTTTGTTTATAAAATAACGATCATGAGACACAAACAATACCGTGCCTTCATACTGGTTTAACGCAGATTCTAAAATTTCCTTGGAAGTAATATCCAGATGGTTGGTAGGCTCATCTAAAATCAAAAAATTTGCTTCAGACAGCATCAGCTTTGCCAGGGATACCCGCCCCCGCTCACCACCGCTTAAATCCAAGATCCGCTTATAAACATCATCTCCGGTAAATAAAAAAGCTGCCAAAAGGGTCCGGATCCTCGTCTCTGTGAGCTTGGGATACGCATCTGAAATCTCAGAAAATACCGTTTTATCCATATGAAGTACCTGATGTTCCTGATCATAATATCCAACTTTTACTCTAGAACCCAGTTTAAACTCACCGGCATCTGCAGATACCATACCATTCAAAATCTTTAAAATGGTTGTTTTTCCAGTTCCGTTCTGTCCAATCAGCGCCACACGCTCCCCGCGTTTGATCTCAAAATCAATATCAGAAAACAGCTCTGCTCCGTCATAGGATTTTGCCAGTCCCGCAACTGTCAGCACATCATTGCCGCTGATAATTTCAGGGGTCAAAGAGAGATTCATTTCCGTATGCTCCTCTTTTGGACGTTCCAGCACTTCTATTTTTTCCAGCTGTTTTTCCCTGCTTTCCGCCCGTTTTACAAATTTTTCCCGGTTATAGGATTTCAGTTTTGCAATCACTTCTTCCTGATGCTTAATTTCCCGCTGCTGATTCATGTATGCTTTTAGCTGTGCATCCCGCACCTGCTGCTTTTTTTGTGCATACGCACTGTAATTCCCCTGAAAAACCATGGACTGATGCATACTGATTTCCACTACCTTTGTAACAATCCGGTCCAGAAAATACCGGTCATGAGCTACAATTACAACAGCGCCCTTATAGTTCATCAAAAAAGATTCCAGCCAGGTAATAGACCCAATGTCCAGATGATTGGTAGGCTCATCCAGAAGAATGATATCAGGCTTTGTTACCAGAAGCTTTGCCAGTGATACACGGGTTTTCTGCCCTCCGGAAAGCTCATCCATATGTTTTGTAAATTCTTCCTCTGCAAATCCAAGACCTTTTAAAACTCCGGATACTTCGCTCTGATATGCATACCCATCCAAAGCCTCAAATTCATGAAGCACTTTATGGTAAGCTTCCATATGTTCTTCCAGCTCCCGGCCCTTGAAATGATTCATGGCCTCTTCCATTTCCCTGATTTTTGCCTCCAGAGAAATTACATACTGTTTTCCTTCCAGCACTTCTTCATATATGGTCCTGTCACCGGAAATATCCTGATGCTGAGCCAGGTAACCGATGGTTTTCCCTTTTGCCAGAATTACGCTGCCGCCGTCGGCGGACATTTCGTTCATAATAATTTTTAAAAGTGTGGATTTTCCGGCGCCATTCACACCTACGATTGCCGCCTTTCCATATTCTTCAATTCCAAATGAAACATTTTTCAAAACATCTTCCACACCAAAAGATTTACAAATGTTTTGACAGGATAATATCATACTTGTCCCCCTAAATCAGAATGTGCTCTGGCAGACAGACAGGAAGCTCTAAAGCAGATGCTTTAGAGCCTGTTTTATACATTTTTATAATAATGCTTCTAATTTTGTACGGATTGCTTTTATAAAGTCCAGACTGTTTAATACTGTTGGATGTTCAATTTCCGTAATCAAAGCAAGATCCTTTGTCATACTGCCGCTCTCAATAGTATCTATGCAGGCCTGTTCTAGTTTATCTGCAAAAGCGCTTAACTCTTTAAGATTGTCAAGCTCCCCTCGTTTTCTAAGGGCTCCCGTCCAGGCAAAAATAGTTGCTACCGAGTTTGTAGATGTTTCTTCACCTTTTAGGTGTTTATAATAATGCCGCTGTACGGTTCCGTGAGCAGCTTCATATTCATAAACTCCGGATGGAGATACTAATACAGAAGTCATCATAGCCAGAGAACCGAATGCCGAGGAAATCATATCACTCATAACATCACCGTCATAGTTTTTACATGCCCAGATATAACCGCCTTCTGACTTCATCACACGGGCAACTGCATCATCAATCAGCGTATAGAAATATTCAATACCTGCCGCTTTGAATTTTTCATCATATTCTTTATCATAAATTTCCTGGAAAATATCTTTAAATGTATGATCGTATTTTTTGGAAATGGTATCTTTCGTTGCAAACCACAGATCCTGTTTTGTATCTAACGCATAATTAAAACAGCTTCTTGCAAAGCTTTCAATGGAATTGCAGAGATTGTGCTGTCCCTGAATAATACCTGCTCCAGTAAAATCATGGATTAGTTCTCTCGTCTCAGTTCCATCTTCCGCTGTATAAACCAATTCTGCTTTTCCTGCGCCCGGAATTTTCATTTCGGAAGCTTTATACACATCACCATATGCGTGACGGGCAATGGTAATTGGTTTCTTCCAGTTTTTTACACAGGGCTCAATCCCTTTTACTTTAATAGGCGCACGGAAAACTGTCCCGTCTAAAATAGCACGAATGGTACCATTTGGGCTTTTCCACATTTCCTTCAGATCATATTCGTCCATACGTGCAGCGTTTGGTGTAATGGTAGCACATTTTACAGCAACTCCGTATTTTAAAGTTGCATTTGCAGAATCAAAGGTTACCTGATCATCAGTCTGATTTCTGCATTCCAGTCCAAGGTCATAATATTCTGTCTTTAAATCAATAAATGGATGTAACAGTTCATCTTTAATATACTGCCAGAGAATTCTTGTCATTTCATCTCCGTCCATCTCCACCAGTGGTGTTGTCATTTTAATTTTGTCCATTTGAAAATATCCTCCTTATTGTCCTTCTGTTTTTGCAATATTTTCCCATCCGTAATACTCAATATTTTTCATTGTATTCATGATGTGGTTATTTGCCAGGCGCTGCGCTTTTTCTTCATTATGTTCTTTGATGGCTTCTACAATGGCCCCATGCTCCGCAGTAGATTTTACAGAACGCTCCTGAGATGTCAGAGATATTTTACGCACACTTTGTACATAATGATGATAATCATGCAGCAGATTTGCCAGTATTTTACTGCCACAGGCCTCATACAGCTTCTCATGGAATTTGTTATCCAGCTCAAACACCTGCTTTCCATGACCTCTTTTTGCGTGAAAATCTGTCAGATAAATAATTTCCTCAAGCTCAGCAATCAGATCAGGTGCAGCATTTTTTGCTGCCCTTCTGGCGCAAAGCCCCTCCAGCATAGAGCGGATCTCATAAATATCGTAAATATCCTGGGGAGTAAATCCCACTACCTTTGCCCCTTTGTTGGGAATCATGGATACCAGTCCCTCAAGCTCCAGCTGGCGCAGAGCTTCTCTCACCGGTGTCCGGCTGACGCCGTATTCTTCTCCCAGCGCCTTTTCTTTCAATTCTTCATCTTTTTTATATTTTCCGGAAAGAATATCCTCCTGAAGCTGGTTAAAAACTCTGGCACTCAAAGAATATTTATCCTCATTCATGAAAAATCCCTCCCCTATTTATAACACGTAGTTTAGTTTCTGACAACATCTGGTTATTTCCGAAACCAGTTCATCATCTGTCAGAACAGTGACACGTCCGTCATCATACTGCTGATCCACCCAGTCTTTTACCAGATGAACCAATTTCGAATTTTTATCCACCTGACGATTTTTCTCCAGCCGGTAATAAGAATTAATCCAGTGGGCAATCCCCGCCAGCCCGGATGTATTTGATACGGATACCAGCGCCGGACGTTTTAAAAATTTCTCAGTATCAAAAATATTATAGATCTCTTCATTTTTCAAAAGTCCGTCCGCATGAATACCGGCCCTTGTTACATTAAAGTTCTTTCCCGCAAAAGGAGTTCTGCTGGGGAGAGTATAATCTAATTCTTTCTCATAATACTCCGCCAGTTCCGTAATCACAGTTGTATCCATACCGTCTAAAGTTCCCCGGAGCTGTGCATATTCAAATACCATAGCTTCCAGAGGCGTATTGCCGGTTCTCTCCCCGATTCCAAACAAAGAACAGTTAATTCCGCTGGCTCCATACAGCCATGCTGTAGTGGAATTGGAAACAGCTTTATAAAAATCATTGTGTCCGTGCCACTCAATCAGCTCTGATGGAACTCCCGCATGGGTAGTAAGACCGTAAATAATCCCCTGAACACTTCTGGGGATTACTGCTCCCGGATAATTAACGCCATATCCCATGGTATCACAGGCCCTGATTTTAATTGGAATTTTATATTCATCCATCAGCTTCATCAGTTCCAGACAGAAAGGAATTACAAATCCATAAATATCCGATCTTGTAATATCCTCCAGATGACACCTTGGGCTGACTCCGGTCTCCAGACATTCCCGAATCACACTCAGATAATGATTTAAAGCCTCCCGGCGGGTCATCTTCATCTTATAGAAAATGTGATAATCCGAACAGCTTACAAGAATACCTGTTTCCCGAAGACCGATTTCTTTTACCAGCTCAAAATCTTTTTTGCTGGCACGAATCCAGCTGGTGATCTCCGGAAACTTATATCCCATCTCCATGCATTTATATACGGCATCTCTGTCCTTTTTACTGTATAAGAAAAATTCACTCTGCCGGATAATCCCTTTTGGTCCTCCAAGTTTGTGCAGATAATCATATATCTTTACAATCTGATCTGTGGTATAAGGTGCTCTCGACTGCTGTCCGTCTCTGAAGGTAGTATCTGTAATCCAGATCTCATCCGGCATATTATGAGGTACAATTCTGTCGTTAAAAGCAATTTTCGGAATTTCTTCATATGGAAATAAATTCCGGAATGTGTTTGGTTCTTCCACATCTGCCAGCTGATAAAAATGTTCTTCCAGCTGCAGAAGATTATTATGCTTGTTCATAACGACTTTTCTCATTTTACAACTCTCCTAACCTTGAAACTTTTGTATATTTGTATACAATTATACATGTATATTTTTCCATGTCAATCTCTGAAAAAATTTTTTATAAAAAATAGAAACACTGACAAGCAGCCTACATAATATGAACTGTAAAGAAAATTTAATGGAGGCTCAAATATGAGTGATTTAGCTGCTACAAACTGTGGATGTGACTGTGGAGATAACAATGGATGCGGTAACCTTATATGGTTATTCCTGATTCTGTCCTGCTGCGGCGGAAACAATGGTTCCTTCTTCAATGGTTCAGGCTGTGACAACATCCTTCCATTGCTGCTGATTCTTTGCTGCTGTGGTGGAAACGGCGGTTCTTTCTGCTAATCTTTGCTTTACACCTTTGTGTAACCAAAGCAGGGGCGGTGCAAAACGCACCGCCCCATTTTTAGGTCTGCTTTTCATAAAAACTAAAACATCCGGCAGATAAAAAAATCTGCCGGAAAAAAATTACAGCCCTGCACCTATCCTGTCTTGCAATCTGTGCAAAGCTTACATCTGCTTTCTGTCTGAAATCTGTTTTACTTTCTTCTCTCTCTGGCGCTGCCACTGCATCTCCTTTAGCCGCTCCTGTTCTTCTTTCTTTTTCATACACGCTTCATCTATCATATAAACACTGTCACCGTCCTGGATCAGTCTTCTCATATTTAAACTATCTCTCCTGCTGTATTCTATTTAATATATGCCGGGCACAGTAAACTGTCATAATTGCAGAAACATTACATAAACATATAAAAAAAGACAGGTTATAAAACTTTATGAATGAAACAACTGAAAAACCATTGCTGGATACACTGATCGAAAGCCGAGAACTTCAGATCATGAAAACAATGGTTCCATATATGTGCGAAGAACAGCAAAAGAAAATTTCCATGATTATTAAACTTATCGAATTACAAAAAACGGTGTCACTGTTTAATTCTGATAACTCAGCATACACGCAGGAACTTCATGCCTGTGCCGCAGTTTCTGAATCCGAACGTGTTTCCATGATGCTGTCAGCAATCCGGTCATACTGCACCGAAAAAGAACAGGAAACCATAGATACACTGCTTAGTTTCTTCGAAATGTCAAATTCCTATGAATCATTTTTTACATAGAGCATATTCTGAAACTATAAGATCATTTTCTTTTAATTTTTAATATGGAAAGGTAATTTATGAGCAATAATATTTTTCAAAATCCGGCCTTTAGCAATCTTTCTCCTGAAAAGCTGCAGTTTCTGATGGAATTCCAAAACATGCAGAAACCTTCTTCCATGAAAGATGCCGCACCTTTTTTCATGCAGTCCATGAAACAGGCCCAGACCAAGGGCATTCAATTCTCCAACGAAGAATCTTCACTTTTAATTGAAATTTTAAAACAGAATATGTCTCCGGAAGAACAAAAAAAAGCAGATATGATTATGCGCATGATGCAGATGAGACGGTAAAACTCCCGTAGATGCCGGGTTCTTCATAACAACAGCAGGGCTTCAAATCTGAAGCCCTGAATTCATTTTCTCAAATCAAAAATGTGACTGCACACTCCCCTTGCAATACTTTTTATCCCTCCATCACTGCTGTCTGAGGGCCGCTTCCCTTTTGGCGTTCAGCACCGGACTCTTATATGCCTTTATCAGCAGCGGAATCAGCATAAAGAACCAGACAATTGGTTCCGCCCAGATAATTCCCCAATATTGAAGTACAGGAACCAGCAAAAATGCAATGACCATTTTTCCCGCCATCTCAATTGCACTTGATAAAATGGGAGTTACATGATCTCCATATCCCTGCATAGAATTTCGAATAATGGTGATTGGTGTGGCAATAAAATAAAAGACAGTATCTACTCTTAAATAAGTACTTCCCCACAAAAGCACCTGGCTGTCAGTAGAGCTTGCAATAAACTGTATCATCATTCCGGCTCCAAACAGACAGATTAAAATAGCACAAATATCCCAGATCCAGCAGATCATCATCGTTGTTTTTACAGATTTTCTGATCCGGTCCAGCTTCCCGGCTCCAAGATTCTGGCCGGTAAAGGTTGCAATAGCCGATCCAAGAGCGGTCAATGGCAGAAATAAAATTTCCGTTATTTTTCTGGCCGCAGTATGAGCCACAATAATAGAAGTGCCAAGCGTATTAATAGCACTTTGCAGCGCAATGGTTCCAAACCATACAAGGGACATCATAATTCCCATAGACAATCCCGACTGCAGCATCTGTTTTGCTTTTCTTCTATTTACAAATAAATGTTCTTTTTTTACATGTAGAACCGGATATTTGATTTTAATATGTATCAGGCACAGGATTGCAGAGATCACCTGAGACAGCACAGTGGCATAAGCAGCTCCGTCCACATCCATATGAAATCCAACAATAAACCAGAAGTCTAAAACAATATTTAAAACCGTGGCCACTAAAAGATATATTAGTGGTGTCAGCGAATCTCCAATGGCCCTTAAGTTAGCTGCCAGAATATTGTAAAAGGCTGTGGCAAACATTCCCCAGAGCACAATAATCATATAAAGATAAGCCTGCGAAAACTCTGCTTTTGGAACATTCAGCATATGCAGAACAGGCTTTAAAATAACCGCCAGTACAATAACAATCACTGCGGTAATGGAAAGCCCAAGCACTATGGATGCTCCCACAGACCGCTTCAGTTCCTTTTCATCTCCCGAGCCAAAGTTTCTGGCTGCCACAATAGCAAATCCAGTGGAAAGACCTGTAAGAAAGCCAATCAGAAGCGACTGAAGAGGAGAGGCGCTTCCCACCGCTGCCAGTGCCTGTTCTCCCAGTGTACTCCCTACAATCTTAGTATCAATTAGTCCATACAAAAGCTGCAGCGCACTGCATAAAAAAATAGGAACTGCAAATACAATAATCAGTTTTGCCGGATTCCCTGCGGTCAGATCTCTTGCTTTTCCCTGTTTTTCCATATTTCCTCATCCCTTAAATGGTTTTATACCAGATAATTCCGGTATGTTTTCATCTCCATTATACATCAATGATTTCATTATTCAAGGGACTTACGCTGGCTCTCTTCGCAATTTTTTCTTTTCACAATATTAAGAAATACCTGCGAATTATTAACGTTTTTTTAATAAGTCCGCCCCTTTGTTGATTTATCTGTAACTATTGATTAAGATGATTTACAGATTGACATAATTTCTCTAAGTATGTCAGAAATTTTCAAAACGGACGGTAATTTTATGAAAACAATTGCAGTTGTAGACGATGATATTTTTATTGGAAATATGCTGGAAGAAGTACTAACAAAAGAGGGTTATCATGTTTTAAGAGCTTATTCCGGAACAGAAGCAGTCCTTCTGCTGTCCTCAAATCAGCCAGATCTTGTTCTTCTTGACCTGATGCTGCCGGGACTGAATGGTTCAGAAGTACTTGTCCATATCCGTAATATTCCCGTTATTATCATCAGCGCCAAAGTCGATATCCATGACAAAGTAAAACTTTTGCTGCAGGGCGCTGCAGACTATATGACCAAACCTTTTGATATTCAGGAGCTGCTGGCAAGAATTACTGTGCAGCTTCGGAAACAAAACTTACCGGCAGCAGCCCGGACACTGGAATACAAAGAAATCAGACTAGATCTTACCACCTATCAGGTTTTTGTAAATCAGACAGAAATTCATCTTACGAAAACCGAATATGCTATTTTAAAACAGCTTCTTCAGAATCCAAATCAGGTCATTACAAAATCACAGATTCTGGATGCTATCAGTGAAGATACGCCTGACTGTGTGGAAAACTCCCTGAAAGTACATATCAGTAATCTGAGAAAAAAGCTGCGGACTGTACAGAAAAAAGATTACATTGAATCTGTATGGGGAATCGGTTTTAAACTAAATGCAGATTAATCTTTACTGCATCTTAACGATCCCCTTAACCGCTTTCTTAACCATGGCATGATAAGATACAGACAAATAAAAAAGGAGGCACTGATATGGAGTACATCTTAAGTACCAACGGACTGACAAAAACATATCGAAATTACAAAGCCCTGAATCAGCTGAACATGCATGTGGAAAAAGGAAGTATTTATGGATTTGTAGGAAAAAACGGCGCTGGAAAGACGACTTTAATCCGCTTAATCTGCGGACTTCAAAAGCCTGACGGCGGTGAATATATTTTATATGGGAGGAAAAATTCCAGAAAAGATATTGAAAAATCCCGCAGACGCATGGGAGCTGTAGTGGAAACACCTTCCATTTATCTTAACATGACCGCCCGCGATAATTTAAAAGAACAATACCGCATTCTTGGTCTTCCTTCCTTTGAAGGTCTTGACGAACTGCTTAAGCTGGTGGGGCTTTCTGACACCGGTTCCAAAAAAGCAAAAAACTTTTCACTGGGTATGCGCCAGCGGCTCGGTATTGCTATTGCCCTTGCAGGGAATCCTGATTTTCTTGTTTTAGACGAACCGGTAAACGGTTTAGATCCCCAGGGGATTATAGAAATCCGGGAGCTGATTCTAAAATTAAATCATGAAAAAAATATTACGGTTCTGATCTCCAGCCACATTTTAGATGAATTGTCCCGTCTTGCCACACATTACGGTTTTATTGAAAACGGACAGCTCATCAAAGAAATCAGCGCGAAAGATCTAGAAGCTGCCTGCCGAAAATGTATCCGCGTCACAGTATCTGATATGGAAGCACTGGCCAGAGTTTTATTTCAGCTGAAAGCGGACCACCAGATTCTCCCTGATCATCAGGCCGATATCTTTGGAGAAATCAGTATTTCAAAACTTGCCATTGCCCTTGCAAATGAAAACTGCGAACTGCTTTCTGTTCACGAGCGGGACGAAAGCCTAGAAAGCTATTATGTAAATTTAGTGGGAGGTGGCAGACATGAGTAGATTACTGCGTTCTAATTTTTCCAGACTTAAAAAAGATAAGATTTTCTGGTGTGCTGTGATGATTATGGCCGGATACTGTATTTTTATAGCACTTATGTTTTACCGTAGCCTGTTAACTTACGGCGGAAATATTACTTTTGATACTTTATTTTTCCAGGGGTTTGGTTTGTCCGGATTTGCTCTCCCCGGCCTGATTATGGCTGCTGTCCTAAGTCTTTTTATAGGAGTAGAATACAGTGACGGGACAATCCGAAATAAATTAATTGTAGGCCATACAAGACCGCAGATCTATCTGGCAAATTTTATTACAAGCGCAGCCATCGGTATTTTCTTAAACATCGCTTATATGATTACTGCATGTATTATTGGACTGCCGCTGTTTGGAATGCCCACCCTTCCCGTATCTACACTTGTTTTGTTCGCTGCCGACGGAATTTTTATGATGATCTCCTATGCTGCCCTTTTTACTATGACAACGCTGCTGCTGTCAAATAAAACAAGTGCCGCCATTTTAAATATACTGGCTGTTATTGTTTTTATGTTTGTCTGTATCTATCTGATCAATATGATCGCCCAGCCGGAAATGTTAGATACCATTGAAATTGTAAATGGACAGCAAGTACCAAAAACTGTTCCGAATCCTCACTATTTAAGTGAATCTGCCAGAAACGCGGCTCAGTTTTTTATTGACCTGCTCCCCTCCGGACAGAGCACCCAGCTTTCTTTACAGTCACCGGTCCATCCAAAACTGATGATTTTATATTCTGCTGTTATTATCTGTATAAGCAGTACCATCGGAGTCTTCTTTTTCGAAAAAAAAGATATCAAATAATACCAGGAGCCTTATATGAACACTTTGCTTTTTATTCTGTGCGGAATACTTGCCGCCGCACTTATAATATCACTACTCAAAATATTCAGTATGCGCAGGTCTATAGATGAAATCCGTACAGAATTTCAGGCAAAGCTGAAAGAAGATACAAATACTCTGATTACACTTACAACCAGCGACAAAAAAATATGCCGGCTGGCTGCCCAGATAAACCGGCAGCTGGCTGTAATCAGAAAAAAAGAATTGAAATACCGTCAGGGAGACCAGGAATTAAAGGATGCTGTTACAAATATTTCTCACGATCTGCGGACTCCTCTCACCGCAGTCTGTGGATATATGTCTCTGTTAAAAAAAGAACATTTATCTCCTCAGGCTGTTGAATATCTTTCAGTCATTGACAACCGGATAGAGGCTTTAAAAAAACTAACAGAAGAACTTTTTCGTTATTCAGTGATTATATCCATTCAGGAATATCATACAAGAGAGACTGTATCTTTAAACGCATGTCTGGAGGAAAGCATCGCATCATTTTATGTTTCCTTCAAAGAAGCCGGCATTATACCTCAGATCAATATCCCCCAGCAAAAGATTAAGCGCGTTCTAAATAAAAACGCGCTTTCCCGTATCTTTGAAAACCTTTTAAATAATGCCCTGAAATACAGCGACAAAGATCTGTTTATTTCATTAAATCTTCAGGGCGAGATCTATTTTACTAATACAGCCTCAAGCCTTGATGAAATATCAGCCGGCCAGCTGTTCAACCGCTTTTTCACTGTGGAAAACGGAAAGAACTCTACCGGGCTTGGACTTGCTATTGCCAAAATGTTAACAGAAGAACTAGGAGGAACCATAAGTGCATCCTGGCAGAATAAGCAGCTGACAATTAAACTTTGTTTTTAGTCCATCTGCGTATTTCTCCACGCCCTTATACTTCTTCCTGTTCATCTTCATCCGACGGTCTCCAGGCTTTTCCGAATCTCACATCTTTAAACAACGCCGTAAGTCCTGTAATCTGCTTTAACCTTAACACCTCATCCTTATCCATCCCAAGATGTTTACAGATCCAGTCATCAGAACGGCCAAGTTCCTGCAGCTCTTTCACGATATTTCCCATCAGATTCACGTCATGCATACCTCTCGCCCGGTTATGACGAATCGTACTGGCCATCCGCTGGTCTAGGGGCTTATTAATTACAGAAACCGGAATCATTCCATGCTCTCTTTCATAGATATCTTTATGCTCCAGCATAATACGGTAACGGTGAAAACCGTCTACAATCACATAAATGTCTTTTAATTTACTGTAATAGCAGACAATGGGCATTGTATACCCGTCAGCTTTGATACTTTCATAAAGCAGTCTCATCTCAGGCGGCGCAACCGCATTAGGATTATATGTATTGGCCACTACTTTTTCTATCGGAACTGCTATCACATGATAAACAGGACTTTCATATTCCATAATTCATATCCTCTATACTCTCATATTTTCTGCGTATCATATCCACACGGTTCTGCTGCTGTCTTGTCAGACTAAATCCCATAAACCTGCAGGTATGATCATTCTTTAAAATGCAATAGCACATTCTTTTCCAGCTTGGTATGTCTTTTGTAGACTTTATGTTATCGGTATCATCGGGAATCTTCCCTACAAAAACAACCCTGGACTTTTTATTTCTTGTATAATTGGAAAAACCGTTTCGTGCAATCTGATAGCCATTGGCAATCAGTTCTTCTATGGTATCCTCGTCCAGCCCGCCCCCGGTCTCATGCCAGAATTTAATAGATGTATTAAATTTTCTTACATAATTATTTCTGAGTCTTGTGGGCAGCGTATCCAGCAGAAACATTGTATACGACTTCCAGGTATGCCCTTTTGGCAATACAACATTCCGATACCCCATAGCTTTGGTCTTTCCATAGATACAGGCAAAATTTGCTCCCTGCACTCTCCCTACCAGCTTTGTCCAGATCTCCGGATCAATCACACGGTACAGATTCAGAGCATCTTTAGAATAATCATTAAAAGGAGACGCCACCCTCATCTGGGAAGCTTTAAGACCTGCCTTAAAGTACAAATCATACAGCTTATTATAATCATAATCAAATTTGTAGTAGGCATGCCAGATATCCTGCAGCGACCAGTCATAAAGGGGAGATGCACACCAGACATTTTTAAACTGTCCGCTGATCCAGCAGTTTCCTTTATAACCATACTTTTTATTTAAAAATCCGCTGTAACGCTGCATAGACTCCTCAGCCCGGATGCCAAGCAGACAGATGGTCTTCCCTCCACCATGGGAGATACGGTACCATCGGTTAAACTGTTTGGATAGCACTTCCTGATTCATCCGGTATTTATAAGTTGTCATCGGATTATTTTTTAAATTTATGACATACTCTTTCTGAGGCATGGGTCTTACCCAGCAGTCTTCTTTCGTATCATCCCAGGGATACCAATACATTTCATAACTGCTGAGCGCAGTCCTGGTGGCCATGGGCAGGCATACCCAGTATGGTTCCACCTGATTCTTAATTCGCTCAAATGTACGTTCAATATACTCTGTGGTCACTGTATACTGAGCCTCAAAATCCTGATGAAATACTCCCAGGCTTTTATCCGGATAATATTTGTTTCTGAAATCAAGCACCAGATTCAAAAGCAATCCGCTGTCTTTTCCTCCGGAGAAAGAGACAAAAATATTTTCAAATTCTTCAAAAACAAACCTCATTCGTTCCTGAAATGCCTCATACACATCCTGCTCCAAATATTGTCTTATCAAAAAAATTCCCCCTGACTAAACAATTATTTCCAGTATTTACCAGCTATTTGCTTAGTTTAACACAAGTTTTGGATTTATTTCAACAAACTTCGACATTTTTTAAAATCTTAACTATTCAAGAGCCGCAAAAAAAATATTACAAATTCAAATATAAAAGGAATAACACGACTACAGACAGACGGTTATCCCTTTTATAACTTTTTATTTCATTTTCTACCAGGTTTCCTACAGCCACCTGCACATCCTGGCGGAACGTATATTAGATGGGGGATTGACTCCCGCCACTGACACCTGCTTGCTACTCACTGCCTATAGAGACGGGAGTCATCTCACATCTAATATATCATTGCAGCTATCTGATTACAGGGTTTAGGCAAGTATAATCTTACAGCGCTTCTTATAACATGCAATCCCATATTTTAAAACATGGTCAATTCCATCTTCATACAGCACTTCCTCATACCGGTTCTTTTCGATCTGTTCCAATGCAGCCCTACAGCCTGCCTCTAGATTGCCATCCTCCGCGTACTTCAATTCAATGATGATACCCTTTTCTTCCTCACCAATTTCCACCAAAATATCACTGTATCCATCTCCGGATTCCTTATTGAAGGAAACGACCCACGTTTCCTGATATCCCAATAATCCTAACAGAATACCGTGATAAAAGTTTTCTTTTAATTGTTTCCTGGCAAATGTATCCCGAATGCTAATCGTCTTCCTCAGATATTCTGCAAATATTTTCTCTGCTTCCTCTGCTCTTCCTTCACGAAGGGCATCACATAAGGCATTTACCGATTCTCCGTTCTTTTGTATTGTTTCTTTGAAAAATGCTATAATCTGTTCTGTAAAGACTTCACGGATCTCCATATTAGGAATTGCCAGATTTAAACTTTTCCTTTCTTGCTTCCCCCTCTGTGTGAGATAACCTGTCATAAAAAGTACACTCCATATATTATCAATAGAGTTATACATATCTTTATAAGTCATTTCCTGATGAATTTCCTTTTTTATTACCTCGCCGGCAACTAATCTTTCAATCTCATTCTTTGTCGTACCAATATCAGCCCCTTGAATAAATTTTTTGACCACCTCATTATCGCTAGTGTTCGACCAATAATTTTGTGGCTGAACATCATCGTCCACACAGAGCTTGCTGCAGTGACAAATCACATCCCACGGACAATACACTTCTACTTTTCCAAACTGATAACCATCATACCAGTTTTTCATTGTCTGATAGTGTCTGGAAATATCATAATATTCAAGTAGTTCTTTTACCTCTTTATCCGTAAACCCAAAATACTCATTAAATTCCACATCAGCCACGGACAGTATCCTCAAATTGTTCAGACCAGTGAAAATACTCTCCTTTGTAATACGCATACATCCAGTCATTACCGCGAATTTCAGACTATCATTGGTCTTTAGTACCTGTTCAAACAAATTCCGGAGCAATATCACCATCTGATTATAATATCCCTGATCAAATGCTTTTGCCAACGGTACATCATATTCATCAATCAGCACGATCACCTGACTATTATAGTGTTTCTGAAGAAGTCTAGACAACTCCTTCAGACTGCTAAAAAGCGCCACGTCATCCATATCACGTTTCAACAACTCACAAAAACGGGCTTTGTCGTTATCTGTAAGCCGGTCACTCTTCAAAAGATACTGCAGCCGGTCTGCCTCTTCGTTAATAACCCGGATTGCCATCCCACGCGCTGTTTCATAATTCCCGGCATTGATTCCTTTTAAGGATATTGAGATTACAGGAAACTTTCCCATATACGCTTCACATAAAGCTGTCTCTTTGAAAATTTCCAACCCTTCAAAAAGTTCCTTGTCACTTTCAAAAGAAAAGAAATTTTTTAACATACTCATGTTCAGCGACTTTCCAAATCGTCTCGGCCGGGTAAATAGATTCACTTCCGCCCAGTTATCCAGAAGTTCTTTTATCATCTTTGTTTTATCAACATAATAGAAATCTTCTGTGCGAAGTTTTTCAAAATTCTCAATCCCAATCGGAAGTTTCTTTCTACGTTTTTCCATTTGGTCTTCACGCTCCTAACTCTTGCCTTGCATGGAATTACCCTTGCCAACCGATATTCATCTTATACAATAACTCTTTCGTATCATTATAACAGAAGTCCCTGATATATCCCACTAATTCTTATTGTTTTATTTTTTTCTTCCAATAAATGCTTATTTAATGGAAAATATTGGCTGATTATATGGTACAAAAAGAGGGGAATTAAAAGAGCTCGCCACCTTCCGGGCAACTCATATCTTTGTAAAAAGAGCCGACAAACTGTGATTATTACTCACAAATTCATCGGCTCTACGTCTTTACATCTAGCTCTTTGATAATGGTTATATGAATATACTTTACTTGTCACAATAAACCAAAATTGCCTGTCTTACGAATTCTGCTGTTCCTTCTCCACCAAAACGGTCGATATTCTTCTTAAAACGCTCATCGCAAGCATACATCTCGCCCAATCCCTTTAAAATTTCTTTATTGCAAGTATAAAAATTTTTATTTATATAGGATTGTAAAGCGCCCACTTTTTCTTGAACAGTCTGATCCGCAGGCAGAAATTGTTTTATAGCACCGAACCCGGCAAACAGTGACATCATTTCATCGGCAACCCTATCATAGTTACACTTACTTTGAGAAGCATTCCTTTGTTTATACTCTTGATATGCTTCAGAATGTCCCCATTTTACTTTGACTTCTGTCTTATACTGCTCAATTTCATTCGTATCAAAAACTTCAAAATTCATTGTCCTTACTCCTTTCGTCTGAATTGCACGGGCAAAGGAAATAAGCTCACCTATATGCTTATATTGTAATTCTAACAGTTTGATTTGCTGTACTATTGCCTCTTCTTGATTAAAATCAGGGCTATCAAGAATTACTTTAATTTCCTTCAGAGGGAATTGTAATTCACGAAACAATAAAATGTTTTGCAAACGACTAAGGGCTGCATCGTCATACATTCGATAGCCTGCCTCCGTTACTCTTGTAGGTTTCAAAAGCCCAATGGCATCATAATAATGTAGTGTGCGCACACTGACACCTGTGAGTTTACTGACCTCTTTTACTGTCCGCATTTTCATCTCCCCTTCCGTGTAATGTCATTCTAAGCTATAACGTAACGTCAGAGTCAATAGTTTTTTTGAAATTTTCAGGTTTCTTTCATTGCCGGGCAGCACTTAATCCCTAACTTTCTCCATATCGCATACCATTTTATTCTACCGTATCAGCATGGCATCTCCAAAACTGAAAAACCGATAGCCCTGTTTTACTGCCTCTTCATAGGCCGCCAGCACATGCTCTCTTCCTGCCAGCGCAGACACCAGCATCAGCAAGGTTGATTCCGGCAGATGGAAGTTCGTAATCAAACCGTCCAGTACCTTAAACTGATAGCCGGGATAGATAAAAATTTCGGTCCAGCCGCTGGACTCTTTTAATCTGCCGTTTTCATCGGCGGCAGATTCAATGGTCCGGCAGCTGGTTGTTCCCACGCAGATAATCTTGCCGCCGTTTTCTTTTGCCGTATTTATTTTCTCTGCCGCCTCCTGTGAAATCATATAAAACTCAGAATGCATATGATGCCTTGTGATATCGTCTACTTTCACAGGGCGAAAAGTCCCAAGCCCTACATGCAGGGTTACTTCCGCAATTTCCACCCCCGCCCCTCGAACCTCATCTAAAAGCTCCGGGGTAAAATGCAGCCCGGCTGTAGGGGCCGCTGCTGATCCGTTATATTTTGCATAGACAGTCTGATATCTGTTTTTGTCTTCCAGCTGATGTGTAATATAAGGCGGAAGCGGCATCTGTCCAAGCTCATCTAAAATTTCTTCGAAGATTCCGTCATAGGTAAACTGAATGAGTCGGTTTCCTTCTTCTACAACGTCCAGTACTTCTCCTGTAAGCAGGCCGCCTCCAAAGCTGATTCTAGTTCCAGGCCTTGCTTTTTTTCCGGGTTTTACAAGTGTTTCCCAGATATCGTTCTCTTTTCTCTTTAAAAGCAGAATTTCAATCTTAGCCTGGGTTCCTTCTTTTTCTCCGAAAAGCCGGGCTGGGATTACTTTTGTATTATTCAGTACCAGACAGTCGCCGGGCTTTAAGTACTCTGTAATATTTTTAAATATTTTATGTTCATACGCGCCGGTTTCTCTGTCTAAGACAAGAAGCCGGGATGCAGAACGGTCTTCTAAGGGATCCTGTGCAATCTGCTCCTTTGGCAGCTCAAAGTAAAAATCTTTTACATCCATAGAATGCTCCTTTACTGACGAAGCTCAATGTTCAGGCTGCTTAAACCATTCATAATTTTCTTCATTACACCTGCAATATCAGCCTCTTCCAAGGTTCTGTCTTTTGCCCGGAAGGTAAGTGTATAGGCCAGAGATTTATAACCTTCTTTTATCTGAGAGCCTTCATAAATATCAAAGAGCTGATAGCCTTCTAAAATTTTACCTCCCCGAAGGGCAAATATTTCTTCAATATCCCCTGCCAGAACTTCTTTCGGAACAACCATACTTAAATCTCTGGTGACTGCCGGGTATTTGGCAATTCCTTCATATTTTTTATCAAAAGATGCTCTTGATACGATTTCCGGCATATCAAGGACCGCCACGTATATACGCTCTTTTACCGCATAATTTAAAGCGACAGAAGGATGTACCTCACCAAGATATCCAATCACCGTATTTTCATATACAATATCCGCCTGACGGCCCGGGTGAAGGAAGGGATATCCGCAAGCAGGATCGTATGTTACTTTTTCATGAAGTCCTGCGCTTGTAATAATTTCTTCCGCAACACCTTTCATAGTATAGAAATCACCCTCGCCATACATCCCCAGAGTCATCTGCATCCGTTCTTTTGGAAGTTCTGTAACCGGGATCTGTTTTGGAATATAAATATTACCCAGCTCATATAAACGTACATCTTTATTCCGGCGGTTATAATTTGTGGACAGCGAAGTAAGCATTCCATTTAACGGAGTTGTACGCATAATGCTGAAATCTTCTCCCAGCGGATTGGAAATCACAACTGTATTCCGCAGAGGGCTGTCCGGAGGAAGCAGCAATTTGTCAAATACTTTTGGGCTCTCAAAAGAATAACACATTCCCTGACTGAATCCACAGAACTGAGCAACTTCTCTTGCAATCTCTTCTACACGCAGTTTAAAGGAAAGTTTTCCAGTTGTAGCCTCTCCAGCCGGCAGAGTTGTTGGGATATTATCATAACCAAAAAATCTCGCTACTTCTTCCGCAATATCTGCATCCCGAAGAAGATCCTGTCTAAAGGAAGGAACAATCACTTCCTGGGAATCCTCATCAAATCCAAGATCAAGCTTTTTAAAATAACCTTTCATGGTTCCGGCATCAATGTCTGTTCCCAGCATTTTATTGATCCAGTCCGGATTAAAAGCAATTCTTCTTCCCTCTTTTATATGAGGATATACATCAATGACTCCTCCCATTACCTCCCCGGCACCAAGCTCCTCTACCAGCTGGCAGGCCCGGTTCATTGCTTCTATTGCATTGTTGGGATCCAGACCCTTTTCAAATTTGCTGGAAGCATCTGTACGAAGTCCCACTTTTTTACTGGAAAGACGGATATTTGTTCCGTCAAAACATGCCGCTTCAAAAAGCATGGTAGAGACATTGTCCGTTATCATGGAATTTTCTCCTCCCATAATTCCGGCCATGCCAACTGCTTTTTCCCCATCACAGATCATCAAAACAGAATCGTCCAGCTTCCGTTCCTGACCATCCAGAGTTGTAAACTTTTCATCTTTTCCTGCCCGGCGGACAATAATTTCTCTGCCTGCGATAGTATCCATATCATAAGCATGCATTGGCTGTCCGTATTCTTCCATCACATAATTGGTAATATCCACGATATTATTAATTGGACGGATTCCGTGAGCGGCCAGTCTTCTCTGCATCCATTCCGGTGACGGCGCAAGCTTAATATTTTTTACAGCTCTTGCTACATAACGGGAACACAAATCTGTATCTTTTATTGTTACTTTTACATAGTCATTTACATTCTCACTATTTCCTGTTTTGGTGACAACCGGAGGAATAAATTTTTTGTTAAAGGTCGCCGCCGCTTCTCTGGCAATCCCAAGAACACTAAAACAGTCTACACGGTTTGAAGTAATTTCATATTCCACAACAGTGTCACAAAGCCCAAGGTATTCCACTGCGTTTTCACCTACAGGAGCATCCTCTGGAAGAATGTAGAGTCCGTCTTCCGGTGCATCCGGATAAAATTCTCTGGTAGAACCAAGCTCTTCGATGGAGCACATCATACCAAAGGATTCAATACCCCTTAATTTTCCTTTTTTGATTTTAATACCGCCCGGCGTTACTGTACCATCATGTCCTCCGGCTACCCGTCCTCCGTCCAGTACAACCGGTACTTTTGCGCCTTCAAACACATTGGGGGCACCGGTAACAATCTGTACACTGTCTGTTCCTACATTGACCTGACAGATCACCAGCTTATCCGCATCCGGATGAGCCTCTACTTTCGTTACCTGTCCAATGACAATCTTATCCAGATCCTCGTCCAGTTTCTTATATCCTTCTACTTTTGAGCCGGAAAGTGTCATTGCATCCATATATTCCTGGGCATCCACACAAAGATCCGGCACATATGCCTTTATCCATGATAATGAAGTTGTCATGTCTCATTCTCCTTACTGTTTTCTATGTCTGCAGCATGTAACGATTCACCTGCCGCCATTTTCAAGTCTCGCTCTTTTAAAATTGTTTTAAAAAACGGTCATCATTTTCATAAAGAAGACGCATGTCGTCAATCTCATATTTCAGCAGTGCAATCCTCTCAAGACCTACTCCAAAAGCAAAACCTGTATATTCTTTCGGATCAATACCGCTCATTTCCAGTACATGAGGATGTACCATACCGCATCCGAGGATTTCAATCCATCCTTCTCCTTTACAGAAACGGCATCCCTTTCCGCCGCACTTAAAACAGGTTACATCTACTTCTGCGCTGGGCTCTGTAAAGGGAAAATGATGGGGACGGAATTTTACTTTTGTTTCTGCCCCAAACAGCTGTTTTGCAAATTCTTCCAGTGTTCCTTTTAAATCTGCAAATGTAATATTTTTATCAATAACAAGTCCTTCAATCTGATGGAAGGAAGGGGAGTGTGTCGCATCTACTTCGTCAGAACGGAATACACGTCCGGGAGCAATCATACGAATGGGCAGCTTTCCCTGCTCCATAACACGAACCTGCACCGGCGATGTCTGAGTACGCAGAACAATATTCTGATTAATATAGAAGGTATCCTGTTCATCCTTCGCCGGATGATTCTCCGGAATATTTAAAGCTTCAAAATTATAATAGTCATATTCTACTTCCGGGCCTTCGATTACCTCATAGCCCATACCAACAAAAATACGCTCCACTTCATCCAGAGCAATACTGTTTGGATGTGCATGGCCGACACGATTTTTTCTGGCCGGAAGGGTTACGTCAATGACTTCCTCTTTCAAGCGTTTTTCCAGTGCTTTTGCTTCCATCCCTTTTTTTGTTTCTTCCAGTTTTTCTTCAATGGCCGTGCGGGTTTCATTTACAAGCTGTCCAACAGCCGGACGATCCTTTGGTTCAACATCTTTCATTCCTTTTAAAACAGCAGTCAGCTCACCTTTTTTTCCAAGATAAGCAACACGCACATCATTAAGCTGTGCCAGATCTTCTGCCGCTTCCATTGCAGCGATAGCCTCTTCCCTTATTTTTTTCAATTTTTCTTCCATTAAAAAATCTCCTCTCAGATTTATTCATCTTTGC
>CABIXN010000001.1:415527-476968 GCA_902362715.1 Lachnospiraceae bacterium | reverse complement strand
AGTCATATCCGCGTTACCACCCTGCTTCTTAATCTCATTAAGCGCTCATATGCGTAACATGCACGAATCGTCAGTTCCTACGTTCAAGTCTCGTTCTTGCGAGACTTGGTGCGCAATTCGGGTCAGCTTTGCTGACAACATTCTATTCAGAACTGAAGCTCCGGTGTGAAATTCAACAAATACATGGGAAACTCTCAGCTGCCATCTCCCTCTCTGGTCATTACATATCTGTCTACTGTGCACCATCCAAGCCTTTCTCTATTCATAATTCGCTGATTATTTTAGCACAGTACCCGAAAAACTGCAAGAATTTTATTTCTTCTCCAACTTCTGCTTTTCTTTTAATTTTCTCATCCGTTTCTTTTCCCTGGCCTCTTTGATTTCCAGCCAGATTACTTCAAAAACATTGTTCACTTCTCCGCAGACCATAAAGATATACATACAAATATAAAGCCAGAACATCATTAACAGCAATGTGGTAAGACTGCCGTACAGAGAAAAGCCTTTAAAATAATTCACATAGATTGACAGCCCGAAAGAAAACACATACCAGGATGCCGCACATCCTACTGCGCCAACAAGCTGGCTTCGAAGAGTTGCCCGCCTGTTTGGCAGCACCTTATAGATCGTAGCGAAAAATATAATCAAAATAAAAAACAAAAGCACAATGCGCAGTTTTAAAATCCAGTCTGTCACAATGGAAACAATGGGAGCATACTGAACAAGCATCCCCTGAATCTTTTGTCCGAATACCATTAACAGCATCAGCAGGACAATAGCTAGAATCATCATAAATGTCTCAATCATTGCCCTAAAACGCAGCACAAACCAGTTACGGGTTTCATATATATCATATACCGTATTCAAACCATACCGCAGACTCTGAACTGCTTTGGCAGACGAATAAACGGCAATGACAATAGCTGCCAGCAGAAGCCTTCCTGAATTATGGAACACTTCATCAATCACTTTAACCAGCGACGGGGACAGTGTCTCCGGCACTACTGTTTCAATGGCAGATAAAATCATTCCTTCCGTTACAGGTGTAAACCGAATCAGATAAGTCAGCACAAGCATAAACGGAATCACTGACATGATAATAAATAAAGTCGCCTGGCCTGCATACGCGCCTACATTATCTCTTTTCAATTTATCAAGAAAAAACCGAATCATCGGGGCAAATTTCTTCATTCCTCATGAAACCTCTCTCCCTAAGATTAAATACCCTAATTTAAAAGATTACCATGATTTTGTATCTTATACAAGTTTTTTCATATTACAACTACATCAGTGAAGTTCCTGGAAAATAATGCTCTAAAATTTTATCATATTTCATGCCTTTTGAAGCCATGCCGTCCGCCCCATACTGGCTCATTCCAATTCCATGTCCGTAACCGCCGCCATACAAAATGTAAGTTCCATCTTTCCCGCCTTTCTCAACAGTAAAAAAAGCGCTGGGAAGCATGTTTGCAGAAGTATCTGTTTTACCATTGGCATCGGTCAGCTTCACCAGATACTTTCCAAGATCCTGGCGTATTTTATTCTCTGTTTTTACATGGCGTTCCTTTTTATTTTTCACATAACTGATATCAGTTACAACTCCGCTCTTTTCCCTCTTTACCAGCTTTAAAGAATAATCTTTCGGCAGTGTTATTTCTGCCTTCCATCTGAAATATCTGCTGTGACTGTCATAAGCTTTTACATCCGTCTGCTTTAAAAATTTATCCCAGTCTTTGACGCTGGTCTTTTTTTCCAGTGTTGATACACTTTTTAAGTAATCTTTTCCTTCCTTTTCACCCCAGGCTTCCAGTCCGGCGGTAAAACCACAGGAAGTAGAATAATAATAGATACTTGCGTATTCTCCCTTTGCTGTTCCAAGAACTTTTCCTTTTGTATCATTGACTGCCTGAGTAGTTTTCTTATTTTCTCCATTCTTATTGTAAACCTGACTGTTTACAGAATCTTCCACATCCGCATGAAACCCTGAATATTTTTTATCATTTACCGAATTGCAGGCAAAGGTCCTGGCGCAGACAGCCTGAGCCTTTAATGCCTCTAACTGAAAACTCTGAGGCATTTCTCCCGGAACAACACCATACAGGTATTCTTCCAGAGACACCGTATTTACCAGCCAGTAACCGGATTTATTTTTATAAATTGTTATGGTGCCCCGGTAGGAATCCGACCACTTCCCGCTGTCTGCATTTTTAAGATACAGAGTTTTATTTTTCTCCGGTGTCAAAGTAACACTTGTTACTCCGTCACAAAACAAATCCTTTATATTTTTTTCTGTGTAAGTTTTATTGGACTGATATTTCTTTTTCTGATCACCTGCCTGAACAGTGCAGGCAGATTTACATACAATCTCAAATGTCTTTCGGTAAGGTTCTTTTTTATTATCATTAGTCAAAAGCACCCGCATCTTTTCAGGAAGTGAAGTTTTCTTATTCTCTGTTTTCTGGTTCTTATCTGTTTTTTCAGATTCATCTGTATCATTTTCCTGTACAGCCGCTGTCTGTTTTGTATCCTTATTAAGATCTTCCGCTTTCACTCCGTACATCTCGTTTTCACAGCAGTAAATCTCATAATAAGCGCCGTAAATCCAGAACTCTTCCGGTATATATGTATCAAAATTCCCCTGATCTGTAATGATACGGTCCTCTCCCGGGACATGCCCCAGGTACTGTATAACAGCTGTTTTAATATCTTTCTTTCCAAGAGCCTTTATGACAGCCTCATAATCCTTGCACCACTGTTCCCGTGACAATGCATTGCCGGCAGACTCCCGCTCTTCTAGTATCTGTGAAAATCCCAGCAGTTCATAAATTACCGCCTCATCCTTTTCTGTCAGTATTTTAGAGATTTTAGGCAAGATCACCTTCTCCGCCTCATCACCCTCAAGGTCCGCCACTTTCAGAAAATCTTTCATCTCATAACTGTATACGACTCCTTTATCCTTGTATTCTACTGCATCAATGCGAAACCGGTTCAGCCAAAAAAGAAATCCGCACAGAAACAGGCCCCCTGCAAGTATGAGGATTTTCAACCAGAAATATTTTTTTATCATTCTTAATCACCTTCTGTATACAAATTGGCAGTTCCAAAAAGAAAGAATCTGTCTGAGCTGGATAAACATAAACGTCACATATTATATTCCGGCCCAGTGCTTATTATTTTCGGAAAAATCCAAAGAACATTACCGAAAAAGAATAAAAGAAGCTGCCTTATCAGCAGCTCCTTTCTTTTGTGTTTTATGAATTTATCTCATGTGTGCAGATTACGCAATCATATCTTTCGTAACGTCTTCTGTATCTTAAAGTTTTATCTTAAGTAGCTCATCAAAAGAGTATACCCAAAATGCCGTTGCCTGCAATTTTGACTCCTAGCAAAGCTAGGTGGGTGTCCGCAGCTGACCTTTCTGCCTTCCGCTGCATATCGGCGGCCTGACATCCGGATCAGCAATTTAAGATTCCCATAAACGAAAATGTAGGTTCAAAATAACAGGACTGTCGTACATCCCAGGCATCTCTCATTTGCTATAACAAGTATACTCTAATATCTGCAAAATCTCAACAGATAATTCAAATTATCCGTCGGAAAAGGCTGGAAAACGTTCTACAATGTGTTTGCTTCATCTACCACTTTTTTAATTGCCAAAGCCGCATCCTTTGGAAGTTTGTTATAACCTCCTTTTAATTCGTCAAGGCTTGTAACATAATTCAAACGATCCTGCATACGCGCTTTCATCTGAATGATATAGTCTTTATCGGACAGATTCGGCACAAAACCTTCCCATTCAAAAATTTCAATATCAGAAAACGGGCCCCACTGTTTAAACTCAGCCTTTCCTTCTACAATTGCCTCAAGGATGCCGAGAGTATCTTTTGGCTGTACCTTTTTGCCCATAAATTCTCCGGTATTAATAATGTAACAATCTACATTTTTGCTCTCTACCAGCGTCTTAAATTTATCATAATCATGAGCCAGCGGATAGGTTCTGAATGGATTTGCATATGGCTCCACAACCAGTGCATTTGGATCTACCCCTTCTTTTAAACGTTCCGCTGTACTTCTCTTAGTCGCCAGTGTCGCTCCCATCACAGAGGCCAGACTTGCTCCTTTTAATTTTACTACCGGCGGAATAGTAGGATCTTTCATAATCCAGAAAATGGAATTTACAGGACTGTCAATTTTATCTACCCGGTTTGGTGACCAGAGCTTTGACTTAATGGCACGCCCGTTGCCATTTCTGATATCTTCTGTTACCAGAACCACTTTTCCGTCTTCATCCATTGTAGCAGAACAGTTCTGTGCTGTCAGAAGATATTTATTATCCTCGCAGGCCGTAGGGTAATCTGCTGTTTTATCAAAATATGTCGGCTCAAGAGCTACAGATGCGCAGGTCTCAGCATTAATAATAAACGCATCATCATGAAGCACATTGATCAGTTCATATTTATTGTCATGCTTTGCATGTGTCAGAGTTGACTTTCCGGAGCCGGAAAGGCCGAATACTGCGGCTACATATTTGCTGCCGTCAGCCAGTGTGTATTCCTTCTGGCCTCCGTGGCAGGACGCATAACCGTTACGGTTTGCAATGGCCCATGCAAGTGTCAATGTACCTTTTTTATGTTCCCCGAAATATCTCATTCCAAGAATTGCCGCACAGTTGGTGTCTGTATTGAAATAGCACAGGCAGTTTGGATCCGAAATATCTACCTGATCTGTTCCTTTCCACTGAGGATCAGAGAAAATATAAATATCGGCTTCATTTTCGTACATTTTAGATTCTTTGTACATTTTTACATAGTATTCAGACATATACTGGAAATTTAACATCCAGGAATACATCAGATTTTCTTCTCCTTCCGGAATCAGAAGATGTGCTTTTACCATAAACTCTGTATCCAGACCGATAAATACTTCTGCGTGATACATTTTTTTCCATCTTGTATCATAAATCGCATCCATCACAAGCTTATCCAGTTTATCGCACTCTACCCCAGGTTCTCCGGTAATACGTCTTGCCGGAGCATACCGTCCTGTAATAGCGCCGTCGTTGAAAAGAAGAACTTTTGCATCACAATCCAGTCCAAATTCTTCCCCTTTATAAACCGGCATATCGGTTACAATCGTACCCGGTGAATTTTTTGCCAGCTTATACGCCTCTTTTAATGTATTAACTTTTACCACATTGTTTCCATAAAAAGCCGCTTCAATAATAGATCTGGTTTTTGAAAACCCTACTTTTCCAGGTCCGATTTCGCTCCTTTTATAATTAGCCTTTGTTGCCATCTTTTAACTTCCTCCTGCTACATTTATTATTTCAATTAAAAACCAAATGACTCCGGAAGCAGTTCTCCCAATGTCATGATTTTATAATCTCCGTTACTGCGGCACATCAGAATCTGAAAGTCCGTACCGCAAAATTCTGCCAGGGCCTGTCTGCACACACCGCATGGGGAAACATAATCTGCGGAATCACTGACCACCGCCAGAGCCAAAAACTCCTGTTCTCCTTCTGACACAGCCTTAAAAAGGGCTGTTCGTTCTGCACAGTTTGTAACGGGATATGCTGCATTTTCAATATTGCATCCGGTATATATCATCCCGCTTTTTCCAAGAAGAGCCGCTCCCACACGAAAACCAGAATAGGGCGCATACGCTTTCTCTTTAACCATTTGCGCCATTTGAACCAGCTGCCCAAAATCTATCATCGCTGCTCTCCCGCTTCCAGCATCGTAATTGCACTGCTGGTGCCGATACGGTCTGCCCCTGCTGCAATCATGGCTTCCATTTCAGCCTGACTTCTGATTCCGCCTGCCGCTTTGATCTTTACATTGGGCCCGATATGCTTTTTCATAAGTTTCACATCAGAAAGCACAGCACCGCCTGTACCAAATCCTGTAGAAGTTTTAATATAATCAGCACCTGCCTCTGTTACAGCCTGACACATAGCAATTTTCTCATCCTCATTCAGATAACAGGTTTCTATAATGACTTTTAAAATATGCTCTTTGGTTATCTCTTTTAAAAGCCGGATTTCTTCTCTCACAGCCTCATAATTTCCGTTCTTTACCTCAGCAATATTAATCACCATATCAATCTCTGCGGCACCATCAGCCAAAGCCTGTCTGGTTTCTGCAGCTTTGGCGGCAGTATTGCAGTTTCCTAGCGGAAATCCCACTACCGTACAGATTGAAAGATCCGGATAAACCTCATGGACCTTTTTTATATAACAGCCAGGGATACAGACAGACGCCATATGGTATAACAGCGCTTCCTTACACAGCCGGTCTATTTCTTCCCAGGTCGTAAACGCTTTTAACGCAGTATGGTCTACATACCGGTATAACTCTTCTTTTTTCACACATGCCACCTCATTTTTGAAAATACCATCTTTTTTATTTTATACTATTTACAAAAAAAAATCTATATGAACCGCTAAAATCTGCCGTTTCGGCAATTATTTTTTTGTATTTTTATCAGAACAAAAATTTCTCCTATGTGAAATTTATTATTATAATTTTTTTTGTATTTTTATTCTTTGTGCAAATTTTTTTAGATATTTATTGTATTTTTATACAAAATTATGGTAACATAAATGGTATAAATTATTTAAAAAGGGGGTACACAGCTTGACAACACGTTTTTATGAAATCACACCAGAGCTTTTAAGCCTTTCTGACAAATGTGCAAAAGCTTCCAAAATTGATCCGGAGTTTTACACAAAATATGACGTAAAACGCGGGCTGCGCGATATCAACGGAAAAGGCGTCCTGGTAGGCTTAACAGAAATTTCTGATGTCTGCGCAACAAAAACAATAAACGGTGAGCTCGTCCCTGCCAATGGTGAACTTTATTACCGGGGATATAATATTAAAGACATTATACATGGTCTAAAAGACAGCAATCACTTTGGTTTCGAGGAAAGCACATATCTTTTATTATTCGGAAAACTGCCAGACCAGCAGGAATTAAATGAATTTACTTCACTTCTTTCCGGATACCGCACCCTTCCAACCTCTTTTGTCAGAGATATTATTATGAAAGCACCCAGTAAGGATATGATGAATACACTTGCCCGAAGCGTGCTTACATTATATTCCTATGACGAAAGGGCAAATGACACATCCTTTTCCAATGTACTGCGTCAGTGTCTTCAGCTAATCAGTCTGTTTCCGCTGTTATCTGTTTACGGGTATCAGGCATACAAACATTATCATGACGGAGCCAGTCTGTTTATCCATTCCCCTAAACCGGAATTTTCCACTGCGGAAAATATACTGCATATTTTACGCTCAGACAGCAGTTTTACTCCTTTGGAGGCCAAGCTGCTTGACATTGCATTAATCATTCATATGGAACATGGCGGCGGTAACAACTCCACCTTTACTACCCATCTGGTGTCTTCTTCCGGAACCGATACATACTCTGTCATCGCCGCATCTCTTGGCTCATTAAAAGGACCGAAACACGGCGGCGCCAACATTAAAGTTGTGCAGATGATTGAAGATATGAAGGCCAAGCTGAAAGACTGGAGCGATGAGGAAGAGGTTGGAAACTATCTGCGGGCGTTACTTCACAAAGAAGCTTTTGACCATGCCGGTCTGATCTATGGCATGGGGCACGCAGTATATTCACTTTCCGATCCCCGAGCAGAAATTTTCCGTTCTTTCGTACAGCGGCTTTCCAAAGAAAAAGGCCAGGATAAAGAGTTTGCTCTCTACAGTCTGGTGGAACAGCTTGCTCCAAAAATTATCGCTGATGAACGGAAAATGTATAAAGGTGTCTGCCCTAATGTAGATTTTTACAGCGGATTTGCATACAGTATGTTAAATCTTCCCCTGGAACTTTATACTCCGATTTTTGCAATTGCAAGAATTGCCGGCTGGAGCGCCCACCGGATGGAAGAAATCGCCGGAAACGGCAAAATTATGCGCCCTGCATATAAAAATATTCAGGAACATTTAGAATATGTTCCAATGCCCCAGCGTGACTAAAACAAATCCAGAACTTACGCTGCAGGCAATGTTTTTGACATCAAAAAAGGAGAAACTGACCGATACAGTTTCTCCTTTTTTCAAATAACAATTATTGGATTTTTAAAATCGTTTTTACTGTTTTTGGCATATCTTCTACCTCACAGACTGTATCATGAAGTACTTTAGCATTTCTGATCTCTTCAATAGCCTTAGGCACCTTTACATTTGCAATTTTAGACAGCTCATCTACCAGCTCAAAATCTGACATAGCATCATATTTTTCATCAATGGCATTCATAACGCTTCTGGTAAATTTGAAAGGACTTGCCGTGGAAGCAATTACCGTTTTTGCAGTATCCTTTGTTTCTGCTTTGTATTTTTTATATACTTCGGCGGCAACTGCTGTATGTGTATCCAGAACATAGCCTGTTTTTTCATAAATTTCTTTGATAACAGCCGCCGTTTCCGCTTCACTGGTGTAATTTCCATAGAATGAATCCAGCTGCTCTCTCATTCCCGGAGTCAGAGTGTATTTTCCCTCTTTGGCAAGCTCACCCATGAAAGATGCGTTCTTTTTGGCATCATCTCCGGCAATCCGGTAAATCAGACGCTCCAGGTTGCTTGATATCAAAATATCCATAGACGGAGACGATGTCAGCATAAACTCACGGTTTTTATCATAAGTTCCGGTCTGGAAAAAGTCATAGAGTACTTTATTCTCATTGGAAGCGCAAATGAGCTTATGAATTGGAATACCCATATTTTTAGCATAAAATGCCGCAAGAATATTACCAAAATTTCCGGTAGGAACTACTACATTGATTGCCTCATCCTTTCCGATAGCGCCATTGGCGTACATCTTTGCATAAGCATATACATAATAAACAATCTGGGGCACCAGGCGGCCGATATTGATGGAGTTTGCAGAGGAAAACTGATATCCTGCTGCTTCCATTTCTTTTGCCAGTTCAGGATCTGAAAACATCTGTTTTACACCAGTCTGAGCCTGGTCAAAGTTTCCGTTGATCCCCACAACATAAGTATTTTCTCCCTTTTGTGTTACCATCTGTTTTTCCTGAATGGGGCTGACACCGTTTTTGGGATAAAATACAATGATTTTTGTGCCCTTTACATCTGCAAATCCAGCAAGAGCTGCCTTTCCGGTATCTCCGGAAGTAGCTGTTAAAATTACAATATCATTTTTTACATGATTTTTCCGGGCTGCTGTAATCAAAAGGTGCGGCAGTATTGACAGGGCCATATCTTTAAAGGCAATGGTTGCACCATGAAACAGCTCCAGATAATAAGCCTGATCGGCTTTCTTCAGCGGAGCAATTTCTTCCGTATCAAACTTCGAATCATAAGCGCTGTTGATACAGTGCTTTAATTCCTCTTCGGTAAAATCTGTGAGAAACCTGCTCATAACTTCATATGCCGTCTCCTGATATGTCATTTCTGCAAGGGCTTCCACTGTAATGTTCAGTTTTGGAATGCTGACAGGTACATACAGACCGCCATTTTTAGCAAGTCCGTTTAAAATTGCGCGGGATGCAGTTACTTTTTCTGACGCGTCTCTCGTATTTGTATATAAAATATCCATTCTACCTTCCTTATCTTTTCTTATACTATTTCTGGTTGATATAGTTTACAAGGCCTTCACATGCAATAATTTTCTGCATAAACGGCGGGAAAGCCTGCCCCTGATAAGTAGTCCCTTTTGTTTTATCAGTAATCACACCGGTATCAAAATTCACTTCCACAACATCTCCCGCTTCAATTTCTTCTGCCGCCTTTGGACATTCAATGATAGGAAGACCAATATTTATAGAATTGCGGTAAAAAATTCTTGCGAAGGTATCTGCTATTACACAGCTGACACCTGCCGCTTTAATTGCGATGGGTGCATGTTCTCTGGATGAGCCGCACCCAAAATTCTTTGCCGCTACAATAATATCTCCTTCTTTTACCTGATTTACAAACTCTTTATCAATATCTTCCATACAATGAGCTGCAAGTTCCTTAGGATCAGAAGAATTCAGATATCTTGCCGGGATGATAACATCTGTATCTACATTGTCACCATATTTAAATACTGTTCCGCATGCTGCTTTCATACTGTTACCTCCTACATTCTGGCCGGGTCTGCGATTTTTCCGGCGATTGCGCTGGCAGCTGCAACTGCAGGACTTGCCAGATAAACTTCAGACTCTACATGTCCCATACGCCCCACAAAATTACGGTTTGTGGTAGACACGCAGCGCTCTCCAGCTGCCATAACACCCATATAACCGCCCAGACATGGTCCGCAGGTTGGTGTACTTACAACTGCACCGCATTCAATAAATGTTCTCAGAAGTCCCTCTTCCATAGCTTCAAGATAAATCTGCTGTGTAGCTGGAATCACAATACATCTTACATTTTTAGCAACTTTTCTGCCCTTCATAATATCCGCCGCCACACGAAGATCTGTAATATGTCCGTTTGTACAAGAGCCGATGACTACCTGATCAATCGACACCTCTCCCACCTGGTCAATGGTACGTGTATTCTCAGGAAGATGCGGGAAGGAAACAGTTGATTTTAAAGAGCTTAAATCAACGGTATACACTTCATCATATTCGGCATCTTCATCAGCTTCGTATACTTTATACTCACGTTTGGAATGTTCCTTTAAATATTCCTCTGTTACTGCATCCACAGGGAAAATTCCGTTCTTTCCGCCGGCTTCAATGGCCATATTCGCAATGGTAAAACGGTCATCCATATTAAGATACTGGATACCATCCCCGGTAAACTCCATAGATTTATAAAGGGCTCCATCCACACCAATCATTCCGATAATATGTAAAATAATATCTTTTCCACTGATATACGGCGCCGGTTTTCCTGTGAGAACAAATTTTAATGCAGATGGTACTTTAAACCATGCTTTCCCGGTGGCCATCCCGGCCGCCATATCTGTGCTTCCAACACCTGTAGAAAATGCTCCCAGAGCTCCATAGGTACAAGTATGGGAATCTGCCCCGATAATCACATCTCCGGCAACAGTCAATCCCTGCTCCGGAAGCAGCGCATGTTCAATTCCCATCTGTCCAACATCAAAAAAATTAGAGATCTCATGCTTGCATGCAAATTCACGTACACATTTACAGTGCTCCGCAGATTTGATGTCTTTGTTTGGCACAAAATGGTCCATAACAAGGGCTATTTTATCTTTGTGAAAAACACCGTCTACTTTCATTTTTTCAATTTCATGTATTGCCACCGGTGATGTAATATCATTTCCCAGTACGAGATCCAGATCCGCCTCAATTAACTGTCCGGCACTTACCGAATCCAAACCTGCGTGAGCGGCAAGGATTTTCTGTGTCATTGTCATTCCCATTGGACAAAACCTCCTGTTTTTTCTTAAAAAAGCAATATTGTGCCTTACACACAATATTGCTTTTGATTACTCTATGTATCAATCTGAATTAGTTGTTGATTAATTTATCACTTTCATCATTCCAGCTGTATAATTTACGGAGCTCTTCACCCACTGCTTCAGAAGGATGTTCAGAAGCAAGCTTTCTCATAGCGCTGAAATGTACCTGGCCTGCTGCCTGCATATCTAACAGGAAATCTTTTGCAAAGGTACCATCCTGGATATCGGATAACACTTTCTTCATTGCTTTCTTTGTATCTTCTGTAATGATCTTTGGTCCTGTAATATAATCACCGTATTCTGCTGTATTGGAGATGGAATATCTCATGCCTGCAAATCCTGACTGATAAATCAGATCAACAATTAATTTCATCTCATGAATACATTCAAAATATGCATTCTCCGGAGCATATCCTGCCTCTACTAATACTTCATAACCAGTCTGCATTAATGCACATACACCGCCGCAGAGAACCGCCTGCTCACCAAAAAGATCTGTTTCTGTTTCCACACGGAAAGTAGTCTCTAAGACACCTGCTCTTGCGCCGCCGATTGCCAGAGCATATGCCAGTGCCATATCTTTTGCTTTTCCTGTTGCGTCCTGCTCTACAGCAACCAGACATGGAACACCTTTTCCAGCCTGATACTCGCTTCTTACTGTATGACCCGGTCCTTTTGGAGCGATCATAGTTACATCAACATCTGCAGGAGGTACAATCTGTTTAAAGTTGATTGCAAAACCATGTGCAAACATCAGCATATTTCCTGCTTCCAGATTTGGTTCAATAGATTCTTTATACATCTGAGCCTGTTTCTCATCATTGATTAAGATCATGATAATGTCAGCTTTTTTTGCAGCTTCCGCTGCTGTATATACTTCAAATCCCTGTGCTTGTGCTTTGGCCCAGGATCTGCTTCCTTCATAAAGACCAATGATAACATTGCAGCCGGATTCTTTTGCATTAAGGGCGTGTGCATGTCCCTGACTTCCGTAACCGATTACTGCAATTGTCTTTCCTTCCAGTAATGAAAGATTGCAATCTTCCTGATAATAAATTTTTGCCATTTTTTTATCCTCCTGATTTAAAATTAATCAATAAATGTCACATTTGCAATTCCTCTAGAAAGGCCGGTGATACCGGTTCTTGCCAGTTCCAGGATCTCATATCCTGCCAGCAGATCACAAAATGCTTCCAGTTTTTCCTGGTCTCCTGTCAGCTCAATTACCATGGAATCTTTCTGTACATCCACAATTTTTGCTCTGAAAATGCTGGTAATTGAAAGAATCGCCTGTCGGTCTGTATCCTTTGCACGAACCTTTACCAAAATCAGTTCTCTGCAGACAGACTCGCCGTCCTGAAGCTTTTTGATGTCAATCACATCTTCTAATTTCGCAAGCTGCTTTTCAATCTGCTCCAAAATCAGTTCATCTCCGCTTGATACAATGGTTATTCTTGTAAAACGGGGATCTGCTGTCACCCCTGCGGAAATACTGTCAATATTGTATCCACGTCTGCTGAATAATCCTGATATATGACTCAGTACATTGGAAGTGTTCTCAACCAAAATAGATAATGCCAGTTTTCTCATAAGAAACCTTCCTTCTATCGCACTTTATCGTACTTCTTTACGATAACTGTAATTCTAGCAATATATAATTTTTTTGTCAATAGTTACTAATTTAGCACCATACCGCTTTACTGCGCTAAATATCTGTGTTTTTTCATCTTCAGATTCCGCCAGACATTCCACTGCTGCAATTCCCGAATAATTTCTCAGGACTGTCTCTACCGTCTCAGCATGGCGGGATGCAATGACAACCGGGAGCGAAACCACTGAGGTCACTTCCTGTATCAGAGAAAGCAGCGCCTCAGCCTCATCAATTCCATCCGCATCGGCAAAGAACCGGAGAGCATCGGCCTCATCATCCAGAAGATCGAAGGCCAGGTCTGTTGCAGTCTCATACTCATCCCGCCGCAACTCTTCCATCAGCTCCTCATCCTTTGTCACATCAATACCCTCTCCCAGCTTCAGCTGCTGCCCTTCTGTAAATGCAAACACTTCCCGTTCAGAAGCAAGATACAGTTTTGACTTACCTGTCTTTACCGGTCTTTCAAAGGACTTTGTCAGCGCTTTTAACTCTGCAATATATTCCGGATTAGTTCCGCAGCAGCCGCCAATCAGCTGTGCACCCTCACCGATCAGCTCCTTCATGTAAGTACAAAAATCCTCTTTATTCATATCGTAAACAGTATTTCCGTTTTCATCCAGAGAGGGAAGGCCCGCATTTGGTTTTGCAATCAGAGGAATTTTGGACACTTCCGCCATTTTTTTCAAAACCGCTTTCATTTTGTCCGGTCCCGCAGAACAGTTAAGCCCCACAGCATCTACACCAAGCTCCTGCAGCACTGCCACTGCAGACTCTGCACTGGCACCGTACAGTGTTTTTCCCGCTTCCGTAAAACTTAACGCAGCCATTACCGGAAGTTCAGGGCAGACTTCCCTGGCCGCAATAACGGCGGCTCTTGTTTCCTGCAGACTCATCATGGTTTCTATGGCAATCAGATCCACTCCCGCTGCCGCCAAAATAGAAAGCTGTTCTTTATATACTTGTATCAGTTCCTCAAATTTCAAATCCCCAAGGGGCTCAAGCTGCGCACCTGTCATGGTAATATCCGCGGCTGTCAAAACATGCCCCGCCGCGTTTTCTTTGCAGATTTGTACAAGCTTTGTATTAATTTCCTCTAATTGATCACCAAGTCCATATTCTTCCATTTTTATACGGTTTCCGGAAAAAGTAGGAGCATATAAAATGTCACTGCCTGCCTTTATGTATTCTGACTGCAGCTGCTGTAAAGTCTCCGGATGCTCTGTAATCCAAAGTTCCGGACAAATTCCCGCCGGCATCCCCCGCTTCTGAAGATTAGAACCCGTTGCCCCGTCAAGAATCAGGATTTTCTGATCTGTCAATTGTTTAAATTCTTTTTTTGTCATAGTTATCCTCTCTATACTTTTTTATACAACAGAATCGAAGGTTTCCTGGTGTATAAATTGCATAAAAAATGTGGTACCTGTTTAAGATACCACACTTTTGTGATTTTTTACAGTACAAGTGACGGCGCTGTATAGGTACGTGCAGCCAGCTCGCTGTTTAACATATATAAACTCTTAGGATCAGAACCAAACATATTCATTTTATCAATGAGATCTCTTGCATTTGTTTCCTCTTCCCCCTGCTCTTTGATAAACCAGTCCAGAAACTGCATCGTCCTGAAATCTTTTACTTCAAAAGCAGCTGCATAGATATCATTAATCAGAGATGTCACATACTGCTCATGAGCAAGCCCTTCTTTTAACGGGCTCATATTGTTTTCAAATTCCAGATCCGGTTTTGCAATGGCTTCAAGGGTTACTTTTACATCATTGTTTTGCATATACTGATAAAACAGCATTGCGTGGTCACGCTCTTCCTGCGCCTGTACTTTATACCAGTTGGCAAATCCATTCAACCCGGCTGCTTCATAATAATTGGAAAAATCCAGATAAAGATAAGCAGAATAAAATTCTTTATTTACCTGCTGGTTTAATAATTCAGAAACTCTTTCGTTTAACATTAGCCTCTCCTCTTTTTTGTTCTTTTTTTATTTTATAACAGTAATTTCTTTAAGCTTTCCAAAGTCCATGAAGATTACAGTATGCATATACATTTGTTACTTCATCCCCGTCACTGATGAGAAACTCTGCTTTCGGTGCATCCCCCGCTTTCAGCACCTTTCTCTGATTTCCCTGTTTTGTCTCAAGAGAAATCCACTCGATCAGGTGTTCTTCTAACATCGGATGCTCTAAGCTGCTGACTGTTACACAGACCTTATTTCCTTCTACAGTATATACCGGAATATGTTTTTCGGTAGCCGCTTCTGTTGTATTAGGCACCAGTTCTTTCATTTTTTCACCGCAGCACATTACCGGTACACCTTTATTTTCCACAAAAGCAATAATATTTCCACAGTGTTCACATTTAAAAAATTTCTGTTCCATAATATGTCCTCCTGATTTGATGTTTTTAAATTTAAATCGTATAAAGATACCATTAATATTCTGACACTATTAAAGAAAAATATCAATCTTTTCATTAAATTATAACATTTTTCATTTATCAGCAGTTGTATTTGCAACATTTAAACAAAATTCCAAAACGGAATGTCTCCATGCGTATTATCAATTTTCTATTTTTTGAGTCTCGTTTTATAATTTTTATAACAAATCCGGCACACCGCCCGGATCATAAGACCAACAAAAAGGATGAACTGATATGACACCACGTGAAAACTTAATAAGAACCTATGAACATAAGCTTCCGGCATACGTACCAAATGCTTTTACTGACTATGACGTCTGGTTTGCCTACGGAGAACGCTATTTTGGGGAAGGAACCGGAAAAGACTGGTTCGGAGTAGAATGGACTTACACCCCACAGCTGAATTCCCAGACTGTCACCCCCGGCCAGGAAGAGCTTGAAGATCTTGAAAACTGGAAGGAACACATTACGTTTCCGGATTTGTCCTCCTATGACTGGGAAACCATTGCCTTGGAAGGTACAAAAAACTGGGACCGCACCAACCGAATGTCTCTGTGTATGTTCCTGAATGGACCATTTGAGCGGCTTATGACTCTGATGGGATTTGAAAATGCATTATGTGCTTTTTTAGAGACCCCCGACGAAGTTCATGAATTTTTTCAGGCTCTCACAGAATATAAATGTGAATATCTGGACATTTTGAAAAAATATTTTAACTTTGACATAATTGTTTATCATGACGATTGGGGAAATAACGGCAACATGTTTTTTTCTATGGATATGTGGAAAGAATTTCTGATGCCCTACATTCAGAAAGTTATTGACCATACTCATAAGCTTGGCATGATCTTCGAAATGCATTCCTGCGGATATATAGAACCTGCCATTCCTTATCTTGCAGAAATGGGAATCGACGCACTGCAGCCGCTGCAGTTCTGCAATGATGTGGCAACTATCAAGGAGAAGTTTGGCAGTAAAATTGTTTTAAATGGAGCTTTTGATACCCAGGGAGTTCTGGAACGGCCAGGCGCTTCTGAAGAGGAAATCCGCCGGGAGGTCAGACGCACTATTGACGTTATGGCTCCCGGAGGGAATTTCAGTACGGCAGTTCCAATTATAGACCCCCGTGTCACTGCCATTGTATCTGATGAGATAGACCATTATGGAAAAGCATTTTACAGCAGCATGAAATAAACTGCCGGAAAAGGTAAAAGCCGGAGCAGGATTCAAACAAGTCCGCTCCGGTTTTTTTATTTCCTGTCAGTCAAAAACATTCTTTGCATTTACGCGTCTTTCCTGGTCAGTTTTTTAATCCACTTATAACTGCGCATTCGTATAAAGGTCGGCAGACATTTAAAAATCTGATCGGACTGGATCATAATAACAACCAGCACCACCGGCCACTGCCACCAGAAAGCACTCATAAAGGAAAGAGGAATAACAATTGCCCAGGTGCTGACCATATTCATAATCATTGTAAAACGGGCATCCCCTCCGCCTCTGATAATCCCCATACTCACAGGCATCTGATAAGACATTCCAACCATTACCACGCTCATAACAACAATCAGCTTCATGGCCAGTGAAGTTGCATTATCATTCAGATTATAAAACTGAAGCAGCGGTCCCCGCAGCGCAAACAGCGCCACACCAAGAACAATTCCAATGATAAGATCAATTACTTCTAGCGTCCTCGCGTCTGACTTGATGCGCTTCATATCACCGCGTCCCACAGAACTTCCGATCATAACTGCTGTGGCAGAACTCATAGCAACTACAATTACTTTTAAATATTGATAAAATGTAGTGGCCACCGAATTAGCAGCTATAGCATCGGAAGACAAATGGCCCAGAATCGCCGTCTGCATCGGTACAGAAATAGCCCATAAAACCTGAGACAAAATTACAGGCACACCTACTTTCCGGTAATCACTTCTTAAATCCTTATCTATTTTCAGAAAATTGTTTTTAAACAGCTGAAGCTTTTTATCCCTGAAAGCAGCATATAAAACTACAATCAGCAGCTCTAAAATTCTAGCGGCCAGTGTTCCGATAGCAGCTCCCCGGATTCCCATTTCCGGCAGACCAAATTTCCCGTAAATCAGACAGTAATTAATGGCTACATTCAGCAGCAGCGAAACTACAGAGATATAGAATGAAATATTAACCGTTTCCACACATCGAAGGGCAGCCATAATTATGTTTGTAATGATAAATAAAATAAACGTATATTTTATTATTGCAAGGTATTGTGTCCCAGCAGTAACAATGGCGGCATCATTGGAAAAAATTCCAAGAATCTGAACAGGCGCTATACTCACTGCCACAAAAATAATAACACCGCAGATCACACCAAGCTTCAGAGCAATTCCTGTCAGCCTGCAGATAGGACCTGTCCTTTTCTGTCCCCAGTACTGGGCACCAAGTACTACCATGGCCTCACCAAATGCAAGCGTCACCTGCTGTACCATAAAAAAAACCTGGTTTACCGTAGCGGCTCCGGAAAGCGCTGTCTGATCGTAGCTTCCCAGCATAATATTATCCGCCATATTTACACTGTAAGCCACCAGATTCTGAAGTGCAACAATTACCATTAGATGAAACAGTGTTTTATAAAAGGTTTTATCCCTTGTAAAAAATGTATCTCTTTCCATTCCTCCATACTCCTTTGTATAATCTTTCCCTATTATACTTCTATTTTTTCTATTCTGCAAAATCTTACTTAAAAGTAACTGGTATGCAGCTTTTTATTGCAAAGCATTCTGACTGTCCTGTTCTTTTCATACTTATATTTTTGTTCCAGAATATATGTTCGATTTTTCTTGCATGTGCAGATTTTCTGTGATATAATTTTTGCAGAACATACATTCGAGGTATTAGATTATGAATTTATCTGTAAAAACACAGACACTAAAGGAAAAATTAAATATTCTGGCAGATGCTGCAAAATATGATGTTGCCTGCACTTCCAGCGGTACAAACCGCCGGGGAAAGAAGGGGCATATCGGTAATTCTGTGACCGCAGGTATCTGTCACAGCTTTGCCTCTGACGGACGCTGTATCTCACTGCTTAAAATCCTTTTCAGCAATGACTGTATTTACGACTGCAAATATTGTCAGAGCCGTTCGTCAAATTCAGTAGTCAGAGCTACTTTTCTGCCAGAAGAAATCTGCAGCCTGGTAATAGAATTTTACAAGCGGAATTATATTGAGGGACTTTTTTTAAGTTCAGCTGTTGTGAAAAGCCCGGCGTATACAATGGAACAGATTTTTTATACAATTCATCTGCTCCGTACCAGATACTGCTTTAACGGATATATCCACATTAAAGCCATTCCAAATGCTCCCGCAGAATTAACAGAGCAGCTGGGTTATCTAGCAGACCGCATGAGTATCAATCTGGAGCTTCCCACTGCCGGTCAGCTGAAAAAACTTGCCCCCCATAAGACCCGCAGTTCTATTCTGCTGCCTATGCGTCAGATTCAAAACCGGATCTGCGGACATCGGTTAGCCGCCGGGAAGTCCCCAAAACTGGAACGCCGCGGCAGCAGCAGCTTTCTGCCTGACAATATTTTTGATTCAAAGACTTCTGGGCTGCTGGCAAATGATATTGGCGGCGCTGCACTTCCCGATATACTTCATCCGGAAAAACCTTTTGTTCCCGCAGGCCAGAGTACCCAGATGATTATCGGTGCCTCCCAAGAAACTGACTTTGAGATACTGTCTATTACCCAGGCGTTATACCAGCAGTTTGATTTAAAACGTGTTTTCTTTTCCGCATACATTCCATTGAATGAAGATGATGCCCTTCCGCCCCTTGATACACCGGTTCCTCTTCTCAGAGAACACCGTTTATATCAGGCCGACTGGCTTTTGCGATTTTACGGATTTCATGCGGAGGAACTTTTAAGTGCCAAAAATCCTCATTTTAATCCTTATCTTGACCCGAAATGCCACTGGGCTCTGCGGCATCTGGAAAAATTTCCTATTGAAATTCATACAGCATCCTACTCTGAGTTGCTGCGTGTTCCAGGTATTGGAAATAAATCTGCATACAGAATCGTAAAAGCACGCCGGGAAGGCCCTTTAACATTTGATACACTGAAAAAAACAGGCGTCGTTTTAAAGCGCGCCCAATATTTTATCACCTGTAACGGAAAGATGCTCTACCCTATCCGACTGGAAGAAAACTTTTTAACCAGACAGTTAACAGGCGCCAGCCAGCAGGAAAACTGGCAGATTACGCAGCAAAATTCCTGGCGCCAGCTCTCACTTTTTGAGGATATGAACTTAAGCTGACACTTGAAACCTTTTTCATGGGAATCTCAAATTATGAAAGGACTGACAAAATGACTATCTTTACCTGTGATGATACATTTGAAGCTATGATGAGCTGCATCTACGATGCCTGGGCTTCAGGGCACGGGCATCAAAATATCAGACTAAAAACAGAACCTATCGGTAACCTTGAGCTGTTCTGCGAATATGTGCACATTACTGCAGATACAGCCAAAAGCCAGCGTGTCATCCATGCTGTCCGGAAAAAAATCTCACATTATGCATATGAAATGGTTTACCGCTGTGCCATGTCCTGTTCAGAGGATAAGCTGGATATCATTTACCGTTTTCTTCTTCTTGGTTTTTCCCAGGGCGCAAAAGTAACGAATATGCTTCAACAGCCGGCTGTTATGAACCTTTTTAAACAAAACCGCGCCGTTATTAATGAAACTCATCTATTCCGTGAATTTGTCCGCTTCAATTCCGCCAAAAACGGAATCCTGGTATCTTTTATTGAACCAAAATCTAACCTTCTCACCCTGCTTTCACCGGCCTTTGACGACAGAATTCCTTCTGAAAACTGGATGATCATTGACAAATCTCATATGACCGCCGCAGTTCATCAGGCAGACAATGAAACTTATTTCACTCCCCTGACCCATTCAGAGCTGAAACAAATCAGTAATTCCCTGGCAAATGCAGACCAGTACATAGAACTGTGGAAAGATTTTTTTAAAACCACCGGGATCAGGGAACGTTTCAATCCTGTATGCCAGCGGCCCCATCTGCCGGTCTGGTACCGTAAAAATGTAACCGAATTTCTATAAACCGATGTTACAAAATCCCTATTGCAAACCGAATCCGATGGCATAATAAAACATGCAGACAAATAAGCTCTGCCTGCATGTTTCTCCGGTTATTCTGTTAATTTCTTCTTATCTTTATTACTTTCCAGAAAAGGACGCATACTTAACGCTGATATTCCCATTGTTGATACATTGTGAAACAGAGCCGTTGCAGAAGGCGCCAGAATACCAAGCAGACCAAACAGCAAAAGACCTGTATTAAAGGTCAGAATAAATCTGTAATTTCTTTCAATTCTCAGGAAAAGTTTCTCACTCAGCTCTCTCATTACAACCAGATGCTCAAGATCTGAAGTCAAAAAGGTAATATCCGCCACTTCTCTTGCTATATCAGATCCATCCTTGACAGCCACAGATACATCGGCAGCCGCTAAAGCCGGAGAATCATTTACTCCGTCTCCAACCATAATGACCGTATGGCCTTCTGCTTTCAAACGTTCTATCATAGCTGATTTATCTTCAGGAAGAACCTGAGAATACCATTGTGTAATTCCGACTTTTCTGCTTACTTCCCTGGCAGCAGACTCACTATCTCCGGTCATCATAATCAAATTCTTAAATCCGCATTTTTTAAGTTTTTGAATTACCTGGGGGGCATCTTCTCTGGGAGGATCATCAATTCCAATAATACCTGCCAGCTCATCACCAATTGCAAGATATAAAAGGGAACATCCGTTAAATTCCAGATCAATCAAACGCTGTTGTTCCTCTGTAATCTGAATCTGTTCATCCTCAACAATAAAATGCCTGCTTCCAATTAATGCCCGCCTGCCTTTCATTGTCGTTACAACACCATGAGCTACAACATACTCTACCTCCGAATGTTCCTCCTCATGCCGCAGATTCTCTTTCTGTGCCTGACGAACCACTGCTTTCGCCATGCTGTGCGGAAAATGTTCTTCAATACATGCTGCAATTTTCAAAACCTCATTTCTGGAATAAGGCTCAAACGCATACACTTTTGAAACCCGAGGGCATGCTGCTGTCAGGGTCCCCGTTTTATCAAACACAATTGTATTAGCCTTTGCAAATGCTTCCAGATACTTGCCGCCTTTTACAACCATTTTTTTATTGGATGCTTCCCGCATAGCTGAGATGACGCTGATTGGCGTGCACAGCTTAATAGCACAGGAATAGTCCACCATAAGAACCGAAAGCGCTTTGGTAAGATTCCTTGTAAATCCAAATACAAGTCCTGCTCCCAGAAAGCTAAAGGGTACGATGGAATCCGCAAGGCTTTCTGCTCTACACTGAACCCCTGCCTTCATCATCTCTGACTGATCAATCAGATCAATAATTTTATTAATTCTTGTATCCGAGGCCAGAGCAGTTACAGAAATAACAATTGATCCCTCTTCCACAACTGTTCCCGCGTAAACAGAAGAACCCGGCCTGCGCTGTACAGCCAGCGGTTCACCGGTCATAGAGGATTCGTTTACCATTGCCTCCCCTTCTGTAACCGTTCCATCTAACGGTATAACAGAACCGGATCTGACTCTGATTCTGTCACCAACTGCCACTTTCTCTATCGGACAGGAAACCTCTGTTTCATCTTCATTGCACAGCCAAACACTGTCCACATTCACAGCAAGACTCTGAGTAAGAGCACTGCGCATTCTTCTGTGGGTATAATCTTCCAGCAGATCTGACACAGAGAGTAAAAACATAATAGAACCTGCGGTCTTTTGATCTCTCTGTATAAAAGCCGCCGCAATAGACGCTCCGTCTAAAACATCCACATCCAGTCTTCCCTGCATCAGGCTGACTGCTGCTCTCCTCCAGTATCCAAGCGCTTTTACTACCGTTGTCAGCAGACGTACCGGAGCCGGAAGCAGCGGACGGATTACATAACGCCGGACAATCATTTTCACCAGGCTCTTTTTAAACTGCTGGTCAATCTCTCTTAACTGCGTTTCTGAAGAAGGCTCTGCCTCAGCCAATTCTCCGCGCTTCAGACCGCTGATAATGTCTAAAATACGTTCTCTGTTTCCCTCTTCATACTGAACAAGAATCCCGCCGTTCACACAATTTGTCTGAACTTCTGTTACCCCTTTCTCAGAAGAAAGCAGGGATTCTATTCCATATCCCTGCTTTTTAGAAAACGCATATTGTCCGCACCGGAGACGAAGCCGTCCCCAGGCATCATATACTATCTCATACTTCACCGCTGAAGCCTCCCTTATTCTTCAGAAACTGTCTCTTCAGATGTTTCTTCTTCCTCATTTAAGATTCCTGCTTTTTTCTGGGCTTCATAACATAAATCTTCTGCTTCTTCTTTCATATTCTGAAATGCTTCCTGAGCATTTTTCTGTACCTTCATTCCTTTTGCCATTGTTGCAACACAGGCTTTACGAACTGTTTTATCCTTTACAAGCTTAGTGCCGACCAATGCTGCTAAAACTCCTGATGCAAAACAAATAAATTTCATGTTTTTATAAAATTTCATATTAATGTTCTCCTTCACTATGTAGTTATTTACTTGTGTCTTTTTCCACTTATAATTGCCAAAATCATACAAATTACTGCCGCATAAGCCCAAAATTTATGTCGCTTCATATTGAATCACCTTCTTTTTTGTAACTTTCTGATTTTGATTTGTTTCATTATAAAACGATTAAAAATCATCGTCAATGTATCAATGCCTTGAAAAATCGAGAAATTTTATCAGTTAAATAGTTAGTTTTAGTTAACATAAAGCATCCTGTTTTCTTTAAACTTCATCTTTCCAAAAGGAGGCCAGCAATACTATAACTGCACCTGTAAACAGACAAAAATCTGCAAGATTAAAAATAAACCAGTTCACTTTTGGAAAAGGTGTTCTGATACGGAAGTAATCAACCACATATCCCCGGACAAACCTGTCTGTCAAATTAGAAAGCCCGCCTCCAAACAGCAGCGCTGCTCCTGTTTTTAACCCTTTCCGTCCTTTGACAGGCAAAAGAAGAAAAAAACAGATAACAACTACAGCCATAATAATTGTTCCCGTCCACTTAACAGCCGCCGGCTTTTCTTCCATTTTATTTCCTGCAAATCCATAATTATGATGCTTCTCTAATATTACCGGTAAGCGCCTGCACCTTCTTTGAACTCCTTCTTTCAGCTCCTTTTCTGCTTTTCCCTTTAGCAGAATCTCTGCTATACAGATTCCTGCGGCAATCATGATATAGATCATACCATTCTCTCCCTTATTCCGGCGGATAGTTTCTGTCATTTAAAGCAGGGTAAATGAATCTCCTGTTTTTACAGTTCCGCCATGTATTACTTTACAAAATACACCTTCTCTCGGCATAATGCAATCTCCCATCGTCTGAAAAATAACACATCCGTGATGACACTCTTTTCCGATCTGAGTCAGCTCTAGAATAACATCATTACACTGAAAACGGCTTCCAATTGGAAGTGTTTTAAAATCATATCCTTCCACTACCAGATTTTCTCCAAATGCTCCAAACTCCACATCAGCGCCTCTGCTTTTAAAATCTTCTATCTTTTCAAAAGAAAGCAGACTTACCTGTCTGTGCCAGTTCCCTGCATGGGCATCATCTTTTAATCCAAAATTTTCGATTATTTCAGCACTTCCCACATCTATTTTCTGAGTCCCTTTCTTTTCACTTGTACAGACCGCTAAAATTTTACCCATAAAGTTCTCCTCCTGTTTTCATACTTTTTCTCTCTGTAAACTATCATATTTTACCGCCTTCATCAATTCAGAAATAAGAACTTGTAATGCAAAAATCAAAATATACAGGGCACTTACACAAAAACAGCCTGAATAAAGTATAGAAACTTTACCCAGACTGCATCCGTTCTTCTGCCATCGGTCATTACCATGTGAAATTTAAAAGCTCAGAATTTTACTTGTAGAATCTTTTATAATTTTTCCAATATGTCCAGAAGTTCTTCCAGATTCTTTTTCCCAAAATATACTTCCTTTTCATTTATTATCATACATGGGACACTCATAATCTGATAACGCTCTCTTAATGCCGGAAAATGAGCCATATCATAGATATCTGCCTGTATTAAAGTATTTTCCAGGGCAATTCGCTGGACTGCCATAACCAGATCCGGACACATTGTACAGGAGAGGGAAACCACTACCTGAATTTTTATTTTTTGATTTATCTGCACAATTCTATTTCGGATATCCTCTGAGATCTGCTGTCCGGGTCCGGCAGCATTGTAAAGAGCGATTATAAAGGAATTAAATTCATGCCCTCCCGGAACTCCGTGAAAAGCGGTTCCAAGGTAATGATTTTGTGCATCGCAGATACGGATAGCCGGCAGATCTCCTTCTTCCTCTTCATCACCTATCTGCTTTACACTCCATTGGATTTTTTCAGACAGCCTTGTAATTTCCAATGCAAACTGCTGTACTTCTTTGGAAACCGGTGTATCATCCACCAAAAGCTCAAGATTCAGACTGTTTTGAAATTTTTCAAATAAAGATTTTAACTGCCCGCTCATAGAGGACGTAATAAAACTGCCTTCCTCTGCGTCAGCTGCCCCATTTTTTTCATCTGTTTCTTTTGTGTCCCATGCTTTTTGGCCCGTCTCTTTCCCCCCTGCGTCCGTTGATGCTTTTCCAGTTTCCAGACGTTTTGGAAGCTTCCAGGCTTCATATAAAGCGGAAAGATACTTTTCTAGAGAAGTAGCGGCAACTGCCCCGTCTGAAACAGCAGTTACAACCTGTCTTAAATTTTTCACGCAGACATCTCCCGCTCCGTATACTCCATCCAGACTAGTTTTCTGATTCATGTCAGTAACAAGATATCCCTGACGGGTTTCTACCAGTTCCCGGAAGAGACCGCTGGCAGGCTCATAGCCTGCAAACACAAAGATTCCAAATCCTTCTCCCTTTAAAGGCCTGTATTCCCAGGTGCTGCCGGAAAGATTGTCTTTAAATACCGCATATTGAAGCTTTCCATCTCCCCCAGCTTCTACAATCTCTGTATGAAACTTCACCTCAATATCCGGATGGGCCAAAACCTCATCAACAATGGAGCCTGCGCAGGAAAATGCCTCTTTCCGTACCATAATGGTTACCTTTTTGGCATATTTGGTTAAAAACACTGCTTCCTCAGCGGCTGCATAACCGCCGCCAAGAACAAAAAGTTCCATACCTGTAAAAAATTCCCCGTCACAAGTGGCACAATAAGCTACTCCACGTCCCCGAAATTCCATTTCTCCTTTAAAGCCAATTTGTCTTGGGCTTGCCCCTGTGGCCAAAACGACTCCCAGAGTCTGAAAGCTGCCTTTTGATGTCACAACTTCTTTTACATCCTCTGTCAACCCAAGTTCCTTTACCTCTGCCAAAAGAAACTCTGCGCCAAAAGACTGGGCCTGTTTTTTCATAGAGTCTGTCAATTCTTCTCCGCTGGTTCTTAAGATTCCTGGATAATTTACTACCTCTGAGGTAATGGTAATCTGACCGCCCAGCTTCTCTTTTTCAACTACCAGAACCCGATATTTTGCCCGGGCCAGATAAATTGCGGCAGACAGCCCCGCAGGGCCTCCGCCGATAATAATACTGTCGTATACCTGCTCCATATTCAGCTGTTTCATTAAATCAATCCTACCAGATCAAGGCTTGGTTTCAGTGTCTTAGCACCAGGCTGCCATTTTGCAGGGCACACTTCATCACCATGTTCTGCAACAAACTGAGAAGCCTGCACACGGCGGTACAATTCGTCTGCATTTCTACCAATGTTTCCTGCAATTACCTCATATGCAACAATTTTTCCTTCCGGATTTACAATAAAGCTTCCTCGTTCTGCCAGTCCGTCTTCTTCAATCATCACATCAAAATCTCTTGCCAGCGCCCCGGTAGGATCTGCAAGCATAGGATACTGTATTTTCTGAATTGTTTTTGATGCATCATGCCATGCTTTATGAACAAAATGTGTATCACAGGAAACAGAATAAATTTCACAATTTATCTTTTTAAAATCCTCATATTTATTTGCCAGGTCTTCCAATTCTGTAGGGCATACAAAAGTAAAATCCGCAGGATAAAAGAAAAATACAGACCATTTTCCAAGGATATCCTCTCTGGTGACCTCTTTAAACTCATGATTCTGATATGACTGAACTTTAAAATCAGAAACTTCTCTTCCAATAAATGACATAATTTACCTCCTATATTTAATTTTTTAAGTTAGTTATAGCTAACTCATTAAAACTTAACATTCTTTCTTATTTTCGTCAATTCTTTCATTCATATTCAAAAAAAATTCTTAATAAAAGCCAAAACTCATAATATTCCAGCTTTTATTAAGAATTATCAGTAACAAGTTACCTATACAGATAACCTTATGCTTTTTAACAGAGTTCATCCGAAAATACCTGTAAAAAATGTCTATCATTTACATCATACAGGCCATTTTCGGTAAGGCGTATATCCGGAATCACAGTCAGTGCCAGAAACGATAGTGTAATAAATGGATCCAATGTTTCAGGCACCCCAAGTTTCCGCGCAAGCGCCACCATCTCCTGGACTTTTTTCTGCACATGTTCCGCTGTATCCAGACTCATAAGCCCTGCAATTTCAAGAGGCAGAAAAGCTGCGACCTTTCCTTCTGAGGCAATGACATACCCACCCTGTATTCTTCGCAGTTCTTCTACCGCAGCAATCAAATCAGCATCATTATCCCCCGCCGCAATAATATTGTGGGAATCATGGGAAACACTAGTAGCTACCGCTCCATTTCTAATTCCGTATCCTTTCAGTGGACAAATTCCTACATGTCCGGTTTTTCCGTGCCGTTCTACCACGCAGAGTTTTGTATACTCTTCATTTGGACAAAATATACCATGTTCCCCCGGAATCTCTTCTAGTCTGCAGATCGTTAAAAGCTGGTGGGGTACCATCTCAATTACATGATCCTCTATCATTTTTTTGTGGCTTAATTTCTGCACGGTCAAAGCATCACAAATTACAGTACGCAGCAATGTCTCATCCTTTATTTTATAAGAAAAAGAAGAAAGCCATTGTTCATCTGCAACCTGTCCGCCTTTTATAACAATCTTAGGATTTACCTCTTTTAGATCATCCATAATCAAAATATCAGCCCTGTATCCGGGACCGATGGCTCCCAGATTTTTCAGTCCATATGCCCGCGCCGCATAATAAGAAGCCATTTTATAAGCTTTTGCAACGGGAATCCCAAGTTTTACGGCTTTTCTGACACAGTGATTGATATGCCCCTCACGTTCAATATCCTCCAGATGTTTATCATCGGTACAGAACATACACTGTTCTAAGGGCAGCTGACAATCCCGGAGTACTGTCACCAGTGTTCCCAGGTTTCTGGCGCCGCTGCCTTCCCGGATCAAAATATAAAACCCGGCCCGAAGCTTCTCAAGCATTTCTTCTTTTCCGGCACATTCATGATCATTACAGATGCCGGCTGTCCGGTAGGCCTGAACATCTTTCCCGGAAAGTCCCGGTGCATGCCCATCCATGATCATATCTTCAAATGCCCGGATCTTATCCATGGTCTCTTCCTGTTCATCAATCACGTCCATAAACCGCATCATCTCGCCAAATCCAAGGACACGTTTATGTTCCCGGTAACGTTTCATCTCCTCCGCCAGAAACTTTCCGGCTCCGTTGATCTCTACATCACTGGAGGGAACACTAGAGGGTACCATCACAAAAGTATTGACCGGTATGTCCTCAGTAGCATCCAGAATATAATCCATGCCCCGGGAGCCGGAAACATTTACAATCTCATGAGGATCCACAATCATCGTTGTGGTACCCTTCTTCAAAATAAACTTTGCAAATTCAAGAGGAGAAATCATGGAACTCTCAATATGAAGATGTCCGTCAATCAAACCCGGTGTCAGGTATTTCCCGGTACAGTCAATTTCTCTGTTACCCCGGTAATTTCCAATCCCCACAATGGTATCTCCAACAATGGCCACATCAGCCTTTACGATTTCCTCGGTAAAAACATTCAGTATATTTCCGTTTTTTAATACCAGATCTGCACTGCACTCACCCCGGGCTGCTTTGATCCTGCTTCTTTTCACGCGCGCTCCCCCTTATTTCGACAAATTATAGTGTTACTATACTAACATTTTTTCTAATCTGCCGCAAGAAAGGTTTCCAACTTAACGCTCATAAATGAAATTTACCTTGAACAAAATTTATTTTGAACAATTTCCCTTTGCAAATGGTGCAAACTCCAGACGGATAAAATACCCTCTGTCAGACTCACAGACCGGACATTTTTCCGGAACACATTCTCCCTCATAAATATGCCCGCAATTTAAGCAGATCCACCCGGTTTTAACATCAGAAACATGCAGTTTTCCTGTTTCAAGAAGTTCTGCCAATTTGCCAAACCGGTCGCCATGGGTCTTTTCAATTTTGGATATCATATAAAATTTCGCAGCTACCTGATCAAGTCCCTCTTCCTTGGCTTTATCGCCAAAGTTTTTATAAACATCGTCATGCTCCTGATACTCATTGTGCTGAGCCATGCGGAGAAGTTCAGCCAGATTTTCAGAAATATCCACAGGATAGCCTCCGTCTACATGAATCGTCTCACCGGCCAGTTCTGTCAGAAGATGATAAAAAACCTCTGCGTGTTCCTTTTCCTGATTTGCAGTATACGTAAAAATCTGTGCCAGCGCCTGCTGTTTCTGCTTTGTTGCACAGGATGCCGCAAAGGTATAGCGGTTTCTTGCCTGGCTCTCACCGGCAAATGCTCTCATAAGATTATCTTTGGTTACACTGTTTTTAAATTCTACTGCCATATTTTTCCCTCTTTTCTGGATATTAATTTTTCAATTGATATTTATAATATGTACCAGTTTTTGAAAAATATGTAATAAAAAGAGTTGGCCGGCTTCGGAGCGTTTATATATAAAACACCTTCCGCACATTTACGAAAGGTGTTCTTGATTTATTTATGTCCAAGAGCTTTTAAAGGACGGATTTTAATTCCCTCCTGCATGAGAGTGCTGCGTATTTTTTTCACAAACAGCAGAGCCTTTTCTCCATCACCATGTACGCAGATGGAATCTGCCTGAATTGCAATTTCTTTTCCGGTAATGGCAGTCACTTTTCCTTTTTTAATCATTCCAATTACCCGCCGGATTGCCTCTTCCTCATCATGGATCACAGCTCCTTTTTTGCGGCGGTCCATCAGGCTTCCGTCTTCTTCATAAGCCCGGTCTGCAAAAACCTCCAGGGCGGCATTTAATCCGCAGTCTTTAGCCGCCTGAATGGTCTGGCTTCCTGAGAGTCCAAGAATGATCAGTTTTGGATCAAATTCTGCCACAGCTTCGCAAATAGCCCTGGAAAGCTTGTAATCTTTTGCCGCCATATTGTACATAGCCCCGTGAGGCTTTACATGCTGCAATTTAAGTCCGTGTACTTTACAGATTCCGTCAAGAGCTCCAAGCTGATAGAGCGTGTATGCCTTTGCTTCCTCAAAAGAAATATTCATATTTCTTCTGCCAAAGCCCATCAGATCCGGGAATCCCGGATGTGCGCCAATCTGTCCGCCGGCTGCTTTTACAGATGCAGCGGCTTCCATCATAACCACCGGATCAGAAGCATGAAATCCGCACGCCACATTTGCTGACGAAATCAACGGTATAATCTCCTGATCCATTCCAATTGTATAACGTCCAAAGCTTTCACCCAGATCACTGTTTAAATCTACCTGATACATGTTTCTTCACCTGCTCTCATTAATCTAAATTCATCATCCGCTCAATAAAACCGGTGTCCGCCTTTCCGTCACAGAATACAGGATGGCGCATAATCTGATACTGAAAATCCAGATTTGTCTCCACTCCAAGGATTACCATCTCATCCAGTGCAGAGCGCATTTTCTGCAGGGCTGCATCCCGTGTAGGCGCATGAACAATTACTTTGGCAATCATAGAATCATATTCAGAAGGAATCTTATATCCGGTATACAATGCGGTATCCACTCTTACACCGTTGCCCGCCGGAAGATGCATATGTTTCACAATCCCGGGACTTGGCATAAAATTCTTTTCCGGTATCTCTGCATTGATCCGGCATTCAATGGCATGTCCCTTTATTTTCACATCTTTCTGGGAAAAGCTTAAAGGCTCTCCCATGGCAACGCGGATTTGCTCTACGATCAGATCTGTCCCTGTTACCATTTCTGTGACCCCGTGTTCTACCTGGATACGGGTGTTCATTTCCATAAAATAATAGGTTCCGCAGGGATCTAAAATAAACTCAACAGTTCCCGCATTGGTATACCCCACTGCTTTAGCCGCAAGAACAGCGTCTTTGTTCATGGACGCACGCATTTTATCAGAAATTGCCGGTGACGGGGATTCTTCAATGAGTTTCTGGTGATTCCGCTGTACGGAACAGTCCCTTTCGCCCAAGGCTGCTATATTGCCATGCTGGTCTGCCATAATCTGAATTTCTACGTGCCGGGGATTTTCCACAAACCGTTCTATGTACATGGTATCATCCCCAAAAGCATTGGCAGATTCCCGCTGGGCCATATTAAACTGAAATTCAAACTCCTCTTTGTCTCTGGCAACACGCATTCCCTTGCCGCCGCCTCCGGAAGAAGCTTTTATCATAACCGGAAATCCAATTTTTTCTGCCTGAACAAAGCCTGTTTCAGCATCATACACCGGCTCTTTTGTTCCGGGAACTACAGGCACTCCAGCATCCATCATGGTCTTTCTGGCCTGGGATTTGTTCCCCATACTGTCAATGACATCTGCCCCGGGACCGATAAAAGTCAGCCCATTCTCTTCACAAAGCCTTACAAACTCCGCATTCTCCGACAAAAAACCAAATCCGGGATGTATAGCATCAGCTCCGATATTTAACGCTGCCGTCACAATCTGTTCCTTATTCAGATAATTATTTCTGGCCGGTCCTTCCCCGATGCAGACCCTCTGGTCCGCCAGCTGTACATGCAGACTATTTTTATCTTCTTTGGAATAAACGGCTACACTGCGAATACCAAGATTCCGGCAGGCGCGGATTATGCGTACTGCAATCTCTCCCCGATTCGCTACCAGTATTTTTCGAAACATCACTGCCTCCTTAATCTTGTATCTTCTTCACCCGAAACAGCGGCTGTCCGTATTCTACCTTTTGCTCATTACTTACCAGCACTGCCTCGATTTCACAGTCATATTCACAGTCAATCTCATTCATCAGCTTCATTGCTTCCAGAATACAAACCGTCTGTCCTGCTTTTACAACGTCTCCTACTTTTACAAAAGCCGGTGCATCCGGTGACGGCGCAGAATAAAAAGTTCCTACAATGGGGGAGGTGATAAAGTTCTCATCTTCCGTCTCCTCCGGCATCTGCTGTACATCGGATACGAAAACCTCTCCTGTCTGCCCTGCTCCTCTGCTGCGGCTCATTGAAATTTTTGTATTTCCCTCTTTAATTGAAAACTCCAGCATGGATGAATTTTCAACAATTTTTACTAGTCGTTCAATTTTATCCAGATCCATGATTTAAGCTCCTTTTCTAATGAAATAATTTTGCCAGTCTTTTTGCAACCAGTCTGCAGTCTAATACTTCCTTACAGGGCTGATAAATCTGTTTTCTCATCTGATCAAACTCCTTCATTTCATCCACCAAAAGCTGCTGCGCCTCTGATACCGAAATCTCCTGAAAACGAATTTTATGCTCTGTTTTCCGCTGCACCAGTTTTGGAATATCTACAGATGCTATCGTAGCAATTTTGGCATATCCGCCTGTTGTCTGACGGTCGGATAAAAGTACAATGGGCTTTCCGTGGGACGGCACCTGTACCGCTCCAAAAGCAATTCCATCCGATATAATATCTGCCGTCTCTTTATGAGCAATAAACGGCCCTTCCAGCCTGCATCCCATACGGTCAAAGTCACTGGTAACTGTATATTCACTGGTTAAAAAGGTCTCTTTTCCCTGTCTGGTAAACTGCCCATCCTGAGGTCCCATCACTACCCGGATATCTGCCTCATCCTGATTAAAGTCATCCGGCTCTAGATGGCGGGATAGAAAATACGGAAGATACCGCCTTTTGATCCGAAATCCCAGATAATCATCAGCCATCAGCCTGCGTCCTTTAAATCCGCCAATGCTGCACTTGATATTTGTAGAACGGCTTCCCATAACCACCGGAACATCCAGATAGCTGGAAAAGGCAAGATAACCTCTGCTTCCCGTTTTTGCTCCCTGAAATTCCAGAATATCCCCCCGGTTCATATAGATAGCTGTATACATGGGAGCAGGCTCCTTATTGATCAGAGGCTGAAAATCTCCGCCGGTAATAGCTACAATAGTTTCGGATGTAAACTGTAAAGTAGGCCCTACCAGTGAAAATTCCAAAACAGCTTCATTCTCCGGATTATCCAGCAGCAGATTCGCGATCTTAAACGAACGTACATCCATCACCCCGGAAACACTAAATCCCTGGCTTTGATAACCGGTTCTTCCCAGATCCTGAACCGTTGTCATCATACCGCCTTTTAATACACGAATTCCCATCTTTACACCTCCATGCTGCGAATAGCGCATTCATAGGTACCTGCATCCACCTGATCTTTGATATTCAGATATTCTTCCTCGGAAACCGGAACAAAACGGATATAATCTCCCGCTTCGAATAAAATCGGCTGATTCCGGTTTGGATCGTAAGTTTTTACAGGCGTCATGCCAAGAAGCTGCCAGCCCCCCGGTGAGTCCAGAGGATAAATACCGGTCTGGGAACCACCAATTCCAACGCTTCCGGCACTGATTTTAATTCTCGGATTTGCCAGTCTTGGTGTATGAATCCGCTCATCAAGTCCTCCCAGATAGGAAAATCCCGGAAGGAATCCCAGCATATAAATCAGATAATCTCTGGAAGAATGGATTTTAATAACTTCTTCTCTGTTAAGCCCTGCATGTTCTGCAATATTATCCAGATCTGGTCCGTACTCTCCGCCATAGCATACAGGAATTTCAATGACCTTTTTCACACTCTGCTTTGCTTCCACTTCCAGTTTCAGCAGTTTTTCCAGCCTTTTTTTTAATTTAGAATAAGTAATAACCCTGGGATCATAATTAATCAGCAGAGAACAAAAAGCCGGAATCAAATCCACAACACCCTCGATCTGCTGGGCTTTTAACAGATGAACAAGAGCTGTAATTTTCCCGTTAATTTCAGGTGAAATCTCTTTTCCAAATTCAATCAGTAAGGAAGAATCCCCTTCTGTGAGAATTTTAACTCCATCCATGTTCTTTCCTCCTAAATATTAAGCAAACAGCTGTCCCAGCCCGCTTAAAGAAGTAATACAAAGATACACTGCCAGAACTACAACAACAATTCCCACAACCAAAAGCCATTTTGGATGTTTATATCCCTCTCCCATAATCTTTTTCTTCTGAGAAGCAACCAGACAGATTCCCAGTGTCAGTGGAAGAATCAGACCATTAAGAGCTCCCGCCAGTACAAGAAGTTTTGCCGGCTGTCCTACAATCGCCATAACAATAGTAGAAAGGGCGATAAAAGCAATGGTCACCCACTTTTCATTCTTTTCAATACTCTTATGGAATGTTTTTAAAAAGGAAACAGATGTGTAAGCTGCTCCGATAATAGAAGTAATTGCCGCACACAGCAGTACCAGACCAAAGAAACGGTATCCTAACTCTCCTGCTCCCTGCCGGAACGCATCCGCTGCCGGATTGTCCATATTTAACGCAACACCGGCCACAACAACCCCTAATACAGCCAGGAATAAAAATACACGGACAATAGTTGCAATAATAATTCCCGTTACAGAACTTCTTGTTACTTCTTTTAAATTTTCTTTTCCTGTAATCCCGGCATCAATTAATCTGTGAGCCCCGGCAAATGTTATATAGCCGCCTACGGTTCCGCCCAGCAGTGTCAGAATCGCCGGCATCAGATCTGTAATTCCTGTAGAAGGTGCAAAGGTCTCTTTGAGAGCCTGTCCTGCCGGAGGCTGTACAATACAGATAACAATAAAAATTACAACGATCATTACCCCTGCCAGTATTTTAGTCAGCGTATCCATAGCTTTCATGGCATTTTTTAATAAAAATACTATAATAGCAATTCCGCCTGCCAAAAAGCAGCCCACTGTCTGGGGAATACCAAGCAGAGTATCAAATCCCAGTGCTCCGCCGCCTACATTTCCAATGTTAAAGATCAATCCTCCTGCCGCAATCAGAAATGCCAGCACAAATCCAAGGCCCGGAAGCAGCTTATTTGCCACATCCTGTCCTCGCATACCGCTGACGCATAATACTCTCCATACATTCAGCTGCACTACAATAGACAGCAGAATGGAAATCAGAATAACAAAACCAAAGCTGGCTTTGAAATCGCTTGTAAATTTGGCTGTCTGAGTCAGAAAGCCAGGCCCAATTGCTGAAGTAGCCATAATAAATGCGGCTCCTAACAGCGCTCCGCTGTTTTTCTTTTTCGTCTCATTCATATAGTTTTCTTCCTTTCACTCAATATCTTTTCTATTATAACTAAAACTGACATTTAAGGCAAGATTTTACATAATACAAAATCGAACCCTGTCAGTTTTTCATTTTCTGCCTGATCAATACACTAAAAACTCCTCTTTTCATTCATTTTTCAATTCTGATTTCTCCATTACAAATTTCTGAACCATCCGCACATATTCTTTTCTGTTTCCATAAAAACTCATTCCGTGGCCGGCTCCCGGTACAGTAAGAAGATACTTTTCTCCCAGGCAGGCGTTGTACAGTTCTTTTGTCATTTTGCATGGAACATACCTGTCATCTTCCCCATGAATAAACAAAACCGGTATCCTGCATTGTTTTACAGCATTCACAGCATCGCTCTCACTTAAGTTTAAGTGTGCAAATAATACCGCTCCCAGACGGACAAAAAAGTATACACACCCTGGCAGCCCCATGGAACCTATGACAGACTTTATAATTGCTTCCGGCGACGTATAACCGCAGTCCGCTACAATGCCGGCAACATTCTCTGGCAGCCCCAGGTCTGCCGCCATTAAAACAGTGGCCGCTCCCATGGAAATCCCAAACAATGTAATTTTTGTTTCTTTCCCAAACCGCTCAAGGGCATATGTAATCCAGGACAGGCAGTCCCTGCGCTCCCTGATTCCGAATGTGGTAATATGCCCCTGGCTTTTTCCGTGAGCCCTCTGGTCCACCAGCAGAAAATTACACCCCGCCTGCCTGCTGATCTGCATACCACCTTCAAAGTCCCGTTCTGCCAGAGGAGTTCGATAACCGTGAAACATAATCTGCAGGGGGGCGTGATCTTTCACATGATAATATTTTCCGTACAGCGTCAGACCGTCATACGATTTAATGGCAACCGATTCATATGGAAGGGCCAGCGCCTCAGAAAGCAAACGCAGAATCTCTTCCTTATATGGACGATACTGGTCTGTATCCGGAATCCTGTGGTCCGGACAGTCAGGACGGGGACCGGAATAAAAAATTCTCCGGTAAGAAATATAAGCTGCCAGAATCATCAGACAGCATAAAATAATTATCATTATCAGAAAAATAATCATATGAAACCTCCTGCATATCTTCCTTTTACTTTTCTGTCTTCTTCCAGGTAAATGTACGCTAAAAAGCAGAAAACCGCTTCCCTGTTTCAACCAGTAAAAACGCATTTTCTGCTTTTTCATTATTCTGTCACAATTTCTCCATCCCAGTCAGAAATACCGCCAAATTCTACAACATCGGTATATCCCAGGGCTGCAAGCTTAGACGAAGCCTGTTTACTTCTGTTTCCGCTCCTGCAGTATACGAATATCGTCTGATCTTTTTGGGGCAGTTTTTCGGATACCTCTTCTCCAATGGTTTCATTTGGTATACAAACTGCTCCTTTAATATGCCCCTGGTCATACTCTTCTTGTGTCCGTACATCCAAAATCACATAATCCGATGCATCTTCCATCAGCAAAGCGGCATCCTTAGCATCAACCTGCCGCCAGCTTCCTGTCTGTTCCCCGCCTTCCTGGGCTTTATCTGCTTTCCCCATACAGGCGTTCAGCAAAACTCCCGCCGCCAGAACCATACAAAGCATAATGCATAACTTAATTTTCTTCATACTCTCTGCTTTCTAAACCTGTTATATCAGTGTTTCATTTATCAGTTAAAAATAATCAAAGCCATAAAAACAAGATCTTTCGTTCCTGTATTTTCTATATCATGTCCGCTTCCATCCGGAGTAAATGTTACATCACCTGCTTTGACCGGACGCGTAACACCGTTATCATTATAACACCCTTCTCCGGACAAAAGATAATACGTCTCGCTTTCTCCATGATGCTCATGATAACCAAGAATACATCCCGGTTCTAAAGTCACTTCTGCATACAGACCACATTTTCCGTTCAATTCTGTTTCACCAAGCAGGTGCTTTACTGTGTACATACCTTTTGCTCCCTGATGCTGCTCTGTTTTCATGTTCTCATCCTCCGATTCTTATATTTCTTAAATCATACCATAACTGCGCCATAAATCCAAAAAAATATTCATATCCGTTCTTTTTTCCAAAGATCAAATAAATCCTCCTGCATCGGCATTTCTTCATTATATTTATATGGCAAAAAGATTCTGAATAATAAATTTATTAAGATTTGTATCAATTACAACAAAATCACATTATAATTTCTCGATATATTTTCTTTTCCTCCTATTGATAAAACGCTGCTTTTCGCATATACTAAAGAAAAGTGCAGCAAAAGGAGGAATCACAAATGGCTATTACTTCTGATCTATTAAACAGCCTCGTTTCTGTCACCCAGTTTAACAAAGGGCAGGCTTCCAAAATTTTTGACCGCCTGCGGACGGAACGCCAGCTTGTCGTTTTAAAAAACAATGCGCCTTCTGCCGTTATTCTCTCCCCGGAGGAATATGAACGTCTGTCTGACATTGAAGAAGACTACCGTCTCCTGCTCCTGGCACAGGAACGAATCAACGGCGGTGCCTTGGAACACACCATCTCTTTCCATGATGCAATGGCTGACCTTGGAATTTCCGATTCCGAAATTGAAGAAGCGGAGGAATTAGAAATCGAATGAACTACCAGATTAATTTCATCCCCGAAGCACTCACCGATATGAAAAAGCTGGATCACTCTGTCCGTCCGCAGGTCGTGAAAGGAATCCAGAAAGTCAGCCAGAACCCGGTCTCCATTTATCAAGGCGGATATGGAAAGCCGCTTGGGAATAAAGACGATTCTAATCTGACAGGTCTTTTTAAAATCAAATTCCGTGGAATTGGCATCCGTGTTGTCTACTCTGTGGAAGAAAAGCAAGGCGTCATGACAATCATTATCGTATCCGTAAGAGCAGACAACCAGGTCTATCAGGAAGCTTCCAAGCGCAAAAGCAAACATAATCTTTAAAAAATACCATAACTGCACCATAAATCCAAAAAAATATTCATATCCGTTCTTTTTTCCAAAGATCAAACAAGGGGTTGTAAAATAAGTCCCTAACTTAAATCATTATTGGTATTTTTATTTAGTCACATAATTAATTATGCCAAAAAATCGCTCAGGCCTCACGGTCTGGGCGATTTTTCTTTTAGGGGAGTTTTTTTACAGCCCCTTATTACTTTTTTATTGAAAATTAATATTCTTTTACTTCCATTCCTGCTTTTTCTCTCTTCCGCCTGATTCCAGCCAGAAGACAAATGGCCGCAATCACTGCAGCACAAAGTATTCCCCATTGAACCATCTTTTGTTCATCTCCTGTTTTTACCACACTGCCTGTATCTATCCGGGAGGTATCATCACCTTGATAGGTATTTACAAATTTAAGATGACCTGTTTTCTCTCCATCCTCATTCCTGACAATTACTTCTGCCAGAAGCCCTCCGGCCGGATCATTTTTAACATATACTTCCAGCTGATATACCTGTTCATCACAAATATAGCCCTGCTGTTTTTGTCCGGTCAGCTGCCGAAGCTGATATTTATATACTCCGCCATGTGTATATACGATATCTCCAATGTTCACAGTAAGATTATCTTCTATTGTAAAAATATAACTATTATCCTGAATCCCTTCCGGCATGGGATTTAATAAATTCAAAGCCTTAAATTCATATTGAAAGGTTCTGTCCAGCTCTTCCGGTATCTGATTCTCTGTCTGAAAGACCTGTTCCACTGGAATCGATACGGAAACAGAACTTTCCGCCGCCCGCACCCTGCCGCAAAACACCAGCAGAAAGCAGAGCGGAAGCAGAAAAAAGCCATAATATTTTATTCGAATTTTTTTCATACACATTTCCTTTTTAACTGCCGTTTCTCCGTTTTCTTTTTAACATTATCATTAATCCCAAAGAAATAAGTAACAGAAAAAAGAAATAACACCATACCGGCAGCTTATACAATGCGGCAATTTCATAGCCGCTGTCTGCAGTTTTATTCTTCTGCTCCTGTTTTTCACTTTGAAACGGATCTTCAAAATTTTCTGAACTGATACGTGCTGCTAGCAGTATTCTTCCATTGGTATCGTCAGAAGTACATGTAGACAGCAGCACAATGTGATCCTGGGAAGTGACACCGGTTTCCCGGTACTGTTCTGCCTGTTCCTTTAATCGGTCAAGAAAAGACTGTCTGTCACTTTTTTTTGTAATTCCGGTATTATAAACTACAGAATCATAGGCATCTGCATAGAAAAAAGCAAAAATTTCTATTCCATGATCCGCCCCATCAAAATACAAACTGCCATATTGATGTTCCTCAAAAAAATCTTCCTCTGCAAACTTATCCAACTCCCCAAACATCGTATCTTCCTGCATATGGTGTCCATAGATAATACTATTAAAATCGGAAAAATCAGATGCATTGTTACAATCCAGAAATAAACTTCCAGAAAGCGAATAAGCTCCTTTGGCATCCGTATTCACATATTTTGAATTATTGTCTGCCTGTGTTAAAGGATAATCAATTTCTGTTCCGTATACTGTCAGCCAGCCAAACACTTCCGGATTCACCGCTTTTAATTCCGAAAAGGAATCTGCGTCCGCCTGAGGTTTATAGCTTTCATAAACAACTGAGTCTGCTTTCTGATACAAGGTACGCGTATCCCAAAATACATATGCCGCATACGCCGCGAAAATCAGACAGACAGCCATTGCCGCTGTATTAACAGCGGCATCTGCTGCCAGCACTGCCCGTTTTCCCAGAACTTTCATTCTTTCAAAAAAATTTTGACACTTCCGTTTTTTCATATGCTATATCTGCATCTGTTTAGCGATAAAATCTTCGTCTGCTTACAACAGCCAGAAGCACAACTGCACACACGGATGCTGCCCCCAGAAGGAAAATCGGATAATTATTCATAAACAAACCGGTAATGGGATGGTCTTGGTATGCATTTGTAAATACTGCGCTGTTTTCCTTTTCGCCCACCAGGCTGGTTTTACCAGAATCTGCGGTAGCCAGACTATCCGCTTCATTTCTTACTGATTTTTCAAACATTGTTCCATTTTCTTTTACAACAACGCTGGGGGTATAATTATCTTTTTGTCCCACTTCTTCTACTACATATCTTGTACCGGCTGGAAGCTTTTCAAATACCAGTGTCTCACCATCATGAAGTTGAAATTCCGTCTCTTTTCCTGCCTCACATCTGACAGCTTCTGAACCTATTTTTCCTTCATAGACAGTCTGATCTGTAGTGGCCGCTTTGGTAAATGTTATTTTAAATGTAAAGTCTTTCGTTTTGTCGGCCAGTTCTCCAGTAGTTTTTTTGGCAATAGATAACGATGCATTATTATTGACATATGTATTAACAAACTTCAGATCCGTTACTTTTTTTCCATTACTATTTGTTGCTGTCAGAGCTTTTATATAAAGCCCATCCTTACCTTTATTAGCTACATATACATGCAGATCATATTTTTCTGTTGAATATGTTACTCCATCTGCATTTCCTGTCTTCTCTGATACTTCATATACATATTCGCCTGCATGGTCAAACTTGGCAAATTCCATGGCTCCGGTCCCAGCCACATGATAAACGCCCTGATCTAAATTTCCCTTTTCGCTTTCTTTATCAAAGCTGATATCGGAAATCGTAACATCTGCTGCATCTTCTGTCTTTGGTTTTGCCTCAAAGGAAAAGGTTACATCCGGAACCTCTGTTCCTTCTGCTACATTCAGTACTTTTGTAACCTGGGCTTTCACCCCCGGCACTTTTGACGCCGCATCTTCTGTTGTGCCGCTGTTTTGTGTGGTTTCACTCTGCTTTGTTTCAGCGGCCTGCACAACAGCGCCTGCACACATAACGGTACTCATAACTCCTGCCAGAAATACCGCTTTCCATTTTTTTCTTCGCATCATTTTTGTCTCCTCTCGTTCTGCTTTTTTATATAAACAAACATATTGTCTGGTTTATATACTGTTTCTTCTGATCATGATACCTGCACATCCATAAGTATCCTGAATCTCTACACAGCCATAGATACGGCTGTCTTTCGCATTTTCTCTCCGGTCTCCCAGTACAAAGATTTCTCCGGTTTTTACCGTTAACGGAAAGGTAATTCCTTCTGTGTAAGCCAGTGTCTCCTCATAGATACCGGTTTCCTGCTGAAGATAGCCGTTGATTACTAGTCCTTCTTCTGTTATGTCCACTGTGTCACCTGCCACCGCTGCAACTCTTCTTATCTGTTTCTCTCCATCCTGCTCCAGTACCACAACATCTCCGGCTTTGTAATCTTTGTATAACCGATAAAAAATCACCAGATCTCCGGCTTTTACAGCAGGCGACATAGAATCATCGCTGCATCGCGCCGTACCGAATACAAAGAAAAACATCATCCCCATAACGGCGGCTATTAAAAGAATTTTTAACAACAGATACATCAAGTCACCAGCAAGTGTTGTCCCTGCCCGGGAAACCCGTTCTTTTCTTCGGACCTGTTCTTTTGTATTTTTTCGTTCCTGCTTTCTCATACTAGTGTTTCATTCTTCGTCTTAACATAAGTCCACAGACCGCTCCCGCAGCAAGTATCCCTGCAGCCGGAAGAATCCCATCTCCCGCCGTCCCATCAACAATACCGGTATCCGGTACATACTCCTTTTGATTTACAACGGCTGCGGTCTGATCTCCGTCCAGAATACCGGAAGCACAATCTGACTGCTCTCCATTGTAGGTCACAGTATAACCTGTGTTTCCTTCTGCATTTTCTGTTACTTCAAAGAAATATCCGTCTGGAAGATTTTTAATAGTAAGCGTCTGCCCGTGTTTCAGACTGACCACAGCAGTCCCGTCCTTCTCAAATTCCACCGATGACTGCTCTGGTGCTTCCACTCCGGTTACTCCCGGTAAAATTCCACCTTCACAGGCATAAACAGCAGCCTGAATGCCGGTTCCTTCCCCGGAAACCGGATTTTTGTTTTTATCCTTTAAACGTATTGTAAATGAGAACGTTTTTTTCTTATCTCCCATTTCACCGCGCACTTCTTTGCTAATGGTTAACGATGCATTTTTATCCTGTACAGATACCTGAATTACGGGCTTCTCTTCATATTCAGCAGTATAAGAACGGGCATTCTCACTGGTTCCATACGTATAGGTGAGCTCTGCCGATGTATTTGAAAAAAATCCCTTTTTACCGGAACTTGTACTATTTCCCGAAGCATCGCTGTTAGCACTCCCTGTAGCTGAATATCCCTTGTCTGCAAACTCATCAAAAGCCTTCTGACTTGGATGGATATTAAAATGAATCGAATAAGTTACGTCCGCATCCAGTACAAAATCTTTTGGAAATTGGACCGTTACAGTTCTGGCAGAACTATCATAGGAAAATTCCACATCCACCTCAGATAAATCAACATCCCTTCCCTGACTGTCCACAGCAGTTACAGAATATGCCGGATCTTCATCATCTAGTTCCACATATTCACTAAGGGTATCTGTAATCGTTACATTCCGACAGGTGTATTCTGTAATATCTGCTGTAATATCCTCAAATATCTTTGTGAGCTTCGCTGCTGTATCTGCATGATATGTTCCTTTTTCCCGGGCATTTACCTGCTTCACAAGTTTTTTCAGAAACTCAGTATCACTTTTTTTTGAAATACCAACCGTATAAAATCCGGAAAGATCTGTCATTTTTTTTGCCTGGCTATAAGCCGCTGAAGCACTTTTTCCTCCCTCATCGAAATTTCCTGATCCCTGTGTCTTACCATTTTTATCATAATAATAAGTTGGTTCTCCATCTGACAGAAAAATAACAACTTTCTGTGCATCTGATCTGGCTGATTTCAAAACCTTCTGGCCTTCATATAAACCGGCCTGACAATTCGTCCCGCCCTCTGCATAGATTCTTTTCAGCTTTGCATCAAGATCAGATTTCTGATCGGTCCAGTTTAATACCGTACTGGCATCATTCCAGGAAGTATCTCCCCTGCCGGCAGAACCGCTGTAGCTGACAATTGCCATGCGTCCGTCAATATTTTCATTCTCTAAGATTGCGCCGGAAAGACTGTTTTTTCCTGTTATAATTTCTTTTAAGACATCCAATCTGGATCCACGGCTGCCCATAGAAGTTCCCATACTTTTAGACTGATCCACAATCAACAGAACATCCAATTTAGACTTGCTGGTCTCTGATTCAGACACACCTGTCACATCCAATGTAAGAGTATAACTGTCATCATCGTTATACCTGATATACTTATGATGTTTTGGCACAGCAGTGTTCTGCGAATCTGTACTTTCACCGGCTGTATTGTCCGCTGTCGTGTCAGATGCACCAGACGCAGATGCAGACAGCCCAGGGAGCAGCAGCAATATCATTAATACAGCTAACCCTTTTGTGAAAGCGGAAACCTTTCGTTTCTTTTTCCCCACCTCTATTCATTCCTCCTATCTTTAAAATCTGACTATGTCAGTTAAAATTTCACAGCTTATTGCTGTCTGCGGCAACATAATATTAATTATGTTGCAAACAAAAAGAGCCTCTCACCGGAGACTCTTTAAATTAGTATAGATTCTTATTGAAAAGTTTGATATTCTCTGATCCCTAATGATCAGCATAGAAGCGCAGCACAAAGCTATGTCCTGGCAAAGGAAGGGCATTACAAAAACACAATGGCAGTTGTGAGCACTAATCATCATCTGAAATAAACGACTGCCTATTGACTTTCCCTAAATAATAATTTAGAATAAAAAAGAATTATATGCGGTTGATCTATGTAAATATCTACAACATAATTAATATTATGTTGTTATTTTTTTGCCCAGCAGGTCTAAGCGATTGATATTTTTCTTCCAGATATTTAATCCGTCAGATGTATAGATTCTTGTGACTTCCATATTGCTGTGCCCCAATATATCTGCAAGATTTACCAGATTTTTTGTAACCTGATAAAAGGTTCTTGCAAACAGATGTCTCAGATTATGAGGAAATATTTTAACAGGATCTATCCCGGCATCACAAGCCAGCTGCTTCATTTCACGCCAAATATTGCTTCTGTGTTTCGCTTTACCATTTCTAGTTCGAAATATCGGACCCGAAGCAATTTTCTGTTCTTTTATATATGCCAAAAGCCTGTACTGCATCTTTTTAGGCAGTATAATCACACGATATTTCCCTTTATTCCATATATTGACTTTTCCCCTGTGAACGCCTGATACAGTAAAATACTCAAGTTCACTGACTCTGATTCCTGTGGAACAGATCGTTTCCATAATCAGTGCCAGCTGTTCCTTTCCCTTTCTTCTGGCGGTATTCACAAGCTTAAGGTATTCTGACCGGCTTAAATTTTTTTCTTCCTCTAAAAATAACTGTCTTTGAATTTTCAAAAGTCTTACTTTCATTCTTCCAAGTCCTAAAAAATCCAAAAACTGATTACATGCCACCAGCATGGAATTTACACTGCTCCCTGAATATTTCGATATCAGCCATTTCTTGTATTCTATCAGCCGTTCTTTTGAAATCTCCAGATTCCCGCTTAGAAAACCATAAAACTTTTTCACATCTGAAATGTATTTTTTTATAGTGTTACTGGCACATTCTTTTTCCACCAGATATTCTTCAAATCCTGCTAAATATTCTTTCTGTAATATAACTTCTTTCTCAGTATTTGGGTAATTCACACGCATTCCTCCTGTATTTCATTATAAATTCAGTCTGCGTAAAAAACTCCCATTTATACTTTTCATACTCTTTTTACCGACATAAATCACAATTTTTTATTTTACATTTTTAAGATTTATTTATATTCCATAAAAAGAATCCTGCCACGGCAGGATTCTCCGCCTGCGGCGGGTTGCGCAAGCAACATGATTCCACTCTGCCGCAGTGCGATCCACAGCGGAGCGTTTTTTTGCTCTATAGGAATCGGTACTTTTCTGCTTTATCGCAACACAGTATTTCCTATAGAGGAATAAATAAAACCGGAGCCTGACAAAGCTCCGGTCTTATTCTATGATTCAGTTATCTGCATACGTTCAAAATGACACCCAGAGCCCAAAGCGTCCTCCCAGATTACTTTTTGATCATCCGGCACGCCTTCCATATAACAGGAAATAAATCCTTTCACAGACTCCGGTTTTAATCCCTTGATATACGAAATACCAAGATAATTTCCCTTTAACCCCGCCAGCACTTCATTCAGGACTTTTTCATCCCACTTATTTCCATATAAAATTAACTTCTGATAAGAAGTTCCTCCATCAAGGCCATCAAGATCTGTCAGCTGATTGCCGCTAAGATCCAGCAAATAGACAGAAGAGGCAGTAATCTTTGGAAATCCTGAAAGAGAACCCAGCTGATTATCCGACAGATTCATTGACTTTAACCCCCGACACCCTGTAAGATTTCCGAGCTTCTTTAGACCACATCCACTGGCAGTTATTGTTTCAAGCTCTTTCCCTTTGGAAAACATCTCAAGGGTCGTAAGGCTTTTATTATCATCTATATGTACTTCCTTTAACTGAGTGCAATCTGCAAACATGCGCTCAATGGCAGTCTGTGAAAAATCATTTCCGGAAAGATCTGCAATCTTTAAAACTGCCGCACTCTTCGTTATACATTTAAGACCTTCTTTGTCTGATATCCGGCTGTAATCATTCCCACTGATATCTATTTTTGTCAGCACAGTCAGGTTATCCAGACCGGAAAAGTCTGTTATCTGATTATCTGACAGGTCCAGATTACTAATGCGCAGTGATTTAAATGGGGAAGAAATTTTTTCAATTTTATTCTCTGCAAGAGAAAGGGTTCCCAGATTTTCAAGTTCTGAAACAAAAGCCACGTCACGAATACTGTTTCTTTCCAGTTTCAATGAAGAAAGTTCCGGGAAATGACTAAGCCATTCAATCTCAGATAACTCAGGATTTCCGGATACAGTAAGAACCTGCAGCCGGTCCGAAGATTTTATCTGATCAAATGATTTATTGTTTATCCCGCAGTCTGAAAGCTCTAAGCGGTAAAGCCCGGTAAGCTCATTGACAAACGTAAGGTTTTCAATGTTTTCGCAGTGTTCCAGCTTTAACTGCGTCAGCTCCTGGAGTTCTCCCAGCCCATCCAGTGCCTGGGGCTCGAAGGTACAATTTTTAAAATCCAGCATGTGCAGTTTTGAAAAGCTTTTCAGCTTCTGAATCAGCTCTTCCGTCACCCTTTTGTCAGCTACTGTCAGGCTTGTCTCTTTTCTGCTGTATTTCTCACCATCAATCTCTACGGTATGATACACCTTCATCCCCACACCTGCAGCTGTCAGACCCAAGGCAGCTATTATAATAATAACCAGCCAGAAATAGTTTCTTTTTCCGGATTTTTGTATCCTTTGAGAATGTTCTTTTTCAGACTGTCGAAACGTCTCTGTCCCGGTTTTTGCACTGCCGGCGGGAACTTCCCCGGATGCATCTCCTGCTTTCATCTTTTGAGGTACAATCTGTTCCGGCTGCCCCTCTTTTTCTTTTGTTACAGGCAGTTCTTCAGCTGTAAACAATTCTTCTCGCCTTTGACACTGCTCTAATACCGCAGAGGTATTCAGTACTTTATAAAACTGCTCTTCTGTTGGAAATTCATAATGCCTTACCGCCTGTGATACACAAAGCTGCATCTCCACGCCCGGAGTCAGCAAAACCGGTTGCAGCATAATAGAAATCAGGCTTTTATTTCTGGCCACCGCAAAATGCAGCTCCCGGATACAATTTTGCGACTGCATATAATGATCAGAGATAAACACCATAAAAACTGTGCATCGCGCCAAATGCCCGGCTACAATTTCCGGCCACTGGCTCCCCGGATGAATCCCCTTATCAAACCAGATCCGGTATCCGCTTTCTATCATTTTTTTCAGTACCGGAAATACCCGGTCTTTGTCTTTATGAGAATAACTGACAAAAATATAGTTTTCCCTTCCCTCGTATAAATTAAATTCGTCTCTCATATGTACTCCCGTGTTTTTTATGTTCCATTTTCAAATATTATATTATTATATCAGGACCATATGGTTTTCTTCAACCGGAAATGTCCACAAAAACCATTCCGCCCTGCAGCGGGTATCAGGGCTGCAAATATTTCTGTCCTGCCAAGGATTGACAATTTTGATATTTGTTACAATCGCAGGTATTGGTTATATTCATAAAAAACAGAAGGTTTGAGGCCTTCTGTTTTTTCATGGCAGTCTAATTTACATCCTTTGGGAAAGATAATAAAAAATATATCTTTTATACCCCGCCGGAAAAAATCAGCAATATTAAAACATCTGTAATGCTTTTCCGATCTTTATCAGATCTCTGATGGTTCTCTCGTTATATTCCTTCATCTGTTCCTGTGTCCAGGTCTGAATTCCAACGCCTCCGGTTTTAAATCCTAACTCTTTTCGGGATGCTTTTTCTTTTAAGATAGGCAGTGCCTCCTTGGAATCTTCAAGATCCTGAAACAGATAATCTCCAATATTAATACACAAATCTATGCCAATGGCATCAATCTGCTCAATAGGACCGATACTGCCAAGACGCATACCAAATCCGTATTTTACAGCATCATCTACATCTTTCGGATCTGCCAGCCCATTCTGCACAATAGAAAGCGCTTCTCTCCCAAGAGCATTCTGCATTCTGTTGGCAATAAATCCCGGAACATCTTTTTTTGCCACAATGGGTTTTTTCCCTATGCCCCGCAGCGTATCACATACAATTTCAGCAATCCCCTCTGCCACATGTACTGTTTTTACTACTTCTACCAGAGGAATTAAATACGGAGGATTCCAGAAATGAGTTCCGATGATACGCTCCTTATGTTCTGACTTTGAAGCAATCTCTGTAATACTCATGGCGGATGTATTGGTACACAAAATTACATCTTCCGGTACTATACTGTCAAGGTTTTTAAAAAACTCCTGCTTTAATTCCATATTTTCAAGAATACATTCAACAGCCAGATCTGCGCTGAACGCCACTTCTTCAAAATCTGTAGTAATTTTTATTCGATTTAAAATATCCGGTATTTCCTCTGGTGAAAGAATATCATTTTCTGCCAGAAGCTGCAGATTTTCTTTCATAGTTTTAAGAGCTCTTTCTTTTTCTGCCTCATCAAATGCCCACAAATATACCGGGTACTTTCCTGTGGCAAACAGCTGGGCAATTCCACTTCCCATTTTACCGGCTCCAAAGACGGCTATTTGCTTAATTTCTCTCATTCCGTTTCTCCCCATCCTAAATCCGTTTCAACAGTGCCGCGGCACCCTGTCCCCCGGCCATGCAAAAGCTTACGATGCCATATCCGGCCCTGCGGGCTTCCATCTCATATATCAGCTTAGTAGTAAGTATTCCGCCGGTTCCGGCCAACGGATGCCCAAGGGCCAGCGCGCCTCCATTGACATTTACCTTATCTGTATCAAGTCCCAGTTCCTGAATACAGGCAAGAGACTGAGAAGCAAATGCCTCATTTAATTCAATAAGGTCAATGTCCTGTAATGTAAGACCATTCTGCTTTAACAGTTTTCTGACAGCTTCCACCGGACCAATGCCCATAATGGAAGGATCGCACCCTGTCACCGCAAAATCCACAAACTGCGCCCGGATTTTTTTATTTTCTTTCAAAGCTCTTTGCTTTTCCATAACAACCACTGCCCCGGCCCCGTCACTCATAGGAGAACTGGTTCCCGCTGTGATCCGGCCGTCCTTACGAAAAACAGGCTTCAATCCGGCAAGAGTTTCCATAGTTGTATCCGGCCGGATACACTCATCTTTTGTAACTTCTGTGATATTTCCTTTTCTATCTGTGACAGGGACAGGAACAATCTGTTCCTGAAACACTTCGTCTTTTGCTGCTCTTGCCGCCCTCCTGTGGCTCTCCTGTGCAAAGGCATCGCATTGCTCTCTAGTAATCTGGTATTTATCACATAGATTTTCGGCTGTTTCTCCCATACTGAAGTTCATGCCTTCCGGCGCCGTATAACGGGTCAGCCATTCCGGCGGATTTAATTGATAAGCCTGCGTCGGTCTTGCTAAAAGATTCGGCCTTGAGGAATCGCTTTCCACACCTCCTGCAACAAAAACCTCTCCATGACCGGATTCTATCATCATTGCCGCCAGCGCAATGGCATTTAATCCTGAGGAGCACTGTCTGTCTATGGTGAATCCCGGCACACTTACCGGAAATCCGGCTTTCAGCGCCGCAACTCTGGCAAGATTGGCATACTGGTTATTTCCAAGATTTCCAAAAATCACATCATCTATCTGCTCCGGTAAAATACCGGCTCTTTCTACTGCTGCCTTCATCACCAGCGCTCCCAGATCTGTCGCCGCCACGCCGGCCAGCGCTCCACGCATCCGGCCCACAGGAGTTCTGGCCGCAGAAATAATTACCGCTTCCTTTTTCATCCCTTTATCCTCTTTTCTACCTTAACGGTTCCTGTTCTCTGTATTGCCGGGCAGTCTCCTCCCCTTTTAATACACGGGTAATTCCCGCCGCCAAAGCTTCCATCTCATATTCACCGGGAATCACGGTAACCGGATGAATAAATTCCACACGTTTTTTCAGTTTACTGATAAACATTTCAGAATTTGCAATTCCACCGGTAATAATAATTCCGTCCACTTCTCCGTTTACAGCAGCAGCAAGTGCACCGATTCCCTTAGCCGTCTGATAAATCATCGCATCGTACACCAGTCCGGCATAAGCATCACCTTCCAGAATACGCTGTTCTACTTCCCTGACATCATTGGTTCCAAGATATGCGGTGAGTCCGCCTTTTCCCCTTACCATGGCACTGACCTCATCAAAGGTGTAATCCCCGGAAAAACAAAGCTTTGCCATGCCGATGCTTGGCAGCGCACCGGCTCGTTCCGGTGACATGGTTCCATCCTCATCTGTCATAATATCCGCAATCACGCCTTTTTTGTGAAGACCGATACTGATGCCGCCCCCGGTATGTACCAGAATCAGGTTTAATTCCTCATAAGCTTTTCCAATAGTTTCTGCATACATCCGGCCAACAGCTTTGGTATTTAAAATATGCCCCATACTGAGTTTTTCTACCAGGGGACAACCGGAAATCCTTGGAAGATCTTCCATCTCATCTGCCGTGTTGCCATCATAAATATATGCTTTAATTCCCAGTTTCCGGGCGATCTCATAACCGATCAGAGCCGCCAGTGTTGAAGCATGCTGTCCGCTGGGCCTGTGCTTTAACACATCAATCATCTCATCATTTACTTCATAGGCCCCGGTATGAATGGGCGGCAGAGAACCCCCTCTGCAGGCAATGGCTGTCAGTTTTGAAAGATCATAATGTATTTCCGTTAAAAATTTTTCTACCTCTGCCTTTCGAAAAGGGGTCTGGTCCGTAATCTTTTTATATTTTTCAATCTCTCCGGCGGAATGCACAAGATTTTTCCGGTAAACCTCTGTTCCGTTTTCAAAAACAGAAATTTTTGTTGAAGTAGAACCCGGATTAATAACAAGCAAATTGATTTCTTTCATCCCTGCACTCCCTTCTGCGCTGCAATGGCCCCCAAAATAATGGACTGAAATTTGTCTTCTACTTTTGCAGCCCTTGACATCAGAACAATAGGAACCTTGGCCCCTACAATAATGCCGGCGGCTTTGGCGCCTGTAATGGTCATTCCTTTTCCCATAAGATTTCCCGATACCAGATCCGGACAGATTAAAAGGTCTGCATCACCGCCTACCGGACTGCCATAGTTTTTAATTCTTACCGATTCTTTTTCCAGAGCCAGATCAATGGAAATGGGGCCTTCCAGATAGCAGTCCGTAAATTCTCCCCGCTCCCACATCTGTTTTAACTCCCAGGCATCTGTACTTTCCTGGAGTTTGGGATTTAAGGTTTCCGCCGCAGCAAGCACCGCAACCTTTGGTTTATAAATCCCCATAGAATAAAGTACTTCCAAGGAATTTTGAATGATCTGTTTTTTTGCCATAAGATCCGGCTTCGGATTTAATGCAGAGTCAGAGAGGGCTACCAATTTGTGATAGCCCGGATTTTCAATAAAATCAAACTTGGACATAAGTCTTCCCGTGCGCATTCCGGATTCTTTTGCAACAATCTGTTTCATTAAATCCTTTGTTTCAACGGTTCCCTTCATAAGAAAATCCGCCTGCCCCGCATGTACCAGGGAAAGGGCACATGCAACAGCTTCTTTAGCTTCTATGGCTTCTATGATTTCATAATCTGAGGGCTTTTCTCCGATTTTCTCTAATAGAGGGTTTATTTTTGCTGTTTCTCCAATCAGCACCACTCTGATCACACCTGCATGTTTTGCCCGGGCGGCTGCCGCTAATGTATGATCATCTTCCCCTTTGATAACGGCCAGCGTTTTTACCGGTATGTGTTCCATACAGTAAGGCAGCAGATCCTGCAATGTTTTCAGCTGCATCTTTATACTCCTCCCATTCCTGAATATTTATCCGATTGCGGTCATACCGCCGTCTACATACAGAATCTGGCCGGTAACAAATCCTGCTGCCTCTGACGCCAGAAATACAGCCGGTCCCATACAGTCTTCTACCCTTCCAATTCTCTGCAGCGGTTTATCATCCCCCAGATGTAAAATTTCCGGATGCTCTTTAATCAGTCCTTCCATCATTGGCGTCACCGTATTGGTAGGTCCGATGGCATTAACGGTTACTTCCGGACCAAGATCGCAGGCAAGAGTCCTGGTAAGCATATCCAGCGCTCCCTTTGTGGTACAGTAGCTTGCATTTCCACCAAGACACGCCCGGCTTCCTCTGGTAGAAGATACATTGATAATTCTTCCATATCCCCGGTCTTTCATATGTTTTCCAAAATGTTTACAAAGCATTGCAATCCCAATAACATTTACATTCATCATGCCTTCCATAATTTCAACCGGAAGCTCTGTAATATGATATTTCACATTATACCCTTGTGAATTCACAAGAATATCAATATGATCTTTGTCTGCCAGAACGGTATCCACCAGTGCAATAATACTTTCTTCTTTGGACGCATCTACGGTATAAACGGATACATCCTTTCCTGTGCTTTTTTTAATGTTGTCTTTTGTCTGCAGCAGATTTTCCATTTTTCTGCTTGCAATAGATACATCCGCCCCATAAAATGCAAATGCTTCTGCAATTGCTGCTCCAATTCCTCCGGCACCGCCGATTACAATGGCATTTTTCCCTTCCAGGGTAAATAATTCTTTCATCCTTTTGCTCTCCTTATCGTTTTTATTTGCGGGCAATTATTTCTTTTACTGCGTTCATCAGATCTTTGGCGGTCAGTCCGAAGCGTTCTTTTAAATAATTTACATCACCCACTTCACCGTACAGGTCCTGCACCCCGATCCGCTTTATCGGAACCGGGCATTTTTCTCCCAGAAGCTCGCATACTGCACTGCCAAGCCCTCCAACTACAGTAGCATTTTCAGCAGTAACTACGGCGCCGCATTTTTCTGCATAGGAAAGAACCGTTTCTTCATCCAGAGGCTTGATGGTAACAGGATCAATTACTGCAATCTTAATTCCTTCTTTTTCCAGATGTTCCGCCGCATTTAAAGCCTCGGCTGTCATAATTCCGCTTGCAATGACAGCACAGTCCGTCCCTTCTTTTAATACATTTGCTTTCCCAAATATAAATTCTGTTTTGCTTCCGTACACTTTCGTGCAGCCCTTTCTGGGGCAGCGGATATAGGTTACCCCTTCACGGTCTTTGGTCTGGCGGACTGCCGCCTCAAACTGCACCTGATCTGCCGCGTCTATAATCATAGCTCTCGGTATTGCCCGATACAGAGCGATATCCTCAAAAGGCATATGGGTTCCGCCATTATAGGCCGCCGTTACACCGGCATCTGAACCAATGATTCTGACATTGTTTTTTGCATATCCCACAGAGATAAAGACCTGATCATAGCATCTGCGCCCGGCGAAAGGACCAAAGGTATGTACGTACGGCTTTTTCCCCACAGCAGAGGCCCCGGCCGCCACGCCGATCATATTCGCTTCCTGAATTCCGCAGTCTATACAGCGGTCCGGATACCTTTTGGCAAGCTTGTATGTCCCCATAGAATTCATCAGATCCGCATCCAGATAAATAACATCCGGATCTTCTTCAAATAACGCTTCTAGTACAGCCCCAAAGGAGTCTTTAATGGTTATTTCATCCTGTTTTCCGTTATATGCCAGCTCTATCATGTCTTACAGCCTCCCCTCTAACTGCGCAATTGCCGCATCGGCCTGTTCATGGTTCAGTGTGATATGATGATTAAATTCCATAGCTTCGATAAAATCCACGCCATATCCTTTTTTCGTATTTAAGATCACGGCAATCGGACGGTCTTTGTGCTCTTCTTTTGCTTTTAAAACCGCATCTGCAATCTCATCCGGATTGTTGCCGTTTACATCCACAGCATACCATCCGAACACCTCAAATTTTTCTCTCAGATCTCCTAAAGAAAGTATGTCATCGGTACTTCCATCCAGCTGTTTCCGGTTATAATCTACAAATACCACATAATTATCCAGTTTCTTTGCAGCTGCAAACAAAAGCATCTCCCATACCTGTCCTTCATCACATTCACCGTCTCCGAGAATACAATATACTGTATTTTTTCTGCCGTCTAATTTCAGCCCAAGAGCCATTCCTGCTGATGTGGATGCCCCCTGTCCCAGGGAACCGGTTGTCATATCAATTCCCGGGGTCAGATTTTTATCACAGTGGCTGGGAAGCCTTGTATGAGGTTCATTTAAAGTTAAAAGCCATTCCTCCGGGAAGAATCCTTCCACTGCCAGGGCCGCATATAATCCCGGTCCGCAGTGGCCTTTAGACATTACAAGATAGTCTCTGTCTGCCCAGTCCGGCCGTTGGGGATCATATTTCATCAATTTTCCATACAGGGCAGCTAAAGCATCTGCAATACTTAAAGATCCCCCTACATGGCCAAATCCTCTCTGTTTAAAACATTTCATTTCCGCAATTCTGATTTTAACAGCAAGTGTTTCTAATTCTGTCATTTTTGCTTTCCCTCCTTTATACAGGCTGGTTTTTACTGTACGGATGCGGCGGGATTCCAAGAATCTCCCGGGCTTTAGCGGAAGAAGCAGGCTGTTTGCCGAATACTTCCACTGCCCTGACAGCCCGCTCTACCAGCATCACATTAGCAGCAGGAACGCCCTTGCTGTAATAAACGTTATCCTCAAGACCTACCCGGATATTTCCCCCCAGAGCCAAAGCCGCATACATAATGGGAAGGTGTTCCTTTCCGACCCCAAAAGCCGACCAGGTGGAGCCTTCTGGTATTTTACTTACCAGATACTGCAGATTTTCTACCGTAGCCGGCATTGCCCCCAGCACTCCAAGGCAGAACTGAAAATGAAGAGGTGTGGGCAGATGTCCCTTTTTCACAAAATAATCCGCTACTCCCAGCATCCCGGAATCAAAGATCTCTATTTCCGGTTTAATGCCCCGTTCTATGTACACATCTCCAAGCTGCTCTAAAAACTTTGGTGAATTCTCAAATACGCCCCCGGGCATCCAGTTAAAACTTCCGGCGTCATAACTGCCCATTTCAATCCCGTCCACTGTTTTCATATGAAGCATTCTTGTTTCATCTGTAGCGGTACCGGTATTATCCCCGGAGGAAGTACAGTTGATAATCACATCACAATCTTTCTTTTCCCGTATCAGCCGGATGGTTTCAGCAAACTTTTCGTGATCCATACAGCCGATCCCCTGATCGTTTCTCATATGCAGATGCACAATGGCTGCTCCGGCCTTCCAGCAGTCATAAGCATCCTTAGCAATCTCGGCAGGTGTCAGCGGAATATTTGCATTTTTCTCTTTTGGTGTAACAGCCCCTGTTAAAGCCGCTGTAATGATTACGCTGTCCATAAGTTTTCTCCTACTCTACCGGCTCCGGATCATGAAGTTCTACAATCGTACCCATTAATTCCCCGCAGTCAAAATATTCAAAGCTTTCACCTTCCGCGGGATTTACATCTCCCTTTAAAATAGATTCCACATTTTCTTCTTTCATCAATGTTCTAAACGCCGCATTATCCGGTGTTACAATAGCAATATGATTGATGACTCCCTCACCATGTTTTCTTAAATGTTCTGCATAAATGCTTTTATCATCCAGAGGCTGAATCAGCTCAATCTCTACGGCTTCCAGCTTACAGCATGCAACAAGTACTTCAAAATCCTGCAGCTTTCCGTGCACTTTTAAATTCTCTGCTTTTGCTCCGATTCCGTTTGCTCCGTCCACTACAATTTCAAAAGGTCCGATTCCCAGTTTTTCCTCGTAGTTTTTCATCATTTTTTTCAAATCACCTGTTACAATTCCAATCTGTGTAATCTGAGAAATCTGTTTTGCTGCCATAATGTTATTCCTTCCTTTCATATAAGCCTTTTATTTGGTATTTTTAATTATCTGCTAAATGATCTGCCAGGTGCTGGGCATACACAATAGATCCTGCCAGAATATATTCACTGTAATCGCAGTTTAAGTTCACCATAAAATGGTCTCCCTGAAGCCCCTGGGCCAGAAATTCTGCTGTTTCTTTGATATTTTCAACGCCCATATCTCCTATGCATACCGGCAGTCCTGCCGCCCGGCCAAACTGCATCAGCTTTATAATCTCTTCCACCGGATACTGCTCTAATACCATCTGAATCATAAGACCGATATACACACGCTCACCATGTAAAAATCCGTGTCCTCCCGGCAGCTTACACAGGTAATCTCCAATTCCGTGGGCCGCCGCGCATCCGGAATTCAGTCCTCCGATTCCGGAGAGGAAGCAGTTGGCTTCTATGACATTCTCAAGCTGTGTAGTTACAGACTTGCATTCTACTGCACGGTAAGCTGCCATACCGTCTTTCACAATAATATCTTTGCAAAGCCTGCACATAGCCATTGCGGTCTGAGTAATTCCAATGCCTTTTGGATTAGCATAATTAGTACTTCCTTCATAAATAGTAGCCATAGCATCTCCCATTCCTGCCGCCAGCAGTCTGGGGGGAGCTTCCGCGATGATTTTAGAATCCACCATAACCATATCCGGACATTTGTGGTAAATGGCATCACTGATAATCTCACTGCCGTCTTCCGAATAACACAGCGCCACAAAGGTACACGGTGCATCAGAAGAAGCAGTTGTTGGTACCATAACCAGAGCTTTTTTCAATGTATTGGCAATGGTCCTTGCAATATCCATACATCCACCTCCCCCCACTGCACAGATCACATCAGCATCCTGCACCTGGGGCAGACTCTGAATTCTTGAAATTTCTGATCTGCAGGCCAGTTTCCCGCTGGTTATAAAATCGCAGGTACAGGAACGGTCCTGAAAACTGCCGGCCAGCTGCTGCCTGGAAACCCCAAGGGAAATTTCATCTCCAATAAATACAAATTTATTCCCATAACAGGATGTATATTGAACAAAGTCTTTTAAAATATCATTTCCGACACAAAAGGTGCCCGGGAAAAATAATCGTTTCATTTCATTCTCCTTTAAATTGTTTCTGCCAGGCACTGTGCATACACGAAAGCTCCTGCCAGAATATGCTCACTGTAATCACAGCTTAAATTCACCATAAAATGATCTCCCTGAAGTCCCACAGTCAGCATTTTGGCCGTCTCTTTTATATTCTCAACTCCAAGGTCTCCAAGGCAGACCGGGAGTTTGATGCGCTTTCCAAAAGTCATCAATTTCCTGATCTCCTCTTTTGGATACTGTTCCAAAATCATCTGAACCATCAGCCCCACATAGACCCGCTCCCCATGCATAAAATCATGTCCGCCGGGCAGTTTACAAAGATAATCTCCGATTCCGTGGGCTGCCGCACATCCGGTGTTCGCGCCGCCCACGCCGGACAAAAAGCAGTTTGCTTCAATGACATTTTCAAGCTGCGTCGTAACAATCCCCAGTTCCACCGACTGATAAGCCGCATATCCGTCCCGCAGTACCATTTCTCTGCTAAGTCCAGCAAGCGCCATGGCTGTGGCTGTAATACCTGTTCCATTTGCATTTTGTTTACAGGTTCTGGCTTCATAAAAAGTTGCCAGAGCATCTCCCATTCCTGAAGCAATTTGTCTCGCCGGAGCATCCGCAATCACCTTAGAGTCCACAAATACCATATCCGGACATTTATGATACAGTTCATCCCCAATTACTTCACTGCCGTCATCCGAATAAAAAACGGATACAAAGGAGCACGGTGCATCAGAAGCTACTGTGGTTGGAATCATAATCAAGCTTTTTTTACTTCCATTTCCAATGGTTCTTGCAATATCCATGCAGCTTCCGCCCCCTGCCGCACAAATCACATCAGCATCTTTTACCTCCTGCAGCCCGGCAATCCGGCGGATTTCCGAGAGACTTGCAGTTTTCCCGCATTCCACAAATTCGCAGGAACATTCACTATCCTGAAAGCTTTCTGCAAGAAGTTCTCTCACTGCCAAAAGGGAGCGGTGTCCCCCGATAAAAACCATTTTCTTTCCATAACAGGATGCATATGATGCAAAATTTTTTAAAATATCATTTCCCACACAAAAAGTGCCTGGAAACCGTAATCGTTTCACTTGCCAAACCTCCTTTTTCTTATTACCTTATTTTGACTGATCATCTGAAAATCTTTGATCGGCTTCCTGAAATCCGTGTTTTTTCACAAATCTCGGCAGATCATCTTTGATATCATCCCAGCTTCTGATTGGCTGCTGCAGATATTCATTTTCTCCCGCAGTATACCGGTAATGATGTACGGCAGACATATCCTTCTCATCCTGCTGTGCCTGGCCGTAATCCTTTTGTGCAATCCGGTACATGGTGCTGTACTGCTCGCTTAATGTATGGATTTTCAAATCATCAACCAGCAGACGCTCCAGAGGACGTTTACATAAATGTGAATATATGGTCCGTGTTTCAAGGGGCAGCGATTTTATCATCTTTGCAATCTCCCATGCCCGGTCCACCACGGTTCCCTTAGGACAGAGTTCATTCACCCATCCCCAGTCCAAAGCCTGTTGTGCAGTCCACTGGCGACAGGTATAAGCATAATAGTTGGCCCTTTTTGTTCCAAGGAAATGCTGCATCAGCATAAACATGCCGTCTCCCGGAATCAGCCCGAAAAACAGATGGTCATCATCAAATTTTGCATCCTCAGATGCCAGCGTAATATCGCAAAGCAGTGCGGAATCCCAGTGAAAACCAGGTCCGGGAATCACACCGATGGTTGGAATATCTATATCAAAAATCATATTTTTAATTAAGTTATAATCATCAATATACTGATGCTCAAACCGTTCTTCCGCATAAGTGTTCCAGCCATTTGGATCTTTGTCCATCATCCAGTTGTCTCCATAATGCGTCCAGATCAGAATCTCATTTTTGCGGTCCATGGAAATCACACGGCTTAACTGACTCATGGCCCGGTGGCTGGAACCGCTCCAGCACATTACATGATCTTTTGTTTTCATGGTTACCTGTAAAATTCCGTCTTCACGGTACAGATCAAAATGGTCCTTAAACCATTCTCTATACTCTTCCAGTTCCGGCAATTTAACGTAATCCGCCATAATATCTTTTTTCATTTTCCTTATCCTCCTTCAGTCTGCATTTATCTGATGTTTTATATATCTGCAATTCTCATGCCAGTTTTTAATTTTTTTTTGGACTTTAAAAGAAAGGAAACATTGTTGGAACAATAAAGGTTTTTCGTGTCTCCCTTACCTATTTCTAATATTTTCTTTCACCCGATATCTTTTAATTTCTTTGCATTTTAACCACTTTTTGCGGGAATGCAAAAAGCAACCGGTTTCCCGATTGCTTTTTTACATGATCGTTTTATTTTATTTTTCTCTCTAACCACAAAATTATAAATATCTTCCCTCACTTCGTTTTACAATTTTAAGTTCATATCCCAGTGCATTTAAAATATTACAAACAGTTTTTAAAGATGGACTATTCTCTCTTTTCTCAATTCTTGAAATAACCTGCTGCTTACTGCCGGTTAATTCAGCAAGTTCTCCCTGGGTCATTTTTTTTTCTTTCCGCAAGGAAACCATTTCACCAATTAATCTGTATTCTTCTCTGCTGTCGTCCCATGCTTTTTGAAAAGCAGGATCATTGCTCCGTTTTCGGTTTATCACTTCGTTGATATCCGTATTTACAAATGGCATAATTCTCCCTCCTTTTAAATTAAAGATCTTCCCATTGTTTTTCCAAGTTCTTTTGCTCTTGCTTCGATTATTTTTTTATCTTTTATTTCAGTCTTATTCTTCTGCTTTCTGCAGGCATGCAGCAGATAAATTCTGTCATTTTCCGGCCATACATAAAATATCCGGTTATGTTTATAAAAATTATATATGTCTTTTTGACTATCTTTTTATATCTTCTTAAATGTCCGCAAAGCCTTATTTTATAGGCTCTACGGGCATTTTTCTTTTGTGGTAAACCTCACATATCTAGGTCTATCTTCTTATATTTTCGCTATCAAGCGTGGTTAAAATCGTGGTAAATACTTCTTATGCGATTAGACGCTGAACCTCTGATTTTGCGGTATCTATGGACGCATGAGCATACCAGTTCATTGTGATACTGATATTTGAATGCCCCATGATATACTGTAAATCTTTCGGGTTCATGTTCTTGCTTGCCAGCCTTGTGCAGAATGTATGGCGTAGCGTATGCGGTGTGATATGTGGCAAGGGATTGTCCTTGTGGTGCTTGTTGTATTTCTTTATCATACGGACAAATAAGGCGTTGTAATCAATCGCAACTTTGGGCTTGCCTTTATGATTGACAAATAGGAAATTGCTCCGTCCGTCTATCACAAATGGTTCTGCCTTTGGGTGTTTCTTCATAACCCGTTGAAATGCCTGTATTGTTTCTCTGCTTAATGGCACTTGCCTTATTCCGCTCTTTGTCTTAGGCGTTTCAATATAATAACCCTGTTCCTTGCTCTTTAGTAACTGGTGGTCGATAACCACAACCTCATGGATAAAATCAACGTCCATGATTGTCAGTCCGCACAGTTCCGAGATACGAAGTCCTGTCTTTAACAGTATCAGCACATCATCATAATACTTGTGATACACATTGTCCGTCTTGATGAATGAGAGTAGGGCTTGTTCCTGTTCCTCTGTCAATGCGACTTTCTCTTTGGTATCATTTTCTAGGACTTCACTTAACTTGAAATCAAAAGGGTTTTTCCTTACACAATCGTCTTGTATGGCGATATAGAATGACGCTTTTAACGAGCGTTTATGGTTGTTAATGGTGTTATAGGAAAAGCCTTTGTCTTTCATGCGTAATGCCCATTCCTTAGCGTCAGAGGGTTTTATCGTATCAATGCTCCTAGCACCTAACTTGTCCTCTTTCAATAACCGCATGAGCTGTTCCCGTTGTTTCTGTGTGCTTTTCTTCACGTTTGCCCTCTGTGTGTTCTGTTTAGCGTAGAGTTGGCAAAGCGTCATTTTCTTGCCTGTGCTGTCGATACCGTCCTCAATATCCCGTCTTATCTGCTGTTCCAGTTCACGAAGTGAGGGTTTTTCCCGTTTTCCCTTTGGTGTCGGGTCTGTGGGTGTCAATCTCCAAGCATACACATATTTTGTGTTTCCAAATGCGTCCACATATTTATATAAGTATTTTCCGTCTGTTCGTTGGCTCTCTCCAGTATGCAGGATACGTTCTTTGCTATCCCGTCTTTTTTCTTTCATGGTGTCTGCTCCTTTCCTTGTTGGAAAGAGCCTTGATATGACTTGTGTTCATCATAACACATACAAGGCTCATTTGCATTAGATTGCGTCCAATTTGTCAATGACCTTTTCAAATTGTCGGCGTTTAATCTGTATGCGGTTGCCATTCATAATGAGCCAGCCAGCGTCCTTGTTTTCCTCTGCCAATCGTCTTAACTTGTTTTCTCCGATACGGAAATATTTTGACGCTTCTTCAATGGTAAGGGTGTACTTTTCCCATACAGGAATATCGTTGTTATTCATTAGATACCCCCTTTCCCTTGTTTTGTGTCATACTGGATATAGGGGATAAGGTCGGTGCGGTTTATCCTCTGTAAGTGGGCGGTTAGTTTGCTGGAAAGGGAATTACTGTATCTTGCCTTATCAAGCATAGTTCCCACTTTTTCCAGTCCACCTAATGCGTCATGTTCTTCTAAGAAGTAAAAACTTTTGACAGCGGAAATCACGCCACCCTCTGTGAGCCATTGCTGTGTTTCTTCAAGAGAATTATGTAGTTTCGGTACTTGCACTTTCAAGACTTCCACAGCCCCTAAAAAGCGTTCCCAAAACCGACACGTTTTCCATCTGCTCTTATTACTTTCATTTCTGTTTGGCACGACAAAGCGTAGG
>CABIXN010000001.1:69734-415195 GCA_902362715.1 Lachnospiraceae bacterium | reverse complement strand
TTATCTGCTCTATGGTAAAGAATGGCTTTTCGTTCTTATCATCAATGGCAATATCAAGTCTTGTAAAATGGAAGTTATCCAGTCCGTATCTTCGCTCACAACGTCGGAACATATCTCCAAAGGTACAATTCCTACTATCGAGAATACGGAAAATATCATCACAACCTCTGCCAGTCATAACAAGATAACAGCCTAGCCCCTGTGGGTTGTCCTCTGTCTTTCTTGCGTCCCCCGATACATAAATATCTCCAATCTGCCAGCGTGCTTGATAAGTCTTGAATTTTATCGTTGCTGGATAAACATTGAAAATGTCAGTCGGTAAACCTAAAATGTGCATGATTACATCTTCAGCGGTTGCAGTATCAAATACAATGCTGATGTAATCAATCTTAACGGATAAATTTTTGTGTGTAGTTATAGTGCATTACTCCTTTCGTACTTCCCGTTTTTTTGCGGGGTAAAAATCGTGTTTTGTCCTTTATTTATCACAGTTTCTAGGTACTATGACATGTATGCGCAGGGCGGTGTTACATATACGCCCTTTATGAACGCCTAAAGGCGTTCCCTTTCTTCCTGTGTCTGATCCGTTCTTAACGCTCACGAGCCTTGTAAGACTCGTGGCTAAACGGAACAGCCCCAGTCAGAAACCTTATTTTCGGTCTGATAGTCCATGCTTATTCATGCTATCAAAATGAAAATACATCTTTTCTATGCTTACTCAAGCGTGTGATTGACCCTAGCGTGCTTAATCACCCTATCTAATACGATAATAACGCCATTAGAATTACTTGTCAAGAAGTTTTGATTGACTTTTTAATAAATATTAAGTATGATATGCTTATAAACACCGAGAAAAGCAACGAAAGGAGCGGTTATACTAAGTTATGGAACATTACGAAAAGAAAATCAGTTTCTTAGGAGAGAATATACAGACCATAAGAAAACACAGAGGAATGAAACAACAGGAACTTGCGGATAAAATCGGTATCAATATGCAGAGCCTTTCCAAGATTGAACGGGGTGTGAATTATCCTACCTTTGACACATTAGAAAAGATAATGGACGTGCTGGGAGTAACGCCCAATGAATTATTATCAGGAGAATGGAAGTATATTGACCACACCGAACCATATATCATGGATATTATCAAACGGGAACAGGACTTCAATGTTTCCTTAGATTATTTGTCTGAAAATGAATTTTTCAATGATGAAAAAGAATGCAGATTTTACATGGAAACCAAACTCATACAGTATATCCATAACTACATTACCAATGAGGTTACGGAGTTAGAAGAACTTATGGAAATCAAGCAGTTGATACAACGTCAAAAAATAGAACGCATGATGAAAGTACATAAGGAAATGCGAGGGTTAGACCGATACAGAGAACAGCCCAAAGAGTATAAATACCATGACCCTTATGATGACTGGATATTCCGTCAACTTGCGGACATAGACAGCAGAAATAACATTCCCGACACTTCGCCACAGTTAGATTTTGATGAAACGGACTATGAAGATTATCTGAAAGAGAAATGGAACAGAGGTCTTTAATTTTCCTCTTGAATGAAAGATACAGCAAACAAAAAGCCCAGTAAAGAGTGCAAAGCACCACCAATGGTGGCAAGGCTCTTGACAGGGCTTTTTCTTTTCTGTGGTTGGTAATCAAGAGGAAGAAAGAAAAAGTGTGTATTTTTCAAGACAGAAAAATGTCAAGGGGGGTGTGCTGATTTTTGTTGTGGCGGATATATGGAACTGTTATAATATGGATATGTTTAAATTACGTTATAAGCAAGAATATTCTGCTGATTTGTCAAAAAACATCATTGCAACTGCCAGTTGACATATTTCCATATCTAAATGGTGGCTATGCAACTGATAATATTGCTAAAATTACACCATGAAAGAAAGGAGTGTTAGCTAATGAATATGGCAGACAGAATACAATATTTAAGGAAATCAAAAGGAATATCACAAGAGGAACTTGCGGATAAAGTTGGAGTTTCAAGGCAGGCTGTTTCCAAATGGGAAAGTGAACAAAGTACGCCTGACTTAGAAAAAATAATTATAATGAGTGATTTTTTTGGAGTAACAACTGACTATATCCTAAAGGGAATTGAACCAGTAGCAGACAAAGAACAAAAAAATAAAGAGCTTACGAGTAAGGTACTTTATATATCATCAACAGCTTTTGTTGCTATTGGGCTGTTTTGTGCATTTGGTAATTGGTATGCAGAACAAACAATGGAAGCAGTTTGGGGTTCAATGATTATTCAAGCTATAGGGATTGTTGGATATTTTATAGCGAGAATACTATCGGAAGAAAAATCCCCCTTTTATGTAAATTGGCTTAATATAATCGGAGTTGCTTTTATGCCTATTTCTATGATTACAGGATATATTTCAGGATTGGTTTTCAAACTAGAAGGGTGGATTGCACCTTATCCGATAGGAATATTTCATACTTTAGTTTTCGTGTTAGTATTCTTTGTAGTTGTGATTGCAAGCTATATTATTCTAAAGAAACAAACAAAATAGTGATTACCTTTATTTTGCAAAAGCAGTTAGTCTTAGGATTGACTGCTTATTAATAAAAGACACCACTTCAATGTGTCAATGGTGTCTTTTTAGTGCTATTTTATCGTCATATCAAGGCTCGTTCAATCGTGGTATATTCGTGGTAAAATGAGTGTTTTTCTATACTTCGAAATGCTTGAAAGTGTAATATTTATAGGGATAATCAAAAATCAGATATAAAGTTTATTGATAAATATACTTCATAAATTTTCTTTTTCCAATGTTTCCATCGAATCTGATCTAAACTCCCCTCCTCTAAACATTCTAGCACAGAATATCCATCTACCTGTTCATCCAGAGAAAGTGATTCTATAAATTCCAATATCAAATTTTTACCGGATGCTGCCTGATAATAATGAAGTTCCATATATTTTCCTTCTTCCCTTTTAATTTACAACATATTTATTGTATTGTAAACACTTTTATTAAAAGGCAGTTCAGAATATGTAATATGCAGGAATATGGAATAGAAATGTAACTGTCTTACAGCAGTTCTTGTTCCTAAATATTATCACTTTATACTCTATCGTCAGGGAATTAAAAATATCTTATTCCCTTCTTTTTTCTGAAACATCTCAAACCCTTTTTTCCATTCTGATAATGGCAGCCGCTGGCTTACCAGTTCTTCCAGCTGCAGGTTATCCTGTTGGTATAATTTCAAAAGTTTTTCCCAGGTTGAATGGGCTGTGGCAAAGGTTCCGTGAAACTCAATTTCTTTCCTGCAGATCGTATCCATGTCAACAGAAATATTCTTTCCGAACATTCCCACCTGAGTATAACGCCCCTGCTTGCGGATCAGTTCCAGCGCTCCGGCCATGGCCCCTGCGCTTCCTGAACACTCAAGTACCACATCCACGCCCTGCTCTGTACAGGAAGCAACAATTTCCTTTAAAGTATCCGGCTGATCTGCTGTCTGGTCCGCTCCCTGTTTTTTTGCAAGCTTTAGCCTCTCTTTATCCAGTCCGGTACCGGACACAATCACATAGGCCCCGCACAGTTTTGCAAGCTGTGCGCAGAGCAGCCCAATGACCCCCGGCCCTGTTACAAGCACCTTATCTCCCGGTCCGATTTTTGTCTGTTCCAAAACTCCCCGGACACAGCAGGCAAGAGGTTCGCTCAAAGCCGGAATATCCTTTCCTTTCATAGATTCCGGAACAACCATTGCATGGTCATAAGGAGCTGTCACATATTCTGCCATTCCTCCGTTTAAATTCACACCAATGGACTGTTTTTCGCTGCAGAATACATAATCCCCCTTCATGCAATAATGGCAGTGCCCGCACCCGATAATATTATGTACAATCACCTGATCTCCTATGGAAAATCCTTTAACGTCTTTGCCCATTTTCTCTACTATCCCGGTAAATTCATGGCCTAAAACTACCGGAACACTGTGGGGATAAGCATCTTCCATAATATGAATATCTGTGCCGCAGATTCCTGCCGCCATAACTTTAATCAGCAGCTCCCGGCTTTCCGGCTCCGGTTTTGGGATATCACACAGCACAATTCCATCCATCCCTCTGCCTGCTTCTTTTTTCATTAAAGCTTTCATTTTATATTCCTCACCTTCTGGTTTTTCAGATTTTAAGCCAGCGCTTTTTTTACTGCCGCAAGAATTTCCGGACATTTGCAGTCTGCCTCAAACAGTTCCAGACGTTTTCCTGCAAAAGCCTCCCGGATCATTTCTTTTACATCGGCGTCTTTACTGGAAAGAATTTCTTCCAGACTGTGATGAGAAGCAGCTTTTAATTTATTCAGCAGAGCCGCGTTTCTCTGCTCAGATGCTGCCGCATGCTCCGGATATCCGCCTCCCGGCTCTTTGGCAAACAATTTTTCAAAAACATACTCCAGATTGATTTCGGCGCCCCAGCCCCAGCCTTTTGCAAATGGAAGAGACATGCAGTTTCCGCCGTTTACCTGAGTGAAAAGGTAAGAATCCGCAGGATCCACAACAAATCCGCAGCATACCCCCGGCATAGCATTGGCTGCCAGCATTGCCCCCTCTCCGGTTCCGCAGCCGGTAATCACAAAGTCTGCTGCTCCTGAATTTAGAATTGCAGCCGTTAAGACCGCATTCTGATTGTAAGTCTGTCTATGGTCTTCCATATCAAACTGTCCATAATTCACCACCGTATGTCCATTTGCTTGGGCAGCCTTCTTTAATGTCTGATAAACGATCTCATTTCTCTCACAGGTACTCCATTCCATTACTAATGCAATTTTCATTTTTCTTCTCCTATTTTCTTATCATTCTTTCATCTAATACCATTCTTTGTTCATCTGCAATAATATCTGCAATCAGCCGGTGCCCCTGCCGGTTTGGGTGTACACCGTCAAAAAAATAATCCTGAATCCGGCCCTGAGTACGTTTTTTAAACCGGTCATATAAATTGATAAACGGCACCTGAAATACCCGGCAGAATTCCTCCATCCAGATAGACATCTGAAACAATTTCTGATCCACTTCACAAAAGTCTGAAATCTGCTTCCAGTCCGGACGGATGTGCGCCGTATCACCGGAAATTTCCGCACAGGCAATCACGTTTATTTTTGCAGCATAGGCCTGATGAACCATCGCCATAAGATTTGATTTTACAACGCTGATATCACATCCCATAATCAGATCGTTAGATCCGCCCATAATCAATACTGTGTCCGGCATTTCTGCCAATACCTCTCTGTGAAATCTTGCCAGCATTCCTCCGGAAGTATCACCGCTGATTCCCCGATTAATCACCTGACGAAAGCTTCTTTTATTTAAAAGCTCCACCCAGTTATCCTCTACAGGAACACCAAGCCCGTAAGTAAGACTGTCCCCGATACAGATCATCTTCTTTTCTTTCATCATTTTTTTGTTCTGTGCCCTTAATCCTTCTTTCCTACATTGCATGAACCGCTTTATCATAAGCAGACATAAACGCTTCCATCACTGCTTCCGAAACGGTAGGATGAGGATGTACTGCATGGAGCACTTCTTCCGCCGAAGCTTCCAGATTCATAGCCGCAGACACCTCCGCAATCATATCTGTGGCATGTACACAAAACATATGAACCCCCAGGATTTCATTTAGGTCTCCATCTAAAATAACTTTGATCATACCTCCCGTTTCACCTTCAATCAGCGATTTTCCATTGGCAGACATAGGGAATTTTCCAACCTTTATATTTTCGTACTTCTCCTCTGCCTGCTTTTGGGTAAGGCCGATGGAGGCAATTTCCGGCTCTATATAGATACAGGAAGGAATTGCATCATAACTCATCACTGCCGGTTCTCCCAGAATATTTTCAACAGCTGTAATCCCTTCATGACTGGCTGTATGAGCCAGCATAGAAGTCCCGTTTACATCTCCAATGGCAAATATATTCTCTACACTGGTACGCATATGCTCATCGGTTCGAATTGCTTTTTTATCAAAAGCAATCCCAATTCCTTTTGCATTTAATTCTCCGGTATAAGGAACTCTTCCCACTGCCATCAGTGTCATTTCAGCGTTTACTGCTTCTTCTGTGCCATTTTTTTCAAAAATGACATTTGTATCTTTTATCTTTTTCACTTTTGCCCCTGTATGGAAGACGACTCCTGCTTTTTCCAGAGATTTTCTGGCCAGCTTTGAAATATCCTCATCTACCATGGGAAGAATCTGTTCCATCAGCTCCACAACTGTTACCTTTGTTCCAAGATGCGCATAGATATACGCAAATTCAATTCCGATAACACCTCCGCCGATAATAACCATACTCTCCGGAATTTCCTGCAGGGAAAGCGCTTCTGTGCTGGTAATGATTCTGGTATCTCCCTCATACGCTATAAAGCCCGGCATTAATGTTTCCGAACCGGTGGCAATGATGAAATATCCGGCAGTCACGCTCTGTTCCTTTATCTGCACTGTATGTGCATCCGCAAACCGGGCCGTTCCGGATAAAATCGTCACTTTGTTTCCTTTCAGCAGTGCATTCACGCCCCCTGTCAGCTGTCTGACAATTCCCTGTTTTCTTTTCTGAAGCTTTTCCATAGAAACAGTAACCTTTGACAGGTCAATTCCTTCAATGGCAAAATCCGCTGAGCGCAGAATTTCTTCATAGACATTTACTGTTTTTACAAGAGCTTTTGTGGGAATGCAGCCTACATTCAGACAGGTTCCGCCTAAGCTTTCCTTTTCTATAATGGCCGTCTTTTTGCCGGCCTGGGCGGCTTTTATGGCCGCCACATATCCTCCCGGTCCGCCGCCGATTACTACCACATCATAATCGTAACTCACTGATATATTCACCTCCTGTCTGCTACATCAGAATTTTTAATGGATTTTCCAGCAGTTCCTTCATATAGCCTACAAACTGCGCAGCCAGCAGACCGTCGATCAATCTGTGGTCCACCGACAGCTGAATATTCATCATGGGACGGATTTCTATTTTGTCCTCTCCGTCTTTCTCCACAACCACCGGAGTTTTTCTCACGGAACTGACCGAAAGAATTGCCGCTTCCGGAGGATTAATAATTGCTGTAAAATTATCAATTCCAAACATTCCCAGATTTGAAATAGAAAAAGTTCCGCCTGTATATTCTTCCGGTTTTAAGTGACCTTCTTTTGCCCGGTCCACCAGATCTCTGTTTTCTTCCGAAACTTTTGTCAGGGATTTCTCCTGTACATTTTTAATTACCGGAACAACCAGTCCATTGTCCCCTGCCACGGCCACGCCAATATTAGTGCTTTCATAAGTAACGATATTTCCATCAACCAGAGAAGTATTAATACCCGGGAATTTTACAAGGGCCTTGCCTGCCGCATAAACCAGCAGATCTGAAACTGTAATTTTGCGCTCGGATACCTGATTCATCTCTTTTCTGAAAGCAGTCATATTGGTGGTATCCACTGCATCGGTAAAATACAAATGCGGTGCAGTAAATTTACTTTCTGCCAGCTTATCTCCGATAATTTTGCGGACGCCTTTATAGGGAACTGCAGACAGCACTTTTTTCTCAGATGTATCTTCTGTATAGGCCTGATGTTCGGCGGCTCTTTTTACGTCCTCTTTCATAATTTTTCCGTTTACACCAGTACCCTCTACTGCCAGGAGATCAACTCCGGATTTTTCTGCAAGTTTTCTTGCCAGTGGAGAGGCTTTGATATCTTTTGCAGTGATTCCTCCCTGATATCCGGTTCCGGTAATCTTGGCAATAGACACCGGATCCAGGCTTTCATCCAAAATCAGCTTTCTTGCTTTTGGCGTCAGTTTTAAGTCTTTGATGTCTGTTTCTGATACACCGCTCTGGCACTGCGCCTCTGACTGGGGCTCTTTTTTGTTTTCTTCTGCTTTCCCATCTGCTGATGACTCATCTACCCTGCCGTCTAAAGAAGCAGTTGCCACTCCCTGTGCCAAAACAGCATCCGGATCCTCGCCTTCCTGTCCCACCACAGCTACCGGTGTAAATACCTCAACAGTCTCTCCTTCTTCCACCAGAATTTTTAATACCACTCCGTCGCTGGTAGCTTCAATGGGCATTGTTGTTTTATCCGTATTGATCTCAAAGAACAGTTCTCCCTTTGCGATGGGATCTCCGGCTTTTTTATGCCAGCTTACCAGTTCTCCCTCATCCATATTAAAACCTAACTTCGGCATAATAATAACTTCTGCCATAATTTCCTCCTTCTTCTGACCCTTTTATATCAGATGTGAGATGACTCCCGCCTAATATACGCTCTCGCGAGACTTGAATCTCATTTGATTTCTTATCCAAGAATTTCCTTTACCGCTGCCTTGATAGATTTTAAATCCGGAATTAACGGAAACTCCAGCGCCGGACTGAATGGAAGAGGCACATCTGCCAGACCAAGACGCATAATCGGGGCTTCCAGATCATAAAATGCATCTTTCTGAACGCGAAGCGCGATTTCTCCGCTGATTCCAAAACTTTCATGCCCTTCATCTATAATCAGCAGTTTTCCTGTTTTTCTCACAGATTTTAGAATCGTATCCATATCCAGCGGCACGATGGTCCGCGGATCAATAACTTCTATACTCTTTCCTTCTTTTGCATATGCTTCCGCCGCTTTCACGGCATGATTTACCATTGTGGAAGTAGCTACAATGGTAAGATCCGTTCCTTCTCTTACTACATTTGCCTGGCCGAAGGGAATCAGATATTCTCCCTCTGGAACTTCAAAGTTCTGGGTATACTGCAGTTTATGTTCTATAAAAATAACTGGACTGTTATCACGAATGGCTGTTTTTAATAATCCCTTTGCATCTGCTGCATTAGAAGGCATAACAACTTTAAGTCCCGGAATATGTGCAAAAAATGCATGAAGATTCTGAGAATGCTGAGCTGCTGAAGAACGGCCGGCGCCCATTGTGGTCCTTATTACCATAGGAAGTTTTGTCTGTCCGCCGGACATATAAATAATTTTTGCTGCCTGATTGCAGATCTGATCCATACACACCAAGGCAAAGTCATTAAACATCAGTTCCGGCACCGGACGCATACCTGCAATTGCCATACCGACACTCATACCGATAAATCCGGACTCACTGATTGGCGTATCTTTACATCTTAAATCTCCGTATTTTTCTCTCAATCCCGCAGTACATTTAAAGGTACCGTCATTAACCCCTACATCCTCACCTAAAATTACAACATTTTCGTCCCGTGCCATCTCTTCATCCAGCCCTTCGCGAATGGCATCTCTGTACATGATTGTTCTCATATTATGTTTCCTCCTGCAGCCTGATTAATCTGAAAATACATCCGTATATGCTTCGCTGACATCTGCATACGGGCTTTCTTCTGCAAATTTGCATGCTTCTTCGATTTCTTTGTCAATATCATTTTTGATTTTCTGAATTTCTTCTGTTGTCAATAATCCCAGTTTTTCCAGGTTTAAAATCGGCTCTTTCTTTTTCCACTCTTCCAGTGCTCCCTGTGGTCTGTAAGCAGCCGGATCCCCTACATGATGTCCCTGCCACCGGTAAGTCTTGCACTCAACAATTGTGGGTCCCTTTCCTTCTCTTGCACGTTCTGCCCCGCGTTTTACTGTCTCATACACCTTAAACACATCATTTCCGTCAATGGTAACACCTTCTATCCCGTAACCCACTGCACGTTTCGCCAGATCATGTTCTTTCGTTACCCGGTGGATATCCACGGAAATACCAAAGGAATTATTCTCAATAATATATACAATAGGCAGATCCCAGGCAGCCGCCATATTAATGCTTTCATGGAATGTTCCCTGATTTGAAGCCGAATCCCCAAGAAAACACAAAACAACCTGACCACTGTTTCTGTATTTCGCCGCATAAGCAGCACCGGTTGCAATGGGAATCTCTCCTCCTACAATACCATTGGCCCCGAGAATTCCTTTATCCATAGCAATAATATGCATAGAGCCGCCTTTTCCTTTGGAATACCCGGTAGCCTTACCTAAAATCTCTGCCATCATACGTTTTGTATCAGCTCCTCTTGCCACCAGATGACCGTGGCCCCTGTGAGTACTTCCGATATAATCCTTTTCTTCCACCGCCGCACAGGCTCCGGCGGCAATGGCTTCTTCTCCCAGATACAAATGCGCCAGTCCCGGCATCAGACCTCTTTTATAAAATTCAAATACCTCTTCCTCAAATCTTCGGATTCGATACATAGATGTATAAAATTCCCTGGCCAACTGCTTCTTTTCTTCTGCTTTCATTTTAAAACACCCTCCTTCTATCATCTGCCTTTTATTTCGGCATACCTGCAATCACTAACATAGATGCAGGCATATTCGTTTCATTGATCATTGCTTTTTTCTCTCCGATATTAAAATGAACGGAATCGTACTTCTGCAGCTTACAGGTTCCCTCTTCTGTAACCAGCGTAAGCTCCCCTTCCAGTACAAAATAAATCAGCTCCACACCTGCCTTTAGAAAATCTGTTTTTCCTGCCGGCAGAAAATGGGAAACACCCAGGGTGAAATCCTGGCAATTGCTGGTGTCTGCTCCCTGGAGCCGCAGACAGCGCATATCATAATGTCCTGTTGTGGGGTACTCTTTTGCATCACTGACTTTCATTATCTTCATGGTTCTTCCTCCTCGTCTTATATAGCCATAAGCGATGCTGCTTATTACTGTAATTTTTTCTTTCTCATTACTATGAAGCAATATCCATACTAGTTTTTCTTTTATGCATGTTCCAGCTTCGCTGCTTCTTCGGCACTCTTTTTCTGAGATACATTATTAAAACGAACGGTAATACACAAAATAACAATCAGCAGAATCCCTTCCACTGCTTCCGCAATGGTACTAGAAACCTGACATACTGTTAAACCATTCTCAATTACAATAATGGTAATGGAACCAAGCAGCACTTTATAAAGCTTAGCGGAAAATCCTCCGCTTACCAGTACTCCTCCCAGGAAAATGGCCATCTGAATTCTCATTTCCATCATATTGCAGAGTGTATTTGTGGAACCGCCTACTTTGCACAGCTGGATAAATCCGAAAATTCCAGCCATACATCCGGATAAAGCAAAGCAGATCAAACGGATTTTATTAACATTGACACCAACAGACCGGACCGTTCTCTCATTTTCTCCAATGCATTTACAATAAAATCCGAACTTTGTATGTTCAAAGATAAAATAAATCAGCACAATCAAAATAATAAGAATCAAAAAACTAAACCAGAAACTTGTAACAAAGGATAATTCAGCAGGCGCATACACAAGCTCCAGCGTTAATACATAATTTAATAATCCTTTAATGGCAATTAAAAATGCCAGTGTCGTCATAAAAGAATCCATTTTAAATTTTGTTACAATAAATCCAATGAGCATTCCCATGGCTATACTAAGTACCAGTGCAAGTGGAATTAGAATCCACGGGCTGATCCTCCCTGCAAGCATAGCTGCAATGGTAGAACATAACGCCGCACTGGCTCCTACAGAAATATCGGTGCTTCCAAGGGCCACTACAAAAATAACACCAAGACTTCCGATGGCAACAGGCACTACCTGGCTGACCAGATTTTTTAGATTATAAGCGGTTATAGTATTGCCGTCAGAGGCAATTACAAAGATCAGAAAAATAACTGCCAGAGTTATCACAGGTATAATATCCAGTAAATTTACAGATTTAAGTTTTTTCATCAGATCATCACCTCTATCATTTCTTCTTCATTAAAGTGGGAACTCCGGGCAATTTTCTTTTTAATGCCTCCGTTTTTCATAACAATAATGTGATCGGACATACCCATTGCTTCTGTTAACTCATCGGTAATGAGAATCATAGAGATTCCCTTCTTTTTTGCTTCTTTCATACACTGATAAATATAAGATTTTACCCCTACATCAACACCTCTGGTGGGACAGTCAATAATAAGAAGCTGAAGATCCTTTAACAGCCACCGGCCCAGATTTACTTTTTGTTTATTACCGCCGCTTAAACCATTCATGTTCTGCAGAACACTGGTACATTTAATGTTAAATTCCGCTTTTGCATCCTCCGCCATTTTTTTCATATGGGATGCGCTGATATATCCCGCTTTTCCTCTGATCTGCTCCATGGAAGTGAGGCAGAGGTTTCTTAAGATTGTCGTTTTCATCATTAAAGCTTCGCCGTCTCTGTCCTTGGGCACATATGCCATTCTGTGATTTAAGGATACATTGGTACTGACAATTTCAACCTGGTCCGAATGAAGCATAATCTTTCCTTTTTCCGGTTTCATAAGCCCGTAAGCTGCCTGTCCGATATCATGTATCCCGGAATCACTTAAACCGCAGAACCCAAGGATCTCTCCTTTATGAACATCAAAGGACACGTCTTTTAATCCGCTTTCTGTGGAAACTTCTGAGAACGAAAAAATTACTTCATCTTCATAAATTTCTTCTTCATCACTGCGGTAATAGTCACCTTCAATATTTCTGCCTACCATACGCCGTTTCAGCTCATCCTCTGAAATTTCCCTGCTGTTTACTGTATCCAGAAGTTCTCCGTCTCTTAAAATTGAAATGGTATCAGTAATTCTTAAAGTTTCTTCCAGATCATGGGAAATCAAAATAATGCTCCGGTTCATTTCTTTAAATTTTTTCAGCAGCTGATAAACAATATTTCTGTTATCATGGGACAAAGACTGGGTGACTTCATCCAATATCAGAATATCCGGATCACTGGAAAGGGCCCGCACCAGCTCTATCATTTTTCGATTCTCAACATTCATGCCTCCGGCCAGAGAACGGAAATTCATTTTGGGCAGTCCCCATTTTTCCAGTTCCGCATTTGCTGCCTGATATACTTTTTTCAGGCTCAGATATCCAAATTTTGTAAACTGTCCTGTTTTTCCAAGAAACGCATTGACCCCTGCCGGCAGATCTGCAATCAAACCAAGCTCCTGTACTACAATGGCGATTTTATGGTCTCCCGCATCAATGGGGTTTTTTGGTGCATAAACTTCTCCGTCTTTATACATAGTTCCGGAATCGCTGTGATAAATCCCTGCGATCTGTGAAAGCAGTGTGGATTTTCCACATCCGTTTTCCCCTGACAAACCACGGATTTCTCCTTTATGCAGCTCCATACATATATTTTTATTGGCATGAGTAATGCCAAAACTTTTATTCAGGTTTTCTATTTTTAATACGCATTCTTTTTTCACTATTTTACAACCCCCTTTACATTCTTCTGTGCCAGGATGCCAAATACTACAACAATAACGCCAAGCAGTGTTTCCTGGAATGTTCCGGAAGGCACTCCCAGCAGCGTCAGTACATTAAATACAAGAACAATCAAAAATGTTCCGATTGGAATCGCTGCAATTCTGTTTATGTATTTGGAAAGGGCTTTTGCAAGCAGCACAGCCGCCAGAGGCTGAAACGTGGTAGAAAGACTAGAAAGACCGCTCTGGGCATTTACAAAGCTTGCATAACTTTCCTTGATAATACCTGCATATCCAAAAAAGAATCCGGATACCAGACCTCCGAGAATTAAAGCCTTTGAAACACGAATTCCCATAACAGACGCCACATCCTCATTACAGCCTGCAGCCCGCATATTAATTCCAAGGGTTGTGTGGTTATACAGAATATAAGCTGCCACCAGTCCGATTATCAGCATAATATAGATTCCCGGCTGCTGCCCCAAAAAGCGCTTATCGTCTTCCAAAACAACTACTTTTAATCCCTGTGCTGCACGAACACTGGAATAATATCCTACAATCGCTTCATAAACCATGGTCATGCCCAGTCCCGCAATCCATGGGGGAATCTTTGTTACTCTGTAAATCGTAAAGTTTAAAAGACCGCATCCCATACCAAGCAGAATACTGCCGATAATCATAGGGACGACTCCGAACTGATTTCCAAGCACACCGGCTGCGGTAGCTGTGAGAATTACCAGTGCACCCGGAGAAAGGTCCGTAACATTACATGCAAACAAAAATGTGAATCCCAGAGCAATCATCGTTGGGACGGTTGCCGAACTGATCATAATCTTGATATTTGAAACTGACAGCAGCTTCCCTTCTGTAATAATGTTTAAAATCACCAGAGCGGCAATGATGACTATCAGGACCGCAATCGCTTTTGTATAAGCTTTTAAACTTCTTGCAGAGATTTCCTTTTCTTTCATTTTGTATATCCTCCGTTTTCCATTTACCTTCTCTTCTTACTTTCCTTTTTCGAACAGATTATATACAGATACCAGTCTGACAAAATTGTTTCCTTTTCACCTCCATATCATGACTGTACACACTTTTATATCTGTCTCTATTCCTGATCTCTGCTCTTATATTAAGCAATTTCTATGCCATTTTTCAGATCAGGACAGGTTTAAGTCTCGCTCTTGCGAGACTTGGTGCAGCGTATATCAGATGTGGAATTGGCTGTTCAAAGGCTCATAAATCAAAGCAGAGGAAAAATACAAGAAGAACATTCCAGATTTTTTTCTTTTATTTCTAAGTTCTTCAGACCGTCAGTTTTTTTTCGCTGGTATTTTTTGCATGACTGCTTTTTCTCTTTTCCATTTTGCAAAAACCTGGCGTCCACCTGCGAAAAAGGCGGCAGACCATTTTCATGTCTGCCGCCTTTTTTGCTGCTGTAAATGCAGTAATATTTTATTTTACTCCTACTTTTTCATAAACAGATGTTTCATAATTTTTCAGAAATTCATCATAATAATCATAATCTACATCCGGATTATTTCTGTACAGTAAATTCTGATATTCTTCTGCTGTAATTGTTTCGGTACCGTGATCCTTCAGGAATCCATAAAACTGATCTGCTGTCTCTTTTGTAATAACATACTGAGATTTTTCTCCAAAATATGGCGGATTTCCATCTTTATCCAAAATCGGATGCCCGTCCAGATAATTTATCAGTAATGGCAGAGCCAGAGCGCCACATACCCCTTCACCGCCTGTAACCGCTTCCACTTTACCTTCTTTGATCAGAGTGCACACATCCGGACTGGCATTGGAACCATATATTTTACAATCCTTCACAGAAGCAGAATCCAATACTGTTGCCGCCGCTGTAATATAATCTTCTCCAGCTCCGTAAATACAATCAACATCCGGATATGCAGTTACAAGATCACTTGTTTTTGTAACACCTTCTGAAGGATCGGCTGAATGAGCAACCGCATGTACGGTTCCACCTCCTGCTTCAAAGGTCTCTGTAAATCCGTCAATTCGTCTGTCATGGGCATAATCGCCGGCTGCTCCTGCTGAAATAACCGCTGTCTTACATCCGTCATCTAAAGCCATCTGAGCCATACGTTCCCCTTCCTCTGTGGGACTGTAAATAACCATTCCACAATAATTGGGATTTTCAGAAATCTTTTTCATATCCTCGTCTGTAGGACTGCAGGCGTAAAATACATACGGTGTATTAGCATCCTCACAGATCTTTGCCGCTGTGGGGAACAATGTTTCCGAAATTCCCAGGAAAGCCACGCCGTCCGGCTGCATGGCAAGCTGGCTTTGCAGCTGAGTAATTACTTTATCCACGGTAAATTCATTATCCGTAATGTTTAATTCCATTCCTGTGGCATTGCAGGCTGCCTGTTCATTCTGTACCATCATATCCAGAGGATATGCTCCGGCTCCAAAATTGTTTGTTACAAATAAGTAGGAATCTTTCGAGTCTTTTTTCTCTGCAGATTTTTCTCCTTTGGCAGAAGTATTTGTGTCTTTTTCATTTCCACATCCTCCAAGTACCATTGTTCCAAGCAACGCGCCTGCCAGCAGCATGCTTACAATTTTTCGCTTCTTCATATTTCTTCTCCTTTTTCATTTTATCATTTATTTAATTCTTACGAATTAGATACTTTATTTAAAAGCAATTATCATGCCAACAAAAATCTCACAAAATCTTCCTCTTTTTTTCAAATATTACAGATTATTTTTGCATTTCTGCAAGTTTCATTTGCATTTCTGTCTGATCTGTCTCTTACAATCTTTCCCCCTGAACCTCTGTGCCATCCTAATCTTTGACTTGCACATTTCTTTTTTTCTTTCTATAATATTTTTAGTCATCTTTTGACTAAAGTGCACAGATAAATATTTACAAACTCTGTTCTGCTGTCTTCCAAAAAATCTTCCGTATGCAGGTTTTACAGCAGAATATTTATAAATATCCAAAGATGGAGAAATGAGGGAACTTTTATGACAGACCGGCAAATTATGCTGAACGCAGAACAGCAAACCAATGAATTAATCAACCTGTTATCTGTTGACAGACCTGTCAATCGGATGGACATACGTCAAAAACTGGTGGAAATCAGAAATCACATTCATAAGGTGACAACCAGTGCCATTGATTATCAGGTCATTGTAGATAATCTGGATGATAATATTCTGATTACAGATGCAGATGAACGGGTTTTATATATTAATCCTGCCTATGAACAGCACACCGGGATTCCCAAAGAGGAAATTATCGGTCAGACTGTCACGGAAATTTTAAAAACAAAAAAATATTTCACAGTAGCTACCGTTCCGGATGTCATTAAACGAAAAGAAAAGGTAATGAAGCTTTCTAATATGTCAGCCAAAAAGAATCCTGGAATCGTTATCGGCGTTCCGATTTTTGATCCACAGAATAATCTTCAATATGTAGTAGCCAGCAACCGGGGACTTTCTACTTTTGTAAATCTACGGGAAAATTTTGACCATTTTGTGCACTCTCTCAACGATCTGCAGCAGGACACGGATGCAGTTCAGATTTATGAAAGCTCCAGCAGCGTACCGCAGGAACATACCATGATTGGAAATGGTGTGGAAATGCAGAAAATACACCATTTTATAAAAAATGTCGGAATGACGGATGCTACTGTTTTAATTACCGGAGAATCCGGAACAGGTAAAGAATTAATTGCAGATGCGATTTATAAAAACAGCAGACGTTCGCAGAAACCCTTTATAAAAATCAATTGTTCTTCCATTCCTGCCAGCCTGCTGGAATCAGAGCTGTTCGGCTACGAAAAAGGGGCATTTTCCGGTGCCAGCGCCCAGGGTAAAAAGGGACTGTTTGAAGCGGCCAATACAGGAACGCTTCTTCTGGATGAAATCGGCGATATGCCTATGGATCTTCAGGCGAAACTGCTCCGGGCAATCCAGAGCAGTGAGATCACCCGCGTAGGAGGAACCGCCCCCATCAAACTTAATATCCGCCTGATTGCATCTACCAACTGTAATTTAAAAGAAAAAATTGCAAATGGAACCTTTCGAAGTGATTTGTATTACCGGCTGCATGTTATTCCTATCAGTGTACCCCCTCTTCGGGACAGAAAGGAAGATATTCCTCTTTTGTGCCGGCACTATCTGAATATTTTTTCCGAAAAATATAACCGGCCGGTCTCTTTGTCAGAGGAAAATCTGGATACACTCACCAACTATTCCTGGCCCGGCAATATCAGAGAACTGAGAAATATTATGGAATATCTGGCAGTCTGCTGTGCAGATTCTCCCCAGATTGAAAACTCCTTTTTGTACAGTATCTTTGATATGGAAACGGATAACGCTTACCTTGAGCTGAATCAGAATATGACCTTAAACGAAGCTGTTTCTACTTATGAAAAAGAATTTTTAAAAAATACCATCAAGGATGTAAAAAATCTAAAAGAGGCAAGCCAGATTTTAAATGTAGATATTTCTACTGTCTCCAGAAAATTAAAACAATATGGTCTCTCTATCAAACATTAATAAAAGCTGTCTTTTTTCCCGTTTTTTAAAAATTATAAACTGGCACGAATATTGCTGTAAAATACTTGGCAGACATTTCTAATATATAAAGACCTGTGCCTCTCTCCTATATGATTGTGCTTAAAGTTTACCTCCTTACATAATTTTTTCAAAAATCAGGTACAGGCTCTTGGTCCTTTAAAGGACACAAACAAGCTCCCTTCCAGGTGACAGGCTTTTATTATTTTACCTGTCCGCCCGGAAGGGAGCTTATCATATAATCAAAAACACATTTTTATTCTGCTGTTACTTTAGAATTGCAACTTCCTCAACGAAAACAAGACACCTTTTTAAACAAATATTTTTAGCCCAAATATGTAGGAATAAAATATAAATAATCTACACTTAACCACTTTCATCTATTTGTAAAATTCTTGCCTTGTAACCATTCCTTCATTACATTTTCACAACAAGAAAAATCGCAATATTTATGTCTAACAATCTGTGTTTCTTTTTGATGTTTATAAATTTTTTCTGCTCTTTTTAATATCTTATCTTTTATCGTCAAGCAGAAAGCATATTCTTTTTCAAATAAATCTTTATATCGCTCATCGCTCAAGTCCTTAAACACAATTCTTTCATAAGCATTATCCGGAACCGGTATCATTTTCTTCATATCCAGCACAGACATCACATGCATCTTCTTTTCATCTGAATATGCTTTATATACATCACTTGGAATATTTATAGATTTATCTATGATTTCATATATCAAAAAATGCTCATCACAACTATTTTTCCATTTTACATGTTTTTCTTTCGCAGAAGTTAGCGGAATGAAATATTTACAAATTGTCATATCTATTATAATACCGATAAACGGTTTTATCGCATTTCTATAAGATGCATTGTAATATACTTCCGAATGCTTACTATTTAAAAATTCCAGATAATCTGTGTCAATGGTATAAAAACCAAAGTTCTCAAATTCAGCCATATTTCTCCTTAAACAAAAAGTGGAGAAGATTTCTCTCCTCCACTAAACTTTAATGTTCCACCTTTGGGATATAGGTAGCGGGACACCTTCTTTAACGTTCCACCTTTACAATGGGTAGCGGGACACCCTCTTTAACATTATCTCTTTTCTTACTTCGAATATACATTAGTATATGTTCAAAGTCAATAAGTTTTACAAAATCATGACAAAATCGGTAAAAGCTTATCAAAAATAGTAAATATTCACCTTATAGGAATATCCTATAGAATTAATATAGGAATAACAACACTTTTTCACATTATCCCACTACTAACTATTGCAAAAAACGGCTTAAACACGCCATTTACTAGAATCTACCCTCTTTTGAAGCCATCTCAACAGCCACCGCTACTGCCACTGTTGCGCCTACCATCGGGTTATTTCCCATGCCGATCAGTCCCATCATTTCTACATGGGCCGGTACAGAAGAAGAACCTGCAAACTGAGCATCGGAATGCATACGGCCCATAGTATCTGTCATACCATAAGAAGCCGGTCCTGCCGCCATATTATCCGGATGAAGGGTACGGCCTGTACCACCGCCGGAGGCAACGGAAAAATACTGTTTTCCCTGCTCGATACATTCTTTTTTGTATGTACCTGCTACCGGATGCTGGAAACGTGTAGGGTTGGTGGAGTTGCCGGTAATAGATACGCCTACATTTTCGTGATGCATAATAGCAACGCCTTCTACAACATCATCTGCACCGTAACATTTTACAGAAGCTCTCAATCCTGTAGAATAAGATTTTTCATATACAACCTGAAGTTCATTTGCTTTGTAATCAAACTTTGTCTCTACAAAGGTAAAACCATTAATACGTGAAATAATCTGAGCCGCATCCTTTCCAAGACCGTTTAAGATAACCCGCAGTGGTTTCTGGCGTACTTTATTTGCTTTTTCTGCAATACCGATAGCACCTTCTGCTGCTGCAAAGGACTCATGTCCTGCCAGGAAACAGAAGCATTCTGTCTCTTCTTCCAGAAGCATTTTTCCAAGGTTTCCGTGTCCGATACCTACATTTCTGTGGTCTGCTACAGATCCCGGAATACAGAAGGCCTGCAGGCCTTCACCAATGGCCGCTGCTGCATCTGCCGCTTTCCGGCAGCCTTTTTTAATTGCAATAGCTGCACCTACGGTGTAAGCCCAGCACGCATTCTCAAAACAGATCGGCTGAATCTTTTTTACCTGCTCGTAAACATCCAGTCCAGCATCTTTTGTGATTTTTTCTGCTTCTTCAATAGAAGCAATTCCATAAGTATTTAAAACAGAATTGATTTTTTCAATTCTTCTTTCATATGATTCAAACAATGCCATCTTTAATTACTCCTTTCTTGGGTCAATGATTTTTACTGCGTCATCCACACGGCCATACTGACCTTTTGCTTTTTCCCAAGCAGTATTCGGATCATCACCATTTTTGATGAAATCAGTCATTTTTCCAAGGCTTACGAACTGATAACCGATTACTTCGTTATCTTCGTCAAGAGCAATGCCTGTGACATAACCTTCTGCCATTTCCAGATAACGGACACCTTTTTTCTTTGTGCCGTACATAGTTCCAACCTGAGAGCGGAGTCCTTTTCCCAGATCTTCCAGTCCGGCTCCTACCGGGAGGCCGTCATCAGAAAATGCACTCTGGGTACGTCCGTAAACAATCTGCAGGAATAATTCTCTCATCGCTGTGTTGATTGCATCACAGACAAGATCTGTGTTTAATGCCTCCAGGATTGTTTTTCCCTGTAATATTTCTGCTGCCATAGCTGCAGAATGTGTCATACCGGAACATCCGATTGTTTCAACTAATGCTTCTTCAATAATACCTTCTTTGACATTTAAGGTCAGCTTACAGGCTCCCTGCTGTGGAGCACACCAGCCTACGCCATGTGTTAAACCGGAAATGTCTTCAATTTTTTTGGAATGAACCCATTTACCCTCCTCTGGAATTGGAGCAGGTTCATGCTTTGCGCCTTTTGCAACAGGACACATTAATTCTACTTCTTTTGAATAAATCATTGTTGAACTCCTTTCTCTGTGTATGTTTATGGCTCTTGCCGTCATAACATTGTTATGTTTTTAACACAATCTCATTTTGCCATATTTTGCGCATTTCGTAAAGATATTTTATCAAATTTTTTCCACTATTTCATTCCTGTTTTTGTAGATAGAATTAGCAGGTACAACGCCTCTTACCATAGACAGCGGATAGATATTGGAATTGGGACAGACAACGGTTCCCGGATTTAATACACTGTTGCATCCCACCTCCACTTCATCTCCCAGCATTGCACCGAATTTCTTTCTGCCGGTTTCAATTTCTTTTGTTCCGTCTTTTACAACTACCAGCGTTTTGTCTGATTTCACATTGGAAGTAATAGATCCCGCCCCCATATGAGCTTTATACCCAAGAATGGAATCTCCCACATAATTGTAATGAGGAACCTGTACTTTATTAAATAAAATCACATTTTTAAGCTCTGTGGAATTCCCCACAACCGCCCCTTTTCCTATAATGGCAGAACCGCGGATAAATGCGCAGTGGCGCACCTGTGCCTCCTCATCAATAATCAGCGGAGCGCCAAGATAAGCAGTTTTGGCTGCTTTGGCAGATTTCGCCACCCATACATCCTCTTCTATCTGCTCATAAACTTCCGGGTCCAGCGTACGTCCAAGTTTTCTGATATAATCCGATAAACCGGCAAGAAGTTCCCAGGGATACTCTGCCGTCTTTAAATATTCTGCGGCAATGGTCTCTTTTAAGCAATACATATTTTCAATTCTGCACTGTTTCATATTTTATGTTACCTCTTCTTTTACTTCTTTTTCTGCTTTTTTCTTTTTACTTTCCGCTTCCGAATCCTTTCCGGTGTTCTCTTTTGTTTTTTTATCGGTTTTCTCTCCGGCCTTTTTTTGTCCTTTTGTTGTCCCGGAGGATTTTTTATAATGTACCGATGCATTTTTAAAAGCAGTATTTAAAAGACTCTGATTCCGAAGCCCCAGCACCCCGCTTGTTCTGGAACGGATAAAGTTCTCAAGTTTATCCATATACTCCTTGGGTGTAATACTTCCCTGGGCCACATAGTTTAAGCCCTTTTCCCAGCTGGCTGTCAGCTCCGGATTTAAAAGGGAACGAATGGAAGCGTTTACCACATCAAAAATCATTTCTCCCTGAAGAGTAGGGGTAATAATCTGCGTTTTTTTATTCAGATCTAAATATTTATTATTCACAAGTTTTTTTAAAATTTCAGCTCTGGTGGCGCTGGTGCCGATCCCGCAGCCTTTGATCTGGGCTCTCAGTTCCTCATCTTCAATAAGCTGTCCGGCATTTTCCATAGCCAGAATCATAGAACCTGAATTGTATCGTTTCGGAGGGGATGTCTCCCCCTCTTTGATGGTCAGCTCCTTCACAGGCAGGACAACGCCTTTTTTCAGAGCCATTACTTTTTCCAGAAGATCTGCGTCACAGACAGTTTCATCCGTATCCTCAGTTTTCCCCGGATCCTCACCTTTTTTCTTTGTCTCTTCCTCCGATTCTTTGTCAGGCCTTTTTTTCTTAAAGGAATAATCCATAACCTTCAAATAGCCCGGATCCAGCAGTACCTTAAAAGATGCAAAAAAGGATTCTGTCTGCATCTTTGTGCTGAAAGAAACTTTCTGATACACGGCCGGAGGATAAAACACTGCCAGAAACCGCCGGACAATTGTTTCATATACTTTTAAGGCCAGAGGGTTTAAAGAACGCATTGCACCAAGCCCCTGTCCGGTAGGTATGATCGCATAATGGTCGGTAATCATTTTATCGTTTACATACCGGGTTTTTGCAATATTTTTATAGCTTCCCTGCTCTAAAATCTCTTCGGCAAATGCTTTTACTGAATTTATGTTTTTCAGACCGCTGATATTCTTATATATTTCTTTTGCCACAGCCGACGAGAGCACTCTGGCATCTGTTCTTGGATAAGTCACAAGCTTTTTTTCATACAGCTCCTGCACCACCCTGAGTGTCTCATCCGGACTGATTTTAAAAATTTTAGAACAATTATTCTGGAGCTCTGCCAGATTATACAGCAGGGGCGGATTTTTTTTCTCTTTTTTCTTCTCCACACCGGCTACCGTACACTCCATGGGATCGGGCTCTGACAACATCCTGATCAGTTCTGCGGCATCTTTTTTCTCTTTAAAACCATTTTCCTTATAAAGCTTTGGAGACTGAAAGTACCTGGAGCCTTCTACTGCCTTCCATTCTCCTTCTATCTCCACCCCGTCTAACTCCATAGAATTTAATACCCGGTAAAAAGGGGTTTTTACAAAGTCCCGGATTTCACGCTCACGCCGGACAACCATCCCCAATACACAGGTCATCACCCGTCCTACAGATACCACAGCATATTTTTTATTCAAAAATGCGGCAATGGTATTTCCATATTTTAAGGTCAGAAGTCTGGAAAAATTAATTCCCATCAGATAATCTTCTTTGGCCCGCAGATATGCAGACTCTGACAGATTGTCATAATCTGATAAGTCCTTTGCCTCATGGATTCCCCTTAATATTTCCTCTTCTGTCTGAGAATCAATCCAGACCCGCCGGCGCGCCTTTCCCTTTACCCCTGCCATCTGCTCCACCAGACGGTAAATATATTCTCCTTCCCGCCCGGAGTCTGTACATACATAAATAGTAGAAACATCCCCACGATTTAAAAGATTGGATACAATTTGAAACTGTTTGCTGACTCCCGGAATAATTTCATATTTAAACTGTTCCGGTAAAAACGGAAGGGTGGAAAGGCTCCACCGCTTAAGTTTTTCATCATATACTTCCGGATAACTCATGGTCACCAGATGTCCCACGCACCAGGTCACAACGGCATGTTCTGATTCCATATAGCCGTCTTTTGTTTTCATTTCTTCCTTTAAAGCTTTTGCGAATTCCCTTGCCACACTTGGCTTTTCCGCTATGTATAAAGATTTTGCCATAATACTTCTTTCTATTGCAGCTTAATTTATTATTCTACACTCTTTTTCCTGCCAAATAAGAAATTTTCTACAGCATGAAAAAGAGCAGTACAGATCTTTTGAATCCATACTACTCTTTATTTTAGCAAACTTTTTCATGCAAAACAACCGCTGCATCATTTTTACTCAGGCTTTACTTTTTTGCAATATACCCTCTGGATTTTAAAAGTTCAGCGCACAGAATTGCTCCTCCTGCAGCTCCCCGGACCGTATTGTGGGACAGTCCCACAAATTTCCAGTCATAAACCGTGTCTTTGCGGAGACGGCCAATGCTGACGCCCATTCCGTTTTCATAATCCACATCCAGCTGAACCTGAGGACGGTTATCCTCCTCCATATACTGAATAAACTGTTTCGGCGCACTTGGAAGGTTCAGTTTCTGAGGTGCTCCCCGGAACGTTACAAGTTTTTCAATCAGTTCTTCTTTTGTAGGTTTCTTTCTGAATTTTACAAATACTGCTGCTGTATGCCCGTTTAATACCGGAACACGGATGCACTGGCAGGTGATAACCGGTGACTGGGCGGGAACAATGACACCGTCTTTGATCTCTCCCCAGAGACGAAGTGGTTCTTTCTCGCTTTTTTCTTCTTCTCCTCCGATATACGGAATAATATTTCCAAGCATTTCCGGCCAGTCCTTAAATGTCTTTCCGGCCCCTGAAATTGCCTGATATGTAGTTGCTACCACTTCATATGGCTCAAATTCCTTCCATGCTGTCAGAACCGGTGCGTAACTTTGAATGGAACAGTTTGGTTTTACCGCTACAAATCCCCGCTCCGTACCGAGACGTTTTTTCTGAAACTCGATTACTTCCATATGCTGGGGATTGATTTCAGGTACTACCATCGGTACATCCGGCGTCCATCTGTGGGCGCTGTTGTTGGACACAACAGGAGTCTCAGCCTTTGCATAAGCATCTTCGATTGCTCTGATCTCTTCTTTTGTCATATCTACAGCGCTGAATACAAAATCAACGCTTTCTGCAACTTTTTCCACTTCATTGACATTCATTACAACAATGTCTTTTACAGCTTCCGGCATTGGTCTTAACATTTTCCACCGGGAACCAATGGCATCCTCATACCGTTTTCCTGCGGAACGCTCACTTGCTGCAATGGTTGTCACCTCAAACCAGGGATGATTTTCCAGCAGCGAAATAAATCTCTGGCCTACCATACCGGTTCCGCCAAGAATACCAACTCTTAATTTATCACTCATATTAATATCTCCTTTTCTCTCCACTTTTATTATGAAACACACTTTTTATTTTATGTCCGTTTACCACGTACATTTGTCTTTCTGTTAAGAATACTAAAACAAATGGAAAGAAAATGCAAGCCTTATTTTAAATATTCTTTGCAAATTTCAATGACTTTTTTCATGGCATCCTCTCCCGGCGCCCCGATAGTCAGACGTTTATTGACACAGGTTTCCATGGAAATAGCGTCAAAAATGTCTTCTTCAAACACCGGGCTGATGGCTTTTAACTCCTCTAATGACATGTCATCAATGGCAATGTTTTTATCAATGCAGTAAAGTACAATCTGCCCCACAATACCATGTGCATCCCGAAAGGGCACCCCATGGTTTACCAGATAATCCGCCGCATCTGTGGCATTGGTAAATCCGTGGCGGGCGCTTTTACTCATAACTTCTTTATTAAATTTCATGGTTGCAATCATACCTGTAAACAGCGCAAGACATCCTTTCACTGTGTCAATAGCGTCAAAGGATAACTCTTTGTCTTCCTGCATGTCTTTATTATAAGCCAGAGGGATTCCTTTCATAGTAGTCAGAAGAGACATCAGGGCACCATATACACGGCCGGTTTTTCCTCTTACCAGCTCCGCAATATCCGGGTTTTTCTTTTGAGGCATAATACTACTTCCGGTACTGTATGCGTCATCCAGCTCCACAAACTGGTATTCATTGGAGTTCCAGATAATGATTTCCTCTGAAAAACGACTTAAATGCATCATAATCGTACTCATAGCCGATAAAAATTCAATGAGATAATCCCGGTCAGATACCCCGTCCATACTGTTTAATGTGGGGCCGTAAAATCCCATCAGCTGCGCTGTATAATCCCTGTCTAAAGGATACGTGGTTCCTGCCAGCGCGCCGGAGCCTAAGGGGCAGTAATTCATTCTTTCATAAATATCATGTAACCTTGACCTGTCCCGCTTAAACATTTCAAAATAAGCCCCCATATGGTGAGCCAGCGTAATTGGCTGAGCCTTCTGCAGATGGGTAAAGCCTGGCATAATGGTATCTGTATTTTCTTCCATGATTTTAAGGATCGCTTTTAACAGATCTTTTACCAGCTCATCCATTACAAGTACTTCCTGTCTTGTATAAAGGCGCATATCAAGAGCCACCTGATCATTCCGGCTCCGTCCGGTGTGAAGTTTCTTTCCGGTATCTCCCAGACGGTCAATCAGCTCTGCCTCCACAAAGCTGTGGATATCTTCATATTTATCTGAAATTTCCAGCTTGCCGCTTTCCACTTCTTCTGAAATTTCTTTCAGTGTTTTTACAATCTCCTGCATTTCTGCTTCTGTGAGAATCCCCTGCTTTCCAAGCATAAGCACATGGGCAATACTGCCTTCAATATCCTGTTTATAAAATTTCTGATCAAAAGAAATAGACGCGTTAAAGTTATAAACCAGCTGATCTGTTTCTTTTGTAAATCTTCCTCCCCATAACTGAGCCATTGTTTTTCATCCTTTCTTATCCTGCCGCATTCGTTCCTGACGGGAAAAAATACATCCGCAGTAGTCCTGGCGGTACAGATCATATTCCCCGGACAATTCCACCGAACGCTTATATCCGTTTTTCTTCTTAAAATCTGAGTTCAGAAAAGAAACCTGGTATTCCGCTGCTAAAGCCTCTCCGATTTCATTCAGCTTCCCGGCATTTTTTAAAGGACTGATAGTCAGCGTTGTTGTGAAAAAATCAAATCCTTTTTCCCTGCAGACTATAGCAGCCTCCTCAAGACGCAGCCTGTAGCAGGCAAAACAGCGCTCTCCGCCTTCTAACACCTGTTCCATTCCTTTGACTGCCGCAAAAAAACGCTCTGGTTCATAATTTCCCTCCAGAAAATCTACCGGATACTTAAAAGGCATACGGGAAATCAGATGCTTTTGCTCCCTGACTCTTTTCTGATATTCCTCTGCCTGAGTAATGTTGGGATTATAGTAAAATACTGTAATCTTAAAATACTGTGACAGGTACTCCAGAACATAACTGCTGCAGGGTGCACAGCAGCTGTGCAGCAGCAGTGACGGAACACAAGCCTGCTCTGTCAGGGTTTTTAATTTTTTTTCCAGTTCTTTTTGATAATTTCTTTTCTGATCCATGGAAATTATTTTATATGATTCAGCTCATTTTTACAATAGCACATTCCCTTTCTTTTCATACATTAGAGTATAGAACAAAAAAGGAGGCATGGTATGGAATCTATTTTTGAAGTAAATCATGTAAACTTCGCTTATCATTCTATGCAGGGTGAAGTTCCTGCTTTATCAGACATTTCATTCTCGGTTCAGCCGGGTGAATTTATAGCCATCGTGGGCCCCAGCGGATGCGGCAAGTCAACACTGCTGAATCTGCTGGCGGGTATGTTACAGCCCGAATCCGGAAGCATCTATTTATTCGGTCAGCCTCTGACCCCAGAGCTTCGCTGTCATATGGGTTATATGCTGCAGGATGATCAGCTGCTGGAATGGCGAAGTATTTATAAAAATGTACTGCTGGGTCTTGAAGTCAGACACCAGCTGACAGAAGCAAATAAATCTTATGCAAAAGAACTTCTTGAAACTTACGGCCTTTTGGCCTTTGCCGATGCAAGGCCATCTCAGCTGTCCGGAGGTATGCGCCAGAGAGCCGCCTTAGTCCGCACCCTTGTGCTAAAACCGGATCTTTTGTTTTTGGATGAACCATTTTCGGCGCTGGATTATCAGACCCGTCTGACAGCAGCTAATGATATCGGAACCATTATCCGGTCAGAACAAAAAACTGCGATTCTTGTCACCCACGATCTAGCGGAAGCGGTCAGTCTCGCAGACCGTATTATTATCTTAAGCAAACGCCCCGGAAGCATTCAAAAAATTGTCTCTGTGAAGCTTCCCGAAGGTTTAACACCTATGCAGCGGCGTAATGCAGATGATTTCAAACACTATTTTAATCTTATTTGGAAGGAGCTGAATCATGAGCCAGAGTCTCTCCAATCAGGAACAATACCTGAAACAACAACTGAGGCATAAACGCGTAATCACCTGGATGCGGATTTTGATTTTCGTATCTTTTTTTGCTTTATGGGAGCTTGCTGCAGATCTTGGCTGGATTGATGACTTTATCTTCAGCAGCCCCAGCCGTATGGTCAAATGTTTTATTTCCATGATCGCTGACAAAACTCTGTTTGGCCATCTTGGAATCACCCTGCTTGAAACACTGGTAAGTTTTGGGCTTGTGGTGGCATTTACACTCATCATTACCATCCTTTTATGGATGAATGAATCCGTCTCAAAAATTGTAGAACCGTACATGGTTATTTTAAACAGCCTGCCAAAGTCAGCCCTTGCGCCGCTTTTAATTGTATGGCTGGGCGGAAATTACAAAACCATTATTGTCACAGGTATGTCTGTCGCCATTTTTGGTTCAATTTTAAGTCTTTATACAAACTTTATGGAGGTGAATCCCAACAAAATCATGCTGATTAAAACCCTTGGGGGAACCCGCAGGGATATTTTATTTAAAGTGCTGCTCCCGGCCAATATCCCTGCTCTTTTATCCATTATGAAAGTAGATATCGGCCTTTGTCTGGTAGGCGTTATTATTGGCGAATTTATCGCTTCCCGGCAGGGACTTGGATATCTGATTATATACGGCAGCCAGGTATTCAAGCTTGACTGGGTTCTTATGAGTATTGTAATTCTATGTATTATCGCTATGATTCTTTACTGGATTATCAACAGAATTGATAAACAGTATCTAAAGAAGTTATAGACAGCCAAAAACAATTCCGGCGCACAGTCTAAATTTCTGCACACAAAAAACCACCCAGATATCACAGAGAATTTTCTCCGGATATCTGAGTGGTTTTCTAGTTTTTTATTACCATTCCAACAACTGACTAAGCATTTCCTTATTATGACAATCTGACAAAACCGCAAGATATTGCTTCTGTACATCTACAGGTACAATTAACTTCTCCTTAAAATTAGTTTCTTCCAATGTGTCATACATTTTTTTACAGTCACGTTCCAGTACCGTTTTTAGAAGGCTCTTTAATTCATCCTTATCATAATTTTTCTCTATAATCTGTTTTGGAGTCTCACTCATCTCATAAGAAAAATAAAAATCATACGTATTTTCTTTATATAAGTATTCCTGCATTTTTGCTGCATCCACAAATATTCCTTCTACCTTAATATCATATTGTCCGAACTGATCTGCAAACTCTTTATAGTACATCCTTGCAATGGTATTGTCGGGACATAAAAATTTTAACGTGGCTCCATTTAACTGTTCTCTTAAAGTTTTTGACAATTTTTCTGCATTCAGCCCCTTTGCCAGCTTTCGAAAAGATTCTCCGCCTTTTGCAGCTGCAGTAATTCCTTCTGCCGTCATATATTCTACAGATGGACTGTTTACAGAACGAATATTGCGGTATATCCCTGCAGGATCAGTTACTGCACAGACAGCCTCCTGCACTGACTTCTTACAGTCCGGAGAAAACCCTATATAAGAATAGTTCCCGGAAGGAAAACCATAAATATCATAACACTCCTGCTGCTTAAACAGATCTAGACTCGTCTGTGCACTGATAATCACTGCATCCGGCGAAAACTCTTTCATCTGACTATTTAAAACCTCTAACGGCATATTTACAAATCGTATCGTACTATATTCATACGGATTCTTTTTGGCATAAGTGTTTTCTGACAGTATAATTTCCTGCATTCCTTTTACACTTTCAATCTGATAGGGCCCCGTACCGGAGTATGTTTCTTTATTTTCAATCTTATGTATCACTGGCATGGAAAAAACCTGCATATTATTCAGAAGAACATCCTGAAACTGAAATCTCAGCTGTTTTTCGGAAAGAACTTCTATACCTGAAATATCTTCCGCTGTTCCCTGCTGATATTCCTCCATTCCCACAACTGACTTCATCAGATCCATTCCGGCATAAGAAGACCCTGGCTGATTTAATATAAGATAGGCCTCTTTCACTTTCTCTGCAGTAAGGGCTGTTCCATCAGAAAAAACAGTTTCACGTATTACCACATCCGCCACGGTCCCTTCTTCATGGAAAGAAATCTCTTCTGCCAATATAAATTCTATATCTTTTGTTTCCGAAATAGAAACCAATGATTCATAGATAAAACGGGATATCATTTCAGCTGTTTTTCCACTTTCCCACAATACCTGGCCTGACTGTGGAATATCGGAGCTTCCAATAATAAATTGCTGCATCCGCTCCTGATCTTTATCTATCTTACTTTCTGTCCCCTGATATTCCAGATATGGATGTTTTGTTGACGAAAAATACTTCAAACTGAAAAATAAAAGACCTAACACTGCAAGTGCCACAACTGCCAGGATCATTTTTTTCTTTTTCATAAACATTTATCTGCTCCTTACATCTCATTGCTTGTAATAGTATATCATAAAAATAACACGGAGAAAATTTTCTCCGTGTTATTTACTAACATTTCTGTCTTTTTCTAGAATACAAAACAACAAAGATAAATAAACATGACACACCAGACATTAAGAGCAGGAAGCTCCACCTTGATTCATCTCCTGTTTTCGGCGCCAGAATCCTGCGAAGCACATCTAAAAATCCCGCATTCATCTGATCCTCCAAAATTGGTTTTACAAAATCAAAGCCTTCTGATACATATGCTTTATTTGTAGTAGCATCGGCTGTTCTAGAAAGCACCAGACACTGGTCCAGCTCAGAGGATGTGTTCAGCAGCTGAAAATTTTCCTGTAATAATTTACTGTCCTTTATACCGTGGTTGGCCATATATGAGGTGACTTCTACATTTTCAGGAATATTTTCCACTTTTAACTGATATCCTGTCATACAACGTAAAACACTGCCATCCTCATTTGTGTATTTCAAATAAAGAGGTAAATTATCTACAGCATATTTTCCATTCTCATCACTGTAAACCGATTGTGAATATTCCGGAACAAAAATCCACTGTCCATCTATCCTTACATACTGATGAACGGAAATCTGTATGCCAGGAATCTTCATTTCACTTTCATCCAGCACTCCATCTCTGTTCTCATCCAGCCATACAGTACCTTGAATTTCTCCGTTTTCAAAAAGTGACAGCCCTGCATCATAACCGGTAATATCTTCTGCATATAAAATACTATACCGGCTGCCGCCGACAGTTCTTATTGTATTCTCACCGGCATTATCATGATTCTGAGTACTTTCTTTTGCAAGAACAATGTATTCATCTTCCTCTAAAAGCTCCAGATTGTCCGATCTTAAATCACTGTCCAGATCACGCTGGCTGCCCTGACGGTATTTTCCTACAGCCCATTTATCCGGTATACTTTCTAATCAAAATTTTGATACCTACAATTCTTTAACACCTAACTGGTATTATAAAGTGTTACGATAAAATCCGCAATGCCTTGATTTTACTACAGTTTTGGCAAGTGAGCTTTCCCTTAGACTTTCCCTTATGTTATATCCTTTTCCCTTGTGTTACGACACCTCATAAGGGCAAAAACAAGGGAAGCAAAATCCGGTAACAGCTAATAACATTATATAAATCACATAATCGGCTGGAACTGGTCAAGATGCTTCTACAACTGAAACAGATAAGAGAAAGGACTTTGCAATATGAATATCGTTCATGCAGAATATAATAAATATCACAACATCATAGACATCAATTATTACAATGGCTACATACTTCGGATTGACTGTGGCAAGGCAGAAGATGGATTGATTACTACTCCTAACTCTCAACGAATGTTGGATGCACTGGCGATTGACAATCCACTAGAATATGCCCGTTTGTATCTTGATTCAGAAATGCAAGATTGGGTGAATGCGATGAATATGGAATGGTATAGCACTTGATAAAAGAACATAAAAATGAGAAGAAATCTGTCAAAAGTATTTCTATAAAATACGATATTTCTTTAGCCCTTCCATAAATAATGAAATAGAGCCGATAACTCACAATCGAAATAACGAGTGATTCATCGGCTCTATATTTTATGGTTATGGATATCATGAGTATCGCTTTATATGCAATTGCTATTTTGTTAATTCCCAATATTTATGACCCATAAAGAAGATTGTTAATTCGTTTTGATCTACTTCTATCTCAAAATTCACGCTATTATCTCTCTGTTCCACAAAAATCATATTTGAGGAAGATATGCTATATAATGCATTGCCACAGGTAATACCCAATTCGGGCATATCTTTGTTTACAACAAGTCCTCCATTTTCTTGAAAGGTAAACACTTCCTCTGCATTTGCATTCTTCCATGTACCAATAATATTTTTTTTATTCTGAATGTGCTTTATTTTTCCAACACATACAACGATAAGTATAGCTACACTTACAATTAAAGCAATGCCTACAACACTCTTTGCCAATTTCTTTTTATTCAATTTCTATTATCTCCATTTTTAGTTTCTTTAAGATTGAATGATTCCATATTGCTTAATTCAGTATCTCCATGAATTTCTAACATTGATACGCTTCTCACAGGAAATAGAATAGGAGAGATTCATTCATAAATAATTAAATCATTCATACTTACCTGAATTTGTAATGTTTTTCCATATTTTCTCATAATTATCTACTATAGTTTTTTCTGAGGTCAAAAATGCAAACATAGATATACTTGAATAGAGAGTTTCCGCCGAATCAAAAACCACACAACTTTCATCATGAGTTAGATTTCTCTTTGAATATATTTCCGATACAGGCATAAATGAATTTTCTTCCTCTTTGGTGTATTTATACCCATCAATACATCCTAGATTTTTTAAAAATATTAAATAAGTATCTTCGGTCTTCAGATATTGCCATCCGTTAGTGTAAAATTCTTCACCTCTAACAAATGATACAGGTTCTATAATGTAAATACAGTCACCTACTGAAAGATTAGCAGAATTATCCTTATAGATTTCCTCTATTTTTACCATTGTTTTTGTTGATCGTAAACTCATTTCACGAGAATTTGTTACAGTTATACGAGCTATTAAAGAAGAATCTTTTTCCATATCATCCAATGAGTAATTACTTTCATTGTTAAAGTAAGAAGTTTTCTGCCCTCCTGTATAGAAAATTTCCATAGCTGTATTTTCTGATAAAGCAATATCAGGATCATGAACCCCTGTAGTTGTTTTTATCCCAGTCTTTCCATAGAATAAGGCTGTCACCATACAAATGATTACAACACAGATAGTTAATACAAATTTCTTCATTACATCAACTCCTTAATTTTACCAAATTCCATGCATATCTTCTCATCCGCTAATATTTCAATATCTTCTTTATTATGGCTTGTCAGTATAGTAATGGTATCATTCTTTTTTTCTTCCAATATACGTTCACGAAATAAATCAATGCTATGCTGATCCAATGCGTTAGTTGGCTCATCCAAAAGCAAAATTTTTGGATGTTCCATCAGTGCTTGACAAAGAGCTAGTTTTTGACGCATTCCTAATGAATATTTATTTACTTTTTTCTTTGATTTGGGATCAAGACCAAAGTATATCATTATTTCATATATTTCTTCATCTGATACAATTCCTTTTATATTGGAAAGCATTTTCAAATTTTCAAATCCTGAATACATACTCCAAAAAGAAATATTTTCAATAACAGCTCCTAAATCTGGTAAAACATCCATATCTTTATGTAATGCCTTGTGATTATATTTTATGTATCCTTTGTCTGTATTTATAAAACCTGCAATGGCTCTGAGTAGCATTGTTTTACCTGAACCATTTTTACCATATATTCCATATATTTTACCAGATTCAAATGTATAACTGATATCATCAAGCACTTTTTCACCTTTAATTGACTTTGAAATAGATTTTACATATAAATTCATGGATATCATTCACCTCACAATATTTGTTTTTTTTCGCAAAGAAATTTACCTATCCACACCAAAACAGCGGATGATATAACTGAAATGAGACAGCTTGACTTAAAATTCAATAAATCTATATTGCTTGTAGTCCATTCGTAATTTTCTTCGACATAATATATAATAAGCTTGTTATGCCAATTAAATAAAGGAATATGTAGCAAGGAATAATGCCAAATTTTCCATATAACATTTCCCATTGAAAAATAAAATCCACACACCATTACTGGAATAAAAAATACAATAAATGCAACGATGTATCCTATAATTGAATCTTTCCAAAATGAAAACAAATAACTAATCATTTGCAAATGAAAAATCTCTATCAATAGCATAAAAATAACTTTGAAATCTTCTAAGCCATTAGAGGTATGCTCTACAAAAAGAAAAAACAAATAATCGGAAACAACTACAATACAGTCACGTAATATCATTTTTATTAATATATCCTTATAAATTATGTGTTTTTTCCCATAACGAGGAAGTAGAATTACCATGTTATCATTTGCATCATTAAATAAGTCCATTGTAAGATAACAAATCTCAAGGATAAACAAAATCGCAAAAAATGATAAAGATATAAGGTCAAACGAATGATCTATTAGTATTCCCCCAAAATATATTTGTGAACGTACTCCTTCTGTTATTGTAACCAGACTATTATGAAACCCCAAGTACACATTAGCATAAAAATATCTAATTACAAATGTTATAAGTGATACTAGTAAGCATTTTCCAACATTAACATTCAAAATTTTTTTCTTATATAACTTCATAATTTTTTATTTTTCTCTGTATAATGCCAATACTTAATCCAAAAATAAGCAATATCAGAACAATTTCTCCTATTATATTTCCATGAACATTAGGCATAATATAACCTTGTATAGAGAATTCATTTAGCCCAAAGACAGAAACAATCAAATTAAAAACAATATAGAATATAAACAAAGCACCAGGTATCTTTGCGAAATATAGAACTTTCATTTTGTTATAATATGAAAGAGCATAAGCTAAGATAGCTAATCCCGAGCCAAAAATTCCGTAATTAAAAATGTATATTAGATTATATAAAGTTGGATGTTGCAATCTCACCATATCAAGAAAATTGTCAGCGTTATATGATACCAAACCTATAGCGTAATCAGGTTCTCCCCAAGCACTGTCATATCCATGTATTGGATATGTCAAGTGGCATAATAATAAATTTATGAGCATTGGTATTGTTATTGTCAAAAAGGTTACAATCAGAATGCCAAATAATTTTCCTGCTAAATATTTCTTTTTCCCGATTCTTTGAATAAGTAGGATTGAACTATTGCTTTTTTCTTCTCTTATTAAGGAAAGTGATGCAATAATTGTTGCATAAACAGGCAATAACAGATACATTATATATGGAATATATGCCGCTTCAGTGCCCTGTAATACGAAATTTTCATTTGCTGAACGAATAAATTGATAACTTTTTCCTATATCATTTTTTACACATAAAATATACGAAGCAATATTTAAAATCATTAGAGCAATAAAAACAACTTTATATTCTGCACGATCAATACAATGTTTGATTTCTATAAGAACCATTTTTTTCATAATCTTTACCAAAAGGGCATAAACCCACGAAGAGGTTTATGCCCATCCCTTCTGTTATCTAAAATCTACATTTCCACTTACAAATGCAGTTGATAATTGAGATTGATAATTTTCCATTCCCATACCGACCTGTGTGTTAGTAGAATTATAACCGCTCTTGGTAAAGATTAAATTACAAGATCCTGTTCCAACACCCTGCTTATACTTATTAGATATTTTACTCTTGCTGTTATTGACAGCCCAGAAATTTGCGTAAGAGGTATTGGTAATTGCTGTTACCTCATTTGTGATGTAATCATCGGATGTTGTTTTTGCATGCATAGAGGTAAAGTTATTAGTCTTATTCAGTTTAAGTGCATAAGCGGTGTAAGATGCCGCCTGAGAATATGCTGCTGAAGAAAGAAATACACATCCTGCACAAAACAAACCAATACCTACTTTTGCAATCTTCTGTTTTAAACTTTTTAACATCATAGTCAATTCCTCCCAATCTTATTTTTTTAACTGCGTTGGTACTTTTGGTTCATACAACAAACCACGGCACAATGAATTTGCATTACTTCGAGCAATAGCAGTCACTGCCTGAAGTACGAGACGGGCACTTTTCTGGGGTGCCTTGTTTACTTGCTTATTGTCCATCGTTTTCACCCCCCCCCCTCCTTAATTGTCTGACAATTACAGACAACTTTATTTGTTTACCATGGTATGTGCTTAATATAACAGAGTATTTAATTTTTTTCAATCCCTCTATGCACGAATGGTAGCCCAACATGCACGAACTGTTCTACATATAGGTATAAAACCGAAAAGATGGCAGATAGGTTAAGCACCTACCTGCCATCTTTAATCTATATATTTCAGAAATAATGATTAATTATTGTCAGTCTCATATATAGATTTATAACGCTCTCGATCAACTGGAATAATCTCATTATCATTAGCATCTTTATATGTAATAAACTCATCGTATTCTGTAACTGATTTTTCCTCTGAGACAGAATTAATAGAATACATATTCGAATCGTTACACATTACATTTGAATTTGGACCAGAAATTAGTAACGAACCATCCTCTTGTGCATATGCCAAAAAGATATAAATGGAATTTTCGGAAGGCAGTGAATCATTCTCAAACAGATAAATAGCATCTTGTTTTTCTGAAATTCCGCCTTGTTTAACAATAGGAATAGGTTTATCTGTAATAAGTTCACCTTTTATATTTTCGAGAACCTGAATAGTATAATTAGTGTAAGGCGAACCGACCTCCTTAGGATTTCCTTTTTCATCTTCAGTCGTTATAACATTTCGATACTCGGTTCCATCGCAACTGACAACCTTTGCTACAAATACGTAATCACAGATACCAACAGCTTCGCGAATGTTATCAGTATCATATACAAAAGATGCGTGCATCTGGTGGATTGGCAAGTTAGATACATTTGTATTCAGTTGACTTGCATTATTTTTGGATGCACATCCTGTAAAAAACATTCCTACGATAAGAACAATAGACAAAATACCATAGATACTTGATTTTTTCATAGCGTTCTCCCTCCCCTAATAATTATTATATGCGGCATCATATGAATCTTTATCATTTTGAGATAATGCCTGCGTACTAGTATGTCCCGTAATTGCTGCATCCATAACATCTGTTGAAGTACTGTGATCCAACCCTAATGCATGTCCCAATTCATGTGTCGCTACATTCTGTTTTTTACTATTACTATAACCGCTCATATAATAGGTATTGAGTTCAATTTTACCACTAGAATATGTCATGCCTGCCCATCCATTCGAAGCATTGACATCGCTTACGTATACATCTTCTACAACAAAAGCACTGTCTTTTCTGATTACTCCAGATTTATATGCATTCCATGTGGCAGCCCCAGTGTTAATATAACTCATGTAAGTGCTGTTTCCGTCATAGTCTAGATGTTTGCCAGAATCAACAAGATCCCATGTTTGTACATAAGCTTGTGCAAATGCCGTAATAGGAAATAGCATTGCTATAGCCATTAAAGTTATAATGCTATACAATAAATGATTTTTTAAAACAGATTTTTTAAAATGCATACTCCTTCACTCCTTTTCAATCATGTAACAACGGTTATCTTCAATTATTCTTAAAGGTTATCTTTATGAAAATTGAAACGCAACACATACTAGTACACATTATATATCCTGTTAATATTCCTAAAGTACGACATCTTATCATCTCCACTCCATATTATAGATTCTCAGAATACTTAAGATGTAGTAGTATACCTTGAATATAACAAAATCTTTATACTTTTCAATACCTCTATGCATGAATGGTAGCTCACTATGCACAAACGGTAGCATATTATGTTGTGTACCTACTTTATTGATGATAAAATATGACGGAGAATGATTAAAGGAAGTGGTAGCTATGCTATATATTGACTCAATATGGGAATATATTGTTAATTTCTTAGAACTGGCATTGTTTATAATATTTATCCATAAAAAATTGCGTATTCGAGCAAATTATAAACATCAAGCAGTTTTGATGTTTCTTTTCGTATCATTTCAGTTTGCTGTGTTATGCACGCTGAATAAAATGGGAATATCATCCTACAGCACTTTGATGTCATCTTGTGTTTTGGACATTGGATATGCAGTATTGTTCTATCGTGATAGTATAATTCGCCGTATCTTTTGGGGCTTTTCGTATTCCATCATTTGCTTAGTTGCAGAACAGATTTCGTTCTTTATTCCCGTTACTCTTTATAAAGGAGCGTCTCTGGAGCTATTATTAGGTGGAACATTACGGAAGCCATATACCATGTTATATTTGGCAATGATAGCTGTTTTTGTCTTGTTATTTCATTCTATTGGAAACAAAGACATATCTCTTTCACCGTTCCAAAAAGTTGCATATATTTTCATCGCAATTTCTGGACTTGCAATCGGGCACTACATATTAAGGCTGACTTTGGAATCTGTTGATAAATTTGGTGATTCATCCTTTTCAGCTAGGCTATCATTGGTTGACTTGTTTTTTATTATTTTATTTTTAGTATTGATGCTATACATATACCAGCTAGGTTATTCAAAAGAAGAAAACATACGATTACTGGAAGAACAAAAGATTTATGAGCTGGAAAGGACTGAGTTCAATAGCTTATCTGAGACAACTGAACGATTACGAAAAATGAAACATGATATGCAGATTTATGTGGATGCAATCAACGTATTAGCAAAAGACAAGAAATGGGATGAACTTATAGCATATACAGAGCAATACCATAACACTCTTGCAACTACGCAAAGTGCCATAGCAACGGGAAATATTGCTATTGACTGCATACTTACCGCAAAACTTGATTATGCTGAAAAACACGGAATTAAGACAGAATATTCTATTATGGCTCCTGAAAATTTTCCGCTTGATTCTGTTGAGCTTTCATCCATACTTGGAAATATATGGAATAATTCCATTGAAGCAGGAGAAAGACTTATAATCTCTGATCCAACCGAGCATCCATACATTTATTTTTATATTAAACCTTACCAGAATATGATACTGATTCACATTGAAAATAATTATGATGGTGTGATAAAAGGTAGCATTGATGGAGACATTTTGAGTGTTAAACAAGGAAAAGAACATGGACTTGGGATAAGACGAGTAAAAGAGCTTGTAGAAAAGGCAGATGGCGTATTGCAGATTACATCTGATAACAAAATTTTTTCCGTACATATTATGATACCGGATAAGGAGAATAACAAACTACTATGAAAATGAAAATAACCATACTTGAAGATTCTGTGATCGAATCAGAACGGCTGAAAAATGGAATAAGAAAATACGGGCAGCAATATGATTGGGATATTGAAATTGACGAATACGAATCGGGCGAAGAATATTTTTCAAAAAATTCTGAAGGCACAACTATACAGGCTTCAGCATTTTTCCTTGACATACAAATGGGGCAAATGAATGGAATTGAGGTTGCTAAACGCCTTCGTGAATCTGGTTATCAAGGTATTATTGTATTTTTAACAGCTTTTAGAGAATATGTATTCCGAGGATATGAAGTCAGAGCTTTAAACTACTTGCTAAAACCCGTCAAGGAAAATACTCTTTTTCTGTGTTTGGATGAAATCGCGAAGGAGTTATCTAATAATACCTACATATACCGAAACAAGCAGGAAATTGTAAGTATTCCCTATGCAGATATATTGACATTTTCGAGCAGATTACATTATGTGGATATATTGACCGTAGACGGCAAATGCTATGAACAAATGTCTACCCTAAATAAGATTATTGTCCATTTGCCAAGTGAATTTATCCGAACCCATCGTTCTTATATTGTAAATATGGCACATATCTATCGTATTACATCAGGAACGATTGAATTGTCAAATCATCTAACTACACAAATCGCACGTTCTTATTCCAAAGACGTGATAAGTGCTTTTGCCAAATATACAACAAGATTTGATACAAGCGGGGATTTTGAATGATTACGAAGTGGGCTACATCTATTGCTAATAAGTTAGCAGAACTATCCGGGGAGGATGTTTCTGCGGATCAATTAGAAATATACATATATGGCTTAGAATGTTTTTTGAATACTTTTATAACCATAGTGTTATTGTTCGTATGGGGAGTTTTATCACATACACTCGGCTATACCCTAATTTGGGTAATTACCTTTTCATTGTTACGACATTATACCGGAGGTGCCCATGCTCCAACGCAGTTAACATGTATCTTAGGCAGCTTTTTTCTCGGTTGTCTTGATAAGTGGGCTATAATCTATTTAAAGCCAACTGTACTAGGATATTTGATACTTGTCCTTATGTGTATATTATTTGCACCTATAAGTAACCATAAAATATGTTTAACCACCAAACAAAAATGGATACATAAACTTATTTCTGTGATAATTGTTAGCATTGGATTTCTGCTGTTTTATAAAATTGGAAACACGAAGATGAATACCACATTGTTTTATTCCTTTTTCTGCGTAATCATTCTTATGATAGTCGAAACAATTAAAAATCTAATGAGACACTTTAAATAGCAGGATGACTTTTCATAAATATTCAAAAAAGATAAAGAATTTGATGGTCTTTATCTTTTTTGAATTTAATTAGATTATCTAGCTCCTCTGTCTGATGGCGAACGATAGTTAAAATCTCTGTCCTGTTCCCGTTTCTGAACTTCTGCCTGTTTTTCTGCCAGCTTTCGATGGATTGAGTTTTCTCCATACTTGGAGTTCCATTCCTTGTTTGCTTTGACATAGGATTCATACTCGGACTTGCCTTGTTTATAGACTTGCAGGAACGCATCTACCGTTGGATATTTGTAATCCTGCACGATATGGGATAATCCCTGCTTCATAATCTTAATCGTTTCTGCGTATTTGTTAGACTGTGCCTGCAATTCCTTTCGTTTCTTTCCTTGGAATAATCCTGTACAGTTCTTCAAATCCTCGTCAATAAGGTCTTTTTTCACTTCCTGCGTATGAATGGCTCTGTTTTGTCGTTTAAGTTTCTCCATAATCTCTTCAAGTCGCATCTCATAATCGTGTGCCAGCTCAGACATTCTTGGTCTTGGCGGAATAACGGTCTTTTCTGCGGTAGTAGTAGCAGGTGCTTTGAATGGTTGGGTCACAGCAGGAATTGTCTGATTGTCTGTCTGTGTAACGGATGGAGCTGGTTGTTTCTCTTGTTTTTCATTTCTTCGCTCCATAAGGTCGGAGATTCTGGCTTTCTGTTGTTCCTGTTTCTGTATCAGCAACTTTATGAGTTCTTTTAACAGCTCGATTGCCCGAAAGATAATCATAAACAAAAGCTCCGGATGATTGCCATACTTGTGAATGGATTCCTTAATCGGAGTTGAAATCTGTTCCTGCTTTACCTTTAAGATTTCCTTTCGCTCCATCCCCGATACCAAAGCGTGATCCACAGTACGATTCCAGTCCTGTATGACCTTATTATTGAGTGTAATCTTATCTGCCTTTGGATTGTTCTTACCGATTTTCTTAGTGGCAAGATAGACATCCCCACGCTTGAATGCAGACAGCTTTTCTTTCTCATCTTTGACAAGTCCGTTGATGACATCGGTATAAAATACCTTGACCTCATCTAAGAAATGTTCCTGCTTAAAGCGAGCGTCCTTGATGGTAAACATCTGTCTTTCGTAGACCTCACCTTTCTTGATCACCTTACACCTTTTACGGATAGTTCCATTCTCGTCTAGGATTTCTTTCTTGGTACGAACATGATTACCTTTCTCATCATAGAACATATTTCTGGTGGCAATCTTTTCTATCGGTTCGTCAAGATAATTTCGTTCTGCAAAGATAAGATGGATATGATAATTCGTCTTTCGTTTGTTATGATGGAGTGCTGCAATACAATCAACACCATACCGACTTTTGAATTTATCCGTCATATATTTTAATAGTCCGTCTGGCGGATAATCCACAAAGGATTCCGGCAGGGCAATGATAAATTCTCTTGCTTCGATACATTTTCCCTCTGTACCGCTTTTCTTAAATTCTGCCTGATTGCACTTGGCAAGTTCTGTCCAAAATTTTCGGTCTGTGGTTTCATATACCGCATAGAGATTTTCCTGTTTTTTGTCACTGGAGATATAATAGATTCTTCCACGAACATTATGGAGCTTTGACATCTGCACAAATGAATTTCTTGGCATAGCGATTTCCTCCTTTCCCAGTTTTGATTTTGGAAAAGAGGACAGATAAGATAGATGAGATGTGAGTAGTAAACTTTCCCTGTGAGCGAGTGCATAGGCACTCGTCTTGCGAACACATCCGCCTTGTGGCGGCTAAGCCTCGCAGAGCGAAATACACAGAGTACAAAACGAAGTTTTGTGCGATGGGTGTATTTCGCTCTCAAACGCCGAGGGCTTGCTTATGAAGTTCACTTTTAGCTGTAACTGTTCCCTCAGCACCTAATTTTGTGCCTTTAATGGCACACTTTTTATGTGCCGTATCCGGCACTCCCTTTTCTTAACAGAAATGCTAGAAGATTGCTATGAAAATCAGCGAAACAATAGACGAATCCGTTAGCACTTTTGCCTTAACAATAGCATTGTTCTATTATTCAGACTTTTTAGCAAAAACCGTAGAAACAGTAGAAGTCTGCTATTAAAATCGAAAAAACAATAGCACGATTCGTTAGCATTTTTGCCCTGACAATAGCATTGTGTTACTTCGCTTACTTTTAAACTGTGTCTGGCAAGGAAGTGGTAGTAAAAGTTCCTATTAAATTTCATTTTTAATAGTGCATTGTTTTATTACATTTTGATTTTAATAGAGCTTTTTACTATTAACTCTTTGAAAATGTACCCCATAGATTGGACACTCAAAATCATAGTAGCGTACACTTTTTGTCATAGGTCGGACAGCTTTTTTCATAGCTACACTTGGTATGACTTCTCACAGCACTTTTTGTAAGTTGGGTGGACTTGTCCTACCAGTCGGCTTCACTTGGGTGGATGGTTGCACCCACTTCATTTTCTGGCTTGGGTGGACTATTCATAACACCTTTTGCATCTTGGGTGGACTTGTCCTACCAACAAGCTATAACTGGGTGGACGATTGCACCCATTCACATCCATCTTGTCCTCATTTTCCAAAAGTTCTGGTTGTATCTGAGGACTTGTCCGTGATATAATCTATTTGCGTGTAGGTATATCATGGCTTTTAGTCAGATACATACCAGAGGGATGGTCTTAGGACTGTCCCTTATTCATTTTTCATTGTTCCCTTGACCGCTTTTACTGCGTGTCTGTCTCGTAAATCCTTCCCCTCATTGAGAATCAGAAACTCGTCTAATCGTTCCCTGCGGATTAAGATTTTTCTTCCCACTCTAAGGATAGGCAGCTTTTCCCATTCCACAAGATTTCTAAGAGTGTTTCTTCCGATACCTGTATAGTCGGCAGCTTCTTCAATGGAGAGAGCAAACTTTAATTCTGTCATTCGATCACCTCATTCCTGCGTAGGATTACAAGTCTTGTATATCAGAGGATGTTCCTTTTTGAAGAAAGGATTAGCCTTTTTTAAAACTTGCGTTACGCAATTCTGATTAAAGTATATATCTTTTATAACGCTATGTCAAGCCTTACGAAATTCTATCATCTTTTATAGAATTGCGTATTGCAATATATCGTGTTATGTGGTATAGTAATGACATACCGAAAAAGGAGGTTCGCAAGTATGTTAAAAGATAAAGAATTGCGAAAGACAATCGGTAGCAGAGCAAAAAGCCGTAGACAGGAGTTAGGATTGAACCAGCCTTATGTCGCTGAAAAAATGGGCGTGACAGCCTCAACCATTCAGAGATACGAAGCAGGAACGATTGATAACACCAAGAAAATGACCTTAGAAGGTCTGGCAGATGCACTTCATGTATCTGTGGAATGGCTGAAAGGTGAGACGGACGAATACGAAACAGACATTACGGATAAAAGAGAATTACAGATTCGTGATGTGATGACTTCCATTCTGAATAAGCTCCCTTATGATATGGAACAGTCCGAAAGTGATTTTTCCAAAGACCTGCTACTACTGATGTTACGGGAATACGAGCTGTTCGTGGATTCGTTCCAGTTCGCTTGTAAGAATTTCAAAGGAAATACAGATAACAAAATGCTCGCCCAGACAATGGGGTTTGAATCCAATAAGGAATACAATGAGATTATGTTCCTTAGAGAAATCACCCACACCGTCAACGCATTGAACGATATGGGCGATATTGTAAGACTGTATTCTAAGAATCCTGAGACAGCGAAAAATCGACTAGCCAATCTTTTATCAGAAAAAGATCCCGATTCGGTATAGATAGGCAGACGGAGCTATGATATACTTACACGCAAGAAGCATTTCACCAGTTCCGATTGCCGATATCGAAAGGAGAAACGATTATGGCAAAAGGTTCTGTAAGGAAGAAAGGCAAGAAATGGTACTACCGCTTTTATGTGGAGGATGCAAGTGGTAACTTGGTTCAGAAAGAATTTGCAGGTACGGAGAGCAAATCAGAGACAGAGAAAATGTTACGCAAGGCTATGGAGGATTATGACGCAAAGAAATTTCTAGCCAAAGCGGACAACCTCACACTCGGACAGATGCTAGATGTATGGGCAGAGGAAGATTTGAAAACGGGTTCACTTAGCAACGGTACAGTCGGTAACTATTTACAGGCAGTAAACAGGATTAAACAACACCCAATCGGAAACAGAAAACTAAAGACAGTCACTTCGGAGCATTTGCAGAAGTTTATGGATTTACTTGCATTTGGCGGTGAGGAAGGAAATTTTAAGTCAAAGGGTTACACCATCGACTATATCCGTTCTTTCCACGCAGTCCTGCAACAGTCCTTCCGATTTGCAGTCTTTCCAAAGCAGTACATCACATTCAATCCAATGCAGTATGTGGTAATGCGTAGGAAAGCCGAGGAAGATGTGGATTTGTTTTCTGATAATGATGAGGATGCAGAGGTTATCAACCCGATTACACCAGAGCAGTATCAAACGCTTATGGAGTATCTGGAAGAAAGAAACAAGCCTGCTGTCCTGCCGGTACAGATAGCGTACTACACAGGTCTTAGACTTGGAGAGGTATGCGGACTGTCTTGGAGTGACATTAACTTTGAGGAACAGTATCTGACAGTACGAAGAAGTGTCCGTTACAACGGAGCAAGGCACAAGACCGAGATTGGTCCGACAAAGCGAAAGAAAGTCCGTATCGTGGATTTCTGTGATACGCTCGCTGACATCTTAAAGAAAGCGAAAAAGGAACAGAGAAAGCAGGTATTCAGTTACGGAGAACTCTATCAGAGGAACTACTACAGGGAAGTTAAGGAAAAGAATCGTATCTACTATGAGCTTTATCATTTGGATGGCACAGAGGACATTCCGCTTGATTACAACGAGATTAACCTTGTATGTATCAGACCGGACGGAGCATACGAAGCCCCTGCAACGGTTGAGACAGCTTTAAGGACAGCAAGGAAACGATTGTCGGAGCTTGATGATAATTTCCACTTCCACACCCTGCGACACACTTATACCACAAACCTGCTCTCAAATGGAGCAGCACCAAAGGATGTACAGGAATTACTTGGACACTCGGATGTAAGTACCACTATGAATGTCTATGCACACGCTAACCGAGAAGGTAAGCGAAACTCAGCCCGACTACTTGATAAGGTGGTTGGAGAATAAAATCGAATAAGAAAAACTTTCCCTTGTAGATACCTCATAAGGGCAAAAACAAGGGAAAAGGATACATATAGAGTGGCAAGGCATACCGCCAAGTCGCATAAAATAAGGAAAGTTGAGATTTTAGTTATACAAATTTCAATTTATAAGAAAGCAATACATCCTTTTCTTCTTCCCAGCCAGAATCATTCCATTCCATACGCATAGAGGTTGGAAGATCATCAAAGTGATACCAGCCTTCCTCATTAGTCTTAGCTGTCATACGGAAAGAATCATCTTTCTTCCATTGAGAATCATGGTAATAATAACGCTCTAATACAACCTCCAGACCAAAAACACCGGGTTCTTTTGGATCTCTGATACCATCATAACTCTGATCATCCCAGATCATACCTGAAACAGATCCGGTCTCATGAGCCGTTATGCCGCCGTCACAGCCAGGAATCTCTGTTCCGTGTACGATATCGTATCCTTCCACAACATTTCCAGGATCTTTTACAGATTCACTGTCCGCTTTAACTGCTGTAATCAGATACTCATCTTTTTCAGTAAGATATCCGCTGTCATAAATTAAGTCACTGTCTGCCAAACTATCATCCCCCATCTGATAACGGGTTACTGAATAACCGGATGGAATTGTGCTTAATTCAACCCGCACTTTATAGCCAAACAAATATTTTGTTCCATCAATGACACAATATGTATCCAGTGCATCAAACAGATAGCTTCCATCTGCTCCTGTCTGTACGGTATACTCCGCAAACGTCTCATCCTTTTCCCAGGAGCCTTCTTTTAAGAGATAACGCTCCAGTGTCACAGACACATCCTTGATTCCGCTCTCTTTTTCCTGGCGGATTCCATCATAGTCTGCATCCTCCCAGACCACTCCGGTGATGCTTCCTCCATCGTACTCTGAAAGTCCCCCGTCATAACCGCTTACAACTCCCGCTGTCAGCATGTCATAGCTTACCCTGCGGCCCTCCACATCTGTGAGGTCTACCACGGAACTGTTGGCCGGCTTCTCTTCGTCTTTCACTAACGCCACCGGTATGTATTCCCCGTCTCTTACAAGAGAGCCGGTAGAAGCAATCAGGTTGCTGTCCGCTCCCCGGTCCTCTCCTCTCCAGTACTTGGTTACGGCACGGTCTGACGGCAGATCTTCCACATACAAACGATAGCCTGCAAGACACTGCTTTCCAGATATCTTTATACTGGCTTCCAGATCTTTAAATTCATACCTGCCGTTTTCATCACTTTCACTGGTTAAGGCGCCAAAGCTGTCATCCTTTTTCCAGTTTCCGGCAGCTTCATCATAATAATAGCGCTCCAGCACAACTTCCAGTCCTTTATAACCGGCTTCTTTCTCCTCACGGATTCCGTCATAGTCCGCATCTTCCCAGATCACTCCGGTGATGCTTCCTTTCTTGTACGGTGCAAAGCCCGCGTCCTGGCCGCTGTAAGTGCGGGATTTCAGCATGTTATATACTGCTTCGTCTCCGTCTGCTGTCTTAACTGCTGCCTGGGCAAGATCAGGGATCTCTCCTTTTGTTCCTTCTCCGGCCGCCACCAGGTATTCTCCATCTCTTGTCAGAGAAAGTGTATCCGCACGCAGGTCACTGTCTTTCTCCCGGTTATCTCCCTGGCGGTAACGGGTGATTCCATAGCCATCCGGCACTCCGTCTACACGCAGCTGGTACCCTGCAAGATATACATGATTGTCAATCTGTACATTTGTTTCCAGTTCTTTAAATTCATAGCTTCCATCTGTCCGGCTTATTTCTTTTAAATCCTGGAAAGACGAATCTTTTTTCCATTCTTTTCCATCATAATAATACCGGCTCAGCGTCAGTTCTCTTCCGGCAATCCCCGGTTCTTTCTCATTCTGGACACCGTCATAGTTTTCATCACTCCATACCTGTCCGCGGATTACTCCGGTTGGAAACAGCACCAGGCCTCCGTCATAACCGGACAGCTCTAAGCCCCGCACCACATCGTATCCTTCTACGATATTTTCCGGATCCTTATAAGACTCACTGTCCGCCTTCTTCGCCGGAATCAGATATTCGTCTTCTCCGGTGAGGTAACCTGTTTCGTATATCAGATCGCTGTCTGCTTCTGTCCGCTCTCCCTGACGGTACTGCGTCACTGCACTTCCTTTGGGGAAGCTGTCTTTGTCTGTCCTCAGGCGGTACCCGTACAGATATTTCACCTGGTCTATCACACAATGCGTATCCAGTGCATCAAACAGATAGCTTCCATCTGCACCTGTCTGTACGGTATACTCCGCAAACGTCTCATCCTTTTCCCAGGAGCCCTCTTTTAAGAGATAACGCTCCAGTGTCACAGACACATCCTTGATTCCGCTCTCTTTTTCCTGACGGATTCCATCATAGTCTGCATCCTCCCAGACCACTCCGGTGATGCTTCCTCCATCGTACTCTGAAAGTCCCCCGTCATAACCGCTTACAACTCCCGCTGTCAGCATGTCATAGCTTACCCTGCGGCCCTCCACATCTGTGAGGTCTACCACGGAACTGTTGGCCGGCTTCTCTTCATCTCTCACTAACGCCACCGGTATGTATTCCCCGTCTCTTACAAGAGAGCCGGTAGAAGCAATCAGGTTGCTGTCCGCTCCCCGGTCCTCTCCTCTCCAGTACTTGGTTACGGCACGGTCTGACGGCAGATCTTCCACATACAGACGGTAGCCTGCAAGACACTGCTTTCCAGATATCTTTATGCTGGCTTCCAGATCTTTAAATTCATACCTGCCGTTTTCATCACTTTCACTGGTTAAGGCACCAAAGCTGTCATCCTTTTTCCAGTTTCCGGCAGCTTCATCATAATAATAGCGCTCCAGCACAACTTCCAGTCCTTTATAACCGGCTTCTTTCTCCTCACGGATTCCATCATAGTCCGCATCTTCCCAGATCACTCCGGTGATGCTTCCTTTCTTGTACGGTGCAAAGCCTGCGTCCTGGCCGCTGTAAGTGCGGGATTTCAGCATATCATATACTACCTGGTTCTGATCTGCATCCTTTATTCCTACCGCAGTATAATGATACAATCCGCCATCCGCATTTTCTGTTGCAGTATCTGCTGTAATCAGATATTCATTGTCTCTTACCAGCGATAATGTGTCAGCCCGCAGATCACTGTCCTTGTGACGGTCATCACCCTGACGGTAGCGGGTAATTCCATAGCCATCTAAGACTCCGTCGATGTTCAGCTGATATCCTGCAAGATATTTTTTACTGCCTATCTGAACATATGTGGAAAGTCCATCAAACTCATACTGGCCATCCTGCCGGATAACAGTTGTTTTGTCTGAAAATCCCTGATCTTTCATCCATGTTTTTCCGTCATAGTAAAAACGGCTCAACGTCAATGTGCTGCCTGTAAGTCCTGCCTCATTTTCATCCTGAAGTCCATTATAGTTGAGATCTTCCCACACAAGACCACGAATAGATCCTTCTGTAAAGGCTACAAGCCCTCCATCCTGGCCGGAAATATCCGCCCTTGTCAGCATATCATATGTTACAGACTGTCCATCTGCATTCTGAACTGTTACAAGCTGCTGACGGGATCCGTCCAAATCTGTGTCTTCCTCTGCAGCACCTGCAGGAATCAAATATTCCTCCGGCCTTACTAAAAACAAATCATCCACTTTCAAATCACTGTCAAGGGAACGATCTGTTCCCTGGCGGTAACGGGTAATTCCATAATTATCCGGAATGCTATCTCCGTCTACTTTTAGGCGATAACCGGCCAGATACACCTTTCCTGCCACTGTTACCTGAGTATCCAGATCATCAAACTGATAATTCCCCGAGATATCTGTTCTGTCATCTTTTGGAGAAAAGGCCGGATTTTTCTCCCAGGTGCTGCTTTCGCTTACATAATAATACTGCTCCAGCACTACTTTTATCTGTTCTATACCGGTCTCATTATTATCCTGAATACCGTTATAATTAGCATCTGACCAGATTTTTCCTGAAATCTGACCATTGGGGTACGGAACCATGCCTCCATCAATCCCGCTGATATCTCTTCCCGTTAAAAAGTCGTACACAATACCATCGTGGAAGGAATCTGTTACCTCTACACTATGATAAGGATACTCATTACCTTCCTGATTTCTGACAGCTTCTTTAGCCAAAATCAGATACTGTCCCTTTTGTACCAGTTTTAGGTCTTCCGCCATAAGATCACTATCTTTTGCCGGATCGCTCCCCTGATGATATAGAGTCACGCCATAACCGGACGGTAACTCATTCACCTTTAACTGATAACCAGCCAGATATTTTCTGCCATCCTTTTCCATATAGGTGGGAAGATTCTCAAAGCTGTATTCCCCTGTGGAACTGCTGGTCTGAGTTATGGGAGCCTCATTGGCCGGCTTCCAGCGGCTTCCATCATAGTAATAACTTTGCAGTTCTACATCCACTCCGGACATGACATCTTCTCCGGGGTCTCGAAGCCCATCATAATTACGGTCTTCCCAGATGATTCCCTGAATGTCTCCCGTTGGATAACGAAGCAGGCCACCATGATACTCCTTAATATCGCCCTGTTTATGGATGATATCATACGACGTATTTCCATCATTCAATACATAAGGAGAGTTTTTCAGAGTATCCGTTTTTTGAGCAGCCAAGAAATAGTCTCCCGCGTCAGGCGATGTCAAATAATTCTCAGAGCCGGCGTACTGATTTGTAATCCAATCGCTGTTCAATGCCCCGTTTTCTGCTGTCTGCTGATATCGGGTTACACCATATCCATCCGGAACATCTGCCCGAAGCCGATAGTAACACAGCTTCTTTTCACCGCCGATCGTAAGAAATACCGGCACCTTTGAAAAGCAATAGCCTCCATTATCATCGGTTTTAACTGTCTGTGTACCTTCATAATCGGTCCCATCTGCCCTTTTTGCCGCCGAATCCTTTTCAACCTTTTCAAATGTTCCGTCTGCTTTTTTATAATATGTTTCCAGATATACTGTAACATTTTTAAGCCCGGTTTCATCCTTATCCATAATACCGTTATAGAAATGATCCTCACTTCCGTTGTCATTCCAAATGGTGCCTTCTACTTCACTGTACTCATAAGCCGCAAAGCCGGCATCATAGGTCAGAATTGTCTCTGCATCACTGATATCATAAGTCTTTCCCTGATAAGAAACTGTATTCTCAGGCACCGAATTTTGATCTGCCTCTACCGCAATAATAATATAATCATCATTCAGATAATAATTTCCATCAGCAATGTCCAGATCACTGTCCTGAACACCATGATTTGCCTGATAGTGAGTAACGCCATACTGTTTGAAAATCTTATCATTTACAGTTGGATCAATCTTCATCCGATATCCGGTCAGATAATTCTGTCCGTCCGCCTGATAATAACTCATGACATTGTCAAATACATAGACACCAGCGTCATTGGTTGTCATAGTACGTTCTGATGAACCTCCCGGAATTGGATACCACTGATTATTTTTATAATAATAAGATTCTAACGTGACAGTTACATCTTTCATTCCGCCCTCAGACGCATCCATAATTCCATTGTAATTCTCATCTTCCCAGACAAATTTTCCAAGAAATCCCCGTCCGGAATGAATCATCCCAAGATCAATATTCCTGTTAAATTTGAAAGACTGCTCTGTACTGTCTTCAAATACCGGATTTCCTGATGCGTCAAATGGAATCTCAGCTTTAAATGCTTTTGTCTCATACTCTTTGCCAATTTTCGAAAGGTCATTATCACTGTCGGCCTCTAAAGGATTATTCGTAAATGTCCACGGTGTAGGCTTTAGCATACGGGTTTCTTTTGTTGATTTATCTTTTGCCCGAATAATATACTCTTCCCCAGGTTTTAAACGGAACTCATACTGCCCGTCAGAAAGCGTCTTGTAAACTGCCGGATTTCCATCCCCGTCCAGACAAGGCTCAGACATATCCTTTGTGTTATAGACAGATACTTCGATATCTTCTAGCGGTGTCTCCCCAGGCGTAATATAACCGTCGCTTTCAATTTTTTGTCCGCCGCTTCCATCCGAAACCAGGCTTTCATCCAGCCAGACTTCTCCTCCGTATGTATAGGCCCGTCCTACTCCTACATTATAAGAAGTCATCTTCTGATCGTATTCGGCAAAGTTTTTTTCATCAACTGCAGAAATTTCAACTGGCCGCGCAGTCTGTATTACCAGACGGTCCTTTGGTAAATCTCTGACTGTGGATGCGCCCGTTTCCACTCCGCTGTACACACACTCTCCATCACGATAAACAGCAACCGGAATTTTGGTATCTCCTAGTTCCGTTGTAGTTACAGAGTACTGATTATAAGTTTCCGGAAATGTATATTTTAAGTTATATTTTCCGGGTTTTAAGTTCGACAAAATATAATAACCGTCTTTTCCGTAATAATCACTTTCTGTATCAAATTCCACTGGTCCGCCATGTTTAGAGTGCAGATAAACGGTATCATGATCTGTAGACGGCGTCTGAATCGGCTGTCCGGTAATCTCATCAATTAAAAGATAATGTCCCTCATGTCCTTCTTCCGGAATCACTGCTTCACCTTCCCGGTTGCAGGGATATCCATTCTCCGTCAGCAGCTGGACTTTTACTCCATTAATACCTGGATCGTCCTTTGTTTTGTCAAAATCCAGATCAGTGGTCCGGTTTTTAAGATGAATACGTCCGGTTTTTTCTTCTGCTGCATATTCACCCTCACCATCATCAGGAACACCGCTGTAATCCGCATCATTCCAGATATAACTGCCAATATACCCCCGCCCGGACGGCGCATTTACATAAACTCCCGCTTTCACATTCTCAATCCGGTCGCTGTCCCAATGAGAAACAAAAGTATTCCATCCGCTGTATTCAGCAACGGTCTCATTATATTCAAGATTTGGATCTTTTACCGTCTCATCCGATGACAGACTTACAGTTCCCGGATACGCAGGCAGGTTTAATGGACTGTGCATACTGAAAACTAATTTCAGCCGCTCATTTGCATCAAGGGAAACATTATCTTTCATCTGTACCCAGACTGCCCGGATACTTTTTACAAGTGTTTCCTTTTCCATGCCCTCCGGAAGATTTTGTATATCAGAAAGTTTAACAAAATATCTGGATTTTTCGGCTGTACTGCTGCGCAGTATATCATAAGTTTCTTTTTTATTTAATTCTTCCTGGGTTGGAAGATCTGACACATCACCCACACGCACTGTTCCGTCCGGCTGTTTTACCATGGGCCCTACCCAGATTTCATAATCTGACGGGTCCACCTGATGCTCTTCTGTCTCACTTCCTCCCGGCAGTACCTGATAATCCACAACCTTAATGGTATCCGGAAGGATCCAGCCATGCCATTTGGAATTACGGGGAACTTTGGCGCCGGTACTGCTGTCCGTATTTTTAATCTGATAATCACCGGTATCCGGAAGCACATCATAAAAGACAAGTTCATCATAAGAGTTACCTGAACTTTTATTAATCATAGACGCTTTAAATTCATAATCCTTTCCTTCCGGAACAGGAACTGCCCTGGAGTCAATATTACTGTCAAGCTCTGTAGTAGTTGTTTTATTCTGAACAATACTTGATGTTGACTTAAATGTAATTGCATTAGACAAACGGGTAATCGTCATATCTTTCTGTGATCCGTTTTCATTTACGTCATTGCTGTCATACTCATAGCCAAGATTATTCCAGGCACTGCCATCAGGCTGAATATGGGGTTCAAAACTTCCCTTTTTAAATCCAAAAGCTTTGCACTGCAGCATATTGGTTGGCACAGCATTACCATCTGTATCCTCGATAGGAACCATAAATTCCACCATAAGCTTTTGGCCCGGCTTTAGCTGTCCTTCAAAATAAAAATTCAGAATTGTACGCTGGTTTGTGGTCATATCAATGGCCTTACGTACAAACACAGGATCCTGTTTCAGTTCCAGATCCTTCTTCAGTTCATCCGGCATTAGAACAGAACCATCAGCATTCAATACATACCATGTCCACAGAGGTGTATAGTTGTCCAGATTATGTTCAACTTTGTCTCCTCCGTTTTCAGTATTTCCATATAGGTCTCCCAGGTAATAATCGCCCTGATATTTGCCGTCTGCATCCGGAATCTGATATTCAGCATACTGAAACTCTTCCTGCTTTAACCGGTCAACATAAGGAACAGCTACCGCAATGCTGGGGTTCGTTACATTATCCTGCGTAATATTAGGATCTTTCTCTTTACTGATACTTTCATAACCAACCTTATATTTTAATACTTTGCTGATACCGGTATCTACAATTACATTTGAATCCCACTGATATCCTTTTTGAATGCTTCCGCCAAAATACAGAGTATCAATGGTAAGATCCACCACCGGAACCTCTGGATCCACATAAAAGCCTGCCCGGGCTCTTTCAGAAGTCTGACTGAATTTGTAATCATCGTACTGTGGAAATGCTGCTGCGAAATGATTGGTATGTTTGTTTACACCATCATCATCGTTTTTTGGCGCAGTCTGAAGCTCAATAAAGGCACAGTTATCACGCACATTCTGCTCTGCCTCTACCCTGTTTAACCGCTCCGGATCAATATCATCCATTTCCTGTTTTCCGTTGGAATCATCTCCGTCAGCGTCTATATCCATCCGGAAACCAGCTGGTACCGGATAGTAAACAGGCGCCTGTACATCACTGTACTTTGTATTATCCTCGCCGGTAAAACTTTCACACTTAACCACCCAGCGCACCTGATACGTGCTGTCTGCCAGTTCTTTATAGTCTTTTTCAAAATCTATAACTGCATTTTCCGTAAGTCCGTATCCCTGGGTTTTCCCTATTGTCTGCCACTCCTGGCTGTCTGACGGGCCCGGATAATAGTTTCCTGTTTCCGCCCAGGGATCTGTCTTTTTCAATACCTGAACATATACTTTCAGATGTTCTTCTAATATTTCCCTGGATTCCTGATCCACGTCAGCATCTGCCGGAATTTCCCATGAACCGCTCCGCAATTTATGAATGGTCTGCTTCATCGGCTTACCATTGGATGCGTCTGCCGGATTCGAGGTCCCTTCATTTGTCCCATAGTATGGCAGATTATAATTCACAATAAATGTATTTACTGCTGCTGTTTTATTGACTGCCTGATCCAGCCGCATCTGCATAATATAAGCAGATCTTACGTGAGCATCCTCCATAATATACCGATCTGAATCGGGATCATTCACCCTTAAACGGATTTTACTTGTATCCAATCGAACACTAGCTGCAGGTTTTACCAGAGCAATTTCCCCTGACCCGGATGTTACATAATTGCTATCGTACTCCTGATCCCGGTCATAGTCCTTTATCAGAGAATCATCCGTATCTTTTTCATCTGAAATTTCCTGCTTTTCATTCCAAAGACACTGCTGCTGCCCTTGTTCCGTAAAGGCATGTCCTTCTGCATTTTTAATATCATAACCGTTATAATTTCCTGCCGGAACAGTAACGGCTCCGGTATCATCCGGCTTAGCAAATGTTCCGTCAGCTGCCAGAGCATATTTTCCATCTGTATCATGGATTGTTGCATACACCTGGGAACGGTACCCCTCCCAGATCTCAGGCTGTTCCATCACATTTGTTTCCGGCTCTTGATTCACTCTTGTGCGGATTTTGAAATTCATCCAGCTGCCGGAAGGGAAATACCCTGCAGGTTTTTCTCCTGCAACATAGGAATTATAATCCGTAAAACCAGATGTCTTCGGGGTTGTAATTTCAAATGTAACAACCTGTCCGTCGCGGCTTAAGGATGCAGGATCCCATTCTTTAGAGGAGTCATTCAGCAATTCAACGCCCCATCCCTGTTCCCGCATTTCCTTCTGGGTTAACATTATTGTTTTCTTTTCCACAGGATCATAATATTCCAGACAAAAATCATTCAGGTTATTATACATATAGCCCTGATCATTATTTTCCACATTCCAGTTTGCGGATCCTGTATACTGTACAGACTCCGGCAAATGGAAGGCTACAACCATTTTTGAATGATGCACAGCTCCTTTTTCTGAATAATCCTGATCTGATATTGGACTGTTGGTAATTTTAGCGCTATACCATACAGAATCCGAATACTCAAATTCCTGCTGGCTGCCCCCTTGAGTTTCTCCAAGACTTTCGGCATCCGGCGCCGCAAAATGTTCCACTGAAAGCCTCGGGACAGACGTACGGATCTTCAGGGTATTCATAATACCCTGGTCGCTCAGCGGCTGGGTCTTGTCCCAGTCTGTATAGGTCAGCTGTCCATTGGCATTAAAATCTTTCTGCGTATCATTTAAAACAGCCGGATTATTAACAGATAAATAGTCTTCGATCTGATGCGTATCCGTCTCTTTATACTTTTTCAGCGCTCCAATCAGAGGCGTATTTGTTTCATATGTATGATCTAATCTGTCATCCGGCAGATTGCCTCTCTCATAGCTTGTCTTATTGTACGTATAACTTTTTTGAACTGCATCCAGACGCGCATCCGGTATCTGGCCATTATAAAGGAACTGTCCATAGGAACCTACCGTATACGGATTTGTAAAGCTTGTAGTTTCTGCACTGCTCTTTTTAATATCCTCGTCTACAAGGTACTTAAATCCATCTATTTTACTTCCAACATAGGTTCGGTTATTTTGATAATTCTTGTACAGTTCACTCTGAAGTCCTTCATGATCTGTTTCGGCTTCAGGAGCACTCACTGTAAAGGTATCAATGGAGTAAATATTAGCTTTCTGCGATGCAATACGCGCTTCTTTCTCAAACGCACTGCCATCTGCATCAGCGGCTGGTATAAGCCGTACAACATAGCGGCCTTGCGTCTGCCCGGTACTATTTCCCTGACTGTCCTGGCACTCCACCTGTTCATAAGTTACAACGCCTTGATATTTTGCCTTTTCTTCCGGTGCTTCTATAACACTCTTTACATCTGCACCGGCAGTCAAATCCCTCTGATACAGTGTCCAGTTCAATTCTTTTACAGCATTCTCATCATTATTCTGTGAAAACAGCGTACCATCCTTGGCCACAGGGACCACGCCATATGGAAGAATATTTGTGATAACCGGAAGAATCAATGTTCCTCTAGAACCGCCGTCCACTTCATAATTATGTACAAATTTAGAATACTGATAGCTGTACTTGCTTTCTGCATTTGGAGCATATTCATCCAGCCAGTACTTATTCTCCACATGAATATTCAGCTGGTTCCGCTCTCCTTCTGTGTCTGTATAATAGTCTTCTCTGGTATTTCCAGTGACATCATCGCCTATAGTCGCCCACATCCGGACAAACGGCTTCCTCATAACCGCCCTTGTACCGGTCTGAGCATACAGATTTGTTTTATCCGCATCTCCATAAGCAGTATATGCGTTATCGGTAACAGTTCCCATATAATCGCTGCCGGAAATCTGCACCTCATTATTTTGAATATTATATCCGTCAATATAAGGCGTATTTGGAGAACCGCTGGTATATTCATAAGCATCCTTCCAGTCATCATACCACATATAATCCATGCCATACTGCTGGTTATGACGCATTTTATCTTTTACTGCACCTTCCCAGTGATCGTAATCCAGAATCTGATAATAGTAAAAATTCTCAGAGTCCGGTGCTGTATAAGGCCTGACTGTCACCCGGTCGTACCAGTGCTCATTCTCATTTGTCAGATATACATTTCCCGGAATCTCAACCTGTATCTTATAACCACTGGCACTTCCCCGGTTAAACCACTTTGTCAGCGGCTTTTTCACTACAATTTTCAACACCCATGGCTGCGTATCTTTCGTATTTTCTCCGGCTGCATAATAAGTATCATCTACCTTCGAATTCCACAACGGATCCTGCTCTTTATCTGGAGCCCGATATCCCGCATCCGCTCCGTCAGGTGTCTGTAAAACAGTCACTTCAATATCCTGCTCCTCAATAGGAGTATAGGTTTCTTTTCCTGCACCTGCCACTGTGGATAGAATCTGTGCTTTTACCTCAGAGCCGTCTATCTGCCCCTCAGCATTCAGTTTCGGCCGTATTCCTCTTGGCATCGTATAGATAAATTCCACACCGTCCAGATCCCAGTCTCCATAGTTTAATGCATGCAGACGTATTGTAAAATCTTCATTATATTCCAGTGCTGTGATCCTGCTGTCATCTGTTAGTTTTCGATATGTATTATCTTGTCCGTCACTAGAATAATAATTTTTATTTGCAGAGTAGTTTGGGTGAGCTGCAAATCCAGTCGTAAGACCATCCCCGCTTGTAGCCTCATACTGATAGTTACCTGCTTCAAACTGACTAGCTCCTACCAGCCAGGCTTTATTCAAATGAAGCCTGGTTTCACTCCACAGCACAGGCATCTGGTCAGGATTCTGATCCATACCATCCCAGTTCTGACCAAACCTCGTTCGATGAGCCAAAATCAACTGATACCAGTCCCTGACATTTTTCCCATTTGTCATCGTCTGTCTCTCAGGGAGCGCATCTGTATTTTTGTTTGTACTATCCCCGGAATAGATTACATTCTGCTGATAATTGGCAGTGTTAATATCTTCATCAAACAATACACCGTTATTGCCAAGATAATTATTTCTCCAACTAGAATAATCCTGAGAACTCCCCGGTATCCTTGTCTGGCTTCCATTTAAAAACTCCCACCGGTCAACCTGCTCATTTTTATCCGCAGACAGCCCAATATCGTGAAGCAGAAAATCCAAATCCATCTGCCTGTTTTGATTCGTAATAGCTCTTGCCCCGTCAGTTCCTGAAGAAGCAAATGGAAAAGCCTCTCCGTTAGAATCCACTGACTCATCATAACTGTAATACTCTCCATTTCTTGGAAAATAACCTGGATGCTGATCTTTAACAGTGCCTAGATCCCGGTCTTCATCTACATAAACCATAGGCAGATTGTCTTCTCTAGCCTGTACCTGATACCAGATCTCAATGGTATCCCCTACTTCAACCCGGACATCCGCTCCGTCTTTTTTCTGAAAACGCATCTCATAAACGGTATAATCTATTTCTTTGGAATTTTCTTCCGTAACCTTAAGATCACTAAAGTGTTTCATATTCTTATTTGCGGTTGTATCTGCATTGGATTTCGGATAATACATCCAGCCGCCATAATCATGCTCTCTTATATTACGGGTTTTTTCTACCTTCAAAACAGCATCCGGGTTTTTAGGGTTACCATCAATATCTTCCCAGCGAATTTTAAATTGACTGCTCTCCAAGTGCTCAGAAGATAAATATTCCGGAAGTTTATCATAAAAGACCGGATTTAAAAGTACACCCTGATCTGCCGTCTGAACTCCGTTCTTCGCTGAATGCTGATTCAGCAGCACAATTTTCTGCCACATTTTCTCATTGGGACGATAACCGGTTTTCTGCTCCTTATTCAGCTTATAGGAGGCTTCAGCCTGATCTTCCTGATCAAAAACCTGTGTATAAAACTCTACCTGTGGATTCTCCCTGTAAACATCCCGGTTATATACAGCTGTCTCCGTTAAATCCGCCGTTTTATCCAATGTCACGGACTCCTGGGAATCCAGCACTGTCTTGGTCTCCTCATTATGATGTACATGCTGAACCTGAGCCTGTATTTTGGCATTATAGATTTCTGCCATGGAATCTTTAGAATGATCTGGACGAATGTCCTCGTATTTTCCTTTTCCATTTAAAATGACATCATCAAATAGTAATTCTTTCTGGTCTGTGCCATAGGCATCAATTTCATAATAGGTCCAGCGGATCTTTTCTACCGTCTCAAAAAATTCTGCACTGGCAGAATCTTCAGCCTCAGTCCAGTCGTCCGCGCCTTCGCAGAAATATTCCAGTTTAATTCCCGGTTTTGACGCCGCATCTGCTAGCAGCTTTGGATATGATATCTCCGGTTTTTCTGTCAGCGTAAATCCCCGCAGACCATCCGCATCCAGAAAGGAAAGAGTGACAGTCATACTGTCAAGGGCATGGAGGGTATCGTTCCGGATTCCGGATACAAGAAGTCTTGCTTTCTGGCCATCATAAGCATACTCTTCATCTTTAAATTTATAATCCACTTTCACAGCTTCGGTATCTTTGTATTTCAAAGTATTAACCATGCGGGACTCATAAATCTGATTCTCACCTCCCTTTTCTGCAGCCTTATAATTTCTGGAATATTTTGTACTTCCCCCAAGATCCGTGTCTGTCCGGTACTGCCCTAGTTTTGACGTGGAGCTGTTTCCATAAACAGACTGCTCTTCTACAGAATACTGTGGATATGCATGGGAATGGTCTGCCGTTACCCAAATATTCGTATCCAGTTCCTGGGACTCAAATGTACTATTCTCTGTTTTGAGTTCTTCTGTCAGCTGAGTGGTAATCCGCAGGCGAATGGTCCTGCCCTTTGGAATCTCTGCTCCTGTTTCTCCGGCGGTAACTGTCAGCTTTCTGTAAAAAGCAGGCTCGCCATTTGAAGTCAGTGAATAATCGGTGAGCGGCCTAGCAGTTTTATCTGAACCGTCATTCCCCGATAATACAGCTGTAATCTTATCATCCGGAATCCCGGTATCATTTGATATAATTTCCCACTTTACAAGCTGCTGCCCTTTTGGTACTTCAAAGTTCATAACAGGGCGTTTCAGATTAATTGGCGAATCTTTTTCTGCACCAAAAGAAACCGTATATTCCACATAATCATATGGAAGCAGATGATCCTTATCTACCTCAAGAGGACTTTTGGGATTTTTGTCATTGTCATAAGCAAAAACTTCTGACTGCCCATCCGCTGCTATACGATTTCTAGTAACGTTTGTAACCATCGTTGCCGTCAGATTTCGCACATTGTTGTAATCCCATTTTTTTGAATTGGTCAAAATCGTGCTCTGATAAATATTCGCATTGGGATCAACAGATTTAAATTCCGCCGTTACACTGTTATACAGACTCCAATATCTGTGATAATAGTAATCTTCGGTATCGTGAAAGAATGTATTTGGGTTCTTCCCAAAGGAAGGCGTGGAATTTTCTGTCCATGTATTATCCTTAAATTCCTCTTCTGTCCGGTCCACATATATACCATCATACCAGTATGCGTATCCGTTCTTTTTATCAACAGATAAATATTCCCCATTTTCCAGAACAGACCCTGAATCCTCCCGGGTTGGATTCACCGCCCGGAATGTAATATCAAATCCGGATACATAGGCTTTTATATAAGTTTCCCAGTTAGTCTGGCCGTTTGCATATGAAACAGCATACTGCTCCATGTTATCCCGTATCAGCTGTTCCACATCAATCTCATAACAGCCCGGCTTGCTGGCAGAAACAGTCAGCAGTTTCGGTTCTAGTACCACACTGTGAGCCTTTCCATTTATATTTAGGTTCAATGCCGATGCCCGAAACCAGTCCCCGGTAATAAACTCCTCCGGAATATAAATATGCCGCAGGCGGTAATAATTATTAAAGGTATTTTTAGCGACAGCCTCTGACACCCTGGCCACCTGATGTTCACCAGTATTATCACCTGTGTTATACTGGTTATAAAGTTTCACGCCAAAGCCTGCATTGGTGGGCGTCTCATTGTCTGCTTCGTAATCAGTAATTGCTACAGGTGTTACATCCGCATCTCTGTCCAGAGCATATCCTGCATGAAAATCAATCAGAAATCCCATTAAACGAGCGGTATCATAATACGTTGTGTTATTATGCTCCGAAATAATAATATTCTGATATTCTTTCTCTTCATAGTCTGTCTTCGTAAATGGCTGAATCTTATTTGTGCCATCTGCATCCGGATCATTCCGCTTTACAGTATATGGCTTTCCGTAAATAATCAAATCAGTATCGTTGCTGCCGCCATTTAGATCAGGGGTTCCTTTTAAACCAACTTCTTTATTATATTCACCATTTCCCATCATATCTTTCAGGTGAATATCATAACCAACCACAAACTGTCCCGGTCTTAATATCAGCTTCCCATCCGTTAATTCCTCTGTCAGCTCTGTTCCTGGAACCGGATTGGAATCCGAATCTTCCTCTGCATACTCAAAATCCAGTGTCTTTATTCCATTTTCGCTCTTCAGATCTGAGGAATCCACTGTAATCGTTTTCTCCCTTGTTCTAACTCCAGCTTCATCCACATAGGCCAGTTTCAGCTCCATCGTATCCAGATACTTTGCAATGGCCGGCTTTAGCTCAAGACCGGCTGCCAAAAAACCATAATATTGATAGGTACTGTCAGGACGGATTACTGGCATGGTATCTCTTAAAATCACCTCATCCGCATATCCGATTTTTCCTTTCCAGTCATCCGCATCCTGTTCATACCAGTTATTTTTATTACCTGTAGTCTGGTACTTATAGTAATAATCCGGATTATACCTGTCATACCGGCTGTTTCTGTAAAAACTCACAAGAAACTGATTCGGCTGTCCAAAATCTGCTTTATCGTTATACTCATTCCCCGGCGTTGTAGTAGCACCTTTAATCACCCGGTCAAAATCATGAACTACATGAACATACGTCTCAGATTTCAGATTGGCCGATCTGAAAGGTGCCTCCGTTTTATTAGAATCATAATACGGATATACATAATAGTAATAATAATCCTGAAAACTCCATTTGGATTTTTCGCTGCTTCCGGAAGTTTTACGTTCCTGGCTTCTCCCGCCGCCGATGGTCAGATCAGTTGTTGCAGTTGCTTTTACCTGTCCGTTTTGATTAGGATTTTCTTCCATCTTGTAATAACGGCCGCTGACCTCAAACATATATTTGGCATTCTCATCCGTATCAAGATACCAGGTTCCATAATCAGGCTTATTTGCAATATCTGTATTATCCTCTGTATGACTCTGCTTCTGGTTAATACTTAAATTGATAATTACCGACTGAACCGGATTTTCCGGATCTTTTTTTTCATAGGATTCCGGTGTCCGGTAGAAATCCTCTTCTTTGCTGGTAAATCTTGTATCCGAATCCGCCTTCATAAGATTTACACGGCAGAACGCTCCCTGATCATTTGTCTCCTGAGCGCTGTACTTTAACTCCTCTCTTTCTAGTACCTCTTTGGTTCCATCTTTTCGTATTGTAGTAATAGAATTGATATAATCCTTGGCCCGGGGATCTATTTTCAGATAATAAGCTTCAAAACTTTGATACGGAAGATCTACTTTCATATTTACAGTAGCTGCAGTATTTAATGACTGTGGTTTTACATATGAAAATGTCTGATGTTCCTGCCTGCTTGCTCCATCCGGCAGACTGGATCCCGTATTCAGATACTGTCTGAAATCAATCATAAAAGAGCCCAGGGCTTTATAACCAATTTCCAGCTCACTGTTGTCCCCAAAGCTGCCGCCGCTCTTGTTATGCTGTGTCCGGACATCTTCTAACGGTGTTGACACCTTGGAAAATTTGCGGTCCGTCTCATTATCGTTATATCCGGCAGTAATAATCGTATCAAAATACATTTTAGACACATAGGTCAGCACATCGTCTTTTGCTTCCACCTCATATGCTTGCGCATCCCGCATGCCATCCAGATAGTTGCTGCTTTTAGCAGTCTGGATTTCACTGCTTCCAAGAGCCGCATCCTCATATCCGCAAAAATCCACATAATACTGCTTCTTTGGATCTGTTATCTGATATCCGGTTCCGGTCATCAAAAGTTCCGTCAGCTCATCCATCCCAAGTTCCGATTCCATCTGTTCTTTTGTCAATCGGAATCCATCGCTTTGCAATGAGCCGATTACCTTCCCCGTCTCATTTTGAAACGTCTGCTCCTTGGCATGGTAAGTCAGAAAGACCTCTTTATTATTGATATCTGTCAGCTTCAATCCTGAAAATTCCCGGTAATTTTTAATAACTTCCGGATAAATGCAAAAGGATGTGGTATGAAATCCTCCGTCAGTTTTACTGAGTGCAAGCTGAAATGTTGTATCTACATCATCCAATACAGATATAGTCTCATTGACTATCTCATTTCTGAAAATGAAATCACGATCATAGGGAACAGCAAGAGCCATTCTGTTATTATCACTGTTTTCGTCATTAACAGTAGATTCCTCTTTGACATCATCGTAAATCACATGAGAATAGATTCCCTGCGCCGGACGCTGTACATAAAATGCTGCTGTTCCTGAAACAATGTCTTTTTCCGTATAAATTTTTTCTTTTGGTATAAAAGAACATTCTGCATTTAACGTATCATACCAGTCTGTATTTCCATGAATCTGCAAATGAAATGCTGTATCTTTTTCCTGGTCTGCGGTTGTTTCTCCGAAAAACTGATCGCAGCAGATTCTGATAAACTTTAACCTTGTTATTTCCTTATAGGCCTGACGGGGCAGTACAAGACTTCCATCTGCCTGTTCATATGCATCTTTCAGCTCCTGCAGCGTAAAGCTTACCTTTGGAGAATCCTTCCCGGGATCCTGGTCCCAATCGAATAAATCAATCCGCTGAATAGACGCTGCCTGCTCATAAGATTTGCCGATTATAATCTTACCGGTGTCAAACCCCTGAACCTGAACATCTGCTCCATCTTTTTTATTGCCCACGCTGGACAAATCTACCGTGATTTCTGAAGTTTTCGCAGACGATTTGGATTTATTTTCAATTATAAAATCATACCAGCCTTCTGCTTTGTTGGGAACCGTCAGCGGATTTCCTGATTCGTCCTGATAATTTGCTGTTCCGGTGACCTTTGGTTCTATTTTCAATACGCTTAAATATGCCGTTCCCTCTGCCAGATCATCTTCTATATCATCAACATTATACTGGGTAGTCCATACTGCGTCAGCGCTGTAATCCCCTACTTTATTGGGAACTCCCCGAAAGTCAACAAATGCCTGCTGTGCCAATTCCACTGAGCCGTCAAAGCTTTTAAATATAATTTCTGCGCTGGTTAACGTCTCAAAATCTGCATCTGCCTTTTTCCATGTTTCCTCTTTTAAAACAAGGTCATCTCCAGATTTTTGCAAAGAGGAGGAGGATAGAGTCACGGTTCTTCCATTCTGGTCAGTCAGCACAATCTCTTTTACTTCCGAATGTTCATTTAACACCGCTGAAAAACAAAGTTCATGAACAAAAAGTCCATGAACCTCACCGTCCTTTTCTACTGTCACCAGCGGGCCAACTGTCAGTTTACCCGGCCACATTTTAGAATCGCTGCTGTTTCCCAATACATACCGTACTGCAGACGCATCTTCATTTACCGGAACATTCTGGGCCTCATTTACCGGTCCCGCTTCATCTTTATGATCCTTTCGAAAAACTCCATAAGTTTCTATCAGGGGCATTGCCCTCCGGGCAGTCAAAGAAGCCTCCTGTGGGGAAGCTTTCTTTCCGCCTTCCACTTCATATCCATCCGTGGGGTTATCTGCAGTGGCAAGACGATAATACCAGTGTTCATATTCTGTATTTAACTTATTAACATATTTATACAACTGAGGCATCGTACCAGTCACGGCGATTTTTCCATCAAACGTTTCCCCAGGTTCGATCCTTTCTTTCAGATAAAAATTTATATTTCGGTTAAATTTCCAGTCCTTATGCTCCTCCTGAGCCAGAAAATCTGCGACAGCAGACCCCAAAGGATACTGCCATGTTACATTTCCGGATGCGTCTGTACTCTCTCTAGGGGATACTCCCAGCTCTGACACGGAAACTTCCACGATCTTATCCGACTCATTTAAAAATTCAAGTTTTATGGGTTCTGTTTTAAACCAGTCAGACAATTGAGGTGAAGAAGCGGTTTTAGTTTTATTTAATGTAACAGAAATTTCATCCAGCTGCATTTTATCCGGAAGAGAATCTTTTGCAACCGCATTAAATACCGGAACATTTCCTGTATTGTCAAATCCGTCCAGATAATAGCTGTCTGATGCACCGATGGAAATACTTTTATCATCTTTCGCCTCATTACTGTCATCATCTAAAACATACTTTCTATTCTGAAGCTCATACTTCTTCTTTATAAATTCTCCAGTAAAATTCCCGGTATCTTTTGTCCAGGCTAAATCTCTTCCTCCAAAGAAAATAGTTGGCCGGAACACAGAGACACACTCCAGACTTCCACGGAAATTATTTGGATAGGGAACCGCAATATAATATTCTCTGTAATTATATTTTGTTTTCCCGTCTGCAGCTGATTTCGGATACAATTTCCCATTTTCCCCGGAAATCGGCACACCGATAACGCCTGCACTTGAATAATTATAAGGAAGTGCTTCTCCAAGATTCGTGAAGTCTTCCAAATCAAATTCACTGCGTTCTTCTTCTGAAAAATCAGTTACATCATAAATAAGCGCCCCTCCCTGATTCGGGACGCCAATAAAACTTTTTTCTCTGGCAGCATCTGTATAATCATCATTTTTAACAGGGCCTTCTTTTGTATCCTCCCACTGCATCATGTCCTTTTCTAGTACTCCGCCCCGGCCTTCTGAGGTAACATCACTCTGGGTAGAAAAAATCAGCGTATACCTGTCAATCATACTGCTTTTATCTTCCGAATCATTTGAAACTTTTACTTTATATACAAGGTAATTGTATTTATCCCATAACACAGATGTTTTCACCAGACTGATCTCCGGTTTCCAAAGCAGGTTGGAATTAACCAGATTAATAATTCTTAAAGAAGAATCATCCCCGTCAGGATTTGCCGCCCCCGGTTCAATATCATATCCATAGCTGGACTGGTTCCCATTTTCATCATGATAATATTGATATCCAGCCCCTAGTTTCACGGAAACAGACTCATTTTCCGGCAGCTTCCCAAAAAAGCGCAATGTAATATCAAAGGATTTCGGCTGGCTAGATACTTCAACAGTATCATTATATGTACGGATCAGCAGCACTCCCCTGCGGAAGCCATCTGCCCCCCTCTCTCCTTCACTGTTCTCTACTGTCCAGTTTCCAAGGGCTGTTTCAGATATATTTGCTTCCACACCCATAAGCTGGTCTTCTGGAACATCATCAGGTTTCTTGTCTGAAATCACAAGTTCCCCATCACTATCTTTATACAAATACGGAAGCACCATTTTAATATAGGCCCCGGTCACATATCCATCCGTATAATTGGGGGTATATCTTACTGTCATTACGATCTCAGAGTCATTACTGACTAAATAAGTCCCTTTGCTCACGGCGTCTCCGCCGCTTAATGGCTTTTCTTCAAAGGTAACGCCTATGGATGGAACCGCAGCCTCCTTGTTTCCAGCCGCATAAACAATACCAGACATTGTATCCAGGCATATATTTAACAAAAAGACAGCTGCAAGGAAAAAACAAAAACCCCTCTTCCATGCTTTTGTTTTCTTTTGTTTCATAGCTTTTGTACCTCCTAATTTTTCTAACTCAAAATCCCCAAAAGGACTTATTTTATTTACAATTTTATTTTGATAAGTTACGGTTTCTTATCAATTATAATTGTATTCATATTTCTTTGTCAACTAGTGCAGAATCATATTTCTTATTATCACTTTTTGTTACAAATCTTCCATTTTTTTCTACATTCCACCCCAGCTTATACTTCTTTACTTCTCTTTAGTCCTTTTTAACTTCCACTGACACTCCTCCGGATGGAACAACAGCACAAAGGGCACCATTTTTCCTTCCACTAATGCCTGGCAGGTATATTCCCAGGTCAAAATACCCGCATACCATTTTTTCTCTGCGCGCAGTACGATAATATGATCCACAGTTAAAATTTCCTGCCGGTCACTTTGAAGTTTCATCATCAGAGGCATCGCTTTTCCACCTGCTGTAAACCAGCATTTTACTGCTGCTTTTTGCAGTGTTCCCCTAATACTTCCAAAATCCCGGCTTCTGATATCTCCTTCTGCCCGAAATGCCATTTTTACCACTTCCTTTCTGACTCTTTTTGTTCTGCTTCATAATCCACAGTTCGTTTTTCACGGCTGATGCCTCCGCTCATATGATCTATGTTCAGCGGATGATTCACAAATACCCCGCGCCTGAGAGCATCCGGTCCATAACGCTTTCGCACACTGTCAACTGCCAGATTCCACATCTTTAACTTCCCATAGTCTGTCCTGTCAAACATATCAATCTGCCTCATATCCAGAGCTTCCCTGATTTTTCCGGTGTAAACTCCAAGATGCCGGATGGGTGTGCCATCCCACATCTGCATAAAGATCTCCACGGCATACTTATAAATTTCTTCTGTAATGTCAGTGGCAGAAGAAAGCGTCATCTGATGTCCGTAATATCTGAAATCATATGTTTTTATTCCCACTGCAATAACTTCTGCCTGTACTTTTGCCTGCCGCAGACGCATACCAACTGTTTCTGCTAATGCCAGCAATACCAGCTTTGCTGTGGGTACATCCCTTACATCAAAAGCAATGGTAGTGCTGCTTCCATAACCTTTTTGCGGCTCCGGCACGGCCTGTACAGGATCAGCATCCCGCCCGTTGGCAAAAGCCCAGATGATTTCCCCGTGCTTTTTCAACGTTTTTTTCAAAAAAGCGGGGTCTGTCCGTGCCAGCTGCCCTATGGTGGATATCCCAAAGCTGTGCAGTTTCTGTTCCGTGGCCCGTCCCACAAAAAACAGTCTGCCCACTGGAAGACTCCACATCTTATTTTCTATCTCTCCCGGAAATAATGTATGCACCCGATTGGGCTTTTTAAAATCTGATGCCATTTTCGCCAGAACTTTATTTGTAGAAACTCCTATATTTACAGTAAAGCCAAGTTCTTTTAAAATTTTCCCCCGCACCTGCTGTGCCGCCTCCTTTGGCGTTCCCCACAGCCATTTTGTTCCACTCATATCCATATATGCCTCATCAATGGAATACTGCTCCACACAAGGAGTATATTCTTTTAAAATCTGCATCAAAGCTTTAGAACAGCGCTCATACAGATCATAATGAGGCGGTACCACAAGCAGTCCGGGACATTTTTGCCTTGCCTTTAAAATACTGTCCCCTGTTTGAATTCCGTATTTTTTTGCAGGAATCGACTTTGCCAGAATAATACCGTGGCGCATAGCTGTATCTCCTCCCACCGCCGAAAGTTCTTCCCGCAGATCTGTCTGCACCCCCAGATAGTTCATCCGATGTACCGCCTCCCAAGATAAGAAAGCAGAATTGACATCCACATGAAAAATAATCGGTTCCATAAAAATAAGCTCACCTCTTCCCAGCATTCTCAGAACTGTGAATGATTCTGTTATTATATATGCATTATACCGAACATATATTCGTTTTTGTAGTGTAAATGTCTTCCAGCACAGAATGCCAGGGAACAGACCGACTTCTATAGAAAAGAATGTGTAAAGCACATTCTCCGCCTGCGGCGGGTCGCTTTTGCGACATGACTCCATTCCGCCGCAGTGCGATCCACAGCGAAGCGTTTTTTTGCTCTATAGGAATCGGTACTTTTCAGTTTTATCGCAACACAGCATTTCCTATAGAGTAACAAAAAACTCTCACGGAAAAGTATTCTAAACCAGATAAAATTCTGTTTAAAATACCCTTCTGTGAGAGTCTCCTTCTACTTTTTCCTATCCAAGAATTGCCTTGTCATTTGAAAATTCTCCACCGCTGGCCTGCTCAAATTTATGCAGCAACTCCTCTACCGTGAGTTTTTTCTTTTCTTCACCCCGGATATCCAGAATCACTTTTCCTTCCATCATCATAATCAGTCTGTTTCCATGGGCGATGGCATCTTTCATATTATGGGTAATCATCAGCGTTGTCAGATGCTCCCTGTTTATAATTGTTTCTGTGGTTTCCAGCACTTTTGCGGCAGTTTTTGGATCCAGAGCCGCAGTATGTTCATCTAAAAGCAGCAATTTGGGCTTTTTTAAAGTCGCCATCAGCAGTGTAAGCGCCTGACGCTGGCCGCCGGATAACAGCCCTACTTTGGATGTCAGTCTGTCTTCCAGACCAAGATCTAAAATTTTTAACAGTTCTTTATATTCTTCCCGTTCTGATTTTTTAATACCGGGACGCAGAGTCCTTAGACATCCCCGCCTTTTTGCCAGCGCAAGGTTTTCTTCAATTCCCATGGTGGCGGCAGTCCCTGTCATAGGATCCTGGAACACACGTCCTAAAAATTTAGCCCGTTTATGTTCCGGCAGCCTTGTTACATCCTCACCGTCAATAAGAATCTGACCTTCGTCTACAGACCAGGCTCCTGCAATCGCATTAAGCATGGTGGATTTCCCGGCTCCATTTCCGCCGATGACGGTAACAAAGTCCCCTTCCTCCAAAGTCAAAGATAATCCGTTCAGCGCTACTTTTTCATTTACAGTACCGGGATTAAAGGTTTTGTATATATTTCTAATTTCCAGCATTTGAAGCGCCTCCTCTTCTTATTCCTTTTGAAAAATATCTGCTCTTCCAGTATGGAACCGCAAGGAATATAGCTACTACAACAGCTGTCAGTAATTTCAGCAGGTCTGTATCCACGCCCATAAGAATCACAATCTGAAGCACCAGATAATAGATGATAGATCCAAGTGCAACAGCAACCAGACTTAAGGCAAAATTTCTGAAAATCTTTCCGAAAATCGCCTCACCGATAATCACTGCTGCCAGGCCGATAACAATTGCTCCACGTCCCATATTAACGTCTGCAAAACCCTGATACTGCGCCAGAAGCGCACTAGAGAGACCTACCAGTCCATTTGAAATCATCAAACCAAGCACTTTATTAAAATTCGTATTAATCCCCTGTGCTCTTGCCATATTTCCATTACATCCGGTAGCCCGGAGCGCACACCCGATTTCTCTTCCGAAAAACCAGTACAGCACGGCAACCAGCACTACAATCATAATGGCAACTACAAAAATGGTATTTTTATACCACGGAACATCCTTTACAAAACGCAGGGAAACTAACAGATCATATTTATCCACATTAATAGACTGATTTGCCTTAGTCATAATTTTCAGGTTAATGGAATACAGCGCCAGCTGTGTTAAAATACCGGATAAGATTGCCGGAATCCCCATAAACGTATGAAAAATTCCCGTAATCAGTCCGGCCGCCATACCCGCAAGCGTAGCCACAATCAAAGATACCACAACTCCGTGACCAGAAAGCATCATCATAATACAGACTGCTCCACCGGTACACATACTTCCATCCACCGTCAGGTCCGCAATGTCCAGAACTCTGAATGTTACATAAACGCCGATAGCCATAATGCCCCAGATCAGCCCCTGGGCAACTGCTCCCGGCAGTGCATTCAATAAAATTGGAATACTCATGTTCCTTTCTCCTCTCGAATTATCTCTCAGTCGTTTTTAAACAATAAACAGTAAAATGGCAGCGAAACCACCATCTCGCTGCATAGAAGTACGGGAAACCAGTGCAGCCGGCTTTCACCGAAGGCTGCACTGCTGTATACAGGATTCCTCCTGTATAAAAAACCCTTCTTTATTTTTCAATTGCCACCGCTTCATCCGGAACTTTAATGCCCAGTGCCTCTACATTCGTAGGATTGTATTTCATTGTAATATTCTGTGAATATTCAATGGGCATCTTAGAAACATCTGATTCACCGGTCAGAATTTTAGCTGCCATCTCTCCGGTGGTGTAACCGATGTCATAATAATCCACGCAGATTGTAATCGTACCGCATCCGCCGCAGATTCCCTGGTCTCCGCCCACTACAGGTACTTTGGCTGGAAGGCAGATATTATCAATGATTCCTGTATTAGATGCAACCGTATTGTCTGTGGGCACATAAATCAAATCGCTTGCTCCTGCTGCTGAACTTACAACTGAAGACAAATCATTAGAATCAGAAAAAGCATAATATTCGCATTTATATCCCATTTTCTCAAGATACTCTTTCATAGTATCTACCTGGTATTTGGAATTTGCCTCTGCAGAGCAGTAAAGAAGCCCAACATTTTTTGCATCCGGAAATACACTCTGAACAAGCTCTGCTTGTTTATCCAGCGGCGCCAGATCAGCGGTTCCTGAAATATTTCCGCCTACAGTACCGTTGAAATCGTCAATCTCCAGGGCAACACCATACTCTGTTACACAGGTTCCAAGAACCGGAATGGTATTGGTTCCTGCTGCTGCCGCCTGAAGCGCCGGCGTGGCATTCGCCAGAATCAGGTCAACGTCATTGGAAACAAATCCGTTAATAATTGTAGAACATGTATTAGAATCATTCTGTGCATTCTGCTCGTCAAATTCTACCTTATCTCCCAGCTCCTCCTTCAATGCAGCCATAAATCCTTCTGTAGCCGCATCCAGAGACTCATGCTGTACCAGCTGGCAGATACCAACCTTATATTCCGCCTTCCCCGATGCGCTGTTCTCAGACTTTGCTGAAGATTTAGAATCATCTGCTTTTCCACAGGCCGCAAGCCCGCATACCATTAATGCAGTCAGTAAAACTGCTACCATTTTCTTTTTCATCTCGTCCTCCATTAGTCCCAAATATGTTTATTATTTTACATTCTCTAATCCGTAAAGTCAATTTAATTATGACTTTTTCTGCATAAAAATCATAACATTTTTTTTATGAAACAAAATTATCTTATAAAAAGAACCAGTGCGCTCCTGCATGGAATATTTTTCTGTTTGACAAGAATTTTAAAGAAAATAAAAAACCAGCCTTTAAAATCTCCTCCTATGAGATGATTCCAAAGACTGATTTTTTTCATCTGAATATTATTTTGATATTTCTGCTGCTTTTCCTTCACAGCCTAATACTTCACGGATCTTATGAGAAACTACCTCTTTTACATAGGCACGGCCTACTTTTAAATATTCTCTAGGATCAAATGCTTCCGGATGCTGGAACAATACTTCTCTGATTCCGGCTGTCATTGCAAGACGAAGGTCGGAGTCAATGTTAATTTTACATACAGCTGACTTTGCCGCCTGACGAAGCATCTCCTCCGGAATACCAATAGCATCCGCAAGATTTCCTCCGTTTGCCTGAATAATCTTTACATATTCCTGAGATACGCTGGAAGCTCCGTGCAGAACAATCGGAAACTCTGGGAGACGCTTTGTAATTTCTTCCAGAATATCAAAACGAAGCATTGGCTTTTGTCCCGGTTTAAATTTAAATGCACCGTGGCTTGTTCCAATTGCAATTGCAAGAGAGTCAACTCCTGTGCGGTCAACAAACTCTTCCACTTCATCAGGATGTGTATATTTCGCGTCTTCCGCGCTGACTTTTACATCATCTTCCACACCTGCCAGCTGGCCAAGCTCACCTTCTACAACAACACCTTTGTCGTGAGCATATTCTACAACTTTTTTTGTCAGCGCAATATTATCCTCAAAAGAATGATGAGAACCATCAATCATAACGGATGTAAATCCACCGTCAATACATGCCTTACAGATTTCAAAATCTGCGCCATGATCCAAATGTAATGCAATGGGAAGATCATTTTCAATCAGCGCAGCCTCAACCAATTTCACCAGATAGGAATGGTTTGCATATTTTCTTGCACCTGCAGATACCTGCAGAATCAACGGTGCATTTAACTCTCCGGCAGCTTCTGTAATCCCCTGCACAATTTCCATATTGTTTACATTAAATGCTCCGATGGCATAACCGCCTTCATATGCTTTTTTGAACATCTCTTTCGTCGTAACTAAGCCCATTTCAATAAATCCTCCTTGTTAATATCAATCAGAATTGGATAAGAAACTAACAATATCCATACGTATATCTTTGCGCATTTAAGACGCTTTGTCAATAAAATCTTTGCTTATTTCTGCATTCCTGACAAAAAATTAACAAACTGTTGAGCTGTTCTTCCGGAAATTCCTCCATGACTCAGTTCCCATTTATTTGCCTCCCCACACAGCAGCTCCTCACTCATAGTAATCCCGTTCTTTCTGGCAAGCTCTGTTACAATATGGAAATACTCTTTCTGGGTGGGTTTGGAATAATTTATAGTACAGCCAAAACGATGCACAAGGGAAAGTTTTTCTTCCATTGTATCTGAACGGTGCATTCCGTCAGCCTGCTCCACATCATTTCTGTCGCTCCAGTTTTCTTTAATTAAATGACGTCTGTTGGAAGTTGCATAAATCAGAATATTATCCGGTTTCGTTTCCACACCGCCCTCAATCACTGCTTTTAAAAACTTATATTCAATCTCAAATTCTTCAAAGGACAGATCGTCCATATAAATAATAAAACGATAATTTCTGTTTTTGATCTGAGCAATCACATTGGACAAATCTTTAAACTGGTGCTTATAAATCTCTATCATCCGCAGGCCCTGGTCATAATATGCATTTACAATGGCTTTAATACTGGTAGACTTCCCGGTTCCGCTGTCCCCAAACAATAAAGCATTATTCGCTTTTCTGCCCTGAACAAATGCTTCTGTATTCTCAACCAGTTTCTTTTTCTGAATCTCATATCCCACCAGATCGTCCAGCATAACTTTTTCCATATTATTGATAGGCAGAAACGTTACCTCTCCATCATTGCGGTCCTGAATCCGAAATGCTTTATTCAGGCCGAACATTCCAACGCCATATTCTTTATAAAAATCTGTAACCATCCGGAAAAATTCCATCTCATCTTCAGCAGTCTCAAGTTTTTCGCTTAAAGCCTGCACCTTTTCACTGACATTTTTATTATACATCAGCTCTTTTTTTACAATAGCCTTATAATTGGAAATATGACTGAAGCAATCAATCTGGAGTTCTTTTTCTATGGTTGAAAAATCATAATCAAAGAGAGCTTTCAGTGCTTTAAAATCATTCAGTGCAAAATAATTCACACTTCCATCGTTGGCACCAACCTTTTCGCTTGTTATGCTAAAAGAATTTTCATTGGTAATCAGAAAATAAGTGAGATAATTATGCCACAGATTTTTATCAAACCCATATTCTGTGGACAGATTCAGCAAATGCTTGATCTGAGTATATATTTCCCTTGTTAATCCCGCACGGGAAACTGTTTTTTCCTCAAATTTCCGAAAAATCTCCCCCATCTGATATAAAATCGTATCTTCTTTTAAATCTCCATATAAAATCAGTTTTGCAATCTCCTGATACATAACCGTTCATCTTCCTTCCTCTATCGGATTTTTGTATATGCTGAAAGGGAGACTGTATATCAGCCTCCCTTTAAACAAGCTTCGAATGGGACTCGAACCCACGACCCCTTCATTACGAGTGAAGTGCTCTACCAGCTGAGCTATCGAAGCGGATTTGAAATTTCATCTCTTGAAAAACCTTTATTTATACCATTTTCCTTGATTTATCAGGCTTTTCAGCTATTCTTATATCACTTATTAGTTGTCTGACAATTCCTTTTTAATATCCACAGATCTTATTAAAGTTGAAGCTAATTGTGGTAGAAAACTCCATTGTGATAGAATTGTAATAGAATCAATTTCTCATGCGTAAATCAGTGTAAACGATTCAATAGTTCTTGTCAATATATTTATGACAATTAGGGCGTATTCCATAGAAAAAGAATCAATACTCCAGAAATTAACTTTGGCGGAAAAACTGAGAGAAATCATAAATGCAGAAATAAAATAAGCCGAGAGATCCCCTGTTAAGACAAACCTCCCGGCTATGTAAAGTTCCTTTATTGCTGCTGTAAATGGCCTACAGACCGTAACCCACTTTACAAGTCATCACTTTGTCAATTTTTTCTTTTTAATTATAACTATCCCAATTGCCCATAGCAAGGAAGATATCGCAGCTAAAGAAATATAGAATTCCATATTGAATCCATCACCTGTCTTTGGATTATCCAAACTTTGAGTGGTATTAGATACAGACGGTTTATCTGGCATCTGTGGTTCATCGGATATAGACGGCTTATCTGGCACCTGTGGTTCATCTGGTATAGATGGCTTATCTGGCACCTGTGGTTCATCTGGTATAGACGGTTTATCTGGTATTTCATCTTTTTGATTGATAAACAAGACTTCCGCATTTCCATTTTCCGGCACTGCTCCCTGGGCATTCTTGGCAGTTGTCTGATATCCTTCCTGGTCTGCTTCCTTTTCTTCTACCCTATAGCCAGTCCCGGACGGAAGCTCCTCTGCCTTCCTGCTCTCCTGGTCTTTCAAGGTGAATTCCGCGATTCCCTCTTTAAATTCCATATCCCCGTATCTTCCGCTGATTGTTTTATCATCAAGAATAACTGTGAAATGAAACTCTTTATTCGTATCTCCATGCGTTCCTGCAACTTCCTTTGTTACTGTCAGGCTTCCTTTTATACTTTTTGCATTTGTAAACAAGACTTCCGCATTTCCATTCTCCGGCACAGCTCCCTGGGCATTCTTGGCAGTTGTCTGATATCCTTCCTGGTCTGCTTCCTTTTCTTCTACTCTATAGCCTGTTCCGGACGGAAGACCCTCTGCCTTCCTGCTCTCCTGGTCTTTCAAGGTGAATTCCGCGATTCCCTCTTTAAATTCCATATCCCCGTATCTTCCGCTGATTGTTTTATCATCAAGAATAACTGTGAAATGAAACTCTTTATCCGTATCTCCATGTGTCCCTGTAACTTCCTTTGTTACTGTCAGGCTTCCAAGTTTTGGCGGTTGATACGTGTTGGTAATTTGAATCGTAATAGTGCGGGCATCATGGTCAATCATTGCTTCTGTATAACTTGGTATAAAGTTATCTGGTACTGGTTCCTCTACAACAGCGTATGAAAGAGCATCTGCCAGCGTATCGGGAGCCGGAAGCTGTGTAAATTCTGATTCCCATTTATTTGTCTCATCAAGTATTATCGAATCAAGAACAGTATCTCCGACCTTTAGATAAACTGTAACGGGCTCTTTTAAATTTTCATCCGTGTCTTTCCAATCTTTTTTTACCTTCAATGTATACTCATTATCTTTTTCTCCCATGATAATGGCTCCATTTGTACCGATACCGCCTCCACGAGCTGCTTTATTATTTCTGATAAAGAGATCTGCGCTACTTTCCGCAATTTTTTTTGCATTATCAGAAACAACGGCCTTCAAAGCATAGGGCTCCGTACTATTTTTAATTTGTGAAATTGGCTTATCATTACCTTCAGGATTATAGCGTGCAGAACCATCTGGATTTCCTATGACACTACTATCTGCAGCCAGTCCGCCATCTTTGTACCAAAGTACTTGTCCCCCGCCCAAAATACGGTCAGCAAGTGTTAGTATGTAGTTCTTCCCGCTAGTCTTAACGGACACCACATCATCTCCAGCACCGTCTGAGGTATTGTCATAAATCCCCACACCATTCGTAACAAACACCTCTGTATCGCCAGTAGGACACGCCCATACGCCACCCCCAAGTATGGTCGCCTTATTGCCAGTTACCACAGCGTCATGAATGGTCAATTCGTAAGGAACCGAACCGACATACACACCTCCTCCCTGTTTTTCGGCTTCATTATTTTCAATGACCCCCTTTTTAAGGGTTACTTCATTTGAAGAAGAATAAATACCTCCGCCGCAGCCGCCGTCTCCGCCGATCTCTCCCTTTGTCACTTTATTGCCACTGATTGTTCCTCCATTCATTGTAAAACCGGCAGGATACCATTTACTATATGTACCGATGGGCCACCCCTGCTGTTCCGCCTGCTCTACACTTCCAAAGGTACTTAAATATCCGTCAGCGGTAGCCACGCCGCCACCTAATCCACTATTCACAGTATTATTTGAGATTTCTCCTCCCTCCATAGAGACTACAGCATTCCCCTGAATATAAATACCTCCACCTGCCGCTTGGTAGGAGCTATTCGATTGCTTCCATCCCGTACAAGTATTATTTCTAATAACCCCTGCATTCATAACCATCTCTGCACGATGCTCATAATTAGAGCCGATAACGGAAACACCTCCTCCACGATAGCTCGTATTATTTTCAATGAAGCCGCCGTTCATTTCAAAATAAGTGGAACTAGTCGTAAGTCCAGCTTCTCCAAGAACTATAACGGCACTGGCATTGAGCTGCCCATTGTTATTGATATCCATTATCGTCCCATTATTCATAAAGAACTTTCCATTACAACACACCCTAACACCGCCAGCACCATAAAGTGGCACGGCACTCTTTATCGTACCACCGTCCATGATAAATACAGCTTTGTTTCCGCAGACTTGAACAATACCTCCGGCATAATCTGTTTTATCCCATCCATCATTAATTTCATTCCCCTGACAATCCAACGTTCCTTTTTTCAGTTCAAAGGTACCATGACAAGCAATCAAACCACTTAAATAGTCTTGGTATTTCTCTCTTTTGAGGGTTAAACAATCGCTGTCGATGACAAGGGCAGCCCCCGGCTCGATGACAAAAGCTGCATAGTTTGAATTTTCTTTCATTGAAGTCATCATAACCGTATGCTGATTTTCATCACTTGTCAGCGTAACTGACACACCTTTAGGTATCGTAATACTTTTAGACAGTTCTATATCGGACACCACTTTTACTGTAGCATCATCTGTAATATTTTTAATTGCTTCATCAAGGGATGCATACTCTGTATCACCGACTATAGCAACCGTATCAACCGTAAGTGTACTGGTCTTTTCGTTTTTCCTGACTTCATTTTTAATTAAATTTTCGCCACTGACATTACTATCCTGCGTTTCTTCACTATTGGTATTTTTCTTATCTTGATCGCCAGTCCCATTGTTCTCTGATATCATTTCCACACTTTCCGTTTCTTCCTCTATATGGGGTCCAGTGCTCTTCAACACTTCCTGGGACTTCGCGCTTTCATTATTTTGATTGTCCAACACATCATTGTCTGGCATTTCATCTCCATCTCTCATTTCAGATGAGGTCTTTTCCAAACTGTTATCCTTCGCATAAATAGTAATCGGAAATCCACTTGACATACCAGAACATACCAATGCAAAAATTAAGAAAACAGTTATCAAAACCTTTTTCTTTCTTCTCATTCCAATTTTCCTCCTTCACGCTATATAAAAATCTATATAAAAAGGCGCAAACCACCTATTAATTAGGTAATTTGCACCTTTAGAATTTTTATAAAAATATGTATGAAAAAAGAACAGACCTATCTGTCTGTCTGTCTGTCTGTCTGTCTGTCTGTCTGTCTGTCTGTCTGTTCAGAACATACCAGTTACTAAACATAACTGTCAAGTCCTTTCTTTAATATTTTCATTTATAATACTATATCTTCCCCAAAATGTCCAGTATACTTAAATCTTTTATAGACATTCAATCCGAAGTTTATAAGAACAGCAAACGATAAAGTCCTCTATTATGACTGCCAACAAACTACTTCTTTGAAATGTACGATAAACCTAATGCAGTAAAAACTGCAATTTTACTATTTTTCTTTTTTATGAGGTATGTTATATTTTTAATGTAAAATTTTTCTTTATCAAGTCTTCATAATTCTATTACACATTCCCGGACTCCCATTCAGGAGTATTATGGTTACAAAACTACTTAAATTTACCGGAAAATTTTTTCTTTTTTCTGTTACAGGATTTCTTCTGTTTCTGCTGTTACTGCATCTTAGCGGTTTCAAATCCTATTATGTTTTATCAGGTTCCATGGAACCTGAGATAAAAACCGGAAGCATGGTGATTGTAAATACAAATGCAGACAATTTTCAAATTGGTGACATTATATGTTACCAGCTCTCAGATACCCGTGTTACACACAGGATTTTGTCTATTACATCAAAAGATTCTTTTATCACCAAAGGGGATGCAAACGAAGCTCAGGATTTTTTTCCTGTAAACCGGAATATGATTATTGGAAAAGCAGTATTCCACATTCCTTATCTGGGATATCTTTTTCAGATGATTTCAGAAATCCTTACATTCAAATAAATCTTCTGCTTACAAGAAAAATACTTGTAAATACATCATTCGTGAACTGAACTTTAAAGCAGCCACGATATCATTTCTGTCCCGCAAAACAATCCAAATACCAGATATCTGGTCCGGGTAATCTTTCATCTTTTGCGGGACAGCTTAAAATATTTTGTCTCTATTTTACAGTTATTGAATTATTAATCATATCTGTGTGGGTATAATCATCCCAGATACATTTTACATTTTCAAACGTGACAGATGTTCCTTTTAGTTTCTGCTGTAAATTTACAGTAGTCTTAAAAAGCTCTGATGGTTTGTCTCCATACGCACCCTCTTTTATCTTCTGTATGGTAACATTATTATACAAACTGCTGACATTCTCCAGACGGTAACGCAGAGAAAAATTTTCTTCTACCTGATAAGCGGTACCGGCAGGTATATTGAAAAATGTATGAGATACTGTTACAAACCCGCTGCCATCCGGCTTCAATTCATCTGTAAACTCCAGCACCGTACCATATTCATGAGATTTTCCGGCCAGATCCTTTCCGCTGACAGTAAACCGGAAGATAGGATTTCCGTGTGCAAAGGTAATTTCCGAAAACTTCAGTTTTTTTACAACAGTAAGACTGCCATACGGAACATCCTTCATTTCAAAAGTCTGGATTTCCGGTTTCTCTTCGATTTTCACTGTTACCGGATCAGCCAGCGCATAACCTTTGGGCGCTTTTGTTTCTATCAGCGTATAGGTTCCTGCCGGAATCCGGGCAATCTGTTTTGGCGTATCCTTGCTGACAAATGTCAGATAAGTTTTATCGGAGCTGTCCACCAGCTTTAAATGTGCTCCGGCCAGGGGCTGTCCTGTAACAGCATCCAGTTTCCTGATCTGTATTTGGATAGGGGAATTTTTAACCTGAAAGGTTTCCTTCACTTTTCCCTGAATCAGACCTTCATCATCCACCAGAAACTCCCTGACAGTGTCATCCTTTATATATCCTGACGGCGCACCGGTTTCCTGATAAAAATATCTGCCCGGTTTTAAATCTGTCAGTGTAATTTTACCACTGTCATCAGTTTCTAATATCTGATCAAAGGTTTGATCCTCTCTCCAAATATGAAACTTTACCTGACCTATTTTAACTTCCTCCGTTTCCGAAAAAACTTTTTCAGACACTTTTTGCAATATTACCGTTGAGTCCACAATCTTATGTTTTGCCTTTACAATGACAAGATTGGTTTCCATATCAGAATCATTTCCAAAACGCTCCATATGACGCTGTGCAGTATTTTCCCAGGAATAAGTCTCTGTCACAATCCCGTTAGATGCGGTTTCACTGCTCATTTGTTTTTCCTGACTGTTCTTTAGCGAATCCAGATCTTTCACACAACATTTAATTCGAAACTTATAACTGTGCCCATAAAAGCTGTTCTTTTTCAGATAATCTGCTTTTGCCCGAAAAGTAACCTTACTCCCTTTTACAGACACATCAAAATATTTCGTAACATCCGTTCCGTTTTCGTTGTATACACTGCACTGCCCGGTATCTGTTTTCAGAAAATCTCTCAACGTATCTGTAATTTCCAGCTTATCATACTGAAATTCTGCAAGGCTTTCATATGGCACATACTGGTAAATATTGTAATAAAACAGATGATCTGTTTTTCCCAGCAATGCTTCATTCAAATCTTCCTGGACACTAGAAACATGATTTTCTGTAAAATCAGAAGCTTCTACACTTATTGTTTTTACGGGATCCGGCATATTCTGCGCCATAGGTGCATCTGCACTTAATTCAAAAAATGTGTTCATAAACATACCGCCATCATATTTCGAATTTGAATCCTGATAATTATATCCGGTATAGTCTTTTGCATCATAAGCACTCTTACACAAATCATAAAAATGCTGCCATTTGCTGTTGGTTACATTTCCATAGATTTCCTGAAATGCTCCTTTGATAGACTTGGCCGTTCCATTAGTACCGGGACGGTATTTCCCATAATAATAGAAACTCACTTCAGAACCGCTAAAAGACTCCATCACCATAGCTTTTTTCAGGCCATTGGCAAAATTGGTATCCGTATCTGCATAAAAAACATATCCGGATGAATATCCAGTGGTATTCACTTTCAAATTACTGTCCGAATCATCATACACATAGTATTGCTTTACATTGTTTTTGTACATCAGAACTCCCTGATTTACATCCACATCTCCAATATTAAAATGCCCTGACAAGTTCAGTTTTTTGTTGGTCCCATGCTCATAAAAAGTCAGTGTCATCTTGACTCTTCCATACCTGGACATAAGTATTCCAATAGACCCTTTTTCAGCCGCAAAACTAAACGGGAAATTATTTCCGTCATCGGTTTTCGCAAAAGAAACACTATTTACCGTTACTTTAATATCCACAATATGAGGATTGTCTGAATTATCATACCAGGTTCCCACATTTGCATATTTAATCCAGCAGTCTGAAAAATCTTCTTCTGATGTTCCGGCAAAAATAAAGCACGGCTTTGATAAAATATCTGTTTTGGAACAATTAGACATTGCAGGCGAATCATTGGCCCCTTTTAAAGCTGTACCTTGGGCTGTCACCACAGTTTTACTGTTAACTCTGGGTGTAAAGGAGTAGGTTCCGGAAAGGGTGGACTTATCATTTACAACCGTAATCAATTTGTCCCCGTCCATTTTATATGCATACTGGTCTGCAGCATTTACCGGCATAGGCAATAACAAAAACACCATACAGAGTATAACCGCGATACATACAGCAGCAACGGACTTCTGTGTTAAATCAGCTCTTTTTCTCAAGAAATCCCTCCTTCTTCAGCCTGCCAGAAAGATATCCTACACCAGCACCTAAAATGCCTGCACCCCCAAAGCATAACATACTCTTCCATAGAAAATCTGATGTTTTCGGAACCTGTATGACAGCACTCTGGTCATCATGATATTGTGCAGTGAATATCCACTGAGTTTCACAGGTTTCCAGTGCATATGTATTATCCAGCTCTTCTGGAACTGTCAGCTTAAAATCCAGTCCCGCATTTGTTTTACCTTTAAATGTTCCAAGCTCCATTCCTTTTTCCAGTATTTCAGAAGACAGTTCTCCATGAAATAATCTCTCTTTGTCACAGGAAATTGTAAGCTGGATTTCTTCCATTAGTTTTTTCTGAATATCTGATAAGCTTTCCGGATTTTTTACAGAAAACAAGATACTTACATTTTTTTCGGATTCATTATTCAGATAAATCTGATCCTTTAGCTTATCCCCAGGCATCAGATTCTTTAGATTTATGAAAAAATCATCCGGCGCAGAAAGCAGTTCTGACGCTGCTCCATTAAAAGTAACTGACAGATTCTGATACTCGCTTTGTCTGGATACAGCCTTTCCATTGCTCTCTTTTATACTTTCCAGAATTTTTTCATCCCTCCAGGGCTTCTGTGAATCAAAATCCGGTATAAAATTATCTGCCTGGATTGCATCCGCCTGAATCAGAATACATGTGTTCTGATCTGAACTTTCTTCTGTAAAATATTCTGGAAAAGCAACCTCCCGAAATAATTCTACACATTCTCCCGTGTTAAGAATCTCTTTGTAATAATAATAATCACCGATTTTTAACCATTGGTCACTGATCCCTTTCAGGCAATTTTCGTCTGCCAGGAAAATCTGTTCCGGCTTTTCCGTCCTGGCGCTGACATTTTCAAAAGAAACTTTTGCCCTGATGTAAACCGGTTCATTCTGGTTTGTAATCGTGGGAATTTTAGACACTGTCTGCCCGGGAACAATAATCTGATAATCAGTAAATTCCTCTTTTTCCCCGTCATCATTGACAGCATATTCTTTGAGTCCAATCCGAACATTCCCTACTTGTGCATGATTTGTGACCGCAGTGACAAAAGACCGCATAGCAAAAACCCCCTGAATCGTACAAACAACTGCCGCAGCTGCCAGAAACACAGGCAAAATTATATACTTATTTCTCTTCACTTATATCCCCCTGTCTCTGCTCTGTATAATAATTCCACGCTTCTTTATAATCACGAAACACCCGATTACCATGTACTGCCTGTACAGACTCCTCCGAAACATATACCTGGAAGGATTCTGTTTCCGTCAGAGAACCGGTATCTTTTTCTTTGGGTATCTTAATACCATCAAAAAGATCTGTAGTGGATTCTCCCGGTGAAAGCATTTTCCTGTAATAATAACAGTCGTCTTTCATATCATAAATCCAGTCATCTGTATCCAGATTCAAAAGCTCTGCATTCCAGTCACTGCTGCTGAATGTCACAGACAGACGGACATAGGAATCAACGATGCCGTTGTTTGTAACACATGCCTTTTTGCTGATAATTTTCTCTTCCTCTTTCTCAAAATCTTCCGGATAAAATTCTTCTGTTACAGATGTATCCAGCTTTCCAATCATAAACTGATTTACAGAAGGTTCCCCTTGATCACTTAAAAAGGCCTGTGTCCCGGAAAAAATCCCCCAAATAGCAGCAATAGAAAAAAACAAAGAAAAAATCACGGTTAATTTCCTTTTATATCTTTTCATTCATATACAGCAGCGGTCTGCCTGCCTCCTTTTTTCCGTTTTTCTATTTTTCTTCTTTTCCATTTGTATTTACCACCGTTCCTTCCTGACCAAGATTCTGAATAATATATTTGTCATAGGCATTTTTAGCCTGCTCTGTAACACTCTCAGAATCCCCTCCGGTATTTAAGGTCTGTATTGCATAATACCCTACCTTAACATCCAGCTTTTCTTCATCCAGCTGCCCTTCTACCACATTAGCAAATGTAATCTTGTGAAACAGCGGTTCCGAAGTTTCCTCCGGTTTTAAAATTTTATTAAAACAAAACGTATAGACCATGCAGTTATTTATTTCTTTTTTGTAAAGAAGTGTCCACGAATCATTCTGTTCACTGATACCAATCCCATCTGTTAATGTCTGAACAACTTTCTCTTCACCATCAAACTCAAACAATTCAATATGAGATAGTTTTCCATCATTGGCCCTTTTTCCTGATGCATCCGTATAAATAACATCTGCCATAGGAACCGACACTTCCATATACACATAGGCGTCATTTTTCCCGACATTTCTGATCTGGGGATCTTTCCTCCAGGATTGTGTCGGCACTATATCTTCTGCAATTCCACCCGGATCATCGTTCCCGTCCGGGTCCCACCCGGGTTCCTCTCCTTCAATAGATACTTTCCCTACTGTAAATGTGTTAACAGTCTCTTTATGATCCGTCAGATAAGCCATAGTTCCACCGGCAAGACCCGCTGCACTAACGGCACAAAACAGAACTGCCAAAAATCTCAGTGACTTTTTGTTCTTTTTTAAAGCTTTACGAAATGCCATATAAATATCTGTTCTCCTTTTTGATTCAAATTAAATTTTTTGTTTTTTGGAAATAACGTACAGAATTGTACAGGATAAAAATTGTAAGATGACCTCTCAGTCCGTGTATGTACGACAAGTATATCACAGCAAAATATTTTTTCAACTACATTTTTTATTTTTAGTTATAATACACAAAAAAATTAAACTATTTTTGTACATATATATTTCTGTAAACTACTTGCTGCCATAAAAATTTCATGCTACAGTTTAACTATCATTTTCGTCCACACTATTCCTTTCCTGAGAAGGAGGAACAATGAATTATCAATCTTTTAAAAATTCTATTATAGAATATATCCGGTATCAGCTTGGCAGTACCTATCATATCTTTATTCAGTCAATTATAAAAAACAATGGTATCCGGCTGGATGGATTAATCATCATGCCGGAAGAAACTAATATCGCCCCTACCATTTATTTAAATTACTACTTTCAAAAACTTAAACAGGGAATCCCTTTTGAAAATATCTGCACAGAAATTATAAATTACTATCAAAAGCACCATCCGGAATCATCTGTTGATATTCAGTTCTTTACTGATCTAGAACAAATCCAAAGCCACATTGCCTATAAATTAATTAATTTTGAAAAAAATTTAAGTCTGCTGGATGATATTCCCTATATTCGTTTTCTAGATCTGGCAATCGTATTTTACTGTCTGCTCCCTTCTTCCTCAGAGCAAAATGCTTCTATTCTCATTCACAATCAGCATCTGAGTATGTGGAACCTTTCCCTGACAGATCTCTACTCTATTGCCAAAACAAATACACCTGATCTTCTTGGATATGAACTTCTAGATCTGCATTCCATTTTACGTAATTCCGATGTTTCAGAAATTCCCCATCAGGAATTTTGTCTGACAGCCACCCCCTGTGCCTCTGATGAACAGTATCCCATGTATGTTTTAAGCAGTCAGAACCGTCAATACGGAGCTGCCTGCATTCTTTATCAGAATCTGCTAAAACATTTTTCACAAAAAACAGATATGGACTTCTATATTCTTCCCAGCAGTATTCACGAAGTGATACTCGTTCCTACTGCCAACAGGTATTCACTTTTTGAACTCTCCGAAATGGTCAGTTCTATCAACCATTCAGAAGTAAATCCCGAGGATGTTCTTTCAGACCACGCCTATTACTATTCCAGAGAAGAGGATCGTATTTCCATGTGACAATCACAAACTGGAATTCAAGTCTCGCTATATGAAATCAGCAAAAAATAAAGGCAGACTGCTCTGATCCTGTCTTTGGATATCCCTGCAACCTGCCATTCATTTACTTTCGCTTTTTACTAGTTGATCTTTTATTTTTTCCTGCTGTTTTCTTTGGTTTCGAATCCTCTACCTTTTTTCCCATAGACTTCTGAGACAATGTCTCATCTACTTTTTTCCGCAGCAGAACCGCAGCCTTTTCCGCTTCCTGCCGCACCTTCTCCTGTTCAATTTCTGTACTTTTTATTTGAACTAACATATCATATAATTCCGCATATTTTTCAGCTGACTTTATCCAGGAATAATCCTGCTGCATTCCCCTCAACACAACATCATTCCACTGTTCTCTATGATTCCTGTATACATGGTAGGCACAGCGAATCACAGACATCATATCATCTGCATGGTACGCGGTAAAAGAAAAACCTGTCCCTGTTTGATTACCTTCTTGATATGGCTTGATAGTATCCTTTAACCCTCCGGTCTCCCGCACAATTGGAACGGTTCCGTATCTTAGGCTTATTAACTGGCTTAAACCGCATGGTTCAAACATAGAAGGCATTAAAAAAGTGTCTGCTGATGCATAAATACGATGTGCCAGCTCCTCTGAATATCCGATTCTCACCGCCATGCGGTGTTGATACTTCTTGGAAAAACTCACAAGCATTGATTCGTATTTTTCTTCTCCGCTCCCCTGCAGGACAAGCTGTACATCCTGCAATTTCATAATCTCTTCTATTTTCTGCGCTACAAGATCAAAACCCTTTTGATCTGTCATTCTGGAGACCATTCCGATTAAAAAAACATCATCCCGGACTCCAAGTTCCATCTGTTCCTGCAGCGCTTTCTTATTCAGTTTTTTTTGGTCCTGCCAGTTTCCAACACCAAAATTCGCCGCTATCAATGGATCTGTCTCAGGATTATATACTGAATAGTCCAGACCATTTATAATTCCAAACAGCCGACAGCCGCGCGCCCGCATCAGACCATCTAGGCCTTCTCCGCCGTCACGCTCCTGAATTTCCTTGGCATAACTTTCACTGACAGTTGTAATGATATCGGATTCTACAATCCCGCCTTTAAAAGGATTCGCCTGACCATAACATTCCATTGTGTCCATGGTAAAACAGGAATCCGGAAGGCCGGTAATATCCCGATATGCATCCATATACCATCTTCCCTGGTACCGCATGTTGTGAATTGTAAATATTGTTTTTATATGCCGGTAAAAACTGTCTGCCTGAAACTGTGTTTTTAAAAACACAGGAATCAAACCGGTCTGCCAGTCATTGCAGTGAATAATGTCCGGGCAAAAATCAAGCAGGGGCAATACAGTAAGAACCGCTTTTGAAAAATATGCGAACTTCTCTGCATCCAGATAGATTTGATCATACGGAGCCGGGCCTGAAAAATAATATTCATTATCAATAAAATAATAAATAATCCCGTCTGCCTCTCCCTGATACACCCCGGCATATTGCTTTCTCCAATTCAAACAGACCTCTGTCTCCGCTGATTTTTTTAATCCTCGCAAAAGAGACCTGTCCATACATGCATATTTCGGTAAAATCACACGTACATCATATTCTTTCTTATCGAAATATTTGGGCAGCGAGCCGATCACATCAGCAAGCCCCCCTGTTTTTATAAATGGAACAGCTTCAGAAGCTGCCAGTAATACGTTTTTCATCTGCTTTCCTCCGGGACTCATCCACGTACTGTCAAATAAAAAGCTTAAGTCATTAACAACTGTCTTTTTATATGACCCATTATACATGATTACCCGTCAGGAAACTACTGTTTTCCACCTATAAATCATATTCCAGTCTGATTTTATCAGATATTAAAGCTATAAACTCTGAATTTGTAGGTTTTCCTTTTCCATTATGTATGGTATAACCAAATAATTCATCAATTGTATCCATTTTCCCTCTGCTCCATGCTACTTCAATAGCATGACGAATCGCCCGTTCTACTCTGCTTGGCGTAGTCTGATATTTTTTCGCAATGGTAGGATACAAGATCTTTGTAATAGAGTTCAGCATATCAATATCATTTACAGACATGATAATTGATTCTCTTAAGTACTGATAGCCTTTGATATGTGCCGGTACTCCGATTTCATGAATAATATTTGTTACATCATTCTCCAGATTTCTTTTTGAAAACTGTTTCACATTTTCATAGGCTCCAACGGAACGGATCTCGTTTGGTCTTTTCTGATTATTTCTCTTCACCATTTTAATCCTGTTGACAATAATATCTCTGTCAAAAGGCTTCATGATATAGTAATCTGCACCTCTGCGGAACGCATCTTCTGTAATTTTTTCCTGCCCGATTGCACTAACCATGATGAAATTCGGAAGTTTTTTCAAATTTTTGTCATTTCTTACTTTATCCATGACACCCAATCCGTCGAGTTTCGGCATGACAATATCTAACAATACCACATCCGGTTCCTTCGTTCGAATCATTTCATATGCTTCTTCTCCATCTTTCGCAGTTCCTATCACTAGTAATTCTTCATCATTTCTGACAATATCTGAAAGTAAACGTACCATATTCTCGTTATCATCTGCGATAGCGACACTTAACTTTTCCATAATTACCTCCGTTTTTGTCAAAAGTATTCTATCAATGGAACTAAAGGTATTATAATCATACTCCAGATAGACTATTGTCGAAGACTGTCGATACCATAAACCAATATAAAACGTTAAATTCCTTCAAATTTCTTCATTTCATATTGTTTCGGTATATTATCATGAAAATCCACAAAATACTAGGCGTAAATCCATATTTTTCCTATTTCACTAAATATTCAGCAATAACCTTGCTGTCAATGGTAAATTCTGACGGTCCCATATAGCCTGGTGCCACTTCATACTTGTCAAAACAGATCACAATATTACCTTCCCTGTCAAAATAAAATTTTTGGTTTTCCTGAATTGCTTTAAAATTTCCATCTCCTATTTCCGAATTGTTTAACCAGTAAATCACATCCGGATCCGCATCCATCTCCTTTTTCATCTGCTTTTTAATTTCATTGCTGATAACCGCTCTATAGTCTGAACCCCGTTTAAAAATGTCTTTCAGCTGAGCAATTTCACCTGTTACTTTGTTAATATGATAAAAATAAGAATAAAAATTACTGCTTCCTGCAGCTTCATATACATCAATCCGAAGAGTAAACCACTGATCCGTATTTGTTACAACCTTATGGCTTACGGTGACTCCTCCGTAACTTTGTCCGTTTTTTACATCAGCTTCAAATTGCTGAATCAGACGTTTTGTCATCTCATCAACTTCTCTGTTAATTTCATCCGCCGATTTTTCTATACCGGCTGTTGATGTACTCTCTTCTACCACAAGCCTGGGTACTGACACATCGGCCTGATATCGCTCGCTTTCATAGCGGTATTCCTCTGGAACTACAACACTGATAACAGCACCCAGAACCGGTATTTTCTGCATAGCATAGGCAATTGTTTTAGAAGTATTGGGCAACACAAAAATCAGCAGCAATACAGCCGCAGCTGCCAAAACACGTCCCAGAAACCGTTTTCTTTTTCTATCCCTCTTTATTTTTACTGCCAGTTTTACGGCTGTCTCTACACCGGATCTTCCTTCTGATGGAACCGGAATATTCTGATACTCTTTTTTCAGTTCTTCAAGTTCTCTCCATTCCGTCAAGATCACCCCTCCTGTTCCATTGCCTTTTTCAAGGATTTCAAAGAACGATACAGTCTGCTTTTTACGGTGTTCTCATTCTCTTCCAATATTTTAGCAATCTGAGAGATAGGCAGTTCCTCAAAAAACCTTAATCTGATAATCGTACCTGCAGGTTCTCCCAGCTGCCGGATAGCATTTTTCAGATCCACATTTTCATAATGATCTTCTATTCCTTCTGCAATATCAGAAATCTCAGCAAACTTCTGTTCCTGTTTCCGTTTTTTTATATAATTCAAAGCAGTACGGATCATCACACGATAGATCCATGTTTCTATAAATTCTTTCTGCCGGATACTGCCGCATTTTAAAATAGCTCTGTAAGCCCCTTCCTGTACAATATCCATAGCATCCGCTTCATTTTTTGCATAACTGTATGCCAGACGGTAATACCTGTCATAATTTTTCGTCAGCGCCTGATGAACACAGTGCTCTATATTCAAAGCTTCTTTTTTCTTAACAGTTTTGTCCTTTTCCAAATCACTGTTTTTGCTATTGACTTCCTTCATAACATTAGACACTTTTCTTCTCCCAAAAGTTTCTCTTAAAGTTAAATTTCACGTACTTCATATTTTCTTCTGCTGCAAAGACTTGCATGTTTTGATCTATCTCTTATAATAAACATAGTAAATGAAAGGAGTATGTTGTTTATTATGCAGTCAAAAATTCAGCCTTCTGAATCTGTTTTTGTTATATCACTTCTGGCAGTCACCGGCGGTTTTTTAGAATCTTACTCTTTTGTCTGCCGGGACCAGGTTTTTGCCAACTGTCAGACCGGCAATCTGGTTTTGTTTGCTATGTATCTATCTTCTCAGGAATTTTTCCGGGCTCTTTTCTATCTGATTCCTATTTTGGCATTTATCGCCGGTATCCTGCTGACAAACCGGATTCGAGACCGGCTGTCCCCAAATTTTCTGCACTGGAGACAGATGACCCTGGTACTTGAAATGATACTGATGTTTCTTGTGGGCCTGATTCCCTACGGCACTTACAATATAGCTGCAACCACACTGATTGCTTTTGCCTGCTCCATTCAGGTAGAAACTTTCCGGAAAATAAAAGGAACCGGCTGTGCAACTACCATGTGTACAGGAAACCTTCGCAGTGCTGTCGATTTTTTGTATCAGTTTTTTGTAAACAGAGACACAAAAAATCTGACAAAATCCAGGTATTATTTCATTATTATCGGAACCTTTTTGCTGGGTGCAGTACTTGGCAGTATTACAACAGGCATCTTTGGCATTCCCGCTGTCTGGTTCACTTTGATTACACTTGCGGCCGCCTTTGCCTCCATGTTTCGGAAAGCCTAATCCCACTGACGGTATCCCTGCTTATTTTACTTTAATCTCCAATTTTATACAATAAAAGAAATCCTTAATTTCAATGGAAGGCGTTACTTATGATAACAAAAAATATGATTCAATCAGAAATAGAACACTTTATTCAAAAGTATCCGCTGCCGGATGATTTCTCCCATATATGGGAAGCACCATTGACAGGATATGCCGATGCCTCCCACCCTTACTGGAAAGAATTAAAAAACCTGGTACACCGGGAACATGACCAGCCTATGGAGATTCTTCCGGGCGCAACAGTTGTTCTGGCATATTTCATTCCATTCTCTAAAAATATCGGTCAATCTAACCGTTTTTGCGGACTTGCTTCTCCGGAATGGGCCAGAGCCTATGAAATAACCAATGCAATGTTTCCAAAATTGAACCAGCATATCATTCATTTTATTACAGAGCACGGCTATCAGGCAGCTGTTTCAAAGGCATCCGGATTTTTTGATCGTGAAAATATCACCGGCAGATGGTCATTCCGACATATTGCCTTTCTGGCAGGCCTTGGGACTTTCGGTCTGAATCGTATGCTGATCACAAACAAAGGCTGCTGCGGCAGATTAAACGCCATTGTTACAACACTTCCCTTTGCGGCAGATGAACCTTCTGTATCTGAAAACTGCCTGTATAAATCCTCCGGCAGCTGTATGGCCTGTGTCAAAAACTGTCCTTCAGGAGCTCTTACATCTTCCGGATTTGACAGAAAGCTCTGTTTTACGCAATGCCTGAAAAACGCATCCGTGTACACCCAGTTTGGAAGTTCCTATACAGAAGGAAACGGCAGTGCATCCGGCAGTGAAGTCTGTGGAAAATGTCTTACACCTCTCCCATGCACATTTCAAAATCCCTGCCAAAAACAGAACTGACATCCTCTCTGTTATTGCAATAAAAAAAGAATCCCGCAAAAGCAGGACTCTTTTTCTATTGCAATACCTTTAATGATAGTTTCCTGTGGCATCAGGAACGATAATCTCCGTTAATTTTTACATAATCATATGTAAGATCACATCCCCAGGCTTTCGCACAGGCATCTCCTTGATTCAGATTAATCTCAATCCCAATTTCATCTGCACTAAGTACTATTTTTGCCTCATCTTCTGAAAAGGGAACACCTGCTCCATTTTCACAGACATGAATCCTGCCCTTATCAGAGACAAGGTCTACCGCTACTTTCCCTATATCAAATTCAGCGGGAGCGTATCCCACCGCGCACAAAATTCTTCCCCAATTGGCGTCTTCCCCAAACATCGCACATTTAAAAAGCGGAGAACGAATTACACTTTTTGCAACGACAATCGCAGTATCCAGGTCAGGGGCCTGGCTGCAGGTACACTCTAACAGCTTGCTTGCGCCCTCTCCATCTTTTGCCAGCAGTTTTGTCATAGTCATCATTACCGCATATAAAGCATTTTTAAATACCTGATAATTTTCATCCTCTGATGAAATCTGTTCATTCCCTGCCATTCCATTTGCAAGAATACACACCATATCATTGGTAGAGGTATCTCCGTCAATACTAAGACAGTTATAAGTTATCTTTACAATTTCTCCCAGTGCCTTTTTTAGCAGCTCAGAAGAAATATCTGCATCCGTTGTAATAAAATTCAGTGTAGTTGCCATATTCGGATGAATCATTCCACTGCCTTTTGCCATTCCGCCAATCCGGCAGACCACATCTCCAATTTTAAAAGATACCGCCACCTCTTTTGGAAATGTATCTGTAGTCATAATGGCATTGGCCGCCTTTACATGATTCTCTGTGGAAAGACCTTCTGACAATTCCTTTATATGAAGCTCTATTGGTTCAATGGGCAGAACCTGGCCAATAACCCCTGTGGAAGCTACAATCATCTCTTCCGGCTTCACCATAAGAGCCTCTCCGGCAAGGCGGCACATGGCTTCTGCCTTTTTAACCCCGTCAGCATTGCATGTATTGGCATTTTTGCTATTTACAATGACACCTCTTGCTCTTCCCCCGGTAAGTTCCAGATTCTTCTTTGTAACAAGAATTGGAGCCCCTTTCACCTTATTTAAAGTATATACTGCAGCTGCATTACATACACGCTTACTGAAAATGAGACCCAGATCATTTTTTTCCTTTACCGGATTTAGTCCGCAGTTGAGACCATTTGCCAAAAATCCCTTTGCTGCACATACACCGCCTTCTTCACATAAAAAACCTTCAATTTTTTTTGCTGTCATATCAATCACTCCTGTTCCTTTCCGGCCGCCGGACCTTCTTTTGTACCCGCCTTTTCATTCAATCGTTTTTCCCACAGATAATATCTGGTTTCTTTTACAACTACACCGCTTAACAATAGCAGTGAAATCAGATTTGGAAATGCCATAAGTCCATTCATCAGATCTGAAAAAGTCCAGATAATATCAAGAGATATTACTGCACCAACAAACAGTACTGCCAAAAAAATAATTCTGTATATTTTTACACTTTTTAATCCAAACAGATATTCCGAACAGCACTCTCCGTAATACGACCACCCTAAAATTGTAGTAAAGGCAAAAGCACTTAAGGCAATTGTTAAAATCAGGCCACCCCCTGCAGGCAGCTGGGCAAAGGATATCTGTGTCAGTCCATCATCTGCCGCCTGAGCAAACTGCCCCGGAATGTGAAGCATGGAACTTACAATCACAATCCCCGTCATTGCACAAACAATAACCGTATCCCAGAAAGTTCCCGTCATAGATACCAGCGCCTGACGAACTGGATTTTTCGTCTGGGCAGAGGCAGCCGCAATGGGTGCTGTTCCAAGCCCTGATTCATTGGAAAATAAGCCCCGGGCCATACCATACCGGCAGGCAGTCATTATGGTACTTCCAATAAATCCGCCTGTTGCCGCCTGAGTTGTAAATGCAGATTTTAAAATCAGCGAAATTGCAGGAATCAAAAACTCACGGTTTATGATGAGAATTGCAATACATCCGATAATATAAAACAGTGCCATAAACGGAACCAGTTTTTCACATACTTTTGCTATAGTTTTCACACCGCCAAGGATAACAAAAGCACACAGCACCGTTACTACTGCTCCGCTGACAGCAGGCGGTACATGATATGTAGTCTCAATAATATTAGTAATCGCATGGGACTGAACGGTACACCCTGCTCCAAAGGTGGCAAGAATCGTAAATAATGCAAAAATCACTGCCAGCCATTTACATTTCAGTCCCCGTTCAATGGTATACATAGGACCGCCCTTCATAGAACCATTTTTATCCTTGACTCTATATTTGACCGATAATACAGCCTCAGAATATTTCGTGGCAATACCAAATACACCGGTAATCCAGCACCAAAATACCGCTCCTGCACCTCCAAGAGCAATGGCTGTAGACACACCAATAATATTTCCCGTTCCAATAGTAGCTGCCAGAGCCGTGGCCAAAGCCCCAAACTGACTGATATCTCCCTGGCTGTCCTCATCTTTAGTTACACACAGCCGGATTCCTTTAAACGTATATTTCTGAATAAATTTCAAACGTACTGTTAAAAACAAATGTGTTCCGAATAAAAGAATCAGCATAGGCGCGCCCCAGACGACGCCATTAAGCCCCGATAAAACATTTCCTATCATTTGCATATTTCTTTTTCCCCTTTTTGACCATAATGTATTAATTATAGCAATATATTGATTCCCCTGCAACCAGAATCCAAATTCCTTCCCGCTGTATTTTGGAACCTGTACTTTTTGAATCCAAACTGAATATTCAAGTCTTGCTCTCGCAAGACTGTGTGCGCGATTCGGGTCAGCTTTGCTGACAACATTCTATTCCGAATCTCTGCACATCCTCGCGGAGCGTATATCAGGTGGGGGATTGACTCCCGCCACTGATATCTACTTGTTGCTCACCGCCTATAGAGGCGGGAGTCATCTCACATCTGGTATATTTTATTCAAAGAAAAATACAGGCAGTCTCTGAATAAATTCTTCATTAACTGCCTGATTGCTGGAGAGGAAATTCTTTACGCACATTTTTCTGTTTCTTCTAGCATTGTTTCCGCAAATATTCCATATCCTTCTGTGGGATCGTTCACCATTACATGGGTAACCGCCCCTATTAGTTTACCATTTTGAATGATTGGACTGCCGCTCATTCCCTGGACAATTCCTCCGGTCTTATTCAGAAGACGTTCATCTGTCACATGAATCAGCATACTTTTATTTTTGTTTTTGCTGTTAATATTTACCTCTTCAATTTCAATGTCGTATTTCTGGATTTCTCCATCTACATTACACTGAATCTGAGCAGGACCTGTTTCAATCTCCTGTTTATAAGCCACAGGAATCGCCTCCATATCTGCAAGTTCATCTGAAGCATTTTCTAATCTGCCAAAAATTCCGGCCTGACTGTTGTACTGAATATTTCCAAAATAGTTATCCGACGTGTAATAAATCATGCCTACCAGTTCTCCGGGGGTTCCCTTTTTCCCTTTGTTGACAGCTACAATATCAGACTGATACAACTTGCCGCTGCTTAATGAAATCAGCTGCTGTGTCTCACTAGAACTGATACCATGCCCCAGAGCACCGAAACGTCCTTGTTCATCAATATACGTAATGGTACCCACCCCCGCAAGATCATCTTTTACCCAGAGTCCGATTTTATAATCGTCCTCTCCGGTTTTTACAGGCTTTATTTTACAGTCCATCTGTTCCCCGTTTCTTACCAGAGTAAGAATCAGATCTTCCCCCTTACAGGAAGCCACTGCTTTTGATAGATCCTCCTTCGTGGAAACAGCCGTTTTATTCACAGCTTTGATGTAGTCGCCGGGCTTTACAATATGACTGGCCGGATCCTGAAACTTTCCGCTGACGTCTTCTATTTCACTGGTATCCACAACATATACTCCATCCATTTCCAGAAGAATGCCGGCGGTCGTACCGGCCGGGATTACCTGCTGTTCATCAACTACCTGTACCGTAACACTTTTTACAGGTATAATTCCAAGAAACCTGCAGTTCAGCTTATAGGTGTCACTGGTTCCTCCTGCGAACACTTCCTCTTCATCTTTCCACTGGTAAGAAACCGGAAGATTCTGTCCGAGAGTCAGCTTAGAAGGATCCGAAATCTGTATACGGTCCGGAATCAGCTGTATCAGCGAAAACCAGGCAAAAACCAGCAGTCCCATAAACATTCCGATAAAAATACTTTTTCTTTTTAACTGAAACCATTGAAAAAATTGCACCTTAAACACCAGACTTTCTTTTCATTGGAAAGAAAAAAGGATACACCAATTTGTGCATCCTAAAATTTTTTCATTCCTGAAATAGTATGTGAAAGAAAGCCTGTATCCACACAGGTATTATTTTACCGAATCTGCCATTTCTTTCATTTCTCTGGCACTCTGTTTAACAGTATCCGTGATCTTTGCCCCGCCAAGCATTCTGGCCAGTTCCAGGATACTTTCTTCTCTATCCAGAGGACGGATATTTGATACGGTTGTTCCCTGTCTGGCTTTTTTTTCAATTAAAAAATGAGCGTCGGACATAGATGCAATCTGGGGAAGATGAGTAATACAGATAATCTGATGTGCCTTTGCAGTCATCTTCATTTTCTCGGCAACCTTCTGAGCCGTTCGTCCGCTGATGCCAGAGTCAATTTCATCAAAAATTAAGGTCTCTATCTCATCATTTCCGGCCAAAACTGTTTTTAAAGCCAGCATGATTCTGGAAAGTTCTCCACCAGAAGCCGTCTGTTCTAACGGTTTTAATGCCTCTCCCGGATTCGTGGATATAAAAAACCGAACCTGGTCAGTTCCCTCTTCCGTAAAATTTTTTGTTTTTTCAAAGCGGATATCAAACTGTACATCCAGAAAATTTAAGTCCTGCAGTGCCTGCGTCATCTCCGCTATAAGCTCTTTTGCATATTTTCTGCGGATCCGGCTAATTGTATCCGAAAGCTCTGTAAGAATTTCTTCCAAATTTTCCAGATTTGTCTGTAGTTCTTTTCTATAATTTTCATAATTTAAAAGCTGTTCAATCCTAGCTTCTTTTTTTTCTTTTTCTTCTAAAATTTTTTCTACAGAATCTCCATACTTTGATTTCAGATGATTAATCAAATCCAGTCTCTGCTGAACCTTAACAAACATTTCATCAGAAAAATCAGCCTCTGAAAGATAATCAGAGATCTCCCGGTTAAAATCACTCAGCAGACTGTCAATGTCCTGCAGCTGTCCTGTCAATTCTTCCAGCTTTGGGTCATATTCACTGACAGACATCAGTTCTCTTAAGGCACGTCCCATCAGATCAGATGCATTTTCCACTGCGTTTCCTGTAAACTCATAGGACAATCCTGCCGCTTGTATAATCTTTCTGCTATTAGAAAGTTTCCGATATTCTGATTCCAGATCCTGATCCTCCCCGGATACCAGACATGCCTCCTCAATCTCATGAACCTCAAACTGAAGAAAAGAGATTTCTCTTGCCTGCTGTTCTTCGTCCATCGACGCTGCATGTAACTCTGCCTTCTTCTCCTGATATTTATGAAATGCTTCTGAAAGCTGCTTTTTTAATCCGTCAAGGTCCCCCTGCCCGTATGCGTCTACATACTTTAAATGATTTTTAGCTAAAAGCAGGGACTGATGCTCATGCTGTCCGTGTATATCAATCAGCAAAGATGCAATGGTCCGCATATGAGAGGCTGAAACGGTTTCCCCGTTAATTCTGCAGATGCTTCTGCCAGTCATAATCTTGCGGGTCATAATAATTTCATCCTCTTCCGGAAACACCTCCAGCTGGTTCAGCCTTTTTCTTAATATTTTATCCTTTACAGAAAAAACCAGTTCCACCAGCCCGTACGGGGCATCCTTTCTGATCAGATCTGCAGAGGCCTTTGCTCCCAGGGCAAGATTCACCGAGCCTATAATAATAGACTTTCCGGCACCGGTCTCCCCGGTCAGTATATTTAATCCATTTTCAAAATTTACTTCCGCTTCATCAATTAAAGCAAGATTTTTTACATGTAAGCTCTGTAACATAGATACTTCTTTCTACTCTCCCGTATCAATCTCATTCATCATTTTCCGCAGACGGTTCATCAAATTTGCCGTATCTTCTGTTGTTCTGACAGCGCACATAATGGTATCATCGCCTGCAATGCTTCCCACAATTTCATCAAAATCCATGGCATCTAAAGCAGCAGCCAGAGCCATAGCCATTCCCGCAACTGTTTTTATTACCAGAATATTCTGCGCCATATCCATAGATATAAAACCGTCTTTAAAAATCCGGATAAATTTCTCACCCATATTATCCCGCTTATCCGTCAGCGGCATATATTTCTGGCGCCCTTTATTATTTGAAACTTTCGTCAGCTTCAGTTCCCGTATATCTCTAGATACAGTCGCCTGAGTCACCCGATATCCTTCCTGATTTAATTTTTCGCACAGCTCCTCTTGAGTCTCGACTTCATATTTTCGAATAATCTCCAGAATCTTAGCATGTCGGTTTGATTTCATTCATGCCTCCTAATGGTATTCCTGCATCTTTTTCCGAAGAATCTGCAGAAAACTTACGCGGTTTAATCGGACAATTTCCGTACATTTATCAGCTTTTTTTACAACCAGTTCATCTCCTACGTGCATATGAACGATTCTGTCGCCGTCAAAATTAATCCAGGCTTCTTCATCCCGTTCCGCTCTGCGCTGAGCTACCTTAACAGTTACCACGGCATCAGCTCCAACCACGATACTTTTAGAATTTATATCATGGGAATTAACAGGAGTAATTAAAATCAGATCTGCTTTGGGGTCAACAATTGGTCCCCCGGCGGACATGCTGTAGCCGGTAGAACCGGTAGGTGTTGAAAGAATAATCCCATCTGCACTGTAAGTATTCAGATATTCGCCGTTTACAGAAACAACCAGATCCATAATCTGCGTCATCCCTGCTCTGTGAATTACAATATCGTTCAGCGCAAGAGTCTCACCCTGTTCTTTCCCCCCACAAATACCAACGCCGCCCAGCAGCATCCTGTGTTCAATATCGTAACGGTCCTCAAACAATCTGTCAATGGCATCAAATACTGTTTTCCGCTCCAGCTCACACAGATATCCAAGCGTTCCTAAATTAACACCAATCAGAGGAATCCCCTCCCCTGCCAAATCCCTTGCGGCACGGACTAACGTCCCGTCTCCTCCAAGGACAATTACACATTCTGTATGTTCCGGAACAACCTTCTTTTTTTCCTGGTTTTCCTCATTCCAGTTTGATTTTGTACTTACAAAATAACTGCAGGTTCCTCCCTTTTTCAAAATGTAATCCTGAATTTCTTTTGTCACATTCAGGCCTTCATCTTTATGTTCATTGGTAATTACAAAAAAATTTCGCATATTACTTATCAAGTTCTGCATGCGCCTGCTCTACAACCTCATGCGCATTCACTGTTTCCTCCTGTAATTCATTGCTTCCTTTTTGAAGATGTACCAGATACTCAATATTTCCCTCCGGTCCTTTGATGGGAGAATACTCCAGATTTAATACTGTAAATCCTGCCTCTTTTGCAAAACGGATAATCGTTTCAATGACTTCAAGATGTACTGCTTTATCCCGCACTACACCTTTTTTCCCAACTTTTTCTCTGCCGGCTTCAAACTGCGGTTTAATCAGGCAGACCATCTGGCCCCCATCCCGCAGCAGTTCCTTTGCCGGCTTTAAAACTTTTGTCAGAGAAATGAATGATACGTCCACCGACGCAAAATCAAGCATATCGTCAATATCCTTTGGAGTTACATACCGTATATTCGTTTTTTCCATACAGACCACCCGTTTATCCTGCCGGAGCTTCCAGGCAAACTGTCCGTATCCTACATCTACCGCATAGACTTTCACAGCTTCATTTTGCAGCATACAATCGGTAAATCCGCCGGTGGAAGCACCGATATCCATGCACACACAGCCTTTCAGCGAAATCTGAAAATGCTTCATGGCCTTTTCCAGCTTTAGGCCTCCGCGGCTCACATATTTCAATGTATTCCCGTGAATTTCAATGGGAATTTCTTCCGGAAAAGAAGTTCCCGCCTTATCCTCTCTCTGGCCGTCCACAAACACATTTCCAGCCATAATCATAGCTTTGGCTTTTTCCCGTGAAGGCGCAAGCTGGCGTTTTACCAGCAGCACATCCAGACGTTCTTTCATGTCTTTTCTTCCTTTTCTATTTGTGACAGGAGAAACCTGTTTCTCCTGAAATTACCTGCCTAAATCTGATCAAACCCCCGAATAATCTGCTCTGTTACTGATTCAGCATCAAGGCCGATGGCTCTGCGAAGCTGTTCTACACTTCCCTGCTCCACAAAACAGTCTCTAATTCCAAACATTTCCACCTTCGTCTGAATACCGGCCTGCTGCAAAGCAGCCATCACAGACTCCCCGTATCCGCCTTTGATTACATTATCCTCCAGTGTTGCAATCATCAGATGCTCCCTGGCTGTCTCAAAAAGCATTTCTGTATCCAGAGGCTTCACAAACCGTGCATTTACCAGCGTACAGTCATAACCTCTCTCTTTTAACAGATCATGCACTTTTACTGCTGTCTCCATCATATTCCCCACGGCAAACAATGCAATCTGGCTCTCATCATATATTTTCTCACTTTTTCCAAGAGCAATTTTCTGATGATAATTTTTAAGCCCCTCATAGGCCTGGCCTCTGGAATAGCGCAGAGCAACAGGGCCCTCAAAATTCACAGCCCATCTCAGCATTGCCGCAAGCTCCCACTTATTTTTAGGCGCCATCACCGTCATTCCCGGCATCATGGACAAATAAGACAAATCAAAAATTCCCTGATGGGTCTCTCCATCCGCCCCTACCAGTCCTGCCCGGTCTATGGCAAATGTAACCGGCAGCTTCTGCATACAGACATCATGGACAATCTGGTCAAATCCCCTCTGTAAAAAAGAAGAATATACGGCAAATACCGGTTTTAACCCCTGTGCTGCAAGTCCTGCCGAAAAAGTAACTGCATGCCCCTCTGCAATTCCAACATCAAAAAAACGGTCTGGAAACGCATTGCGAAAACGCTTTAATCCAGTGCCATCCGCCATGGCAGCCGTCACCGCCACCACAGAAGGGTCCTGGTCTCCTATTTTTTTCATTACGGAAGAAAAAACATCTGTATAATCTGCTTTTTCCTTTACTTTTTTCAGTTGTCCGCTTTCAATATCAAAAGCCGCTGTTCCATGAAACTTTGCAGGATAACGCTCTGCCGGCGTATAGCCTTTTCCTTTTTCCGTCAGAACATGTACAACCACCGCTCCGTTTACTTTCACGGCCTCCCGCATAATCCGAAGCATATCCTCAATATTATGTCCGTCCACGGGCCCAAGATAAGTAACTCCGAGATTTTCAAACATCATGCCCGGAATTAAAAGCTGTTTCAAACTGCTTTTTGTTTTCTGTATTCTGCGTATCACGCGGTCCCCGTAAGGCAGTTTATTTAATGAAGAATGCACGCCGGATTTAAAATCCTGATAAGCTTCCGCTGTGCGCAGAGCCGCAAGATGTGTGGAAAACCCTCCGACGTTTTCCGAAATAGACATTTTATTATCATTTAAAACAATAATAAAATTTGTTTTTAACCTGGAAGCATTATTTAATGCCTCATAAGCCATGCCGCCGGTAAATGCCCCGTCGCCAATTACAGAAATCACTTTATAATCCTCTCCCAGAATCTCTCTGGCCTCCGCAAAACCAAGTCCTGCAGAAATGGAGGTAGAACTGTGGCCGGTATTAAAGCTGTCGCAGGCACTTTCCGAACGTTTCGGAAAACCGCTTAAACCTCCAAACTGTCTTAATGTATCAAATGCATTCTTTCTTCCCGTGAGAATTTTATGGGTATAGGACTGGTGGCCTACATCCCAGATCAATTTGTCCTTGGGAAAATTACAGATTAAATGAAGCGCCATTGTAAGTTCCACCGCTCCCAGATTAGAGGCCAGATGCCCTCCTGTAACGGAAATGTGCTCAACCAGAAACTGGCGGATTTCCTCTGCCAGCAGATTTAACTCCTGGCTGTTTAAATCCTTGATATCATTCATCTGATTTATTTTATCTAAAATTGCCATTTTACTTTCCTTTATTATTTTTCACGATCCATCAGGTATAAAAGCAGTCTGCCTAAAAATTCATTTTTCACAACCAGTGAATCCATCAGGTCTAACGCATCATTCATCAGATGCTGCACATCCCGCTTCGCCTTTTCAATCCCTTCTAATGTAACATATGTTACCTTTTCATTTTTCTCATCACTTCCAATGGGCTTTCCAAGTACTTCTACCGTACTGGTCACATCCAGAATATCATCCTGAATCTGAAATGCAATCCCGATATTTTTGGCAATCCGCAGTACCGTTTCCTGTTCCCCCTTGGTTGCCCCTGCAAGGATTGCGCCAATCAGCATAGATGCTTCTATCAAAGCTCCGGTTTTTAATTCATAAATAAAGTCCAGTTTCTCTTTATCTAACGCTTTACCCTCATGTTCCACATCTACTGTCTGACCGCCCACCATGCCGTAAATCCCTGCCCGGCCGGCAAGAATCCTAAGGGCCTTTCCCGTCCTTAGATTTCCCGGATCCTTAAAAAGAGCCTCTACAGCTGTCTCATACGCAAGATTTAACAGTCCGTCCCCTGCTAAAATTGCCATAGCTTCGCCATATACCACATGAGTCGTCCTGCGCCCTCTTCTATAATCATCATTATCCATAGCCGGGAGATCATCATGTATCAGGGAATACGTATGAATCATCTCTATGGCAGCCATAAAAGGCTCCACAATCTCAGAACGCCCCCCGAACATCCGGTAAGTCTCCAAAAGCAGCATGGGACGCAGCCGCTTCCCCCCGGAGAGAAAACTGTAATTCATAGCCTCTATCACTGTTTTCTGATATCCTTCTTCTTTTGGAAGGTATTTTTTAATTATGTCCTCCACCTGACTTGTGTGGATGGCAATTTCCTGTCTGATTTCCATGGCCTAACCTCAAACTCTATTGAAACGGAACCGTCTCACCATTCTGGTTCAGTTCCAGCATTTTCTTTTCTATTATATCCAGTTTTTCATTACACTGTTTTAATTTTTTCAATCCGCTTTCATACATGGCAAAAGCCTGATCCAAAGGAAGCTGATCCTGTTCCATTTGTTCTATCATCTCATCCAGCTGATGAAACATTTCCTCAAGAGAAATCTCCTGGTGCTCTTTTTCACTCATTTGTCACTGACCTTTCTGTAATTTGGGCTGACGCTTCCCCATCCTTCATTCTCAGCGCGATCTGGTCTCCCGGCTGCAGTTCTCCCACAGTCTGTATCAGTCTGCCGTTTCTGTCTGTTACTAAAGCGCAGCCCCCGCTTATTTTCTTAAGAGGCGACAGGCCGTCAAGAAGGGAAGCATACATCTGAAGCTTATGCTTTCTGTCTTTTAGGAGCCGCTCCATACGCCAGCTGAGACGTTCTTTTAATTCATCACAAATCTGACGTTTTTCCTGAAGCTGATTTTGAGGGTTATAATAATTCAGCCTGGTTCGATATTGTTCCAGAATCCCTGCTGTCTGCTCCAATCGCCGTACCATAGCGCAGTTTAAATGCATTTTCTTTGTGTCAAGCTCCGCAAGTATCCCCCGCAGATCAAAGACAGCAAGTTCTGCTGCCGCAGATGGTGTAGGTGCACGCAGATCTGCAGCATAATCAGCAATAGTTGTATCCGTTTCATGCCCCACCGCTGAAATAATCGGTACTCTGCACTCAAAGATGGCCCTTGCAACGATCTCCTCATTAAAAGCCCATAGATCTTCAATAGAGCCACCTCCCCGGCCTACAATCATAACATCCACACCGTAATCTTCCAGGGCACGGATTCCTTTTACAATACTCTGTGCCGCACCTTCGCCCTGAACCTGGGCCGGATACAGCACAAGCTGGACGCAGGGGTTTCTTCTGGATGCAATATTCTGGATATCCCGTACTGCAGCCCCGGTGGGCGCTGTGACAACTCCAACGGTACGCGGATAAGAGGGGATTGGCTGTTTATATTCTTCCGCAAACATCCCCATCTCTTCCAATTCCTGTTTTAACTGCTCATATTTCTGATATAAAAGACCGGCGCCTTCCAGTATAATGCTCTCCGCATACAGCTGATACTTTCCGTCTCTTTCATATACCCGGACAGCTCCAAGAACAACTACCTTGTCCCCTTCTTTCATCCGAAATCCCAGTCCCATTTTTCTGCTGCCAGAAAACATCACAGCACTTAAGGTCCCTGTTTCGTCCTTCATAGTAAAATAAATATGCCCGGATGTATGATATTTGCAGTTGGAAATCTCACCCCGGACATAAATATGATTCATCATAAAGTCCTGGGCGAACATATTTTTAATATAGGTATTTACCTGTTTTACCGAATAAATATTTTTTGTCATACTAACTTGGCCAGAATACCATTGACAAATCCGGCCGATTCGTCTGTTCCAAATTTCTTTGCCAGCTCTACCGCCTCATTAATGGCCACGGAAACCGGTATTTCCTCATCATAACGCATTTCATATACGGCCAGCCGGATAATCGTTAAATCTACCTTGGCCATACGGGAAGTTTTCCATTTTTCTGCAGCTTCATTTACAGCCTCATCAATGGTATCCAGAACTTCTTTGATTTTAGTTATTTTATTTTCAATGTACAAAAGATCCGCCGGGCTGATATTTTCAAGATCTTCCTTAAACAGCTCTATCTGCTCCGGCAGTTCCTCCTGGGTGTAAAATTCCACCCGGAACAGCATTTTAAAAATCTGTTCCCTGATTTCTCTTCGACTCATTCTTTTCCTCCGGGAGTTTCTTAATTTATTATTACCATAACGGCGCTGTACCACAGATACGATCTGCCACAGAATGCCGCACCAAACGTATTTCTTCTGAATATGTAAAGCAGGGTGCCGGCAAAACAGCACCCTGAAATTTAAGATTCATTCCTGTATGCTTTATACACAATCCGGATCCGTTTTTATAACATGTTTCTTCTCCTAATTGCCGCACATCTGGCCTATCTTATTTTTCCGCTTTCATATCTACCTGTGCAATCCGGATATTAACTTTGTCCACTTCCAGCCCCGTCATATTTTCAATAGCGGTTTTCACACGGTCCTGAACTTTTTCGGACACAACCGGAATTTCATATCCATATGCAATATTGATTGCAAGATCTACGGATACTACATTGCTGTTCATTGAGATACGCACCCCTTTAGAAAGATTCTTCATTCCAAGACGGCTTACCAGATCATTTGTTATATTTCCAGCCATTGAGCTGACACCTTCCACTTCAGTTGCAGCCAGTCCCGCAATAATAGCAACCACTTCATCTGCAATCTGAATTTCTCCAAGATTGTCCTCTCTGATCTTATATCCTTTTCTATCGTCAGTCACAATGCTACCTCCTCATTGTTATTTCTCATACTTTTGTCTATTATAGCAAAATTCACTATATTTGAAAAGATTACAATCTCATCTTTTCCCCAAAGGGGCACCCAGAATCTACTTTTTCACTGAACCTCTGCTCTGTAAATACACTTTATCCGGAAGTTTAACCAAGCCAGAGCCCCAGCAGATTACATGCTCCAAGAGATATACCTGCAGAAAGCAGAACCATAAAGATCGGCCGGACCTTCCCTCTCTTTTTCCACCACAGATTTCCAAGATAAATACCTCCGGTAAGAAGCAGCACAGGCCAGAAGGGCCAGCTATTTTCAGCAGCAATTTCCATGTTCTGATAAAGCATAGAAGCGCTGACACTTAACAGCAGACCGGCTACAATCGGGCGGATATATATTTTTATCATGTAAAAAATATCAAGATTTTCAAATCTCTCATATATGTACATCGCTGCTGAAAATGTCCCGCCGGATGCTGCCACACTGCAGGCAAATCCGCAGAGAGCCAGCGCAAACCCCGCCAGCATATTATTTTCAGCTCCGTATCCGATAACGTATCCGATTCCCGCTAAAACCTTACAGAGTATGGAACCTGGCAGAGCATTTGCCGAAGCTGCAATTTTTTGATAAAAGTCAGAATAGCTGATCATATCCGTATTGACAAACATGCCGTCAGCAATAGCAAGATATGCGTCTCCTCCCCCAAAGGATAAAACCGCTGACAGCAGTCCTTTTCCCGCAAACAAAAGCGTGTCTTTACAGAGAATAAACGCCGGAATAGATAAAATAATCAAAAACAAAAACCAGGAAACTTCTTCCGCCAAAAGCTTTTTAAAGGATCTTAAGGAAAACTGCATTCTGCCTTTCAGGCTTCTTGAGAGCCCGAAAAGGGCCAGAACAATCATTAAAATCTGTAGAACACTCCGAAACCAGACAGCAGAAATCAAATGCGCCTTTCCCACGCAAAGCATATATAAAACAACAACTGCCGCCGATATCACAGTATTCACCCGGGTCATTTTTCCTCTTGTAAAAAAGATAACAAAAAAGGTCATGGCCAGAATCTGAATAGTAGATATATCAAATACAGGAGTTGCATCCAGCTGAAAAATCTGAAACAATTCCTTTCCGCTGGTAGCCAGAAATACCGCCGCCAGAAAAAACATCCCGCTCCTGGCATTTCTGTTTATTCTGCACTCCCGAAAGGTTCCTTTGGCATATTCAATCAGCATGAAAATAATATATGCCGTGACTCCCGCTGACGCAAATAAAATCTGCTGCAGCAGTCCGGAACTTGATTTATTAATCATAGATATAATGGCCACAGTTAAAAATGTTCCGGGAACGGCCATCAAAACTGCCGCCAGAATCATACCTCGGATACCATTGACTTTTCTGCCGATTCCTGCCGCAATTTCCACAGGAAGTGCTCCTGGTGTAATATTTGCAACGATAACATCTTTATTATATTCATTTTCGTCAATCAGCTGGTATTCTGAAACTGCCTCTTCTTCTATGACCGGAATCAGCGCGCTGCCGCCTCCGAAACCGATACACCCAGTTTTAAACATAACAGAAAGAAGCTTTCCCATCTTTCCGCTCTTTTTCTCTTTCTTTGTATGCTCTGTCATACTGCTATTTTCCAATCATTTCTATAAACTGTTCTTCTGTAATTACCGGGATTCCAAGCTGCTGTGCTTTTACCAATTTACTTCCTGCATTCTCTCCGGCCAGCACATAGTCCGTCTTTTTGGATACAGAACCAGAAGCCTTGCCGCCGTATTTTTCAATTAATTCAACAGCTTCCCGGCGTCCAAGTCCCGGAAGAGTTCCTGTTACTACAATTGCCTTTCCCTCTAAAAGCTGCGGTGTGTCATCCTCTTTTATCTGCATATTAACCCCCGCATCTTTCAGCCGTTTTAACATCCGCCGGTTTGATTCTTTCTGAAAAAATTCCCGGATAGCAGCGGCGCTGACAGCACCCACATCATTTACCTGCTGCAGCTCTTCTTCGGAAGCATCTGACACCCTGTCAATAGATTTGAAATATTTCAATACCGATTTTGCCGCCGCTTTCCCGATATTGGGAATGCCAAAACCTGTAAAAAGCTGGAAGGCCTCATTCTGCTTTGATTTTTCAATCATATCCAGAAGTTTATCTGTATTTTTTTCTTTTCCGATGAGCCCCTTTTCAATTAGTTCTTCTCTGTAGTTTTTCAGCTCATAAATATCTGCAATGTCCTTTAAATATCCCTGTTTTACCAGTTCTTCCACATAAGCGGCTCCAAATCCTTTAATATCCATGGCATCTCTGCCCACAAAATTAATAATATGCCGTTCTTTCTGCGCAGGGCAGTCCGGAGACGTACAGCGTATATCCGCTGTATCCTGCTCCCGGACAGTATGAGAGCCACAGACAGGACATAAATCCGGAATCTGAAAACGCACCACTCCCGGCATCCGCTTTTCTTTAATTACTTCTTTGATTTTAGGAATAATCTCTCCTGATTTATAGACAACAACGGTATCTCCAATTCCCACATCCAGTTCATTAATAAAATCCTGATTATGAAGGGTTGCTCTGGATACACTGGTTCCACACAGACGTACCGGCTCAAACACCGCAGTAGGCGTAATCCGCCCGGTCCTTCCTACTGACAATTCAATGTCCAGAATTTTGGTCTCCTTTTCTTCCGGAGGATACTTATAAGCAACCGCCCACCTTGGAACTTTAGAAGTGGCCCCAAGAAGTTCCCGGTCTGCCAGACTGTTGATCTTTACCACCGCTCCGTCGATATCATATGGCAGTCTGCCTCTGCTGTCTCCAATTCTTTCAATGGCATTCCAGACTTCATCCGCTGTTTTGCAGACGGTATAATCCTCTATAACAGGTATCTGATTGGACTTTAAAAACTCATACCCTTCTGTATGGGTTTTAAATTCAGCTCCCCGTATCTCCTGGATGTTAAACACAAACATGGAAAGGCCTCGTTCCCTGGTCACTTTACTTTCCAGCTGACGCAAGGTCCCCGCCGCACAGTTTCTGGGATTTGCGAATTTCTTTTTGCCAAGAAGCTCCTGCTGCTCATTTACCCTTTCAAAGTCTTCATTTTTCATGTATACTTCACCCCGGACTTCTATATACGCAACCGGGTGCTTTAGCCTGCATTTCACATCTTTAATAACCTTGGCATTGGCAGTAACGTCTTCCCCCTGAAACACACCATCCCCTCTGGTAACAGCCAGTTTCAGCTGGCCGTCCTCATACCGCAGTGCCATAGAAAGACCGTCTATTTTGTATTCAACTACAAACTCCGGCTCCTCAAGCTTTTCCTGCATCTCCTCCACAAATTCATAAACATCTTCTTTCTGAAATACATCCTGCAGGCTGAGCATGGGAACGTTATGCCGTACTAAAACCCCTGCGGTCCGTTTCGCACTGCCCCCCACTTTCTGTGTGGGAGAATCTTGTGTAATCCAGTCAGGATGCTCTTTTTCAATCTGCTTTAATTGCTGCATCAGCATATCATACTCGTAATCACTGATCTTTGGCGCGTCCATATTATAGTAAAGATTACTGTGGTATTCTATTTTCTTTTTTAACTCTTCCAGATACTTCTGGTCTGCTTCTATTTTCTCCATGTTCTGCCGCCTCCAGCCCATTCGTTTATTACCGTTGTCTGAGAAGAATGTTTTGTCAGATTCATTAGCACCTGATACTCTTCTTTTGTTACTTTCCGATAAGCTCCGGGCTTTAAGCCGCCCAGATGGATGTTCATAATCCGAACCCGTTTCAGGCTGACTACACGATATGAAAAAACCTGGCACATTCTGCGAATCTGACGGTTATATCCCTGCGTAAGCACAATGGTAAACTGCCTTTTTCCTGTCTGACTGATTTTACATCTTCTTGTGGTAACATCCAGCTCTTTTAAATATACGCCATTTGCCATTCCCTGAATAAAATCCGGTGTTATCTCTTTATGAACCTCTACAATATATTCTTTCTCATGCATATTTCCCGCGCGCATAATTTTATTCACCAGAGCCCCCTGATTAGTCATCAAAATCAGCCCCTCGGAATCTTTATCCAGTCTTCCCACCGGATAAATGCGTTTGGAATATCCGACAAAATCTACAATATTATTTCTTTCTTTTTTCTGAGAAGTACAGACAATGCCTCTGGGTTTATAAACCGCCAAAAGAATCTTTTCCTCTTCCTTCTGCACAGGCCTGCCGCCAAGATAAACTGTCTGTCCGTCTATCACCCGGTCTCCTATCCGTGCCGTTTTTCCATCAATTGTTACATTTCCGGCCTCGATCTGTCTATCTGCCTCACGTCTAGAGCAAATCCCTGCTTCACTGAGATACTTATTAATTCTGATCCCATTTTCAGTTCCGTTCTGATTCATCCTCTATCCCCTGTTATTCAATTTCTGCAATATCTGCGTCTCTAAAATTTGACAACGGTGATATTCTAACATATTCCGGTAAAATTATAAAGAATAAGGCAAAAAAAGAATCCTGCCGCTTTAAAGACCTCCGCTGATACACACCAGCGGCTTTTATAAATAAATTTTCAGCTTCTTTGCCGCAGCTTCCTCAAAATCTATGATCTCCTTTGCCAGCTCCGTGGCATAAAGTCCCGCTTCTTTCCATTCATGAATCACATATTTCAAATGATCTGAAGTCTTCTGGTTTTGATCTATAAGCCTTTGTACCAGCTGCTCATCCGGCACTTTGGATATCCTTTGTTTTTCTATTTTTATGTCTTCTAGATCTGTCAGCTTTGTTTCCTGCTGTTCCTCCAGGTTCTTTCTCATTACAGCCTTCCAGATCTCTGATTGATCTGTTGCAAGCTTTGAGTTGTCCAGAACATCTGTATCTATTCGTTTTTCCGCCTTTTTTGCAAACAGCTTCCACTGTTCCAAAAACAGATTCATTTCTAGACTAAGCTCTTCATCCAAAATTTTTGCCAATCCCTGTTCAATCTCTTTTGCTGCCTGACTTGCGTCTTTATACACCTGTTTTAATACCTGCTGTTCATCCTGCCTGTTCATACCATTCTCCTTTTCTAATAGTATGAACCTTTCCCTCTTTTTCTAATCAAAAAGCAGGATATCTGTTCATAAGATATCCCGCTGTTTTTACTTTACATCCCGGCAAGTACATCTGTTTTTATATATCCTACTTTACCGTTCCAATTTACTTTTGTCCAGCCCTGTGCATAGCTTTCCACTACTGTAACTGTTTCTCCGGAATAAGCCACACCAACCCGGTCAGAGCCTTCACTCATAGCAGATCTGACATTTACCGTATCCTGCAGATAAATCTTTTTCCCTGGAGTCAGGGAACCGGTCTTTGCAGCAGGTTTTTTCGTGGAAATAAACTCCGATTTCACATAGCCGGTTATATTTCCGGTTTTTACTTTGCTCCATCCGCTGTCTAAAACTGCAACCCGGGTCATTTCTGCTCCATAAAGAGCCGAGCCAACGGTATCCGCTTTTGTACTGGCTGACTTGCGGATGTTAATATTATCTGTTGCATATACCTTTTCATTTACTGCCTTTTCTTTCTTTGCAGCTTCCTGCTTTTTCTGCTCTTCTTCCTGTTTCTGCTTTTCTTCTTCCTGTTTTTTCTGCTCCTCTTCTTGCTTCTTTTGTTCCTCCTGCTGAGCCTCTGTATCGTCTTTTTCAAGCTCCTGCGCCCAGTTAGAAACAGCTGCCGGAATGGTCTCTTCTACCAGCTTTTTCAGATCAGCATCTTTTTCTACCGCTTTATCGTACTGCGCCTGTGTCTGGCTTATCAAATCCTGAGTATCCTTTGTCTCTTCGTACCTGCCGATCATAGCCGATGTTTCTGAATCCTGTTCTAGTTCCTGATAATTCAAATTGTACGCACTGTATACGTTATCAATATATACTTTTCCACTGTCATCTGTTTTTACATAAAAGAAATATAATCCGGGAGCGGCTGTTTTAATGTCTTTAAATTTAACGGCTGTGTATACGGATACTATATAGGTTCCCGCATCGTCTCCGGATTTTGTATAACAGTTAATGTTTTCAAACTTGTCCACGTATTCACTGTACAGCTTGATATAGCTCTTTTCCTTATCCGTAACCGGATATGCATAATTCATCAGCTCATCGGTATCACCCGCCGCGTAAGCGGTAAAATAGTTTTCAATTAATTCATTAATATCTTTATGCTCATTTAATTCATAGCTTTGTTCTGAACTTTCTGTGACTGCCGGTGCTCCTTTCGGACCGCTGTGTTTTTTCACTGCCACAACAATGGCCGCAATAGCAACTACCACTACCAGAACGGCAATTCCTATTATGTGTATATATTTTCTGCAAAAGTCAATAGATTTATCCCGCTGAATCTCCATGGAATCTGATGTTCTGCGCCTTGTTTTTTTCCATTTTACATTTTTATCCTCCGCAGCAGATACATCCGCCATTTTCGACTTATCTTTTACTGATTCCTCATCTACAAATACAAGATCCTCATCTAATATCTTTTTTTCTTCTTTTTTATCTGACATTCAGGCCTACCTCCTTAAAAGCTAAAAAAGCAGCCCGGAGAACTCTTCCGGATATGCTGCTGCCCCCTTTTAATATGTAAAAGGTGTTCCAAAACTAGTATTCACTCTATAAATCTGCATATGAAATCTTGCGTTTTCATATTGTTTAACACACACCATAATACCATAGTGACAAATATTCGTCCAGAAGCATTCTGATTTTATATCCATAGGAATATTTCCTGTTATACCAATTTCTGGCAAATTTCGTAAGACGTAAATTTCTATGATATGAAAAAGAATGTGCAAAGCACATTCTTTGCCTGCGGCGGGTCGCTTTTGCGACATGACTCCATTCTACCGCAGTGCGATCAAAAGCGGAGCGTTTTTTTGCTCTATAGGAATCGGTACTTTTCAGCTTTATCACAACACGGTATTTCCTAGAGAGCAAAAAAAGAATCATTGAAACCATCTAAACATGCTCAACGACCCTTCATCTAAATGCAACCGGCGGGAATCGAACCCACATTACAGGAGTCGGAGTCCTGTGTTCTATCCGTTAGACTACGGTTGCGAATATACGACTGAACAACTTTAAAGGGGATAACATCCAAATTCTGTCATTCAGCGCTTCTTATTTTACCACAAGCTTTCAAAAAAAGCAAAATAATTTTTAATTTTTAAACAAAGAATCTCTCAGGGGAAATTGAATACGCCTGCACCTACAGCTTTTCTGCAATTTCCTGTGCAATTTCTAATGGGGTTTTTCCGTCGGTGGATACCATTTTATCACAGGATTTTTCATAGACCCCGCTCCTTTGTTCCATCAGCTGGGAAATTCCCGAAATACTCATCCGGTCCTTTAAAAGAGGACGGTCTTTTCCATGTTTCACTCTGTGATACACGGTATCCGGACGAGCCGTCAGCAGAATAATCTGTCCGCTTTCTTTCATCAGCTTGACATTTTCCTCCCTTAAGACTGCTCCGCCGCCGCAGGAAACAATGGAACTATCTGTTTTGGAAATGCTTACAATACACGCCGTTTCCTGTTCCCTGAAATAGGCTTCTCCATATGTTTCAAATATTTCCGGGATTGACATGCCGCAGCTCCTGGCAATTTCTTCATCCATTTCTACTTCTTCCCAGCCCAGCAGTTTTTTTAGTTCTTTAGACACAGTGCTTTTTCCTGTCCCCATAAATCCAATTAAATATATATGTTTCTTCATTTTTATGTCCTTTTGTTCTGCTATGCCTGTATCAGACTTTCGTGGAGTACATCCAGAATCTGGTTTAATGCATCCGCCTGTATCTGTCCGGGAGCCGAAACCTTTCCGGCAGCCCCAAAGGTAATACAGGAGCCAAAAAATTCTCCGCTGATTCTGCTGATAACTCCATAAGGCCCCATAGCCATTGTCACAACAGGTAAATCCGGATACTTTACTTTTATGTCAAAGGTAAGCTCAAGCAGCCTTAATACATCCTCCGGCGACTTTGGCATTACGGCCAGCTTTGCAATATCTGCACCCCCGGCTTCCATCTGCTCCATGAGCATCCTCATAATCCTTTCATCAGGAGTATCTGAAAAATCGTGATGGGATGCAATCACCTTTACCCCCATACGCTGAAATCTTCGGATTTCTTTTTCCGGCCGGCTGGCCTCAAAAAATTCCAGATCAATCAGATCTGCACAGCCGGATTTGGCAGCCAGCTCATTCAGATACAAAATTTTCTTTTCTTCTAGATCACTGCAGCCTCCCTGCTGTCTGGTCCGAAAAGTAAACAAAAATATGGTTTCCCCCAGCATAGGACGGATTTCTTCTAAAATCTCCTGCACCTGCTTTGGATCTGTATTTCCCAAAAATGTATCTGAGCGCCATTCAATCATCTGAACCTTTTTTTCTGTCAGTTCTTTTATCTTTTTTATAATCTGATCTTTTTCTGTTTCTACTACAGGAACACAGACAACCGGTCTGCCCTGCCCCAGGGTAATCCCTTTTATCCGGATTTCTTTTCTCATATGATTTCCCTTTTTTCTCCTAATCTCTGGATTTCCATTGCAAATAAGTATATAATATCCAGATTAATGACGCAAGCCATTGACATTTTTTTTCATTCAGACTATGATATTATTTACAAATAAGTTATGAAAGGTATAACAAAAACATTATGAATATTACAGGAACCACTATTTTGACGGGGCTGCTTGGCAGTCCGGTTTCTCACAGCATCTCACCTCAGATGCACAATGAAGCCTTTCGTCTTCTGGGTCTTGATTATGCCTATCTGGCGTTTGATATAGGAGAAGCGCAGCTAAAAACGGCTGTGGAAGGTTTAAGAGCACTTGGTGTCCGGGGTTTCAATCTAACTATGCCCCATAAAACTGCTATCCTTCCACTGGTAGACGAGCTTACGCCGGCAGCTAATCTCTCCGGCGCCTGCAACACCGTAATCAATGAAAACGGGCGGCTGATCGGACATACTACAGACGGCGTTGGTTTCATGCGTTCTGTGAAAGCTGCCGGGCATACTATTATCGGAAAACAGATTACACTTCTTGGAGCAGGAGGCGCTGCCAAAGCGATCTGTACTCAGGCTGCGTTAGACGGTGTCAGAAAAATTACAATTTTCAGAAGAAATAAGGAGCAGGCTTTCGCTAAAACTGTGGCCTTCGCCAATAAAGTAAGCAGGCACACCGGCTGTCAGATTACAGTCTGTGATATTGCCGACACTTCTTTGTTAAACCAGATGCTTAAAACAAGCGCTCTGCTTGTTAATGCCACAAATGCAGGAATGGAGCCTGCACCGGAGGGCTGCCCCATTTCCCATGAAGTGATTCTGCCGCCCCAGACAGCAGTCTGTGATATCATCTATAATCCACGCACTACCAGACTTATGGAGAGGGCCAGACAATCCGGCTGCGATACCTTTAACGGTTTATATATGCTGCTCTATCAGGGAGCCGCTGCATTTACCTGCTGGACCGGCAGGGAAATGCCGGTAGAACAAATCCGGCAGAAATTTTTCAGCTGAACAGATCAGGCTGTCAGACCAGACATCCATTATTTTCACACTGCCAATACGGCACAACCATTGATTATAACTAATTTGATAAAGAAGGGACATGAACATGAGCTTTACATTTATGAAAAAACTTCCCACACCGGAAGAGATCAAAAAGGATTATCCGCTTTCTGATCATCTAAAAAAAATAAAAGCGTCTAGAGACGCTGAAATTGCCGATATTTTAAAAAGCCAGTCTGATAAATTTCTTGTGATTATCGGCCCCTGCTCCGCAGATAATGAGGACGCCGTCTGCGACTATACTCTGCGGCTGGTGGATATTCAGGAAAAAACCAAAGAAAAATTAATGATTATACCCAGGGTATACACAAATAAACCCCGTACCACAGGAGCCGGCTACAAGGGAATTGCCTCTCAGCCTGACCCGGAAAAACAGCCTGATATGCTGGCAGGCCTCATTGCCATGCGGAAAATGCATCTGCGCATTTTTCAGGAAACCGGGCTGTCTGCCGCAGATGAAATGCTGTATCCGGAAAACTGGGGCTATGTAGAAGATCTTCTCTCCTATGTTGCAATCGGAGCACGCTCTGTAGAGGATCAGCACCACCGGCTGACTGTCAGCGGATTTGATGTGGCCTCAGGCATGAAAAATCCAACCAGCGGCGATTTTTCCGTTATGTTAAATTCCGTCTATGCTTCACAGCATGCACATCAGTTTGTCTATCGGGGATACGAAGTAAATACAACCGGAAATCCTCTGGCCCACGTTGTGCTCAGAGGCGCCGTGGATGCTTTTGGAAATAACAAACCCAACTATCACTATGAGGATATCCGCAGACTTATAGAAATGTATCATGAAATGGAACTGGTAAATCCTGCCTGCGTCATTGACGCGAATCATTCTAACTCAAACAAACAGTACGCCCAGCAGGTACGCATTGTAAAAGAAATTCTGCACAACAGAACGGAAAGCACAGAAATTCACAATATGGTGAAAGGCCTGATGATTGAAAGCTATATCGAACCCGGCTCGCAGAAAATCGGGGAGCACATTTATGGAAAGTCTATTACAGATCCTTGTCTTGGCTGGAAGGAAACCGAAGAACTCCTGTACTATATTGCAGACCATACCTGATATTCATTCATCAGAAAATTTTATAGTAAATCTATTGCTGACTCTGATTAAGAGCATCAAAAAGGAACCCGCTGATACCGGAAAAACCGGCTGGCAGGTTCCTTTTCTCATTCATAAATACTAACATTTTATTTTGTTCTGTCATCCCCTGGGATGAGCTTTTTTATATTCTTCCTGCAGCTTTGTCCTGGCCATATTGGCATAGATCTGAGTAGTAGAAATATCAGAATGCCCAAGCATCTCCTGCACAGAATGCAGATCTGCACCATTGCTTACAAGGTGGGCCGCAAAAGAGTGTCTGAGCGTGTGGGGCGTCAGCTCGCCATCAATCCCCGCCAGTTTCCCGTATCCTTTGATGAGTTTCCAAAACCCCTGGCGGCTCATGGCATGACCGGAACAATTGGTAAACAATACATCTGTATCTTCATTGTTTACTAATTTGGGCCTGCCGGATTTCAGATACTTCTTTACCGCATCTTTTGCCACATCTCCAAAAGGAATCATCCGTTCCTTGTTTAAGTCCCTGCAGACCATATATTGAAGCTGAAGGTTCAAATCAGAAACCTTTAAAGAAATCAATTCACTGACGCGGATACCCGTTGCATAAAGCAGTTCCAGCATAGCCCGGTCCCTTAATTCCTTCGGACTGCTGCCGGATGGCTGCTCTAACAGCCGTACCGTCTCATCCATAGACAAAATTACCGGTACTTTTTTTTCTATTTTAGGAGCCTTTAGCTTAAGAGCGGGGTCATAGTCTACTGCCTTTGTTTCCAGCAGATACAAAAAAAAGGCCTTCACAGAAGCAATATTCCGCGAGATTGTCGCCGGTTTCATTCCGTCCTGCTGCAGATGTTCTAAATATTCATCCAAAATATCTTCTGTAATCAGCGAAACAGACCTGATTCCCCTGGCCGTACAATACATATTCAGTTTTTTTAAATCCCGGGCATAAGAAAGCTGCGTATTTTTCGACTTCTGCTTTACCTCCTGTAAATACCCGGCAAATTCCCGAATATAACTTTCCATGAACTCAATTACTCCATTTTACCTTAAAAATCAGTGAAAATATGACCTTCACACTCCACCTGACCTAAAAATACCAGTCAGGTCTATTATAAGTGCTATTTTACATAAAATCAAATACTAATTAACTTAATTACAATATGATTACAGTATTTTTACAATTTGATTTAATATGTATGGGTTTACATAATTTTCCGCAAATATGCCGCACAAGAATACTGCTGATAAAATCACACAAAACACAAGATAAACCACTTTTTTCTGTACGGTCATACTGCCGCCCCTGCCAATCTGTTCCTGTTTCCCTCTCCGGTACATCAACATCAGCCGGTACATCAGAATAAAACTTACAAGATAAATCAAAAATTGAGGAAAACACATTCCTGCAAAAACTGCAATTCCCCGAATCCCATACCGCGCCAGCATAGCAGAAAAAATGAAGCCAAAGGAAATCCCCTGCCAGCCCGCAAACACTCCCGCATAAATAAGCCCGGGAACGGTCTGGCTAAAGCAGACTAAAATCAGCCAGTAAGGCAGTCTTTGTTTTAAAATCAATGCCATGTGGCTTTCTATCTGGCCTGTACCTGCCATCTGTTGAATAAAACTGTTCTCGTTTAAATAGCCGATCCAGGACGCCTCGCTTTTCCACCCAATATTGGCAAGTAATATAGCAGCAAAAAAGCACCCGAAAAACAGCAGGCGGTAAATAAGGGCCGCTGAAATTTTTGACGGATACTTTTGTACATATGTATAAACATCGTGTTGATAACTTTCCATACAGACACAATCCTTTCTGAAATAAGACTTCTCCTATAACAGCATATGCCTGTCTGAGAAAATTATTTACAATATTTAGATATGGGAATGTTCCATTCTGCATTTATAGGCCAGAATACCTGATACTGTTTTTGCATCCGTAATTTCCTGGGTAAAGATCTTATGGCACAGTGTAGGAAGATCCCAGATCTCCACCTGAAGAAATTCATCCCTATCAAGCTGTTGATGGGTTTTTATCAGCTCTGTTGCCAGATAGATCTCGATGGACTCATTACAAAACGCTCCCGTTGTGCAGACTGTAATCAGCTTTTCCATTTTCCCGGCCCGGTAGCCGGTCTCTTCTTCTAGTTCTCTGGCCGCACAAGCCTCAGATGGTTCAGTTCTTCCGTCTTTAGCTCCCGCAGGAAGCTCTAACATCTCCCGGTTTAACGCATTCCGGTACTGGCGGACCATTAAAATTCTGCCGTCAGAAAGAACAGGCAGTACTGCTGCAGCGCCGTTTCTGTGTTCAATATAATCCCAGTGGGACACAGAGCCGTCCGGAAGCTCCATCAAATCATCATAAAAGTCCAGAATCGCTCCCCGGTATTTTAAAACTCTGTCAATTCTTTCTGCTTTTTCCATATTTTACAGACCTCTCATCGGTTGTCTATTTTTTCCGGATACAGATCATGATTGGCCAGCCTGTTCCATGCCACTTCTTCCCATCTTGTTCCCGGTTTTCCATAATTGCAGTAGGGGTCAATAGAAATCCCTCCTCTTGGAGTAAACTTTCCCCATACCTCGATATATTTAGGATCCATAAGACGTATCAGATCATTCATAATAATGTTCATACAGTCCTCATGAAAATCTCCGTGATTGCGGAAACTAAACAGGTACAGTTTTAAGGATTTACTCTCCACCATCCGCTCTCCAGGCACATAAGAAATTGTAATTGCCGCAAAATCCGGCTGGCCGGTAATGGGGCACAGACTTGTAAACTCCGGGCAGTTAAACTTCACAAAATAATCATGGTTGGGATGTTTGTTTACAAATGTCTCAAGTACCTGCGGAGCATAATCATCCGGATAAGCCGTTCCCTGATTTCCAAGGAGTGTAATTCCCTTTACTTCTTCCTGATTTCTTCCTGTCATAAAATACCTCCTGTTAAATCCCTGCTGGATCGCTGATCCCGTTTTCTTCAAAAGCCCGTGCCCGGTCCAGACACGTCCCGCAGACACCGCAGGGATGCTCTGCTCCCTCATAGCAGCTCCAGGTCAGTTCATAGGGCACCTTAAGGGCAAGCCCCGTCTTCACAATCTGTGCTTTGGAAACGTTCACAAAGGGCGCCTCAATAGCCACCTGTTTTCCGCTTCCCAGATAAATGGCTTCGCCCATAGCCCGGTTGAACGCCTCAGAGCAGTCTGGATAGGCGCTGCCCGCCGCATCATCACTGTGGGCCCCGTAATAAATAACACTGCAGTTTCTGGATAAGGCAATACTTGCAGCACTTGATAAAAACAGTCCGTTTCGAAATGGTACGTATGTGGACACCGGCTTACCGCCACTTTTTTCTATCTGCTCTGCATAGGATTCCTCAGGTATTTCCCGCTCCGAATGAGATAACAGGGAACAGTCGCTGTATTCAAAAATCTCCCCCAGGTCCAGGTACAGATGCTCAACCTCATAATATTCCGCAATCTTTTTAGATGCTTCAATTTCTTTTACATGTTTCTGCCCGTATGACACGGACAGAGCTGTAACATTTTCTTTTCCATATTTTTCTACTGCCAGAGCCAGACAGGTTGTACTGTCCACGCCTCCGCTGAATAATACCAGTGCTCTCATTTTTTATCCTCTTATTTTACATTTAGTCTCATCTGAAGCATAACATCTGTCTGAAATCTGCCCCTGAGTGTACTTGTATATGTTTTTGCATCCGTTTTTTTAATTCCTCTAGCAGTCATGCAGCTGTGACATCCTTCAATCAGTACCGCCACATCCTCGGAACCGGTTACTTCCTGTATAATCTCCGCAATATCTGTTCCAATCCGCTCCTGTAACTGCAGACGTTTTGACACCATATCTGCGATTCTGGCTATTTTGCTGAGGCCTATCACCTTTCCTCTTGGAACATAGGCCACCGTAACCTTCATGTCATACATCAAAGCCATGTGATGCTCGCAGTAACTGAAAATATCTATATCTTTTACAATTACAAAATCACTGTTTTCCCGCGAAAAAGTCAGATCTTCTTCAAAGGTTTTGTCAAACATCTGCGCAATCTCATGGTTGGTATAATTCATTCCCTCAAACACTTCCGCATACATCCGGGCCACTCGCTTAGGCGTATCCTTCAGCCCCTCTCTGTCTGGGTTATCTCCAAGGGCTGCCAGCAGACCTTTAATATGCTCTTCTACTGCCTTTTGATCAATTGCCATTCTGCACTCTCCTCTATACGCCCCGCAGCTGTGGATCCCAGATAATTTTATGCATCTGCAGCTGCATCGTCACTCCATTCATACAATTTCGTTTCATAAAATACACGATCTCTTCCAGGTCTATTTCTCCGTATACAGGACTTAAATAGACACTGCATTGTTTTGTCAGATCAAACTGTTCAATAACCGCTTTGGCTCTCACAAGATCTTCCCAGCCAGCCACAACAAACTTTACCGTGTCTCTCTGATCCAGACAGCTAAAATTTTCCGTCAGCATATGAGCTTCCATTTCACTGCCCGGCAGCTTATAATCCATGGTAAAAGAAGGTCTGTTTTCCATTGCAAGAAACGGTTTTAAATCAACACTTCCATTTGTTTCAATCTCAACATGCAGTTCCTTTTCTTCTGCCAGATTTTCTAATAATACGCCAATATCCTTTTGCAGCAGAGGTTCCCCTCCTGTAATTGTAACATTTTTAATCCCCATACTGTGAATCAGTTCCAGTATTTCTTCTGTGGAAGTCCAGTGATACCGGCAGTCTTCTTCATTGGCCCATGCAGTATCACAATATCTGCAGTTTAAATTACAGCCCTGCATCCGGATAAACACTGCCAGCTGGCCGGCCCGTTTACCCTCTCCATTAATACTGCTGAATATTTCTACTACTTTATAATTAGCCATTCTGCCTCTCTTTCTGCTCACAGTATACGGCACAATTATTTGGCGTCTCATATACAGATACCGCATGCATCTGATATCCCTTTTCCTTTAACAGCTCATAAAAATGTCTGGAAAAATTTTCTGCTGTAGGGCGGAAGGGCACCCAGATAATCCGAAAGCCTTCCTCCTTGAAAGCCTCTTTTGTAGCCGGCTTTAGCGTCCCCTCTTCTGCAATCAAGGCATGATCATAAAAATCTGCCAGCTCCTGCAAATCCTTCTTTATATCTCCAAAGTCTGTCACCATTCCTTTCAGCTGGCCTTGTGGCTGCAGCGTATCGGCACAGATCTCTGCCACCACACGCCATCTGTGACCATGGAGATTTCTGCATTTTCCTTCATACCCATATAAAAAATGGGCCGAATCAAAACTTTGTTCTGTCTTTAATATATACATAAATTTCCTCTCAATCTATTCAACTGTTTAAAAAAGAATGTGCAAAGCACATTCTCCGCCTGCGGCGGGTCGCTTTTGCGACATGATTCCACTCCGCCGCAGTGCGAGCATCAGCGGAGCGTTTTTTGCTCTATAGGAATCGGCACTTTTCAGCTTTATCACAACATGGTATTTCCTATAGAGTAAAAAAAGCCGCAGAACAGACTGCGGCCTTTACGATCTCTCATAAATTGGTAGTCCTGGTTTTATTTAATGACAGGATGGTACAAACGAACTGTCAGTTATTTAGCTTCTTACCATTTCTGAAATTGTGTGAATCATCTCCATATCTTCTTTGGTAAGTTTCACATTTGTGGAGAGTTCTTTCCCCTCTGTTGTTTTTATGGAAATGGATATTACGCTTCCTTCCTTTACACCGGATTTAGCGGCCGCAGAAAAAAACTGCCGGAACTTAGGATGATTTTTCTGAAATTTTCCCCACATTGGTTTTAACTGAATCAATTTCATTGGATTTATCATAATCGTATACCTCTTCTTTATTGTATTAATTCTGGGCTTCTAACATCTCTATAATGCCGTACAGTTCACTTCCATGTGCCGGTGCATCGCCTATAATTTCGTATTTTCCTTCCAAAGTTACACAGCCTAGTTTATTATCATCTGCATCCTTTGTTTTTTCAATGGTATAATACTGTACTTCATCTGTCTGTGGATTCCATACCAGATAAACGCTCTGGCAGATTCCCGGGGCAAGATTTTTCTCCGGAAGCCCTATAGCTGTCACTGATAATGTATCGCTGATCTCTAAATCCATAATATCAAAATCATCTTCCGTATACGGAAACGGCGCCTGGTCTTTATACAGGCTCTTATAAATATTCATCACCGCCAGCTCCCGGTCCTTTGAGATGCGCTCCATAAACTTTCCCTTTTCCTGAAAAGCCAGCTTTGGAAGCAGACCAACCTCTACATTTCTCCGGATAAATACATGAAACTGCTCCGGCGTCATACGGATTTCCTTTTTCTCACCACTTTCTGCCGCGCCTGCTTCTTTTAGTGCATCTTCCACAGACATCCCTTTCACTACTTTTTCCATCAAAGTCAAAAGTTTCGGATTTAAAATCAGCTTTGTACTTCCCGGATTAATCAAAATCCCTCTGGTATTTGTGTCTTTGGCATTTGCCACCTGAAGCACCGCTACAAAATCCACAGTCATAATAACATTATATTTATGATTTTCAGGCAGATGTTCCTTAGCCGTAAAAGCCGGGGCAAATCTGACACCGTCTTTATTTACAACAAGAACCGGCATCATTCTTGGAAGCTCTTCCGGTTTTAACCGTTCTTTGTTTTTCATTTTTTCCATAACTGCCGGGTCAATCTTTTTGGGAAAATCAACGGGCACTAAAAATTTCGCATCTTTTAACGCCTTTATAAAATCTACAAGGCTCTCAGGTGTCTTTGCTTCCATATAAACCTTCATGGCCTCTTCTAGCTTCTGATTATCCAGTTCTAATACTTCCGGATTTAAATATTTTTTCTCCATATTATATCCCCTATATCATCAAAGTGATCTCTTATTTATAAGAACCATCTGCAAATATCCCGCCGGTTCCAGGTTTAAAATCCAATCCGGCTCCATAAAACAAAAATATCTGCAGATTAGGTAAATTCCTGAGTTATTATAGCATAATTTCCGGTTACTTGTACAATGAATTTATGGAAGTTTCATTTTTCCGGAAAAGCAAAAGCACTTTGTGCAAAAAAACACGGAGCCGGAACAAAAAATACTGTTGATGCGCACCAGCACGGATTTTTTCTGTTTCACCGAACCGATATAGAAATAACCGGGAATCCTCCCGGCCATTTCTAATCATATTGGTGCAGCCCCATACATCGGCTGATTTCATCACTGCGAAATCCTTTGCGAAGTAAAAAATTATAAATTTTTCTGCGCTGTGAGTCATCCGTGCATCCCCGCTGGTATCCTTTTTTCTCTAACAGCTTTAAAATCAGATCTTCAGAAGAAACCTGACATTCTTCCTCCATGGCATTGTCTATGATTTCGGAAGAAATACCTCTCTTAAGCAGATCCATTTTCATCTGAAGACGGCTTTTTTTCTCCTGCTGATAACGGATTAAATTTCTTGCGTACCGTTCATCATCAATATAATGATACGATTTCACATAATCAATAGCTGCGTCCATAACGTCTGCAGGATACATGCCTTCTTTCAGCTTATCCCGAAGCTGCTTTTCCGAACGGTCCATTTTCTCTAGAAGATGCATGGCCCGTTTTTTGGCCCGCTTTTGCAGTATCTCTGTCTTTATGTAAAGCCACTGCTCTTCTTTCAGCTCATCCCCTGCTTTCAGCTGGAACTTTCCTGCTTCAGACTTATAAAGCAGGAATTCTATATGATCTTCCAGCCGGATTTTTACTTTTCCGTTTTTCATTACAGTTATCTCTTCAATCAGCATCTTCCTTTGCCTCACAAACAATCTGCCGCGCAGCTATCATTTAAACCTCCTGCTCTGATACCCCTTCTTCGTTCTCAGGAATTTCCTCACCTCCGTTTAAGTGATAGAATCCACGGACTTTCACTTCAATCTCATCCCGGATGGCAGGATTCTCACGCAGAAAGTTTTTCGCGTTTTCCCTTCCCTGTCCAATCTTCTCTTCATTATAGGCATACCATGCGCCTGATTTGTTCACAACACCAATATTTGCCGCTAGATCAAGAATATCTCCTTCTCTTGAAATGCCCTGGCCAAACATGATATCAAATTCCGCCTCCTTAAATGGCGGAGCAATTTTATTCTTTACTACTTTGATCCTTGTACGGTTGCCCACAATCTCACCACTCTGCTTCAATGCCTCGATCCTTCTGACATCCAGACGGATGGAAGAATAAAACTTTAACGCACGGCCTCCTGTAGTCGTCTCCGGATTGCCAAACATAACCCCTACCTTCTCACGAAGCTGATTGATAAAAATAACAATACAGTTGGACTTGCTGATAACCGCAGTAAGCTTACGCAGGGCCTGAGACATCAGACGGGCCTGAAGTCCCACATGAGAATCACCCATGTCTCCGTCGATCTCTGCCTTTGGCACCAGTGCCGCCACAGAGTCCACAATTACAATATCAACCGCACCGGAACGCACCATGGTCTCTGTAATCTCCAGGGCCTGCTCTCCATTATCCGGCTGTGAAATATACAGATTGTCAATATCCACTCCGATATTCTTGGCATAAACAGGATCCAGTGCGTGCTCTGCATCAATAAATCCGGCAATTCCGCCGCTTTTCTGAACCTCCGCAACCATGTGAAGCGCTACGGTTGTCTTACCGCTGGACTCCGGTCCGTACACTTCTATAATTCTGCCCCTTGGCACACCTCCCAGCCCCAGAGCGATGTCAAGACTCAGCGCCCCTGTAGGAACCGTTTCTACATTCATATCAGCGCCGGAATCCCCAAGCTTCATCACAGCGCCTTTTCCATATTGTTTTTCAATCTGCGAAATTGCAGCATCCAATGCTTTTAATTTATCGTCTTTAGCCATTTCTAATCTCCTTATACGAACTTATGTTCGTTTGTCTATGTCTAATATATTATAGATTCAGAAAAAAGTCAACTCAAAGTTTTATCTTTTCTTTTTGTCAGGCCGGTATGGAAATATGCCCTTAGATTCCAGGCAAACATGCACAAAGATCATCTCGCTGATAGGAAAACTATACACTGCCGGACCTTTTCCGGCAAGCAGTTTTTATATATCAGGGAAGACGTTGGCAAAAACTTTCCTGTAACGTAAAATACCGGCAGCCAAAACCTCTGGCTGCCGGTAAACATTCAAGTCTGATATATTTAATTTCTTCCAAACTCAGATAACATTAAACCTTCATTTCGATCCAGGGTCATACCCACGCTCCAGCTGTTTACAAACAAAAGCAGCGGATTTCCCTTCAGATCTTTTATTTTTTTCATGTCAGAGGTTCCGGACAGCTTGTCCAGATCAATCTCTTTATTTTCAATCCAGCGGATATGCTCATATGGAAGATTATCCAGACGGATTTCTACATTATATTCATTTTCCAAGCGGAATTTTAAAACATCAAACTGAAGAACACCTACTACACCCACAATGATTTCTTCCATTCCGGTATTATATTCCTGGAAAATCTGAATGGCGCCTTCCTGGGCAATCTGGGTAATTCCCTTCACAAACTGTTTCCTCTTCATGGTGTCTACCTGACGTACCCGGGCAAAATGCTCCGGCGCAAAGGTGGGAATTCCCTCAAAGGCAAATTTATCCGCAGAAGTGCTTATGGTATCTCCAATGGAAAAAATCCCGGGATCAAACACACCGATAATATCCCCGGCATAGGCTTCCTCCACAATTTTACGTTCCTGTGCCATCATCTGCTGGGGCTGAGAGAGCTTCATCTTCCTGCCTCCCTGAATATGGGTCACTTCCATCCCCGCAGTAAACTTACCGGAACAGATACGCATAAATGCGATTCTGTCGCGATGGGCCTTGTTCATGTTGGCCTGTATTTTAAACACAAATGCGCTGAAATCTTCTGAAAAAGGATCTATCTGGCCAATATCCGCATTGCGGGGCAGCGGAGATGTGGTCATCTGAAGAAAATGCTGTAAAAATGTCTCCACTCCGAAATTTGTCAGAGCCGACCCGAAAAACACCGGAGAGAGCTCTCCTTTGGATACCAGCTCCATATCAAACTCTGCACTGGCCCCGTCTAAAAGCTCAATTTCCTCCATCAGCAGATCTTTTTTTTCATCGCCAATGACTTCACAAAGCCTTGGATCGTCAATCTCATATTCCGTTTCAACACCCTCTTTTGTTCCTTTCAGAGTGTCGGAAAAAGTCATTACTTTTTTTGTATTTCTATCATAGACCCCTTTAAAATTCTTACCGGATCCAATGGGCCAGTTTACCGGACAGGTGGCAATTCCAAGCTCTTTTTCAATTTCATCCAGAAGATCAAAGGTATCGTTGGCATCCCGGTCCATTTTATTAATAAATGTAAAAATGGGGATGTGACGCATAACACATACCTTAAACAGCTTTCTTGTCTGAGCCTCTACACCCTTAGAGCCGTCAATTACCATAACAGCAGAATCTGCCGCCATCAGCGTACGGTAGGTATCTTCTGAGAAGTCCTGATGCCCCGGCGTATCCAGAATATTAATACAATAGCCGTCATAATTAAACTGCAGCACCGATGAAGTTACTGAAATACCTCTCTGTTTTTCAATTTCCATCCAGTCTGATACCGCATGCCGTGCCGTCGCTTTTCCTTTTACGGAACCAGCCAGATTAATAGCTCCGCCATAAAGCAGAAACTTTTCTGTCAGGGTTGTTTTTCCTGCATCCGGATGGGAAATAATCGCAAAGGTTCTTCGTTTTTCTATTTCTTTCCTTAAATCAGCCAAAATGCTTCCTCCAACTGTTTATGATTTCTATTTCTGATCATTCACAAACTTTAATTTTAAAGGAGCAGCAATCCGTTGTCAAGCATACTCTTTCCGCTGATTTTGGGCTTAATCCGAAAATAATCAAGGACCGAGGCCCCGATATCCGCAAAGCTTTCTCTTGTTTTTAAATTTACTCCCCCTTTTACCGGTTTTCCATAAATAACAAAAGGTGTGTACTCTCTGGAATGATCTGTAGAGGGCGTACTTGGATCACAGCCGTGGTCTGCCGTAATCATCAGAATATCCTCTTCCTTTAATTGATCTAATATTTCCGGCAGACGGCTGTCAAAATAAGTCAGAGCTTTTGCATATCCGTCCACATCATTGCGGTGGCCGTACAGCATATCATAATCCACAAGATTCACAAAGCACAGCCCTTCAAACTCCCGCTCCATATACGCAAGCATTTTGTCAATGCCGTCCGCATTATTTTCGGTCCGCACAAACTCTGTAATTCCCTCTCCGGCAAAAATATCATTGATTTTTCCCACTGCCAGCACCTGATATCCGCTCTCTTTTAACTGATCCAGCATGGTTGTCTTTGGGGGCTTTACAGAAAAGTCATGGCGTCTGGCGGTTCTTACAAAACTGCCCGGTTCACCGGTAAAAGGTCTTGCAATAACCCTGCCAACATTATGCTCCCCGCTTAACAGTTCTCTTGCCATCCCGCAGTACTCGTACAGGGTCTTAACGGGTATGACATCCTCGTGGGCGGCAATCTGGAATACAGAATCCGCTGACGTATATACAATCAGCTTTCCGGTTTTCATATGCTCCTCTCCGTAATCACGGATTACCTCCGTTCCGGAATATGGCCTGTTGCAGAGAATGCCCCGCCCGGTTTTCTGCGAGAAGGCTCTGAGGATTTCATCCGGAAAACCCTGGGGATAAACAGGCAGAGGTTTTTCTGAAACGATTCCCGCAATTTCCCAGTGGCCAATGGTGGTATCCTTTCCCCTGGAACGTTCTGTCATTCTGGCATAAGAGCCTTCCGGCTGCCCCTCTTTTTCTCCAATCTGCACGCCATCTATATTAAAACAGCCCAGTTTCCGCATATGCTCCATGGAAAAATACGGACTTTCAGAAGCAGCTTTTAAGGTATTGCTTCCTGCATCATTATATTGATCTGCATCCGGCATTTCTCCAATTCCCACACTATCTAGTACAATTAAAAATATGCGTTTCATCTGTGTTTCCTTCTTTCTTTTGCTATGCAGTTATCTTCTGCCAATCTGTGTATTTATATTCTACTCAGAAATGGGAGTGATTACAATATTTTCTGCAGACACACCTGTTTTTCTTTTCATAATATCCTCAATCTGAGCCCGTTTTGCATCTGTAACATCTCCCATATTTAATACTACATCAGCACCATCATCTGTAATACTCACTACCACATCTGTGAATCCCTTGGCTTCCAGCAATATTTCTGCTGCGTTTTCCCGCTCTGCAATATTGGTCATCTCCACCATTTTATCAATGGCATTTTGTTTTTGTGCCTCGGTAATCGAATTATTATTGATAATCTCCATGAGATCTTCTTTATTTTTAGACCGCATCTGCTCCCGGTTCAGCTTCATCTCTGAGGCAAAATCTACAGATTTAGCATCTGCATTTGTAAGCACTGTCTCCCCGGGATTTTCACTCTTACTGTCTGTTTTTGTACTGTCAGAGGATGTCTCTTTCGTATCTTTTGTATCATCCGTTTTTGTATCCTTATCATCTGTCTTTGTATCCTTTGCATCACTCTTACTGTTATCTTCTGTATCTGTAAATACATCGGCAGCCAGATCCTCATCTGAGATATCATAGGTTGTATTAGCCGACGCCGTCTGATCTGTCTTTGTTTTTACTACATCTTTATCCGAGTCATTAGACTGTGTATAACTTATGTATCCGGCTACTGCAATCATCAATGCCAGTGCTGTTATAATTACCTGATTTTTACGAAATATTTTTTTCACGATTACCCCTCCTGCATGTTCATCTTTACTACCTTAATTTTATGAGCTTCAATTCCAAATAATGCCTCTACTGCTTCAGAAATATTTTTTGCCGTTACAGTATCTCCTCCCCCCTGAGCCACAACAAGGACGCCTTCAATTTGGGGCATGGTTTCCTTCGATATAAAGGGTGAACCATCTTGTGTGCCATCCTGGTATACAGTACTTTCTTCCTGCTGATTTTCCACAGTTTTTCTGGTGCCTCCCTGGCTGTCGCTCTCTTCTGTGGTATTTCCTGTGGTATTAATATCTTTTTCCACCACAGATTCTCCGGTATCTTTCAGGGTTATCATTACCTGAACCTGTCCTGCTCCATCCATCTGCTTTAAAACCTGTTCCAGCTTCTTTTCTAGCTGCCCCTCATAATCAGAATCACTCTGATTTTCACTCTTTTGATTCTTAACTGTCTGTTCCGCCTGTGTATCTTTCGTATTCTCCGACTTTTTTCCTGAATTTACCGGTATGGCAATCACAAGCAGCAGCACCCCTGCTAGAAATACAATCAGCCACTGATCTTTTTTCCACTTTTTCCATTGTTTTTCTTTTATAAATTTCCTGATATCCATCTATTCCTCCAAAATCTGTATCTGATCTTCCGGAATTTCAAACAATGATACAATTTCTTCTTTCAGCTTCCCAGATCTGGCCGCCGATACTTCTTTTTTTTCTCCCCCGTCATCTGCAATCTTTATTTTTATTTCTTCCACTGCAGTCCGCTCCTGTTCTTTTGTCTCATCTGCCTCCCTGACAAAAACCGTTATTTTTTCCGGCTCCCCGGAGCCCTCTTTTAGTTCAATGCTGCTGCCGGTCATTTCAAATCCCTGTTCGGCTGCCGCTTTGTCTATCAGCTCAGACGCAGCCTGTTTCACCTGTTCCTGATAATATTCCTGCTGCTGGCTCTCCATATATTCAAAATCCAGACTGACTTTCTCACTTTCCTGCTGATAGGCAAACTGCTCAAAAATATTCTCTGACAAATCCCCTTTAGAAAAAAACTTAAAAACCGGAGATACCGCAAGAATAATAAAAATCATCCCTGCAAAAAAACGTATATATTTGCGGTATTTTTTCTCCGGAATCAGCTGCATAAAAATCGTAAGAAACAGAGAAAAAAAGATTAATGTTTTCACCCACCCGAATATGGCATCCATCTGCTCTTCCGCCTTTCTTTCATTACCGCACCGCGGCCGTTATAATTGCAATTGTCACCATAAACATCATCATAGCTGCCAGAAGTACTTTCAGCAAAAGAGAAGCGCCCTCTCCTACACTGCTGATACATCCGCACACCCTGCTGTCCGAAATAGGCTGTACAACAGCTCCGGTCACTTTATATAAAAACGTCAGAACTCCCATTTTAAACAGCGGCCCTAGGCATAATACAAGCAAAATAATTAAAGCGGCCACTCCGATTCCATTTTTAATCACAACCGCCGACCCTAAAAACATACTGGTAACTGCATTTGCGGAACCTCCAAGTCCCGGTATCATATTCAGCGTTTTGGTGATGGCCGTATTTTTCAGCCCGTCAAGAGCAGGTGCAATCAGACTCTGAATAATATTCATCCCTGTAATAGCCGCCACCATAATTTTAAGTCCCCAGGTAATAAACTTTTTTAACAGACCTGTAATTCTGGAAATCATTGCCTCTCCGGTCATATGGTTGAGCATCTGCAGCACTACATAAATATGGATTCCCGGAACAATCACATACAGTAAAATCCGTTCAATAAGATAAATAACCGCCACAATAATCTGATAAAAAACAGCTGCCGTTGAGGCCGCAGAAGAAAACATCAGGGCCATACAGAAAGCCGGTATCACTGCCTGCATAAAGTCCACCAGACTGCCCAGCACCTCTGTGAGTATCTGATGGGTCAGCAGATAGGATCTCATTAAAAGTGTAATCAATGCCATATAGAACATATAAAAACAGGTGGTATGAATCTGACTGTTTTCAAACACATTGGCAAAATTGTGCAGAACCGCAAAGGCCACGCACATAATCAAAAGCTGGGCAAAAATACTTTTGCTCTCCACAAGCTCTTTAGCAATCAGATTCCAGATCTGTGTAAACACCCATTTTTTATCAACCTGTCCATCCTGAGAAATAATGGTCTCCACAAGCTGACGAAAAGTAATGCCGTCTGTTTCTTTTGTTTCATTCAGAAAATTATCAATATCGGTAAAATCAATTCCATTAAGCATAGACTCATCTACCTGATTGCTGCCATCTGTCTCTTCGGATATCACCGGCCCAGCAGTATCCCCATTCGAAAGATCCGCCGCCCGCACCGAAAACTGAAAAACTGCCGTTAGTAAAAAAACAAGAAAGATTCCATTTACGATCTTTTTTTTCATGTTAAAAACCCTTCAACGGTTTCTATGAGAGCCAGCAGAACCGGCATACTGACTGCCATAATGGAAAATTTTCCAAACATCTCTATCTGCGCCCCTACAGAAGCATATCCTGCATCCTTGCACAGCCCCGACGCAAATTCTGCCACATAAGTAATTCCAATCATCTTAACAAGCACCTTTACGTAACTGCTGTCAATTTTAATCACCGACTGAATTTTTTCAATGGATTCCATAACTATCCCCAGTCTGTTTACTGCCAGCAGTAAAATCAGCACAGCCGCTCCCATACTGATATACAGTGCATACTCATTTTTCTGCTGCTTTAAAAATACCGCCAGCAATACTCCGCAGACGCCTATCATCGCAACTTTTATTACACTCATATTACTTCCCTCTACAGCGAAAACAGATCCCGGATATTCGAAAACAAATCATATATGTACGGCACAATCCAGAAAAGAACAATTAACAGTCCCGCAAGACTTACCAAAAAAGCATGTTCTTCTCTTCCGCTGTGTTTTAGTACCTGTCCAATAACAGTTACCAGGATTCCCACCGCCGCTATTTTAAATATCAGATTGACACCCATAGTTCCTCCCGTTTTAAACCAGTAATAATACTACCATTGCACCTGCCATCATACTTAAGCTGCGGTACAATTTTTTCTTTTCTTTTTCTGTTTTCTCTGTCTGTTCCAGAAATCCCGCCATCTGTTTTTGATACAGTGTCAGATGCTGTACCTGCATCTGTACATCCAGATATCCGAGATTTTTTCCAATCCCTTTTACTACCTCCATCTCCTCTGCTGTAAAATAAAGTTCCTTCTGCGCAGCCTGAAACTTATTCTCCCAGACCACTTCCAGGCTTTTATAATTATTCTGACAGATCTCTTTGGAAATACTTTTTAAAATGCCGGACAGGGGCTCTTTCAGACGGGCAGCAATCAAAGAAAACGCATCCTGAAGGGGGGTTTTCCCGTAACGAATCTCTCCGATCAGAAGTTCTGTCATTTCTTTGCAGGCAAACAGATTATCTCTGTGTCTTACAAGCTGTGCCACAAGCCCGCTGCCGTATCCCCATGCAGCAGCCAGCACCAGAACAATCCCGGCAATTTTTAACATAACTGCACCATCCCCTCGTCGTATACTTGAAACGTCCGGTTTCCCCGGAGATTTTTTAACAGCACATACCTAGAAAACAGCTGTCTGTTGACAGGATCCTTCCAAAATGGTTTGTCCATCAGTTCCTGTATCGTAGAGCAGTGCATCGTTGCAAATACCGCACATCCACAGTTTAAGGCATACGTTACCGCCTCAAAATCTTCTTTCGTACCGATTTCATCAACTGCCAGAATCTCCGGTGACATGGAGCGCACCAGCATCATCATTCCCTCCGCCTTTGGACAGCCGTCCAGCACATCCGTCCGGATTCCAACATCATTCTGTGGAACGCCGTTTCTGCAGCCGGCAATCTCAGAACGTTCATCTACAATCCCTACCTTCATCCCTGGGTAACGCCTGTCCCCATCAGAAAGAATCCGTACCAGATCTCTTAGCATCGTTGTTTTCCCCCCTCCCGGAGGAGACAAGATCAAGGTATTCTTAAATCGCCCCTCGCTCTGAAGCCAGCTGACTAAATCTCGGGCACATCCGTATACCTGATGGGCAATCCGGATATTAAGATAGGTAATCGGTCTTATGGTCCGCACACCTTTACCCTCTGGCACAACCTGTCCAGCTATTCCCACCCGGTGTCCTCCCTGAAGCGTCAGAAATCCTTTCTGTATTTCATCATCAAAAGCATAAATAGAACACTGGGAAATATAGGAGACCATCTGGCTTAAATCTTCCTTTGTCATACGGTAATTTTCCAATCCGGGGATTTTATATTCCCCTTTTCCTGTTATAACAATCAGGGGCTGAGCCACCCGTATTCTGATTTCTTCTATCTCTTTTTCAAAAATCCGGCTGTCATTGATTTCCTTCCTGAGATGAAGGGGAAATAGTTGAATCATCTGTTCCATAATTTTCCTCCCGGTCCTGTTCTTGTCCCTGACCTTAGTCAAATATATGATTTCATTTTCAATTTAGAACAACAAAAAAAGGAAATAACCATTTACATGATTATTTCCTCTTTCAGTTTGTCTGAACTAGTTATATTTACGTTTTCTAGCTGCTTCAGATTTCTTTTTACGTTTTACGCTTGGTTTTTCGTAATGTTCTCTCTTACGAATCTCCTGCTGGATACCAGCTTTTGCACAATTTCTTTTGAATCTGCGTAAAGCGCTATCTAAAGTTTCGTTTTCTTTTACGATAACATTTGACATAGAATCACACCTAACCTCCCTCCAGTTGCGTATTGTGCATATTCAACTGATTGGGTAATATTTTTGCACTGCAAGTTATTATAGCATATCTGACGGATTAGTCAACCCTTTTCCAAAATTTCATAAAAGTCCCAGATTAATTTTCAAACGCAGCACCCTTAGTACTGATTCATCAATCTGCTGCCGGCTGATCTCTCCGGATTTTACAGCTTCCAAAACGGCTGGGATCTGCACTTCAAAATCTGTACAGCACAAAAGGTCATTCCCGGCTTTCACCGCCAGCACAGCAGCCTGCTCCTGCCCGGCAAATTCTTTTACTCCGTCCATCACAAGATCATCTGTAATAATCACTCCGGTAAATCCCAGTTCCTCTCTTAAAATCCTGTGCACTTTTTCCGAAAGAGAAGCCGGATATGTTTCATCCATACATTCCACTATATTATGAGATACCAGTACAAGATCAGCCCCGGCATCAATTCCCCCCTGAAAGGGAAGAAAATCCGAAGTTTCAAACTCCTTGAGGGGCCGCTTGTCATAAGCAATTCCCGTATGTGTATCCGTGTTATTTCCGTAACCCGGAAAATGCTTTAAGACAGATGCCATCTTTTTATCTTTCATAACCGCTGTAACAGCCTTTACATATTCAGCAGTTTCCTCTGCCCCCTGCCCCAGAGTTCTCTGATAAATAAAATCATCCGGATTCTCAGACACATCACAGACAGGAGCAAAATTTACATTTATTCCCAGTTCCTGCAAAAACTCACACTTCTCCTGGGCATCCTGCTCAATAGCGTTTAGTCCCCCCTGCTCGTAAAGCTCCATAGGGGACAAAAAAGGAATTTTACGAAACTGTGGATAACGGCTGATGCGGTTTACCGTACCGCCTTCCTCGTCCACCCCAATCAGCAGTGGAATTTCTGAAGCCTCCTGATAACTCTGAATGTTTTCTCTGGCTTCTTTTGGAGTATTCTCTTCAAAATCCTGGCCAAACAAAAGATAACCGCCAATATGATAGTCTGTAACCATCTTGGCGGCATTTTCTTTCGGGCACCGCACAAAAAACATCTGACCTACTTTTTCTTCCAAAGACATCTCATCTAAAAGAGCTCTGGCCCGGATCTCATCCTGATTTTCTGCATGGACTCCTGTCTCAAGGGCTTCATCTCTGCTTTTTTCTTTTTCAGATACGGAAATGTCCGTTTTTTGTCCTTCAAATGAACAGCCGGCAGCTCCGGACAAAACTGCCAGAGCTGCCGCTGCCAATATTAGTTTGCATAATTGCTTCATTATTTTTCAACCTGCAGAGCAAATGCTTCTTTCGCTGCTGCAATAGCATCCGGAATGCCAGCCGGATTCTTTCCGCCGGCCTGAGCCATATTCGGACGTCCGCCTCCGCCTCCGCCGACTTTTGCCGCTACAGTTTTAATCAGATTTCCCGCATGAGCCCCCTGCTTCATAGCTCCCTCTGTTGCCATAGCTACAAGGCTGACTTTCCCGTCCTTTGCAGATGCCAGTAATACCATACCGTCGCCCAGCTTTGCCTTCAGCTGATCGGAAAGATCACGCAGACCGTTCATATCCACATCATCTACAACCGCTGCCAGAAGCTTTACTCCATTTACTTCTACAACCTGATCCATTACATCCCCAAGGGCATCCTGAGCCGCTTTGCTCTTTAAAGATTCATTTTCACTTTGAAGCGCTTTTAACTCAGTCTGCAGATGCTGAATTTTTTCCAGAACTGAGGCCGGATTTGTCTTTAACGCTTTTGCCGCCTGATTTAAGGTATCCTCCAGCTTATCATAATATTCAAATACAGCTTTTGAAGTCAGCGCCTCTATACGGCGTACTCCCGCTGCGACTCCGGTTTCGGAAAGAATCTTAAAAGCCATAATAGAACCTGTATTGGATACATGAGTACCGCCGCAGAGCTCTGTGGAAAAATCCCCCATAGTTACTACACGGACACTCTCACCGTATTTTTCACCAAACAAAGCCATAGCTCCGGTCTTTTTTGCTTCCTCTAATGACATTACAGCAGTTTTCACCGGAAGATTCTCTTCAATCTTTTGATTTACAATAGCTTCTGTTTTTGCCAGCTCCTCCGGTGTCATAGCAGAAAAATGTGTAAAGTCAAAACGCAGTCTGTCCTCGTTAACATCGGACCCTGCCTGCTCCACATGGGTTCCAAGCACTTCACGCAAAGCCTTTTGAAGCAGATGAGTGGCACTGTGGTTTTTACCGATTGCAAGACGCTTCTCCTGATCTATGGACAATTCTGCCAGATCACCAACCTTTACCATGCCTTTGACTACGGTTCCGATATGACCTGCCTTGCCGCCTGAAAGTTTCACAGTATCCTTCACCAGAAACTCTCCGTCTTTTGTACGAATGACGCCGGTATCTGCATTCTGTCCGCCCATGGTTGCATAAAATGGCGTCTCTTTTACAATAACTGTTCCGTTTTCTCCCTCTGTCAGCGCTTCTGTCAGTTCATCCTCTGTTGTTAATACAATAATTTCTGACTGATGGGTATATCGGTCATAACCAACAAACTCTGTGGTAACAGACGGATCAATAGACTCATAAACAGTCACATCCGCGCCCATATAGTTGGTTGTTTTCCGGGCTTTTCTTGCCTTGGTGCGCTGCTCTTGCATTGCCGCCCCAAAGCCCTCATGGTCAATATTTAATCCTTTTTCTTCCAGGATTTCCGCTGTCAGATCTATAGGAAAACCATACGTATCATACAATTTAAAGGCATCTGCACCGGAAAGTGTCTTCTTGCCGGCTTCTTCCATCTCAGCCTGCATTTCGGCCAGAATATTAAGCCCCTGGTCAATGGTTTTATTGAATTTTTCCTCTTCCTGAGTCAGAACACGGAAAATAAAATCTTTTTTCTCTTCTAACTCCGGATATCCGTCTTTGGATTCTGAAATTACAGTCTCACTTAATTTTGCCAGGAAGGTTCCTTCTATTCCAAGCATTCTTCCATGTCTTGCCGCCCGGCGGATGAGACGCCGCAGCACATAGCCCCGTCCTTCGTTGGAAGGCATAATTCCGTCAGAAACCATAAATGTGGCAGAACGGATATGATCTGTAATCAGACGAATGGAAATATCAGAAAGCTCATCTGTCTGATAAGTTTTGCCGCAGAGCTCACAGACTTTGTCACGGATTGCCTTCATAGTGTCAATATCAAATACGGAATCTACATCCTGCATAACAACAGCAAGACGCTCTAATCCCATGCCGGTATCAATATTTTTATTTTCAAGTTCTGTATAATGGCCTTTTCCGTCACCGTCAAACTGTGTGAATACATTATTCCACACTTCCATAAAACGGTCACAGTCACAGCCTACCTTACAGTCAGGGCTTTTACATCCGTATTTTTCCCCTCTGTCATAATAAATTTCCGAACAGGGACCGCAGGGACCTGCTCCGTGCTCCCAGAAGTTATCGCATTCACCGTTTTCATCCCGGTAAAAACGTGTGATTTTTTCTGCAGGAACCCCGATATCCTTGGTCCAGATTTCAAAAGCTTCCTCGTCCTCTCCGTAAATAGAAGGATAAAGACGTTCCGGATCCAGCTCCAGCACCTTTGTCAAAAATTCCCAGGACCAGGCAATGGCTTCCTTTTTAAAATAATCTCCAAATGAAAAGTTTCCAAGCATCTCAAAAAATGTAAGATGACGGGCTGTCTTTCCTACATTTTCAATATCACCGGTACGAATACATTTCTGACAGGTAGTCATACGCCGTCTTGGCGGAATCTCCTGACCGGTAAAGTATGGTTTTAACGGTGCCATTCCCGCATTGATCAACAGCAGACTGTTGTCATTATGAGGCACCAGGGAAAAGCTTTTTGCTGCCAGATGATCTTTACTCTCAAAGAATTCCAGAAACATTCTGCGCAGATCATTTACTCCGTATTTTTTCACAACAATTCCTCCAAATTTATTTTCAAAGGGGGCTGTCCCCTTTGTTATCCAAACATTCCTATCTTAGCACAGTGTTTTTTCATTTTCAAGGCAGTCCCTGCACTCAGCTCTCGTCAAGATCATCTTCCAGAAGACAGGATCCGTCTGCAGCTGCAGTGGCCAGACGGTCGCACCGTTCATTTTCCGGATGCCCGTCATGTCCTTTTACCCAGTGAAAGATCACCTGATGAGGTTCCATGGCCGCCAGCAGTCTCTGCCAGAGCCGCACATTTTTCACCGGCTTTTTGTCGGCCTTTTTCCATCCTCTGCGTTTCCATCCATCTATCCAGTGCTGATTAAAAGCATCTGTCAGATATTTGGAATCAGAATACAAATCCACCTGGCAGGGACGGTTTAAAGCCTCAAGCCCCACAATAGCAGCCATAAGCTCCATCCGGTTATTGGTGGTTTTTTTATATCCGGCAGACAGCTCTCTTTCATGAAGTGTTCCGGCTGCGTCCACAAACTGAAGTACGGTGCCGTATCCTCCCGGACCGTGGGGATTTCCTCTGGCCGCTCCGTCTGTATAAATTGTTACTTTCATAGATACTCCTATTTCATACTGCGGATAATTTCATTTGCTCTGCGGTATACCTCTTCCGGCTCAAATCCTATATAAAACTTCTGATCTTCATATAGAATCTTTCCGTTTACCATGGTCATTTTTACATTCTGCTTGCTTCCGCTGTACACAATATTTTTAACGATATTATTTTCCGGCTGCATATTAGGCTGTTTTAAATCAAGCATAATCAGGTCTGCTTTCTTTCCTGCCGCCAGACAATCGCAGTCAGAAAGGCCCATGGCTTTTGCGCCTCCTGCTGTTGCCATATATAAAATCTTATCTGCGCTGACACACTCCGCATCCATTTCTCTTACCTTTGCAAGGGCAGAAGTAAGAAACATCTCCCGAAACATATCCAGACAGTTGTTGCTGGCCGCTCCGTCAGTGCCGATAGCCACATTAATTCCCTCTTCCACAAACCGTTTCACCGGCGCAATCCCGCTGGCAAGCTTCAAATTAGAAGCTGGATTGGTCACTGCCGAAAGTCCTTTCTTTTTAAAAATCTCAAAATCCTGATCGTCAAAATATACGCAGTGATAGCCGCCGCCGCCGTATTCATACATCCCAAGGCTGTCCGTAATCTGTGTGGGAGACATCTGGTAACGGTCCCGGCACTCTTTTACCTCCAGAGCGGTTTCTGAATTGTGCATAAATACCGGCGACCGAAACTTCTGTGCCAGTCCTGCCACCCCTTCCATCAGCTCTCTGGAAGTAGTGTATTCTGCATGAAATCCAATCATAAAGCTTACAAGATCGCTCATTTCATTGACAATATGATAATTTTCCTCCATCTGTTCCACAGTTCCGCCGAAATTATTCAGCCCCGGCACTAACACCGTACGGAAACCGCAGTCCACAGAAGCTTTTGCATCTGTCGGCGGGAAAAAATACATATCAAAGTTAGAAGTAATTCCACTGGTGAGATATTCCATAATTCCAAGAATATTCAAATCATATACATACTCCGGCACCAGCTGGTCCTCCTTTGGAAATACCTGCTGAAACAGCCATTCCTGCAGAGGCAGATCATCTGCATAAGAACGTAAGAATGTCATAGCCGTATGTGTATGGGCATTTTTAAAGCCCGGCATTAAAAGATTGCCCTCTGCATCTATTTCACGTTCCCAGCAGATGGGGCCGTATTCTTTCAAAACCTGATCTGTATCCTCTCCGTTTCCAATATAACAAATAGAATTTCCTTTCACCCAGAGCTCTCCAAAGATAATCTCAAAGGTTTCATCTTCTTTCAGAGTCAGAACTTTAGCGTTATAAAAGCGAATATTCATATGCCTCTTCCCCCTTACTGATGCAGTGACTGATAGATGCTGCAGATAGATTCTGTTACCAGCTGTTTAAACATTGGCGCCACACGGTCTGCTGTCTCCTGAATCTCTTCATGAGTCAGAGGCGTTGGTGAAATTCCTGCTGCCAGATTGGAAATACAGGAAATTCCGCATACCTGCATTCCCATATGGTTGGCCGCCATAGCTTCCACCGCTGTGCTCATACCTACCGCATCCGCTCCCAGCACACGGCACATATGAATTTCCTGAGGGGTTTCATAATTTGGTCCCGTCAGCTGAATATAAACACCTTCCTTTAATGGAATATCAAACTTTTTAGCGGTTTCTTTAATGACTTCCCGCAGACTGCTTCTGTATACATCACTCATATCCGGAAACCGCACACCCAGTTCATCAATATTCGGTCCGATCAAAGGAGAAGGCACAAAGTCAGTAATATGCCCGTTAATCAGCATAAAATCTCCTGCCTGCATCCCTTCCTGAATTCCGCCGGAAGCATTGGTTAAAAACAGCACCTTTGCCCCCATCATTCCCATCAGACGGGTGGGAAGCACCACATCTGTCATGGAATATCCTTCGTAATAATGAACACGTCCCTGCATAATAACAACAGGAACATCTTTTACATATCCGAATACAAACCGGCCTTTATGGCCCAGGGCTGTAGAAACCGGAAATCCTTCTATTTCATGATAATCCAAAACCGCCTCAATCTGAATGCTCTCCGCATAATCCCCAAGACCGGAGCCCAAAATCAATGCCATTTCCGGCTGAAAGTCAATTTTTTTCTTTACACTTTCATAACATTTTAAAAGTTTCTCATATACTGGATTCATAAGCTTTTTCGCCTCCTGTTTTCGCTCATTTACATATTGCCTTATTATAGCGAAAAAGGAATCTTTTGTAAACCGAAAGCAGAGAGCCGCCCCCTGCACTCTTTCCTGTACATAAGCTGCTTTCAAAGATATTCTTCCGCCTGCGGCGGGCGGCTTTTGCGACATGACTCCATTCCGCCGCAGTGCGATCATCAGCGGAGCGTTTTTTGCTCTATAGGAATCGGCACTTTTCAGCTTTATCACAACACGGTATCTCCTATAGAGTAAAAAGTCCTGAAGCGCCAGCACTGCACCATAAAAAGCAGAAACTTTCATAATGCCAGGCTGCCCCTCCAGGACTTTTTCAAATATTTACACTTTTAAATAATAATACACACCAGTCCGCCATTGCTGTCATTTACAATTTTCTGCATGGTATCCTGAAGCTTCATCTGACTGTCATCATCCATCATTGTAATTTTCCGGTTAATACCGTCTTCCACCAGTTCTCCGATGGATTTTCCAAAAATATTTGTTTCCCACAATCCTTCTTCTCTGTTTTCGTTATCCAGAATATAAGAAACCAGATCTTTTGCCTGATCCTCACTTCCGATAATGGGCGCAATTTCTGTTTCTACATTGGCACGGATCATATGGATAGAAGGAGAAGATGCTTTCAGTTTTACACCGTACTTGTTCCCGTGACGGATCAACTGAGGCTCCTCTATCTGGATATCAGACATAGACGGCAGAACTACGCCATACCCTTTCTGCTGAACGCTCTGCATGGCTTCCGCCACTTTTTCATACTCCTTTTTCACAGACGCCAGCTCCCTGATCAGAGAGATCAGCTGATATTCTCCGCTGATATCCATACCGGCCATCTCACTCATATTTTCATAATATAGTTTTTCGTCCACATCCATCCGGATTTTTACATTTCCGCTGGAAAAATCCACCTGCTCCATCCGCATGGATTTTATTTCATCTCCTTCGGGCTCAAAGCTTTCCACAGCAGCATCCTTTACAAACTGCAGATTTTTCAAAATTGTACCCGCATTTAAAATAGCCGCTTCTTTTACTTTATGGGAGCTCTCAAGCATTTCCACCCATTTGGGAATGAAAAACTCGATTCTGGTAATGGGAAACTCATAAAGCACACTCTTTAAGATTCGATTGATATCATCTTTTTTCAACTGCTCACAGTTTACCGGCAATACCTGAACCTGATATTTTTCAGAAAGCTGCTGGGCTAACTGTTCGCTTTCTGCCTGGTATGGCCGGGGCGTATTCAGCAGTACCACAAAAGGTTTGCCGATTTCTTTTAACTCTGCGATGGTTTTTTCCTCTGCCGGAACATAATTTTCCCTTGGTATCTCCGTAAAGGAACCGTCTGTAGTCACTACAATCCCAATGGTAGCGTGTTCTTTGATTACCTTTTCCGTTCCGATGCTGGCCGCCTGAGAAAAAGGAATTTCCTGTTCCATCCACGGAGTCTTCACCATACGCTGATTTCCCTCTTCCATATGACCGTTTGCCCCCTCAATGAGAAAGCCCACACAATCAATTAACCGAATCTGTACCGGCAGATCTTCCGCCAGAAAAATATTAGCTGCCTCTTTTGGAATAAATTTGGGCTCTGTTGTCATAATCGTTTTTCCCTGAGCCGACTGGGGCAGCTCATCAATGGTCCGTTCTCTGTCCGAAGCATCCTCCATATTCGGCAGTACCATCAAATCCATAAACCGTTTGATAAAAGTTGATTTTCCGGAACGCACAGGCCCCACCACTCCAAGATAAATCTCTCCGTTGGTTCTTCTCTGGATATCTCTGTAAAGATCATATGTATTGGTATTTATTTTGTCCATAAAAAATCCTCCCGTCTATACTGTTTTATGTATATGCGGGAGGTTCTCATTACATGACATCCAGATGCAGAGACTGGCAGAAATCCATAAATAAAGTTGCGGCCTGATTTTTGCAGTCACTTTTTTGTATCACACAATACTTCTGGGGAGATTCCTGAGGCAGCTTTAATACCGCCACAGAGTCATCCTGTATCTCTTTTACAAAAGAGGGCACAATGGCCGCTCCATGCCCTGTTTTTACCATTAAAAGCTGGGCTCCAAGACTATTAGTCTGCACCATATTCTCCGGAGCAAAACCAAGGTCTCTTTGCAGCATGGTTTTTAACATTTTCAGAGAATTTAAACCATTATCCTCACAGTTGGTTACAAGATATTCTTTTTTCAAAATCTCTGCTACCTTACTGCCCTGATACTGCTCTGCTTTCTGCCGGCTGATCACCAGAACATTTTCGCTGGAAAACAAGTCCACTGTCCGTATTTCCTCTTTTTTAAACTCTTCCCTGCACATATCCAGGGATATGATCAGGTCCAGACTTCCGGTTTTAAAACGTTCTGTCAAGGTGCTGTAAGGAAACTGAAAGATATCTACCTTTACATCCGAATACATTTCCAGAAATTTCGAAAAATACTGCTCGGTATTGCTGTATTCATAAACTCCGATCCCCACCTTTACATGCCCCTGGTATTGATTGGCGGCAGCCCTTGCCCGTTCCAGCAATTCTTCGTGTTCTTTTAATATTTTTTCCACACCTTCTGCATACAGCCTTCCTGCTTCTGTCAATGTCACTTTTCTAGAGCTTCTCTCAAACAGTTTCACGCCTACCTGTTCCTCTAAAGATGCAATATATCGGCTCATAGCAGTCTGGGTAATATGATATTTGCCGGCTGCCTGAGTAAAATTCAGACAATGGGCAAGGGTTATAAAATACCGGATACTTTTAAAATTCATCTGCTTTCTCTTTTCTTTTTATTTCCTTAATCGGGCATAATTTATCATCTGATGATAAATTTTCCCGGCCAGTTCCTGACTTAAGGCATCAGGCTTCATCCGCCATTTCCAGTTATTCCCTGTGGTAGACGGAATATTCATCCGCGCCTCATCTCCCAGCCCTAACAGATCCTGCATAGTCACAATCGCCGTATCTGCAACACTGGCCCATACAGCCTTCATCATCCCCCAGTTGGCATCCTTCACAGTCAGCCCCAGATACTCTGCGGCATACTCCACAGTTTCTCTCGGGGAATTTTTCATCCAGCCAAGAATCGTATCATTATCGTGGCTTCCGGAATAGACCACACAGTTTTTAATATGGTTATGGGGCAGATATGCACTGTTATCTCTGGCATCAAAGGCAAACTGCAGCAGTTTCATACCCGGAAAACCGCAGTCCTGAACCATTTTCAACACTTCAGGGGTCAAAAATCCCAGATCTTCCACAATAATATTCAAATCTCCCAGCTTCTGTTTGAGGGCCTGGAACAATCTCAATCCCGGTCCCTTTTTCCAGACGCCCCTTTTTGCATTTTTATCCCCTGCCGGAATGGCATAGTATGACTCAAAACCCCGGAAATGATCAATGCGCACAATATCGAACAATTCTGATAAATGCCTCACTCTTTTTGTCCACCAGGCAAATCCGTCCTGTTCCATTTTATCCCAGCGAAACAGTGGATTCCCCCACAGCTGGCCGTCTTCTGTAAATGCATCCGGCGGACATCCCGCAACTTCTGTGGGATTTAAGTCTTCATCCAGAACAAACAATTCTGGATCTGCCCACACATCTGCACTGTCGGAGGAAACATAGATGGGAATATCTCCAATCAGCCGGATTCCCCTTTCATTTGCGTACGCCTTCAGGGAATGCCAGTGGCAGAAAAATAAAAACTGCGTCATCTTCCAGAAATTAATTTCTTTCTGAAATTTCTGTTTAGCTTCCTTTACTGCCTGAGGGTCTCTCCGCTTCAAGGCCCCGTCCCACTGATGCCATGCGCTTCCCTGATTTGCCTCTTTAAACGCCATATATACGGCATAGTCTTCCAGCCAGTCTTTATTTTTTTCGCAGAACTCCTGATACTCGTACGGTATTCTGCATTGAAATCTTTCATACGCCTGTTTTAAAATTTTCATACGGTTCCAGTATACAAGTCCATAATCCACCGCTGTCTTATCACTTCCCCAGTCATAGGAGCAGCATTCCTCTTTTGTAAGCAGACCATCGTGACATAAATAATCAAGGTCTATAAAATATGGATTTCCTGCAAATGTAGAAAATGACTGATAGGGAGAATCCCCAAAACCAGTAGGGCAGATTGGGAGAACCTGCCAGTAGGTCTGACCGGAAGCGGACAGAAAATCAACAAATTTTTTAGCTTCTTCTCCAAGAGTGCCTATTCCATAAGGCGACGGCAGAGAAGAAATATGCATTAATATACCGCTGCTTCTCATAAATCCCTCACAAAATTTACTTATTTTCATCCTTGTACTGCTGTGGAAATAGTATTTTTCCTGCAATCTCCGCAGCATCCTCTATGCATCCGTCACAGCTGCGCAGTACCTTCTTTGTGTCCACACCTTTTAACTCTCTGCAGATCAGCGACTGGTTCTTCTCTTTAAAGGCCTCCCGCAGCTCCTTGATCAGCTTCATAGTCTCCGGCTTGCTGGAACATGCCTGCAGATCTCCGCTGCTGTTTACCAGTCCTGCCGCCATAAACATTCCGGTTACTGCGCCGCAGGTTCCCATCATCCCCATACCAAGACCAAATCCTTCTGAAATACGAAACAACACTTCCTCATCTATTTCCAGCAGATCACTGTACGCGCAGAGTACTGACTGGGCACAGTTATATCCTTTTTTATGATTTTCAATTGCCCTTTTCTTACGTTCTTCCATTTTGATTCCTCACTTCTTATTTCATAATTCTGAACCCTATTTTATCATACTTTTCCGCATTTGGAACTACTTCACGAAACATATTCCGGTATTTACAGTTTTTTTGCAGCTGTCCCTCCTGCTTATAGCTGAATAGTTGTATTTTTTTAGATATTTACGGATTTTTCCCTTGAAAAATCCGCTGTTTGTGATACAATGATGAAGGTTACCTGGATGATACTGAATTACTTTTACAGACAGCGTGTCAGTTTAACCTATAAATATACGATACAGGAGGTGCGCCTATGAACTATGTCAATCCTTATCATTTCGTCACTAACTGCATCTCGGGGAAATGGAAAATGACCATTCTTCACCATATTCATCATTATGGTAAGATCCGTTTTAATGAAACCAAAAAAACACTTGGTGTCAGCGAAAAAGTCCTCAGCCAGCAGTTAAAAGAACTGACCAGCGACGGATTGGTAGAGCGGATCCAGTACAATACGATTCCTTTAAAAGTCGAGTATATCCTTACTCCCCTGGGCGAAGATCTAATACCTGCTCTTGATATTTTATACATCTGGAGCGTACGCCGTCTGGCTGATTTGAATCTGCCAATAGATCCGGATGCTTTTAAAGTTCATACCGAAATGAAATACGAGGATCAGCTTATGGATATCATGGATACCTACAAGCAGAAACAACATCCTGAAGGCAATTAAAAAATAGTACAAGTTTCTTACTCTCAGAAACTTGTACTATTTTTTACTTTTATTTCAAATCAAACTACTTTTCCGTTACATAATCATAGATTGCTTTTGCCGCCTGCTTTCCGGCGCCCATGGCAAGAATTACCGTTGCCGCCCCGGTTACTGCATCTCCGCCGGCATAAACACCTTCCTTAGTTGTCTTTCCATGCTCTTCATCTGCTACAATACATTTCCATTTATTAACGTCAAGACCTTCTGTGGTAGAAGAAATCAATGGATTCGGAGAAGTTCCAAGAGACATAATAACCGTATCCACATCCAGAATAAAATTAGATCCCTCTACTGTTTGAGGACGTCTTCTGCCGGATTCATCCGGTTCTCCAAGCTCCATCCGGACACATTCTAGACCGCTGACCCATCCGTTTTCATCCTCGTGAATCTGTACTGGATTGGTCAAAAGATCAAAGATAATGCCTTCTTCTTTTGCATGGTGAACCTCTTCAACTCTGGCAGGAAGTTCCGCTTCGCTTCTCCGGTACACAATATGCACTTCAGCTCCCAGACGCAGGGCGGTTCTTGCTGCGTCCATGGCAACATTTCCGCCACCTACTACAGCCACCTTCTTACCGCTGTGGATAGGAGTATCGTACTCATCCAGATAAGCCTTCATAAGATTATTTCTTGTAAGATATTCATTTGCGGAAAATACACCATTTGCATTTTCACCAGGAATGCCCATAAACTTTGGAAGCCCCGCACCGGAACCGATAAATACCGCTTCGTATCCTTCTTCATCCATAAGCTCATCAATGGTAACGGATTTTCCGATGATAACGTTTGTTTCTATTTTTACACCAAGATCTTTTACCTTTTCAATTTCGTGGGCCACCACTTCCACCTTCGGGAGACGAAATTCCGGAATCCCATACCGAAGTACTCCGCCCGCTTCATGCAGCGCTTCAAAAATAGTGACCTCACATCCCATTTTTGCCAGTTCTCCCGCACAGGTTAATCCGGCAGGTCCGGAACCGATTACTGCAATTTTATGTCCGTTGGCCGGCTGGGGTGCCGGCTGACTGTAATGGCTGGCCGCAGCTGAATCTGCCACAAAACGTTCTAGCTTTCCGATGGACACCGGTTCTCCTTTGATACCCCGGATACATTTTCCCTCACACTGGCTTTCCTGTGGGCAGACACGCCCGCAGACACCCGGAAGAGAGGTATATTTTGAAATTTCCTGATAAGCCTCTTCGATATCACCGGTTTTAATTTTTCCAATAAACGCCGGAATATCTATAGAAACCGGACATCCGGCTATACATTTTGCATTTTTACAGCCGATACATCTTTGGGCTTCCTGCATGGCTTCCTCTTTATTATATCCATAGCATACTTCTTTGAAATTCTTAGCCCTTGCCGCTGGATCCTGTTCACGTACAGGTACTTTTTTCATTACATCCATCAGTGATCACCTCCGCAATGTCCGCATCCGCCATGGTGGGTTGCTCCTTCTCTGACTCTTAAGACTGCTCTGCCTTCCTCTGTTTTATACATCTGCTGACGCTTCATTGCCTGATCAAAATCTACCAGATGACCGTCAAACTCAGGTCCGTCCACACAGGCAAACTTCACTTCATCTCCCACCTGCAGACGACAGGCTCCGCACATTCCGGTGCCGTCAACCATAATAGGATTCATAGATACAATCGTTGGAATTTCAAGTTCTTTGGTAAGCAGGCAGACAAACTTCATCATAATCATAGGACCAATTGCCACACAGACATCATATTTTGTGCCCTTATCCGCCAGTTCTTCAATAACTGTGGTAACCATACCAGGTGTACCGTAACTGCCGTCATCTGTACACACATATAATCTGCCGGCTACCTGCCGCATCTCATCTTCTAGAATCAGCATTTCATGATTCTTTGCTCCGATGACTACATCTACATCAATTCCCTGCTGGTGCATCCACTTTACCTGGGGATATACCGGCGCCGTTCCCACACCTCCGGCCACAAACAGTATTTTTTTCTTTTTTAATGTATCAAGATCCTCTTCCACAAGCTCTGAAGGACATCCGAGAGGACCTACAAAATCCATAAACGTATCTTCACCATAAAGTCCGGCCATCCGCTCTGTAGAGGCTCCCACAACCTGAAAAACAATGGTTACCGTTCCAGCGCTTCTGTCATAGTCGCAGATTGTAAGAGGAATCCGTTCCCCTTCTTCATCCATTTTTACGATGACAAACTGACCCGGTTTACAAGCTTTTGCAACACGCGGCGCATGTACTACCATCAGGTAGATCTGGTCCGCCAGTTTCCTTCGTTCTAAAATCGTGTACATACATACCTCCATTTACAAATTCAAATCCGGTTTTCATTTGTTAATTATTTATCTATCTATAATGTATTGTATCGAAAAACCTCTGAAAAGCAATACAATTATTGTTTTTATTCCTATACATTTAGTATATTTTCCGTTTTTATACAGGGAAAATTCCAGGGATTGTTAATTTCATGTCATAAGCTTCGTTTCTCTTTTCATGTACGTAAAAAGGCCCCCTCGGGGAGCCTTTTTAAATGGTATAATTTTGGAACGAATGATCGACTGCTTACTTTTCTACTTTTACAAATGTTTTGGCGGTCTCTTCTCCTCTTTGCACACGCAGCGCCCCAAGAGCCAGAGATTCCATTTCATTTTCACCTGGATAAACAATTACAGGTGCTATAAACTTCACACGCTTTTCCACTTCTTTTGTGAAATATTCCGAATAGGCGATTCCACCGGTTAAGATAATATTGTCTATTCCACCATCAACATATACGGCCAGCTTGGCAATATTGCGGGCCACATTTAATATCATGGCATTATAAATCAGTCCGGCCTTTTTATCACCGTCCTTCATCATTTTCTCAACGATTCTGGTATCGTTTACGCCAAAATATCCCATCAGGCCGCCCTGGCTTTTTACGGTCTTCATCATGATCTTTTTATCCATACCTTCTGATGCAGCCATATCAATTACCTGGAACACCGGAAGGCCGCCGGCTCTTTCCGGAGAAAAGGGACCTTCATCATCAGAAATCATGTCCACAATCCGGCCATGATGATGCAGGGATAAAGTAATTCCACCGCCAAGATGAGCCACCACTACAGAAATATCATTGTAAGATTTTCCACTTTCTTTGGCATACTTCATAGCCGCTGCACGCATATTCAGATTATGTCCCATGCCTTTGCGCTGCATAGATGGCAGACCGGTAACTCTTGCAAGAGGCTCTAACTCGTCTACCGTTACCGCATCATATATGTATGCAGGAATATCATTCAATTCTTTGCTGATGGCGCGGGCTATCACAGCTCCCAGATTGGAGGCATGCTCATTCTGCGGTGCATAGGTAAGCTGCCATACCATATCGTCATTTACTTTATAAGCTCCTGCTTCAATTGGCGGCAGCAGACCGCCTCTAGATACAATGGCGGTCAGGTCTTCTTTCTTTACACCATTTTTCTCCATAACATCCAGTATGAGATCTTTTCTCATCTCATACTGTTCTATAATTGTATCAAACTTTTTCAGTTCATCCTGGGAATGTTCTATACTTTCCACAAATACAGGTGTCTCATCCTGATAGACCGCTATTTTTGTAGAAGTAGAACCCGGATTCATCACCAGAATTTTTTCCATCTTTTTCCCCTTCCCGTACTTTATTTACCTGCACTTACTGCTGCTGCCAGTACCAGTGAAAGGAATTTTTCTTTTGCAGAGGAGCCTCTAGAAGTTAATACAATAGGAACTTTAGAGCCTACAATAAAACCGGCCATATTACCTCTTGCAATCACTGTAATAGATTTTCCAAGAATATTTCCTACCTGGATATTCGGCACAAGAATCACATCGGCGTCACCTGCCACCGGACTTTCAAATCCTTTGATATCAGCAATTTCTTTATCTAAAGCAATATCAAGGGAAATCGGACCTTCCACAACACAGTCTTTGATTTCACCGTTTATATTCATCTGTTTTAACTGATCAGCCTCTACGGTCTCAGGCATCTTTGGATTTACTTTTTCAACTGCTGCCACCACTGCAATCTTTGGATTTTCATATCCAAGTGCTTTCAGCGTATCTACTGTATTTTCAATAATCTGTTTTTTCTGCTCCAATGTCGGATATGTCATCATACCGCCGTCAGTTGTAACAAGCAGTTTGTGGTAAAAGGGAAGCTCATCAAAAACAAAATGTGACATTACACGTCCGGTTCCAAGTCCGGTTTCTTTATTCACTACCGGTTTCAAAATCTGTGCAGTCTCCAGTTTGCCTTTCATAATAAAGTCGCCTTTTCCTTCATGAATCAGAGCAACTGACTTTTTAGCTGCCTCGTCAGCATCCGGAACATCATAAATATCTTCTTCAGAAACGGATATATTTAATTTTGCCAGAATTTCATCAATTTTTGCTTTATCGCCAACCAGCACCGGTTTCACAATGCCCTCTCCCATGGCATGGGCAATTGCCTCTAATGTATGTTCATCTCCTGCTGCCGCCACAATAACACGCATAGGTTCCGGAAAACTTTTTACTTTTTCAATTAATACATCAAAATTTTTTAATACCATAATCATTCTCCTTTTTGTAAAACATTATTTTTGTTTTTATTAAGTTAAAAGACAGAGCACCGTCTTTCGTCAGCCGGTATTTTTCCGCCTGTGCAGATACTTCAAAATCTTCCGGCATCCTTTAATTCACACATTTATTACTGATGGAATTATATCATAATCTATATGCAAATACAAGAATATTTTGCGAGATGTATTTTATATTTTGCACGATATTTTTTGTTAATTGTGATGCGTTTTGAATTTCATATGAACAAAAAATGAGACCCGCAAAAGCAGATCCCATCTTTTTCTTCTGTACGGAAACAGTGAAACCATTTCCCTCTTTATGATTATTCTCTTGGACACATTACAATAATTTTCTGAGGCGTTGTCTGGGGAGGAATACTGAAAGTTGTAACGGTATAATAAACAAGCAGTTCAGCATTTCCAGGTGCACAGCGGTAGCGCTGTCCGTTCTGAGTCTCGATAATTGTCAGCGGACTTAAATTCAGCTGCAGGGACTCATCTTCTGCCAGCAGATTTTCATCAAAATACTTTAATGCCGCATTCTGATCTCTCCGCAGGGATGTAATCAGCTCCGCCTGGTACCTGGCCGGATAAATCGCCGGAGCCGGAAGGCTTGTGTCATAGAATGCCGCCACCCGCATTCCCCTTCTGAGCCTTACATTATCAATAATTCTTGTGTCTCCGGTTACAACAAAATTAATATTCTCGGTATCTGTCTGCACAGTTACCATCCATGTACAGCAGGATTCTCCCATACTGATTTCCCGTATTGTTCCAATAACAATCTGATACGATGTGTAATCCATGAAAAATTCCTTTTTTCTTTTACAATATGCCGGGCAGCATATTTTGTTCCGGAAAAACAGTTATTATTTTACACTTTCAGCTAATACACTTCCATTCTGCATATACTTAATTTTACATGATTGTTTGTGCGACAACACATTTTGACAGAAAACATAACGTTTCCATATAAGATCTTACTTAGAATTTTATGTTCCAAACCTGAATGTTATTAAAATCCAAATGGATCAGTATTCAGATAAGCTGATCCATGCTTAAATTTTCAAACAATTCCTAAAGATTAAATTCCCTAAATAATTTATGAAGATAAACTTTATCTTTTGCCGCCTTTTTCAAATCTTCATAGCGTTCCTGACGAGCCAGAATGTCAATAAGCTCCCCCATTCGCTCTTCTCCAAGATTCTGTCCTTCTTCCAGGGCTTCCTTTCTTTCATTGGATAAAATTTCTTCAAACAGCATATATCGTTCCTCCCACTTCCTGTTTGTCTTTAGGTTTCTGATTTTTCTTGACACCAATCCTACTACACCAGAACTCTGTTCGCTTTTAAGATACTTAGATGGATTACAAATATATTCCAAAAAATCCGAAAGTGAAGCTGAAATTTCTGTAGACATAGTTCCTTTCGCATTTAAAAAAATTTTTTTTGTCCCATCACATAAAGGCATATCCTCTTCCAGACATCGCTCTTCAAATGTATAAACACAGCGATTTTTTCCAAATGGATCGAATGTACAAATAAATATCACAAAACTCTTTGGCAGATTAATAAAAGGATCTCCTGGTTTTAAAGCAGATATATCCAGATATGACTGATAATAACGGCTTCGATACGGCAAGTCCTGATGATTTGTCGTCTGCATCTCAATATTATATATGCTACTGTCTCCAGTCAGACAAACATCCATGCGTATACCTCTATAATCACTATTGAGCCAAAAAGCCTTCTCTACTTCCACATGAGCCCATTCCACTGTTTTTCCCAGTATCAACTGAAGAACCCTTTACATATTTCTTCATCTTCCATAACAGCCGCAAATAAAAATGCATCCAAGTATTCCAGATCTTGAAATTTTTTCCGTGTCTTCAATAAATTCCTCCATTCCCGAAATACAGAATGGACTATGCATTAGTAACTATTATTATAATTCATTTTCATAACAATGTAAACTGTGTAACCAGAAATTACAGCTAATTTCTGGCTTTTACAGTCTCAAGATTTTTTAATATATACTTTCTGGCCCAGAGCTGATGTCCCTCCAGTCCATCGCAGACTTTGGCAAAGTCGTTTTCTTTTACTGCTTCGTAAATTGTTTCAAAGTAGGTGATTCCGGAATGATACTGTCCGCCGCTGCCTCCTTTTTCTCTTGGCATGGAAAATAAAGAATGTAAAATTTCATCCATTCCATTTAGAGACTCCAGCTTATTCAAAAGCAGATCATTGTCAGCAGTTTTATAAAATACATATTTTATATTTTTGATACATTTACAGCTTTCTAGTACTCCGCTGGATTTTCTGTAATCCTCAATGTATTCATAAATCTTTTCTGCAAGCTGTGCCGTGTCCCCGCGCTTCATGGCATATCTGGCAGCCGCCATTTCATAGGCAAAGGATACTTCCTGGAACTGACGGACATCTGTCTCTGTCACATCAATGACTCTTGCTCCTACATTGTTTTCAAATTCAATGAGTCCCTCATTCAGCAGGCGGTTTAACGCCTCTCTGACCGGCGTGGAACTTACGCCGTACTCTTCCTGAAGTTTGCTTACATTTAATTTACTCCCAAAGGGAACTTTCAGCTGTACAATCCGTTCCTTTAATTTCTCATATACCTGATCAACCAGTGATACCCGTTTAATTAATGCCATATTTTCCTCCCTGTTTCCTTACATTACCGATCTGATATTTTGCACAATATCAAATTATGATTCTATTATGCCACAGGAAAGCTCACTTGTAAATAAATCCTTTATCCGATAAAAGAATAAGGATGACCTTATTTTGCATAACTGCAATCAAGATCATCCTTAGATCAAATCAAAGTTTATTCTACTTCAAAATATTCAGCGTCATCCAGAGTACGTGCACCTTCTTTTTCATACACACCCATCACTTTACATTCCGGGCAATATCCGAACTGATCACCAAACTCTACCATTAAATCCGTGGCATACTCAAATTTCATACCGCATTTCGGACAGTGGTAATACATATATAAAGCGCCCCAGCTCATACGCGGTCCTCCTTAAGCCTGATTATTTTGTTAAGCCTAAGATTTCACGTGCTTCTGCAGGTGTAGCAACTTCGTTGCCGAATTCTCTGATTACCCGGGCAGCTCTCTCTACAAACTGAACATTGCTTTCTGCAAGCTGTCCTTTTGCATACATAACATTATCTTCCATACCTACACGGATATTTCCGCCTAATGCTACTGCGCCGTATAACATTTCCAGTGCACTGTGTCCAACACCGAAGCAGGACCATGTAAAGTTGCCTTTGCCGATTAATTCTTCAGCTGTCTCTTTCATGAAGATCAGATTTTTCATTGTTCCAGGGATACCATTTGCACATCCCATGCAGAACTGGAAGTGAAGAGGAGCTTTTAACACGCCTTTTTTCAGGTAGTAAGCTGCATTTCCAATCATACCCGGATCGAATGCTTCGATTTCCGGTTTTGTATTTGTCTCCTGGAATAATAATCCGCAGTCTGTTAAGAATTTCGGTGTATTTAAGAATAAGCTGCTGTGTAACCAGTTCATAGAACCACAGTCGTAGGAAGCCATTTCCGGTTTTAATTTTTTAACATGAGCAACACGAAGTTCATCATCTGCATGAATATCTCCGGATGTTGTCAGGTTTAAGATAATATCGCAGTCCGGATATTTTGTATGGATCAGGTTTACTGTTTCTTCGAATTTAGCTGTATCCATTGTTCCATTGCCTTCATCATCTCTCATATGAAGATGAGCAATTGCAGCGCCTGCTTTCCAGCATGCATATACATCATCTGCAATCTCTGCCGGAGTCATAGGTACATTTGGATTATTTTCTTTTTTTGGCCATGCGCCTGTTACAGCGGCTGTAATAATTGTTTTCTTTGCCATTTTTCATTCCCTCATTTCTTATTTAAAATTAAGTTACAAACCTCTACTCTTGAATTTTATTCCATTTCGAGTATGCTTGTCAAGTTTTATCCTGACAACTCACAAAGAAGACCGCTGCAGTGACGCAACGGTCTGTCTTGTGTCTGAATTTCAGCGGTTCAACAACAATTAGTTTGTGAATCCGTAATTATCTCTATCCTGGCATCCTGTTCCACAGTACATATATGTTCTTTCCGGAACATCATTCACGTCTGCTTCATCAATTTCTGCTACGCAGCGAGCCATAGATCCGTCACCCATGTACCATCTGAGTGGGAAGCAGTAGAATCTGAAACGTTTGCCGGAAACCTTATCCAGATCACCACCAAGGTTTTCAACACCAACGATGCCGTGTCCAAGTAATGTTTTGTGGCATGGTTCCCATGTTCCCCAGCATCCGATCTCTTCTAAAGCACCGAATTTTTTGTCGTATGCTTCCTGTCCGTGAAGTTTGATATATAATTCTTTATCGAATTCAGCATAAGCTTCTTCACCGAACTGCTCGATGTATTCCTGAGTAATAGGTCTTCCGGAAGCTCCAAGTAAGTTCATTCTTGTCATACCATTGTTGCCCATAGCTGTATGAAGCGGATGATCAAGAGCCTGCATATCCATAGCTACACATTTAACTTTGTGATCTACAAACCACTGGCCTGCTTCAACACCTGTACCACAGGAGTAATGATAATATTCTTTAGAGTCGTCAAATTTACGATGCATACCTGTGTTAAGGCATACAACCATTCCTTCTAATTCTTCTGGTTTGATGTTTGCACGTTTGCATGCATCTTCAAGATGTTCAGCTGTGATCAGACCCCAGCGCTCAACATTGATTTCCAGGCAGACTGCATCGCCTGTATATGCATCAACTGGCATTTCATGAGTATAACGGGCTCTTTTGCCGTCAAATTCACGTTCCATAACGTGACGTGGTGCGTCACAGTGTGTACCTGTATGCATTGTACAACCGATATACTGTGTTAAAACACCGCCTTTTGCCATAGAGTGTTTACTGTCAATTAATGGTTTGTCAAAGTAAGGCCAACGTGGAATCTCAGCGCTGAAAGGATGTGTTAAGTCAACAAATATTTTTCCCATTTTTATCATTCCTCCATACTATTTAAATTAATAGTGATATATTTCACTCATCGGGAGCCGTCAAGTGCTCCCGATGTCATGAACGTCATTTATTTACCGTAAAGCATTTTGATCAGATATTCATTCAGGCCATTATTAATCTCAGAAATTTCTTCATCTGTATACTTCATAAAGCCTTCGTGAACGCCGTCTACTGCTTCTGCACGGAATCCCATTTTACCGGCATCAATCATTTCTTTCAGAAGTGGAGATGCATCATGTCTGTCTTCCAGATCCTGCAGCACATAGCTGTGAATATTATATGTAAGCTGTGTACTTACCATATCGGAATTTACCAATGGCGGCAGATAAGGAAGTCTTAAACCGAAGCTGTATTTGCAGGCATCATCCACTGTTTTTGCATCAGCAATACCGCGCTCAACAATTGAGATCGCTTCACGCCACAACGCATGCTGCATTCTGTTTGCAATAAATCCGGGAACGTCTTTTTTGCAGAGAACCGGCTTCTTGCCAGCTGCTGTAAGCACGTCCATAACGGTCTGTGCAACTTCCTCTGTTGTATCAGGAGTTTTAACAACCTCTACCAACGGAATCAGGAAAGCCGGATTCCAGAAATGAGTACCGCAGAGTCTCTCTTTATGTTTACATTTTGAAGCAATTTCTGTAGGGCTCATTACAGAAGTATTGGTACAGAAAATAGCATCTTCTGCCACTACTTCTTCCAGCTGTGCAAACAGATTCTGTTTCATTTCCATTTCTTCTAGAACGCATTCAACAACAAACTGTGCATTTTTCACGCCGTCGCTGTGCATGTCCTGTGTAAAACTGATTTTAGAAACAATGCTGTCTACTTCTGCCTCTGTAACAACACCTTTTTCTACTAATAATTTCATGTTATTGCGGACTTTTGCCTCCACATCAACAGGGAACACGTCATAAACGGTAACCTCTGCTCCGTCAAGTCCTGCGAGAATCTGAGCGATAGCGCTGCCCATCATTCCGCCGCCGCAAACTAAAAATCTTTTTATATCACGCATCTTTTATTTCTCCTAACTTAACTGACAATCATCTGATATTAGCAGGTCAGGTAGCCGCCGCTGCAGTCACAGTTAGCGCCTGTAATATAATTAGAAGCGTCAGAAGATAAGAAGATAGCATAACCTACGAAATCTTCCGGCTCAGCCAGACGTCCGATAGGCTCACGTTTCATGAAGTTCTGGTATACAGCTGATTCAGGATCAAACATCCACTCTGTTAATTCGCTGCGGAATACAGTCGGGCAGATAGAGTTAACGTTGATTCCGTACTGCGCACTTAAGTCGCATGCCATACTAGAAACCATCAGATCAGCGCCGCCTTTAGATGTACAGTATCCTGTATATCCTGCCATGCCGCGTTTGGAACGCTGAGATGTAACAACAACGATTTTACCGCCTTTACCCTGGTCAACCATCTGCTGTGAAACATATTTACATACGATGTAAACAGATTTACAATCAGCATCCATGATATACTGCCAGTCTGCAACAGACTGCTCAAGAATGTTCTGTGGTTTGTTGAATCCGTGGCAAACTGCAAGGATATTAACTTCACCGTATTTTTCAACGCATGCTTTTACAAGCGCATCAACATCTTCTTCTTTTGCAGGATCAGCTACACAGTATGCACATTCGATATCTTCTGCTTTGAATTCATCTTCCAGTGCTTTTAATTTAGCATCGTTACGTCCTGTCATGAAAACTTTTGCTCCTGCATAACCATATGCTTTTGCAAGAACTTTACCAAGTGCTCCTGTAGCGCCTGTTACTAAAGCAACTTTTCCTTTTACGGAAAACATATTATCAACAAAATCTTTTTTTACACTAACCATTTTTAAAATCCTCCTGAATTGCTGCCAAACCTCCGGCAGGGATGTGTCTGATGATCTAAAAAGCTCCTATTAAACTCCTGGATATGTAATAATTACAAGTACGAATACAGGATAATCTGTTTCATTTTCGAAATAACGCTCTTCATAAGGTCCCATAGAGAAAGAATCACCCGGATTTAATTTCCATTCATTGCCTTCTCTGTCTTTTACAGTCATCTGGCCCTGAAGCATAAAATAAACTTTTTCACAACCATTATCTTTATAGCCCCAGCCTGCACCGCCGTGTGGCTCAAAGTGAGAAAGACCTACCCAGAATTTCTCTGCGCCTGTCTCTTCTTTACCGTGGAATCTTCTTAAAACAACTCCATGATGTCCTGGTGCCTCATAAACTGTTGCGGTTTCAAATGAATTCTTTACCATAATTACTATCTCCTTTCGGTATTCGATACTATTTGAATTCTGCCAAATCATTTAGCAAAATTCGTTATCTTTAGTATAGAAGAATTTCCGTTTTTATGCAATACATACAATAATGTTATCTAGGAACCTTTTGGTAACTCTCCCATTTATTTAATTTTTTGTGAATTTTATACATTTTTTACTATTTTTTTTGCTATCTGTCAAAAATTAAACGTTCTTTTTTTGTCTATTTTGTATAATTTGTATTTTAACTTTCCGAAATAGAAACTAAGTATCTTTTTCTATGTTTTTCCGGTTTCTTTTGTCACACATTCTCCATGCCTTTATAAAACAAAAAGAGGGCCATCGGTTAATGGATAGCCCCATCTTTTCATGTACAGAATTACATGCTATAATTCTTTTTTAGTATACTTCTAAAAATTAAAAATCTATTCAACTTTTGACAGCAGAATCCTGTCATTGTCAAACTGCTTTCCAATCCCCTCCCGGAATTTATCAAGCATATCATCTACAGTCATTTTATCCCGCTCCTCTCCTCGTACATCTAAAATGATATTTCCGGAATCCATCATTAATGTACGGTTTCCAAGCTCTAGTGCGGACTGCATATTGTGGGTAATCATCAGGCAGGTAATTTTATTTTCCTTTACGATCCGTTTTGTCAGTTCCAGCACTTTTTTAGCTGTTCCCGGATCTAGAGCTGCCGTGTGCTCATCCAGCAGCAGAATTTTAGGTGTCACTACAGTAGCCATTAATAATGTCAGTGCCTGTCTCTGCCCTCCGGACAGCAGCCCCACGGGATTTTTCATCCGGTCTTCCAGCCCCATATCAAGAAGTGAGAGCTTTTCCCGAAACATCTCTTTTTCCCGTTTTGATATCCTGCCAAAAAACTTCCCTCCAACGGAAGACGCACGCAGATATGCCAAGGCCAGATTTTCTTCAATACTCATATGAGGAGCGGTTCCTTTCATGGGATCCTGAAACAGATGGCCGATATATTTGCTTCTGTGGTGTTCTTTTACATAAGTAATATCTTCACCGTCCAGCAATACGCTTCCTTCATCTACATAAAAAGTTCCGCAGATGGCGTTAAACATTGTAGATTTTCCGGCTCCGTTACTACCTATTATAGTAGCAAAATCACCGCTTTCCATTTTCAGATTTATCTGATTCAATGCTTTCTTTTCATTTACTGTACCCGGATAAAAGGTTTTTGAAACATCAAGCAATTCCAACATGTTATACCATCCCCCTTTTTCTTTTTTTTATGGCTGCCCGTTTTACTTTCAAAAAAGCCGCTTTCTGTTTTAAATACGGAAGGGAAATGGCCACCGCTACAATAATTGCCGATACAAGCTTTAAACACTCCGCCGGAACATTCAGCCGCAGCGCAATTGCCACAATAAACCGGTACAGACAGCTGCCTAAAATCACGCCAAACACCCGCTTTCCGATTTTTCCTTTTCCCACCAGAGTCTCCCCGATTATCAGGCTGGCCAGTGCAATGGTTACCTGGCCAGTTCCGATATTGATGTCGCAGGATTTCTGATACTGAGCTAAAAGCCCGCCGGAAAGTCCGGTCATGGCATTGGCAATGCAAAGTCCTACTGTAATGGTAAATACAGAACTAATGGAGGAGGCCCGGATCATAAATTCATTATCACCGGTTGCCCGGATGGAAAGCCCCAGTCTTGTACCTAAAAACCAGATCAGAATCAGGGCAATTACAATAACGATAAGCAAAATCACCATCAGTTCTGTCCAGTCAGAATCAAACACCTTTTTTGCTCCTTTAAAGATCGTATTACTTGCAAATAAATTGACATTGGATGCAAATCCCATGACAGCAATATTAATTGTGTACAATCCGGTGTTGACAATAATTCCCGCCAGAATCGACTGAACCCCCAGTCTTGTCTGCAGAAATGCCGTAATATAGCCAGAAAGAATCCCGGCCCCCATAGCCGCAAACAGTCCCAGAATCGGATGCCCATTTAAAGTTACAATAGCACAAACCGCGCATCCCAATGTAAAACAGCCATCTGTAGACAAATCCGCAATATTTAATATAGAAAAAGATACAAACAGCGCCAGGGCTACAAGCCCGTAAATACATCCCAGCTCAATGGCGCTCTGGGCCAGGGACACTGTAAATATAGATGATAACATAACTTATACTCTCTCCTCTCAGTTCTCAGACCTTCCGGCAAAAAGCCGCAAACGGGAGCGCCCTTTACCGCGCCCCCTGTTTGTATTATTCAAACTCTTCTGCTGTAACAGTTTCCTTTACCGCCTCACACATATCTTTAAACTTACTGTAATCCAGTCCAATAGCTTCTGCGGTATCTGTATTAATTGTAGCGATACCATTGTCTAGTGTCTGAACCGGCATCTCTGACGGATTCTTTCCATTTACAAGAATATCCACTACCATATCTGCCGTTGCTTTTCCAAGCTCTTCATAATTTACTCCATATCCACAGAAGGCGCCGTTTAAAGCAAAGGAATCGGCACCGCAGTACTGGGGAACTTTCGCTTCCTGGAATTTTTCAAAAATCGCCAGCTGTGCAGTCATAACCGTATTATCTGTAGGGGTAAATACTGCTTCACATCCGGCTGCAATCAATGCATCTGCCCCAAGAGAAATTTCATCTGTGGTATTACCGGTTTTTTCTATATATTTAATGCCTTTCTCATCCAAATATTCTTTTGCTTCCTTGATTGGAACCAGAGAAGAATCCTGGCCTTTGTCATATAAAAGTCCTACCGTTTTAATATCAGGGTCTGCCGCCAGCATCAGATTCAAAATAGCCTCTGTATCCAGGGCATCTGACGTTCCCGTAATATTGCTTCCGGGTTTTTCCATACTTTCCACCAGCCCGGCGCTTACCGGATCAGAAACAGCAGAGAAGACAACCGGTGTCTGCGATTCCGCTGTGGATGCCTGAATTACCATTGCTACCGGAGTAGCAACCGGTACAACAGCGTCCACATCTTCAGCTTCCAGATCGGAAGCAATCTGATTCATCACAGTGGCGTCAGCCTGGCCGTTATAAGTGTAATCACCGTAATCAAATGTCACCCCAAGTTCTTTCCCTTTAGCATCCAATTCATCCTGCACAGATGCTACAATCTGATTTAAAGATGCATCATCCACATACTGCACAATTCCTACCTTATATACTTTACTTCCTTCATTGGAAGCAGAGGTATTTCCTTTGTTGTCAGATGCGCCCTGGCATCCTGTAAGAGCTGCTGCAGCAGCTAATCCTGTTAATACACATGCTAAAATTCTTTTTTTCATCTTCTTTTCCTCTTTTCTTTCTTCTTAAAATTACAGAACAAAGTATGTTGAGTCAGTGTTTATCAAGGGACCGCCATATTTTCGCGCCAATGCGCTTCCTCGCGGTTTTTTTCATACACCAGGAAATGAAATTTCCTGGTGTATAAAAAAACCGCCTCAAGCATAATGCTTGAGACGGTAATAAAATACTTATTATCGCGGTACCACTCAAATTGACAAAGTTGTCCTCTCTCTCATGTACTATCATACATGCCGGATTGATAACGGGTTCGGTTCCCGGCAACACCTACTGCCTGCGGCATTCGGCACTGCCCTCAAAAGTCCATTCAGCTAATGCATCCATACTGCAATCCCACCACCTGCAGCTCTCTGTGATTTCAGCTAAGAAGCTTACTACTCTTTCTCAACGGTTTGTTCTATGTGCTATTTAAGATAATCCTTTTTTTCAGATTTGTCAACCCTGTTTTTTATTTTTCATTTCCGGTTTAGTTAAAGTAAACCAGTTCTTCCTGGGGCGCCTGTGTCAGCTTTACTTCTTTAGCATACAGCACAGGCCCCTTTCCACGGTACTCTTTCGCAAATTCATAATGCACTTCTGCAGTTAAATCTACCCAGGATTTGTGAGAAATTTCTTTTGCATTTTCATATTTACACTTAAATCCTACAAACTGGATATCCTCCTCGCAGCAGGTCATTGCGAAACGGCCGGGTACAAAAAACGGCTTCCTCCCATATTTGTCAGGCCGGTATACAAGCCCTAGAAACCGGATCGTTTTGCCTTCATATTTTTGAGGATGATCCTGCACATCCAGATAGAAGATGCCATAATCCTCATCTGTTATGTGAATGAAATCCTGGTTGATATCATAGGGAAGTTCCTCCATATCATTTTGATCAACGGTTCCGTCCTCCCGCTCATAAACAATCTGGGCTTTCCTGTTTACTGCCTTTACGCTCCGGCGGAACTTGCCCTTTGGCGTATCATCCGTGCACCGGTTAAAAATAACCACATCAGTATGAAATACCTGTTCCATCATCATGGGGCGCATATTATTTAAATACATTTCATAGGTAGATGCATCTACTGTGGCAAGAGACTGTACCAATACCCAGTCTTTCGGAAGATCCATTTCCAGAATCGTCGCAGAATCCCAGGTGCCATTGTATTCAATAAACACCTGATCCGGTTTAAATTCCGTATCACAGGCCTGCAAATACGCTTTCGTAAAAGTCTCTTCTTCCCCTGCCGCAACTACTGTAGTCTGAATTTCGGCAAGCTTTTCTTCATCGTATTCCGTTTCACCATCTTCACAGGCTATAATCAGATTACGATTCCCTGTGCCAAAATCATTTTCCAGCAGGGTTTCCATAATCAGAGACGTCTTCCCGCTATCCATAAATCCGGTAAATAAATATACTGGAATCTCCATATCTTTCCCTCTCTGCATTGTTTCTTCTGTTTCGTTATTCAATGCCAAACAGTCTGCCAAGGTCTTCTTCTTTTACATCTGTTCCAATAACGCACAGACGGCCGGTATAATCCGGCTCTCCCTGACGGATCTCTACTTCCCCCGGTACCATATCAAAATAAATCCAAGTTCCATCCTCTGCCGGAACCATTCCTTTCGCCCGGAGTATCACACCATAATCTTCTGTATCACTAAGTGTATTCAAAATGTTCTCTATCGTTTCTTTTGTATATTTGTGAGGAGTTTCTTTTCCCCAGCTGGTGAAAACTTCATCTGCATGATGGTGATCATGGCCATGATGATGATCGTGGTCATGATGATGGTCGTGATCATGGTGATGGTCATGATCATGGTCATGATCATGGTCATGATGATGGTCATGGTCATGGTCATGGTCATGGTGATGGTGATGGTCGTGATCATGATGACCACATCCGCATTCCTGTGCGTGCTCCGCCTCTTTTAACATTTCCTCCAGCAGATCATCCTGTTGTTCAATCACCTTTAATATCTGTTCACCACTGATATCATCCCAGGGAGTTGTAATAATTGCAGCCTTTTTATTTACAGCCTGAAGCTCCCGGACACTTGCCTCAAGCTTCTTTGGATCCGCATTCTGTGTACGGCTCAATACAATGACTGCTGCATGCTCCACCTGATTTTTGAAAAATTCTCCAAAAGCCCGCATCTGTTTAGAAACCTTTAAAACATTGGCAACTGTCACAACTGCATTTACTTTTACGTCGTGGGTTTTTTCCATTTCCTGTACAGAGGTGAGCACATCAGACAGTTTTCCAACGCCGGAGGGTTCTATCAAAATCCGGTCCGGATGATAGGTTTCAATCACTTCATTTAAGCTTCTGCTGAAATCCCCTACCAGCGTACAGCAGATACAGCCTGAGTTTAATTCCTTGATTTCGATTCCGGCATCTTTTAAAAATCCGCCGTCGATTCCTACTTCACCATATTCATTTTCAACAAGAACTACCTTTTCATCCTTGAATACCTCTTCCAGCATCTTTTTAATAAAAGTTGTTTTTCCTGCTCCTAAAAATCCGGAAATAATATCTATTTTTGTCATGTTGATTTCTCCTTTCTTGTATCAGCTCATAAAATCCACCGCTGTCTTCTGCTTTTACACAGTAGAGTAATCCCCCCTGCATAAAATGTCAAGCAGCCCGGGGATTCTGCCGCCTAAATCTGTTTCTTATTGCCGCTGCAATTATTTCTATGCGAGAGTTACTACCCCTTTTTCCATCAGAAATACAGGATGATAGGATTCCTTTGCCCGCCGCAGTCCTTCTGCACCGGTATCCTCTTCCCGGTTCACATATGGATAATTCATTGCCTCATGCAGTACAAACTGCTGATTAATCATGGGATATGCTCCCGGAACATCTGGAAATGCCTTCTCAATATGAACCACATACATATCCGGATTTAACTCTTCCCCAATGCAAAAAGCTACTACCTCTCCGTCGGCACGAATCAATCCCCCGGTAAGCTTTAGTTCATTCATCAGCCGCAGTGCATTAAGGGTCACACACATCTCATCCCTTTTTTCATCATCCAGATCACATTCATTGATATGGCGCCATTTCAAAGCCATCTGAAAACATTCTTCCACGTTATTATCTGTAATTGCTTCATAGCTCCAGTCCGGATACAGCTTTTTAAATTTGTTTACGTGATTTTTTTTACCGTGATATTTTTTTCCCGACAGACTGGCAAGCTTTTCTGTTTCATAAACGTAATCCGCCATATCTCTGTCATAGGCAATCTTATAACGTCCCGGAAACCAGCTGTTTAGCTTTTCAAAATCACTAGGCGTCACAAGATGCAGACGGAAAGGCTTCTGCTCTGCTTTTGCCTCTGCCTCTAATGCTTCCACGGCTTTTTTTCTGTTTTCATCGGTTCCAAAAGGAAAGGCATAGCTAAAGTCCTCTCCCGGGTCTCCAAAGACAAGACAGCCCTCTAGAAATGTATAGCCGACTTTATACTTCCTGCTCCAAAGATAAATATCTGCAAAAGACATATCACAGCATTTATCCTGTTTCAAATTCAGATACTGATTCATCAGATCTCTGTCACTTAATTCTACTTTCTTCAATTCCATACGATTTTTCTCTTTCCCTTTTGTATTTTGTTTACTGAAACTGCATGGTATACAATTTTTTGTAAACACCATCCTGCTTCATCAGTGTTTCATGATTTCCACTCTCTTCAATTCCATTCTCCGTCAGCACAAGAATCCGTTTCGCATTCCTGATGGTAGACAGGCGATGGGCTATTACGAAAGTAGTCCTGTTTCTGGCAAGATGCTCTAAGGAATCCTGTACCACTTTTTCACTCTCGTTGTCAAGTGCAGATGTCGCCTCATCAAAAATTAGTATGGGCGGATTTTTTAAAAACACTCTGGCAATGGACAGGCGCTGTTTTTGTCCTCCGGAAAGCTTCACCCCCCGCTGCCCGATATCTGTATCATATCCGTCGGGAAGTCCCATAATAAATTCATGAGCATTTGCATTTTTCGCGGCGGCAATAACCTCTGCCTCGGATGCCTCCGGCTTTCCATAACGGATATTATCCAATATGCTGCCTGCAAACAAATATACATCCTGCTGTACAATTCCGATATGACTTCTTAAGCTTTTCAGTTTCAGTTCCCGTATATCCCGACCATCTATTTTAATATTCCCCTCATTCGCTTCATAAAATCTTGGAATCAGGCTGCAAAGGGTGGTTTTTCCTGCTCCTGACGGACCCACCAGCGCAATATACTCACCCGCCTTCACATCTAAAGACACATGATTCAATACCTGCTGGTCATGGCCGGCATAATGAAAGGAAACATTCTCAAATGTAATATCTCCCCGAACCGCAGTCAGCTCTTTGGCACCTTTTCGATCCTGTATATCCGGTTCTATGGCAAGAATTTCTAAAAAACGCTCAAATCCCGAATATCCGTTTTGAAACTGTTCCGTAAAATCAATCAGCGTTTTTACCGGCTCGGTAAATACATTGATATATAAAAGAAAGGCAATCAGATCGGTTACCTGACAGCTTCCCCGGGTAATCATAACGCCCCCTGACATAATCACAACTACAGTGATTGCCATGGTAAATGCATTCAATCCGGCGTGATAACCGCCCATATACCGGTAACTGTTTTTCTTGGCTGTCAGAAAACCATCATTGCCCTTCTTAAATTTTTTTCGCTCTACTTCTTCATTGGCAAAGGATTTTACAACACGGATTCCCGAAAGATTATCTTCTATCTGACCGTTAATCTCGGCAATTTTTACTCTGTTTTCCTTAAACGCCCGTTTCATACGGATATTAAACAAAAAGGCATAGATCAACATCACAGGAACTAAGGCAAAAGCTGCCAGCGTAAGCCTGGGGCTTATAGTAAGCATAATTACAAACGCTCCCGCCAGTTTTATTATGGAGATTACAATATTTTCAGGGCCATGATGCAGCAGTTCACTGATGTCAAACAAATCCGAAGTAATTCTAGACATCAGCTGACCTACCTTCTGATCATCATAAAAGCGAAAAGAAAGTTTTTGATAATGAGAAAAAATTTCCGCCCGCATATCATACTCGATCTTTGCCCCCATCACATGACCGTAATTGGTAATAAAAAAATTGCAGAATGCCTGAATGGCAATTAAAACCAGCATAAAAATTCCAAGCTGAATAATAGTATCCAGCGCATCTTTCACCCCACGGTAAACAACATCAGAGGTAATATACCGCACCAGCAGCGGAATCACCAAAGATACTGCCGCCGCTCCCAGGGCAAATATCATATCGGCCCAGAAAATTCCTTTATAGGGCCTGTAATAAGAAAACATTTTTTTCAGATTCTTTATCATTATTTTTCACCTCAGTTAAATATCTAATGGTATCACAGATCATTTTGAAACCTTTTCTCATTTATGTTAAGATGGTTTCAGTACAAAAAGGAGGTTATTTACATGGATCCAAAACTTATTTATTTTGAAAGGGCTGCCGATACCATTATTAAAAATCTGCAGAAACGCCGCATGGAAGGTTTTTACTGCAAAACCCGCCAGGAAGCCCTAAAAAAAGCCTTAAGCTTTCTTTCTCCCGGTGACTGTGCATCTTCCGGCGGTTCCATGACGCTAAACCAGATCGGTCTTATGGATGCCTTAAGAGCTGATCCGGATATTAAATTTATTGACCGGGAAACCGGAAAAAATCCGGAAGAAATGCTGGATCTACAGCGCCATGCATTTTTCAGTGATTATTTCTTTATGAGCACGAATGCCATCACCATGGACGGCGAACTGATAAACATAGACGGAAGCGGCAACCGGGTATCTGCTTTGATCTACGGTCCCAAAAATGTTATTATCATTGCAGGCATGAACAAAGTTACTCCCGATGTACACAGCGCTGTGAAACGCGTCCGTGGAACCGCTTCCTCACCCAACTGCATCCGGCTGAACAAAAAAACTCCCTGTTCTGTCACAGGCATCTGCGGAAACTGTCTCGGTGATGACTCCATCTGCAGCCAGACAGTCATTACCCGCAGAAGCGGAATTGTGGGACGTATCAAAGTAATTCTGGTTGGAGAAGAGCTTGGGTATTAATGTTAAAGAGTAAAAAAGAATCTCGCATGCGAGATTCTTTTTTATGCAAAAACTAATAAGGAGCCGTCCTGATCTTCTCTACATCCGGTCCGGAGCCGAAAATCCCAGTACGTCAATACAGGTTTCTAAAATCCCTTTGGTAAGCTCCAGCAATTTAATATATCCTGCCTGTATGTCAGCATCTTCTTCTGTCATAATCTTAGTCTCATGATAAAAATGGTTCAGCGCATTTGCCAGATCATAAATATAAGAACATACTTTGTGAGGCGCAAGTTCCTGGAAAGCATTTTCCATCACACCGTTAAATCTTGCAAGCTCCAGCATTAGTCCCTTTTCACTTTCAGACTTTGCAGCCAGAATCTGCTTTCCGGAAGCGGATTTTCCGCTTTCCTGGTATTTATTTAAAATAGATTTCATCCGTACAATTGTGTACAGAATGTATGGCCCGGTATTCCCCTCAAAAGATGTAAAACGGTCAATATCAAAAATATAATCTTTGGAAGCCTGATTAGAAAGATCTCCATACTTAATAGCAGAAAGCGCTACCACTTCTGCAGTCTTTTGAGCTTCGTCCTCAGACATGGACTGATTATCTTTGATTTTCTGATACATCTGCTCATTGATATCATGCACCAGCTTTTCCAGGCGCATCACACCGCCCTCCCGGGTTTTAAAAGGTTTTCCGTCTTTCCCGTTCATAGTTCCAAAACCGATAAAGGTCAGTTTTGTATCATCCTTCACCAGACCTGTTTTCCTGGCGCATCGAAACACCTGTGTGAAATAGAGTTCCTGGCGCTTGTCCACCACATATATAATCTGGTCCGGATGATAGTCCCGCATTCTCCAGACAATGGTAGCCAGATCGGTCGTATTGTACAAGGAAGCCCCATCTGATTTTAAAATCATACACGGCGGTATTTCCTTTGTATCTGTCTCTTCTTTCACATCTACTACAAGGGCACCGTCACTGATATAGGCAAACCCGTCTTTTTTCATCTTATCTACCATATCAGGAATAAATGGCTGGGCGTCTGACTCCCCTTTCCACAGCTCAAAAGAAACATTCAGATGTTCATAATTTTTCTTTAAATCCGTAACGGAAACATTGAGAATATGGGAAAGCAGCGCCTGGTATCCCGCTCTGCCATGCTGCAGCTCAAAGGTCGCCTGCATTGCCGCTTCTTTATATGACTCATCTTCTTTTGATTTCCTGCTTGCAGTAGGATAAATCTCCTCCAGCTCAGAAATTGTAAAGGGAGCTTCTTTGGGATATTCCCCCCCAAAGCTTTCATCAAAATAAACAAGATCCGGTCTTCGCAGCTTAAGCTCTGTAATAATCAGCCCCATCTGCAGCCCCCAGTCTCCAAGATGCACATCGCCAATCATATGATGCCCCATATATGTTCCGATACGTTTGATGGACTCTCCAATCACCGCAGACCGCAGATGTCCCACATGCAGCGGCTTGGCCACATTTGGTCCGCCGTAATCAATCATAATCGTCTGCGGATGCTGTGCCTGCTCTGTTCCGTATCTGCTCTCCTTCTGCATCTGATTCAAATACTCTGCCAGATACTCTTCCCTTAATTTCAGGTTTAAAAATCCGGGTTTTACAGAATCTGCAGCAGAAAACATGGAATGTCCGCAAAGCTTTGCGGCAACTGCGTCCGCAATCATAAAGGGTGCCATCTTATACTGTTTTGCCGCCGCCATTGCTCCATTACACTGAAACTCACACAGATCTGGCCGGTTAGACAAGGTCACTTTTCCGTATTTTTCTTCATAGCCGGCTTCTTTGAAAGCCTTTGTCACTTCTTCTGTTATCAAATCAAGGATTTTTTTCATCTGTCTTTCCTTTCTGTCACAACTTTTTTTAGTATAATGCTTTTTTTCAGAGGGCGCAAGCCTTTCATCCCCTCTCCACATATTTTGTCAAATAATTTTTGCTTCCGGCGTGAATAGATTCCACCAAAAACGTGCATTCTCTTATTAACAACTCATCTGGAGGTATTAAATTTATATGGCCGCTTATAAGGTAGAAATCTGCGGAGTAAATACATCCACACTTCCCATACTGAAAGAAGAAGAAAAAGCATCCCTCTTTCAGCGGATTCAGGAAGGAGATAAAGCAGCACGCGAAGAATACATCAAAGGAAACCTGCGTCTTGTTTTAAGCGTTATCCGCCGCTTTGCAGGAAGCAATGAAAACGTTGACGATTTGTTTCAAATCGGATGTATCGGTTTGATCAAATCTATTGATAACTTTGATCCTACCATGAATGTTAAATTCTCAACCTATGCGGTTCCCATGATTATCGGGGAAATCCGCCGGTATCTGCGGGACAACAACAGTGTCAGGGTCAGCCGCTCTATGCGTGATACCGCATACAAGGCTATACATGCCCAGGAGCTTATGACCCGGAAAAACAACCAGGATCCCACACTTTCAGAAATCGCAGAAGAAATCGGTATTCCGGAAGAAGACATTGTCTTTGCCCTAGACGCCATACAAAGTCCTGTCAGCCTGTATGATCCCATCTATACAGACGGCGGGGATACACTCTACGTGATGGACCAGATCAGCGATAAGAAAAACAAGGAAGAAAAATGGGTAGAGGAGCTTTCTCTTTCCGACGCTATGAAGCGCTTAAACGAACGTGAAAACCGGATTATCCGCCTGCGTTTTTTTGAGGGCAAAACACAGATGGAAGTAGCAAATGAAATCCACATCTCCCAGGCCCAGGTCAGCCGCCTAGAAAAAGCCGCTCTAAAAAACATGAAGCAGTTTCTGTCAGTAAGATAAGGAATGACATTTTCTATTGTTATATTTTGCACTATAGGAATCGGTACTTTTCAGCTTTATTACAACACAGTCTTTCCTGTAGAGTAAAAAACACCTGTGAAATTCCCTTAAAATCAAAACTCCAATGATTTCCAGGGTATTTTCACAGGTATTTTTTAATATACTACAACCGGTGTTCCGATTGTTACGGCCTCATATATTTTTTTCGCATTTTCATAAGGCGTATTTACACAGCCATGGGAGCCATTGGTTTTATAAATGCTGCCTCCAAAGGTATCTCTCCAGGTTGCATCATGGATTCCCACATTGCCATTAAATGGAAGCCAGAAATTTACATGGGAACGATAACCCTCTCCGGTAAGATAATAGTCTGTTGTTCTGGCATCAATGGCCCAGACACCTCCGGAAGGAGTGGCACGCCCTTTGATATTAATATTGCCGGTTACAACAGGAGTATCTACAATCAGCTTTCCGTCCTTGTAGCACCACATTCTCTGCCGGGCAATGCTTACTTCTATGTAAGTTCCTCCAATATCATTGGTATTTCTGTCTTTTCCCTTGTACAGATACTCAGGTTCTATCGTACCGCTTTCACCGGCCAGAATCTTCTCAATTAAAGCTTCTGCGGATTTGCTTTTATGGATACACCAGCCATAATCGCCGCCCTTTAGGGTAATGGTTTCACCGGTACTTGTTTTAAACTGACGGCTTAAACCAAAAGTATCATATTTGTAGCCAAGCTCTTTCTCATAAGCTTCCACCTTTTCCTGATCTAGATCAAAGGTAAAATTATCCCCAAAGGTAATCCACTGAGAAATCAGGTCACTGTCCACAACCTCACTGCGGTCTCCGAAATCATAGGTAATCTTTACTTCAAGAAGCTTATTTACCTTACTCTGCTGGCTTTTCAGTTCTTTAGAGTCTTCGTATACAGCGGGAGCAGTATAACAGCCGTCTGCATCCAGATCCAGCATCTCTTGGCCCTCTGTTACCGCCTGCTGCAGAGCTTTTAGCACGGTATCATTCTCCAGCCATGTACCTTCCGTCTCTTTTACAATCTGAAAGCTTCCGTCACTGTATGAAAGATGCGCATCTTTGGGCTTTTCCATTTTTGATTCATCCATACAATTTAAGGCACTGACTGCCTGACGAAGCTTTTCCTCATCATAGGATACCTCTGCCGGAAGATCATCTTTTCCGGAAAAAGGAGCGGTAAACCACAATAATGCCCGCTGGCTTTTTTTCAGATTGTCAACGGTTCCCTTATCATCATAGACAAGACCGATATCAGAAGCGCCAATTGATTCATCCCCGGTCCGTGTTTTCACTGTCAGCTTATAGTCTTTGATATTCTCTTCTATTTTGTCCTTGACCTCGCTGACAGTTTTATTTCTTACACTTACTCCAAACACCGTATCCTTTCCATACATATGCCTGGAATAAAAAACGGCTCCTATGACATAAATAACTGCCAGCACAAGAACTGCCAGCAGCAGGATTCTTTTTGGAGTTAACAACTGATGTTTTTCTTTTGTTTTCTTCACACTTTCACTTCCTTGTATTTTGTTTCATACTATACGCGCTTAGTTTATAATTGTATACTCTTTTTTTATTTCATCAACCCTTTTCACTTAAAATTAATGATATTGTAAAAACTATTACAATCTCTATTCATACTTTACAATTTCTTTTTTCAGACGCTTCATAATCTTTTTTTCCAGTCTTGAAATATAGGACTGGGAAATTCCCATAAGATCTGCCACTTCTTTTTGTGTCATCTCTTCTCCGTCCGCAGAAGTCAGTCCATAGCGCAGTTCTATAATTTTCCGTTCTCTGGGCGGAAGCTTATCTACCGCCTTCTTCAGCAGTTTTTTCTCCACTTCCAGTTCCATGTCTTTGTAAATAATATCCTCTTCCGTTCCCAGAATGTCAGATAAAAGAAGCTCATTGCCATCCCAGTCCACATTCAGCGGTTCGTCAATGGAAACTTCCAGTTTCATTTTACTTGTTCTTCTTAAATACATCAAAATTTCATTTTCAATACAGCGGGACGCGTAAGTGGCAAGCTTTATGTTTTTTGCCGGATTATAAGTATTGATGGACTTTATCAGTCCGATGGTTCCGATGGAAATCAGATCTTCCACCACAATCCCGGTATTATCAAATTTTTTTGCTATGTAAACTACCAGCCTGAGATTATGCTCAATAAGCATCCCTCTTGCTTCCTCAAAATCATCGGTGCCAAGTTTTTCGATGCAGGCGCTCTCGGCCTCTGCTTCCAGCGGCGGCGGCAGTACTTCCGCTCCCCCTATATAATGGACATCTTTTGCATTCTGAAAAATCAGATTCTGCAGAGTAGGTACAATCCGAAACTGAAACCGTCCCGGTACTGAGACTTTAATATACATTTTATTTCACCATATCAACGCTGTGTTGTTCCCTTTCCCATTTCATTATTTTCTGAAAGCAGCGCTCCATTTAAAATGAGCTGCACATTTCCCTGCCCCATCAGACCACTTTCTTTTAGTCCGATGACGGGTTTTTCTACTTCCAGTTTCTTCCCGGGTAAATAAATATACATTTTATCAATAGTCAGTACTTTTAATAATCCATGTTCCATTCCCAGTGTACGGTAAGGGATATATCGTATCTTGACATCCTCATTTGGAAAATCCGGCCCGAAAACGCAAAAATCTGCAATGCTGACCGGTTTGGCTGTAAAAGGATCTTTTAACAGATTTCCAGTATCACAGAATGCTTTCAGCAATACTTGTCTTTTTCCATAAATCAGCTTTGCCTCACACAGGTTCTGACTGTAATTTCTGCGGCACTTTATGTAACAGATTATGACAGCTGCCGCTGCAGCCAGAATCACATACCAGATATTCTGACGGGAACGGATAGGAACATACTGCATAAAGCAGGTCTGAACGCCTCCAATAAACAATATTACCCCGCAGACAGTCAGGTAGCCTTTTAGAAACTCTTTCCATCTTCCGGGTTTCATCAAAATAAAAAGCAGCAGAGGATTTATCACTGCCATAACCGTAATCCGATACAGAAAATAATCTGACATCAGCAGAAAACATGCCGTCTCTGCGCTGGCTCCCAAAAGGGCCGCCAGTATGCATCTAAAAGCTCTGACCTGCTTTCCCATTACCAGGACGGCCGTCAGAAAAGCTATGCTGTCTATGAAAAAAGAGGTCAGCCAGAAAGCATCTATATACCATTCATATTGCACATTCCACCCCCTGCCTGTTTTTTTAATTCTTACACAAAACAAATCGGGCTGACAAATTCTTTCCTTGTACATTATAAAAAAAGAACCGTGATTTTTTTGTCAAAATCTCGGTTCTTTTCAACTTTTTTTCTTTGAATTTATAGTCTTTCCAGGCAATATCAAGAAGAAACAGCACGAATTATGTCAAATTGTGCTGCTGCTATCTTTTTTCCGTCTTTTGCTATCTTTTAGAATTTTTCAGAAAATCCGGAATCTTAATATCCTTCTGAGGCACACTGCTCACCGGAGGCTTTGGAGTCTTAATTCCAGCAGGCGCACTGCCAACGACCCCGGCCTGTCCCGATGATGTACGGTTTAAGCCAAGTCCGCCTGTCTGAGGCGCTCCTGCAATTTTCAGTCCCGGCATAATTTTGGAGGCTGCTGATGCTGCAGGACTCTCAAGACCTGTTGCAATTACCGTAATAGTAGCAGAATCCTGGCAATTTTCATCATACTTAGCTCCAAAAATAATATTTGCGTCATCTCCGGCAAGATCCTGAACATAGCTTGCGGCATCATTTGCATCCATCAGAGAAATGTCTCCGGAAATATTAATAATTACGTGAGACGCACCTGCAATATTCGTTTCCAGAAGCGGACTGGCAACAGCAATTTTAACTGCTTCAATAGCTTTATCATCTCCGGTAGCCGCTCCGATACCGATATGAGCCATGCCTTTGTCCTTCATAACAGTCTGAACATCCGCAAAATCCAGATTAATCAGTGCAGGAACATTGATCAGATCCGTAATACCCTGAACTGCCTGCTGCAATACTTCATCTGCTTTTTTCAATGCATCCGGCATTGTAGTTCTTCTGTCAACGATCTCAAGAAGCTTGTCATTTGGAATTACAATTAAGGTATCCACACTCTCCCTTAGGTTGTCGATTCCGGTTACCGCATTTACCATACGCGTTTTTGCCTCAAACTTGAAAGGCTTTGTAACAACACCAACGGTAAGGATACCCATATCCTTTGCCAGCTTTGCCACAACAGGGGCTGCTCCGGTCCCGGTTCCTCCGCCCATACCGCAGGTGACAAATACCATATCAGCGCCTTCAATGGCTGCCGCCAGCTCCTCAGAGCTTTCCTCTGCAGCTTTCTGGCCGATCTCAGGCTTTGCTCCGGCTCCAAGTCCTTTGGTAAGTTTCTCTCCAATCTGAATCAGAGTAGGCGCTTTACAGAGTACTAATGCCTGCTTGTCCGTATTAATACCTATAAATTCTACCCCTCCAATATTTTCATCTATCATTCGGTTAACAGCGTTATTTCCAGCGCCACCTACACCAATTACAATAATTTTTGCGCTGGACTCAGCTTCTGTTGACATAATTTCAAGCACGACAGTTCCTCCTTCTATCCCTCATCTGATTTTATATACAAATCATACTGCCATTTTTCGCAGCAGGATTCAATTTTGCCAATATAGTTATAATAATATAATTTTTTCAATAAATAATCAACCTATATTTTTTTAATTTGCAGTATCTTTTTTATCGCTGCTCTGATCGTCCTTTTTGCTGTCAGACGCCTTCTGTCCGGAGTCCTTTTGTGCAGAATCCTCTGCATTGGAATTTTCTTCCTTTTTACTGTTTTCTTCCGTACTGCCGGACTTTGGAACCTGCTGTACATCCTTGGGAATCTCAGTCAGTTCATTCTTCTCAAAATAAATATCTGTATTCGTTTCGCTCCAGTCTTCTAAATGCAGTGTGCCTTTCATTTTGGCAACCTCCGGCATAATCTTCTGAAGCCGAACAATCTTTTCATTTAAGTTTACGTTTCCGCCGACATTTACCTGTATATTTCCGTAACTTAACAGTACCTGATCCTCAGGTGTCACATATATAATCTCAGGTTCCAGCTCATACTTTTTTAGAAGCTGCGATACATTCAGCAGTGTTTTTAAAATAGATTCATTTTCCAGGGGGAGCTTTTTATAAAGCTGCGCCGTTTCCACAGAAATCCCGCTGATTTTTGTAGTGCCTTCGATGATATCGGAAGACAGCTCCACTACAAATCCATCTTTATCAAAATATGCATTTTTCCCAAGAGAGGGCACATACAGATACCCCAGCACACCTTTTTCATAAACATTTATTTTAACAGTATGAGGTGATTTCAGGGAAATATCCATAGAATCTACAAAAGGGAGCTCTTTGGTTTCTTTCAGTTTATATTTAAAGTATACATAAAGGGAATTCCAGGAATGTTCATCATTGAGGACCCAGTCTTCAATCTGCTGATTTGTATATAGCTCATTTCCGGTAATTTCAACCTTTTCAACGGTAAACACTTTAAACACAATCAGTGCAGCCAGAGCAGCAATGACCAGAATCGTCAGTATAATGCGCAGTATTCTTTTTCTCTTTCGCCGTCTCCTTCGTTTTTCTCTTATCATTTATCCGCTCCTATTTCATGAACCTTACTCTATCTGTTTATTTTCATCAAAACGTATCCCCCTAGAAACACTTAAGGCAACTCCCATTTCCGTAAGAAGAATGGCCACTGACGTCCCTCCGTAACTGATAAAGGGCAGCGTAATACCGGTATTTGGAATCGTATTGGTAACTACAGAAATATTCAAAAGCACCTGCAGGGAAATATGAGCCATAATTCCGATTACCAGCAAAGACCCGTACAAATCAGCGGCATTATTTGCAATTACCATAAACCGCCAGATCATTAATATAAATAACAAAATGACACAGATGGCACCAAATAATCCCAGCTCTTCACAAATAATTGTAAAAATCATATCATTCTGCGCTTCCGGAACATAGCCAAGCTTTTGCATACTGGCTCCTAAGCCTTTGCCAAACAGTCCACCTGAACCTATGGCATAAAGCCCCTGCAGCGTCTGATAAGCATCGTCCGGATACTGCTCCGGATGAAGCCAGGCGGTAATACGCACCGCACGATACGACCCCTGCATAATGGTAACCCCCACAACTCCCACCGCGGCGATGACAATCATGCCGATAAAATGAGAATACTTGGGACTTACTACAAAAACCATAATAAAGGCAATTCCCGCAACAATAATAGCTGTACTTAAGTTGTTAATGGCGATAACCAGAATAATCGGGGCTGCAAAGCAGAAAACTTTAATCACATTTTTTAATTTTGATACCTGTTTCACTGTTTTGCACAGCACAGCCGCCACAAAAATAATAATTCCAATCTTAGCAAGCTCCGAAGGCTGCAGGGAAACGCCCCCAACCCGAAGCCACCGTTTGGACCCGTTGATATCCTCGCCTACAAAAATAACCGCAAGGCATAAAAGAAGGGCAATGGCATAAAACAGCAGACTGAACCGCTGCCAGAAATGGTATTCAATTCTTGAAACAATAAACATGGCGATCAGTCCAAGTACCACAGAACCCAGCTGTTTTTTTAGATAATAAGCAGAATTGCCGAAGGTGCTCTGTGCCTCATAGGAACTGACACTGTACAACATCACCAATCCAAATCCCACCAGAAAAATAATGATGAACAATAAGCTATAATCAAAATATTTAATTTTTTCTGGTTTTCCGGTCCGACTGTTTCTGCCCATATTTCACTACTCCTTTAATGCATACACAATATCTTTAAACATCTTTCCTCTAACTTCATAGTTGGGAAACATTCCCCAGCTTGCACAGGCAGGAGACAAAAGCACCGCGTCTCCGCTGACTGCATGTTCATAACAAATCTGCACCGCTTCCTCCAGACTTTTGGCAAAGACACAATTCTTAAAACCGTGCTCTTTTGCTGTCCGGGCTATTTTCTCCTTTGTCTGTCCGATTAATACCAGCTTTTTTACTTTTCCGTCAAAACTGTCGATCCATCCGCCGTACTCTGACTGCTTATCATAACCGCCTCCGATCAGCAGCGTGGGCCGGTTCATAGCCTGAATCCCTTTGATGGCCGCATCCGGATTTGTTCCTTTGGAATCATTGTAAAATTTAACTCCTCTTTTTTCTGTTACATATTCTATTCTATGCTCCACCGCCTGAAAACTTTTCAGCACTTCACGGATTTTTTCCAGCGGCACACCAAAGCTTAAAGCCATTCCCGATGCAGCCATAACATTTTCGTAATTGTGAAGCCCCAGTATCTTAAGCTCATCTACAGGGATGACTTCCTGTACCTTAGTGCCGTCAGAGTAATAAATACTTCCACCGTTTAAATACAGCCCCCCCTTAAGAACTCTTCTGCTGCTGAAAAATAATACGTTTACTCCCGCAGTCCCTGCAAATTTTCTCAATACTTCATCTTCATAATTCAACACGCAGGTCTGTTCTTTTGTCTGATTTTTCGTAATATCCAGTTTCGCTGCTATGTAATTTTCCATGGTATGATGACGGTTTAAATGATCCGGTGTTATATTCAGCACCGCCGAAACATCAGGTCTGAACTTATCAATGGTCTCCAGCTGAAAACTGCTGATTTCAGCAACCGTTACTGTTTCTTCTGTGGTTTCATCTGCCACGCTTGTATATGGAATCCCGATATTTCCAACTACTTTTACATCTTTGCACCAGTTTTTCATAATCTCACCCAGCAGAGCTGTGGTGGTGGTCTTTCCGTTTGTACCGGTAACTGCCAGAACCCTTCCCCGGCTTAACTCATATGCCAGCTCTATTTCACCCCAGATCTTCACTCCCTGGTTTTTCAGTTCTGCCACAACCGGAAGCTCCACAGGGACACCGGGACTTAAAACAGCCAGATCCAGTTCCTTGATTATGTCTTTCGGAAGGTTTCCAAGATAAACCCTTACATCAACCGGCTTTTTCAGCTGATGGGTTACTGCTTTTACATCTGCATTTTCATTTCCGTCAAAAAGAATCACCTTTGCATGATGTTTTAAAAGAAGTTCTGCCGCCGCCGCGCCGCTTTTACCGGCTCCAAATACAAGCACATTTTTGTCTTTCAGTTCCATATATTCCGTCCACCTTTCTACATCCCGATAAATGCTACCAGACACAGAATCGCCGTAATAATAGAAAATACCGCCACAACTCTTGTCTCTGACCAGCCGCCCAGTTCAAAATGATGATGAATAGGCGCCATCCGGAAAAATCTTTTCCCTCCGGTCTTTTTAAAATAGAGCACCTGGATAATAACAGAAAAGATTTCAATCCAGTAAATCAGCCCTACAATCAGTATGAAGATCGGCATCTGCAGTACATAGGCGGTAGAAGCCACAAAACCGCCCAGCGCTAAGGAACCGGTATCCCCCATAAATACACTGGCAGGATATACATTAAACAAAAGGAAACCAAGCAGCGCGCCTACTACCGCACAGGTGATTGGCTCTACTCCTGCCGAGGTACCGATGGCAACCACAGAAAAGAACGTGGCCACCAGAATGGTGACGCTAGAAGCCAGACCATCAAGGCCGTCCGTAAAGTTTACGCCATTTACTGTTCCGATCACTGCCAGGAACATCACCGGCAGCGCCAGCCATCCCAGTTCCAGATACTTCCCTCCGGAAAAAGGAATCAGCATGGACATTGGTATATGCGTTTTCACAAGATATACGGCAAACACCGCCGTTACAATAATTTCACAGATCATTTTCTGCCAGGCAAGCAGCCCGTCAGACCGCCTGAGAACCACTTTTAGATAATCATCCAGAAATCCGATAATTCCAAATCCTACTGTAACAAAGAGAATCGGGATCAGCTTTGGATAGTCCTTAACATAAATCAACGCCGTCACAGTTATGGCAATCAAAATCATGATACCGCCCATTGTGGGGGTCCCGTTCTTCTTCTGATGGGATTCTAATTCCTTTCTCTCTGTATTTCCTACCTTCAATCTCCGCAGCACCGGAATCATCACCGGGCCTAATACAGCACTGACTGCAAATGCGATCAATACTGGAAGAATTACCTGTATTGTCATTTTTCACACCTCTTCTATAACCAGCGGACAGAGTATCCCACTGTATTGTATTTTTCACTAACTTAAGTAGTATACGTCTTTTTTTATTACTTGACAACTGCTATCATTTATTTTTTACTGCTCATTTTCCGTATCCTTTGTCTCCTCTGCCGGCTGCTCTTCGATTCCAAGGTAAGGAAGAACATCCTCAAACACTTCCTGCATAACAGGAGCCGCAATGGTCCCTCCATAATAAATCCCCTGGGGATCATAGATCACCACAAGCCCGATGACTTTCGGATCATCCGCCGGAGCAAATCCAAGGAAGGATGAGATATATTTATGTTCGCTTCTTGGCAGTGTCTGGGAAGTTGCCGTCTTTCCTCCCACTGAGAATCCTTCTACACCGCCCTTTCTTCCGGTTCCTTCTGAAACAACCTTCTCGAGAAGTGACCGCAGCGTTTTAGAGGTCTCTTCACTGACAATATCTTCTGTCTGGTCATATTGAAATGTCTCTAGAACCTGCTCATTGGAATCCTGGACCTGTACTCCAAAATGCGGGGTAATTCTTGTTCCTCCGTTAATCAGAGAAGATACCGTTGTTACCAGCTGAACCGGGGTAATCTGAAATGACTGGCCAAAAGCTACCGTTGCCAGCTCCACCTGCCCCATATTTTTCGGGTCATGCATAATTGTGGACGCTTCACCGGGCAGATCAATATTAGTCTTTTGAAGCAGTCCAAACTGTTTAAAATATTTATAAAAATTATCTACTCCAAGGCGAAGGCCCAGTTCTATAAACACCGGGTTACAGCTGTTCATAATTCCTTCTGTAAACGTCTCCGCTCCGTGTCCGGTTGTTTTATGGCATCGGATTCTTCTATCTTCCACCATTTTATAACCAGGGCAGTAAAACTGTGATTCTGTGGTCACAACACCTTCTTCTAAGGCTGCTGATGTTGTTATAATTTTAAATGTGGAACCCGGCTCATAAGTATCGTTAATACACATGTTTCTCCACATCTGGTTTAACAATTCCTGTTTCTGTTTGGAATTATTTTCCGGATCAAATGTTTCTTCTTTTTTCTCCTCCTTGTCTTCAGTGGAAGTATCCTGACTGTCTTCTTTTTCTTTGGCCTCCTGTTCCTTTTTCTTCTTCTCCTGAAATGCCTCTTCCCCCTGACTGATCACCTCATCGGTGAGTGTAAATGGTTCATTCAAATTAAATTCAGGTACATTTACCATGGCATAGATTTCCCCGTTCTGAGGATTCATCAGTATCATTCCAACGGCATCCGCCTTCTTTTCTTCCATTACTTTTTCCGCCGCCTGCTGACAATATTCCTGAATATTGTGATCTAAACTCACAACCACATCATTTCCGTCTTTTGGCTCCTGACGGCGTTCTCCTGCCGCTTCCACTTCTATGCCTCTTGCGTCTGTAAGGGTCAGTATTTTTCCATTAGTTCCTGAAAGCCACTGGTCATATTTTACCTCCAGACCTACAATGCCCTGATTATCACTTCCGGTAAAGCCAAGTACCCTGGACGCAAGCTCATCATAAGGATAATACCGCTTATAATCCGCATCCACTTTAACGCCTGCCATTCCGTATTCCAGTATTTTATCACCGGTTTCTTTATCTACATTTGTTTTGATGCGCTCAATGGAACTGACTTTCTCCACTCGTTTGCGCACATCTTTTTCTTCCAGTCCAAGTTCTTTTACAAGCATATCAATGACTGCTTCCTCATCTTCGATCTGATTATGTATTACTGAAATCGTGCAGACAGATTTATTGGAGGCTAATACCGTTCCGTTTCTGTCTAGTATTTTTCCTCTGGCCGCTTTGATGCTTCGTTCTCTTTCATGGAGATTTTCCGCCTTTTCCCCGTAAAATTCAGATTTAAAAATCATTAAATAAACTAATTTTCCGGATACGGCACAAAGTCCAAGAACAATTAAAAGCAGAAACACCAGCATTTTTTTTCGTTGATATTTTCGAAGTCTCTGCATACAGCAAAACCTCATAAAAGCAGTTATTATAATCTATTACGCTTTTTATGAGGTTATGTTGTTATTCTTCAAAAATATCACCTGTGTAGTTTTCCTGCTCCGCTGCAGTCTCTTTTGACTTGCCGGAATTTGTATTTTTGGAATCAGAATTTTTTTCTATATTACCGGTGATATCCAGATTTGCATTGGTACCTTTTTTCTCTTCATCCGGATAAATATTCATATAAGGAAGTACTTCTTCTAGAATTTCTCTTGCAATATGCTGAGCATAAGTACTGTGGGGCTGATCTGCTACATTTGGCTGATCTACAACTACATACGCTACCAGCTCCGGATCTTTAGCAGGAACATGTCCAATAAAAGAAACAAGGTAATTGCGGTCCTTTCGGGGCAGTTTCTGAGCCGTACCGGTTTTGCCGCCCATGGAATATCCGTCTACTTTGGCAGTTTTTGCAGTCCCTTCTGCCACCGTAGACTCAAGATAGCTGTTAATGGTCTCGCTGGTTCCTTTAGATACCGTTTCCTTTAACAGGGTAGGTTCCATGGTCTTTACTGTATTTCCATTTTCATCTGTAATTTTGCTGACTACATGAGGCTGATAATAGGATCCTCCATTTACAAGGGAACTGTATGCGCTGATCATCTGGATCATGGTCACATTAAAGTTCTGGCCAAAAGCATTGGTTGCAAGAGAAGTGTCATTCATCTTGTCCAGGGTATAAATCAGCTCGCTGGTGCGGGCCTCTCCAGGCAGATCTATATTTGTTTTCAAACCGAAATTAAACACCTGCTGATACTTACAGAAATTATTCGCTCCAATTTTATAGGACATCTGCATCAGGGCGTCATTGCAGGAATCCATCAGCGCTTTCTTGATGGTTTCCGTGCCGTGACCGCTTCTGTTTACACAGCGGATATTGTGTCCGCCGATCTTTTCCCCGCCGTCACAAACAAAGGTTTCATTTCCGGTGAGGGAGCCTGTTTCCAGACCCGACGCAATGGTAAATGGTTTTGCAGTGGAACCCGGTTCATAAGTATAGGTGGTGCAGAAATTATTCCAGATGGTATTTAATGCGTCTAATGTTTCTTCTTCTGACATGGCATCAATTTCTTTCTGGGAATAATAGGGAGTCAGATCCCACGCATTGTTGCAGTCAAAATTGGGATAATTGGCCATGGCAAGCACTTCTCCGTTATTGGGATTCATTAAAATCACGCCAATATGGAGAGCTCCATTTCCTTTTACATGATTATCTTTGTAGGCATCATTAAATTCTTTTATCTTTTCTTCTACAATAGACTGAATATTCACATCAATGGTGGAAACTACATTCTGACCACTTACAGCCTCTTTTACGGTCTGCTCAAAGTTGGAATCAGAATTAAGATACCCGTATTTTCTTCCGTCTGTTCCATTTAATGTTTCATTATAATAGTCTTCAATGCCGCCGATCCCCACATTACCGGAAGTGGTAAATCCAAGAATTGTGCTGGCCAGACTGTTATATGGATAGTTTCTGATATACTCCTTTTCAAACCAGACACCTTTGATATTGGCTCCCTTTTTCTCATCTTCCTGAAGCTCTTCAAAGGGCTGGACTTTATCATAAGAAAGTTTCTTTGCAAGCACAATGTACTGCTTCTTGGGATTATCCTTTATTTTCTGCCGAAGATCTGTCTCATCTAGTTCAAAATATTTTACCAGGGCCGAAACCGTGGGTTCTAAGTACTCCTCTTTGGCAGTAAGGACACTGCAGTCTAAAATCACATTGTAAACCTCTGTGCTGGCAGCCAGGATTGTTCCCTTGCGGTCCACAATATCCCCTCTGCGGAAGGGAATTGTCTGACTGCTGTATTCCTGCTGTCCTAAAACAATTTTTTCGTATTTTTCACCGCTTCTAAGCTCAATAGCCGCCAGCCGGCCGATTAATACAAATACAAGTGCGAGGATGAGCAGAAATACAATAAACAGTTTCTTCCTCATCCCCATTGAAATCTTTTTTTTCTTTTTTATCTGACTCATATTTCACCTGTCAATCTGTTTTTGTCCCCTTCTTCAGGGTCCCGATACGCAATTCTTTTCAGCTTTCGCCGGTCCGCTCCTACTTGCCCGGAATACTTCCATACTGATTCATATAATCAGAGCTATCCACTGAATAATATTTAATCTGTCCGGATGCAGGATAAGACATTCCCAGATCACTCTGCGCTTTATCTTTCACCTGGTCCAGATTCATGGTAGTATCCAGACGTTTTTCGGCGGCGTCATTATCTGTTTTTAATTCTGAAATCTGAGTTTCCAGAGACGAAACCTGTTTCATATTGATTGTCATACTTGCCTGCATATGAATATACATTCCGCACACCATGGCACAGACAATGGTAGCCGCTGTTAAGAAGATAACATATCCCTTATTCATCAGCAAGGCATTCTGACGATTTCTTTTTGCAGAGCGCTGCTTCTCTCTAAGCCTTAATTCCTCTTCCCTTGTTCTTACCGGCACGCGTTTGGGCGCTGTTTCCAGCTTTCTTACGGTATTCCCCTGAATATATGTATAACGATCTGATACTCTTTTGTTTGATGTTCTTCTATTATAGTCGCCCATTATTTTCCACTTTTTCCTTTCATTTACTACCTGCGCTCAAATACTCTAAGCTTCGCGCTTTTGGAACGCTTGTTTGCCGCAAGCTCCGCCTGGGAAGGCAGAATCGGCTTTCTTGTGATTACTCTGCCCTTTGAAATATTTCCACAGATACAAACCGGGAAATTACTTGGACAAGTACACGGGTTTTCATTTCGTTTAAAATTTGTCTTTACGATTCTGTCTTCTAGAGACTGAAACGTAATGACGCAAAGTCTTCCGCCAGGATTTAAAAGATCAATCATGGCATCCAGCGAATGTTCCAAAACCTCAAGCTCCCGATTTAGTTCAATCCGAAGTGCCTGATAGGTTCGTTTGGCCGGGTGTCCCCCTGTGGCCCTTATTTTTGCCGGAATAGCATTTCTGATAATTTCATTTAATTCTCCGGTGGTTTCTATTGGTTTCTTCTGCCTTGCCGCGGCAATATGCTTAGCAATATTTTTGGCAAATTTATCTTCACCGTAATCCCGGATGACTCTAAACAGCTCCATCTCACTGTATGTTTCCAGAATATCCTTGGCCGTCATCTGCTGCCTTTGATCCATCCGCATATCTAGCGGCGCCTGTTCATCTTTGTAGGTAAATCCTCTAGACGGCGTATCCAGCTGAAAAGAAGACACACCAAGGTCCAGCATAATCCCGTCTGCTTTATCAATTCCAAGACTCTGAAGCTGTGATACCATATCCTGATAATTGCTCCGGACAATGGTTACCCGGTCTTTAAAAGGAGCCAGTCTTTGAGAAGCTGCCGCGATGGCATCCGCATCCTGGTCAAGACCAATGAGGCGTCCCGGCCCATGAAGCCGGCTGCAGATTTCAAAACTGTGGCCTCCCCCTCCCAGGGTTCCATCCACATAGATGCCTTCCGGTTTCGTTATAAGGTTGTCCACTGTCTCTTTCAGCAGCACTGAAATATGTTTAAATTCCATAGATCTCTCCATTTCTAAATTCCAAGACCAAGTTCCGCCATATGTTCAGCAACTTCATCCATATCATCATATTCACTCTCATCCTGCCAGCGCTCTTTGCTCCAGATCTCAATTCTGTTAAAAACACCTGCCAGGACAGCTTCTTTTTGTAAATCTGCAAACTCTCTTAGTACTGTAGGGATTAAAATTCTCCCTTGCTTGTCCACTTCACAGGCAGCGGCGCCTGAGAAGAAGAAACGGGAGAATTTTCTTGCATCTTTGGTAGTCAGCGGTATATTACGGAACTTCTCTTCGATGTTCTTCCATTCTTCCATTGGGTATACGAACAGACAGCCATCCAGTCCTTTCGTTACAACGAACTCTTCGCCCAGTGATTCACGAAACTTTGCCGGTACGATCAATCGTCCCTTTGCATCTACTGTATGGTTGTATTCTCCCATGAACATCGAAAATCACCTTCTTCCCGTATCTTTTTGTGTGTCATCTTCAGTTATCCACAAAGTTATAAACTTATCCACCACTTTATGACACTTGACACCACTTTCCGCCACTCATAGATACATTCTATAGTATTTCTCATGGAAAAGCAATAGACTACACAGAAAAACCGGTATGAAAAATTCTTAATTTTTCCATACCGGTTTATACTTTAAAATAACGAAAAAGGCCGGAATTACGGGGTTTTTCAACCTCCGTAAGTTCCGGCCCAGATACTGTTTCCATATATTTCCATCTTTTTTCTGCCAAAGTGGTGCACAGGTGGGGGATTATTGTCCACCCAGTACAACCTGATAATACTTTTCAATTAGTTCATCTAATTTTTTGCTCTGCTCATAGTATGCCTCAAAATCTTTTCCTTCCAAAATGGCCCCGTTCAAAATGCGTCTTTCGTGTTCAATCATTTCCTCTAACTGTGAAATTCTACTCATTTTCTGCCTCTCTTCATTTGATTTTCTCCGGCAAACCAATCCCATTAAAGGTGATTACTGCCTATCATAAACTGGCAGTTACAATACAATATTTTCATGTTGTTCAGCCAGCCTGGTGATACTCATAACCCCTGAAACTTAGTTTTTTGATATTGGATCCCATGACATAAGCAAATACTCTTCACCCTTCTTTTTGAGATTTTCAGCTATTTACAGTAACAGTCGTATTATTGTACAGGCAGTTTTATCTTCTTATAGCAATCAAAACCCTATTTCTATGTAAACACATTCAATAATCCCTCACTAAAAAACAGTCCCCTGTTTGTTGCTTCTGTACAACTGATATTTTACTCTGTTATACGACAAAAAGCAAACAATTCAGAGGACTTTTCATCGACACATTTCGACAAGTTTAACTATTTACAGCAAAAACTTGTACACTCTGTCTCCTGGCAGGTACAGGCCTGGCTTCCGGAAATTCCAATATGGCCTGCCTGACATTTGCAGTTATCATTGTATCTGCATTTTTCTGCTTCGCAGTCTACGTCAATCGTGGGAGATGGATGAGCTGTTGAGTTGCTTGCGCCGCCATCTTTTTTGTCACGAAAGCTTTCACAGCATGTTTCGCTGATATGAGACGCATTGCGTCCTCCTACCATAATATCCCCTTTACTGCAGTAATTCTCTTTGTTATACATACAGCTTGATACTGTACAATCTAATTGTGTCATAATACAGACTCCTTTCTGAACATTTTAACAAAGTTAGTATAAGTAATTTCCTGCAATCTATTCAGATATTTTATACAACATTTTTTTACATTTTTTGACGCAGAACACCCGCCTGGATACTGATGACTTGTATCCGGGCGGGTGCTGCCTGCCGTTAGAAATCCTAAGATTCCTGATTTTCAATTTTTCGAATTTCTTTTGTCCGTATTTCTTTACAGATAGCATCTGTAAAATCTTCCAAAGCTTTCGTTCCTTCGTCTCCTGCATATCTGCTTCTCACAGAAACGGTTCCCTCTTCTTCCTCTTTCTGGCCAACCACCAGCATATAAGGAACCTTGGAAAGTCTTGCTTCACGGATTTTAAATCCAATCTTTTCAGAGCGGTTGTCCACGGTAACATCCACATCATTTCTTGCCAGTTCTTTTCTTACCTGTTCTGCGTAATCTGCATATTTTTCAGAAATCGGCAGAACGCGCACCTGCTCCGGACAAAGCCAGGTTGGGAATAAACCTGCATATTTTTCAATGAGCCATGCCAGCGTACGCTCATAGCAGCCGATGGAGGTTCTGTGAATAATATAAGGTCTGATCTTATCTCCGTTCTGGTCAATATAATACATGTCAAAATTCTCAGCAATTGCACAGTCAAGCTGAATGGTAATCATAGTATCTTCTTTTCCATATACATTTTTCGCCTGAATGTCAATCTTCGGACCGTAAAACGCCGCTTCTCCGTCGGCTTCCACAAATTCAACGCCGTTCTCCACAAGAATTTCACGGATCTTGCCCTGGGTGGACTCCCAGTAGTGCTCATCACCCAGATACTTTTCTTTATTATTCGGATCCCATTTGGACAGGCGGTACGTAACATCCTCCTGCAGGCCCAGTGTCCTCAGGCAGTAATTTGCCAAATCCAGACATCCCTTTAATTCCTCTTCTGCCTGATCTGGACGGACAACCAGATGTCCTTCCGAAATGGTAAACTGTCTTACTCTGGTAAGACCATGCATCTCTCCGGATTCCTCTTTTCTAAATAAGGTAGAAGTCTCTCCCATACGGTAAGGAAGATCCCGGTAAGATCTCTGGGCATTTTTATACACATAATACTGGAACGGGCAGGTCATAGGGCGAAGAGCAAAAACCTCTTTATCCTTCTGTTCATCTCCCAGAACAAACATGCCCTCTTTGTAATGATCCCAGTGTCCGGATATTTTATACATATCACTTTTAGCCATAAGAGGCGTTTTCGTGCGGACATATCCCCACTCTTTATCCTCCAGATCTTCAATCCATCTCTGAAGCTTCATCACCATCTTTACTCCCTTTGGAAGGAGGAGGGGCAGTCCCTGTCCCACTACATCAACAGTAGCAAACAGCTCCATCTCGCGCCCCAGCTTATTGTGATCCCGTTTCTTAATATCCTCCAGGTGTTCCAGATAAGCAGCAAGCTCGTCCTTTTTTGAAAAGGCAGTTGCATAAATCCGCTGCAGCTGCTCTCTACGCTCATCGCCTCTCCAGTATGCCATAGAAGAAGACAGCAATTTAAATGCCTTAATCCCTTTTGTATTCATCAGATGGGGACCTGCACAAAGATCTGTGAATTCTCCCTGCTCATAAAAGGAAATCTCTGAGCCTTCCGGAAGGTCTTCGATCAGCTCCACTTTAAATGGCTCCTGGCGGTCCTTCATATACTGAATTGCTTCTTTTCTTGGAAGCGTGAACTTATTCAGAGGTGTTCCTTCTTTGATGATTTTTTTCATCTCTTTTTCAATAGCATCCAGATCCTCTCTGGAAAAAGGTTCACACTGAAAATCATAATAAAAACCATTTTCAATAGCTGGTCCAATAGCGATCTTTGCCTCCGGATACAGACGCTTTACTGCCTCAGCCATTACATGAGACGCCGTATGACGGATGACAGCCAGTCCTTCTTTATCGTTTGCAGTTAAAATATTTAAACTGCAGTCCCTGTCAATAACAGTCCGAAGATCTTTCACTTCTCCATCTACTTCGCCAGCACAAGCCGCCCGGGCAAGCCCTTCACTGATATCAGCAGCAATTTCATAAATGGTTTTTGCGCTGTCATATTCCTTTACAGATCCATCTTTTAATGTAATTTTCATAACATCTGCATCTCCTTTTTATCTGCCGCAGCAATGTTTATATTTTTTACCGCTTCCGCATGGACACGGATCATTGCGACCGATTTTCTTTTCTTTACGGATTGTTCCCGCATTTTTCTGCTCTTTATACAGAGCTTTTAATTTATCTTCTGTAAAAATCTCTTTCCACTGAGGAAGCTCATACAGCCAGTCAGCCTTGGCATCCACCATATTTTTATAAAGTTTTTCTTTATCAAAAGCAAGGCTTACCATGGTATCCTCTTCCATGGTCTCTATGGGATTGGGCGTAATCAGACTGTCATTGATTCCATCCAGAAAACCAACCATAGCCATCAGTTCCAGATCATATTTTTCTGCCAGCTCTTTCACAGTTCCTTCCACAGCCTCATCCGGATGCTCCAGCAGTTTTTCATAAACGCTTTTCTCCAGTGCAAAATATCTCGTCCAGAAATTCTGAAGCTCCCCGCGATCCGCCTGTTCATTGTAGGCAATTGCCTGCCACTGTTCTAATAATGCCATCTTTATACCACCTTTGATTTTTTCTTATTGTTTTGCGCTATTTACGCATATTGTTATTTAGTATAACTCACTTTAATTTTTTTTTCAATCTTTGAATAAATTCTTTCACAGGGGCAATAATAACATCAGACCGGTGATAAACCCCCATCTTATCACCGGGATACCGGATGAAATTTCCGGTACCAAAGACAAGTTTTAACTTATCCTCCCCTTATAAAACCACCGGGCCCAAAACCCGGTGGTTTTATTGACTTTTTCCACAAAATGTTTTTTAATAGAACTATCTAATTGGAAAGGAGAGGAATTTTTCCTACTATATATAATATGAAAAAAATAAAACAGCTTCTTGCCCTTTTAGGGGTTCTCCTGCTGGCAGGACTTTATATATCCACGTTAATCTTTGCACTGATAGGCAGCAGTCAATCCATGGAGCTTTTAAAAGTTTCGCTGATTTTTACCATTATCGTACCGGTTCTTTTATGGGTCTATTCATACATCTATAAATTAATGAAACATAAAGACTCCCATTAAAAATTATGATTACCGCTTTCTTCTTCTGAGCCAGATGACGATCCCCGTAACAAGAAGTACAACCGGAAGCACAATGACCAGAAGCAGCGCGCAGGTAACTGCTGTCAGCTGATTTACCGTCAAAGCTCCCAGGGTATACGATTTCACCGGCACGGATACTGCATTGGAATCTTCTGACTGAAATGTGCTGGTAATATTGGTAAACATCTTCCTGTTATTTCCGGAAACCATGGTATCAATATCACTGGTGAAGGTATAGATGGATGACATTACCGTTACTTCCGCTTTTGTTTCATTATTTACAACATTTGCGGCTATGGTATACTGTCCGGTTTTATCGCCCTCTTCTTTTTCATAGGTTGTCATCTCCTGTATGTTTTCTTTTATATACGCAGAATCTGAGGTTGTCAGAAGCTTCGTCCACGTAAGCTCATCTTCTTTTTTCCCAAGATTCGTTAAAGCCTGCCCGTCAGGAACAAATACATAGTTGTCAAGAGATGCCGTGGCATCAGCAGTCTGAATATCCGGCAGCAGATAAAAAGGATACTGATAATAATTTTTGCTGCTTCCTTCCATGACAACCCCCGTTTCCACACGAATATCAAAATCGGACAAAATAGCATTAAAATTTTCCATACTGCTGTCAGCGGCATAATTTGTGGTAATCAAAGCCTTCCCGCCGCCTGACAGGTAGTCTCTTACTTTCTTTGCATCATCTTTGGAAAAATCTGACGTAGGTCCATTGATAATAATTCCGGCCGTCTCTTTTGGAATTTCATCTGTCTTTAACAGATTCACCTCTTTTACTTCCAGATTCATTTTTTCCACTGCATCCAGATATTCTGTTTCTAAATCCGCCTCCCCATGCCCCTGTATCACATAAACCTGAGGCAGATTCTCACTGGTTACATAGCTTAGTGCACTTGTAATCTGGCCTTCTCCATCATATCCCGTTGTCTGTGAACTGTAAGTAGAAGAATCAAAGGATGTCTCATATATTTTAGAATAATCAACGACTTTTGATTTCTCACCTTTTACTACGATCAAACTGTTAGACGCAGGTTCTGTATCTGTATAGGTACTGTAAAACTGCGGCGAGGAAGCCGGATCAATATATTTTACTTTGATATGTTTTGACTGAGACTGATACATCTTAAGGGTTTTATCCAGCGTCTCATCCTTTTCAGAGCTGCTGACCAGCACATAGATTGTAATGTCATCTTCAATGCCGCTGATATATTCTTTGGTTTCTTTTGTCAGTGAATAAAGATCATTATAGGTCACATCCAGACTGGTAAACTGTTCCGGAAGCTTTGAAACCCCAAGGTTCAGTCCTGCTGCAGCCGCAAGTCCCAGTACAATCAGTCCGGTACTAAACACCCCGGCTTTCACTTTCTTCACCGCCGCATGGAAACGGGATTTTTGCAGCACCTGACAGGTAAGAAACAAAAACAATCCGCAGCCGCTTAAATAATATACAATTCCCGCAAGATCAAAGGTTCCTGTCAAAAACTGATTCATATAATCAGAAATAGACAACGTACCAAGAACTTTCGTCAGCAGATTTCCGTTAGAAGAAATCAGCGTGCAGATACTGTTCATCATATACCCAAGAAACAAAAAGGCAAAGGTTAAGATCGCGGAAATCACCTGATTTTCCGTCAGAGAGGAAACAAATAATCCCACAGCGATGGATAAAATACCAAACAGCCAGGTCCCAAGAATCGCAGTATAAGACTCTGCCATAGGAACGGTTCCAAATAATGATAAAAACGGCGGGCAAAGACAAATAACACCCATAACAATAGAGAACACTGCCGTCATAGATAAAAACTTTCCAAACACTACCTTCCATATAGATATGGGTGCTGTAAATATCAACTGATCTGTTTTCAGCTTCCGGTCCTCTGATAAAATCCGCATGGTCAAAATTGGAACAAGGATCAGGAAAATAAAAGTAATGCTGGACAGCGGGTAGGATAAATAAGCATATCCGTAACTTAAATTATATACAAAAAAATAAAGATTAAACAAAAACAAAAAGGCCGCAATAAAAATCCAGCCTGTAACAGATGTGAAAAATGCTTTCAATTCCCTTTTAAAAACTGCCTTCATTATTTTTGTTCCTCCTTCTCCCCGGTTACTTCCAGAAATACCTCTTCTAGAGAATGGCTCACCGGCTGCATCTGTAAAATAGGGGTATCATTCTGCACACAGGCATAAAACAAGTCTTCCCGGAAATCTTCCCCGCTTTTTGCCGCCATCTTCACATTCACCGTTCCCTCCTGCCGCCCGGCCGTCACATGACAGGATGCCACGCCTTTTAAATCCTGCAGAAATGATACCTCCTCTTCTGACGCTTTCAAAATCAATTCAAAAACGGCATCACCTGAAAGCTTCTGTTTCAGATTCTCAACTGTATCATCTGCTGCCAGCCTTCCTTTGGAAATAATAAATACATAATCACACACTTCGCTGATTTCCGACAGGATATGGGAACTCAAAATAACGGTATGTTTCTGGGACAATGACTTTATCAGGTCCCGGATTTCAATAATCTGTTTCGGATCCAGCCCTGCTGTTGGTTCATCCAGTATAATAATTTCCGGGAAGCCAAGAATTGCCTGAGCCAGCCCCACTCTCTGGCGATACCCTTTAGACAGATTCCGGATCATTCTGTTTTTTACATCTGTAATCTTTGTCAGCTCCATGGCCTGCTTCATATCCGCATATCGCGTATGTTTGTTGAGCTGCTTTAATTCCGCCGCAAATTTCAGATATTCTTCCACCGTCATATCCATATAAAGAGGCGGAACCTCCGGCAGGTACCCAATACATTTTTTAGCAGCCGCCGGCTCTTTTCTGATATCATGTCCATTAATTATTATTTCTCCTGATGTAGCACCAATATAACCGGTAATCATATTCATTGTAGTAGATTTTCCGGCCCCGTTAGGCCCCAAAAAGCCGTAAACTTTTCCTGCTTTTAGTACCATGCTCAAATCGTTTACGGCCGTATTGTTCCCATATTTTTTTACAAGATGCTGTATCTCTATCACGCAAATACCTCCTGACACACTTTTATTACAACGGTTTCACATATCTGTGTTTTCAGCTGTGTATATAAAATCATATGCCCCAAATGTGAAACTAGTCTGATAAAAATGTGAAAGAAATCTGTTCAAAATGTGTCCGATCTGTGTCCTTAAAATTTTCAGCACATTCTCCGCCTGCGGCGGGTCGCTTCTGCGACATGACTCCACTCCGCCGCAGTGCGATAATCAGCGGAGCGTTTTTTGCTCTATAGGAATCGGTACTTTTCTGCTTCATCACAACATAGTATTCCTGTAGCGTAAAAAAGAATCTCGCTTGCGAGATTCTCCGCCTGCGGCGGGTCGCTTCTGCGATATGACTCCACTCCGCCGCAGTGCGATAATCAGCGGAGCGTTTTTTGCTCTATAGGAATCGGTACTTTTCTGCTTCATCACAACATAGTATCCCTATAGAGCAAAAAATCCCTTCCGGGCAGCAGGTTTTTATTTCTTTACCTGCCTCCCCGGAAGGGATGATATCACACCGCTTTTAAATGCGTATTCTCTTATTTTCTGTAGATAATGTCATTTCTTCCCGGTCCGTTAGAAATCATCGTAATGGGATATCCAATCTGTTCTTCCACAAATTCAATATACTTTCTGCAGTTCTCCGGAAGCTCTTCATAGGTTTTGATTCCCCGGATATCACTTTTCCAGCCAGGCAGTGTCTTTAATACCGGTTTTGCCTTTTCAAGCTTTGGTGTTACCGGGAAATCAGTTGTAACCTCACCGTCAATTTCATACCCCACACAAACCGGAATTTCATCCAGATAGCCCAGAACATCCAGTACTGTAAAGGCCACGTCAGTAGCACCCTGAAGCCGGCAGCCATACTTGCTTGCCACACAGTCAAACCATCCCATCCGTCTGGGGCGTCCTGTGGTAGCTCCATATTCTCCGCCGTCGCCGCCCCGGCGTCTTAATTCATCTGCCTCTTCCCCGAAAATCTCGCTGACAAAGGCGCCTGCACCTACTGCACTTGAATATGCTTTGCAGACTACAATAATTTTTTTAATCTCATAAGGAGGAATTCCCGCTCCGATGGCCCCATAAGCAGCCAGTGTGGATGAGGAAGTAACCATTGGGTAAATTCCGTGATCCGGATCTTTTAATGTTCCAAGCTGTCCTTCCAGCAGAATTTCTTTTCCTTCACCAATAGCCTGTGCAAGGTATGCCGATACATCGCAGACATACGGTGCAATCATTTCCCGGTATTTGTGCAGCGTCTCTAACAGCTCTTCCGGTTTCAGCAGCGGCTTATGATATAAATGCTCCAGAAGTACATTTTTTGTTTCACAGATGCTGACAACTTTTTCCTTTAAAAACTCTTCGTCAAAAAGTTCGCTGACCTGAATGCCGATCTTTGCATATTTATCCGAATAAAACGGAGCAATTCCGGATTTTGTAGAACCGAAAGATTTTCCTCCCAGACGCTCCTCTTCATACTGGTCAAATAAAATGTGATACGGCATCACCATCTGTGCTCTGTCTGATACAAGTATCTTTGGAGCCGGTACCCCTTTTGCTGTAATATCACAAATCTCCTGGAACAGAACCGGAATATTAAGGGCCACCCCGTTGCCGATAATGCTTGTAGTGTGTTCATAAAAACAACCGGAAGGCAGTGTATGAAGTGCAAATTTACCATAATCATTTACAATTGTATGTCCCGCATTGGCTCCGCCCTGAAACCGGACGATAATATCCGCTTCCTTTGCAAGCATATCCGTAATTTTACCTTTTCCTTCATCTCCCCAGTTGGCTCCGACTACTGCTTTTACCATGATAAGAATCCTCCTTAAAAAAGGACAGGCCGCAAAACCTGTCCAAACATCGCCTGTTTTACTTTCTGATTATACACAATAACCTCTCATAAGTAAAATCAATATTAATTATATTAAGCATAAGTATTAATTATATCAGCACCCTAAAATACTTAAAAGCCGGCTGGCGCAGGCGGATACCGGAATCCGGTCATCCGTGACTACATACATGGCCCTTTCCGGTATTTCTTTCTCCAGCTTCAGCTCAAATAACGTCCCTTCTAAAAGTTCCCGGCGGGCAAAATCCTCCACTACCGAAGCCATGCCAAGGCCCCGGCGGGCAAACTGAACCAGCATATCACTGGTAGCCAGCTCAAACTCCGGATGCAGCTGTATCTGCTGGTCCTTTAAAAACATCTCCACATATTTTCTGGAGGAAGTTTCCCCCTCCAAACAGATAAGCGGAAGTTCCTCTAACTCTTTTAAGCTTACCCTCCGGTCCCGATATGCGCTGTATTTTTCCCCCGCCACAAAAATATCTCTTACCGTTCTGACCTTTTTCAGCTTCAGATGGGACTTGTGAAACACGGGAGCTGTAACCACGCCAAAATCAATTCTGCCCTCCCAAAGACACCGCAGGGTCTCAGGCGTGGGCGCATTGGTTACCTGAACTTTTATCCCGGGATACTTCTCATGAAATGTTTCCAGATAATCCAGCAGATAAAACTGCAGCGTCATATCGCTGGCACCGATTCTGATCTCTCCCGACTCCAGGTCCAGCTGTTCCCGAAGCTTTCTCTCTCCCTGGCAGAAGTATTCATATCCTCTGGCCACGTACGGATAAAGAACCGCGCCCTCCGCGCTCAGGCGCACCCCTTTGGCTGTCCGCACAAACAGCGCCGTTCCAAGCATATCCTCCAGATTCCGGATGGACTGGCTGACTGCCGGCTGAGATAAGGACAGTTCTTCTGCCGCCAAAGTAATACTCTGGCATTTGCCTACATAATAAAATACCTTATAGTATTCCAGATTCAGATTCATATCCTACGATTCGCTTTCTTTCTCATCTTTATAAGGAAATGGTATTTTATCTCCCAGATACTGATAAGTCATTGTAGCACAGGCAATGATCCGTTCTGTTTCGTCTGTAATCGTCACCTGAATCACAGCCAGCCTGCGTCCTATTTTTATGGGCCTGGCCTCTCCTGCCAGTTTTTTGCATCCGATAGCCGGATTTAAGTAATTAATCGTACCATTTACTGTTGTACAAAAGGATCCTGCCGTTGTGGCCGCAACGCCTCCCACTGAATCCGCCAGGGAAAACAGCACGCCCCCATGGATGGAGCCGATTGGATTTCCATGCATTTCTGTCAGCGCAATCTCACCCTTGGCATATCCCTTCTTTACATCTGTTACTACAAATCCAATTTGATTAATAAATCCATTCTGCATATTTCTGTCTTTTTTTATCTGTTCAAAATCAATCATATATTCATTCCTTTCCGCCGCAGTGCGGGCCACAGCAAAGCGTTTTTTGCTCTATAGAAATCGGCACTTTTCAGCTTTATCACAATACGGTATTTCCTGCAGAGTAAAAAAGAAAGCTGATCAAACTCCATGGAATCAATCAGCTTTCCGGTAAATTTTACTAGGATTCTACAATTTTTGAAGCAGTCACTGCCAGGGAGCCCGGTCCAATATGGCAGGCAACACTCAAAGACAATGGATTTAATACAATATCATGATTTGGAAAAGCCGCCTGAACCTCTTTTTTAAATTCTTCTGCTGCCTCCAGATCTTTTGTATAGGCCATGGAAATATGCACATGGCTGCCGTCCGCGCCTCCAAACCGCTTCTCACAGTCATCTTTGATCTGTTTGATCATAATGCTTTTCGCCTGTTTTACAGTTCTGGCCTTGGCAAAGGCATCCAGCTTTTCTCCCTGAATCTGAAGAACCGGCTTTAGCTTCAGCAGCGTCCCAAGAGCTGCTGCAGCCGGTGTAATACGGCCGCCCTTTTTCAGATAATACAGGGTATCCAGCATAATATAAATACTGGATTCCATTTTACATTCCATTAATATATCATAAATCTCTTTTGCCGTTTTCCCTGCCTTAGCCAGCATCTTAGCATCCAGCACAGACTGGCGCTGAGTAACGGAAATCCGCTGATTGTCAACAACCTGCACTTTGCCGTCATAATCTGCGGCCAGCATGGCTGCTGTAGAGCAGGTGCTAGAAAGACCGCTTGACATGGGAATATGGACAATTTCGTCATATTCTTTTAAAAGGCTATCCCAAAGTTCAGTAAAAGTCGCCAGCGTGGGAGTGGAAGTTTTTATCTCCGCGCCTTCTGTCAGCCTTTCATAAAACTGTTCCTGACTCAGGTCAATATCCTCAAGAAACATTTCTCCATTAATATAAAACGGCATCGGAACAACATAGATCCCAAGTTCTTTTCCTTCCGCCTGTGTAATTCCACTGTTACTGTCAGTTATTACCGCAATTTTACTCATATATTCTCTCCTGTCTATGCTAAAACTACATATATGAGTTTATTCTATCATAGTTTGAATACTGAGACAAGTTCCTGTCCCGGAAACCTGCCCCGGCATTCAAAATTTATTTCAGTCCAAAAACTGATGTTTATGACAGTTCAAAAGCCCCTGTATACAGCTGATAATATTTACCTTTCTGTTCAATCAGTTCATCATGACTTCCCCGTTCTATGATTTCTCCCTGCTCCAGTACCATAATGGCTTCTGAATTGCGGACAGTAGAAAGCCGGTGGGCAATCACAAATACGGTTCTGCCTTTCATAAGCTGATCCATACCGTCCTGAATAATCCCTTCTGTTCTTGTATCAATGCTGGATGTGGCTTCATCTAGAATCAGAACCGGCGGATTGGCAATGGCCGCTCTGGCAATAGCCAGCAGCTGACGCTGCCCCTGGGATAGGTTAGAGCCGTCCCCGGAAATGATCGTATCGTATCCATCCGGAAGATGACGGATAAAGAAATCCGCATTGGCAAGTTTCGCCGCAGCCACTACATCCTCATGGGTGGCATCTAAACGTCCGTATCGGATGTTATCCTCGATGCTCCCTGTAAACAGATGGGTATCCTGAAGTACAATCCCAAGAGAACGGCGCAGATCATATTTTCTGATCTTTTTAATATCAATTCCGTCATACAGAATCTGTCCGTTCTGGATATCATAAAAACGGTTAATCAGATTTGTAATTGTAGTCTTACCCGCTCCGGTAGGTCCTACAAAGGCAATCTTTTGTCCTGGCTTTGCAAACAGCGACATATGCTTTAATATCATTTTATCTTCATTATATCCAAAGTTTACATCTTTAAAACGGACGTCCCCTTTCAGCTGGGTATAAATGGTTTTTCCATCCTGAACTTCCCTCCACGCCCACTGGCCGGTTCTGCCCTCTGACTCTGTAATAGTTCCGTCATCCGAAACATTGGCCCGCACAAGTGTCACTGTTCCCTGATCCTCTTCCGGCTCTTCGTCCATGAGGTTAAAAATACGCTGCGCACCTGCAAGAGCCATTACAATGTAGCTGACCTGCTGGGATACCTGAGAAATGGGCTGAGTAAAGCTTCTTGTAAAGGTAAGGAAGGAAGCTAATACCCCAAGGGTAATGGGGGCAACGCCTGTAATGGATAATGCCGCGCCGATCACCGCTACTACAAGGTATGTCAGATTCCCGATCTGAAACAGCATAGGCATCAGAATATTTGCAAATGTATTGGCCCTGATCACATGATCGCACAGTTTATCATTCAGGCGGTCAAACCCTTCTTTACTCTCTTTTTCATGATTGAACACCTTGATTACTTTCTGGCCTTCCATCATTTCTTCAATATAGCCGTTGACAGCGCCTAAAGACATCTGCTGCTCTACAAAGTATCTTGCGCTTTTGCCTCCGATATTTTTTGTAATCCACAGCATCAAAATCAGCATCAAAACTACGATGATAGTCATTGGAACACTGAGCATCAGCATAGATATAAATACGGAAACCATTGTAATTACAGAAGACAAAATCTGAGGAATTGCCTGGCTGATCATCTGCCGTAACGTATCCGTATCATTTGTATAACGGCTCATAAGATCTCCGTGAGCGTTGGTGTCGAAATAACGGATGGGCAGAGACTGCATATGCTTAAACATCTCGTCTCTGATCGTCTTTAACGTTCCCTGGGCTATATTAATCATCAGACGGCTGTACAGATATGAGAAAAAGATAACTACTACATATGCCGCCGCCATAGTCAGTATAATTGTAACAAGCTCTGACATCACCGGATGGTCCTGGCCGATAAACGGTACAATATAATCGTCAATCAAATACCGCATTTCCATAATACCAATAACCTGCCCTACCGCAGCCAGAAGAATACTGATAACAACAATCACAAACTGGAACTTGTAAATTCCCGTTACATATTTCATCAAACGGCCAAGGGTTTTCATCATGCTTTTTCTTGCTTCTTTTTTCATTCCTGATGTATTCTGTCCGTTATTCATCTCCGATTCCTCCTTTCTGCTGGGATTCATATACTTCCTGGTATACGTGGCTGGTCCTTAATAATTCTTCATGAGTTCCTATATCGCAGATACATCCATCCTGCATTACAAGAATTTTATCTGCATGTTCCACAGAAGAAATTCTCTGAGCAATAATCAGCTTTGTAGTATCGGGAATCTCCTCTGCAAAAGCTTTTCTTATCAGTGCATCTGTTTTCGTATCTACCGCGCTGGTAGAATCATCCAGAATCAGAATTTTCGGTTTTTTCAGCAGCGCTCTTGCTATGCAGAGACGCTGTTTCTGGCCGCCGGAAACATTTGTTCCGCCCTGATCTAGAACAGTCTCATATTTTTTAGGGAATTTTGATACAAATTCATCTGCCTGAGCCAGCTGCGCCGCATGCTCAATCTCTTCCTGCGAGGCCTCTTTATTGCCCCAGCGAAGATTACTGCTGATGGTGCCTGAAAACAGGACATTTTTCTGCAGTACCATAGAAACAGAGTCACGCAGTGTTTTTAAGTCATAGGTTCTGACATCTTTTCCGCCGATCAGCAGTTTCCCGCCGGTCACGTCATAAAGTCTCGGTATCAGCTGTACCAGCGTTGTTTTTGCAGATCCGGTTCCGCCGATAATTCCCACAGTTTCCCCGGATTTTATATTGAGATTAATATCCTTTAAAATCTCTTTATTTTCCCCGTCGCTGTATGCGAAAGATACATGGTCAAACACAATGGACCCATCCGGAATATCAAAATCCGGCTGTGCCTGGTTTGTCAGAGAACTCTTCTCATCCAGCACTTCTGCAATACGTTCTCCTGATGCTTTGGCCATAACACACATAACAAGTACCATGGAAGCCATCATCAGGCTGGATAAAATCTGAATAGAATAAGTAATCAGACTCATCAGCGCACCTGTCGTCAATGTCTCTGACACGATCATATTTGCACCTGTATAACAAAAATACATAATGCAGATAAATACCATGGCAAACATGCACGGAGTTGTAAGAATCAATCTCTTTTCCGCACTCTTTGACAGATCCAGAATCCTTTTGGAGGTTTTTTCAAATTTTCCTATTTCGTGGGATTCTCTTATATATGCTTTTACCGTACGGATTCCTGTTAAGTTCTCCTGAACAACGGAATTTAAGTGATCGTACTTTTTAAATAATTTTACAAAGTAACCGTGGGCGGATTTAATAATCACAAACAGTAAAAATGCCAGCACCGGTACTAAAATCACAAAAATCAATGACAGCTTTGCACTGAGCATAAAGGCCATGACCAGTGAAAATACAATCATAATCGGGGAACGCACCAGCAGACGGATAATCATCATATACGCCATCTGTACGTTGGTTATATCTGTTGTCAGCCTTGTAACAAGACTGGCAGTTGAAAATTTGTCAATATTCTGGAAGGAAAATTCCTGAATATTGTAAAATATATCTTTTCTGAGATTTTTGGCCAGCCCTCCGGAAGCAACTGCCGCATATCGCCCGGAAAGAAGACCGCATACAAGTCCTGCCGCTGCCATAATCAGCATTCCCGCACCGATCTGGATTACATATCCAAGATCATTGCTTGAGAAACCTTCATCAATCATTTTTGCCATCATGAAGGTCACCAGAACTTCCATCAAAACCTCGCCCACCATAAATACTGCTGCCAGAACTGATGCCAGCTTGTATTCACGGATACTTTTCGCTAACGTTTTAATCATAAATATTCTTTAACTCCTTTTCCTGTTCAATTCTCATTTTTGTTATGTTTCTGCACAGTTTGCCGAGAATTTCATCAAAGATCTGTTCCTCTTCCTTTGCTATCCCGTCAAATAGCTTCTCTTCCAGAATCTCCCATTTCTCGCCCGCCTGAATCAGCGCTCTTTGTGCTTTTTTGGTTACCACAATCCGGTTGCAGCGTTTATCTGTATCCTCTGATATTCTGCAGATAAGTCCGTTTTGCTCCAGACGTTTTAAAATACCGCTGACAGTTGGATTGCTTAACTGAAAATCCTTTTCAATCATCACCTGCTTCACATTTTCATTCTGATGCTCCACCAAATAGGATAGGACTTCGAACTGACGCCCTGTCATACCGCTGCCTTCCATATCTTTGTTGCGGTGGTCATTCATCATACAGTCAAATATCTTTAAATTACGGCAGATTAAAGACCGCAGACTGTATTCTTTTGTTTCCTCCACATAAATTTCTCCTTCCCAAGAACAATGAATAGCACGCTATGAAAATTCATAGCGTGCTATTCATTATATCTGTTATAAATTTAATGTCAAGATCATTTACTAATGTTTTACTTGTTTTTCATCTTTCTGATATTGTCTTTTTAATTCTGATCCTCGTCCTTTTGATCACTGTTCTTCCCCCAGACAGTCGATACTACCATAAAAGCAGCCATTACCAGAATAATGATCAGCATCCAGGCCTGTGTTAATGTCATCTACTTATCCTCCTTCCAGATATCATCTGATGAGCCAAATTTATTGAACTTGCCAATGGCAAAACCGATTCCGGTAATTGCAAATACAATAACTACTACCTGAACGATTGAAACAATGCACATATGCATAGAGATCCCTCCTATCTATCGAAACAATCTATTTCTTCTTTACAAATAAACCTTTTTTCCCTTTGCAGACTGCCGTTGTAATAACACCAAATACTACAGAGAAAATGGTTGCAATGTATGTAACGTGGAAGTTTGGCAGCTGCAGATAATCCTGTAAACCAAAGGTTGACCAGATACACACTGCAATCCAGGTAACAATAAAGGTTATAATAGAAGCTTTCATGGAACGTTTCCACCACAGTCCGATGATACCCATAATAAATACCGGAACACCAAATGCAAAACTCCAGTTAACCATGTTAACAACCGCCGGCTGCATATTACAGATTAAGATAGAAACAATACCAATAATCACAATGATAATACGTGTCAGTTTTGTCTTCTGCTCCTCTGTTACTTTTGGATTTTTCAGAGGATAGATATCATGTGAGATAATGGTTGCAGGTGCCAGAGCCATTACTGCAAAGGAGGAAAGGTCTACACCCAAGAATCCTGCCAGCAAGAGTCCCAGAACCGGTTTTGGAAGGAGATCAGCCATCATGGCCGGTGTCATCATCATATCTCCTGCATTTCGGTATGCAATAATGGAAAATGCAGCTAATCCGATTAAAGCCGGAAGGATACAGAAACATCCATTGATAGGTCCTGCAAACCAGATAGATTTCTTTACTTCTTTGTTATTTTTAGCAGTTACAACAGGCTGATATCCAGTCTGAGCCATACCGTGGAACAAAGATGCTCCCAGTGCTGACGGAATTGCAAAACCGACAATCAGAGCAGGATTTCCAAACAGATCTGTCATCCAGCTGGTTTCCGCAGATGCTTTCATTGTAGTTTCCACGGCATCCCATCCACCCGGCAATTCAAAAATCAGACTGATAAATACTAAAATCAGAGCCAGATACATTAAAATCGCATTGATCAGATTCAGCCATGCAATCTCTTTCATGCCGGCAAGCAGCACGTATAATACAGCAACAATACCGCCAAGAATCGCGGATACTGTATAAGACCATCCTGTCATAAGATTAATGGTAACCGCAATGGCTTCCATCTCAAGACAGCACATGCCAATAATCAGAGCAATGTTCATGGCAGAAATTAATCTTCCGGATGTAGGCCCGAAAATCTTACCTAAAAATTCTCCGGATGTCTTTGCCCCGGTACGGCGCATCCACGGACCGGTAATCTGTGTAATAACTACCATCATTACCACACAGGCAATACCGAACCATGCTGCAATAACACCCATAGAAGCTGCATTCTGACAGGTTCCCCAGTTGTGAGCCGAACCAAGCAGTGTCAGTGCCAGCGTAATGCCCACCAAAGATGCCGGAAGTCCCCCGCCGGCAAAAGCAAAGCCGCCGGCTCCTTCTCCTCCTTTTTTGTTCTTACGCGAAATAAACCACGATACCAGTGCGATTGAAACCACTTCATAGATGACAATCGCGATCAAAATACCTAAATTCATCTCTTTCTCCCTTCTTTTAATTATTAATAATTAATAAATTTTGTAAATTAATGATAAAATAAATGCAAACTTTTCATAACTATATTGTAGCAATACCTATAACAGAAACCAAATATCAAAAATGAATACCCATATACATTTTCTGTATAGGTCTTTCTGCTGTACCCCATACCATTTTTCAATAGCGCCATACCGGTTTTGAATTTGCATTGTCATTACAGCTCTTTTATAATAAAAGCAGATAAAAACACCGCAGACTTTTCATTGCAGTTTTCCAAACCAGACCACAGCGTTTTATCTGCCGGTTTTATTTTGAAAACTGTACCTTCAAATCATATTATTTTTATAAGGAGAATGATAATGAAAGAAATGACACCAAAAGAACGCGCTCTGGCCTTTTTCCGTCACGAGCCTACTGACGCACTTCCTACTGATGATGGTATTTTCGTATTATTTAATCCGGAGACTTACGCGGAACGCCCCCCTCACACAACAGGAGGGACTGACTGGTTCGGAGTACAGTGGAAATATGAAGCAAGTGTAGATGCCATTGCACCGGATCATACTCAGGATCCGATTCTAGAAGATATCTGCGACTGGCGGGAGGTTGTCAAATTCCCAGATCTGGACGCCTGGGACTGGAGCCGTGTAGAAGAAATTGATCATATCAGTGAAATTGACCGTGAAAATAAAGTTTTTGAAATGATGTTCGTAAACGGACCATTTGAAAGACTGCATATGCTCATGGGATTTGAGAATGCACTGTGTGCGCTTCTTACTGACCCGGAAGAGGTAGAGGCATTTCTGAATGCATTTATGGAATGGAAACTCAGACTGATGGAAAAAGTTATTGAAATTTATAAACCGGATGTCCTGATGTTCCATGATGACTGGGGAACACAGAACAATATGTTCTTTTCCCCGGATATCTGGAGAGAACTGATTAAACCTCAGATCAAAAAAGCAGTTGACCGCTGCCACGAACTGGGCGTGCTTTTTGATATGCACTCCTGCGGTAAAATGGAAGAAATTGTTCCGGAATTTGTGGAGCTTGGAATTGACGCATGGCAGGGAATGGAAATCAATGACATTCCAAAATTAAAAAAACTCACCGGCATGAACCTGGGATACCATGTAACACCGGACTATCAGAAATATCAGACAGATGCTCTTGCAGGGCTTGTAACTGAAGAGGATGTCCGCAAAGCAGTGCGGGAAGTATTTTATAAAACGGCAGAAGGCTACTGCTACTTCCCTATGTTCCTCCCATTCGGCGGATGGACTACAGATGTTATGATTGATGAAATCGCAAAATGCGGAAAAACAGTTTATCAAGATAAGTAATCAGGCTTTCTCATTGACACATTCCATATTGTTCAGTTTCTCAAGGAAAAAGCGATGCTTTGTAAAATAAAAAACCCACCTGACAGCAGGTGAGGTTTTTTATTTTCTTAAATATTACATCTTACATGTTTTGAATTACCCCCGGTGAAACAACCCTCTTTTTACATAGGGTTCTGTTTTGGACTCTATGTAAGTATAGCCTGTCTTTTGAATCAGGTCTTTTAATTTCTGTACATCCAGCTCGTCCTCTGAAATAATTTCCGTCTGATTTTTGCTGTGAGATGAAGTTACTTTCTTGACTTTAAATTCATTTCTTACGGCGTCATTCATATGAGCTTCACACATTCCGCACTGCATTCCATCAATTTTAACTGTCGTTTTAACCATATCTGTCAGTCCTTTCCTATAGTTAGTTTTCTCTAACCTTTTTACAGAATTTTACTCCGAAAGCCTGTTTCTGTCAATCAAATCTCGCTCTGTTTTACTAACGTTATGGTCTGTCCTTTTCCAGACCGGCACCGTGAATATCTTCCTCTTCCGTTCCCAGTATCTCATTCATTTTTTTTATGAAAACAGACAGCAGCGGATTATAATTATTCTGGTTCCATGCAATTACAAGCGACGGATCCCAGTTACTGTCGATTTCAAAAAACTTCACATCAGGGTTCAGCTTTAAATAGGTTCGTGAATCCAGAATAGATACACCCATGCCCACTGCGATCCAGAGAATCTGCTCTGCTAAGGATTTTGCATAATGTACCTGCGGAACAAACCCGTGTTCTTTGCAGAGAGCCAGAATCAGAGGCGCCGACTCCGGATTATCCTCTTCCGAAATCAAAACAAAAGTTTCGTCCTTCACATCATCCAATGTTACCTGATCCTTTTTTGCCAGGGGATGAAAACGGCTCATAACAATATGGTCCTTGGAATGGGAAACATACTGATACATAATACCTTCTTTGCGCTCAATCTCAAACTTCAGTGTATAGATCAAATCCAGCCGGCCGCTGTAAAGTTCTGACACCAGATAGTTAAAAGAACCCTCCTGAAACCACAGATCTACATTGGGATAATTCTCCTGAAAATACTGATAAATCATAGGCATAAAATCAGAAACATTGGTCTGGTCCAGTATTCCTATTTTTAGTGTGCCGTCTAATCCCTTTTGAATCTTTTCCGCCTTATTTACCATCTCAATATAATTTTCATACAGATCAAGCATCCCCACATAAAGCGAACTGCCTGCCGGAGTCAGACGTATGCCGTTATTGGTTCTCAAAAACAACTGAATATTTAATTCTTCTTCCATATTTTTAATATGTCTGCTGAGTGCCGGCTGAGAAATAAATAACTGTTCTGCCGCCTTTGTATAACTGGCACATTTTACTACTGTTATAAAATACTTGATTTGTACAATTGTCATTTTCTTTTCCCCCGGTATTATAATGGAATTATTATAACACAAACTCCAAAACACTTATATACCAGAAACTGCCTTTTCCCTCTCCACCTGCAGTTTTATTAAATCTTCTCCTCTTACAATAGAACCAATCGTATTACTTTTTCAATCTCCCTCCAAACTACATCCTTTAGTCAAAATTAAAGCCACCCATTAAGGCGGCTCTAATTTATAAGCAGATGATATCCGCATCAGATACTTTCAATACCTAAAATCTCGGTGGCTGGATTGGATAAGTATCAATAGGTACTTCCTCTGTATCAAATACCATTGTTCCATTCTCATTTTTACACACGATCCACTTTAACCAATTGTCATTATCCATCTGCGGATAATCTTCTCTTAAAAACCAGCCTCTGGATTCCTTACGCATCAGCGCTCCGCGAAACTGCATTTCTGCGCAAAGTACCATTGCTTCTGCTTCATGACAAGACAACATATCATGTAGATCTTCTGCTTTTAATTCTGAAACAAGAGGCTTTAATTGTTCTATTTTTCTAAGTGCTGATTCTAAACGATGCCCACTCATATATACACTGTTCTCTACCGGACAGATCACATCCTGCACCTGTGAGATAAGTTCCTTCGCAGTAATCCCCTTTTCTCTGAAAAGAGGTGCAAAAGCATTCTCTTTCAAGGTCTTAACTTGTGCTGTATCCACAGGCTGTTGACTTGTCTGTTTTACAGCTAAAGCCGCATTTCTTCCTGCAATGATTGCAGCAAATACAGCGTTCAGGATTCCAGACCCTCTGTTTCGTCCCGGAGGTGCCGGCACTGCTCCTGGTGCTGCAGATCCACCATAGCTTAAATCCCCGATCGCATACATTCCATCAATTGTGGTACGCATTTCTTCATCCACTTTAACAGGGGACTGCTCCCCAACAAATCCGGGTACAACCTCCCAGTCTTTATCTACTGTAGATGCTTTCTCAAAGTCAATCTCCCAGAAACGCAAACCATAAGGTCTTTCCCATGCATGAAGCATCATTTCTTCATTACTTGTCATAGGGTTCTCATCAATATGAAGATAGATTGGACCTCTGCCTGCAGATACCTGATTGTACCATTCCGCAACTGCACTAGAAGAGATATCTGCCTCAGGAAAACGCCGGAAATTTTTCGTAATATTTTCTCCATATGCATCATACATTACATTTTCACCGAAAACACATTCTCTGTTACTATTTACTCGGAAAAGCTGAGAAAAATTCCCAAATTCCGGATTCCTCATCTGCGCTCCAGCACGATATGCCGCTGCAATACCATCTCCTCTTCCATTACTCCACATTGATGCAACACGATAATTCTGACTTCCGGTAGCCATGATAACAAGCTTACTATTAAACTCATAAAATGTACCATCCAGAATATTGTAGCCTGCCGCTCCTGCAATCTTTCCGTTAGTCACCAGCAAATCAGATATTGTTGTCTTATCCATAAATTTTACACCCAGCTTTGCCGCTACTTTTCGAACTTGTAATGTAATATCAAGGTCTACTCCTACCATGTAAGTCATTGGTCCGGTTGGAATGCGGTTCTTTGGAACCTTGACGCCCCATTCCTCCAGTTTATCTAACATCTCATTATTCATAGCAACATACTTCAGCATCATATTCTGATTACCAAGATAGCATCCTACCATATTCGCATGATATGCAACAAAATCCATTGGGGTTGTTTTCTCAAGATCAAAGTACTGTAATACGCCGCCGCCTTTGTTGGCTTTTCCTGCATATCCTGCTGTCTGTTTCTCAACAATCAAAACTTCTGCCTCCGGATTATTCTCTTTGATTGTTACTGCAGCACTCAGCCCGCCGATTCCACCGCCTGCAATCAGAATGTCTGTCTCTATTTTCTTCTGCACAATCTTTGTCTGCTTCATTCTTACACCCCCTTATAATACTTACTGTAACGGTTGAAAGTCTGACGAAAGCTCTGACTTGCATAATCCGGTATGACCTTAATACATTCCTTAGGACATTTCACTTCACAATAATTACAATGTTCACAATCCTCTACATATTTGAAAATTGGTTTTTTATTTTCTTCATCCCAACGGATGACATCCACAAAACAAGCTTTATAGCAGATCTGACAGCCGATGCATCTGCTGCTGTCAAATTCAATTTTATGATTTGTCTGAATCATAGGAATCTCCCTTCATTAAAAGTTATCCTTTTCCTCCGCATATACCTGTGGAAGGATTGCTGCAAGATTTGTAAACTCTTTAATACAATGCGCCCCCAGTGACATAGGTCCCATGGGCGGAACCCGCATACCTTCCGGAAGTATTTTCACATCTCTTCCATTTTCATAAGTCCATCCCATCCAAAATCTGGAACGAAGCTCAATGCCGCCTTCTACTTCTCGTACAAAATGTGTCATAATTGTTGGAATTGTTGCAAGCGGCGGCTGCCCTTTGCCAAATCCTTTTCCAACAATTAGCGTTGAACAAGCTTTTGTGCCAATTTTTGATACATCATATCCTACATCCCCCGGATACTTAAAGTTAATTACAATATTGTCAGGCCCCATACCCGTATCCTCTGTAATCTCATGTGTCGTATCCCATAATCTTTCCCGGTAGCTTAAGCTTAAATCCAATGCCCGGACTTTATTTTGTGTCTCTGCTTTATAATGGTCTTCCGGATCCCAGATCTTATAACGCAGATTATCCAGACCATGCCATGCAAACCACCAGTCTATCATTTCAGTAGTTACTCCAGGCATTTTGGTAAGATTTGCTATGTATCCTGTACCATCCGGCATGATGCAGTATCCAATCTCTGCTTTCTCCTCCATATTTTCAAATAGACCATTTCTGTCCGAAAATGCTAATGCCTGTTCTGGTGAAATCGGTGCCTTTAAAAATCGCTCATAATGTTCTGGCTCTGCCTGTGCAAGTTCCTGCAGATAGTATTTAAAATAACTTTTCTGCTGATCTTCTTCACTGACCAGAACTTTTGACTTCTGCATATTATCCATCACTTTACCCCCTTATATCTAAAACTGAAATTCATTGATATGTGCTAAAATCTCTTTTGCCTCTGCTAATGCCTCGTCAATAATTGCTGCTGAGGTTCTTTCTTTTTTCACCAGAGCTGTAATCTGACCCGCCATAACAGCACCGTCTATCATATCTCCTTCTGCCATTGCTTTCTTTAATGAGCTCTCTGCAATTGGACGAAGCTTCTTAGCAGCCTCAGCCTTCGTATTATTTGCTTCTACTGCAATCATCTCATCAGCAAGTTTATTCTTAATCTGACGGCAAGGCTCATCGGTACAGTATCCGGTAATGACAGTCGACATATCTCCTGCCTCAATAACTGCCTTCTTGACGTTGGGATGCACTGTCGTTTCCACTGCTGCCATAAATGCAGTTCCCATCTCAAATCCTTCTGCGCCAAGTGCAATCGCTGCTGCCATACCTCTTCCATCTGCTAATCCGCCGCTGGCAATAACCGGAATTTTCATAAGGTCCGCTGCCTGTGGTACGAGCACTGTCGTTGCTTCAAATGTAACATGCCCGCCGCCTTCCCAGCCTTTCACAATCATCACATCTGCTCCTGCTTTTTCTGCAATCACAGCATCTTCAATAAAAGAAGCTTTGACAACGACCTTACACCCCACACTATGCCACAAATCAAAATACTTTTTACATAATTTCATATCCAGACCGGCAATGGTATCTGCATAAACCACTGGTGGTTTTTCATCTAAGATAATTGTTGTAATATGTTCCAGATTATCTGGAATCATAATCGTATTCATACCGAATGGTTTGTCTGTCAGTTTTCTTGTCTGTACAATTTGATCCCGAATAAATGGTTCTGGCGCGAATCCTACTCCGAGAATTCCAAGTCCCCCTGCATTGGATACTGCCGCTACCAACGGTGCAGTCGAAATCCACGCCATTGGTCCCTGAATTACAGGTTTTTCAATGTTTAATACTTCACATACTCTGTTCATTTGCTCTTGTCCTCCTACTACTTTTTACTGTCCTGCTTCCTATTCATTTCTTTTTGTGTAACAGCATTGCTCTAATTCAAATTTTTCAGTCTTTATGATGTTTACTTATCTCAATAAATTTATTGTAGTTTGAACCTTATTTTTTTTCATTATGTGTAAAAACAAATATTACTTTTGATTTTTTCTCTTACTTTGTTATTTTTAACAATACATATGTTTTGATTCCTATTCCATTTTCCTGTATAATAAATACAGGTTCTTTCGTATATTATGAATAAATTTATGAGACAAAAGGAAAATTTCATGAAGATTACATTAACAATGCTTTTAACAGAATTACAAAAAGAACATAAAGATATTGCTATTACAAACAACTGTACAGATCACCTAGACTCCTTCGAAGGAATTCGACTGCTTCCCTACCAGAAGGAACTGACTGATATTTCCTACCTGTATTTTTCCCAGGAAGGACATCCTATTATTTCAGAAGAAGTGCCGGTTCACCTGGCACTTATCTATGTATGCAGGACCATACTTCCGCCAGAGGGTTTTCCAGTTATTACGATTCAGACAGATTCAGAACCTGCGATTATCTTCAACTCTTTACAGTCCATTTATATCCGTTATAAGAATTGGGATCGTGATATGAACAACTGTTTAATTGAGCAAAAAGAGCTCCAGGATATGATGAATATCAGTGAAGCCCTTCTTAATTTACCCGCCATTATCTATGATAACAGTCTGAAAGTACTTGCATACAGCCAGAATATCAATCTGGAAGATCCCGTCTTTTCCAGCGCCACGACACTGGGCTCTCTGCCTTCCCAGACTCTGGCTACTTTTGAACGTCTGAACATGATTGAACGAATCAAAAATCAAAAATATATCATTGAATCTAACTCGGAACTGACACATGCCAGTATAATTCACAAAATTGAAAAGAATCAAAGCTGCTGCGGCTATTGCGTATTCCTGCTTCCTTCTATGGAGCATCTTACGTTCTATCAGCATCTCATGGAGAATTTTCTGGAAAATGTTTCGATCCTCTTGATTAGAAAACAGGAATCTTATCTCAATCATTCCTATATATACGAATCTCTGCTCAATGACCTGATGAATGAAACTGATTTAGACCTTACTTCATTAAAAGACCGGCTCTCTTATGTTGGTCTTCCTTTTGAATCGCAATTTTTCCTTCTGCAGCTAAAACTTGATGCCGCCTCGCAGCTGTCTAAAGATTTCTTTATTCGCTCTATACAGGATTATCTGGAAAATGCCTATGTATTCCGTTACCACAATCATATTCTGATTTTATTATATAACTCCTCTATACAAGAACATTCTTATCCAGAATCTTTTCCCCTTCTCTATCAACAATTTTCTGCAGATTTGAAGTTACATCATATAATATGTGCAGTCAGTCTGCCTTTCCGTCAGATTCTTGAACTCTCTTCTGCCCAGAAACAGACAGATGCCACCTTGAATCTTGTCTCACAATTTACTAAAAATACAAATCCTTTACTGTTGACTCCCCCAGGGGCCAATCCGCCATTTTATTTTTACAAAAACTACAGACTCTATGATTCCTGCAGACACCAGCTGGGAGCACTTTCCCGCTTATCCATCATAGACTCCCGCATTCTCCACATAAAGGAGCACGACAAGCAAAAACACACAAATTATCTAAAAATCCTAAGCAGCTATCTAGAACACAACCTCCAGAAAAATTCCTGCGCCGGACACCTTCACATGCATCGCAATAATGTTGTGTATCATCTAAACCGCATGGAGAATCTATTCTCGATTCATTTTGAAGATCTGTCAGATATCCTTCAACTATACCTCGGTCTGATTTGTCTGGATGTTGAGACCCTGCAGGCGGCAGATTCCTTTTCTTGACATGCCTTTTAATAACTGCTATATATAAAACAAGGGTAAAAGTGCTATTTTCTGTAGCCTTTTACCCTTCATTATCATAGAAGAAATTTTATTTACAAACTTCTCTTCACAGTCTCGTATAACCGAAAAGCTGCTTATTTTTTCAATTCTATCATTCTTCCATATTTATTTACTTCATCAATGTAAATTCCAAATTTGGATTCGTCTGTAGGAATATAATATGGAACGTATCTGCCCTTATTTACATACCGGTCCATTCTTGCTTTAATTTCAGCCCGAATCTCTTCTTCCGTAGAACCAGGAGCTTCCATTTTCTGGTTGTCCAGACCTCCTACTACTGTAATTTTATCACCAAAATTATCCAAAATATAGTCTACATCATTTTTCACCATTACCGGCTCTATACAGTCAACTCCAATTTCCACAAGATCAGGAATGATCTGCTGGATATATCCGCAGGAATGATGCATATAAATCATGCCAAGTTCATGAATCCGGTCTGCATATTTTTTCTCATTTGGCTTGATAAACTCTCTCCAGATATCCGGTGAAAAGAACATATTATCATTTGTTCCCCAATCATCGTGCATGTGAATCATATCCGGATGCAGATATTTATATGCCAGATCAATACATTTTAACTTATATTCACACATAGCGTCAAAAAATTTATGCACCTCATCCGGATATTCATAAAACGCACAGAGTGCATTTTCCATACCGATCATCTGATTCATACGTTCAAACTGACCGGACAGAAGGAGACAGCTGACCACATCTGTTTCAGGATTTACATGCATACCATGACACATTCCCTTAAAAATATCTTCAATAGGCATAAAATCCAATGGCGGAAATTTAACTTTCTCTTTCCATTCATCCATATCATCAAACAGTTTAAAATCTTTTGCTACCATATTTCCGTCGATCATAGGATTCGGGCCCTGATTGGTCCACAGAACTCCCCAGGCATCAGGACCGGTACCATAAGGATCAAACTTATCTCCTAATTCGATAAAACGTTCTCCTGGAAACACTACATCCTTCATGGTTGAATAAATTTCCGGAATAAAATCTGCCTTCTCTCCACGGAACAATGCCAGTAAAGCTTCTTTGTTTGTCTGCATCACATATTCTCCTTTTCTTATACTAGTCTTTGATTCGTTAACCCTTCATTGGATAATAACTTTTCAGTTACCTGATTCCTTTACTGAAAGTGTATCAAAAAAACGCTTATTTGAAAAACAGTTAAAAGAGAATAATTTGTAACTTCAGGTTGTAAAAATTTGCTCTGCTGCCACAACTTACGCGATGCTTATCTCGCGTTCAAAGAACGCTCGATACCGTGTAACCATGGTATACTGCCACGACTTACGCGACGCTTATCTCGCGTTCAAAGAACGCTCGATGCCGCATGACTACGTCATACGAAAACAAAAGAAAGGGAAATCCCCCTCATGAGAGTGAACTCTCTGATGGGGATTTCCCTTTCTTTTATTTTGTGCGTCGCTGGTTTTTTACCGATTACATCATGCCCATGCCTGGTGCTCCGCCTGCCGGCATTGGAGGTACTGGTTCTTTGATGTCTGCTACTACTGATTCTGTTGTTAATAAGGTAGATGCTACACTTGTTGCATTCTGTAATGCACTTCTTGTAACTTTTACCGGATCCAGGATACCCTGTTCTACCATGTCTACATATACTTCTTTTGCTGCGTCAAATCCAACGCCCGGTTCTGATTCACGCACTTTGTTGATAATCACTGCGCCTTCTAATCCTGCATTGGCTGTAATATAGTAAAGAGGTGATTCTAGTGCTTTTAAAATAACGTTAGCGCCTGTTTTTTCGTCGCCTTCTAATGTTTCTGCAAGTTTTGCTACTGCTTTCTGTGCATGGATATATGCAGAACCGCCGCCTGCGATGATTCCTTCTTCTACTGCTGCTCTTGTTGCTGCAAGTGCATCTTCCATACGGAGTTTGCTTTCTTTCATTTCTGCTTCTGTTGCTGCTCCCACACGGATAACTGCTACACCGCCTGCCAGTTTTGCAAGTCTTTCCTGTAATTTTTCACGGTCAAAATCAGATGTTGTCTCTTCAATCTGTCCTCTGATCTGAGCTATTCTTGCAGAGATGGAGTCTTTAGAACCTTCACCGTCTACGATAACAGTTGTTTCTTTCTGAACTTTTACGGATTTTGCACGTCCTAACATTTCAATAGTAGCTTCTTTTAATTCAAGACCTACTTCTTCGGAGATTACCTGACCGCCTGTTAAGATAGCGATATCCTGAAGCATTTCTTTTCTTCTGTCACCATAACCCGGAGCTTTTACGCCGACTACACTGAATGTTCCACGCAATTTGTTTACGATTAAGGTAGTAAGCGCTTCGCCTTCAATATCTTCTGCAATGATTAACAGTTTTTTGCCGGACTGTACAATCTGCTCTAATAATGGAAGAATCTCCTGAATGCTGCTGATTTTTTTATCTGTAATCAGAATATACGGATCATCTAATACTGCTTCCATTTTATCCATATCAGTTGCCATATATGCTGAAATATATCCGCGGTCAAACTGCATACCTTCTACAAGGTCAAGCTCTGTCTGCATTGTTTTGGATTCTTCAATTGTAATAACACCGTCATTGGAAACTTTTTCCATTGCATCTGCAACCATGTTTCCTACTTCTTCATCCCCTGCAGAAATTGCAGCTACTTTTGCAATGTGATTTTTTCCGTTTACTTTCTGGCTCATATCAGCGATTGCTGTAACAGCTGCTTCTGTGGCTTTTTTCATTCCTCTTCTCATTACGATTGGGTTTGCCCCTGCTGCCAGGTTTTTCATTCCTTCTTTAATCATAGCCTGTGCGAGAACAGTAGCTGTTGTTGTACCGTCGCCTGCTACATCATTTGTCTTTGTAGCTGCTTCTTTTACAAGCTGAGCTCCCATATTTTCAAAAGCGTCTTCCAGCTCGATTTCTTTTGCAATTGTAACACCATCATTTGTAATTAACGGAGCTCCAAAGGATTTATCCAGTACAACATTTCTTCCTTTTGGTCCCAATGTAACTCTGACTGTGTCTGCTAATTTATCAACGCCTGCTTCTAAAGCCGCTCTGGCTTCTGATCCATATTTTAATTCTTTTGCCATTTTATAGCCTCCTAATGAAATTTCAAAATATTATATTTGTATAAATTCAAACCTGGATTATTCAACGATTGCAAGGATATCGTTCTGTTTTACAATAATATACTCTTCACCATCTAATTTTACTTCATTTCCGGCATATTTGGAGTAAATTACTTTGTCGCCCTCTTTCACCTGCATTGTAACTTCTTTTCCGTCTACAACACCGCCGGGACCAACTGCCACTACTTCTGCTTCCTGGGGCTTTTCCTGTGAAGCGCTTGTAAGGATAATTCCTGATTTTGTAGTTTCCTCAGCCTCACACTGTTTTAATACAACTCTGTCACCTAAAGGTACTAATTTCATAATAATTCCTCCTTGATTCGAATTTGTCTCTCATCACTTCTGTTTATTAGCACTCACTTTTCACGAGTGCTAACCGTTGAACCTATAATAGTTTTTTTACCACTTTTGTGCAAACAGATTATATTCGGTTTTTTGGCATTTATTCTATTTATTTCTTTTATTTACTCTTTTAATCTCTTGTTTCCTCATTTTTTTATTTTTCTATGCAAAAATAACCTCCGGGCCTGTACAAACAGCAGACTCTCTTTCCAGTCTATGCAGCAATCTTTCTTTTTAGTACTAAATCAGCCCAAAATGTTCCAGGGCATGATAAATCCCGTCCTGATGAATATCATCTGTAATGTAATCTGCCGCTTCTTTTGCAGCCTCTGTACCATTTCCCATGGCAATCCCGCAGGCTGCATATTCCAGCATATCTCTGTCATTAATGCTGTCGCCAAATGCAACGGTATCATCCCGTGAAATACCAAGGGCTTCACAAACCTTCTGAATACCCTTTGCTTTGGAAAAACCCTTTGGAACAAGCTCCATCACCCATTTCCCATGACACAGCATTTGATAATCATCCTTCAAAAGATGCTCTGCCCGCTCAACATCCGCTCCCGGAATCATAACGGTAAGCTTGCTGGCCCTCCACTGATCTTCATTCCCGGTGAGAGGTTTTACAAACTCCCCAAGGGTCTCCTGAATATATCGTCCATAGGGATTGGCAGCAACTTCAGGATCCATAAACATATACGTCTCCCCCTCCATCAAAATGGGCATTCTGCATTCTTTTAAAATCCTCACGGTTTTTATCAGCGTCTCTTTTTCAATTTCATGGCAGAACAGACGCTCCCCCCGATATACAATCTGGGTGCCGCATCCACCTAGAATACCGTCAAACCCCAGGCCAAGCAGCTTCTCATCTCTGATCAAAGCTTTCGTTCTCCCACTGCATAAAAAAGACAGATGCCCCTTTTCCCGAAGTCTTAACACCGCCTCTTTTGTGCTTTCAGGTATCCGGTTTTCCCTGTCCCACAGCGTTCCGTCTATATCAAAAAATATCGCTGCCATTCTCATTCCCTCACTTTCTTTTGTTAACCATTCTTTTATCTATCTTTTTATCACACTTCTTGTCTGATAAAGTGATTTTAAAGTATTCAAACTGTTTTCCTGCTTTTTAAATATTTTTTTAACTGCTTCCATAAAAGCAGAAGGCAGATAGCTGCAGATGCCGATGAAATCAGGATCATAGCCGTATTCTCACTGCCATAATACCTGTACAGCCCCGTAAGATGCAGTACAACACTGATTGTATTCACCAGAGCATGGGCAAGGACCGCCATCAAAAGCTTTCCGGTCCGATGATATAAAAATGCAAATAAAAGTCCCAAAATACCGGCGTAAAATCCCTGAAGAGGATTCATATGCAGCAGCCCAAACACAAATGCCGATAAAAATACCCCCGGCCAGAACCCTGCAATTTTTTTCAGCCCCTGAAAAACAACACCTCTGTATAAAAATTCCTCCGCCGCAGGTCCTGTGATACAGGCCGCAAGTACAATAAAAACCGGCCGGTCTGAATACATCAGCGTCTCTGTACTCTGCCAGGAGGGAAACAGCTCCTGAAGGAACGATACCGACAGAAAATCATTCAGCACAACAGATGCGCAGACACAAATCACAATCCAGATCAGTGCCTCTCCTGTTCCCGGCGCCGCCTTTTGTTTAAAAAAAGAAAACATTCCCCGCCGGTAACATACCAGAAGCACCGCCAGACCTAAAACATTAGCCCCGGTCTGAGCAAGCATGGCATGTTCGCTGCCTGTGCCAGGGCCCAGCTGGGTAACAGCGGTATAAACTCCGGTTGTAACCAGGGCATAGCATAGTATGCTGATAAACATTCCTTTTACAATTGTAAATTTATCCTTCATCTGCATGATCTCCATTCAGATTTTTCATTTTAGAAGCAATCTGTTAGTTTTTATTTATATATCCTTCTGCCTCTTCAATGGAATCAAATACTGCTGCCGGTTCATATTCACAGAAATCCTGTCTGCTTCCAAATCCATAAGTAATTCCAATACAGGCAATTCCGGCCAGCCGGGCCCCCTGGGCATCATATTTTGTATCTCCAATCAAAACTACCCGGGAACGATCGTTCAAAGACATTCTGCGAAATGCCTCCTCTAAAACTTCCTGTTTGGTATCAATTTTTCCATCCAGGCTGGCTCCCACAATTGCATCAAAAAAATCTGTCAGCTTAAACTTTTCCAATATTTTTCTGCACATTACTTCCGGTTTGGAGGACGTTACAATCTGCCGATAGCCTTGTTTTTTTAATTTTTCCAGAACCTTCACAACTCCCGGGTACGGACGGCATAAAAACATCCCCCCGTCTTCGTAAAATTCCCTGTATTTTTCAACTGCAACTTCCGTCTGGTATCTATCCAAAGCATATCTTTGAGGTATAGAGTCCCGAAGCGGCGGTCCGATAAATGTCCTGATTATACTTTCATCTGTTTCCCGGATTCCGAAAAATGCCAGTGCATATTGAAGTCCCGCAGATATCCCCTCAAAAGTATCCATAATGGTCCCATCCAAATCCCAGAAAATATAATCATACTGTCTGCTCATTACTTTCCCTCTCCTTTTCCTGAAGCATCTGTAACACGGTTTTACCAAGAACCGGATGAACCTTTCCCGGGCACAGCTGCGCCAGAGGACGAAGCACGAAGTCCCGGTTCTGCATATCCGTATGGGGAATCATAAGATCATCACTTTCATAAATCAAATCATCCCAAAAAATAATGTCAAGATCCAGCGTTCTTGGCCCCCAGTGTATCGTCCGCTCCCTGTTGGCGGCCGCCTCAATCTCATGCAGCTTCTTTAACAGTTCTTCTGGCTCTGACAGCGTATCAAACCGGACTGCTCCATTAAAAAACTCAGGCTGGTCTGTCATACCATACGGCTGCGTTTCTATAAAAGTCGATACTCTGACATTTCTTGCAGAAGGCATCTGTCTAAGCTGCCCGATTCCAAACTCCAGATTTTTTCTGCGGTCTCCCAGATTAGATCCGATGGACAGACAAACATCGTGCCATGTTCTATGAATTTCTACGGAAACTGTCTCGATGGGAAGCCCAATGGGCGCCCAAGGCTTTTTTATTTCCAGATCAATAGCCTTTAGATGCTTAATATTCAGCAGCAGCGCTTCTGCCAGATGTTCAGCCGCCGATTCAATAAGCTTAAAGGTGTGATTCCGCATAAAATCTGTCATATAGTGGCAGATATCTCCATAGTGAATGGAGTCTGCCAGTTCATCACTCATCCCGGCTTTTCTGACATCGGTATACAATACTGCATTCAGTAAAAACTTTTGTCCCAGTGTATTTTCCTCCTGAAAGACGCCATGCTTCCCGAAAACTTCCAGATTTTGAATTTTAATTTTATCCATAATTATCCTCTCAATATTGCTTCTGTCATTTTAACAGCATGAAGATTTTCTTTTACATCATGAACCCGCACAAAGGCACAGCCTTTTAAAACTCCTAACACTGTAGCAGCCAAAGTCCCGGCCAGCCGGTCACCGGCGGGCACATCCAGAGTCAGACCAATCACAGACTTTCTGGAAACGCCAAGAAGAACGGGAAATCCAAGCCCTTTTAATTCTTCTAGATGATTCAAAGCAGTCAGATTCTGCTCATAGGTTTTACCAAATCCGATTCCGGGGTCCAAAATGATTTTCTCCTTTGAAATCCCTGCTTTTTGGGCTTTTGCCAGAGATTCTTTCATATCATCCAAAAGCTCTGGCATAAACCTTTTGTACCGGGCAGTTTCTCTGTTGTGCATCAGACAGCAGACAGCCTTTGATTCCGCAATTACATCCGCCATCTGGCTGTCATATTTCAGTCCCCAGATGTCATTGATTAAATCCGCCCCGGCAGCAAGTCCTTCTCTGGCAACGGCACTTTTATAAGTATCCAAAGAGATCGGTATGTCAAATCTTTTCCGGACAGCCTCGATTACAGGAACTGCCCGGTCTATTTCTTCCTGCTCAGAAATTTTCTGATATCCGGGCCTTGTAGACTCGCCGCCTATATCAATTATATCAGCTCCTTCTTCTATCATCTGCTGCACATGCGCCAGCGCCCGGTCAAGACTGTTAAACTTCCCTCCATCTGAAAAGGAATCCGGTGTAACATTTAAGATTCCCATGATATAGGTATGATGATCTGTATCAAATTCTTTATTTCCAATAAGCATATCTTTTTGCCCTCCTAAAATACCAGACAAATACTTTACTGATTTACAGCTGTTTTAACAATGAATGGTTTTGTTTCTCTCTTCTACTTGCCATTTACAGCTATCTGACGCCTCACACAAAAAACAGTTTCTGCTGTCATGATCGGCCTTTTTAATATAAATATCCGCCCAAAAACATTCTTGTTCTAAATCTGCCCCGTCTTTGTGATGCTCCGAAATCATTTTAAGAATCTTCAATTCCCGCTCTTTCGGAAAACCAATATCTGACAAAATACGCCGGGCAATCTCCTGGCCCACTACAGAATGATGAACACCGCTTTCATACTGTCCTGCCCGCCCAATATCATGCAGCAGGGCCCCTGTATAAATATCATCTTTTTTTTCTTCCAGAATCTTTTCCGGAAAAATCTGTCCCCGCCTGTGACAATCCTCCAGAAAATAAATCCATGCCATACGTGCCACATCCAGACTGTGTTCCAGCTCATGATGACAGTAGATCCTTTCCTTTTCCAGCCTGCGGATTTTTTTTTGCAGTGCTGTAAATTCAGGATGCTTTATAATTCGTTCTGCATATTTCATAATATCCTCGCCGCTTACTGCCCTGTCAGACCATAAGCATCTTTCACCTCTTTTAAATAAGACAGGGAACCAAAAGCAAGAATCATATCCCCGCTGTCCACCGTTTGAAGGGCAGCCTCCAGGGCATCCTTTACATGCTCTTTCACTACCGCCTCCACCTGCATTTCCAATAATATTTTTTCCAGACGAAAGGCAGCAAGCCCTCTTTGGTTTTCCGGCTTTATAAGAAAAACTTTATCATGGGGCCCAAACATAATGTCTGAAATCGCTTTATATTCCTTATCTTTTAATACTCCCATAATATAGACTATTCTCTTCTCTGTAAAGCAGGTTTCCAGTGTTTCTTTTAGTTTTTCTGCGGCATCTGTATTATGAGCGCCGTCAATATAAACATCTGGTCTGCTTCCAATCTTTTCTAGTCTTCCCGGCCAGAGACAGTCTTTTAGCCCTTTTACAATCTGCGCCTCATTCACCGGAAAATATTCTTTCAGCAAGTCCAAAGTTTCCAGCACGCAGGCCGCATTCTGAACCTGAAAGCCTCCGGCCAGAGGCAGTTTTATATCTTCATGTTCTTTATAAGAAAAAGAGGCCATTCCATTTTTAAATTTCAGCCCCCGGATCCATTTTTCTTCTGCAAAAATGCATTGGCTGTTCTTCTGCCGGGCCCTGCATCTGATCACATCGGCTGCCTCCTCCTGCTGCCAGGAACTAACTGTAGGACAGCCCTGTTTGATAATTCCTGCTTTCACAGATGCAATTTTCTCTAATGTATTTCCAAGAAACTGCATGTGGTCCATTCCTATAGATGAAAACACGCTGACGAAAGGCTTTGTTATCAGATTAGTAGCATCCGTCTCCCCTCCCAGTCCGGTCTCAATAATGGCAAGATCTATTTTCTCCTCCCACATCCAGAGCCAGGCCGCAGCGGTCTCCACCTCAAACCTGGTAGGATGAGGACAGCCTTTTCCTATGAGACGCCGGCAGGCATTTCTGACTGTTGTAAAAATTTCTGCCAGACGCTCTCTGCTGATGGGAGTATTGTTATATAAAAACTCTTCCTCATAAGAAAAAACATCCGGCGTGCAGAAACGTCCAACCTGATATCCTGCCTGCTGGTAAACAGAAGACAGCATGGCACAAACAGAACCTTTTCCGTTAGTACCCGCCACATGAATCACCGGAAGCTGTTCCTGCACATTTCCCAGTTCACTCATAAGATTCTGAATACTCATAAGTCCCAGAATGCTTCCGTATTTTTTTATCTCTTCTAAAAATTCCATTGATTCCTGATAATTCATATACTGCCTCATTTTCTTTATAAATCAAAGATTCAAGTCTCGCTCTCGCGGAACGCACGCTCCTATTGCATAAAAGAAAAAGGCGATATACATACCGCCTTTTCCCCTTTTGGTAATGTCTGCGTCAGCAAACACGCCCGTTTCATAAACTTTAAAGAAGTCCGCCAATCTGAAGGAACAATGGAGCGAATACTAAAGCAACGATTGTCATCAGTTTGATTAAAATGTTGATAGATGGGCCTGAGGTATCTTTAAATGGATCACCTACTGTATCACCTACAACTGCTGCTTTATGAGGTTCGCTTCCTTTTCCGCCATGATGTCCGCCTTCAATGTATTTCTTTGCGTTATCCCATGCACCACCTGCGTTTGCCATAAAGATCGCCATCATAACACCTGTTACAAGAGCTCCTGCTAACAGTCCGCCTAATGCTGCTGCACCTAAAACAACACCTACAATAATCGGAACAACAATTGCAATAATACCAGGAAGAAGCATCTCCCTTAATGCTGCCTGTGTAGAAATTCCTACGCAGGATTTGTAATCCGGTTTGCTTGTACCTTCCAGAATACCTTTGTCTGCTTTAAACTGTCTGCGCACCTCTTCAATCATCTTGTAAGCAGCTTTGGATACCGCTTCCATTGTGATTGCAGAGAACAGGAACGGAAGCATTGCTCCGATAAACAAACCGATAATAACGGTTGGCTCTAAAAGACTGATTGCTTTTAATTCTACCGCCTCTGAATAAGATACAAACAAAGAAAGAGCTGTCAGAGCTGCGGAACCAATAGCAAATCCTTTTCCGATAGCCGCTGTTGTATTACCTACAGAATCCAGTGAATCTGTAATTTCACGAACGCTGTCATCTAATCCGGACATCTCAGCGATACCACCTGCATTATCAGCGATTGGACCATAAGCATCTACTGCTACAGTACTTCCTGTTGTTGCAAGCATACCTACTGCTGCAAGAGCGATACCATAAATTCCTGCAAATTTATAAGATGCAAAAATACCTACCGCAATCAGAATAATCGGGAAAGTAGCTGAATGCATACCTACTGCAAGACCGCTGATAATATTGGTTGCAGGACCTGTCTCAGACTGTTCTGCAATTTTATGTACAGGACCAAATTTGTCAGATGTATAATGCTCTGTAATAGAACCGATCAGGATACCAACGATCAGACCGGCGATAATAGCTCCACATGGCATGAAAGAACCAAGAATTGGTTTACTTAAAACAACTGCCATAACAACGGTAATAATATTTGCAATATTGCTGCCAAGCTTCAGTGATTTATGAGGATCAGACCCCTCTTTACCACGAACAAAGAACACACCGATAATAGAAGCAATAATACCTACTGCTGAGAGAAGCAGCGGATACAGTGCACCTGCCATTGGATTTGGAGCTGTCTTATATGCAAGCAGTCCCAGTGTAATTGCAGATACAATAGAGCCAACATAGGATTCGAACAGATCGGCACCCATACCGGCAACGTCACCTACGTTATCACCTACATTATCAGCAATAACTGCAGGGTTACGGGGATCATCTTCCGGAATACCTGCTTCTACCTTACCTACCAGGTCAGCACCAACATCAGCAGCCTTTGTATAAATACCGCCGCCAACACGTGCAAACAAAGCAATGGAAGAAGCTCCAAGACTGAATCCGAATAAAATAGAATCATTTTTGGTTATTAAATAAATGATACTTGCTCCAAACAGACCCAGACCTACAACGCACAGACCCATAACCGCACCGCCTCTAAAAGCGATTGGAAGAGCTGCAGTCATACCTTTTTCTCTTGCGGCATTTGCAGTTCTTACGTTTGCTCTTGTAGCAACGTTCATACCGCAATAACCTGCAACGGTAGAGAAAACAGCACCGATGATAAAGCAGATTGCTGTATCCCATCCGATACCAAATCCTACTACAACAAATACTACAACAATAAAGATAATCAAAATCTTATACTCGGCCATTAAAAACGCCTGAGCACCTTCATGGATCGCTGCTGCAATTTCTTTCATTTTGTCTGTACCTTCAGACTGTTTTTTAACATTTGCAGCTAATCCTGCGGCAACAAGTAAAGCAATGATGCCGACAATTGGAATTAACCAAATCATTTTCTTATTTCTCCCTTCTTACGACTATGCAGCAAATATTATGTCTCACAAAACATTTACTGCCACACTTTCAAACGTAAATGAAACCGACGCATGTCGGTTTCATTTATGTCTGTGTGGTATAATATCATAAAACCCCACATTATGTCAATCATTGATATTTTCTTAACTAAAGCCATGCAGATAAAATATCACACAGAGTCTTTGAGGGAAAAATTTATTTTCCAGAAAAAACTCCAGTTCACACGTCATCTGAAGACATGCAGCTTTGTGCTTGCACAAGGAGCTGTATGACCATCAGATGACGGATACAGCGCTGTTTTATGAGCAAAGTCTGCTGCGAAGCAGCAGGATTGCACCGCAGGTGCCTTTGGGAATAGCGCGGGTGGACTGTGGGGTATTTTAGCTATACGGCGCAAGCCGTGAGCGAAAAAACGCTTCGTTTTTGAGCTCGGCCGGCTAATGCCTACTTCCTTACCCCTTTGGTGTCTCTCCCCGCCACGTGCAGCCGGTTTAAATATATTTCTTTTTCTTTGACAGTGACAGTTTTTATATCATCCTCACCCAGAACATAAAATGCCGCCAGCCCGTCTCCCTGAGATAACTTCATTCCACGGACTCCCACTGCCGCTTTCTTCTTCTGTGGTATTTCTGGAACTGCAATTCTTAAAAACATATTTTTCTCAGACTGCATCACAAGAGTATCCTGTTCGGATACAGGTGTAATTCCAAGCAAGGTATCCTCCGGATTCAATTTTGTAGCCGCCGTGGTCCGTTTTGACACGTCAAATTCGCAGCCGTCCACCTGTTTTAGCATAGAAGCTTTCGTTACAAACAACAGCTTTTTATCCTTAAGGGCTAAAAGACTGCTGATAAATACAATCTCTTCTTCACTGCTGGAATAATTGCTGAGATTGTCTATGGGAATCCCCTTATCCCGGAACTTTCCAAAGGGAAGATCTAAAACTTTCAGCAGATGCATCTGTCCTGTGTTGGTAAAAATACAAATTTTGTCTGTATTTAAGCAGGTAAGCACTGTTTTATTCTCACTGTCCGCAGCCTCTTTGTTCCGCTCATAAACAGACACATCAATGGTTTTTGCATATCCAAACCGGTCCATAAGAAATACTACCGGCATCTCTTCCACTTTCTTTTCTTCGTATACTGCCTCTTTGGCATTTTCAATAACAGTCTTTCGAGGCATGGCATACTCTTTCTTAAAAGCCTTTAATTCCTTGATAATTACTCTTGCCATGGAGGCTCTGCTGCCCAGAACATCCTCATAAAACGCAATATTTTTCAGCGTTTCTTCATGCTCTTTCATTAAAGCCTCTATTTCCAGGCCAATCAGTTTATACAAACGCATTTCTAAAATAGCAGCAGCCTGACGCTCTGTAAAACGAAGCTGGGAAGCCATTTTTTCTGAAAGCTTTGTTTTAAATTTGATTCCGGCTGTATCCCCGGTAATCAGACAGTTTTTGGCCTGTTTAATATTTTTGCTGCCCCGGAGAATTTCAATGATCAAATCAATCACATCGCAGGCTTTTATCAGACCTTCCTGGATTTCTTTTTTATCCAGCGCCTTTGCCAGCAGTGTTTTGTATTTCCTTGTGGCAAGCTCATACTGAAAGTTCACATTGTGGCGGATGATTTCCACCAGTCCCATAGTCTCCGGTCTTCCTTTGGCAACGGCCAGCATATTCACCCCAAAGGTATCTTCCAGACGTGTTTTTTTGTAAAGCATATTGCACAGATTCTGAGCATCCGCACCTTTTTTCAGCTCAATCACAATGCGGATTCCATCTTTAGAGGACTGGTTGGAAATATCCACAATATCTGTTGTCTTTTTGCTTTCCACAAGACCATAGACATCATTTAGGAATTTGCCGATATTAGCCCCCACCATTGGATACGGAATCTCAGTAATTACAAGACGTTCCTTTCCGCCTTTCATCTTCTCGATTTCTACTTTCCCACGGATTTTTATTTTTCCGTTTCCGCACTGGTAAATCGCAGCAAGATCATCCTTATTTACTACAATTCCACCTGTGGGAAAGTCCGGTCCTTGTATGATCTTAAGCATCTCTTCTGTAGTAATATCCGGATTTTTCATATAAGCAATGACACCGTCAATTACTTCACCAAAATTGTGAGGGGGAATACTGGTGGCCATACCAACGGCAATCCCTTCGGCTCCGTTAATCAGAATATTGGGCACCTTCACCGGAAGTACTGCCGGCTCCTGCTCTGTGGCGTCAAAGTTGGGAATAAAGTCCACCACATCTTTATCTAAATCTGACAGATACGCTTCCTGCGTAATTTTCTGCAGCCGCGCCTCTGTATAACGCATAGCCGCCGCTCCGTCCCCTTCGATGGAACCAAAATTACCGTGGCCGTCCACCAGCGCCATCCCGTTTTTAAACTCCTGGGCCAGCACCACCAGCGCCCCGTAAATAGAGCTGTCGCCGTGAGGATGATATTTACCCATAGTATCGCCAACGATTCTGGCGCATTTTCGATACGGCCGGTCATACCGGATTCCCAGCTCATGCATATCGTACAGCGTCCGGCGCTGTACCGGCTTTAATCCGTCCCGTACATCCGGAAGCGCCCGGGCCACAATTACACTCATGGCATAGTCAATATAAGATTTCTGCATTAATTCCGCATAATCCGTTCGGATAATCTGCTCCTGCGTTTCCATTTTCCAATCTCCTGTCTATTAAATATCAAGCTCTGCATCCCCGGCATGTTCATAAATAAACGCTTTTCTGGGAGGAACATCGGTTCCCATAAGCATTTCTGTCACATCTGAGGCCATACGGGCATCTTCAATTTCTATTCGTTTCAGCATCCTGGCAGCCGGATCTAAAGTTGTCTCCCACAGCTGCTGAGCTGACATCTCTCCTAATCCTTTGTAGCGCTGCAGTGTAAAAGAACCTTTATGGCTTTTCCGGTAACGCTCCAAAGCCGCATCATCATACAGATATTCCTCCTCACCTCTGGCGGGAAGCACCTTATACAGAGGCGGCATTGCCACATATACATGGCCTTCAAAAATAAGCTCCGGCATAAAACGGTAAAACAAGGTCAAAAGTAAGGTAGAAATATGAGCACCATCCACATCCGCATCGGCCATAATTACAATCTTATCATAGCGGAGCTTCGTAATATCAAAGTCATTTCCATATCCTTCTGAAAACCCGCATCCAAAAGCATTGATCATAGTTTTTATCTCAGCATTGGCCAGCACCTTGTCAATACTTGCTTTCTCTACATTTAAAATCTTACCCCGAATAGGAAGAATCGCCTGAAAGCTGCGGTCTCTGGCTGTCTTGGCTGAGCCTCCGGCAGAATCTCCCTCCACAATAAATATTTCGCAGACAGACGCATCTCTGCTCTCACAGTTGGCCAGCTTGCCGTTGGAATCAAAGGAGAACTTCTGTTTTACCAGCAGATTTGTTTTTGCCTTTTCCTCTGTTTTCCGAATTTTTGCCGCTTTTTCCGCACAGGCAATTACCGATTTTAAAACTTCCAGATTTTTATCAAAATACAGCTGAATTTCTTCATTTGTTACCTTTCCGGTTACCCGGGCCGCATCCTGATTATCAAGCTTTGTCTTCGTCTGGCCTTCAAACCTGGGTGCCGGATGCTTTACAGATACAACCGCCGTCATCCCGTTTCGCACATCGGCCCCGGTAAAGTTAGAATCCTTTTCCTTTAAAATTCCAAGCTCTCTGGCATACTGATTTATCACTGTTGTAACCGTTGTTTTAAAACCTGTAATGTGAGTTCCGCCCTCTGCATTGTAAATATTATTACAAAACCCCAGAATATTTTCGTGAAACTCATTGGTATACTGAAAAGCAGCCTCCACAGCAATCCCATCAGCCTCTCCCTTCAGATAAACCACCTCATGTATCACCTCAGACTTTTTATTCAAATCCTTTACAAAACCGATAATCCCCTCTTCTTCATGATATTCCACATGCTCCGGCGTCTCCCGGCGCAGATCATCATAAATAATAGTCAGATCAGGATTCAAATATGCTGTCTCATGAAGTCTGCTTTTTACTTCCTCCCCTTTAAAATCTGTCCGCTCAAAGATTTCCGGATCCGGAAGAAAATTAATTTTTGTACCGGTCTTTCTGGTTTTAGAAAGCACCGGCAAAAGCCCGTCTTCTAATGCAACCACCGGAATGCCTCTTTCATAACGGTCGTGATGTACGGCTCCGTCCCTGCTGATCTGCACATCCATATAAACAGATAATGCATTTACAACAGAAGAACCCACACCATGCAGTCCGCCGCTTGTCTTATAAGCCGAATCATCAAATTTACCTCCTGCATGAAGTGTGGTAAATACCAGACGGGCTGCGGACATCCCCTTCTCATGCATTCCTACCGGAATTCCCCGGCCGTTATCTTCCACGGTACAGGAACCGTCTTTTTCAAGTGTTACATGGATTCTGTCACAGGCCCCGGCAAGATGCTCGTCCACTGCATTATCTACAATTTCATAAATCAAATGATTTAAACCTTTTCTGGACACACTTCCTATATACATACCCGGGCGCTTGCGCACTGCTTCTAATCCTTCCAGCACGGAAATACTGCCGGCATCATATGTTGTCTTTACTGCCATTTGTTTCCCCTTTGATCAAATTTTATCCAAACATTTGTTCTCTGTTTTTTCTCTTTTGCTAGTTTACCAGAAAAAAACCTTTTTGTAAAATCCTAATTTTCCCCGGAATTGGCAGACACATTCATCTTATTAAAAGGTCTTTGAAAGGTCTGTTTTCCCAAAAAACTGATCCGGTTTTCTTAATATAAAAAAGAACGGACTGCCTGTCAGCTATGATCTGACTTAAGCTGTCATCCGTTCTTTTTTATATCAACACCAAGTCTCGCGAGAGCGAGACTTGAATCACTGTTTTATTTTTTTATAAGTCCCACTGCCTGGCTGTACTGCTTTTCATAGCGGTCTTTTACCAGTTCTTTTGGATAGCGTATTACTCCGTTATTTTCCCAGGGATCGTTAAATATATAATGCTCTTCGTCGTATCCCACAAGCAGCATACAGTGTTCATTAGATCTCCAGGTAAATTTTTTCCCGGAACCAAAAAGCCGCCAGTCCGGCCCGGTTATCATATCCCGTAAATTGATGGTAGCCCAGAAAACCACAGGCATATCATGGTTGATATAAGTTTCCATTAGTTTCTCAATACTGCTTCCGGTCTCGTCAATCACATGATATTCATCACCGATTATTTTTTCAAGAGCCTTACAGATCACCGGAGCATAGCAGCCCATAGAATCGGAATCATAAGGATTTCCGGCAAATTTCTCATAAGGATCCGGTCCCCAGACTTCTCCGTCTATTTCTTTGAAATCTTCCTTTTCCAGATACTCATCCACAAACTCCTGAATAGATATCTGCCGCCCCAGATACCGAAGCAGCATCACTGCGGTAACGCTCTCGCATCCGGTTGGCGCTTCGCAGGTCTGGTCCAGATATGGTACATTAATCAGCTTCATTGACAACTGCACCTTTCCGCTTCTCTTTTGCATTAATAAACAACAGCACTGCCAGCAGTATCACAATAGAAACAGGCAGGGATATCAGCCAGGACTGTGTCAGTCCGGAAATAATATATCCCACCACACAGACAGCTACAACAACGGCCGCATACTGCATCTGCGTCTGCACATGGTTAATGTGATTACTCTGCGCTCCAGTGGATGACATAATCGTTGTATCCGAAATTGGTGAAACATGATCTCCACACACACAGCCTGCCATAATAGCAGCCACACAAATAACCATTGTGGTAGGAGCATTGTAACACATAGGCACTGCAATTGGAATCATAATACCCATGGTTCCCCAGCTTGTACCTGTGGAAAATCCCAGGAAAATGCTGATGGCAAACATTGCCAGGGGCATAAAGGCATTAAATGCAGCCCCCTGTCCAAAGATTCCGGTTACAAAGGCTGCCACATCCAGCTGATCTACTAATCCCTTAAGCGTCCACGCAAGTGTCAGTACCAGCAGCGCCGGAACCATAAGCTTAAAGCCTTCCACGAGACTGCCCATAAAGTCCTGAAACTTTACAATTTTACGGGGCACATACATAAAAAGCATTACAACAAGGGTTACAAAGGTTGCAAATACTAAAGACAAAGATGCGTTGCAGTTGGCAAATGCATCCACTACATTAGCGCCCCCATTTAAATAACCAGTATAAATCATTCCGAAAACTGCCGTACCGATTAATACAAAAATCGGTACTAAAAGATCTGTTACCCGTCCTTTATCACTTCCCTGCAGTTCACTTTCCGACATCTCTTTAAACTCATCCCCGGTGGTAAATAAATCACCATTTGCCGCATTGATTTCATGCTGTTTCATTTTCCCGAAATCCAGCAGCATGGCGCTGGTAAAGAACACCATTACTAATGTCAGAATTGCATATAAATTGTAAGGAATTGCATTTAAAAACAGCTGAAAGCCATTTACATCATATTCCTGGGGCACATAGCTGGATACAGCTGCCGCCCAGCTGGATATAGGCGCAATAATACAGACCGGAGCCGCAGTAGAATCAATCAAATACGCCAGTTTTGCCCGGGATACTTTATGTTTATCCGTAACCGGCCGCATAACATTCCCCACAGTCAGACAATTAAAATAATCATCCACAAAAATCAGAACTCCCAGCACCGACGTGGCGATCATAGAGCCCCGCTTTGATTTAATTCGTCTGCTGGCCCATGCACCGTATGCTTTAGACGCTCCGGACCTGGCTAAAAGTACAATAATCATGCCAAGCAGAACATCAAATATAATAATGTTCATATCAATATTGTTCACCGTTGAATCTACAATTGTCGTAAATGTCTCCCACGGATGAAACTTCGCCAGAAACAGTCCGCCTAAAAGGCAGCCCGTAAACAGCGAAATGTACACTTCCTTGGTAATAAAAGCCAGAATAATGGCTACCAGAGGAGGCACAATAGCCCACAAGGTTCCTACAAAATCCATCTCTCATTCTCCTTCGTTTTCCCGAAAAAAGAGACCTTCGCAAATCATTTTTGCAAAAGTCTCTCACTTTCTTTTTCTTCTGCAAAGCACTCCACACTATGTGACAGTCCGCACCGTATTTCAGTACGCCCCAGCACCCGCCGCCACACAGCCCGGCAGATGCTTCGGCAGATACCCCTTTTGGCCCCTTCCGCTGTATCGAAATTTCCGGAGCTTACTTATGATATCCGCGCCTCATTGCATTTATTGTTTTTATATTTGTACATCATATCATGATGGTATACCGTCGTCAATAGATGATATAAAACCTATTCTTTTACACCCCATGGTTCTATCAAACCCCTCCCTTTACATTTTCAATCTGCCAGTCTACCGGTTCAATTCCATGACTTTTTAAAAATTCATTGGTTCTGCTAAAATGCCGGCATCCAAAAAAGCCCCGGTAAGCGGACAGCGGACTTGGATGGGGTGCTTCTAAAATCAGATGCTTTGGATTATTGAGCATACTTTTCTTCATCTGAGCCGGTCTGCCCCAAAGCAGAAATACAATGGGACGATCCTGCTGGTTTACTGCCTCTATCACTGCATCGGTAAACTTTTCCCATCCGATTCCCCGGTGGGAATTGGCCTGGTGAGCCCGCACAGTCAGGACCGTATTAAGCATCAGCACCCCCTGCTTTGCCCATTTCACCAGATAACCATTGTCAGGTATGTAACATCCAAGGTCACTTTGCAGTTCCTGATATATATTTTCCAGGGACGGCGGAATCTCCACCTTGGGTTTTACAGAAAAACACAGCCCGTGTGCCTGACCGTCATTGTGATATGGGTCCTGGCCAAGAATCACAACTTTTACGTCATTTAAAGGTGTCAGATGAAACGCGTTAAAAATATCATCCGGCGCCGGAAATATTTTTCTAGTTTGATATTCCTCTAGTACTTTCTGATACAGTTCTTTATAATATGGTTTACGAAATTCAGCCGCTAACGGCTGCTGCCAGTCATTGGTAATCGGCGGCATACTCCCATCTCCTTTTCTTGTGCAATTGTAAGGAAACCGGGACAGCTTCCCGTTTCCTGCAGCTATTATTATATTCTTACAGAAACACCTCTGTCAGCCAGATAATGCTTTAAATCCATAATTTCCAGTTCCTTATAATGAAACAGTGACGCCGCCAGAGCCGCATCTGCTTTTCCTTCCGTCAAGGCATCATAAAAATGCTCTTTGATGCCGGCACCGCCGGAAGCTATCACCGGAACAGAAACATTTTCGGCAATGAGCTTAGTAAGTGAAAGATCATACCCTGCTTTTGTGCCGTCACAGTCCATACTTGTCAAAAGAATCTCTCCGGCGCCTAAGCTGTCAGCCTTCATGGCCCACTCCACCGCGTCAATTCCCATATCAACCCGGCCGCCGTTTTTATAAATATTCCAGCCCGAACCGTCCTTTCGGCGTCTTGCATCTATTGCCACTACTACGCACTGGCTGCCAAACTTATCCGCAGCCTGGCTGATGAGCCCCGGATTCATAATGGCAGAGGTATTGATGGATATCTTATCTGCTCCTTCCCGCAAAAGGACTTTAAAATCCTCAACTGTCCGGATGCCTCCGCCCACAGTAAAAGGAATAAAAACCTTTTCCGCTACTTTGCGCACCATATCAACCACAGTGGCCCTGGCTTCCGAGGAAGCTGTAATATCAAGAAAAACAAGTTCATCCGCCCCCGCTTTATCATAAGCTGCCGCGATCTCAACCGGATCCCCTGCGTCCTGAAGATTTACAAAATTGACACCTTTTACTACCCGTCCGTTATTCACATCCAGACACGGAATGATTCGCTTGGTAAACATCAGCAGTCTCCTCCTTTCAGTCCGGCAAAATTTTTTAAGATTCTCAGACCTGCCGCACCGCTTTTTTCCGGATGGAACTGGCAGGCAAATACGTTCCCCTGCTCCACAGAAGCATGTATGCAGGTGCTGTAATCAGTTACCGCCTTTACAATCTGTGAATCCTCAGCCTGAAGATAATAGGAATGAACAAAATACACATAAGGATTGTCTTCCATCCCCTGATACAGGCGTCCGTCATTTTGAAGTTCCAGGGAATTCCAGCCAATATGGGGGATTTTTAGCCCTTCCTTATCAGGTATTCTGACAATCTTTCCTTTTAAAACTGAAAGGCCGGATACCCCGGGACTTTCCTGGCTGCTTTCAAATAAAAGCTGCAGGCCCAGACAGATGCCAAGCAGCGGCGTCTTACGCCTTACAATCTCATAGATCACCTGGTCCAGCCTGCGTTCCCGCAGGCAGCTCATTGCATCCCCAAATGCTCCCACCCCCGGAAGGATCACCTTATCTGCCTGAAGAATCTTTTGTGCATCTCCCGTAATCAGGCTCTCTTCACCCAGATAATAAAGAGCCTTTTCCACGCTTCTTAAATTCCCTGCTCCATAATCAATAATCGCAATCATTGTTCCTCCCCTTACAAGCCAAGTTCCAGCCAGAATTCCACGCCATCTTCATGGTTAATCACACCGCATTTCTGATGGAAGGAATCCATAATAGCTTTTACAATGGACAGTCCGATTCCGCTGCCTCCGTATTCCCTTGTTCTTGCTTTATCTACTTTATAAAATTTCACCCAGATATTATCCAGATCCTCATTTGGAATCTGGCTTCCGGTGTTAAACACACTGATACGCAGCCGGTCCTCTTTTTTCTCATAAAAGATCCGGATTTTCTTTTCTCCATCCGCATGATGAATGGCATTGCTCAAAAAGTTGGTTACAACCTCTTCCACTTTAAACTCGTCCGCCCAGACGTATTCCTCCGGCAGATCCATTTCAACTGTAATTTCACTTTGTTCCAGCAGAATGGAAGATGCATTTACAATCCCGCAGATCAGCTCTGTTATATTGAACCGTTCCATGGAAACCTGATCGTTTCCAAACTCCAGCTGATTTAATGTCAGCAGCTTTTTCACCATCTTATTCATTTTATCTGCTTCATCAATAATAACGTCACAGTAAAACTCTCTGCTCTCCTCATCATCATTGATACATGCCTGCAGACCTTCCGCATATCCCTGAATCAATGCCAGAGGAGTCTTTAACTCATGGGAAACATTGGAAAGAAACTCCTTTCGCATCTCATCAATCTGCTCTTTCTTTTCAATATCCTGCATCAGCTCATTATTGGCAGATTTCAGCTCTGAAATGGTCTGTTCCAAGCGTTCAGAGAGCTGATTCATATGGATTCCCAGCTGATCAATCTCGTTTCCCTTTTCCATTTGCTGCATCTGCTTTTTATACCACTCCGCTCCCCGGTACTTATTCCATCCGCCCCGAATATATTTTGCATTAAAATCCAGATCCACCATCCGCTGGGAAATCTCAGACAGCTGCACCACAGGCTTCGTAATCTTCTGAGAAACTATGATACTGATAATAATGCTTCCGGCAATGGCACAGATCCCCACATACAGAAGAAACTGATTGGCAATGCTGGAACTTTCACGGATACCCTCCATTGCAGTCCGCATTAGAATCAGGTTTCCGTCATTTAAAGTCCCCCAGAGAATCAGATATTCCGCATTGTCCATACTGGCATCTTTGATGTGCTCTAGTTTATAATTGCTGGTCTGTTCAAGGACAGTATCACCGGAGCTTCCAAACAAAATATTCAGAAACTGGCGCTGAATGGTCCGGATATCATTTACGGAAGACCGAAGAGGGGTTCCGTCAGAGCTCATAATAATAACTGACATATTCTGATTGGAACACATCTGCTCAAAAGACGCATCAAACTGGCTGGAATACAAAATCCCGTCACTGCTGGCCGTCTGGATACTTTCAAAATTCTCCATTAACAAATGTTTCTTCTGAAAGGTATAGAACATTCCAAGAAACGAGGTGTTAATTATAAAGCAGGCCAGAATGGCTCCGGCCACCAGGCAGATAATGATTGCCATAATCTGTCTTGTCAAAGAACGTTTCATTCACTTATACCTCAAATTTATATCCCATGCCCCAGATTGTTTTTATATATTCACCTTTCCCGCCCATTTTACTGCGCAGTTTTTTCACATGGGTATCAATAGTTCTTGCATCTCCAAAGTAATCATAGTTCCATACATGGTTTAGAATTTTTTCTCTGGAAAGAGCCAGACCTGCATTTTCCACAAAATAAGAAAGCAGCTCAAACTCTTTAAAACTCAAATCAATGTCATTACCGTCAATAGTTACACGATGTGCCGCTTTATCAATTACAATTCCGCCGGTTTCAATGACTTCATTGGGGTTTCGGCCGCTTGTCCTGCGCAAAATCGCCTCCACTCTGGCCACCAGTATCTTGGGACTGAAAGGCTTTGAAATATATTCGTCAACCCCAAGATCAAATCCCTGAAGTTCGTCACTTTCATCTCCTTTTGCCGTCAGCATAATAATAGGCACCTTCGACGTCTGACGGATTTCCCTGCAGACTTCCCAGCCGTTCATTTTCGGCATCATCACATCCAGAATAATCAAAGATATTTTATTATCTTCATAAAAACAATCCAGAGCTTCTTCTCCGTTCTCTGCTTCTATGACTTCAAAATCATTCTTTACTAAAAAGTCTTTCACAAGCTTTCTCATTCTGCTCTCATCATCTACCACAAGAATTTTTAATTTTTCCACTTTAAGCACCTCACAATCTGATCAGATTATAACACAAAATTGTGCCCACAATGTGATAAAAATAAACAGAATTTTAAAGCCGGAAACTGACGTCTCTTTACAGCGCTTGTCAATTCCCGGCCATTTTATTTCCTGACTGTTATTTATTTATATAATTGGTGTCAATACGGTCCATAGGCACTTCCCGCTCTTTGAATACTTCTTCTGTCTCTCCGATTACAACGGAACCTGTTGGCACAAATCCTTCCGGAAGATTTAACCTTTTCACCAGTTCTTCCTTCTGGCTTAATGCAGCTGTCGCACCATAAATGGCGCAGCTTCCAAGTCCAAGATCTGTAGCTGCCAGACACATGTTATGCACGATCATTGCAACATTGGCACAAGGCACATTGTCCTGAGCCGCCACACCGGTCCTCTTTGTAGATACTACAATCAACACAGGGGCATGATACAATGGAGTTTTTGAGAGATCTCCGAAAAACTCTGCTCCCGCACGGTCAATTTCCTGAATCAGTTCCGGATTCTGAATTACGGTCATATGAACCGTCTCGTACTTTGCCATTCCAACCGGTGATGCATTGGCCGCCTTTAAGATCGTCTGCAGTGCTTCAGAAGAAACTGCTGTGTCTTTATAGCTTCTTACTGATTTTCTGCTTAAAATTGTTTTCATTGTTTCCATACTTTTACCTCCTATTTATGAACATCCGGCAGGGAAGCAAACCCCGGTTTCAAATCTTCATCTGACGGTATATAATCACTCATTTCCCCGTCATTAAATCTCTGATATGCTACCATATCAAAGTAGCCGGTTCCTGTTAATCCGAACATAATGGTTTTCTCTTCCCCTGTTTCTTTACATTTTAATGCCTCATCAATGGCTACCCGGATTGCATGGGCACTTTCCGGAGCAGGCAGGATTCCTTCGATTTTAGCAAACTGCTGAGCCGCTTCAAAAACTGCTGTCTGCTCTACAGAACGAGCTTCCATCAGTCCGTCATCGTAAAGCTGAGACAGAGTAGAACTCATCCCATGATAGCGCAGGCCGCCGGCATGGTTTGCAGATGGAATAAATCCGCTTCCAAGGGTATACATTTTTGCAAGGGGGCAGACTTTTCCTGTATCGCAGAAATCATATGCATATTTTCCTCTTGTAAGACTGGGGCAGGAGGCCGGCTCAACTGCAATGAAACGATAATCCTTTTCTCCTCTTAATTTTTCACCCATAAACGGGGAAATCAGTCCTCCCAGATTAGAACCGCCGCCGGCACAGCCGATAATAATATCCGGCGTAATGTTATATTTGTCCATAGCGGCTTTCGCCTCTAAACCGATAATAGACTGATGAAGCAGTACCTGAGACAGCACACTTCCAAGTACATAACGATATCCTTCTGTATTTACGGCAACTTCTACTGCTTCTGAAATCGCACAGCCAAGACTTCCTGTGGTACCCGGATGCTCGGCAAGGATCTTTTTCCCGATCTCTGTTGTTTCCGACGGAGACGGTGTTACACTGGCACCATAAGTACGCATAACTTCCCGGCGGAAGGGTTTTTGTTCATAAGAGACTTTTACCATGTATACTTTACAGTCAAGGTCAAGATATGCGCAGGCCATAGACAGGGCAGTTCCCCACTGACCGGCTCCGGTCTCAGTAGTCACGCCTTTTAATCCCTGCTTTTTCGCATAATATGCCTGAGCAATGGCAGAATTTAATTTATGACTGCCGCTGGTATTATTTCCTTCAAACTTGTAATAAATCTTTGCCGGTGTCTGAAGCTTTTCTTCCAGACAATACGCTCTTACCAAAGGCGCCGGGCGGTACATTTTATAAAACTTCTGAATCTCTTCCGGAATATCAATATAAGCATTGGTATCATCTAACTCCTGTTTTGCCAGCTCTGTACAAAACACCTGGGATAACTCCTCTAAAGTCATAGGCTCTAATGTTCCCGGATTCAAAAGCGGTGCAGGCTTATTTTTCATATCCGCCCGGACGTTATACCATTGTGTAGGCATTTCACTTTCTTCTAGATAAATTTTGTATGGGATCTTTACTTCGCTCATAGCTGCTCTCCTTTCGCACTTTCACATAACATGGTATCCTTCCCTCTGGCTATTGAGGGGCCCGGACACTTTACACAACGCCGCAATACCGTAAAGCAGTAAGAATATTTTTGCATGGTCACACAAAGTGTGTGTTTCTACCATAGGAGAATTCAGAAAACTTTCCTGTAGTACAAAAAAACACTCCTGTCTCAACATTAACTGCTGGGACAAGAGTGTGTAATATCTGCTCCTGCGGTGCCACCCGGCCTTGACTTAAAAAAGTCCGCTCAACGTATACCAACATATACATTCTTTGTTAACGAAGTCTGTTCTCCGTCTCACCTACTGTATTTCAGCTCGCCCTCAAAGTCCATTCCAAACTGTCTTTGCTGCTGCATTCCCACCCTCTGCAGCTCTCTGGAAACCAGTGTCAGTCTGTACTTACACTTTTTCATCGGTTTATTGACATAAAATTTAACACATTATCTTAGATTTGTCAATCATTTTCACAATTTTAAGCTGACGGATTTCAGATCAGATTTCAGATCATACGGTAAGCAGTTCCCTGCTTAAGGTTCTCCTGCAAACTTCTTAATAAGCTTCTTTTAGAATTTTTAATATATCCTCTCCGGATAATTTCCTATATCCGCCGCCTAACACTGTGGATTCTGCAATCAGCGGAAGCATTTCCTCCGTGGCATTAAGCTCCCTCAATGTTGTGGGAAGCCCAAGGAGTTTTATAAACTCAGAAAGTTTCTTAATTCCCTCTAAAGCTGCTTCCTCCTTTGTCATGGAAGCCGTATCTACCTTCCAGACTTTTTTTGCAAAACGTACAAATTTATCCAGTCCATAAGTATATATATATTTATAGTACGGAACTGACACCGCAGCCAGTCCGGCTCCGTGGGCACAGTCTGTATAAGCCCCCAGCTGATGCTCTATCATATGTACTTCCCAGTCCTGTGCCTTTGAAAGCCCTGTCATTGTGTTTAACCCCACTGCGGCGCACCACATAATATTGCTCCTGGCCTCATAATCACAGGGGTCAGACAAGGCTGCCTTGGCACTGTGAATCAGTGATTCTAATATCCCCTCAATAAGATAATCGGTAGTATTATCATCCTCTCCTGAAAAATATTGTTCCATAAGATGAGACATCGTATCAAAAACGCCGCTGGCCATCTGATATTTTGGAACCGTATAGGTGTACTCCGGATTTAAAATAGAAAACTTGGGAAACACATTGGACGGATAAACCCGGCCGGCTTTGATCTTCTCATCTTCATTGGTAATGACAGACCCGCCGTTCATTTCCGAGCCTGTTCCGGCCATAGTAAGCACACAGCCCACAGGAACAACCGGGTGATCTATTTCTTCAAAGTTTATCCAGTAACGCTCCCAGGGATTTCCCTGGCAATATGCAGAAACGGAAATTCCTTTTGCGCAGTCAATGACAGACCCGCCTCCTGCAGCCAGAATCAGGTCCACCTTATGTTCCCGCACAAGCCGCACCCCTTCCATCATCTGTACATAGGAAGGATTTGATTTTATACCGGACAGCTCTACTACCTTTTTGCCTGCCGCCTGCAGAATATCTGTCAGCTTATTATACAGTCCTGATTTTTTTATAGAGTTTTTTCCGTAAATCAGCAGAACATTTCTCCCGTATTCTGACAACTCCTTTTCCAGATTGTCAAGGGCCGTTTTTCCAAAATATATTTTTGTTGGGTTATGGTAATAAAAATCAATATTCACTGTTTTTTGCTCCTTTCATACTTTCATGATTCAAGGCTTCATATTCAGAATCTGATACAGGTTCACACCATTCATTACCGGTATTCTCTCCCGGGACTTCCACAGCAATATGACTGAACCAGGAATCTGCCTTTGCACCATGCCAATGCTTTACCTCTGCCGGAATCGTAATTACACATCCCGGTGTAAGACTAACAGCTGCTTTCCCCTCTTCCTGATACCAGCCCTCTCCTGCCGTACAGATTAAAAGCTGTCCGCCGCCTTTCTCTGCATGATGGATATGCCAGTTGTTGCGGCATCCCGGTTCAAACGTAACATTTGCCAGAAACACCGGGCACTGCTGGGGATTTGTCAGCGGATTCAGATAAGAATTTCCAATAAAATACTGAGCATAGTCTTTATTAAATGAACCGGTTCCAAATACATTCATCTGTTTAAATTCATCTTTATTTTCTGTTTTCATTTTATCAGCGTTCTCCTCTCTGATATAAAATACAGGCACCCGCCTGGAATGCCTGTATTTTATATCTATATTATTGTAATGTCTAATACTTATAAGGAATCCACAGAAATGCCTGATAAGCATCTCTTTAAACTTTGGAATCTGAAACCTTTGTATGCTGCATTCTCATATCTTGAAAATCCAGCCCCGGGGAGCTTGGCTGTTTATATATCTCTATTTATATATCTCTTTACCACATTTTTCAATTTCATCAATCATAATATCTCTCCACCACTGATTCCCAGGCAGAGGCATAGGCATGTAATTTCCCCCTTTGGCATTGACAGCCACATTTTTTTGGATTCTGCTTCTGATAAAGTCTTCCGTCAGAGTTCCTGACAGATCGCGCCTTCAAAATCCTGATACTGTGGTGTAGTATGGTAGGCAAGCTTATTTCCGGTCACTGCCTTTAACGTTGGAATATCATTAATCTCCTGTCCCTGCCAGGAATCCACACCAATTTCTGCAAACTCCGGCACAATCTGTTCCATAAACCCGCAGCTGTGAAGTTCAAAAATCATTCCAAGTTCATGAGTTTTATCCACTGCTTTTTTCAGCTGAGGCTTGAAAAATTCTCTCCACACCTCCGGCGAGAAAAACATATTGGTCTGCGTTCCATAATCGTCATGAAACATAATAACATCCGGGCGATAATCCGGAGCAAGGGCATTAATGTTGTCCTCTCTTTTCCACGGTACTCCAAACCAGTCAATACCATCCTGAACAAAAGGCGGCCTTTCATGAAACGTATTGCCTCTTACTACCAGCAGCGCCTTATCTGGCGGAAGCTCATCTGTCATTTCATGGTGAAAAAACGCAAGTACTCTTTCTTTGTCAGTCATTTCATTTCCCTCACTTTACAGTTTTATAACAGCTTCTCATGTCTTTTGACTAATCATCTCATGTACTGCCTCAGCAAATTTCAACACTTCCGGTTTCTGATTGTCCTTTCTATATTCCATCATTAATATTCCTGTGGATTGTTCTTATGCATACAAACCACCAGCGGAGACTTGGCCACCGGCTCGTGAACCAAAATATCTCCCTGATACTCTGACATATCATATCGAATCCGAAAAACAACGTCCAGCTTGTGGTGGAGAAGACTTTTAGATATATCGTACCCGTGGGCATTTGCCACAACAGTATCATAACCCGGATATTTCTTATGAAAAAATTCTGTTGCCGGAAGCACCATAAGATTGGGATTGTGAGAATCCAAAACGCCGATATTTACCGTTGTGCCAAGGCCGCCTGCCAGCAGTGAGAAGTATGAAGAAACTCTGACGCCCTTGATATACTTTTAAACTCCGCTGCCGCAATAAAATAGCGAATCTGCTGTAATGAAATATTTGACAACATATTTTTCAAACATCCTTTTTCTATTATAGTTTACTTTCAACACCCGTTAGTGAGAAAAATTTCGATAAGTTTATTCCTTTTCTTCCGACATTCGGCTGCACAGCTCCAAAACAGGACGAAACTTTTCATATTTTTCCCGTCTGCACACAGCTACGACTCTCACCGGTTCTTCCTCAGGAAGTGTAATTGCCTTTAAGAGCTTCGGATACTGTTCTGCCAGATAAGGGTCCAGGAAAGCAAAACCATGTCCCATCTTTACCTGATTGATCACACTGAATATGTTTGGATAACCACGCTCTTCACAGTTTCTGATTCCAAGCTTTTTCATGGCATTTTTCTCATACTGATAAATTCCCCGTCCGATTTTTTCATCCAGATGCACCCACACACTTTCAGAAAGCAGCTCCGCATCAAAGGTACCCTTTTTTCCGAGATCAGTCTGTCTTGCGCAGATCACGCATCTCTTAAATTCATCCAAGACGCCCCAGCAGACATCCCCGTACTGAGAAAGTTCATAGGCAAAGGTTACTACAATATCCAGCCTGTCCTGCTCCAGAAATTCATAAAGCTGTTTCAAATCATAATTTTCCACAACCCATTGGCTCTCCGGAAAACAGCTCCGTACCTGCCGTTCTATTTTTTCCCGCACAAACTCAAAATTAAAGGAGTTAAAAAATCCAATCCGAATCGTATCAGTTCCCGCTCCGGCCCGGCGCACATTCTCAAGGGCAGTTTCAATATCCTGAAAAATCACCTGAAATTCTTTCCACATCAGCTCTCCAGCTGCCGTCAGCCTTACTTCCCGCCGGTTTCGTTCAAACAGCCTGACACCGATTTCCTCTTCCAAAAGACTGATCTGTTTACTTAAAGATGGCTGAGCAATATACAACGCTTTTGCCGCCTCTGTAAAGTTCAGGCGCTTTGCCGTTTCCATAAAATATGCTATCTGATTTAAGTTCATAACATTCCCCCGATTTTTTATCTGATATCAGGCTATCATACTCTATAGAAAAACTCAATCGTATAGAAAACTATATACAGCCATAAAAATACCGCCCCCAATGGCCAGATTTCTCAATCTGACTTTTGGGAAGCGGTTCATTTTTAATATTATGATTTCACTTGGACTCAGATACAAATGCCATTCTATGGTTCCACAGACATTCCGTCATGAGCCAGAATCGTTTCGCCTTTATATCCCTGCTCCTTATATGCTTTGGAAACAGCGTCGATATCAACGGCACCTCCAAGGTGAGACAATACCAGCTTGCCAGGCTGCGCTTGTGCCATTAATTCTCCAATTTCTTCGCTGGTAATATGGGATTTTTTAAGACTTGCTTTCATCCCTTCTCTGGCTTCTTCGGGCAGATCTGAAAAATCACTGGTAAGCATACCATCCATAACTACAATATCAGCACCCTTTGCAAATTCCGCAAATTCTTTTTTATACATCATATCTCCGGAAATAACAATACTCTGTCCATCTGCTTCAAAGCGGTAAGCATAAGCTTCAATGGTATGAGGAACCGTCATTGCTTTAATTTTTACACCGTCCAGTTCAAACTCATCCTTTTCTTTTGTCAGATCACGAATCTCCACATTGGTCAGCACACCATCACTGGAAAATCCAACTCCATTACTGCGGTATTCCAGATCTGTCCGGTAGAAATCAACCGTCATATCATACAGATTCTGTACCCCCGGTCCGATTAAATCCAGCTGCCGGCGTCCTTTGGGATCTCCCCAGCCGCCTACAAAATAGGTCCAAAAATCTGCATTGTGATCATTATGCTGATGTGTAAATAATATATTATCAATACTTGTAATAGGCAATCCGGCATTGGCCAGTGTATAAGCAGACATTGCTCCGCAGTCTACCAGAAAATATTTATCCTTATACTGAACCAGTGTAGAATTTCCTCCGGCATTTGTATCAAATTTGGGATTTCCTGTACCAATTGTTACAATGCGGAATCCATCCGGCTGGGTTTCAAAAATATTTTCCTGCGCCTGCTTTTGTTCCGGCTCAGATGACACTTCTGCCTGAGACACAGAGGTCTGAGCAGAGGGTTTTTGCTCTTTCTGGCATCCGGTAAGAACTCCTGCCGCCAGGGTCAGGCAAAGTCCTAATACTAACAATTTTTTCATGTAAGTTTCCTCCTCTTTCTTCTTGGTCTTATAATTGTTTTCGTACCATAAAACCGGCAGGAACATTCAAGTCTTGCTCTCGCAAGACTGTGTGCGCGATTCGGGTCAGCTTAGCTGACAATATTCTATTCCCAAGCGCTGCACATCTGATATATCCCCGCCGCTTCATCTGTTTTATTATAAGTTACTTAGAGGAAACCGTAAAATATATAAAAGCTATCAACTGATAGCTTTTATATATAAGTATTTCTTATTTTCCATATTCTTTTAACACATCCAGCACAATTTCAATAGAAATAGCTGCCGCCTCGTTGGCAAAGGCCGGAAAATCTTCCGGAGCGCTTCCGTCTGCATCATCTGAAATTGCCCGGATAATAACAAACGGTACATGATTAATATAGCAGGTCTGCCCGATACTTCCGCCTTCCATCTCCGCCGCAATAGCCTGAAAATGTCCTGTGATAAATCTTTTCTGTTCCAGTTTATTAATAAACTGGTCACCGGTTGCAATGGTTCCCACCTGATAATTAACGCCCATAGCTTTCACGCAGTGTTCTACAATAGATACCAGTTTTTTATCACAGGGAATATTTACCAGATTAATTCCCCCTAACTCTCCCTGGGCATAGCCTACCGGCGTCAGATCCATATCATGCTGAACAACACTGCTTGCAACAGCCACACTTTTAATTCCCAGTTTCTCTGACAGATTTCCCGCCACACCTGTGGTAATCAGAGCATCTACCTGAAACTTCAAAATCATTGTCTGGGCACAGACTGCAGCAAACACCTTTCCCATTCCGCAGACTGCCAGTACTACATCTGTTCCGTGAATCGTTCCGGTTACAAAATCAATTCCGCTGACGGTCACCGTCTGTGAATTCTCAACCTTTTCCTTTAAACCGTCAATCTCTATCTGCATTGCGCCGATAACACCTATCATAATATGTATCCTCCAAAATTTTATACAAATCCTTATTACCTCTTTACAACGGAACCATGATAGCACAGAGACGCCAAAAAAGTCAATTTCAGAACCAATATCCCCTCCAACTATGCTATAATGTAACTGCTCAGCAAAAAATCAAGCGGCTGTGAAGCAGACATTTGATTTTTCCTGAGCAGTTAACGACAGAATCAAAGAGTGCTGAAAGCACGGCAGATGCAACGCAGATGGATTCTGGCGTCTTTTCTCAATCAGCAAAAAATCAAGCGGCTGTGAAACAGACATTTGATTTTTCCTGAGTAGTTAACGACAGAATCAATTAGTGCTGAAAGCACGGCAGATGCAAAGCAGATGGATTCTGGCGTCTTTTCTCAATCAGCAAAAAATCAAGCGGCTGCAAAGCAGGCATTTGATTTTTCCTGAGCAGTTAACGACAGAATCAATTAGTGCTGAAAGCACGGCAGATGCGCAGCAGATGGATTCTGGAGTTTTCTCAATCAGCAGAACATCAAGCGGCTGCAGTTAACGACAGAATTACAAAATTGGAGAATTATTATGGCATATGATACTTATTTTTTAATGAAAGCAGAAGATGTTCCTGCCTATGTGCAGGAAAAGATCCACTATTTTAATGGAGATACACTGTTGGAAAGTAAAGAAATCGGGGACGGAAATTTAAACTATGTGTTTCGGGTTACAGAGCCGTCCACCGGCAGAAGCATTATTGTAAAACAAGCCGGACCTGAACTTCGGATTGCGAAAAGTCTTCACGCCTCTATTGACAGAGGCCGTATTGAAAGTGAAATACTCCGCATCCAGGATCAGTGCTCTCCCGGAAGCGTTCCCAAAGTCTATTTATATGACAGCATTATGAAAACCATTATTGAAGAAGATATGGTAGGCCATACTATGATGCGTACTGCCCTTTTAAACCATGAAATCTTTCCGCTTTTTGCAGACCAGATCACAACCTTTATGGTTTACAGTCTTCTAAAAACAACCGATGTCTGTATGGAACATAAAGAAAAGAAAGAATCCGTCCGTTCTTTTATTAATCCGGAACTGTGCGAAATTTCTGAAGATCTGGTTTTCTCAGAACCTTTTATGGATTATAACCACAGAAATAATGTATTTGCCCCCAACAAAGACTTTGTGGAAAAGGAGCTTTACCAGGATACTGCCCTGCAGCTAGAAGCCGCAAAACTCAAATTTGAATTTATGAATAATGCCCAAAGTCTGATTCACGGTGATCTTCACACCGGCTCTATTTTTATTAATCAGGAGCATACCTTTGTATTCGATCCGGAATTCGCATGTTACGGACCTATGGGATATGATGTTGGAAATATCATTGCCAACCTATTTTTTGCCTGGTGCAACGGCGATGCCGTCATAGAGTCTCCAGAAGAAAAAGATATCTTCTGCGGATGGTGTCTTTCCTGCATCAGCGATGTTATAGATCTGTTTATTTCTAAATTCTCTGTCTGCTGGGATGAAAATACAACAGATACTATGGCAAAAGTTCCGGGATTTAAAGATTATTACCTGAAAACGGTATTGTCTGATACTGCTGCCATGGCAGGTTTAGAGTCCATCCGCCGGATGGTGGGTCTTGCCAATGTAAAGGATATCACCAGTATTACAGATGAAAGCAAGCGGGCCCGGGCAGAACGCATTGTCATACGGCTGGCAAAAAATTATATTATGAACAGAACACATTTCTTATGCGGAAATGATTATATACAGGCAATCAAAAAAGCCATCGCAGCAGAATCATAACCTGTTATTACAAAATCCTCTCCCTGCCTGAGGCAGTACGTCCAATCTTTAGGTCCCTGCCGTGGCAGGATTCTTTTTTACTCTATAGGAAATACTGTGTTCCGATAAATAAAAGCACCTATTTTCCAATATCAATTTCTATTATTTATCAATCTAATAATTACAAGTGATTGGACGCTTCCCCTCTTCCATTCTAAGATAAAGATAACAAAAACAATTATTCATCCAAACTATAAAGGAGGTATCACAACATGCCATTTGGAAAATATGATGTCGATTATGAACAGCGTCTGGATATGGATCGTCTGCGTGCTTATCGTGTCATGCGTACACATCAGGCAATGGAATCTTTTGAAATGGACGGTTTTTTAACCTTTAATGCAGACAGTATCCGTTATGTCACATCTGCCTATGTCACTACTCCCATGAGGCCAATCGAACTTCAGGGAGCTTTTATCAGCCGCACCGGCGACCCGTATTTCTTTGGAGGCGGCACGCCTGCAGAAGAACGGAAACGTATGCCGTGGATGAAAGGAAATGTATTTCCGTCCCGGGGTACAGCTATGCCGGGTACCGGTTCCCACGACCCTGTCGTAGAGGCATGGGTTGATACAGTACTTAAAATTCTTGCCGAAGAGGGGCTCCCTGCAAAAACCATCGGTATTGAATCCAGCTGCATGTCATACTTTACGGACGCTTTTGCACGCAAAGGGGTAAAATGCGTATTTGCACGGCCAATGATTATGCAGGCGCGTTCTATTAAAAATATAGATGAAATCAACATTATGAAACTCACCTGCGCCAATGCGGAAAAAGCCTTTGCCCGTATTCAGGAGTTTATTAAACCCGGCGTAAGGGAATGCGATATTGTCGGCGTCGGAATTAATGCGCTTTACGAAGAGGGATGCGACCATACCGAAGATTTAGTATGTATGTCCGGACCGCATACTTACCCTTACAACTGGACTTTTACAGACCGCATGGTACGCCCCGGAGACCTTATCTATATTGATGTGGACGGAGCTTCTTATCTCGGTTACAAATCCTGTTATTACCGTACATTCAGCTGCGGAAAAACAACTCCGGAGCAGGATGAATGTTTTAACCAGTGTATCGAAATGATGGATAACGCCTTAAAGGTTGTAAAGCCAGGAAATACCATTTACCAGATGTTAGACCAGTTCCCGGAACCGTCTTTCTGGGGTCGGGAATCCTGGAATGAAGTGGACGCCCTGGCAATGGCGCACGGTCTTGGCCTTGGGCTTCATGAACTGCCCCATGCAACCAGAACTGTCCAAAAAATCTCTCAGGCGCCGGATATTGAATTCCAGCCCGGACATGTTATGGCGATTGAAACTTATGCCGGCTCAGAAAAAGGCAATTTCGGGGTGCGTCATGAGGATATGTTTGTCGTAACAGAAGACGGATATGAATTAATTTCAAAATGGCCCCGCAATCATATTACAGAATGTTTTGTGTAAGATCCGCACAGCGGCTAAATATACGATCTCTTCTCGTTTACAAAAATTTATCGTTCAGAAAGGAATGAAACAACATGAAAAATGCATTTGATTTAACAGGGAAAAAAGCGGTTGTCGTGGGCGGCGGAGGCGGAATCGGAAGCGCCATTGCAAAGGGACTCGCATTTTATGGCGCCGAAGTAGTCATTACCGGTCGAAATCTGGAAACACTGGAAAATGCTGCCGCGGCTATTAAAATAGAAACAGGGAAAAACGTTATGTGTATCAGCGCAGACGTTACTTCTGAAGAAGCAGTAAAGGAACTGTATGCAACAGCAGCTTCTATGCTGGGACAGGTAGATATTCTTGTTAATTCTCAGGGATATAACCAAAAATTTCCCATTAACGAAATGCCGCTGAATGTATGGAACGGCATGCTGAATACAAATATAACCAGCGTTATGCTTACCTGCAGAACATTTGCCCAGGGCATGATAGAACGTGGCTGGGGACGTATTATCAATGTTTCTTCTATCCGCGCCGTACGCGCCGTTAATCAGGGTATGGGAAATACCTGCTACAGCGTAACCAAGGCTGCCGTCTCTATGCTGACTGCATCTTTGGCAGCGGAATGGTCCAAAAAAGGCGTTACCGTAAATGCTGTCGGACCCGCTATTACAATGACAAAAACGATGGAAAATGTATTCGCTCAGAATCCTGGCGTTAAGGACAGTCTTCTTGCCAACATTCCGATGGGACGTCTCGGTGAAGCAGACGATAACATCACGCCTGTCATTTTCCTTGCATCGGAGGAATCCGATTTTGTAACCGGACAGTGTATATACACCGACGGCGGTTCCAGCGTAATCGTTTAACTAAAATTATCAGAAAGGAACTTCATTATGGCAAATATTAAAATCACGAAAAAAAACGAAGGATATACTTACGAGGCTCCCGGACATTTTGACTGTGTTCTGACCCGCCTCCATGATGCAGCTGATATTTCAGAAGGCAATATTACGGTGGGGCTTTCACGTTTTATGCCGGGAGGCGGCACAAACTATGGTCCGGTTCCTCTGGAGTCTGTCTATTATATAGCAGAGGGACAGATACTTTTTAAAGATGATACCGGCACGGAAACCCTCCTTACCAAAGGCGACAGCGTGCATGTGGGCGCAAATGTTCAAAAGAGCGTTGTAAATAACGGAACAGAAGATACCCTTATGCTGGTAATTCTTAAAATGAAATAAATACTTATTTTTCTTTATTTTTTACTACTTTCTACCTGTATATAACAGGCTATGCAATCAGAAAACAGCTGTCCGTTTTTTCGCGGCGGCTGTTTTTTGGGTTCTGGGAAAATTCTGCGAAATATGCTAATATCAATAGTAAGAAGCCCCGTATTTTTATACCATGATAAAGGATGTGAACGAAATGCAATTACGCCAGCTTCAATATTTTGTGGCAGTAGCTGAACAACTGAATTTCCGCAAGGCTGCCGAAATTTTATATGTAACCCAGCCTTTATTAAGCAAACAAATTGCAGATTTAGAAGCCGAGGTTGGATACCCTCTATTCACCCGCAATACCCGTTCGGTTTCTTTAACGCCGGCAGGTGAAATCATGCTGAAAGAAGCGAACAAGTTAATCCGCCAGTCGGATTCCCTGCTCTATTCGGTAAAGCGTGCCGCCAAATATGGAAACGCATACGGCTCCCTGCGCATTGGCTATGAAGAAGCCTTTGCCCAGGAAACATTGAGTCTTATTCTGAATCAGCTTCGGGAGCAATATCCGGCTATTGATGTAAATATCCAGCGTTTTTCCTCTAACGAGATAAAAAACGCGCTGCAAAACAATATTATTGATATTGGCTTTATTCTGCTTCCGGATAAATATCTTGGCACCCATATGGACTGCAGGATCCTTTCCTGCGACACCCTTAGTCTGGCAGCCTCCAGCAGACTTTTCAAGGACGACTGTACGCTGGAAAACTTTTTGCTGCTGGCGGAGCAGGCGCCTATCTGTCTCCTGGAAAAAAACGCAAAAGGACTGAATCTTATCAGCAATCTCTGCCGGCAAATGAATGTATATACAAATTTCATATTTGCGGAAACTATCCAGGACATGCTTGTATACGCAGAGTCCGGATATGGCATTTCTGTTATGCCGCACTCCTTTTTAAAATATCACAGCCATTCTCTGCTCTCGTACTGTGAAATCAAAAATCCAGACGCAGAACTCTGTATGGCCGCTATTTGGAATAAGGACAGTTCCTGTCCGCCGCGCAGCAGTCTGCTGGAAGTTTCCGAGTCTATGCATGTAGACTGTAATCTCTGTTCTAAAACCTGGTGCTGCATGAACAGACAAAAAACCCCCTAAATATTCTTTCTCTCTGCATTGATTATTAAGAATAATAATTGTGAGTAGAAAGAGTGATTTCTCCCGGAAAACAGCCTGCGCTATACTTATAATGAAAGCATTACCTTATAAAAAATATTTAACAGAATGGAGAAATCACTATGAATCAAAACGAGGCTGTCATTGTTGCCATTGGAAGAAGTCCTGTTACCCGGGGAAAAAAGGGTGGTCTTGCCCAAACTCATCCTATTGATTTTGGAGCACAGACATTAAAGGGCGTACTGCAAAAAATTCCGGAACTGAATGTGTCTGAAATCGACGACGTTATTGTTGGATGCGCTATGCCTTTTGAAACACAGGGATATAATATTGCACGTCTGATTGTTGAACGCGCCGGTCTGCCGGATTCCATTCCGGGAATGACAATTAATCGTTTCTGTTCCTCCGGACTTCAGGCAATCGCACTGTGTGCCCAGGCCATTATGTCCGGTCAGGAAACGATTATGATTGCCGGCGGTATTGAAAGCATGAGCACCGTATCTATGGCATTGGATTCCAATACGTTTGAACCATGGCTTGCAGAACACAAAAAAGGCGCTTACATGTCCATGGGATTAACCGCGGAAAATGTTGCATCAAAAAAGGGCGTCACCAGAGAGATGATGGAAATGGCTGCCGCTGCAAGCCACGAAAAAGCCTATGCGGCGCAAAAAGCCGGACTTTTAAATGAATATATCATACCGATTGATACGGTTTTTGACGGCGAAAGAAAAACGATTACGCAAGATGACGGAATTCGTCCGGACACTTCCCTGGAAAAACTTGCGGCATTAACTCCCTGTTTTCTGGAAAACGGATTGGTTACCGCGGCAACATCTTCCCAGGTCAGCGACGGTGCCGGCTTTGCTGTCATAATGTCGGCACAAAAAGCTGCCCGGCTTCATCTGAAACCGTTATTAAAATTTGTTGCATTTTCGACTGCAGGCGTTGACCCTGCCTATATGGGACTTGGTCCAATCGAAGCGGTTCCAAAAGTATTAAAAAAAGCAGGACTGACAATAAATGATATGGATACGGTAGAACTAAATGAAGCATTTGCCGCTCAAATGCTTCCCTGTATGAAAGAGCTGGAAATTCCATTTGAAAAAGCAAATCCATACGGCGGTGCAATGGCGCTGGGACATCCCATGGGAGCAACCGGAATTTTCCTGACGACCAAAGCGCTGACTTATTTGAATCACAATCATGGTAAATATGCACTGATAACCATGTGCATAGGCGGAGGCATGGGCGCCGCCTGCATTATGGAACGTCCATAAAAATAAGGTTATCCCTTATCTTTTCAAGATTCGGGATAACCTGTTTTTTGTATATTTATATTTTACCTTACAACATAATCTCCTACCTGATATTTAGGCGGAATAAATGGTATCTGCAAATATGCGTTATGCTTTCCTCCGGTATGAATTACCGCAGTTCCGTTTCCATTATCCGTATCATAATGCTGACGCGCATCTTCATACCACTCTGACTGAACAAAATGACCGGAAATTTCTATACGAATTCTTTCTCCCTTGTGCCAGATACGGGAATGGGGCCAGATTTCGATGTCTACAGGGTAAACCTCTCCCTCTTCCATAGGTTCTTCCCTGCGGTGTGCCTGTACCGGCTGGAAATCACTGCTCCATTTCGGATCCAACTCACGGTGCGTGCCTCTGAAATATCCCCAGGCTCCGCGATAATTTTCACCTGTACACCATTCCGGTACATATTCTCCATCCATGCTGTATTTCTTAACCCAGATAAACATATCCGTATTGTCATATCCTCTTACTTCCAGACCAAGGTGCAGCTTCATGTAACCAATAATAACCGTATCTTCCGGCACCTGGAAATCAAAAGATATAATATCTTTTTCCGGATCGTACGCGATTTCTGCTTCCTGTTCAAACGGCTCGTAACTGCCGGTTCCTGTTTTTGCATCCAGATAAATTTTCCGGTAATCCGTGCGGGCAATGGGGAACTCTCTTTCTTCATGATTTCTTTCAAAATCAAAATCATATGCGTCCATAATATCTGTACGAATCTTCGGCGTAAACTCCCAGCCATTGTGAATACCTTTGAGATAGCGGTCATAAAACCGGCGCAAATCTTCCAGATTTTCATAGTGATATGTATCCGGCCACTCCATTTCCCGGTGAATCCGCAGCCATTTTTTTGTAGAGCGAATACGGCGGAATCCCTCGACGGAGCCATGAAGATGGAAATGACATAATCCTGCGGTTACATATGCCGGAACGCGGATATTTTCCCATCTTGGGATTTTGCTTTCCCAGTAGTCGTCCATAAACGGATGCAGTACAGACATATTGCCCATGTCTTCTGCCCAGTTATTGCAGGCAATTCCCTCTACAATACCCTCATTAAATTTTGCGGCGGGAATGCCTCCCACGCATACGGATTCACGATACATATCTCCGGTTCCCTCCCACGGCGCAATACAAGCCAGATGAGGCGGCTGTTCCGCGGCAATTCTCCAGATAACCATAGCCACGCCGGAATTTCCTGTAAAGGATACTTTACCGCTGCACCATTCCTGCGCTGCTACCCATTCTGTAAAATCATATCCGTCCTGTCCGTCCTGTAATCCGAATGTGCTTACATCACCCTCGGAGTTTCCTACGCCCCGCGGGTCTACATTTGCCACCGCATATCCATGATGGCACCAGTAGCCGGGATCTGCAGATTCAAACTTTGCCCACTGGGATACCGTATGCGGCGGAACTCCCATTAATTTCCATGTACCCATGCCCTCTGACTGGCGTTTTCCAAACGGGCTCCAGGATACAATGACCGGCACTTTTTCTGTGGTATTGCCTGGACGGAAAATATCTGCATATATTTTGGTTCCGTCACGAAGTACAATACATACGTCCCTTTCACATAATATTCCCGGCTCCGCTTCAAAAGTATGCGGTTCAAGCTTCGGGCAAAAATTAGAAAATGTCATTTCACCCCGTTCACGCGCCGCGATTAATTTTTCCATTGTATAACCCGGATTTCCTTTTCGATACAAAACGTCAACTTCTTCTCCATTTACAAGCGTTTCTTTTTTAAATTTAAAACGTTCATTATTTGATTCCGGATTATATACCGGAATCCCTTCATATTTCTGCTCTTTCAGTCCCATTACATTTCCTCCTGTTTTTGATGGTAATATTTAGGAACGATTTCAACCGTCCTTTGTACATTTATGGTAGCATTCTATTCGCTGCCCAACAATGTTGCCAGCTCTCAAAATCTCCCTTTGTACCGCTCTATTTTTGTGTCTGATAACAAACAGATAAAATAATTATTTTTTAACATCAATGTTATAATCAACGCTAATTGGAATATTATAAACACGAATAGTATACTCACTATATGATAGTTCTGTTTTGCAGACACAACGTGAAAGGGGGATTTACATATGAATGTAAAGAAAAATATAACACAGGAAGAAGCCGGAAAAGCCCTTGCTTCAATGGGACCGCTTCCACTAAGTCAGAAAGTAGGTTACACATTTGACGGACTGGCTAACGTCTGGATGATGACAATTCCAATGTTTTTAATGACGTTTGCCACGGAAAATTTGAAAATTGCCGTGGGGCTGGTGGGCATGATTATGATGCTGGTTAAAATTTTGGATGGTTTTTCTGACATCCTTGCTGGTATTATCATTGATAATACAAAATCAAAAAAAGGCAAAGCAAGACCCTGGATTCTCTGGGTATCCGTTCCATATGCAGTTACTCTGGCGGCTGTGTTCTACATCCCCGAAACTGCAGGAATGGCAGTAAAAGTTGTTCTTTTAGCTGTTCTCTATGCATTAAGTATTTCTGTATTTGGAACAATCATTTCCGTTGCACGGACCGTTTTAATGACCCGTATGACTAACAATCCAAAAGAACGCGGACAGCTGGGCGTATTAAATGACGGCATATCCGCTATTCTCTGCGGCCTTTTAATGTCACTGACAAATATCTGGGCTATGAAAATAGGCTATGCAAAAATTTTTACCATATATGCCTGCGTAGCATTTCTGGCATGTCTGATTACCTATGCCCTCTGCCGGGAAAATGTTGGTGACCTGAATGATATTATGCTGGGAGAAAGGCGCTCTGTTAAAGTAAAAGATTTGTTTATTACACTTGGCAAAAATAAATATGCATTTATTTTATTAATCTATATCCTGATTCTCAATATAGCGAATACCATCATTCAGACCGGCGGCATTTATTACGCCGCAAATGTGCTTGGCAATCAGATACTTTATTCTAAATTTATGATATTTATGGTTATTGGAAATATCACAGGTTTTCTTATTGCCGCTCCTCTGGTACGCAGAATCGGTTCCAGAAAAATTTTTATCATCGGCTCTGTACTGGGCGCTATCGCTGCCGGAACCATGTTCTTTTCCGGCGGGAAAAGCTTTACAGTAATTTGTGCTTGTGTTTTAATCATTGCCGTTGCAGGTATTACATTTACTACAACACAGATCATGGCAATGACCGGCGAATGCGTGGATTATGGCGAATATAAAAATAATGTACGGGCAGAGGGAGTAACAAGCGCCATTGTTTCTATCGGAGTAAAAATCGGCGGTGCTCTCGGTTCCGCGTTATTAAGCGGAGCCATGTATGCCGGCGGCTATCAATCCGGCGCTGCCGTCCAGAGCACAGACGTTGCCGGCGCCATAAACTTTGCTTTTGCAGGTATTCCTATGATTTTCTATGCGGCACTCGCAATTATCTATATATTTACCTGGAAACTGGAAGGAAAACATGCCGAAATGATGGAACATATTATGAAAAACCGTCTGGCAGACATTTAAAAAAATTACTCTCCCAACCATATTTAAAATATCTGTGGTTCTGAAGCGGCCACAGATATTTTTGTGCGCAAAACCAAGGTTTTCCCCTTTCTTGCAGTGTTTTTTTGAATCTGTTCCAATGACACTTTTTCCTTCCGATAGTATGATTAAACCAACAAATAGAGATATGGCATATTTCATTTGAAAGGAGACTTTTTATTATGGGAACAAAAATTTCTGCCGACATCGGCATTATCGCTGCAGGACCAGCCGGTTTGTGTGCTGCTGCAGCAGCCGCTGAATCCGGCTGCAGCGTAGTTGTATTTGAAAAGGCCGCCGGTCCGGGCGGCGCCGCCAACATGGGAATGGGGCCATTTGCCGTAGAAAGCCGCATTCAGCAAAAATCCATGGTAAATCTTACAAAGGAAAAAGCGTTCCGACAGTTTATGGACTATGTACACTGGCAGGCAGACGCCCAGCTTGTACATGATTATATCTGGAAATCCGGCGATACCATTAACTGGCTCGAAGATATGGGCGTCCGTTTTGCCGCAGTCATGAAAAATTTTCCGGAGTCTGAGCAGACCTGGCATGTAGTTATGCCGGAGGGCGGCGGAATACCGGGACCACGCTCCGCTTCTGCTATGAATAAAGTAATTCACGAATACTGTGTGGATAACGGCGTTAAATTTTACTTTAATACACCGGCAAAAAAATTAATAAAAAGCGGCGATTCTGTTACCGGCTTTTATGCTTCCGGGACAGACGGGGAAGAATATGAAGTAACAGCCAAGTCAGTCATTATTGCCACCGGTGGTTTTGGAACAAATCCGGATATGATTCAGGAACATTGCGGATATACGCTGAACAAAGATTTATTTGATTTTATGATTCCCGGTATTATGGGAGACGGCATCCGCATGGCATGGGAGGCGGGAGCTGGTCACGGCCGCATGGAAATGGAACGTATCGGCGTTCCAAATCTCCCCGGAGCATCTCTCGGCGAATGGCCGCAGACTACTTTATTTATGCAGGCAGGTCCTTTGGCAGTCAATAAATCCGGTTATCGGTGCTGTGATGAAAGCGTTCTGCAAAACGGCTCCATTTGCGAAAACATTATTGATTACCAGCAGGATAAGGTAATGTACAAAATCCTGAGCGATGATATGGTAAAATATTACCGCAGAAACGGCATGGATTTCCCAAGCGAAGTATTCCACGGTAATCCTGCCGAAAATTTCGACGACAACATGCAAAGAGCCCAGGAGCAGTATCCGAATCTTGCCTTTGTAGCAGATTCCCTGGAGGATTTAGCGGAAAAAATGGGCATTAATGCCGACAATCTCCTTAATACGGTTGAACGCTATAATGATATGTGCGACGAAAACTATGACGACGATTTCGGGAAAAACCGAAACTATCTTCATCCTGTTACCGGTAAAAAATTCTATGCCCTGGAATTTCGTTGTAACGCCTATGGCTCCTTGGGCGGCATTAAAATAAATCATAATTATGAAGTTATTACCGATGATTACCAGGTAATTCCGGGATTGTATGCGGCAGGTACTGATGTCTGCGAAATCTACAACGGAACTTACTATTATTACTTCCCCGGCAATACAATGGGATTTGCATTAAATTCCGGTCGTATGGCAGGTGAAAATGCCGCAGACTTCGTTCAGGACTGATTTTTCAGATCATCATTAAAACTGTTTCCGGTGCAGCAAAAGAGCTTCTGTATCGGAAACAGTTCACTTATTTAGGAAAGGAAAAAGGATGTTAAAAGGAAACGAATATAAAGAAACCGTTAATCTGGACAATAAATTCCAACTGGATATGCTTCTTCATTATAATGAAACGGAATGGGAAATTAATTATTTTTTTGAACCCATGAAACAGGATGTGGTTGTTGCCGGCACCATTACAGACGGAAAGCTGGCAATCACGACAGACAGCTGCGGTTATTGTGAATCTATGCTGCCTGTTTTTCAAACACTCTATGAAAATGCACGAAAAGCATAGCTGAAAACGCTCCTTCCATATGATGCAAACCTGTAAGTATCAGGACAGAGTGACTTTTATAGGAGGATATGATAATCAGTTCGTTTTTGACCATCCCAGGGTAACAAAGGAGGAAATTCAGGCGGAAGTATACCGTACTATGGAACTGCTGGCACCTGGAGGTAGCTTTATTGTTTTTCCTCTGTCAATGAATTTTGAAATTGTTCCCGCTTTTATCGAAGAACATATGAAACACGCGATTTGTCTTTGGAGGAACAGGCAACTAAACCGTAGATATCAGAATTGTAATTCGGATAAAAAATGAATAAGGAGAATGGATATGAAAAAAAAATATATATTGTTCTGTGGAATTCTTACCCTAACCTTCTGTATGGGAATTCTGGCAGGATGCGGAAACACGGAAAACAACGGAAACGCACAGACAAGTAGTTCATTGTCGGAGTCGATATCAAAAACAAGAAACACGACAGAAGAGAATGAGATCGAAACCAAACAGAAGACGGTTGATTTTTCCGTTATTCCAGACGGCTTCCGAGTGGTAACCATCGGCTCCGGATCACCGGGAACAGATTTGGAACGTGGGAATGCATCCACGCTGGTACAGTATCAAGACAAGTATTTTCTGGTGGATTGCGGATACGGAACTTGTCAGACACTAACAGAACTGGGACTTGGGGTGGAACAGATTCATAATGTGCTATTTACACATCAACATGAAGATCACAACGCTGATTTTAATCATTTTCTTTTATCGGGATGGTATCACACGCCGGAAGGCAGAACTTCTATTACAGTTGTCGGTCCTCAGACACAGCTTCTGTATGACAGCGTGTATATGATAAATAAAGATGATATTGACGGAAGGATTGCTGTAGGGTCAATGCAAGAGGCAGGAATATCCGAGGCAGGAATCAGTGAAAATGTTCAGATTTATGATGTTACTGATACAGATTATAGTATGGAGCTGGACGGTGTCCAGATTGATATGCACAAAGTAACCCATGGAAATATGCAGGCTTATTCCATCCGATTCAGCGCCGGAAACCAGTCAGTTGTGGTAACCGGGGATTTGGGATATACGGATGATTTGTCCTCTTTCTATAAAGATACGGATATTCTGGTGGTGGATTCCATGACTCTGACCGGCTATTTCTCTCAAATGCCAGAGAAACAGGTGGAAAACATAATGACAGGAAACCATATGACAAAGGGACAAATGGCAAAAATTTTTGCGGATTCGGCAGCAAAAAATGTAATTCTCAGCCATGCAAACGGCGAGTATGATGATCTGCAAGCTACTATGCAGTATTTCAAGGAAAATGGATGCCAGGGAGAAATCTATGCAGCTTATGACGGGTTCACCCTGGAGCCATAAAACTGAAACAGAAATCATGAGAAAATCTCATCACAATAAATGAAAACTGGATGCTGGCTATATTCTAAATAGTGGTATACTAAAGGTGTAGAAAAAGATCGGAAGGGAATTATTGCTTCCCGGCCCGTGCGACGGGCTGATTTTCAGTTCCTTAAGTGTACCACTATTTGTTTCCATTAAGTTTTGATGAAGACGCAGTACAGCCGATAATTAAACAAACAGCTCAAGACTCTGCTGGTCGTCTGATACCTAAAAATGCTGCAAATCCAACAACTACAACACTTATCATCATTATTATCGTACTAAAATAGGAACCGCTGGTATCATAAAGCTTTCCCGCAATCGCGGACGCAAAAGAAGCAAATAACAGATTTGTATTAATCATCGGCAAATTCACAGCATAATGTGTTCTCCCAAAAAAATCACTGATAATAGCAGAATTTACAGGAGTCACCGCCCCATAGGCCAGTCCGCCTACAACAAATCCCATGATGATAAGTTTAAAATTATCATTTGCCAATGCCGCCAGCAAAATCAATGCTGCTAAAACAAATATTATCATATCCAGAAGCATTGTCATTCTATAACCCACTTTGTCAAAAAGAGTTCCGAAAATCACACGTCCTATACCATTGAAAACAGAAATTAATCCTACAGTTGTTGCAATAACCGCGGCGCTTACCTTTGGTCCAGCCTGCTGTGCAATTCCGCTTGCCTGTGCTATTAAAGCCAGACCCGCCGCACTTACCATAATTGCCCAGATATAATACATCCAAAACGCCTTTTTTTTAATCATTACGCCTGTCGCTACATCTGATGCCGGTTCCCGCACCTTTTCCCCATTTTCTCTGAGTGTCGGAGGAACAAAATCTTTTCCTGGCTTCACAAGAAAAATTCCTCCTATCATTACAATCACAAATATCAGTATTGCAAGAATACGAAAAGAATTCCTCCATGCACCTGTCTCTGTCGAAGTAAAGGCAGTATAAATTTTTCCAATAATAAAACTGCTCAGGCCAAAACCCATTAACAAAATACCAGAAATCATTCCCTGTTTATCAGGAAACCATACAGATACTGTACTCATAACGGTATTGTATGCTACTCCGCCCGCAAGTCCGCTTAAAATCCCAAACCCCAAATATAGCATGGATAACGTCTGCATATTGGAAGTAATAAGAAATCCGCACAACAACAATATTGCTGAAATCCAAAGTAAATATCTGCCTTTTATTTTTCTATTTAAAAAACCGGCGATTAATCCCCCTGCGCAAAACATCATCATTGTAATTGTAAAGGTCATAGACAACTGTGCTTTTGTCCATTCTGTAAATTCCTGCGCAATGGGAACAGACAATACACTCCAGGCATAATTAACGCCTACAAGCAATAATACTATCACACCTATTACTGCATAAAACCACCTGTTTCTATTTTTCATCTTCCCGTTCCTCCGTTTACAGCAGTCCGTGTAATTTCAATAGTTCCGCAAACATATAGTCCCGAAACCCGCAGACACTTTCCACCGTATTTCCCTGTTCCGGCAGACGATTTAAAATTTCCTGTTCTACGCCGGCTGCATAGAGTTTATCCTCCGCACTGGGCTCTTTTCCGTATTTCTCTGCCAAAGCCAAAAATCCTCCCTCGCAGCCAAGACTGATGGTTAGAAGCTGCCCTGTAACAGCCATACGCATACCGGGGCCAAACATAATTGCCTTGTCTATATCTTCCACGCTGCAAAGTCCGTTTTTTACCGCTTCCTGCGCTGCAGACATACATGCCCAGGACAACTTGTTTACCAGAAATCCCTCTACTTCTTTTTGGCAGATAATCGGCACTTTTCCAATCTCACAGAAAATCTCTTTTGCCTTTTCGATATTTTTCCGCGAAGTTTTCTTTCCGCCGCAAAGTTCAATTAAAGGCAGCAAATAAGACGGATTATACGGATGCGCCGCCATAATTGCCTCCGGATACAAAGCCCCCTCCTGCAATTTTGACGGAAGCAGTCCGGATGTGGAGCTGGCAATTAAAGTTCCTGCTCCTGTGATTTCCTGGATTCTGCCATAAACCGACTGTTTTAATTCCAGCCGTTCCGGCAGGCACTCTTCCACAAGCAGGGCTCCCTCCACAGCTTCTTTCATATCGCCCGTATAAGAGACAAGCTCCATTGCCTGTGCCGCCTGCTCTTTTGCGGCCGCTCCACATTTTACCATGATATCCATAATGTCTTCCATTCTCTTTTTTACAATTTCAAGATCACACACATCGTATAGTATGGTTCTGTATCCGTGCAGCGCGCTGTTGACGGCTAAACCCGCTCCTATCATACCGGCTCCAATAATTGTAATTTTTTTCTCTGCATTCATACTTATCCTCCTATGGAGCAGGAAAAGGACAGTATTTTGACTGCCCTTTCCTGTTTTGGGTCTCTTAGATTATTCTATAGCTTCATTTAAAGGAATGATTGGCAAAAGTAAGTGAGATGAGTATTTCGCATTCCTGTATATTTTGTGAACTGTGGTCTTGCTGCTGCATATATGATATGGTATATATTCTGCGTTAAACAATCCGCCTGTTCCTGTTGCCATATCCATGCTGGTAATTTCCAGGCATATCCTGTGTCCTTTTTTAAAACAGTTTGCCGTTGCCAGTATCTCTACATTATATTCATTGATTTCTCCCGGCACGATTTTCTGCTGTGCCTCTCTTGTATACAGATGCCATGGCTCCCATGCTTTTGAACGCTGGGCGTCAATCGCTCTGTGGGACGCCTTTAACCATCCTCTTGTCACTTCCCGTTCCGGCAAATCTTTTGGAATCTCTTTTTCACCCTCCCGTCCGGTTCGTACGGATTCATCCGGGCCGACATCTTTCAAAATTACAATCCAGTTTGTGTCTTCCTGGTCAATAGACGCATAGAAATTCAGGGAAATCGGGCCTGCCACAAGGGTATCTTCCGCCAGTGGTTCTGTCATATAACGCAGCTTGCTGATTTCATTTGTCTGTGTCGGAGGCATCTGCAAAAAGGCGTCCGGCTGCTCATACGCATCGCTGCCATAAGGATTAAATTCTTTTGTCCGCAGACGTTCCCAGCTGTCCAGATAATATTTTGTCCACTGTGTTTCAGGCAGCGGCCAGTCTTCTCCAGTACGCCACTGGTTACTTCCCATAACCCAGTATTTTACAGCCGCCTCTTCCATAATGCCGGTTTTAATCCCTTTCAGCCAGTAATCGTACCAGCGCAGCATTTCTTCTCTCAGGGAGTGGAACGGTCTTTCCATATGGGCCGGTCCTGTAAATACCAGTTTTTTCGGAACATCAATTCCATGATACCAGTGCTGCGCACCCTGAATGTGCGCCTTATAGGTATAGGCATACCAGCCGGAACCGGTGTATGCCGGGATCTGAATCCGTTTAAAATTTTCTTCCCCTGCTTTTGTAGATTCCGGATTGTCATAGGGATTTATCAGGCTCTGGAAAAGATGCGGATTTTTCTGCCCTTTCATTGTTAAAATATTATATACATGTCCATACATCCGATAATCCGGGTTTTCCATTGCCTCTTCCCACCACTGCTTCATTGGTTCTGACAGTTCGCCCGGATTTTTCTGCTGACTGTGGCCTACGTCCAGCAAATCCATCACATAATCCATCATCGGCAAAACGCCGCCCGGCTTTACATCGCGAAAAGACATTGGCCCGCCATATGCGCCCGCCGGGTCAAACGGAAAAATTGCTTTCAGGTGAGGCGGCTGCGTCGCGGCAGCCATAAACTGATTGGCGGCAAAATTTGAAATGCCTATCATTCCCACATTTCCATCACACCATGGCTGCTTCGCAATCCATTCAATGGTGTCATACTGGTCTGTCATTGCAAAGGGCCCGTCTTCTGATTTCCCGACATTGCGGGGATTCACTACAACGTGCGCATATCCCCGCGTTACAAAATACGTTGTGTCTCCTCCCTCAATGTTTCCAATCCACAATGTTGACCATGCCGGCTGTGTGGGCACGTTATGAAACATATCCGGTCCCAGCAGTTCTTTGTTATGAATACCGAACGACAGCAATGCGGGTACCGGTTCATTCATATCCGGGCGATAAATATCCCCGCACACGGAAATCCCGTCTCTCATGGGAATCATAACATCTTTTTCCCGGAGAATATTTTCACAAACCGGAATCCTGTCATAGGATGCAGACGGGGAATCCGATGGATCATATTTGTTAAAATAGTTGTTCATAAGCTCCTCCATTCTCATTACATTATCATCCTCTTATTGTTCCGCCGGTTTGATACTCCTGTTTGATTTTTTAATGCGAGTCGGTTTTACTTTCGCTTTCTCACCATTTTTACGCCGCACATTATATGGAGTATCCCATCCAACTTCTTCAACCGGAACCAGTCTTCTGAATTTTCCCTCAGCCTCTTCCTGATTCAGCGTCGCTTCAAAGAAATCATGATGTTCTTTCAAAAAGTTCAGGCCGTATTCAATATCGTCATCCGTAATATAGATGGCTCCGGTTGGACAGATAAGTTCGCAGTAGCAGCATTCATTTGTTTTGCAAATATCACAATGGCTTCCAAACTGCCTTGGTTCTTTGGAAAAATCAATAAAGCCCTCCGGACAGTTGTCCATGCATAAATGACATTTTGGATAAAGGCATTTGGACGGGTCATAACGCCGATCGCCGTGGATTCCTCTTGCCTGGGTATCATCCTTTCCCGTATGGGGCAGACTATATGGCTTTGGCGGTTCAAGAGGCGGCACCTCAGGAATTAAATCCGTCTCTCCGTTTGCAATTCTCTCTGCCCGCGCTGCCATATCTTTTCCAAACTGTCTGGCGTCTGCAATATCCTGTTCATCCGGATGTCCATCTGTATAATAAGGGCTTGGGAAACACTGAATATGTACAGACGCATAAAAGCCCTGCCAGCCGATTACATTAAATTCACGGTCTTTCATTCTGCGTATTGCTTCCGGAAAATAACGCCGCGGCAAAGAGCCGTGCGTGTTAAACAGGAAACACATCTGCCCTCCGGTCAGCGGGATGCTGTAGACAAAGCGTTTTACAATATCCGCTTCCGCTCCAATGGCAGGTCCCCCTACTCCAATCAAATCATAGGTTCGAATCATCCGCACATCCACATCCCGGATATCCATCAAATCGCATTCTGCCACTTCTGAAATTCCGGCTGCAATATGCTCTGCAATTAATTTCGTATTTCCTGACTGTGAAAAATAAGCTACCAATATTTTCATCATTTTACCTCCAATATTTTTCGTTTTTATATGCTGCCTGCTTACGAATATTTATAAAAGTTATAATGTGTTTTCTGTTCTTGCAATCAGCTCGTCCTGAATACTTTCATTTAATTCACACCACAGCGCGCTGTATCCTGCAATACGGACGATTAAATCTCTGTGGTTTTCCGGATGCGCCTTGGCGTCAATCAGGACGTCTCTGTCCACAACATTAAACTGAATATGTTTTCCGCCGTAGGTTCCGAAATATGTCTTTATCAAAGCCAGCAGTTTTTTTCTGTCTTCTGTCGTCGCCAGGGCTGCCGGCATAAATTTCATATTAAACAGGGTTCCGAAAATTCTGGTATGATCAATACGCCCCGCAGAATTTACCACTGCGCTGGGACCATTAACATCGCTTCCCTGATTCGGTGATACCGCCCCGTCTGCAAGGGATAACGCAGCTTTTCTGCCGCTGGGGAGCGCTCCTACTTTCAGTCCCATGTTTGCATGGAACGCAATACTGTGAGGCGCCACTTCATACTGTACGCCGTACCCGCCTTTAAACTTGGGAATCTCGTCGCACATCCATTCATACAGTTCCGCTGCAATTTCATCCACTTCCGGAACATCATTGCCAAAATCCGGGCATTCATCTACTTTCATCCACAAATCGTCATATCCCTCGAAGTTTGCTGCCAGCGCATCCATCAATTCCTGTTTACCAATGGATTTGTCGCCGCCAAATACTTTGTTTTTCAGAACAATCAGCGAATTCGCCACATCTACCACACCCACGGGGATTACGTAATAGCAGTTAATGAGATATTTTGCGCCGCCCTGGTTAATACTTTTTTTCTTTTTAATACAATCATCGAAAAACAGGGAAACAAATGTTTCCGGAAACATCTCGCCGCGATAAATGCTGACTTTATTTAAGTATTCTGTGGTCTTTTCCATAAAAAACAGAATCTGTTTCTTATACGCCTCTACCACATCTTCATAGGTTTCAAAGTCTGTAAATTTCCCGGTATGCAGCCCGAACTGTTTGCCCGTCCGCGGATCCATACCGTCATTCAAAGCCAGTTCAAACAGCTTTGCAAAGTTCATAACATCTGGCCAGGTAGTGGGGGTTTTCCCAACCACATTGTGAAGTACGCATCCGCCAATCGCATAGTCGCGGGCTTCTTTCAGCGTTACGCCTCGTTCCAGCAAATATTCTATGGTAGGCGTATCATTAAAGAATGCCGGGAATCCCATTCCAAGTTTTACAATTTCCAGACACCGCAGGGCAAACTTCTGATTTATTTTTTCATGCCACCTTACAGAGATTGTAGGATGAGGCGTTCGAACCCGCTCTGCCGCATCCAGCCATAAGAATGAAAGTTCATTTACGGCGTCCTGCCCATCTGTCGTCTGTCCGCCTATTGTACAGTTATGGAAATGAGAATCATTTGACAGGGCGGCGCGAATCGTCACATTAAATACATTTCTTTTAGAAGAAAGTTTGACTCTTAAGCATTCCAGAATCTGAGTTGCATATTCCCTGTCAATTCTGCCCTCTTCTATATCTTTTTTATAATACGGATATAAATACTGATCCACACGGCCAAAACCAAGTCCTATTGTGCGGCTGTCCCAATAAATCATGATATGGCAAAACCACATGCTCTGTACGGCTTCCTGAAAAGTTCTTGCAGGATTTTCCGGTACCCAGTCGCAGATTTCCGCCATCTGCAGCAATTCCTGCTTTCTCTCTCCTTTTGCTTCTTTTGCCAGTTCCCGGCACAAATCCGCATACCGGTGCGCATAATGCACGGCAGATTTTAACATGCTCTTTAACGCTTCCAGAAATGTCCGTTCTTTCAGGGATTCATCCGATACAATCGGCGTCTCTGCCAGGGTGTTTTCCACTTCTTCCAGCAATCCTTTCAGGCCTTTTTTCAACACTCTGGAGTAATCCGGAATATTCCAGCCTTTTTCCGTCTGCGCTTCAGTGGAGGCTGCGTATATCCATGCACCCGCCTCGTTTTCTTCATAGAGGCGCTGCACTTCTTCCTCTCCCAAATACCGGTAAAAACTTTCCCTTGCCGCATTTTTAGTCCAATAATCACAGATTTCATTAATCTGTTCTTTTCGGTTATGTTCAAAGGTATACCATCCCTCATCCGGCTGATTGTCATAATCTCCATTTTCCATATACTCTTTGATCCACGCCACTGTCATCTCCGGAAAAATCTCCGCGCACATTGGGCGCGACGCGAAATCACCAGCCAGCAGCTGCCCCTCGTCCAGGTAAATCGGAATATTTTTCATGACATTCTCATATGCGGCGGCGCGGCGTAAAAAGACAGGCATTCCCTCGGTTTCCTTATAGGATTGTGTTACCAGCCATGCGCGCTCAAAGGATACCGGTTCCGTATCCCGCAGCGGTCTGAGTCTTTCCCAAAGTATCTGTCCCCTTGTTTTTGTATTCTGTTGTTTTTCAGTATTTTTCGTTCCCATATAAATTCCTCCCATTTTAGTCGTATAATAAAGATTTCAAATATTCAAACTTCTCGTCGGACTGCGTTTCCATAGATTTTTGCTCATCCAACCTGTCCAGCTGACCGAATTTATCTTCTGCCAGTTTATTGTATTTCAACAGCTCCACATGTTGTTTTACCGGCAGTTCCAGTACATCCTCCACATATTGCTTCAATGCGGTTATACTTTTTTCATCATCATTAAATCCCGGAATCAGCGGCATGCGGAAATGAATATCTTTTCCCATCTTTACAATCCGTGCGGCATTTTCAAGAATCAGCTCGTTGGGGACTCCGGTTCCTGCCTTATGCTTTTGAGAATCCATACACTTCATATCAAAAAAAATATAATCGGATTCTTCTGCCAGTCCCCGCAGCACATCCCATCTGACATATCCTGCCGTTTCAATGGCGGTATGAAGCAGTTCCTCATGGCTTCTTTTTAAAACGGCAAGGGCAAATTCATGCTGAAAAACCGGATCTCCGCCGGAAAGCGTAACCCCGCCGCCGGAATTTTCGTATGTATATACGTCTTTTAATACTTCTTTCATTAACGCGTCTACCGTAATACTTCTGCCGGCCAATGTTCTTGCTTTCTGCGGACAGCTTCTGACACAATTCCCACATCTGCTGCAAAGCTCCCGATTCATTTCAATGTATACTCTATCCCGTGAAAGCGCTTTTTGCGGACATGCATCAATACATTTTCCACAGCCGATACAAAGCTTTTTGCTGTAGAGCAGTTCCGGACGGATAGATTGAGATTCAGGATTCTGGCACCAGAAACATTTTAAAGGGCATCCTTTCAGAAAAACCGTTGTCCGGATGCCTGGTCCGTCATGTGTGGAATATCGTTGAATATTAAATATTTCTCCATAAAGTTCTTTTATCTGTTTCATAATTTAACTCTTTTCTGCCAATAACTTTTTCTAATCAGTCCAATAGTAATTACTAATTTCCCCTAAACCATTCCAGATTCTATAATGTTCTCAAAAAATGAAAGAAGGAATTGGAATATGGAATTACATAATTTTACTGAACTTACGAACCTTGCATCCAATGCCAGCCGGCAGCGTACGGTTGCGATTGTTTCTGCCGCTGACAGGCATATTCTGGAAACGGCGCTGAAAGCAGCAAAAAAACAGATTGCCCGCCCTCTGCTTATCGGAAGTAAAAGCAAAATCTCCGCTCTGTTAAATGAGCTCCAGGCAGACCCGAAAGATTTCCAAATAGAAGAACCCTCCGCTCATATGACCGACGCCGAATTGGCTGTACAGCTCATTCATAGTAAAGACGCCGATTTGCTTATGAAAGGAATGCTGGAAACTTCTGATTTTCTCCGTCCTGTTGTAAATCGCCAGACAGGGCTTGGAACGGGACGCATCATGTCTCACATAGCGCTGCAGTCCATTCCCGGTTATCACAAATTAGTTATTAATACCGATGCCGCTATGTGCGCGCATCCGGATTTAAACCAGAAAAAGGAGATTCTCCTGAATGCCGTTCACGCGCTTCATAAGCTGGGTTATACATCTCCAAATGTTGCATGTCTCTGCTGTAAGGAATCCGTGGATGCTAAAATTATCGAAACCGTCCATGCGCGTACACTTCAGGAGATGTGTGAAAAAAATGAGCTGGGCAGCTGCCATGTAGCAGGTCCCATTTCCTACGACATTGCCATCAGTAAGGAAATCGCCCGGTTGAAACATTTTGATTCCCCTTACTGCGGAGACTTCGATGTATTGCTTCAGCCTAATATTCATGCCGGCAACATCCTGGGCAAATGCCTGGAAGTAACCTGCAGGGCATCTATGGCCGGAATTGTAGTCGGCGCCAAAGCTCCTGTTATTCTGACCTCCAGAGGCGCTAAAGCAGATGAAAAACTGAATTCTATCGCATTCGCTTCCGCCGTTGCTTAAAGATACGCCTGCGCCCGCACAACAGAGATTGCTACATTTCCTACAATCTCTGATACCGGGGCGTTTCTGGAGCAGTCGCATACAATTTTTTTAAATCCCTGAAGACAGGGGCCGTATGCGTCCGCCTTGCCAAACTGCTGCATCAGCTTTACGCCAATATTGCCGACATTTAAGTCCGGCCAGATAACAATATTGGCTTTGCCTGCCACTTCACTTGCACGCTTTACTTTTTTTGCAGCAGTTTCCGGTACAACCGCGGCGTCAAACTGAAACTCTCCGTCAATTTTCAAATCCGGCCTCTGCTCATTGGCGATTCTTTTTGCTTCCAATACTTTATCCACCAGTTCTCCCTGTGCACTTCCGTCTGTTGAAAAAGAAAGAAGCGCACATCTCGGTTCCCATCCAAGCAGATTTTTTGCCGTCTCACAGGTTGAGATAGCAATGCTTGCCAGATCTTCTGACGATGGATTCTGGCACACGGCGCTGTCTCCAAAAATTAGCAGATTTCCCTCCGACGTGGTATAATCCGGAAAGTCTCCGATACCGATACTGGACGGCGTTGTGATTCCCTCCTGCATACCGATAAAGGTCTGGGCGCCCAGAACCACATCGCCGGTTGTGTGCGCCATTCCTGCAAAGGTTACGTCTACCATTCCAAGCGCCTGCAGCATCAACGCCACATTCATAGCGTCTTTTGATTTTCGTTTCATAGATTTTGCACTGAAAATACTGTTTATTTTGACATATTCTGCGATTACGCCATCCAGCCATGCCTCATCCGAACTGTCTGCAATTTCCATATCGCTTATATTTATTCCGAAACCTGCGGCATGTTCCAGCACTTCTTCTTTTTTTCCTACCAGCACCGGAATACAATAACCTTTCTGCTCGCATTCTGCTGCCGCCAGCAGAATTTTTTCTTCTTCCGTTTCGGGAAACGCTACCCGCAGAGGTTTTTCCTTTGCTTTTTTATATATTTTGTCCATGAGATTCATTCGTCTTTCCTCCCGTCTGTTCTGACTGATAATTTTTCATAATACAATTCTAGCCCCGGATTTTTAAAAAAGCACTGGACGGCTCTCCAAATTACTTTTACAATAAATACATGTTTTTGGTTCTGCTCACAAAGATGGGAGGTATTTATGATACACGGTACAGGTACAGATATTTTGCACATCAAACGAATACAAACGCTTTACGAAAATAACCCCGACGATCCATTTTTCCAGAAAGTTTTTACGCAAAAGGAGCGTCAGTTTATCTTAAGACAGCCGGCTCCATATTGGGCGTATGCCACCCGCTTTGCAGGAAAAGAAGCGGTTTTTAAAGCTCTGCAGATTCATCCGGACTCCATCCAGATGAATGATATTGAAATTCTGACAGATGAAAAGGGCATTCCCTCTGTCACTTTACACGGGAACGCCCTCCAGTTGGCAAATCAGTTTCAGATTCACCGTATCCATATTTCTTTGTCTTACGACACAGATTATGCCATCGCCTATGCCCTCTGCGAGACTGTCTAATGCCTTTTTAACCTGCCGCATTTTGTAAGCCGGGCGGGCAGTTTTGGCAGTCTCCCCTCAACGGTTTTAACAGCCTGTTCCTCGCATGCTTCCATGCAGTTTCCGCATTTTGTACATTCAAACTCATCAATCATATGAATATATCCCGCCTTTCCCTCAATGGCGTCTGCCTCGCACACATCCATACACTCCATACATCCGGTACATTTATATGGGTCAATATAAATCTGCAAAAAGGCGCTGCACTTCTGTGCACGGCACTTTTTCTTCACAATATGCGATTCATAGTCGTCTGCAAATTTTTCCATTGTTCCAACCACAAATTCTGCTCCGCACTGACCCACGGAACACTGATTGGAAAAACTCATTGCCTGTGCAATTTCCCGTATAATATCCAGTTTTTCCAACTCGCCTTTTCCCTGTAAAATTCCTTTGACAATACTGTGTATCTGAATCAGACCCTCTCTGCAAAACGTACATTTCCCGCAGCTTTCCGTCCGCAGCTTCAACAGCACTTTTTCCGCCTCCTGAATCACACAGCAGTTTTTGGACCAGCAGGTAATGACACCGTTTTCAACAGGTACTTCTTCTGTAAGCTCCATATCTGCTTCCTCCGGTTTATAAATACGCTGTCCTATACTGAAAAACTCTATATTTTCCGTATCTTTCAGGATTTGACGCACGGTGGTGCCATAGGGTACTTTTTCTGAAATTTCGCATATACCGTCTCTGCAAAGACTCAGATACGTTCCTACTTTATAATTTCCCGCAAAAACCTGTGCTATATCCAGGGCTGCCGCTATATGCACCACCATCTGCCCGCGGCACTGCCGCATATCCGTCATTCCATACTGTACACAAATCCCCCGGCTTTCTGCCCATGCTTTTACTTCTGCCGTCGTCTGCCGCCATCTTTGAGGTAATTGCAAAATCATTGCTTCCGCCTGGATTCCCCATGCCAAAATCGCCATCCCGTCCAAAATTTCCTGTGTGTTCTGCAAAAGCAGCCGTAAATATGCATCTGTAAAATCATTATTATGAACAGCAGTAATGACTGTCAGTGGACTGCTGCATCTTTTTTTCCTTTTTTCAGCAGCCAGTATTTTATCTTTCAACCGCTTCGGATATACGCCAAAATCGCACAGATTCGCTGCTTCAATCGTTTTTATAATTTCCTTTGGCGGGATATTCTGAATGTCTTTCGGTAATTTCATCGCCTACTCTCCCTGCCTTTCTGCAAACTGATTCCATAACTGCGCATCCTCTATCTGCAGCCGCAAATCACACTGAAGACACCGCTGCGTTTCTCTGCAGATATCTCCGTCGCAAATACCATAATCTATCTGTCCAAAATTATCTGCACGCTGTTTTGGGGCTATTATTTTGGATGTTACCCTGGGGATCTGAGGGAAGTCCTCTATTTTCCCAATCCATGGGTTTGGAGATTGTTCCGGTGCAAAGCGCTCCGAAATGTCACCGTCTCCTCCAAGATATTTATCAATTTCCACTGCTGCATTTCTGCCGGCGGCAATCGCCTGTACCACAGATTTTGTCCCGTATACTGCATCTCCCGCCGCAAAAACGCCCTCTGTATCTTCTGGAACTTCCATTGCATTTCGCTGTCCCACGGCAAAGATAACCGTGTCCGCCTCGATATGATGTTCCGAATGCTCTTCTTTTTCAATTACGGCTTTGTGATCTTTATCAAAGGTAAAAGTTTTCACTTTCATAAAATCCACGCCGGTTACATTTTCTGTTCCCGTAATTTTTTCAAAAGTCCGCGCCGGATATATGTTTATTCCCTCTTCTTTTGCCTGCTGGATTTCTTCTTTATCGGCCGGCATATTGTCCAGGGATTCCAGACAGGCAAGAGATATTTCTGTTGCTCCCAGACATCTGGCTGTTCTGGCACAGTCAAAAGCCACATTCCCGCCGCCAAGAACAATTACTTTTTCGCCGATATCCGCCTTTTCACCCATAGAAACTTTTCTTAAAAAGTCAATATTCAGCAGAACGCCCGGCAGTTTACTTCCCTCTATCGGAAGTCTTATTCCCTGATGTGTTCCTACTGCCAGCAGTACCGCATCATACTCTTTTTTCAAAGTTAAAGGCTGCTCAATTCGTCTGTTTGTTTCAAGGATTACTCCCTGGTTCAAAATAACCTGTATTTCTTCCGCTATTATATTTCGTGGAAGCCGATACTCCGGGATTCCATAACGCATCATTCCTCCCGCTTCCGGAAGTGCTTCTGCTACTTTTACCGTATGTCCCTGCTTGCGCAGATAATAAGCTGCCGTAAGACCTGCAGGTCCGGCGCCTGCCACGCAAATACTTTTCCCGGTATCCGGCAGCTGTTTCCCCTTTCCTTTCCAGTATTTTCCGGTATCTTTTTCCGCCGCATAGCGTTTTATATTGCGGATGGAAACCGGCTCGTTTACCTCGCCCCGTCTGCATTCACTTTCGCAGACATGACTGCATATATATCCCAATACTTTTGGGAAAGGCGCTTTTTCACGGATTACGGCTGCTGCCGCATCATAATTTTTTTCTTTTACAAAACGAATATATTTAGGAATTTCTGTATGTATCGGACATGTGTAACGGCATGGTACATACGCGTCTTCTTTTTTAAGGCCCGTGTTCATCAGCTGTACCTTGTCCCGTATCGTCCCTGTAGGACAGACCTGCGCGCAGGCTGTACAAAAACGGCAGTTTTCTTCTTTCAATAATTTGCCGTGAAGTGTATCCACACACAGTTCCAGCTCCTTTTTTGTATATTGCAATACTCCCACGCCCCGCAAATCATTACACGCTCTCACACACCGTCCGCATAAAACGCAGCGATTCATGTCATGAATCAGCAGCGGATTTTCTTCGTTTATTTTCATACCTCTGGAACGTGACTGCAGCCGGCTGTTACTTGCGCCAATATATAAAATTAATGTCTGCAATTCACAGTTTCCATATTTGGGACAGCTGGAACAATCTTCCGGATGTCCGGAAAGAAGCAGTTCCATCGCCAGCGTCCGCAAATGTGTCAGTCTTTCACTTCTGGTGATAATCTCCATCCCATCTTCTGCCTCAAGCAGACAGGCTGCCACAGGCTGCGCTTCCCCTTTTACTTCCACTACGCACATCCTGCAGGAGCCGTTTTCCGGCAGCGCCGGATGGTGACACAAATGCGGTATATATATCCCATTTTCCAGAGCGCAGGTCAAAATATGTTTTCCCTCTTCTACTTCCAGCCTGCGCCCGTCAATCGTAATTGATACCATTTTCTCCTCTCCTTGTAATCCTGCGCATACAGCATGTTATACTATTTTTAATGCCGCTATATGCCCTGCGCTTACTGCGTCCCCGACTTTTCCTACATGCTCGCAGTCCCCGATTTTCATATACGGAATCTGCCCGCACATTTTTTCAATATCTTCGGTTGCATTTGCGCTCATTCCGCATGCATTTATTACCGTATCCGCCGGATAAAATAATTCCTGATTGTCTCTGCCAACTGCTTTTACACCTGCGTCGGTTATTTCCGTACATCGAACTTCGGTTGCATACTTTACTCCCCGCTTATCCATTTCATCAATCATTGCCGCCCGGTAACATCCCATACAGGATGGAGACAGTCGATTCGCCATCTCCAATACAGTCACATCTTTCTTCATTTCAGCCAGCAAAATTCCTGTTTCGCAACCGGAATTACCGCCGCCTATAATGACTACTTTTTCACCAATCACAGGATTTTCTGTAAATACGTCCAGTACATCCATCATTTTTTCACTTCCTGCGATCTGCAGCGGAAAGCAATGGGAACCGATTGCAATCATTACATAATCGGGACTTATATTGTCAATAGCTTCCTTTGTGACCGCCTGATTCAGGTACAGCTCATCTGCCGCTTCTTCTGCCTCTTTGATTAACAGCTCCTTAAAATTATGCAGGTCTGCTTTGCAGCTGTCATAATCCGTAAAATTCAAAATACCCCCAAGCCTGTCGCTGCGCTCAAATATTATTACCTTATGCCCTCTTGCCTTTGCGGTTATCGCCGCCTGCATACCGCCTGCCCCGCCGCCGATAATCAATACTTTTCTGGAGCGCTCCGGCGCTGGATATTCATCTTCGTATAACGCCAGATTGCTGTGCGGATTAATCGCACACTTTCCCATTGACGCCGGAGAGGATGCTTTCGCCGCTTCTTCCGGTGATAAATCATGGAAAATATCTACATCCGTTTCATGTTCCGGGGCTCCCGGATAACACTGGAAACATCTGACACATCTGCGGATCGTATCCGCTTTTCCGGCAGCCGCCTTATTTGCAAATTCAGGATCCGCAAACGCCTGTCGCCCCAGAACCACTAAATCTGCCGCGCCGGCGGCAATGATTTCTTCACACTGCTGCGGGTCGTTTAATCCGCCAATAACGGAAACCTTTGTCTTTTTCATGACAGCCTTAATTTGTCTGGCATACTCTACATTCACGCCATGAATGTCATACATATCAGAAAATGTATTGGTTCGATTGCCCATCAGCTTGATTCCGCAAGATACCTGGAATACGTCTACTTTTCCGTCAATCAGTTTTGCAAATTCTACAACGTCTTTTATTGTCATTCCTCCCGGAAGCTTATCTTCCGCACTAAGCCGGAGTTCCAAAATCATATCTTCTCCAAGCCCTTTGCGCATAGCTTCAAAAATACGGATTGGAAATTTGGCGCGGTTTTCTATACTGCCGCCATATTCATCTTCACGCTTATTAAAAAGGGGGGATATAAACTGCTGAATCAAAAATCCATGTCCCCCGTGCAAAAGAACTCCGTCAAACCCGGCTGCTTTCATAAAAGAACAGCAATGTTCCATGTCCCGGCACAAAGCCTCCATGCTTTCTTCATCAAATGCTTTTACCACGCCGCCGTCCGGTCTCACCAAATCTACCGGTCCGTATGCCACATGACCGGAAGAATTGTCTGTTCCTCCCCAGATAGCATTAAACGCCAACTGATTCGCATCCTGTCCCTCATGACTGAATTCTGCAAACGCCAAAGCGCCATGCTTTTTTATTCGCCGCGCATACTGTGCCGCAGCATCAAAAAATTTTCCGCTATGTTCTTTATAATCTACCGGCACCAGATTAAAACAGGAACCCTCTTTGCTGTTAACCCCTACTTCTCCAACACAGACCGCCGCGGCTCCGCCAGCCGCGCGGCATTCTATCATGCGCATAACATTTTCTGCTATATCCGGCATAAAACATGCCTGGGCAAACATCGTAGGCGCTGTCTGGATACGATTTCTGTATGTATGATTTCTTATTGTCAATGAGCGAAATAAATTTGGATAATTCTGATTCATAATATTCCTCCTATTAAAAACGGGACCGCCAAATGCGGTCCCTGATAAATTATGTTTATGCTTTCTGTCTGGACGGCGCCGTTGTTATACACGCATTATAATCTTTATATGGCTGCCACTTTTCCGGAATTTTTTCTTTATTCGGCTCATAAATTTCCCTTTTTATCCGGAAAATCTCCTGTCCATGTGTCAGTTTTCCCGCCGGAGCCAGTCTGTCATTGATATCGGTGTCTTCAAAAACAAAAGACAGCTTATTATCAGTCATGGAAACCGTGCCAAATTTCCCGCATACCGCACACTCACATTGATTAGTGCCCGGATGCATAATTAACAGATTCTGATGGCAGTTCGGACATGCTGTGGGCGTGTCGTCTCCCATCCATTTTGCAGGTTCTTCGTCCATATGGAGCACTGCATATGCCAGATGCTCTCCCAGATTTTTGGCACGCTCTATTAAATCATCACGAAGTACCGCAGCTCCCATATCTGCAACTTCCGTTACATTCATATGGTCTACCACATTTGTCTGAGGCGTAAATGTTGTTGTATATAATGTTGGAAGTCCCAGACTCGTCCAGTTTTCAGTTCCCGCGCCACCTACAGAAATCAGCGCGCCGGGACGTTCTTTTACTCTTCCTTTTACCCATTCCGGAACTCTTCCAAACATTTTAAATCCCTGCGGGTCCAATTTCGGACCAATGACACGATCCCGAAACACAGATACAATTCCCGCCGGTGATAGGCACCATACCGGCGCTGCCATCAGGTATCCGTCACAGTCCAGAAGTTTTTCCACCAGCCAGGCTCCGTCGTCATGATGGGGACAGCAATCAGGTCCTTTTACCAGACAAGGTGCTGTGGGGCATCCCAAACATGGTTTCAAATCACATTCATTCAAACGGATTAATTCTACCTCCACTCCCGCCTGCTCTGCGGCCATCAACGCCGCCTTGGTAAAGGTTTCACTGTTTCCGTTTCTGCGTCCAGCGCAAAATGCCGTAATTTTTTTCATTTTTATCTTCCTTTTTCCTTTCCATTCTGCCGCCGATTATTTACATTCTGCTTTTAGTTTTGCGTCCAGATCCCTCACAATCTGCGGATTATATTTAGCGCCAAAAATAATAATTGTCACAATCAAAAGAACAATATATATCGCATATACCGGCATATAATTATGTACTTTTCCGCCTATCAGCAGATACATTTCATTCACTCCCATTGTAATCAAATGCATAACCGGCTGAATAATGGAAAATGCCCTGCCTGACGAATCTCTTGGAAATGCATCGGAAGCCAGACTTACCACCACATTGGAAGCGCCTCCCATTACAATACCAAAGAAAATCATACCTATCATAATCGAAGTATAGGTTCCTGGAAGCTGCAAAACAGTACATACCAACGCTAAAATACAGATAAAGACAGCCGATACCTTAGTGCCGAATTTAGAATCAATCACTCCGCACAACGGAGAACCGAAAATTGCCACCACGCTGGCGATTGTCATCAGTACCATTGCTTCCGGCATTTCAAGCGGTCCATATACAACCAGTCGGTTCATGGACTGCATCATAAAGATTCCGTTGGAATTAAAAGTAACAAAGCCCAGCAGAACAATCAGCCATACCTGCGGCGTACTTAAAATTCTTTTCAAATTCCACGGATTCCTCTTCTGCATTTCCTGCATTTTGGCAAACTCTTTTTTCATTGCCTCCCTGTCCAGTGTCTTATCATTATCCGGATACGCGCCTACCTGTTCCGGATAAGAACGGATAAAGAATATGCCAAGCGCACAAATGACCAATCCTGCCAGTGCATAAATAAAGTATACATTTTGCGGACCTGCTATTTTGGCAAATGCCATGTAGAAACCATTTCCAAAGGCGCTTCCCACAGGTACCCCCACCGTCGTAAGGCCGATTACCATTCCACGGCGTCTTGGCCACCAGTTTCCTACCAGAACACCGTTTACCATCATACTTTGTCCGTTTGTCGTAATATAACAAATAACGAACATCAGGTTAAAAATCACGACATCTGTAATTGCCAGCCGCATAATCAGACAGGCAATTACATAAATGGCAAACATAATAATACCAACTCTGGCAATATTCACCTTTGCTTTTATAAGCATTCGGCTAAGCCACATCTCAAATAAGCACATGATAATACCGGCCACATTTGTCAGAGAAAATAATGCTGTTGTATTCCAACCCAATGTCTGCGCATTTTCTGTGATGGTGATCTGCCAAACTCCAAGAAACGCTCCCCCGATTACAAAAGATAAAAAACAGTATATAATAACCAGCCAACCACGGATTCCAAAATTTAGACTAACAGAACCTTTTGATGTATTCATTTTTATCCCCCAATTCTTTTATATTAATAATACCTTACACTACTTTTATCTCCATGAAACACAGGTGCACAAGAAAATCCTGACCATACAGGAATACCTGTATAGACCTTTATCTCCTCAACTCCTTCCATAGCACGTATGGCTCCTGACGCAAGACCTTCCATTTCTAATTCTCCCGGGGAATCCTCAACCGGAGCAATCCAGCTGATATATTCTTTTAAATGACCTGTCAGATATGTGTCATAAGCAATACCCCCCGTCAAAATAATTGCGTCAACTTCTCCTTTCATTGCAGCCGCACAGCCGCCAACTGCTTTGGCAATCTGCCAGATAAATGCATTATAAATTAACTCCGCATACTTGTCTCCCTCTTTTATTCTGGAGACAATTTCTCTAGCATCCGCCGTTCCTAAATGGTCTATTAATCCTCCTTTCTTTGTAATGCGGTCCATAATTTCCTTCTCTGCATAATCTCCCGAAAAACACATTTTAACCAATGATGTCGCCGGAAGCCATCCTGCTCTGGTAGGCGCCATCGGACCGTCGCCGTTAATGCCATCGTTTACGCAGAACATCTTCCCCTTTTGGTGTGCCCCTACAGTAACCCCACCGCCAAGATGGCACACAATCAAATTCATTTCCTCATAGGTTTTTCCCTGTGTCTGTGCATACCGAATACAGTTTTCTTTATGATTCAACGGGTGCCCTCTGCTGACACGGGCAAATTCATGAAAACCGCAGACCCTTTCGTAATCACATAATTCATCTACATCCGGAGGATTTACGCAGAATATTTCTCCTCCGTATTCTTCCTGCAGTTTTTTCGCAATCGTAGGTCCCAGTGAATTCGGATGTTTTACATATTTATTTGTAAAACTGTCCTCCAACAGCTTCTCATTAACAGAATATACGCCGCCCTCCAGGCCCGCAAGACTGCCGGAACGCGTTGCAATGGCGTCAATTCCATCCAGGCTTACGCCGGCATCCGTCAACGCGTTTTTTATCGTCCCCAGCCGAAGGGGCAGCTGATCAGGTATTTCCTGGCATTTATCCAATTCACTGACAGGATGGTCTACATTCGTCTGAAAAATTTTCTTCTCATTCTCAAACATCGCAACTTTTGTTGATGTGGAACCCGGATTGATTACGAATACCTTATAGTCTTTCTTCATTGCTGTTTTCTCCTCTTCGGTATCCTAATCAAATAAACTGTTAATATATTCTCCTGCTTCTGCAAAAGTTTTCTTTCTGTGAAATTCCATATATGGAACTTCCAGGTCGTACATGTCTTCCAGCATCGCGCTCAGCTGCACGTAGTTTGTTGATTTTGCTCCCAAGTCCTCCACAAATCTGGTTTCCGGCCCCAAATCCGCTTCATTCACATTAAAAATTTCCGCGCATTTTTTTGCCAGCGCCTGGCATACTTCTTCCTGGATTGTCATATCACTTACCCTTTCCTTTCATTTTTTCAATGTATAAATTTACATTTTTGTTTTTGTTATTCAAAATATAACATTGAACATTAGTTACAACAATGTAACTACATCTTAAAAACTCAAGGCATTACCGCTTATTTTTGTGCAGAAAAACAATGTCTGCCGTTCATTTCATACAAATACAATTCAAGTCTCGCAAAACAAAAAAAGCCCCGACAGCATTTCTTACAGTATTCACTGTTTCCTGCTGCCGGGGCATTTTTTATTTTTTCTGATTATTCATCAGGCTGAAACAATTTTAAATATTTTAAAATCTCAAATGATAACATTAATTTCATTACAGAAATTCCATTATTCAAATCAAAATTCATTCTTTGATGAAGTTTATCTACACGATAGAGTACCGTATTGCGGTGCATATGAGTTTTAGCTGCAACTTCATTTGTGTTTCCTCCATACTTCAAATACCAATACAGAGTATTAAAAGATTCATGCACATTTTCCTTCCCTTCATTCAACAGCTGCATCAGCCCTGGATCAACATACACCATGGGATCCATGTTTTTTTGAATCAGCTGAAACATTGAAAAATGAGATACTTCTTCAAACTTAGTCAATCGCTTTCCTAAAAGTTCATGTCCAAACTCTGCGGCCTGCTTTGCCTGCCAGTATAATTGTCCTGCTCCTGCCAGGGAATAAAACTCGTAACTCATACCTGCTGAAATATTATTATCCTTTGTCAATTTATATAAAAAATTATAATCTGCATCGGAAATATCTGCATTCTTTTCAATATTAAATAACAGTACCAGTTCATTATTATGTATAATCCATAATACATGAGGCATTCTGGCAGCAACCTGTGAACTTATAATATCCAGCATATCATTGATATAAATTAATTCATCATTGTCATTAACAATATGAAGCACACAGATTCTGCATTTTCCTTTAAAGGAAATTCCCAGCTCATCCATAGAACTTTGAATAGCCTGCATATTTGGATATTTTCCCTCCAAAATCATCCACATAAAATTTATATATCTCTGCCGCCTTCCGATATGATAATTGTTATGTCTTTGCAATTCATCCCCAATCACCAAAGACAGTCTATACAAAAGTTCACATTCTAAACCTGGAAATTCTCCAGGTTCAAAAAAACCAAAAAGCTTTCCAACCTCAATTTTACTGATCCGAATTGGAAGTACAATCACCATTATATTTCCATCAAATAATTGAAAAACACGAGCTCCCGGAATTCTTTTCGAAGATAAATATTCGGTATCTTCTTCACAATTATCTGCCAGAGATATTAATCCATCTGCCGTATTCTCTGTCCAAAAGCGCTTAAATTGCCCGCATATATTCTCTGGTACGATCCCAATATTTTTTTCAATAATTTCACCAGAGCTTTTTACCAGCATCAAAGGACATTTAATCTGCTCAGCTCCAACCTCTATCATTTTTTTCAGCCCGGATGCAAACAAAGCTTCTGTAATACGTCTCATAGCAGACTCTATTCTGCGCTCATCAAATAATATATGTTCTACTTTAGACAAAGCTTCATCCTTTTTCTGCAGTGTAAATAATATATTGCACCTGGATTTGATCATATTAGAAAGATCAAGGTTTTTACTTAGATCATTTACACATATTAAAAAGTTATAATATCCTGTTCCCTGCAGCTTTTTAGGAAGTTTCTCAGTATCTGTAACATAAATTACATTTTCCATTAATTCCCCAATGTTCTCCGCTTCATACTTCAATGTCCCAAAGATGTTTACTTCCTGGTTTGCCAGGGAATACTTTTGGCAAAACTGATCTATTTTACTGCTTCTATCTAAAATTTCTTTTATTGTCACTTTCTGCACCTCATAATTTTACCAATTCCCGATAAACTGCTTAAATACCACAAACCAACTGGTACTATATACTTTTCTTTTTACTTTAATTATTTTATCAGAAACAAATCTTTTCTTTAAATCCCTATTGCTTATCACACTAATAACAGAAAATCATAACAGCTTTTATCCGGCAGCACTTTTTATCGTTTTGCTTTTCGATATCCGGCGTCTTTCGCCTCCTGTTCCGAGGAAAACACCACCAGATTTTTAGAGTCTTCCATCTCTTCATAAGCTGCCTGGCCTTTACAGTGATAAATTTTGGAATTTTTATTTCCTCTGATTTCCACCTTTTCCTGGGACTGACCGGAAGTATCCTTTTTTTCTTCTATTTGCTTTTTATCCTGACCGGACTGCTGATTTTCATTTTTTTCACTGCTTACACTGCTGTCCCCATCAGAATAGTCTATGGTAATTCCCGGCTGTACATTATACACATATACATTGAAACTGATATCTTCTCCCTGATCTTCCACAGACATCGCTTCCATATGTACGCCGCTGGCAACCAGATCATCCCCCTGATATATGGGTGTCACACGGTACATCACGTGATTCCCGGTTTCCTTTACATAGTCTGCCACCATATTTTCAAAAGGAAGCATTCCATCTACATTCATATATCTGGTACCGGTTATCAGATTTTCTTCATTGGCATTTTCCGCTGTCAGCTGATAGCCGATAAGGTGGCACCGATTATAAAGATATTTGCCATCTACAATATCATATTTCACCGTATGCCATCCAGAAGGCTTTACCTGGCCGATACTTCCCCGTTTTTCAGTTGGCATCAGATCTTTCCCGATACTTGCATTTGCTTCACCGCATCTTCCAAGTTCATCCAGATCGCTGTAGTCTTCAAAAGATTGCGTTGTTAGTTCATCCTCTGTAAAATCCGGCTCATTGCTGTTAATCTCAATATAAGGTTCTCCGTCATATTCCGGGATCTCAGATAAAGAAACTGCTTCTTTCTCTATGTCTTGGGATGCTTCCCACTGGTTCTTATTTCCGCCTGTATTAGCGGCATTTTTTGTATGTTCCAAAGAACCACAGCCGGCCAAAAGCCCGAAACTGACAATTACAGCTGCAAGTCCCATCCATTTCATCCTGCGTATTTTCATATCCTACCTCTTTTTTATATATCTTTTTTGTGTAATCTTTTCATGGGAAAAACCCGGAAAGTCTTCCTGCTCTGCCAGCTTCCATTCAGACAAATTCAGATTCAGTCTCAGGTCTGCAGGATAAGTCCGGTTCCACTCAAACAATATCAGTTCCTCTATTTTTTCCACTGCTTCATTGGGAGAAATTCTCTCCGTAAAACAAACTTCTCCGTCACCTGCTTGCTTTAGAAACCCTTCACTGCTCTGCCACACCTCTGGCAGCTCCTCTGCAAACAGTTTTTCACTGTACGGCTCCATCCACAGCTTTTTCTTTCCACAGATCTGAAGAATTCGCTTTGTCACTTCACGATCGCGGCTCTGGCGGCGGTTATGAAATGCCATACCAAGATTTTCATCCACACATGCGATAATAATTATATGGAATCACCTCTTTCACTCATCAATCTGTCAATATCTTCATATGCATTCTCAATCCGTTCAATATGTTCCAGTAAAAAAATCCATCTCTTTTGGCATTTCAGTCTCTCCTAATATATAAAAAACACCGCCAAATTCAGCGATGCCATATATGCAGGATTTCCTCCTGATATTATTTTCAGCGGGCATATGTCCGGTACCCTATATGATACCCCAATGATACCAAAATTTCAGAAACCCCCGAAAAATCAGGGGTTTTCAATGGAGGTGAGGGGAATCGAACCCCTGTCCGAAATTCTATCTACTGTCCTTCTACGAGCGTAGTTTCTGTTTTAACATTCCCTTGGCCAAACACCCAGAAACAGGTTTTTGGTTTCAGTAGCTTCATAATACGCCCTTATGCGCAAAGCTTTGCATAAGTCGTTTCCCACATGGTCGATACCTGATTCTTAAAGTGCGGGTGCTCTAAGGCAGGCAAGCTGCAATTAAGCTGCAGCTAATGCTAATTTTTCGTTTTTAGCGTTTATATTTAGGTTTGAGATTTGACGCATCTCCTGCGGCTCGCTTCTAAAGCTTCTAAAACCCCGTCGAAACCAGTACACCCCCGGAAAGATAAACAAAATTTAATATAAATTCTGTACTTTAAAACTGCGTTCTGCCTCCCGGCGCTGATCTTTTTTGGCAATATCCTGTCTCTTGTCATACAGCTTCTTGCCTTTCGCCAGCCCGATCTCAACTTTGATAAGACTCCCTTTAAAATATACTTTTAAAGGAACCAGAGTATAACCCTTTTCGGAAATTTTCCCGGATATCTTGTTAATCTCTGATTTGTGCAGCAGCAGTTTTTTGGGCCGAAGAGGATCCCGGTTAAAAATATTTCCCTTTTCATAGGGACTGATATGAAGCCCATATGCGACTACTTCACCGTTTTCAATTCGGATAAAAGACTCTTTCACACTGCACTTTCCCATCCTGACAGATTTGACTTCTGTTCCGTGAAGGCTGATGCCGGCTTCATAAGTCTCTTCAATGAAATAATCATGATATGCTTTTTTATTATTTGCTATTAATTTTACGCTGTCTTTTCCCATATCAATTCCCTTACATTCCTCTGTTTGGCTATTCAAAACTAACACGATTTACAAAATTTTGCAATGGTTTTTATTATATTTTCATATTTTGATGATTCTTTTAAAACCAGGCTGCTGCGCTGTCCACAAAATGTTCATACAATACAGCTGTCTTGCTTCTTTTGTATTTATTCTATTCATCCGCCAGCTCAAAATCTATAGTACGCAGCAGATCATCAGTGCCCGTTACGCGGATTTTTACCCGCTGGCCCAATTTATAACAGATTCCGGTATTCTCTCCTATCATTTCACTGGTCTCCTCCCGAAATTCAAAATAGTCATCCTCCAGCGCAGTAATATGAATCATTCCCTCTACCGTATTAGGAAGCTCTACATACAGCCCGTATGCCGTTACCCCGGAGATTACTCCTTCAAATTCCTCACCGATGCGTTCTGACATATACTGAACCTTTTTCAGTTTTATAGTCTCCCGCTCCGCCTCGTCGGCTCTCCGTTCCAGACTGCTGCACTGCTTTGCTACTTCCGGCAGCACTGCCTGATAATGCTCCATCCGATTTTCTTTCATTCTTCCCCGGAGTGTCTCCTTAATAATCCGATGAATCTGAAGATCCGGATACCTGCGGATGGGAGATGTAAAGTGACAGTAATACTGGGCTGCCAGGCCAAAATGTCCCACACAATCTACTGAATACTGCGCACGTTTCATGGAGCGCAGTGTCAGTCTGGAAATCAGGTCCTCCTCCGGTGTATCTTCAATCTTTGTAAGAAGTTTCTGCAGCTCTTTTGGATGAACATCATCCCCCCCGGTATGAATATGATATCCAAAATTATTAATAAATGTGCTAAGCCGGTGGATTTTCTCGGGATCGGGATTTTCATGGGTCCGGTACACAAAAGGAATCTCTCTCCAGAAAAAGTCCTGAGCTACCGTTTCATTGGCGATTAACATAAAATCCTCAATAATCTTAGTGGCCGCATTTCTCTCATATGGCTTAATTTCTACAGGTCTGCCCTGTTCATCCAATATCACTTTGGACTCAGGAAAATCAAAGTCAATGGAGCCCCGCCCTTTACGCTTTGCCCGAAGGACATCCGCCAGCTCCTTCATCAGCTCAAACATAGGAACAAAATCTTCATATTCTCTGCAAAGCTCTGGGTCATGCTCTGAAACAATCTTATTTACAACTGTATAGCTCATTCTGCGGTCTACATTGATAACACTTTCCGCAAGTTTATAATCTACCACCGTACCCTTTGCATCAATTTTCATTATGCAGCTTAAAGTCAGCCGGTCCTCTCCCTGATTTAAGGAACAAATCCCGTTGGAGAGCTGATGAGGCAGCATGGGAATCACACGGTCCACCAGATAAACACTGGTTCCCCGCTTTAATGCCTCCACGTCCAGAGCGCTGTGCTCCTGAACATAATTGGCCACATCTGCGATATGAACTCCCAGCTGATAGAAGCCATCTTCTTTGGAAACGGTTACCGCATCATCCAGATCTTTGGCATCCTCACCGTCTATGGTTACCGTAAGCAGATCTCTGAAATCAGCCCTTCCGCTTCGGTCCGCCGCAGACACATCTTTGGCCACGTTTTCCACCTGATGGTAGATTTTATCTGAAAACGCCATGGGCAGATCAAATTCTTTTACAATAGATAAAATGTCAACCCCAGGATCATTTCTATGACCAAGGATCTCCACAATCTTTCCCTCGGGTTTCTTACCCGGTTTTCCATAAGAAGTAAACTCAACCATTACTTTGTGCCCATCTACCGCTCCCTTAGACCTTTCTAACGGTACAAAAATATCCATGGCAATCTTTTGATTATCCGGGCGCACAAAACCAAAATTCCCACATTTCTCAAAGGTTCCTACCACACTGGTCAGTCCATGGGAAATGATATGAACAATCTCACCTTCCCGGCGTCTGCCCCTGGAGGGGCGCAGAGCCACCTGCACGGTATCATGATAAAGCGCTCCGTGGACTTTGCTCTCCGGAATAAAGATATCCTCATCTTCCCCCTCCACTGTCACAAAACCAAAGCCTCTGGAGTGGGACTCAAACACTCCGGTAAGCAGTGCATTCTGAGCCTTCTTGTATTTCCCCTTAACCGAAACTTCAATCTTACCTTCCGCTTCCAGCGCATCTAGTACCTCCTGCAGCTCATACCGCTGTTTCTTTGGAATGTTCAGCAGTACCGCCATCTCTTTTATTTTCATAGGTACATACAATTCATCGCAGATAAAATCGTAAATAACCTTTTTTCTCTCTTTTAATAACTCCTGATTCATTTATTTCCCCCTGTCAAAAAAAGACTGCCGCATCCACGACAGTCTCATCTATTCTCTATGCAAATCTTGCGATACATAAAAATGCAGCGATCAAAAGAAATAATACTACAAACACTCTGGTAAGCTTCACAAGAACACCTTCCATGGAACGTCCTTTGTTTTTCCCCCAGTAGGAATCTGCTGCTCCGGCAATGGCGCCAAGTCCCCCGGACTTTCCTTCCTGCATCAGAATGATAACTGTTATTGCGATACTCAAAATAATAAATATAATCATAATAATCGTTCTTGCGATTTCCATTATTTTTACCTCCGGTAGATATCTTCTACATATAACTGTTATAGTCTAACACAAAAGGGAAAAATATACAAGTCCTATTGCTCTAAAAGTCTTTGCAATTATAACTGTAACAATCTTTCACAAAAATTCTGCCGAATTAAAAGTCTTTCATAATACTTCCAACTTCTTCTTCAATTCTCAGCAGCTGATTATATTTGGCGGTGCGCTCACCCCGGCAGGGCGCTCCGGTTTTAATCTGCCCACAGTTTAACGCCACTGCCAGATCTGCTATCAGCGTATCCTCTGTTTCTCCGGAGCGATGAGAAACTACTGCATGATATCCCGCCTGCTTTGCTCTGACAATGGTTTCCATAGCCTCCGAAAGCGTACCGATCTGGTTTACCTTAATAAGAACTGCATTGGCCGCTTTCCTCTCGATTCCATACAACACTCTTTTTACGTCCGTTACAAACAGATCATCTCCCACAAGCTGCACTCTGTCTCCCAGCCGGGCCGTCAGCTCATGCCAGCCGTCCCAGTCATTTTCATCCAGACCATCTTCAATAGAAATCAACGGATACTTATCCACCAGTTTTTCATAATATTCGATAAGTTCCACTGTACTTCTCATAACAGAGCCTGATACAGTATCCGGAAGCTCTTCCTTTCCTTTTTGCAGCTCTTTTACTTTACACTGGCTCTCCCCCGGAAAATGATACATCCCGGATTCTGAATGATACAGCTCACTGGCCGCGGCATCCATGGCAAATGCAATCTCCCTTCCCGGTTCATATCCGGCGGCTCTGACCGCTCTCATAAGATAGGAAAACACCTCATCAGCATCTTTAATATCCGGGGCAAAACCGCCTTCATCACCCACCGCAGTGGAAAGCCCCTCCTGTTCCAGAATTTTTTTCAGTTCCTGATAAACTTCCACACACCAGCGCAGCCCCTCCCGGAAAACAAAAGTTCCGTGCTCATCTACAGCGCCAACAGGCATAATCATAAATTCCTGGAAATCCACTGTATTGGCGGCATGTCTGCCTCCGTTTAAAATATTCATCATAGGTACCGGCATACGAACCCCGAATACTCCCCCAAGATAACGAAACAAGGGCAGGTTCAGCGCTTTCGCAGATACGTCTGCACAGGCCATAGAAACCGCCAGAATTGCATTGGCTCCCAGACGGTTTTTGTTATCGGTTCCATCCGTAGTTCTTAAAATATAGTCAATCTTTAACTGATTACAGGCATTCTCCCCTAAAAGTACTTTTTTGATTTCTGTATTGACATGGGTCACCGCCCTGCGCACACCCTTTCCATGATACCGGTCTGCCTCGCCGTCTCTGAGTTCTGCGGCCTCATGAGAACCGGTGCTGGCCCCGGAGGGAACAGCTGCTCTGCCGGTAACAATATGCTCTCCGTCCCTGACCTTCACCTCTGCTTCTACTGTAGGATTTCCTCTGGAATCCAAAATTTCTCTGGCATATACATCCATAATCTGCAAATTTACTGACATAAAAAATCTCCTTCATCTGATATACAAAAATAAGTTCTGAGCCTATGTAAGCTCCGTTATTTTTAGTATAAACAGACAAAGGAGGTTTTATGTGTCAGGTTTTATGTGCCCGATTTTACATACCGGATTTTATACATTAATTTCAGCTTTCATTCCAAGCTGCTCCCGATTTGCTTCCAGAACAGGATTCACTACATTTTTTATAAACGCATCCACCTGAACTTCTGCACGGCCCGTATATCTTGAGGGTTCCATAGCGGCTTTCAGTTCTTCCAGGGACAGATTGAAATCCGAATCATTGGCAATCAGTTCCAGCAGATTGTTGTCAAGGCCATTCTGTTTTACATTGGCTCCTGCCTCCATAGACAGCTGACGGATTTTCTCATGGAGTTCCTGGCGGTCTCCGCCTTTTTTCACTGCATCCATCATAATATTCTCTGTTGCCATAAACGGAAGTTCGCTCATAAGACGCTTTGTAATTACTTTATCATAAACAACCAGGCCATCCACTACATTCAGACACAGATCTAAAATTCCATCAATAGCAAGGAAACCTTCTGCAATGCTGAGCCGTTTATTGGCAGAATCATCCAGCGTTCTCTCAAACCACTGTGTCGCAGATGTGATTGCCGGATTTAACGCATCAATCATCACATATCTGGACAGGGAAGCAATTCTCTCACTGCGCATAGGATTCCGTTTATAGGCCATAGCGGATGAACCGATCTGATTCTTTTCAAATGGCTCCTCCACTTCTTTTAAATGCTGCAGCAGACGGATATCGTTTGACATTTTATGAGCGCTGGCTGCAATCCCGGCCACTACATTCATCACACGGGTATCTACTTTTCTGGAATAGGTCTGTCCGGAAACCGGATAACAGTCTTTAAATCCCATTTTTTCCGCAATCATAGGATCAATTTTATCAATAGTCTCCTGGTCTCCCTCAAACAGTTCCAGAAAGCTTGCCTGGGTACCTGTGGTGCCCTTAGAGCCTAACAGCTTTAGGGAGCCTCTGACATAATCAAGATCTTCCAGATCCATGAGAAACTCCTGGAGCCATAAGGAAGCCCGTTTTCCAACTGTTGTGGGCTGTGCAGGCTGAAAATGCGTAAATGCAAGGGTAGGCTGGGCTTTATATTTATCAGCAAATGCCGCAAGCTCTCCAATTACATTCAGCAGTTTTTTCCGCACCAGCTTCAACGCCTCTGACATCAGAATAATATCCGTATTATCTCCCACATAGCAGGAGGTGGCACCCAGATGAATAATTCCCTTGGCCTTTGGACACTGCACGCCATAAGCGTACACATGAGACATAACATCGTGGCGGACAACTTTTTCACGCTCTTTTGCCACTTCAAAGTTAATATCATCCTGATGTGCTTTTAATTCTTCGATCTGCTCATCTGTAATATCAAGTCCCAGCTCTTTTTCCGTTTCTGCCAGAGCGATCCACAGCTTCCTCCAGGTCTTAAATTTCATTTCCGGTGAAAAAATATACTGCATTTCTCTGCTGGCATACCGCTCAGACAACGGGCTTGTATATCTGTCATTGCTCATAATGTTCTCTCCTCATATGTTTGTCGCTATTTTTCATACTCACCGCGGATATCTTCTTTTGGGGGCTCCATAGGATATTCCCCGGTAAAACATCCCTTACAGATAGGAAGTCCGTCAACAAGCTCACTTAAACGCTCAACCTTCAGATATCCAAGAGAATCCGCGCCAAGCTCCTGACAGATTTCGTCAATGGTTTTATTATAGGCAATCAGCTGCTCTCTGGCCGGAATATCCGTTCCAAAATAGCAGGGCCACAAAAATGGCGGCGAACTGATTCTGACATGCACCTCTTTGGCACCGGCTTCCCGGAGCATACTTACAATTCTTCCGGAGGTGGTTCCCCTGACAATAGAATCATCAATCATAATAATCCGTTTGCCCTCCACCGATTTTTTCAGTACATTTAGTTTAATCCGCACACTAGACTCACGGCTGCTCTGTTTTGGCTTAATAAAGGTTCTTCCCACATAACCGTTTTTGATAAAGGCCGTGCCATATGGAATCCCCGATGCCATGGCATACCCCTGGGCGGCGGGATTACCCGACTCCGGAACTCCCACTACCAGATCTGCCTCCACCGGTGAATCCTGGGCCAGAAAGGCTCCGGCTCTTGTGCGGGATTCGTAAATACTGATGCCGTCACACCGGCTGTCCGGTCTGGCAAAATAAATATACTCAAAAATACATCTTGCCTCCTGGCCCTTGGGCAGACAATTTGATGTATCTGAAGAGATCTGTCCATCCTGTGAAATCGTCACAACCTCTCCCGGCAGCACGTCTCTGACAAACTCTGCACCAATGGTATCCAGGGCGCAGGTCTCTGAAGTAATAATATAAGCGTTATCCCGCTTTCCGATACAAAGAGGTTTAAATCCATAAGGATCTCTTGCACCAATCAGTTTTCTAGGACTCATAACAACCAGGGAATAAGCCCCCCGCATTTTTGAGGCTGCTCTTCGGACTGCCTCCTCAACGGTTCCTGTTTTCAGACGTTCTCTGGCAATATGATAGGCGATAACTTCAGAATCAATGGTTGTCTGGAAAATAGCCCCTGTATATTCAAGGTCATGCCGCAGCTCATTGGCATTGATCAGATTACCATTATGAGCAAGCGCCAGTGTTCCTTTCACATAATTTAAAACAAGGGGCTGCGCATTTTCAATGGTAGATGCGCCCGCGGTGGAATAGCGGACATGTCCAACACCAATATCGCCTTTCATTTTTTCCAGATTCTCCTGGGTAAAGACCTCATTGGCCAGGCCCATTCCCTTGTAGGACTGTACTTTTCCCTTGGGTCCATACGTATCGCTGACTGCAATACCACAGCTCTCCTGGCCTCTGTGCTGCAGTGCAAACAGGCCGTAATATATTGTGGAAGCCACATCATGTCTGTCTAGATCATAGATCCCAAATACGCCGCACTCCTCATGAATTTCATCGCAAACTTCCGTATTCATTACCAAATTGTTATCCATAAACTTCTCCATCATCTGCATTTAGGCAAACTTTTCGCCAGTCAGCAGTTCATAAGCTTCTTTATATTTATCCACTGTTTTTTCAATAATTTCCTCCGGAAGCAGATAATCGCTGTCAGGATTTTCTTTCAGCCAGTTTCTCACAAACTGTTTGTCATAGGAAGGCTGTCCCTTTCCTGCTTCATAGCCTTCTAATGGCCAGAATCTGGAGCTGTCCGGTGTCAGCATCTCATCTCCGAGTATGATATTTCCTTCTTCATCCAGACCAAATTCAAATTTTGTATCAGCTATAATGATACCTTTTTTAAGAGCATATTCCGCACATTTTTTATATAAGCCGATGGTATAGTCTTTCAGGGCTTTCGCATACTGCTCTCCCCTGCCCGGATAAATCTTTTCAAGAATTTCAACACTCTCTTCAAATGTCACATTCTCATCATGATCCCCAAGCTCTGCTTTTGTAGTAGGAGTATAAATCGGTTCCGGCAGCTTTTCAGACTCTTTTAATCCTTCCGGCAGCTGGATTCCGCAAACAGTTCCTGTCTTTTTATAGCTCTCCCATCCGCTGCCTGTTATGTAACCCCGCACAATACACTCAATCGGAAGCATATTCAGTTTCTGACATTTCATGCTGTTCCCATCGTATTTTTCATTCCTGAAAAATTCAGGCATATCATTTACATCAGTAGAAATCATATGATTTGGAAGAATGTCTTTGGTATAATCAAACCAGAACTTAGACATCTGTGTTAAAATCGCGCCTTTTTTCTCAACTTTATTTTTCAAAATCACATCAAAAGCTGAAATCCTGTCTGTTGCAACAATGATAAGGCTGTCCCCATTATCATATACCTCACGTACTTTACCTTCTTTGATTGGTTTTAATTCCTGAACACTCATGGCTGATCCTTCCTTTTTATCTATATTATATAAATTTAGTTTCCCATGTAAGTACAGTATAATACATGTAAAAATCAGAAGTCAACGAGCATCCCTTTCCATCTGTGTAGAAAAAAACAAATGATTTATAATCTCTTTTTGTATATATTTTTATTTTTATAAGTATTACTAATAAATAAAACACATTCTGCTTCTTGAAACAAAATGTGTTTTATATTCAGATTCTTTCATCTGTGTATCAGTTTTATGCACAAAGCTTAGGGCATTTCTCCTGCCAGAGCAGGTCTTTAAAATACAACCACCAGCAGCATCTTAAAAGCCTCTTCACCATGTACCGCATGGGGATGGCCTGCAGGCATAATAATGGATTCTCCCTGCTGAAGCAGATAATCCTCACCGTCAATGGTAATCCTTCCCACACCATCCAGGCAGGTAACAAAAGCATCACCGCCGGATTCATGGGTGCTGATCTCCTCCCCTTTGGCAAAGGAAAATAAAGTGATACTTAAAGCATCATTCTGCGCCAGTGTTTTGCTGACCACCTGTCCGTCCTGATAGGAAATCTGATCTTTTAACACCAGCACTTCTGCCTGGCTGATATTTTTTATTTTGACACTCATAAATAACCTCCTGATTTTTCATACCTATAGTTTTATACGTTTTTCTGCGGCTTATTCCAGACAAACAGCATATCATACAAATTTCTTTTTAGATTCCCGATTTTACATTTTCCACTATGCTTCACATACCGGCTCCTCCTTACTGCGCTTCTCCTGACGGGCATGAATCAGTTTCATAACTTTTCTGGCTGCAGGCTGAGCCAGACAGATCTCACACCAGAAGGCCACGCAGAAATTTCTCGGCCAGTGAGACGGAAATGCCAGAAGAACATCTAAAAATGATTCCCCGGAAATCAATGGCCCGATCACAGTCATAGAAGCCGACATTCCAAGAACTACAAACAGAATATTAAATAAAATTCTAGCATTAAACCCGTCAGAAGCTTGGGAAAAACATTTTACTAAAATCCCCGCCAGGCGCCCGATCACAAAGCTTTCCAGCAGCATAGCTACAACCCAGATCAAGGGAAGTGCTTTTAAAATAGAAATCCACACTGCTTTTTGATTTAAAGTTCCAAAGGATGTTCCTATGTTTAATATCAGCATAATACATACTGTAATGATACAGATCACACTTCCATACAAAATACCTTCTTTGCCGCTTTGCGGCAGCCTATTTTCTTTCATTCATAATACCTCCATTTTGCATTACCTTCAGCAGTCCGCCAGTGCAGGCGGCCCTGCCGCTGTAATTTCAAAGTATAACATCTTAAAAATTTCTTCGTAAGCAAAATTGACGGTAAAATTGAAAATTCAGCAGAGTGCACGATATAGTATGGATAGAAAATTAGGCAGAATTACCAGTGTTTCACATACCACTGGATGGTTTCCTCCATCCCCCTCTGAAAGGAGATCTCCGGACGCCATCCAAATGCTTTTTCTATTTTGGAAAAATCCACTGCATAGCGCAGATCGTGTCCTTTCCGGTCCGGCACAAAAGTAATCAGACTGTCCGATTTATTCAGATATCTTAAGATAAATTTTACAATCTCTATATTTCTGATTTCACAGTTCCCTCCGATATTATAGACCTCCCCCGGACGGCCGGAATGTACAATCAGATCAATGGCTCTGCAGTGATCTGTAACATGAATCCAGTCCCGGATGTTCTGACCATTTCCGTAAACAGGCAGCGGTTTGTCCTTAAGAGCCTGTTTAATCATCAGAGGTATTAGTTTTTCTACAAACTGGCGGGGGCCATAATTATTGGAACATCTGCTTATGGTAATCAACAGCCCATGTGTTTTGAAATAAGAAAGCGCCAGAAGATCCGCAGCAGCTTTGCTGGAAGCATAAGGACTGCCCGGGTGCAGAGGCGAATTTTCTAATAATTGTCTTTATATAGAATTATAATGAAACTTCAGGAATGTGTAAAGAAACGCTCATCGAAAGAATACTGCGCAGGTATTTTAAAAATTGTACTGCCTTTCTTTAGCTTCCAAAGAGATTCATTCACTGTGTATACTTTATCATTTCTCTGGAAAGGCTATAAAAAGAATGTGCAAAGTACATTTTCCGCCTGCGGCGCCGGTCCGCAAAAACTATTATTGCGAGGAGATCGTACATGAAATTATCAGTCATTATGCCTGTCTACAACGTTGAAAAATATTTATCTGAAAGCCTCGATTCCGTTCTGGGACAGACATTAAAAGATATTGAAATTATCTGTATCAATGATGGATCCACCGATCACTCCGGTGAAATATTAAATACTTACGCGAAGGCATACCCAAACATCGTTTTGATAAATGAGACAAACCACGGGGTGGGATTTGCAAGAAATGAGGGAATCCGAAACGCCCAGGGAGAATTTATAGCATTTATGGACCCGGACGACTATTACCCTGAAAATAATATTCTGGAGCTCCTATATACAAAAGCCAAAGGGCATCAGGTACTGATCTGCGGCGGCTCTCTCTGTGAGGACCATAACGACGGTAAATGGATTCGAAAAACCTTTGACGGCCTCTACCAGAAATACACCTTTCACCGGGAAGAACTTATTGCTTATGATGATTATCAGTTTGACTTCGGCTTTTACCGTTTTATCTATAATAGAGACTTTCTGATTGAAAATGAGATCTTTTTTCCACCCTACATTCGATTTCAGGATCCGCCTTTTTTTGTCAAAGCAATGATTCTGGCCCGGCAGTTTTACGCTGTTCCTGATTACACCTACTGCTATCGTTATGGTCATCAGAATCTGGTCTGGTCTGAAAAACGTACAGCAGATCTGATCCGCGGCCACATTGACATATTAAAGCTGTCTGCCGTAAATCATTTAAAAAATCTTCATCTTCTGACTTTATACCGTCTCTGCGTCATCAGCCAGAAAATATTAGATGAAGGTGTCAAATCAAAAAGCAGGCTGATTATAAAGTTATTAAAGCAGGCCGATGCTCAGGTGAATCCCAGCTGGATCCAAAAGGAGAAAAAAGACAGAGATATCTGGAAAAGCCTGCAGTCCTATTTTCCTGACCACAAATTAAAACAAGATCAAAAGTTAAAGATTTTGTTGTCCTATCATAAACCGGACCATTTATTTAAAGATACCGTTTTAACTCCCATTCATGCCGGCAGAACCAATGCCCAAAATAAGCTGGAACCAAATGACAATGCTTTAAACTGGCTGATGCAAAATACCATCGGGGATAATTCCGGCAATCATATTTCCTACAAAAACGACACCTACAACGAAATGACCACTGTTTTCTGGGCCTGGAAAAATTATGAAAAGTTAGGGAATCCGGACTATATTGGTTTCATGCACTACCGCCGCCACTTTTTATTTAATGACCAGATGGAGCGCTCCGTATACGAATACGATGACATTGACGATAAATATTTTGAAACCATTCAGTATTCCGAATACAGTATTCCACATATTATGGATGACTGTGACTTTATAACCGTCAAACCCCAATGGCGTTCTTCCATGTATGAGCATTACAAAAAAAACCACGACATTGCAGATCTTGATATGGCAATAGAAATATTAAAAGAAAAATATCCCTCTTATAAAGAAGATGCGGACACCTACTTAAGTGGTCCAAAAGCGTACTTCTGCAATATGTTTATTTTTCCCAAAGATCTGTTTTTTGAATATGCAGAATGGTTCTTCAGCATTGTTTTTGAACTGGAAAACCGCATAGATCTCACAAAAAAGCGGCTGTTTGTATCTGAATGGCTCACCGGTATTTTTATTACCCATTTAATCCGCACAGGAAAAAAAGGGAAATTTTTCCCTACCATGATTGTAGAAGGAATGCACCAGCTCCCGGTAGTTATGGCCGCTGACAACAACTATGCTCTGCCAATGCTGGTAAGCTGCGCTTCTATCCTTCAGCATGCTAAAGGAAATACCCACTATCAGTTTTACTTTCTGGTACCGGGAGACTTTTCCGATAAAAATAAGCAGTACTTTGAACAGCTTTCCAAACACTATGGAAAAAGCAGTCTTTATTTTATCAATATGGAGGATTCCTATAAGACAGAGAAACTAGTGATCAGTCACATAACAGCCGCCACCTATTACCGGCTTCGTCTGCCCGGATTGCTGCCGGATGTCAAAAAGTGTCTGTATCTAGATGTGGATACGATTGTGAAAAATGATCTGTCCATTCTGTACCGCACAAGCGTCGACGATAAATACCTTGCCGGGGTCATAGCGCCCGGTTATCTGGAAACAGAAGAAAAAATAACATCAAAAAAAGAAGAACTGGGAATCACCAGCCTTGACACCTACATCAATGCCGGTGTTCTCCTTATGAATCTTGCAAAAATGAGAAACGATCATTTAGAGCTTGTATTTGAAAAGCTGTTAAAAAAGAAGTTCAGCTCCCAGGATCAGGATATTTTAAACGCAGGATGCTATGGAAAAATCAGGGTTCTTCCTTTTAAATATAATGCTATGACAAAATATGCCCTAAACAGTGATTATGCCTATAAAAATACCCAGAGCCTGCAGCGGTCCATGTCTGAAAAAGAATGGAATGACGGAAGAAAACATCCTGCCATCATCCACTATGCAGACCGAAAAAAACCATGGAATGATCTGTCAGTAATCTATGCAGAACAATGGTGGGATACCGTAAATAAGCTTCCGGAAAATATGTGCGCAGATATCTACAAACATTATTGGTTCAAAGCTATACGTTCTGCACAGGAGCTGAATGATTTGTTTAAACTGACTGCCTCCCATAAACGTGATCTTTTGGGCACAAAGGATCAGAATCTGGAAAAAATAAAGCATCTGGAAAACTCTCTAAAGAAAAAAACGCAGGAATATCAGGCTGTAAGAGCATCCAAATCCTTTCGTCTTGGAAGATTTCTGCTGGCAGTTCCTATCAGAATCAAGAAGCTTTTTAAGGCACGCAAAAGCGGGTAAGTCTATCACCTGAGCAATTCTTACTGCTAATACCATCCATTCTGCATTTTTGATTTATGATATCTGGTGCGGCGGCACCCTTCGATTCAGGAGCATTCATCCTGACTTTAGATATTTTAATTCTTAGACTTGATTGAATTTTAGATTTGCATTTAATTTTCATAAGGATCAGCTCCATAAAAAGGAATGTGCAAAGCACATTCTCCGCCTGCGGCGGGTCGCTTTTGCGGCATGACTCCACTCCGCCGCAGTGCGAGCCACAGCGGAGCGTTTTTTGCTCTATAGGAATCGGTACTTTTCAGCTTTATCACAACACAGTATTTCCTATAGAGTAAAAAAGCTGATCCTTATATTATTCTGTTAAACATTAGAGATGAAATTCCCGAAACATCTCATGCAGATATTCCTGATCCTCTGCTGCCTTCTTCAGATCCTCATACCGATTCTGGCTGATTAAACAGGCAAATAACTCTCTGATCTGTTCCTGTCCCTGAATCTGCCCTTGAATTATCCCCTCTTCTAATGCTTCCTTTCTTTCATTCGCAAGTATTTCCTCAAACCGCATATACTTTTCCTCCCATCTCCTGCTTTGTTTCAGGTTCTGGATCCTTTCCCGGACAAGTCCGGCAACAGAGCTATTGGCTCTGTCAGGAAGAAAACAAAACGGATTATCAACATATCTTAAAAAATCCGCCAGACTCTCCGAAACATCTGATAAATTATTTCCCTGTGCATTCAGAAAGATTTTTCTGGTTCCATTTTCTAATGCTATATCCTCTTCCAGGCAACGTTCTTCAAAGGTATAAACACAACGCTTCATTCCAAATGGATCAAAGGTACAGATAAATATTATCAGACTTTTAGGGAGATTGATAAAAGGATCTCCCGGTCTTAATGCTGCTGCATCCAGCTGTGATTGATAAAACCGGCTTCTATAAGGCAGATCCTGCTGATTGGTTGTCTGCATCTCAATATTATACACACTGTCATCTCCGGTCAAACAAACATCCATGCGAATCCCTCTACAGTCACTATTTACCAGCAAAGATTTTTCTACCTCTACCTTTATAGATTCCACTGACTTACCCAAAATCACCTGCAATACTTCTCTGCAGATTTCTTCATCTTCCATTACAGCTGCAAATAAAAATGCATCAGTATACTCCAGTTCCTGAAATTTTTTTCGTTTCTTCAAATTACTTCCTCCATTCATATGTACAGAATGGATGTATATTAGCAACTATTATTATAGACCTTTTTTAAACAGAAGTAAATGTATACAGCATGTTCTTTTACCATTTACCACTAACTCTTCTGACTAAAGAAAATATTTGAAATAATTGATATATCTTCATCGTCATTTATAATTAAAGCTCTATTTTATACACAAAAATCACTACAGTGTTTGTAAAATTTCTATCGTTTTCTGATCCTTCTCTCCATGAAAAAACTTATCCAAAACTTTCTGAAATACTATATATTCTGGTTTTACTAATGCAAATAAGGTCATGGAAGATTTAAGTTTCAAATCATCAGGACTTCCCATAACAAAAACAGCATCTTTAGAATCTGTCTCTAGTAACGCCTGGGAAATTTCTATTAAATTCTTTCCAAGAATGTCGTGCTCTATATATTCCTTCGCTTCCTTTAGATCCTTAATAGCATAATATTGTGAAATTTCACTAAAGCCAAGCCCTATAATCTGGGGAAAAACATACCACATCCAATGACTTTTTTTCTGTCCATCTCTTATTTCTTTTAATGCCGTTTTGTAATGCTTCTGCTGTGCGGCAAGAAAACGATCCAACTTATGATTCATATACGTCTCCCAGTATGAAATATTCAAGTCTAGCTCTTGCGAGACTTGGTGCGCGATTCGGATCCGCTTTGCTGACAACATTCTATTCCGAATCGCTGCACCTCCTCGCGGATCTAATTATATAGAGGAGTCTTATAGATTCCTTTTTTTATTAAATCACTGAATGCATCAATAACCGTCTGCTTATCCTCCTGGTACGTTACCCCAAACCATTTATCTGTTGTTTCCAAAACCTTAACAGAAATTTTTTCCGCTTCCAGCAAATCACCAATAATTGTAGGAAGCAAATACTCTGCTTTTATATCGTCCTCTGACATTTGGGATAAAAATTCTTTGAACCCTTTGTCTAAAATCTCAATAAATTCCGATGTAAGTCCCCACATATTCATAGAAACATGGGTTCCAGTTAAAAGCTCATTATCATTTTCATCCCGAATGATTCCATCAGCATTTTTCTGAATCCCCTTTGTCTCATCAATTTGAATCAGATTTTCTTCCTCATCCACCCTGCAAACACCACGGGTTACCGTTCCATTATCACTCAATGTATTATCCAGTATAAATCCCGCCATACAATATTCATGTTTACTTTCGGTATGAGAATTTAAATATGTGTACACTTTTTTAAATGCTTCTTTTCCATAATAGTCATCTGCATTGATAACAGCAAACGGCTCTTTTACTACATTCTTACAACAAAGTACTGCCTGACCAGTTCCCCATGGTTTCGTTCTGTCAGCCGGTTTTTCATATCCATCCGGAAGCATGTCCAATTCCTGAAATACATACTCTACGTTGCAAATCTTTTCAATTCTGTTTCCTATAATTTCACGAAAATCTTTTTCCAGATCTTTTCTGATAATAAATACCACCTTATCAAATCCAGCCTCTAAAGCATCATGAATGGAATAATCAATAATAATTTCTCCATTTGGACCAACTGATGTCAGCTGCTTGATACCTCCCCCAAATCGTGAACCAATTCCAGCTGCCATAATAACTAATGAAACTCCCATAGTACCCTCCTTTAATATATTAATTGACTTTTTTATAACTCTTCATTAACAAGACCAAGAGCTGCTTCTATTACTTTATCCATATCATAATATTTATAAGCTCCTAAACGACCGCCAAATATTACGTTTTCCTCTTTTTCAGCAAGTTCCTGATACTTAGCAAATAAAGCTGAATTTTTATCATCATTAACCGGATAATATGGTTCAATACCTGGTTTCCATTCAGAAGAATACTCTCGAGAAATAATTGTAAAATCTTGTTTCCCAAACTCAAAATGTTTATGTTCAATAATTCTTGTAAAAGGAACTTCTCTATCTGTATAATTTACAACAGCATTTCCCTGGAAATTTTCTTCTTCTATTCGCTCTGTTTCGAAACGTACAGAACGATATTCTAATGCGCCAAGCTTATATTCAAAATATTCATCAATCATGCCTGTATAAATAATTTTATCAGCAATCTCTGGATTCCCCTTTATCAGCTCAAAATAATCCATATTAAGTTTGACATCTACTCCATCCAGCATTTTCTCTGCAATACGTGTATAACCGCCTATCGGAATCCCCTGATAACGATCATTAAAATAATTATTGTCATAAATAAAACGGAATGGCAGTCTTTTAATAATAAATGCCGGTAATTCTGTACATGGACGCCCCCACTGTTTTTCTGTATATCCTTTAATCAATTTTTCATATACATCTTTTCCCGCTAATGATAACGCCTGCTCCTCAAGATTTTCTGGATTAGTTATATTTAAATCTGCAATCTGCTGCGCAATGATATCTTTAGCCTCTGACGGTGTCTTAATACCCCACATTTTACTAAAAGTATTCATATTAAAAGGCAAGTTATATAATTCATCTTTATAAACCGCAACCGGGGAATTGATGTAATTATTAAACTCAGCGAACTGGTTAATATAATTCCAAATTTCTTTATTACTTGTATGAAAAATGTGAGCACCATATTTATGTACATTAATTCCATCAACATCTTCACAATATACATTTCCGCCAATATGATCACGTTTGTCTATTACGAGACATTTCTTTCCTCTTTTGTTTGCTTCATAGGCAAAGACAGAACCAAAAAGGCCTGCACCTACAATTAAATAATCGTATTTCATAATCTAATTTACACTAAAAATACTAAAACTTGTATTTCCTTTCTTTATTTTAAAATATTCCTAATTTAATTATATCATGATTTCTAACTAATCCAACAACCACCAGATCTTCTCTTACCACAGGTAAAACTGATAATTGTTTTTCTCTATTTTCCATCATTGCTAATGCATTAATAGCCAAAATATTTTCTTCTGTCACAATGGGATGGCTTGTCATAACATCCTCAACGTTAACTTTGTAGACATCCTCCCTTTTTCCTATATATCTTTTTAAATCTCCATCTGTAATCAATCCTAATAACTTTTGGTTTTCATCTACAATTGTTATCGCTCCTAAACCAAATTCACACATTTTAATTATTGCTTCTCCTAAATTAACCCCCGCATTTACGACAGGATTTTCTTCATTTTTGTGCATTATATCACTAACTTTAACAGTCAATTTTCTCCCTAATGCCCCCGCAGGATGAAACAAAGCAAAATCTTCTTTTTTAAATTTTCTTAATTCGGATACAACTACAGCTATCGCATCTCCAAGCACTAAAGCTGCAGTTGTACTAGAGGTAGGTGCCAAACTCAAAGCACAAGCTTCTTTAAAAATAGGTAATGCTATCACATAATCAGAATACTGGGCTAAAGTGGAATCCAAGTGCGAAGTTATAGATACTATCGGTATATTTATCAGCTTTATATTCGGTAGAATATTACAAATTTCTGATGTCTCTCCACTATTACTTATTAAAATCAATATATCTTCTTTTGACAATGTCCCTAAATCCCCATGTAACGCTTCGGCTGGATGTAAAACATACGATTGTATACCTAAACTGGACATTGTAGCTGAAATTTTCCTCGCAATATGTCCAGGCTTTCCCATTCCACACAAAATAATCTTTCCTCTACAATGATTTATTAACTCTATAACTTTGACTATATTATCGTCCAAATAATTACTTACTTTTTGTAATTCTTCTATTTCTATATTGAATATTTTTTTTACCTCATTTAAAATATCCATACAACTCTCCCTCCTGTCGTTTCAGAATAATATAAGTATATGTACGTTTGACTGATTATACAAAGTGTTAAAAATATCAATTTATCATTATAAATAATTTTTTACACTATGATCTCTCTTCTAACTAAAATTTCATTTATTTCTAGCATTTGACTCAAAACTTCTTCAAACTTTTCAATAGTTATCATATTAGGACCATCAGATAAGGCTTTATCTGGATAAGGATGTACTTCAGCAAAAACACCATCAACACCTACTGCAGTAGCTGCCCTTGCAAGATATTCTACATATTCTCTATTCCCGCCTGTTGTTGTACCATTTCCTCCTGGCATTTGTACACTATGTGTAGCATCAAATATAACAGGGTAACCAAATTTTTTCATTTCTACTATTCCAGTCATGTCCACAACCAACCTATTATAGCCAAATGTAGTACCTCTTTCACACAGCATAATATTATCACAACCAACACCTTTTAATTTCTCTATAACATTTTTCATATCCCATGGTGCCAAAAATTGTGCCTTCTTCACATTAATTATTTTATTTGTTTTCGCAGCAGCAACTAATAAATCAGTTTGTCTACATAAAAATGCTGGAATTTGTATAATATCTGCAACTGATGCAACTTTTGATGCCTGACATGATTCATGTATATCAGTTACAATCTTCACATTATATTTACTTTTAACTTTTTCCAAGATTTTAATTCCTTCATCCAAACCCGGTCCCCTATATGATTTTAGTGAACTACGATTGGCCTTATCAAAAGATGCCTTAAAATAAAAATCCACATTATAGGTATCCATTATAGACTTTAAGTTTTCTGCGATATACATGACACTTTCTTCTGATTCAATAACACATGGCCCTGCTAATACTTTAAATTTCACCATTTTTCCTTCTTTCTAAAATTATTTTATATCTATTCTTTTTACCAAAATCCAATAAATTTAAATAAATATTATCTTTTTGCAAATAGTATTTCAAATGACACATAAATAACTTAATTTCCGATGGCCTGCTCTTTCTCCAATTTAGGTATTTTTCATCACAAATCAATTCATATGGTACTAAATATGCTAGTAATACAAAATTCAAAAACTCTATTGGTACATTTTTTCCTTCCAAATTAAAATAATTCGTCTCACACCAATTAGTAAACGGAGAAATATCATGAGTATAAACTTTTTTCCCCCATAGCATTGCTTCTAAAAGAATATTAGAACCTTGAGCCGCAATTCTATTACTTTTCAATATAAATTCGGATGAACTTAGAGAATCATCTAAATTTTTTGCCGTATATGTAGCACGATATGGCTCATCACCTGGATGCATTCTAAATAAGATATCACTTTCCGGATAAACACACCTGAGATCTTGCAATAATTCAAGATCAGTATACTTTGACTTGACAAAAAATGTAGGTATCAAAGGATGACATCCTGCCATCCCCATTTCATATTTAGCAGATATTTCATACATATCTAATAAATTTAATTTCTCAGGGGCTAAAAATAGAGCCAACAACTCCTTATTAGAAAAAAGCTTAAATTTACAGTCAGGCAATTGCTTAACAAAATTTTTATACCTTTCCTTAATTTCTTTTGAAGTATAAATTTCATCATAACAAAAATATGCTGTTGGCCTATATTCAGGGAATCTAAGACAGAACTCATTAGTAATTACAGGTATACCCATTTTTTCAGCAACATATCGTATACTAACAAAATGTGCATTCCAATTTAATATCCCCTCTATTCGCTGATTAAATTTCTTCTTTAAATTCCTTAAAAGATATTTAATTTCTTTTTCTAGTGGCATATACCTATTTTCTAAGAGGAAAAGCCTCACTGCAAGTTTAGACCCTAATTTTCTCTCCAGATTAGTAAAAATATCATTAGACAGTGAACATCTAACTACACTATTTTCTTCCTCTTCGCTTAATAACCTATATTGATGTAATGAATAAAAATCCTTCTCATATACATTACTTTCAATTATATTTTTCCTATAATTAATAAAATATTGGGTAGAAATAATAGGCCAATTATTATTATAACAATGATATAAATACTTTAAATATTCCCACAAATATCTAGATTCATAAAATGAGCATGGATCAATGATTATCGGAATATACATTTTGATTCCTTTCTAAAATTCGTTCAGCCATTTCCCTAAATGCACCTTCTCCACCTTTTCTTATAGTTATATAATCTGCAACATTACATACTTTTTCTAAAGCATTACATGGCGCACAACCAAAACCACACAATTGAATCGCTGGAATATCAAAAAAGTCATCTCCAATGTAAGCAATCTCTTCCATGGATATTTCTAAAAGCTTACTAAGTTCTTTTAGAACTTTCAATTTATTTTTGGATCCAGTATATAAATAATCCACTTTCAATTTTTCAGCCCTTTTCTTTAAAAGAGGATTATTTTCTGCCGTTATTATGGCAGTCTTTAAACCAGCTTCTTTTAATCGAATAAACCCCATACCATCAATTACATTAAACTTTTTCATTATATCCCCACGTTCAGTATAGTACATTCCTCCATCGGTTAATACTCCGTCACAATCTGTTGCGACTAGCTTAATTTTTCCTAAATCATTCATTTTTAAACCTTTCTTTTTCTATTACATTCTCCACAATATTAATATGTTCTGGTAAGTCTACACCAATACTATCATGTTCTGTTTCAATAACACGTATTTTATAATCATTTTCTATAGCTCTTAACTGTTCTAAATTTTCACAAATTTCCAATTTCGTTTTTGGAAGTTTCACAAATTTAGCCAAAAATTCTTTTTTATATCCATACACTCCAACATGCTTATAATAAGATATCTCATCCAATTGATCTCTATTATATGGAACTATACTTCTAGAAAAATATATGGCATTATCGGATGAATTTGTTATAACTTTTACAATATTAGAATTATTGATATCATTAAGTTGTACTATTCTCTTTTTCAATGTAGCCATATATACATCAGGATCATTAAAGGCACTAATTAAATCCAAGATCATTTCTTTTTTTATTAACGGCTCATCCCCTTGGATATTTAACACTATATCTGCTTCAAGATACTGACAAGCTTGATATACTCTCTCACTGCCACAAGTACAATCTCCTGTCATAATGACTTTTCCACCAAATCCTAATACTGTATCATATATCCTTTGATCATCAGTGGCCACATAAACATCAGAAATTTCCCTAACGCTTTTTACTTGCTCATACACCCATTGAATCATAGGTTTGCCACATATCTTAGCAAGGGGCTTACCTGGAAAACGACTTGATTGATATCTTGCTGGAATGACTGAAATAATCTTTCTTTCTTTTATTTCGTTTATTAATTTACTTTCTTTAGATGAAAAATTATGATATTCCCATCCATGTGGCCTATTGCGTTTCCAGATAACATTTCTCTTTACGATATGAGCTGGGTTTCCACTAATTATGCAATTGCTTTCTGATATTGAATTAAAAACAACACTTCCTTCACCAATAACACAATCATTTCCTATTTGCACATCTTTATTAATAGTTACATGGGTCCCAATCCATACACGATCACCTATTTTTACTTTTCCAATAGATTTATTAAGTAATTTTTCAGTATTCTTATCAATTATTGCATGTCCATCAGATGCCCAAATAGCAACATTTTTTGAAAACATACACCCATCACCTATATCAATCTCACTATAATCATCATTTAAAAAGAAATATGTATCTTTCCACATAGAGATGTCTTTCCCGAACCGTATTTTCATATTTTTACCATTTAAACAAGTAATTATAGAAAAATTGTACGAAAATTTACTACTATTTATTTCAATAGCAGTTGCGATACCCCTCAAATCTATAACTGTTCCTTTAGAAAATCGAGCTGGTGCATGTATTTTTATAATATTATCTTTAGTGACTTCATTTGTTATGATATTTAAATTTTCAATTTTTTCATCCGCACTGAGCTCGCGTTCTTTCCCATTTTCTATCCAAATTATTTTATATTTATGAGCCATTTATTCTTTACCTCTCATCCAAACTATATTCTCTTTTACTATTTTTGCCGGAACTCCCTCTAGCATAACCTCACTACTATTAGAAAAATCTTTAGTTATTACAGAATTAGACTTTACAACAGACCCCCCCCCGATTTTCGCTTTTTTTAATAAAACAACATTATGCTCTATCAAAACTTTATCGGAGATCTCCAAATTCCATTCATTGCAATTAAGCGCATGCATATTTGTTTTATTTATAATTGCATGTCCATCGCCAACCCATATCTCTACATTTCGCTTAAAATAACAATTAGCTCCTATTAACAAAGAACTAAAATCTGTAGTTAATGCAATTTCAAAATTCTTTTCAAAATAATTGTTATTTTTAACAATCAAATTTTGCTCAAAGCAACCTGGGCCTGTTCGTATTTCAACTCCTTCAAAAATTGTATTTGGCATAAAATAAAAATTTCCCCGAATTCCTTTTAACATAAATAGTGATTTTTCTTGAAATTTAACTGTATCATAAATATGAATAATATTATCTTTTGTATTTTCATCTGTTTCAATTATTAAATTAGGGTAACTATCCACAATATATTCACGATTATTTTTATGAATGATTATAATATATTTCATTTTTTATACATTTTTTTCCTTTCTTTAAATCTTTAAATCTTTAATTACAGAATCAATTTGTTTATAATAACGATTTTTAAATTGCACTTTCGAGAAATAATTATTATAACATTTCAGATTTAATGCCTTCCAATATTCTTTATCTTCATTCATAATTGTTTCAGCCAATTTTGTATAGTTATTATCTTCTAAATATATCACATTATTTTCACAATTATATTCTAAGTTTCCGCCTGTTTTTGAAAGTATGATGCCATTCGAATTCTGCATAGCTTCCAGTGTTGCAAGATCAAAAATAGAAATTCTATGTAGCATAATATAATAATCACAGATGTTCTGTAAATATTTAACTTGTCTAAATGAGCATTTTTCAATATATATATATTCAAAATTATCACATATGTCCGCTAATTTATTAGCTCTCTGATTAATCTCTTCAGCGTAAGGCCCCCTTCCAACACAAATCCATCTATATTTGTTTATTGTATCCTTTTTTAACAATGTTTCTAAAAAAGTACATACGTTATCTTGACCTTTTGCGTAAGTTAAGGTTCCCACTGAAAGGAAACTACATTTTTCACTTTCTTCTAAAATTTCTGGTATCTTATCTTCGCTTACTTGAGCATATACAGTATTATACAATATATCCCCTAAATTAATGTCACTCTTATCAGTAACACAATATTTACTATTAAAAAAGTATTCTTGACCTCCAATACTTGGAAAACATACTTTTTGTGCATGTTTTAACGCATATCTTTCACAACTAGAAATAATTTTTTCTTCTTTATTTGTCATTCGTTCTCCAAGATTAGTTTTCTCTTCAATTCGAGGTCCCTGGGTATGAATAACTAAAATATATTTCTTACCCATTAATCCTAGCGCAAAAGCAGTAGAATACTCATGACAAATATATAATGTATCTCTATCATCTTTTGTCTCTTCTATTACAAATGCAATTGCAGCCCAAAGCATTATAAGGTTTGAATTTTCATTAATATAATTTGGATAGGTAAATTCGTTAAAATAACGATTTCTTAAAGTATGCCATATACCATCCTTTTCACTATAGACATATTTAATAGGTAGATTTTTATATTTATATTGAATAATCGATTCCATTGCTGAGAGAACAGCACCACCGCCTCCCCTTCCTCCTTTTGGAGCCTTTGGCCGATAAGTAATACATTTTATATTTTTTACTGAGGTAAATTTATCTCCACAAAGCAGACTCATTCTTCGCATTTTTTTCATAACCGCATAAGAATTAATCGATGTATTATGTTCTGAATAATAAAATAACAATTTCTTTGCAATTCTTTTTAATATATTTTTCTCAAAAATCACATTGTTTTTCATCATATTTATCTGACTACTTAACATGCTTACCTGTTCTTGCAAATATTTAATCTGGGTACTGTAATCTTCTTGATCCAATATAAATTGTTTTTCTTTTTTAACAGTAATTACATCTGGATCCAAAACTGTATTTCCCCAATAATCATTTAAAGCGGCACGCATTCTATTAGGTCTAATGGGCATATTAAAACTTTCACAAATATCTTTAGTTGGAATCGTACCTGTAAATAAATCATTCCAAAAATTAGGCTCATAAAAATCATTCATAATCGTCAAATATAGATTTGGCGAATAATTACTATTTTTATCATATGTATAGTCTAAATATGTTTTAAAAAATGGATAAGCTTTTTTTTCAAAATATTTTGCTTCTGTAAGAACTCCAGAAGATATAGCATAGACAGCTTTTATATTTTCATTTGCCAAAAGATAATAAATATTTTGATTAATTATTTTTATAAACGGGAATTGCTTTAAAAAATCATAAACTTTTTTCAAATCTCCATTAAATGGGTGCGGTTTATAATATACAGTTTTGTATTCTTTGCCAAGTTTTTCAATTTGATTTTTATATTCAAATATTGTATGTACCTTTCCATTCTCATATAATGCGGAATCTACATTTGTCTGCCCCACTATTAAAGCAGAATTTTTATCAATATTTAAATCATAAAAATCAACTGTTGTTTTATATAAATTGGCATAAATATAAAATACTTTTTCATTTACTAAATATTTTTTTAAATGTTGAAATACTTGCGGATGATTAGTGGCCATACTAAACATATGATCATCTAAAAACCTTACTGGATGTATCCTAATATCTATATAATAAAGATTTAATTTATCACAAATTTTTTTAAATATAGGGGGCATTTCATGGCATATAATAAAACTATTATCAAAATATTTACCAAAATAATTTATTGCATCTCTAGGTATACTATCTAAATCATAAATTTCTAACCAGCTATTTGTATTTTTAAATGTCACATTACATAATCTATAGAATACAAAAAAATTAAATTTACTATTTTCTGTCGATATTTTTTCAACCGGAACATTTACAGCCTCTTTTAATTGTCCTGATAAAAAATCAAAATATTTATTAATTCTTACTGTTTCTTTATTTTTAGCCTTCCCATTTATCCATACAGGACGTAACAAGTCACTTGTAATTACAATTCTCTTAATATTCTCCATAATTTAAATTCCTCCATTTCAAAAAATCACTTTAATTCTGTTTTCTCACCGCACTCCTCTGTTCTTCATCTATTCCTTCCGTATTCTCCTTCTGGAACAAAATCCGAATAGTTAAAAATATTAATTTTATATCCAGCCGCAGTGAATAATTGTAAATATACATTAAATCATATTTTGCTTTTTCTTCCGGTCCGGTATTATACTTTCCATAAACCTGTGCATACCCGGTTAATCCACCTCTGACTTTAAGCCGCTCTGTAAATTCCGGAATAACCTTGGAATACTCCTGGATAAATTCTTTTCTTTCAGGCCGTGGCCCCACCACAGACATATCACCCTTTAATATATTTATTAATTGCGGAAGCTCGTCAAAATGAATATTTCGAATTAGTTTTCCTATTCTCGTCACACGGCTGTCATTTTTAGCAGCCAGTCTGGCTCCATCTTTTTCAGCATCCACATGCATACTGCGGAATTTCAACATTTTAAAAGGCTTTCCATTTATTGTTACCCGATCCTGCTTATATAAAACTGGCCCTCCATCTTCCGCCTTTATACAAATCATGATGATTAGCATAAATGGTGACGCTATAATAAGCATTAATAGTGCCACTATAATATCCATACTTCTTTTAACAACCTGTTTCTCCGCTGTCATCCCATTCTCTCGAAACTTTAGTAAAACTTTATCATGAAGCTGCAGTACATCTGTATTTTGAATATAGATATCTGAAATTTTAGGAACACAGTAACATGCAATTCTGCTCTTCAAACAAATCTTCATTAATTGATTTCTTTCCTCATAGGGAATGTCTCCAATATAAACTGCTTTATACTGCAATATTTTAACAGCAATTTTTTCAATACCTATATCAAAATGTACAAATTCCGTTACTTTAAAATAACTGTTAATACTATTATTCACCTGAATCGTTTCTTCGCAATCTTCCCTGTTTCCATAAACAAAAAGTGCATTCTTACAAGACTGACATCTCATATAAAAACTAAAAAAACAGATTACCCATACAATACCAATTCCGGCTTCAATTATCAGCAATTTCACGAAAGTCAAAATAATCGATATGATCTCCATATCGGTCACTGCCCCCAGGAGGACACAGAAAAAAACATTTGTACAAACAGAACCGAAAAACTGACCATAAATTAAATCCATCAGGCGGCGCTGTTCTACATTATATGCTTCAAACAGAACCCAGAAAATAAACAATATCGCTAAATAAAGTATGCTGATTGCAATATAATTCTTTTGGCTGGCAACCCAAAGAGCACCGTCTGAAAATGGAATTTTACTTAAAAGCCCAAAAGATAGAAAATAACATAAAAGCAAAATCGCATATCTGAATATATTTTTTGTTATTTTAAACAACAACAACTTTGTTTCCATGTATATATCTCCACCCCTACGCTATTTATCAGAAAGTACTCTCTCTATCTCCGTTCTTGCCTGCTGTACAGAATCCATATCCGGTACTACTACTGATGCCGATCTATTGGGCATAGAATACGTAGTTTTTCTGGCACCGGTACCTGTTACATCAATAGATGAAATCTTCCAGGATGTTGGATTTTGTAACTGCTGCCGAATCAGCTCTTTCATATCTGCATCCGTAAGGCTTGTCTGAAAACAATCCTCCATGCTCTTCATAACATCTGTATAGTTATTCAGCAATGCAGTAGATGTAAGTTTCTGGACTACAGCCTGTATAACCGCCATCTGATTTTTCCCTCTCTGGAAATCTCCATTAGAAAAACTATAACGTTCTCTTGCAAACGCCAGTGCTTCTAAACCGTTCAAATGGTTATATCCTACTTTATATGAAGCAATCGGATCTACAGTAAATTCCTTTTCAGAATAAACATCCACACCGCCCAAAGCGTCGATCATATCAATAAATCCGGAAAAGTTTAATCGGAAGAAATAGTTAATATCCACACCGTAAAGCATTTCAAGAGTCTGCATAGATACATCAACTCCATAGATCCCTGCATGGGTCAGCTTATCCTTCTGGCCATTTGATACAGATAAAGGTATATAATAATCTCTTGGTGTAGACACCAGTAAAATTTCATGGGTATTTCGATTTACCACTGCCATAATATTTACATCACTTCTGGAACGTTCTGTCACGCCTCCATACGTATCAATTCCACTAATATACATGATAAAGGATGACGGAAGTTTTTCATTGGCATCAGATAAATCCAGCTGTTTCTCGTTTACAGTTGTTTTTAATACCTTTGTTCCCTCTGCAAACCATGCATAATCCTCTTCATCTTCATACATGGACACAAATGCATCATTCAATATAATTGCCTGGGCTTCCCCATCTTTTAAGGCATCCGCCAATGCAAACTGTTCTGAATATTCTGTTACATCTAAGCTGTCAGAAGTTTCTTTCTTTACCTCTTCCAATAATTGATCCGTATTTTCCCTATCTGTCTCTTTTAAAATTCCATAGCGATAACCTGCCGTATCCTGAATATTTTCAGCCAGATCATCTTTTAAAACATATACTGAAATAGATTCTTTCTCTACTGTAGTATTAGAAACATTTTCTAACGTATCTAAAGTTGTCAATATATACTTATTGCCCACAATCATGCCTGCAATCATCAAAACTGCAAGGATACACGCAATAACTCTCCTTGCAATGCCTTTCCTGCCTTTTCTTTCCTTCAATAAAACAAGCAGACCAACAATCACCGCCAGAATCCATATAATTACAAATACAATTCCAAGCAGCAATGCCGGCAGTACACCAGCCTTCAGAACCAAAACAGTAAAAATGATTGTTGCGGCAACCTGAAGCAGCCAAAGTACCAAAGAAACTAGTTTTAACGGTTTAAATCCTTTTTTTCCCTCTTTCATTTGTGCTCCTCTCTTTTTATTCTACATTTGCATTTAAATGAAATATATGATTAATTTCTTTCAGATATTTTTTATGGTTCAGCATCACAATCAATGGCGCATAGGCATCTCTGCCTGAAATCCGTGCCATACGCTTATTATCACCAAAATGTCTGATCCACGCTTTCGCAAAATCTATGATCCCACTTTGAATCTGTTTCATTCCATCTATATTTACATCGGTATCTCCAAACTGTAATTTTACTTCCTGATCTTCATCAAAGGAAAATCCGGAAAAAGTAGGTGTAGGTGAACTTAACAAAAGTTCAAGATACAAATTGTGATCCTGATTCAAATCATGAAATTTCCACAGGTCACGGTTCTCCCGCTGAGAATACAAATAACTTATCAGCTGTCCTGTCTGCAGAAACGTTTCACTGGTATCCGGCTCCGCATTATGGCACGTATTTGTACCGGCAATTACCCCAAGCACCTCACAATTAAGCTTCCATTCCTGTTGTACCAGGTAGTTCAGTGAAATCGCACCGCTTCCGGCCCATCCAATATCTACAGCCAGAACTTTCTGACAACCGGATAATATCTTTTGATAATATTGTTTACCTGCATTTGATTCTGATTCATAATGTTCCAGAACCTCAGCCCAGTGCTTTAGTAAATATTTTTTACAACAATCTGCTGTCTCCTCTTTTAAAATATTACTGCATTCATATCCTGCTTTTCTGCAGAAATCTTCCAGCAAATCCTCCAGCTGCATACTTTTAAATATAGATTCCACTGTATAATCCTGATTGATTTTATGATATAAAAATCTGCGGAAATAATCGTACCTGAAATGATCTGCTGTTAGTTTTGTTGCTGCTTTTCTTGACCAATACACATACTCTGATGCTTCCTTTGGATACATCATCTGGTACACTCTCCGAAGGATATCTCCGTCCCTTGCCAGAAATAATATTTTATCTGCTTTCTGCTGTTTAGCGCACTGATGAATAAACTGGCAATATCCCACTGCAAATAATCCACCGAAAGTAAATCCCAGTTCATAATCCTTTTCATATTTATGTAAACCATTGTGCAGATATGAATTGACAATCCCTCGATACATAGAACCAATAATGGCAGACATATCTTCACAGCGATATTCTTCTCCAGCATCATTTACATTTTTATATGGAATGCTGGTAAATCCGGCTTCCCTGGCCTTTTTCTGATCAGAATACTCATTATCCCCCACATGTGCATAAGATAAATGTTCTCCAAAGCTTGTTTTTATTAATTGGTATAAACCTTTATCTCCCTTGGACTTCCCATATTCGCAGGAAACAAAATAAGCATCAAATGTTCCATATCCACAGTGCTCTAAAAGCTGTCTGATCTGCGCTTCCCGCAGATACATATCTGAAGTGATTATAATCTTCTTATTCAAGGAGCTTAATATTGAAATCACCTTCTGCATATATGGATTAGCAAAACAATGCTCTGTTTCACAATCAACCTCCACCTGCATTCCCAGCGTTTTTGATATGCCTGTCTCCTGCTCCATTAATGTCCAGATATCATCCAAAGTTACTTCTTTACTTTTCTCTTCTATATATTTCTTTTCCCGGGCCCGCCATTCCATTTCTTTTCGTATGCGTTCAAAATCCGGATACTTTAATTGTTCTCCTATAAAAAAGAATAAATCTACAGGCTTGTTAAAAGGCCGGAAAATCAATGTATCAAACACATCAAATGAGATAATATCAAACCGGGCCAAGTACTGTGCAAGCTCCTGAGGATCTTTTTGATGAAAAGCCGAAGATTCACTTTGTGATACATCCCACGTTTTCTTCTCCAGCCTCTCTTTTTGTGACTGTTCAAAAATATACCTCTGCCTCAAAACATAATAGGAAAAGTTCCAGCCAAGTAATGCAAACCAGCATTTAATTCTTCCGGCCCCGGAAACCTTTTTTCTCAGACTCTGATATCTGCTTCTAATTCCCGGAACTTTATTTACCAAAGCATTATAAAGTTTCACTCTCATGGTTTATCTATCTCCCTGACCGTATGCCTGATAAGCAGCGCATACTTCCTTTGGAGCTCCCACCATTTTCTGAACTCCCTTTTCTATCCATACTGCTTTTGTACAATTTTTTAAAATGGTATCTGTAGAATGAGATACAATCAGAACGGTGGCCCCGCTGTGTATCATTTCCTGGATTCTTGCATGACTTTTCTTCCTGAAAAACATATCGCCTACACTTAATACCTCATCCAATATCAGTACATCCGGTGTATCCCGCATGGTGGCGATTGCAAAACCCAGTCTGGATACCATACCCGAAGAAAAGTTTTTCACTCTCTCCTCCATAAAGCCTTCCAGCTCTGCAAATTTAACAATCTCATCATACTTTTCATCTATATATTCTTTGGTATAGCCGATAATAGCTCCATTTAAGTATACATTTTCTCTGGCAGTCAGTTCCCGGTCAAACCCGGTTCCTAAAGTCAACAGCTGAATTTTCTTCTTATTCGCTATTACCTTACCTGAAGTAGGCCCCATGGCCCCGGAAACAATTTTCAGCAACGTACTCTTTCCTGACCCATTGGTCCCTATGATTCCTACTACTTCTCCCTGGTGCACATCAAAACTAATATGATCAAGAGCCTTTAATTCTCTGAACTTATTCTGATGCTTTAAAGCACGAATCATATATTCTTTCAGACTGTCAGAACCATCAAGAGCAATTTTAAAGTACATACATACGTCCTGGACTGAGATCACCACCGGAGTTTTCTTTGCAGATTTTTTTTGTTTTTCTGCCCCGCTTCCTGTTTTTTCCGTTTTTCTATCCGTTTTCTGTCCGGAAACTTTTGGCACATTTTCCTGAGCTTTCCTTCTGGCAGAGGCTCCCATTAATTCCTGCTTCTGCCGTTGTCTTTCTTTTATCCTCTGTCTGCGTTTTCTGCGCCGTCTTATGGCCCGTATATGAAACATCGCAATAACCGCCGCAAGCAGAAGCAAAATCGCTATACCGCCAATGACATACATCCATTTGCTCCCAGGAAGCCCATTTAGTACATTTTTTATCTTTTGAATCATCCCTGTATCGGAATTATAATCTTCTTCTGCCGGAACCTGATCCGAAGTTACATTCTCTTCCGGCTCCTTTACATCTGATTGCTCCGGCTTATCTTCTGCCGGATCTGTCTGGGGTTCCTCCGCAATGGCATCCCCCAGTGATACAGGCGCCGAAGCCTGTGCTGTAACAGTATGACGTTCCCCGTCCTCTGATTTTATAATCAGCTCCGTGAGTTTTAACTCTGTGGCTTCTTCTTTCAGCGGATTGAAATAAACCATTCTCTTATAAGATTCCTTTTCATCTCCGCCTTCTATATATACTTTTCCATCCTGATGACTATCACCGCCGCTATGGTACTCCAGAATTTCAGGATCATACTCAATACAGACACTGTAACTCCCTATTGGTTCATCTGCTTCCACATACACCCCGATAGGAAATGTCTCTCCCATTTCATAGTGATAGCTTTCCGACCCAAAATGCACATTACTTTCTGCCGCATATACGTTTGGACAAATGACTAGAAACAAAACCACAAGTAATGTCCAGATTGAAATTATTTTCCTTTTTCTATGCAAACTAACCATAAATCTCTTCTCTCTTTGTTTAAATTTTCTGAATGATCTTATCCTGCATCTTTTTAAAGCAGAACCAGCCAATCAGATAAGCTATCCCTGCAGATAATACCATTCGTAACCACTGCCCCAAAGAAGGAGTAACTCCATACATCATACAATTTCGAGCCGATGCAATAAAAATATAAATAGGATTTAACACAATTACCTTATATGCAAAATCAGGAAGTGCATCCACTGGATAGAAAATTGCAGACAGGTACATCCACAATGTCAGGATTACACTATATAAATGTTTTATATCTCCAAAAAACGAAAATGCTATTGTCAATATATAGCTGACTCCCATGCAGAACAAAAGCAAAAAAGCAACGATAACCGGAAACCATAACATATGTATATCCGGTTTTACTTTAAAAACAATTAGCATTATTGCATATGCAATCAGAGAATATAAAAAATTGACAAATGCAGTATATACCCTTGCCACAGGAAATATCACTTTCGGTAATTTCACCTGAAGCAGCAGAGTTTTATTATCCACCAGGGAAGTCATTGCCGTATTTGTGGCATTTGTAAATAAATTCCAGATCGTATAGCCCGTCAAATAGTAAATAGGATAGTTTTCAATGGAGCGACTGAACATGGTTGAAAATATCATTGATAACACTGCCATGGACAATAATGGATTTAATACGCTCCACAATATCCCAAGCTTAGATCTGCTGTATTTTCTTTTTATTTCTCGGGAAACCAGCTCTCTTACCACAAAAAAGTACTGTTTTCTCTGACTGTTATCACTTATATTTTTACTCATTTTACTTTCGTTTCTCCAAAATTTCTTTTCTTAGATATAATACATACTTATACCATCTGATTTGACGCAGATGCTTTCTGATTCGTCTTCCACATCGTACAGTGCTGCCCTCTATCCAGGCACTTTCATGAACCGGCCCTTTTTTCAATCCAAGCATAATCAGGCTTTTGTATAAAAAATGATTTTTTGACAATTCTTCTTCACTTAAATTTGCTGCAACAATCTGCTGCTTTTCTTCCAAAACGTCATCTGTAAATTTCCAGTTTCCAAATTCTTCAACTTCTTCCCGTTTAGGCTCTCCCATAAACCGGGATAAAACACGCTCCACATCTTCAGCTGAAATAATTCTCTGTTCCCTGGCCAGTTCCTTCACATACTTACAGACAGCGTCTGTTGTCTGTTCTATTTTTATCCGATTCCGGTTTTCTTTCTGCTCTAATACCGCTTCATACCCCTGAGTATCTTTCTGATAACGCAAAGTCATCCCTTCAGGGGCACCAAATATACACTCAAATAAACTATTGCTGAAGTATACCTTTCTTCTTATCTTTCCATAAGGAGAAAAGTAAAATGCATCATACATCTGTGGTTCAACATTTTGAGGAAGTTCATACAACCCAAAATAAAAACCTCTAAGAACCTCAGCTCTTCCTTCATTTTTTAATATCTGCTGCAAAGTCTGCTGTAAAGTGCCAATCCAGCCGCTGTCCACTATCGCATAAGATATTGGCTCTAGCAAGCCCTCCTGGCGCAGATATCCCGCAGCATCTGGATACGCTTTTTTTGAATTATCAAAAATCCACTCCATGAGTTTCGGGGAATTACAAAAATACCCTTTCAACTGCTGAACTTCCTGATAGGACATAACTTTATCAAATTCTTCTGTCTTCCCAAGCCTTTCCGCCATAGCGGCCGCTTCCTGCTCATTCATTCCTGTACGTTTCAGTACTTTTCTGAGAGTAACATCTATTCCTCCCTGACAGATAAACTCCAGACAATTATTCCCCTGGAGATGAAATGCCGGGACCCGCAGGGCAAACCTGGAACATTTCAAATATCTGCATTCCACCGGGTACCCCTGCTCTGCACACAAAATTCTGGCCGTAAGATACATTTGATATCCATCTCTGGCCAGAAAATAAAGTCTCTTTATTTTTTCCTGCTCAGCCTTCTTTAGTACCCAGCTGACAAAAGCATACATTACCGGAGCAAATACCTCTCTAGCTGATGCTTCAATCATTTTATTTATCTGCAACTGATATTCCATGACTGTTTTCTCTCTTCTTTAATTCGTATAGCATTTTTCCCGGAACCAGACCGGCAATCAGAGGCTTCATTACCCAATATGCACTTCTCACATTAAAAAGCCCAAGTTTTCTAAAATATGTACAGCGCAGACGAAATTCATCCACCCGATACTTGTACTTTCTTTTTTTGAAGGCATTCTCATCTTCCCGATACTGGAATAATGGTTCCTGAATATTGTATCCAATACAACCTTTCAGAAAGAAACGCATAAATAATTCATAATCTTCACACCGCAGATTACTTTTGGCTTCCGAATACAACCCGTATTTTTTAAAAACTTCTCTGCGAAACATAACAGAAGGGTGAATATATGGAGAAAAGGCTAGAAAATTTTCTGCCTTTGGTTTTTCAGGCATCAAACGCAGTCCCCGGGCTCCACTTTCTCGGAGCAGCTGTGCATTACATCCCACAAATCCATATTCCTCGTGGTCCTCCAGAAAATCATACTGCCGCTGTAAACGCTCCGGCAGCGATATATCATCTGCATCCATACGCGCAATATACCTTCCTTTTGCATGTTTAATGCAAAAGTTCAACGCGTACGCAAGCCCCCGGTTTTTCTTTGCACAAAAAAGACGGATTCGTGAATCACGGGAAGCTATTTTTTGCAAATACTCTGTTACCTCCCGGTCCGAACCGTCATTATATATTAAATATTCAAAATTCCGGAAACTCTGCTTTAACATAGAAGCCACAGCCTGTTCCAGCTGATTAAATTCCCTTTGATTGTACACTCCCATGATGATACTGATTTCTGTTCCATTCATAGCCTTTCATCTCCCCTTGTATTCTCTGATACACCTGGCTCATGATTACTTCTGTTTTAGCCGTACCAAACTGCTCTGCCGTCTGTCTCCCCACAGCTCCCATCCTCTGGCAAAGCATCCGGTCTGCTTTTAGTGTTTCAATGGCGCGGGCAAATTGACCGGCATCTTCGCCCTCACAAAGAAAACCGTTCTCCCCATTTTTCATATACTCTCTTGTTCCCCGATTTCCAGCCGCAATAACCGGAAGCCCACAGGCCATCGCTTCTAGAGCGGCCATTCCAAGACCTTCTCTGAGAGACGGAAACACAAAACAGTCTGACGCATGAAGCAATTCCTCCATATGTTCCTGAAACCCCATAAAATAAACCTGTGTTTCCAAATGAAGCTTCCGAACAAGCTTTTCCAAATATTCTCTCTGAGGCCCATCCCCGCAGATCAGATAACAAATCCTTTTATCTGGTATCAGGGATATTGCCCTTAATACCGTTTCATGATTCTTTTCAACATCCAGAGAAGCCGCCGTTATAATGCAGAAACAATTCTCAGCAATCTTAAGCTTTTCTCTCTGAACAGATCTTTTCTCTGAAATTGGAAAAAAACGCTTTAAATCCAGTCCGACTCCCGGAATCTTATATACACAGCCATTTGTTTTCAAACGAAATTCTGATGCATAATTAAAATCTTCCTGATTTATTGTAATAATCATATCCGTCTTGCGCGCAAGCCATCTTTCCGCCTGATAATAAAGAAGCCAGTTCTTCCACGATGCTCCTTTATAAAAATGAAACCCATGAGCTGTATAAATAACTTTTACATTATGAGCTGCTCTTTGTCCGGACAGACGCCCCAAAACTCCCCCCATAGGGGTATGGCAGTGAATCAGAGATATCTGTTCTTCCTCTAGAATATGCACCAGCTGCCTGAATGCCTCTTTATTCTCTTTCAGAGACCTGGGTGACTTTTCAATAGGAACATGATGCGTAACGATTCCCATGGATTCATATTCAGTTTCATCATATGTATAAACCGGAACCTGAAAGTTCGATGCATAGTGAACTTCGTATCCGGCTTTCTGCAGCAGTTTCACATTATTCATTTCAAACTGGTGAAGAAATCCACTGATGGTCGTAATAATTAAGACTTTCTCTTTCATACCCATTTTCCCTTAGAATAATCCGTCAAACTTCTTAACACTTTTTTCACAACTTACACATGTCGAATTAATCACACAGTTGTCACACTTTATACCTTATAGGTATGATTTTATACCATTTTTGTTGATTAATCAACCTCATAAGTGTATAAGAATGAACTCCTTTTGTCTCCAAAATTAGACTATTCATCTAATTTTTACCTGTTTTCGGGTTCAGTTTTTTTGCACCTTTCACACGGTTTTTTAGATTTGAAAACTGAAATATAATATTTATAGAAAACGGATGGTGAAACATATGCAGAATATGCCAAAGATAAATGCACTAAATTTACAGATTGGAAAAAGAATTGCTCTGCTGCGCCGGGAGAAAAAGCTGACTCAGGAGCAGCTGTCTGAAGCCCTTGATATATCCATTAAACACTGCAGTGCTGTGGAACGCGGAAAATCCAGCCTTTCCATGGAAAAGCTGATTATGCTGTGCGGCATCTTTGATGTAAGTATGGACTATTTAATTGGCTGGAAGGATGACCGGAATGTACAGTATGTTCCAAAGTTTGTGATAGATATGTTTCACAATGCCTCTCCCGAGACCAGAGAAGCACTGATTGATCTTATGAAATCCCTGCAGCAGCTGACAGATGATAAAAATTCCCTGTAAAGAAACCCAAAACCAGGTTCCTTTACAGGGAATTTTCATTTTTTTACGCTATAAGAAATACCGTGTTGTGATAAAACTGAAAACCGATTCCTAAGAACAACAGACTTCTTTGACCCATTACCTTCTTATTAATAAGGAATGCCCGGTCATTTCTTCGGGCTGCTCCATGCCCATCATTTCTATTAAAGTCGGAACAATATCAGCCAGACATCCGTTTTCTTTCAAAGTATAGGCAGGATCATAGTTAATCAGAATAAAGGGAACCGGGTTGGTTGTGTGTGCTGTAAAAGGCTCTCCGGTGTTATAGTCCACCAGCTGCTCTGCATTTCCATGATCGGCACACAAAAACATCTGGCCCTCTACTTCTTTTAAAGCTTCCACTGCTCTTCCCACACAGCTGTCAACGGCTTCTACCGCTGCGATTGCGGCTGATTCCACGCCTGTATGTCCCACCATATCCGGATTTGCAAAGTTGATAATAATTACATCATACTTTTGGGATTTAATGGCCTCCACTAGTTTATCGCAGACTTCATAGGCGCTCATTTCCGGCTTTAGGTCATAGGTAGCTACCTTCGGGGAGTTTACCAGAATTCTGACTTCGCCCTTATTTGGCTCTTCTACACCGCCGTTAAAGAAAAAGGTAACATGGGCATATTTTTCTGTTTCCGCAATCCGGGCCTGAGTTTTTCCGTGGGCTGCCAGGTATTCTCCAAATGTATTTTTTAACTCTACTTTATGGAAGGCAACTTCTTTATTTGGAATGGTCACATCATATTCTGTAAAGCAGATATAGGTTACATCTTTTCTGACTCCCCGGTCAAATCCATCAAATTCATCTGCACAGAAAGCGCGGGTAATTTCCCGGGCGCGGTCGGGACGGAAGTTGTAAAAGATCACCGTATCTTTATCCTGAACAACGGCAACCGGTTTTTCATTTTCCTGAATTACTACAGGTACTACAAATTCATCTGTTACATCAGCATCATAAGAAGCCTGTATGGCTTCTAAGGGCTCCAAAGCTTTGTTTCCTTCTCCAAGGGTCAGGGCACGATACGCTTTTTCCACACGTTCCCAGCGGTTATCCCGGTCCATTACATAATAACGGCCCATAACAGAAGCGATTTTTCCTACACCTATCTCCTTCATCTTCTGCTGCAGCTCTTCAATAAATCCTTTCCCGGATGTGGGCGCAGTATCTCTGCCGTCCATAAAGCAGTGAACATATACCTTTTTTATTCCTTCTCTTTTGGCAAGTTCCAAAAGACCGTACAGATGGGTGTTATGACTGTGCACGCCTCCGTCTGACAAAAGGCCGTACAAATGAAGGGCAGAATTGTTTTTCTTTACATTGGCGATGCCTTTCAACAGCGCCTCGTTTTTAAAGAAGTCACCATCTTGAATTTCTTTGGTAATTCTTGTGAGCTCCTGGTAAACGATACGGCCTGCTCCCATGTTCAGATGGCCTACTTCAGAGTTTCCCATCTGTCCCTCCGGAAGACCTACTGCCAGACCGCTGGCATATCCTTTTACAAAAGGATAATCTTTCATCAATCCGTCGATGACAGGTGTCTTCCCTTCAAAAACTGCGTTGGCCTGATGTTTGTCATTTAAGCCAAAGCCGTCTAAAATCATTAAAACTGTAGGTTTTTTACTCATACTATTTCCTCATAGAAACCACCAAGCCCGAAAATAAATTATTTTCGAGCTTTGGTTTTACATTCTTATTCTAATTCTTATTTGTTATAGTTTACAATATCTCCGAATTCAGCTTTTAAAGAAGCTCCACCAACCAGACCACCGTCAATATCTGGCTGTGCGAATAATTCCGGAGCTGTTTTTGCATTAACAGATCCGCCGTACTGAATACGGATTGCTTCTGCAGTTGCATCATCGTAAATTTCTCTGATGCACGCACGGATAGCTGCGCATACTTCCTGCGCCTGCTGAGTAGTTGCTGTCTTTCCGGTGCCGATTGCCCAGATTGGTTCATAAGCTACCACAGCTGTTTTTGCCTGATCTGCTGTTACATTTAAAAATGCAATTTTAATCTGCTGGCGGATCCAGTCGATAGTAATTCCCTGCTCTCTCTGTGTCAGAGATTCACCGCAGCAGATAATAGGTGTTAAACTATGCTCAAATGCTTTTAATACTTTTGCATTTACCGTCTCATCTGTTTCCGCAAAATATTCTCTTCTCTCAGAATGTCCGATAATTACATATTTTACGCCGGCATCTACTAACATTGCAGGTGCAATTTCACCTGTGTAAGCACCTTTTTCTTCATAGTACATATTTTCAGCCCCAATACAGATATTGCTGCCTTCTGCAGCCTGCATAGCAGGGATAATGTCAATTGCCGGTACACAGAATACTACATCTACTTCTTCATTTGCTACTAATGGCTTCAATTCATTTACAAGGGCAACTGCCTCGCTGGGTGTTTTGTTCATTTTCCAGTTTCCCGCTACAATTTTTCTTCTGGCCATGCTAATATTCCTCCCGAATTTTCTTTCTCTCACAGACTTTTTGTCTCTATATTTTGTCTTTAAATTTTGTCCTATATTTTATCTCTATTTATTATTTATCGTTTGCTGCCACAACTCCCGGCAGATCTTTTCCTTCTAAAAATTCCAGGGAAGCGCCGCCGCCGGTTGATATATGCGTCATTTTATCGCCAAATCCCAGCTGGTTTACTGCTGCCGCAGAATCACCGCCGCCGATAATGGTTGTTGCATCTGTTTCCGCCAGAGCTTTTGCTACTGCAATGGTTCCTTTTGCCAGAACCGGATTTTCAAATACGCCCATAGGTCCGTTCCATACAACAGTTTTTGCACTGGCTACTGCATCTGCGTAAAGCTTTGAAGTAACCGGTCCGATATCCAGACCCATTTTATCGGAAGGAATTTTATCAGCTGCTACATAAGATACATCAATTCCTGCGTCAATTGGATCAGGGAATACTGCCGCAATGGCTGTGTCTTCCGGCAGAAGCAGTTTCTTTCCAAGCTTCTCTGCCTTCTCCATCATTTCTTTACAATAGTCGATTTTTGTATCGTCTACCAAAGATGCTCCCGTCTCATAGCCCTTTGCTTTTAAGAAGGTATAAGCCATGCCGCCGCCGATAATCAGCGTATCGCATTTCTCCAGAAGGTTTGAAATTACGTTTAATTTGTCAGCTACTTTTGCGCCGCCCAGGATTGCAACAAATGGCCTCTGAGGATTATTAACTGCATTGCCCAGGAAATCAATTTCTTTCTGCATCAGGTAGCCTACCACTGCTGTATCCACAAGCTGTGCCACCCCGACATTGGAGCAGTGTGCCCGGTGTGCGGTACCGAAGGCATCGTTTACAAATACATCGCAAAGAGACGCCAGATCTTTACTGAATGCTTCTCCGTTTTTAGTTTCCTCTGCACGGTAACGTGTATTTTCAAGCAAAACAACGTCTCCGTCTTTCATTGCATCCACTGCTGCTTTTGCATTTGCACCTACGACTTCCGGATCTGCCGCAAACTTTACTTCCTGTCCCAGAAGCTCTGAAAGGCGTACTGCCACCGGCGCCAATGACAATTCCGGCTTTGGCTCTCCCTTTGGCTTTCCAAGATGGGAACAAAGAATTACTTTTCCTCCGTCAGCCATGAGTTTTTTAATTGTGGGAAGAGCTGCAACAAGACGGTTTTCGTCTGTGATCTTTCCCTCCTTTAAAGGTACGTTAAAATCACATCTGCAAAGCACTTTTAATCCCTTTACATTAATATCGTCAATTGATTTTTTATTTAACATGAAATTCCTCCTAAAAAAGAATGTGTCTCGGCACATTCCCGCGCCGAGGGCGGTGGTTTACGACAAGTTTCATCTTTGTGCCAGTGTGCCTCCTCACATAGCGTTTTATACAGCTAGAAACAACATTTCCTGTTGTATAAAAAAGAGGCCCGGCCCTCTTTAGGCCGGACCTCAAGCTTGTCTACCATATTGTCCTTTTATGGTTATTAAAACAGATTATGCTAACTCAGCAAAGTATTTAATTGTACGAACCATCTGGCTTGTATAACTGTTTTCATTGTCATACCAGGAAACAACCTGAACCTGTGTAGTTCCGTTGTCTAATGGAAGCACCATTGTCTGTGTTGCATCGAATAAGGAACCATATCTCATACCTACAATATCGGAAGATACGATTTCATCTGTATTGTATCCGAAAGATTCATCGGAAGCTGCTTTCATTGCTGCATTGATATCATCAACTGTTACGTTTCCTTCTACAACAGCATTTAAAATAGTTGTAGAACCTGTTGGTGTAGGAACACGCTGAGCTGCACCGATTAATTTACCTGATAATTCAGGAATAACAAGTCCGATTGCTTTTGCTGCACCGGTGCTGTTTGGAACAATATTTACAGCTGCTGCACGGGATCTTCTTAAATCACCTTTTCTCTGTGGTCCATCAAGTGTCATCTGATCGCCTGTGTAAGCGTGGATGGTACACATAATACCGGATTTGATTGGTGCAAGATCATTTAAAGCTTTTGTCATTGGTGCAAGGCAGTTAGTGGTACAAGAAGCTGCTGAGATAATTGTGTCGTCAGCTTTCAGTGTTTCATGATTAACGTTGAAAACAACCGTTGGAAGATCATTTCCTGCCGGCGCTGAGATAACAACCTTTTTAGCACCTGCATTGATATGAGCCTGAGCTTTTGCTTTTGATGTATAAAATCCGGAGCACTCTAGTACAACATCTACGTCTAATGCTCCCCATGGGCAGTTGTTTGCGTCTGGTTCTGCATAAATTTTAATTTCTTTTCCATCAACTGTGATAGAATCTTCACCGGCAGTTACTGTGTCTGCTTTCTCATATTTACCCTGTGAAGAATCGTATTTTAATAAATGAGCAAGCATCTTCGGGCTTGTCAGATCATTGATTGCCACGATTTCATAACCTTCTGCTCCAAACATCTGTCTGAATGCAAGACGACCGATACGTCCAAAACCATTAATTGCTACTTTTACTGCCATGTTTCATTCCTCCTAGAATTAGAATTTTGAATGTTTTATTTGTCTGAGCAGTCACTTTTAAAATCTTTTGGAGTGATTACCCATCTGAAACTATTGTAACGAATTTAAACTATAAATTCAATAGATTTTAATCGTTACTTTTAACTTTGTTAATTTTTTCACTATATGTTCTTTTCTGCCTATATTTTCAATCATTTTTTACAATCAAAAAAATAGCCTTCATCCAGTTTTTGACAAATCCGTCAGTGTCACTTATGATAATATGTGAAATATATCCAAATATTATACTTGTATCAGAAAAAATACTTCGTTATTTCAGAACATTTTTACGAAAACAGGAGGTAACCTTTATGCTGTGGGACACGCATATGCACACGAACTTTTCCGGAGACAGCGACGCTGCCCCGGAGCTTATGATTCATCAGGCACTAAAGCTTGGTCTTTCCGGTATCTGTATTACCGATCATCTGGACTATGATTATCCAAAGGAGCCGGAGCTGTTTTTACTCTCTCTTGATGAATATGCAGAGTGTCTGCCCCGGCTGAAACAAAAATATAAAAGTCAGATTACAATCGGATTCGGTATCGAAATCGGTCTGCAGCCTCATCTGGCCCAAATACACAGTCAGATTACTGCTTCCAATACGTTTGATTTTGTCATTGCCTCCTCGCATACTGCCCAGGGGATGGACCCATACTACTGCGAATACTTTTCCGGAATCAGCCAGGAGGAAGCATATATAAAATATTTCTCTTCCATCCTGGAAAACCTATCCTGCTTCAGCGACTTTGACGTCTATGGACATCTGGATTACGTCACAAGGTATGGAAATCCGCCGGTACCGGCATATACTTATCCTTCCTGCCAAAAACTCATTGACGATATCCTGAAAAAACTAATTTCTATGGAAAAAGGCCTGGAAATAAATACAGGCGGGTTTTCTTCCGCCTGCAGACAGGAAAATCCTCATCGGGAAATACTGAAACGATATTATGAGCTGGGCGGCCGTATCATCACCGCCGGTTCTGATGCACATTCACCGGAAGAAATTGCCCGGAATTTTCACAGAGCCGGCAAACTTCTGCAGGACTGCGGATTTAAGGAATACTGTTATTTCGCAAAACGGTCGCCGGTATTCCTTCCCCTTTGACCTATCTGTTCTGTACAGACTGACAAAGATATGTTGAGCTGCCGGATCAAAGCTTTACAAATTCAGGCCTGCGCTCTTTAAAATAAGTATAATAAGAAAAACCGCAGGATTTCAGGATATTCTGTGCTTTTGTAAATTCATAAGAAAAATATTCCGGACTGTGGGCATCTGATCCGATGGTTATAATTTCTCCCCCCAGCTCATGATAACGTTCCAGCACGTCTTCATGGGGGGACGGGTGCCCAAGGCCATACCGGAATCCGCTGGTGTTAATCTCCAGTCCGATTCCATGATCAATCAGATACTTTAATATTTCATCTATAATGTCTTTGTGCTTTGCATAAGTATAAAAACGATTCCGGTTTGGACCGTACCGCACCACATAGTCAAGATGTCCAAGCACATCACAGTCAGAAAACGCCTGTACATTCTGATATACACATTCAAAATATTCCTCATATGCGTCCTTTTCCGTCCGATTCAAGAAGAAGTCCGGGTAATAAGGATCTATCCGGTTAACAATATGTGTAGACCCAATAATAAAATCAAAAGAATACTTAGACAGCAGCTGCTCAAACCGCGCCTTAAGATGGGGCTGCAGACCAAGCTCCACTCCGATATTCAATATGATTTCAGAAGCATATTTTTCTTTCAGCCGGCCCAGTGTTTTAAAATACTGATCCACATCCAAGTGAAACTGGCCCCCCGGATAGTCATACTCCAGATGATCCGTAAAGCAGATATAGCGGAAACGCTTATGAATTGCCTGCTTAATCATCTCTTCCGGATCCGCCTGACTGTCTGAAGAAAAAGAAGAATGCATATGAGAATCAATTATAATCATTTTTATTTCCTTTCATAGTATCCTCAGTTAACCTGTATGTATCAACTGCTGATTACTTCTCAATTACAAAATTTCTTTCCTTAATCGACTATACAATATTCTCACCAAAAAAGAAAGTATTCACTGACATAAAAAGTATCCCCATAAAACACATTTTTGTGCCTGACTATAGGGATACTTCCTTTCGTATTTCTATTCAGTTGTATTTGCCCAGTCAGCCGGATATGTAATATACAGAAATCTAGCATGTTCCTCCACCTGAAACTGTATGGAAGAACCATGAGGAATCAGTATAATTTCTCCTGGTCCCGCCGTCACTTTCTTTCCGTTTTTAATAATTGACAGCGTTCCTTCTATTATATAATCAATTTCATCATAATTCAGCGTCCAGTCGAATGTAGTGTGATCCATTTCCATATTATGTACCTCTTTTATCTGTTATACCAGTTTTGCAAAAATCTGTTCAATCTCCGCCAGAACCGGCTTTCTCGGGTTTGTTTCCGTACATGGATCCTTCAGTGCAGTTTCTGCCATTTCAGGTACCGCATCCAGAAATTCCTTTCTTGAAATACCAAGAGAAGTAACTTTTTCCGGAATACCAATCTTATCCCTCAGCTGTTTTACTTTTCTGGAAAGATTTAATGCAGCTGTTTTTCCGGTTGGACTTGAAATCCCCAGAACTGACGCTGCCTTTGTATACCGTTCCGCCGCCGTTTCCGCATTATAAGCGATAATATGGGAAAGCAGCATGGCGTTGCTTCTTCCGTGTGAAATATGAAATTTTGCCCCCAGGGCATGTGCCATTCCATGACACAGTCCAAGTGAAGTGCTGTTGAATGCAACGCCCGCCATGCAGGATGCATTGTGCACCCGTTCTCTCGCATCCTGGTTTTCTCCATTTTTCACTGCAGTTTCCAGATAATCAAAAATCAGTTTCACCGCTTTTTCTGCAAATGCATCGCCAAAATCGCAGGCTTTCTCTGAGGCACAGGCTTCCAGAGCATGTGTCAGCACATCCATTCCTGTATCTGCTGTAACTGCTGCCGGGACGCTGACTACCAGCTCAGGGTCAAGCAGTGCCACATCCGGTACCATTGCATCATCCCGCAGCGGATATTTCACATTTTTTTCTCTGTCTGTGATCACTGAAAATGATGTAACCTCACTGCCGGTTCCGCTTGTTGTTGGAATGGCAATAAGACATTTCTTTTTCTCACTGGTTCCCTGTTCGTAAATATAGCGGACTGCTTTTGCGGTATCAATGGCAGATCCCCCTCCCAGGGCAATTAACGTATCCGGGGCAAAGGCTGTCATATGTCCAATTCCTTTTGTCACCACATGGATATCCGGATCAGGAACAACTTCAGAAAAAATCTCATATACTGCCTGCTGTCTGTCAAGGCAGTCCGTAATCCTTTTCACCATACCGGATTCTGCCATAAACGGGTCACAAATGATAAATGCCCGCCGTATCTGAAAATCCTTTAAATGTTCAAGGGCGGATTTACCCATATATACTTTTGTTTTCATTATAAACTGTTCCATTTGCTGCCTCCGTTACTGCATATCCAGATATTCTTTGACTTCCTCAATACCCGTTCTCTGTGTATTACTGATCTCAAATATTTTTTCACATCCTGCCATTTCCAGCAGTTCTCTTGCACCAGAAATCTGTTTTTCATCTTCTGCCAGATCTGTTTTCGTTACAAGACCGATGGTTGTTTTCCCAAACATACTTGCGAAAGCCGGCGCAAAAATACTCTGTTCATTGGTGCAGTCCTGCAGAAGTACAATCAGATCCGCATCCACGCTGCTGACGATCAGCGCTTTATACAGCGCCCGGTTCTCAACATATTCTCCCGGCGTATCAATGGCATTGTTTACAATTTCAATTGCCTGGGTTTTTTTATACTCGATAGCCCAGTCATTGATAGCCTGACAAAAACTTGTTTTTCCGGCTCCGCTTCTTCCTACTAGCATTATTTTCTTCATAATTTAAGCCTCATCAGGTTTTTGTAATTTCGGTAGAAGAAAAGGCCAGAATACTTCCAAGAGTTTCAAGTACAGCTGATAATGCAGCCTCAACACTTTCCACATCTCCGTTCACCACTACAGAACCGCTGAAGCGGTCCACAAATGCGATAGACACTCCCGCTGCTTTGGTGGCTACATCCGCAGCGATAATAGCCGCCTCACTGGGGGTAATGGTCAGAATACCGATTGCTCCCCGGTGGTCTGAGGGGATACCCAGTTTCTTATATAAATCCTCTTCCGGATTTGCTATGACATGAGCCAGTGTCACCTGTTTACCAGGGACAAACTCCTGTATGATCCTCTGCTTTTCTTCCATACCTTTATTTCCTCATTTCTGTTCTTATGCTGCAAATTTTAATCAGGTTTTAATACAGACTCTTAAACAGCTCCACATCCGGACTTGGAATCACAACCCGGCTGACCAGCATTCCGGATTCTTCTGCCTGAGCCGCCGCTGCGTCCACTCCGGCTTCTACCGCTGCCACATCTCCTGTTAATGTTACAAATGATTTGCCTCCGATTCCGGTTCCAAGCCGTACTTCCAGCAGCGTTACCTCCGCTGCTTTCGCTGCGGCATCCGCTCCCAGAATAGATGCTGTAACACTAAAATATTCTACAATCCCCACTGCGTTCATCTGTTCCGGTAATGTAGACATATTCACAGCTTCAATTACCTGGGGATGAACACGGGGAATCACCAGGCTGTCTACCACACAGCCATCTGCAATCTGAACTCCTGCATCTACGGAAGACTGTACTGCAGCTACTTCCCCGGAAACAAGAACATGATATTTTCCCGGACAGCTTGCTTTGGCGCTGATCAGAGAAACTTCCGCCGCTTTTAGCATTGCATCCGCTGCTTCGATTCCTTTTGCAATACTGTTTAATTCTAAAAATCCGATTGTCTCCATTTTTCCACCCCTTATGCTTTCTTAACTGTCACAGATGTATCTGCTTTTGTAACTACTCCTGAAATACCGCAGTAAATATTAGCTCCCAGCGCATTTTCAGCTGCCCTGCCCACCAGACTTCCTGCCTGTACGGTATCATTTACTTTGACCGCTGCACTGGATGGCGCACCGATATGCTGTTTTAATGGAATTACTACAGTGTCCGGAGAAAGTTCTACAAGTCTGTCAATCTGGTAATCATAATACTTATCTACTCCCAGACGTGTCGCTATCCTTTTAGAAGATACTTTCCGGTATGCCCGCGCCTCCCGCTGAGAATAGGTATCCTCACATCTCTCATAACGGATCTTTTCCTTTGCCAGCGCCTGTTTCACATAGGCATTTACCTGACGTGGGAACAGTCCCATCGGACAGGCAAAGGTCTCACACACTCCGCATTCGCTGCAGATCTGAGCCTGACGGACGTCAAAATCATTCAGAATTTCATCTACAGACTGTGCATAAGCCAGCTTCCGCATGATTTTATGCGGTTTTAACGGATGGCCGGACAAATATCTCGGACACAGATCTGTACATCTGGAGCACTGAATACATACCGATTTAGCTCTTCGCAGAATTGTGTTCATCGGTGTGTTTCTAAGGGTTACCAATGGTACATCCGCCGGTATTACAACAATACCTGAAGTTGTTTTTGTTACTGCCTGTTTTAATGCTTCTTCTTTGCTGTAAACTTTTCCCATCAGAGGTCCCCCTGAGATCACATAGTAATCACTCAGAAGACTGCCTCCTGCCGCCCGGATACATTCTTCAAAAGATGTACCTATAGGCGTATGTACAATGACCGGTTCCTTTACTTCCCCGGTTACCGTCAGATATTTATGCGTAAACATCATTCCCTGCATCGCCTCATATATGGCGTACACAGTTGCCACATTTGACACAACCGCCCCTACATCCAGCGGAATACCCGCCGGCGGTACCGTCCTGTCTGTCACCTCCAGCACAATGGCCTGTTCGTCACCTGCCGGATAAAAATTGGGCAGAAGGTGCAGGGAAACTCTGCTGTTTTCCTCTTTAATTGCCTGCTGCAGACAGCTTATTTCATCCTTGTAGTTTTCTTTCAGCGCAATGTTCAGATGGGAAGCGCAGACCATAGTTCCAATTGCTTCCACAGCCTTAACCAGCTCTTTCGCTTTATGGCGCATCAGCCAGCGGTCAGTGCGCAGCAGCGGTTCGCATTCCGCCCCGTTTATAATCAGGTACTCAACCTGACAGTTCATTTTTACATGTGTGGGGAATCCGGCTCCGCCGCAGCCTGTGATTCCTGCCTGTTTTATGATTTCCAGTAAATCCAACTCCATCTTTCTCCACCTCACATCTGTACGCTGTCAATAATTCCCACAATGGTGGCGTCCACAGCAGGTTCTCTGTCTCCAAAAGCCTTTCTTGCTGTACTGCCGTTTACTACCAGCACCCGTTCTCCAATTCCAGCACCAACAATATCTGCCGCCACAAATGTATGGTTCGTTTCCTTATCATCCTGTGCCAGTTCACGCACCACCATTAATTTCATACCGGATAATGTATTCTCTTTTTTGGTTGCCCAGACGTGACCGGTTACTTCACATATCAGCATAGCAATTCCTCCTCTGGATTATGTTTCATACACGATTTTGATCTTTTTCTCTCTCAGAATATCTTTTGCCAGAGGAGTAATCAGAGTACCCTTAAAAACCTTAAGAGTTGTTTCTCCCTTTCTGGCAAAGCTTCTTGCCATATCTGCAGAGAACAAAGATACTTCTTTTTTCTGTGCAGGTTCCTGTTTTTTTATACTTTCTTCCCGGTCATTCTCTTTTACAGAGAGAGAACGGGAGATTTTCTCAAAAGGCATTACTGCAATGCCATAGCTTTCCAGCTTTTTTAAATATTCAACAAAAAGCTGGTAATAACGGGCATTGGCAGTGTGTCTGTATTTCATAAACGTTATGCCTTCTTCAGCCGCATATACATTTTTTCCAAGTAATAATGCATCGGACAAAATCTTTGAATCTTCCAAACGGCAGGTTCCGAGAGCCAGATCTGCCAGCAGCTGTGTATCCATAGATGTGATGACAAATGCTTCATATTCAGCCGCATTCACGCAGCCCTGCCGGTCTTTGGCTGTCTCAATTACAAATTGTCCCGTCAGACAATCGGCTGTATTTTTTTCTCCTGCAACAAACAATTTTGCACAGGCATCTCTGCCTTTTTCTTCTGTTTTCAGGCATCCCATAACCTGCTTTGTAATCATTTCTATTAATTCGGGTGTCACCTGCATATCCGTACACCTCCTTATGCTTTCAGTGTACCTGTATTATTTTTCTCAAATGCACAGGCATTTGCCTCGTCAAAATCAATATGCATAGCCAGCTGGAAGCTGTCGTTTACCCGGATTACTACATCATCAAATTCCAGAGGGCGCGACGTATTCATTCTTACTCTCACCCGCTGGCCATCAAAAACCCCGTAAACTGCCGCATCCTGAGGCGTCATATGTATATGATTCTGAGCTACAATTACCGCTTCCTTCGCCTGAATCATGGCATTTTTAGAGAAGATGCAGATATCCGGACTCCCCTTTACATCACCGGACTGTCTGATAGGTGCCGAAACACCCAGAGCCTTTGCATCTGTCATAGAAAGCTCTACCTGTGTTGCCGCTCTGGCCGGACCAAGCACCGCCACATTCCGGAATTCTCCTTTTGCAGTTACAATTGACACTCTTTCTTCAGCCAGAAACTGTCCCGGCTGGGAGAGCGCCCGTTTGCTTGTAAGGGTATGTCCCGGTCCAAACAGGCGTTCCACATCTGCCTGACTTAAATGCACATGTCTTGCCGACACTTCTACAGGTACTGTGTCAGCCGTTTTCAATTCCCCGGTATTTATATTTGCAATTACACTTGCAACAATCTGTTTGATAGCTGCTTCATTCATTCTTTTTATTCCCCTGTTTTATCATAAATTTTTGCCGCCGCCCGGCACATCATAATATAAAACACGCTGCTTAACCGATTCATTCCCTGCAGAATATCTGTGCGCTCTGCCTTTCCGTCCTGAGAAACAAAAGCCGCTATAGCGCCAAGTTCCACCTCTCTTGACCGGGTGCGCAGCAGATTAAACTGAATACACCATTCATTCATCTGATAATCAGGCAGCAGATGTCCCATTCCGAAGTGCTTCTGGGGATGATGAGAAACATCTCTCTGCTGCTGCTCATCAAACCCCAGCAGGGTCACCTGAGGCAGCGGTTTTCCCGTCACTTCACAGGCCAGCATGGTACGGCAGTAGGAAAGAATTTCATCCAGTTCCTGAACAATCTGTTTCTTACCTGCCTTTGCCGCCAGATACTGTACCTGTATAATCTCAGCTTCCAGAGAATCCAGCCTGCCTCTGAGCGCAATCACCGGATGATTCTTCATCACCAGGGTATTGCCGTGTATATGTGTCATATACTCCGGTTTTTCAAACAGAACGTTTCCGTCTTCTGTGACATATTTCGCTGCTCCCGTCTGGCGGGGAGGATGAATATCTGTATTTTCCTTTGGCAGATTTTCATCTGTTTCATCCTCCACCAGTTTCAGCCGTTTCTCACGGATATAATCTTTCGCCTGCTGCGTGACAAGTGTGTTTTTATCTACATGAATTTCTCTGATACCTTGTTTTAAGTACATCTGCCTGACGGTATCTTCCTGAATCACACGCATGCCCTACGTCCTTTCAGCCTGTCTTTTCCAGGTCTTATTTTGACTGTGCTTCCGGCAGAATAACTTCTACTTCTCCGTGAGGACGTGGAATTACATGTACGGAAATCAGTTCTCCAACATTTGCTGCTGCAGCTGCTCCTGCGTCTGTTGCTGCTTTTACAGCTCCTACATCGCCGCGGACCATAACTGTTACAAGACCTCCGCCTACATGCTCTTTTCCGATTAATGTTACGTTTGCTGCTTTTACCATTGCATCTGCTGCTTCAATAGATCCGATCAGTCCTCTTGTTTCGATCATTCCCAATGCCTGAAATGTATTTGCCATTTTTTGTCTCCTCCTGCTTTTAGTCTGTATTTTTTATGCCTCGTTCATGTGTGGTAAAATTGTCTCTACCTCTGCATGGGGACGTGGGATTACATGTACGGATTTTAATTCTCCGACACGCTCTGCAGCTGCTGCTCCTGCATCTGTTGCTGCTTTTACAGCTCCTACGTCGCCGCGGACCATAACTGTTACAAGACCTCCGCCTACATGTACTTTTCCGATTAATGTTACGTTTGCTGCTTTTACCATTGCATCTGCTGCTTCTACAGATCCAACCAGTCCTCTTGTTTCAACCATTCCTAATGCCTGCATATTACTCATCTGTCATACCTCCGTTTATTTATTTAAAATGTTTGCCAGTACTTCTCTTGTCAGTCTTTCAATATCTGCATTTGTAAATGAATTACATCCGCTGTTTCCGGCACATGCTGCCGGTGCTGCCTGGCCTGACTGAGTTCTTAAATCTTCTAACTCACGTCTTCCATATGCTACTCTTCTGATGTTAATCAGATTCAGAGGGCTTACATTGTCAGAAGTTGCACTTCCGCCTACGGAACCACAGCCCAGTGTCAGCGCCGGTGCAAGATTTGTAGATGCACCTACACCGCCCAGAGATCCGGGTGTATTTACCAGAAGTCTGGATACCGGTTTCTTTAATGCAAACTCACGAATTACCGCATCATTTTCTGAATGAATTGTCATTGTATGTCCTGCGCCTTCGTTTTCCAGAATCGCAATACATTTGTCACATGCAGATTCCCATGTATCTTCTACGAAAAATGCAAGAATCGGACAAAGTTTCTCTCTGGAATACGGATGAGTCGGTCCTACTTCCGTCTGTCTGGATACCAGAACTCTGGTTCCTTCCGGTACTGTAATGCCGGCCATCTGAGCAATTCTCTGTACGCTCTTTCCTACAATTGCAGGATTCATCGTATTGTTTGCTCTCATAATCATTTTTTCCAGTTTTTTGGACTGCTCTTCATCCAGGAAGTAACCGCCCTGACGTTTTACTTCTTCAATTACCTGAGCTTCAATCACTGATTCTGTTACAATTGACTGCTCGGAGGCACAGATGGTTCCGTTATCAAATGTTTTGCTGTCCATAATGTGCTTTACAGCTTTTTTGATATCTGCAGAACGTTCAATAAAGGATGGTCCGTTTCCTGGTCCTACGCCCAGCGCCGGATTACCGGAACTGTAAGCTGCTTTCACCATTGCAGAACCGCCGGTTGCAAGAATGATTCCGGTATCCGGATGCTTCATTAACGTGTCTGTAGCCTGCATGGTTGTTGTCTCGATGCACTGAATCAGTCCGTTTGGAGCTCCCGCCTCTTTTGCAGCTGTCTGAATGATTCTGACAGTTTCCAGAATACTCTTCTTTGCATTTGGATGAGGACTGATGATAACTGCATTTCCGGCTTTTACAGAAATCAATGTTTTATACATTGTTGTAGATGTAGGATTGGTAGAAGGAATCAATGCTGCCACAATCCCCACCGGAACAGCGATTTCCATCAGACCTTTTTCTCTGCATTCTGAAATGATTCCTACCGTTTTCATATCTTTGATATAATCATATGTGATCTGGCTTCCCAGCAGGTTTTTGATTACTTTATCCTGCCAGATGCCAAAACCTGTTTCCTCTACAGCCATCTTTGCAAGAGGCTCTGCCTGGGCGATACACGCCTGGGCAATTTTTTCCACCAGTCTGTCAATCTGCTCCTGGTTCCAGCTTTGCAGCTCCTTCTGCGCTGCTTTTGCCTGCTTCATTAAATCTCTAACTTCCTGAATAGACTTCAAATCTTTATCTAATGCCAATGTTTTCCCCTCCTAGCCTTCTATTGGACATTCTGCCACCTGGCAGACTTTTTCTGCGAACGCATCGCAGGCTGCCTGACATGCCGCCTGATCTCCGGTCAATAAAGCACCTGCAAAGTTTGTTTCCGTAGGCGGACCGTAGAATACTTTTAATTCCACATCTGCAGCTTTTAACGCTTCATCGATACCCACCATGGCTTCCACCGGAGGCGCTACCAGATATGCAATCGCCTCTCCCGCCGGTATTTTCGCCTGTTTTGAGAGGTAACTTCCTGTTCTGGAAATGCACTGTGCATAATAAATAATAGAATCATCTTCATTTGCACTGTAAAAATGCGCATCATTTTCAATAAAGGAAATTGCCGCCTCCATGCCGCTCCTTACTTCTTCCGGATTGGGTCCGGCAAGAATTCCGATAAATTCTCCCGCCAGTTTTGTAGAGGCATTTGAAGCGCCTGCATACATAGATTTTGCATATACAACACGTACATCCGCTTTTTTTGTGGCCTCATCCAGCGCGGAATAAGCAACGTCATCACTGTCTGTTGTTATAATTCCAAGGCTGTTGTGCCCTTTTAATGTCTTTAAACTCTTTAACAGAAACGGATCTGCATTGGGAATATAACGGACACTTAAAATACCTGATTTAATCTGATCACCTTTCATAAGTTTCCTCCTAAAGCTGCAAATCTACACCGCTCTGTTTTCGTTCCAGCATGGTTTTAATCACCTGTGCAATATGAGCTCCCGCCTCTGCCGCCGGAATTCCTCCGCTGTGAATATTTGATACAACGGTTCGTCTTGACTCCGGCATTCCTACAGTAGCTTTATAAGCAATATAAGCACTCATACTGTTTGCAGTGGCAAGACCCGGACGTTCACCAATAAGTACGCAGGTTACTTCTGCTCCCAGCGTTTCAGATACCACATCCATAGCCGGAACCCGTCCGTATCTCATATAAAACGGAGTTCCTGTTCCAATGCCAAGTCCCTGAAGACCATCCATCAGCGATGGCAGAATATCAGCGATATTTGCCTCTACTGCCTGACTGCTTAACCCGTCTGATACGTAAATCTGCACCGTTGGGTTTAACTGGCATTTGGATTTTAATTCTTTCTTTGTATCGTCACTTAACTTTCTTCCCAGATCCGGCCGGGTAAGATGCTCGTTTCTGCTGGTACACATGGACTCTATGGAAAAAAGCCCCATCTCCTGAACCAGTTCCGGATTTACATCCCGAAATACTGCATCTCTGGCTCCCGCATGATCTGCACGAAGTGTCAGATAAGTCTGTGTTTTTAATCTGGCTCCCGCATTTCCAATCCCGATTCTCGCCGGTGTCTTCTCTTTCATCTGACGCATCATCTCCGGATTTTCCATGCGGTCCAGTGTAATCTGATCTTTCATCTCTTTTGTTGTCAGATCCGGCAGTACACCGTTTTGTGCTTTCATCCCATATGATTTTTCAGTGGATTCGGATACTGTCTGATGCGCTGTCATCTGCCGGATTACTTCTGCGGTAATCCGTTCTATCATTTTCTCATCAATCATTTAGTATCTGCCTCCTTTTCCGGTAAAAATCGTAGGATCACCGGCCCGGTCTGTAAGCCTGCCGTTTTCCATAATTCCCATTTTTTCCAGCCAGATTTCATATTCACGGATAGGCTTTAATCCAAGAATCTCTCTTACTGCCGCCGCATCCTGATATGCATTGCTCTGGTAATTCAACATAACGTCATCACTGGCGGGAACGCCGATGACATAATTACACCCTGCTGATGCCAGAAGCAGTGTCAGCGCTTCTAAATCATTCTGATCTGCCAGCATATGGTTGGTATAACAGCAGTCGCATCCCATAGGCAGCCCGGAAAGTTTTGCCATAAAATGATCTTCCAGTCCCGCTCTCATTACCTGCTTGCTGTCATACAGATATTCCGGTCCGATAAATCCTACAACGGTATTTACCATAAACGGCTGAAACTGTTTTGCAAATGCATAACATCGAGCTTCCATGGTAAGCTGATCTGATCCGTAATGAGCATCTGATGAAAGCTCTGATCCCTGACCTGTTTCAAAATAAAGGACGTTTTCTCCTTTAGCTGTTCCTTTCATACGAAGCAGCTCCTGAGCCTCACGGACTGTCTGTGTGGAAAATCCGAATGCCTCATTTCCTTTTTGAGATCCTGCGATACTCTGGAAAATCAGATCTGTAGGAGCTCCCTGTCGTACTGCTTCCATTTGAGTTGTAATGTGTGCCAGCACACACTGCTGTGTTGGAATCTCAAATCTGTTTTTTACCTGGTCGAACCGTTTCAGAATTTCCGCACAGCTTGCAACCGAGTCATTTACCGGATTCAGTCCAATGAGCATGTCGCCGCATCCGTAACTTAACCCTTCAAACAGAGATGCTGTGATCCCTTCCACATCATCCGTAGGATGATTAGGCTGAAGCCTGGTGGAAAAGATTCCTCTGCTTCCTGCAGTTGTATTACAGGTGGTTTCAATCCGGATTTTGTTAGCTCCGTATACAAGATCCAGATTGGACATCAGCTTTGTAACACCTGCTATCATCTCCGCAGTTAATCCTTTGCTGATCTCTTTTAAATCCTGCTCTGTTGTATGAAGATCTAAAATCCATTCTCTGAAATCACCAACAGTCATATTTTTTATTTTGTTATAGGCCTGTTCATCGACTCCGTCCTGATCCATTCGAGTTACATCATCAATGTCATAATCTACTGCCGGATGATTCCGCAAATCGGACATCAGCAGATTGGCCAGCACTTCTTTCGCTGCAATTCGTTCACTGTCGCTTCCTGCGGCTACTCCGGCGAGAATGTCGCCTGACTTTTGTTCATTTGCCTTTGCCAGCACTTCCTTTACAGAAGCAAATTCATATGTCTGGCCGGCTAATATTGTTTTTAAAATCAAAGGATGTTCCTCCTTATCCAAAGATTAATGTTTTTACTACTACCGGTACAACCAGGCCGTTCATCAGCGGTTTTCCAAAGTCAATATAGTCACCGGATATGGCGTAAATATTATCCAGGCAGACGATATCCCTTTTTCTCCCCGTCTTTCGAATCAGCGCCATTCCAAGTACTTTTGCAAAATCCTCTTTACAGACGATTAACAGCGGCTGTTTCTGAGGCAGCGCCTCTGCCGCCTGCATCATGATATCCGCAAGGTGCAGCACTTCTTTATAAGAAGGATTCTGAATATGAGAAAGAGCGAATATTATATTTTCTGTGCCGCTTTCCCTGCGAAACCACTCTGCGCTGCTTAGGTAATCTCTTCCGCTTCCTGATAAAAGATCTGTCTCCTGCTGCTCCGAAACCGTATAGGCCGGAATATTTTTTAGCGGAAAAACCGATTCGTCAGAAAAGGAAACCGTGCTTCCGCTTACAGAAGTAGTATAAGAACCTGCCCCGATCACAGTTGCCCGGATGGTTTCCTGTGGCTGCCATAGTCCGGATTGTTTTACCCACTGGCTGCATCTTATACTGTCTGCCAGCAGCGGACCGATATCCCCATGCAGAAACCAGTTATCGGAAGGATGATAGATGTAATCGGCAACCCCGCCGGAAAATGTAACATGATCAATTTTTCCGTCACTTTCCAGATCGCCGCTCTCTACACTTTTACTGAGCCGGCACAGATCCGTTTCCTTCAGGATCCCCACACTCTCTCCTAGAATATCCGCCATCCGGTCTGTAATCCGCCGCAGCTGTACGGCATCCGCCGTTCCCTGTAATTGAATGTCTGCGCCTGTTTGTGCAATAATGTGTTCCAGCCTTGGGCTGATATAAGTGATTTTCCCCTCAGAAACACGTATCAGCCGGCCGCCAATGTCATAGCAGCCCCGGGCCTTCAATTCCCCGCTCTTAAAAACCGCAATATTTGACGTTCCGCCTCCTACATCAAAATTCGCCACCGTACAGGCGCGCTCTTTGGAGTACTGCTGTGCTCCGGCTCCTTTCCCTGCAATAATAGATTCCAGGTCCGGACCGGCGCTGGCTACAACAAACTCGCCTGCAAGACTGCTCATTTTTTCAGTTACCAGCCTTGCATTTTCTTTACGGGAAGACTCTCCTGTAATGATAACAGCCCCGGTCTGCACCATTTCGGGGGTAATACCCGCACGCTTATACTCCTGTTTTAGTATTTCAGCAACAGCATCCGCATCAATCCGGTTGCCATCCGCCTGAGGCGTCTGATATATTTCCCCCCGGTATATAATTTCTTTATCTGTAATTGCAACATGAGGTACAGTGAAGCAGGATGCAGTATTTTTAACAAAAAGTCTGCTGACCACCATACTGGTTGTGGATGTACCTATATCAATTCCTACACTTAAAATCGCATCTTCCATCTTCCTGCCTCATATCTTTCTTAAGCTTTCGCCTGCTCCTGATTTGCCTTTTTCTCTTCCAGTTCCCGGGCTGCAGCCAGTTTCTCAGCCTGAGGCACTGCCAGGAATTTCGCAAACAGAATACCGATCACTCCTCCTGCAATCTGTCCCACAAATACTGCAACTACAAGATTTGGCTGGAAGTTTACATCAAAGGCGATAAAATCACCCAGGCAGTATCCTCCGCATACCAGAAATGCCATTGCAATTACTTTATCCTTGGGCTTCATATTTTTAATCAGCGGGAATAATGCAAGACCGTTTGCCATGCAGGCAACCAGACCCACACTTCCTTCTCCGCTTAATCCCAGAAGTTTTCCGATCTTCTCCAGTGGTTTCCTTAAATATTTCTGAATCAGATGTACCATTGGGAACGCTCCCGCCAGCATCATGGCGATGGTTCCAAGCAGTTCCACTGCCCTGAACAGTTCCTTATCATCTGCAATCAGCGGATCCAGAATATATCCGCCAAAAATGTTGGAAAATACTCCGGTATAATGTTCTACAATACTTATCACCACAAAAGCGGTCATAATAGATGTAAGAATTTTTCCAAACCATTTGAATCCGATAAGCATCTTGCGGGGAGCAAGTTTTAACCCGATTGCAAGTAATGCACAAATAACAATAATCGGAACCAGATTTACCAGAATCATACGAATGGTAAGCTGGGGTATGTAATCTGCCGCTGCTGTTGATGAAAATACCGAGCGCAGCGCAGGGCTGGTAGCCATAGTAATCATACAGGTAACAAATACTCCGAATGGTACAGATAAGAATCCGCTCATTGTTCCCAGAGCCAGATAATCAATATCTTTTTTATCAAGAATAGATAATCCGATTGGAACATTGAATGCGATGGTAGATGCGCACATGAAGCCCACGGCAATTACAATCACCAGAATTTCAGTAGTCTGCCCCATATCCATGGCCAGAGCATAAGAACCGCAGTCCGGAGGCATAATCATCGCCCCTACCACTGTAGGATCTGCTCCAAAGCTGCGGAACAATTTACCAAACACAACTTCAATAATAATTTTGATAACCGGTACTGCTGCCATTAAACCACAGATGGGAATGAACATAGATGCCATGGTGCTGATACCATTGTGAAAGGATTGCGCCAGTCCGGAATCTTCTTTTACAATTGTTGCGATACCGCCAATGACACAGCATGCCATAATAATATAAAGAATAGTATCTCCTACTACTGCCATTTTTCTTCTCCTTCTCTCCTCATTTCATTCACTTCCGGGCCGGGTATTTTCCCGGCCCCCTTTCGGATTATTCACATCCGATTAATTTTGCATATTTTTCGAAATTTGGATTATCAAGGAAAGAACATGCATCTACAGCCCGGGTTCTTCCGTATTCCCAGTAGAACTCTTCATCTTTGCCGTAGCAGATCTGAACCAGAGACCATGTAGACCAGTGTGTTGTAACAAGGAATTTGCTGATCAATACTCTTGCTTTCTGCTCTTCTGTAGGTTCTCCTCCACAGTATGCTTCCAGATATTTTGCTTCACATTCTTCATTCAGCGGATTCTCCACGCAAACACATGCAATATCATAGTACCCGTCATTCATTCCGCCGTATTCCCAGTCAATCACGCGCATTACACGGCCATTGTACATAAAGTTTTCTGCCAGTGTATCATTATGACATGGAACCTGTTTTGGCGGATTTACTGCATATGCTTTTTCGATGCGGTCAAGAGCTTCGCTCATTCTGTCCCAGCCTTCATACCGTTTGTCATATCCGTGCTCTTTTAAAATCTCAAGGTACTCTTTTGTTTTTGCGATAGGATTAAAACGGCTCTTGAACTCGATTCCGCTGTCATGATATCTTCTCATAACTTTAGCGGCACTTGTGAGTACTTCGTCTCTTGTCTGGAAATCTTCCGGATGCATCGTATCTGCTTCTATGAATTCACAGATCTGAGAACCGCTTTTTGGATCATAATAATAAATTTCCGGAGCAATTCCGATGCCTGCCATCTGAGCAGCATTATGTTTCTCTGCCGGACGGTTAATATAATTTGCAGTACCCTGTCCTGCCATGCGTACTGCTGCCAAAGTTCCGTCTTCCATAAAAACTTTAAAGTTTTTATTTGTTAAACCTCCCGGCAGTGTCTCTACTCTGGATAATTTCTGATTCAGAGTCAGTTTTGTCAAATCCATCATTCTTAAGAAATCAGTAATCTCATCGTCGTTAACAAATGGTGCGAAAATAGAAGTGTTCTCTGTATTCATAAATGCTTCTCCTTTAATGTCTAAAAGTATGTTTACTGGATATCAGTCAGAATGTGCTCTGCACATTCACAGCGTCGATGCGCAGCCGCTTTGGCAGCCTTCTCCAGCACATCGTGCGCTTCCCCCGAAGGGTTTTTATTTACCGGGAAAGGGAGATCTTTCCTGTGTAAAATAATAACGGTTATGCATAACATTTTCTTGTTGATTAGACCTTATACCTTTGTGTTACACAAAGGTCAACAGAGATTTCTTAATTTCTTTCATTTCGACTTTTTGCACAATTTTAATGCCGAATTTTCTACACTTAAAACAGGAAAATATGTTAGAATAATGTTAAATAAAATAAGCCAAAGGAGAAAATAATCCATGAAAAGAGAGGATCTGCTGACAATTACAGAATTGGCAAAACTAAGGAAGGTAACAAGCGAAGCTCTTCGCCATTACGACAGAATTGGTTTGATTAAGCCGGATTATATTGATCCCCGCAGCGGATACCGTTATTACTCTATCCGGCAGTATGAAAAGCTTGGCACCGTGAAAGAGCTGCGGGCTCTTGGCATGTCACTCTCAGAGGTTCAGGATTATTTCAACAACCGGAATATAAAGAAGTCCACCGAAATACTGTCCGACTACCAGAAAAAGCTAGAACAACGGCTGCTGGAAACTATGGCCTTAAACAAGCTAATGAAACGGAAACTGAAATTTCTTCGGAATCTGGAAAATCTTCCTCCTGTCAATACGCTTTTTGAGCAGATACATGAAGAACGTTACATGATTACTTTCGGAGAACCCACCGGCGGCCCCCGGGAACATGCCTTTGCTTTTACAAAGCTGGAAGGTTATTTAAATGAAATTGCTCCCATTCTTGCCAGCGACAGGGTGGGGGTATATGCAGATGAAAGGATACTAGAACAGAACGATAGCCCGATTCCCGCAGTCCCCATGATCTTCGTTGATAATGGCAATATTAACTCCGAATACCTTCAGATTATCCCCGCCGGAAAATATCTTTGTCTCTATTACCCGGAAGGCCGGCTGGAACAGTATCATCCGTCTTTTGAACTGATTAAGTCCTATCTTCAGGAACACAATCTTGAAATATGCGGAAAAATTTTGCAGATATATAAAGTTGATGTGACAATCACAAGCAACCGGAGTGAAACAATATTGGAAATTCAGGTTCCGGTACAAAACAAATAAAGACCGCATACCTATTAGAACAATAAGCACACAGTCCTTATATAACACATTTAAGTTTTCTCCGCCGCAGGCGGAGAATCCTGCCGTGGCAGGATTCTTTTTTATAGAAGAGTTTTGATATGGCATTTTTAGAATATTAATCAAATGTAATATTGTGTTTCTTTTTCCATGCGATATGAGACATAAATTCCTGCATTAAGCCGGCTGCAGCGATTGCAGTAATGCCGTTTGGATCGTATGGCTGAGAAACTTCTACAACGTCATATCCAATGATGTTTAAGTCTTTCAGTCCACGGATAATTTCCAGAGCCTGAGCTGTTGTAAATCCGCCCGGAATCGGTGTTCCTGTTCCAGGAGCGCAGGATGGATCAAGGAAATCAATATCAAATGTCAGAAATGCCTTTGCATCACCTACACGGTCTTTGATGCGTTTAATAATTTCTTCGCAGGTCATCTTATGACAGTCTGCCGCATAGATGTAGTCATATCCAAGATCAGAAGAGTTCTTTGTATCTTCAATGCTGTATAATCCTTCACGGATACCAACCTGAATAGACTTGGATGTATCTACAAGTCCTTCTTTGGCTGCATGATAAAACGGTGTTCCGTGTGTATATGGTTTTCCAAAATACTGGTCAATGGTATCAAAATGAGCGTCAAAATGAATCAGCGCTACCGGTCCGTTTACTTTAGCGCAGGCACGCAGCTCCGGTAATGTTACGCTGTGATCTCCACCCATGGCAATTGGAATTACCCCTTTTTCGAAAATCGGAAGCATACCTTCTGTGATTACTTCGAAAGATTCTTCTACATACCCCGGTACAGAACCTACATCACCGTAATCAACGCCGGAACAATAATCGAAAATACCAACTTCCAGAATCGGATTATATGGTTTTGCCACAACTGCAGACATCTCACGGATTGCAGCCGGGCCGAATCTTGTTCCAACACGGAATGTAGCGCATGTATCAAAAGGAATACCTACTACAACAAAGTCCACATCATCTGTTGTCTGAATATTCTCCATTCTCATAAATGTCTTTACACCGGCAAATCTAGGTGATTTTAAGGAATTTTTTACCTTGTACTTAATCATAAAAATCTTCTCCTTTTTCCAGATATTATTAACTTTTTTAACAGATCTGTTTTGATGATGTCAGTATATACCTTTGTGTAAGACAAAGGTCAAGCATGATTTTAAAAAAATTTAAAATCATGCCTGACCAGTATTTTTTGATTCTTATGCTATTTTCATCTGATTAATCCGCCGCCCAGAACAATGTCTCCATCATATAACACAACAGCCTGTCCCGGCGTAATGGCCCTCTGCGGCTCATCAAACTCACAGCTGACGCTGCCGTCGGGATTTTCTTTCACCAGACAGTCCGCCCCTTTGTGGGAGTAGCGTATTTTAGCGCTGCAGCAAAGGGGTTTTTTGGCGCCTTCCCATCCCATCCAGTTAAAGTGATCTGCCGTAAGCGTCTTTCGAAACAGTGATTCATTGGTACTTAATACTACCTCATTGGTATCCGGCCGGATTTCTGTTACAAACGCCGGGCGCCCCAGCGCAATTCCCAGTCCTTTTCTCTGACCAATGGTATAATGAATAATTCCTTTATGCCGTCCCAGAATCTCACCTTTTGGTGTTACAAAATTTCCGGGCCGAATCTCTTGTCCCGTTACTCTGCGGATATATCCCGCATAATCATGATCCGGAATAAAACAGATTTCCTGACTGTCCGGCTTTGACGCCACAAAAAGCCCTGCCTTTGCCGCAATTTCCCGTATCTGCTCTTTTTTATAATATCCCACCGGCATCAGTGTCCGTGATAATTGCTCCTGGGTCAAATTATACAGCGCATAAGTCTGGTCTTTCTCCCCCGACGCTGCACGCTTTAAAGCATACCGGCCGTTTTTAAGACGGGTAATTCCCCCATAATGTCCCGTTGCGATTTTAGAAGCTCCCAATTCTGCCGCCCGTGTCAAAAGTGCTTCCCATTTTACATAGCGGTTGCAGACATTGCAGGGGTTTGGAGTCCTTCCCCGCAGATATTCATCTACAAAGTAGTCAATAACATGGGTTTTAAATTCCTGCTGAAAGTCCAGCGTGTAATGTGCAATCCCCAGAGTTTCAGCCACTTTTTTTGCATCCTCTGCCGCCTGCAGGCTGGGACATAATTCTCCCTGTTTTTCTGCCTGTTCATCCATCCAGTGAACCATAGTTACCCCCAGAACCTCATACCCCTGTTCCTTCAATAAATATGCTGCCGCCGAAGAATCTACCCCTCCAGACATTCCAATTACAACTTTTTCTTTCATAAAAATCTAAAATCCTTTCTCTGGTCAGACTTCTGCTGCTGTGAAAGCCCGCTGGCTCCAGCCGTAGCAAATGCCGACTGAAACAC
>CABIXN010000001.1:0-69418 GCA_902362715.1 Lachnospiraceae bacterium | reverse complement strand
TCTTCTTTTGTATTCTCTTCTCCCAGCGTCATGCGCAGGGCTCCGTATGCTTCCTGATCTGTCCTGCCGATGGCCTTTAATACATGGGACGGTTCACTGCTGCCGGTGGAACATGCAGAGGCAGAAGAAACACAGATTCCTTCTATATCAAGCATGGCTGCCAGCGCCCCGCCGTCGATTCCCGGAATACAGATATTAACATTTCCCGGAAGCCTCCGGATTGGATGCCCGTTCAACACTGCCTCAGGCACCTCCTGTCTGATTCTTCGAATTAGGTAATCTCTGTGCTGGCACAAATGCGACACTTTCTCCGGCAGATTCCGGCAGGATAACTCTGCAGCCACTCCGATGCCCACAATACCCGGAATATTTTCTGTTCCTGAGCGCATCTGCTGCTCTTGTCCGCCGCCGGTCTGATACGGGCTGATTGTATTCCGATTTCTGATATACAAAAAGCCGATTCCTTTCGGCCCTTTAAATTTATGTCCGCTGGCAGTTAAAAAGTCTGCACGGCAGGCCCCGGGATATACCGGAAGATGTCCATATGCCTGCACGGCATCTGTATGAAACAAAACTCCCGCTCTAGAAGCAACCGCCCCGATTTCTCTGACCGGCTGCAAGGTGCCGATTTCATTATTTGCATACATAACAGAAATCAGAATTGTTTCCCTGCATATGGCGCGTTTCAGCTGAGCCATATTTACGCTTCCATAAGCATCCACATCCAGATAAGTTACCCGTCCTCCCTGTTTTTCCAGCTCCTTACATGTTTTTAAAATTGCCGGATGCTCAATTTTTGTAGTTATTATATGGTTTCCCTTTGTTTTCCGATCTTCAAAAACCCTGCGCAGCACCCAGTTATTACTCTCGGTTCCCCCCGAAGTAAAATAAATTGTATCCGGCGGCACCCGCATGGTATTTGCAATTTTTCGTCTGGCACTCTCCAGCGCTTCTTTGCTGTCATCCCCCAGCTCATAGCCAGAAGACGCATTCCCATAATATTTTCCATAATATGGAAGCATGGCTTCCACTGCTTCCGGATAAGGCTGAGTTGTGGCCGCATGGTCCAAATATATCATTCTGTCCATAGGATTCCTTTCTGCCTGTTCTTAATTTATCACATCTTCATATACTGTAAAAAAACGGAGTTTTTACGTGAAGAATCATTCTCTTTTTAAAAGCAGCCTGCTGGCCGGCACGATCCTTTTAACACTTACAGGAATCGTCAGCCGGCTCATTGGCTTCTTCTATAAAATATTCCTTTCAAGAACAATTGGTGCGGAGGCCCTTGGCATTTTTCAGCTGATATTTCCCGTCTTTGTATTTGCCCTGGCCATTTCCTGCGGCGGTATCCAGACTGCCATTTCACGATTTACAGCTGCCAGCGAAAGCAGAAAAGAAGCACGGCTTTATCTCTACCTTGGAACTGTGCTTTCTGTTGCGCTGTCGTTTCTCTGTGCCTTTGCAGTATATGAAAACGCAGGATTTTTAAGCCGTTATCTGCTGGAGGAACCCCGCTGTGAAGATCTGCTGCGTATTATGGCTCTGGCTATCCCTTTCGCATCTATACATAACTGTATTAACGGATATTATTATGGGCTGAAAAAAACCGCCATCCCTGCTGCTTCCCAGCTGCTAGAACAAATCATCCGGGTGGCGGGGGTCTATGTCATCTGCATGATCCTGACAGAGGAAGGAAAGGCTTTGACAGCTACCACTGCCGTCTGGGGGCTTTTCATCGGAGAACTGGCCTCCTCCCTGTTTTGTATCACAATGCTGCGCTTTAAAAAAGCCTCCGGCCAGGTCAGGCGTTCCTTTAAAAATCTGTGCTCCATGGCCTTTCCATTTACGGTTAACCGTATTGTACTAAGCCTGGCCCAGAGTCTTGAAACGATTCTGATCCCCATGAGCTTAAAAGACTTCGGATACAGTACTTATGATGCATTAAGCGTCTATGGCATCCTTACCGGTATGGTTCTTTCCACCATTATGCTTCCGGCGGTACTAAGCAATTCCCTGTCCGTACTTTTGCTGCCTGAGATTTCCAGAGCCCAGGCTTCCCGCCAGGAACGCCAGATTCAGCGCATTATAAAAAAGACCGTAGAACTTTCTGTTATTCTCGGTCTTTTGTGTACTTTTATTTTCCTGATCAGCGGTACTTTTGTAGGCCAGCAGCTGTTCCATAATCATCTGGCGGGCATCTACCTGAAAAACCTCTGCTGGATCTGTCCGTTTTTATTTTTAAGCAGTACCCTCTGCAGTATCCTCCACGGCCTTGGGAAACCCAAAACCGTTCTGGGCATCAACATCGGCGGCAGCTGTATCCGGATGCTCTTTATCCTGTTTCTGATTCCGCAGATGGGAATGAGAGGCTACCTTTGGGGCATGCTTGTAAGCCAGATTTTTGTATCTGCACTTTCCTACCGGAATTTAAGAAAAAGCTGCTTTTAACCGTTTCATGGCCTCTTTCAGGGTTTTGCGGGGAACGGCTATGTTCATCCGCATAAATCCCCGGCCTCCGGCTCCAAACATCGTTCCTGCATCCAGCCAGAGATTTGCACCATGCCGCATTTTTTCCTCTAATTCCCGGTCACTAAAATGGTATTCCCGAAAGTCCATCCAGATCAGATATGTGCCTTCTAGTTCTGTGAGTCTGATTTTGGGCAGATATTCGGCGAGAAACGTTTTTACATATTGATAATTCTGCTCCAGATAAGCAAGAAGCTCTGTAAGCCACACCTCTCCGGTCTCATAGGCCGTCTGGCAGGCTGCCAGCCCAAACATACCGGCTCCAAAGCTTGCGCAGGCATTTAGCTCCGTAAGGTACCGTCTCCTGAGCTCAGCATTGGAAATTATAATATTTGAGGCCTGCAGACCCGCCAGATTAAAAGTCTTGCTGGGTGCCGTACAGATTATGGAGCGTGCGGCAAACTCTTCCGGAAGGGTTCCAAAGGATGTATGCCAAAAACCTTTCCTCACAAAATCACAGTGGATCTCATCTGCCGCTGTCAGCACATCGTATTTTCTGCAGATCTCCGCTGCCTTCAGCAGCTCCTCCCATGTCCATACCCTTCCCACAGGGTTGTGGGGACTGCACAGCAGAAACAGTTTCACATGATGTTCTCTAATCTGGCGCTCCATAAGCTCAAAATCCATTTCATATCTTCCGCCAACCAGCTTTAACTGGTTATTGACAACTGTTCTGTGATTCCTCTGGATTACAGATTCAAAGGGATAGTAGACAGGCTGCTGAATCATCACACCATCCCCCGGATTCGTAAAAGCCCGTACTGCTGCTGCCAGGGCAAATACAATTCCCGGTGTGCTGATGACCCACTCCCGGTCAATCTTCCACTGAAAACGTCTGGAAAACCAGCTGCAGACAGCTTTATAATACCCATCTGTCCTTCCCGTATATCCGTATATTCCATGTTCCACCAGTTCCTTTAGTTTCTCCTTTACTTCCGGGACGGTTTCAAAATCCATATCCGCCACCCACATAGGAAGGGTATCCTTAGAAAAACCGTTTTTCTCTAAAAAGTCGTACTTCTCACTGGCAGTGCCCCTCCGGTCAATGATTTTATCAAAATTATAATCCATGATTCTCCCTTCCGCCGCAGTGCGATCCACAGTGGAGCGTTTTTTTACTCTATAGGAATCAGTACTTTTCAGCCTTATCACAACGCAGTATTTCCTATAGAATAAAAAGAATCCTGCCACGGCAGGATTCTCCGCCTGCGGCGGGTTGCGTAAGCAACATGACTCCCTTCCGCCGCAGTGTGATCCACAGCGGAGCGTTTTTTTACTCTATAGGAATCAGTACTTTTCAGCCTTATCACAACGCAGTATTTCCTATAGAGTAAAAAAAGAATCAGCGCCTTCAGACATTGAATCACTTCTCCGCCTGAAATCCGCTGAATCTGATTTACTCTGCCATCTGTCTGTTATCCTTAAACACGTGACAGATAATCGCCGCTTCTTGTATCAATTTTAATCTTGTCCCCCTGCTCTACAAACAGCGGTACATATACGGTAGCTCCGGTCTCAACAACTGCCGGCTTTGTAGCACCTGTTGCTGTATCGCCTTTAAAGCCCGGCTCTGTATCTGTAATTTCCAGCTCTACAAACATTGGAGGCTCTACCGCGAATACATTTCCGTTGTGGGAAAGCATTGTTACGTTCTCGTTTTCTTTTACAAATTTTAATGCGTCGCCAATGGCATCCTGTGCCATAGCAATCTGATCATAGGTATCTGTATCCATAAAATAGTACAGATCTCCATCATTGTACAGATACTGCTTCTCAGTTCTGTCAATACGTGCCTGGGGACATTTCTCTGTAGGACGGAATGTTTTTTCTACTACACCGCCGCTCTTAATATTTTTTAATTTTGTTCTAACAAATGCAGCACCTTTACCAGGTTTTACATGCTGAAATTCAATAATCTGAAAGATATTGCCTTCTAACTCAATTGTAATACCATTTCTGAAATCTCCTGCTGAAATCATCTGAAATCCTCCTTGCCAAATAATGGGCATAAAACTGCCCCTACTTTTAAATATTCTATAATAAACCCCTGGATATTTCAACCTTTTTCTTCAATTGCATGAATCAGATCAATACGCTTTTGGTGTCGTCCCCCTTCAAATTCAGCCCCCAGATATGCATCCACTATATCCTTTGCCGTTTCCATTCCTACGATTCTGGCGCCAAAGGCAATCATATTGGCATTGTTGTGCTGTTTCACCAGCCGGGCGGTGGTTGCCTCTGAACATACAGCTGCCCGTATCCCCTTTACCTTATTGGCCGCCAGAGAAATACCCACGCCGGTGCCGCAGATTAACACTCCGCAGTCTGCCTCTTTTGCCGCCACAGCTCTGGCCGCCCTCTCTCCGTATTCCGCATAATTGCAGCTTTCTGCAATATCCGTGCCCATATTAATTACTTCATGTCCTGCTTCCTGCAGATAAGAAACCAGCTCCCGCTTCATTTCCACTGCCGCGTGGTCATTCGCTATAACGATTTTCATACCCTTGTCCCTTTCACACTCTCATCTGATTTTGTTACATTATTTCCGGTATCGTTCATACAGGCTTATAGGTGTATCCTTACTCTTTTTTCCAAGCCGCTTCATATAGGAACGGTATCCCAGCAACACCACTGCCTCCAGCCGGCGTTTCAGCACAATTTGAATTTCCTCTTTCCAGTGTATTTTTTTTACCATAATTGTCCGGATCCCCGTCCTTTTGGCTCCAAAAATATCGGTAAAGATCTGATCACCGATAAATACGGTATTATCCTTCTTTGTATGCATCAGCTCCATAGCTTTTTCATAGTTTTTTACGGAAGGCTTGTGGGCATCAAATATATAATTGACATTTACACTGTCATTAAACATCTTCACCCTTGGCTCCTGATTATTAGAAAGCAGGCAGCAGCAAAATCCAAGCTCTTTTAAATGCAAAAACAACTTTTTTGCACGGTCATCTGCTGGTGCCCCATGAGTTACCAGTGTATTATCAATATCAAAAATCAATCCCCGGAATCCGTCCTCATACAGCCGGTCAAAATTAATCTTGTATACAGATTCAATATACATATCCGGATAAAACTTTTCAAATCCCATACGCTTATTTTTAACGTTCTTTCCTCTCTTATGGTTTTTTTCATAGATTTAGCCTAAACAGACACCCTATGGTATCTGCTTAGGCTACACGAAACAAATCTATTGGTTCAGCATTTTCTTTAATTCATTCATAAAGGTATTCACGTCCTTAAACTCCCGGTAAACTGACGCAAATCTGACATACGCTACTGCATCAATATCCTTTAATTTGTCCATTACCATCTCACCAATGACATTACTTGGAATCTCTTTTTCTTCTCTGTTAAAAATCTCCACTTCCACATCATCAATCAGCTGGCTGATCTGTTTGACAGAAACCGGACGCTTATGGCAGGCCCGCAAAACCCCGGCTTCTAACTTTGCCCGGTCATACTGCTCTCTGTTGTCATCTTTCTTAATGACAATTAACGGAATGGTTTCCACTTTTTCATATGTAGTAAAACGTTTTCCACATTCATCGCACAGTCTTCTGCGGCGAATAGAATAATTGTCATCAGCCGGCCTAGAATCAATGACTCTTGTGTTATCATTGCTGCAAAACGGACACTTCATCTGGTTATCCTCCTGTACCTTACTATTAAGTTCATTTTACATCCTGCACCTGACTTTTTCAAGACATACATCCACCAGAATAATATCCGGACCGATTTTTACTATCTTATCCCATCCAATGACATATTCGCAGTCTCTTCCAAACATTCCGAACCACCGGGCCGGCCCCCGGATCACCATAGCATAAATCTTGCCTGTACATTCATCAAACTCCAGGTCGTCCACGCAGCCAAGATTTTTGCAGTCTTTTACATTTACTACTTCTTTGTTATGAAACTCACATAATCGCATAAAAAACCGCCGTTTTTTATTATTATATGATACTACACGTTAAAACGGAACAGAATTACATCCCCGTCCTGCACAACATATTCCTTTCCTTCCAGTCCAACCAGACCTTTTTCTCTGGCTGCAGCCAGACTTCCCCACTCCAGCAGGTCTTTATAATTCACCACTTCTGCGCGGATAAATCCCCGCTCAAAATCAGTATGAATCTTTCCCGCCGCCTGAGGCGCTTTTGTTCCCTTTTTAATAGTCCAGGCTCTGGTCTCATCCTCACCGGCTGTCAGGTAACTCATCAGTCCAAGGAGGCTGTAGCTTGCCTGAATCAGCTTCTCAAGCCCTGACTGCGAGAGCCCAAGATCCTCCAGAAACATGGCTTTCTCATCCTCGTCAAGCTCTGCAATCTCCTGCTCGATCTGCGCGCAGATTACAAAAACACCGGAGCCTTCCCCGGCTGCCAGCTCCCGGACTGCCTGCACATGTGTATTCCCGGCTCCGTCATCCGCAAGATCATCCTCTGTTACATTTGCCGCATAAATAACAGGCTTTGCGGTCAGAAGATTATAAGAAGCAAACCATTCCTGCTCATCTTCATCCTCACTGACCTCATACGTCTTAGCAGGCTTTCCGTCTTCTAGATGTGTCTTTATGCTCTCAAGCAGCGCCAGTTCCTTAGCAAGCTTTTTATCCATTCTGGCGCCTTTAGCTGTTTTTGCAATTCTTCGTTCCAAAATCTCAAGATCTGAAAAAATCAGTTCCAAGTTAATGGTCTCTATATCTCTTGCCGGATCAATGCTCCCGTCCACATGTACTACATTGGTATCTTCAAAACATCTTACTACATGTACAATAGCATCCACTTCACGGATATTTGCAAGAAACTGGTTTCCCAGCCCCTCTCCCTTGCTGGCTCCTTTTACAAGACCTGCAATATCAACAAACTCAATCACAGCCGGCGTCACCTTTTTGGAATGATACATATCTCCCAGCAGCTTTAGACGCTCATCCGGTACCGCCACAATCCCTACATTGGGATCAATGGTACAGAACGGATAATTGGCTGACTCTGCTCCCGCTTTTGTCAGAGAATTAAAAAGGGTGCTTTTCCCCACATTGGGAAGTCCCACGATTCCTAATTTCATAATTCATCTATCTCCTTTGGTTTTATTTTCGCATTTCAGAGCCTGAAGGCTCCTGTTATCATATACTACAAAATCAATTCATTTGCAATGATTTACCAGTTCTCACAAATCAGTCCCTGGACTCTATCACAATCAGCAGTCCGCTGGTAAAGGTAATTTCAGCCTGTTTTTCTGTAATTTCATTGCTGACGCATCTTCCGTTTCCGGATGCCAGACAGAAATGCTCCAGCCCATAGGCAAAGCCGGTAAGAGTCAGTCCTTCTACCAGGGGAGTAAAAGGAATCAGTGAAACATAAGTTCCAAACTGTTCATCCTTTTTTAATACCAGGGGGCTGTCTATCATCCGTATCCGGTTATTTGCATCCACAAAATAACAGACTGCTCCGGCATCCAGGGCAGCCTTTAACAGCTGTATATTTCCAAGCACATGATCCAGCCTTGTCCCCGTTGCTCCCAGAACAGTAATTTCTTTACTGTCCCGCTTTAAAGCTTCGTGCAGAGCCAGCTCCGTATCTGTTTCATCTTTTTGAGAAGGATACCTGACAATCTTATGGGGACAGGTTCTTTCATATTCAGATAGAACTTCACAGGACACCGAATCAAAGTCCCCCACAATTAAATCCGGCTCCACTCCTGCTTTTTGGCAGAAAATAAGCCCTGCGTCTGCCGCAATGATAAAGTTGAATTTTTGTTTTTGCAGATAATCACCGGCAAATGCTTCATCTATGGCACCGCCGGTAATAATAAGTGTTTTTATACTTTTCATTTTTCCGCTTTCTAACTGCCTGTTTTCTATATCCAGACAGCATCACTGTTCCATAATTTTCAGGAAAGATTCTACATTCCGCCGGATATCTCCCTTAAAAACAGCAGTTCCGGCTACAATAATATTGGCTCCCGCATCCATGATCTCCCGGACATTGTTTAGGTTTACCCCTCCGTCCACTTCAATATCAATCTGCTGGCCGCTCCGGTCAATTTTCTTTTTCAAATCCCGGATTTTTTCTGTTGTATACGGAATATATTTCTGCCCGCCAAATCCTGGATTTACACTCATTAACAGAACCATATCCAGTTTTGGCAGAATATAATCCAGAACAGACAGCGGTGTCGCCGGATTTAAAGCAGCTCCTGCCAGCACCCCGGTCTCTTTAATTGCCTCAATGGTCCGGTCCAGATGGCCGCACGCTTCCGTATGTACGGTGATAAGATCCGCTCCGGCATCCACGAAATCGTCAATATAGCGAACCGGCTCTTCAATCATAAGATGTACATCAAAAATCCGGTCACTGCAGGGACGAATGGATTTAATCACCGGAAGCCCCATAGAGATACTGGGAACAAAATTCCCGTCCATTACGTCAATATGCACATACTGGGCGCCGGCTTCATCTAGCAGCACCACCTGCTCTCCTAAGCGGGCAAAATCGGATGCCAGCAATGATGGTGATAAACAATTCATGATAATGATATTCTCCCTGTAATTTTAGTATCGTTTTTTATCTTTTAGTTCCTGAAAAATTTCCACATAGTTTTCATAGCGGATCCGGCTGATTTTTCCTTCAGACAGTGCCGCTTTCACTCCGCAGTCAGGCTCGCTGATATGACTGCATCCGGTGAATCTGCATCCGGACTCATACCGGGCAAATTCCGGAAAATATGCTCCAAGCTCCTCTTTTTCAAAACGGTCTACAGAAAGAGAGCTGAAACCCGGCGTATCTACAATATAGGTGCCTTCCTGAACAAAAATCAGCTCCGCATGCCGGGTGGTATGCCGTCCCCGCTGAATTTTTTCGCTGATCTCACCGGTTTCCATTTCTGCCTGGGGCGCTAACAGATTAATCAGCGAAGACTTGCCTACTCCGGAAGGCCCCGCCACGGCAGAAGTCTTACCAACCAGTGCCTGTCTGATTTCTGAAATACCTTCCTCTTCCTTTGCGCTGACAAACAGAAGCTGATATCCGCTTGTCTCATAAGCTTCCTTCAGCTTTACAAGCTCTGTCTCTTTTACCAGATCCATTTTATTAAAACAGATGACAGCCGGTATCTTTTGATACTCCATCATAATTAAAAAACGGTCCAGCAGATTAAAATTCGGCTTTGGCTTTACTGCCGCAAATATAACAACTGCCTGGTCAATATTAGCTGCCGCCGGCCGGATCAGCGTATTTTTCCTGGGCAGAATCCGGATGATATTACCGGTTTTTTCTGTCTCACTGATAACAGTAAATTCCACATCATCCCCCACCAGCGGTTTGATATTTTCTTTCCGGAAAATGCCCTTTGCTTTACATTCATAGATACCGGATTCTGCTGCATGTACATAGTAGAATCCGGCAATTCCTTTTATAATTTTTCCCTGCATAAAATGATCCGTGTACTGTTAATTTAAACGAGTAAAAGTTACCTTCTTCTCCTGAACATCCGTCTGGCTGCGCCCGTCTTCCGTTGTATAATACCAGATAATCTGCAGCGTTCCGCCGGACTCTCCTTCAATATCTGTTACATTGATGCTGTACGGGAACTTAGTAACACCATCCCAGGAACGAATCGTATCACCACTGCTGTCCAAAAGCTCAATATCTGCAGATGTAACCGTTACATTGGACGGCGCGCTGATATTGGCTTTATAGCCGTAAATCGGAGTTGTATCCTCCGGTCCTTTGCTGACAACCAAGTCTACCGTATCCCCTTTGTCCAGATATTTTCCGGAAGATGTGCTCTGCTCCATAACCTGGCCTGCAGGATAATCATCACTGTAATCCTGTGATACCTTGCCCACATTCAGTCCTGCATCTTTTAAGGCCTGTTTTGCCGCATTCTCTGTTTTTCCAAGAAGAGACGGCACTTTTACTGTTTCAGATCCCTGGCTTACATAAATCGTAACTGTTTCACCCTTTTTCAGACTGGTTCCGCCTTTTGGATCCTGGCTGATTACTTTTCCTGCCTCCACATCACTGTCATACTTAAATTCTCTGCTGGCTTTAAATCCCGCATCGCTGATTTTCTGCATGGCAATTTCTGAAGCATCGCCTGCAACATCCGGCACCTGGCCTTCCTCTTCTTCGTCAGAAGCACATACTACCACTTCTACTGTGGTTCCTTCTTCTACCTGCGTGCCTTCCACCGGATCCTGGCTGATAATCTGCCCCTCTTCATATTTATCGGAAGGTTCTGTATCTATCTGCTTCAGTTCAAGACCCATTCCCTTTAATTTTGTTTTTGCTTCATCAAAATCCATTCCGGTAATGTCAATCATCTCCACTGTCTCTTTTTTCTCTTCCGATACAGAAACAGGTTCCTGATTTTTATTCTTAAACGGACTGAAGTGGAAGACACCCATAAAGGAGCCTATGAGATAGATAACAATAATGGCGATAACAATAGCAGCTACAATTCCCATAATGGTAACTGCTTTTTCCATTTTCGGATTTAAAAATCCGCCCTTTCCCCCATCCTCTTCTTCGTCCTCTTCATCCTCGTCTGTATCTTCTTCCTCCTCATATTCTTCATCGGCGGGCTGTCTGGATGTTTTCTGCTGGATTTCATCAACCTCATCTTTGCTGATTACCCGGGTCTTATCATTGGCCAGGGGAACCATTGTTACAAAATCTTCATTGGGGCTTAGCAGAGCCTTTCTTAAATCAATTAACAGGTCGTCAATGGTCTGATAACGACGGTCCGGGCTTTTCTGCGTACATTTTAAAATAATCTTTTCAAGACTGATGGGCAGCTCTTTGGCATAAGCGCTTGGGGCCACCATCTCATCCTGAAGATGCTGGATGGCTACCGCAACCGTGCTGTCCCCGTCAAAAGGCACTCTCCCGGTTACCATTTCATACATTACAATTCCAAGAGAGTAAATATCGCTTCTGTTGCTGACATATCCGTTTCTGGCCTGCTCCGGCGATGCATAATGAACAGAGCCCATAACATCTGAATGAATAGTATTGCTACTGGCCGCTCTTGCAATTCCAAAATCGGTAACCTTTACTTTTCCTTCTGTAGAAATAATAATATTCTGAGGCTTGATATCTCTGTGTATGATATTTTTCGCATGTGCAGCCTGAATCCCTCTGCCTACCTGGATAGCAATGCTCAATGCTTCTTTAAAGGTCAGCTGTCCTTTCTTTTCGATATAAGTTTTCAGCGTAATTCCTTCTACATTTTCCATAACAATATAATAATTGCCGTTCTCACATCCAACATCATAAATATTTACGATGTTTGGGTGCTCTAGTCCCGCTGCAGACTGAGCTTCCGTCCGGAACTTTGTCACAAATGTACTGTCTTCACTAAATTCCTGCTTTAATACTTTAATGGCAACGAATCTTCCCAGTGTGTGATCCTTTGCCTTATATACATCAGACATTCCGCCTGCGCCAATTTTGCCGACAATCTCATATCGGTCCGCTATAAACATCCCATTCTCTAACATTCTGCCACCTCATCTGAATTCGGTTGAAATACTATTACGGTTATATTATCTTTTCCACCATTCTTATTCGCCGTATTTACAAGACTTTCCACTTTTTTATCCAGGCTTACGCCAGGTTCATTTAAAACAGAAAGCATGTCTGTATCCTCTATCATATTCGTCAATCCGTCCGTACACATCATTACCTTATCTCCGGGCTGCAGCGGCACTTCAAAAAAATCAATTTTTAACTCCTCCTCCGCCCCTATGGCCCTGGTAATGATATTTTTATCCGGATGGCTCCTGGCTTTTTCTTCATCCAGCTCTCCCATCCGAACCATTTCCTGCACCAGGGAATGATCTTTTGTGATCTGTCTGATCTCATCTCCTACGACATAAAGTCTGCTGTCACCAACATTGGCTACATATAACTGAGCCCCATTTGCAGCAGCCGCTACAATCGTCGTTCCCATTCCCGCCATTTTTTCATGCTCCTTTGCATAGAGAAGCAGCGCTTCATTGGCAGATAGAATGGCAGATCTTAAAATACTGACCGTATCCTGTTCTTTACATTCTGCTGCTGTTTTCACAATAGTTTCTACTGTAAAACGGGAAGCAAATTCACCGGCGTTGTGGCCGCCCATTCCGTCCGCCACAATAAAAAGGTTCGGTAAATTTCCAACAGGTTCTTCAGAGGTAAAGAAATAATCCTGATTCATTTCACGGGCAATCCCAATATCTGTCAGGGAATATGTCTCCATAATTCTGATCGCCTACCTTTCCGTATATCTTTTCCTTAATTGTCCACAGGCACCGTCAATATCCCGGCCCATTTCCCTTCTAATAGTAACATTTATTCCGTATTTTTCAAGTTTATTTTGAAACCGCCGGACTGCTGCCTCCTCAGGCTGGACATAGGTTCTTTCTTCTACCGGATTCACAGGAATCAAATTTACATGACAGTTTATATCCCCGATTAGTTCTGCCAGCTTTGCGGCATCCCCGGGACTGTCATTGACTCCTGCTGCCAGACTGTATTCAAAGGTAATCCTTCTTCCGGTCTGTGCAAAATAATATCTGCAGGCCGAAAGGACTTCTGACAGCCCATAGCTGTCCGCCACAGGCATCAGACGCCTTCGTGTCTCCTGGCTGGAGGCATGAAGAGACAATGCCAGGGTAATCTGCAGTTTCTCATCTGCCAGCTGAAGCATCTTAGGCACCAGTCCGCAGGTAGATACCGTAAGATTCCTCTGGCTGATGTTCAGCCCATTCTCATCTGTTAAAAGCTGTATAAACTTCACAAGATTATCATAGTTATCCAGGGGTTCTCCCATTCCCATGACAACTACATTGGAGACACGCTCTTTTGTATCTTTCTCAATCCGGTAAATCTGGTCTAACATTTCCGCCGGCGTTAAATTCCGCACAAGACCATCCAGAGTAGATGCGCAAAAACGGCAGCCCATCCTGCATCCCACCTGTGAAGAAATGCAGACAGAGTTGCCATGCTTATATCTCATAAATACACTTTCTATTCGATTTCCGTCTGATAATTCAAACAGATACTTTTTCGTTCCGTCAATCTTTGAGGTCTGGACAGTTACAATCTTTAGACAGGTAAATTCACAAACCTGCCAAAGATGCTTTCTATATGCTTCTGATATATTAGTCATCTCATCCAAAGATGCAATCTGTTTCTGATGAATCCACTGATAAATCTGTCCGGCCCTAAACTTTTTCTCTCCGGTCTGAAGAATAAATTCTTCCAGTTCCTTTTTATTCAGTGATTTGATATCTGTTTTTTTCATATGTTTTCTTTCTTAAATTTAGCGGTAAAAAACCCGTCGGTAAAACGGTCCGGAAATGTCTGTTCCATAGCAAGCAGCCGAAACTGAGGATACGTTTTTTCAAACCACCCGGCATTTTCTTCATTCTCCTGAGGATTTACCGTGCAGGTGCTGTAAAGAAGCATCCCCCCGGGCTTTACATAGTTATGTACCACAGATAAGATCTGCCGCTGCAGGGCGGCCAGTTCCTCCATTGTTTCCGGTTTCATACGGTATTTAATATCCGGCTTCCTGCCAATGACACCAAGGCCTGAACAGGGCAGATCTGCAATTACGATATCTGCTTTTTCCATAGAATCCGGATCCGGCTTTAAGGCATCCTGACATACCGCCCGCATATTGGCAAGTCTGCACCGCCGGATATTCTCTTCTATCAATTCTACTTTATAAGGCGTCAGGTCTCTAGCCTCCACCATCCCGGTGCCCATAAGCTTTTCCGCCATATGAGCGCTCTTTCCTCCCGGCGCCGCACAGACATCTATCACATAATTATTTTCAGAGACTTCCGCCTGCTCCACCGCCAGCATAGAGGCAGTATCCTGCACATAAAACTTGCCTTCCCGGAAGGATGGCAGGCTGTCTAGTGTATCATAACCAAAAAGAAACATTCCATAATCCACCCTGGGATTTTCCAAAACCGTAACCCCTTCTGCCAAAAGCTGTGCTTTTAGCTTCTCTGGTGTTGTCAGCGTCAGATTTGTCCGCACGGAAGTTACGGAAGGTGCAAGAAAGCTTTCAAAACTCTGTCTGGCATTCTCATATCCGTAATCTGTGGTCCACTTTTCTGCCAGCCACATTGGCACAGAATATTGCACTGATAAATATTCCAGCGGATTTTTATCCGGATCCGGAAAATGGAGCTGTGAAAGATTCCGGCTGATATTGCGCATAACGCCGTTTACAAATCCCTTCAAACCGCCAAACCCTTTTCTTACCGCAAGCTTTACCGCTTCATTGCAGGCTGCCCGATCAGGCACCGCATCCATATATTTCAGCTGATATACTCCCATCCGGAGAATATTGCGGATTACCGATTTCATTTTATTTACTTTTGTTTTAGAAACCTGATTGATCATATAGTCCATTTCAATCAGGCGTTCCAAGGTTCCTTCGCTGACTCTTAAAATAAATGCCCGGTCCTGCTTTGGCAGATACCGGTATTTATCAAGCACCCCACGGATTGCAATATGAGAATATTCCTGTTCCCGTGTCACCTGCAGCAAAATCTCCAGAATCAGCTCTCTTGTATTGACACGATCAGTCATCCCGTCTTCCTCCAAACAGGATCAGCAGTCTTAATAACTGCAGAATAATGGCCGCCGCGCTTGCCACATAGGTCATAGCTGCAGCTCCCAGAACTTTTTTCGTCTGCCTTAGCTCGCTGTCGCCTAAAATACCTGTTTTCTCCAGTATCCTTACTGCCCTCCCGGACGCATTAAACTCAACCGGCAGAGTTACAAGCTGAAACAGTACTGCAAAGCAGAAGAAAACAATTCCTACCTTAATCAAAACCGGGCCGCTGAAAATAATCCCGATAATAATCAGCGGCCAGGCCAGTGTAGATCCGATATTAGCTACCGGAACAATGGCTCCCCGGATGGTCAGCGGGGCATAATTGTTGTGATGCTGTATCGCATGTCCGCATTCATGAGCCGCCACCCCAACAGCCGCCACAGAGGCAGAATTATATACGCTGTCTGAAAGGCTTAAGGTTTTATTTCTAGGATCGTAATGATCATTAAGATTTCCGGATATATGCTGCACCCGTACGTCTCTGATTCCTGCGTGGGCAAGAATCCGCTCCGCCGCCTGGGCCCCGGTCATCCCGGACATACTTCTCACCTGAGAGTACTTATTAAATGTTGTCCGCACTCTAGCAGATGCAATCAGGCAGATCACCGCTCCGATAATAATTAAAATATAGGTCGGATCCCAGAAAAAACCGTATCCGTATCCCAAACCGTATCCATACATATTTACACATCCTTTTCACTTTGTAAGCCAAGCATCGCTCCCGGTTCTACCGAATAGCCCCGCAAAAATGCATCTGTGTGCATTCTTTTTTTTCCTTCCAGCTGCACTTCCAAAAGCATCAGCTGGCCGTCTCCTGTCTGCACGGCAATCATGTCTTTTTCAACTGCCGTAACCATGCCGGCAGGCTTACCGCTGTTCTCCTCTTTTACCTGTGCCCGCCAGATCTTTAACGTTTTCCCATCCAGCATAGTATATGCACTGGGCCACGGATTTAATCCCCGGATCAGACATTCAATTTTTTTTGCAGGCTGGTCCCAGTTTATAAGCCCCAGCTGTTTTTTTATCATTGACGTATGAGTAGCCGCCTCATGATCCTGAGGGGTATACCTGGCCGTCCCCTGTTCAATTTCCTTTACTGTTTTTATACAAAGCTGTGCTCCTGCATGGCTTAAACGCTCAAAAAGACTGCCGCCGGTTTCATCCTCATTTAATATAATTTCCGTTTTTAAAATCATATCTCCTGTGTCCAGACCTTCGTCCATGCGCATGGTTGTAACACCGCTTACCGTCTCTCCATTGATCACTGCCCACTGAATAGGCGCTGCTCCCCGGTATTTGGGCAGCAATGAGGCGTGCACGTTCACACAGCAGTATTTAGGCATATCCAGTATTTCTTTTGGAAGAATCTGTCCGAATGCCACTACTACAATCAGATCGGGATGAAAAGACTTTAAATATTCTACACATTCCGGTTCACGGACTCTTTTGGGCTGGTATACTAAAATGCCGTGAGCCAGGGCAGCCTCCTTTACCGGCGGCGCCTGCATGGACTTTCCTCTTCCCTTTGGCTTATCCGGCTGGGTAACTGCCAGTACAATTTCATGTCCCGCATTCAGTAAAGCTTCCAGCGTTCCAACAGAAAAATCCGGCGTTCCCATAAATATAATCCGCATATTATGCCTCCTCTTCCTCCTGTTCAGGTTCGTCTTCCACATCGTAGTTCACATCATGAACTTCGCCCTCTACTTTTTCCACATACATATGACCGTCCAGATGATCTGTTTCATGACAGATTGCCCGGGCCATCAGTTCTTCCCCTTCGATCTCGCACAGCTGCATTTCTTCATTATAGAAACGGGCTTTTACATAAAAAGGTCTTGTTACTGCCCCTGATTTTCCCGGCAGGCTCAAACATCCTTCTTCACCGGTCTGGCTGCCGGATGCTTCCATAATTTCCGGATTGATCATTACAACAGGACCTTCTCCGATATCAATGGTAACAATTCTTCTAAGCACCCCCACCTGTGGAGCCGCAAGCCCTACTCCATTGGCCTCATACATCGTTTCCAGCATATCCTCTATTAGTTCTCTGATCCGCGGGGTAATCTCTTTTACCGGTCTGCAGGGCTTTGTAAGCACCTCATCTCCCATAATCCGAATCTCTCTTGTCGCCATTTTATATTTCCTCCTTAAAAACCATTCATTGGATTAAAATCAAACTGTACAGCGCCCTTCTCAAAGGACCTGCTGTTTTTTATAAATAATTCCAGGGTATCCTTGACAGATACCAGACAAGAATAATTTTCCTGTTTTAAATAGATTACTTTTCTGTAAATATCATTTACCTTCGCCACCGCAGGATCCGCCGGACCTATGATCTGCAGAAAACGGATATTCATATCCAAAATCCGCCCCTTTAACAGTTCTGCCAAAGCCGCTGCTTCCTCTTCTTTTGGCGACGAAATATGAATAACCAGCAGGTTCCATACCGGCGGATACCGCATGAGACTCCGGAACGCAATTTCCTGCTCAAAAAACCCCTGATAATCCTGTTTCTTTGCTGCCTGTATACTGTAATGCTCCGGCTGATACGTCTGTATCACCACTTCTCCGGGTTTTGAGCCTCTTCCGGCTCTGCCGGCGGCCTGGGTCAGCAGCTGAAAAGTCCGCTCCGCCGCCCGATAATCACTGACATGCAGGGAAAGATCCGCCGCCAGCACACCTACCAGTGTCACATTGGGAAAATCGTGCCCCTTGACAATCATCTGGGTGCCAATGAGAATATCCGCCTCCCTGTTGGCAAAAGCAGATAAAATTTTTTCATGTCCGTCCTTCTGTCGTGTCGTATCCAGATCCATCCTAAGAGTAACCGCCTCCGGAAACTGCTCTTTTAAATATGCTTCTATTTTCTGAGTTCCCGCCTTAAAGGTCCCGATATATTTAGAACCGCATTCCGGGCAGGTATGTATGGCAGGCTGCTCATATCCGCAGTAGTGGCAGACCATTTTCCCATTATTATGAAGGCTCAGCGACACATCACAGTGAGGACACTTTACTACAGCTCCGCAGGAACGGCAGGACACAAATCCGGCCACACCTCTCCGGTTAATAAACAGCATAATCTGTTCCTTTACTGCCAGCCGCTGCTCTATCAGTTCCCGCAGCCTGTCACTTAAAATCGAGCGGTTCCCTTTTCTTAATTCTTCCCGTAAATCCTCTACATATACTTTTGCCATAGGACGGGACTGTATTCTACCAAGCATCTCATAAAGCTGATAACGGCCCTCTTTTGCGCTCTGGTAACTCTCCACAGAAGGCGTCGCCGACCCAAGAATCACACAGGCGCCGCTTACAGCCCCCCGCCATACAGCAGCTTCCCTGGCGTGGTATCTGGGCACGGTCTCACTTTTATAGGAGGCCTCATGCTCCTCATCAATCATAATAAACCCAAGATTTGAAAAGGGTGTGAACAATGCGGATCTAGGACCGATCATCACATCCAGCTCCCCGGCCTTTGCCCGTTCATACTGGTCATATCGTTCTCCGGCGGACATTCTGGAGTTCAGAATTGACACTCTGCTGCCAAACCGGCGGTAAAAACGCATAACAGTCTGAAAGGTTAACGCAATCTCCGGGATCAAAACAATGGCCTGCCGGCCCTCCTTTACTGCATTTGCAATAAGCTCGATGTATACTTCCGTTTTTCCGCTTCCTGTCACCCCGTGAATCAGGCTTGGCCTTGTATCTCCCTCCGCCTTTCTGGCTAGAATATCAGATACAATCCTTTTCTGAGTATCATTTAAAGACACTTCTTTTTGATTGGTCTTTACTTCCCTGATCGGATTTCTGTAAGTGCGTATAACTTCAATTTCCAATACATCCGCTTCCTCAAGAGCTCTGACCACCGCCGCCGTCACATTGAGTTTTCTTGTTATGACCTCATAGGGCAGCTGTTTGTTTTCCATCAGCTCCTTTAAAAGCCTTGCCCGGGCCGTCCGGTGTTTTTTCTGAAACTCTTCTAGCAGATCTAAAGCATCTGAAACAGACATTTTCAATTTAACAATCCGCCGTTCTTTTTTAGTTTCTATCTTTTTCACCGGAAGGACTGTTTTTAAAGCCTGGTTCATGGTTCCTCCATAATTTTGACGAATCCAGGCCGCAAATGCAATCATCTGTGCTTCGGCAGCAATGCTGCCTGAAACAACCTCCGCTATTTCTTTTATTTTAGATCTCTCAAACTCCGCCTGATCCGTGACTTCCACCACGTATCCGCACCTTAATCCGTTTCCCCGGCCAAAGGGAACACGCACCTTAACCCCTGCCTGTATCTGTTCCTGCAGCTGCTCTGGTATCTTATACTGAAAGGTCTTATCTACCTTTTCGTGTGATATATCTATAATTATATTGGCAAACTGCGCCATTTACTCACCGCCAGTCATTATTTCAGTTTATTATATGATAGAAACCTTCCGGTGTCAAAGGCCCCGTCTTCTGCTTATTCACGGCAGAAAATCAGAACCGGGAAAATTCAAACATTTCCCGGTTCTGATTTTTTTAATACTGTATATCATCTGCTCCGTACGCATACGGTTTAAACTTCTTTTCTTTTATCAATCATATCAACAGCTACTACAATTACAAGTACGGCACCGATTACGATCTTTTGGTTGGAAGATGTAACGCCCATAATATTTAGTCCTGTGCTGATGACACAGATAACGAAGGCTCCCACCAGTGTTTTTCCGATTTTTCCTTCCCCGCCGGAAAGGCTGGTTCCGCCGATAGCCGCCGCTGCAATGGCCAAAATATTGTACCCGCCGTCTGCCACATTAGGACTTCCGGTTCCCATTCTGGAGGCAAGCACCAGACCTGCAATGGAGGAGGCCAGGCCACTTAAAGTAAAGATCAGCATAGTATATAAATCTACATTTACACCTGACAGACGGGCTGTTTTCTCGTTGCTGCCGATGGCATATGTATAACGTCCCATTTTTGTATTTTTCATAATATAAAGACAAATTATGAAAAATATAATGGCAATGATAAACTGAGACGGGAGAATGCTGATAGTCTCAGAACCCCAGAAAGAAAAGGGAATTCCAGAATCACCTTTCCGGATACCGATAGATGTCTCATGAGTAATTACAAGAGCTACACCGCTGGCTGCGTACATCATGCCGGCTGTCATAATAAAAAACGGTACTTTCAGTTTTGCAATGCAGAATCCGTTAAGCAGACCGCATCCTGTACCGATGAGTACAGAAATCACAGAAGCTGGAATGACTCCCATGCCCCCCTGCATAAGCAGCGCCGCAATACATCCTACCAGCGCCGCAATAGACGCCACGGATAAATCAATACGCCCGCTGATCATAACAAACGTCATACCGCATCCGAATAATATATAAACCGCCGCCGTACGCAGAACGTTTGTCAGGTTTCCCACGGTAAAAAATCCGTCTCCTGAAATTGAGAAGAATATAACAAGGGCAATTAAAATAATATAAGTTCCATACTTGTTATAAAACATTTTTCCTTTCGATACTGTCATAGTTCCTCCTTGTAATGCCGCGCCTTAAATATTCAGCATTAACTTCAACATTTTTTCTTTTAAGTTCTCTTCCGTGTCTTCAAATTCACCCACTTTGTGTCCTTCGCGCATTACAACGATGCGGTTGCACAGGCCGATGAGCTCATCCTCCTCTGAGGATATGACAATGACTCCGATCTTATTTTTCACCAGATCCTGAATGATCTGATAAAAATCTGCCCGGGCGCCTACATCCACACCTCTGGTAGGTTCATCTAAAAGCAGGAGTTTTGGCTGGGACATAATCCACTTTCCAAGGCAGACCTTCTGCTGATTTCCACCGCTTAAATCTGTAATGCACTGATCCATACCGGTAGTCTTGATTTTCAGCCGTTGAATCTGCTCCTGCACATCTTTTGTCTCAAGCCCGTGCTGGATATGGAAATTTTTTCCCAGACGGTGCATATTTGCAATCCCCATATTCTCTTTGATGGAACGAACCCCAAGGATTCCTTCTGCTTTACGGTCCTCGCTGACATATCCGATCCCTTCATCTACTGCTTCCGCGGGACTTTTCACATGCATCTTTTGTCCTCTATATCGAAACTCGCCCTGATCCGGTTTGTAACAGCCGAAAATCGTTTTGGCGATTTCGGTTCTTCCGGCGCCGGCCAGACCGGCAAAGCCAAGTATTTCTCCCTCTCTTAGCTGAAAACTTACATCCTCATACAATCCTTTTACAGACACATTTTTAGCTTCAAAAATAACATCTCCGATGTTACGGTTTTTCTCCGGAAACTGGTTGGTATCTTCAGATCCTACAATTCCTGCAAGCAATCTCTGATTATCTACATTTTCAATCTCATCTGAAAAAACATTCTTTCCGTCCCGCAGCAATGTGATGCGGTCGCAAATCTGATATACTTCTGACATACGGTGGGTAATATATACCATACCTACACCCTTTTTCTTAAGCCTGTCAATCAGTGCAAATAAATGATCTGTCTCCTGCATGGTCAGTGACGATGTGGGCTCATCAAAAATAATAATATCCGAATTCAGATTCAAAGCCCGGGTAATTTCAATCATCTGCTGAGTAGCCACAGGCAGATCTCCGGCCCGGTCTTTCAGATTCAGGTCAATGCCAACCTCCGCCATAACCTCTCTGGCGCGCCTTTCCATAGCCTTCCAGTCATATCTTCCATGCTTTACAATCTCGTTGGCAATAAAAATATTTTCAAGAACATTTAAGTGGGGCAGGATATTTAACTCCTGAAATACCATGGCAACGCCGTCTTTCTGGGCGTCCGCCACACTTGCCTTAATAGGTGTATTTTTACCGTTATGGATAATTTTCCCGGTATCCGGCATATAAACCCCCGCCAGCACTTTCATAAGTGTAGATTTTCCCGCTCCATTAGCTCCCATCAGGGCGTGGACTTCACCTGCCCGCAGGTCAAAACAGACATCCTCAAGGGCTTTCGAACCGCCAAATGACTTACTGATATGCTCCATGCGTAAAATTTCTTTATTCATAGAACTCTGCCTTTCTTTTAAGGTGCTGTAAAAATCACCTGGTTTTTTACAGCACCTGTACTTTACTTATTTGCTTTCCTGCATTGCTTCACCTTTTTCAATGAAGTCTCTCATATAATCTGAAATTTCACTGACTGCACTTCCCATCTGCCACTGAGAAAGTTCCTCTCCATGAGTCAGATACTCATCAATATTTTCAGATGTAATAACGGTATCCGGTGTCATTGTTGTTTCCGGAACTGTTTTTCCGTTAATCAGATCAACTGCCTGAACCACTGCGTAATAGCCCTGTAAAATAGACCAGTCATATGCTGTGGCATACATTTTTCCGTCTTTGATCGACTGCAGTGCGATAACATTTCCGTCCATACCTGCAACTTTTACACCGTCTGCTCCAACAGTAAATCCGTTTTCTTCCAGGGCTGTGATTGCACCAACTGCCATCAGATCGTTACAGCAGATAACTGCATCTACATCTTTGTGGGCCTGTAAAATATCAGCCATTTTTGTAGTTGCGGTATCCTGATCATAATTTGCACTCTGCTCCGCTACCAGTTTTACGCCTTTGCTCTCGTATTCTTTGATTGCTTTTTTAATACCTTCTGTTCTCTCCTGAGAAGAGCTTGCCGCATCTACACCTCTTAATACAACAACATTTCCTTTGCCGCCCATGGATTCTAAAATCTGGCAGGTCATATCATATGCCATCTGGGTATGATCTACACCAATATAATTTGGCATATAATCTTTTACGTCATCTCCCCACTGATTTTCAATCTCGGTATCCACAGTTACAAAAGGAATTTTTGCTTCGTGGGCACGTTCCACTGCTGTGCTGACTCCCTTAGAATCATTAGCGGTCAAAATCAGGGCATCTACACCTGTGGAAATCATATTTTCACATTTCGTGATCTGTCCGTCGATATCTGACTCTGTAGCGGTATTATCAATTTTTACTTCTACTCCAAGATCTTTTCCGGCAATAGCTGCGCCATATGCGATATCCTGGAAATGGGCATTGGTTGCAGTCTTCACAACGATACCAACGGAAATATCACTCTTTGCAGCTTCATTTGTGCTGTTTTTATCGTCGCTTTCCTTCCCGCAGGCTGCCAGCCCCAAAGCCATAACTCCCACCAAAGATACTGCCAATAACTTTGTTATAAATTTTCTTTTCATTCTTTTCCTCCTTATTTTTCCACAGCAATTTTGCTAAACCCTTACATGTCTTACTGCTATTCTTTGTTGTAAGTAAACTATATCACTTTTTTTTATACCAAATAATTCCGTTCCTATATTCTTTAATTCATTTTCGAAATCAGCGTATACGAATGGCTCTAGTTTCACTATTCCATTTACAAACCACTGGTATACCACTTTTGCGGTTCCCCCCTTATAAATTCTCAAAATAAAACCTTTCCATTGACTTTTAAAATCAGAATGATTGAATTTTAATGCTGATTATTATATGATGGTAAAGACAGACAAAACAGATTCAAGGAGGAACATTCATGAGACATCTGATGACTCCACTGGACTTTTCCGTGGAAGAACTGAATAAATTACTCTGCCTGGCCAATGACATTGAGCAGCACCGTGACAAATATGCTCATGCCTGCGCCGGCAAAAAGCTTGCAACCCTGTTTTATGAGCCAAGCACCCGTACAAGACTGAGCTTTGAGGCTGCTATGTTAAATCTGGGGGGGCAGGTTCTGGGATTTTCCAGTGCCGACAGTTCATCCGCCGCTAAAGGTGAAAGTGTTTCCGATACCATCCGCGTGATTTCCTGCTATGCAGATATCTGCGCCATGCGGCACCCAAAGGAAGGTGCTCCGCTGGTTGCATCTCAGAAATCCAATATTCCTGTTATTAATGCAGGAGACGGCGGACATCAGCATCCCACCCAGACACTGACAGATCTTCTGACTATCCATCAGCTCAAAGGCCGTCTTGGCAATCTCACCATTGGACTGTGTGGAGACTTAAAATTCGGACGTACCGTGCACTCTCTAATCCGGGCGCTGGTACGCTATGAAAATGTAAAATTTATTCTCATATCTCCGGAGGAACTAAAAGTTCCAAGCTATATCCGGGAAGATGTTCTAGAAAAGAACCATATCGAATATCAGGAAGTAGAACGGCTGGAAGATGCCCTTCCGTCTCTGGACATCCTCTATATGACAAGAGTTCAAAAGGAACGTTTCTTTAATGAAGAAGACTATATCCGAATGAAAGACTTCTATATATTAAATAAGGCAAAAATGGAACTGGCGCCAGAGGATATGCTTGTGCTTCACCCCCTTCCCCGTGTCAATGAAATTGCCACAGAAGTGGATGACGATCCCCGCGCCGCATATTTTAAGCAGGCTCAGTACGGTGTCTATGTCCGTATGGCACTGATTCTTACATTACTGGAGGTGGATGTAACATGTTAAACGTTGGCGCAATCAAAGAGGGATTTGTACTAGACCACATCAAAGCCGGCATGAGTCTTTCCATTTATCATGACCTGAAGCTGGACCAGCTGGATTGCTGCGTTGCCATTATAAAAAATGCCCGCAGCAATAAAATGGGAAAAAAGGATATTATCAAAGTGGAGTGCGATATCACTTCCATGGATCTGGATATTCTTGGTTTTATTGACCACAATATTACGGTAAATATTATTAAAGATGAAAAAATTGTGGAAAAGCAGGCGCTAAAGCTTCCTGACGAAATTCATAATGTAATCCAGTGCAAAAACCCCCGCTGCATCACCTCCATTGAACAGGAGCTAGAACAGATCTTTTATCTGACTGATGCAGAAAATGAAATATACCGCTGTAAATACTGCGAAGAAAAATATTCCAGAAAAAAATAAAAAAGAATCCTGCCACGGCAGGATTCTCCGCCTGCGGCGGGTCGCTTTTGCGACATGACTCCATTCCGCCGCAGTGCGATCCACAGCGGAGCATTTTTTGATCTATTCTATCTATTTCTTTTTCAATTTATTTTTTACTATTCCAGTTCAAATGCTCCGGTATAAAGCCGGTAATATACTCCTTTCTTTTCAATCAGACTGTCATGACTGCCTCTTTCAATAATACGTCCCTGATCTAATACCATAATCACATCGGAATTTTGCACCGTTGACAGCCGGTGTGCGATTACAAATACGGTTCTGCCCCGCATCAGATTATCCATTCCCTGCTGTACTAACGCTTCCGTTCGGGTGTCAATGGAAGATGTGGCCTCATCCATAACCATAACCGGCGGATCTGCTGCCGCTGCCCTGGCAATGGACAAAAGCTGGCGCTGTCCCTGGGAAAGAGCCGCACCATTTTGTGTCAGCATAGTCTGATATCCTTCCGGCAGGCTTTCGATAAACTCATGGGCATTAGTAAGCTTTGCAGCCGCAATACACTCTTCGTCTGTGGCCTCTAACCTTCCATACCGGATATTATCCATAACCGTCCCCGTAAACAGATTGACATCCTGCAGCACAACCCCCAGAGACCTTCTAAGATCCGGTTTTTTAATCTTATTGATATTAATACCATCATATTTTATTTTTCCGTCTGCAATATCATAAAACCGGTTTAAAAGATTTGTAATTGTGGTCTTACCCGCTCCGGTAGCTCCCACAAATGCGATCTTCTGTCCCGGCTGCGCATAAATATTAATATCATGCAGCACAATTTTTTTCTCATTGTAGCCAAAATCCACATCTGAAAACTGAATATCTCCGGTCAGAGGGGTATACGTAACTGTTCCGTCCCCATGGGGATGCTTAAACGCCCATATACCCATAGGACTTTTCGCTTCCACAAGTTCATGAGCCTGGTTATATTCTGCACGGACCAGCGTTACATAGCCTTCATCCTGTTCCGGTTCCTCATCAATCAGGGCAAAGATACGCTCCGCACCTGCCAGGGCCATGGCCATCATGCTCACCTGCTGAGATATCTGCGATATAGGAACACAAAATGTTTTGGAGAGACTTAAAAATGCCACAATCAATCCCACTGTAATGCCTCCTACTCCTCCCAGGGCCAGAAGTCCTCCCACAAGAGCCAGAAGCACATACTGGAGATTCCCAAGCTGCAGGATTACAGGCATCAGCACGTTTCCGTATTTATTTGCATTTGTAGCATCCTGACACAAAACAGCATTTCTTCTGGCAAATTGTTTTTTTGCCTCCATTTCATGGCAGAACACCTTAATTACCTTCTGGCCGTTGACCATTTCCTCAATATATCCGTTCACCGCTCCAAGACTGGCCTGCTGACGGATAAAATATTTTGCACTTGCTCCGCCGACTTTTTGTGTTACCACAATCATAATAACAGTAAAACCCAGAACAATCAGCGTAAGGGGGATACTGCTCATAATCATGGAAATCAGAATTACCACAATGGTAATTGCCGAGGATATCAGCTGTGGAAGCGCCTGGGAGATAAACTGCCGTAATGTATCCGTATCATTGGTATAATGGCTCATAATATCCCCGTGGGTATGAGTATCAAAATACCGGATGGGCAGCTTTTGCATATGCTGAAACATATCGTCCCTGATATCCTTTAAAGTTCCCTGGGAAATTCTCACCATAAGCCGGTTATAAAACAGGGTGCAAATCACACCGCAGCCATAAACACAAGCCATTATACAAATTACATATAACAGTTTTCCAAATCCCGGACCGGCATCTCCCAGCATAGGCGTAATATAATCATCAATTAATACTTCTAAAAACATGGAACTGACAACAGTAGCGCAGGAGCTGATAATAATACAGAATAAAACTGCTGCAAATATCACTTTATGCCGCCCCGCAATATAGGACATCAGTCGTCTGCAGGTAGCCCATGTCTTGTTTTTATTCTTCATTCCTGTCATCTCCTCTCTGTCTGCAGTCATCCTCTCTGCATCCCGCATCACCGGAAGCCTGCTTTGTCTGAGACTCATATATTTCTCTGTAAATTTTATTATTCTCCAACAGCTCTTCATGGGTTCCGCATCCGTCAATTCTTCCTCCCGACATTACAACGATCTTATCCGCATCCTGCACAGAAGAAATTCTCTGGGCAATAATAATTTTTGTAGTATCCGGTATTTCCTCCCGAAATGCCCTGCGGATCATGGCGTCTGTCTTCGTATCAACGGCGCTGGTGGAATCATCTAAAATCAGTATCTTTGGATTCTTCAACAGTGCTCTGGCAATACAGAGTCTTTGTTTCTGGCCGCCGGAGACGTTAGTTCCTCCCTGCTCAATATAGGTGTCATATTGATCCGGAAATGTCTCAATAAAGGAATCTGCCTGTGCCAGCCGGCACGCATGAACAATCTGTTCATCAGATGCATGTTCATTCCCCCAGCGGAGATTTTCTTTAATGGTGCCCGAAAACAGCTCATTTTTCTGAAGCACCATAGCCACCTGATTTCTCAACGCATACAAATCATAATCTTTTACATTTACACCGCCTACCAAAACCGCACCTTCTGTAGCATCGTAAAGTCTTGCAATTAACTGTACCATCGAACTCTTTCCTGTTCCTGTTCCTCCGATAATTCCCAGAGTAGAGCCGGCCTGCACAGTTAAATTCAGATCATGAAGACATTCTTTTTCTTTATCATCCCCATAGCTAAATCCCACGTGATCAAAAACAATGTCTCCGCCGGCAACCTTTTGCACCGCATCTTCCTTATTGGTAATGGTACTTTTTTCATCTAGAATCTCAACAATACGCCTTGTGGATGATCTTGCCATATTAATCATAACAAGTACCATAGACAGCATCATCAGACAGGTAAGAATACTCATGGCATAAGCGATCATACTGGACAATTCCCCGGTGGTCATCTCTGTTGCATTGCTAAGCACAATCAATCTTGCTCCAAACCAGGAGAAAAATAACATACAGGCATATACTACTACCTGCATCAGCGGCATATTAAAAGCTACAATTTTTTCCGCTTTGCTGAAAATTTTATAAATTGTTTCAGATACTTTTGAAAATTTCTTTTTCTCATAATCCTCTCTTACAAAGGATTTTACTACACGGATACCGTTCAAGTTTTCCTGTACCACACCGTTGAGATCATCATACACAGTAAATACTTTCTCAAAATATGGATGAGAAAAATGTACAATCAGATACAGTCCTATCGCTAGTATAGGTATGGCCGCCAGAAAAATGAAAGACAGCCGGGCATTTACCGAAAAAGCTGCTATCAGGGAAAAGACAAGCATAAATGGCGAACGTACTGCAATTCTGATAATCATCATAAAGGCCAGCTGCACATTGGTAACATCCGTGGTCAGGCGGGTGACAATACTGGAAGTGGAAAATTTGTCAATATTGGTAAAGGAAAAGTTCTGTATATTGTCATACATATCCTGACGAAGATTTTTAGCAAATCCCGCAGATGCATTAGCTGCAAAACTGCCGGATAAAACGCCTGCCAGCAATCCCGCCAGCACCAGAATAATTAATACTGCTCCCTGCTTTTTTAACAGAGCTGCATTACCTCCGGTAATTCCCGCATCAATCATTTCTGCCATTACCAGAGGAATCAAAACCTCCATAATCACCTCTATTACAACAAACAGAGGAGTAAGAATACAGTCCCTCCGATATTCACCAATGGACCGCAGTAATTTACGAATCATATAAATCCTCCTTTCACAGCTTATTGCTGTATGTTTCTTATTTCATAAATGTTCAAATATCTATGTATTTATATCTGTTTCATTTACTTTCTGACAGTAAGGATTCTATCATGCATTTTTTTAATTGTGAATTTCAAATAAAGAAACATTATTAGATATTTTCTAATAATAGTTGAAATCAATAAAAAATCACTATAAACTAAAGAGGAATCCTGCTGCTTTAGGATTCCCCGCCAAGTACCTTTATCTAACACTATATTTATTATTAAGAAATCAGGAGAATGCTTATGAATACCCAGCAGCTGCAATGTTTTTTGTATGTGGCGGACCGCTTAAGCTTTACGAAAGCCGCCGATGATCTTTACCTTTCCGTGCCAACTGTTACCCACCACATAAAAAGTCTGGAGGAAGAGCTAAATACCAAGCTGTTTTTCCGTACCCGGCAGATCGTCCGCTTAACGGAAGCCGGCACTATCTTTTATGAGGACGCCAAGGAAATATTTAACAAAATCATGTTTACCCAGCAGCGCCTGCAGGATATTGCCAAACAGGAACTTAAATTTCTAACAATTGGCTGTTCTAGTAATTATGAACTAGAAGAGCTTACGGATGCTGTGACAGCCATACATCAGGAATTTCCCAGGCTGCGCTGTCCTTTTACGATTACTGATCCCTTTACGCTGCGGCATCTTTTTGAAAGCGGCCAGCTGCATCTAATCCTTTCTAGCTATACGGCATCGAAAGATATTAAAGACTGCAGCTTTCAAAAAATAAAAACATTTCAAAATTATGCCCTTGTACCACCGGAACATAAACTATGGGAAAAGGCCGAAATCACACTAGAGGAACTAAAAGGGCACTGCATAATTACACTGCATCCCCGGCTGATTCCTTTTTATACAGATCAAAAACTGCAGAAATATCTTCTCTTCCACGTTCAGGATCACGCAGATCTCATCTGTGAAAATGAAGCCGTCAGTATGCTGATGGCCAAATGCGGCTATGGGGTCTGCGTCCTTCCGGATATTCTGATCCCCTCAGATTTAAAAGATCTCAAAGTACTTCCCATCCGGGATGTTCAAAAGCTGGATTACGGAATCACCTTCCGGCATAACAATATGGAGCAGCAGATACAATATTTTCTGGATTACTTCAAATAAACACTGGTTATCGTATAGAAAAACCAGGCTCCATACATCAGCCGGCCAGACAGCCATTGTATGAAACCTGGTTCCTTTATTTTTTCTATTTTATGAAGGAATCAATTGCGTGATTTAATTCCTCCAGTTTCTGAAAATCATCCTTTTCCACTGCCTCTACAATGCAGTGGGAAATATGGTCCTTTAAAATCACCTTTCCGGTATTATTAAGGGCTGATTTTACTGCCGCAAGCTGCACGAGAACCTCTGCACAGTCTCTTCCCTCCTCCACCATACGCCGAACGGCTTCTAAGTGGCCCATAGCACGTGAAAGGCGGTTTAATACATTCTTGGTTTCCTGATGGGAATGGGTATGGGTATGTTCATGCCCGTTCTCATGATGATGTTCATGCATCTGTGCCTCCTTTAAAATCTCCGAAGCCCAATGGACCCGTCATCTTCTGTATTTTCAATTTTTTGAATGACCACGTAATATCCGCCGCCTCCCATATCCACAAAGACCCGCTCTCCTGCTTTATGGCCAAGGAGTGCCCTGCCAATGGGAGACTCTGTGCTGATATATCCTTTCAGAGAATTGCCTCTTACCGTTGTCACCAGCGTATAGCGCTCTGTCTCATCATCATCCTCAAAATACACTTCCACTGTATTATTAATTCCTACCTCATCACTTTTGGAAGTATCAGATACAATTTTGGCTGTTTTTATCATACGTTCCAGATAACGAATCCGGCTTTCGTTTTGATTTTTATCTTTCTTGGCGGCATGATATTCAAAATTTTCACTTAAATCTCCATGGGCTCTGGCCTCTTTTACCGCCTCTAAGGCTTCTTTCCTGACAACCAGTTTCCGATACTCAATTTCCTGCTCCATGCGCTCTATATCTTTTTTTGTTAATTCATCATACATAAAACCGACTCCTTTAAAAATTGTACTGTGTTACAGTATAACAAAAAAGGCCGGTAAAAAAAACAGAAGTTCCAAACATTTCTGTCTGAAACCCCTGTCTTTTCATTTACAATTATAAACTATCTCTATTTCATTTTTTATTCCGCATTTTTATATACACGATAGGAGACTGGCAGCTCCTCACTCTAGCATCCTTCCTCAGGCTGAAAAAAGTCTGTTACATTTTTAAGTTCTTCCCGGATTTTGATATGCTGCGGACAGGCCTTCTCACATTTACCGCATTCCCTGCAAGCTGTAGACTGTGTCTTTCCCATTCCATAGTATAATCTTCGTGACCTGGCGTCATCAAACAAACTGCAGGCATTATAAAACTGAAAGTTCTCCGGAATATTCACTCCAAAGGGACAGGGCATACAATAGCCGCACCCGGTACAGCGGGACTTCACTCTGTTTAAAAGCTCTTTTTGAACATCTCTGACAGCCGCAGCCTCTTCTTCCCCCAACGGCTTATATTCTTTAAATGTATTGAGATTATCCAACACATTTTCATAGCTGCTCATACCGCTTAAAATCACTTTTACGTTGGAATGTGACGCTGCCCACCGCAGCGCCCAGGAAGCCAGGGAAGCTTCCTTGTCCACCTGATGAAATCTTTCCGCCAGATCTTTTGGCAGATTTACCAGCATACCTCCCCGGATAGGCTCCATAACAATCAAAGGGATACCAAGCTCCTCCGTCAACCGGTATCCACGCTCACCCGCCTGAAAATCCGTATCCATATAATTCAACTGAATCTGGCAGAAATCCCAGTCTTCCGCTTTTATAATTTCTTCAAATACCTCATATCCATCATGAAATGAAAACCCAAGGTGCCGGATCTTTCCTTCCCTCTGCCACTGACGACATAAACTGACAAGCTCCAGCTTTTTAATATGCTCCCACCGCCTGGCATCTAATGCATGAAGAAGATAAAAGTCAATATAATCCGTCTGCAGCTTTGAAAGCTGCTCCTCTAGTATCTTTTGTGCCTCTTCTTTAGAGTCCAAAATCCAGTCTGGAAGCTTTGTAGCCAGCTTATAAGAAGATCTGTCATACTTTTTCAACAGCTTCCCCAAAGCATCCTCACTGGTTCTGTTATGATACAGATAGGCGGTATCAATGTAATTAACACCGCACTTTAATGCTTCATCCAGCATTTTTTCTGTTAATACCTCATCAATTTCTCCCTGTTCATCTTTGGGGAAACGCATACAGCCAAACCCCAGAAGAGAAACCTTCTCTCCTATTTTATCCATACTGCGGTATTCCATATGCTGCACTCCTCTCCTGCTTTTATATTCTTTTATTATACCCCCGGGCCTGCACAAAGTAAAATAAAAGCGGACAGAAGCTCCGTAACTTTGGAGCCTCTGCCCTGATATTATTTCTTCTTTTATTTAGTTTTTCTTAGAACTCAACGCCCATTTCTGCAAGCTCTGCTTTTACTTCTTCATACATAGCCAGCCACTTTTCTGTGGGCTCAATGGTTTCCATATTATAAGCTTCATCAAAACGGGAGCCTTTATTTTTATCTTCCATTTTGAAAATATGCTCATATTTCTCCAACAGTTTTAATACGATTTCATTGGCTTTTGCCCGTGTCATACCCTGGCGGGCTACTGCTTTTCCAACTTCTCCCATAAGTCTTACTTCCAGGCCTGTTCCATTTGGTTCATTCCCGTTGGCTGCTCCAAGACCTTCTAAATGTCCTCCGCAGACACTTACAACAATGGCATTGGCTGCTGTCTCATATAATAATTCTTTGGTAAGACTTCCGCTGGAGGGCCAGATATCGCAGACGATAATTGCCGGAGCTTTCTTTGCAAAAGTCTGGCATAAAACAGCCTGAAGCCACAGACATCCTCTGGCTGTGGTTGCCACATCCTGAATATGAATGGGGTGGCAGAGATGATAATCAGCCATACAGATCAGATTTGCAGCCAGAATAGAAGCAATCATAACCACAGTACTTCCCGGAGCGTCTCCACCCATACCGCCTACCATGGTGCAGGCCAAAGATGCATTTTTCATACCGTAATCCAGCTTGCTTGCCGCCCGGACCAGATTTCCGTTATCAATAATCAGTTCATTAAACATAGCAACCAGATGGGAATCACATGGACGCAGACGTTTCTCCCCAACGGATGCCAGATCACCGATTTCTGTTACCGCACTTTCCGCAGCTAAAAGGCCAAGTCCCGGTCTTCCCACTTCTTCTAGTGCTTTATGCAGATATTCCATCTCTCTTCTAACAGCTACTACTTCGGAAGGTGAACCGCTGGTTACTTTAAATCCGTCCACATCTACCAGGGAGCCGCAGGTCATCAGATCAATCACAGGCTCTTTGGCCACACTTTTTACAATAGGAAAAAACAGTTCTTCCGGCGTGGGGCACCCAGGATTGCCGGCCCACACAGCTGGTTCTCTTTTGTCCTCCACTTCTCTTGCAACCAGTGTATAGGCATCTTTTCCTTCTCCCATCACCAGTTCCTTTTTCATATCACGGATTCCGGCCTCAATTTCTTCTTCTGTAAAAGAAATAATTCTCTGTGTGGACATATTATAAACGCCTGTTTTTAAAATCAGCTTTTTGGCAGCTTCAAACATATCGTCAAACAGCTGATCATCTTCCGGAATAATCACCTGCTTGTCCCATTCAAATTCATATTCATCCACCAAATCCATCACATTTTCTACAATATAATCCATATCCCAGTCATCTTTACTGACTTTAGTTCCTGTATTTCCACGTTCACATAATTCAAGATACTTTTTTACATCCATTTTAATGATCCTCCGCTTCTTATGTTTTTTATCTTTTACCTGTCTATCTGCCTTCCAAAAACGGCCGGAGAAGACGAAACTCTTTTCTAAGATTTCAATCGGTTCTCCGGCCGCTCTATGTTATTAAATCTGTGGGCTTATTTCAATCTTATTTGGACCATGCACATTCTACGTTAGATACGAAGAAGTCCTGTAATAAAATTGTGTTATCATCCATTGTCTGACCGTCTGCCACCAGCTCTTTGCCTTTATCATCAGATAATGGTCCGGCATACACCTGTACTTCACCGGCATTGATTTTTTCCTGGAGTTCTTTTCCTTTTTTCTGGATATCTTCTGGAACCAGATCGCTGAACTCCGTTAATTTCGCACATTCGCCGCCTTCATAGTAAAGCGCTTTTAACTCATTTCCGTTTGCTTTATCTGTGAAAATCTCTTCAAAGATCGGCGCAAAGTTCCATGTAAAGGAGAATAGTACCGCATCCGGTGCATCTTCCTTTTTGTCAACATGATAGCCTACACAGTAAGCGCCGTTATCTTCACAGGTCTGTGCAATGGATGGGGATGTTGCTTCCATACCCATGTACTTGATACCTGCGTCAATTAAGGACTGCGCACACTGTTTTTCTTTGTCTACATCATACCAGGAATCTGCACATGCAACTTTTACAGTTGCTTTTTCATTGGCATATTTTGCCCCAAGTGCATAGGAGTTAATAGCAGTTCTTACAGAGAATTCATTCATACTTGCAGAGAAACCAAGCTGTGTATTCTCATCCTGTGACATCAGTTCGCATACATAGCCTGCTACAAACATTGCCTCATAGCTTCTAAGCTCATAAGCTACCAGACCTTCTGTTTCTGTGCCCCACTGAGCAAATGTAACTTCCGGATATTCATCTGCAATTTCTGATAAGTATCCTGCATAACCTGTAGATGCGCCGATGATTACGTTACATCCGGCATCAATCAGCTGCTCTGCCGCTGCCTGAACAGAAGCCTGATCCTCTGCAATGTTTTCCAGAGTAATCAGATTTTCTTCCGGAATCCCGCAGTTTTCCATTGCAGCTACAACACCTGCATGTGTCGCCTGGCACCAGCCGCCGTCTTCTAATACGTAAGACTCAATTTCACCAATTTTGATGTCAGACATATCTACTGCGCCCGAAGTATTTTTTCCTTCTGACGGAGCAGAGCCCTCTTTTGTGTCTTCCTTACTGCCGCATCCGGCAAGACAGGTAACTGCCAGCGCCGCAGCAAGTACGATACTTAATAACTTCTTCTTCATGTTTCATCCTCCTAAGATTTATCTATTGTAATGCCCGTTTTTGTCTGCTTGGAAGGCATAACAAACACATTAACGTTCTTCCCTGTTATATGGAATACACAGGGCGGCCGGAGCCGTGGACCTCTTCTTTCGGAAATTTCCGGTTGTAAAAATCAGTGCAACAATGGTTGCCACATAGGGCAGTGCGGAATAAAACTCCGAAGGCAGTGCGGAAAATACCATCTGAATATCTACACCGATAACACTGATTGCCCCAAACAGCAGTGCTCCAAACACCGCAAGCAGCGGATTCCAGGAAGCAAATACAACCAATGCTACTGCAATCCAGCCTTTTCCGCTGGTCATATTATCACTCCAGAAATTCGTATATGCCAAAGATACGCAGGCACCACTGACTGCTGTCATGGCACTTCCAAAGATCACATAACCATAACGAAGTGCAAAAACATTATAACCTGCAGAGTCCAGAGTAGCCGGATTCTCTCCAAGTGCTCTTAAAATCATACCCGGTCTTGTTTTATAAATATAAATCATAGAAACCGGTATAATAATATACATGGCATAAACCAAAAGATTCTGATTAAATACGCTTGGCCCGATAATAGGGATTTTACTTAATCCCGGAATGGCAATGGACTCAAACGCCAGATTGGCATTGACACCACAGACCTCTTTTCCGATAAATCCGCTAAGTCCCGTACCAAAGGTCAGCATCGCCATACCCGCAACTGTCTGATCTGCCTGCAGCGTCACCGTCACAAAGGCAAAGACCAGTCCCAGGACGGCTCCCACAGCAATTACCACAAACAGGGCAAGGGCCAGATTTTTCATATGTACTGCTACCAGATAGCCGGATACAGCTCCCATGAGCATCACACCTTCCAGCCCAAGGTTCATCACCCCGGCCTTTTCAGCAAAGATCTCACCGATGGCCGCGTAAAGTACAGATACGGCATATAAAATCGCGGTAGATATAATGGATACAATTAATGCACTACTCATGACTTACACCGCCTTCCTGCTTCTTTTCCGTCTTCTCTGGAAGCGTTTTTTCTGTCTTTTGAATGACAATTTTATAGCGGTTGAAGAACTCCCCTGCAATTACAAAAAGCATAATACTTCCCTGAATCATCATGGCGATCTGCGAAGGCACTCCGGTAATCTGTACCGCCACAGCACTGATCTGCAGCGCTCCAAATAAGAAGCCTACAATCAATACTACCAGAGGATTTAAGTATGCAAGATATGCGATTACAATTCCCGTATAGCCGGCGCCATTTGGAAGGTCTGCCTGCACACGGTGGATAATTCCCCCAACCTGAGCAAAACCTGCAAGACCTGCAATGGCTCCGCTCACCGCCAGAACAAAAATAATATTGGCTTTCACGTTCATCCCGGCATAGCGGGCAGCCGAAGGACTTCTTCGGATAACTTCCATCTGATACCCTCTGGCCGTTTTTTTATGGAAGAAATAAATCCCTACCGCCAGAATAACCGCAATAATCAAAATGGAATTAATTCCTGTGTTCCCAATATCCGGGAGGAAATAGCGCTCGTCAATTTTGGCAGTCTGAGCAACCATCTGTCCCTCCTCTTTCCAGGGACCGTACATCAGATAGTTTAAAAACAGCAGCACTACATAGTTTAACATCATGGTCAGAATGGTTTCATTCACATTCCACAGTGCTTTTGGAATGGCCGCAAGAAGAGAAATAAATGCTCCTCCGGCAAGGGCCAGTATAAACATAATGATAAGTTTTGGAACCGCAGGCATATCCGGTCCGTAAAGAGCAAACCAGACACACAAAATAGAACCCATGGCATACTGGCCGTCCGCACCGATATTATTCATATTCATTCGATAGCCAAAGGCTACTGCCAGCCCGGTAAACATCAGCGGAAGCCCGGCGACAATACTTTTCTGAAATCCTTTCACAGAAAAAATCTTTTCCAGCATTTTTCCGTACACTTCAATGGGATTAAATCCTACAATGGCAAGAAAAATCCCGCAGAACACCAGAGCCAGAAGCACAAAAACAATGGGATTCAAAATTTTTCTTGTCATAGATATGTCTGTTCGTTTCTGAAACCGGATTTTACGCATGTGCCGCCACCTCACTTCTTTCTCCGGACATCATTTTGCCAATTTCATTAAAATCTGTCTCATGCACCTTTCGGACGCCCATTAATTCACCGTTGCAAAGAACCCCTACACGATCACACATTTTAAATATTTCTTCCAGCTCTTCTGAAATCAAAATGACGGCCGTTCCATTTCTGCTCTCCTCCATAAGAATCTCGCGGATGGCATCTGCCGCTCCGATATCCAGTCCCCGGACCGGATAAACCGCTACAATCAGGGAAGGCTTTGTGTCTACTTCCCGGGCAATCAGAAGTTTCTGCTGATTGCCGCCGGACATTAAACTTACCGGCAGGTCAATCCCCCCGTTTTTGATCTCATGTTCCGCCACAAAACGGTTCGCCGCATGTTCCGCCACACTATAGTCAATCATCCCATGACGGCAGTATTTCTTTGTATCAAATTCTTTTAAGATTACATTCTCTTTGAAATTCAGTCCGGGCACCAGTCCCATATGAAGACGGTCCTCCGGAATAAAAGAAATTCCATTCTGGATCCTTCCTTTAATGGAATCCTTTGTAACATCCCGTCCTTTTAAAACAACACTTCCGGATACAGCTGGCCGCAGTCCTGCAATCACTTCAGAAAGTTCCCGCTGTCCATTTCCTGCAACACCGGCGATTCCAAAAATCTCACCTTTATGTACCTGCATAGTAATATTTTTCAAAGCGGCAAGTCCCTTATCATTTAATGCCTCAAGGGCATTTAATTCCAGGACACATTCTTTAGATACCCCGCCATCTTCTTTCGGAAGGATTTCCTCAAATTCCCTGTCTCCTACCACAGCCTTTGTGAGACGCTCTACTGTGGCATCCTCCGCAAGCATCGTATCCTCTACCATTCCGCCTTTTAAAACGGTAATCCGATTGGCATGGTTCATTACTTCGTTCATTTTATGTGAAATTACAATAACCGCTTTTCCGGCATCAGCCATTTTTCTGAGAGTCTTAAACATTTCCTCTGCTTCCTGAGGCGTCAGTACTGCAGAAGGCTCGTCCAGAATTAAAATCTCAGCCCCCCGGTACAGCAGCTTAATAATTTCCACCCTCTGCTGTTCTCCTACAGACAGCTGCCAGACTTTCGCTGCCCCGTCCACAGACAGATTGAACTTTTCTGAACATTCTAATATCACGTTCTCCATCTTTTTTTGGTTCAGCATAAATTTCCGGTCTTCCGAATACAGATATACATTCTCTGCAACAGAAAGTGTGGGAATCAGTCTGAAATGCTGATGCACCATACCAATTCCCATATTTACCGCCTGTTTCGGACTGCGGATTGAAACTTTTTTTCCTTTATAATAAACCGCTCCGCCATCCGGTCTATAAATTCCTGTCAAAACATTCATCAGAGTACTTTTTCCGGCCCCGTTTTCACCTAACAGAGCATGAATTTCTCCTGAGTATAATTGCAGGGATACATCCTTATTTGCGACAACAGAACCGAATGTTTTTGTAATGTTTTTCATTTCCAGTATTAATTCGCCCATAAAATCTCCCTTTTAACTTATAAGCGGCCCCGCCGCATACCATCCCTGCTCTGTTGTCAGGGACCTGCTTTACTCTGTTAAATTTATCATATTTTATAGTCGACTTCAATCATTCCCAGCCGTCAACCCACTTCTTACACATGATTAATTCTTATGAAATTGATAAGTCTTCCTTATTTACTTTCCTTCATATGTAATAACAGACGCTACATCATAGCCTGACAGCCGTTTGCGTCCCTTAAGTCCAGCCAGCTCCATCAGAAAAATCACTTTTACAACAACGCCCCCAAGGCTCTCAATTAATTTGATACTTGCCTCGATGGTTCCGCCGGTTGCCATCAGATCATCCACAATTACAACCTTTTGTCCCGGCTGAATAGAATCTTTGTGAATCTCTATTTCAGCGCTGCCATACTCCAGGTCATATTCCACAGAAACGGTTTCACATGGAAGCTTTCCTTTTTTACGGATTAAAACAAATCCTTTTTCCATTGCATATGCCAGCGGAGAACCAAAAATAAAACCGCGGGACTCAGCTCCTGCGATTATATCAAAATCAACACCATCTAATAAAGCTTTCATTTCATTTACTGCCAGCTGAAATCCTTCCGCATCCTGAATTACAGTTGTGATATCGCGGAAAATAACACCCTCCTCCGGGAAATCCGGAATACTTCTAACATAATCTTCTACTTTCTTCATGATGATCTCCTCTATATTATAAGGTCAGTTCCCAATACCAGAAACAGCAGAATTGATATCAGGCCACACTATTTTCTATTATAGACAAATTCCATCAAAAATTGCAAGTAAAAATATCAGGAATAACAGCCTGACATGCCGGTTATTCCTGATATTTTCCATAAGACTATGATTTTTCTTCTGTTTTCTTTATTTTAGGAATACTGCGCCTTGGAGACAACAGCTGAAATCCCGTTTTTTCATAAAGGGTTCCCATAATTCCAGAAGGTGCAATCAATATAACTGCAATAGCGATAATTCCAAGGACGATCATGGACATTCCCGGGAAGTTATACATAACCTGAACAATGATTACATAGATAATCGCTCCCACAATGGGGCCCTCCATGGTTCCAAGACCACCGATAATTACCATAAATGTCATGGCAATGGTCCAGTTGATACTAAATCCGGTATCCGGCTTAATATATCCCTGCACCATATACATGACACCGCCAATCAGCCCGGTCATAAAACAGGTAATCACATAGCAGGTAAGCTTTGTGCGGTAAATATTAATTCCCATTACCTCCGCCGCACTTGTATTGTCTCTGATTGCCATCAGCGCCAGCCCGGTTTTTGTGCGCAGCAGCCGGTATACAACTAATATCGCAATGATTCCGATAACCAGGGCCGTAAAATACAGCTGAATATTGCTCATTCCGTATACGGTCTTAATTCCCCAGTCCTTTGCATACCCTACAAATTTCCAGTTGGAGAAAAAGATCATCAAAGCTTCCGCAATAATCCATGTTCCAATAGCGAAATAGACGCCGCTCATTTTAAAGATCGCCGGTGATACTGCCAGGCCGAAGACCGCGCAGATCACTGCTCCTACAATAATTGCCAGATAAATATTTACCCCGTAATTTACCGAAAGAATCGTCAGGGAATATCCGCCGATTCCGATAAAAGCCTGCATTCCCAGAGATAAAAGCCCTGCATAACCGCCCATCAGATTCCACATCTGTCCCATTGCCATGTAAATCAGGATCAACGTAATAATAGATGTTGCATAAGATGACCCCACAAAGGGAAACACAATTAACACAGCAATCACTGCCAGTAATATCACAGGTGTTATTTTACTAGTTTTTTTCATCATTTTTTGCTCACCCCTTACTTTCTAACTGCCGATGCCGCAAACAGTCCGTTTGGTCTCACTGCCAGAATCACCAGCAGTACAATGTAAGCAATCAGCATCTGAACGCCGGAACCAAATACAAAACCGCCGATTACCTGAGCAAGCCCCAGCACAATACCGCCGGTCAAAGTACCGATCAGACTGCCCATTCCTCCGATTACTACAACACCAAAAGCAATAATCAGATACTGCGTTCCGGATGAAGGATAAAAAACAAATGTAGATCCTACCAAAGTTCCTGCAATTGCCGTAATTCCCATACAGATTACCATAGCCGCCGCATATGCCATTTTTGTATTGACCCCCATCAGCTCCGCCGCCATGGCATCATCGGAGGTGGCCCTGATTGACCGGCCGAAATTGGTTTTCTGCATAACAAGGCTTAAGGCCACAATAATTACAACAGCTATAATAAAGCTTGTAAGATAGCTGGCAGAAACAGAAAGCTTATCTGTAGTAATAATATTTTTTGAGGCAAGAGAATTTGCAATTGTCTGATTGTCTGCGCCAAATATCTTCAGCATCAGGTTGGACAGAAAAATAGACACTCCAAAGGTCACCAGCAAAGCCGGAGCCTCGCCCTTATCCATTACTTTATTAACTAAAAACTGCTGGATCAAAAAACCTAGGACACACATGACTGCCACAGATAAAATTGTGGCCACAATCAGAGGAAGTCCGGCCATTCTGGCTATCACCAGCGTCAGGTAGGTACCTAAGATCATCAGATCTCCGTGTGCCAGATTGGTCAGTTTCATAATACCGAATACCAGCGACATTCCGATACCAATCATGGAGTATAAACCGCCAAGAAGTATTCCTGTAACGATGCACTGTACCATATTGATTCACTCCTTTTCTTTCTTGTTAATGAGCATATTTATTCATGCCGAAGTATGCATCATTTACATCTTCAACATTCAGCTCTTTGGATTTCCCTTCCATAACAACTCTTCCTTCCAGTATAACGTATGCATAGTCAGAATTTTTCAGACTGCGGTTTACGTCCTGCTCCACAATCAGAAGAGTAATACCCTGAGCCGATATTTCTTTTAATTTTTCATAAATGTCGTTAATAACAACCGGCGCAAGTCCCAGTGAAATTTCATCACAGAGTAAAATCCGCGGCTGTGTCATGATACCTCTGCCGATTGCCAGCATCTGCCGCTGTCCTCCGGAAAGATACGTTGACATCTGATTCTGCTTTTCCTCCAGAACCGGAAACAGCTTGTATACACTTTTCAGACGCTCCATCCGCTCACTGCCCTTTGCCAGATAAGCTCCCATCAGCAGATTATCCTTTACCGTCATACGCTCAAAACAGTGACTTCCCTCCGGGGCCATGCTGAGACCATATTTTGATATTCTGCTGGGCTTTAAACCGGAAATATTTTTTCCGTCAAACAGTATTTCCCCTTTTACAGGCTTATTCAGTCCGCAGATTGTGTTCATAATCGTGGATTTTCCAGCACCATTAGCGCCTATCAGGGAAACGATAGATCCCTCTTCTACATTTAAAGATATATCATGCAGTGCAAGAAAATCTCCATAGCGCACATCTATATTTTTTACTTCTAACAGACTCATGCTTCGTCATCCCCTCCTCCCATATAAACACGGCTTACTTCTTTGGAATTCATAACCTCCATTGGTTTTCCGCAGACTACATCTACACCATCCGCCAGCAAAAGCACCCGGTCGGTTCCTTCCAGCATGGTACGGATAATATGCTCAATCCAGATCACGCTGACTCCCTGGGCTTTTACTGTTTTTACCAGCTGAATAATGGATTCTACTTCCGATTCCGTAAGGCCGCCCCCGACTTCATCCAGCAGTAAGATCTTTGGCTGTGTGGCAAGGGCTCTGCCGATCTCCAGCCGTTTTCTGTCCAGCAGTCCAAGCTTTCCGGCAAACAGCGAAAGCTTGTCAGAAAGCCCGATGGTCTCCGCTACTCTCAAGGCTTCTTCCTTTGCCTGTTTTTCAGACATTCTGCCGCCGAAGACACCCCCTACCATAATGTTTTCAAACACCGTCATCTTTTCAAAGGGCCGGGGAACCTGAAAGGTTCTTCCAATTCCGCCTTTACACCGGTCTGTAATCCCTTCTTTGGAAATCTCTTTTCCTTCAAAGGTTATGGTCCCCTTTGTGGGCTTTAAGATTCCTGTCAAAACATTCAGCATTACCGTTTTTCCGGCGCCGTTTGGTCCGATGACTCCCAGTACTTCTCCTTCATTTAACTGGAAGTTTACGGACTTCAGTACATGGTTGCTTCCGAAGGAAATTCCCAGGTCTTTTACCGTCAATATTGCACTCAAAATCTCTACCTCCCTGCAAACCTGTTATGGAAACAATAACCGTTACAGAGTTTTTCTCCATAACGGTTACTGTTATAAATTATCTGCACTATTCTACAATCTGATATTTCTCTCTTCTGCCATTTCTTTTTCCGGCAGAAGAATCTATATTACTTTTACATGGGATCTGCTGATCCTGTACTGCATACATTATTTTAAAAACTTAATATCCGCTGTGATGGGCACATCCGGAACCTGTGTATTGGCAATAATATTCTGTACCCATTTACCATCTTCATAGCACCACTGTCCCGTAACCAGAGGCTGGATAGATACATGATCTTCATTAAAGTTAATTGGTCCGATAACAGAATCAAGATCTGTCTCTGCCGCAGCTTTTATAATTGCCTGCGCGTCAGAAGTACCTGCTCTTGAAAGAACATCGTATAAAATCTCAATATTGGCATAGTCATAACCTGCAGTAGCCGGTGCATAATCGTCGCCGGTCAGTTCCATCCACACATCTCCGATTTCTTTACTTGTCTGTCCTGAAATGGAAGAGGTATACGGATGACTTGGTGTCCACCATACTTCAGATACCACACCGTCTCCAACACCATTGGCACCTACTGCATTCACATCTGCGGCAAACAGAGTTGCTTTTGCTACTGTGCAGACCTTTGGCATATATCCGCTGGATTTCATCTGTGAATAGAAGGTTGCAAAGTCAGGAGTTACCATAACACCGCATACAATGTCACACTGCTCTGATTTCAGTTTATTAATAATAGATGTATAGTCTGTTGCTCCTGCCGTGTAAGAACCCGGATCTATAAGGGTATATCCGTTTTCTTTTGCAAATTCTTTCATTGCTCCGGATAACTCCTGGCCCTCTACATCATTTGCATATAAAAGACCAATTTTTTTATTGCTGTTTTCTACTTTATCCCAGGCATCTTTAAAGCAGTTTAATTCATTTTCCGTATTAAATCCAGCATGGAAACAATATGTATAAGGACCTTCATTTGCCCAGGCATCATCCGGTGTATCTACAGAAAGACAGGGCACGCCGGCTCTCTCGCAGGCAGCCGCAACCGGGATTGTAGTATCGTTGGTATGTGAAGTGATCATTACATCAATATTTTCACTTTCAATCAGTTTTGACGCCGCCTCAGATGCTTTTGTAGCATCCGATTCTGAATCGGCATAAACAATTTTAATTTTTTTGTCTTTATCATCTATTTTTATGCCGCCCTTATCATTGATCTGAGCCACGGCATAATCACGCATCTCCTGATCACCATGTCCAAAAGCCGCCAGAGAACCCGTTAAGGGTACCACACACCCTACAACGATTTCATCCCCGTTAGTGGAAGCACCTTTTCCCTCTCCTGCCGTCTGTCTGCCTCCTGCCGGCTCACCACTGCAGGCTGCCAGAGAAACGGTCATCATGCCGGCGCACAATACTGCTGCTATTCGCGCTATTCTCTTTTTCATAAAAAACCTCCATTTTCATCGTAGTAATTTACAGTTTTACCATACAATTACACCAATATTTTACAAATTCATTTTACCCTCCGCCCTAATTTTTGTCAATTTATTTGTTGATATTCATCTATTTTTTAGTTATTTTGTACACTTTTGTCTTCTGGCACAAAATCTAAGTGTTGTCCCTCCTTTCCCCATGCTACATATATATGTTTCAATACAAAAATAATTCTTATGGAATACCTCCGGTGCTTCTGCTGTTTTTCGTTCTTTTTCCTCCACAATCAGCAAAAATACAGATAAAATCTTCCTGGATATATTAAAGACAATCTTCCCTGCAGTCTTTCACCTCAAACCACAATTTTGTTAAATATGCACAAGCGCCAAATCTGAATGTGCATTGCTCCCCGAAAAAGCAGCTTCTCAATTGCTGCAGAAATTCCCCAAAATAAAAAAACCTCCCATGAGTTTGTGTGCTCACAGGAGGGTTTTTCATTCATTATTAAATTTTTACAATACTGCTAAATTCCTGCCATAACTTTACAGCCGGCTCTTATCCCATAATTCTTGAGAAGATCGGGAAGAAAATAACAAGAATAACAAATGTCAATGGCAGCCAGATCAGGTTCCATTTCAGAGTATTTTTCATGGTTACATGACCAGGGCCAAAGAACAGCGGTGACGGTACGGCTGCTGACGGTGTCAGAGAAGCCATAGAAGCTGCCAGCGCGATAATAATTGTAAATACTGCCATATTTGTATTGCCGTTAGCTAATACAACAACACCAATGTTGAAGAACAGTACCATTGTAACTGTATTTGACAGGAAGTTTGTCATGATGATTGCAAAAATCATCAGAATTACAACAATAGCAAATGGTGACATACCTTCAACGAAGGAGAAGATATTTCCTAACCATACAGAAATACCTGTGTTCTCTGCTGATAACGGTGTAGCAAATACGGATACAGTACCAGCAAAGATAACAGCCGGAAGAGGAACCTGTCTTAAAGCGCCAGGAACATCCAGAACCGGTTTTCCGCCCATACGAACAATTGCAAGTACGCAGATTGCAAGTAACGCCGGGATAACAACACCGATGCCGTTTAAGTATGCAAAGAACGGAGCTACATCTTTCAGGATAGAAGGAGCTAATACAAAAATGATAACAAGGATAAACATAAATGCCGCAAATTTTCCTCTTGCATCCAGTGGAGGATCATTTTTTCTTACTTCTTCTACATTAAAGTTCTTGAATGCAGATGTATCCGGTCTCCAGATTAAAACAACCAGCATAATTGCAAGGTATGTAAGAACTGCAAACGGTACACCAACTGCCAGCCACTGACCATAGGAAATAGAAATTCCCAGCTGTGATTCAGCAAGACCCATGATAATGTTTGGCAGAGCATGAGCGATTGGGGAAGCGATGGAAAGAATTACGTTACCCCACATAACGCCTGTAAAGATACATGTATAGAAAGGATCACCTTTCTTAACACCGATCTGCTCACACAGAGCGCCTGCGATACCAATATAGATAACTGCCAGAGACAGGTTATCCATGAATAAACCGATGATTACATTAGATGCGAAGAACATTGCCATAAATGCATATGGTCTTCCCTGAACAAATTTTCTAGTAACAAACCAGATTGCAATTTTGTTGATAACACCAGTTTCCTTTAAGCATACATTTAATACCATGTAAGCAATAACTGTGATAACTACGAAATGACCCATGGATCCGGCCCATACTTCATTTGCAGTCATAGCCTGGGTCATAACAAGAAGTCCCAGTGCTAAAAAGCAGGTCCAGTGTGTGTTAGTTGTCAGCCATAAATATAATACAGGAATCAGAATTGCTACAACACGTACACCAATTTCTGTTAATCCATTTGTTGGTGGAAGTGCGAACCAGATTACGATACCGATTATAAGGGCTATAAGATAATGTATATATTCTTTTTTTGAAGCCATTTTTCAATCTCCTTCTTCTTATTTTTGCCTGTTCCTGACTCCTCCCAAAGAATCAGGAATTTACAGCGGATTCCTTTTTGGGAACCAGACGGACAACCCCGTCTTAAACTTCCATATATTTTAGAACATATCCGGAAGCCATTTCTTCGGATCCACTTCTAAGAATTTAGATCTTACAAAGTGATCTTTCAGATTGTATGGTACGGTACAGTCAAAAATTGTTTTGCATGAAATACCTTTATCTTTGATGTTTACATCATATTCTGTGGTTTCTGACGGATCCAGAGGATGACATCTAACACCAGGAATAAAGATCGTATCAACATTTCCCTGATAACGTGTATTCATTGCCCATAAAACATCATTGCTGTCGAAAGGATCTACATCCTCATCCACAAGAATTACATGTTTTAATTCCGGGAATGCAGAGAATGCAAGAAGTGCAGCCTGACGCTGGCGTCCTTCATCACTTGGCATTGATTTTTTAAACTGAAGAACAGCCATGTATTTTCCACCGCCTGCAGAGTGTGCATATACATTCAAAAGACGGCCAGGCATAGCTCTTTCTACCATACTTAAGATACTTGCTTCTGTAGGAAGACCAGCCATATGTACATGTTCTTCACTTGGTCCGATTGTTGTCTGTAAAATCGGGTTCTTTCTGTGAGTAACCGCTTTGACTTTGATAATCGGTACTTTTGGAGCCGGTCCTGTATATCCCGGGAACTCAGGCATAGCTTTGCCTGTTCCTGAGGAACGGTCTTCCGGTACTCTGTCGTGAGGCATTAATTCACCTTCAATTACAAACTCAGCGTTGGCAATTGCTTTTTCACCGATGGTCAGACAGGAGCATAATTCTACCGGTTTCTGACGGATAGCGCCTGCTGCTGCCAGCTCGTTATATCCAATTGGAGTTGTAGGCGGTTCAAAGCCTGCTGCCAGCTCAATGGCCGGATCCACACCAATGCTGATGGAAATCGGAAGCGGCTGATTTAAAGCTTCTGCTTTCTCATAGAATGCACCGATATGTCTTGCACCCGGTGTAATCCACATAGACAGCTCATCTTCGCTCTGTAAGCACAGTCTGTGGATAGTAACATCGGAAATACCTGTTTCAGGATCGCTTGCATAGCACATACCCATTGTAATATACGGACCTGCGTCCTCCGGTGTATTTGTGGGCGCCGGTACGATTTTGCGAATATCAAAACCTTCGTCTGTTGCATAATGAACAACTTCCTGGCAAGGAGCGTTTTCATTGGAAACTTCAATTGGCTCGATTGGATTTGCAACAGCATCTTTCAGGTAAAAGCCAAGCTTCTCAGGTGTAGTGCCCAGTAACGCAGCTACTCTTGTACGGCTTGCTAAAACACCGATAATAACCTTTGCATCCGGATGTCCTTTTACATTGTTGAACATCATAGCCGGACCAATCTGTGTTGGACGTTTTACAGTTCCACCTGCTCCAACATAACGATAAATACCGGAGATCTCTGCTTTTGGATCTGCTTCTACGTCTGTCTCAACGTACTGTCCCGGAATCGTCTTTAACAATTCCACTGCGGAACGTAAATCATTCACAGTATTCATAAAAATTCCTCCTTTTAAAAGAAAATTCGAAAAACACATTTCCTCTACTCTTTTTTCATTTGTGTATTAAATGTTCTTTTCCAAAACTAATACCACGTGTATACCATCCGTGTCTTTCGTATATCCTTACTTACAAACCTATTATATTCCAGTATACCCGATATACAGAAAGCATAAATTTATAAAATTATTTCACAAATTTTTGGGTACATTTTTGTGCATTTAATACTTTTTTTAGATTTTTTATAAATATTATATTTTTACGGCTTTTCCATTTTCCAATTGACTATATAGCCGCTACACATCATAATATAAGAATAGTAATACATAATATAATTATTATAAGGAAACATTCCTAAATAAAACAGCACGAGGTAACGGTATGAATCAAACAAATAACTGGCTGACTATCAGTGAGCTGGCTCATATCTGCGGCATCAGCAGACAGACACTGATTTATTATGATAAACACAATATATTTAAACCCGGTTACATTGACGACAAAGGGTATCGCTACTATTCTCTCTATCAGCTGCCGTTTCTCAGAGAGATCTGTTCTTTAAAAGGAGACAATGTTTCCTTAAAAGAAATTATTGATAACCTGCACAACAGGAATTTAAACACTACCATTGAACTGCTGCTTTCCAACAGGCAAAATATGGAAAAGGAACTGGGCGAACTTCAGCAAAGACTCAATGTTTTAAATGCCCGCCTGGATTATTATGAGGTAGTAAAAGAAGTTAAAAAACGGCCGGCTCTGCCATATATTACCCAGTGCCCTGAGCGGAAAATCATGTTCCTGCCCTGGGATACTACCAATATGAACCGGCGTGAAATGCATCTGACCCACATGAAACTCCGCCGCGAATGTATCAGTCACAATATTCCTCTAGCCTGGGGATGGGGTGCACTGTTTCCTAAAGAATCAGTAATTAACAGAGACTATTTAAACGGCGCCGGAGGATATATCAATATTCCAACAGAATATATTGAAAAAGCCAATCAGTCAGATGCAAAAATTATGACTGCTCCCGCCGGCTTTTACGCCTGTATCGCAAAATACGGTATGCCTTATGAAATGGAGCATATGGAGATCCTGCGAAACTGGATTGAACAAAACCACTATACCATTATCGGAGATGCCCTGGATGAGTGTATGCTGGACACAACCTTCTATACAGAAGAAAACGAACGGGACTTTTGTCAGATCGCTATCCCTGTTATGCTCCCGGGAGCCTATACCGAATAATCTCCACTCCGTAGATTCGGCCCTTGACATATAGCCGGAATACTCATTTACACTATTCCACAGGAGGTTTTAGGTATGAAACGATTAATTATAGGCATCAGCGGCGCCAGCGGCGTCCCTATTACAATTGCTCTTTTAAAAGCATTAAAAAATCTGGATGACTGGACCAGCTGTCTTGTAATTTCAAAAGGCGGCGAAAAAACCATTGAGATGGAAACTGACTATACTGTACAGGACGTGATTGACCTGGCAGATGAGGTCCACGATATTAAAAATATCGGTGCTTCTATTGCAAGCGGCACTTATAAAACCGAAGGGATGGTAATCGTTCCCTGCAGTATGAAGACCGTGGCTGGAATCGCAAACGGATATTCAGATAACCTGCTGCTTCGGGCAGCTGATGTAGTATTAAAGGAACGGCGCAAACTAGTTCTTGTTGCCAGAGAAACTCCATTTAATACCATTCATTTAAAGAATATGCTGTCATTATCACAAATGGGCGCCATCATCATGCCCCCTGTACAGACTTATTACAATATGCCGGAAACCGTACAGGATATGATTGACCACATCACAGGCAAGATTCTGGACGTCTTTGATATTGACTATCAGAACTTCCGACGCTGGAACCCGGAATCTGAATAAAACACACCGGAAGGCAGAAAAAATATCTCTGTCTTCTTTTTTTATTTTTAACTCCGCCTCATAACCTGGTATCTTTTCTGACATAAAGTATTTTTTCCATTTCCTAGGGAATCATTAGGACATCTATGCATATTTAACATGAGTTCAGCCCTAACTCGCATTGCAGGAAAATGTCGAAAAAGTTTATTATATTATTAATACATTTTATTATTAATTTTTCATATAAATATATTGGATGGGATATGCTCTTTTTTCGGCAGCGCCGGTAAGTATAGAGCTGACCTTTATCCGGAAGGAAATGTACAGGGGTGACAAGCATGTGTGTAAACTATTCTTCAATTAATCGAAAATTGTCTATTTCTGAAATGGCACAGATCCATGACATCAGCCGGCAGACATTAATCTATTATGATAAAATAGATCTGTTTAAACCCGAAATTACCGATGAGAAAAACGGTTACCGTTATTACAGCACTCTCCAGATTCCGCTGCTGCGTGAAATCTGTTTTTTGAGGGCCATTGGCATGTCTCTAGAAGATATCCGCAAAAACAACGAATACAACAGCACCGAGACTACCATGGAATTGCTGAAATCCCAATATGATAAAATTGATAAGGAAATTGAACGCCTGGAAATCCAGAAAAGACAAATTAAAAAACGTGTCCAGATCTATGAAAATGCTGTTTCCTATGCGGATGCAGCCTATAAACCCACCATTGAATATTTTCCGGAACGCCGGGTTTTATATCATGAATGGAGGGAAGACAGCCATACACGGTATGAACTTCATTACGCACTGATGAAAATATGGAACGAATCGGAGGCCCATGGTATTCTCCCATCCAGAAGATGGGGTGCTTTATTTTTCAAAGATCAGGTAGAAAAGGGAACACCGTTAAAACACGCCGGCGGCTGTTGTCTGATTAACTATGATATCCCAGATCTTCCCGGACTTCATATTCTCCCGGAAGGCGAATATGTCTGTATGCCCAAGTTTGGTATGCCTTATGAGACATTTCATATTAACAAGCTTGTGGACTGGATCCGTGAAAACGACTATGAAATTGCCGGGGATATTTATGATGAATGTCTGATTGATTCCATCTTTTATGACGATGACAATGAACTGGATTTCTGCGAAATTCAGATTCCAATCCGCAAAAAGAACGCTTAACGCTGTATATTTAACCAAAGAAAGGACTTTATGATATGGCCTATTACATGAAAAAAGATAATAAACAAAAGGAACCGCAAAAACAACAGGATCCAAAACAGAAAAAATTCTTTTACCAGCTCATTGGAGCAGGTATTGTCGTTGTTATATTTGCCATTATCGGTATTGTTTCCGGACTGAAATAATGAATAAAAGAAAAGAAACGGTATGCTCCTTTGGGGAACAAATACCGTTTCTGAAAAAGATTGGCATAATTATCATACCACATCCTAATATATTTCACCATATAAATACAAGAACTTTATGCTTTTATTCAAAGACACTTCTCTTTTAATAACCGCACGTATCAATCTCTTTCTTTAAAAGTGCCACCGTACTCTCTACAGGATAGCCAAATAAAAGTCCTGTCACCGCCAGCTCCTCCTGTCCCAGACAGTCGTGAAGCTGAATCTCACACTCTTCCTCATTTCCAAAATAAGATAACTCTTTTTGAAAATACTTCTTCATTTTTTCCGCATCCAATTCTATCCCGCACGCCCCATATACCGAAAGAATCTGATCCAGATCAAAATAATCTGACAAGCTGCCCTTACGGCTTACATAAAGCATATACTGGTACTCTCTTGTATGATACGGATAACAATAGTATTCATCACCCACAGTTCCAATCATCTGCATATATTCTTCTGCAGTTTTCGGATATACTGTTGCCGCCAGTTTTTTATTTTTCTGGACTGCATAATTCATATAGTCCACCACAGGGATAGGACCATAATTATTGCTGCAGCAAATCAGATTATACCAGCTTAAATACGGGCTCTGAAACTTTTCCGCCTCTAATGAATAAAAAAAGCGCTTGCAAGGAATGAAATCCTATCCCTCAAACTGATAATACAGGGTAACTGTGCAGTGATCTCCTTCCTGCTCTCTGTAAAGAGAAAAAATCAGTTTTTCTCCCAGATTATAATCCTGTGAAAACATCAGCTGTCCTGCCACTTCACTCATAAATTGTACCTTCCTGTTACCAGTTTATTAATATAGTACTGTTTGATATACTGAGAATGTGCTTTAATAGCCTCCACACACTTTTCTGTATCTCTGTCCTGAATCGCCTGATAGATCTGCTCATGCTGTTTTGTTGATTCAGATCCATGATCCTCATCCTGCAGAGATGTAATATCAAATCTTCGTTTCTGATTCACTAAAAGTTCAAAAATCATATCCAGCCGCTTATTGGAAACATAATGAATCATAAATTCATGGAACTTCACATCCCATTCCATCCGTTTAATAAGATCTCCCTGGTTCATTGCTTTGCGAAGCTGCTCCATAATCTGTCCAAGAGTAGCATCCGCAATCATATCATAATTCTTAAGAGATACCTGGATGGCATAAATCTGAAGCACTTCCAAAAGATCATACACTTCAAGTATATCTTCCAGAGTATATACAGGAACAATAATTCCCTTACCGGGTTCATCTGTCAGCAATCCTTCTTTTGCCAGCTGCCGCAGCGCATAACGGACAGGAGAACGGCTTACATTATAAGCCTCTGATAATTTTCTCTCAACCAGCACAGTCCCCGGAGTAAATTCGTTTTTTAAAATTGCTTCCTTTACCCGTTCATAAACCATCATCTCTTTTGTGCCCATTCCAGAGCTAATATATTCTGCCTTTTTCAACTTTTCTTCCTGCATCAGAATCTGCCTCCCGTTCCTATCCACCAATCTGATTCATATAACGCTCTGTTTCACTTACGTAACCATATGTAAGATTTACATGCTCTGCCGGCTTATTGGTAATAGCACCAATCAAAGCCTTTTTCAGTTCTTCTCCATGGAGTCCCTTTACAAGTACTTCCTCTTTCGAATGAAGACACGGCTTAATCTTACCGTCGCAGGTAAGACGAATCCGGTTACAGGACAGACAGAAGTGCTGATTCACCGCACTGATAATTCCAATCCGTCCGCACCCATCCGGATACTGATACATTCTTGCCACACCGGAATTTTCTGCCTCCACAAGCTCCGGAATCTCCCGCAGTACTATATCGCCTTTGACAAATGCATGTTTTGGAAACGCTGCACAGGCTCCAATAGGCATTAATTCTATAAAGCGTACTTCCACATTGTCTGTCCGGGTCAATTCTCCAAAGTCACGAATTTCACAGTCATTAAATCCACCGATAAGCACGGTATTAATTTTTATAGGAGTCAGACCGGCCTTTGCCGCCAGACGTATTCCTTCCGCCACGTCCTGAAAATTACCTTTTCTGGTTATTTTGGTATATTTCTCGGTCTGCAGGGTATCCAGGCTGATATTCAGTCTGGATACTCCCGCCTCCTTCAGAGGATATGCAAGATCTTTCAACAGCATTCCATTGGTTGTTACCGCCAGTTCCTTTACTCCTGGAAGAGATGAGATCCGTCTGCAGATGTCGATTACATCAGGTCGAATCAATGGCTCTCCCCCTGTAATTCTGACTTTACTGATACCAAGCTTTACCGCCTCAGCTGTAATTTCCACAATTTCATCTGCGCTCATAAGACTGCTGTCTTTGGCCAGACACCCCTCATCCTCCGGCATACAGTATAAACAGCGGAGATTACATTCATCTGTAATTGAAATTCTCAAATATGTAATTTCTCTTCCATAATTATCTTTCATGTTTCTACACCTGATCCTGTCTGTACTAAATCAAATATGCCTCCAGCCAGCTGCCCTTATCTACCGGTCCGCTGCCTGAGGGAATTACTGCAAAAACTTCCGCATCCTGCATGGCGCTTACCATTCCATTTCCCTGTTTTTGATTCAGCTTCATAATGGCTGTACCCTGGGAAAGATCCAGGCTTCCTTTTAAAATCCGCGTATTTTTACTTGCTTTTTTGAAATCCTCATTCAAACGCACACGTATTTTCTTTGGTAAGTAATTTTTAAGTCCGGAAATTTTTCGTATCACAGGCAGAACTACCAGATAAAAAGTAGTCATGGCCGCAGACGGATTGCCGGAAAGTCCAAACACCGGCACTCCATTTAATATTCCCAGACAGCAGGAAGACCCCGGTTTCATAAAAATTTTGTCTACCAGTATTTCAGCTCCCGCCCTCTTCATGGCAGCTTCCGTAAAGTCGTATGTACCAACAGAAACACCGCCGGTCATAATAACCGCATCATACATGCATACCGCATCGGATATCATATTCGCGATTTCAACTTCATCATCTCTAGAAGTTCCAAGATAAATAGAGCTGAAATCTTCTTTTTTCAAAGCTCCACTGAGCATAAAACGGTTTGTATTGTAAATTTTCCCAGGTCTTAATTCCTCTTCAGAACCAATCACCTCATTCCCCTGTGATATAATCCCGATTAATGGCAGCTTATATACTTCTATCGCACAATTTCCCTGGGACGCCAGTTTTCCATGAACGGCCGAATCTATCAACGTACCTTCACACGCCACCAGATCTCCGGCATTGATATCCTCGCCTTTCAAAATTATGTTGTCCATCTTTTGATATGGATGAAACAGTTTTACATAATCCGTTCCAAACTCTGTCTCCTCATATTTTGCAACAGCTGTAGCACCTGCAGGAATGGGAGCTCCTGTCAGAATTTTTACCGCCGTGCCCGGCTTTAGTTCCCGGCCGGAATAAGCTCCCGCCGGAATTTCCTCCACTACAGTCAGATTTACCGGCTGTTCTTTGGTAGCATTTAATGTATCAGAGTCAATAAATGCATAACCATCCAAAGGTGATTTATCAAACAGCGGAACATCATATTTCACTGTCACATCTTTTGCAAGTATTCTTCCATATGCTTTTTCTAAAGAAATTGTCTCACTGCCAAGTCCTGAACACCGTTCCAGCATTTTTTCCCTGGCAGTTTGAAAGTCATATCCAAGCGTTTTCATATAGACCTCTATCACTAATTATTAATGTTGGCCAGCATTCTGCCTACATCATATGCATTCTGTTTCAGTTCCCGGTTGTTTTCTGCGGTCTCAGGGTTATTACCATTTACACATACGATACGGTCTTCGTCCACAAATCCAAATCCCGGGAACATTCCCTGGGCAAGATAGTCAAAATACATATCGAAGGTATGCGGATCTTCCAACTCCTGTGTATATACAGTAACAATCTTTTTCTGTCCAAACCGCGGACGTCCGTTCTCGCCCATAAGCGGGAAGAGTCTGTCGTAAAGGTTTTTAACAGGACCGGTAATCTGCATAAAATAAACAGGAGAACCGATAACCACAGCATCCGCCTCTTTTACTTTCTGCAGTGCTTTGCGAAGCTCATCATTTACCATACAGTCATCCTTCAAGCGGCATCCGAAACAGCCCTGACAGGCCATAAATTTCATTTTGAATAAAGTATAGACTTCTACCTCTGCATTGTGCTCTTTTGCCCCGCGTTCAATCATCTTTAAAATTGTTGATGTATTTCCGTCCATTCTTGGGCTTCCGTTAAAAATTACAATTTTGCTCATGATTCTTCTCCTTATTTTGCGTTTGTTAATGTATTCTAAGTATACCACAGGGATTTTATTTCACTTATCCAGATATAGCGTTTACTATTTCACTATATGAATTATGCCCATGCCTGTGACAGCATGGGCATAAAGCTCAACGATATTTTCTTAATTAAAATTCAATAAAATCAAGGTTTAAAGATTTTCCTGCAATTTCAACATCAATATCTTTGTGTTTTCCAGCAGCATCGATCTGGATTACGTATTTTCCGTCATCCAGTCCATCGAATTTGAAATCTCCAAAGAAGTTCGTTTTCTGAATTTCAACAACTTCTCCGTCTTTTGTTAATGTAACAGAAGCGTCCTCATAGCAGTCTCCGTCTACTAATACACCAGCTGCAACGAAGTTCTTTGTAAATCTGTGAAGGTTTTTGTAGAATACATGTGGGTTTGTTCCCAGTTCTGGTTTGTATACTTCAAGTCCTTCTGTTTTGATCATAACTTCCATTTCTTCTGGTTCAAGATGGAAAGCTTTCAGAGCTTTTGTAGGACAGGAGTGAGCACATCTTGGAATTCCTGGGATCCAGTCCGGATCATCCAGAAGGTGTGCACACATTGTACATTTCTGTGCAATGCCTGCTTCTTCGTTGTAGTAAACTGCTCCGTATGGGCACATTCCTACTACATCTTCTTTTCCTTTTGCAGCTTCAAGATCGATCATTACGATACCGTCTTCTCTTCTTGTTGCATATCCAGCGTCAACTACCGGACATTTCTCGCAATGCTGGCAAGGCATTGGCAGATATGTATAATCATTACGTGAGTATCTGCCGCGCTCTCTTCTTTCAATATTCATCCAACGATGTCCATGGCGTGGCTGAGCAGCTGTATAGCCTGGCCATTCATTGTCTACATGTTCGTCTTTACAAGACATAAAGCAGTTATTACAATCATGGCACCATCTGACATCAATAACCATATACCACTGTTTCATCTTAATTCTCCTTTCGGGCTGTATTTGCAAAATCTTAGTAGATTTCGTAAATACCGCCATCCCATTTTTCTACTTCAACCTGAGCACTGTTTGGTGCCATACCACATGCATATTTAGACATGTAACGATCTGGTGTCAGAATATTTACGCAGCCGCCGCGGTCTGCGGAGCATCCCGGTTTTCCAAGGGGAGCATATTCAGCACAAGATTCATATGAATGTACGGTACCTGGCTGTACACGTTCACCAACCTGAGCACAGAGAATTACGGAACCTCTGTCGTTGTATGCACGTACTAAATCGCCATCTTTGATGCCACGAGCTTCAGCATCTACAGAGTTCATACGGATAATCCAGTAATACCATCCGTCTACTAATACACGGTGGTCTTTGATATCGTTCATGAAACTGTCTTTTGCATCACCCATTGTATGCATAGAGAATCTTGGATGAGGTGATAACATACCCAGAGGGTATTTCTTAGCAACTTCTGCGTGCCAGCTTTCCCAAGCAGGAACGTATTTATGCATTGCCGGACGATATTCATCCACAAATCCCTGTTCTTCGAAACGTTTTAAGGATGTAGAAATGAACTCTACTTTTCCTGTTGTAGTCTGTAATCCCTTCAGCGCTACAGACTGGTTTGGAGCAGGACCCCAGTCAGGAGTATCGCGTACACGATCTTCTGCGAACCAGCGGAGTGCAGGTGTTTTCTTTCTGTTTGGATTATCAGGTACTACTAAATAACCTTTCTTGAAGAAGTCTTCCCAATCCATAAGTTTTGGACAATCTGTAGCATTGTAGTACTGTTTTACCCAGTCTAATTCATCTTTGCCTTCTGTAAAGATATCATAGATACCAAGTTTTTTAGCCATTAATGCATAGATTTCGTAATCGGACATGGACTCTCCAAGAGGTTCGATACATTTAGCCTGTAAAGAAATTACACGGTTGTTTGCCATCTGGAAGTTATCCGGAATATAACCGGAGCAGTTAGCAAACTCAGAAATATCCCAACGCTCATAGTTTGTACAAGCAGGAAGAATAATATCTGCAAACGGAACTTCACCTTCAAACCAGATAGACTGGCTTACTACAAATTCAAGGCTTTCAGATGTGTACATCTTAGCATATCTGTTTGTAGCTGTCATTGTACCGATGTGTGGTCCGCCGTATTTCCAGTACATTTTAATTTTTCCATATCCTGGAGCCGGATACTGATATGGATGCAGCTGATTTTCAATTGCATTACCACAGAATCCTTTACCATACCACTCGAATTTTCCGTTCATGATACATTCTGGAATTTTCAGACGTGGAATATGCTGTCCAGCTTCAATATTTACTTTAACCGGAGCCGGGAAGGTTGTCTTACCATCGAACATTCTCCAAGCGAATTTGAATCCTGCTGCAGAGTTTGCACAGTCACCGGAAATACCGCCTTCTGCGTATCCTGGGAAGTAGAATTCATAGTCAGTTGGAACACCCTGTGTTGTGGACCAGATATTGGAACCTGGTTTACCAAGACCCTGCATTGTAGCAAGAGCGATCATACCACGTGTCCATTCGATACCATGGGTAGCACGGCAGGCACCACCCCAGCCGCCCATACCACCGGCAGCAAGATATGTGTTTTTCTTAGCCCATTCACGAGCGAGAGCACGGATATCACATGCTGGGATACCTGATTCTTTTTCAGCCCATTCGCATGTTTTTGGAATTCCGTCTTCGCCTTTACCTAATACATAGTCAGCCCATTCTTCAAATCCGTAAGCATGAGTAGCTACATATTCTTTATCATAGGTTCCTTCTGTTAACCATGTGTAAGCGATAGCAAAAGAAAGTGCATGGTCTGTACCAACTTTTGGTGAGAACCATTTCATTCCCCACATATTTGCTGAATGGTTGAAGAAAGGATCGATAAATACCATTTTAACACCCAGTTCGTCTAACCAGCGACGTCTGATGTGTGATTCGTAAGCAGCGTAAATACCACTATTAACTTCTGGATCAGATGACCAGAATACGATCATTTCTGCATATTTCAGACCATCTTCTAACAGATCGTACTGCTCTGGACAGCCAAGTCTCCAGGAGAAGCCCCACATATGCATACCGCCCCAGTGCCAGCCTTCCCATGAATCCGGGTTATGGTCAGCATAAGTGAATCCCATAAGGTTCATGAAACGGAAGTATGTAGAATGACGGTAACCTACATTACCCCATAAATGGTGAGAAGATGGAGTAGACATAATACCGCCCGGTCCTACTTCTCTTTTAATTCTGTTAATTTCACTTGCAACGATATCTGTTGCTTCATCCCAGCTGATTCTTTCGTATCCGGAAATACCACGGTTCTGGATATTTCTTTCACCGTTTGGATCAAAGTCCACACGTTTCATCGGATAAAGAATTCTTCTGTCAGAATAAATCATAGATTTCTGACCAGCTGTAAACGGTGCGATTGTAGTATATCTTGGAGCCTTAAAAACTCTGCCCCTTGCTTCAATTTTCCAGCCTTCCGGATCTGTTGAATCGAAGTCCATCGGTGTAATACGGACAATTTTTCCGTCCTTTACGTATACGAATACTGGACCTCCGGTACTGGAGTTAGTCAAACGAATTTCGCCTTGCATGAATATACCTCCTTGATTTTTTGTTAATCGTTTCATATCTGCTTCCCTGCTTTTTAAGCCACGCAAGAGTAGAGGAATAAGCGCCTGCTTTTTGCACTTCACAGATATCTCTTCAGAAGAACTTCTTCTTGAGTTTAACTATAACGTGTATTGTGATTATACAGTCAAGTTCTTTTTGATATTTTCCATATATATTTTTTTCCAGTTCTTATAAATTGGAACCTTACTTTTAAATATCCTTTTTATCATGAAGATTGGAATACTTCCGAGCATAGGCATAAAAATCTTTCAACGCCTGATTATGATTCTTCTCTTTTCTTGTAAGCTGCATGGGAAGATATTTTTGAGGAACATCTTCATTAATCGGAATAAAACGAAGATTCATATTGGAGATAACCTCCGTCTCCTCAAATACAAGAGAAATCCCCTCTCCCATTTCAATAGAAAATAAATATTCTTCAAAATCATCGAACTCCGCAGCTACCCTTGGCTCAAATCCGTAATACTTACATATATTATATAGAAAGTCGTCTTCTTTTTTTACATCCGTTGGATTATATCTAAGGAAATCACTGTCACGAAAATCAGAAAGCGTAACTTCCTTCTTATAGAAAAGAGGATGGCGTTTGTGAACAACAATTCCAACTCTGGAATAATACAGTGTCTGTCTCTCAACACCCTGGAGACGCTTTACATCATGATCCGCAATTAAAATTGCATCATAGTAGTCATTTTTTAATCCCTCCAGCAATTTCTTCTGGGTACAGCGCTCCTTTATAATCTGTATCTCCGGGCGCAGTTCCCGAAACCCGGAAAGAACCTGGGACAAATAACTGTTGCATTTAATATGCGGCTGACATCCTATGGTGATACATCCATTAAACTTCTTCACGGAATTTTTGGCTCTTGAACAGACCAGCTCCCACTCAGAAGTCATCTCTGAAAGAGTCTCCGCCATCATCTGCCCCTGCAAGGTCAGCTTTACCCCTTTTGTATTTCTGTCAAAAAGAGCAAGACCAAGCTCCTCCTCAAAAGAAGCGATCTGCCTGCTGATATTTGACTGCGATATAAATAAGTTCTTGGCTGCCTTTGTAAAATTCAGACATCTGGCAACCTCCAAAAAACATTTCACCTGTAAATCTGTCATAAATCTCCTCCGCTGGTTTCCCTATGCTATATACTTTATATAATAAGGAATATCCTGCGGTTTGTCCAGTTTAACCAGATATTGTCACAAAAAAATAACGGATTACAGATGTTTTTTATTTCATTCTGCCAATTCCAAGTTGTATGATATGGTTTCTCTGTTGTTAATTTATATAATATCATCATGTACCATCATTAGTAATTCATAAACCAAATTATTTTATTCATGTTCTGCATACCCATATTTTTGTACAATATTTAAACATTTTTTACAGTTTTTTTATTTTTTTTCAATAATTTTTAGATTTTATTGACAGTATAGCCGCTATATAGAATATACTCAAATGCGAGTAGAGGACTTAGTTTTTACTAATTTATTTCACTAAGGGAGGTTTTTAATATGGCTCTAGTTATTGCTGTAGCATACTTCGCGATTCTGATTATCATCGCCAGCCTGTATGCTAAGAAAAAAGTCAAATCTGCATCCGATTTTGCAAATGCAGGCGGCGGAATGGGATGGATTATGGTTACTTTCTCATTCGTACTGGCACCTTTGGGATCCGGTCATACAATGTCTCTGTGGCAGAAAGCCGCAGGCGGCGGTTTTACAGACTGGTCAGCATTTACAGGTATCGGCGCCGGCGCTATGTGGTGGGCAATTGGTGCAGGTGCAGTATTCCTTCCAATCGCTATGTTATGGATTGGACCGTTATACAAAAAGATGGGGGTTGAAACAGTACCTCAGGCACTGGAAAAAATCTTTGGTAAAAAAATGGCATGGTTCCATGCAGGATTCCAGACAATGACATGGACTGGTATCGGAGCTTCCGAAACAGTTGCAACGGGTACAGCTATTTACACATTGTGTAACGCAAGTGGTATCCCGCTTACAATTTATCAGTCAATTATTCTTGGCTTCGTTTTAATTTTATGCTATGTATTTTTCGGCGGTATGCTTCAGATGGCATGGCTCAACTGTATCAATGCGGTAGTTATGATTGTTGCTTCTTATGCTGCTATTGCTATCATCGCATTTAACTATCTGGCTCAGTTAGGCGGATGGCAGGGCGTTATGGAAGTTTATAAAGCTGCCGGTTACAGCAATATCCTGACACAGACAGGTACTCTTGGAATGCCTCCTGTATGGTTAGGTGTTATCATCCCGGTTATCGTATTACATACAACAGCCGGCGCTGTATCTCAGACCATGATGCTTCCGTTCTTTGCCGCAAAAGACCAGAGCTCCTGCCGTAAAGGTGTGTTCATGGGTATGTCCTTTAACATTATGTCCAGTTTACCATGGATCTTCCTTGGAATTGCAGCAATGTCTATTCCTGCTCTGGCATCCAAAGTAAATGCCAACGGCTTAACAGCTGTTCCTATGATCGCTCAGGAAGGTCTGCCTGTCCCGGCTATCGGTCTTTTGATGGTGGCTCTTTTGGCAGCTACTCTGTCAACCGGCGGCGGTGTTGTTCTTGCTAACTCCAACGTCCTGGCTCAGGATATCGTAATTGGATGCTGCAAACCTACCATGGATGAGAAACAGAAACTGCGCACAAATAAAATCTGCGTTATCGTTGCAGCAGCACTGTTATTACCAGGCGCTTTAATTATGGCAAACGAATTCGTATTCAACCTGTTCTTATGGGTGTTCTCCTTTGGTATGCCTGTGTTCATTGTGTTCATCATAGGATACAATTTCAAAATCAGCAAGGCGGCAGCCTGGGCGACGATTATTATATCCTATGTCATCAACTGTATCTGGACTTTCCTGCCAATGGAACAGCTGCTCCACTTAAAAGCAGGCAGTATCTGGGGAATGAACTTATATGCAACAATGGTATCTTCTCTGGTACTTGGTATTGTTCTTCATTTGATCCTTCCTGGTAAAACTGCATGGAAGAAAACAAAAGAAGGTCAGACTTCAATCAGTATGGCAAAATAAAGGAGGTAAATCATATGCTTTGGGTTGTTCAAGATATTCTTACTCAGTACGTAATCGGCTTTATCCTTTGTGGAATTATCTTTCTTATCTGGAAAATTACACATAAAGGTGAAAAATTATAAGGAGGAATTGTTTTATGGCAATAACAATTGTTTCAGTTTATCTTCTTTGCGTAGCTATCGTACTTATCGCAATGTGCTTTATCGGTGCAAAAAAATCCGGTGCAGATAAAGAAGATTAATTCATACAATTTAAAACAAACAGGGCAATTGTTTCTGATTTGAATATTAGCCCTATACAAAACTTCAGGGAGCATATCATCTGTACAGATGATATGCTCCCCATTTTTACTAACAGGTAATATTACGCCATCTTTTTTATAAACCTTTGAATTGTTTCAATATCCTCTTCCAACTCATCTGCAATCAACTGGATACTCTTTCCTTTTTCCAGTTTCTTTTGAATTAACTCTGATATTTTCTCATCTTTCCCTGCTGCAAAACCTTCTGCTCTGCCTTCTTTTCTAGCCTCATTCTGCTCCATGACTCTCTCTTCCCATGCCTGCATATATCTCACACTCACTTCCGCATTCTCTTTGAGACTGTCAATCCGTCTTTTCAGCTTTTTTACACGGGCACTTCTACAGCTCTCTTCTGTCTTTTCATTGGTATGCTCTATGTAATGCAGAAGCTCTATAAGCTCCTCGCTTACCCCTTCCGGGTCTGTCCCACGGCTGTTTAAAAAGATCCGGGTAACCCCGTCTTCCAGATTCAGTCCCGGCACTTCTTCACACTTCATCTGAAAAGTATACTGATACTTCCCCGCCCCAAACAGGTCAAAAGGTGTAATCATAATTACATACAGCTGATTTAATTTTCTAAAATCAATTTCTCCCGGTTCTAACAGTTTACTGTCAATCATTCCCTGATAATATCTGCTTCGTCTCGGCAGATTTCCGGTATTTTCCTTTTGGGCCTCCGTATTATATACAACACCCTCCTCATCCTGGCTCCAGACATCCAGCTTTACAAACCGCTTCAGCGGAGTAGTCCGTATTTCCTTCTCAGACTGCGGGCAGTCCTTTAAATGAACATCTCTTCCAAGAATAATTTCCAGTAAAATCTGCAGATTTCCCGGGCTTTCCATAGCCTCTGCGAATAAAAAGCGATCAAACAGTGTCAATTGTCCCAATGGTTTACTAGGTTTCAAACAACTTCTCCTTTCATTATAAAGAGATACCTTACAACTGTAAAGAAAATCTCTTTCCCAGATTATAAATTTGTAACTTTGTACGGATATTTTGAAAAAACTTTCAAGAAATGTATTAAGAATAGTAGAAAAACAGTCCCTTAAGCCGTGAACCAGCCTAAAAGAACATAATAAGTATACCTCTCTTTATTTAAAGAAATATTTTGCAGGGTGATATATAACTTAGAAATAGGGGCACAAAAACTTCAGGGGGGCACGGCATTGATATCAACGCCGTGCTCCCCTGAAGTTTGACAATTTCTTTTCAAAAATCATCCACTACTTATAATTTAATAACAGAATCTCCGGGTTTCACCACTCCGCCTTTTACTACTTTACAAAAGCGTCCTTCATATGGAAGCAGTGTCACTCCAAAGGTTCTTGTAACCACACTTGGATGATCAGGTTTTCCTATCTGTGTAACCTCCAAAACCGCACTGCTGCCAAGCAAAAACCGATCTCCCTCCTGAAGATTTAAGTCATCCATATGTTCAATACAAATATTTTCTGCAAAATCTCCAGGCCCCATGGAAAGTCCATGTTCCTGGTTTGATTTTAATACGCTCTCCCAGTTTAGGCAGGTTACCTGGCGTCCCCAGTCACCACAGTGGCCATCCCCTTCAATTCCTGTATTTTCAATAATATTTGCCTGCTCAATTTCTTTCTTTAACTGTCCTCTCTCCTGAGCGATACAGATCGAATGTACCGTACAATTACTCATATTCTAATATTCCCTTTCTCTAACATAATGACCAGATTTTCCACCATCTTTTTCCAAAAGAAAAATGTCAACAATCTGCATTCCCCGATCTACAGCTTTACACATGTCATAAATGGTAAGCAAAGCTACAGACACAGCATGAAGCGCTTCCATCTCAATTCCCGTCTTTCCGGTAGTTTTTACTGATGCAACCGCCTCAATCTCGGAAACCTCCGGATATAACTCAAAGTGAATATCCACACCAGTTAAAAGCAGCGGATGACACATGGGAATCAACTCCCAGGTTTTTTTTGCAGCCATTACCCCTGCCACCTGAGCAACAGATAAAACATCTCCTTTTTTGATTTTTCCTCCTGTAATCAATTCAAAAGTGTTCTTCTGCATGCGAATCCGCCCGGAGGCCACTCCAATCCGCTGTGTATCAGCTTTTTCTGACACATCAACCATTTTGGCACGGCCCTGGTCATTTATATGTGTTAACTTCAAATCCATAATTTCCTCCGTACATTTAATACAGTACATCCCAATCATTTGGGAAATGTTCTTTTCCAATCAGCATGTCATCTGAAATCTTTTTCCGGGCATCCGGAATATAGTATCCCATACGGTTTAAATCTTTTTCAATGTACTGAATGAGTTTATGATTTCCCGGCTTTGCCTGATATTCCTGAGGGGGAAGTACACCATGTTTATCTGTATCCCCGTAAAAGGCAATATTCTCTGTTTCAGGATCATGCCAGATCCGGTAATATCCCAATACTTTCTGACCGTATTTTACCTCAAACCTCATAATCTTAAATACACTGTATTTCTCAATCTCTTCCCAGTGAACTTTCACTGGTTTTAAATTTGTGTCCTCCATACTTATATAGCCTCCTTTTTATTTTCCAAATCCGCAGTTAGGATAAGTACATACTTCGCAATTCAGACAAAGACCGCCCTCTCCCAAAATAGAAATATCTTCTTTTTCCAATTTATCATCAGCCATAACCCTTGGCAGAACCAGATCAAAAATGGTTCTTTTTGCATACATAACACAGCCCGGAAGTCCTAAAATAGGAATCTCTTTTCCATCCTTTTGATAATACGCAATCATCAGCATCGCTCCTGGAAGCACCGGCGCGCCATAACTTACTACACGTGCTCCGGTATCCGCAATAGCCCCCGGTGTACAGTCATCCGGATCCACACTCATACCTCCGGTACAGACTACCATATCTGCTCCATTGGCAATGTGATCCATAATCGCAGCTGTAATGTTCTTTTTTGTGTCATCAACATACGTCTGCCCTAACACTTCTGTAGGAAACTCTGCAAGTTTTCCTTTAATTACCGGTCCAAATGTATCTTTAATTCTTCCTTTGAAAACCTCACTTCCGGTAGTTACAATTCCAACTTTTTTATGTTTAAATGGAAGAAGCTGAAATACCGGTTCACTGCCGCCGGTCTGTCTTGCTTTTTCCATTTTTTCTTTTTCAATGACAAGTGGAATAATCCTGGTTCCAGCAATTTTATCTCCTTTTTTTATGGGAACATTTCCATGTCTGGAGGCAATCATCATCTGTCCAAAACTGTTTACCGCTAAAATCCGCTTTTTATTTACTTTCAGAAGTCCGTCGATCTCTGCAACCAGTTCGATTTTTCCCTCTTTCACATCAGTGCCGTGCATGTGCTCTCCTCTGCAGATTTCATAGAGTATTTGAGCAGCTTCATTCTCATGAAGCATATTCTCATCATTTTCCCACACATAAAGATGCTCTTTTCCTACAGAAAGGAGTACAGGAATGTCCTCTTTTGTTACAACATGTCCTTTGCGGAATACCGCATCTTTTGTTACTCCTTTAATAATCTGGGTAATATCCTGACACAATACATGTCCAACTGCATCTTCTGTTTTGATCAGTTTCATCGCAAAAACCTCCACCTTATCTATTGTTTACAAAATCAGAAAAGTTATCTGATCTGCTATTTTGATCTAATCTAAATTATATCTGACAACCTCAATTTCAGTAATTCTTAACCGGTATATACATATGCAGATTCAAAATAACACTCCACTTAAAAAGGACATGGCAAACCACCCTTTGATTTCCCATGTCCTTTTCGGATAAAAACACTATATTAAACACTCTTCACACAGGTATTATTATATACAGGTCAATGATTCTTAGTAATTCAAAAAACAAACATTTTTATTCCTTTTGTCAATTACAGAATACCATATTTCAAATAAATATTCCATGGTATACCGTATTTTCTCTTCTAAAATTTGTCTCTGCATTTCCCATTCTTAAATCTCTTACCTATGTATGTCCTTTTGTACGGCAGCCATCTGCTTTTCACGCTATCATATATATCAAAAAGGATGCCCGTTCTGCTCATTTCCGAACATAAAGCACCCTCCTGAACTATATTAAAATTTTTCATAACCCTTTTTAATCATTTTATAATTTTATTTTCATCTGCTGCTGGTAGCAACACTAAATTCTTTTTTATCAGTTTTCTGCTATTAACATCAAACTTTAATAAATTATAACAAAGCAAGCGTATCAAAAGCGTATCAAATTTTATAAACAAAAAGAATAAGCCCCTCTTTCAGTCTCCTACTGATAAAAGTTCTTATTCTCATGGAAATAAATCTGCGCATTTCGAAACTCAGCCCAGCTGTACTGAGGCATATAATCGTTTCGATACTGATTAACCGCAATCGGGTCCCCCTTTAAAAACTGATAATAATCACATTCTATTTTATCCGGCACGATAGCCAGAGAGTTGAAACTGCGGAGCAGTATTTCTTCTGCATGTACAGTCTTTAATGAATTTTTTAAATCCCGTACAATATTTCGAAAATAACTTTTTCCTGATACTGTATCTTCAGCATTTTCAAATAATACCGCATATGCCTCTGCGGTTGTAACACTTGTCCCTTTACGATCTATCAGAAATGCCAGCAATTCTTTTGCTTTTGCTCTGGAAAATTTAACAGGCTGTCCATCTACAAAGATTTCAAAGCCTCCAAAGGTCTGTGCCCGAATATGAACTTTTTTCTGTTCCCCATAAATAAAAGTCAGTTCACGCATCACATCTTCCTGTGAAAATGGTTTCAGCAAATAACCTGTAGCATGTATCTGAAAAGCCTGCACAGCGTATTTTTCATGTCCTGTAACAAATATAATATGAATATCCGGTTGAATCTCTTTTAATCTCGCTGCCAGTTCAAGTCCCGTCATACTGCCCATTTCAATATCCAGAAAAGCTGCGTCTATCTGTTTCTTTCTAGCTATATCCAGAGCATCTCCAGGCTTTAAGCATGTACAGATTTCAGCCCCGGGTATGACGCTTTGAAGTGTTTCAGCCATTTCTTCCAGCATAAAAATTTCATCATCAACAGCTAAAAAATGCATAACTCTCACTCCTTTGGTATCCGCATTGTAATACTTGTCCCCATGTCATCACTGTCAATTTTCAAACTTCCATGCACCATAGTCTGTAATCGGCTGCGGACATTTTCAATTCCAATATGGGCATGTTCCCCCAGATTTGGAAATTCTTTTGAGCGCTCAAATCCAATCCCATTATCCTCTACTATTACCAGATAATCTTGTTTGGTCTCCCTTGTACGGATAGTGACTACGCCGCCTGCTTCTTTTCTGAGTACTCCATGACGTACTGAATTTTCTACTAGGGGCTGCAGGGATAAGGGTGGAAGATAAAAATCAGATACCTGTATATCATAAATGACTTTCAAACGATTTTGAAAACGCTGCTGTTCCAGATACAAATAATTCTTAACATGATTCAGCTCCTTTTCAAAAGAAATAGGATTTCTTTTTTTCAGACTGTCCATATTTCCCCGTAAAAATAAAGAAAATTCCTGTATAGCAGTCTGAGCTTTTTTGGCATCATGTTTACAGAGGTGAGAAATAGTCGCCAGGGAGTTATATAGAAAATGGGGCTGAATCTGACTTAACATGATATCAATCCGCATCTGTGCCAGCTCATCTTCCTTTTTGCGCAGTGTTAATTCATATTCAAATTGAATATTAACTAAAATAAGCAGAAGAGCAAGAGATACCCCAATATTTACCACAGCAATTCCCCGCAAAAACATTTGCGCTGCTCCGCCTCCAAGGGGAACAAAAATATATAATAAAAAAAATGCAATTTCACGCAGTGTCAGATTCTCCCGGTATACAATTACAAAAGCAGTAAAAAGAATGTAACAGAATAAAGGAACTATCTGAGAAATCAGAAAAAGATTTCCCCGCTGATACCCATGAACCGATATATAAAAAATTGCACCTGTAAATGGACTGATGATGGCAAAAAATATCTGTACACTGCAGACAAGTCTTACAGCCGCCAGATATCTCTTTACCGCTCTGCCCGTAATTTTCAGATATTCCGCCAAATACCTGGCAAAAAAATATAATACAAAAGCAGATGCCGCATAATAGACCACGGAAAAAACAGACAGTATAACTTGCAGAGACCTAGTAGATACATCCTGTATTAACCAGTCCGATAAATCGCCGGTAATCATAAAAATATTAGAAATACTAACACCCAGAAAATATCTGTTTAGTTGTTGACAGTAGCGCTGACTGCTGAGTACATATACAATTGGAATTATTGATAAAATGATTCCAAATATATCCAGAGCAATATTTGCTGATATCATCTGATCCATGAAAATGTTCCTCTTTTATTTTCGCGACAGTGCGCATCGTCACCCCAAAGTGTGCGTTTATGCTATAAGTGAGTTCAAAACATTTTCCTATAGTATAAACAAACAAAAACCCCGATTTACTCGGGGTTCTCATAGACAGCAGCACCGCCGTCTTTTATAACAGGGACAGAAGGACTCGAACCCTCGACATTTGGTTTTGGAGACCAACGTTCTACCAACTGAACTATATCCCTATATATTTTATTTCATATACCTTCAAAACTTCATACAGATTTCCGTGAAAGCATTCCAGACATGTTTAAGGAAGTTCGATTCACTAAAACCATTTTCCTTTTTCGAAACCGGGTCACCTCGAAAGCTTTGCTTTCTCGGTGCCATTTGCTCTGCAAATGCCTTTCCCATTCTTTTCTAAGGAAGTTCGATTCACTAACCTCAGGCTTCGTCTTCCGACTCGCCTTCGCTAAGTTCCTTCGAACGACCATCCCACTAAGCTCAGCCTGCGCCTTTCAGCTTGGCTTCCCTAAGTGCTCTTGGTCAAGCCCTCGGACGATTAGTATCAGTCAGCTCCATACATTACTGCACTTCCACCTCTGACCTATCTACCTCATACTCTCTAAG